>CAWIHS010000003.1:0-5000 GCA_963836005.1 uncultured Gammaproteobacteria bacterium | reverse complement strand
TACGGTGGATGCCTAGGCGGTAAGAGGCGAAGAAGGACGTGGTAGTCTGCGATAAGCCCTGACGAGGAGACAAACAACCGTGATAGTCAGGGATTTCCGAATGGGGCAACCCAGCTGTCGTAAGGCAGTTATCTTTATCTGAACACATAGGATAAAGAGGCAAACGAGGGGAACTGAAACATCTAAGTACCCTTAGGAAAAGAAATCAATTGAGATCCCGTTAGTAGCGGCGAGCGAACGCGGGTCAGCCCAAAAGTGTTTATAGTATTAGTGGAATGTTCTGGGAAGGACAGCCGAAGAAAGTGACAGTCTTGTACACGAAAATGCTATAGAGATGAATCAGAGTAGGGCGGGACACGTGATATCCTGTCTGAATATGGGGGGACCATCCTCCAAGGCTAAATACTCCTTACCGACCGATAGTGAACCAGTACCGTGAGGGAAAGGCGAAAAGAACCCCGGAGAGGGGAGTGAAATAGATCCTGAAACCGTATGTGTACAAGCAGTGGAACCATCCTTGAGGTGGGACTGCGTACCTTTTGTATAATGGGTCAGCGACTTAATTTCAGTAGCAAGGTTAACCGTGTAGGGGAGCCGTAGGGAAACCGAGTCTTAACAGGGCGACAGTTGCTGGGATTAGACCCGAAACCGGGCGATCTAGCCATGAGCAGGTTGAAGGTGCCGTAACAGGCACTGGAGGACCGAACCCACTTATGTTGAAAAATGAGGGGATGACTTGTGGTTAGGAGTGAAAGGCTAATCAAGCCCGGAGATAGCTGGTTCTCCTCGAAAGCTATTTAGGTAGCGCCTCGTATTAACTCCAGGGGGTAGAGCACTGTTTCGGCTAGGGGGTCATACCGACTTACCAACCCGATGCAAACTCCGAATACCTGGAAGTCGTATTACGGGAGACACACGGCGGGTGCTAACGTCCGTCGTGGAGAGGGAAACAACCCAGACCGCCAGCTAAGGTCCCAAAATTATTGCTCAGTGGGAAACGATGTGGGAAGGCCCAGACAGCTAGGAGGTTGGCTTAGAAGCAGCCATCCTTTAAAGAAAGCGTAATAGCTCACTAGTCGAGTCGGCCTGCGCGGAAGATATACCGGGGCTAAGCAATATACCGAAGCTGCGGACACGTTCATCTTTGGATGAAGCGTGTGGTAGAGGAGCGTTCTGTAGGCTGATGAAGGTGTCCTGTAAGGGATGCTGGAGGTATCAGAAGTGCGAATGCTGACATAAGTAACGATAATGCGGGTGAAAGACCCGCACGCCGAAAACCCAAGGTTTCCTGCTCTACGTTAATCGGAGCAGGGTGAGTCGGCCCCTAAGGCGAGGCAGAGATGCGTAGTCGATGGGAAACCGGTTAATATTCCGGTACTATTTATAACTGTGATGGGGAGACGGAGAAAGGTAGGCTGGCCTGGCGATGGTTGTCCAGGTTTAAGCGTGTAGGAAGGCGGCTTAGGTAAATCCGGGCGGTCAATTCTGAGACGTGATGACGAGGCGCTACGGCGCTGAAGTAGTCGATCCTCTGCTTCCAGGAAAATCCTCTAAGCTGTGGTTATAAGTAACCGTACCCCAAACCGACACAGGTGGGTGGGATGAGAATTCTAAGGCGCTTGAGAGAACTCGGGTTAAGGAACTAGGCAAATTAGCACCGTAACTTCGGAAGAAGGTGTGCCCCTGTTGGTGTAGGTTTTTACAACCGAAGCTGACGGGGGTTGCAGTGACCAGGTGGCTGCGACTGTTTATTAAAAACATAGCACTCTGCGAACACGAAAGTGGAAGTATAGGGTGTGACGCCTGCCCGGTGCCGGAAGGTTAATTGATGATGTTATCTTCGGAGAAGCATTTGATCGAAGCCCCGGTAAACGGCGGCCGTAACTATAACGGTCCTAAGGTAGCGAAATTCCTTGTCGGGTAAGTTCCGACCTGCACGAATGGCGTAACGATGGCCACACTGTCTCAACCCGAGACTCAGTGAAATTGAACTTGCTGTGAAGATGCAGTATACCCGCGGCTAGACGGAAAGACCCCGTGCACCTTTACTACAGCTTTGCACTGAACTTTGAACCTACCTGTGTAGGATAGCTGGGAGGCTTTGAAGCTGCGACGCCAGTCGTGGTGGAGCCGCCCTTGAAATACCAGCCTGGTATGTTTGAGGTTCTAACCTGGGTCCCTTAGCGGGACTGGGGACAGTGTATGGTGGGTAGTTTGACTGGGGCGGTCTCCTCCCAAAGAGTAACGGAGGAGCACGAAGGTACCCTCAGCGCGGTCGGAAATCGCGCAACGAGTGCAAAGGCAAAAGGGTGCTTGACTGCGAGACAGACATGTCGAGCAGGTAGGAAACTAGGTCTTAGTGATCCGGTGGTTCTGTATGGAAGGGCCATCGCTCAACGGATAAAAGGTACGCCGGGGATAACAGGCTGATACCGCCCAAGAGTTCATATCGACGGCGGTGTTTGGCACCTCGATGTCGGCTCATCACATCCTGGGGCTGTAGCCGGTCCCAAGGGTATGGCTGTTCGCCATTTAAAGTGGTACGCGAGCTGGGTTTAGAACGTCGTGAGACAGTTCGGTCCCTATCTGCCGTGGGCGTTGGAGAATTGAGAGGAGCTGCTCCTAGTACGAGAGGACCGGAGTGGACGAACCTCTGGTGTTCCGGTTGTCACGCCAGTGGCATTGCCGGGTAGCTACGTTCGGAACTGATAAACGCTGAAAGCATCTAAGCGTGAAGCAGGCCTCAAGATGAATTCTCCCTGACACGTTAAGTGTCCTGAAGGGTCGTTGCAGACGACGACGTTGATAGGTTGGGTGTAGAAGTCCAGTAATGGATGAAGCTAACCAATACTAATCGCCCGTGCGTCTTGACTATATATCGCAAAGTACTTTCTCAGCCCAGGCGGGCTAAGCGAGTAAGAACGAAACAGGCTATAACGACGCTTGTAACGCAAACACGTTGTTTGACTTCCCCTATTGCAGCGCGCTGACTCACGCTCAGTGTTCTGATAACGCTTTTCTGGCAGCCATAGAGACATGGAACCACCCGATCCCATCCCGAACTCGGAAGTGAAACGTGTCATCGCCAATGATAGTGTGGGGTTTCCCCATGCGAAAGTAGGTCACTGCCAGGTTTATTTTTTAAAAAGCCCCTTCATTTAATCAATGACGGGGCTTTTTTCTTTAAAATTAAAATTACGAATTGTAATTCAACCTGAACTTGGGATAAGTTAGCTCATAATCATCACGTTGCGTTAAGTGATATCCGAAATTCAGGATAATTTAAGCTAATAAATCATAAAATCAGCGGTACATCGTATAATTTAAAGGCATGATCATTGGTCAAAATTGTCATTTCTCCCAATTGTGCCTGACTGATAATAAACCGATCGAAAAGATCTGTATGAATTAGTGGTAGATTCTCAACATATAAGGAATGTTCCAGCAGAATCTCAGCTATAGTCATCTGGCTTCTTTCAATTCGTCGTAAAATATAGTTTGATGGGACTGAAGGTAATTTTAATTTCTTCAGTCGATATTTAAGAGTGATCTCCCAGGCACTTGCTACAGAGAAGTAGACCTTATTGGAAGTATCTTCGATAATATCATATTGCTTTTGACTCAATTTTTCTGGACAGATATGCCACCATAACCAGCATTGTGTGTCAATTAAGTATTGCTGCTTCACTTTTTTGAGCCCTTTCCTGGATTAAAAGACATTTCTATTAATCCATGATGAACTGATTCATTAAAATCATCATCTACCCATGCTTGATCTTTATCCACGCCCGCCATACGTTTAAGCGTCTTTTTTCTTAAAGGAGTTATTTTTGCAAAATCCTGGCCGGAGCGAACAATAATAATTTCCTCACCATTGGCGATCTGGGTCATTAATTTTTTAAAATTAAGTTTGGCCTCATAACTGTCATATCTGATCATTTATCATCCTTGTTGTTTTCATTGTTAATTATGTCGTAACTATTCAGCGTATTTTAGATTTATACGTAAGTTCTTGACACCAGGAATTTGCTCCAGAAGACGCCGTAAATACGTCCATGGTCGTTCCCGGCTTCCTGCCTCCCACGGCACTTATACTTCCATGTATGTCGTAGGCTTGAATGTGGCATCCATGCCACATACACTTCTTACGCAAGCACCTGATATCAAAGACGTTTTCAAAATTACGCTGAATAGTTACTCATTATTTCCTCTAAAAACAACAAGGATGATAAATGATCAGGGTGTAGGACGGTTATGAGGCCAAACTTAATTTTAAAAAATTAATGACCCAGAATCGCCAATGGTGAGGAAATTATTATTGTTCGCTCCGGCCAGGATTTTGCAAAAATAACTCCTTTAAGAAGAAAGACGCTTAAACGTATGGGCGGGCGTGGATAAAGATCAAGCATGGGTAGATGATGATTTTAATGAATCAGTTCATCATGGATTAATCAAAAATGTCTTTTAATTTAGCATTTTGTTCAAAAAAGTGAAGCAGCAATACTTAATTGACAGCACAATGCTGGTTATGGTGGCATATCTGTCCAGGATAAATAAGGGAAAAGCAATATGATATTATCGAAGATACTTCCAATAAGGTCTACTTCTCTGTAGCAAATGCCCTCGGAGATCGCTCTTGATACGACTGAAGAAATTAAAATTACCTTCGGTCCCATCAAACTATATTTTACGACGAATTGAAAGAAGCCAGATGACTATAGCTGAGATTCTGCTGGAACATTCCTTATATGTTGAGAATCTACCACTAATTCATACAATTTTTTTCAAATCGGTTTTATTATCAGTCAGGCACAATTAGACAAATGACAATTTTGACCAATAATAGCATGCCTTTAAATTATACGATGTACCGCTGATTTTATGATTTATTAGCTTAAATTATCCTGAATTTTCGGATATCACTTAACGCAACGTGATGATTATGAGCTAACTTATCCCAAGTTCAGGTTGAATTACAATTCGTAATTTTAATTTTAAAG
>CAWIHS010000002.1:752500-1190764 GCA_963836005.1 uncultured Gammaproteobacteria bacterium | reverse complement strand
TGAAGATGAAAATCGTTGATATGGATCACGTAACACTGTTACTGTATGGTAGTGGCATATTTTTTCATAATCGGTAGCATAATGTTTGCGAAGTATTGATAATGGAATGTGTCCCAAATCTATACGACCTAGATCAGGGTGTACCCCCATGTAAGTATTGAATTTATTTTTTGTGGTATCAAACTTTTCAAGCGACTTGCGAACTGATGTACCTGCACACTTGGGTATATGTACAAATGCAAATTTGTGATTATCATCAATTATCATAAAATACCCGGCCTTATCCTCAAATATTTAAATACTGCATATCCCAACACACTATTCCAGATAACGGCGCTCGTGATTGATATAGCGGCACCAACAGCTTCATAAAGCGGCACCAGTATTGCCATCAATATTATAGTTGCACTTAGTCCTGCGAATTGTCCCCACAGGGTTATTCTTTCATGCCCGCTCATAATTAACAAAATCCCCACTGAGCCTAAAGCGACATTAAACAAATGGCCAAACACTAGAATAACCATGGGTATATATGCTGTATCGACATAGACTGAGCCAAAGGCCAATTGTAATAAAGGCTTTCCAAAAATAATACGTATCAAACCAATGGTAAGAGCAATTAAGAAAATACCGCGTGCAGAATGACGCGATAACTCTTGCAACTTCTCAGAATTACCATCACGGTAGATTTTAACAATGTAAGGCGATATCACCATATTTGCTAATCCCAGTGAAAGTGACACAAACTTCGCTCCACTTTCACCTACCCGCAGGGCCGCTATGGCTTCATCTTTACCAAGTAATCCCAATAGCAAAATGCCTATCTGAGCATTAAAAGTGCCTACCAGACTGATAAGTGCCAACGGCAACAATGCCAGCAGCCAAGCCTTAGATTTATAAGCTGGTTTGTTATAACATTTTGCCCCTTTTTGGAATATGGCGAAAAAAAGAATACTGGCTAAAATGAATGTAACTGCAGCGATACAAACCTGTGCCCATAAAGCGCTATGTGCCGTTAACACATCACGGGTAGCCAAGGTAGCCAGTGCTACCAATAACAAGACAGGTTGAATAATTATTGTCGGCATTTCAGCAAAGGCTGGAAAGCCCAAGCCCTTAAGCGCTCCTTTCCGAATAGCATTCAGTCCCTGCAATGGTACTAACAAAATTACAATTCCAAGCAAGGCCCACTTACCATCATTGGGGAGCAGACCTACTATCGGGCCAGTGATAATATAAGCAGCTATTACGAACAATGCCACCAGCAACACCCAAATGTGTGCTGCGCGTACTACGCCACGATAGAGCGACCATTCACTAGCATGAGTAAATATTGCCACCTCTCGAGTCAGTAATTGTGGCAGACCACCAGCTACAGGCAGGACGAGCATTGCCAGCAATGCCATAACAAAAAGAATATTGGCCGAACGAATCAGGTCCAAGTGTACGTGCCAAAACAATGTTAGTTAGAAAACTGACAGGGATAGAGAGTGCGAACATTGCGCCAATTCCCATGAAGCTTTTGACCAGTTGTTGGCGAAAGCTTTTGCTGTTATCCACGTGTTATCATATTCCTGTGTTAGGTTATCATAATTTTCATGTGGACTTATCCGCTTCGTATGATACCAGTTCACTTTTTAATTGTTCTATTTCACTTTTAATAGCTTCACATTCTCCTATTTTTCTATGTAAAAACATCAATGATAGAAGTGTCTTGGCTTCTATACCAACAGAAGTGAGGATATAAACACTGGGGTCTATAAAACACTGGGTTCGGACCTGCGTAATACCTTGATTACTATACAATCCATCTCGATTAAACCTTGTTATTACCTCTTAAACGGGCTTTTTTGCCCATAAAAGAAGCATCCTAAGAATAAATGGGATCAGTAACAAATAAAATATATCGCACATTCATCTCAAACCCTGGATCTATCCTTTTAGGGAGAGGAGTTATTTATTTTACCCCCATCCCAACCTTCCCCCTTAAATGGGGAAGGAGCTATGAAAGCACTTGAGAACGATATCATAAGGAGCTCTTCTTTGCGCCTTAGCGGCTTTGCGTGACAACTGCTTTTTGCGTTTTATTGAGCAATTTCCAGGCCCAACGAACCAGCAGAAAATAAGCCACGAATAATAACATAAAGGCATAAAACATAATATGTTCCGGCACCTGGTAATACTCACCCAACAATCCTATACAGACAAATGCCGTTGAGATAAAAAGTATGGCCAGTACGGTCCTTCGTTGACTTAAACCATAGTCCTGCAGCAGATGGTGAATATGTTCACGATCTGCCGTTAAAGGTGAGCGGCCTTTTAATAGTCTGCGTATGATCAGGGTGACGGTTTCTATCACCGGAAAGGCAAAAATCCACAGAGCAGTGACCGGTGCTATAACACGTTCTTCTCCCTGCGATAGCCTGATCAAAAACCAGGCAATAATAAACCCCAGAAACAAACTGCCGGCATCGCCCATAAACACCAGGGCTTTTTTGTTAAAATAAAAGCGCCAGTTAAACAATAAAAAAGTCAGTATGCTGACAGACATCAGACCCAGAATATGAAAATAGGCTATATTGCCTGCACTCAAGGCAATAAAAGATAACAGGGTGGTGGTGAGTAATGAGATACTGCCGGCCAGGCCATCCAAACCGTCCAATAGATTGATGGCATTAGTGATGCCGACTATGGCAAACAGGGTGATGGGCAGGCTGAAATCGCGTAATTCCAGGACTTTATCGGCAGCCAGCAAGTCGCCCAGATCGATTAACTGTACACCGCCCCATTGATAGGCTACAAAGGCGGCCAGCAACTGCATAATGAGCCTGGTTGAGGGTTTGAGTTCATGCAGATCGTCCAGCACCCCTACCACCATCAAGATCATCATACCGGCGAATAACGGCCTGAGGTTATGGATGGAGTCATTTAACAGCAGTGCAGTGAAAGCGAAGGCCAGAAACATGGCCAGTCCGCCGCTGAGAGGGACCTGGCCACAATGATTTTTTCTTTCACAGGGGGAGTCCACCAGACCGACTTTGACGGCTGCGCCGCGAAAAGAATACTGAAAATTGAGCCCCAGAAAAAAAGTTATTATGAGTGCGAAGGTATAATTATCGGACATAAGACGCTAAAGGTGCAAAGATTTTGTCGCGCAAAGACGCTAAAGCGCAAAGTTAAAGAATTAATAGTTTTTGTAAGCTCGTTAAAGCGGTGGTAAACCGATGTAGGGACGGGCTAACTATCTTTTTATAGCCCTTTATTATTTATGTTTTTCGGGGGTATTCTATCGGTATCAATGTGGGGAGTCAATTGATAGCTGGGGGAAGAGTCTAAAGGTGTGAAGAAGATCAAGAGATTGGTCGCGCTAAGGCGCAAAGGAAAGAGTTAAAGATTGATTGCTTTCGCACCGGTGGCGCTCAGGGGGTGAGTTTTATTATCTCGAATGTGATCATTAATTTTTGTACCCGTTTGCTTTTCAAGATGGGTGCTCATTATTACCCCCATCCTGGCCTTCCCCCTTAAAGAGGGGAAGGAACATAGCGTACAGATATTTTAGTTCGCGCCGCAGGTGCTCAGGGGGGTGAGTTTTATTATCCGAATGTGATCATTAATTTTTGTACCCGTTTGCTTTTCAAGATGGGTGTTCATTATTACCCCCATCCTGGCCTTCCCCCTTAAAGGGGGAAGGAACATAGCGTACAGATATTTTAGTTCGCGCCGCTGGCGCTCCGGGGGGTGAGTTTGATTATCATCGAATGTGATCATTAATTTTTGTACCCATTTGCTTTTCAAGATGGGTGATCATTATTACCCCCATCCTGGCCTTCCCCCTTAAAGGGGGAAGGAACATAGCGTACAGATATTATAGTTCGCGCCGCAGGTGCTCAACCCAAAAAAACTTTTCTTTGCGCCTTGGCGGCTTGGCGCGAGACCTGTTTTATTTTATGCCTGTAGTAACCACGGGTTTAGTAATTCAACTGAACTTTGCTGCATATCTGAACTATTTCTTGTGACCACAATACAATGGTGTACCAGCGCGGAAACAGCAATCAATCCGTCAATACTGGGCATTGGCTGCCCCAGTAATTCAGCGGCTCCCTGAACAGCCCCCCATTTAACTGAAACATTAAGATCGATGGGGATGATCCTGCCTTCAAAACGCCTCATTAAGTCATCTTCAACCCATCGCTGTAAATTTTTTTTTCTCGTAATATCTGCTGCTTTTTCAATTCCTTTTTCAATTTCACCAAATGTTAGCACACTAAGATATAAGCTCTCTTCATTTTGATTTTTTAGCCATGACAGTACATTTTCATCGGGTTTACGCTTGATAAGTTCAGAAATCACACAAGTATCTAAAAGATAGTTCATAATTCAATTTCTCTGGGCAAATCTTTGTTTCTTGAAATATCTAACTCAGCGTCTACCAGTGGAGAGTTTCTGAAAAAGGTCACTAGATCTGTTTCAGGTTTTGTCATTTTTTTGTAATCTTCATATGAAAGAATGACTACCGCATTATGTCCATGTTTAGTCACAAACTGAGGTTGATCATTCATGGCATTTTCAACCAACTGACTGAATTTACTTTTTGCATCTTGAAGCTGCCATGTATTTTTCATAGTACCCATCTTTATTATAACTAGTCAGACTAGACTATAAATTCAAACTGATTATTTGTCAAATGGTCGCGCAAAGACGCTAAGGCGCAAAGGTAAAGATTTAGAGATTTATTGGTTTCGCACCTTTGGCGCTCAGGGGGGGTGAGTTTGATTATCATCGAATGTGATCATTAATTTTTGTACCCGTTTGCTTTTCAAGATGGGTGATCATTATTACCCCCATCCTGGCCTTCCCCCTTAAAGGGGGAAGGAACATAGCGTACAGATATTATAGTTCGCGCCGCAGGTGCTCAGGGGGTGAGTTTGATTATCATCGAATGTCATCATTAATTTTTGCACCCGTTTGCTTTTCAAGATGGATGTTCATTATTACCCCCATCCTGGCCTTCCCCCTTAAAGTGGGAAGGAACATAGCGTACAGATATTATAGTTCGCGCCGCAGGTGCTCAGGGGGTGAGTTTAATTATCATCGAATGCGATCATTAATTTTTGCACCCGTTTGCTTTTCAAGATGGATGATCATTATTACCCCCATCCTGGCCTTCCCCCTTAAAGGGGGAAGGAACATAGCGTACAGATATTATAATAGTTCGCGTCGCAGGCGCTCAACTCAACAAAGCTCTTTTTTGCGCCTTGGCGCGAGCCATGCTTGACTTAATTGCATAATACTTTAAAATTTCTTACTTATTTCTTACTTATTTCTTACTTAAGGTATTCTCACTATGAATACAACCAAGCTCTCAAGTAAAGGTCAGGTTATTATTCCCAAACCGTTTCGAACAGCACATCACTGGGAGCCGGGACAGGAACTCGTCGTGATCAACACGGGCGATGGTGTGTTGCTCAAGCCTAAAACACCTTTTCAGGAAACCAGCATCGAGGATGTTGCGTCTTGCCTTGATTATAGCGGGAAAGCAAAAAGCCTTGATGATATGCAGCAAGCTATCAAACGTGGTGTGAAGGAAGCCTTCATTGATAGCGATTGATACTAACATTGTAGTGCGGTTTCTCACTCGAGACGATGAACTTCAATTTCAAAAGAGCCTGGCATTATTTACAGGTCATGATATTTTTATACCCGATACTGTGATACTCGAATCTGAATGGGTGCTGCGCTATGCTTATGATTTAGAACCTGCAGCTATTTCCAGCGCCTTTACGAAACTTTTTGGCTTACCCAATATCCATCTTTCCAACCCGGCTTTGGTTGCTCAAGCTATAGAATGGCATGCACAGGGACTGGATTTTGCCGATGCGCTTCATCTGGCTCAATGCCAGGAATACAAACAATTTTTCACCTTTGACAACAAATTTGTTGATAAAGCTAAAGATCATGGTAAATGCCAGGTGTTAAAACCGTAACTTCTCAATAAGACCATGCAAGATCCCCTCCCCCTATCAGGGGGAGGGTTAGGGTGGGGGTTAAGTGCTTGATGATACACATTACCCCCATCCTGGCCTTCCCCCTTAAAGGGGGAAGGAACATAGCGTACAGGTATTATACAACCGAAAAAAGCTCTTCTTTACGGCTTTGCGCGAGACCTGTTTTTTTTAGTCCGTGTTGAGGCTCATACGCACATCGGCCAAGGTGATGAAGAGTTTATCTGGTTTATCCAGAAAAGCCTTAAAGCCAAACTTTTTGTAAAATTGAATGGCACCCTCTTTAGCAGCCACAAAAATGAATGGAAAAGCGACGCTTTCACTGGCGAAGAGCAATTTTTTTAACGCGTCAATCAATAACCATTCGCCAAAACCTTGTTTAGCATAACGCCTATCAACCGCCAAACGAGCGATCAGACCGCCTGTATTAGCATTTTGATGCTTTTTCTGCAGCTTTGCGGGGAGTGCTTTCAGGTCAACATGTGTCATTGTCAGGGTGTAGTAACCAATAATTTGCTCTGGATTGCCAGCATCCTCCAGGACAAAGGTTCTGCAATTATCTTTGCCTGATTGCTGATTGGCCATCACGCGTAAATAGTTGTTAAGTAATTCATTGCCGCAATCAAAATGATTACGATTGTGCTTTTTTTTATCCAGTGGTACCGAGGTCATGCTTTGCTGGATTTACTTTCATATCGCCTGGCAGCCTGTTGTAATCGTGAATGAGATTGGCCTGGTTCGTCTAAAGCATCAACCAGCATTCTAGCGTCGCGTTGGCTAAGATTCATGGAACGTTCACTGGCCATAATCTTCTTTGCTTTTTCAATAGCAGCACTTAATACAAAGGAGTTAATACTGGACATTCCGGCAATAGCAGCTGCCTGCGACAATAACTCCTGTGTATCAGCATCGACTCTGGCTGTAATGCGAGGCAGTGTAGTGACCATGATTATTTCCTTTATTGAGTGTCAATTTGGCACATCAAAATTATCTCAGTGTTTGTATTTAATGTCAATTATTCGGGGGGAAGACGCGCTTGACAAGTCGCTAAGGGGCAAAGAAGTTCAAGAGCCTGGTCGCGCAAAGACGCTAAGGCGCTAAGGGAAGATATAGAGCTTTGGTGGTTTCGCACGGGAAAAAACACTGGGGTCGAAAACACTGAACACTGGGGTCGGACCTGCGTAATACCTTGATTACTATACAATCCATCTTGATTAAACCTTGTTATTACCTCTTAAACGGGCTTTTTTGCTCTTAAAAGAAGTATCCTAAGAATAAAAGGGATCAGTAACAAAAAATATATGCCGCACGTTCATCTCGAACCCCGGGTCTATCCTTTTCAGGGAGAGGAATTATTTATTTTACCCCCATCCTGGCCTTCCCCCTTAAAGAGGGGAAGGAACATAGCGTACAGATATTTTAGTTCGCGCCTCAGGTGCTCAGGGTGGTGAGTTTGATTATCATCGAATGTGATCATTAATTTTTGCACCCGTTTGCTTTTCAAGATGGGTGATCATTTTTACCCCCATCCTGGCCTTCCCCCTTAAAGGGGGAAGGAACATAGCGTACAGATATTTTAGTTCGCGCCGCAGGTGCTCAGGGTGGTGAGTTTGATTATCATCGAATGTGATCATTAATTTTTGCACCCGTTTGCTTTTCAAGATGGGTGATCATTATTACCCCCATCCTGGCCTTCCCCCTTAAAGGGGGAAGGAACATAGCGTACAGATATTTTAGTTCGCGCCGCAGGTGCTCAGCCTAAAAAAGCTCTTCCTGGCGGCTTTGCGCGATCATTTTTTGCCTGTTATTTGATAAGTGTTGTAAATGGCCTTTTCCCTTTTAGCCTGTATACATCAAAATCCCTGTCAATCGTTGCAATCCTGTCAATATTTAATTTCTCACCTAAAAACACAAGACATGCATCTGCAAAATCCATAGGCAGATCAGCGTATTTTATGATGAGTTCTTTTATTCTTAGTAAGTCATCTGATGTTACAGGTTCTAGACTTACGGCCCCGGCATTCACCCAGCCCAGAAAATCTGTTTGGGCTTGCCGGTTAAAATCAAGTAAATGTAAGGTTTCCGTAACAGAAGCCAGGGTTGTTATTAGCTCACACTGATTAGTTTTAATAAATTCGATAGAGGCTGAGTGATATTTGTCACTGCGATCAAACAAAGCAATCAAAGGCCCAGAGTCAATCAGGATCTTTTTCATCGTTTGGCTCTGATTTTTTCTTTAACCAGGGCTTTTCTGTCTGTTGATAAATTATCTTTTCCGCTGGCATATTTCCCGAAAACATCATTACCCAGTTCCCATGGTGATGGCTTCTCCAGTTTATCAATAAAGTCAGTAATACTTTTTCGTATTAACTCTGATTTGCTGACACCCATTTGCTGAGCAATAGTATTGATGGTTTGCTCTAGTTTTGGATCAAGTCTAAGAGTAATCATTTTGATGTCCAATATTACCATGTATTACTTATTGTAATACATGGTCGCTAGATGTCAATTTTAAAACCACAGGTGTCGCGCAAAGACGCCAAGGCTCAAAGGTAAAGATTTAGAGATTTATTGGTTTCGCGCCGGTGGCGCTCAGGGGGGTGAATTTAATTATCATCGAATGCGATCATTAATTTTTGCACCCGTTTACTTTTCAAGATGGGTGCTCATTATTACCCCCATCCTGGCCTTCCCCCTTAAAGAGGGAAGGAACATAGCGTAAAGATATTTTAGTTCGCGCCGCAGGTGCTCAGGGGGTAAGTTTGATTTGGTGCTTTATGCAGAATTAGTGCAGCGGCTGATACTGGTGTTTTAGATTGAGAGTACAAGCCTTAGTCCTTCATTTAAAATCATTAGCTTTTTTGAAGGTAATTTTCCTGTTTTTTCTGATAAAAATGATTTATCTAATGTCAAAATTTGTGAAATATTGACAGCAGATTCTTTGGCAAGCCCTGATTCTTTTTTAGTAAGCAGGAAGTTGCCAGGAGCAACAGCTAAATTGATGTTTGAGGTAATTACGGCAACAATGACTGTTCTAATGTTGCTTTGATTAAATTCATTAGAAGATACTATAACAACAGGCCGTCGATAGCCAGGCGCTGCCCCTCTGGGATCATCTAGAGCAGCCCACCATATTTCTCCTCTTTTCACTACCATTCTTCCCTGGGAATGGATTGAGACTGCAAAGTATACAAACCTTCTTCTAGTGATGAAGGTTCTTTTTTGTATATTTTGTTCAATGTTTCTGTAACATTCAGATTTTTATGAGATTCCATATACTCAGCTACAGCTTCAGCATACAGTTGACTTCTAGATATGCCCATACGATGGGCCAGCCCTTCAGCGGCCTGGAATATTGGATCTGGAATAGAAATAGCTGTTTTCATAACAAAAGTATAACCGGAGTTATACTTTTGTCAAGATTTAGCAAAGCAGCTCAAGCGCCTGGTCGCGCAAAGGCGCCAAGGCGCAAAGGGAAAGATTTAGAGCTTTGCTGGTTTCGCGCCGGTGGCGCTCAGGGAGGTGAGTTTGATTATCATCGAATGCGATCATTAATTTTGCACCCGTTTGCTTTTCAAGATGGGTGCTCATTATTACCCCCATCCTGGCCTTCCCCCTTAAAGGGGGAAGGAACATAGCGTACAGATATTTTCACAAAACACTGGGGTCGGACCTGCGTAATACCTTGATTACTATACAATCCATCTCGATTAAACCTTGTTATTACCTCTTAAACGGGCTTTTTTGCCCATCAAAGAAGCATCCTAAGAATAAATGGGATCAGTAACAAAAAATATATGCCGCACGTTCCTCTCGAACCCCGGGTCTACCCTTGTCAGGCAGAGGAATTATTTATTTTACCCCCATCCTGGCCTTCCCCCTTAAAGGGGGAAGGAACATAGCGTACAGATATTTTAGTTTTCGCCGCAGGTGCTCAGCCTAAAAAAGCTCTTCTTTACGTCTTTGCGGCTTTGCGCGACATATTCTTTGCCGGGTTAGCTGAGCTTGACAGGGAGACATAATGCAACCATAATGCAACCATACAAATTAATTTGAGGTACTCCCTATGCCCGCATTGACGATAAAAAATCTGCCTGATGATCTCTATCATGAGCTCAAGCATGTTGCACAAATGCATCATAGAAGTATCAATAGTGAAGTGATTGTATGCCTTAAACAGGCGTTGTTTCCGCACAGGGTAAATCCAGCGGACAGGCTTAACCATATCCAGGCTCTGCGTTCCCAGATTACACCTGACATCATCACGGCAGAAGATATTCAGCAGGTTATAGATGAAGGCAGAGCATGATAGTCGCAGATACTAACATCATCTCATATCTGCTGCTGCCAACGGCCTATTCGAACGCCGTTGACTCACTTTACAGTATTGACTCTGACTGGGCCGCTCCTCTGCTTTGGAAAAGTGAATTTCGAAACGTCCTGGCGCTTTATTTGAGAAAGAACATTATTGATCTTGAAAAGGCACTGCAGCTTCAGGACACAGCAGAATCCATGCTGGCTCAACAGGTTTACGATGTGCCTTCTGCACAAATTCTTGCGTTGGTGGAAAACAGCAGCTGTTCAGCCTACGATTGCGAATTTATTGCCCTTGCTCACCATCTAAATGCGCCTCTGGTCACACAAGATAAGCAGGTCTTAAGAGACTTTCCATCGACTGCAGTGTCTGTATCAATGTTTTTATCACGTGCATGAAAGAAAGACGCTAAGGGGGCAAAGCAGCTCAAGCGCCTGGTCGCGCAAAGGCGCAAAGGTAAAGATTTAAAGATTGATTGCTTTCGCGCCTTTGGCGCTCAGGGGGGTGGTGAGTTTTATTATCATCGAATGCGATCATTAATTTTGCACCCGTTTGCTTTTCAAGATGGGTGATCATTATTACCCCCATCCTGGCCTTCCCCCTTAAAGGGGGAAGGAACATAGCGTACAGATATTTTCACAAAACACTGGGGTCGCACAAAACACTGAGGTCGGACCTGCGTAATACCTTGATTACTATACAATCCATCTCGATCAAACCTTGTTATTACCTCTTAAACGGGTTTTTTGCCCATCAAAGAAGCATCCTAAGAATAAATGGGATCAGTAACAAAAAATATATGCCGCACGTTCCTCTCGAACCCCGGGTCTATCCTTTTCAGGGAGAGGAATTATTTATTTTACCCCCATCCTGGCCTTCCCCCTTAAAGGGGGAAGGAACATAGCGTACAGATATTTTAGTTCGCGCCGCAGGTGCTCAGCCTAAAAAAGCTCTTCTTTGCTTCTTTGCGGCTTTGCGCGATCATGAATAATGGGGCTGACCTTAAATGATAATAATTGTCAAATAGTCTATGGATTTATTATAGATACCAATTCTCAATTTTTAATTTTGAAACTCGAGAAAATTCTTTGGCGTTGTTAGTCACCAATACGCCCTGGTTTGCCAGTGCCGTAGCCGCAATCAATACATCGTATGGACCAATTGGAGTGCCTTTTTTTTCTAATTGGGCACGAATTAAAGCGGCCAGACGCGCTTCCTCATTTCCAAATGGCAGCACCTTAACCAGGGAGCACATCTCTTTTAGCTGAGCCTGTCTTTTTTTAGGCGAACTTGATTTCGCGATCCCATACTCTAATTCGTACACTACAATGGTCGGAATCGCAATCTCCTTTGGCGAAATGGTTAATAATTTTCCAGCAACATTTCCTATGCCTTTAAAAAAGTAAATTAATGTATTTGTATCAAGAACGAACATTAGACAGGCTCTCGCTTGATATCTTTACCCGTATTAGATCTGATTGCTTCTATGCCAGGGAAATCTTCCCAGGAGCCGGCAAGTTCTATGATAGATTGCGGCCATTCATTATTGACCTTCTCCTGAATGAGCTTCGCTATCCATTTGCTCTTTGACAAATGAGCTGATTTTGCAGCCGCAACCATTTTTCGCTCTATTTCTTCTTCCAGATAAATGGTAACTTGGCCCAAAATTTTTATCTCCAAAAATAATATATGTTAAATTATATGTGTTTAGTTTTACTTGTCAATATGAATGTCTTTGCGACTTGGCGTCTTTGCACGACCCAAAATCTCTTCTTTCCAGCATAAAGAATTTCCTACATCAGCATGGTGTAATGTCCTACATATAAAACAAAGCTTGCTGACAACCAATGAAGTTTATTTGCAGCATAATACTTTCAGTCTGTTAGCCGGCAAAGATGTTATACAGAAGTTGAATATCTGAGCTGGATAACAGGCCAGTAAACCGCTGCTTGCAGTTATTGATGAAAACTATCTTACCATGGAAGGGAGGGTAAACAGGTGTGCAGCAGGAGCGTAAATCATGCGTGTGATTCAGCCATATTGTGAACAGCGGTTTTTTATTTTTTTCAACTTTTTCACCCTCACCCCAACCTTCTCCCTCATAGGGAGAAGGAGAAGAGAAAAAAGAATGACCGCCTGAATGCGTGGGGTTTTATGACCCCTATTTGAAACTCTAAATGTAAATTTTCAACGTCTGACCCAGAAAGTAATCAAGAAATAACTGCCAAACGACAGCAGAAAAGCGTAAAACATGATATGTTCCGGGATCTGATAATACTCTCCCAGAAAGCCTGCTGCTGCAAACAGGCTTGTAATCAATAGCATTATAAAAGTCGCTGCGGTCTGATTTAAACCAGCTGCCTGCAGTAAATAATGAAATTGTTCCCGCTCATCGCTCAGGAGGTTACCCTTGAGTAAGCGCTGCAAAACAATGCTCACAGTGTCTATAATTGGAAAACCAAAAATCCACAATGCGGTGACCGGTGCTATAGTAGCGCTTTCCCCCTGTGAAAGTTTAAGCAGATAAAAGGCGATAATAAACCCCAGAAATAAACTGCCTGAGGCGCCCATAAAAGCCAGTGCTGTCTGGTTGACGTAGAAACGCCAGTTGAAAAACAAAAAGCTAATAATCGCGATGCACACCAGCCCGAGGATCTGAAACGAGGAGATATCTCCTGCCCTTAATGCCACTATAGCTAATAAAAAAGAGCAGATCAGTGCAATGCTGCCGGCCAGACCGTCGGTCGAGTCCAGCATCCTGAGAGTTTTGATAATGCCGATAAAGGCCAGCACGGTGGCCGGCAGGCTAAAGTTGCGCAGCTCCAGGGTTTTTCCATCAGTCAGTAGATGTCCAAGGTCAATTAATTGCACGCCGCCCCATTGATAAGCAATAAAAGCCGCCAATATTTCCAGGAATAAGCGTTGCGGACGTTTAATTTCATGCAGATCGCTCAGCACACCGATCACAATCAGGATCAGCAGCCCGGAAAAAAGCGGCCTGAGATTATGTATGGATTCGTTCATCAGCAATGCAGTGAAAGTAAACGCCATAAACATGGCGATACCGCCGCTGAGGGGAACGCCAATTTCGTGGTTGTTTCTATCACCGGGCGCCTCGACCAGCCCGACATGTTTAGCTACCTTGCGAAAGGAATTCTGGAAATTAACCCCCAGAATAAAGGTGATGATCAGCGCAAAGAAGTAATTATCGGACATAATAGAGAGCCTTCAGCTAAAAATTTGTATGTCAGCCAAAAAAATTGGTATCTCAGCCAAAAAATTGGTATCTCAGCTAAAAAGAATTTGCATCAAACAGAGGCTGTGGTCGTGGATTTTCGTCTCCCCACCCCAGCCATCCCTCTCAGATGCGGAATGAGCAGAGCTTAAAAGAAAACGGCTACTCATTTTGCAGATTTTTTAACATGACCGTCAGATCCTCTTTCCAGTGAGCAGGTTTCACACCGAAGACCTTGAACAAGTGAGTACCGTCGAGTCTGGAATTGGCCGGCCGCTTAACCGGGGTGGGAAATTCACTGGAGGGAATGGGATTAACGCTGACCTGTTTATCCAGCAGCTTTAATTGAGCGGCCTGGCGAAATATCTCCCGGGCAAATTCATACCAGGTGACGCCGGGGTCACTTTGAAAGTGATATACACCCCAGGGGAAATCAGCCTGGCCGAAACCTTGTACCTCAAGCATATCCAGCAGACATAGCGCAATAGAGTGTGCGGATGTGGGTGCGCCATATTGATCATTCACGACACTCAACTGGTCTCGTTGCTGCCCCAGACGCAGCATGGTTTTAACAAAATTATGCCCCTGCCGGCCAAAGACCCAGCTGACCCTTAATATGATATGCTGCTCCCAGACAGACTGCAGCTGTTTTTCACCGTCCAGTTTGCTTGCACCGTACACGCCTGTCGGTTCGGTTTGATCGGACTCGATATAGGCCTCTTTTTTATCACCATCAAAGACATAATCGGTCGAGATATGCAATAGAGGAATCGTATGTGCTTTACACACTGATGCCAGATTTTTGCTGCCGGCTGAATTGACTGCAAACGCCCGCTCTTTTTCTGCTTCAGCTTTATCAACGGCAGTATAAGCAGCCGCATTGATAATCACATCAGGCTTCACCTGGGAAACAATGCTTTTTACCTGCGTCTCATCCGTGATATCCAGCTCTTTAGAGTCATAAGCATAAACAGCATAATGTCTGAGCGCAGCCAGCTGCATCAGTTCAGAACCGACCTGCCCTTTAGCTCCTGTAAGCAACAGTTTCATGGGCGTGTTAGCGCTCATAATATCCGCCCCCATAGTCAAATAGTTCTCTGGCGTCGGTCAACCGAGGCTGCTGCTGATCTTTGGCAGATAACTGCAGTTTGTCTGCATTAACTTTCCAGTCTATAGCCAGCGCCGGATCATTAAACATAATGCCGCGATCGCATTCGGGGGAGTAATAATTATCCACCTTGTAGGAAAAAAGCGCTTCATCCGAGAGAACTACAAAACCGTGGGCAAAGCCTCTGGGTATAAATAACTGCTGGTTGTTTTCATCGGATAGTTCAGCACTGACATGCTGACCAAAGGTAGGTGAACCTTTGCGGATATCTACGGCGATATCCAGCACTCGGCCGGAAATGACTCTTACCAGTTTGCTTTGTGCATGTGGAGGCAGTTGATAATGCAGCCCCCGCAGCACACCAAAAGAAGATTTTGATTCATTATCCTGCACAAAATCAACCTGATATCCCAGCGCCTGCTGCAGCAGATCAGCGCGGTAAGTTTCCAGAAAATAGCCCCGTGGATCCCCATGGATAACGGGTTCAATAATGATAACTTCGGGTATACCGGTTTTAATAAATTTCATTATTTGATCACATCTTCATTGGCACGGCGGATCAGGTATTGTCCATATTGATTTTTTTTCAGCGGCTGGGCCAGTTCCAGCAGCTGTGTCTTACTGATATAGCCCATTTCATAAGCTATTTCTTCAATACAGGCCACCTTTAATCCCTGACGGTTTTCTATGGTCTGAATAAAATTGGACGCTTCCATCAGACTTTCATGGGTTCCGGTATCCAGCCAGGCAAAGCCTCGACCCATGACCTCCACCTTGAGTTTATGACGTTCCAGATAAGCCTGGTTGACGGAAGTGATTTCCAGTTCTCCTCTATTCGAGGGTTTGACCTGTCTGGCTATATCAACGACATCGTTGGGATAAAAGTACAGTCCAATGACGGCATGATTACTTTTCGGCTGTGCTGGTTTTTCCTCAATACTCAGGGCATTAAACTCATCATCAAACTCGACCACACCATAGCGCTCCGGATCCTTGACATAATAGCCAAACACCGTTGCCTTGCCGTGTTCAGTCACATTCTGCACAGACTGTTCAAGCATGCGGGTAAATCCCTGGCCGTAAAATATATTATCTCCCAGTACCAGACAGACATCGTCGTCAGCGATGAATGTTTCACCAATCAAAAAAGCCTGGGCCAGGCCGTCAGGCGATGGCTGCACAGCAAATGAAAATTTCATACCGATTTCAGAACCATCCCCCAGTAAGGTCCTGAATTGAGGCAGATCGGCAGGGGTCGAGATGATCAGCACCTCGGTAATTCCCGCCAGCATGAGCACCGACAGCGGATAATAGATCATGGGTTTATCATACACAGGAGTCAATTGCTTGCTCACACCCTTGGTAATAGGATACAGGCGCGTGCCTGAGCCGCCGGCCAGAATAATGCCCTTCATTTTTCGATACCCAGCCGTTCACGCTGATAACTGCCATCCTGAACGTGCTGACACCATGACTTATTATCCAGGTACCACTGGATGGTTTTTTCCATGCCGGAAGCAAATGTTTCCTGCGGACGCCAGCCCAGTTCACGGTCTATTTTATCGGCATCGATAGCATAACGTACATCATGCCCGGGTCTGTCAGTGACAAAGGTGATGAGATCGGCATGCGGTTTGTAAGCTGAGTCAGGCACCCGTTTATCCAGCAAGGAACAAATAGTTTTAACCACCTGCAGATTGGTTTTCTCATTGTGGCCGCCGATATTATAGGTTTCTCCATCCTTGCCGGTATCCAGCACCAGGCGCAGCGCACGTGCATGATCATCCACATGCAGCCAGTCCCTGATCTGTTCACCGGTGCCGTAAATGGGCAACGGTTTGCCTTCCAGAGCGTTCAAGGTGACCAGCGGGATCAGTTTTTCCGGAAATTGATAAGCACCGTAATTATTGGAACAATTGGTGATCACCACCGGCAGTCCATAGGTACGATGCCAGGCTCTGACCAGATGGTCGGAGGATGCCTTACTGGCGGAATAAGGAGAACTGGGATCGTAACAGGTTTTCTCGGTAAAAAAACCGCTCTCATCCAGATCGCCATAGACCTCATCGGTAGACACATGATGAAAACGAAACGCGCTTTGTTTATCACTGGGCAGCTGATTCCAGTAATGTCTGGCCACTTCCAGCAAATTACAGGTACCGACAACATTGGTTTGAATAAATTCAGCCGGGCCGTCGATGGAACGATCCACATGAGATTCTGCTGCCAGGTGCATCATGGCATCGGGCTGATATTGACTGAAAACCCGCTCCATTTCATTGCGGTTACAGATATCCACCTGTTCGAAATGATACCTGGGGTGAGAGTCCACTTCGGTCAACGACTCGAGATTGCCTGCGTAAGTCAAAACATCGACATTAATAATAGTATGTTCTGTTTCGCGAATGTACTGCCGGATCACGGCTGAGCCGATAAAACCCGCCCCGCCAGTGATGATGATGGTTTTTGCCATGAATTGCGGTTACCGATTAATAAGTTAGCTGGAAAAACGATAACTTATCAATAAGTCCATGCAAGATCCCCTCCCCTCTCAGGGGGAGGGTTAGGGTGGGGGTTAAGTGCTTGATTACACACACTACCCCCATCCTGGCCTTCCCCCTCGTAGGGGGAAGGAACTTAAACTGCCTGGACTTATTGAGAAGTTACGAAAAATGATTGCCCGAAATTTTACAGTTTTCGAAGGGTTATAACAAGGCTGCTTTTACTGCTAGAATAAAGGCTTAAATCGTGACTATCTCGCTCCAGGAACAAACAACACGTTTATCGAAAATAACCTAACAATAACTGCGAGCAACGAAACTCATGCATCGACTCATCCTTGCCCTACCATTCTTTGCCTATGCACTGATGCTGCTGCCATTGGTCGTGTTGGGCCAGGACCTTGATTCAGCAGAACAGGCGCCTGTGCTGGAGCTTTCAGATGTGCAGGCGCGTTATCCATTGGGTCATTTTCTGGAAATACTGGAAGATCCTTCTGCGCAACTGAGCATTGATCAGGTGAGTTCAGCCGACTACGCCGGCAAATTCAAAGCCAGTCATATTGAGAACCCCAATTTTGGCATAAGCAGCTCAGCCTATTGGCTCAGGTTCCGGGTCAAAAGCGAGCTAACTCAAGCGACAGACTGGCTGCTGCAATACGGTTTTCCCAATATCCATCATATCAGTCTTTATCTTCCTGGCGATGCAGGCAATGGTTATCGAAATATCGACACCGGTATGCTGCATCCTTTTAGCAGCCGGGATGTCAAACATAGTCAATTTATATTTCAGTTACCCGCCATCAATGAACTGCCTAAAACTATTTATCTTCGTCTTCAGAGTGATACCAATCTGAGCCTGCCGCTGCAAATCATATCTGTTGAAAACTTTCTCAGCAGCAATGTTCTGAGCAGTCTACTGCATGGTCTTTTTTACGGCATTTTACTGGTGATGACCGGCTACTATGCTTTTCTCTGGCTGACGCTGAAAAACATTAATTCTTTTTTTCTGCTGCTGTTATGTGCCAGCTCATGGATCTTTCAGTTTAGCTGGGACGGCTATGCAAGCCGTTTTTTATGGCCGGATAGCCCGTGGTTAAATGACTATGTGATCCGAACGTTTGTATCACTGGTACTTTTGAGTCTGCTCCTCTATACCATCAATTTCCTGCAAACAGTGCAGTATGCCTTTTTACATCGCGTATTAAAGCTCAGTGTAGCGTCCTGGATACTGGTGATCCTGATGATTCCCCTGGTTGACTACGGCCTGACGATTAAACTGGTCCTGTTGCTGGCGCTGTTTAGCTTCAGCATGATTCTTATCACCGCAGTCAGGGCGATGCTGCTGGGTAATCAATCTGCACGATTTTTTTTACTCGGCTGTTCTTTCTTTATTTTTTCGGTACTGCTCGTTTCTCTGGCGCGGCTCGGACTGGCTCCTGCGAATATTTTTACCCAGCAGCTGAGCTACCAGTTAGGCATCATCTTTTTAGTCCTGTTTCTGGCATTATCACTGATTGATAATCTCAGGCGTTTGAAGCAGGCTCACGAAGCAGCAAAATCAGCAGCGCTGCAGGCTTCCATGGCAAATGAAAAACTGATCATGGAAAAGAACATTTCACTGGAAAAAAAGATTTATGAACGGACCAGAGAACTGATCCAGGCCAATAACATTATTAATGAGAGTCCGGCGGTAGCGTTTTTATGGATCAATACTGAAAATTGGCCGGTCGAGTTTGTTTCCAGAAATATTATTGAATTATCAGGTTATTCATCCAGTGATTTTATCAACGGCCGTCTTACCTATCGGGACCTCATCTACCCTGAAGATTATGCACGGGTTAAACAGGAAGTCCTGGATTACAGCGATGCGGAAGATTTTAATCATCAGAGTTACCGCATTGTGTGTAAAACCGGCGCTATCAAATGGCTGGATGATCATACCACTATTCTGCGCGATGATAAGGGTCAAATAACCCACTACCAGGGTATCGTCATCGATGTCACTGAACGCGAACTGGCAAAACAGGAACTGCTGAAAAAACAGTTATCGCTGGATTTTCTGGCTCATCACGACACCCTGACAAACCTGCCCAACCGGCTGATGTTTATGCATCGCATGCAGCAGGCAATACTAACCGCGCAACGCTTTGAGCAACAACTGGCGCTGCTGTTTATTGACCTGAACAATTTCAAGCCCATTAATGATACCTATGGACATGACACCGGCGATGCCGTACTGAAAATTATCGCCCAGCAGCTGCAGAAAAACATCCGCGAAAAAGACATCGTTGCGCGCCTGGGCGGCGATGAATTTGTGATACTGATGGAGCAGCTCAGTGATCCTCAGGAAGCTGCAGTCATGGCAGAAAAAATCATCCGGGCGCAGCAGCAACCCCTGCAGATTAATGCTCAGTCACTCAATATAACATTGAGTATTGGTATCAGTCTGTTTCCCCAGGATGGAGATGATATGCATACTTTGATTAAACATGGCGATACCGCCATGTACCGTTGCAAAGAGTCTTCAGCAAATGCCTACCAGTTTTATAAGCCGCCCAATTCGGCCTCAATAGACAAAACGACCTACCCGATCTAAAGAGTGTTCGGAAATAGTGGCTATAGTATTGAGGCATCGCACAAGACCCGGTTATACAGCATTTCGCTCATATTTAGCATCAAATCCCAACATGATACATCACAGGTTCTGCTGCTAAATGGACAGCTTTTAAGAACATTTATTGAGACTTTGATGGTGTTTATGAAGGCCAGTAGAAAACAGATGCATGGGCATTTCTCTCCGGTCTGCCCCTGACAATGACGGTCTCTGCAAGACGGCCTATAGATTCCCGCCCAGGGCGACAGAAGCTGTAGGCTGGTATTTTTTCAATGCAGTCAGCTGTTCATGACGCTTGCTTACATCCCTGAGGGCTTTTTTATAATAGGGCCGTAAAGATTTTTTCAGGTGTTTGAGCACCTGCTGATTGGGGATATCTTTGAGCACACTGAAAATCGCCAATGCGTAGGTTACATCATATTGGGATAAATAGGCTGCACGTTCTATTCTGCGCGGCTGGCAGCTGCCGCAGGTGAGATTTCTATACACAAAAGCACTATTGGCAAACATTAATCCAAATCCCAGAAACACCGCGAGTATTTCCGTCACCTGCGGCCAGTTTTCTGCTCCCCCCGGCGGCGGTGTCTCTGCCAGGGTAGCCAGATATTTAGACAGCGAATGAGCAAACGAGGCAATCATGGCTTCCGGATTTGTCACCTGACGCGGGTCATAGATAACAGGCAGTCTGTTTTCATTCGCCACGTCCTGGACCTGAATGCCGCCGGAACCGCGCAAAGCACCCTGCAGCATGATCCTCGGCGTTTCGTTCTGACAGCTGTCGCTATACGGTTCGAGTCTGCACGGCCAGTGTGCCAGTCCTGCGTACTCCCTGACTTTTTCAAACATCAGCAGGGCCATTCCCTCAGCACTATTTTCCCGGCCGGGGAAATACTCATTTGAGGGCACAACCAGGATGGTTTCTGCATAAAAAACACGCGCATCAAAATTTTTCAGGGCCCAGGCATATAGCTCAAACAGCCACTCAACAGATTCTTCGTCAAGAACCGGTTTACTACTTAACAAATTAAAAAACACAATAAGTCATCCTGATGCAGTAATACATATAGTATATATGGAGACATAATAACAATTTACCATTGCATTTTCAGGGTATCAGTGACTAAATAAGCAAAATATTGTAACTTCTCAATTAAGTTGCAAGATCCCCTCCCCTTATCAGGGGGAGGGTTAGGGTGGGGGTTAAGTGCTTGAATATACACACTACCCCCATCCTGGCCTTCCCCCTGATAGGGGGAAGGAACTTAAACTGCACAGACTTATTGAGAAGTTACAAAATATTTCACTAAACAATTGAATAAATTGGTTGATTTTCAACCAATGACCTATACTATATAAGGTATAGCATTGGACAATGCTTATGATTGAGCAGAGAGGAGACAAGAATGCTCGTGTGCGACAAGAAAAAAATAATGTTTATGCTGGTTGCTTTTATGGCAGCAAACCTGGGCATGACGGGTGTTTTTGCAGAAACAGAATATAAATATCCTCCCGCTGAGGAATTTGATGAACCGGTTACCAACCTTACACCCAATAACCCTGTTGCTGATAATTATCCCCTGCCTTTTCCTAAGCAGGCCAGGGCTGCTGCCCCGGTCAATAATGGCAATGCCGGATTAAATAATCAGATCACGTCCCCCGTTCGCAATGCGCTGCCCCCTGGAACACCCGGTTATAATCCGGCTATGATTCCGCCAGGTGCACGCAGCCCGGCCATGCCGCCGCAGGGCGCTTATGGCCGTCCAATGCCGCCTCCGCAAGCTGCTTATGGTAGACCCATGCCGCCTCCGCAAGCTGCTTATGGCCGACCCATGCCGCCTCCGCAAACTGCTTATGGCCGACCCATGCCGCCTCCGCAAGCTGCTTATGGCCGACCCATGCCGCCGCCGCAAGCTGCTTATGGCCGACCCATGCCGCCTCCGCAAACTGCTTATGGCCGACCCATGCCGCCTCCGCAAGCTGCTTATGGCCGACCACCTGTGCCGTCGTCACAAGGACCGGCCAGGCTGGGACACTTTCAGCCTCCTCCAGGAGGTTATGGTCCAGGAGCTCCAGGCCCTAATGCCGGCCGTGGTTCTGCCGGGCCTCCGCCAGGAGGTTACGGTCCAGGAGCTCCAGGCCCTAATGCCGGCCGTGGTCCTGCCGGGCCTCCGCCCAGAGGTTATGGCCGTCCACCTAACAGAAATGGCGGTGGTAACAACATGTTTCCCTGGGGCAATCAGGACTGGAATATCGTAGATATTATGAGTGATATGCCCTGGGTTGATGATGAAGGGCGTGTCATCCCTGAGTTTCCTTTCATAAGAGATGATGACTGCCATCCCAAGGATAAAAATTGTGTTAAAGATACCGGCCCGACAAGCTGGATTTTTAATCGTAACATGAAAGAAAACATGGCCGAAACATGGGATGATGCTGTCTCTGCACCCGGTGACATGGGACAGATGCCGGGCGGCTGGTACATGCCTTCTGTCTATACGCCTAATCCCATTGATTCTGGTGATCAACTCGAAGAAGGTATAGAGATCATACCTGAAATTATTCGTTTGTATTAATAACTCCTTTCCCCCGTTTACTTGCCTGGTGCTGCTTTTCTCCAGCAGGCCAGGAAAGTAAATTTTCATTGCTTATCCCTGCGGTTGAGATTCTGACGCTGGATTATCATCGGATGTAAACGTTTAGTGTTACTCCAGTTAACCGTTCAACATGAGTCTTCATTTTTACCCCCATCCTGGCCTTCCCCCTGAAAAGGGGAAGGAACGTACTGCACAAATATTACAGGTATATCAACTATAGTAATGGCTGGAGTATTTTTTAAAATGCATTCACAACATCCCTGGTAAACATCCAGATCCATGTGGGGTCAATAAATACCCGAGAGTAATCATGTTCTTCGGAAGACGCTGAATAATTATATTTTTATTTTAAACTGGATTAAACTGAGTTATTTAGATTAAATGACATTTTGTAACTATTCAGCGTATCTAAGATTCTACTGAAGTAATGGCTGTCAGGTGTTTGTGGCAAGGATGCCACATCCAAGCCTGCATGGACGTATTTACGGCGTCTTCTGGACAGATAATAGCTCCATGCATAACCTGCATTTCCCACTTGACCACCATGGATGGTGGAAATGCATGCGAGAGGCAGGAGCCGAAGTCGTCCATGTGGGTCAATAAATACCTGGCAGTAATCACGATCTGAAAAATACGCTGACTATTTACGACATTTTCAAGGATAGTATTGTGCAGGAATTTCTTCCCGGTCAGCGCTGGATCAATAATGCCGAGTTACAGATGGGATTGGGTACCATCCTCTCCTGCGAGCATCGTACGGTGACTATTAGCTTCCCTGCCGCCGGTGAAACTCGTACCTATGCCAAACAGACTGCCCCGCTTTCAAGAATTATTTTTTCTTCCGGCGATCAGCTTGAAACTGAAGACGGGAGACAACTGATTGTCAGCACCATTCAACAGCATGACGGTCTGATCAGCTACCAATGTGTTGATCAGCACGGAGCCAGTTTCAATATATCCGAACAGCAGCTGAACCCCTTCGTCAAGCTGACCCGTCCCGCTGAACGTTTGTTTCACGGTCAGATTGATCACCAAAAATGGTTTAATCTGCGCTTTCAGACTTTGCAGGAGCTCAGCCGGCAAACTCATTCAGAACTCTATGGCCTGCTCGGCTGCCGAACCAGTTTGCTTCCACATCAACTGTATATTGCGCATGAAGTTGCAAACCGTCATGCGCCCCGGGTTTTGCTGGCTGATGAAGTAGGTCTGGGAAAAACCATTGAAGCCGGTCTGATTATTCATCACCAACTGCTCAGAGAGCATGCGCGGCGAATATTAATCATCGTACCGGAAAGTTTGATCCATCAGTGGCTGGTTGAAATGCTGCGACGGTTTAATCTGCTGTTCAGTATTTTTGATCAGCAGCGCTATTGCGCTATGTGCACAGAGGATCAACAGCAGACTGGCGAGGACCTTAATCCTTTCCTGGATGAACAACAGGTACTTTGCAGCCTGGAATACCTGACCGACAATACGCAGGTTTATCAACATCTTTTGCATGGAGAATGGGATCTGCTGGTCGTTGACGAAGCCCATCATCTACAATGGTCGCCAACACACTGCAGTGATGAATATCAACTGATCGAACAACTGGCATTGAAAATCCGCAGTGTTTTATTGCTGACCGCAACCCCCGAGCAACTGGGTAAGGCCAGTCATTTTGCCCGATTAAGACAACTGGACGCGGATCGTTTCTCCAGTCTGAAAGAATTTATCGCAGCAGAAAAATCCTATCAGCCCATTGCTCAGGCGGTGGAAAATCTGCTTTCCAATGAAATGGCAGACGCAGTGAAAGCGCAACTGATTGAACCCTCCCTGCTCGCGCAGATCAGTGCAGAACAGGACAACCAACAGCTGCTGGAAGCGCTTTCAAGCAATGCAGCTGAAGTCGCCCGGCAGGCCCGCCAGGAATTGGTAGCACATCTGCTGGACAGACATGGTACCGGACGCATTCTGTTTCGCAATACACGTTCTGCGATCAAAGGTTTCCCGCAAAGAACGTTACATGCCTATCCCCTGGAGCTGCCTCAAGTCTATCATGAGCAGTTTAAAGCCTGCCACTCTGAAACCGCCTCTGAAGCTGAGAAACAGCCGCAGGATAATGATCGGACAGACCTGCCTGATATTGAAATGTTTATATTTCCGGAACGCTTATACCGGGCCGCGATCAATAGCAGGCACAATATTACAAACAATAGTACAAACAATAGACAGTCAATGAATTTAACACCCAGTCCCCAACAACATGCTGACTGGACTCACGTCGATCCCCGTTCACAGTGGCTCAAAAACTGGCTCTTTAGTCTGGACCTTCAAAACGATCAGGACAGGCCCATCAACAAAATACTGATCATTACCGCCCATCTACAAACAGCAAAAGAACTGGCTGCTTTTCTGCGTATCAGCACTGGTATTCATGCCGCCCTGTTTCATGAAGAATTGAGCTTGCTTGAACGCGATCGGGCAGCGGCATTTTTTGCTGATCAGGAACATGGATCACGCATCATGATCTGTTCTGAAATTGGCAGTGAAGGCCGTAATTTCCAGTTTGCCCATCACATGGTATTATTTGATTTACCGCTGAACCCCGATCTGCTGGAACAAAGGATCGGCCGGCTGGATCGTATCGGTCAGAGCGAAACTATTAATATTCATGTACCCTATCTGCTAAATTCAGGACAAAACATTTTGTTCCGCTGGTACCATGAAGCTCTCGATGCATTTGAGCACATCTGCCCAGCCAGCCAGACTGTTTTTACTCAACTGAAGCCTGAATTATTCGCAGCACTGATCGATCCTGATGCAGATGTTCAGCCGCTGATCAATAAAGCCCGGAACCTGCACGCGCAGCTCAAACAGTCATTACATGATGGCCGAGATCGTTTACTCGAATATAATTCATGCCGCCAGCCCATGGCTAATGATCTGTATACACAGGCAGTAAAAGCAGATAAAGACTCAACTCTGCCAGCCTATATGGACAGAGTTTTTGATGCCTATGGTGTGCAAACCGACGATCATAGCGAGCATTGTTATATCATCACTCCAGGAGAACAGATGCTCACCCAGTTTCCCGGTCTGCCGGATGACGGCCTGACGATTACTTATGATCGCGATACCGCTCTTGCCAATGAAGATATCCATTTTCTCACCTGGGAACATCCCATGGTCATCCAGGCCATGGATATGATCAAAAGTAATGAAATGGGTAATACCGCTATCACGACCATTAAAACAGATTTCATACCTCCCGGAACCCTGTTGATGGAAACGCTATTTGTCCTGGAAACTGCTGCCAGGGGTGATATACAGGCTGACCGCTATTTACCGCCGACGGCGATACGTATTGTTGTCGACGCCAACGGGAACGATTATACCAGACAACTGTCTGCGGACATTGTCGATCAGGAGCAGCAAGCTATTAGCTCACAGACAGCGCTTCAAATCATACAGGCCAAAGAGGATAGCTTGCGAAACATGCTCAAAAAATCTGCTGCGAATGCAGATTTAACCGCACCGGCTATTCTGGCTGAGGCCAGGCAATGCAGTCATGATTCACTTCAGAGTGAAATTGATCGTCTCAGGGCATTGACGCTGATTAATCCCGCTATTCGCCCGGAGGAGATAGATTTTTTCATCCGCCAACAGCAAATGCTGGAATATATTTTTCATTCCGCCAAACCACGACTGGATGCTCTGCGGGTGATGATTGCCACCTGATCCATGTGTAAATAAATTTAAAATTGACTGTAAAAAATTCGTTCTATTTGCTTTACTCTAAATAAATGGTAACTATTCAGCGTAATTTTGAAAACGTCCTTGACACCAGGAATTTGCTCCAGAAGACGCCGTAAATACGTCCATGTAGGCTTGAATATGGCATCCATGCCACATACACTTCTTACGCAAACACCTGATATCAAGAACTTACGTATAAATCTAAAATACGCTGAATAGTTACAATAAATGTTCTTAAAAGGTGTCCATTTAGCACCAGAACCGGTGATGTATCATTTCGGGATTTGATGCTAATATGAGCGAAATGATGTATTACAGGGTCTTGTACGATGCCTCAATACGATGGCCACTATTTCCGAACAGCTATTTAGATACCTCATTTACATCTTAACGGGAGCGATCAAGATGCTGAAGATTCAGTGTCTTAGAGGCTTGCAGCTGTTTTAACTGATATATTCAGGATTGACTGATAAGCATTTTTTCATAGCTATGTAGTTAAGCAAAAATGTGAATGGATAATCAGGTGTTTGTGGATAGAAGTTTATATAGCCAGGGATGGCTATATAAAGCCTACATGGATGTATTTACGGCGTCTTCTGGAACAAACACCTGATTATCCTTGAGTGCATCAATGAGCATTTCAGTCACACCATGCACCATGCACCATGCGAATAACAGACCTGTTCAACCCGTAAAGCACGTGCCATTTTAAAATAAAACCTGCCTGGGCAAACCAGAGAGCAGCTGCAAGTTTCGCGCAAAGACGCCAAAGTGACATTTTCCGGCTTTGCAGTTTGATGTCTGTGTGCGTAACCATCAGAGCACTGCCACCGGCCGAGTGATCAGAAAACCTCCTGCCAGGACCGGAATAATGCCCAGCATCTGTGTGCTGGTCGGTATCTCATCCAGGGTAAAGTAGGCAAAAATAATCGTAAAAACCGGTATCAGTGCCGCCAGAGCACTGGCCTTGGTGATTGAGATCCGGTGAATGGCTTCTACCCAGAAGATTTTTGACAGCCCCATCATAAACAGCCCGCTAATGGCCATAAACACCAGAGCCCTGGCTATATTTTGCAGCTCAGGTTCGGGTTCAAGGAACCACGCCAGCAGCAAAAGAAAGGGTATGGCAGCCATGCTTCTAAAAGCCAGAATGATTTCCGAACTGACCCTTGTACGCGCTTTTTTCTGATATTGATTGGCCACCGGCGCAATGGCGGCAGCCAGCAGGATCAGCAAATCACCCTGGTTCAGAATTAGTTCTGCCGGAAAAAGGATCACCATGCCTCCGAATCCCATCAGCAGTGCGCCGAATATATGTACCCTGGCAAAGGGCTCTTTACCGAACAGATTAAAATAGATAAAAGAAAAAAATAACTGCAGGAAAATGATCACTGCCATATTGCCTGCCGTAGTAAAATTCAGCCCAATATATATCAGCGCAAACATAGTGGTAATAAAAAATGCGGCTAAGAGTAAATCTTTATAGGCAGCCCGGTTATAAAATTCATGCAGCTTGCCCTTTATGACGATCAGGATGAGAAAAACCGGTACCGCAAACAGCAAAGTAAAAGCATAGGTATAAATCGGGCTTAGATAGTTCAGTGCCATGACAGTCAAGATGGGAAACCAGCCTTCAAACACACTGAACATCAGCATGAAAAGCTCTCCCTCTCGTTCCTGTTTCACATTCATCTCCCGAAGCTCAGACTGATGGCACTGTTATGTGGCTGCCTCTGCAAGCGCTCAGACAGGATGGAGTAAGCAACCCAAACAGCCGTTAATTCAACGGGTAAACCGGGGGTTTTGCTTTTGGATGATAATATTGCATCATTTGCGGTGCCAGAGCGCGCAAAGTCTGTTGACGATTGCCAGGTGCAGGATGGGTACTCAAAAATTCTGGCGGATTGGAACCGCCGACCTTGCCCATTTTTTCCCATAAAGTAGCCGCTGCATCAGGATTGTAACCCGCTTTAGCGGCCAGCAAAATACCAATTTCATCCGCTTCAGCTTCGGAAGTACGGCTATTAGGCAATTCCAGTGCCATCTGTGCTGCCAGAGCACTGCCGGCCAGAGCTGTACTTTGATATCGGCTGTTGCTGGTGGCAATCGCAACCGCCGCCAAACCCAGTTGTGAAGCCATAGCCATAGACATTCTTTCTGCCGTATGATTGGCCAGCGCATGGGAAATTTCATGCCCCATGACCTGTGCCAATTCGTCGTCGGTAGGCTTTACTTTGTTGATCAGTCCCGTATAGATAGCCATTTTACCCCCAGCCATACACCAGGCATTGACCACTTCCGGATCATCTATGACCTTGACACTCCACTCCCAGTTTCTGGTATGAGGGTACATTTCTATGGCCTGGTAAACCAGACGACCGGTGATCGTTTTAACCCGTCTGGTCAGTTTGGGATCGTTATCAATCTTACCCTTCTGTTCAAGCGGTTTTAAAGTCTGAACATAAGCCTGTTTGGATGCGCTAATAGCTTCATCCGGAGAAACCAGCATTAACTGGCTGCGGCCGGTAGGACTGGACACACAGGCGGTTAATATCAGCAGCATCGAAATAACAAATAGTCGTTTCATTCATTTTTCCACAATTATTATCAATGACGGCAGGAAGAATAACGTAAAATTTCTCTACCCTCAAATGTTATTTGACCCATAGCATGAGTTTTTGTTCGAATGAAACAAAGATCAACAGGAACGGCAATAGAAATAAATTACGGATTGCGACCCTTGTTCCAACCTTCCCTCTCAGAAAGGGAAGGAGCAGCGCTTAAAAAAATCAGGCCGCTAATAATGTGAAGAATAAAAAATCATCATGATTTATCTATTGATTTTTTATTTGCGTGTTTTTACGTAAGGGCGTAAATAGATACTCCAGACCATTTATCTTAATTTCCAGCACAATGCGCAACATTTTTCCCAATTCTCCCGAGGGGAAACCCTGGTTGGCAAACCAGACAACATAGGGTTCGGGTAAATCTATCAATAAACGATCCTTATACTTACCAAAAGGCATTTTATAGTCAGCCAGGCGTTTCAGCTGTTCAGGATCAGAGATTAACGGGTCATTATCTTCATTCATACAACGATCAATCTATTGGCTTTTAAAAAGGTAACTGCTCAGCGTAGCTATAAAATCATACTTGCTGTCAGACGTTGATTATATGCCACTTAGCCACTGTAAGAGCCCGACTACATCCTGCATAGATAAAATCATTTAGAATTATTCCCAGAAACAGAATACCCATGCATCGAAACAATAGAATACCATTTTACGCTTTAAACAGAACAATTTTATTCATCAGAGCTTATCCATGTTGAAGTCATTCCAGGCGATTCATACAGTCTTGTTGCTAAGTTTTTTTCTTTCTGCCGGGGTATCTGCCGGTTCAGCCTCACTGTCCATAGATGAAGCCTTGAAAATGGCCCGGCTGGGCAATACTGCAGCCCAGCTTCAGCTGGGTATCGCTTATGAACATGGTGAAGGCCTGCCCAGGGATGCCAATAAAGCGGTGAACTGGTATTGCCGGGCAGCTAAAAAAGGCTCCGTCGAGGCACAGCAGAATCTTGCCTGGATGTATGCCAATGGCCGCGGCGTTGAGCGTGATGAGGCGATCGCCGTGCGCTGGTTCAAGGCTGCGGCAAAATCCGGAGATGAATATTCCAGGCAGATGCTGAGCCATCTTGATACGCAGCTCAAAAGTTCCCGCACAGTCTGCACCGCCCGTGCTGTACCTTACTGGCAATCAAAACAATGCGGCTCTTCCTGTCGGCAGATTGTCTCCCTGGTGAAAAAAACTGCACCAGAATACGGCCTGGATAGTCATCTGGTGCTGGCGGTTATACAGCAGGAATCCGGATTTAAAACCCGGGCCCGTTCAGCCAAAGGTGCTCAGGGTTTGATGCAGTTAATGCCGGCCACTGCAAAACGATTCGGCATCGAAAATATCACCGATATCGCACAAAATCTGCAAGGCGGTATGCAGTATTTACGCTGGTTACTCAACCACTTCGACGGTAATGTTTCTCATGCACTGGCGGGTTATAATGCCGGTGAAAATGCGGTTAAAAAATATCATGGAATACCGCCTTACCCGGAAACACGCAACTACGTCAATAAAATATTAAATCTCTATGCCAGTAATGTTAATCCCTCATCAAGCACAAGCTTGACTGGCGCATATTAAAGCTGAATGCTAGAATCGCTCTGAAGTAAGGGCGAAGTTTCACCCGCCTTCTTTAATTGAGAGAAGCTGAACCGGGTGAGCCCGTGTGCCTGCGTCTGTTCAATATATGCTCAATTAATTTGCTGAACCAACCTTTTGAAGCATGGAGAAATCATGAAGACCGGGACTGATGCTGTCGTTGTTATCTATCATGCTAACTGCCCTGACGGCTTTGCGGCAGCCCTGGCAGCCCATCTGTTTTTTAAAGCACACTCAGATGACCAGGCCGCTAAAGATAACATCACCTACCATAAGGGGCACCATGGTAAAGCCCCCCCGGACTGTAGCGGCAAACAGGTTTATATACTCGACTTCAGTTATAAAAAAGAGCACATGCTGCAACTTTGTCAGCAGGCCCGCAAGGTCACCCTGATCGATCATCATATCAGTGCCATGTCAGAGCTGCAGGGACTGGATCAACAATGCCCTGAACTTGAACTGCATTTTGATATGCAGCAATCCGGTGCGGTACTTGCGTGGAAGTATTTTCATCAGCACGCCCCGCCAAAGCTGTTTGAGCATATACAGGACAATGACCTGTGGCAATTTAACATTCCGCATACGCGGGAGATCATTTCAGCCATTTTGTCCTATCCTATGAGTTTTCAGCTGTGGGAAAAATGGTTAAATAATGACCACAGCCTGTCACAACTGCACACCGAAGGCAGTATTTTAAATCGTCAACGCGATGGGCAGATCCAGAAATATAAAAACCGCGCCCGCAGCGGAAAAATTGCCGGATATAATGTTCCGGTCGTGAATGCTCCTTCGAGTATCTGCAGCGAACTATTGCATCAGCTCTCAGAAGGATATGCTTTTGCCGCCTCTTATGAAGACAGACCTGACAAACGTATCTGGCAGTTGCGCTCTGGCGGTGAGAAAGCCGTTGACGTGGCTAAAATTGCGCAGCTTTTTGGCGGCGGCGGGCATAAAAATGCCAGTGGTTTTAGTACCCCAAATTTCAAGATTGACATAAATCCATCGGCAAATACACATGCAGGCGCTGAAACATAGAAACTCAGCGTCTGTGTCTTCTTACACACCCGGGTACTAAGCTATTTTAAGCTTCTTTACATAATTGCATACGGGATTTTTTTTAAAGTGTTGCTCCTACCCCTTGCAAGGGGGAAGGAACGTTATGCACAAAAATTATAGCTGACTCAACTATAGTAAAGTGGCTGGAGTAATTTTGACATGCAACGTGCGCATTTTTGTGAATACCCCGGATTATTGCTTTTATTTTGTTACTTAGAAGTGTATTTAAGATTTTCACTAAGTGATTGATATTAGATATACACTGAATAGTTACTTTATTTTTTTAATTGCATAAGCATGAGTGTTTGTGCTGTAAAAGCATTATTGACATACTGACCCGGATAACTGGATAAGCGCGTAACCAGACCATCAAAAGGCGCATGCAGTTTGCTATGCGTCAAGTTCCATTGGGCATGGGCCAGATGATTGTCAGCGGCGGCACTGCTTGCAGCAGCCTTGCTGTATGAAATTTTGGCCTGCTGCAATTCGTGTTCCGACAACACCGTCCGGTCATACAGTTCACGGGCTCTTGCAAGCTCTTTTTTCGCTTCTGTCAGATTGTCTTTAGCTAATTTTAACTGCGCCCTGGCTTCGGCCAGATCGCTCAGCAGCAAAGTATCATCAAATTCAAGCAGCAGCTCACCCTGCTTTACATTTTTCCCTTCATGGACATACACCTGCTTTATCACTCCGGAGACAGGTGAGGTAATTTCGTAGCGGATATCAGCATTTTCAGCCAGAGCCTGGCAAGAAATCATCAATCCTGCTGCCAGCAAAAGAACCACCAGGCCCATTTTAAAAGTATTACAATATTGCTGCATTATCGTATTATTTATCATAATTCATCGGATTTCCAAGCAGTGAGTCCAGTTGTGCCCAGGCCACCGCCAGTTCAAAATCAGTTTGTGCCTTGAATAGTTGTGCCTGAGTCAGCTCAACCATCGCATCTCCCAGATCGCTGGTGACTTCCATTTCATATAAAGCGCGGCTGCGTTCAAGATATAAATCCCGGTAATCAATCAAGGTCTGCGGATCAGTCGATTGCTGTTTTAAATTCGTAATTTTAAGCCATATTTCCAGAATTTGTTGTTCTACTTCCTGGCGGGCAAACATTTTGTCAGCTTCCAGCTGCATGATTTCACCCATGGTTCGTTTGATTTTGGCATTCTCCTGACCCGCCTGATATAAAGGCATTTTAAATTCTATACCGGCACGGAATTTATCTGAAGCCCCCAGATAACGGGCATAATCAGCTGCTTGTACACGAGCGCTGATCACTGGATATTTTTCAGCCTGAACAGCATCCAGCTTCAGACGCATGGATTCCAGCTGGTGTTCAAGCGAAAGCAGGCGAGGGTTTTGTCTGTGAGCTAAAGCGTTTAGCTGTTCGAGTTCCGGCAACTCTCTGTCAGCTGACAATGGCTGCATCTGGCTCAGTTGCGGCATATCCAGTTTTGTTGACAACTGCCCCGGACTGATTAACTGTGACAATTTATGCCGCGTTGTACGTTGATCACTCGAGGCCTGATTACGTTCACGCAGCGTCGTTCGATAGGCATTTTCCACTTCCATCAATTTAACGTCTGACACCTGCCCTAATTCAGCGCGTGAACGCAGTTTATCCAGAGCTACATAACTCACCGCCATCGACTCATTGGCATGATTATAGATAATGTCAGCCAGCAGGACATTGAAATAAGCCTGTAAAATAGCCACGCTACGGCGTGACGTATAATCAGTATACAAAGCATCAATCGATGCCAGTTTTTCTTTACTGGCTTCAATTCTGGACCTGGTACGGCCAAAATCATACAAACGTTTTGTTACATCAAGACTGATTTTACTGTCATTATGTTCATCGCCCGGCAATATCGGAGAAGGTACGACATAGCGCAAGCGGCCATTGACTTCAACAAAGACACCCTGTGCAGAAACGGCCAGGTCCTGCTCACCCAGTGCCACCTGCCGCTGGGCATAAAAGCTCATCATCTCGGGTGAATCCGCTAACGATGCTTTGGACAGGGCATATTCCAGAGTCAGCGGCTCAGGCACCACAGCCTGCTCGCTGGAGTGTGCCCACAGGGGTACTAGAGTCAGCATGAACACGCGAAAGAAGTATCCACTGCAAAATAAAATTCTGGTCATCACAAAGACAGTATTTATTTCGGTTTAATTATTTTTTGTGGCTGCGTTTATAGCTGGAAAATTTATTATTTTTATACTCTTTGTCAACCACAAACTGTCCCAGCAGTATAAACTCGTCGGCATTGCTAGTTCGTCCGGTAAAACGCATTACGCGTTTGCCCTGCAGATCAAAAAAAGCGATAACAGGTGTCGCTCGAACTCTATTTTCCTTGAACGCAAAATCTTTTTCGGTCATGGATTTTCCCTGAAAGTCGGTAATTTCAACATCACCTTCCACATCAACGGTAAATATCAGAAAGTTCTTTTTATAATATTCCTGAACATTCTTCTGATCGAGCACATTACTTTTCATCCATTGGCAAAATGGGCAATCATCCATTTCAAAAAAGATCATAACTCCCTGCTTGCCCTCCTCCCTGGCCTTTTCCAGCTCTTCAGAAAAATCACCAAAGCTGGCATCAAAAAAATACTCGGCAGGATTTCGGCTCTGGCCGGCATAACAGCTGACAGTGAAAATCGACACAACGAAAAGACACACAAAGCTGTCATTCAGTACTCGCTGCAGCATGTTGCGGCCTATATTCTTGTTCACCATGATTCCCCACAATTATAATAAGCTGAGCAAATCAGTTCAATCTACGTCGATTAAACGGAGTTATTCAGGTTTAAGAATTATTAGTGATTTCTGTCATTGGAAGGTACTTTCACCAGGATAAGTCCAACATCCAGAAACGCGCCAGCAGTAATAATAGCGTTATTTAATTGAAACAACCAGATGTAATTTTCATGAATTGACTGATAGGCTGTCGGGGGGAATGGAGGCACTTTTTTGATGCAGGATATTCGCGCTTCCAGTCATCTGGAAAATAACCTGGAACACCCTATTGCACCTTTGCTGTATACTCTTTCTACCATGCATTGTATGAGCGTATCTCTAGCTCAGGGAGGTGCCGGCCTGAGTACGATGTGGGGTGAGGAAATGGTTGTAGATATGCTGCATCTGGCCGGATTTGAACGCGTTGAAGTCAAACAGCCGGAACATGACTTTCAGAATAATTTTTTATATTATGCGCAAAGATTAAGCGTATTTTTGCCCCTGGCAGGAATTGATACCTTACATTGTTTTTTCAGCGTCAATGATCGCCCTTTTAATTCAGTCCATTCCTTCCCTCTTCAAGGGGGAAGGCCAGGATGGGGGCATAATGATGCAGGAATTGATTTAATCACCCTCGACTATTGACGCTCAACGGGCAGTATTACACAGGTCCATAAGAGTACCGAAAACTCTTACAAACACATAAAAGGTGATTTGTATTGCTCTTCACAGTATTATATTGTTAGTAAATGTGCTTAAAATTGAAACAGGAGGACCCTAACCAATGTTATATTATGTGATTAAGATGGGGGCATATAACCACGGAGTTTTCGGGATTTTTGATGCTTTAGAGGATGCCAAAGATCTTGCGGATCTGGCCGCAAGCGAGGACGAAGATGGGTATCATGAATGGTGTGTTCTGGAGTATACCCCGCCCAAGGACTATACCGATTTTACCAAAGACAGTGACCATGTAGTCGTCTATAGAGCCAGCTAGATCAACCGCCAGAATCTCAGTAATAAGATATTGTATCGTTACCCACATCACAACCTTCCCCCTCTGGGGGGGAAGGAGCAGTACTTAAATATATCAAGTACGCAATAATGTGATCAACCATTATAAACACTTTTCAGCTGCCAGGACACTACCAGCATCAGAGATTGTTCCCTGCAGCACCAGGATCACTGCATGTTTATTATCGGGCACATTCGAACAGTCAACTTATATCACAACAAACTGGTTATTCACTGATTCCGGCAAGCTGCTGATCATGCAGCTGACTCAAAGTCAATAGTGCTGTAACCGCACCCAGCAAGGCAAAGGCCATATCAGATTGAGTATCCCAGATGTAGCCCTGTGTTCCCAGGAAGGCTTCTGAAGCCTGGCCGGATACTATTGCAACCCACCATTCAATCAGCTCATAGAAAGCACTCAAAGCCAGACAAAAACAGATTATAAAAAATATCTGCCATGCTGTTCCCTGAATTATATTCTTTCTCAGAATGATCTCTCTGGCTATCAGTGCAGGTACAAACCCCTGTGCAAAATGTCCCAGTTTATCGTAATTGTTACGTGACAAATCGAAGAGTTCACTCAAATAATCAAAAAATGGTACTTCTGCATACGTGTAATGACTGCCAATCATTAAAATAATGCAATGGATTAATATAAGGAGATAAACCAGTGATGTTAATTTAAACGATTGATACGTCATTGCTAAAACTAAGGCGCCAATAACGGCAGGAAGCACTTCTAAAACCCAGATAAATTGATCTTTGGGATTAATGCCTGACCAGAAAAGAAAAGCAGTAAATATTGAGATCCACAGGTATTTGATTATGGTTTCCTCATGTACGGAGAACAGAGCTTACCAGAAAAATATATAGCTGTATAAAAAAGAAACACCTTTAGCTCAGATGGTCTATGCATAACGACATAGAAATTTAACTGATTTTTTATCCTGCTAATATTTTTCATCAACAGGGGCAACGAGGTAATTAAAATCCAGTTAAACAAAAGAAAGGAGACTGTGACAATGGAGAATTATTAATTCTCCATTTGTCACAGCCTCTTTTTTTTATAGCGGCTTAATACACCCGTATACCATAACTATCAGCCAAATTTTTAAACTCCTGACTGCCAATAAATCCATTGATCAATTGAAGCCGTGTCAGGCCGCTGGCTAATCGACCCAGCCAGTAAATTCTACCGTTTTCATCGGGAATACGATTAAGTATGGTCTGATAAGCAATATTGACAAATGTATTGTCATTATGATTTTGGCTGATAAATTCATTGCTGAAAAAGAAACCTATGGTAATATTACTGGCAGATTTAGTGCCATTGAACAATTGCTCTGTCCAGTAATTATATCCACTGACTTCCGGGTTACGTTGTAAAACCAATTCGTAAAATCGAACCACAAAAAGTTTAATTTGATAGAGTGCCATGTCACTCTGATCGAAAGCATTGATCATATAACTGTCTGCGAGGGCAGTAAATTCCTGACTGAGCAGAAACTTGTAAAGCACCATATCTCTTAATTTTCCATCCTGTAATTTGGATAACCAGTAATTGCTACCGGCTATATCAGAAGCTCGATCAAGTATGGTCAGATAAAGGATATCTATAAAATCTATATCGTTAAGATTTAAATTTGTAAATTCCTGGCTATAAAAAAATTTCTGTACCACAAAGGCGGCTGATTTGGTTTGTATAATGTTTGTCCAGTAGGCCAGCCCTCCCGCATCTGATGCCCGGCCGAGAATATTTTCATAGAGGCGCTCAATAAACTGGGTCAGTAGTGGATTAACAGTATCCTGTGGATTATCGGTAATCGTTAACGGCACATCAACAATAGCATAATTCTGGCTTTTATCTTTGGCAACAATACGAACCCCTACAGCATGCGGCAGGCTAAACTGGGTATAAAAGGTATTCCATCCATCATAATCGCCTTTACGGGTCGCAATTGCATCAAAACTGAAGATACCATCCCCGGCAACTACGTCACCATGGCTGCCATCATCATAGAGCAAGGTCCCTCCAGGATCCCCCGCTGGAAAGGCTAATGGTTCTCGGCCCATGGCAAAATCGGGTACTTCCAGCCCCTCTACCAGAGTAACAAGACGAACTGATTCAATATCATTCAGTCCCTGCAGATCGTTGACATTGGCTGTAATACCTATCGTGCTGCCATCTGCATGAAGCAAAGCATAGGCCGAAAAGGCGATATTAGAAATAGTCGGTGCATCACCGCTAGCTGAACTGTTAATATCCGCACGTACCAGTTTCGCACCGCTGGTTTCATTCAGATTGAGAATGAAATAGCGTTGATTATTTTCAGAAAAATTACTTACCCTGCCGGACCATAATGATTCTCTCATTTTGGTGGAATAAGACAGCAGGTCACGTTTTGAACCATCGTTTCGATCAACACGGGTCAGGTAGCTGTGTCCCTGATATCGGGCATAGCGACCATCCGGGGACAAAGCAGCCATTGAGTCAACAAGGCCGCTGTTCTCAGAGCTGGCCAGCTGGGTGACCGCCAGGGTTGCCATATCAACGATGTTGAGCGTTTCGGCATCACCATAATCTGTATAGGAATACAATGCGGTGCGGCCATCGTGACTCAGCATATGTCCAAAGATATTCTGCACATCCCATACATAGTCATGAGTGTTATCCAGTCGCTGAGCACCGCTGCCGCTATATCCCCACATGGCAGTGGCATCACCCCCCCAATAATCCTGATTAAAGGCAAACACTAATTCACTACCCGAGCCTGATGATCCAAGGAAACTCAGCGTGTTCATATTGCCGCATTCGCTGTCACAGGGCAGTTCGCTGATGTCCATTACCCTGCTTTTTGAACCACCCGCTGTTGCAGTGTAAAGGCCTCTCCTGTATGTTTGACTAACATCATCCCAACCGTCATCATGTTTAAAATACAGATTTTCACCCGTACTGTCGATACTATATGGCACCCGAAAATCAAACCCCCAGAGACCGTCCTTTACGGCAATATGACAGTTTCTGCTATCGACATCACAGTAGTAAATATCGGTATAATTTCCAAAGATGGGGGAACGAAAAAACACTCTGGAACCGTCCTGATTCATTCTCAGGTAGGTGATAGGAGTTATTTCTGATGATGGAGTCAGATCTATTAATCCACTACCATCGGCATTAACCACATAGAGTTTCCAGCACACCGGATCAGTGTTCTGGCAGTAGTTTAAATCAACCTTGAAAGCGACCCTGGTACCATCGCCACTCATGGCAAGTTGGGTGATAGTTCGAGCACTGCCCGGTGACCAGTCAGAAACTTGTTGTACGGTAATAATATTGTTGAAAGTTTCCTGAAATTCTACAGGAGGTAGATAAGCCTGGCTTAATGGGATAGTTAAAAAACCCAGCAGCAGCATTGTGTATTGTGTTACAGATAGAAATGAACGAATCATGATCGCGTCTCCTTTTGGATGTTATGTTAACAACCTCAGGTTCTACCGCAGCCACATTGCTTTATCGATAAGTTTACGTAATTTTACTCCGAATAAAGCACCTTCGTGGCAAGTACCCTTAATGTTTAGCCTATACCTGATTTATAACTAATGCCATGAGTGAGATCAATATTTTGCAAGATTTCACCTTTCTGCAGTTGATTATCCGTGGGTACCCGTACATTATTTTAAAGCACCGTCTAAAGCCCCCGATAATTAGCAAGATCTAAAAAAAGTTGAAGGGAACAATTTATGCTTCACGGTTATACCATCCCAATCCATATTGGGCCTTTCATTTTGAATTTGCCTGTGTGCCGAACCAGAAATCTATGTTTTTATCGAGAAATTCATCAAACCGCATATAGTGCGAACCATCACAGGAGAAATTAACACTGACCATGCCGTTAATAACATTTAATGAGCCAGCCCTTAAATAAATATTTTCATCGGCGAACCGCAATCTGCGAAAAACTTCGAACACCGGCAAGATCTTCTCGACTGGAACAACCGCTCGGTCATCATATTCACGTCTTGGATAGGCCAGGCAGATATCCGGATCGATGATCTCATCAAAACTTAAAATCCGGTAACTGAAAGGGTCATCGACCAGCCAGATGGTAGCCAGACCACTGGAGAAATGAAAATTGCCGTGAAAAACGCCATGCTCACTGATCAATTCACACATAATGGGTATAACTGCATCCAGATGTTTGTCCATCTGGCTTTCAACGCGTTGTTGATTAAACACCACACTTCGGATTGCCGGGTCGCCTTTTACCTGTCGCCAGACATCAGGCTCCTGATAGATTTCTTTGATATCAGGCAGCTCTCTTAAATCAAAGTCGGCACCCAGAAAACCCACTCGTTTTCCATCTTCATTTCGTATCACCTGAATAGCGGTAAATGATGGCCGCTTTTTATTCCGGCTGATATAGGCATCGGATAATTTAAAATCGGTGATCCCTATAATTCCCTGCAGATACGGCCTGTCCATTCGATTGCGTGCAAAATGTTCCTTATCCCTGCCTGTCTGAGTAATATTATCGGATACCTGAATACCATCAGCATTTAAAACATAAAGATGCTTACAGTATGACAATCGAGGTAAAGAACCGCTTAACAACATATCCAGCGCTTCACGATCATCTATAAGAGTTGCGCATTTTAAAGCCAGGTCACGCATCCCTTCGCCTAACATTGCGGTCAGCTTCTCACGCTGCACCCGTATGGTTTGTTTAAGGTTACTGCTTTTCATGCATTATTATCAATAGTTTCCATCCATAAATAGCCAGGCAGGTGTGCTGGTAACAAATTATTTTGCATGGATATACGGGGAATTACCATGCACTTTAGCGGCAGGCCGAGAAAAATCAAGAGATGTTTCAATAATGCTATCCCCTCGTTGTAATTTGATTTGAACGTTCTCACTCGTATCTGCATACAACAGGGCCAGTTTCAAATCAGTAAATGATTTAAGTGGTTTATTGTCCAGTTCGGTAATAATATCCCCTTTTTTAAGTTTGGCTCGGGCAGCAATACTGGAGTCTTTTACTCTGTCTACAAAAACCTTGTCTGTGATTTTTCTATCAAGATAAATACCGATCACAGGAGTCAGTTGCCCTTTAATCGGGGTAGTCAATAAAACATAGTCAGCGATTGTTTCCCCCAGTTCTTCGTCCTGAACGATGACCAGAGATGATAAACCACTTAGACGCTGAAGTCGTTGGGGAATCCCATAACGATACCTGAGATGACCATTACCAGCAAGAATGACCAGAATATGCTCAGGGTGTTTTTGTAAAAACTGAGCAGCAGCCTTAGCCATGGATTCATCCCAAAGTATCTGACTCTGCAAAAAATAATTAAAATTCGAAGGACGGCTTTGCTGCATTCCCTCATGAATTTGAAACACGGACTTGAGAGCTTCCCGATAAGGCTGGTTATCAAAATTCAACGTATCAGGTAATTGTTGCTGTGTCTTTTCATCCAGGGCATATAGCCCTTTTCGGGCCACCTGATGCGTAATATCTGCTTCAATATTTAAAGCCAGCAGGGGTAATTTCTGTTGCAGTGCATAATCAATAATTGGCTTATACAGATTGTAGTCATATCCCCATTTGTCAAAGTATTTACTTGCTGTTAAAAATTCAGACTCAGTGATTTTTCCCGCCAGATAATCATCCAGCGCCTGTTGGTATGGCTGTTGAAACATTTCCATGCCTATTGCTACCTGATGACCTGCCTCTTTTATTTTTTTGATTAATTGTAACTGGTTCAGGTGATGTTCAAATCGATCATGCTGTTCACCCATTAACAGAACTCGTGTGCCTTCCAGGCCGGCAACAATGTTATCCAGTGACTGAGTATTCGATGGTTTTACTGCCCGGGGGGGAATCTGTTCAAATAACTTGATGCCGCTCTGCGTGTTGGCAATCTGCTTGAGCTGTATCTTGCCATCAAGAAATTTAAGATGACTGTATTTACCATAATGCTGAAGTTTACGAGCGACCAATTTAGCCTGCTTTGCATCTTTGGCGTTAACTAAAGTAATCACTTCATCTTCATTATATGGGTTACGCTTGACGCGTAATGCAACACCTGTTTTTTCCTTTGTTTGCGCTTGCCTGGCAAACAACCTGTCGATCAAAGCATTATTCTCACCGGCAATGATCAGGCTATGTGATTTTATCTGCTCAAAACTTAATGCTGAGGGATTTATGGTTATGATATTTTTAATACCCATGCTTTTAACCATTGGGTAATAAATAGATTGTTCATCTTCATTTACTACAAGCAATATTGATTGTCTACCCATCAGCCAGGCCAAATCCGGCACTTTTTCCCTGTTGGTAAGCTCACGCATCAACTGATAGTCGGGATCAAGATAAGCTGAAACAGGTGCTTCGGGCAACTCAATCCGAAAATCCTGCCGCTCTCTGGTAAAATGCAGTATTATTGTCTGCTGCTTATTCTCAAAATTAAGCGTCAATGGTAAATGTAAATGATAAGGGCCGCTCTGTTGCAAAGAGAACTTTAACCACAACTTACCCTGGGCTAACTCAAGTTCTGCCGCCTGACTAACAGCAATGTCAGCGATATCAGTACGTGTCAGCCATGCCTGAAAATCGTCATACATCGGCTGACCATCAATGGCTTCAAATTGTTTTTGAAGATCATGCCAGGAAGCTTTTTGAAACTGGTTAATCGCTATAAAGTTTCGTAAGGCCTGAAGAAAATCATCATTTCCATAATGCTCTCGTAACTGATGAAAAATCATGGCAACCTTAGAATAACCAATTGCACTAGTGACTTTATCAACGCGGGAAATGAAATTCCGCACCGGAAAAGTGTTTTCATCATTAACATAAGCCGCATATTCGCGCAGCATACCTTTTCGATACTCTTTACCTTGCCCTTTTTGCTCAGCATAATAATAATCGGCCAGATAATTGGTTAATCCCTCACACCAGTTGCCATGTTGATGATCCACATAAACACTATTTCCAAACCATTGATGCAGAATTTCATGTCCAAGTGATGTTTCTACAATAAAAGGCAAGGCGATGACCCGACTTCCCAATAAAGTAAAAGTCGGCATGGAATAGCCGCTGGGAAGAGGGCTTTCAACGATAGCAAAACGCTGGTAGGGATATACGCCTAATATTTGCTGATATAATTTCAGATAATCAGCAGCATACTGCAGGTATTTGTCCATCAAATGTGCATTGGCTGGCATGAACCAGGTTTCAATCTGAATCCCTTCATAGTCAATAAACTTCGGCTGGTAGTTTTTTGATGCGGTAAGGCTTAAGCTGTCAAGCACATGCGGAAAATAAAAACGATACTCAACATGCTCATCATCAATTGCCCGTGATTCAATTTGATTGGCTTCAGATATCGCCTGAAATCCTTTTGGTAAAGTAACCGTCAATTGATAGCGAGCCAATGTCCTGATTTGCGGATACCACGAACCAGACAAAACCACATTTTCATTATCACTATAGGCAGAGTTGGAGTTAAGCGGTAATTGATATTGAATAAGGTGCTTTTGCCCTGCTGCTAATTGCAGGGGCGTTGATGTCGTTTGCTGAATTTCCCGGCCATTCAGGTTAACTTTATCCAGTCCGGAAATATCTACAGACAATGAACGTTGCGGGTTTATTTCAACGCTGCCGTATAATATTTTATTTTGTGGATTGATATTTACTTGAATTGAATAATTGATTGAATTTGCATAAGCTGTTGTTAAACAAAAACTTATCCACAGAAAAACAAAAAAACAGGTAAAAGATTTAAGCATACTTAATTAGCCATCAGATTTGATTTGGATTTCAAAAAGTATCATTTATACAGCACTTGTTTCAGGTCAGTTAATACCCGGACAGGCAATAATAACATGAGTAAGATTTCAGGTCATGTTGCAATACAGGCATCCTGCTCGAGCAACAGCTATTGATTGCCGCAATGCAGTAACTTGTTGGACAACAGATTGCTAAAAAGGTTTGTAACTGATAATTTTTTAGCCATCAGATGATGAAGATATTTTAAAATGTCTGATAACAACTATTGGTTCAACAAACTAACTTTATTTCAATAGCTAAAGATCCTCCCTGTGAGTTCGTATAAATATGCAAACTGATGATTAAGACTGTTATGAATCAATTGACTTCCAGAATCATTGAAACAATAGAAGACGATAGCCGGTCTCCTATGAATAATGAAACTATACTAACTTGCGGCTATATAGTAATTTTTGCTCTTGATACCAGAACACATCAATCAGTCAGGGAGTTATCCACATGCACACAACAATCAGCCAATATTCAGGTCTTTTCGGTCTGGGGCTATTGACGATATTTGGTTTTTACAAGGCCCTCCCAATTATCGCTGAGCCTGCGATGGCGATGCAGGAAGAAACCGAGTCGGTCGTATTGGGAATGGGTTGCTTTTGGGGCGCTGAAAAGCGAATGGATGCCTTGCCTGGAGTCCTGGAGGTTATCGCCGGCTACGCGGGAGGAGACTATCCCGAGCCTACATACATCAAGATTATCGAAAGTGAACGGGATCGCAGTAAGCGTAATCATGTGGAGGTCGTGAAGGTAGTCTTTGATCGCAGCAAAACATCTGTCGAGCAGGTCTTAAAGGGATTCTGGGAAAATCATAATCCGACCGAGGGAGATCGACAGGGTAACGACATCGGTTCAAATTATCGCAGCGCAATCTATTTTTCGTCAGAAGCGCAGAAAAAGGTTGCACTGAAGACCAGGGATATCTATCAGAATGCTCTCTCCAGGGCTGGTTATGGAGCAATCACCACCGAAATCTCGTCACTTGAGACCTTCTATCCGGCTGAAGAATATCACCAGGATTATCTCATAAAGGACCCCAGTGGTTACTGCGGTCTTGGAGGAACAGGTATCGAATTTCCGTCCGACATGAGTGAGAAGCAAGGAAATCCGCTGACACCCTGAATGCGAAAGCCCGGCAGCGTGAAGAGCCGTTGATAGTGTGCGAAATCAACACTTACCATTAAGTGCACTGTTCCAGGAACAATACGCCAGTATTATTCCTGAAAGACCCGCTTAAATTTCCTGATCTCAATCATGCAGTCAAACTGCGACCCGCGGACCAATATGCGTAGTGCGCAAAACAACTGGGATTTTGGACGTTGCTAGCAGAAGCTTTGCACCAGATCATTTTAATTTGAACTAATCAATTAGTAAGGAATTTCAATTGTTAGATGTGAATATTCAAAACAACGCGGAATAAACCGGGTAAATTCATTTTGTTTTTGAGTAATTTAGTTGCGACCATCTGAGTGATTTTTTTGATATCTTCATAAGGTTTAAAGTGGCTTGACCTGCGGTCTTCAGGATAAACAGCCTTAATATCAACCCTGCTTGAATAATAACCCGCTTTAATTGCATCAATTAATATTTCACTCTCAAACACAAAACCCTGGCTTTGTTTCAGATGTTGCATTTTTTTTAATAGCCCAACAGGATAAAGACGAAAACCAGATTGGCTGTCCGAAATTCGGTATCCGGCAGCCCATGATATCCAGAAATTGGCAAAACGATTGGCAAAGTACCGTGCAAAAGGTTGGGATTCAGGATTACGTTTTCGTGAACCAATGATAATCAACTTTTCATTCCTACTAATATTATCCTGATAACTTTGAATAAATCGCGGAAGATCACTGGCTTTATGCTGACCATCCCCATCCATTGTGATAATAACATTTACTTGTTCGGTAAACGCCTGCTCAAAACCTGTCCATAGGCTCGCAGCCTTACCTCTGTTCTCAGTATGGTCAATTAAAGTAACAGGCAGGCTGGCAACGAGTCTGGAAGTAGTATCTGTTGATGCATCATTCACAACAATGATTGAAGATGGTTGTTGCTGCAATATTTGTTGCACTAATGTCACTATGGTTTTTGACTCATTATAAGCAGGAATAACGACAGCCCATTTCAATGAATTTATGCTTGTCATATTTCAGACCATCCCACCATTGATAGAAATAACCTGCCCAGAGATATAGTCCGCTTCATCAGAAGCCAAAAACCTGACCAGAGATGCCACTTCATCACTGCGCCCAGCTCTTTTCATAGGCACTAGCTGCTTGATTTTTTCTTCCGGGAAGCTTTCCTCACTCATCTTTGTTTGAATGATGCCCGGTGCTACCACATTAACGGTGATACCTCTGGAAGCAACTTCAAAAGACAGGGATTTGCAGGCGCCAATCAGGCCAGCTTTAGCTGCAGCATAATTTGCCTGGCCACGATTACCAGTGATTCCTGCAATTGAGCCAATGCCAATAATTCTTCCCCAACGGGTACGGATCATTGACAACATGAGTGGCTGTGTAACATTGAAAAAACCGTTTAGTGACACATCTACAATGCGATACCACTGCTCTTTTGTCATTCCTGCCAAAGGGGCATCATTATGTATTCCTGCATTATGAACAAGTATTTGGATCGGTTGATCCTGGATGAGTCGTTGAAGTACGCTAGTCGTTTGTTCGGCATTGGTTATATCAAAAACAACCGATTGGGCAGAGCCGCCTTCCTGTTTAATCTGAGCGACAATCTGGTCGGCTTTTTCTATATTGCTGTTCGCATGAACAATAACATGGTGGTCTTCTTTAGCCAGACGCAGGCATATGGCCTGTCCTATTTCACCACTGCCGCCAGTAATTAATGCTCTTTTCATTAGGGGATATAAATAAGTCAGAATAAGATAATTGTAATTTTACCTGAAATAATCAACTGATTTGTGCATTGGACTAAAAAATTATACGTAAAACCTTGCTTACTCCTCATCAGCGGATGTACTTTTATATCCAGAGGTGATTGATGTGTAGGCAAATAAGTTTCGTTCAAAATTACATTTCTTATACTGCCAATATAGCCATTCTGACATTTCTTGTCCAATAAAGCACCGTGTACCGCCATTGCCTGTGCTGCATACTCAATCCCATGTATGCTTTTTAGTTTGTTATTCTTTTTCAAAGGGTTATCTATATTCAGATGTGTGTATGTTTGAGCCAGTAACATTTGTTCATTCCAACGAATAATTTTTTCCAACAAACACATGCTACCGGAATGAGGGATTAATTTTGCAATGTCTTCCTGGTTCAAACAATGCCCCGCAGATATTGAATAGATTTATTTAAAACAACAGTGTGGTAAACCTTAGATAACATTATCGTCATTTTTTATCTAGATGCTATACTTAAAAAATTGGTAACTATTCAGCGTATCTATAAGATCGTGCTCGATATCAGGCATTTAGTGAGTTATTCCAGATACGCTTCTAAGTTACAAAAATATAAGTCTTTGAATTTTATATGTTTGTAACTTTTTGATGGTTAGCCTTCCTGCGGCTTGATTTGCTGAGTAGTTACAAAGATTGTAACATTTTTTAAACTGCTTATATTTCTTAACTTTAGATAGAAGGATAACTCGCTATGAAATACTTCAAGCATATAGCTATTTTAATGTTATTTTCTTTATTGCTGATAGGGTGCAGAACTGCACCTATTTTAAATGTTAATGATGCGCCTATTGATAATACCTCCGCAACACTTGATGATGTTACAAAAGGGATTATCTTAGCTGGCAACAGTTTAGGTTGGCAAATGAGAAAGCAGTCTCCCGGGCATATTGTTGGAATTTTGCATTTAAGATCTCATATGGCTGAAGTTGATGTCACTTATAATACTAAATCATATAATATCAATTATAAAAACAGCACTAATCTAAAGTATGATCCTTCTAAAAATATCATTCACAGTAATTATAATGGCTGGATACAAAACTTGAACAGTGCCATACAAACTCAGGTTTTTAACACAGGACAGACAATGCAGCAGCTTTCATTACTTTCTTGTTTTATGTGCATTTCCTGACATAACTTTTTTATAGAATGTTATGCTTTGAGTGTACATTTAACAATACTCTGGCAGATCCCGACATTATCTACAATACTGATAATTTTCAGGCCTGCACTCTCAACACATCTGATTAAATCTTTTGAATGGAACATTTTACTGTTGCCATTAGCCATTACCGTAAAATAAGGGGAGGTATTGATTATACAAAAAGCGGATGTTTCAAATTTTTGCCTGTCCCAGAGAGGTTCCATAATCCATAATTGGGAATGTTCATCCATAGCTAAACGGATCTTTTTAAGAATCGTTGTGACTTCTGCTTCACTAAAACAATCCAGAAATTGACTCATCCAGATTATATCAAACCCCCTTGGCAATGGTTTTGAATCTTCAAGTATATTACAGATAAGCGTATTAACTTTAGCAGAGACGCCCTTTCTCTCAATATTTTCCTGTGCAACAGCAACTTGTTGGGCTATATCCAAAAGACTTAATTGTATTTGATTATCCTGTTTTGCAACAAAGATTGAAAATTTTCCAGTATTTCCACCTACATCCAATATTCTTTTAGCGCCATGAGCAATTAATTGCTGGTATACTTCAGGAAACGCAGAGTCTGAATAAAAATGATCAAAATTAAACCAGCTATTACGTGTTTTCTCTGGTAAAGAAGTCAACCCCGGATAGATAGTCTGCCAGTCTCCAAAATGTTTTAATCCTATAGGTTTGCTTTCCCTTATACTTTCTTCCAGAAAAAATAATGCCTGATAATTAACATAATGACTGTAATCCATATTGATACGAGTCATTTTATCATTGTAAATAAAATATCCGGTTTTGGTTAGAAAATATTTATTTTCCTGTTTTTTGACAATATCAGCACTCAGCCCAATTTCGAGCAGTAATTTTATACCATAGAGACTTAATGAGCTTATCTTTTGCAGTTCTTCGGGTAATAATCCCTCCTTTCTATGCTGATGTAAATTTTCAAGAATCCCTGTATCTCGCATAACACGAGCCGCCTGAAAGACTATAGGGGCAAAGGCAATTTTTTGAGCTTCGTATTGTGCCTCGACGGCACTTTTTCGGTCATTTTTATTAAAGTCAATAGTCATTGCGTTTACTGATTCACCGTTTCATACATGAAATCTGTATAGCCAGTTGTTGTTTATTGTAAGATAGATAAATAGTGGAGCTGTTATTGGAGGCCAGGCCAAATAACAGCGGTAATGCTTTAGCTTGAGGATTTGAATTTCTCAACTTTTCAAAGATTGGATCTTGCATGATATTTATTTCCTTCCCATTGGTTATTTCAATATCAAGTTTATACTCAGCACTGCCCGGATTTTTTGACATAAGCAAAGCGCAAGCAAATTCATTATCGATAGGATATAATGAATAAAAAGGCTCGGGGGGTATTTCATCATAAGCCACTAATAGTGTATCCTGAGACTCTACCATTACCTGAACAGTGCTTTCCATTAATCCATTGGCAAAGCTGTCATCAAATGCAGTAATACTGCTACTGGGAGCAGTGGATTTTAACGCAATCGAACTGTATCCAGCCGGGGCATTATGCACAGAATTATGAAACTTTATAGGTGAGACTGGATGTCCGGGTAATGTCAGCGCAGTACTGATTTGGTGAAAAACAGTCAAGTCTCCATTACAGCTGGTAAATACATAGCGGCACGAATGAGGATTAAAATCATTTATTTTATCAGCACCTTGAAAATCTGGCTTTAGTATTTGTTCTATTACACCAAGAGCTAATTGCGATGTCCTTGAACAGCGTCTGCGTTCATTCGGGGGTAACAAGCTGCTTAGATTTTTAGTCAACGGTGAATCATTATATTCTTCCTGATTATTAAACAGTTTTTTTACTCTCTTCCAGCTTTCCATACCGGGTGCTAGAATTGCAATCTTTTTCAGATATACCGTTATCAATTGAGGCCTCCGGTATTATCTTTACTGCCGAGGATAAGGCAGCAGTTACTTCCGCCAAATCCAAAAGAATTACTGGCCACATAATGAACCGGTGAGGTGCCTGGCTGCAAGATCACATTGGTAGTTATTTCAGGAGCGAGCACCCGGGTATTAAGGCTATGAGGTATAAAACCTGTAACAGGATCAGAATGGCTGATACATAATGCCGAATAGACGGCTTCTACAGCACCCGCAGCACCTAATGTGTGCCCTGTCCAACCCTTGGTTGAGCTACAAGGAGTTTGATTTGAGAAAACACAAGCAACAGCCTTGTCCTCCATTTTATCATTTGCGACAGTAGCTGTACCATGTAAATTAATATAATCAATTTGTGAAGCATCAAGTTGAGCATTTGCAAGGGCAGCCTGCATGGATTTTATGGCACCCCTGGCATTGGGGTCGGGTGATGAAATATGATAGGCATCAGAGCTTTCGCCATATCCCATTAAATAAACTGGTCGAGCTGTTTGACATTTTGAGCTTTTTTCCAACAATGCAAATGCAGCGCCTTCCCCAAGAGAAAGTCCATTTCTATTGATATCAGCGGGGCGGCAGACTTCGGAAGAAATGAGCTCCAGCGAATTAAAACCATATAGTGTAGTAAAACACAGACTGTCTACTCCCCCTACTATTGCCGCTTCACAAAGGCCCGCTTTTATATATCTCGCTGCAGAAGCAAACACCTTACCACTGGATGAACAGGCAGTAGAAACAACTTGAACAGGACCACTGAGTTGAAAATAGTTTTGTACAAAATCAGCAATAGAAAAGTTGTTGTGCTGCTGTTTGAAATTAACTCGATCGGCCAGGTTAAAATCTGCCTGGTTAAGGTCTCTATAAGCAAGTTCAGTGGTTAATATGCCTGATGTCGATGTCCCGAGAAAGACTCCAATTTTATCTGCACCGTAAATAGATTTTGCTTTAAAAACATGGGTTATGAATTCATCATATTGTAAGGCAAGATAGGCAAGTAGATTATTTCTGCAGTGATAAGCTTCCAGGTTTCGAGGTAATTTTTGTGATTCAATGTCATTGACTCGACCAATCCATGTCTGCAGATCACTGTCCATAAAATCATTCGGTTTTAATCCACTCCTGGCTAGTTTCAGGGATCTGAAATTTTCTTCATTACCACAACCAGCGGCAGTGGTCACCGTGTAACTGGAAAGAACTATTTGCATGGACGGCTTAGTATCAGAGACATAATAAAGGCTATTAGTGATCCTGTTGCTGCAGTTAAACCTATTGCTCTTAGAACAGGAATACTGGAAAAGGCTAATGAAGAAAACATAATAAAGGTTGAGACAGTGCAAACAAATACTGAAAAAATACCGGTTTTAATCATCGGGTATATTTCTTTATATGGTTGTTTCAATAATGAATCTGCTGAAATATTGTTTTGTATGAAAAGGCTATAATCAATCCCCAGACCGACTACTAACAGCAAAGTCACCACATGAAAAATTGATAAACCAGAACCACTCAATAACAGGATAGCTATGGTCAGAATAGTTGCAGCTGAAAAAGGCAACAATAATTGATGAATTTTTTTGATTTGACGGGTATAGATTAAGACAAATACCATTATCAGCAAACTTCCGCCAGTAAACCACTTTATAGCATCATGTGTATATTTCTCCAACATTGAATCACTGGTTTTTTTTATATCAATGAGTTTAACAGCCATTTCATGTCCAGAAAAGCTCACTTGAGACATTAACTCCGGATCTACTCCCATAAGCGGGATGAGGGCAATCCATTTCTTATGGTGTTTATTACCAGCAGATATCTGATAGAGAAGCGGATTGATTTTACTCAGAATGAGTGGATCTTGAAGGTCCTTATAGCTTAAAGGTATTGCAGTTTTATTTAATTCTACTGCATTGATAAAGGGCATGAATATATTGTAATTCAAATTTAATGGTTGCAGAATTTCTTGCAAATAATTTTCAAGCTGCTGTTTATCTGGAAGTTTTTGCTGATTTTGCCGCTGTTTTTTTATGCTGGGCAAATAACGAGCAGCCACATCATAAGCGGTAATGACATTGTGCTTAATCAACCCATCCAGTTTTTCTAGTAATACCTCAGATTGTTCCAGTGCCTGTTGCTCGCTTAATGCCTGAATAAATAATACAAAGCGCAGTTCTGGCATATTTAATGATTTTCTGAATTCAAAGTCCTGACTTTGAGCCTGTGTATTGACCGGACTTAAAGTACTTATGTCATTCTGCAAGATGTTATTATTTTTCATGATAAAAATCAGGGATAACACAATAACAAATAATAGGATATAGCGATAAAGACATAAGTTTCCTGATATTAAAGCGTCTGGCACCAGCGATAATTTATTACCTATATTTATTTCTGATTTAAAGGAGAAATAAGGCAACAGATAGCGGCACACCAACACCGCTGCAAGCAAACCACAAATAGAAAATAATCCTAACTGATTTAATCCGGGAAAGCTCGAAAATATGATTGCTGAAAATCCAATGATAGTAGTAAATAACCCCATATAGATTTTTGACCACAAGTGAGTGTGAACCTGAATAGATTGTTGACTTGTGTGCCCCTTTTTTACCCCTGTATAAATAAAATAATGTATGGGATAGTCAATAGCCACACCGATAATGGTTATACCAAAAGCCAGGGCAATACCATGGACATAACCATAGGTAAGATTAACCATTGTTAGACCAGCAATAACAGCAAAGCCAAGTGGTAGAAAAATTAATATGACAATTTTAATTGAATGGAAAACCCAATAAACAAATGCAGCGAGAAAAAATGATGCAATGATTGAAATCACTTTAATTTGAAAGCTTATAGCATGACGAGTAGCAACGCCAATAACAGGTACTCCACTGATTGTATGTGACACATCAGAAGGCAAGTGACTCTCAAGTACTGTATTTATCTTATTAAGGTTCTTTTCTTGTTCATCCAGATTAAAACCCGATGCCTTCGTTTTAAGTAAAATAATGGCATTATTATTCTGGTTAAACCAGACGCCGTAATCTCGTTGTATTTTATTTGTCTGCCAGCTTTTGATTAAATCAATCCATACGTTGATCGGATCTTCGGACATTAATTGCTGCTCACCTGGAGTTAGCAGGATCTGTAGTCTATTTTTCAAATTAATAAATTTTTCAGTTAAATATTCTTTTGAAAAGATATCAGTCTTATCATTATCGGCGTGCCTCAGTAAATAGCGATATTTATATAACTGTGGAAACATAAATGCCGAATTATTACTGGCGCCATTTTCGACCGAATTAAATTCATTTTCTTGTTTCAGGATAGTGGTAATCTGATTACTGAGTTTTGCCTGGATTTTCTTGTTTACTTCTGCAGCTTTATTAGTTTCATTAGCAGTGAGAGTGATAAAAACCAAACGACTGGCTTCATTGTTATTAAGTTGCTCCTGTAAAATTTTTTCTGTTATAGAGATGTTTTTTGCAAGAAAAAAACTCATATCAGATTTCATAACAAGAGCATTAGACAAATATAATATAAGGACTAATGCTATAAGTGACCAAACGCCTAATATGGCTTTTCGCTTCACTTGTTGGCGTCCTGTTTTGCAGAAGGACTGAATTTAAAACCTGCAGATTGTGAACCCAGTGTTTTAGAAATAATTTCATCAACATATAAATAAGAATACTCGCCACTAAAGCCATTTGTTTCTATGGATATTATTTCATCACTGTTTATCGAGAAAAGATGTCCTTTGATGGTGATACTTTTTATGGATTGTTGCTTTCCATCTAAAAAACCATCTTCTGTTTTGGGTTTTAAAGTCAGTAACCAATAGGCATCTTGAACTTGTACCGCATAGACATAATGATGCTCGATAAATTCAGCATTACCTTTTAGCAAGTTAGCTGTAAGATTATAAAATTGAGACAATTCAGGATGCTTATTTAACGGAATTAATGGCCCCGCTATTTCGGAACCATCTTTTAGATAGGAATAAAGCTGGAAATTATTATTTTTAACTATAAACTTTATGTTCTCAGGACTAGTGGTTTGTTTTAACAGGTAACCATCACGGTTAAAAATAATTTCCCCCGATGATTCTTGGGGTTGAAGAAAAAACCTTGATCCTCTTATTTCGCGGTAATAAAAATGCACCGTGACAATATTTTTAAAAGGATTGAGAATGGATTGTAATTGTTGACTTTGCTGCCTGTCTTGTGCTGAATAAGCGTAGGACTGGAAGCACAGAAAAACACACAGAAATACATAAATTTTTAAAAAAATCATTCTCATTGCTGAGCATGTCTCTGAATATCTGCATTATCATCATTCCAGAAATCGTAGAAATTATACCAGCTATAGGGTGATTTTTTACAGTGTTTCTCTAGACCAGAGACATATTGTTTTACATAACTTTTCAATTTTTCATGCCTCGTCTCTCTGGGTAGCATGATCTGTTCATCAAAAATCTGAAAATAAATATCATAATAGTTTTTTTCGCGATGTATAGCGAAGGACATAATCACTGGGACCTCCAGAACACTCGCCAGGATAAATGGACCTGTTGGAAAAAAAGTACTTTTCCCCAGGAAATCACACTCAACTGAACGTGAAGTACTCTCTACTCTGTCTGATAACATTCCAACCAGATAGCCCTGCTGCAAAAATTCTCTAACTTCAAGCATTGAATCTATCTTGCCCACTTCTATCACATCATCGTTTAAACCCGGGTTAAGTTTTTCAAAAACTTGATTGATTTTTTGAGTATTATCAATATTCATCAGGGCTTTAATGTTTATATTTGAATATTTTGAAGATAATACTCTTAATAGGTCGAAATTACCAAAATGGGAACCAAGCAAAATAATCCCATCACCTTTTTTTATTAACTGATCTATTTGTTCTATACCATGTACTGTCACATCAAATGCAGATGTTCTGCCACTCAACAGGTAGACTCTATCAAGCAACATATTGGCAAAACTGTAATAATGACGAAATACATCAACAAAACCGACTTTTCGATCCAGACAACGTTTTAGATACAATCTAGAATATCGTGTAGTTGATGATGACAAGACAAAATACAAAACTATGGGATAAAGCAGGAAGCGGCCAACGTGTCTACCCATTTTCAAAATAATATGGGTAATGAGATTAATCAGCCATAAACTGCCTCTATCCTGAGTGTTCTTCCAGCTATCCAAAATGGGTTTAGACATGTTCAATCATGCCCTTGCAGATTATTACATTCTCAACACTTGTAATTGTAAAAGCCACTTTATTACCTGTTGAATTTTCAACAGCCTGAAACTTTATATTGCATTCAATGCCTGGTTTTAAAACATGTATGAATTTAGCGTGAGGTATAGCAGTGATTTTCTTTTTATATCTTTTATTCCAGTAGTTTATCATTTGATCAAGGATTACCACGCCGGGAACTACTGGATTATCAGGAAAATGTCCAGATAAAGCAGGATGATCTTCTTCAATGATAAAGGAAAATAACATATTTAAGACTGTGACTTTCTTACTTTTTGATAAAGCAAATCTAAAGCGGCCAAAGGTATTTTACCGGTGTCATTTCTGGGCAGTTTATCAATAAAGTATATCGCTTTAGGTAAAAATAATTCATCAATACTTGCTTTCAATGACTTTAGTATATATTGCCTGAAGCTGTCTTCGTCTTTTGTTGCTAGATTACTGCAAACAACAAATATAACCAGACGTTGATAATAGTCCTCTGAGTTTGGTATCTGGTAAAAACAGCCATCATCCAGCAGGTAAATATTCTGCAGATGATAATTAAGATTTGCCAAAGAATTACGTTTACCTGCAATGTTGATTAAATCATCTTTTTTACCCTGTAAAATAAATTGATTCCTATCTATTACCGTAACACTGTCATTTAATATAAAATGCTTGACTGAACGAGTAGTTGTTATATAAGCATTCTCCGTATTCTCGTGTATGTGAATACCTTCCAGACAAGTCCAGTGTCTCACTTTGGATGTTTGCCGTACTGCAATAACTCCGACTTCAGTACAACCGTATATCTCTATCAAACTCGTGTTTTGCTGCTGCTCGAATTTACCAGCCAGTGACGAATCTATTGGCGCCGTTGAAGAAATGGCTTGTTGCAGATAGGGTAAATGAACAGACGATTTGATACAGGCCCTGTAGTGAATGGGAGTTGAAACAAGAATTGTGTTAAGCGCATGTTTTTCTAGAATTTGAACCATATCAGCAGGATAAAATGGACGTTCACTGATGATACTCAATCCATTGACCAGCGGCAGCAATATTGAAACCTCGAAACCATACATATGTTGAGCTGGTACAGTTGATAAAAATGAGGGATTGTTTTCTAAATTTAGTTTTTTGCCTAATGCTGCTGACATTTGTATAAAATCAGTCCATTTCTTTTTATAAGGTTCAGGCTGGCCGGTACTACCCGAAGTAAACAGCACAATATTCTCTTCGTTCAAGCGTGACTCATCAAAAAGTGTATTCGTTGCTGATGTTCTGCAGGTATCATCTATAGTTGATAGTGCAGCTTGAAGATCAAAGAGATTAAGTTCAGAAACACTTATCGGTTTATTGTACAAAACTAGTATCTGAGGATATTGATCCTTTAAAGCCTTAAATGTTGTTAACGTTTTATCAACGGGAAATAAATGGATTGAGTTTCGTAATAAACCTAATAACAGACCAAGTAAAAAGTAATACCTTTCTTCATACAAATTCAGCAGATGGGCATGAGGCGGCAGTAACTTGTCTAGATATTCTACTTCGACTAATAAGCGTGCGTATGTTATTGCTTCATTTTGATGAAAAACAACAACATCTTCTGGTCGGTAATTAAGTAATATCCTGACATCTGAATGTGAATTGATATGATTCATGAAGTTTTTCTCAACAACTTTCGATGATCAACCATGATCAGCTGCCGAATGAATCTTTCAGGTGATAGCCATTGATTGAAATAGTAACAACGGAATAACCACTCCAGAATAAGAAAAACCAAAAGCAGTAAGTAGTTATAAAAATTTGTAAATAAAGACCAAATCTCTATAGGAGCATAAAAACTTAATAAAATGATTTCAAACAACATCATACTCAGCAAAGCTATCCAGACCCAGGTTAAAGTACGGGTATACTGGATTTTCCGTTTATTAGGTTTGTCGACACCGTCCGTCAGTAAGTAAAATTGAGTAATTAAAGGGGTGTGTTCCGCTTGTACTGAAATAATAAAAGGCAAAAGAATTGAAAAGGTTATCAAGACAGGCGGCAAGTACAACAGATAATGATTTTCCAGCCATACAGAGATAACAGCCAGCAGGACAAGGGAGACAAAAACCACTAATTTAATCTGTAGCCAGGAATGCGCAGTAATATTGGAGCTTTTTAATGGTCTGAAGTAATAATAATACACTAGAGGTAACAGGCATACTGCAAAATACGGGGCATTTAAAATTATGCTTAAGTGAACTAAAAGGGGGTATAAAAACAACTGAAGTCGGCCAAGAAATGGAAGTGCTTTCACGAAATACGTATTCAATTATAAAACCTTATAATCTTTCTAAAAATAGGAGTTATAGATTCGGCCCTTTAAATTTTATTTTTTTCAATATAATCAGTCAGATTTCTCAGAGAACGAAAAATTTGACGATTATTAACATTATCAGATCGTAATTGAAAACCGAATTCTTGAGAAATAGCCATCGCCAGTTCTAAAGCATCGATAGAGTCTAACCCAAGACCTTCACCAAATAAAAAATCATCTGGATCAATATCTTTGACCTCAACATCAAGATTTAAGGTATCAATAATCAATTGCCCCACCTGATTTTCCAGTTCTTGACTAGCCATTCAAATTGTTCCAGCTGAATAATATTAAAAATCGGAGGGTATTATATCCTTTTCTGTTTTTGAATTATAGATGGCTGAATTCGTATAATAAGTGCATAACCTCTGAGCGGTAGCTACAGAAATACATTATGGTTTAAATCAAGACCCCAGTGTAAAGTAAAAAGTTACCAAACCATTTACAGAGGCTACCAATGAGCTATAAACACCTGAGTCTTGAAGAAAGACATATATAGCGGTACTAAGAAAAGAACACTGCTCAAACTAGCATTTTGTCTTTTTGTAAGTCATTTAGTCTCAACTCAGAGCTTTTTTGGTCAATATTTAGACACAAAAGATCAACAGCCCCTAATAATTCATCGATTGACAACGCCTTGCTCTTTCCTATAGGATATTTGAAAAATGAGGCTTTTACTTCCTCAAAATTCAATGAAAGTCAATTAGTGCACTCAAGGAGAACAGGGTTGAAAAAAAGCAGCAATTTGTGTGGTTTTTTGGGAATTGTACTAGTAACTGTATTGTCATTAACTTCGTCTTTGGTGTTTGGCCAAACGTGTAAAGAAGAATTTCGAGGAAAAATTGCTTGGGATGAGAAAGGACAAATTGCTCTGCGTAATCCTGAGGGGGCGAGAGCGGATTTGGTGGAAAACGGTATAATGCTTGCCGATGACGGGACCATAAGTGGCGTATCGGAGGCGATTTTTAGTTTTCCCGAAGGTTTAATACTGCATGTTGAACTTAGTTATTCTGGAACATACACAGAAGAAACTCTTGGAACATCCACAGAAGAAAAAAATGTGTGCAGTTAAAGGAATATGGTATTGTGAAGCAAAGCTTCTTAATTCTACAGTACCAGCTATTGATGATGCTACAGCTACTGCTTTGTTATGCAGAACTCCTCCATTTGATCCAGAAAATCCAACTGTGGAACAGGATCCACTACCAATAAGTTTTACCGCTGTTCCTCAGGGCAAGAAGTCTTGGAGCTTTATTATAACAACACTTGGAATCATTTCTTCCGGCTCTGCTCATAAACTCTAAGGCAAGTGAGTCTTCGATCTCGTGATGCGTTTTGGGACATCCAAGTCCCCAAAACGCACTCGATCTTCGACAGTCTATTGGTTCCCCGGCCAGCCTGCGTTTGTGCCGCTTCGCCCCACCATTGCTTCGCGCGGTGCGGGCTACGCAGCACTCCCGCAATCAGGAATAGCGCTTAAAACAGCGTGAAGTCAGTCAATAAGCGTTAATCGATGATGTTTGCCGAACTTCAGGAAAAACTCACTCACCTGCTATGGGACATAAACCTGAAAGAGGTTAATAAGTTCCAGGCACTATCAATACGCGCATTGAGGATATTCTACGGTACGGCACGTGACCTGAGCGGCGGCCTGCCATCTCTGCGTGCAATGAGCCTGGTCTACACCACCCTGTTATCCATCGTGCCGCTTCTCGCTGTCAGTTTTTCTGTATTGAAAGGCTTCGGTGCACACAACCAGCTTGAACCCGCTCTGGTAAGTCTGTTAGAACCGCTCGGTGAAAAAGGCCTGCAGGTCAGCCAGCAGATCATCTCTTTCGTCGACAACATGAAAGTCGGTATATTAGGTTCAGTCGGCACGTTATTCCTTATCGTCACTGTGCTGTCCCTGGTAAAAAAAATCGAAAGCGCTTTCAACTTCACCTGGCGTATCACTGTCACACGCAACATAGTTCAACGCTTCAGTAATTATCTGAGCGTGATCCTGATCGGTCCGTTGTTACTGTTTACTGCCGCAGGGGTTACCGCTTCATTCAACTCATCGACGGTACTCGATAAGGTCTCAGCCATCGAACCATTCGGCACCATACTGCTGTTCGCCGGCGAGCTTGTTCCATACATCCTGACCATCATCACATTCACATTGATCTATGCTCTGATACCAAATACGAAAGTACGAATTCTATCGGCATTATATGGTGCCATAGTCGCTACTATCTTATGGAAACTGATCGGTGCACTGTTCACTGCGTTCATCGTGAACTCCACAAACTATACTGCGATCTATTCGACCTTCGCTATCCTGATCATCTTCATGATATGGATCTACGTCAGCTGGCTTATCGTGTTAACCGGTGCGTCCATATCCTATTACCACCAGAATCAGGATCGTATCAGTGATAAATCACAGGTCTTCCGCCTGAGCTGCCGTCTTCGGGAGAAACTGGCACTCACGGTGATGCAGCTCATCGCTACCAATTTCCACCACAACGAACCACCGTGGACCGTGAAGACACTGGTGAAGAAAACAAACATCTCAGAACCGGCACTGAAGTTAATCATGTCTACCCTGACCGCAAACAAACTACTTACCATCACCGGTGAAAAAAAACAGCAATACCTGCCCACTCAGTCGCTGGAGAATATTACGATCGATATGGTGTTGAATGCAGCACGTAACGCAGAGGAATGCACTAACCTGCGCCCTGATGATGTGAGTGCCGTAGATAAGGTGGATAAAGTAATACTCGATATTGAAAAATCAGTCACCGAAGCCACTAAGGGAAAAAGCCTTAAAGATCTGCTTTAAACTTTTTTATCTACGGTGCAAGAAAAGAATCGCATAAAAAAAGCCCTGAACATCGTTCAGGGCTTTTTCATAATAAACTTAAATTAGTCAGCATAGAGCCAGCTTGTCATCCGCCACATGATAATTCGGATCTTCCATCCTGTTTACCTCAACTAGATCGCCAGCCTTATCCAGCAGTTGCCTGCACTACGGGTAACATCTCAATAAGTCCGTGCAAGATCCCCTCCCCCTGTCAGGGGGAAGGAACTTAAACTGCATGGACTTATTGAGAAGTTACCACTACGGTTAGGTGCAACTGGTTTATTATGCTGGCTATCCTAGTAACTTTAAACTTCCTGGCTTGTTTGGCCTTTAAATTTAAGACTTTCATGCGGCGAGCAACACGATTTTTACTCACCTGTTCACCATCCGCTTTAAGATCCTCAGTAATGCGTCGTGCACCATAACGGGCTTTATGTCGTTCAAAGATTTGCTGTATCTTTATATCCAGTGGGTTGTTTAACTGCATCCCTGGGCTCATTGGACGTTTACACCAGGAATAAAAGCCTTGCCTGGAGACATCAAGTACCCAACACCAGGCTGAAATAGAACCACAGTGTTGGTTGTTTAAAATAAATTCGTACTTCACTTGAGGTGCTTCGCGAAGTACTGTGATGCCTTTTTTAGCAGTGCAACTTCCTCCTGCAAGTGCTTATTCTCAGCCTTTAATCGACGCATTTTCATTAAAACCATTGAGAGTTTCCCAACCGAGCCCTTGAAACAGCTTAATGGCAGGTTGTTCGACAAGAACATCTTCGGAATATTGACCGGAAGTCATGATGCAATCAACGCTGGATCTACAATCCAGCCCTCCAACCGATCCACATCCTCTGGCACTCCATATCCTTCTTTACACCGCAGCCAAGCCCATGCTGCCTGGACTGCACACAACACCGCATCCAATTGGTCACCGGTTGGGTCATCGATCATTCTGTCCAGATCAGACCTGGAAAGCCTCAGCTTATATCCATAGATTTCACGGAACTGCTCTGACACAAGACCTTCGAGAATTCGCTTTCTCGCGAGCTTATGTGCTTCACTTTGTTTTTTTCTAGTGTCCGATTTATATCCATCGCCTCCCTTCCACCGCCGTGCCACCAGCGCGGGATAAGCCTCAACAATTACCCTGTTGTCTGAAGTGGGCCGAACAGGAACAATATTCGCCTGAGATTGCAGCAGCCGCCTGGCTCCTTCATAGAACATCTTGCCAACCGGCACACCGTAAAGCTTCTGTGGACTTATTGCCCCTGATAAATGATCAGTTACCCGGCGATGCTCCTTATCCCCCTCGGGACGATTTTCCTTGTATGACTCAAGCACCTCAACAAACTCCTCGCGGCTCAGTCCATCAACCACTTCAACATAACCACTCCAGGAAAGCGGCCAGCCCAGATTGGTAATCAATTTTCGGGACTGCCCAAAAGGGAAATCTAAGCCTGCTACCCAAGGACCCGGTCTATGCAATACATCCTCGAATCCATCGAAGGAAGTAATGTCTTCAAAATTATCTATCTGTAACAGCCCATCTTCCAGCTGACAACACACCTTCGTAATAGGTTTGGCGCCACGAGGGCTACTGGTAAAATCAGCTCCGATAACTTCCATCTAAGCTACTTCCTTTTCATATGCCTGCCGCAAGTAATGGACTAATCGACTGCCTGGAGTTCAGCAAAAACGGACAGATGAGGAAGATCCAAAAATTTCTATTTTAATATATAATATTAAACATACATAAAATTTTAAAGGTCAGCTCTCTGTTTTTGTCCCGAAAAAGTGGGCTATTAGTTAAGTCCGATTGTCTGTCTCTCATAATCTGCCGGGCTTATATTTTGTACCCCGTCAGCACAGAACAGAAATTCGCCGAGATATCCCATGGCTTTAGACCCAAGCCGATCTGATGTTTACGGACTGAAAAGCCATTTTTAAAAATAGCTGAATTTTTCCTGTCTCCTTTGTCGATAATTTTTTACGTCAACCACTTATTATACAGTGACGTAATCCTTGCCCATACTGTTAAGGAATTATTAATTCTGCATAACAAGCCCACCGGATGTAGATAGGGATATTGGAAAAAATAATATTTGAAAAGTTGGGATCCTTTCCTCTTTTTCACTGTTTTTTGGAAACCGTTTCAAAATCATGGGTGTACTTTCATGAATGAGCATGTTAGCGCGGCACTGTTTGTCTATTCGCAGGATAACGAAAAACTGGTTGCACAGGTTCAGGCAAACACATTCGGTGTTGAGATCACACCCATTGCCTTTAAAACGCTCTTACAGGATACCGACGCATTGCTTGAGGGCGTGGGACATGTGATGGTTTCTGGGCCAATGGGAACCATCAAGACTATATTACAGTTTTCCAGGGAATATAGTTTCAGCGTCGGAATAATCCCGATGGATTCACAAAAGAACCTGAAAAAACATTTTGATCTTCCGGAAGACTTGGAAAAAAGCATTGACTTGGCGTTGCGAAAGAATGTTCAGGTCATGGATCTTATTTTATGTAACGGTAAAATCCTGTTGTTCAAGGCTACCATAGGCAGACTACCACTGCTGGATTCCTTGGAGAATGACAGCTTATGGAAAGTAATATTCAAAATATATAACAGACTCAAAGGTATCAGACTACTCGGTTTTAACTTCACCACTGCCAACAACAGAAAGATAAATACTGCGGCCTGTGGATGCATGATTGTTCAATATCATAAGGATAGTTTTGTTTCCAGATTGATCTCTCACGACAATAGTTTTTCGGACGGCATGATCTCTCTGGTGGTGAACGCCCCCTTATCCATTTTGGCTTATCTGCGATTTCTGACTGAAACACTCAGAAGGAGCACTAAACGTAACAGAATTCCCAGCACCATCGGATATATCAAAAGCAGTCGGATCGACATAACATCAGAACGGCAGCTGATTGTGTCCATTGATGGTGAGCCTCTGACACAGACACCGTTACATTGTGAAGTTTTACCTCAAGCAATGCGTATTAATGTTGGTGCTGCGCTGTGTAAAAAAAACAAAAAACAGGAAGCGCCCAAGGAAAGAGTTGAGATAAGGAATCTGCCAGCCGGTAATGAACTGTTAAAGTTAAAGAAGAAAAATATTCCTATTTTTGCTTATGCCTCAGAGGAGCGGTTTCGTGATTTATTCATGGCACTGCGTAACGATGCTCAGACTAATTCCACCTACCTGGTGCTGATGGTGCTCAGTACCATGCTGGCAACCGTGGGACTCTATCTGAACAGCGGCTCTGTAGTGATTGGCGCCATGCTACTGGCGCCTTTGATGACACCCATCGTGTCCCTGGCTATGGGCCTTCTGAGGCACGATGAAAAAATGACAAGCCAATCAACAATTAAGATCACTGTAGGCGTCATGATAGCATTGCTGTCCTCGGCCCTCATTAGTCTGCTGTTCCCCCATAAACCGATGACAAACGAGATGCTCGCGCGACTGAGTCCGAGCTTGCTCGATCTAAGTGTAGCTATTTTTGCAGGAATGGCTGCAGCCTACACAAAATCATTCAAGGAAATCATGCAGAGTCTGGCTGGCGTGGCCATTGCGGTGGCTCTGGTGCCACCTTTGGCTGTAGCCGGTATCGGATTGGGCCGGCTGGATCCCTATTTCTTTGCTCAGTCCTTTCTGCTGTTTTTCACCAATCTGATTGGCATTATTCTGGCTTCAACCTTTACTTTCAGAGTGCTGGGTTACTCAGCAGCAGTACATGGCAAGCGAAGTATAGGGCTTGTTATATTGATGTTGGCGATGATTTCAATCCCGCTGTATTTAACTTACCATGACATTGTGCAAAAGCTGGTGGTTGAAAAGAACTGGCAGCATGAACGATTTCTGGTTAACGGCAAATATCTTATTGTCCAGAAAGCCACATTGATCCACAAAAGAGAAAAAGATGTGATCAACATGGAAATATTGGCGCGGGAACAACTCAATCGTGATGACATGAATTTATTTCGTAAGAAGGTTCAAACCAACTTTTCCAGGAAGCTGATTATCAGGGTAAATATCACCTATATATTATGAAAACATTCATCTATATCGCAGTTTTTATTGCTTCAACCCTTCTACTTAACGGCTGTGACCGTCAGAGCGCTATTAAGCCCAGTGGAAAAGAGTTCAAGGTTGGCTTTATTGGTCCGTACACCGGGCCTAATGGCTCTCAGGGGCGTGAAAGTGTCAAGGGGATCAAAACGGTGATGCAGATGCAGCCGCTGCTTCCCAATGGTGATGCAATTGAGCTGATAGAGGAGAATGATTATGATGATCCTGTGTTAACGGAAAAGGCACTAAGGAAACTGGTTAAGGAGGACATGGTATCGGCCATTATTATCGCATCGAGCAGCCTCGCTGTGTTGAGAGTGGCGGCAATTGCAGATAAATATGAGACTCCGATTATTGCACTCCTTGCCACCCATGCGGAAATTACCGCACAAAATAGTTTTGTCAATCAACTCTGCGTTGAAGACACAATTCAAGGAACTGTTGCCGCCCTGTTTGTTATGGATGAATTGCTCATCGAGAAGTTTGCGGTGTTCACTGAACCTGACAGTGCTTATTCAAAGTATCTGGGCAGTGTATTCGCAAACAAAGTTAAATCGATTGGTGGGGAAATAACAGGAATTATTACGCTGGATCAGGGTAAGACGGATTATGTAGCCATATTGGAAGAACTTCGTAAAAAAGGGACTGAATTACTCTATTTACCCATAGGAATAAAGCAACTTATACAGATTGAGCAAGCAACCGAGGAAATGAGCTGGTCGCCTGATATGATGGGCACCGACGGTATGTTGGCAAATGCAATAGCCCAATACCCGGAAAATATAAAACAGTTCGATGGTTTTTATGCGACTGATTTTTTTGCTCAAAGCAGTAAACCTCCGGTCACAACTTTTTGGAAGAATGTCCAAAGTATCTACAATACTCTATATTCCGGTGTAGGAAACTCATATGTAGCTCTTGGAGCCGAAGGTTATTCAATTTTATATCATGCGATGGAACGATGTCAGAATTCTGCTGACAGGGAATGTATCAACCGGATGATCCGTTCAACCCAGGACATTAGTGGCGTCATGGCTAAAATCAGCATTCGTTCGGATGGGAAAGCTATTCGCCCCCTGTATGTCAACACCATCAAGAATGGTAAAATGAAGTCTATGGTAGTAGTTTATTGATGCTGTGGCTGGCGAATTCCTATCTCAGGCTGCAATAGGCGTTTCAAATAATCCATGACAATGATCTTTCCACCGATAGTTATCAAGTGAAATCACTTCTGCAGGGTGATCATCTGCTTTTTCTTCCGGAGTTTGACCATCCAGAGAATAATGAGTACGCGAGGTGTTATAATACGGTTTAAATTCATCCAGTTTGTTTTGTAAATCACGCTCATTCCAAAAAATTATTTGATTTAAATATTCACGTCTGATCGTGCCGATCAACCGTTCAACAAAAGGATGCGAAACGGGAATATTAGGTACACTCTTAATTTCATCAATCTCTAAAATTCTGAGATTGGCTTGCCATCGATGGAATAGAAAAAGCGGGTCATTATCTGAACTCAAATGTTTTGGAAAGGCTTTTCCAGAGATGATTTGATTGAACAAACAGCAAAGAGCGACACCATCAACCGAGCCGGATTTCACAGAAAAACCAATGATCCGCCGTGAATATTGGTCAAGGATCAACATGACCCAATGACTTTTTAACGAGATCGATTCACAACGAAAGAGATCGACAGACCATAAACTGTCTTTCATATGGCCAATAAAGGTTAGCCAGGAAGGGCCATTCCCACCATTATGACCGGGTTTGTAATGTTTCGCTAAAATTCGCCTGACGATGTCTTTATCAATGTCAATGCCAAACGCATGATGGATTTGTAAGGCTATATTGCTACAACAGCATCAATCAATTCTTGTGATGGTCCTTTGGGACCAGGCTTGCATTGTGTTTTGCGTGAAAATAACTGCTGATATTTTCGTTTAATCAGTGCCTGATGAAATTTCAAGATAGTGGCAGGTTTAATGATGATAAATATTTTTTCTATCCGATGTTTGGATATCAGCATGGCCCATAAACCAAATAACAAGCGTTCCAGTGAAGTTAATGGCGGTGAATGATGCCGATCTTTATTTGCTACCATCAATTGTTGTCTAATCGCCAGATTTTCCGCAGCCACTGCTTTCAAACCTCCAGGCTTAAGCAGCTTGAAAATGAGTACTACACAGTGAATGGAAAGCAGGAATAATGTCTTCATGACTTACATGATGGACCAATATTTTAATATTTTCAATATTGTTATCTCTTTGATTTTGCGTGTAGAATAGGAATTCGCCAGCCACAGGTTAAAAACTCTCAAATTTACTTTTAATATTCTGGTGAACATCAATTAACCTGGTTTTATTCTCTGGCGGGAGCATTTCTAATGCATCGATTCTCTTATCATAATCATCAGTTGCTTTTAAAAGACGCTCAACAGAATTCAGCATTGTGTTTTTACTGATGCCAAGGTTTTTACTAAATCGAAGGTAGGCAGTATTAAAGTCTATAATTGCATCATCTACTTCTTCAGCATAATCGCCAAAACCCATACCTGATGGAAACAGGGCGTTATGTATTGAATATGCTCGCATAGGTACCGGGTCATAAACAGGGCTGAATGCTAGTCTTCCTTCACGCTCATAAATAGACAAATTCTCAAGGTGTAAATCACTGTTGCCCGTTAACATAGACATTATTAAACGCTCTAATAAGTGTAACTTTGCTTGCTTGCGATCTGATACCAATTGAACATAAGGGTTATCTATGGCTTTTCCAATAAAATCATAAGTCGTACTGTAATGATTCGTCACTTTCTCATTACCAGATGCCAGTATGGAGTAAATTGATTCCATAAAAACAGTGCCGCCATTTTCTATGCGGTCAAAACGTTCGATCGCGATAGCATTCAATTCATTCACCCTAACTGGCCAGTATCTAGGTACCTCAAACCCAGCATCCTTATGCATTGCAAGCCCCAGCGCCTCTAACTCTATAATGCCTGGATACTGCGATGTGTTTTCAAGCTTGAGAATTATATCCGTGCGATCAGTATCTCCAAATCTTGTTGGTAGACCAATACGGCCGTCCCAGCCACCTCGGTCAATTGATAGTGGAAGTTTTGGTATTGCACCACCAACAGAAGGTGTAGGGCCGAGCACATCGATGAGAACTTCAGCATCACCATCAAACCAGATCATAAATTCTTTTAGGCTAAACCCAAATTTTTCATCAAGCTCAACAAGTCCTTTTTTGGAAGGAGTTGAATACCATTGTTCCGCTACGCTATCACTTGCAAAGACATCTAGGTGTCCTATACCGCCATGTCCAGCATAGATAAGAATGTTCCAGTCTGTATCAAAACCCGGCTCTGGCTTAACATTAATTCTTTCCAAATATTTTAATAACAGGGCGCGTTGAAAATTGCGCTCATCTCGTGATGGCACCAAGGATTTTATGGGTGGGTGAAAATCAAAATATTCGGTACGTGGACGTACAATAGTGCTTGTGAATTCTTTGGGTGGGTAAGCTAGTCCGAGACCTCGTAGATTAGTCTCTTCATAACCTGTCTCATAGGTGAAGCGGGATTCCTCATCAGTAACACTCAACGTGCCCATTTTGACAGGTTGTGCCCCCAGACGAGTCCAGATAACTGCATTACGATCTTTCATATCGAATTAGAAGAGCTGGCCTTTTCTTACCAGCTCAGGAAGGCTGGTAGTGTCATCAACCCAAACAAGCTTCTTACCAACGCTTTTACCCAGCTCAACAATGGTGCTTAGCTTGGCATCTTTCGCCTTCTTCAAGCGAGACAACCCAACCTCATCTAGTGAGGATATCTCAGCAAGGTCTTTTTGTTTCAATCCTTGCTTTTTTGCGGCCTGTAACGCCTCATTAACCAATTGGTGCAATGTAGTGTCCATAAATTAACTCAGATGATAACTAATAATCATATATTAGAGCATATTAGCATATAAAGCAATTATAATAATTAGCATTAATGATAACTAATGCCATATATTCTACTATAATTAACATGTTTGATAATTAGTCGACCCTGAAAAAAGAAAACTTCAGGGGAATCATAGAATTCCGTACAATAATTGACTGTTATTTGCCGACTATTTTCATAGTTCTACCGGCAATTACAAAAATAATTCATCAGCTTGAATCAAAAACATATGATAATACAGTGTAAATAACAGGCATAAAAAAGCAATGATCCATTGCTTTAAGTTCCATGCAGTGGCTGCCAATAGCACATTGATCTCATCACCAATGACTCCTTTGAGGAAATTCCTGCTCAGTCTAAAGTCTGATTTCAAATGCCCAATAATGGGCTCAATTGCGGCACGGCGTCTGCATTGTTTTCGTTTAATCAGTGCCTGATGAAATTTCAAGATAGTGGCAGGTTTAATGATGATAAATATTTTTTCTATCCGATGTTTGGATATCAGCATGACCCAGAACAAATTTAACTTTATGTTCATGACAAAAGTTGGAGACCCAGTACCAGGTAAACATACATTCAACAGTAATGACCAGATCATCAAGGTAAGGCTTAATGACCTTCATTAATGCCTCTGGGTTTGCCTTTGTTTGTTTATGAACCAGTACTTTTCCGTCTGAATTGAGCAGGCAAATATAGATAATTTTGGTATGAAGGTCTATTCCACAATAATATGGGTGTTTTATAGTGTAAAATTGCATTTGAGTCTTCTCCTTTTTTAAATTAGCCTTTTCATCATACCGTGAGACGGAGTGATGAAGCGAGAAGGCTCAATTAGTATCAAGTCATTCAACCCGACCGTTTTATACGCCGCTTCGCTCTGCTCTGTATAAAACGTCCGGTTAACTCAAAGGTTGGGCGGCAAGGCCAATGTCTTCATGTCAGGTCAGCGTGCTGGCAAAGTTGGCGAACTAGAACTGTGGTCCAGCGAGGTTAATTTTTAAAAGGATATTTTCAGAATGTTTCACATAGGTCGATTTGGTTGGGTCACAATTGCCGTATTGCTTTTTGTAGGAAATGCTATGGCCGTGGAGGAAGCGAAATACACTGTACTTGGTGAAGAAGACCGATTCGAATTACGAAGATACGAACCCCATATTCTCGCTGAGACGACAGTAGATGGCGATTTCGAAGGTGCCGGAAACGAAGCATTTGGTCGCCTATTCAAGTACATTTCTGGCAACAACAAGCAGCAGCAGAAAGTCGCGATGACATCGCCTGTTGGACAGGAGCCAATGAGTCAGAAGATTGAAATGACTTCGCCGGTAGGACAGCAAAAAATGGATGATAATTGGGTTGTCAGCTTCATGATGCCTGCGACATTCACCCTGGAAAGTACGCCAGAGCCAAAAGACCCGAATGTGTATATTCGCGAGGTTCCGGCACGTCACATTGCGGCAGTACGTTATTCGGGTTTTTGGAGCGAAAAAAGCTACCGTCGCCACTTGGAAAAGTTGCAGGGCTGGATAACAAAAAGCGGCCTTCGTGTGGTTGGCGAACCTATTTGGGCAAGATACAACCCGCCTTACATGCCCTGGTTTCTTCGGCGCAACGAGGTCCTGGTGCCTGTGACGGGTTCAACTCAGAATGAGTGACCTTGACGGCAAGGGGTGCGAGACGGTGACGGTATGCGAAGAAATCAGAGCCCTTCTTGCTGGGAGAAAGTTTGCTGTACTTGCAACGCAGTCGGATGGTCAGCCTCATGCGAGTTTGATGGCATTTACTCCTGTGGATGACATAAAGCGCTTGGTATTTGCGACCTACCGCAAGACTCGGAAGTATGAAAGTATGATTAAGGACGGTCGTGCCGCGTTACTTATTGGCTGCGGGATTGAGCCATTCGAACAACAACGTGCGGGCCTTATTGTTACCGCACACGGGAATGTTTCTGAAGCCCTTAGTAACTCGCGTCAGTCCATGCTCATGTCGCACATCCAGCGCCACCCTGAGTTCGAGGAATTTTTTTCATCGCCAGAGTGCGCATTGATTGTAATGGAAATATCCAACTATCAACTCGTCACAAGCACCGATGAAGTCCGGTGGTACAGCCTAGATAGCATTTTGTAGGACCACGAATGCGTAGAAGGCTAGGATTGTTGCCGCCCAAAAATGTATAACGGGACGTCAGGTCTCGTTAATATCACTGTTATATATCAACAGATACCTAGCATTCAATAATGAAATAGAAAATGGATTATTGTGAAAAAATTATCAATTGCATTTAAAAATATTGCTTTAGTTAAAGAGATTGAATCTCCTGAAAACCCAGGCGGATTAGAAAAAAGAGTAGCTTTAACCCCGGAAGATGTTGGGCAATTAACAGCGGTTGGGGTTAAAGTATTTGTTGAATATGGTGCAGGTCTAGGTGTAGATTTTGAAGATGAAGAATATCTCAACAATGGCGCTCTGATGCAAAAAGCAGATGAGATATACAAAGATAAAGATATGATTATTAAATTCAAAGGTCCCTCTTTGGAGTCTATATCAAAGATGAAAAAAGGTTGTACTCTGTTTTGTATGGCACATTTTCACTCATTCCCAGATAGGGCAAAAATCCTTGAGAAGAATCAAATAAATGTTATAGCTATGGAAGAGATTCTTGAATCTCCAAAAATACAAACCGATGCGCAAATATTATCGCGGATGGCAATGGCTGAAGCTTTAAAAAGCTTTAAAAAGCTTTATTGATAATGAAACAATTGGAAATCTAAAAATATTTGTTATAGGTCGAAATAAAAGATTAGCGGGAGCTATAAGAAGGGCAGGAAATCGTAATCCCCGTTCACTAAATATTTTACATAAAGATGTAAAATTTGAAGAGTTACAAGAGACGGGTAGTGAAACTCTGTATTTTTATGATAGTGAAGACTTTAACGATTCAAATAGATTAATTGAAAAATTAAAAGGGACCAATTCTAATATTTTTGACCTCCATGAATTTGAATTAAAAAGTGGGGATGTGGCAATTGCTGATTATAGAAAAACACATCCACCTTTGGAGTTTGGTTTGCGAAGAATACAGTGTCTTCATGAGACAGGACAAGCAGGTGCAAGGTATGGAATTAAACTCCTTAAAGAAAATAAACCTCAAATAGATATCTGTGAAGCAAAAGTTGTTGTATTGGGTTATGGTAATGTAGCAAGTGGCGCAATGCATGAAATATATAAACAAGGCTTCAAAAATATCCATATTTTAGGTCGTACCCAAACAGCAAAAGATAAAATTGATTTTTGGTTAAAAGATGTTGATTTGGTTGTAAATGGTGCAGAACTACCACGAGAACTAAGAGGTATCACTTATCTTGTAAGTAATGACCATCTAAAAAGAGTAATCCCAAAAAGCTCAGTTGTGATTGACCTTGTAGGCGGAAGCGAGACCAATAGAAGTGCGGTTGAATCCGTACTTAGTTGCACATTTTTAACCGAGCCTCATTTTATTAAAGAGGAAGTTACAGTTTCAGCATTGTGGGGTTGGCCAATGTTGGGAATGATGAGAGAGAGTGCTATAAAATATTCAAGTCAAATTACAGATGTTCTAATTAGAAGAGAAAAATTAATCGAAGGGATAGATGTTTTAACATCTGGAGTAAAACGAGCATTGGTTTGCGGACCATTTTAATAGGTAATATATAAAAATGTATAACGGGACGAAAGATCTCGTTAATAACACTGTTATAAGTAATCTGAGCATCAGTGATAGGAATAAGAAATGAAATGCTCCGTTTATATAGCAACAAGCGCAGATGGTTACATTGCTACTACCGAAGGAGCAGTTGACTGGCTCCATAGCTCTGGTAACCCAGAAGCTGATATGGGGGATAATCCAGACATGGGTTTTGGCGCTTTTATGGCCTCGGTTGATTGCATGATCATGGGGCGCAAGTGCATGGAAATGATCTCCAGTATGAATTTGCCTCCTGAACAATGGCCTTACGGTGATATTCATATCGTTGTTTTGAGCAACACGATAAAAACACCACCCGAAAACCTAAAGGGCAAGGTAGAAATGTTCTCTGGTGAAATTACTGACTTGCTAAAAGAGCTAGAAAGCAAAGGATTGAAGCACGCCTATATTGATGGCGGCTCCACGATTACTTCATTTCTTAATCTTAAGCTCATTGATGAAATGACAATAACAAGAGCGCCGGTATTGCTAGGAGGTGGCGTCCCACTTTTTGGCAAACTCGACAACCAAATAAAACTGGTAGACTCTAAGGCAACGGCTTTCGCAAACGACTTTATTCAAATAAAGTACAGAGTAAATTACTTATAAATGTATAACCCCCTGTGTTAGGGTAGTTGTCGCCTCATAATTTTTATTTGAGGCAAAAAAATGACCAAAAGATTTACCGAATCATTTAAACTACAGGCAGTAGAAAAAGCATTAACTCGCACGGAAGGCACCACATTAGAAGAAATAACGGAACGCTTGGGTATAGGACGTTCGACTCTCACCAGGTGGATATTGGGATCTGGAAAGCAACCTCTTAAAGGAACGACTCACCAGTCAATGAAAAAAGAAACAAGACCACAGGATTTAAGCTTAAAAGAGCGCCTTGCACATGTTATTAATTGCAGTGCTTTAGATACCTCAGAGATCAGTCAGTATTGCCGCGAGTCGGGCATTTACGCACATCATATTCAGCAATGGAAACTGGATTTTGAGAATGGAAATACAGCACAAATGCCATCAAAAAAATCGACAGAAACCAAAAGCCTTAAAACAGAAATCACTACGTTAAAAAAAGAGCTGCATCGTAAAGATAAAGCCCTGGCTGAAACAGCCGCCTTATTAGTACTGCAAAAAAAAGTCCACGAAATTTGGGGAAACGACGAGGACAACTCACAATGAGTGATGATCGTCATCAAATTATTGTGCTTATTAGTACAGCTGTTGATTCAGGGGCCAGGCAATCGAAGGCATGCGATATTGTGGGTATCAGCGCAAAAACATATCAGTGCTGGTCTCGCCCTGGCCATCATAATGATGGCCGATTAGACACTAAAAATTCACCCGCCAATAAACTGGGCGAGTTGGAGCGCCAGCGTTTGATTAAGCTATCTAATGAGCCTGAGTATTCAAACTTACCGCCCAATCAGATTGTCCCTAAACTGGCCGATCAAGGTGTTTATCTGGGATCAGAATCAACCTTTTATCGCGTATTAAAGGCTGAAAATCAATGACAGCATAGGCAGAAATCCAAACCAACAGGCCAGGTAAAACCAAAAGCCTTATGTGCAACTGCCCCTAATCAGCTTTACAGCTGGGATATCAGTTATCTGCCGACATCAGTGAGAGGGATTTTTTTATATTTGTATCTGGTGATGGATATTTTTAGTCGAAAAATTGTCGGTTGGCAGGTTTATGAGGAAGAGTCCAGTGCACAAGCTGCTGATTTAATGATAGACATCTGTCGTCATGAAGCAATACCACGGCACCAGGTCACACTCCATTCTGATAATGGCAGCCCAATGAAAGGCGCAACCCTGCTGGCAACACTCCAACAGTTAGGCATTATGCCCTCATTTAGCAGACCTGCTGTCAGTAACGATAATCCTTATTCAGAATCTTTATTTAGAACGCTAAAATACAGACCTGAATATCCGGAAAAACCTTTTGAAGACTTGTCAGCGGCGCGTCATTGGGTGCAGGGGTTTGTTGCCTGGTATAATGAAGAGCACTTACACAGTGCTATCAAATATGTCACACCTGGGCAGAGGCATCGAGGTGAAGATAGTGTAATACTGGCTCAACGTAAACAGGTTTATTTAGAAGCGAAACTTAAAACCCCTGAACGTTGGACAGGCGAAATTAGAAATTGGGAACCGATAACAGAAGTTTTTCTTAACCCAGATAAACCAGCTGATAAAATCAAGCAAGAAAAGGCGGCATAATTTAATTTTAGGCGACAACTCTCTTGAAAAACGCCGAGCATAGACGAGGACATTTGGCCGCAGCCAGCAGTTGGAAAGAAACTTCCTCCAGACGCAAGCAAGCGAGTCGGGTTCTCTGATTTCATTAAAGGCGGGCGCGTGAATTACAAAGAAGTAGTAGATAAGCTCTACTCAGATATCAACAAGAAATATGGGACCAACATTCCAGCACCACAATAATGAAGCCCAAAGCTTTAAATGGTGATAACAAAAAGAGCTGGAATAAGATGAAGGCCTTACAATTGCGTTAACTCGGACTGCCAAAGGCTACGTAGCACTCTAGCAGTCTTTGGCAGGGGGTTATGCAAGGCGTTCATGAATTGCTGCTTTATGCTGAATTTGAACAATCTTTAAAAAATAATTGTATTATTTTTTAGTTGGATGAATGGACGCTATCTAGAAATTCAAGAACCATTCTCATTTGAATTGACCTGCTGGTATAGGTCAAAAGCGTACAGTACAAATGTATGTTTTCGTCCAATGGAGTCATTTATTGTCATCTTTACATCAGTTTAAATTGTCCGCTACTTGTACTGAATGACCATTTTTAAAGCTTTTAAAATCTACATATTTTCAGGTTTGAAGTGGCTGCTTTTTCAAAAACGTCGTTAGTCAGAAAAATTTCCTGACCTGCTCCTTTGGGACGTTATCTACACTGTGTAAATAGTCAGCCCTGAAAAATACATTATCTATTTGTAATATAAGGAATTAATCCTGTTTTTGAGTGACCAGATCGACCAGAAATGTTATAATAAGCACAGCTTTTCTGGTCGATTTGGTGAAAAAAATGTATTCAACAGCAGGCAAAGAACAACAACTTAGCTTTTTTGGTGATGACATCCTTAATCAGTTGGATGAAGCAGAGCCCTTATTAAAGTTAGCTTCAATCATTCCCTGGGATGATTTTGAGCAAGCCTTTAAAGTCCACTACTCAGGATTAGGCGCACCAGCAAAGCCTATAAGACTAATGGTCGGATTATTACTGCTGAAACAGCTGGAAAACCTGAGTGATGAGACTCTGGTTCGCCAGTGGAAACAAAATCCTTATTACCAGGCATTTTGTGGTCAAACTAACTTTAGCTTATCTGAGCCTTGCCATAGTACTGAACTGGTCAAATTCAGAAAACGTATCGGCAAAGAGGGAATGGAAAAGATATTTCAGATGAGCATTGGCTTACATGATAAAACAGCACTTGAGCCTAACGTAAATATTGATACAACAGTTCAGGAAAAGAATATCACTTATCCAACTGATGCAAAACTGGCCATTAAGATCATCAAGCGAGTGAACAATTTAGCAAAGGAACATAGCATTCAACAACGTAGAACCTATGTGAAAGAAGTAAAGAATTGTCGGCTTGCAATCCGTCATTTTCGCCATGTTAAAAAAAGAGGCAAAGCTAAAAAAGCATTAACACGATTAAGGACAATTGCTCATAAACAAATCCGAGAGCTAAGACGAAGATTACCAAGTTACCTTTTATTTGATCGTTATCAGAAAGACTTTTTATTTTATGAACGAGTATTAGCACAACAGCCCAAGGATAAAAATAAAATTTATTCCTTGCATGAGCAACAGGTTTATTGCATTGGTAAAGGCAAAGATCACAAGCAATATGAATACGGCAATAAAGTATCCATAGCAACTACAGCAAAAAGTAATATTATTGTGGGTGTTGTCAGTCATGAGAAAAACATTCATGACAACCATACTTTACCAGAAGTTCTCAATCATATTGAAGCCTCACGTGGAAAGTTAGTCAATAATGCAGTTTGCGATAGAGGCTACCGAGGAAAAACTCAATTTAATGAGACAAAAATTGTCTTGCCGAAAAAGCCATTGAAAAGAGATAACCGATATCAGCGAGACAAGAAACGCAAGCAATGCAAACGTCGTGCAGCGATTGAACCCATTATTGGTCACTTGAAGTCAGACTACCGATTAAGTCGAAACTTCCTTAAAGGAGTCATTGGCGATGAAATTAATGTGCTCATGGCAGCTACTGCATGGAACCTAAAGCAATGGATCATTGCTTTTTTGTGCCTGTTATTTGTGCTGTATTATCGCTTGTTTTTGATTCAAACTGAGATCATATTTTTGTAATGACAGATAACAATTTGATCATGAACAATAAAATCAGAATTAATATTGTACAATAATCTTTTGAATTAGGAATATTATCTTTTTTCAGGGTCGACTAAATAACATTGATAGTGATTATTAACTATACAGTTTGATTGCTTTTTGTACATGCCAAAATACATATTTTTTATCTATATACTTCATTCTGTAACCTCAAAATTTCTTAGTATGTTGGAAATTCCGATAAGTTTAGCTTCTCCCTAATTATTGTCCAAACAAGGGGGTAGGTATAAGTGACAGTTTCACCTTTTTCGTGGTTTAGCTCGATTGGTTGCCTGTGCTTGTAGAGGGTCATCAGGCCAGTAGTGTTTTTTATACTTTCCAGAAAGATCCTTTTTGACGTCATTATAGGTGGTTTTCCAGAAACTCATCAGATCGTGAGTAACCTGCATGGGACGGGATGCGGGGGAAAGTAAATGCAGTAATAGGGGATAGTTATTTTTTAGAATAGAAGGTGTTGTTTGCAAGCCGAAAAGCTCTTGCAGACGTACTGCCAGTACAGGAGTCTTGGGCTCACTATAATCAATAGAGATTAGTGAACCACTGGGTACTTGTATTTTTTCTGGTGCTAATTCATCAATTGTCTGCATGGTTTGCCAACTGATACAGCTACTTAAAATTTTTCTCAAATCAAGTTCTTGTAATTGTGAAACAAGGCGATTTTAAGTATATCGTAGTTCTTAAATCCATAAGATCTTCTCGTGACCAGATTTATTTTACGATTTAAACCTTCCACAGCACCCGAAGAATAGGCTTTTTTTGCCTTAAACCAGTTCATCAATAATGGTTGATGGTTCCTGAGTGTTTTAACAAATTTTTTCATTGGCTCAAGGTTTGAATGCATCGCTCGTGTACACCATTTTTTTAAAAACCACTCAGCCCAATACGGTGATTTATAGTGCCAGAATGCCTGGAAACTCACTTTTAGCAAATAAGCCCTGACGGTTTTCAGATCGTATTGCAAAATATCTTTTAATTTGGCATCCTGATTTTCAGTCAGATTATCTTCATTCTTTAAGAAGCAGTATTTTGTTTTATCCAGGATCGGTTCATAACCTTCTTCTTTTAGCCGTTGACTTTCTTTGATACGGACATCATTCACTGCTTCATTGAGCTTTTTAACAATATGAAATCTGTCGAGAATGTTTAATGCATTGGGCACTTTCTTTTTTATCACTTTGAGGTAAGGTTTCCACATGTCAGAGCAGACAAACTTTATGTTTTGACAGTTTTCCTTTCCCAATTCCCTGAAGCATTTCAATAAACTCTTAACCGTTCTCTTTTTTTCAACAAACAGTAGTCGTTTTTCATTCAGGTCAAGCTGATACATCAGGGTTAAATACTGATGCCCTTTGCCATATTGAATTTCATCAACACCGATGGCCTCAATTTGGCTTAAATCACGATGAGCCAGCCCATACTCAACCATTTGTTTTACCGCGGTAAAAACGTTATGCCAGGAGGTTTTAAAAGATCCTGCAACTTCGCTCCAGGATAGTTTTTTTGCCCAATGTGCTAAAAATTGTCCATAGGTATTGGTTATCTGACTTTTTCCCTGTGCCCAGGGAATTTGTTCAATTCGAACACCGCAGTCTGGACAATTTACCCGCCTCATCCGATATCTAAAAAATGTAGGCATACCCCACAATGGCACAAATTCAAAATCTCTGGAGCTTGCTTTGTGATCATTTATGGACTTTTCATGAGTTAAGTGGGGTAGCAGCCATTCATCAAGATGATTTAATAAAAAATCATCTGAAAAATCAGGTAAATCAATTGTTGATAATTCATGTGACATAAAGTCTTTATATGATTTGTTATTTTTTTTCTGAAAACGAATAAACTCTACTCTTTGTCTTAAATTATCAGCTTGTTTAGACCAAGGAAGGCAATTAAGACCAAGACTTTTAATGCCATAGAGTAATGTCGGATGTAGATGAAAATTGTCAATGGAAGAATTATTTTGTTCTTTTAGTACCAGACTAGCTAAAAAGGTTTTATTAAAACATTCCACTTTTTTTAATTTTTTATTCCATGTAATGTCATTTTTTTCTTCTATAATATCTGCAAAGTATTCTTCTAACTGTTCTTGAGAAATACTTGATGCAAGAAATATTCGTGCTTCCTTAGCCTGTTTATTGACTTGTTCATTTAAACTTGGAATAACCAAAAAAGCCTCCTTGTCTAACGCATCATACTGGCTGAAAAAAGCCCCTTTGTTGTTACTCAGAAGATAGCGCTGTCCTTTGTTATTTCCAATGGGAGTACGAAGCTTTGCAATTCTATCGGGATAGGCAAATGCAAGCAGTACACCAATTATGCTCTGATCAAGGCGGTTATTATGAACTTCAGAATTTCCTTTCCCTTGTCTCTTAGTCTTTGCCAGTCGTTGTTGAAATTCCAGAGCTGTTTTTAATATTTGTTTGCATTGGTGCTTATTTGTCTGTTTTTTATCAATTGAAAGGTTTTGTTTAACTTGTTGTAAAAGACTGATACGAAAAGCCAGATCAGATGTTTTTTCACCGATTAAGATATCTTTCTCTGTGAGTAATGCAGCCAACAAGCAACTTAATTCATCATGACCAATTGTCTGGGCTTTTAAAAGCATATGAGCCAGACGGGGATGAATCCCTAAAGACAGCATTTTTTTGCCATGAAGGGTAATTTTTCCATCCTTATAGATGGCCTGTAATTTAAATAATAAATCTTTAGCTTGAGCGGTTGCCCCTGGCGGTGGTAAATCTAACCAATGTAACTCCTCAACATCTTGAATGCCCCATTGTGCCAGTTCAAGAATAACATGCGCCAGATCAGAACGCAGAATTTCAGCATTTTGATGATTGGATAAACGTTTATGTTGACTCTCACTCCATAATCGATAACATGTGCCTGCAGTTAATCTGCCAGCACGACCACTGCGTTGTGTTGCAGAATCTTGTGCAATCATTGTTGTGTGCAGTGTATTCATGCCTGAACCAGGATTAAAGAATGATTCTCTTTGTAAACCAGAATCAATGACCACATTAATGCCATCAATGGTCAAACTGGTTTCAGCAATATTCGTCGCAAGTACAATTTTCCGATGCCCTAAAGGGGGCTTACATATGGCTTGATCTTGCTGTTGTTTTGATAAGTCACCATATAGTGGGCTGATATGGATATTTTCTTCAACGAAGGAATCAATTAACGCATGTTCAACCTGTTTTATTTCTCTGACACCGGGCAAAAAAATTAAAATATTACCTTCATGCGAAGCCACTGCTTCAATCGTTGTTTGTACGACAAGAGAAGTCAAATTGCGTTGCTTGATAGGGAAGTAATGGGTCTTAGCGATATTTTCAGTTTGATGTAGGATATCGACTGGGTAACTTCTTCCCTGACTACTGACCAAAGGAGCATTCAAAAGTGAGACAAGGGCTTGAGTATTCAGCGTGGCAGACATGACCAGAATTTTTAATTCTTCATTGAGCAGTTCCTGACTTTGCAAACAAAACGCCAGGGAGAGATCGGCATTGATGTTTCTTTCATGAAATTCATCAAATATAACTAAAGCAACTCCAGCTAATTCTGGGTCAGCTTGTAGCTTTCGGGTCAAAATACCTTCGGTCACAACCAGTATTCGGGTTTTGTTACTGAAACATTTATCCTGACGAATTTGATAGCCAATGGTTTCACCTACTTTTTCACCGAGAAGATGAGCCATACGTGCAGCGGAACTTCGAGTGGCCAGACGTCTGGGTTCGAGTATGATAATCTGCTTGTCTTTCAGCCAGGTTTGATCCAGTAGGGCCAATGGTACAAGAGTTGTTTTACCCGCACCTGGTGGTGCCTGCAAAATTAAACGATTGTTTTGAGCAAGATGATTTTTAATCTCATGCAGTACCTGAGTAACAGGAAGATTGAACATTGATGTATTATAACAGAAGTTTAATGCATAAAAATGATCATAAAGAGCATACGTTTATTCCCTCTCCCTCTGGGAGATGAGTGACATTTTAACTATATACTTCAATCTGTGAACTCAAGTTATGTGTTGATATTTATATCTCTATTAAATGAATGGCAATTATGGATTAAAATGACCATTAATTATAGAATCTTGATGGACAGTCAGTTTGCACTAAGTTATTGATTTTATTAAACTGACTACTGTCCATTTGTGTCCATTCGTTAGGTATGTTAACTCTCACAACCTACGATAAAGAGTAGCCACGCCAACACCTAGTTGTTTAGCAACTTTTTCTTTACTCATACCAGCTGCAACTAATGTACGTGCAGAATCAATCACCTCATCATCAACTGGTTTACGACCCTTATGTTTACCCTCCAATTTAGCTCTATTAATACCAATGCGTTGTCGTTCTAACATTTGCTCACGTTCAAGTTCAGCCAAACCAGACAACATAGTGAATAAAAGCTTTCCGACACCAGAGGTAATGTCAATACATTGCAATTGATCTACATAGACTGATACACCCTTTCTTTGTAAGCACTCAACAGTTTCAAGTACTTCGCTAGTTTTTCTACCAAGACGACTGACATGGTAAACGATTAATGTATCACCTTCATTTAAATCATCTATAAGCTTATTAAACGGTTCTTCTCCGCTTTGATGAGTGAGAAAATTTGTTCAAAGCGTTATTAAACGTTGATACATAAGCTCTTTTCTTATTAAAAGTCTTTTTGTAATTTATATTATTTATAAAAATTACTTATGACCAGCGTTCTGGCTCTCAGCCAGACAGTAATTAGCTTTGTAAAACAATATATACAAAAAGTTCACTCATCAAAGCGGAGAAGAGCCTAAAGTTTTATAAAAAAAGCAGACATTTCAAGCCAATAGATATTCAAATTTTTACGTCTAGTAAAATGGGTGAATTGTACAATAAGCAGTCAGATTTAATAATATTTATGGTGACTAAAATGGCCAGCCGTTTCCATCAATTGGGTCTCTGGATAACTTGAATAAAGAACAAAGATGGATCGGTTGATCTCTATTTTGGCCCTGAATTGCCTAAATGCGCACCTAAATCAAACTATCATGATCAACGTGGTTAAGAAGATCAGATCTGGTAATTACGCATTTTCACTCCCAAGCTAACGCATGCAATATTAAGCACACATCAGCTAAATTTATCAGTTAATTAATCGTTGAATTCTACTGCCCAGCCGCACGAACCGCTTCAAGTTGGGTCATAATATTGTCAACATTAAAGCTGCCCGGTGCTTGGCGCTGTGGAAAATCCAGGAATGTCTTCAAAAAGTCTGTAGCTACAACAGCTGCTGCGCTAAGCACATACATGCGTTTTGTTGACCACATACCCCAGCCAATTGATTCATGCATTGCACGCTCAAATGGATCAGCTCGTAAATCAACTAAAGAGGGCCAGGAAAGTTCGGTATAAGGGTTTTTCCAGACATCAAATCCATGTGCTTCCTGGATCATGAAATGTACTTTAAAGTCATTATGTCGTACAGCAGCGAGTTTACCGATATCCGTGAAGTAGTAAATTTCTTTTCTTGGTCCGGCTCCTTCGCCGCCGTTCTTGAAGTAGTCAAGCATATTGTAACCATCCAGGTGAACCTTGAATTCTTTGTCACCAGCTTTATAGCCCTTCAGCAAGTCTTCTTTAATATTGTCCGCACCCACAGCGGCCAACAGAGTCGGCATCCAGTCCATGTGAGAGACGATACCATTGGAAATTTTTCCGGCTGGAATCTTTCCGGGCCAGCGAACAACTGTCGGAACTCGGAAACCACCTTCCCAGGTTGTCGCCTTTTCACCGTGAAACGGAGTGGTACCACCATCAGGCCAGGTGAAAACTTCAGCACCATTGTCCGTACTCCAAATAACGATGGTATTATCTGAAATTTTCAACTCATCAAGATAATCAAGCAGCTCACCAACATGTCCATCATGCTCGACCATTCCGTCTGCAAAAATGCCATGTCCGGTTTTTCCTTCAGATTCTTTTTTAAGATGAGTAAAAACGTGCATACGTGTGGCGTTGAACCAGACAAAAAATGGTTTGTCATCTTTAACGGCTCGCTTAATGAAGTCTTTAGTCACGCCCAGAACTTCTTCGTCAATCGTCTCCATACGTTTTTTGGTCAGTGGACCGGTATCTTCACAAGACTGCTTCCCCCAGGCTCCGAAACGAGGCACTTCAGTTTTGTCATAGGTGTCGGTTGCAACACATTTGAATACGCCGCGAGGAGCGATTTTATCGCGCATTTCTCCGGTGGGAAAATCAGGTAATTCCGGCTCTTCTTCAATGTTCAGATGATAGAGATTTCCATAAAATTCATCAAAACCGTGAACGGTTGGAAAGAATTCGTTTCTGTCACCCAGATGATTTTTACCAAATTGTCCAGTGACGTAACCAAGAGGCTTGAGTAACTCGGCGATAGTAGGATCTTCTTTCTGAAGACCTTGCGCAGCACCAGGCATGCCGACTTTAGTCAAACCGGTTCGAACGGGATGCTGTCCGGTTATAAAAGCTGAACGTCCGGCAGTACAGCTCTGCTCAGCATAGTAATCAGTAAAACTCAGTCCTTCAGTGGCAATACGGTCGATATTGGGTGTTTTATACCCCATCATACCGCGGTTGTTGTGACTGACATTCCAATAGCCGACATCATCACTCATAATAACAAGGATATTGGGCTTTTCCGCAGTGCTGGCAAATGAAAGTGTTGAAGCAAAGGCGGTGAGGACTACCGGTAAAAGTTTGAAACCATTTAGCATTTGTCGTGTTTTATAGTTCATTCGCAGAATCTCCTTAATACGGTTTTTATGACTCGTCATAGTAAGCTATTATGATGTTGGGATGCAAAAAACTATCATTCTTAGCCAATTTTAAGTTGTTGATTTTTTTATATGAAATTAATACTTTAGAGGTTTTTCTCCGCTTTAATGAGTGAGATTTTGTCCAAAATAGAACATACTCTGCTCATCAGGAATGGAGGTTTGCCTGATTTTCAGTTTAAAATATTCGGTATCCCGAATGCCCCTGGCTCTTTTTCTTATTAAGCCAATGCTGACATTGCCTGCTTCAATTCTGGCTCATGTCAGCTGATGTTTTGCATAGTTGCAAATGCCCTCTTTGTTCTTTACTCAGTGACTTGGCAAATGTTTTTAAATAGGTCATATTTGTTTGATCAGCCATGTTGCACCAGTATTCAAGTTCTGCTTTCATCTCGTCAACATCCGTATTGTTCCATAACGCTTGCAGTTGCTCTTTCATCAGATACAGTATGTTTAAATTCTGGTTTTCTGATAGTATATTGTCCAATTGCCCTGATTGTTTCTCTGTGAGCTTCTTTTCATTTTTTAGCCACAGGTAATAGCTTCCCTTGAGTAAATTCTTTCCTGCCATGTTTGCTTTTCTGAACTCAATTCTTCTCTGATTTTTTATCACATTGGAGAAGTTTTTCATGACATGAAACCGGTCAAATACAATGTCAGCATTGGGCAGGATTTCTCTCACTGATTTTTGATAGGCTGGCCCCATATCCAGTGCGACAGCCTCTATTTTTTCAGCAGTTTCCTTGGGTATTCGTTTTAAGAACTTTGTAAACACATCCGATGTTCGTCCAGTTACTACTCCGATTAAATGGCCTTCAACCATATCATAAATGACGGTCATATAATCATGACCCTTTGCTCTGGCCACTTCATCAACCCCAATGTATTTCAGGTTGCTTAATTTTTCTGGTTCCAGTGCTGGTAATGTCTTTTCAAGATAAGCTTTATCAATATTCTTGACTGTTTCCCAACGTATTCCAAGGTGTCTGGAAACAGCCTGAATGCTCATATGACGGCAAAGTCCACTGATCAGTTGGCAAAACCTTTGAGTAAATCGGCAGCCTTTATCAACAAAATCACAGTGCTCTATTCGGCGTTCATTTTTGCTGAGAAAAACCTGAGCTAACTCTATTTCAACATAACAGGGATAGCCCATAAACGGGACGTCACGTACTTGTCTTTGAATATATCGGTTAATCGTTTCTCGTTGACCACTTAACAAATCAATGGCTTTTCTACGTTTATCCTAAAATCATCAGTTAATCCTGCCATGACGTTCAGTCCAGCATAAAATCACCTCAATTTTCGGTAATTTTCGTGCTACGCAGGTGCAGGCAATTCCATATACTTATCGCACCTCAAATTAACCTTAAATTTCTCCATTGCTTTAGCTAAAATACGACTCCAACATTCATAATAACTCAACTGCGGCGCATTCACTTTTAGCTCATCAAAAAACTCAACCAGTCGAGTGTAAGCTAATTTTAATGTAGAGATATCACCATGTGTGCTGGTGATCACCATTCTCTTTTGACGACTGTGTTCAGTTAAACGACCGACACTACTGAGCAACAAGGGGCGACTGGTAATCGCTTCATGATGTTTATGAGGGATGGCTAAACGGACAAATAAGTTCCACCAATTACACACCAATGCAATTATACGAGCCATGAACTGACAGCTCTTTATTTTGTGCGTTGTATAACCACCCCAGCCCCATTGATTTTTTAACTCATCAAAATTATTTTCACAATCTGCCCGGTCACGGTAATGATGAAAAATGGTGACCAGATCGTCTTCTAAGTCAGTGATCAGAACAGAGTATTCATAAGCTCTTATGTCTTCAGGTCCATCAACCAATGCCAGCTGTTGTTGCAGTTGGTTGTTAGATTCAAAGCCAATAATATTGTCACTGGATAAGCGTCTTCTGACAATAACTACACGGCGTTCTTTTTCCCAGCCTTGCAACTGTATGTCATCCTCTTTTGCTTCCCATTCCTTATTCAGGTAATACCATTCACCTAAACAATGATGCTTGTATATGAGCTCCTTAACATTTTTTGATTTTTTTAGTTTGAACAAATAATTTTGTTCGAGCTCTTCCAGTTGCGTCATTACGTTATCAGTTCCCCAGGCAATATCTCCTCGCACAAAGGACGGTTTTCCATTAGCAGGTAATCGATGTAGCAAAGAAATTAAACCAGGCATTGAATGACATGAATTAGACTGATCACCTGCTTGAACTTCAACCTCTAATACCAGACGTAAGTTGGACATCATGTAAGTATGATAGGTATGAGAAGGTCTTCCGGGTTTTTGTGGATTATAGCCAATCTTTGCTCCCTGCTGCTGACCATAAAGTGGTTTTACTGTGACATCAACATCTAAAATCCAGGGGGCTGTTAACAAGGGTTCATAACAGGATTGTAAATGATTCTGTAGCCACTCTATTCCTGCTTTTTCTTCAATTTTTTGTAAGCCTCTGCGAGCAGAATCATCACTGACAACTTTGGTCATTCCCAATAATCTGGAATTCACTTGATCACTCATCAGGTTGGTGATATGAGCATAGCGTTTATGCCCTGATAAAATTGACAGAAAGAGTGAACCCAGAATATTGACTTTTTTAGGAGCATTATTACTTCGATAAGACAATGGACAGTCTTTAACCCAAGGATCAAAACGGCCTCCTAACTTCAAAAACTGGATAAAAAATGGCAGCTGGCCCATGGGGGTTACAGCAGCACTAGAATCCCATTCAATATGGAGTTTTCCAGCAAAAGTATCCACTTCAACTGCTTCAGACAGCGGATTTCTGCTAACAGGGAGTTGTTCACCCGTTGGGTGATCGGATTCTGGGGGAAGTACCATCAATTTGTCCTTAATTTCAAATACTTGACATTTTAGACCATTTTGAACTGATTAAAATAGGTTTATCTCTTTGACAGATAATATGAACTGTCTTAGGGTGTTTATTCAGGGTTATTTCATTGACTCTCTGGCCAGTCAGGCCCAAAATACTGGGTGAGATGTTGATACTCATATTTCTTATTGCTTATAAAACCTTCAGAAGCTTTATATTTCAACAGGTTTCGTGAGTAATAGCATCTCTTCTCACTCATCAGAGCGGAGAAGAGCCAATTTTCTTATGTTTTTGATTTACAAGGCAATATAATGGTGGGCTGTGAGAGACTCGAACTCTCGACCAATGGATTAAAAGTCCACTGCTCTACCAACTGAGCTAACAGCCCATTATGCAGGTTATGGCGTATAGCCGTCCTTTAAGATGCGCATATTCTACCGTTTTTTTTAGTTATGGCAAGCTTTTTTTATAAAAATGTGCTCTTTTTATGCCGTCTTAACTGCATTTTTATCTGCGAAGGATAAGCGAAAAAACTCAGCTAAAAGTTTGCCACGTCTGTGTTTACAGGTTTTTCAATAGCCGCTTTGCCTGCGTGGCTTCCGTGGAATCGGGGTATTGTGCTATGAGTAACTGCAGGTTTTCTCTGGCCTTTTCTTTATTACCCAGATCATTATAACAATAGGCTTTTTTTAGCTGGGATTCGATCCGTTTTGGGCTATCTGGATAGAAGTCTATCAGGTGTTGATAATCCAAAATGGCTTGCTGATAATCTTTTTGTGCAAAGCTGGACTCGGCTACCCAGTATTGGGCAATATGAGCATATCGGCCATGAGGGTATTGCTGAATAAATGCAGAAAATGAATCCCGCGACTTAACATAATGCTGAGCCCTGAGTTCATCATAGGCTTTTTGATAGGCCACCTGCTCTGCCTGACGTTCTTTTGCTGACATCGGCTGAGCAACATACACAGAGCTTTTCGGTTCAGCACTCTCAACGTCTGGCCTTGCAGGCACTGATACTGGCTCGATATAAGCCTGTTCGTCAGACTCATCTCCATTTACATGAATAGATTTGTCAATGATTTCAACACCGCCAGATTTCACTGCAGCAGAAGCCGAAGGTACAGTGCTTACCGGTTTAATCACTGAGCTCGTCTGAGGCTTTGAAGTTGAAGATTTTACAGCGGTTGAAGATACAGCAACAGGCTGTTGCTGTTGCGCATCAGAAGCAGCCGATACTGAAGAAATAGAACTCCTCGAATCGCCCTTGCCCATTTGATTCATACGCCGGGTTAAATCTTTATACAAATCACGTTGTTGTTTTTTCAGTGACTGCAGCTGATAGCTTTGCTCTTCCAGCATATTTCTGAGTTGCTGATTTTCCTGCTGCAGCTGATTGAAACGGGCAAGCAGATCAGACTGTTTCTCTGAACTCATGAGACGCTCCAGGCGCTCTACCCGGTTTTCCAGGGAAGCTTGTCCTGCTGCCTGACTCATCAGTGGAGAAAACAGCGTAACGGATAAGATGATTACAGCAAATGTCAGCGTATATTGGTTAGTAGAGTTTCTCATTATTTTCTCAAAAAAATAAACAGATTAAATCAGACAGCTATGTTTTGCCAGGAAAGACCATCCTGGTATAACGTTAGTAAAGCAGCTCGACCCTTCGATTGAGTTGCCAGCCAGCCTCTTCATGCCCCATGGAAACAGGGTTTTCCTCACCATAGCTTCTGACCTCCATTTGCTCGGCAGGCACACCCGAGATAGACAGAAATTCTTCAACTGCAAACGCCCTGCGTTCACCAAGGGCAAGATTATACTCACGAGTCCCTCGTTCATCGGAATGACCTTCAAGCACAATTTGCCTGTCTGGATTAAGGGAGAGGTATTCTGCATGGGCCGTCAAAGCAGACTCCCCCTCGGATGAGATGGTTGCGCTGTCATAGTCAAAATAAATAGTGCGTATAGATAACGGACTATTGGGATCCTGGAGCGGGTCACCGTCATTACCAGAGCTGCCCAGGCTGGAACCGCCCATTGAGCCTGAATCATCATACCCGCCGGTCTGGCCCTCGTACCCTTCACCAGCCTGACCGCTGCGTTCTTCTACTGTTGCATCACCGCCTTCAGCGCCATTTCCCTCAGAGCCACTTCCTTTGGTACTGGCACAACCTGACAGTAGCAAAAGCGCAGTCAGCAGTGACAATAGAATAAATTCTTTCATTAAATAGTCCTCCTAGTTTACAGGTATTTTAAAATAGTAACATTATCATCGACACAGGTTCAATGCAGCATTATTTATCAGTGCATCTTCGCCCGAATTATTGCGGACGAAAGTGCGACCATGACGGCTCTCTCACATTTCCGCTCAGCACTCTCAGCCGCTGCGGGGAATAACTGCCGTCCACAGCGATAACTTCGAGTATTCCTTTACCGCGTAACTCGGTCGCATAAAGCACCATTTTGCTGTTTGGTGCAAATGTCGGCGATTCATCCAGCTGGGAGTCAGTTAAAATCTGTATATGTTTTGTGCTCAGTTCCAGCAGGGCTATCCGATAACTGCCATGCTCTCGGGTCACCATCGCAATATACTTTCCATCAGGAGAAAAAGTCGCCCCGGAGTTATAATCACCTTTATAGGTCAGTCGTTTGGGATTGCCTGCTTTGCCGCGCTGATCTACCGCAATCTGGTAGATCTGCGGTTTTCCTGAGCGATCGGAAGTAAAGATCAGAGAACGTCCATCGGGTGACCAGTCTGCTTCTGTATCAATACCGTAATGGTTGGTAATACGTTGTAATGAGCCCGTAGCAACGTAAATAATATAAATTTCAGAGTTTCCATCTTTCGAAAGTGTCACGGCCAGGCGTTTACCGTCAGGAGACCATCGGGGTGCGCTGTTCAGACCTTTAAACTTGGCCACTTCTTCACGCTGACCGGTCTTTAGTTCCTGAACGTAAACAATAGAACGTTTTTTTTCAAACGACACATAGGCCAGACGTTTACCATCCGGCGACCAGGACGGTGACAAAATGGGCTGTTTTGATTTCAGTATGACCTGTTCACTATGGCCGTCTGAGTCTGCTACGGCCAAAGTATAAATTCTTTTATCTGCGTTCGCATCGTTGTTCACAATCACATAGGCAATGAGGGTATCAAACGCACCTTGAAAACCCGTCAGGCGTTTATAGATCCGATCACTGATCTGATGAGCCGCACGGCGCAGATTTTTTTTATCCACATGATATTGATAACCCAGAATTTCCTTACTACTGAAAATATCAAACAATTTGAATTTGACCGAATATCTGTCCACTCCGTCAGCCGTAACAGAACCAATCACCAGCTGTTCGGCCTGAGTTTTTTTCCAGCGCGTAAAGTCAGGGCTGGCATCCAGAGCCGGATGTTCGGGCAGTCGGGAAAATGACAACGGCATAAACAACCCGCTGCGCTCCAGATCATCTCTAACAATTTTTGCAATATCCACAGGCACCGTCTGCAGTGGCGGAGTCGCCGAAAATGGAACAATAGCAATCGGCGTTGCACTTTGATATCCACCCTTAATTTCAACTTCCAGAACAGCAAACACCGTGGTGTTAAGAAAAAGAAACACTATCAGGATAATAATTCGCAGCATATTTTAGTAACTTCCTGGGGTAAAAATAAATCTCATAACTTTGAATTGCTGAAAAATTTCATTTTCAGCCGGTACCGGTAATGGTGAAGCCTTTAAAACCGCAGTTTCAACCGATTTATCAAACACGGCATCGCCACTGCTTTCTATAATACTGAAAGCCAGCACCTCGCCGCTTGAAGCTAATTTTATTTCAATTTTGCAGCTCAGACCAGTGGGGGCATTTAACGACTGCCTCCAGTTATGCTCAATTTTCTGGGCCATCAGTCCCAGATAACGGCTAACAATTCCTTTGCTGCGCTGTGCTCGTGCAGCGGCCTGTTGCTGTTCAAGTTCAGCCTGGCGTTTTCGTTCTCTGGCTTCTGCTTTAGCCTTTTCTGCTTTAGCCTTTTCTGCTTTAGCCTTTTCTGCTTTAGCCTTTTCTGCTTTAGCCTTTTCTGCTTTAGCCTTTTCTGCTTTAGCCTTTTCTGCTTTAGCCTTTTCTGCTTTGGCCTTTTCTGCTTTGGCCTTTTCTGCTTTGGCCTTTTCTGCTTTGGCTTTTTCTATTGCCTCGGCTTCAGCTTGTTTACGTTTCAGCTCGGCAGCTTTTTTATCCGCAGCTTTTTTTTCTGCTATTTGCCTCGCTTCAGCATCTTTGCGCTGCTGTTCCTGCTGGCGTCTTTTTTCTACTTCCGCCTGGCGTTTTTTCTCTTTGGCCAGGCGTTCCTGCCGAGCTTTTTCCTGACGTAAGGCCTGTTGACGTTTTTCTTCCCGTGCTTTTCTCTGCGCATCCTGGATACGTTTTTGCTCGGCAGCTTTTTTTGCTGCTATGTTTTGCAGTTCAGCTTTATAGCGATTAGCATCGACAGAATTGACTTCAATAATATCTCCTTGCTGCAGAACAATTTTTTTAGGGGTGTCTGCCTGCCAGTTAATAAACAGCGCAACCAGAAAAAGAATATGCAGCAGCACAGCAGCTAAAAAAGATGTGCGATTGTCCTTTATCCAGTCAAGCATTTAATGACCTGTTTGATAGGTGTATAAATCGTATTCTGCTGCAGAAACAAGAGTATCAGCTGCTATGGTTGTTCATCCAGCGATTTTGTCATCAGCCCCACATTGGGAATACCGGCCTGATTCAATAATGCAAGAACATCCATGATGTAGATATAACGAACCTCTTTATCACCCGCCACCAGCACGGAAAGTTCAGGTTTAAGTTCACGCTGTGCTGCTACCTGAGCTGCCAGAACTTCCCTTTCTACCGGTATTTCTTTATTCGTGCCAACGGCCAGATAATAGTTCCCGTTCACATCGACTTTGACTATCAGCGTATCTGCCGGTTTCACATTTAACGCCTCTGTCTCTGCCTGGGGTAATTCCACCTTTACACCCTGTGTCAGCAACGGTGTTGAAATCATAAAGATGACCAGCAACACCAGCATTACATCGATGTAGGGTACTACATTGATGTCAGACATGGGCTTGCGTCTTTTTCTTGCCATCAGGAGTGAACCTGGCGATTGAGCAGATTGGAAAACTCTTCCATAAAGCTGTCGTAACGTCCCTCAAGCCGTTCCAGGCTGTAGGAAAAGCGGTTATAGGCTATCACTGCCGGGATAGCAGCAAACAATCCCATAGCGGTTGCAATCAGTGCTTCCGCAATACCTGGAGCCACCATTGACATGGTTGCCTGTTCAACCTGACCCAGAGCTCTGAAAGAATTCATGATCCCCCAGACTGTGCCGAATAATCCGACATAAGGACTGGTAGATCCCACCGTGGCCAGAAAGGGTAAACCGGCTTCAGCACGATCAACTTCACGGTTCATAGCTACACGCATGGCACGTTGAGCACCTTCCAATAGCGCTTCAGGGGCGATACCCGACTGTGCATGCAGTTTGGCATATTCACGAAAACCGGCCTCGAAGATCCCCGACATGCCCTGGGTATCTTTACGCTGGGAAATACTTTTATACAATTCAACCAGATCGGTTCCAGACCAGAAATTACGTTCAAACTGGTCGGCATCCCGTTTGACCCGTCTCATGACTTTCCACTTATGAATGATCATGGTCCAGGATATGATTGAAACCAGAAGCAGACTGAACAGCACCATCTGCACCATAAAGCTGGCACCAGTGATCAGTGAAAGGATGGACATATCTGTATGCATTGCAATTCCTGGATAGAACTATACGCTAAAGTTAAAAGTAATTCTGGCCACGTAACACCTGCTTTGCATTATAAGTCAAATAAATTGTTTATATAGTGTTTGCGGTATAGCCACTGGTTTTTTTGTCGAGGCACTGAGACTGGCGACCCGCACTTCGGCGCGTGTCAGCAGCAGGTTGTCAGTTTCTCTGAATATTTCCTGCTTGAAGTTAATGCTTGCTTTACCCAGTTTTTTAACCATGCAGCTGACCAGCAAGGCATCATTGAAAACCGCCGGTTTAAGATAGTCGATGCATACTGAGCGCACGGCAAATATCACATCATATTGAGCGATAATCTGATCCTGTTCCAGGCCAGAGATCGGAGCCATTCTGTCCTCGCACGCTCCATAAAGTTCAGATAATCAGAATGGTAGACTACCCCTCCGCTATCTGTATTTTCATAATAGACTCGGACTGGCAGGATAAATTCATCCAATGTTTTTTCCTCTCAGAGCGAGGTTCAACTGCGTCACCAGGATATTCACTAACGGCTCTTTTTTTCTTTATGGCCGGGTTTTATCAGGCCAAAGTGCAAATAGGCACTATCAGTCACAATTCGCCCTCTTGGAGTTCTCATTATATACCCCTGCTGTATCAAAAAGGGCTCCAGCACATCTTCTATGGTGCCTTTTTCTTCGCTGATTGCTGCGGCCAGATTTTCCACCCCAACCGGTCCTCCGTCAAATTTCTCGATAATGCTTAATAACAGTTTTCGATCCAGCATATCAAATCCCTGATGGTCAACATTCAGCATATTCAGGGCCAGATCAGCGGTGGCAGTATCAACTATACCACTGCCCCTGACTTCAGCATAGTCTCTGACCCGGCGTAATAAGCGATTGGCAATACGCGGCGTACCGCGTGAACGTTTGGCAATTTCATGGGCTCCTGGCTGGTCGATATCCAGGCCGATGATGGATGCAGAGCGTTTAACGATATGGCATAAATCTTCGTCTGAATAAAATTCCAGCCGCTGTACGATACCAAAGCGATCACGTAACGGAGAAGTTAATAACCCTGCACGTGTGGTCGCACCGATTAAAGTAAACGGCGGTAAATCCAGTTTGATGGAGCGAGCTGCCGGACCTTCACCAATCATGATGTCCAGCTGATTATCTTCCATAGCTGGATACAGAACCTCTTCAACTATGGGACTGAGGCGGTGAATTTCATCGATAAACAGGACATCACCTTCTTCCAGATTGGTCAGCAAAGCAGCCAGATCTCCCGGACGTTCCAGCACGGGTCCGGAGGTTTGACGCAAATTTACCCCCATTTCATTCGCTATAATGTGTGACAGGGTTGTTTTACCCAACCCGGGAGGACCAAAAATCAGCACATGATCCAGAGCTTCAGCGCGCATTCTGGCTGCGGGGATAAAGATTTCCATCTGTTCACACACCGCAGGCTGTCCGACATAATCCTTGAGTGTTTTGGGTCGAATAGCACGATCAACACGATCTTCATCGGTTCGTTCAGCCGCAGTAATCAGTCGTTGGTTTTCAAGCATGGCTATTAGACACTTTTTTATATGACACTTTTTTATATGACAGAGTTTTTCAAAGCCTGTTTAATTAATGCTTCGCTGGTTTGATCCCGGGTATCGAGCTTGCTGAGCATTCTGCTTACTTCTATGGGTTTGTATCCCAGAGCAATCAGGGCGCTAGTCGCCTCTGTTATTATATCCTGTTCGCTATACGGATGATTGATTTCGGCCCCATCCTGTTTGTCTATGCCGGTTTCGACTGTTTGCCAGTCCTGCAGACGATCACGCATTTCGACAATTAAACGCTGTGCCGTTTTTTTGCCAATCCCCGGCAATCTGACCAGGCCGCTTTCATCATTATTTTTTACGACCTGGGCAAATTCAGCCGCAGAGATCCCGGAAAGTATAGTCAGAGCCAGCTTTGGACCCACGCCATTCACCTTGATCAGACTCTTGAAGAATAACCGTTCCTTTTCATTGTGAAAGCCATACAACAGATGCGCATCTTCCCGCACCACCATATGAGTAAAAAGAACCACGGTCTGATCCAGTTCGGGTAACTGGTAAAAAGTACTCATGGGTGCCTGAATTTCATAGCCCACACCCTGTACATCAATCATCAGGTTGGGGGGTTGTTTCTGGATTAAAATTCCGCACAGGCGTCCTATCATCGGGTGTTTCCTGATTCTTTTATCTGTTATTCATTTTTCACTGTAAGTTTACATTGCTATCCCCATCCCGCTTCTCCCCCTGAAAATGGAACAGGGACTATAGCTTCTTTCTGGATGGAGATTAACTGTGGATTTTACAATCTGAACCTTTTTTTACGCCGCCCTCGAATGGCACCCAGCACTTCAGCAGGATAACGTTCACTGGCTTTACTCCTGAACTCCTCTATGGTCTGGCGCGTGTTCGCATGACAAAGAGCTACAGCCAGTGCGTCAGCTGCGTCAGTCTGGGGAAGGTCATTGAGATTCAGGAGAATTTTTACCATGTGCTGGACCTGGGCTTTATCTGCATGACCTTTGCCGACAATTGCCTGCTTGATTTGATTAGCCGTATATTCTGCTACCGGTATATCTTCGGCCATAACCGCGCAAATAGCTGCTCCCCGGGCCTGCCCCAGTTTGAGTGCAGAATCAGGATTACGCGCAAGAAAGACATTCTCAATGGCCATTTCATCAGGAGCATGGAGCTTCACTACTTCACGGATCTGTTTGAAAATGATTTGCAGACGGGGCGGCAGGGAGCCGCCGCCAGTATGAATGGTCCCGCAGGTTATAAAGTGCAAATGATTACCCGCAGTTTCTATCAGTCCATAGCCTGTTCTTAACGAACCAGGATCAATACCCAGGACTTTCCGGCTCTCGGCTGGTGAAAAAGTGATTTTAAGCGCCCCCAATAGTAAATATTCACGCAACGACTCAGCGTATCTATAAGCTCGTGCCTGCTGTCAGGTATTTATTGGCTCACATGGACGACTTCGGCTGCTGCCTCTCATGCAATATTTCAGATACGCTGCGTCGTTACGAATCCACAATAATAACTGGCTTATTATAAATCAATAAAGTTTATTCTTCTGCCAACTGCTGCATAACTTCATCAGAAAATTCTGAGTTGGAGTAAACATTTTGCACATCATCCAGATCTTCAAGCATATCCACCAGACGCATCACTTTTTGTGCATCATCAAGCTCCAGATCAACCGCTGTAGATGCTTTCATAGTGATTTCAGCCATTTCAGGGTCATAACCGTCAGCGACCATGGCATCCTTAACATCCATAAAATCTTCTGCGCTTGTGATCACGTCAATCGAGCCATCATCATTGGTTTCCACATCTTCTGCTCCGGCTTCCAGGGCAGCTTCCATAATGCCATCTTCATCACTGCCGACGGGGTATGTCAGGATCCCCAGTTGACTAAATAAATAGGCAACGGAACCGTCTGTTCCCAGGTTCCCTCCGGATTTGCTAAAAGCATGACGAACTTCGGCCACCGTTCTATTGCGATTGTCCGTCAGACAATCTACCATGACAGCAACTCCATTGGGGCCATAGCCCTCATAACGGATTTCATCAAAATTCTCACCATCAGTGTCACCAGCACCACGCTTGATGGCGCGGTCAACCGTATCCCGGGTCATATTGGCTCGCAGGGATTTATCTACAATTGCCCGCAAGCGCGGGTTTGAATCCAAATCGGCCCCGCCCAGACGGGCAGCAACGGTAATTTCCCTGATTAATTTGGTAAATAATTTTCCACGTTTCGCATCCTGACCTTTTTTACGGTGCTGAATATTTGCCCATTTACTATGACCAGCCATCTGAACCCCTTGTGATTAAAAACTGTTTAGTTTCCATTTATAAATAACCATCCTGGTTATATTATGCAACGCAAAAGAAAAAGCGTGATTTTTCTTTTACTACATTTTTAATGGCTTATCATCATTAAAAATGGCAGCACATCCCTGTGCCGCAGGAGCCCATCTCACAACGGATGGACACGATTTAAACTCAAATTAAATTTTAGCACTTCCCAGGAACAGCCTGAAAGGGATCATGCTTAAATTTCTCTGTCAATCTGACCTGGCGAAAATCTAACTTGCGGCAATTTTATCCGCGGGTAATTCACGTTTTTTGATGCCCAGTTCTTTAAGCTGTGCAGCACTGACGTTTGAAGGCGCATCCGTTAACAGGCAGGCGGCTGATTGTGTCTTGGGGAAAGCCATCACTTCCCGAATAGAACTCGCGCCTGTCATTAACATCACCAGGCGATCCAGTCCAAACGCGATACCGGCATGCGGCGGGCATCCATATTTGAGTGCATTCAGCAGAAAACCAAATTTTTCCTGTGCTTCTTCATCACTGATACCCAGCAGTTTGAAAACACTCTGCTGCATTTCCTGCGTATGGATACGCACTGATCCTCCGCCCAGTTCAGTGCCATTAAGCACCATATCGTATGCTCTGGACAAACTGCCACCAGGATCCTTGAGTAAGGTCTCGGGATCGTCACTATTGGGAGCCGTAAAGGGATGATGCAGGGCAGTCCAGCGCTGCGCACTGTCATCATACTCAAACATGGGAAAATCGACAATCCAGAGCGGTTGCCAGCCGCGCTCAACCAGCCCCAGATCATGTCCCAGTTTAACACGCAGCGCCCCCAGGGCTTCATTAACCACTCTGGTTTTATCCGCACCAAAAAAGATCAAATCGCCATCTTCAGCACCCGTACGCTGGAGAATTTCACTGACGGCTTCATCAGGTATAAATTTCAAAATAGGCGACTGCAGGCCCTCACGGCCAGCGGCCTTTTCATTAACCTTGATATAAGCAAGCCCCTTGGCACCATAGATGGCCACATAGCTAGTGTAATCATCTATCTGTTTACGGCTAAGCTCATTGCCTTTGGGCACCCTGAGTGCGGTAACCCTGCTGTGCGGATCTTTGGCGGGACCTGAAAACACCTTGAATTCAACATCAGTCAGCAAATCGGCTACTTCTACCAGTTCCAGGTCAATACGTAAATCAGGCTTATCACTGCCGTAACGACTCATGGCCTGTGCGTGAGTCATGCGTGGAAACTTTTCAGGCAAAGGCACTTCCAGCACTTTGGCGAATACACTGCGCATCATCTCTTCCATTATTTGCATAATCTGTTCTTCTTCGAGGAAAGAGGTTTCGATATCCAGCTGGGTAAATTCCGGCTGCCGATCAGCGCGTAAGTCTTCGTCACGGAAACAGCGGGTGATCTGATAGTAGCGATCCATACCCGACATCATCAGTAATTGTTTAAAGAGTTGCGGGGATTGCGGCAAAGCAAAAAATTCACCCTGATGAGTGCGGCTGGGTACCAGATAATCACGCGCACCTTCAGGTGTCGCCCTGGTCAGAATCGGGGTTTCAATATCCAGAAAACCATGCTCATCCAGATAATAACGCAGCACACGGGTAATTTCAGAACGCAGTTTCAGGCGCTGCTGCATTTCGGGACGACGCAGATCGATATAACGATAACGCAGCCGATGTTCTTCGGAAACGTCTTCTTCGTCCAGCTGGAAAGGCGGTGTCAATGCAGCATTGAGAACCTTTAACTGCGTAGCAACAACTTCGACCTTACCCGTCGGCATCTCAGGGTTTTCAGTCCCTTCAGGACGCTGACGTACCAGCCCAGTCACCTGCAGCACATATTCATTGCGAAGCTGTTCCGCCTGACGAAAGATGGCCGGGTTTTCAGGATCAAAAACAATTTGCGAGATCCCCTCGCGATCACGCAGATCAACGAAAATAACACCGCCATGATCCCGGCGGCGATTCACCCAGCCGCTTAAAATCACTTCCTGATCAATATGTTCTTCTGTCAAATGTCCGCAATAATGACTTCGCATACCTGATTTTCCCGTTTCCGCACGTGCTTATATGCCACACGTTTTAATGATTATATGATTTGAGGTTATTTGTAGAAAACGGGTAATTTTAAGCCTTGTCAGACAAGACTACAAGGGGCTGGAGAGACTTTCAGTATCAGCCGGAGCATATTTTTAGCCGCAACCGCAGCTGCCACCGCCGCATGAGCTGCCAGAGCTGTTCCCTGAGCTATTTCCTGGATTCTTACCTGAGTTATTCCCTGAACTGCTGTTTTTAAAATCGGATTCATACCAGCCGCTGCCCTTAAGCTGAAAACCTGAAGCTGAAATCAGTTTTTTCAATTTGGACTCCTTGCACACCGGGCAGTCTTTCATGGGATCTTCAGACATTTTCTGAATCAGTTCTATTGCATGGCCGCAGCCAGCACATCGATATTCATAAATAGGCATTAATCATTCCTGCAGTTAGTCCTGAAAAGCCCTGCAGTTTTAAATCAGCAGGAACTTCCCGGTTACAATTATTTAAGCTAAATATAAGGCTGGAAATTATACTTTTAATGCGTAAATTTTCAATAAAAATAAGACAATGCTAACATATACTTTATCTGCCAGTTTATGCCCTTTTAAAAATTTTCAGGATTTTATGAATACTGCTAAAAGCATTCTTATCACCGGCTGTTCCAGTGGTATTGGTCTGTGTTGTGCCAGGGAACTTCGCAACAATGGCTACCGAGTATTTGCCACCGCACGACAGCCTGAAGACGTCAAAAAACTGCAGCAGCAGGGTTTTGACAGTCTGCAGCTGGATCTTGCAGACAGTGCTTCTATCCATTCAGCGGTTGATGCTGTGCTGCATAGCTCCAAAGGACAGTTATACGCGCTCTTCAATAATGGCGCCTATGGTCAGCCCGGCGCGGTTGAAGATTTAAGCCGTGAGGTTTTAATTGAACAATTCCAGACAAATGTGTTTGGTACCCAGGAACTGACCAATCGGCTAATTCCTGTGATGCGTCGCCAGGGCTCTGGACGGATCATTTATAATGGTTCCGTGCTGGGTATTATAGCTCTGCCTTTTCGCGGCGCCTACAATGCCTCAAAATATGCGCTGGAAGGACTGGCCGATACGCTCAGACTGGAATTACACGGCAGCGGTATCTACATTTCAATAATTGAACCTGGCCCGGTCCGCAGTAATTTTCGTAACAATGCTTTTATCAAGTACCAGCAGCACATCGATAAAGAACGCAGTTTTTTTAGAGATACCTATGCAGGAATGGAAGCCCGGTTGAAAAAAAAGGGCCCGTCAGCACCTTTTACACTGCCGCCGGAGGCGGTGTTTAAAAAATTAACCCATGCATTGGAAAGTAAACGTCCGCATGCCCACTATTACGTAACTTTTCCAACTTATCTGTTTGGCACTTTAAAACGCCTGTTATCTGCCAGAGCATTGGACTGGGTGTTAAGAAAAGTGTCTGCACAAGAAAACCAGTGATCAAGGCTGATACTTGGCTGATATCCTTGCACCTGGTTTTTGTAAGTGAATTAGCCCCTGCAGAAAATGCACAGGATTTGCTGCAGGAGCTGCCATTGCATAATGAAATTCACCAGTGGTTAAACCACTTCAGCCTTGATGATACGTTTGAAGGACATTCTGCCCATGGGATCATCAGGTATTACATCTACTTCGATAATATCGCCGGGGGTAAAATTACCCGCCAATATTTCCTGCGCCAGAGGATTTTCGATGCTTTGCTGTATAGCCCGCTTCAATGGTCTGGCTCCATAAACCGGGTCAAAGCCGGCATCACTGATTTGATTCAGTGCTGCTGTAGATAATTCCAGCTCCAGATCACGTTCCTGCAGACGCTCACGCAGACCTTCCAGCTGAATCTCAGCAATTTTATGGATCGCTTCACGGCCCAGGGGATGGAATACCACCACATCGTCAATCCGGTTAATAAATTCCGGACGAAAATGCTGCGTCACCACATTCATAACCTCGGCCTTCATATATTGATAGTCCACCTCCGACTGTTCACCGCTATGAGTACTGCTCTGTATGCTCAGTTCCTGAATACGCTGCGAGCCCAGATTGGAAGTCATAATAATAACTGTGTTTCTAAAATCCACCGTTCTGCCATGTCCATCAGTCAGACGACCGTCATCCAGGACCTGCAGCAGAATATTGAACACATCAGGATGCGCTTTTTCAATTTCGTCGAGCAGGATCACTGAATACGGCTTGCGTCTGACCGCTTCAGTCAGATAGCCACCTTCTTCATAGCCTATATAGCCTGGAGGGGCACCAATCAGACGTGCTACGGCGTGTTTTTCCATAAATTCGGACATATCCAGCCGCACCATGGCATCTTCTGTGTCAAACAGGAAACCGGCCAGCGCTTTAGTCAGCTCGGTTTTTCCCACACCGGTAGGCCCCAGAAACAAAAATGAACCATTTGGTCGTTTCGGATCGGACAAACCCGCTCTGGAACGGCGAATGGCATCTGAAACCACTTTCACGGCTTCTTCCTGACCTACCACACGCTTATGCAGTTCATCTTCGAGTCGTAACAGTTTGTCATTTTCGCCTTCCAGCATTTTGGAAACGGGAATACCCGTCCATTTGGCAACCACTTCTGCAATTTCTTCTTCTGTGACACGGTTGCGCAGCAACTTGGGGTGTTCTCCCTGTTCTACATCTTCAGCTCGGGTCGCTGCCTCCAGCTGTTTGATCAGTTCTGGAATACGTCCATACTGCAGTTCTGACATACGCGTCAAATCACCGGCACGCTGAGCTGTTTCCAGATCGGTGCGGGCCTGATCCAGTGCTTCCTTGATATGCTGAGTGCCCTGCACAGCCGCTTTTTCAGATTTCCAGATCTCTTCCAGCTCAGAATATTCACGTTCCTGTTCGGCAATTTCTTCTTCCAGGATTTCCAGGCGTTTTTTCGAAGCGGCATCAGATTCCTTCCGCAGTGCTTCGCGTTCGATTTTAAGCTGAATAATACGTCTTTCCAGTTTATCCATCAGTTCAGGTTTGGAATCGATTTCCATGCGGATACGGCTGGCCGCCTCATCAATCAAATCAATGGCCTTGTCAGGCAATTGACGATCAGTGATATAACGATGTGACAGGCTGGCAGCTGCCACAATAGCCGGATCGGTAATATCAACGCCATGGTGCAGTTCATACTTTTCTTTCAACCCACGCAGAATGGCAATGGTATCTTCCATGCCAGGTTCATCCACCAGCACTTTCTGAAAGCGCCGCTCCAGGGCAGCGTCCTTTTCCATATATTCGCGATATTCATCCAGCGTTGTGGCACCCACACAGTGCAAATCACCCCGTGCCAGTGCCGGCTTGAGCATATTACCGGCATCCATAGAGCCTTCGGCTTTACCCGCCCCGACCATGGTATGGATTTCATCAATAAACAGGATCACATTCCCTTCCTGCTTGGACAGATCATTGAGCACCGCTTTTAAACGCTCTTCAAACTCTCCGCGAAATTTGGCACCTGCAATCAGGGACCCCATATCCAGCGAAAGAATACGCCTGTTTTTCAGTCCTTCCGGCACCTCACCGTTGATAATGCGCTGCGCCAGGCCTTCAATAATAGCGGTTTTTCCCACTCCGGGTTCACCAATGAGCACCGGATTGTTTTTGGTACGGCGCTGCAATACCTGCACCGTGCGGCGAATTTCATCATCGCGTCCGATAACGGGATCTAATTTGCCCTGCTCCGCTTTTTCAGTCAGATCGACCGTGTATTTTTCCAGGGCCTGACGCTGTTCTTCAGCATTGGGATCATTAACCGCCTGGCCTCCACGCATATTATCAATGGCCTGGTTAATAACTTCTTTTCTGGCCCCCAGTTCTTTAAGGATCTTACCGAGTTGACCTTTATCGTCCAGAGCGGCAAGCATAAATAATTCACTGGAAATAAACTGATCCTTGCGCTGCTGTGCCAGTTTATCCGTCATATTCAGCAAACGTGATAAATCCGGAGATATCTGTACATCTCCGGAAAAGCCTTCAATACTGGCCATCTGATCCATAGCTTCTGCCAGCTTGGAACGCAGCAAATTAATGTTGACATTGGCCTGGGTCAGCAAATGCCGGGCAGTGCCACCTTCTTGATCCAGCAGGGCCACCATCACGTGAATCGCTTCGATAAACTGATGGTCACGACCTACTGCAATACTTTGTGCATCAGCCAGTGCCTGTTGAAATTTGCTGGTTAATTTATCCATTCTCATTGAGTTGCACCTCGAGGTAAATTTTATTGATACTCACAATATGGGGCCTGTGGATAACTTTTTCAAGAATTTATTTTACAGTGTTTACAAAGACTTAACTTGTGGATAAGTAACTTCCCAATAAGTCCATGCAGTTTAAGTTCCGTCCCCCTGTCAGGGGGACGGCCAGGATGGAGGTTGTGTCTATAATCAAACACTTAACCCCCACCCTAACCCTCCCCCTGATATGGGGAGGGGATCTTGCACGGACTTATTGAGATGTTACGTGGATAAACATAAAAAACTATTTATCTGCTTATGCTACTGCCTGCAGGGCCTACTGTTTATATATTTTGCGTTTAAACAGGTCAGTACGCCTGCTGACCAGCCGGTCCAGAAACAGCAAACCATCCAGATGGTCCAGTTCATGCTGCACGGCACGCGCTTCATAAGCTTCGCATTCATAACTTTGCAGCTCTCCCTGCAAATCATAGGCCTGCAGGGTGATTTTCTCTGCCCGAATCACATTACCGGTAAAATCCGGCACTGACATGCAGCCTTCCCGACCAATCTTCATACCTTCCCAGGTTTTTATCTCAGGATTGATTAACACCATGCGGCCATGGTGTTTGATTTTCGGTTTAGCAGATACATCCACTATGGCAATACGTCTGAAATATCCGACTTGAGGCGCGGCAATACCCACACCGCCAGGACCAGCACGCATGGTTTCTTCCAGCTCGTGCAGAAATTTAACCAATGACTGATTAAATTCGGTGACTTCTGTTGATAGCTGTTTTAATCGCTCATCAGGGTATTTTAGTAGCTCCAGAACTGCCATGTATCACCCACTCAAGCAATCAAAGTATCGATGGAAACCATGTCGACATTCACACCGTCCTGCCTGATCTTTTCGATAGCTTTTTGCACGGCTTCCTCGCCGCCGCTGGCAGTGCCTGCAATGCGCATAATATAAATCTGATCCGAGGCTTCACCGCCGACATCTGATTCCAGATCCAGTATATTGAATCCGGCATCCAGCAGATGGCTGGTGGCTCTGGCGACAATACCCGGTCGGTCAGCACCGTAGACGGTAATATTAAAATCCGGAATTTCATGCTGGTGCAGATGGGCTTCTATCGTTTGACAGGCACAGGTTAAATTCATGCCTTCGGCCACTGGTTTGATCACCTGCTCCAACTCCTCATCATTCATGCTGCAGCTTACCATCAACATGATAGTAAAGTTACCGCCCAGGCGCATCATGGATGCCTCACCCAGTTGAGCACCTGCTGCATATAAAGCGTTGGTGATTTTAGCCACGATCCCTGGTTTATCCTGCCCAACCAGGGTTAACATTTTCCATTCACTCATGATTTATCTCTTGTTGATTATCTCAATATTCATTGTCTGAATCGATCCATATCAAACTGGCCATACGCCCGGTTTTGCCATCACGCCGGTAGGAAAAGAACCGCCCTGCTTGTGTATAAGTACAATAATCCCCGCCATAAACATTTTCAACCCCTGACTGAGACAGTCTGAGCCTGGCCAGCTGATAAACATCCGCCAGCCATTTACCCGCTTCCCGTGCCGGCCTGAAGCTATCTCGTAACAACAGGCTTTGACCCATAAATCGTTGCCTGACATCCTCGCCCACTTCAAACACTTCAGGCCCTATCGCCGGCCCCAGCCAGACCAGCAGTTCATCCGGTTTACTTTGGGTAAGCTTCATTAGCTGCGAAATCCCCTGTTCAATAATTCCATCTGCCAGCCCGCGCCAGCCGGCATGCAGTGCAGCGACCCCTGTGCCCTGCCTATTACAGATCAGTACAGGTAGACAGTCTGCAGTCATAACAACACAAACCGTATCGCTCCGAGTGGTATAAATGCCGTCTGCATCAGCACCATTTGCTGCCGCCACAGCTTCCAGCACACGATGACTATGGATCTGGTTTAACCATACCGGCTGACCCGGCAAGTGATGTGCAAGCAGAGAACGATTGCTGCGAACGTTTGCAGGATCATCGCCAACATGTAGTGCCAGATTAAAGGAAGCATAGGGCGGCTGACTATAACCACCGGTTCGAGTTGTGCTTATGGCCTTAATCTTAACCGGAGCGGGCCATTGCGGTAGTATGAATTTGAGTGCATTGTGCGGCATCATGTTAGCGTCGTATTGAATATTTGATGCGTTGTTTCAAGCCCGACTCACTATCTGCCACTCTTGCTGCCACTCCTGATTTCTCTATGTTATCGAACGCGTTATAAAAGGCTTCTGGTGTAATTGTATAATAGTTGATTTAATTGCAGCATATCATCAGGCGGGTCCGCTTCCCAACTGATCCATGCTCCGCTGCCGGGATGTATCAGTCCCAGCTTTCTGGCGTGCAGAGCCTGTCGTTTGAAGTCATGTAAAAATTGCTTCAATGCCTGACTATTTCCAGTGGGCAGTTTCAAGCGCCCGCCATAAAGCGGATCGCCGATAAGGGGATGAAAAATATGTGCCATGTGCACACGAATTTGATGAGTCCTGCCGGTCTCCAGTTTAATCTGTACCCGCGTGTAGCCGTGGTAACGTTCCTTGATCCGATAATGAGTTATCGCTTCTTTAGCGCTGCTTCGATGCCTGTCAACCACAGCCATTTTGGTTCGCTGCACAGGATGTCTGCCAATCGGCTCATCAATACTGCCGCCGCCGGTCATTTCACCCACCACGATGGCTTCATATTCTCGCTCAAAAGCTCGAGCCTGCAGCTGTTTTACCAGATGGGTCTGTGCACTCAGGCTTTTAGCAACGACCAGCAGACCACTGGTATCCTTATCCAGGCGATGTACAATTCCAGCCCTCGGTATGGTAATCAAATCGCTGCAATGATACAGCAGGGCGTTAAGTAAAGTACCCGTATAGTTTCCTGCCGCAGGATGCACCACCAGTCCGGCCGGTTTGTTCACCACCAGAATGTCCTGATCTTCATAGATGATATCCAGCGGGATAGCTTCAGCCAGCCACTCTCCCTGTTCTTCCAGTTCGATATGGATCTTTATTTGATCACCGCCTTTTACTTTGGATCTGGCTTTTAAAACTTCATTATTGACCAGCACCCTGCCCTGCTTGATCCACTGCTGCAGTCTGGAACGGGAAAAATCAGGCATCAGTTCAACCAGTACCTGATCAAGGCGTTTTCCATAGACATCCATGGGGACTTCTACATCTTGAACATCATTATTTATTTTACTCATTGTGCAAGTATAGGTTTGAGCTTAAAATTTATCAATTTTCAAACGACTTTTAAACAAGCTGGCCAATTGATTTTTTCGCTTCACTTTATCAGGCGATAGATTACATCTGCCGGGGGGCGGATGAAATCAATAGTCAAAACAGGTATACTGTGTGCCCTTGTATTAAACGTCTAGCAAATTTCAGGATTAACGTGTTATGTACCGTAAGCGTTGTTATCAAGTACAAAGCCTCTATCAATACCTGCTGTTATTATTGTTAACTTGTGGAATTTTAACACTCAATGGCTGTTCCATGATCGAGTCCTTCCTGCCTGATCAGGTTGATAAAACCAAAAGCTGGTCAGCCAGTAAATTATATGCCGAAGCCAAGGCGTCTCTCAATGAGGGCGAGTATAAAACCGCCATCGATCTGTATGAAAAACTTGAAGCACGTTATCCCTATGGCACCTATGCGCAGCAGGCCCAGCTTGAAACCGCTTATGCTTATTATAAGTATGAAGAGCCGGAATCAGCGCTGGCAACCCTGGATCGTTTTATCAAACAATATCCGCTGCATGCAAATGTCGATTATGCCTATTATCTTCGCGGGGTGGTCAGTTTCCCTGCCCGCAAGAGTGTATTCGAGTATGTTTTCCCGCAGGATGAATCCAGGCGAGACCCGAGTTCTTCCCTCGAGTCATTTAATTACTTCACTGAGCTGATCAATAAATTTCCTGATAGCTCATACACGCAAGATGCCATTCTGCGCATGCGCTATTTACGCAACAAGGTCGCGAAACATGAAATTCATGCGGCCAATTATTATATGAAGCGAAAAGCTTATATTGCAGCCGCAGATCGGGCTACTTATGTCATTGAACATTTTCAAAAAACACCGGCGGTGAGAGAGGCGTTGAAAATCCTGGTGAGCGCTTATACTGAAATGGATTTGCCCGCACTGGCTGAGGATGCACAGCGAGTCTATAACCTGAATAAAGATGATTTACCGGAAGATGTATTTTTTAAAGAAGAAAGTGTCATACCCGGCATGCCTGAATGGATGAAAATATAAAAATTACCTCAAGCTGTTCAGCCTGCAAGCAATATCTTGTCTGCAGCCTTCGTTCCCACGGTTAGGCGTGGGAATACTTAAATTAAACTCATCTCGATGCTAAATCGCATCCGCGTCTTTTTCTCCGGTTCTTATTCGAATAACCTTTTCTACCGTAGTGACAAAAATCTTACCATCACCAATTTTACCGGTGCGTGCTGATTCAGTGATAACCTCAATACAACGATCAAGAATGTCTTCCTTGATCACAATTTCCAGTTTGACTTTGGGCAAAAAATCAATCACATACTCCGCCCCTCGATAAAGTTCTGTATGCCCTTTTTGACGGCCAAATCCCTTGACTTCGGTAGCCGTCATCCCGGTTATACCAATTTCAGACAAGGCTTCACGCACATCGTCCAGTTTAAAAGGTTTAATGATTACTTCGATTTTTTTCATTGATTTGTCCTGAATAATGTTGGTTGCATGTTTTGTAACTATTCTTTTTAGTCAATTTTTACTTTAAAAGCAATGTTCATGTCTCGAATAGACAGCAGATAATTAACTATTAATGTTTACTTATAAACCCGGAGGTAATGGGATAGCGCCGATCTCGCCCAAAGGCTCTTCTGGTTATTTTTATACCCGGCGCTGCCTGGCGGCGTTTATATTCATTTTGATCCACCATTCTAATCACCTTGCGTACGGTTTCTAATTCATAACCGGCCGCGACGATATCATTCAGACATTGGTCCTGTTCTATGTACATTTGCAAAATAGCATCAAGAACAGGATAGTCGGGTAAAGAATCACTGTCTTTCTGATCGGGTTTTAACTCTGCTGACGGCGGACGGTTTATGACCCTTTGCGGTATCACCGGTGAAACCGTATTCCGATACTCACTGAGCCGATACACCAGGACTTTTGCAACATCTTTCAATACCGCGTAACCACCCGCCATATCACCATACAGGGTCGCGTAACCGACTGACATTTCACTTTTGTTTCCTGTCGTCAATAACATTTTACCTTTACGGTTGGACAGCGCCATTAACAGGACACCCCGAGTACGGGCCTGAAGATTTTCTTCCGTCGTATCCCATGGGCCTGGCGGGCTGTCTTTAAAAACCGGTTCCAGGCTGGTTAAAAACTGGTTGAAAACAGGTTCAACACTAATAATATGATAGGCCACGTGCAGTGCTTTTGCTTCAAGTATGGCATCCTCATTAGACATATCAGCCGTATATCGAGACGGCATCAGCAGGGCCTCAATATTCTCTCCTCCCAGTGCATCCGCAGCTATTGCCAGGGTCAGTGCTGAATCTATGCCTCCGGAAAGTCCAACCACTGCTCCCTTGAAGCCATTCTTCTGCACAAAATCCCTGACCCCGGTCACCAGAGCCTGGTATATTTCTGCCAGCTCACTCATGGCCGGGGCTATTGCGGCCGGTTCAGGTACAATGCGGCCGGCAAGGCGCTTAAACTCGACCAGGGAAATATTTTCAACGAATGCCGGAGATAACTGGGTCACTTCACCCTGACTATTCATCACAAAAGAAGCACCGTCAAATACCAGTTCATCCTGCCCCCCCACCTGATTCACATATACAATGGGAACATCTGATTCCAGGACTCTGTGACGAAGCATCGCTTCACGCTCCTGCTGTTTGCCCTGATGATAAGGAGAGGCATTGAGGTTTAATATGACCTGTGCACCCTGTTCGACGGCTTTTTTTACCGTTCCGGGTTCCCAGACATCCTCACAGATACTGATCCCCAGTGTGACTCCCTGTATGCTGAATACCGCCGCAGCATTGCCTGCAGAAAAATAACGTTTTTCATCAAATACACTGTAATTAGGTAATTCCTGCTTAAAATACTGGCAAATAATCTGTCCTGAGGAAATAACAGAGGCTGCGTTATATAGCTTACCGTCACGCAAAACAGGATGGCCGATCAGAACCGCGATACCGTCAAGTTCATCTTTCAATGATTCAACAGCTTCTTCAACCCAGCGGATAAATCCTTTTCTCAGGAGTAAATCTTCAGGCGGATAACCGCAGAGATTCAGTTCGGGATAAATGATCAGATCAGCGGCATACTCTTGCCTGGCTTGTTGCGCTGAGCGTTTAACCCATTGAAGATTGTGTTCAATATCGCCAACGAAACTGTTTTGCTGTGCAAGAACTATTTTTAGAGAATTCATCAGTTAATATGTAGTGGACAGTGTCATTATAAAGCAGGGCAGCTATTGTTATTTCAAGGGACAAAGCTTCTACTCTGTGAAAAGCCCTATCGTCAGGCCATCAATTTCAGCATACTGCTGCCCATCTCTGCCGGTGAACGGGTAATCGTAACACCTGCTGCCTGCAAGGCGGCAAATTTTTCTTCCGCAGTCCCTTTACCCCCTGCAATGATGGCCCCGGCATGCCCCATGCGTTTGCCTTTGGGGGCAGTGACACCGGCAATATAGGCCACTACGGGTTTACTGACATGGGAAGCTATATAGGCTGCAGCTTCTTCTTCTGCCGAACCGCCTATTTCTCCGACCATAATGATTCCTTCTGTTTGCGGATCCTGCTCGAATAATTCCAGGCAGTCGATAAAGCTCATACCGTGAATGGGATCACCGCCAATGCCAATACAGGTACTTTGCCCAAGCTCAGGAATGCTCGTCTGGTGCACGGCTTCATAGGTCAGTGTGCCGGAACGAGACACGATGCCAATTTTACCCGCTTGATGAATGGAACCAGGCATAATGCCAATTTTACACTCCCCCGGGGTGATCAGCCCTGGGCAATTGGGGCCTATCAAATAAACATCATCCGGCAGACTCGCTTTCACCTTGAGCATATCCAGTACCGGTATTCCCTCTGTAATACAGGCGATAACGCTGATACCTGCGTTAGCCGCTTCTAAAATGGCATCTGCAGCAAACGCTGCGGGAACATAAATCATCGTTGCATCAGCGCCGGTGGCATCTGCGGCTTGCTGTACGGTATTGAAAACCGGTAAATCCAGATGCTTCTGTCCTCCCTTGCCCGGTGTTACGCCGCCCACCACACGGGTACCATAGGCAATGGCCTGTTCGGTATGAAAGCTGCCCTGCTGGCCGGTAAAGCCCTGACAAATGACTTTGGTGTTCCGATTGATCAGAATTGACATCAGCTCCGTACCCCTGTCTCTGCTGAGGCGGCGATGACCACTTTTCTCGCCGCATCGGTAAAATCACTGCTGGAAATAATATCCAGATTCGCTGTGTTCCAGCAGTTCCCTGCCACGCTCCACATTGGTGCCTTCCAGACGAACCACCAGCGGAACATTCAATGCAACGTCTTTTGCGGCAGCAATAATACCCTCGGCAATCAAATCACAGCGAACAATGCCGCCAAAGATATTTATCAACATGGCTTTGACATTGGGATCAGAGAGAATCAGTTTAAGGGCTTCGGCAACACGCTCAGCGGTAACACCGCCTCCCACATCGAGAAAGTTGGCCGGATTACCGCCATTATTCTTTATGATATCCATGGTTGCCATGGCCAGCCCGGCACCATTGACCATGCAGCCGATATCACCCTCTAAGGACACATAGTTAAGCTCAAACTGCCGTGCCAGGTTTTCTTTTGCATCTTCCTGTGAAGCATCATGCAGAGCCTGCATGTCCTTGTGCCTGAAGAGCGCATTATCATCCAGAGAAATTTTCGCATCCAGCGCCATAACAGCATCATCAGCAGTGATCACCAGTGGATTAATTTCAACCTGTGAAGCGTCTTTCTCCATAAAAATCTGCACCATACCCTGCATGACTTTCAGCAGACCTTTTTGCTGCATGGGGGTCATATGCATGGCAAAACCCGCCTGTCTGACCTGGTAGGGCATCAGGCCGCTGACTGGATCTATCGATAGAGTGATGATTTTTTCCGGTTGATTGACGGCCACCTCTTCGATATTCATTCCGCCGGCTTCAGAGGCAATCAGCGTGACTCTGCGTGTGGCCCGGTCAACCAGAGCCCCCAGATATAATTCGCGGCTGATTTTGCAGGGCACTTCCAGCAGCAAGGTATTGACCGGCTGGCCCACAGCATCGGTCTGAAAAGTTACCAGCTGAGTGCCCAGCATCTTTGCGGCAAACTTTTTGATCTCCGCCACTGAACCCGCTTTGATGACTCCGCCGGCCTTGCCCCGGCCTCCGGCATGAACCTGGGCCTTGACCATCCACTCGTTACCGCCCAGCGCATTTGCCGCCTGTTCAATCTCATCGACAGATTCAATGATCGTATTGTCAGGCACCGGAATGCCATAATCAGCAAATATCTTTTTCGCCTGATATTCATGCAGGTTCATAATGATTACCTAATTTCTATGCTTAGAAAGCGTATATTGTGGCTAAATCTGACAAAATAGGCAAAAAAACTTTTTATTTCTGATATGATTCAAGTGATTTTGATGTCGAGATTTATGCAAAATGATTAATGGTGCTTCATATCAGGAGCTTATACATACGCTGAACAGTATAGTTCCTCTTAGCTAAAAGGATAATATTCGTGGGCCGTTTATTACTTATATTGGGAATTTTGTTTTTTATCTGGATTGCTTACCGTTTTTTACAAAATACCTGGTCTCAACGGGTTAGAGAAATAGAAAAACTGCAGCAGAAAAAAGTCACTGATAAAAATGCCGGTCCCATTCAAACCATCAGGGCCTGCGCCTATTGCAAGACCCACATCCCCGAGAATGAAGGTATCACCGAAGATGGTCGTTTTTTTTGCAGTTACCAGCATCTGGATAAATTTCAGGAACGCATGGCAAAAAAATAATTCATGTTTACCAGCAGCAGTAAATATTCTGAATTAAACTCAGCCTACAAACAGTGGCGTCCCTTACATTTCCTTAACTTATATCGTCTGTTTCTTTCCGGCCTGTTTGTCAGTCTGATTTTCGCCGAGGTGCAGATCAAACCATTTGGTGATTACGATCCGCATCTGTTTCAGATTGTCTGCCTGGCCTACCTGCTGATCAGTCTGCTCAATGGCGCAACCATCCGCTGGCGCTGGCCTGCATTCTGGTTTCAAAGCCACAGCCAGATTATTATCGACATTGTGGTTATCATTTTGCTGATGCATACCAGCGGCGGTGTGTCGAGCGGTGTTGGGCTGTTACTGCTGATCCCTGTGGCTGCCGGCAGTATCCTGACATTTGCTCGCTCCTCTCTTTTTCTGGCAGCCCTTGCCAGCATTTTACTGCTGCTGGATCAAAGCTATTTAAACCTCACAGAAGACATCTCACCGGCATATTTTCAAACAGGCCTGCTGGGCATCGTTTTATTTTTTACTGCTTTAGTGACTAATTATCTGATCAAAAAAACGGAAGAAAGTGTAGAAATCGCCAGTCAACGGGAAATCGATCTGGTCAATATGGAGCAGTTAACCCGCTTTATTATGCAGCGTATGCAAACGGCGGTTGTGGTTGTTGACGCCGGCGGGTATGTAAAACTAATCAATGAAACGGCCATCCAGCTGCTCAAATCTGCTGCTAATCCGACCAGGAATGCCTATCATTTAGCCGAATATTCGGCTCAGCTGAATGAGATCTATCACGCCTGGAAACGAGATCATAAGCATAAAACAGAGACATTTATCCCTATCGGCAGCAGCAGTGAACTCACCCCGAGATTTGCCCCTCTGGGTCATAACGAAGACAGCGGTGCTGTCATTTTTATTGAAGATAATACTCAACTGGCACGCCAGGCTCAGCAGCTAAAACTGGCTTCACTGGGACGTTTAACGGCCAGTATCGCCCATGAACTGCGCAACCCTTTAGCCTCCATTCGTCATGCCGGCGAACTGCTGCATGAATCTCCTGCGCTGGAAAAAACCGATTTAAGACTCACCGAAATTATTGAAAAGCAGTCTGTCAGAGTAAACAATATCATTGAAAACATCCTCGATTTAAGCAAAAGAAATCAGGCTGAACAGGAAGAGATCAATTTATTTGACTGGATCCAGGAATTTTTACAAGACTATATTCAACTGCCGCAGGAACGTTTCTATTTGAAATTTAAATCAGAAAAAATCACTGTTTCATTTGATGCCCAGCATCTGCAGCAAATCGTCAGTAACCTGATCCATAATGCCCTCAGACATACCCTCAAGGAACAGGATCATTTTCGTCCCATCATCATTAGCGCCGCAACAGATCATGCTTCCCAAAAAGCCTATCTTGAAGTAATGAATTATGGTAAAAATATCAGTAAAGAAGATATTAGCAAAATTTTTGAGCCTTTTTTTACCACAGAGTCATCAGGAACGGGACTGGGCCTGTATATTGCCCGCGAACTGGCCAGTAGTAATCAGGCTAAACTGGATTATATTAATATCCCCCAGGGTGCCTGTTTCAGGCTGACTTTCGCTGATCCCCGACGCAGCACATAAAAAATCAAACCAACGCCACATCCCATAGACAAGAGACGATTTTTTATCCGATTGATGTTATTATTTTAGTTTTGATAAGACATTTGAACCATCAGCTCCCCATGCAATGGCAAGATGTATTAGCAGATGCTGGTCACAGAATCGGGGCAGATTAACTTGTATAATAATTAAGCACATATCGACCATTCAGAATTTACTATTAAATGAATAAAATAACGCTTCCAACAGAATCTGTCTGAAAAACACAGTAATGAACAAGCTTAAGACTTGTATTCATCATTTTAATCGTCAAGCTGAAGTTGTTCTATTTGGCAGCCCAACAGATGATACAAAAAAGCGCAGATATTGACTTGTTCATTAATTGCAACACAATTGATTATTTAATATGACAAACCACCTTGCCCTGATTGTCGACGATGAACCCGATATCTGTGAGCTACTGGAACTTACCCTCAATCGCATGGATATAGATACGCTGTCAGCCGGCGATTTAAAAACAGCCAGAAAACTGCTTCGAGAACATAACATCTCCATCTGTTTGACCGATATGCGCCTGCCTGACGGCAATGGCATTGAGCTGGTCAAAACGATACAGGAAAACATTCATCATATCCCTGTAGCCATGATCAGCGCCCATGGTAATATGGATACTGCCATTGAAGCATTAAAATCAGGCGCTTTTGACTTTGTATCAAAACCTCTGGAACTGGCCGAACTGCGTAACCTGGTTAAAGCTGCGATTAAACTGGCCGATAAGAATAAGACACAGGCGCCTGAAAAAGACAGTCCGCCAGAACCTCGGCAATTTGCACAAACGGTACAATCCAATAACGAGGCCACTCAAGACTCAACCAAACAAACCTTACTCGGTCATTCACCTGCCATGCAGGAAACCCGCCAGCTGATTGAAAAACTTTCAAAAAGCCAGGCCCCGGTTTATATCAGTGGCGAATCCGGTACGGGTAAAGAACTGGCCGCCCGGCAAATCCACAACCTGAGTTCTCGTTCAGATAAACCGTTTATTCCGGTTAACTGTGGCGCCATACCGGCAGAGCTGATGGAAAGTGAATTTTTCGGCCATCAGAAAGGCAGTTTCACCGGAGCCATAAAAGATAAGCGGGGATTGTTTCAGGCAGCCCATGGCGGTACGCTTTTTCTCGACGAAGTAGCTGATTTACCGCTGGGCATGCAGGTCAAATTACTCCGTGCCATTCAGGAAAAAGCGGTACGACCAGTGGGATCACATCAGGAAGAAAAAATTGACGTTCGTCTGATCAGCGCCACGCATAAAAACCTGTTCAAACTGGTTGATGAGGGCCACTTCCGTCAGGATTTATTTTACCGCATCAATGTCATTGAGCTGACCATGCCTCCTCTTCGTGCTCGCGGCGAAGACATTTCACTGCTAGCTGAATATTTTCTCGCCCAATACCCTTTTAACGCAGCCATGCAAAAGATGACTCTTAGTGCTGATGCGCTTGCAGCATTAAACAGTTATCCTTTCCCCGGCAATGTACGCGAACTGGAAAACATACTTGAGCGTGCGGTAGCCCTTTGTGATGGCAGTTGTCTTTATGGAAAGGATCTATCACTGCCTGAGGCTGCAGAAACAGTTAATACTGGCCTGTTCGCACCCGATAGCACAAGCGATGCCTCAATAGCACAGATAGAAAATCCGCAAGCTCGTTATCAATCCCCCTTAAAAGATGAACAGCAGCTTCTAAATGCGCTTGAACAGACACGCTGGAACCGTAAAGCGGCTGCTGAATTACTCGGCGTAACTTACCGGCAATTTCGCTATAGCCTGAAAAAACTGGGACTGGAATAATTCATTTTTATGGAAAAGAAATGACAAATAAATAACATTTTGTCATTTAGTGACAATAATTTAATTAACAGAATATCTATATATTTTCTCCCAAAAGAACATCAGCCATTTTAAGTCATTGTTTTCATAAGGTTTTAGTACAAGCAGAATAATTTTTAATTATTTTGGCACGGGCTGTGCATTATATTTATCAACGTTTCAACGTCGTTACATAAAATACTATTTCATAATGGAGAAAATAATGAAAAGAACACAACAGGGTTTTACATTAATCGAATTAATGATTGTAGTCGCAATTATCGGTATTCTGGCAGCAGTCGCTATCCCAGCATATAAAGACTATACCATTCGCGCAAAAATAAGTGAGGTTATTGGTCTTGCAGCTAAAGATAAAACCAGTGTTTCAGAATATTATATATCAATGAACACTATGCCAACTCTGCTCAGGCTGGTATTAGCACTAGCCCAGGTCAAAGCACTTATGTCTCATCGATTGATTACACATGGAATGGTACTGTCGACATACACACTTAGCCAATTTGGGCGATCTGATACTGATACTGTTTAGTTTTTGTTGGCACCGGCTCTGATGATGGTGTTTCATGGGTTTGTGATGAGCCGGAACAACAGCACCAGAAAATACTTACCTGCCAACTGCCGATAATACATATTTGCTTTTAACAGCCAAAAAGCCATTATACTTAGTATAATGGCTTTTTTTATTGAAATGATTATGCAAAAAAACTCTCTACTAGTTTCATTCCTTTTCCTCTCTCTCTCATAATTGTTTATTATATCTATTCGTAGGAACTAATGGTTACTTTATTTTTGATGACTTTGCCAACTTAAAACGAGTCAATGATTATGGCGGTGCCACCCATTCTATAGATACTTTACTACATTACCTTTTTGCCAATGGCATTAGTGGCAGCCGGCCAGTTTCTTTTTTAAGTTTTTTAATCAATGATAATGCCTGGCCTGGTGATCCGGCATCTTATAAATTAACCAATATCTTTATCCACCTTCTAAATGGCATCCTGGTTTTTATTCTCAGCCGAATGCTTCTAATTCGTAGCCCATTAACCGTATTACAAAGAAATTTGTCTGCACTGCTTGCCATGACCATCTGGCTGCTGCACCCTTTAAATGTTTCCACAGTGCTTTATGTTGTTCAAAGGATGGCTGAACTGAGTGCCCTGTTTTCATTGTTATGTATGATTTTTTATCTCAAGGGTAGAGAAAAATATATTCAAACACCGTCTATTAAGCAACTGATATCTATTTCTTTGACAGCTTTCCCCTTTCTTGCTTTATCTTTTTTAAGTAAAGAAAATGGCGTGGTTACTCTGTTATTTATTGTGATTATTGAATTTACCCTTTTTCAAAAGGATAAAATGTCAAATGAGTTAAAAACCTGGTTCGGGCTTTTTATTATATTTCCAATAGTTATTCTTGTTACCTATTTTGTTTTTTTTACCCCTTATACAAATTCATTTATTTATCGTGGACACACACAATACGAACATCTGTTAACTGAATTCAGGATACTCATAGATTATCTGAGTCAGTTATTTTCTCCCAATATCAGTAGCATGGGAGTTATCCATGATGACTTTACAGTATCCCGGGGGATCACTTCTCCACTTAGCACAATGTACTCAATATTAGCTATAATTTTTTTATTTGTTTTAGCCTTATTTTTTAAAAACAAACACTATGTTATAAGCCTGGGAATATTCTGGTTTTTTGCAGGACATAGCCTGGAATCTACTTTTATACCCATTGAACTCTATTTTGAGCATAGAAATTATTTACCCTCCATAGGAATTATTATCGCTTTTTCGTATATCATTATTTTATCCCTTAGCTTTATTCAGAAAAAATCAATTCAAACGCTTGCTAGTATAACTGTTTTGCTGATCATAAGCTTACTGGCCTTTCAAACCTTTTCGCTGACAACCCTATGGAGCAATACTCCCTTACAAATGGCGATCTCTTATGAAAAACATCCTTCTTCCATAAGGGCGGCACATAATTACGCTATCAGCGTTAAAGCTGATGATCCGCTCAAGGCCATTCAAATTCACCATGATATTTATCAGCAGACAAATAACTTAAATGCTCTGCTACTGTACGCAAACTCGTATTGTAATTATTACAAAACATTACCTTTTGATGAAAACAGTTTTTTAAGTGCAAGTAGTAATTTACGCCCTATAGGGATTATATATTTCCATCTAAAAGAACTGAGTGAGTCAGTTTTAAAGCATCAGTGTACATCTAAGCCCGCTCAATTTTTAGATTACCTATATACTTCAATTGAAAACAACTCTTACTTGAAATACAGGGGTGATGATCTTGCCAGTATCTATTTTGTTCATGCGGACATCGCTCATTCTCTCGGAGACACTGAAGGTTCAATGCTGCTTTTAAATGAATCATTTCAAAAACGCGCCACTATCGATATACTTCTACGCCAGACTGATCTACTATTAATGAGAAAAAAGTATCAAGCAGCCCTTGAACACCTGGATAAAGCTCAGAACATGAATAATAATCGTAAGTTCTTACAATCTGACCGCAGTCAAGAAATTATACTGAAAAGAGCATTCATTATAAAATCAATGAATCAACCTACTTGAATTTATATCAGTCATGTTAACCATGGTTGAAGATTTAAGAATCCAAAGCAAAATTACCGCCCAGGCACCTAAATGAGCAATATTTCAATCGTCATACCCGCAAAAAATGAATCTTCTGGATTATCAGGCTTATTGCCGGATATCAGATCATACTCTCCTGATGCAGAAATTCTGGTTATCGATGATGGTTCTACTGATAATACTATCCTGGTTTGCAACAAGCATGGTGCTAAAGTAATTTCACATACCTATAGTAAAGGCAATGGTGCTGCTATTAAAACCGGAGCCAGACATGCACAGGGAGATATTATTGTTTTTATGGATGCTGATGGTCAACACAAGCCTGAAGATATTCCACGACTCCTGGAAAAGCTACAGTCCGGATATGATATGGTAGTAGGGGCCAGAAAAGCTTCTACGCATGCGTCCAATTTTAGAAGGATTGCAAATAGTTTTTATAATAAACTGGCGTCTTTTATGACAGGTCACCAAATTGACGATTTAACCTCTGGTTTTAGAGCAGTGAAAAAAAAATATTTTCTAAAATTTTTATACCTGCTTCCCAATGGCTTTTCCTATCCCACAACCAGTACTATGGCTTTTTTTCGTTCGGGTTTCTCCGTCTGTTATGTTCCTATTGAGGCCGCACAACGTGAAGGAAAAAGCCATATAAGTCTAGTTAAAGATGGTATAAAATTTTTTACCATCATTCTCAAAATAGGTGCCTTATTCTCTCCTATGAGACTATTTATCCCTATAAGTACATTTTTATTTCTTTTAGGTCTTATTTATTATGCTTATACTTTTATTAGCATGGGGAGATTTACTAACATGAGTGCAGTCCTTTTTACTTCTTCTCTAATTATTTTTATGATGGGTATATTGTCAGAACAGATTTCATCTTTACATTACAAAAATATCGACTCACACAATGAGTAATAATTATGACCTCAACAAAGGCTTTTGTGTTTCTGTTAACAGAATAAATAAAGCAAAAAAAATTGTTACCATCCTAAAAGAAGAATTAAATAGTGATCTAAAGGACTGTATTGTTCTTGATATTGGGACAGGAAGTGGTGACATTGCAAACCACATAGCTCGTATTGCAAAACATGTCGTGAGTATTGATATCTCAGATAATCGTTCAGAAAAGGGGCTTTATGACTTTTTTATCGGTAATGAAAATCTACCATTTAAAGACAGTTCTTTTGATATAATTATCTCAAATCATGTCATTGAACATGTCACCAATAATAAACAACATCTTAAAGAGATACATCGTGTTTTAAAGCAAGATGGTTTAGTCTATTTGGCTACACCCAACAGATTATGGCCTTGGGAAGTACATTATAACTTACCTCTGCTACACTATTTACCAAAGAAAATGTTTATAAATCTTCTAAAACAATTGAATATCTATCATGAAGATTTGAGCCTGTTATTCTGGAATCAACTTAAGCAACTAGTGAATGATCCTTATACTTTGACTATTTATTCAGATCGAATCATCAGTCAACCTGATAAATACTATATAAATACTAATAATTTAATACTAAAAGTTTTAAAATTATTACCCTTAAAGTTCTACACATTCATAACTTTCATAAATCCAACTTTTATAGTAACACTGAGAAAAAAAATACATCCTAATTAAAGCATTTAGTCAGAATAGAGCTGGACACAAAGTAAATATTTTGAAAAAAGAAACTCTTCTAGTATTAGCTTCTACTTTTCCTCGATGGAAAAATGATGCAGAACCTCGCTTTGTTTATGACCTTTGTCAAGGTCTAAAAAAAAATTTTAAGATTATTGTTTTAACTTCTCATTATCCTGGCGCTAAGACTTTTGAGGAATTCAATGAAATCAAAATATTCCGCTACCGCTATGCACCCGCTTATTTCGAAAAACTGGTTTATAATGGAGGAATAACTACTAATTTATATAAAAATAAATTTAAATGGCTATTAGTACCATTCTTTTTTATTAGCCAATTTTTTTCTATTATTCAACTCAAAAAACAATTTCCTATTTCAATCATTCATGCTCACTGGCTAATACCACAAGGTTTTCTCGCTCTTCTAGCCATGAAGTTTATAATAAAACCGCCTAAACTACTATGCACCTCACATGGTGGTGATTTGTTTGGCTTAAATGATCCGCTGAGTAAAAAAATAAAAAAATGGGTTTTAAAAAAATCAGATGCAATAACTGTTGTCAGTTCCCCTATGCTAGAAGAAGTTCTACTATTAGAGCCTGAAGCTAAAAACAAATTATCAGTTATTCCCATGGGTACTGATTTACAGAACTACCTTTATTCCAAACCCACAAATCATTCGTGAAAATAATTTAATATTATTTGTTGGTCGATTAGTTGAGAAAAAGGGGGTTGATACTTTGATTTATGCGCTAGCAGAAATAAAAAAACAATTTTGTGATATAAAATTAGCCATTATCGGTGATGGACCAGAAAAAGCTCAATTAGAAAGATTGTCAAGAGATTTATCTATTCATCAATCTATTCAATTTGTCGGCAAGCTTTCTCACCTTGAACTTGTAAAATGGTATTCAAAAGCAACCTTTGCTGTTTTTCCTTTTAAAGAAGCAACCAATAAGGATATAGAAGGATTAGGATTAGTTATGATTGAGGCGCTAGGCTGCGAGTGCCCAGTAATAGCAGGAGATGTTCCCGCCGTGAATGACGTTATAGTTCATGATAAAACCGGATTATTATTTGAATCTAATAATGTTTTAAGACTACAACAAAGTTGCGTTAAATTACTCAATTCACCAGAGCTTGCACAACAATTAGGAAAACAAGGAAGAGTATCTGTCCTTAATAAATTTGACTGGAATTCTTCAACCTTAAAATATAATAATCTACTAGTAAAACAACTATAGATATTTTTCTTGTCTATAGGATAACAAAATATCTTCAAATACTTTAACATTATTTTGCCAACCATAATTTAATTTTTTTACAGTATAGGGTTTGTTAATAAACCACTTTATTTTTTCAACAATTTCCTTTTTACTTTCTGGCTCAAATAATGCTTCTGGATAGTCTCTTAATACATAACTTGTTGATAATGTTTTACTAGCAATTACTGGAACACCAACAGCTAAAGCTTCATATAACTTTGCTGGGTAACTATAATTTCCAAATTCACTATTTCTATTAACTGAAACTAATAAATCAAAACATCTCACTACATCTGGAACATCCTGATCATTTACATAGCCTAACATTATTTTGTTTTTTACCATGGAAAGGTCAATATCTTTGTCTCGACGACCTGAAAAAGCAAAACATACATTCGGAAATATTGAGGATATTTCTACAAATGCATTTAGCATGGTTGAAATATCGCGATTTTTTACCAAACTTCCACTATAGCCAATAATGAATTTATTTATAGGCATTCCAAATTTGGCTCTAGATTTTGATTGAGAGCCTTCAACAAAAACTGGATCTGCTGCCATTTCAATTACAGCTCCAAAGATTTTATTTCTACAACGTCCGTAAGTTAATTTTTCTAATAGTTCAGGACCAGCTGCAGTAATCAAATTAGATTTTTTTAATGACCTTCTCCACAACCAGTGCAAAGGTTTTAACCATGGTATATAACTTTCATAATTATCATATGCATCAATAACAGATAAACAATCCATGGTGTTTGATATTTTTTGTGCATATATGCCATAAATAATATCAGAAAAACCGACAATATAGTCAGGCTTGACCTGTAACGTCAATTTTTTTATAAATAAATAATAATTAATTGGATTGGGAAGAAGATTGACTGAATGCCAGTATATTTTATCTCTAAACTGTGTAAACTCAGTTTCTACTTTATAATTTAGCAAAACCAGATGAACTTCATGTCCTTGATCAGCCAATATCTTTGGTAAAAAATAAAATCGACCGGCAGGCCTGGTATATAAATCCTTAGATTGAGGTCTTCGCTTGGATAAAAAGATTATTTTCATTAATGAATCATTCTCGAGCATCCAGGATACCATCTTCTGGAAACTACCCCTTAAAATTTTATTTTCAATATACCGTTGACCCTACTCTAATAGTTCTAATATATTTCTATATGTTTCAGCAAATTTTATTGTTCGATCTTTTAGAGTGGATTTTACGTGATCATTTTTTATATTATTTTGTGATAAAATCATTTTATTGATTGATTCTATTTTATTTGCTAAATCAATCTCATTGTCCTTTTCAAAAAAACAAGCATCTGGGTACTGTTCTTTATGAACATCCAGATCAGATAATATCATTGTCTTCCCTACACTTTTACACTCTTCAACTGTAGAACTCCAACCCTCAAATAATGATGGATTGATAACGGCTTTTGAATACTTTATCAAACTGAAAACATCTGAATAGGGTATTAAACCCAATATTAGTATATTATTGCTCAGTCCATTATTGACAATGTAATCGATTAAGTTTGTTACATGATTTTTATCTCTGTAATCGTCAATGGCTCCACTACAGACTAACGTAACTTCAATTCCATTTTTTTTAAGATAATCTATTGCTTTAAATGCAACTAGATGATTTTTATGCGCCCACAACTGATTTGGAAGATAAAAAAAGGCATGATTTATATTATATTTTTTCTTGATATACAACTCATCATTTTTGGATACAGAAAAAAAATCTTTAGGTGGTTGCGATACAAATTGCAAAACAGCAGTTTTACATAGATGATCAGGTGAAAAATGTTTTAAATCATTTAGCGCTGAATTGCTGCTACATATAACCACGTCACTTTTTTTTATAAGTTTTTGATATTTGTTGTTTCTAGTGTTCAAATTTCTTTTTGAAAACATTTCAGGTAAGTAATAATGCTGAAAATCTGGAATCCAACTAATACTTTTACAGTGCTTAAAACCAGCCATATCATAATGAGAGAGTATATCTACACTATTCTTTTTTAAAAAATTATTAAGGAAATAATTACTATCAAACAGCTGATATAATATTTTATTTGTATACCAATAAAAACTATTTAAATCAAACATAGGATGCTCAACAAGCTGAGCATACTGACTGAATATCTGCTTGATATCAACATCTGTTTTTACTCCGATAAAAACAACAAGATTTAAATTTTTATCATCTAATAATGATAGTGCATACAATAAGTTCTTATAATAATTTAATCCTCCCATCCATTCTTTTGTTGGGAGAATAAATCCAATTTTCTTCATAATTGTCCCTTATACCACACAGCATACTTCTTAATTCCGTCAATGAGAGAAACAGACGGCACCCATCCAATCGATTTTGCCTTTCGTATATCGGCCCAATAGTACTTGGGATCACCCTCACGAGTATGTTCATTAAATATGATTTTCCCTTCCAGACTTAACGCACTTTGTAAAAGCGATAATGTTTTAGCAATTGTGGATTTATATCCACTGCCTCCATTTATAACACATGGCATATCAGTAAGGCTTGAAAGTGTAGAAATTAATAAAACTGCATCATCGATATAAATCCAATCTCTTGTCTCATTACCACTCCCCCAAAATATAGATTGTTCTGAATTTTGAAAAAATTTATTTGATGCATCCCACAAAAGCTGCTTTTTCAAATATTCTCCATAAATCGAAAAAAAACGGATAATTGAAACATTTAATCGGAAATGCTTTCTATAAGAAAGACAAATTTCTTCCGATATTTTTTTGTGTACACCGTAGGGTGATACAGGATTGCATGCATCGTCTTCTTTTATTGGAGTATTATCATGAATTCCTTGTACAGCAGGACTTGAAGGATAAATAAGTTTGGCTTCAGGATTGTAAACTCTTAGGTACTCTAAAATGGCTAATGTACTTTGAACACTTCGTTGGAAATCTTTCATTGGTTCCTGAATGGAATAGGCAACTGATCCACCTCCACCACAATGTATTACTGTTTCAAATGGAGCATTTATTTTTTCTAAATTGGTAATTGTAATTTCAGCTGACAACCAATGATCAATACCCCATTCAATTTGTTCAGATTTACTCCAGTTTCCGTGCCCTATAGCATAGATGTTATATCCCAATGATTTAAAATGTTTTGCAGTGTGCCGCCCTAAAAAGCCACAAGCACCGGTAACAAGTATATTATTATTCATTTTAGCTTTTTTATTAAAACTGCCGGATTACCAGCAACAACAGTCCACGCCTCTACATTTTCACGCACAAGGCTTTGAGCACCAACGATTGCACCTTCACCGATTGTTACTCCATTAAAATAGTGCTACCAAATCCTATCCATACATCATTTTCTATTACAATTTCAGCTGTTTTGACAGTATCCCAATTTTTACTATGAATAAATGATTTATTCAATCGATATGATTTCAATTGCATTTTTATATCATCTCTCCTGGCCAGATAATCGAGAGAATGTGAATTATGATCATATATAGTACAGCCCCAAACAATAGTTACATTAGAGCCAATATTAATTTTAGTTCTTGAAATTAATGATGTCTCTCTATTAATGAATGTATTTTCACCGATATTTATTTCACCTGATTCGACTCAAAAATAAAATGGCAAGCAACCATAGTATTTTTTGTATATTTACAACATTTTCATCACTCTGAATTCTAAATCGAGTAGGTTTAAGTAAAATTGCTGATGGATCAACAGTTATACCGTTTGTGTATTTTGCAACTTTAACAGGATTATAAAAGAGAAATTCGTAAATTTTATTTAGCATACACTAGCCTTTCTTCTTTTAGAATTTTAAATGCATGTAAATTACAATAGATAGCCGGAGTTAATGTTAATAAAGAAGCGGCTAAAGGAATGGATACAATGCCATATCCACTATTAATTAAAAATAACGTCAAAGGAAGCATAAACAAGGTCGAACAGATAGCTATTACGAGTTGAACATTTATTCTTTCATAAACATTTAAAACAACAGCTCCAGAATAAGCCATGGCTTGAATTGAGACTAACATAGAAAAATATATTGCTTCATTCCATAAAACCTGAATAGAGCTTCCTACCCAAAATCTTATGGCATAAGGTGCCATAAAAGCGAAAACAAATGCTCCTAACGAAAACAAAACCGATAAAGTAATCATAATGTAGTAAATTCTATTAACTTTTTTGTAATTTTTACTTTCTCGATAATATGATAATTCAGGCCAAAATACAGCAAAACCAATTGAAAAAAGGCTAATACCAAAAATAAATACTTTATTTAATATATCGAAATGAGTCACATCTTCAGCACTCATAAAACTAATAATCATAAATGGCCCCATATTGTAAAGTACAATAGATGAAATCTGGAGACCAAAAAATTTCAAACCCAATCGTAATCGTGCATAATTTATAACTACTGTAGTTATTTTTTTATAGTCACTAATTTTTAATCCAATTTGTTTAGTTGACATAAACCATACTAGAAACAATGGCACAGACATTGAACATGTATACATTATACCAAGCAATATCAGATCAAATTGAAACGAAAAAACATTTCCTATTAACAGGCATGCAAAGAAAAAGCTCGGGCCAATGAGCATTAAACCTGATTGAAGTGCCACTTTTCTTGTTCCCTGAAGTATCATACTGCCCATTGTGAGTGGAAAAATAATAATTGACGGAACAAATAAAATTAAAACTAAAAATTTGTTATCTTTCAATAACTCGACTTTGTTTATAGCGAGAATTAATAATAATGATAAACATATACAAAAAATAAGCAAGAACCTTAAATTCTGGATTGTTTCATATTTTGCGTCTACAAAGTTATTTTTTGCAACTCCTTTTGATACAGTATTTTTTAAAGCATGGCCTACACCAAAATCGAACAAGCTAATCCATACTAAAAGTGAAGTAAGAGCAGTCCATACACCATAATTATGCTTACCTAGAATATTTAATAACAAAGGAACAGAAAAGAGCATCATACATGCTGAAAGTATTTTGAATACGAGAGCAAACGAAAAATTCTTAAAGAACATTTAAAAAACTTCTTACTTGTGATAACAATAGTCCTTTTATAAGTTTTAATCTTGTTGTTATAAGAAGATATTCTCGGGGTTTTCATTTTACTAAAATGATGTTGAAGCTGTTTATATTCACCTTTAGTATATAAATTTGACAGCCCTGCTAAAAGATTTCTTGCGAAAATTTCACCTCTATAATATTTCCAGTCAAATATATTTACTGAGTTATTTATTCCAAGCATAGAAATCTTTTCATGCCATAATTCAATTTCTTCCAGCCACTCACTAGAAGCAATTTTTTCATAGGTTAAACTCCCTTGCCAAACACGGTATGAGGATACTATTTCTGGCACATATACAACTTTCCCAAGTAGCAGTGCTCTCTGAATTAATTCACTATCAGCTGCTGTTAGTGAAAATTTTTTATCGTCAAAATATCCAATTTTATCCAGAAATCTTTTTTTAAAAAAAACACTCGGCATTCTTTAGTGCATTAACACCATACAAAAAATATTTTAGTCCAAAAGGTGACTGAAACACTTCATACTTTTTTGGACAATAAGACCCAATTACTTTATTATATTCATTGATAAAATTATTTCCAAAAATATAAATATCCGCTTCTTCGGTAGAATTTATAAATTTATTTATAATTTCAAATGCTCCATCAATATAAATATCATCATCTGAAGGAATTGCAATATAATCACACTTTTTACTATTACCAACAGCAGAATTCCAGTTACTAAACATACCTATTTCGTACTCATGAACAACAAAAGAAGTATTTTTATAATTTTTTTTTATGGATTCAGAAACAAATGCACCATTATCACTCACCACAACCTGAACTTCATTTGGAATACTCTCCAACAACTTTATAAGCAACTCCTGTCTTTTATATGTAGGAATAGCTATTGCTATTTTTTTCATTAAATTATTATTTTTATTTATTTTATTCTTCATCAAAATTATCTAACCCAGAAAAGTTTTTATCTCTATCAGAGACAATCAGGTTAGGTTCTTTCCAATCGAAACCAAAACTATCCCACCTAATACCTGTATCTGAGTCTTGAACATAAACGCTTGTTGTTAAATATATAACTGTGGCAGTTTTAGATAAAGTAAGAAATCCATGTGCACATCCTTTTTCTATATACAGTGAATTTAATTTTTCACTTGACAATATTGTTGAAAAATGCACTTCCAAATTTACTCGTTCCCTTACGAATATCAACAACAACATCCAATATTTTTCCATCTATAACATAAACAAGTTTCACATGGTCATGTGGTGCTAATTGAAAATGCATACCTCGAAGTACATTTTTTTTTGAAACAGAATAAAAACTCTCCTTAAATTCTGATTTTAGACCATACTCTCTGAAAGTTTCAGCATTAAATGTCTTTACAAAAATACCTCTATGATCTTCAAATTTTTCATATTTAATCTCATAAACACCATCTAAACAAGTCTGTTTGATTTTCATGCATTTATTTTCTTTTCTTGGTAATATGCTATAGTCTTTTCAATTCCATCATGAATTGAGTGTCGTGGAAACCAACCCAATTCAGATTTTGCTTTTCTAATATCTGAGTATGCAATTGGGATATCTACTTTTGAAGGTTCTCCCCAGATTTTATCAATCGATAATTTAAGCTTCTGCTCTATTATAGAGACAATCTCTCTAACACTTATTGATGTACCTGAGCCCAGGTTAAATATCTGATAGCCATTTGAATGTTCATGACGAAGCATTTTTTCAAGTGCTGCCATATATGCTTCAACGATGTCACCTGCATAAATAAAATCCATTTTTTGAAAACCCTCTGACAGTTCTATTTTTTCATCAGCAAGAGCTTTCTGGATAATCATTGGAATCAGTTTATAATTATCTTTTTCGCCGTACGGAGTAAACAATCTGAATGTATAAATCATTATTTGATTTTTGTAAGTTTCCAATATGGATTCAAATGCGACTTTAGTTTTAGCGTAGAGATTTAAAGGTTTTATTGGTGATAATTCATTTACAGGCAGCACCGAACAGTCATATTCAAAAAAAGTTCCTGTATTAATAAACCCTTTAACTTTATGACGTATCCCTAATTCTATTAATTCCGCAGGAAAAGAGATATTGGAATCAATTATTTGTTTTACTTCTTGAATATTTACAATTTTTTGATATAAAGTTGCCATGTGAATGATAATATCAATAGAATTCTCAATAAAAACCTGGTGAAGAGAATAAATATCAAGATCGTATACTTTTGTTTTATTAAGTACATGATGAATTCGCCATGAGTCAGATGTTGATCTTTTCAAAATGATTACCTGATAGTCTGCTTTTAGTAATGCTTCAAGCAGATGCGAACCTAAAAAACCCGTGGCCCCTGTTAGAAGAATGGTTTTCATTTTAAAAGTTAATTCCAAAAAATGTTTCAAATTTTTCCGCAATATAATCTAAATGTTCTTCATCTAACCCAGGATAAACACCAATCCAAAAAGTTTTTTTCATAGTAATGTCAGTATTTAACAATTCACCTGCTACTCGATATTCAACATCTTTAAAATAAGGTTGATGTATTAAGTTCCCGGCAAATAATAACCGGGTTCCAATTTTATTTTGTTCCAGGTATTTAATGAGATCAACTCGGCTCACTCCTGCATTCTCTTTTAAGGTAATTGGAAAGCCGAACCAGGATGGTTTTGAGTTTTCAGTAGTTTCGGTTAATTCAATAAATTCTGTTACAGATGATAAACGCTGTTTTAAATAGTCAAAATTTAAGTTACGTTTTACGATAAATTCAGGCAAGCGTTTCAATTGTGCTAATCCACATGCGGCCTGCATATCAGTAATTTTTAGGTTATAGCCAATATGCGAGTAGGTATACTTATGATCATAGCCTTTTGGTAAATTACCGAGTTGCTGGTTAAACCGTTTACCACAGGTATTATCACAACCTGGCTCACAATAGCAATCTCGCCCCCAATCACGAAATGATTTTGCAATACCAATAAGTTGTTTGTTATCTGTAAAAACAGCCCCTCCTTCGCCCATGGTTATATGGTGTGCTGGATAGAAGCTGAGTGTTGCGATATCTCCCCAAGAACCGACCATTTTATTTTCGTATTTAGCGCCTAGAGCATCACAACAATCTTCGATAAGCCATAACTTATACTTGTCGCAAAGAGATCTGATTTTACCTAAATTGAAAGGGTTACCTAAAGCATGCGCAAGCATAATGGCTTTTGTTTTTGATGTGATTGCTGCTTCAACAAAATCAGCATTTACATTATGTGTTTTTAAATCAACATCAACAAAGACAGGGACTGCACCGAATTGAATAATGGGATTTACGGTTGTCGGAAAACCGGCAGCAACCCCAATCACTTCATCTCCTTGTTTTATTGCTCTTTCTCCTAGTTTAAGAGATGTTAAGGTATTAAAAGCCACCAGATTGGCGGATGAACCAGAGTTTACTGTAATTAGATGTTTGATACCTATGAATTGAGCTAACTCCTTTTCAAACTGGTCATTGAATCGTCCCGTGGTCAACCATCCATCTAATGAAGCATCCACCATATTTTGTAATTCATCTACACCAATAACTTTTCCCGAAGGTGGCACCACATTTTTTCCCGGCTTAAAGATATTTTTTTTATATTGTAATGTTGCATATTGTCTGACAAGTTCTGCAATTTCTTTTCTTAGCGACTCAGTTGTCTGCATTATTCATGTCTCTCATGTATTCTTCTATTTCATCTAAACATACAGCTAGCATATCTTCTTTATTAAGCCATGCAGTGTGCCATTGAATAATTTTTTCTAATGCACCTACAAGGCGCCAGGTAGGGTGCCAATGCAATTTTGCTTCAGCTTTTGATATATTAAGTTTCAAAGAGCCTGCTTCATGTGGATGAATACCTTGATCCAGTTGCCAACTTGCACCCTTCCAGTTTGAAATCATTTGATTGAGGATCCATTCAACCGGCTTAACATCAATATCATAGGGGCCAAAATTCCATGCTTCAGCGAATTCATCAGGCTTCTCATATAGTTTTTGCGCTAAAAGAATATAACCCGATAATGGTTCTAGTACATGCTGCCAGGGTCGAGTTGCTTTTGGGTTGCGGACAATTACTGATTTATTTTTTTCAAAAGCCCTTAAAATATCCGGGATTAAGCGATCTTCTGCCCAGTCACCTCCACCAATAACATTACCAGCCCTCACTGAAGCCAGGCCAATATTTTGCACTTGCATAAATGATTGGCGATAAGCTGTAGTCACTAGTTCAGCACAAGCCTTGCTACTACTATAAGGGTCATATCCTCCCATTGGTTCATTTTCTCTATACCCCCATTCCCATTCTTTATTTTCATAACATTTATCTGTCGTTATATTTACGATACAACGTAAATCAGGGCATTTTCTGGCAACCTCTAAAACTTTTGCTGTGCCCATTACATTCACTTCATAAGTCTCAATCGGTTCAATATAGGAATATCTGACCAGAGGTTGTGCGGCCATATGAATCAGAATATCCGGATTAAAATCAACTATGCTCTTCTGAAGCTGCTGCTGATTTCGGATATCACCAATCTCTGAGTCAATTTTCTGCGTAACCTTTGCTTCTTCGAATAAATTTGGTGTGGTGGGTGGTTTTAATGCATAACCTTTAACTATTGCATCTAAACTAGTTAACCACAAAGACAACCAACTGCCTTTAAAACCTGTATGTCCCGTAAGATAAACTCTTTTATTTTTCCAGAAAGCTTTATCAATCATCACTTCTCCCAGATTTTCCAGGGAGCTTTTCCTGATTGCCACAGGTCTTCCAGATAGTTTTTATCTCTGAGTGTGTCCATTGGTTGCCAAAAACCGAAATGTTCATAGGCCATTAATTGATGATCATCAGCTAGCCCCATTAAGGGTTGCCGTTCCCAAAGACTCATCACCAGTAATTCGCTCCAGAACTTTTGGCGAAAGTACAAAAAAACCACCATTTATCATGGCCCCATCACCTTTTGGCTTTTCTTTAAAACTTTTCACCTGTTTATCCTGAATATCTAATGCACCAAAACGTCCAGGAGGATAAGTCGCAGTCAGGGTGGCATCCTTCCCATGTTGTTTATGAAAAGCAATTGCCGCATTAATATCGACATCCCCAACACCATCACCGTAAGTAAAGCAAAATGCTTCTTCATCGCTTAGATAATCAGCCACTCTAGCCAAACGTCCTCCTGTCATGGAGTCGTCACCTGTATCTACCAGGGTAACAGTCCATGGTTCTACACGTTTTTCATGTACATCCATTCGATTATTTTTCATGCAAAAAGTAACATCCGATTGATGAAGAAAATAATTAGCAAAATACTCTTTAATCATGTATCCCTTATAGCCACAACATATAACAAAATCATTTATACCATGAGAAGAATATATTTTCATAATATGCCAAAGTAATGGCTTGCCTCCAATTTCTACCATGGGTTTTGGACGAGAACTTGTTTCTTCACTTAAACGAGTACCTAAACCACCTGCCAGAATCACTGCTTTCATACGTTCACTTCCTAACGATTAAATATTTTATAGAAATGCATCAAGACGAAAAATATTTTTCTAATAATGCAGTATCTAAAAAGAGTTTTTTATTGATTAATCATGAACTTAGAGACGCAATCATATGCATCTGTGTCATATCTATGATTGGCTATTGATTAGACTATATATTGTAAATGACACACATTATCATTCAATTCTATAGTTGATTTTAAATGAACCGTACAATGATCAACTTTTATATTTATATTTTTATTTTCCAGCTAAAATTTCAGATATTTTCTCACCCTGAAAAAACACCTATATTCTTAATCATTCTGATCTTTTATAAGTACAGCTCAATTATCATTCTAGTGGCAGGTGCAATGCTTGTAACTGTCTATAGAATTTGTAGTTACATTCCATTTTGTATAATCAAAACTTTACTGTGATTTAATCACGATTCTTTTCATCTATTATGCTTTTAGAGATCTACTTATAGAGTAATTAACGGAATTGTCAAATTTTAAGAGTTTCTTCGGTAAACCTTAGGGTTTATCTCTATTGATGATAAAGGACACTTTTCCGTATTTCTCGTAAAAAATCTCCCGCTAATGTACGTACATAACTTGATGTAAGATGTTGCTGGTCTCTGTATACTATCTTATCCTTATATGCAGCATTACATCTTCCTTGTGGGCAAATAATGGCATTCATATTGATTACATGCGCGTGCTCAAAATCACTTGTGGCTGCCAACAGCCATTGGTAGATATTTTTTTCCAAACGACTTCCTGCAGGACTGCTGCAGTCAGATTTAACAGGCAGCCAATCTGGCTGCCATTGTTGCCTAGATAAACAAGCCGGGCCGTCAAATAACAATGATTGAGTAGGTGCTATAATAAAAATATTATCTACTTCAGTCGTTAGTCTCTCGAGAATTCTAGTTGTACCTTTAATCCACTGTTCCTGATTAAAATTGACTCTTGTAGTACCCATAAATACGACATCAGGTTTGTTATCACTAATCCAATCGATTGCAGCGTCTCTCCAGATACTACATTCTTTATAATCTCTACCTATTCGCGTATAGAAAAAAGGTTCATCCACTATAGGACAAGACGATTTAGTGATGACCAGCAATTTCCAGTTGTCCTGATAAATATTTGCAATTGCAGGAAACCACTGCGCACCAATGCTATCTCCAAATAACACGGCTGTATGCTCTGCCTCTGGTGATCCAAATGCACATACCCGAACATCTGCACTATGATACCATTCATCACAACCCATTGAATACAGTACAGGGCTGTCAGCACGAATAGTTTGGAAAATACGTTGCTCCGTCTCGACAGCCCATGTATTACTGGAATATTGCCAAAAATTTGCAAAAGCAAAAGTGGTTGCCATCAACGCAATAGATCCTGCTATGGTTATCATTGGTTTAAGAGAATATGCTTTATTTTTTCGTATCGGTGATTCTACGAAAAAAAATGAAATAATGGCCAACAAAAGAGAGATTACAACAAGAATCCAGTTTTGTAAAAATCCTGAATAATGATAAATCGTACCGCCCAATACTAAAATAGGCCAATGCCACAGATACCAGGAATAGGAAATTCGACCAATCCATTGCAGAGGTTTAATGGAAATGAATTTACATAAACTGATACTCTTACCACCAGCACCAGCAATGAGAATTAGAACGGTACCTACTGAGGGTAAAATAGCCAAAAAACCCGGATAAGTCATATTTGAATCAATAGATAAAGCTGTACCTAGAATGATAATAAAACCAAACCAGCCGCCAATATTTAAAAAACGTGCTTTTTTTAGCGTGAGTGTTGAAAAGGAAAGATTTATCCTGCTGTGTCCCTTATTGGTTGACCAAAGTAATGCAAGAGCACCCAGGGCAAATTGCCAGGCTCTTGATGGCATTAAATAGAATGCCCAGAGAGGTTTGGTATGAGACAAAAATAAGGAAAATAGTAGACAAATAAAAATGGTACCTAACATTGCCAAAAATAAACGATTTAGATCATATTTTCTACCTTGCCACTTCCATAAACCAAGGAAAAATACGATAAGTATGGGCCAGATTAAATAGAACTGTTCCTCCACTCCAAGGGACCATGTATGCAAAAAAAGGCTATCGTCAGTGCTTTGTTCAAAATAGCCCCGGTTTGAAAAAGCAAAATAGATGTTGCTGACCCACAATAATGCATATCCTGCACTAATGGCCTGTTGTGGATGCTCAAACGGAGCCAATAATATACTGGCAACAAATGATATAACTACCACCATGAACAACAATGCAGGCAGCAATCTTTTTAATCGCCTTGCATAGAAAGCCATAAAATTAATATAGCCGTTTGCTTGAGTCTCTTGTAATAACAACCCCGTGATTAAATAGCCAGACAACACAAAAAATATGTCAACACCAATAAAACCACCTTCAAGCCACGTAATATCAGCATGTGAAGCAATAACTAGCAATATTGCAATGGCACGGAGTCCTTCAATATCACTCCTGTATCCTAATCTAAAATTTGAATTGGCAGGTTTATTTTTCAATGATTTTCTTACCGATATGTTTTATTAATAAATTCGTTGTAAGAGGCCTAAACTTCAGTTGAATCAATATAGCTTTAACCAGCAAATGAAAACGTGATGCAAACCAAAAAACACAAATCAGTTTAAGCAATATTCCTTATTATCATTCAATGAGACGTTGTATTCATAAAACTTTTCAAGGGGTGTTGATCCAATTGAGAAAAAGATCTCAGGCTAGTAGATATACTGGTTATGAATCAGTTATTAAGTTATAAACAGTTGAACTATTTTCTGATGGCGTATATTGACGTATCGGTACTAAAGAACAACCAGAAGGTGAGATGAGAGCAATCGGGAAAAGATATTGCTAAGTAGTTTGCATCCGTTTTCGGATGGGCACTGGTAGCACAGGGATGTGTTACCATTTTTAATGATGACAACTCATTGAAAATGCAGCAAAAGAAAATGCACACTTTTTATTTATGCATGGAAACTAAGTCATAAGAAATCGTTTCTATGAGTAGTAGTCTGATACCAAAAATTATCTATAACAATGCTGGAGAAAAATTTATTAGATTAAAATATTTATTGAAACGTATCGCACTTTTGATAATTTTTTAAGATAAATCCAGTGCTTATCGTTTATAATTTTATGAAGTGTCAACTCACAAAGGAGCTTTTTTCCTTTTTTGTTGGATTTTCAGCAATGCTGTGTTTATCCATAGACACGCTTTAGATTAAGGTGTTTGTCATTCTAACTATAAAAAACCAGATATAATATGCTCGGACAAAATACAGCTCAACTGACTGGCTTATCTCGCCAGCTTGTCATGCAAAGTCTTCTTAGTGAGGAGGATGCCGTTGCTGCTCTTAAAGCAGCGAAAAAAGATAAGCTGCCCTTCGTTCAGTATATATCCGAAAAGGGTCTGGTCAAAGCAATTGATATAGCCACGCTGGCATCGACTGAATTCGGTACTCCGCTGCTGGACATAGCCGTCATAGACATTGACCGCGCAGTCACTTCCCTGGTTAAAGAAAACTTAATCAGCAAGCATCATGCCCTTCCCATCTATAAAAGAGGTAACCGTTTATTTGTCGCAATTGCCGATCCGACCAATATTGCAGCACTGGATGAACTTAAGTTTCAATCCGGTCTGAATACCGAAGCGGTGCTGGTTGAAGCCAATAAACTGGAAACCGCGATTGCCAAAGCGATTTCTGATCAGGAAGACATGGCTTTCAGTGATTTTGATAATGAGGAGCTGGAAGGATTAGATTACGAAGATGGTAACCAGGAAGAAGATGCATCATCCGTGGATGCGGATGATGCACCAGTGGTTAAATTTGTAAATAAAATTTTACTTGATGCCATTAAAAAAGGGGCTTCGGACATTCACTTTGAACCCTATGAAAAGTTTTTCCGCGTACGTGTACGCCTCGATGGCCTGCTGCAGGAAGTTGCCAAACCACCCGTACAGTTAACACCGCGTATTATTGCCCGTATCAAAGTATTATCTCAGCTGGATATTTCAGAACGGCGTATCCCTCAGGATGGCCGCATGAGAATGAAAATATCCAAAAACCGGGCCATTGATTTTCGTGTCAGCACCTGCCCAACTCTGTTTGGAGAAAAAACGGTATTACGTATTCTTGACCCGACCAGTGCACAGTTGGGTGTTGATGCCTTGGGTTATGAAGACTTTCAACGTGATCTTTATCTCAATGCTCTGTCAAAACCGCAGGGCATGATACTGGTCACCGGTCCTACCGGTTCGGGAAAAACCGTTTCCCTCTACACGGGCCTGAATATTCTCAATACCGAGGGAGTTAATATTTCTACCGCTGAAGACCCGGCTGAAATTAACCTTCCGGGAGTCAACCAGGTTAATGTGAATCCGAAAACAGGGCTGACTTTCGCATCTGCACTGAGGGCCTTTCTAAGACAGGATCCCGACATCGTCATGGTAGGTGAGATCCGCGATCTTGAAACGGCTGAAATCGCCGTTAAAGCAGCGCAAACAGGGCACCTGGTTCTATCGACCTTACACACCAATGATGCCCCACAGACATTAAGCCGCCTGATGAATATGGGTGTTCCGCCGTATAATATCGCCTCATCAATCAGTTTGATCATGGCCCAGCGGCTGGCTCGACGTTTATGTGAAAAATGTAAGCAACCGGCGGATATTCCACATAAAGCCCTGCTCGAAGAAGGCTTTAGTGAAGATGATATCAAAACCGGGATGACAATTTACAAACCCATTGGCTGTGACAGCTGTAACGGAGGCTACAAAGGCCGTGTGGGTATTTATCAGGTTATGCCTATTTCTGAAGAAATGGGCCGCATTATTATGGAAAACGGTAACTCGATACAACTGGCGGATCAAGCTAAAAAGGAAGGCGTTCCAGACCTGCGTCTCTCGGGCCTGAAAAAAGTTAAAGACGGCATTACCAGCCTGGAAGAAGTCAACCGTGTCACAAAAGAATAATAATCAAGGGAAAAGAATCTAATGGCAAAAAAAGAAAAACCAGTACCTTTTTTTATCTGGGAAGGTACAGACAGAAATGGTACACGGAAAAAAGGCGAAATTCAGTCTAAAAATATGGCCCTTGCCAAAGCTGAACTCAGAAGACAGGGCATGAATGTACTTAAAATCAAACCCAAGCCGAAGCCTTTATTTGGTTTAGGCGGCCCCAAAAAGAAAGCTATCACGCCACTGGATATCGCAATTTTCTCCCGTCAGATTGCGACTATGATGCAGGCAGGTGTGCCGCTGGTGCAGGCTTTTGAAATTATTGGTACTGGTCATGATAATGCCAGTATGACAGAAATGGTTATAGATATTAAAAACAGCGTGGAGGGCGGAAGTTCATTGACCGAGTCATTACGCAGACATCCTCTGTATTTTGATGATCTCTACTGCAACCTGGTGCAGGCGGGCGAACATGCCGGTATTCTGGACGCCATTCTGGATAAAGTGGCAACCTATAAGGAAAAAACAGAAGCTTTAAAATCAAAAATCAAAAAAGCCATGTTCTATCCCGTTGCTGTTATTGTGGTGGCTATTATTGTGATCACGATTCTGCTGTTGTTTGTTATCCCGGTTTTTGAAGAGCTATTCCAGGGCTTTGGGGCTAACTTACCGGCACCGACACAATTTGTTGTTAACCTGTCGCGCTTTATGCAGGAATGGTGGTGGCTGGTATTCGGAGTACTGGGTATTACCCTGTATACTTTCTTTTTCTTTAAAAAGCGTTCACGTAAAATGCGCGTATTTCTTGATAAGCTATCGCTTAAAATCGCTGTTATCGGCCCGATTCTGGAAAAAGCGGCTATCGCTCGCTATGCTCGGACGCTGGAAACCATGTTTGCTGCGGGTACGCCCCTGGTTGAAGCCCTGGGTTCGGTTTCCGGTGCCGTGGGCAATGTCGTATTCAGTAACGGAGTAGATGAGATCCAGAAAGAAGTGTCCACGGGTACTCAGCTGAACCGGGCCATGGCCAATACCAATCTGTTCCCCAATATGGTGATACAAATGACTGCGATTGGTGAAGAATCGGGTGCTCTGGATGATATGCTGGGCAAAGTCGCTGACTTTTATGAAGCAGAGGTGGACAATCTGATTGATGGTCTCACCAGCCTGCTGGAGCCAATTATAATGGCTGTTTTAGGCGTCATTATCGGCGGTATTGTTGTAGCCATGTACCTGCCTATCTTTCAGATGGGTCAGGTTGTATAATTTTACCACCCAGATACCTGTAAGAGTTATTATCGGCCGATAATAACTCTGTCTGCGCTCCACAACCTCAGATAAAAGATAAAAGCATGCCTTCTATGAGTCATTTTCTGCTTGAAAATCCTGATTTTTTCCTTTTTTCAGTTTTTTTGTTAAGTTTACTGGTCGGCAGTTTTTTAAATGTCGTGATCTACAGGCTGCCCATTATGCTCAACAGAGCATGGAAAACCGAATGTATAGAGTTTTTAAACGACAATCACAACAATGACAAAAACATACAGATAAAGGTTGCAGATTCTGCAGCAGAAGTTTTCAATTTATCGGTTCCCCGCTCCAGATGCCCTGCCTGCGCTCACCCAATCACGGTATGGGAAAACATACCAGTGATAAGCTGGCTGTTGCTGCGAGGAAAATGTTCCGCCTGTAAGAGCAAGATATCAGTCCGCTATCCAATCATAGAACTGCTAACCGCCATTTTGTCACTAATAGCTGCCTATACTTATGGTGTGCAGTGGTTTACGCTCGCAGCCATCATATTGACCTGGGCATTGATTGTTCTGACCATGATTGATTTTGACACTCAATTACTGCCGGATAATATCACTTTACCTGTGTTATGGCTGGGGATTTTTATCAGCCTCATCCACATCTCTCCAACCAGTCTTCAATCCAGCGTAATTGGGGCTATAGCCGGCTATCTGATTCTGTGGACTGTTTATCAGCTGTTCAAGCTGCTGACCGGCAAGGAAGGCATGGGTTTTGGTGATTTTAAGTTACTGGCATTGCTTGGAGCCTGGCTGGGCTGGCAGTCGTTGCCTTTGATCCTGCTGCTTTCGGCTCTGACCGGTGCAATACTGGGGATATCCCTGATTATTTTTCGTGGCCGTGATAAAAATATCCCCATTCCATTTGGGCCTTATCTGTCTGCCGCAGGCTACATCAGCCTTATCTGGGGTGAGCAACTACAGCAGGCTTACTTAAACATGATGGGACTATAGTGTTAAAGATTGCTTTAACCGGGGGGATTGGCAGTGGAAAAACCACCGTCAGCGGGCTGTTCTCACAACTCGGTGTTCCCATCATCGACGCAGACATCATTTCCAGAAAACTATTGTCCGGTTCCCTAAATCACCAGCCAGAGAAGGCCCTGCTTGAAGTCAGGAAGCTGTTCGGCGCGCATTATTTTGCTGCAGACGGCAGCTTGAAGCGCGTGGAATTAAGGCAGGCAGTATTTTCATCCAGACAAAAAAAACAACAACTCGAAGCCATACTTCACCCGCTGGTTTACGAGAAGATCTTTCAGCAGATAGATCACATAAAAGCCCAGTCTCCTCCCTATATCCTGATTGCCATTCCCCTTTTACTCGAAACCCGGCAACAGCTGCTGGAAACCGTGCACCCTCCCCCGTTTGACAAAGTACTGGTTATAGACTCAAGCGTTGAACAACAATTAACCCGCGCTCTGAGGCGCGATAACAGTTCAGCTGAGGTGATCCAGGCTATTATAGACTCTCAGGTCGATCGCCAGACACGTTTAGACGCTGCCGATTATGTCATCGACAATGCAGGAACGCCCGAAGACTTAAAAAAGCAGGTACAGCAGATACATCAATTACTGCTTCAAGAGACAAAAAGCTGATTCATTTCCGGCCATTATTGCATGCATATTGTACATAATGGAAAATAGCATAAACATTGTCAAAATTTTTCAGATCATTTATAGTTAGTTTCAAATTGCTGTTCAGCACATATTCAATGGCGAGCCTTCTTCAGAATACTGGTATTTTGCATAAACACGGAAGCATTTAATCACGTGACCAATTACACTATTTACGAACTTCCCTTAAATGAACGGATTCGCTCTTTTTTACGTCTGGAATTTCTTTTCCAACAGGCCAGATATTCCATGCGTGGGTATTCTGTCTGGGACAGCAGAGCCACCATCAGCAGTATTCTGGATATTATCAATATTATCAGCCGTATTGATTTACGCTCAGAACTTATTAAAGAGCTGGAACGACAGAGCAAAGCGCTTATAGCGATTAGTGCCAGTCCTGATGTTGATTCATCGATTCTGGATGAAACCCTTAACAAACTTAAAAACTATTCTCAAACCCTTAAATCCATGCCTAAGGCACTGCATGCTGACCTGAGCAAGAATGAATTACTGAAAAATATACGTCAGCGTGAATCTGTCCCTGGAGGTACCTGTGACTTTGATATGCCTGCCTATAATTTCTGGCTTAAGCAGGAACCCGAGCAGCGCATTCAGCTGCAGGAAACCTGGTTAAATTACATGGAACACTATCGATTGTCCATAGATCTGGTGCTCAGTTTATTGAGAGACAGTGCCATTAACACCCCGGTCCAGGCAAAAGAAGGCTTTTACCAGCAGCCGCTGGATAGCAGCACACCATTTCAACTGATACGCGTCATATTACCTGAAAAATCAGCCTATTTTGCTGAAATCAGCGGCGGAAAACACCGCTTTTGTGTGCGTTTTATGATCCCTTCATTCAGTGAAAAGTCTTCTCCGACCTCTGAACCGGTGAATTTTCAGCTCTCCTGCTGTGCCCTGTAAACAATAAATTGCAAATCAATCTATTTTCTCATCATGAAAAAAATACAAATTAACTGTCCAGCCTGTCATAAACAGCATGACTATTATCAGTCAAAACCCTGGAGTCCTTTTTGCTGCGAAAGGTGTAAACAAATAGATTTGGGGGCCTGGGCCAGTGAAGAACACCGGATCAAGGGGGAACCCGCCCGGCAGCAGGAAGATCAGCAAGCAGAGGAGCATAGCAGAGATTAAATGCCCTGATTCAGTTTGAGTTCGAAGGCTTATTCGCGGGTCTGATTAAAGGGAAATTCTGCCTGGTAGACTTTTTTTGAAGATGTCAGATTGACCACCGCGATCCAGTCAGTTCTTTGTTCAGGAGGATTCGGTAAAACAACCTCAGCGCTCCAGTTTTCCGGTACAATTTGAGCCTGATGTTTAACGGGAGAAAAACTCACCGGATGAGGTTCTAAATCTGAATCAAGCATTTCAAATGAAACTACAACGGATTGAATACCCTCAAATTCAAAACCACTGGCGCGGATATTAACGCTAAACTTCTTCTCAGCTAATACAGCTCCAAGAATAGCGAAACTAATACGTTTACTCTCAGAATTTTCAATAATAGATGCACTGCAAATACCCCGCGTAGGTTTACACTGACGGTTTACCCCCAGCTTGACGACATTTTCAGAATTTTCATCAAGAAAATCACCGAAGTCCTGGATAAACGACAGTGCGATTACGATGACCAGACTGATAAACAGTAAACGGACATATTTATTATTCACAACATTTCCTGATTTATTGGCTGATTCATGCCCTGAATCATTGTTGCTCAAATCTTTTCGTACCTTTTAACTCAGTTAAATCGTAACCAGAGTATTCTTATCCCGAGATCAGGTTCACTTTACCCAGTATGAACTTATGGCTGCTACTCCCTGTGCACCACATCGTTTCGCTTTATTAATATCCTGCCTGCCAAGGCCACCCAGGGCATAGGCTGGAAGTTGTACCTCTTCAACGAGTTCACTAAATCGTTCCCATCCCAGCGGTAAAGCATCTGCGTGTGAGCGGGTCTGGCATACAGGCGACAGGACGATAAAATCCATCTGATACCTGTTCGCCAATTCAATTTCGTATCGATTATGACAGGATGCCGCAAGCAGTTTATCGGTAAAGTTTTGCCGATATTGCTCAATTGTAACATGATCTGATAGCTGACTAGCGGGCAGATGCAGCCCATCGGCTAGTTTCAACAGCTTTAAACGCGTAGTGGATGTTAATTCGGCATGATTCATCATGCCCGCATTCAAAATAAGTCTGGCATTTACCTCATGGGCTATTTCACAACACTCAATAACTAATGCTGGCAGCACCCTGGCCGGAAGTGATTTTATGCGCAATTGTATCAATGGCGGTCTTGATGTCCCTGACTGCGCAGCTGCATTTAAAGTCTTTTGCAACTCAGCTAAAAAAGTCTGCGTATATGCTGCATCCGGGGTGATCAGATATTCATCTGGAAGCTGAACTGCGGTAAGGATGGGTTTATTAGCCGCCGGAAAACGATATTGCTTTAATTTATCAATGTCTACCCATTGAACGATTTGTTGCTCCATACCGGTTGACCGCGAATCAGAGATATAATCCCTGCCCTTGAACTGGTTGACCCTCCAGGTATCCAGTAAAACACTCTTATCCTCATAATGATACAAAACTTTGATCATGGGCTCACAGTGAATGATGTCGATGCCCAGTTCTTCCTGAATTTCCCTGCACAGGGACTGTTTGACTGTTTCTCCCTGTTCAACTTTACCGCCGGGGAATTCCCACAAACCGCCCTGGTGGAGATGCGAGGGACGTCTGGCGATCAGCACTTGATGATGATGAATAATTACTGCGACTGCGACATGGACAATACTGTCTCCCAATATTCCCTGAGACTTTTGCATGACGATTAAGTGCGGTACTCAGCATTGATCTTCACGTAGTCATAGGACAGATCGCAGGTCCATATTTCGCAGCAATGCGTCCCGCGGTTCAGCTTCACGCTGATAGTGATTTCCTTTTGATCCATAATAGTCTGTGCTTTTTCTTCAGTATACCCCTGTGCCCTGCCACCACCCCTTACCAGGCAAAGATCATCAAGGAAAATTTCAACCATTTCTATATTAAGATCTTTAACTCCAGCACGACCAACAGCAGCGAGAATTCTGCCCCAATTTGGATCACTGGCAAAGAAGGCTGTTTTCACCAGCGGAGAATGCGCGATGGTGTAAGCGACCGCATTACATTCTTCATCGTCAGCACCTCCCTGAATCTTGATGTTGATCAGTTTTGTTGCACCCTCACCATCAAGCACTATGGCCTTGGCCAGTGTCTGGAATACTTCATTGACGGCAGTTTGCAAGGCTGGGTAATCCGCATGCTGTATGCTGTCAATCAGGGGCGAATTTGAAGCCCCCGTGGCCACTAACAGACAGGCATCATTGGTTGATGTATCTCCGTCGATCGTTATTTTATTGAATGAGCAGTCCACAGCTTGCTTGAGTAATTTTTGCAGTACGCCTTTGTCTATAGCAGCGTCTGTAGCAATAAATGCCAGCATGGTAGCCATATCGGGGCGTATCATCCCGGAACCTTTGCATATCCCGGTAATAGTCACTAGTTGTCCAGCGAGTTCAAATCTGGCAGAAGCACCTTTGGCCACTGTGTCCGTGGTTAAAATCCCTTCTGCTGCCTGCTGCCAGTGATTTTCAGACATATTGTCGACAGCTTCAGGTAATGCCGCCATCAATTTCTCAACAGCAAGCTTTTCACCAATCACCCCGGTAGAAAATGGTAATATAGACGTGATGTCGCTATGAGTTGTATCTGCCAGGGCCTGGCAGGTACTTAGCGCGTCCTGTATGCCTTGCTCACCCATTCCGGCATTCGCATTACCCGTATTAATCACGAAATACTCAATAGCTCCCAGATGCAGATGTTTTTTTGCCACCTGTACGGGCGCAGCAGAAAAGGCATTTTGAGTAAACACACCAGCGACTGTGGCCGATTTATCAAATCCCATCACAACCACATCGCGGCGTCCGCTGACTTTAATTCCGGCACTGGCCGTTCCGAGCTGAAAACCTTTGACAGGGTACATAGTGGGTAGATTTGCTGTTACAGACATTTGAATTCCGGTTTGTCTTTAATAAATATACAAGGTATCTACTCAGCGTATCTTTAAGATCGTGCTTGATATCAGGTTTTTATGCAAGACAGATAATTGCTCCTGCCTCTCGCATGCATTTCCACCACCCATGGTGGTCATGCCACATCCAAGCTTACGATGTACAGGGAAGTAAAAGTGTCGTGTCAGGCAGGATGCCGGGAACGACCAGGGATATATTTACGGCGTCTTCTGCAACAAATACCCGATTCTCCTTAAGTACCTATGTACGCTCCCGTAATGGATATTATTGTGCAAATCAACTTAATTTGCCACAGCACTGCTTGTATTTTTTTCCTGATCCGCAAGGACAGGGCTGATTGCGTCCTACTTTTTGTCCTGCACGTACAAAAGGCTGCTGAACCTGGTGTTTTTCTACTTCTTCTGCGTTTTCTGCCTTGCTTTCTGCCTCGTCGAGTGCATTTATCTCATCATGCTGATAGTTCATTTCAGGCTGTTCATGATGTGCAAATTCTTCCACATCCGGTTGTGTCGCAATCTGCATTTTGCTCAAATAAGTTATGACATCATGCTTGATCCTTTCCAGCAGATCAGAAAACAATTCAAAAGATTCACGCTTGTATTCCTGCTTGGGGTTTTTCTGCGCATAACCGCGCAATCCAATCCCTTTACGCAGATAATCCATGGTTGCAAGGTGCTCTTTCCAGAGACCATCCAGAACTTCAAGCATAATACCCTTTTCAATTTTACGCATATTTTCAGCACCAACAAAGTTTTCTTTTGCCTCATGCTGCTTCACAAACTGATCTAAAATACGTTCCCGCAACGTTTCTTCATGCAGATTGTCATCCTCATCGAGCCATTGACCAACCGGCAACTCCATAGCAAATTCAGATACCAGTCCCTGCTCCAGACCTGGTACGTCCCACTGATCTTCGATACTTTCAGGCGGAATATAGCCATCGATAAAATCATTAATAACATCTCTGCGGATATCAACGACAATCTCAGAGATGTCTTCAGTAGACATCAATTCATTACGCTGGCTATAAATCACCTTACGCTGGTCATTGGCTACATCATCATATTCGAGCAGTTGCTTACGTATATCGAAGTTATGTCCTTCGACCTTGCGCTGGGCATTTTCGATAGAGCGGGAAACCCATTTATGCTCTATTGCCTCGCCTTTTTCCATGCCCAGTTTACGCATCAGACCGGCCATTTTATCTGAAGCAAAGATCCTCATCAGACTGTCTTCAAGTGACAGGTAAAAACGAGAAGAACCGGGATCCCCCTGACGGCCTGAGCGACCTCTTAACTGATTATCAATACGTCGCGATTCATGCCTTTCTGTACCAATAATATGTAAACCACCGCTATTAACCACCTGTTGATGCAGTTTTTGCCACTCCTCGCGCATTTTCTGTATGGTGGTATCATCGGGATTTTCGAGATTACTGATTTCCGCCTCAGTATTGCCGCCCAGCACGATATCGGTACCGCGACCAGCCATATTGGTGGCAATAGTCACTGCACCCGGCTGTCCAGCCTGGACAATGATTTGAGCTTCACGGGCATGCTGTTTAGCATTCAGGACTTCGTGCTTAATGTTCTCTTTGTCCAGCGCAGCTGATAATAGTTCAGATACTTCAATGGAGGCCGTTCCAACCAGCACCGGCTGTTCTCTTTGCTGGCAGTCCTTGATATCTTCAATAATGGCGGCAAATTTTTCTTCCTGGGTGAGATAAATTAGATCGCCATTATCTTTTCGTTGTGCCGGCTGATTAGTCGGAATGACTATCACTTCGAGCGCGTAAATTTGCTGAAATTCGAAGGCTTCTGTATCTGCGGTACCGGTCATTCCGGAAAGTTTTTTATACAAGCGGAATAAATTCTGGAAAGTAATGGAAGCCAGTGTTTGATTCTCAAGCTGGACATTAACACCTTCTTTGGCTTCAACAGCCTGATGCAGTCCGTCAGACCATCGTCTGCCCGGCATGGTACGGCCGGTAAATTCATCCACAATAATAACTTCACCATTGCTGACGATATAATCCACATTTTTAGTAAACAGGCTGTGAGCTCTGAGAGCCGCATTAATATGGTGCACCAGGATAATATTGCCCGTATCATAAAGGCTCTCGTCTGCCTTGAGTAACCCTTCTGACACCAGCAGTTCTTCAACTTTTTGATGACCTGCGTTTGACAGCAGTACCTGCTTGTTTTTTTCGTCTACGCTAAAATCACCCGGAGGCTCAACTTCATCTTCGAGAGATTCTACTTTTTCCTGCTGTTGCAAGTGAGGGATCAGTTTATTCACGCGCATATAAATTTCTGCGTTATCTTCAGCCGGCCCGGAAATAATCAGCGGGGTTCTGGCTTCATCAATCAGGATCGAGTCGACCTCATCCACAATGGCAAAATTCAGTTCACGCTGGACTTTCTGCTCCGAGGAGAAAGCCATATTGTCACGTAAATAGTCGAAACCAAACTCATTATTGGTCCCGTAAGTTATATCCTGAGCATAGGCCAGACGTTTTTGATCAGCGTCCTGCTCTGAGAGGATAACCCCTACACTCATACCCATAAAATTGTACAGTCTGCTCATCCATTTGGCATCTCGCTCAGCCAGATAATCATTGACAGTAACAACATGCACACCTTTACCGCTCAGGCCGTTAAGATAAACAGCCAGGGTAGCCATCAGGGTTTTACCTTCACCAGTACGCATCTCGGCAATTTTGCCTTCATTTAACACCATGGCTCCAATCAACTGAACGTCAAAATGACGCATTCCCAGCACCCGCCGACTGGCCTCTCGGATCGCAGCAAAAACTTCCGGAAGAATATCTTCGAGAGTTTTTCCAGCGGCTAATTGTTGTTTAAAATGACCTGTTTTGGCTGATAATTCATCATCGCTGAGCTTTTGCATTGCTTCTTCAAAGCCATTGACAGTTGCAACGGTCTTGTTGTAGCGTTTAATTTCTCTATCATTGCGACTACCGAATAGTTTTCTGAAAATTTTTGCGACCATAACTTTTAGTTCAAATACTTGTAATTTATAAAGCTTCGTAGGATAGCACAAAGTGTGCTTGATTTGGGCAATTATCTGTGAAGAAAACAGCAATTCCAGAGACAATGTGAAGCAGAGGGAATTTTTTGGATCAGTTTATCAGTCGTCTATAAATGCCTGGCAGTTACGATATACGGATGCGGGTTGACGTGTTTACCATCGACTAAGACTTCATAATGAACATGCGGACCGGTTGAGCGGCCGCTTGAACCCATTGTGGCAATGATCTGTCCCTGTTTGACTCTGTCTCCGAGCTGCACCTTGCTGCTTTTATTATGTGCATAACGCGTACTGATCCCGTGCCCATGATCAACTTCTATCAAAAAACCGTATCCCTGGGTTTTTTCTGCTTTCTTAACCACGCCATCAGCAGTTACGAGCACCGGAGAAGCTAATTTACCGGCGACATCCACCCCTTTGTGCATGGTTTTTCTGCCTGTAAATGGATCCTTGCGTTTTCCATAACGGGAGGAAATCCAGCCTTTCGCTGCAGGATTGCCTGCAGGTGTCTGGGCCTGCTTAAGGTAGTCCGCAACGAGGAAATTTTCCAGTAGAGCCAGTTGCTCAGTCTTGTAATCAATATCCCGTGAAATGGTATCCAGCCTTTGAATAAAATCCTTATATTTAAGCGTTTGACTATAACCGCCTGCGTCATCTACTCCTCCCATAGCGGGTTCCAGTTCAAAATTAAACTCTTTACTATCAATCCCGGTTACTTCTGTCAATCGTTTGCCCAGGGTATCAAGGCGTATCAGACGAGCCTGCAGTTTTGCCAGAGTCAAGGTTAAAGCATCTATATTATCCTGGCCCTGCTGTTGTAATTGCAGCAGTGAGTTTTTCTGTTGCTGGAGTGTTTCATCATAAATACTGCCGATGACCTGGTTAAGCTTATCATTGAGAGACGCAATAAGCTGCGGATCATTGGTATCGACAAAAGTCAGCTGCTGAGTCTGGTATTTAACACCGGCATAATAACTAAATGCCAGCAATCCCAGAAATACTGCGGCAATAAACACTACAAACAATCGGGAGACATGCAGATTAAGTGTGCTAGCATTTTTTTTTCGAACAACGATCAGGTGCATCTTTTTTCGTATGGATACTGCTATAATTAACTAATGAGAAAAATACTGCAAACACCTTCAGAAAGTATTCAGAGACTATTACAGCATGGACGATTTCTTAATTATATCACACAACGTATAAAAACTTATCTACCGGCAGATTTCAGTGACAAAATAACTGTCGTAAGATTTAATAAAAAAATACTGGTAATTGCAGTAAACAGCTCTGGCTGGGCCAGTAAGTTACGTTTTTATTTGCCTGAACTGAAGCGTTCACTGAGTATAGAAGACCGATTTGCACAGCTTGATGTGATAAAAATCAGGGTATCAGCTCAAAAAAAGCTGAATTTTGCAGCTTCTCAAACACCGATCCACTCAAATTTTGCTGCAAAAACGGTTCAGGAAAATGCTCAATGTATCAAAAATGAGCAACTAAAAGCCTCTTTACTCAATCTATCTCGGCATATCGCAGAAAAACCAGCAGCAAAATCTGATAATTAATGTCAAGCCTCGGTTCTTTATAGCGCTAACCAGTGGCTGGAACAGATTTTATATAAGAAATAGGCGCAAGGGTTTCATCTTCAAATGTGACTTCTTCCCAGGCTGATTCATCAGCGAGTAATTCCCGCAGGATTCGATTATTTAATGCATGACCCGCTTTATGACCACTGAAAGAGCCAATTAAACTGCTGCCTAATAAATAAAGATCGCCAATTGCATCCAGGATCTTATGTTTTACAAATTCATCCTCATAACGAAGACCGTCCTGGTTGAGGATACGATATTCATCCATAACGATAGCATTGTTTAGACTGCCACCCAGGGCCAGATTATTTTTCCGCAGGTGTTCAATTTGACTCATAAATCCGAATGTTCTGGCGCGACTGACTTCACGCACAAAAGACGTGGATGAAAAATCCATTTCTGCGCTCTGTCCCCGCCCCTGTATCGCCGGGTGTTCAAAATCGATAATAAAAGAAACCTTGAACCCTTCATAAGGTTCAAATCTAACCCATTTATCGTCTTCTTCGATGACAACTTTATGTTTAATGCGGATAAATCGTTTTGCAGCTGACTGTTCAATAATGCCTGCTGACTGGATTAAAAATACAAAAGGTCCTGCACTGCCGTCCATAATGGGAACTTCTGCGGCGCTGAGATCGATATAGGCATTATCAATCCCCATTCCTGCCATGGCAGATAACAGATGCTCAACAGTAGAAACCTTTACCCCGTCTTTGACCAGCGTAGTCGATAAAGTCGTTTCACCGACATTTTCAGCCCTGGCGGGTATTTCAACGACCTCATCCAGATCAACTCTGCGAAAGATAATGCCTGTATTCACAGGGGCAGGCCTGAGTGTAAGATAGACTTTTTCCCCAGAATGCAAGCCAACACCCGTCGCTTTTATACTATTTTTTAGCGTTCGCTGTTTGATCATTCGGTCCATTCCTATTGATGAGATATCTAAATATAAACAGCACATTATATCGTCGAAAACACCTGGCTTTCATATCGTTGGCTGTAGCTTAGAGCCTGCACATCAAAAACTATTAGTTGTTATTTTGCAACATCTTTAAACAGAATATAACCATTAATAGGCAGTATGCTATGACTTGTGGTAAATTCTAACACTATTATTACAAAAAAACAACATGTTGCAAAAATACAACATGTTGCCGAATAATCCAGAATTACACTGTTCAGAGCATTTTATTGCTGCTCTTGAGCTCTGCGCTGCCTGGTTCTAATCGTTCTGGCGACGTAAAAATGCTGGAATATCAAGATATTTCAGGTCTTCCGTGTCATTACCCGGCGTATAATCATCACCAGACACTTTCTGATGCACAACTCTTTCTTTTTCAATCACAGGGGGAATGAGATCCTGTTCTGATGCCGCACTTGTGGCTGCGGTTGCTGATTGATGGCTAGCAGGCTGTACCAGCTTGATTTCCGGTTTTTCTGCTTGCTGAGCTGAATTGCCGATACCTGTTGCGACTACGGTAACTCGCATTTCACCCTGCATTTCGGGATCAATGACTGTACCGACTACGACTGTCGCATTCTCGGAAGCAAATTCTTTGATCGAATTACCCACTTCTTCAAATTCACCGATGGACATGTCCATACCGGCAGTAACATTGACCAGGATGCCCCTTGCACCTGACAAATTTACGTCCTCAAGCAGCGGGCTGGAAATAGCTCTTTGTGCTGCGTCCACAGCCCTGTTTTCACCTACTGCCGAACCCGTTCCCATCATAGCCATGCCCATTTCAGACATGACTGTTTTTACATCAGCGAAATCCACGTTTATCAAGCCAGGGCGAGTAATTAATTCAGCGATACCCTGCACTGCATTAAGCAGAACGTTATTAGCTTCCTTGAACGCATCCAGCAAGGTTGTTCCTTTACCTAAAACCGTCTGCAGTTTTTCATTGGGTATGGTGATCAGAGAGTCCACATATTCCCTGAGCTCAGCAATACCGTCAGTTGCCGCACTCATACGACGGCCACCTTCCCATGGAAAAGGTTTGGTCACAACAGCAACCGTTAATATTCCCATTTCTTTGGCAATTTCTGCCACTATCGGTGCCGCGCCTGTACCAGTACCACCGCCCATGCCAACCGTAATAAACAGCATATCAGCGCCACTGATTGCTTCAGCGATGCGATCTCTGTCCTCAATAGCCGCTTCGCGTCCTACATTTGGGTTAGCGCCAGCTCCAAGGCCTTTGGTAATTTCAATTCCAATCTGTAGTACACTGCGTGCAGATGAGCTGGCTAACGCCTGGGCATCGGTATTTGCACAGATAAAATCAACACCATCAAGATTACAGACAGACATATGTTCAACAGCATTGCCGCCGCCCCCACCTACGCCCATCACTTTGATAACAGCACGGTCACTTGTCGTATCCATTAATTCAAACATTATTCTTTACTCCTATATCTCAGCCAATGAAAAATATAACGATTTATTTACCTATCTGAACAAACTTCCAGAATGTATTTACCGCGTCCATACCAAGAGTCCATAAAAAATATTGACTCTTTTGCAATCCCTGTGTTAAAAATTTCCCTGAAACCACTTCTTCATTCTGGCAAACAACGATGAAATTCCAGTGTATTCTGCAACTTCATAAGCACTTGCCTCCTGATTTTGTTTGCCAAATAAAATTAACCCAACACCTGTGGCATGTCTTGGATCGTTGACCATCTCACTCAGGCCCTTAACTTCCTGAGGCATACCAATCCTGACTGGCATATGAAAAACTTCTTCCGCAAGTTCTACTGCGCCTTCCATTTTCGAACTACCGCCTGTCAACACAACGCCTGCTGCACAAAATTCTTCCAGCCCACTGCGCTGCAATTCAGATTTAATCAAGGTGAATAACTCTTCATAACGAGGTTCAACCACTTCAGCCAGGATCTGTCTGGCCATGCGCCTCGGAGGTCTGTCACCGACACTGGGAACTTCAATCGTTTCCTCAGGATTAGTCAATTGTCTCAACGCACAGGCGTATTTAATTTTAATTTCTTCTGCATATTTAGTCGGCGTTCGTAAAGCAACAGCGATATCGTTGGTCACCTGATCGCCAGCAACAGGAAACACCTTGGTATGACGTATTGCACCATCATTCAGAATAGCGACATCAGTGGTACCGCCGCCAATATCCACAATACAGACACCCAGTTCTTTTTCATCCTCAGTTAACACCGAATAACTTGAGGCTAATTGCTCAAGAATAATATCTTCTACCTGCAGATCACATCGATGAATACATTTGATAATGTTCTGTGCCGCACTAACTGCCCCCGTCACCATATGCACTTTAGCTTCAAGTCTGACGCCTGACATACCAACAGGTTCACGTATGCCATCCTGATCATCGATCAAAAACTGTTGCGGCAGAATATGCAGGATCTTTTGATCAGCGGGAATGGCAACTGCTCTGGCAGCATCCATCACTCGTTCGACATCATCTGTACTGACTTCTTTATCACGTATCGCGACCATTCCATGTGAGTTCAAACTGCTGATATGGCTGCCGGCTATACCGGCAAATACTGAATGAATTTCACAACCGGCCATCAGTTCTGCTTCTTCAACAGCCCGTTTTATAGACTGCACGGTGGATTCAATATTAACCACCACACCCTTTTTCATACCTCGGGATACATGTTCGCCCATACCGATAATTTCAATTTCACTGTCAGATCCTACTTCTGCAACAATGGCAGCAACTTTAGATGTTCCAATGTCCAGGCCTACAATAAGACTTTTGTCATTTCGCCGAGTCATAATATTAATTCAACCTTATCCTATCTGCCTTTTCAGGAGCATTCTCAATCCATTTAACACTAAAACCATTACTGTATCTTAAATCTGTATAGGCAACGTATTGTATATATTCTTTAAGTTGCAGCGAAAAAACCTGGACAAAACGCTGCAGGCGATGCAAAACTTCAGTTTTACCTAAATTAAGTTCCAGTTGAGACGCCAATTTAATTTTCCAGGCATGTCTTGCGTCCATGCTGCACTGTGCAATATGCATATTCATTGAGTCAACAATTTTTATAAACTCTAAGCAATGCTCCAACACTTTCTGCACACTATTCTCCGGCCCTGAAAATAGCGGCAGAGCTGCCAATTGTATTTCCTGTTCCCTGCTTAATTCAGGTGCAAAAACGACACCCTCTTTACTGAGTAATTTCTCTCTGCGACGGCTTTTTTGCTTCGAAGCATTACCCGCAATAGTCACTTGCGAATCTTCATTGACCGATGACCATCTGGCCAACGGTATTCTTTCAGTAATTGTGACCAGCAGTTTGTCAGGCCAGATCTTTCTCACGGAAACATTTTTAATCCATGGCAACAACAGAATATCCTTTCTGAAGCTAGCAACATTTATACTAAAAAAACCGTCATTCATAGATTTTGCTGCAACCTTTTGCAATTCGTTACGTTTTTGCTGTTTTAGTTGATTAACCAGTTCAATTTTCCTGATTGGAAAATTTCCAGGCGCATATAACCATTTGTTAAAAAACCAGCCTGCAGCAATAACCGCTATCACAATCATCATAATCAAAACCATTGATAACAGAGATTTACCAGGAGCCTGTAGTGAATCTGCACTATTATCATCTTCTTTAGCCATTCAAAATTCGCTACGTGTGTTGGCAGCAGTGAGTAAAATGCTGTAAATAAGCTCGTCAAAATCGATACCCAGCTGTCTGGCAGCCATTGGCACCAGACTATGATCCGTTAAACCGGGTACCGTATTAATTTCGATTAGCCAGGGATTGTTCTGTTCATCACACATAAAATCAACCCGTCCCCAGCCTCTGGCACCTATCCAGGAGAAAGCATCAAGCACCATTTTCTGAAAAATCAGTTCCTGATGTTCGTCAAGCCCGCAGGGACAATGATAAACTGTGTCATCACTTTGATATTTCGCCTCATAGTCATAAAACTCTCTGGGGGTTTCCAGGCGGATCAAAGGTAATACTTTTCCATCCAGTACGGCAGCGGTATACTCTTTACCCGTGATCCATTTTTCAACCAGTATTTCCTGATCATATTGTGCTGCCATTGTTAATGCATCAAGCAGGCTCTTTGCATCTACCGCTTTTGACATGCCGATACTGGAGCCTTCATGGGCCGGTTTAACCATCACTGGAAATCCCAGACTGTCCTTTAGCCTGTCTATAACTTGTTTAAAATCACTATCAGCCTTAACCAGTTTATAATCCGGTGTTGGTAAGCCAGCGCCGGACCATATGAGTTTGCTTCTCAACTTATCCATTGATAGTGCAGAAGCAGCCACACCGCATCCAGTATAAGGGATATGCAATGAGTCCAATATACTTTGTATGACTCCGTCTTCGCCACCACGTCCATGCAGAGCAATAAATGCAATATCGATGCTTTGTTCAGTCAGCTGCTGGCAGACACTTTTACTGTCGTTAAATCGAATATCTATTGCAAAAGCATTAATACCTTTTCTTTTCAATGCCTGTAAAGCTGCCTGTCCACTATTGAGCGACACCGCCCGTTCAGCCGAATCACCGCCCATCAATACAGCAACATGACCCTGAAAATTGTCTGAGTCTAGTTTATCTGTAAATTGTTGTTTCTGCTGTCGGAACATTAATGCTTTAACCCGTAATTTTTCAATTATTTAACCTTTCACCAACAATCTGTATTTCAGTTTGTAATCTGATATTAAATTTTTTATCCACATTGTGCTGTATCAATCTAATCAAATCTTCAACATCTTTTGCACTGGCATGACCCGTGTTAATTATAAAATTGGCATGCTTTTCTGAAATTTTTGCTCCGCCTGATTCAGTTCCTTTTAAATTACAGGCTTCTATCAATTGTGCAGCAAAATGATTGTACGGATTTTTAAACACTGAACCGGCATTTGCTGAACGAGTAGGCTGGGTTGCAGCTCTTTTTCCCAATAAGGCCTTGATTCTTTGTTTACTGGCAGACAAACCCTGCGGATCTCTGTCATAACAGAAGGTAGCGCTTATAAACCATTCGTTTTCATTTTTCTTTACTGAACGATAAGAAATTTGAAATTCCTGCGGCTGACGAGTAATGATTTTTCCCGTCCGTGAAATCATTTCTACCTCTTTAACCGCTGTCCAGGTTTCACTGCCAAAAGCGCCTGCATTCATGGCCAGAGCACCACCTATAGTACCGGGAATTCCGGATAAAAATTCTGCACCGTGCAATCCTTCATTAGCCACTTTACGCGAAAATAAAGCGCAGCTTAGACCGGCTTGAACACTAACCAATGACTTGCTGCTATGTTCTAATGATTTAAATTCACACTGATTAATAACTCCATTGGTATTAATCACCAGCCCTTTCAGTCCTCCTTCCCTGACTAATAAATTACTGCCTAACCCAATCCAGAAGATCCTCTCATTCTCCGGTATCAGCTGTAACACTGTTTGTAAATCTTCTATCCTGTCGGGCCGAAATAAACATTGTGCAGGTCCGCCGATTCTCCAGCTCGTATATTTTGACATCGGCTCATTAAATTTTAGCTGACCCGCAAACTGCCCTTTTTCAAATGCTGCAGATAAACGATTTTCTAATTGCACCTGAATGTCTCATATATGTTTGTGCTTATAACTCCGATATCACCAGCACCCAGGGTCAATAAAATATCATTTTCCTGAATAGTTTCGTTCAGCACTTCATTAATTTCGTCATGCCTGTCGATAAAGATAGGATCTACTTTACCTCGGTTGCGAATAGAACGGCTTAATGATCTTGAATCTGCAACCGGGATCATCTCTTCACCCGCAGCATATACTTCCAGCAGGATCAGCTGATCGACCTGGCTTAATGCGTGTACAAAATCCTCAAACAGATCTCTGGTTCGAGTATAACGATGAGGCTGAAACACCACCACCAGTCGTTTTTCCGGCCAGCCTTTTCGGATTGCGTCTATGGTTGCCTCAATTTCAGTAGGATGATGACCGTAATCATCGATCAGGCAGAGCTCATTTCCGCCAATGTTAATCTGACCGTACATCTGGAAACGTCGTCCGATGCCTGCAAACTTTTCCAGTGCTGTTAATATCTTATGCTTATCAACACCCAATTCATCTGCAACTGCAACCGCAGCCAGAGCATTTTGTACATTATGCAAACCGGGTAAATTAAGTTTTACGTCCAGCCAGTGCTGTTGCTCACCATGAAGATCTTTTCTGAATATTTTAAAAGATGTTATATTTAATGTCTGTTTGATTTCACTGGCAAAATAATCTGCGGCTGAATTGTTCAAGCTATACGTTTTTACCGGTCTGCTGGTATTGTCTGCCATTTCTGCCACTACGCTATCATCTATGCACAGAACGGCCAGTCCATAAAAAGGCAGCTGATGTAAAAATTCTTCAAAAGTTGATTTTAAAGTGTCAAAATTTCCACCGTAAGTATCCATATGATCAGCTTCAATATTCGTCACAACTGACATCATGGGCTGCAGATGCAGAAACGATGCATCACTTTCATCCGCTTCTGCAACCAGATATCGACTATCACCCAGTTTGGCGTTGGTGCCTGCACTATTAAGTTTACCGCCAATAACAAAAGTAGGATCCAGTCCTCCTTCCGCTAATACACTTGCCACCAGGCTGGTTGTTGTCGTTTTACCATGTGTTCCCGCTATAGCTATACCAAAACGAAAACGCATCAGTTCAGCAAGCATTTCTGCACGGGGAATAATTGGAATATGCAATTCCCTGGCACGAATTAATTCAGGATTATCTTTATTGACTGCCGTCGAAGTGACAACCACATCAGCCGTTTCAACCTGATTGGCCTGATGGCCCAGAAATACGGTTGCAGCGGCTTCTTCTAGCCGTTGCGTTACTTTGCTAGCATGTAAATCAGATCCTGATACCTGATAACCCATATTCAACAATACCTCGGCTATACCGCTCATACCGGCACCGCCTATACCAATAAAATAAATATGTCTGATACGTCCCAACTGCATATTATTAATCGTATTCATTACAGTCTGTTTAATCATTTTTCAAGCTGTTCCAAAATATTAACGAACGGTATTGAATCATATTTATCACGCAAGTTGCAGACAATATTGAGCTGCAATTTGCGCTGCGTTATGCATAGCGAGTGCTCTGGCACGCATAGACATTTGCATTAATTCTGCTCTGCTAAAACGTATAAGTATAGGTGCCAATGTTTCCGCTTTTAAGTCCTTCTGCTGTATCAATAGCGCTGCCTGCTGATCAGACAGATACTTTGCATTTGCTGTTTGATGATCGTCAACAGCGAACGGATATGGTACTAAAACCGAAGCAATGCCCGCAGCAGCCAGTTCACTGACAGTTAACGCACCTGAACGGCATATGACCAGGTCAGCCCGGCGATAAGCTTCTGCCATATCAGTAATAAAAGGAGTCACAGTAACTTTTAGCTGATCTCTATTGATGAAATCCTCATAGTAACCTCTGGTCACCTCAAGATTTTTTTCTCCGCATTGATGGATCACTTCGATAGTTTTAAATTCACTTTCATCCAGTAAATGGTGCTCGAGGATCAACGATAAAGTTGCAGGCATAATTTCATTCAATGCTGCAGCTCCCAGACTGCCCCCAACAAGCAGAATATTCAGGCGATGATCCGCTTCTTTAAGCTGATACCTTACCTCCGGAGGTTCAATGGCTGCAATGTCCGCTCGAACAGGATTACCAACGACCTTCAGTTTAGTGGATGCTTTTTTAACTGCAAAAACATCGGGAAACGCTGTTAATACTTTTTTAGCAAAATAAAATAATATCCTGTTTGTCATTCCAGCAATCGCATTTTGTTCATGCAGCACAAGAGGTTTTCCCCTTAACCATGCGACCACTCCTCCTGGCCCGGTAACAAAACCACCCATACCCAGAACCACATCCGGCTGTACTTTATTAAAAACTTTCATGGTTTGCAGCAACGCTTTGGCAAGACGAAATGGCAACATAATCTGGGTCCACAAACCTTTGCCTCTCAGGCCCACTATATCGATATAATTAATCGCATAGCTATGCTGCGGAATAATCCGAGCTTCCATGCCTTTCTTTGTACCCAGCCACTGAACTGCCGCACCTTGCTGCTTCAATACGTCCGCAACAGCAAGTGCAGGGAAAATATGTCCCCCTGTCCCACCGGCCATCACCAGCACACTTTTATGTCTTCTATTGCTGCGATTCAAAATTTGCTGCCATTTTTTGCATCCATAGCAAAAGCAAAAAAATTCACTGTCCAGTTACTGCCAAATGTTTTTTTAAAACGTAACTCATGTTCAGCACGTAACACCAGGGCAATGACGATGCACATGATCATCATACTGCTGCCTCCGTAGCTCATCAGCGGCAGAGTCAATCCCTTGGTCGGCAGTGCTCCCATGTTTACGGCAATATTCACAAAAGCCTGAAAGCCTATCCAGATCCCCAGGCCATACATCATATAGGCTGAAAAATATCGCTTTAACCGATCCGCCTTGCTGGCAAGGAAAAATATTCTGCTGACCAGCCCGGCAAAAAGTAAAATGACTATCATTGAACCCAATAGACCTAATTCTTCAGCCAGTACAGCGAACAAAAAGTCAGTATGTGCTTCGGGCAGATAAAAAAGTTTCTGAATACTATTTCCCAGACCAACTCCTCTTACTTCACCACGACCAAAAGCAATTAATGACTGTGTCAATTGAAATCCGCTATTATATGGATCATCCCAGGGATTCATAAATGACTGCAGGCGTTCCATTCTGTATGGTTCAAAAACCACCAGCAAATAAACACAGATACTCATCAGCAGGATCAGTAAAAAAAATTGCCATAACCTTACACCGCCGATAAAGAGCATACCCAATGCTGTCAGGGAAATAACCACAGCAGCTCCCAGATCAGGTTCCAGCAGCAATAGCACACCGACAATCGCAAGAATAAGCATCGGCATAAGAAATCCCTTAAAAGATCCCTTGAGGTTGTTGTTTTGCCGCAGTAAATAACCCGCCAGGTAAATAACCATAGCAAGTTTCACTAATTCTGAAACCTGAAGATTAAAACTGCCAATCGAAATCCAGCGAGCACTGCCATTGATTTCTCGGCCTATACCCGGAATCAATACTGCTACCAGCAGCATGATCCCGATGAGTAATAGCAAAGGTCCGATTTTGTGCCAGAAAAAAATCGGTGTAGCAAGGATAATCGTTCCCAGCCCCAGGCCGAGACCTGTAGCGATCAATTGTCGGTATAAATAATAAAAAGGCTCACCATTATCACGCTCAGCAATAGATATCGATGCTGAACTGACCATAATAATGCCTATAACGACTATAGAAACCGCAAACATCAACACCCAGGGATCAAACAGCCATTGCTGTTCTTCAGCACTGACGGTTTGCTTTCTTAACGGCTGCTTTAGTTTTACTGATTTTTTGATATCAGCCTTGTTAACAGATTTTTTATGCTGCTCATCTGCCTGTTGATCATTCTCAGATTGCTGCCTGGTTCTGGCATGACGACGACCGGCACTTTTGTTAAACAGTTCCGTCAGTGAGCGCGTATTGTGCATATCACTTTCAGCACGCATTCTGATATCCATCCTGTTCCCTCGCCATCTGAGCAGGATTAGCTGGCTCTTTATTCGTGCAGAGCTGATTCAAAGCCAGCACCTGACGGGTAAAATCTTCGCCTCTTTGAATATAATTTGCATACATGTCAAAGCTGGCACAGGCTGGTGAAAAAACAATCACATCATCAGCAGCCGCTAGATTGAAGGCCGTAATCACAGCTTCCTGCATGGTCTTTACCTGATGTAACACTTCCGCTTCTATACCTGCTTTTTCTGCTGCAGATTTTATAAGACCGGCATCTGCACCCAGCAACACGGCTGCTTTGACTTTACGGCTAATGCAACGACCCAGTTCACTAAAATCAGCATCTTTTCCTACACCTCCGGCAATTAATATTTCAGGTTGCGAGAAACTTTCCAAAGCAGCAATTGTTGCCCCCGGATTGGTGCCTTTCGAATCATTATAAAAAGCAATTCCATTGATCATGGCAATCCATTCGCAGCGATGAGCCAGCCCTTTGAAATCTTTAGCTGCAGTGAGCAGCTTTTTTTCACTCAGTTGTAAAGGTTCCAGCAAAGCAATAGCTGCGAGAATATTCAGATAATTAAACTCACCTTTCAGTCTTATTTGATCTTCTGTAAGCAGAATTCTAGAACCTTTAGTCAGGCAAATTTTTCCGTCCTGCAGGGTCATTCCATATTCATTATCTTTGGCTGGTTCAGCGCCGAATAAAATAACCTCATCTGCATGAAATTTTGCAATAAATTCAAATTCCTGTTTATTGATGACCTTGTTCAGGCACTGCTTATAAATCGTTTCTTTAACCTGACGATAATCATTCATGTCAGCATAACGATCCATGTGATCTTCACTGATATTCAGAACACAGGCAGATAAAGGTTTTAATGAGTATGTCGTTTCCAGCTGAAAACTGGACAATTCAAGAATATATAACTCACTCTGAGTGGTTAATAAATCCAGAGCGGGTTGTCCCAGATTTCCACCAGCAGCAACTTTAATATCACAGGCTTTGGCCATTGCTTCAACCAATGTCGTTACCGTAGATTTGCCATTGGAACCAGTAATTGCTATTACCGGTTTATCCACCACCTGGGCAAAAAGCTCGATATCACCCAGTATAGTTTTCCCCTGCTGCTGTAACTGTAGAAAAATACTCTCGCGTATGCTGATCCCGGGGCTGATCAGAAACTGTTGATAAGGTAAAAATGATTCTATCTGGAAATCACCCGTGATCAACTTAACAGCAGCAAATTCATTTCTTATACTGTCCATCAACGGAGGCAATTCGCGACTATCAGCCATAGCAAATGGCACGTTATTTTTGTGCAGAAAACGCGCGCACGATAGGCCGGTTTTTCCCATACCGATAATTAACGCAGGCTGGTCAAAATCAAATTGAACTTCTTTGTTTTGTCGCTGCTGTTTTATCTGTTTCGTACTTTGCATGATGGATAAATTTTATTAATAGTTTATAAATTAATTATGCTTGTAATAGTTAACGAATTTTTAATGATGCCAGGCCAATCAGGACCAGTATGACTGTAATGATCCAGAAACGTACAATGACTCTGGGTTCAGGCCAGCCCTTCAATTCAAAATGATGATGAATCGGTGCCATTCTGAAGATCCGTCTGCCGGTCAGCTTATATGAAGTGACCTGCAAAATAACGGAAATAGTTTCTACCACAAAAATACCGCCCATTATGAACAGAACAATTTCCTGACGTACCACTACAGCCATGGCGCCCAGTCCTGCCCCTAACGCCAGAGCACCTACATCACCCATAAAAACCTGTGCAGGGTAAGTGTTAAACCATAAAAAGCCCAGTCCTGCACCGACAAAAGCTGCACAGATAATGAGTATTTCACCCACCCCCTTGATGTAGGGAATGCCCAGATAATTGGCAAAATTATAATTCCCGGCCAGATAGGCAAACACGGCCAATGCACCGGCTACCATCACCGTCGGCATAATAGCCAGACCATCCAGACCATCAGTCAAATTGACGGCATTACTACTGCCGACAATCACAAAGTAAGTCATTAAAATATACAGCGGGCCTAAATCAATAAACATATCTTTTACATAAGGGATCAAGAGTAAAGTTTCATGCTCTGTCTGTGCACTCATATATAAATAAATAGCTGCAGCCAGAGCAATAACGCTTTGCCAGAGATATTTATAGCGGGCGATCAATCCACGTGAATCCTGGTACACAATTTTTTTATAATCATCAATCCAGCCTATAATACCAAACGCCATAGTGACTATTAATACCAACCACACATAACGGTTTTGCAGGTCCCCCCACAGCAGTGTGCTGACAGCAATAGCGACCAGGATCAGTGCGCCTCCCATGGTTGGTGTACCCGCCTTGCTGAAATGACTTTCAGGCCCATCATCTCTGATAGTCTGTCCAATCTGCTTAACACTCAGTTTGCGGATCATCACTGGTCCAACCATCAAAGCTATAGTTAATGCCGTCAGGGTTCCGAGAATAGCCCGCATGGTAAGGTATGAAAAAACATTAAATGCGCTAAAATATTGCGCTAAAAATTCAGCCAGTGCTAACAACATGAATGACTACCTGGCTGTGCAGAATTTTGACCGTTTGCTTTTTCATCACGACTTGACTCTAGAGCAGCTACTACTTTTTCCATACCCATACTTCTGGAACCTTTTATCAGCAGCACGCTGCTGGAGTTGATTTTTTTTCGAACAGTTTTAATCAGCTCATCTTTGCTGCTAAAAAAATGCACATCGGCAGGCCGTTGATTTTTTGTACGTGATTTTTTAAAACCTTCACTAATGGCCTGGCTCAAGTTTCCAACTGTATATAATTGTGCGATATCCAGTTCAGCGATATCCTGGCCCAGCTGATAATGCATTGCTTCTGCGTTTTTCCCGAGTTCTCCCATATCACCCAGAATAACCATCGTATTGCCCTGCATCTGATGTATGGCTTCAATACCGGCTTTTACTGAGTCGGGATTGGCGTTATAGGTGTCATCAAAAATAATCGAGTGATTGAGTCCCTGCTTCTGTTCCAGTCTTCCACTGACATGCTGAAAATCTTCCAGACCTCGTTTTATATCTTTCAGTTCACAACCTTCTGCCAGTGCAACAGCCGCAGCGGCAAGAGCATTATAGACATTGTGTTTACCTCGTTGTGATAATTTCAGACTGATACTACCCTGCTCTGTGTGCATACCAATATCAAGTCCGTTTACTGCCTGAGCGTATGTGCCCCTGATATCAGCTGGATTATTTATAGCAAAGGTTTTGATGCTGATCTGTCTGCTCGTCTGTTGATTGATGGTCTGACAGGATTTAATCCAGTAATCTGCAAACACATCATCGGCATTGATAATTGCTGTGCCGCCTCGGACCAGACCGCTATATATTTCGCCCTTGGCCCTGGCAACACCTTCTATTGAACCAAAACCTTCGATATGTGCATTAGCAGAATTTGTAATAACCGCAATATCGGGCTGTACTAAATCTGTCAGATAAGCTATTTCACCCTGATGATTAGCCCCCATCTCGATGACAGCAGCCCGACATTCAGGAGCCAGGCGCATCAATGTCAGCGGTACACCAATATCGTTATTTAAATTACCCTGCGTCAAAAGGACATCATTGCCATAGCGAATTTTTAAGATAGCGCCGATCATTTCTTTAACTGATGTTTTCCCACAACTACCTGTAACCGCAATGACCGGTAAAGAAAAGCAGCTACGCCATAATGCAGCGATCTGACCAAGAGCAAGGCGTGTATCCCTGACTTTTATCAGCGGCAATGAAGAAGAGATATCTGTTGCAACAATTAAACCGCAGGCACCCTTTTCTTCTGCCTGTTTTAAAAACTGGTGTGCATCAAAATGTTCACCTCTGATGGCTACAAAAAGATCTCCGGGCTGCAAGGTTCGAGTGTTAATGCTGACGCGAGAGAAATTAACTTCATCACCGGTCAATTCAGCCTGTAAATGTGCGGCTGCCTGTCCAAGGTTAAGCGTATTGATTTTACTACCAGGATTCATCATTTTGATTTACCCCTGTTCGAAAATATGCTTTGCACGACTTCTTTATCACTATAAGGCTGCTTGCTGCCGTTGATTTCCTGATAGGTTTCATGGCCTTTGCCGGCAATCAGAATCACATCACCCGCTTCACTGGTATTGATGGCCTTTTCTATGGCTGCGGTTCTATCAGAGATAACTGTATAATGGTTATTATCCTCAAACCCGCTGATGATCTCATGAATAATCAGCTCGTTTTTTTCCGTTCTGGGATTATCTGTAGTCACAATAGTGAAATCAGCGAACCGATCTGCGGCTTTGGCCATTTGCGGACGCTTACCTTTATCCCGCTCTCCACCACAGCCAAAAACACAGATAAGCTTGCAACGGCAATGAGCTCTTAATGAAATTAAGGCTTTTTCCAGAGCATCCGGAGTGTGCGCATAATCAATCACTACCAGAGGCTGAGTCTGGTCTGATGGTGAGTTCTCATTACTCATTATTTCCATTCTGCCGGGAACGGTGCGCAGCTGTTCCAAAGCAGGAATAACATCCCTGATGTCATGCCCCATAGCGGTTACAACACCCATTGCAGCCAGCAAATTATCGACATTGAACTGACCGACCAGATTTACCCGGGCCAGATATTTCTGCTGCTGATAATGCAGCTCAAATTGCAGGCCCTTAGCTGTTGCTTTGATCTGCGCAGCATATAAATCAGCCAGAGGATCCTCGGTTGAGACACGCATAATGACTGGTTGTGAGCCATTTACTTGTTCCGAATTCTGCAGTGATTGAGAAATTACATCCGAAAATTTATCATCCGCATTAAGAATGATTTTTCCAGGGACAGGAAATTGAAATAGTTTCAGTTTATCCAGTCCATAATTGTGCATATCACCGTGATAGTCCAGATGATCTCGGCTTAAATTGGTAAACACTGCAATATCAAACTGAACATTGCTGACTCTATATTGAGACAAAGCATGAGACGAGACCTCCATCACCACAGTGTCTACATCCTGTTCGAGAAACTCTGCCAGCAATCTCTGCAGACTAACCGCATCGGGTGTAGTATGAGTCGATTCATGCAATGCTGGATAAATACCGTTGCCAAGAGTACCGATGAGGGCACTGGTATTGGCAGAATTTGAGAATCTGTCATTGTTTAATTGATTTAACAACTGAACAATAAAGTGCGTGGTCGAAGTTTTTCCATTAGTACCTGTCACACCGATCATGGTTAGATTTTTACTGGGGTGGTGATAAAAACGTGCTGCTATGAGTCCCAGTTTCTGGTGTAAATTGTCCACTCGAATGTATTCAATGGCATCAATATTGCCTTGCAGAAGACTAGCAGGTATAACATCCAACTGATCCGTTGGCTCCCAGGCAATATATCTGGCACCATGAGTTATGGCCTGTTGCGCGTAGCTAATACCATGTTCTGGCGGCTGGCTGCTGGCTGCTGAACGGCTGCCGGCACAGGCGAGAAACAGATTGCCTGATTCTATCTGACGACTGTCCAGGCTCAATCCGCTTACCTCTGCATTCGCAAACTCGGCACTTTCAAATTCAACCAGACCATCGAGTAAACTACGCAGCTGATGTGATTCGGATTGCTTCTCAGATGCACTAATCCTATTCATCCCTGATCATCCAGTTTTTCATTGATCTTGACAGCAATGTTAGGCTGTTGAATATTGTCAGGATTAATATTCATCAATCTCAATGCACCAGTCATCACAGAAGAAAATGCCGGTGCAGCCACCAGCCCGCCATAGTAGTCGCCATTAGAAGGTTCATCCACCATCACCACCATTGCCAGATGCGGATCGCTGGCAGGTGCAAAACCGGCAAATACAGCGCTGTAATTTTTCTCTGTGTATCCACCCTGTTTTGATGTCTTTTTTACAGTTCCGGTTTTTCCAGCGACACGATATCCGGGTACCGCTGCCCTGGGCGCTGTACCGCCCTGTTGTACAACATATTCCATCATCTTGCTAACCCGCTTTAACGAATTAGCTGATACGTTGGTATCAATGCCAGAGTGTGAAAATTCTGCCGCAGTGGTAATATCCTGTTTTAAAAAGCCCACTGGAATTTTCTTACCCGCGCGGGCCAGAGTGCTATAGGCCTGGGCTAACTGCAGACTGGTCACAGACATTCCATAACCAAAAGAAATGGCTGCCTGTTCAATTTTATGTATACGTCTGGGTTGAATCAGCCTTCCGGCGGATTCACCGGGAAAACCACTGCCTGTATCACTGCCAAAGCCAAAACTATAAAACGTTTCCCATAACAGGGATTTGGGTAAATTCAGGGCAATCTTGACAGTCCCGACATTACTAGATTTTTGCAGTACGGTGGTAACATCAATGGTACCGTTAGCATGAGTATCCTTGATGGTTTTTCCTGACACCATCATCCAGCCATTACCGGTGTTTATAAGTGTGCCTGGAGTGTATTTACCGCTATCCAGGGCCGCCGCAATCGTAAGAGGTTTCATGGTCGAACCTGGCTCAAATAAATCCGTTACAGCACGATTTCGATATAATTTTGATTTCCGATCCGAAAGACGATTGGGATTAAACGCCGGTTGATTAACCATAGCGATTATTTCACCGGTTTTAATATCCAGCACCACTGCAGAACCTGATTTGGCTTTATTTTTTTGCACGGCTTTTTTGAGTTCCTTGTAGGCCAGATACTGAACACCGCGATCAATACTTAACACCAGATCTTTGCCTGGTTCAGGCGGCTTAATCTGCTCTTCAATGGCAATAATCCTGCCTAAACGGTCCTTGACGACCTTTTTTTGTCCAGAATTACCGCTGAGCCAATCATTGTAAGCGAGTTCCAGACCTTCCTGTCCATGATCATCAATATCAGTAAATCCCAGCAAATGACCAAATATTTCACCATCAGGATAATATCGACGATACTCTTTTTGCACATGCACCCCCTTGATAGACAGATCCATGACCTGTTGAGCCAGATTCGGGTTGATGCGCCGCTTAATGTAGACAAATTCCTTAGCCGAATTTTTTTCCACTTTATTTTTGATGTATTGACTATTGAGTTTCAGCAGTTTGGCAAAATGGTAGAGATGTTTCGCATGTGGATCAAATTCCTCAGGATTGATCCATATGGATGAAACCGGTGTACTAATTGCCAGCGGATAGCCGTTTCGATCGGTGATCATGCCTCTGTGAGCACTGATTTCCACCTGACGTAAGACCCTGGCGTTACCTTGTCCCAAAAGAAAATCATTATTTATTACCTGTAGATCAGCTACACGCCAGCTTAATGCGCAGACCGTAGCCACCAGGATCAGGTAAATAAATTTAATCCGATAAGGCTGTATGTTATTAATTGACCGGGACATTTTGTAGTTCAATTTTTTTCATGTTTAAGTAAATAATATCGTTGCTGTCGGGACTGGACATATGTAATTTTTCTCTCGCAAGCTTGTCTATTCTTGCATGGGTTGCCCAGGTGTTTTGTTCCAACTGTAGCTGACCCCATTCAATGTCCATCAAGTCCCTTTTTTTTTCCAATTGTTGTGCAGCAACGAAAAGTGTTCGATTATAATGTTTAACATAAACAACGCTAATGGCAGAAAGCATAATTAAAATTAATAAAATGGCCTGCAGCAGCATTTTCAGACGCATATATTTCCCTGATAACCAGTGACGCTAAAGTTTTTCAGCCACTCTTAAAACAGCACTGCGGGCGCGCGGATTTATACTCAGTTCATGCTTTCCCGCTTTGGTTTTATGACCAATTAACTTTAGTTTTCTGTCTATGGCCATGTCCGTTATCGGCAAATCCGGTGGAAGCCGTTCTCCATCTGCCATTAAACGAAAAAATTGTTTTACTTTTCTATCTTCCAGCGAATGAAAACTGATGACTGCAAGGCGTCCCTGTTTTTTCAGGCAGTTATAGCTTTGCTGCAGACCATCATCCAGATCAGCTAATTCATTATTAACGAAGATGCGGATCCCCTGAAAACAGCGTGTCGCCGGATGCTTCTTTTTTTCCCAGCGAGGGTGGGCCTGTTTTATGATTTCAGCCAATTGCACAGTATCCGTTATCGGCGCTTCACTTCTGGCGCTGACGATCGCCCCGGCAATGCGCCTTGAGTAACGTTCTTCCCCATACTCATATAGAACGGTGGCAATATCTGCCTGTTTAGCAGTGTTTAACCATTGCTGGGCACTGATGCCCTGACGGGTATCCATGCGCATATCCAATAGGCCTGATTGCTGAAAACTAAAGCCACGTTGCGGATCATCTAACTGAGGAGAAGAAACCCCCAGATCCAGCAAAATACCGTCAACGTTTCCACAAACCTGTTCAGCATTCAATATTTCCTGCAGTTTCGCAAAGGAACAATGAAAGATTTTAAAACGATGTTCATGCACAAAATGTTGTTTTGCTTTTGCTATAGCTTCAGGATCTTTATCAAACGCTATAAGCCGTCCTTCAGCATTCAGACAATCCAATATCGCCTGGCTGTGACCGCCCCGGCCAAAGGTGCCATCTATATACAAACCGGAGGGTTTAATGTTCAGCGCGGAAATACTTTCTGCTAATAAAACAGGTTTATGGCTGTATTCAGTATTATTCATATTTTTGCCATCAAGCCTGGCAGATTTATCCGCATGTCTGTCCGTTCATATTCTTATAAAGAAAGAGATTCCAGTTCCTCAGACAACTGCAGATCATTCTCATTGGTTTCCCATTCTGCTTTCCAGGCATCTTCATCCCAGACTTCAAACTTGTTGCCGACACCCAGCAGCACTATCTGCTTATCCAGCCCGGTGATCTCTCGTAAATAGGAGGGTAAATTAATGCGTCCATTTTTATCCATATCACATTCATTAGCATGCCCAAGGTAGAGACGTTTTATTTTCACTGAAGCTTTATTGAAGCTGGATAATTGTTCCAGTTTTGCTTCTGCCACCTTCCAGTCTTTGAGTGGATAGATCACCAGCCGACGTTCATGATCAACAGTAACAACCAGGCGCCCCGCACACTCATCCATCAGACGATCACGATATCGGCTTGGAATCGCCAGACGTCCTTTGACATCAAGACTTAATTTGGTTACACCATTTAACACGATTGACTTTACTCTCCAGAATGCGGCTTGTTTGTTAAAGTCTATATTTTCTGCTGCAGAATTTTCATTTTGGTTGCAAATGAGTGGCTAACTATCTGACCTGTAAAAGAAATCAGGCACAAATTACAAGCCGTAACAAATACTCAAAGGTATTATCTGTTTGTTTTTTAATCAATAAATATGGGCATAAGCGTGAACATTCACCTTGAACCCACTTTAAACCACATTTGATCCTATTTGATCCACTTTACCCCACAACTGTTACTATAGAAACTGTTGGGCCTGAGGTCAAGAAGTAATTACCCTACATTTTAAATTTCTTTCTTTAAGACAATGACTTAGAGAATATTTACACAAAAATACTATGGTCAAATACACCATTAAATCAGTGATTTACCAGACGTATTTAAAGAGGTAGTTAAGACTTGGGGAAAAGTTATGAGAAACGTCCTGAAAAGTTCATCAGGAAACAATCGTATATTAATGCGACATTGAGCACATTTTTGTTTTAAAAGGTGTTTTTTAGTTAATTACTTGATCATTATGAAGTAATAACACACTATTTATTGTTATGAAAAAAATATGCAACTATTCAGCGTAATTTTGAAAACGTCCTTGACACCAGGAATTTGCTGACCCACATGGATGTGGGAAATGCAGATTATACAGGAGCAATTATCTGCCTTCCGCAAACACCTGATATCAAGAACTTACGTATAAATCTAAAATACGCTGAATAGTTACCAAAATATCAACACAAAATACAGTGAAATAAGCCATATACATATAATAAAAGCAGAGTAGAAAGAAGAGAAAAAAGAGCTAATCAATAAGCCGGGTTCTGTCTCGGACAGTCATTCATCTAGGATAGATGTCGCCATCTATCTCAAGCAACCTACCCAGGAACAATGTGGGCCACACCTGTGTTTCAGCAACTGAAACACTGTTCCTCTATTTGGTCTTGCTCCAGGTGGGGTTTACCTTGCCGTCAATGTTACCATTAACGCGGTGCGCTCTTACCGCACCATTTCACCCTTACCCATCACCTAACTTAAAACATCACTATTATGATGCCAGCGCTGAAAAATCGTGTTGCTGCTTTAGGGCTGGACTAATAAGGTTTTAAGCTAGGTGAAGGGCGGTATACTTTCTGTTGCACTGGCCGTGGAATTACTTCCCCCAGGTATTACCTGGCACCTTGCCCTGTGGAGCCCGGACTTTCCTCTCCCTGACTCGATGTCAGGCAGCGACTGCCTTGATTAACTCTGCGGCTATTATGCTGATTTTAGGTTCACGGGGCAAGCATTTTTAATCCTGGTTTGATAACAGTTCAAATCAGGTTCATAAATTTTTAATCTGCAGGGCATAATCATACAGTTTTTTCCTTTTTTCACCGCAGATTTCCATAGCCATTTTTACTGCCTGCTTTAAAGGCAGTTCTGCGAGCAGCAGGCGCAAAATTCGTGCATGCTCAAGGCTGAGTAATTCTCTATCGGGAGGTGAAAAACCTTCAATAACGAGTACCATTTCACCTTTGCGCTGATTCTCGTCTGCAGCGATCCATTTCACCATTTCTCCGAGCTCTGCGCGTTTGATGGTCTCAAAAGTTTTAGTTAATTCCCGGGCCAATACAATACATCTGTCAGCCCCAAAAATATCACACAGATCTGTGATAGACTGCAGAATGCGATGAGGTGTTTCATAAAAAATCAGGGTTCTGGTTTCTGTTTTCCTTTGCTCAAAAAAATCCCGCCGCTGACCCTTTTTTGCTGGTACAAAGCCCTCAAAACAAAAACGGCCTGCTGACAGTCCTGACGCCGACAGAGCTGCAATCAGAGCACAGGGGCCAGGAACAGGTATAACTTTAATCTGCAGCTGATGTGCTTTATTGACCAGCCAGTAACCGGGATCACTAATCAGCGGCGTTCCAGCATCCGAAATCAGGGCAATATTCTGTCCCTGTAAAAGCTGTTCAATTAATTGATCTGAGTATTGCCTTTCATTATGTTCATGCAATGCTACGCAATGTGTGTTGATAGCAAACTGTTTTAACAAATGTCTGCTATGCCGGGTATCTTCGGCGGCAATCCTGTCAACGCTCTGTAAAGTTTCAATAGCTCGAGGTGAAAAATCGGATTGGTTTCCAATTGGTGTTGCTACAATATATAATTGACCAACTTTTAACGACACGTTGTCACCTTAAATGTAAGTGTATGCTTCTTTGAAGGTCGGCCCGCTCTGAGAAATCATCCATTGATTCGAGTAACCCATATGACCAAATTAATGACTAAAGTTTATCGAATTCTTTTATTACTGACCTTCAGTCTGTTGTTTAACGGCTGCGGTACATCAACAGTTCAAGATAGCACACAAACAGCGGTTGGACAAAGCCCTGCCGGGCAGTCAGGCGCTGCATTAACCAGTCAGGGTAAATATGATCTCGCCAACAATCTCTATAGCCAGGCCATGTTATCTTCCGAACCTAAACGCAGTCAGTTATTAATGCAGTCACTGACTCTCTGCTCACAGGTACTGGATGACCCGCAAATTTTGCCGCAGTTGTATTCACAATCAAGGCAGCTCTGTATAGAAACCATTCAGCAAGTTTCGAGCCAAAGCCTGAGTCCCGCAGAAAAGAACAATTTTATTCTTCTGGCAGCAAAAAATTACCTGCTTAACCAGCAGCCCGTCCAGGCATTACAGATGCTGGAACAGAACTTTAATTCCAGCCAGGTTGAACAATGGAGTCAATATTATCAGCTTCGTGCAGATGCACTATACCAGACGGATCAGGCTTCATCAGCAGTCAGGGAATTAATGATCCGGCAGGATCTGTTGACCGATCCATTGGCTATAGAACAAAATCAATTGCTGATCTGGAAATATTTATCTGTTATTCCAGATGATCAACTGGAACAGTTGCTCCAGGCTGAAACACGAACAACTGATAATGTGTTCAGGGGCTGGTTAAGCCTGTCGCAAATATTCAGACAAGGTCATACTTCACCCGCATTCAACCAGCAAATTTCACTCTGGCTGCAAGTCAACCCATCCCATCCTGCTGACCTGCAATTTATCAACAAAATTATCGCTGCCCGTGAAAGCGCAATATTCAGACCCTCCCAGATAGCGGTGCTGCTGCCTGGGTCGGAAAAATTTGTCAAACCAGCCCAGGCTATCATGGATGGTATTAACGCTGCTCATTATGCCCGGCCTATAGCCTATAACTTACTGCTGCGCTTTTATGACAGCAGTAATCAACAGCAATTTTTAGATACTTATCAGGAGGCTGTGAATAATGGCGCTGAACTAATTATTGGTCCCTTATCCAAGCAAAATCTGCAGCTCCTCTCCGAATCATTTTCCCTGCCAGTGCCGACACTGGCCTTGAATAGTCTTGAAAATTTAACCCGCGCATCTCAGTCCGGGGAGATAAAGACCCCTTCCCCGTCTATGGAAGTCAGTCCTCCTGTAGCGGCCCCCCACCCGGATGCCCTGCCGCTACAAAAGCGATATGCAGCAAATTTATATCAGTTTGGTTTGTCGCCTGAATCCGATGCCCGCAGGGTCGCCGATAAAGCCTGGCGAGATGGCCATTTTTATGCTGCAATTCTGGCTCCAGACAGTAATTGGGGTAAACGCATGCAGTCTGCTTTCAAGCAAAGATGGGGATCTCTCGGAGGTATCGTAGCTGATACTGTATTTTATCCGCCCACAGCGCAGGACTTTTCCGAATCCATCAAGGGGCTGCTGCATATTCAACAGAGCAATGAACGCAGACGCCTGGTGGGTCAGGTCATTGGCAGAGAAGTAGAGTTTACACCTCGCAGAAGACAGGACATTGATATGGTGTTTATGGCTGCATTTCCAAAACAGGCTCGTCAGATCCCTCTGCAGATCATTTATCATCATGGCGAAACGCTTCCGGTTTACAGTACTTCGCACATTGTTTCTTCCTATGAAGACAGAAAAAACAATATCGATATTGACGGGGTTTATTTTTCCGATATGCCCTGGCTGCTGGGCCAGGATGAAAATGCAATCAGCCACTCCGGTGAATACCCCGGCATCCTTTACCAGCGTTTGTTCACTCTGGGAGTCGACAGTTATCAAATTGCTCCCTATATACAATACCTCAGAGAAAACCCATCCGAGTCTATCCAGGGCGAAAGCGGGCAGCTATCTGTCTCGACTGACGGTTATGTGATACGAACCCTTCCCTGGGTGAAGTTTAAAGAGGGCGTCATAGAGACGAATTAATGACGTTAAAGGAATGATGCATTGATGTTAAACAGCAATAAAACAGGACAGAAGGCCGAAACATTTGCACTGAAATTTCTACAGGCAAACGGCTTGAAACTGGTTAAACAAAATTTTTCCTGTAAAAATGGAGAAATTGATATTATCATGCGTGATACTGAATTTCTGGTCTTTATTGAAGTGCGTTATCGCAAAACAATACAGTATGGTCATCCTCTGGAAACAATAGATTACCGTAAACAGCAGAAAATTATTCATGCTGTTCATTATTACCTGTTAAAATATCCCCAGTTTGCTCACTATCCTTGTCGGATTGACGCTGTTGCTATCACTTCCGGCCAAATAGAGAATGGAAAAAAAAATCATATAGAGTGGATACAAAACGCTATCCAGCTGAATTAAAACTACACATGGATTATATTCTTTAATGAGCTTAACTCGTATTGAAGCAATTTTTAACAGCAGTGTTTCTGTCAAACAAAAAACCCTTAAAACTCTTGCAGCAGCGATTGAAGCAGCAGCCAGCCTGATGGTGCAGTCGCTTTTAAACGATGGCAAGATCATGGCTTGCGGCAATGGAGGTTCTGCTGCGGACGCACAGCACTTCAGTTCTGAGCTGGTAAATCGCTTTGAAGCAGAACGTCCTGCTCTGCCAGCCATTGCTTTGACTACTGACAGTTCTGCTTTGACATCTATTGCCAACGATTACCATTATAAGGATGTCTTTGCCCGTCAAATTCAGGCGCTGGGAAAAGATACCGATGTTCTGCTGGCCATCAGTACCAGCGGACAATCACCCAGTATTGTGCAAGCTGTTGAAAATGCCCATGAACAGGGTATGCGTGTTATTGCCCTGACAGGTAAAGATGGAGGTCAGCTGGCTCAGGTACTCAATGATTCAGACATCGAGTTACGTGTACCCGCAGAACAAACTGCACGTATCCAGGAAACCCATATTACAATTATTCACGCACTCTGTGACTTAATAGATTTTCAGCTGTTTGGTGCCTGAGTCAGACAGCAAATTTAACAGTACTTTCACCCATTTCAACATCACAACGGTCAATCAAAATGAAACAATCAGCCCTCATTCTCTTATTAATTTGCTCAGCGTTGCTGTTAAACGGCTGTCCAGTTGCTGTGGTCGGTGGTGCGGCTGTTGGTACTTCAGTCGTTATGGATAAGCGCACTAGCGGTGACCTGGTTGCAGATCAGAACATCAAGTCAAAATTCACCTATCTCTATAATCAGGACAAGAACTTAAGCAGTAAGACACATGTCAATGTGACCAGTTATAATCGGCGCATATTAATTACCGGAGAAGCTCCAACTCCCGAATTAAAACAACAACTAGATGAAATTGCTTCACAAATTAGAAATGTGCGTCAATATTATAATGAAGTAACCATTGCGCAGCCCACCTCTATGAGCAGCCGAACCAATGACAGCTTTTTAACATCGAAAATCAAAACGTCCATATTTGCCCACTTTAAGGAACTTGATTATGCCCAGGTCAAAGTGGTTACTGAGAATGCCAGTGTTTTTTTAATGGGTATAGTAACAGTTGAACAGGGGGATCAAATCACCGAGCTGGTACGCCAGACCCAGGGGGTAAAGCGGGTCATAAAACTTTTTGAGCACCCTGTCCCCGGCAAAAGGATCTGATTCTGTTAGCCGCCCAGTTTATACAGCAGCTTAAACAGCTCACACCGGCATCCTCACTGCTAATCAATAAAGATGAATGCTGGAGTTATGGTTATGACAACAGCCGTATACATACCTGTCCGGATGCGGTTTTCTTTGCCCATGATACAAAACAGATCATAGCCCTGGTTCAATTGTGCCGCCAGTACCGGGTACCCATTATCTGCCGTGGTGCCGGTACCGGCACCACGGGAGCCACGGTACCTGTGCACGGAGGTCTGATTCTCTCATTTGAAAGAATGAATCAGATCATTGCAATCGATGCGGCTAATCGCCTCATTGTCACCCAGCCCGGGGTCACTAATCAAAGTATCCAGGAAGCTGCCGCAGCACATGGATTTTTCTGGGCACCAGACCCCACCAGTAGTGCAGTTTGTACGGTAGGTGGTAACCTCGCATACAATTCTGCCGGGCCAAGAGCGGTTAAGTACGGCACTACTCGCGAGAGCGTACTTGGCATACAGGTTGTCACCGGTCAGGGCGATCTGTTGACAACGGGAGTCAAAACAACCAAGGGGGTCGTAGGTTATGACTTGACCCGTTTATTCGTTGGATCAGAAGGCACTTTAGGTATTATTACCCAGGCCACCTTAAAGCTGACACCGCTGGCTGAAGAAAAACGCACCCTGCAAATCAGTTATGACAGCATACATAGTGCAGCCCGGGCTGTTTCTGCAATTATGGCTCAACCCATTACTCCCTGCGCACTGGAATTTATCGATAAAAATGCCATTAACATGATCAGAGACTATTCTTCTGCCAGGCTGCCTGATGAAGCAGGCGCCTTATTGATGGTGGAACTTGATGGCAGTAAAAGCTGTCTGGAAGAAGGTCTGTCTTCCATTATCAGAGCGGCTAAAAATAGCGGCTGTATTGAAATAATCAATGCCCGCACTGAAGATGAAATAAAGGCCTTATGGGACACTCGCAAGGCACTCTCGCCGGCATTGAGAAAAATTGCGCCGAAAAAAATCAACGAAGATGTCGTCGTTCCGGTCTCTAAAATTCCGGATTTAATTGAGGGTCTGGAACAATTATCAGCAAAATATGAGATACCTATTGTTAACTTTGGCCATGCCGGCAATGGCAATATCCATGTCAATCTTTTGACCAATCCAGATGATCAGGCATTACAGAACAAAGCGGAACATTGCCTGGAAGAAATGTTTCAACTCGTGCTTGAGCTGGACGGCACTTTATCCGGCGAGCATGGTATCGGCCTGGTAAAGAGAGATTTTATTGCTAAAGAACTTGATAGCTGCAGTCTGTCTTATATGCAGGCGATCAAAAATCAGTTCGACCCTGACAATATCCTGAATCCTGGTAAAACCTTGCCACATGCATCTAAATGACCTCAACCCGGTACAATATTGCTTATTCAACCTTAAAATAATGGTAACTATTCAGCGTATCTAAGATTCTGCATAAGTGATTGCTGATTAATTTAGGATCAACACCAAGCTCTGATTATTTTTCATTTATTAGGCAAGACGCTGTGAATAGAATTCGTGCTCTTTCCCGTCTCCTGTCTGACACGTCACTTGTGCTGCCTGTGCGCAAGTATGACAGATGAGCATGATGGGAGGGGATACTGGACCCAGATCCCTGGAGTTATTTTACCAGCGTTAAAAAGGGCTTATGCGGCGGTGTGCTCTGGTTGGGTTCCGGAGGTTCAGGATCATCCATACTTTGTTCTTCAGGAAACATCATGCCTCGCCCATTTTCTTTGGAGTACAGCGCCAGTGCCGATGAAATGGGAACATTAACCAGCATGGGTTTACCACCGAAACGGGCACTGAAGGTGACATTTTCTGTACCCAGCTGCAAATCGCGCGTAGCAGTCGGGCTGATATTGAGAATTATTTTTCCGTCCTGTACATGTTCAACAGGTACCTGCACATCTTTAGCTTCAGCATCCACCAGTAAATAGGGCGTTTGATCATTATCAACCAGCCATTCATAAATACCACGAAGTAAATAGGGGCGACTTGGAGTCATTTTATACCTGCTAATAGTCTGTTATGGTTATTTTATTTGAATTGATGACAATTAGTCAAAACTGCTCTGGTGAATGCAGGGGTTTATTAACCTTAATAACACTTTTTAATCGTAACGAGAGTGATCAAGGTGTTGCTGAAAAATGAATTTTCGGTTTATTTGGGGTTAATTCACAATCACTCTCAAAACGATGCAAAATCTTTACAAAACATCTTGAAGATTCAGCACCTTGGGCACTTGAAGCAGATTTCGCTGAGTGATTTATAAATAAGCGAATATTTCAGAGGACAAAAATATAGCAGCTGAATGAAGGGACGCCAGTCAGATACCGTCAACCAGTAAAAATTTACCAGCTGACAGCAATTTCAACTTTACTGAGTTCACCTGATTAAAAGTGAATCACCTCCATTTCCTCTTCAAATTCTGACAGGCTTTCACGGAATGATTCCCGTTCAAAAATTCGTTTTGCATAGGCCAGAACCGAATCTGCAGCATCAGGTAATTCAATGCACATATCATTCAAACGCCATAAAATGGGGGCAATCGCACAGTCAACCAGAGTAAATTCGTTAGACATAAAAAAGGGTTTCTGCTCAAATACAGGAGCAATCGTTATAAGGCTCTCCCGTAGTTCCTTGCGCTGTTTAACACCCTGTTTGTCCGATTTGCCTTTTAATTTTTCAATCAGGGGATCCCAGTCTCTTTTGATACGATACAAAACCATTTTTAAATTGGCACGATTAACAGGATCTACGGGCATCAATGGCGGATGAGGAAATCGTTCATCCAGATATTCCATAATGATCTGCGCATCAAACAAAACCAGATCTCTGTCTACCAGTGTGGGAGTTGTGTTGTAGGGGTTAAGATCAACTAAATCTTCAGGCAGGTTATCCGGATCAACGTTAACTATTTCATGATTAATGCCTTTTTCTGCCAGTACCAGTCTGACACGATGACTCAAAAGATCGTTACCATCAGAATAAAGTGTCATAACGGATCTTCTGTTTGCTAATTGAGCCATACTTCCTCCAGTTTAATTCATAAACGCAAACAGGGGGGCTTAAAGCCCCCCTCTAATAAGTACCCTTCAACTTCGAAGAGTTAGCTCACTTATTGATAGTCAGCTATTGATTAATGTACATCTTTCCAGAATTCTTTCTTCATTGCATAAGAAACTACAAAGAGTAAGCCCAGAAATAACAGTACATAAATACCCAGTGTTTTACGGTAACTTTGATTAGGCTCACCGATGTAGGAAAGAAAAGCAACCAGATCACGGATCATTGAATTGAACTCTTCAGGATCCATGGTTCCTTTTTCTGTCACTTCCACACCGGTCAGCACTTTTTCATCACCATGTTGTTCATAAACTGGTTTTTGCGTTCCTTGCTGTTTCCAGAAAATGTTAGGCATGCCGACGTCTTTAAAAACAGTATTGTTATGGCCTGTCATGCGTGCAGGATCTGCATAAAAGCCTGTCAGATAGGTATACAGCCAGTCAACGCCTCTGGAGCGTGCAACCAGAGACAGATCCGGCGGTACTGCGCCAAAAGCCTTCTTGGCATAGTCTTCGTTCATGGTAATTTCCATGGGATCGCCATATTTAAGACCCAGATTATTCAAACCACTCATCACTTCTTCTTCTGTCATACCTAAATCACTGCCAACCCGGTTAAAGCGGACAAATTTAGCTGAATGGCAACTCAAACAGTATTCACTGAATACTTTAGCGCCTCGTTGTACAGATTGTAAATCATCGACGTCAACATTTGCGGGGGAAAGAGCTACTCCACCACCACCGGCCATCAGTGGGCCAGAACTCATCATTGCTAAAAGCAGGGCTAATAATATCTTTTTCATTTCATTGTTACCCTTTCTGGAACTGGTTTGTTAACTTCCATCTTCGTGTAAATAGGCATCAGCAGGAAGAAAGCAAAGTAATAAATTGTACAGATTCGAGCAAGCATTGTGCGCCCATCTGTAGGAGACAACGTACCCAGAATACCCAGAATGACGAATGCTACCACAAACAGGCCAACCAGTATTTTAAAGAAACCACCACGATAGCGGATTGATTTAACCGGATTACGATCCAGCCACGGCAGGAAGAAAAGTACGACTATTGCAGCGCCCATTGCAATTACACCTGGAAATGCAGAACCGGCAATACTGGGGACTGCACGCAAAATAGAATAATAAGGCGTGAAGTACCAGACTGGAGCAATATGGTCCGGGGTTTTTAGCGGATTGGCCGGCTCGAAGTTGGCGTGTTCAAGAAAATAACCAAACAGCTCTGGCATAAAGAAGATAACCAGGGAGAAGATCATCAGAAACACAACCACACCAACAATATCTTTAACTGAATAATATGGATGGAATGGAATACCATCCAGGGGAATGCCGTTTTCATCCTTGTTTTTCTTGATCTCAATACCATCAGGATTATTGGAACCCACTTCATGCAGGGCAATAATATGGGCAACAATAAGACCGATCAGTATCAGAGGAATGGCGACAATATGCAGCGAATAAAAGCGGTTCAAGGTTGCATCACCGATAACAAAGTCACCGCGAACCCAGATAGCCAGATCTTCACCGACAAAAGGAATAGCGCTCACCAGATTAATAATGACCTGTGCTCCCCAGTAAGACATTTGTCCCCAAGGTAATAAATACCCCATGAAACCTTCCGCCATTAAGGCAAGGAAAATAAGCACACCGAAAATCCAGATTAGTTCACGTGGTTTTTTATAGGAACCATAAATCAATGCACGGAACATGTGCAAATATACGACGATAAAGAAAGCAGATGCTCCCGTTGAATGAAAATAACGAATTAGCCAACCCCACTCGACGTCACGCATAATGCCCATTTCAACGGACTGGAAAGCCAGAGCTGTATCGGGCTTATAGAACATCGCAAGGAAAATGCCGGAGAGGATCTGGATAACCAGAACCAGCATCGCTAATGAACCAAAAAAATACCAGAAATTGAAGTTCTTCGGTGCATAGTATTTAGAAAGATGCTCTTCCCACATTTTGGTTGCAGGAAAACGGGCATCGATCCAGCCCATCAGACCAGTAGTTTTCTGTTCCATTATACATTACCCCCATCTTCACCAATAAGGATTTCGCTATCACTCTTGTAGAAATAAGGTGGAATAGGCAGATTTTTCGGCGCGGGCATCGACGCATAAACTCGACCGGACAGGTCATAAAGAGAACCATGACATGGGCAGAAAAAACCGCCTTTCCAGTCTTTACCCAATGAACCCGCAAACGGATTATTCAGATCCGGTACAAATGCAGGAGCACATCCAAGATGGGTACAGACACCTTCCATAACAGAGATCTTGCTGTGCTTGTCATAAGCACGGGCCGAATTTTTACAATATTCAGGCTGATTTGAAGTATCTGAATTGGGATCTGCCAGCATGTCGATATCCGTCTCTAAAACTTTTAAGTTTTCATCATTCCTTTTTACGATGAAAACAGGTTTGCCGCGCCACTCTACCGTAATCATTTGCCCTTCTTCGAGCTTGCTGATATCTGCTAATACTGGAGCCCCTGCAGCCAAAGCCCTGGCGCTGGGTTTCCATGATTTAATGAAAGGTACCGCAACAAAGCCCGCACCAACTGCACCAACCACGCTGGTGGCTGCTATCAGAAAGCGGCGCCTGTTATTTACACTATCTGCGCACATTTAACCTACTCCCAAATGTAAGAAAACACCCCTGAATTCAGTGTTAACGAAATTTCTTAACCAGAACCTATCAAGAAAGTGCTTATATTCTTAATTCGATAACTGAAAATTTGCCACATTTTCCTAAATGATGAGAATAATATCAAGTTTAATTTCATTGTTTACTAATAAACCTGATAATTGTCATTAAAGTTCCGTTAAAACAAACTAATACCAAATGGAGCGATCATCCCCTTTATCCCGATACCTTTAATAAATTCGCCATCACTAACCGCAGAGATTACGAAGTTCTAAACCGGATTAGGCTCATCAAAAAACTGCTGTTGCAGTTCAAAATGCTCTGCCAGATGCTCCCCCAGAGCCTGTATGCCATAACGCTCGGTTGCATGATGACCGGCAGCAAAATAATGAATATGATTTTCAATGGCTGTGTGATAGGTACTTTCTGAAATCTCACCACTGATAAAAGCATCCGCGCCTTGCGCCGCTGCCTCCTCAATAAAGCCTTGAGCTGCCCCTGTGCATAATGCCACGTTGGTGACAGGCCGATCAACTGCCACATGCACAGGCCTACGTCCCAGCACCTGAGAGATTTTCTGTCCCAACTGGTCTCCATCCTGAGTTTTTACCCGGCCCAGCAAGAGCAGCTCATTGGCAGCAGCGAAACGTTGTGTTTTTACTCCCAGCTTTTTCGCCAGAAGTACATTATTCCCCAGTTTCCGATGAGCATCCAGAGGCAAATGATAGGCCAGCAGGTTAATATCATTGACCAGCAGTGCCTTAACTCTGCGCTGTTTCATGCCCCTCAGGACAGGTTGCTCATTCTTCCAGAAATAACCATGATGAACCAGTAATACCTGAGCCTTCTGCCTGATGGTTTCCTCAATCGCCGCCTGACTGGCCGTTACCGCTGTGACGATGCGGCTAATCCTTTCACTCCCTTCGACCTGCAGGCCATTAGGCGCGTAATCCTGGAAAGAATCGATTTGTAGTAATTGATTACAATAAGAGAGCAGTTCATCACGCTTAACCATTCATAGACTCCGAATATAACAGCAAAACTTACAACACCTTGCCGGGGGGCGCCTCGGCTGCGGGTATAAAATCAGCTCAACATGCTCATTGACACCCTGTAAACTGACTTTTTTACTAATCTTTTTCCTGCGAAGCAGCACAGCTATAATACTGCAAAAACGACTACAGAATAAACCTTATATATTGTGTAAAATAAGATGATGAAATCTTTAAATTCATCATCAAATTATACATTTTTACTGCTATCAGCCGTTACAGGTCTGTTGCTGGCTCTGTTGATCAGTTATTTTATTCCGGCAGAAAAAAATACCTTCACTGAGCGTTCCAGTTCTCAATCAGGCAGCTCTCACTCCGTGAAGTCTGACAGTCCTGAACCTGGCAATAAAAACAGTCCTGAACCTGGCAATAAAAACAGCCCTGAAGCGGGGAAAAAAAATCATCTTGAGGCGGAAAATAATCATCCGGAAAATATTCCTGTCGCTCAATTAACGCAAGCAACTACTCCAGATTCCGTTCAGCCAGTCGGTACTTATGCTCCTGCGGTTAATCGGGCAGCACCTTCAGTGGTCAATATTTTTACCCGCAAACTGATAAAAAGAAACCGCATTGCATTTAGTAATAACAGTTTAGAAAAGTTACTGGAACAATACTATCCTCCGCCATCTCGAGAAGAAACAAATCTGGGTTCGGGCGTCATTGTCTCATCACAGGGGCATATTTTAACCAATAATCATGTAATTACCGGTGCTGAGGGGATTGAGATTTTACTCAAAGACGGTCGATACCTGCCGGCAACAATAGTCGGGCGCGATCTGGAAACAGATCTGGCATTGCTTAAAATCGCCGCCAGCAACTTACCGATTATTTATTTTGGAGACTCATCCGCACTACAGGTAGGAGACATCGTTCTTGCTATCGGCAATCCTTTTGGCTTTGGGCACACAGTCACTTCCGGCATTATCAGCGGCTTGAACCGCTCAGAATTTCGTGCCAATTATTTTGACAATTTTATTCAGACCGATGCCGCCATTAATCCGGGTAATTCTGGTGGTGCTCTGGTCAACACCCGGGGGGAGTTAATCGGAATTAACACTATAAATGTTTCCAACAATGGGGGTTCACAGGGTATTGGTTTTGCAATTCCTGCTTCAATGGCCCGGGAGATCATGTATCAGCTGATCACCTACGGAGAGGTAGAAAGAGGCTGGATTGGCATCGAAGCGAAAGAAATCACCCCCATGCTGGCACAACAACTGGGTAATGATGCGATTATCGGCAGTATAATCATTGTAGGCATCCTGGAGGAGGGACCAGCGCAACAGGCAGGTATACTGCCCGGCGACATCATAACCCACATCAATGGTCATAAAATTCGTACTGCAAAAAATGCATTCCAGCTGATCACAGACATTCATCCGGGTGATAACGCCATGTTGCAGGGGATAAGGAAAACACAATCATTTCAGTATAAGGTCACTGTATCCAGGCGTCCCTATATGTCGGCCAGAGAATAACAATCATGCTTGCGGCCATTCCTTTTTCGTGTACCCAAACTGATTATCCAATAGATGCCCCTGAATAAATCGTTTAGGTCAGGCAGGCCGAGTGTTATTCGCTGTTTATCAGCCAGTTTCACGGCTTGCTGACACTCGCTGCTGCTCATTATTGATGAAGCGGCATCTCGAAATAGTCCGGCATATTGATCACCCGGCAGGCTGGCTATTTCAAACCAGACATAAGCCTGGGTATAATCTTTTTTAGTTCCCGGAACTTAGAGATACATACTGTCCAGTTTGCCGTAAGCACGGGCATCCCTGTCAAGTACGGCGGCCTGATATTGATGTAATGCTGTTTCCCTGTCTCCATTTTGATTTGCAGCTCCCGCGGCAGCAAAATCAGCCTGTATAACAGCAGAATTTTGCATTAAACCTGCCATCAATACAGCAGACACTAATAGACTATAATTTACTTTACAGATCGTAGGATAATAGTTAACCTGAACTTTGGATAATAAAATAAGCAAGGTATTGATATCACATGGTTTATTCCAGAAGTTGCTGTGAATACATCCATGTAAGCTTGACTTTGGCATCCATGCCAAAGACACTTCTTCCATAAATTATGCAATATCAATACTGAGTGTGTACTTTTATTCTGTTTCTTAGACACAGTTCAGGATAGTTAAACAATGACGCCCGCCCGTTTCATTTTTCAACTGCATCGAAAGTTTATCTCAGTCAAGTTTAACAGGCTCATCAATAATATGTTTTTTTACAGGAAAACGCTTATCAGCACGGCCAAAATCATAAATTGCTCACTACCTGTACTGGTGTTAAAACTGGTATTTTGTCTATTCGCCTGCGTGTGCATCTCTGTCTATGCTCAAGCTCCCTTAGAATTTGATCCTGCAAAAGAAATAACCGTCACCCGTTCCAGATTGATTCAATTGACAAAGAATCTTGAATACGCAGATCTTCATCAGCAGTATGACTTTATACAAATTTCCTTGCTTGAAATGCACAGGGCTTATCAGGCAGAAATCAATAAATCCTGGGAGTCCCGCCCATCCACAGCGAAAAAAAAGCAGAAATTAATGGGCTGGAGACATGCAACGCAGGCATTTATCAATGATCTGGATAGTTATTTTCTACTTCTGGATTCTGGTGTGCCTTTTAGCCTCGGAGTGAATCGTCAACAAAAAGTACTGATCATCATCGGCATTCAGCCTGTTATCATAAATGGTCCTGGCCCTGCCGGTCATAAACAAATGGAACAGAGAATAGTACACGAATTCTGCCAGATTCATAATTGCAGTCTTTACCTTGACAGCATCACAACTCTGCCGGGAATGAGTAAAAATATTACAGATTTTCAAATGACTGATGCTAATCAGCATAGCTCTGCAACTTCATCAGCTAACTGGCTGTTTGGTTACGGCCACAACCCGGTTTATATGACGGGTCAGGGTATCAATTGTGAATTTAATAACAGTAGCGACAGAAGCAACAAGGAAGCTGCCTGTATATCTCTGGCAAAGGAAGTAAAACAATTGTCCGAAGTATTAAAAAATACTCGTCATGCCGGCGTCAGGATAAACCTCGAGTACCTTTCCATCAAACCCTTGTCTGATGCAGATATAGTACAGATACAGGTTAACCAGCAGGGTAATCATATCAGGCAGTCATTGCCTCTGCTGAAAAAAAATCCTGAATTGTTGTTTAAAATGGTCCCCTGGTTAGAGGAAAACCAGGATGCTAACTTGCAGGACATTGTTATTGATAATGCTGATCGCCTTTTAAATGATCAAGCGTTCATTCATTAAAGCTGAGCACTCAACTGAAACACGTCGACAATGCCCTGTTGATTAGCACAAAGCATGCAATTTCTCAATAAGTCCGTGCAGTTCAAGTTCCTTCCCCTGATAGAGGGAGGGGATTTTGCACGGACTTATTGAGAAGTTACCAAAGCATTCTTCAATGCCCGGATAAATATATAGTTTTCTTCTTCTGTACCTATAGTAACCCGTAAACAATTGGCCAAAGCGCCAGTGCTTTCAGCGAAAAACTTAATTAGCACCCCCTGTTTTTTCAGGCGTTCAAATACATCCGCAGAATCTATTTTTAATAACTTCGAATTGACTTTAAACAAAATAAAATTAGCTGCGCTTGAAAAACAGCTAATACCTCTTATTTCTCTCAGGGAGGCTTGTAATATTTCCCGATCCCGACATATTCTGTCTGTTTGCTGTTTTAGTATAGCACTGTGGTGCAGAGCAAATTCAGCAGTCGCCTGTGTCAAAACATTGATATTGTATGGAAGGCGAATTTTATTAAATTCTCTCATCCAGGCCGGATGACCTGCTAACATTCCCAGACGCAGTCCAGCCAGACCCATTTTTGACACCGTACGCATCACCAGTAGATTCTCGTGTTCATTTAGCATCGGCATAAAAGTTTTATCTGCGAAAGCATGATAAGCTTCATCGACAACCACCAGACCGGGTGCGCAATCAACGATCTGGCGTACTTCGTCTTCAGCAAACAGATTACCGGTGGGGTTATTGGGATAGGCCAGAAAAATGACTGCCGGCTGTTGCTGTTCAATGGCTTTGAGCATTGCCGGCAGATCCAGATTGAACTGTTCATCCAGGGGCACAGGTCGATACTCCATTTGGGTAAAAAGAGCTATCATACGGTACATAACAAAGGTAGGCTCAGGTGCCATAACCACTCGGCCTGGCGATGACAGGGCCAGACAAATGATCTGAATTAATTCATCAGAACCATTTCCCAGCATACTGATCATCCCAGCAGGAACCTGCATCACTGTTTCCAACTGCTGTCTGAGGCTAGCAGCGCCGGGATCCGGGTAACGATTAATAGCCGCGGTACGAATAAGATCTAACCACTGCTGCTGCATATCCTGCGGCCAGGTATAGGGGTTTTCCATGGCATCCAGCTTGACCATATTGCCGGGATCCGGTACATGGTACGCTGACAGATCCCGTATGTCTTCTCTGACCCAGCGATTTACCCATTCATTGATCATACTTAATCCTTAATGCGATACTCAGCACTGCGCGCATGTGCAGTCAAGCCTTCACCTCTGGCCATCACAGATGCCACTTTACCCAGTTCTGAGGCTCCCTCTGCTGAACACATAATCAGACTGGAACGCTTCTGGAAATCATACACTCCCAGCGGTGAACTAAAGCGTGCGGTTCTGGAAGTAGGCAGTACATGGTTGGGGCCTGCACAGTAGTCTCCCAGAGCTTCTGCAGTATATCGGCCCATAAATATGGCTCCCGCATGACGAATACCAGGCAGCAAAGCCTGTGGGTCATCCACGGACAGTTCGAGGTGTTCCGGTGCAATATAGTTACATACCTCAACGGCTTCCTGCATATCTTTTACCTTAATCAAAGCAGCGCGTTGGCGCAGAGACACAGAGATAATGTCCTTACGTTCCATTTCCTCCAGTAATCTCTCAATAGAAGCCTGTACCTGGTTTATAAATTCATTATCCGGCGAAATCAATATCGGCTGTGCATCTTCATCATGTTCTGCCTGAGAAAATAGATCCATAGCGATCCAGTCAGGATCTGTCTTGCCATCGCAAATCACCAGTATCTCGGAAGGTCCCGCGATCATATCGATGCCCACGGTACCAAACACCATACCTTTTGCCGTAGCCACATAAATATTGCCAGGTCCGACTATTTTATCTACCTGGGGAATGGTTTCTGTTCCATAAGCCAGCGCAGCTACTGCCTGTGCACCGCCTACGGCAAATACCTTATTCACACCCGCAATTGCAGCAGCCGCTAAAACCAGTTCATTGACCTGCCCATCCGGAGTCGGAACCACCATGATTAGCTCACTGACCCCTGCCACCTTGGCCGGAATTGCATTCATAAGTACTGAGGATGGATAAGCCGCCAGTCCGCCGGGCACATACAAACCAACTCGATCCAGGGCAGTGACCTGCTGTCCCAGCATGGTGCCGTCAGTTTCAGTATATGACCATGATTCAGCCTTCTGTCTGTTATGATACTGACGTACCCGTTCAGCAGAGACTTGCAGAGCATGGCGCTGCTCTTCAGGCAATCCATCCAGTGCCTGCTGCAGACGTTCGGGTAAAATGGTCAGCTCGTGCATGGCAGTGACGCTCATGCGGTCAAACTTGTTGGTATACTCAATTAGTTTGGGATCACCAGATTGCTCAATGTCCTGAAGGATCTGTCTGACGGTGGTTTGTACCGAATCATTAGACACGTTATCCCAGGCCAGCAGTGCTTTTAACTCCGGCCAAAAGTCATTATCAGTACTATAAAGACGATTAATCTCAAACATTAGGTTAACTCCTGTGAGAATTCGAACAGGTTATTTTATCCAGATTATAGATTTTCAATACACAAAAAGATCTAAAGCTTCAGTGTATCTAAAATATTACTCTGAGGGCCTGGTATCAGGCATTTGTGAAAGACAGATGATGGCTGCTGCATAACCTGCATTTCCTGAATCCTTGCAAGTCAGGTTTATGTGGCATGACCGCCCTGCCAGATAGGAATGCATTTGAGAGGGCAGAAGCCTGAGTCGTCCATGTAGATCAATCACAACCTGAGAGTAAACAAGATCTTATAACTAGTGTCCATCCGTTATTAGATGGACAGCTTCAGCAATCCGCTCAATTAGTGCTTTGACACGTTGGTGTTTCATTTTCATGGACGCCTTATTGATAATCAGACGGGAACTGATATCAGCAATATGTTCTAATGGCGCCAGACCGTTAGCTTTGAGTGTATTGCCGGTATCTACGACATCGACAATCCGATCTGCAAGACCGACCAGCGGCGCCAGTTCCATTGAACCATACAACTTAATCACTTCGACCTGAAGCCCTTTTTCAGCGTAGAATTGTTTGGCTGTCCTGACAAATTTGGTAGCCACACGCAAACGTCCACTCACTGGTTTTTCTTCAACCGGTCCCGCTGTCATCAACCTGCATTTGGCAATTTCAAGATCCAGCGGTTCATAAAGTCCTTCACCGCCATGTTCCAACAGTACATCTTTACCTGCCACGCCAATATCTGCAGCACCATACTGGACATAGGTTGGCACATCAGTAGCACGAATTATTACCAGTTTAATCGTATCATGATTGGTATCCAGGATGAGTTTACGACTTTTTTCAGGATCATCCACCGGATAAATATCTGCATGAGCAAGCAAAGGCAATGTTTCCTTGAAAATCCGTCCTTTGGATAGCGCAATGGTCAATGTCTCACTCATTTACTTTAAATCTCATTTATTTCAGGATTAATTAAATTTTTTACATCTTATCCGGGCACGCGCCGTATCGAAGCCCCTAACTGGAGCAATTTTTCTTCGATACATTCATAACCTCGATCGATATGGTAAATGCGTTCAACCTGGGTTTCTCCCTGAGCGATCAGGCCGGCGATAACCAGGCTGGCTGAAGCCCGTAAATCAGTGGCCATGACCGGTGCCGCAGTAATTGTTTTGGTGCCTTTAATAATGGCAGTATTACCTTCCAGATGAACATCAACGCCCATGCGCTGCAATTCCTGAATGTGCATAAAACGATTTTCGAAGACGGTTTCAACCACTGATGCAACACCCTCAGCTACAGCATTGAGGACACAAAACTGGGCCTGCATATCTGTTGGGAACGCAGGATAGGGTGCGGTTCGAATATCCACTGATTTGAGTGTTTTCCCATGCATATCAAGAGAAATCCAGTCCTCACCTGTCGTTATTTCAGCGCCGGCTTCGCGTAATTTTTCCAGCACTGCATCGAGATCATCGGGAAAGGTGTCTTTTAGCGTCACCTTGCCGCCGGTTATGGCTGCAGCTACAAGATACGTACCTGTTTCAATGCGATCAGGCATGACGTTATAGTGGGTACCGTGTAATTTTTCCACCCCCTCAATAATGATAGTGTCGCTTCCTGCACCACTGACTTTGGCTCCCATAGCATTGAGAAAATTTGCTAAATCAACGACTTCCGGTTCTCGTGCAGCATTTTCCAGTATGCTGGTGCCGTCAGCCAGAGTAGCAGCCATCATTAAATTCTCGGTACCGGTTACCGTAACCAGTTCCATGACAATTTTTGCACCTTTAAGGCGGCTGGCCCTGGCCTGTATATAGCCATTTTCAACCCTGATATCAGCGCCCATGGCCTTGAGACCTTTAATGTGCTGATCAACAGGCCGGGCGCCAATAGCACAACCACCCGGCAATGAGACTTCAGCTTCACCAAAGTGAGCCACCAGCGGGCCAAGCACCAGAATCGAAGCACGCATGGTTTTAACCATTTCATAGGGAGCAATATATTGATTAACAGAGCGGGTATCAACTTCCACATTAAGCTTTTCATCTATGGTGATCGCCGCTCCCATACGTCCAAGCAGCTCGAGAGTCGTGGTGATGTCATGCAGATGGGGGATATTGCCAATGAGAGAGGCATCACGAGTCAACAGGGATGCCATAAGAATTGGTAACGCGGCGTTCTTGGCCCCGGAAATCCGGATATTACCCTCGAGTTTATTACCGCCTTTAATGAATAACCTGTCCATTAGCACCACTATGCCTTGCACAACGAATAAACGCAGTATTCTACCTGTTCTTTTTAGTAGTGTCTAAGAAATTGGGCAAATAACCGCACAGACGGTGGGCGTTAAGCGGTAATCACAAAAAGACTAAACTGCGGCTATGTGCAGATTTGAATTCCGGGCTGCAATGTCAAAGAAATTTCAACAGAAATGGGCTTAACTAATCTGTAATTTACTCGCCGTTTGCCATTCATCAGGGGTATAGGTTTTGATAGTCAGTGCATGCAGCTCACCACTGCTGATCTGACTGTTTACAGTCGCATAAACCATTTGCTGTTTTTTTACCGGCGTCAGCCCGGCGAATTGTTCAGCAACTACAACCGCATCAAACATACCATTCTCACCGCTAACATTCACCTGCGCGGACTCGATACCGGATTCTATTAATGCTTTTACTTCATCTGTTGTCATTAGTTTTCTCTATGTCTGGGTTAAAATAACAGCTTGCGGTTTCCAGTGGCTCAGTAATTCACAATCGGCAATAATTCTTCCAGGCCGCTTACTTTCGCAATATCCAGCATTTGAGCAGGTAGATTGACGAAAGTGATGCTTTTATGCTGTTGTTCTGCACTTTGGTACCATTCTACCAACAGTGCCAGACCGGAACTATCAGAACGTTCCAGACTGCTGAAATCGATTTCAATGGCCTGAGACTCATCAGCAAACAGATCATCATGATGTTGAGACCAGAGCAAAGGAACAGAATCAAAGTTTAATTGACCTTTCAACAGATAATGTCCATCCGATTTTTTTTCAAGTATTGCGTTCATATTGTTGGCTGTAATGAGTGATCAAGAGTGTTAAGGCCATCATCCTAAAAAAATCAGTTAAACCTACTGCGAGCGTCTAATACACTGAATCTTCAGCACCTTAATCGCTCTCGCTACGATTGAACTGATTATTTTAGGATCATGCATGGAGGATTATCCGCAGTTTATTTTTCATCCTCGGATTTGCTGAATAAAAACTGTCCGATCAGCTTTTCCAGCACCACAGAAGACTGAGTTAAACGAATTTCACTATTTTCCTGCAAATAATCAGGAGCGCCGCCCGGCTCAATACCTACGTATTTTTCCCCCAGCAAACCCGCCGTGTAAATACCTGCGGAGGAATCCAGCGGGAGCTCATTAAAACGATTATCAATTTTCATTTCCACGACCGCCTCAAAGGTTTCAGGGTCGACCGTAATATTAGACACACGTCCAATATTAACACCTGCTATGGCTACTGAGGAACGTTCTTTCAAACCGCTGATATTGTCAAAGTTAGCTGTAATGGTAAAAGTTTTCCCGCCGCCCAGGGCGTTTACATTACTCACGTTAAAGGCCAGTATCGTCAGGGCTGCTATTCCAATAGCAACAAAAATTCCTACTGCTATTTCTATGAGTTTAGTCGTTGGCATAATTTTTCCTAATACATTAACGCAGTCAATATAAAATCCAGTCCAAGCACAGTAAGGGAGGAATAAACCACTGTGCGTGTTGTCGCACTACCCACACCTTCGGAGGTTGGAACTGAAGCATAACCTTCATAAATTGCAATCCAGGTAGTCACCACTCCAAAAGCAATGCTCTTGATCACACCATTGACAATATCATCATTAAAATCAACTTTGGCCTGCATCTGCGACCAGTAACTGCCAGTATCAACGCCCAGCAGTTCTACCCCGACCAGATGGCCGCCAAAAATACCAATGGCACTAAACATTGCGGCCAGCAGCGGCATACTAATGATTCCGGCAAACAGGCGTGGTGCCAGGATACGTTCAACTGGATTAACCGCCATCATTTCCATTCCTGAAAGCTGTTCCGTAGCTTTCATTAATCCAATTTCAGCGGTCAGCGCCGAACCGGCGCGTCCGGCATACAGCAAAGCAGTAACGACAGGCCCCAGCTCTCTTACCAGAGACAGAGCCACCACGACACCCAGCGATTCCTCTGCGCCAAAGTCAATCAGTGTATTGTACCCCTGCAGTGCCAAAACCATTCCTACAAACAGTCCAGACACCAGAATAATGAGCATGGAGCGCACACCCACGGAATACAGCTGACGGAACAATAAACCTGGACGCATTATAACCGCACCGAACTTGCTCAGCGCTTGAAAAAAAAGCAATACTTCCCGGCCTAAATTGGCAAAAAGATGTATCACGCTTCGTCCTAAATGGGCAAACCAGTCAATAATCATGTCTGTTTGAGCTTCCTGAATAAGTCATCCTTATAGGCCATGGCCGGATAATGAAACGGCACCGGACCATCTGCCAGTCCATGCATAAATTGACTAATCAAGGGAGAATCGGACTGAACAAGTTCTTGCGGATTACCCTGACCAATAATTTTACCCTGAGAAATAATGTATATTTTATCTGCAATGGTCAGGGTTTCCTGAATATCATGGGTAACAATAATGCTGGTCAGGTTAAGCGCCTCATTCATCATGCTGATCAATTTCACCAGTACGCCCATGGAAATGGGATCCTGACCGGTAAAGGGTTCGTCGTACATAATCATCATGGGATCCAGCGCGATGGCTCTCGCCAATGCAGCCCGACGGGCCATACCGCCTGATAACTCAGCTGGCATAAGATCTTTGGCTCCGCGTAAACCTACAGCCTGTAGTTTCATCAAAACCAGATTACGGATGAAAGCTTCAGACAAACTGGTGTGTTCGCGTAAAGGAAAAGCAATATTATCAAACACCGTCATATCCGTCAGCAGAGCCCCGCTTTGAAACAGCATACCCATTTTCTTACGCATGGCAAATAATTTTCTGGTTTTTAAGGTCGGGATATTTTCTCCAAGAAAGTGGATAGAACCTTGACTCGGTTTAAGCTGACCGCCGATTAGCTTCAATAATGTAGTTTTACCCGTACCGCTGGGGCCCAAAATAGCCGTTATTTTCCCCTTGGGTATATCCAGATCAATACCATCAAAAATAATATTGTTCCCCCGGGAAAAATGTAATCCGCGTATTTTAACCAGATCATTCATCAATTATTGCCATTATTTTAAGCCTGACTAAATGTGCCCAGTCATTTGCAAGCACCTTCGTAACTATTCAGCATGTTTTTATTAAGTCGCAAGTTATTGATATCAGGTGTTTGTGGAAGGCAGATAATTGCTCCTGCATAATCGGCATTCCCTACATGACCACCATGGATGGTGGAAATGCATGCGAGAGGCAGGAGCCGAAGTCGTCCCTGTAGTTCAAGTTTATATAGCCATGGATGGCTATATAAAGCCTGCATGGACGCATTTACGGCGTCTTCTGCAACAAACTCCTGATATCAATGACGTTTTTCCAATTACGCTGAATAGTTACACACCTTCAAATGTAAAATTATAACAAAGAGTTTTCATCTCGACCATGTAAAGCTGTATTGCATGAAAACCAGTCACTGCTCAACCTCTCTGAAATAATGTATTGAGTGCCTGGTATGAGGTATGTTTTTACCTGTATGGATGCAAGAGGCAAATTTACAAAAGCAAGGGCTTTAGACAGCTAAACAAGGCGCCGTGAGCCATTCAGGAGTAGTTGCCGAGCAGGAATAACTGATTTAGTCTGGTTATGAACCTGTCACAAAAGGCTATCCATGATTATCGCATTCCTGCAATTTTCCAGGGCATGTTCCTTAGAAGAGAATAAAATCCATAATTCATCCATGTTCTGTGTTTGTTGAAAACAGGTTTCCAGTAAGCGTCTTAGCACCGGTGGCGTCAATTGACATTGTTCCTTAATTATCAGACAGCTGTTTCTGCTTTCAGCCAGTAAGTTGCGGACTGAATACAGAGAAAAATCATCATTAGTAACATCTGTCTGAATAGCTGACATTTCATCCCGTACAAAATGCAAGTTTTGCATGCTGCGTTTTAGTTTGACGAACTGCTGCAACTCATCTTTACTCAGAGCAGCATAAAAATCAGTATTCAGTTCAAGCAGCAGTATGAATCTTTCATGTAATTCATCCATAATATGCCTGATATCTGCGCATAAACTGCTGATCGAGTATTTATTCACCCCATGAGCCGCTGCAAGTTCGTCCAGTGTTATCAGGATCAGATTAAACTCATTATTATAATACTCCAGGCGCCAGTCGGCAGGTAAATCCTCAGGAAAAAATGATACTTGTAAACAATGACTGTCCAGACCATAGATTCCGTAGTTAACTGCACATTGCAAAGAACCGGTCTGAGCTACCTTATGATGTAACATCGTTGTTAAAATCCTCGCAAAATAATTAAATCAGACAGCCTTTTTGAATCATAAAGATTTATTTACGTTAACAGATTGATTATTATAGACCACCCAAGGCCCTTTAAATGTAAATTTTATTATGAAAAATATCACACGATTGCTCCACTGTTTTGTGTTGAGCGGGCTTTTATTGCTCTCTACCGGGTTTAACTCAGCCTCTGCAATTGATGAAATCTCTGATCCTTTTATCACGATCAATCGCGGAATTTATCAATTTAATGAACAGGTTGATAAATATTTTCTCAAACCGATGGCTAAAGGCTATCAAAAATTACCACGGCCGATACGCACAGGTACGCATAATTTTTTTAGTAATCTGAACGATGTGGTGGTCGTGGCCAACGATCTGATGCAGTTAAAGGGCGAACAGTTCGGTTCTGATATTTTACGCCTGTCCGTCAATACGGTGTTTGGTATTTTCGGGCTGTTTGATGTGGCTGGGGCCTCGGGCATACCTAAACATGATGAAAGTTTTGCCGATACACTGGGGTTTTGGGGAGTAGGTTTCGGCCCCTACATCGTGCTGCCTTTTCTGGGCCCCAGCAGTCTGCGTGATGCGCCAGCACTGATTGTTGATTTTAATATTAGCCCGGTCAGCCTGCTCAGTTCCACCACTGACATAGTAGCACTGGCCACGGTAAAAGCGATTGACAGCCGCGCAAATTTACTCAAAGCCACCGATATACGCGATGAACTAGCTCTGGATCCCTATATTTTTACCCGCCAGTCTTATTATCAGTACCGACAGAACAATATCTATGATGGTGACCCTCCAAAAGAATTATTTGAAGATTTTGAACAATAAGATGTCCTCTATAGTCAACGCTTTTAATCAAATTCGCAGGAAGCTGGCAGCATGTTATTAAGTAGTATCGCGGTGCTGGCTGGATTTGCGCTGTTGATTTGGGGGGCTGATCGCTTTGTTACCGGTGCCTCTGCGACAGCCAGTAACCTGGGTGTTTCGCCGCTTATTATTGGTTTGACAATAGTCGGGTTCGGCACCTCTGCACCTGAAATGATTGTTTCCGTAGTCGCGGCTCTGGACGGCACTCCCAATCTGGCAATTGGTAATGCCCTGGGCTCCAATATTGCCAATATTGCCCTGGTGCTGGGTATCACCGCACTAATTTCGCCCCTGCTGGTACATTCAAAAATTCTGCAGCGTGAATATCCCATTATGTTTTTCATTATGCTGCTGGTGCTTGCGCTGCTATGGGATGGGCAACTGAGCCGTGTTGACGGAATTATCTTACTGGCCGGCATGTTCGTGCTGATGTTTTATACGACTCGCCTGGGGCTGCAGGAAAGACAGCAGCAGAAAATTGCGCCAACTAACAGCACAGACTCTGCCGATCCGCTAATAGCAGAGTTTGAAGATGAGATCCCCCGGGACATGTCAACCTCAATGGCTCTGATGTGGTTATTTTTGGGCCTGATTATTCTGCTGCTGAGTTCCAAATTGCTGGTCTGGGGTTCAGTCAACATCGCGCATGCATTTGGCGTCAGTGATTTGGTAATAGGTTTAACAATTGTCGCCATTGGCACCAGTTTACCAGAACTTGCCGCCTCTGTTGCCAGTGCTTTAAAAGGCGAGCATGATATTGCAATCGGCAACATCATTGGTTCCAATATGTTTAATTTGTTAGGCGTACTTGGTATCCCGGGTCTTATTGGTTCAGTGACTTTAGATGCACACGTACTCAGCCGTGATTACCCTGTTATGCTGGGTTTATCGATTTTATTATTTATTTTTGCTTATGGTTTCAAACGCATGGGACGATTAAACCGCATTGAAGGCGGAATTTTATTCGCCTCTTATATTGCTTACTTGATAGTCATATATCAACAAAGTCTCTAAAGCCATAATAACTGAAATTGTCAGTATTGAAGTGTGTTAAAATTATCACCGGGTTTTGTAAATCGAACACATTATGTACTGTTCAGTGAATTTTTCATCTTACGCTGAACAGTCGTCAAAAAAATCAACTATTATCATATTGACAGGAGTTATTTTATGCAGGGAGTTTATGCCAGAGCGAAGCAAATTAAACTATTAATATGTGATGTGGATGGCGTTATGACTGACGGGGGGCTTTACTTCGGAGATGATGGACAGGAATATAAGACCTTTCATTCCAGAGATGGCCTGGGTATAAAAATGCTGCAGCGCAGCGGTGTAAAGCTGGCAGTTATAACCGCCAGAACGTCTGATGTTGTCACTCACAGAATGAACAACTTGGCTATAGAATATGTTTTTCAGGGTCAGCAGGACAAAGTGCATGCTTATCAACAATTATGCCGTAAGCTGAACCTTAACAGTGAAGAAGTCGCCTACGTCGGTGATGATGTCGTCGATTTGCCGGTCATGACGAAAGTTGGATTTGCTGTCGCAGTAGCAGACGCCCATCATATTGTCCGCAAACATGCTCACTGGGTAACAGAGCACAGTGGTGGACATGGTGCAGTCAGAGACGTCTGTGAATTACTCATGCAAGCACAAGAGACTTTTGAAGAACAGTTAAGTGTCTTTTTATAACCTGGTTTTACCCATTCAATGCTCTAACCAGCACAGCATGAGCATGGCCTGTCAGCAGCATGGATAAAAAATTATTATTTATCCTCGCAGCCATACCCGTACTCTCAGTTTCAGCCACCTGGCTGAGCATTAATGCCGCGAAAGACAAACAGCCCGAAATAAACTTACCGGCAGCAGATAGCTCACAGCGAATCGCTGATCATTTTTTAAACCATGCTACTATTATAAATTTTGACTCACAGGGTATGCCTAAAAGTCAGCTTACCGGTACCAGGTTGTTACATTACCCTGGTGATGAAGATGCCGAACTATTCGCTCCACAGATTACTTTTAATCGTGATGTCGGGGCCCCGGTATTAATTACCGCAGACAGGGGCTGGGTTAATAAGGATGGAACCCGAGTGTTTTTTCAGGGTCATACAGTTGTTGAAAGAAAACAATCACCTTCTAACAACTTTTCACGCCTGGACACTCCGGAACTAACCATCTGGCCAAATAAAGAATTTGCTGAAACCGATAAACATGTAAAAATATCGACTGACACGACGATAGCAACTGGCATTGGAATGAAAGCCCATCTGGACAATGAACGCTATTACCTGTTAAACGATGTCAGAGTGCATTATGAGAAAAAAAATCAAACAACCAAATAGTCATCTTTCACTACTCTGGATGCGTGCATGCGGTCCAATGACTGCAGCAATTGCAAAAAATCTTAACGGAAGGATAGCAGTAAAACTATTCTGCTTATGTCTTGTACTGACATTTCCAATATTGAGTCAGGCACTATCCAGTGATCGGGATCAGCCCATAAAACTGGAAGCAGATCATGCGGATATTGACGATCTGAAAGGAATCAGTAACTACACAGGCAATGTCATTCTGACTCAGGGCAGCACCCAAATCAAGTGCCATAAACTCACTCTTTATACTGATGACAAAAGGCAATTAACCAAGGCTGTGGCTGCAGGCAGCGACACACTGGCGAGCTATAAACAGCGACCTGACGGAAAAGAACAGGATTTCAAGGCCACAGCAAAGACTATCATTTATTACCTTACGACAGATAAAATACACCTGCTCAAACAGGCAACTGTGTGGCAGGGAGGGGATCGCTTCAGCGGCGAAAAGATCATCTACGATACTGCCAAAGACACTGTTGTTGCCACCAGCAAAAAGAATAAAGATGGCCAGGCTGTGGGTGACAGGATCCGGGTCACCATTCAACCCAGAAAGCAGAATTAATTTATGTCCGGACACACTCTGGAGCTGACCGCTCATAAATTAAACAAACGATTCAAATCCCGTTACGTCGTGAAGGACGTTTCTTTTTATGTTAAAAAAGGCGAAGTGATTGGCCTGCTGGGGCCGAACGGGGCTGGAAAAACCACCTGTTTCTATATGGTTGTTGGTTTGATCAATACTGACAGCGGCAGCATTACCTGTCGGGATAAAGATATAACCCGCTGGCCCATTCATAAACGCGCTAAATGGGGTATTGGTTATTTACCTCAGGAAGCATCCATCTTCAGGAAATTAACTGTAGCAGAAAACATCCTGGCAGTTTTACAAACCAGAAAAGATCTCAACAAAACCGATCAGCATGATCATCTTGATGAACTGCTCAAGGAACTGAGTATCACCCATATTCGTGATTCAGTGGGCATCAGCCTCTCGGGTGGTGAACGCCGACGGGTAGAAATAGCCCGGGCTTTATCACTGGAACCTGAATTCATTCTTCTTGACGAGCCTTTTGCAGGTGTCGATCCTATCTCTGTGGGTGATATTCAGTCCATCATTCAACAACTGACCGAGAAAAATATCGGGATACTTATCACTGACCATAACGTCCGTGAAACCCTGCAAATTTGTAAACGCGGTTATATTATGAACGATGGCCATGTGATTGCTGCAGGCAGCCCCAATGAACTTTTATCCAACCAGCAGGTACGTGAAGTTTATCTTGGCGAGAACTTCCAGCTATAAAGCCAGACTTCCATTAGTAGCACTGCATACCTGGTGAAGGTGTTCAGATCCGATTTTATTGCACTGCATAGAATTAGAATAACAAAAAACCACCCTGCTTAAAAAAAAATCAATCTTTTTGATCAAATCAACTGCAATGGCACGCAAATTGCGCTAATATTTAACTATGAACGAAACACACGATCCTGACCGTTCCAATATTGGCCTGAACTATCGATGAAACAATCCCTTCAGTTACGCATAGGCCAGCAACTGACAATGACACCGCAATTGCAGCAGGCAATAAAATTGCTGCAGATGTCCAGCCTTGATCTGCAACAGGAGGTTCAACAGGCCCTGGACAGTAATGTCATGCTTGAACTTGACGATGGCAATGAGTTCAATGAAGCGGCTAACAATGCTGAAAACACTGCAGACACCCCATCTGCTGACAGCAGTGAAGTTTCTGAAAGCGTTGATTTTGAACACACTCAAAATGAAATCCCCAAAGATTTACCCCTGGATGAAAAATGGGAAGACACTTATGATAACATGAGTTCTATGCCAGCCAGCTTGACTTCCAGCTCCTATAATGGCGGAGATGATAACAGTTTATTTGAAAATAGTGGCAAGAGAGAAGAAAGCCTGGCCGAACATTTGCTGTGGCAAATGGAACTCACTCCATTCAGTCCTACTGACAAACGCATTGCTGAAGCCATTATTGACGCCATTGACGAGAATGGTTATTTAAGCATCGGCCTGGAACAAATTCTGCAGGGTTTTGACCCTCAGGATGAGATCGAACTGGATGAGGTAGAAAGCGTATTACATCAGATTCAAAATTTTGATCCGGTGGGTGTGGGAGCCCGAGATCTGGAGGAGAATTTATTACTGCAGCTCAATAGCATGCCGGCAGACACGCCCTGGCTGCATGAAGCGAAAATGCTGGTTTCCCGGCACCTGAAATTACTGGGCAACAAGGATTTCAACGCACTGAAACGACGCATGAAACTGGATGAAAACAGCCTCGGTCAGATCATTTCGTTAATCAGAACCTTGAGACCCCGCCCCGGTAGTCATATAACTGATAACAGAATTCAGTACATTACCCCTGACGTATATGTGCGCAAGGTCAATGGCGAATGGATCGCTGAATTAAACCCTGACTCGACACCTCATTTGCGTGTTAACATGCAATACCTGAATCTGCTTAAAGATGCCAGGAAAAGCAGCGATATGACATCAATCAAGGATCATTTACAGGAAGCACGCTGGTTTATCAAAAGTCTGCAAAGCCGCAATGAAACCCTTTTAAAAGTCGCCCGCTGTATCCTTGATTTTCAGCATGAATATTTTGAATATGGTGAAGAGCATATGCGGGCTCTGGTTTTAGCCGATGTGGCTGAAGTTGTCGAAATGCATGAATCAACTATATCGAGAGTCACTACACAGAAATATATGCATACCCCCCGGGGCATTTTTGAGCTAAAATACTTTTTCTCCAGTCACGTGAATACGACCAGTGGCGGGGAAGCTTCAGCTACAGCTATCAGAGCGATTATCAAAAAATTTATTGCCCATGAAGACCAGCATAAGCCTTTGAGTGACAATAAAATAGCAGCCCTGCTAGCTGAACAGAATTACAAGGTGGCAAGACGGACAGTAGCAAAATATCGCGAGTCCATGTCTATCCCCCCTTCTAATGAACGAAAAAGCATTGCCTGACACGGCAACCACGATAATGAATGTGTCACTGAACCTGCTGTATAAACGTGTAAGCTTTGAGATAAGCTGAAATTAGACAGATACTGGTATAATTTTAAACTGAATATGCAGGTCTTACTTCATTATAGAGCAAAGAAGGAGTTAATTTTATGCAAGTAGATATAACCGGACATCATATCGATATCACTGATGCATTACGCGATTATGTCAATAACAAGATGGAGAGGGTGGAACGACATTGTGATATTGTGGGTAAGTCACACGTTGTGCTAAGCGTAGAAAAAAAACGACAAAAAGCTGAAGCCACACTGCAGGTAAAAGGTAGCAAAGTCTTTGCCGAAGCGGTTGATGAGAATATGTATGCCGCGATTGACAGTCTTACGGATAAACTGGATCGTCAGGTGAAAAGACATAAAGAAAAAATTACTGACCATCATCGCGGTGATGACAGTCTTAAAACACATGAACTTTAATCAGTGTTAACTGAAACAAAACACCTGTACTGACCATGAAATTCAGTAATCTCATCAAGATTGATCAGATTTTACTTAATAGTGAAGCAACGAGTAAAAAGAAAGCCCTGGAAATCATTAGCCAGCTCGTTAATGATAGCTTTCCTGAATACTCGGCCAATGAAATATTTGACTCACTCATTAGTCGTGAACGCCTGGGCAGTACAGGTATTGGTCATGGGGTCGCTTTGCCCCATGGACGTTTAGATAATTGTCAGGAACCCATAGGCGTTTTTCTCACTCTGGCTGAGGGCATAGACTTTGATGCCGTAGATCGAGAACCCGCTCGAATACTTTTTGCCTTAATGGTTCCAGAAGATTCAACAGAAGAACACCTGCAAATACTCGCTCGTTTGGCAGAATTCTTTCGACAGCCAGAAAATCGAAAAACGCTGGAAAACGCAACTTCAATCGAGTCAGTGTATAATATATTAATCAATATCTAGACTATACCGCTGCCCGTGTCTCCATCCTATAAACCGCTACTCCCTCGACACGGTGTGTTATTGTATTATCTACAGACAGGCATTTATCTGATTGGAAAAAGCGCTGTAGGTAAATCAGAAACAGCTCTGGAACTGCTCGATTCAGGCGCTCAGTTAGTGTGTGATGATGCCCCATTGTTTCATATTGAAAACCAGCGGATCTTTGGCTGCTGCCCAGAACAATATTCTGGTTTGATGCATATACGTGAACTGGGTTTACTGGATATTCCCCTAATGAAAGGCAGCGAGTATATTACAGAACGCTGTTTCCTCGATATGATTATTGAACTGGTGCGGCCTCCAGATGCTGAATTTCAGACTGCAGTGATTACACCTGCATACAAATACTGGTATCATGAGTCTATCCCAACTCCTGGTATTACTTTGTCCTGCGGTAGATCTCGCAATATCAGCTTATTGGTTAAAACCGCTATCATGCAGTATGCTTTGAAAAAAACCTGATCTGAAACGCCATGAAACTACAACTAAACGATACACTATGAAACTACAAATCGTCAGCGGCCTGTCCGGTTCAGGTAAAACAACAGCACTACATGTTCTGGAAGACATGGATTACTACTGCATTGACAATTTACCCCTGGAATTGTTCGAAGAACTGGTCATAAAAAGTCTCAGTGACCGATCTTATATAGACAAGATTGCGGTAGGAATTGATGCTCGCACAATAACCCGAAATTTTTCTGACTTTTCTGAGACTATCAAAAAGATTGATGCTATCGGTATCGAGTGCAATGTACTCTACCTGTATGCAGAAACAAAAGTCCTCAAAAAGCGCTTCAGTGAAACGCGTCGTAAGCATCCTTTGACCAATTCCCTGACCTCACTGGAAGAAGCCATCGATCAGGAACGCAGGATCCTGGAAAATATACAAAAATGCTCTGATCAGAAAATTGATACCTCTAATATCAATGTACACCAATTGAAAGACAGGATAAAAAACTTGATCATGATGGTTGATCAACCCCTGATGACCTTGCAGTTTCTTTCATTTGGTTTTAAACACGGTTTACCTGATGAAGTAGATCTTATGTTTGACATGCGCAGCCTGCCAAATCCTTATTGGGAACCGGCACTGAGAGCATTGACCGGCAAAGACCAGGCTGTGGCAGATTTTATAGAACAACAGCCTGTCAGCCATGAAATGTTTGAGGATATTAAACAATTTATTGAAAAATGGCTGCCAAGATATGAACAGGATAATCGCAGTTACTTTACTGTTGCCATTGGCTGCACGGGAGGTCAGCATCGTTCAGTTTATATGGTAGAACAACTGGCCAGATATTTTAGTCAACAAAGACAGGCGGTTATTGCACGTCATAAGGAACTTGTTTAATTAAAGACTGCAGCAATTAAAATCATACCTAATCCCCTTTCATAGGTATGTACTTAAGCAAAAATGAGTAAGGATAATTATGTGTTTATTCCAGAAGACGCCGTAAACAGGTCCATGTAGGCTTTATGTAGCCATCCCTGGCTACATAAACTTCTTCCACAAACACATGTTAATCCTTAAGTACATACGAATGAATCCCCTTTACTCCCTATTAAAGTACAAAATTTAGGCTTATAATCGCCTCATTGTCTTTAATAGCGTCACCATAGGGTTATTGTAATGAGTGTAGCACTATTACTCATCACTCACGATACAATTGGCAACAGTATGCTGGAAACTGCAACCAATATGCTGGGTATCTGTCCACTTGCAACCGAAAATCTGGCCATCACCAACCAGCAAAAACTGGAAACGATGCAGGAGCGAGCAGAAATGCTCTGCAAAAAGATCGATCAGGGCGACGGAATCCTTATTTTAACCGACATGTACGGTTCCACCCCAAGTAACATTGCCAGCCGGCTGCTGAATTCCAAAAACCGTACAGTAGTTACCGGACTAAATCTGCCCATGCTGGTCAGAGTGATGAATTATGCGCAGCTTAATTTACAGGAATTAGCCGGCAAAGCCATGTCCAGTATTGAGGATAGTGTTTTTCTAATCAACCAGCCCTCTGACCCCTAAAGAAAAAATGCATACAATGCATATGATACCTAAGAAGCTGCCACGAGGAAACACAGTGACACTCTTAGGCAGGTTTTTAATATAAACATGAGCAAATGATACAGGCATCAATAACCATTATAAACAAGCTAGGCCTGCATGCACGGGCAGCAGCCAAACTGGTCACTCTGGCGAGCAAATTTACGTCTGACATCCAGTTATCCAGCAAGGGTAAGATCGCTAATGGTAAAAGTATTATGAGCGTGATGATGCTGGCGGCCTCTCAGGGAAGTAAAATAATCCTTGTTATTGACGGCTCAGATGAACAGGAGGCTTTTTCAGCGCTGCAATTATTAGTCAAACAGCGTTTTGACGAAGAAGAATGAAAAAGCAGGTGAATGCATGGAGACACAAAACAGACAAGCTTACTGATAAATATATAGACTATCATAGGTAGGTACTTAAGCAAAATCAGGTGCGGATAATCGAGTATTTGTTCCGGAAGACGCCGTAAATACTTCCATGTAGGGAATGCAGATCACGCAGGAGCAATTATCTGCCTTCCACAAACACTCAATTATCCTTAAGTACCTACGTGTGTATAGACTATAGTTTTTGAAATTTAATCTATTTTACGCTTCCCTGATACATTCATCATCCTTGTCATGCTTATGCTGCTCTGAATGCTTTATCGCTGTATAATATTCCAGATTTTTCTGAATGCGCTGATTTATAGTACCCTCAGGGTAGGTCCCATTTTCATTCAGAGAACCTGCATCCATCCCCATCAGTAGACCCAGGGCTTCATCGACATGTTCAATACTATAAATAGTAAATAAATTGTTTTTTACTGCGCTTATTACTTCATCCTTGAGCATTAAATTAATCACATTACTTTGCGGGATAATGACGGCCTGCTGACCGGTGAGGCCTCTAAGCTTGCAAATATCAAAAAAGCCTTCAATTTTTTCATTTACTCCGCCAATGGCCTGAACTTCACCTAACTGGTTCACTGAACCGGTCAGGGCAAATGACTGATTCACCGGAATTTCAGAAACGGCTGAAAGCAGAGCACACAATTCAGCCACCGAGGCACTGTCCCCATCGATCTGGCCATAAGATTGCTCAAAGGTTAAATTCGCATCTAGTGATAACAAGCGAGTTTTAGCATAATGATATCCCAGATAGGAAGACAGGATCATCACTCCCTTGCTGTGTATTTCCCCACCCAGATCCACTTCACGTTCTATATCAACAATATGCCCTTCACCGATACGTACAGTTGCAGTGATTCGAGAAGGCTGACCAAAACAAAATTCCCCCATCTGGATAATGGACAGGGCATTGATCTGACCCACTTTATAATGATCCGTATCAATAAGAATAGTGCCTCGCAGGATATCTTTATAAAGCCGCTGCTGATATTGATTGGCTCGATAGATTCTGGCATTGATTGCACTGTTCACATCATCACGGTTAAGCGTTCTTTTTATGTCAGCTTGATTCTCCTCTGTCGTTAGTATGCGCTGCTTGAAATAAAATTCAGATTCCAGGATCAAATCCCGTAAGTCACCAACATGCAGCGAAATTTTTTCTCCGTCATCCACCAACCTTGAGCTATGTTCAATAATACGTTCAATCGCAGTACGTTCTATCGGCGCAACATTTTCCTGGCGCTGCAAATTGGCAATCAGGCAAGTAAATTTATACACATGTTCCTGCGTTCGTTCCAGATACTCAGAAAATTCCACATTTACCTTGAAAAGCTTATTAAACTCAGGATCATTTTCTTTTAATAAATGATAAATATGCCGTTCCCCGATTAATATAATTTTAATTTTAAGCGGTACAGGTTCAGGTTCCAGACTCACAGTGCGTGAATAGCTGTGTAATTCATCCAGGGGTTCAATATTGATATAGCCGGATTTTAGTGCCCGTTTGAGTCCTTCCCAGGCATAAGGATTGATCAGTAACTTGTCGGCATCTAGCAACAGATAACCATCATTAGCCTTATGTAAAGCCCCTGGTTTAATCAGAGTAAAGGCCGTTAATAGATTTCCCAGCCCAAAGGCATTGTCGGATTTCTGCTGTTCAGTCTCTTTGGGATTGTAATAAGCAAGATGTTCTATACGTCCAATCAAGTTGGAATACGTCGGATTATCTTCAAACATAACCGGCATATCATCTGACTCAGAATTATCAACCAGGACATTAACCAGATAGCGATGAAAATTGGCCGTTTTACTGATATGTTTTCGTGTCGAACTGCCTTTTTCCTTGGCCTGTAATTCCTCTTCGTAAAATTCTTCAAGATGGTTAACAATATCATCCTTGACCTGCTTGAGGTAGTTTTTTACCGGTTCCAGCAGTTCATACTTTTCGAACAAATGCTGCATTGCCGTATCAACCAGTTTAGAAACAATATCTTTATCCAGTTGATCCATTTGCTCCTTGCCCTTCTGCTCCCAGCCTGGCAGCAGAATTAACGTTTCCTGGAGTTTTTCCTGATAGGCATCAATCTTCTGGTTGCGTTCTTGTTGTTCCTCTTCAGGCAGCTTTTTGAAGCTGTCCAGATTTGAGACCTGCCCATCGACAAGAGCAGACAAAGTATATCCGCTGGGAGTACGGATAATGGCCACCTCATCTTTACCCGCCAGGTCAATTAAGTCATTGATTAACTTGTCACCCTGCTCATTGATAGCGCTCTCAATGGCCTGTACCTGGACTGCATACTCCTCACTTTGAAAAGCCGATGATATCAACGATGATATGGACTTGATCAATTTCTCCATAGAGTCAGCAAAAGGTTTTGCAGTACCTGCCGGTAACCTTAGAAAGTTAGGATGCTGGGGATATTCAAAATTATTGACATAGCACCAGTCAAAGGTTTTTTTCTGTCTTACATAGTGCTTTCTTAACAGCTTTTTTATTAACGCTGTTTTGCCGATGCCCTCCGGTCCGAGAACAAACAGATTGTAACCTTTATGGTTCATCCCCATACCGAAATTAATCGCTGTTAATGCCCGCTGCTGTCCCAGAATTTCATCAAGTACCGGCAAGTCCTCGGTGGTCGAAAAATTTAAATCACTCAAATCACACATTTTGTACAATTGAGCAATAGATAAGGTATTATATTGTGAACTCATTTTTTAACTCAACTTGCTGTTGGAATACTGCCCATCAAGAATTTTACAAACAGCTCAGGCGCCTGAAAGTCTGCAAACACTATGATGTTGATGTTTAGCCTGCCGACGATTTTGCAGTCTGATATCGCTCACTTGGCCAGGTTTATGGATGGGATTGGTTTAGTCGAATATGCATACAACTTATACTAAATTGACAGGCAGATAGCGGATTTTTATCTCTTAATGAAGACAGACAAAAACAAACCACACCTGCATGGTGACGAAGATGAACATTATATCAGCAAATCGCAATTAAAGCGCGAAGTTGAGGCTTTACAGGAACTCGGAGTCAAGCTTACCCTGCTTTCAGCAGACAGGTTGAAAAAGTTCGCCATGGATGAAAATCTGCGTGATGCCTTGCTGTTTGCGCAGACGATTAAAAGCAACGGAGCAAAACGTCGACAAATGCAATATATCGGCAAACTCATGCGCGGAGTGGATGCAGAGCCATTACTCACACAATATAATCAGTTGTTGCACACTCAGTCTGAGCAGAAGGCTAAATTTCATCGACTCGAGGTCTGGCGTGATCGCCTGATCGCAGAAGGAGATGCAGCAATCAATGCCCTGCTTGAACAGCAGCCGCAACTGGAACGAAACCGCTTAAGGCAGCTGGTGCGTCATGCAGTCAAAGAAAAAGGAAATAACCAGCCAGCTAAAAGTGCCAGGCAATTATTTCAGTATCTTAAAGACAGTATAAGCTGATTCAGCAATCCAGTTTTCGTTGCCAAGGGCTTTTATTGAAACTTTAGCGGTGACGTTCTAATGATATAAAGCAGAGGTCTAAAAAAGCAATCTGTGGATGAATCAGCACTTGATTTTTGTATGTTCCAGAACCGGAAAGTTTTTTCTGGTACGCCTGACTTTATCCTGATCAATATCAGCTATGACAAAACCTGAGCCGCGCCTGAGATGATCCAGGATTCCGCCCCAGGGGTCAATAATCATGCTGTCACCATGAGTTTCTCTACCGTTAACATGATAGCCTCCCTGAGCGGCAGAAATCACATAGCAGAGATTTTCTATAGCCCGAGCCCGGTTCAGTATTTCCCAATGAGCTTTACCGGTTGTTGCTGTGAACGATGAAGGTATGGTAAAAATTTCAGCTCCTGCGGCAACCATACAGCGGAACAGTTCAGGAAAGCGGAGATCATAACAGATCGCCAGACCCAATTTGCCAAAAGGCGTATCAACTACAACCGGTTCTGTTCCCGGCACTGTAAATGAAGATTCATGATAAGCACCACCCAGTTTGCCCAGATCCTGATCGAAAAGATGTATTTTGTGATAACGCGCCTCCACATAGCCCTGATCATTATAAAGCAGTGAAGCAGCATAAACCTTATGCTTATATTCTGACTTGATGGGAATGGTCCCGCCTACCAGCCAGATACCCAGTTTTTTTGCCAGCGATGATAAAAACGTTTGTACCTGTCCTTTACCATAAGGTTCTGCTAATTCCAGGATATCCTTATCAGACATCCCCATGTGGGAAAAATTTTCGGGTAGAACAACCAGTTCTGCACCCTGTTTTACAGCATCAGACACAAGCCGTTGCACTTCACTGAGATTAGCACTCACATTCGGCCCTGAAGCCATTTGTATAGCTGCAACTTTAGACATCTATTCCTCTTGTTGTATACCTGTGTAATCAGGTGCTGATTGTTAATATCAAGCACTTTAGTTTCAATGATCCAGTAGCAAATTACAAGCAAGGCGGGGTTGATTTTGGAGAAAAAATCAATAAATTTTAGTATTCTGCCTTAAATGCCTGAAAAATCAACATTACGCACTTTATTGCATTAGCTGCTTCTGCTTCTCCGGATCATTTCCTTCACCTTCAAGAAAGCCATCACGGACCTCTAACAACTTGTCATAACCAGAAATGTTTTTTATGTTTTTAAGTGCATTTTTTGTTAATTGCTGTTGTTTAATCTTCGGTGCATCCCAATTGCCTGTGACCTTATAATTTAAAGCGGTGATCTGATTGATTTTGTCACCCAGTATCTTCTGGCCAATCCATACGACGGCTGCTCCCGCAGGTCCAGCAACTACCGCGCCGGCAATAGGAAGGGTTCCAGAGACATCGGGAATAGCCATAATAGTCGCATCTATATCCTGTTTTACCAGCCCTAAACGACCGTTATAGGCAAGAATAAGACTGGGGGAAAGCAGTGTATAGTTATCCGTAAAGGCATTGCCTTCACTCAGTTTAAAATCACCGGTAATAGAATTGAATTCGAGGCCACGTTTGGAAATATCCGTAAAATTCAGGGAGATCCTGCGGAATATCTCATTCATATTTAACAGGTTTAAAATGCCCAGGATGTTCATGCTTCCGTTGGAATTGTTAGTATTTACCAGACGACCATGACGTAAATTAATATTCAGCAGACCATCCAGATTTTCCCTGTCAAAATCCATCGGACTACCAGGCCAGCCGATACTGCCGGATAAGTCAGCCTCTGTTGTCTGCAGGAAATCAGGAAAACCAAATTGCTTCAATGCGCTCTCCAGGGAGGGAATATGAAGTGCCCCCTGCATATCAAATCTGGGCTGTTTTTTCCATTGACTCCAGATGGCATTAGCCTTGTAATCCAGCAAACTTCCATTGATTGCCAACTGTTTAAAATGAATGCTATCTTGCCTACGTTCACTTTTTATTTTAGCGGTTCCCAGCAATACATCGCCTACATATAATTGCTCGACGCTGCCGTTTATCAATGGAAAGCCTCGTGGTTCGAGATAACTTTTATCCTTGCTGGTAAGCTGATTTACGCCCCCCTGTGCAGTTTGACTATCTGCTGGGATTTCCGGGTTCATAAAATCCGGCAAGACCAGTTTGGTCAGATCCAGCTGCACCGGTAATGGAGCACGGGAAATAGTTTTGGCTCTTGTGTTGCTTTGCGGGTTTGATTTTCTTTTTTCATTAACCAGTATATCTAACCATGCACCCGCTTCGATGTCTTCAAACATCCCGGTGATTAAAACCTGTTCCGTGCTGGGCAGGTGGACATTACCCGGACCAAACTCAACATGAGCTTTTATCAGGTTTGCTGGTTCTACCGTGCTATCCAGCATCAGAGCAGCGGCTATTTGATGAGCATAATCCAGCTTCAATGTTAAGTCACGTAGCGGCTGTATAAGAAGAGATACGCTCAGTTTCTTCCTCTCAGTTTTATGCTTATTCAAGGGAAATGGCAAACGGCTTGAGACACCCTTTAAATCACTGCTGATCAAAGTAGTAATTTCATTTTTGTTATAAGAAAATCTGATATTAGCGAAAACGGCTGCTTGTCCGTCAATATAGCTCCACACAGGATTTAGGCCTTCAGGTAAAACTTCATATTCAAGCAGTTTTTGCACAGAAGCATGGGAATCAAGTTTGATATTGACATGAGGCTGCTGGCTGTCATCCGGCGTTGAAGTGGATATTTTCAGCTTTGCAGGTTGTCCCATTAGCCTTGCCTGCAAATTGTCTGAGCTGATCTGTTTATTATGCACAAAAATCTCGCCGTTGACTTTATCCATCAGCCCGGCCTTTTTCTTCAAGCCAAGCGGAAAATATTGCGCATTTTTTAAGCTGACACTAACCCGGACATCCGCCCCTGGTTGTTTCAAAGGTTTGCTTAAATCCAGCTTAATACCGATGTCCCCATGAGCATCAATGGCTTTCAGCATGGCATCAGAAAGCAGCTGGCTTTGCTGTAAAAATATCCTGCCATCGTTAGCCTTGCCGGTCAGATCCCCCGTTACGTGCAATACGGGAAGTTTAAAATCTTTAATATCAACTTCTGCATTCGTGCTGACCGCAGCAAGGATTTTGCCATGGCTAGCTTCAGCCTTCATTCCATGACTGGTAAATTGTATTCTGGCGCGCAAATCCTCCAGTTTTGGCCAGCCGTTCACATAATCCAGCACCGCATCCCTGGTATTGAAGACAATATCCAGAGCCCCGGAATTATCCTTAAAAGGAAAACCGCCTAATCTGCCTCTAAAAATAGCTCCGCCATCGGTTCCAGTCCCGGAAACGATGGATTTATCCAGCCATTGAACCAGATAATCCTGCATGATCGCGACCGGCAAATAATGAGAAGTATAAGCCAGATCTGCATCCTTATAATAGCTACTGAGTTCCATGAAAATATCACGTTTGTTACCCGTTTCCGGTATCCAGAGATTCACATCGGTCTTCGTTTTCAGATGTTCATTAGCAGCTGTCAGCTGCTTCCCCTGCAGCAGCCAGCCGGAATCATCTTTCTGCCATTCAAAGGTACCGCTTAAATCAGTAATCGGCCATGTATCCCTGAACAGCGTGGATAGATGCAGTTTCATGTCATGACTGTCAATATCAACAAAGCCTGATAGCCTGTTTATGCGCACATCAGCCGATAAATTGCGTACCTCAGGTATTTTTGCCATCGCATTGATGCCAAAGTGTCTGAGCGAAGCCTGCATTTGATAATCAGTGATATCGATTGGCATGGATAATGATTCCAGAGTCACTAGTGCATAAGTGTCTTTAACCTGACCTCTTGGTTTTAACACTCGATAAAGTTGATCATGAAAATCAATCGGAGAGAAAAAATGCACCAATCGGGCCGTTTTTGAAAAATCCAGAGAATCAATATAGATCTGCAGCTGCGGCGATACATGCGCTGCTGCGCTCATGTTGTTACATTCAGTGCATTGATGGGGTGCGCTGTATTGCAGGTTTATGCGATGCAGCGACAGAACATCTGCATACACCTTACATTGAATATTATTTAAATCAATATTCCAGTCTTTACTTTGCAGAACAGGTTTTTCACGATTCAGTCCCCGCTCAATGAAGATATTACCTGATAATTCATCAACCACCAGAGTGCGTTCTTCCTCAAGCTGATACAGACTTGCGTCCCGAAAACTTATGTCACCTCGAATGGTGTCCAGTAAACCCTGTGAAACAGTGGCCCACACCTGAGTATTCAGTTCAAAATCTGTGAGGCTAAAATTTTCGACCTGGAGCACTTTTTCACCGATAAGGTGCCTGAAGGTGACTGCATCAAGAGATTTGACTGCCGCAAAAATGCTTCCATCCCAATGGTTTATCTTCTCCATATCACCGTTAAAATCAAGCCTGAAATCTATTCGAGTATCAGTATTATTCAGTGAGACCGCGGCGGAAAGTTGATGGCGGCTGGACTGATTTTGCAGCTTGATATTGAGATCATGGAATAACATTGCAGGTATTTTGTTGAGTTGATCGACAATATAAAATTCGCTGTTAGTTATTTGAATCAGCGGCTGCGCCAGAAAAGACAAAAAGCCCTTGCTGAAATTCCAATCATCATTGTTTGCTGCCGACCTGTCAGACAGGAGCAGATCACCGATATAGAATCGTCCTGCATCATCGCGGCGAATAACGGTACTGATTCCATCCAGTTTGAATGCTTCGATCACAGGCCGTCCCTGCCAGAGGGAATGCCTCACATTCAGCTCAATTTTTGCCTGAGCAAATTTAAGCAATATTTCACTTTCAGAGTCATCGAGAATGGAAATATTTTTAAGATACAGCGCTGGAAACAACGGGTTAACATTAACCTCGATATCGGAAAAGCGGATTTTGAGTGAAGTTGCAGTTTCAATCAGTGCGGAAATATTTTCCGGGTGGGATTCTATATAGTAGGCACTGCCTCTCAGACCCAGTAAAATCAGGGCCAAGAACACAATTAAACCAATTACCAGTTTCTTATGCAAATGCCATAAAAAATAGCTCGTTCTGCTCAGAAGATTGGACTTTTTCCAGGCTTTGCTCACATCACTGTCTGGATCATTAGCAGCCAGTTTTTCAGTCGTTATTCTGTTACCCATTAAAGCTGAAAACCTGCACTCTCGATGCAGTCGCAATGTCTTCGGGTTGAGAGCATCTTACATGGGAACCACATCATATTGTTCCTGACTATATTCATTATCAATTTGAAATTGTATGACCTTTCCCATAAATGATTCCAGTTCTGCAACGGCTGATGACTCTTCATCCATCATATATTCTCCAACCTGTGGAGAACTGAGCACCAATAATTTATTAGCTTCAAACAGGCGGGCTTCACGCAATATTTCCCGAAAAATTTCAAACGCAACTGTTTCTACCGTTTTTATCGTGCCCTTGCCGCCGCAGACAGGACAAGGCTCACAGAGAATATGCTCCAGGCTTTCCCGTGTCCTTTTGCGGGTCATCTCCACCAGACCTAAAGCTGAGACCTCAGTAATACAGGTTTTGGCATGATCCCGCTCCAATGCTTTCTCAAATGTCCGCAGCACCTGGCGGCGGTGTTGCTGATCCTTCATATCAATGAAGTCTACAATGATAATGCCGCCTAAATTGCGCAGCCGCAATTGACGTACAATAGCCTGAGTTGCTTCCAGATTGGTCTTGAAAATAGTTTCTTCAAGATTCCGTGTGCCGACATAGGCTCCGGTGTTGATATCTACAGTCGTCATGGCTTCAGTTTGATCTATGATCAAATACCCCCCTGATTTTAACTGAATCTTGCTCTGCAGGGCCCGCTGAATTTCATCCTCAGCACCATAGAGATCAAAGATGGGGCGTTCACCAGTATAATATTCAATTCTGGGTGCCAGCGAAGGAATAAATTTCCTGGCAAATTTAAGCACTTTCTGATGTGTCTCGCGGGAATCAATCAGAATGGAATTAATATTACTATCGGCGATGTCGCGCATCATTTTCATGACCAGAGGCAGATCTTCATAGATCAGAGCAACTGTTTTGACATTTTTGGTTTTTTCCAGAATCGATTCCCAGAGCTTTTTCAAAAACACCATATCAGCTTTCACCGCATCCTCGGAGATGCCTTCAGCAACCGTTCTGACGATATAACCGCCGCCTTCTACTTCCGGTATGAGTTTTTTTATGGATTTTTTCAGCCGTTCTCGTTCTGATTCATCTTCAAGCTTTTGGGAAATACCAATATGCGAGGAATTAGGCATCAAAACCAGATACCGTGCAGGAATAGTAATATGGGTAGTGAGTCGGGCACCTTTTGTGCCAATGGGGTCTTTGGCAACCTGAACCAGCAGTTCCTGCTCTTCCCTCAATACATCACTGATAGATAATTCGGATTCTTCATTTTTACCGCCGTCCACCATAATATCCGACAGATGTAAAAAGGCCGTTCGTTCCAGACCAATCTCCAGAAAGGCAGCCTGCATTCCCGGAAGGACGCGACTAACCTTACCTTTGTAGATATTTCCCACTAATCCTCGTTTGCTTTCGCGCTCGATAATCACTTCCTGCAGCATACCGTTTTCAATCGTCGCAATACGTGTTTCCCGCGGGGTAACATTGATTAATAATTCATCGCTCATCCGAAATTCCTTTTAATTCTTATTCACTGTATTGATTATTAAAGCACATGAATGTCAAATTTTTTCAATACCAGGGCTGTTTCATAAATGGGTAACCCCATTACTCCTGAATAACTTCCCTGCAGTTGTTTTATAAACAGGGCTCCCCTGCCCTGTATTGCGTATCCTCCGGCCTTATCAATGGGCTCACCAGTGTCCCAGTAATGTTCGCAAATTAAAGGTGTCAGAACAGCGAAAGTGACTTGACTGATATTTAGAGCCGTTTCCAGCTCTTGCCCATCCTGCACAGCAACAGCCGTCATAACCCGATGAGTCCTGCCGCTGAGGCTCATTAACATACTGATGCCATGCTGTCTATTTTCAGGTTTACCCAGAATTTGTTCATCAGTAACAATAATAGTATCAGCTCCCAGCACAGGCAGTTGATGACTTCCACATTGTTTATATCCCGCCATGGCTTTTTCCTGTGCTAAACGCGTCACAAAATCCTCCGCTGTTTCACCCGCATGACGGATCTCCTGCACCTTTTGTTTAACCACTGAAAAACAGACACCCATCTGGATTAAGAGTTCCTTACGCCGTGGTGAAGAGGAAGCAAGATAGAGTTGTAATTGCGGATGCGTGTTCATCTCTCCTGTCCATGCAATGCTCATTCAGGCTTCTTACTCTCACGATGACCGGCTGGAAGATGATGTGTAGACGATGAAAATTTCAACGATGGTAAGGATGGTTCTTGAGGATACTATAAGCCCGGTATAGTTGTTCACTAAGCAGGACTCTAACCAGAGGATGTGGCAGGGTCAATGGAGACAAAGACCATTTCTCATCTGCTCTGGCGATACACTCGCCACTCAGACCTTCTGGCCCGCCCACCAGCAGGCTAATGTCCTGGCCGCCAGACATCCACTCATGCAGCCTTCTGGACAATTGTTCCGTGCTCCATGATCTGCCTGTCACTTCCAGCGCCACCACCCTGCTGCTTTTAGGAATAGCAGCAAGTAATTTTTCACCTTCAAGCAATCTAATCCTGTCCAGATTGGCATTTTTAGTGCGTTTCAACGATGCTATTTCAATGAGTTCCAGCCTGCAATCTCCGCTTAAACGTTTGGCATATTCAGTATAGCCTGTATTAACCCATGCAGGCATTTTATTACCAACGGCGAGCAGATAAATGATCATGATCTTTCAGTCAATATCATGCAGCACATATTATAAACATCGAAAACAGTAAAAAGCCCCCCAAAGGGCTGGTTCACAGGTTAATTTTTAAGCCAAAAGGTGCATCAGGGATCAGGTATTTACTCAGCCACATGGACGACTTGGACCCCTGCCCCTCACCTTCAATCTCACTACAGAGCAGGGACACTTAATCGGTCCCCTGAACAGAGTTGAGGTTAAGTTACCAGACATGAGAGCCGGCTAATTATTTCGCGTCGGCAGAAGAAATTTTTTCGTCATCCACTTCCCAAATTCGTTCAATGCCATAATAATCCCTTACCTGGGGGAGCATGATATGCACCACCATATCACCCAGATCAACCAGTACCCATTCACCCGTATTTAATCCCTCAACACCAAAAACCTTCACCCCTGCTTTTTTCGCTTCAGTTACAACATTATTGGCAATAGACTTAACCTGTCTGTCTGAACGGCCACTGGCAAACAGCAGTACGTCAGTAATGCTGCTACGGCCCTGTATATCTACCAGGTTAACATCAAATGCTTTTAGATCTTCAACAGCATTTACTGCCAGAGCTTTTAGTTCTTCTATATTCATCAATAATTTACTTGATCCTGTTTGATTTGTCGTTTGTCAAATTAACTCTGCAGCTTATTTAAATAAGCTCAACTTTGTAACGATTCAGCCTATCTGCTGATCTGCAAGAATGCTTGCATTCAGATGTTTGCGGACAGCAATCATGATCATTAAAATACACTGCAGGGTTACTGGATTATTCATATAAATGGTTACATTCTATCAGATTTAAAACCGCATCAGGGACTAAATATCGGATTGAACGCTTATTTTTCAATCTGTCGCGTATATCAGTGGCCGAAATGGATAATTGCGTAACGCATTCAAAGTGAATTTTTCCATGCCGTAAAAGCCTCAATTCATCGCGCTGCAAAGCTTTATTCTGCAGGTAAAGGCTTTGTATTTCATGCGGCCAGACTGATGGCTGAAAAAAATCACTATCCGGTCTCTGACTCACGACAATATGGGCATAATCAAGCAATTTTTTCCATTCATGCCAATGGTGCAAATTCACAAAAGCATCCATCCCAAGTAACAGACACAGTGGATGCACGGGGAAATCCAGACGCAGGCTGGCCAGGGTATCAACCATATAGGAGGCACCGCGGCGTCGGATTTCCCTTTCATCAAGGACAAAGCGAGGTTCACTGGCAATGGCCTGTTTGACCATTTCAAGGCGCAGCCTGACAGGCGTCGATGGAACATCCCGATGCGGCGGAATAAAGGAAGGGATGAAACGGACCTGTTCCATCCCCAGAGACTCACACATTTCCAGACCGGGACGTAAATGACCAAAGTGGACAGGATCAAAGGTCCCGCCAAAAATACCGATCGGCGGCTTATTTTCTGATATGGCCATCACCCAGTACAATATATTTCTGGGAAGTAAGACCTTCCAGCCCCACTGGACCTCTGACATGAATCTTGTCCGTACTGATACCGATTTCAGCACCTAAACCATATTCGAAACCATCAGCAAATCGGGTCGAGGCATTAACCATCACCGAGCTGGAGTCTACTTCGGCAAGAAATCGCCGAACCCGGCTATAATCTTCGGTAACTATGGATTCGGTATGACCTGAACTGTGCTTATGAAGGTGTTCGATAGCAGCATCCAGCCCATCAACCATACGGATGGATAATACCGGCGCAAGATATTCAGTGTCCCAGTCTTCATCAGTGGCGGCAACAATTTTTGTAAAGCTCTTTGCCAGGCCGTTTTTTACAGCGTTTTGCAGCAACGCAGCACTCTGCTCACAGCAGCGTAATTCCACACCTTCCTGCTCATATTTAATCGCCAGCTGGATTAAAATATCTTCCGCTGCCTCAAAGTCAACCAGCAGTGTTTCCATGGCATTACAGACACCATAGCGGTGGGTCTTGGCATTATAGGCAATATCAATGGCTTTTTGACTGTCCGCTTTACTATCGATATACACATGGCAGATGCCATGCAGGTGTTTAATAACCGGTACTTTGGCACTGCCGCTGATACGCTCAATCAATCCCTTGCCGCCACGAGGTACGATCACATCAACATAAGCCGGCATGGTGATCAATTCACCTACAGCGTCACGATCAGTGGTTTCTATCACCTGCACTGCATCGACAGGCAAACCTGCACTTTCCAGTCCCTGTTTAATACAGCGGGCAATAGCCTGGTTGGAATGAAGCGCTTCTGAGCCGCCGCGCAAGATGGCCGCATTACCCGATTTCAGACAGAGTGCTGCCGCATCCGCTGTAACATTGGGGCGTGATTCATAAATAATACCGATGACCCCCAGAGGAACACGCATTTTACCGACCTGAATACCAGACGGACGATAGTTCATATCTGAAATTTCACCAATTGGATCGGGTAAAGCCACTATTTGCCGTAAACCTTCTGCCATTCCCCTGATGCGTTCTTCATTGAGTGCCAGGCGATCCAGCAGTGCATCATCCAGCCCCTGCTGCTTACCAGCCTGCAGATCCCTGGCATTCTCCTCAAGCAGACTGTCCAAGGAGGATTCCAGCAAATCTGCAGTTACCGACAGAGCCAGATTTTTCTGGTTGGTATCAGCTTTCGCCAAAGTTCGTGAAGCATGCCGGGCTCGTTGCCCCACATCAGCCATATATTGCTTAATATCCATTTGATGTTCCAGTAGTTAGTTAAATGACAGGTGAACTACTCAGCGTATCTATAAGATCGTGCTCGCTGTCAGGTATTTATTGACCCACATAGATGTGGGAAATGCAGGTTATGCATGGAGCAATCACCTGCCCAGAAGACGCGGAAATACGTCCATGGTCGTTCCCGGCTTCCTGCCTCCCACGGCACTTATACTTCCATGTATGTCGTAGGCTTGAATGTGGCATCCATGCTACATGCACTTGACCTACAGGGACGACTTCGGCTCCTGCCTCTCGCATGCATTTCCACCATCCATGGCGGTCATGTAGGGAATGCAGATTATACAGGAGCAATTATCTGCCTTACGCAAACACCTGATATCAAGAACTTACGTATAAATCTAAAATACGCTGAATAGTTACAAATAAGGTTTATTGGCTACATCCGCCAATACCAGCTGCATAACTTCCCAGGGATTTCCGCTGAGCATACCTTTGGCCATTTTGTCTGCCTCAAGCAATTTTTGCAATATATCCTGCCAGTGATGAGGTGTAGAATGCTGTAGTGCATCAGCAATCAATCCCCGTCGTTTGGGATAATAATATTGCGACTTGAGCGCAGGTTCTAAACCCTGCTGTTGCGTAAGCAGCGACATTTTGCACAGCATACGAATTTCTTTGGCAGCCAGGGCCAGAATCAACATAATGGCCGTGCCTTCATGCTGCAAGCCGGTCAACATCCTCGCGGCGCGTCTTATATCTCCAGACAGGGCGGTGTCAAAAAGCTCAAAGACATTATATCTGGCGCTGTCAAAAACTGCCGCTGCAACCTGAGCATAATCCAGTTTCAGCTCATTTTTTTGCTCCGTGGTGTAACTTTTTTCAAGCTCAGGGCTGTTTGTGCGCTCAGGGCTGTTTGTGCGCTCAGGGCTGTTTGTCAGTTTGCTGCTCAGGGCTGTTGCCAATTAGCTCAGGGCTGTCTGCCGGCTCAGGACAGGCAGAAAAGAGCAGACTGAGTTTTTCAATTTCCTGATCTGCCGCCAGTAAATTACCTTCAACCCGATCATTGATAAGCTGAACAGCTTCCTGCGGTAACTTCAAACCTTTGGCCTGCAGACGCCGGTTCAACCAGCCATTGAGCTGTTGACCCTCAATCGGCCAGACCTGTATGATGCCGCCTGTTTTATCCAGGGCTTTATACCATCTGGATTTTTTCGCAGCGGCATCAAGCTTTCCTGCAATCACAATAAGCAGCATAGTATCTTCAGGCGGGTGTTCGCAATAGCTCAATAGCGCTTTGCCGCCCTTGTCACCGGGTTTACCCGATGGCAGAAATAATTCGAGCAGCCTTTTACCGGCAAACAGAGACAGGGTATTGGCTGAATTTAACAGCGTGTCCCAGTCAAACCCTGTTTCAGCCGTATAGACTTCTCGGTCTGTATAGCCATAATAGTGTGCTGCTTTTCGCAGCATATCCAATGTTTCTTTATGCTGCAGAGGTTCTTCTCCACAGAGCAGATACATCGGCAATTGCCTTTTTTTCAGATCATTGCGTAATTTTTCTGCTCGAATCTGCATTGTCTCAACTATTCATGCTATTGGAGGGCATTGAATCTTTCACTTTGTCAGGCTTTTATCAGCCAGTGCTTTCAAGCGGAATAATATCTGGGGCAATATATCACGATTCATTTCGTCAATAATAACGGCTTCTTCATTGCCTTTACCCAGAACATCGTCAGGATCATTGCGGTAAGTTCGTGTCATAGAAACATTCTGTTGTACACCGATTTGTTCACCCAGACCATTTTGCACAATGAAAGATACATTCAGCTGCAATTCATATTCTCTAATCGATTTTCCACCCACAGCAAGTGCCCGCCGCTGAGTTCCACGCGATAATAAAGTAATCACAGCAGTGGCTTCCTCAGGGCGGGAGACAATGTCACTGCCTACATTCTGCAGAAACTCAGCCAGGGGTTTAGCGACTGCAGTGTTACCCCGATCCACAATATGCACTCTCTCATACAAGGCCGGAAGTTCTATATCTCCGCGCAAGTGAAATCCGCAGGCAGAAATCAACAGACCGATGGTTACTATAATCATCCAGTCCAAAGTTTGTTTCACTTTATTCATTCTTGTATACCAATTAGCTTGATGGTTTAATTCCGTGGTTTGATTTGCAGCAGCTTTTTTAGTTTGCAACAATATTGACCAGCTTTCCCGGAACCACAATAATTTTTCTGATGGTCTTACCTTCGGTATGGTTTTTGACCCCTTTACTATCCAGTGCCAGAGTTTCAACAGTGGCCTTATCCGTATCAGCAGCAACTTCAATCTTATCGCGTAATTTTCCATTCACCTGTAATACATACAAAATAGACTCTTTAACCAATGCCGATTCATCTACTTCGGGCCAGGGCATATCGATGATCGCAATGGTCTTATCCATAGCCTGCCACAGGCTGTGCGTCAGATGGGGGACAACCGGTGACAGCATTAACAAAACATTTTCTATCACATTTTGTTTTAAAGCCCTTCCCTGCTCGGATTGCAGCAGATGTTCGCTGTAGTCTTCCATCAGGTTTATTAATTCACGTACCTTGGCAATAGCTGTATTGAAGGTGTGACGCCTGCCCATATCATCACCCACCGAGCCGATAGTCTGGTGTAATTTATGGCGTAGTTTTTTTCCCTCTTTATCCAGCTTGGTTACATCCAGTTTGGTTGTAATACCCTGTTCAATATGCTCAGCAACTATTTTCCAGAGACGCTTAAGAAATCGGTATTGTCCTTCTACACTACTGTCTGACCACTCCAGTGATTGTTCAGGCGGCGCGGCATACATCATAAACAGCCGTGCGGTGTCCGCCCCATACTTGTCAATAATGCCCTGCGGATCCACAGTGTTACCCTTGGATTTAGACATTTTTGCTCCATCCTTGAGCACCATTCCCTGGGTCAACAGGTTGGTAAAGGGTTCATCACCGCTTACCAGTCCTTCGTCACGCATCAGCTTATGAAAAAAACGCGCATACAGCAAATGTAAAATGGCATGTTCAATGCCGCCAATATACTGATCTACCGGCAGCCAGTATTTTGCCCGCTCATCCAGCATCGCCTGATCGCTAGCGGGAGAACAATAGCGGGCATAGTACCAGGAAGATTCCATGAACGTATCAAAAGTATCCGTTTCTCGTTCTGCATCTGCGCCGCATTGGGGACATTTGCACTGGTAGAATTCAGGCATGCTTTTAAGCGGTGATCCGGCCCCGGTAATAATCACATCTTCAGGTAATACGACCGGCAGGTCCCGCTCAGGCACGGCCACGGGACCGCAGTCAGGGCAATAGATAACAGGGATTGGCGTGCCCCAGTAACGCTGCCTGGAAACACCCCAGTCACGCAGCCGAAACTGCACGCGTTTCTGACCTTTACTAACGGCCTGCAAAGCCTCTGGAATACGGCGCATTGCTGTTGCTGAATCCAGCCCGCTAAACTCTCCGGAATTAATCAGTACCCCTTTATCGGTAAAAGCCTGTTGATCCAGTCCCGCGACCTCAGAGTCATCGGCTGGGGCTATCACCTGTTTGATCGGCAGCTGGTATTTTTGCGCAAATTCATAGTCACGCTGATCATGGGCTGGTACCGACATGACGGCCCCTTCACCATAAGCCATTAAGACAAAATTGGCGCTAAACACCGGGACGCTGTCACCGCTCAAAGGATGAATGGCTCTCAACCCCAGATCCATGCCTTTCTTTTCCATCGTTTCCATATCCGCCTCAGCGGTAGACATCACTCTGGATTCTTCTATAAATTGCTGCAGCTGAGGATTATTTTCAGCCGCTTTCAATGTCAGCGGGTGCTCCGGCGCCACCGCAATGTAACTGACGCCCATCAGTGTATCCGCTCGGGTAGTGAACACTTTGATAAGCTGCTGTGCATCGCCTTCAAGGGCAAACTGAATTTCAGCACCTTCAGAGCGGCCAATCCAGTTTTTCTGCATAGTCACTACCTGCTCGGGCCAGCCATCCAGTTGCTGCAGATCGTTCAATAGCTCCTCTGCATAATCAGTGATTTTTACAAACCATTGTGGAATTTCCTTACGTTCAACCGGCGCATCCGAACGCCAGCCGCGTCCATTGATCACCTGTTCATTGGCCAGCACGGTTTGATCCACGGGATCCCAGTTCACCAGCGCATTCTTTTTGTATACAATGCCTTTTTCAAACAGGCGGGTAAACAGCCATTGCTCCCAGCGGTAATAATCAGGGTCACAGGTGGCTACTTCACGTTCCCAGTCATAGCCAAATCCCAGGCGTTTTAATTGGCCACGCATATAGTCAATATTTTCGCGTGTCCATTTCCCCGGCGCTACCTGGTTTTTCATTGCCGCGTTTTCCGCCGGCAGTCCAAACGCATCCCAGCCCATGGGCTGGAGTACATTTTTACCCTGCATACGCATAAACCGGGAAATGACATCACCAATGGTGTAATTACGTACATGTCCCATATGCAGTTGACCACTGGGATAAGGAAACATGCAGAGACAATAGTATTTTTCCCTGTCTGTTTCCTCAGTCACATTAAAACAACGGTTTGCTTCCCAATAGCGTTGCGCTTCAAGTTCTGACTGCTGCGGATTATACGCCTGGCTCATTGATAGATATTCCTGAATCTGTAGTTTGATTAAGCATGAAATTGTACCATTAGATAGGATAGTGTTGAAGTATGACCTGGATCAGTATTCTAAACACTTTAACCGTTAAAAAAAGCTAAATTTCAACTATACTGAAAAAGAGTAACTATTCAGCGTAGTATTAAGATCGTGATTACTGTCAGGTATTTATTCCAGAAGACGCCGTAAATACATCCATGTAGGCTTGGATGTGGCATCCTTGCCACAAACACCTGACAGCAATCACTTAATATAGAATCTTAGATACGCTGAATAATTACAAAAAAGAATGAATTGATTTAGCAATAAGGATAGGGATTTAACCATGAGTGACAACAAAGAACCAGGCAACAAACAGGACAGCACAAAAGATATGCTGGTGCATGGCTATGAAACCATGATGGATAAACTCTCGGAATGGACTGAAAAAGCCGATGAAACAGCAGGGCCGTTATTGATAAACGGCTTAAAAGAATCTGAAGAATTTCTGCATGATTTAAAACAGTGGAGCAAAGAGGAAATTGATTTAATCAGTCAGTTTCTGAAACGGGATCTACAGGATGCAGCCGTGCAGATGGAAAAAGAAAATCAGGATTTAAAAAACTGGCTGGGGTTTGATGTGCAGCAGGTTGAGGAAAAAGTCCTGTCACTGTTTGCCAATATGACAGACAAAACCCGTCTGGAACTGGATAAACTGGATCGTATGGCCAACGAATGGCACACCGGTCAGGTGACCAGCATCGGCACACTGGTGTGTAAAAAATGCGGCAAAGAACTGCATTTTCACAAACCGGGACGTATCCCGCCCTGTCCGGGCTGTGGTCATACTGAGTACAGACGGATCAGTGACGATGTATAATTTTATCTGAGAGGTTCTAAAATGAGAGATAAAAGGTTATGTGCTGTTGACTGACCTATACTGTTTTAGCACCATTTGAATTTGAATATTTAGAATTATACTTAGGGTTTCATAATGATAAAGTGGTCTTTATCCAGCAATAGCAATACTGCGTTCAGGCCGTTTATCTTTTCTTTGTTATTGATCACTGGGCTACTCTCCATCAACCTGCTGACAGGCTGTAGCTCACAGTCAATGAAGGATGAAGTGGTCAGGCTTCCTCCAAGCTACGCCAAGCCGCCTGCAACTGAAGGTGTGCTGGCTGACATGGCCAATACTATCTTCACCAGGCATGGAAAAGAATATTCTGGTTTTAAACTGCTTGACGGCAGTTATGATGGACTGACATGGCGCATCGCCTTGATTGATTCAGCGGTGTCTTCGGTGGACATTCAGACCTACCTGTGGTATCCCGACAATACCGGCCGTTTAATCCTGGAACACGCCGTACGTGCCGCTCAGCGTGGTGTGCATGTACGCATGATCGTGGATGATCTGCTCACTGCGGGTAATGATCAGGTTATTACCGAGCTGGAAAATCATCCCAATATCGAATTCCGGCTGTTTAATCCCTGGAAAGAACGGGGTAATGTGGGGTCCCGTGTTGCTGAAATGATCGCCGAAATGGAACGGCTTAATACCCGCATGCATGATAAATTAATTATTGTCGATGGCAATGCGGTTGTTATTGGCGGACGCAATATCGGTGATCATTATTTTGGCCTGAGTCATGACTATAATTTCCACGATCTGGACCTGCTCGGCTTCGGTTATATTGCCAGACAGTCCGATGACATGTTTGACCATTTCTGGAACAGCGACTGGGTGGTCTCTGCGCAAAACCTGACCTCTCAACCAGATGCTGAATTTGCCAAAAAACGCTGGGCGCAAATACTGGAAAAAAACCGCTCAGCAGAAGAGCTACGGTCTTTTCCCATTGAACCCAAAGACTGGAGTAGCGAGTTAGAAGCCGTGGCCAAAGAACTGCACATAGGCACCAGCTTTTTGGCCTACGACGAGACGACGGCCAAAGCGATCAATCAAAGTATGCTCGATACGATGTTTGCTTTTCTCGCTCAGGCAAAAAGTGAAATCCTCATCACCAATGCCTATTTTCTGCCCGGCCAACGTGCTATTGATTTTTTACAGAATTTAACCAGGCGCGGTGTCAAGATCAAAGTCCTCACCAATTCACTTGCCTCCCATGATGTGCCTGCTGTAAACAGCCACTACAAGGAGTGGCGGGATGATTTTATCAACGCCGGCGTGGATCTCTATGAATTCCGTGCTGACGCGCAGATTCAGTCCATAATCAATGTACCTCCGGTTAAAGGTAAATTTACCGGCTTGCACACCAAGGCGGCCGTTATCGATCGGCGTCATGTGTTTATCGGTTCAATGAATTTCGACCCTCGCTCCGCCCGCATCAACACGGAAATGGGTGCCTTTGTTGACAGTCCGGCGCTGGGAGAAGATGTGGTCGCACTCATGGAACGGGACATGCAGGGAGTGAACGCCTGGCGTGTATTGCTTGATGATAAAGGCAACCCCTATTGGGTCAACAGTGATGAGACCGTGTATGAGCAGCCCGCAAGAGACGGAACACAGCGTATCATGGACGTGATTTTCAAGGTAGTGCCCAAAGAACAGAACTAAACAGCTTTCACAGGTATGTACTTAAGCAAAAATGAGTCAGGGTAATGATGTGTTTATTCCAGAAAAGGCCGTAAATACGTCCATGCAGGGAATGCAGATCACGCAGGAGCAATTATCTGCCTTCCAGCAACACATGATTATCCTTCAGTACATACGAATGAAACAGGGTTAATCCTTTTTAATGCATTAACATGGCCAGGGGGTATTAGCGCTTTTATCAATCATTGGTTCCTCGTTGCCACGCTTCGCATGCTAAAGAGGAGAGTTTCTTAATGCGGGTGATTTTTTTGTGGCCCAGAAACCTCTGCTTGGCGTTGTTTCAATAAGGGTTCCCAGTCAAGAATTTCTATATCCGACAGGGTCAGAGGACGGGTAACAAAAAACAGTACCGCGCGTAAACCGTCGGTATAATAAGCGGAATCACTGGATTGAAGGCTGTCTCTTTTGATCCGGCCAACACCTTTGGTAAACCCAAGCTGAGCCAGTCCGCCTGAATAGAGCATATCCTGAATAATCAGGTTTCTGGCCTCATCCACATGCGGATGAAGTTGCAGCGTTTCATCCGCTGCAACAAAACGCCCGCCCACAGGCCGTCCGGCCTGTACCAGAAAAACCTGTTGATGCTGATAACTAATCGGAGCCAGCCAGATGCGTAGCCAGTTAGCAGGTGTACCGCCCTGCCCCGCTTTGCGCAACACGTAATCAGGCGAACGTCCGAAAAGCTGCATAGCAGTGTCTGATTGAGTCACATCACTGCGAAACCCTCGTCGTATCAGGGCTGCCGCGATATCTGTCATTTCCCCGACCAGCACCATATTAACAGGCGCTGCTGGCATTGATGACTTACTATTGCTCTCACAGCAGGGCATATTTTCAAGTGCACTGCGAAATGCGGCCTCATCCTCATAGTTCACTATCTGAATATTTTTGTATCGCTCCTTTAATCTGCTGATATGTTTGGCATCATCATCTGGTATGGGTAAAAACAGCGTAAATGGAAACAGACGCTGCTGACCCAGCAAATCAACATTAAATATTTTTGTGTCTTTATTAGGATTAGTAAATATGATCCCAGAACGCGTTTGCCCTGGTTCAATGTTACCTTCAAAGCTCAGGTGTTTAAAATACTCATCCATTTCGGCATTGGATTTTCCGGCAAAGGGTGCATGTGCTGACCAGGCTACTTCCAGTGGTGAAAAATAACTGGGGTCGGTTCCGCTTCTGAGTAACCACAGGCTATGGATGGAATTGTTTACCACCTCCAGCCATACTGGCTGAACGCCGGTTTCATTGATATTGACACCGAAAATTCGTCTGCTGTCTGCAGCGCTAAGTACTGCAGCTTTTAAATTCACCCCGTCTATAGAAGCCTTAACAGCCCTGTTGTGTAATAACTCGTCATCGTTATCCTCAGGCATCTGCCAGCTGGCGCAGCCATGCATCCATAGAAAACAGCAGATAATAAAAAATTTACCCGGAAAATACCTTGCTATATTCATCAGCGCTTTTCCTTTGCCGATGCTTTTACTAAACCGCCTTCTTTTCCTTCCCAATCCAGGAACTCGATATCAATCATTGATGTCGGCTTGCTGTCAAAAAACATCACCCCTCTAAACCCGTGAGTATAATAAGGATCAGTGGTCAGATTTTGACGAGGGGCGCTTCTGGAGACGGCGCCGACCCCTTTGACCAATCCAATTTTTTGTAGATTTTGCGAATAGGCCATATCTTCCAATAAGGCATTCAAAGCTTCATCGACATCCGGGTCAATCTTGTGTGTAGTAAGATATGGAGAATGTATTGTTAGACGGGAACCAATATCACGGCTGATCTGACCTATCCACACCGCTTTACCCTGGTAACGCATGGGACTCAGCCAGAGACGCAGATGGTTGCGCTGATGGATATTATCCCGCGCTTTCTGCAGAGCCAGATCCTGGGAACGCCCATAGACAAAAAGCGGACTGACCGGCGCATAGGGATAGCGCTCACCTGCAAGAGTAGAAGTGATCATTTTCATTACCGAACCGGACCAGGTAACCTCAGTCGGACGCCAGCCGCGTCGAACCAGGGCGGGAAAGGCATCGTCCAGACCGCCGATGACTACCAGATTGAGTGGATCACCATTGCGTGTCCCGGTTTGATTGGTCACACAGCATGGCAGCGCTTCCAGAGCTCTGCGCAAGTCATCATCATCTGCGTAGTGAATAAGTTCGTCCTCAGCATACAACTGCTGGGTAAAAACTTTTTTTGCTTTATAGTCCGCCGAAAAACCGGGCACTGTGCTCATAAAGGAGAATGTCCTTAATCTTCCGCTGGCAACCAGATCCAGCTGTACCATTTTTACCCCCTGATCCAGATTGGTGAGCACAAAGCCTGAGACTTTGCTGCCAGGAGGAACAGGATTGCGAAAAGCGAGATCGGTAAATAGCTTTTCCCGTTGGCTGTAAGTATCAACTGCTGCAATATCTGTAAAAGCATCCACTACTTCTGATGCCGGAAAAAAATTGGGGTCCAGACCGGGTGACATCAGCCAGTAGGCCACATCATCGTTATTTTCTACCTCTATCCACACAGGCTGTATGTCTTTGTCAGCAAGCGGCACACCATAGACAGCCAGCGATTCATCATTACTGAGTACACTGCTTGAAACAGTTACGTTTCGATCACTGTGAATTTGTATTCTGCTTTTATAATCAGAGGTTTTTATTCCAGCAACTTTGGGTTGTGAACTGACTGTAGTGCAGGCAACAAGAAAAAAGACTATCAGGAGAAATAAAATTGCACGGGAAAAATACCACAACTCAATCATACAGAAAACTCCGCTGTTTAATTTTAAGTCTAGCAGGCAGGCGGTTCTATTCAAGCAGGATAAGTCTTATATACTGACGATTAGAGCGTCTACAGGAGTTACAGATATTCATGCAAATTTTCTTGTCAACCACAGATAACCGATTAAACCGGCAAAAAGTATATACAGAGGGTAATTGCGCCAAAACACGTAAGGAGTCAGACCGGTTCTGGGCTGTATCGTGCCATTGATAACCGCAGTTTCAAATTGTGCTCCCTGCACCATTACATGGCCCTTTGCATCAATCAGGGCAGAAATCCCGCTGGTGGTACTGCGAATAATATCACGCCCCGTTTCCAGTGCGCGGAAACGGGCCATCTCCAGATGCTGTGGCGGGGCGAGTGAATAACCATACCAGCCATTATTGGATAAATTAATCATAAACCGGGCTGCAGGGATACGCGGCAACAACTGGGCAGGAAAAATATCCTCATAACAGATCGTAACGGCCACTTTATGGTTTTTGATTTCCAGCAGTGGCTGCTCTTTATCCCCCGCACTAAAAGATGACATGGGTATATCAAAAAAACGAATCATCCCTCTGATCAGTGAAGCCAGCGGAACATATTCACCAAAAGGTACCAGGTGGGTCTTATAATAGAATCCCTGTTTTCCGCCCAGATTGGTCATGCCATTATAATATTGCTCTGTTGTCTCATCATATACCGGCAGCCCAGTAATTAACTCGCTATTAGTCTGTTTCGCGATCATCTCGAGTTTATTATAGAAAGAATATTTCATCGTATGGTAAAACCCTGGAATAGCATTTTCCGGCCACACGATCAGGTCGTTGTTACGCCATTGTTCCATACTCAGTTCAACATAGAGCTGTTTAGTCTGTTCCAGCTGCTGCGGATCCCATTTCACCGACTGAGCGACGTTTCCCTGAATAACGGCCACATCCAGTACTTTGCCTTGCGGCGCTGTCCATTCTATTCGCTCAAGCAGAAAACCGACGGAAAAAATCAGCACCAGAAGCATAACCATCATCCACTTGTTGATGCCGCTGATCAATACACCTGCGACAAAAACCGACAATGAGGAAACAGCAAAAATTCCGAACACCGGCGCATAGCCTGCCAAGGGGGTTTGGATGGCAGGATATCCCAGCAACAGCCAGGGAAAGCCTGTCAGCAGCCAGCTGCGCAGCCATTCGAAAAAGCCCCAGAGTATCGGCAGCAGAACCAGTGTGGAGAATAGCGCAGAATTAGCGCCTGGGTGCTGCCTTCGGTTTTGCAGCGTAACCGCGCTCCAGCCAAACAGGGCGTAGAAAAGAGACAGATACAGGATCAGCAGCGCCGTCAGGGCACCTGCGAGGCTCCAATGTGCTTCACCATAGACATTGATGGCTACGTATATCCAGGACACGCCGGCAGTAAACAGACCAATGCCAAATAACCCGCCCTTATAAAAACCTTCTCTGGCTGAAGTCGTATGCAGTATTTGATATAAAAACAGGCTCAGAGGAAAATACAGCCACCAGGAAAACAGGCTGTGAAAAGTATTGAAAGGCGCAAAGGACAGAGGGATCAGCAGGCCGGCCAACAGTGAAAGCGCATATCCCCGCCAGCCATCTAACAGGTAATCCTGTAATCTTCGATCAGGCTTCACGGCCGTCCAGGCGCTGCAGCTGGAGTAAGTGAAGACGGCGCCGGTCACCGCGGATCACTTTGAATTTATAGCCGCCCATTTCAATGTCTTCACCCCGTCTGGGCATATAACCAAAAGCGTTCATTACCAGGCCGCCAATGGTATCGAATTCATCATCACTGAAGTCAGTCTTGAAATAGTCATTAAAATGTTCAATATCCGTGAGTGACTGAACCGAATAAACCCCGTTTCCATGAGCAATAATGGGACTTTCCTCGTCAATATCGTGTTCATCCTCGATTTCACCGACGATTTCTTCGAGTACATCTTCAATTGTCACCAGACCTGACACACCACCATATTCATCTACGATAATGGCTATATGATTTCGGGTAGCGCGAAACTCTTTCAGCAGTACATTAAGGCGTTTACTTTCAGGGATAAAAACAGCGGGCCGTAAATATTCCCTGATATCCAGAGAACGATGATCGTCATTGGCAAAAAATTTAACCAGATCCTTGGCCAGCATGATGCCTTCAATATCATCCCGATTTTCACCGATGACAGGAAAGCGGGAATGAGCCGAGTTTACAATGATGGCAAGGATCTCTTCGGCAATTGCATGACGTTCAATCACCACCATCTGTGAGCGAGGTATCATTATTTCACGCACCTGCATGGTGCTGACCTGCATAACACCTTCAATCATTAAAAGCACATCGTGACTGATAACATGGCGTGCTTCTGCATCACGCAGCATATCAAGCAGCTGTGACTCATCACTGATTTCGCCTATCAAGGCATGACCTATACGTTCTAAAATACTCCGACTTCCTTCATCCTGAGGGAGAGTCGGATTTGCACGCTCTTCTTTCATATATTAAGCCTGAATTTAAAGCAGGTGATAATTTTACAAATAGCCCTGATAAAAAGCAATTCAGAAAATCATCCCTCCGAGGGAACAATCATACGAATAAAAAACGCTAACGGATGCCCAGCTATTTATACTAAGCACCGACTGTTCAGCAACCAGGAAAAAACGACTACTCATAGGGATTTGAATATCCCAACTGCTGCAGCACTTTAATTTCCAGTGATTCCATTTCCTCTGCCTGTTGATCATCAAGGTGATCATAATCCAGCAGATGCAGTGTGCCGTGCACGACCATATGTGCCCAGTGAGACTCAGGAGATATCTGCTGTTGTAGTGCCTCCTCTTCAACTACCGCTTGACAGATAACCAGATCGCCCAGTAAAGGCAGCGATACCTGAGGCGGAGCTTCAAAAGGAAAAGATAACACATTGGTTGGTTTTTCCTGATGACGATAACTCAAATTGAGCTGCTGCACCTCGGCCTTATCTACCACTCTGATGGTCAGCTCATATGCCTTTTTTAATGGCTGATGTGAATGTTCTGCTGCTATTATTAATGTGGTTTTCACCCACAACTCCAGTCGCGATTTGCGGGGTAATGCTGCCGACTCAGTGGCTGTCTGCAAATCCAGAAACAGCTGCATTAACGGTGTTTGCCCGTTAACTTACGCGCAGCGGTATCTTCATGCTTTTCATAGGCATCGACAATATGCTGTACCAGTGGATGACGAACAATATCTCTGGAATTGAAATGAGTAAAACTGATCTCCCTGACTTTCTTTAAAATTTCCAGAGCATGGATCAACCCCGACTGACCGCCATGCAAATCAATCTGGGTAATATCTCCGGTCACAATAGCGGTTGAACCAAAACCGATTCGGGTTAAAAACATTTTCATTTGTTCCCGGGTCGTATTTTGAGCCTCATCGAGAATAATAAAACTTTCATTAAGACTGCGTCCACGCATAAAGGCCAGCGGAGCTACTTCTATAACATTTCGTTCTATCAGTTTACTTATTTTTTCATAACCCAGCATTTCATACAGGGCATCATAGAGAGGACGTAAATAAGGATCGATTTTCTGCGACAGATCGCCTGGTAAAAAACCCAGATTTTCCCCGGCTTCAACGGCTGGACGAGTTAAAATAATTCGTCTCACTCTGTCCTGTTCCAGAGCCTGCACAGCACAGGCAACAGCAAGAAACGTTTTACCCGTTCCCGCTGGACCAATGCCAAAATTGATATCATGCTGCAAAACTCTAAGCAGATAATCATACTGATTCTTACCGCGGGGCTTGATCAGACTGCGTCCGGCCAAAATAGAGACAGCTTCGTCTTTACTTACTTTAGCCCTGATTTCAGCTTCGATCCCAGACTGTTGTAAAAACAGATGCACATGTTGAGGATCGAGTACTGCCGATTCAGTTTCTGCATATAATGCTTCCAGAACGACAACAGCAGCATCCATATCTTCCTGCTTACCGCTTAGTTTAAACTGGTTGCCGCGGTTAGCGATCTGAACTGCGAGCCGTTTTTCTATCAAACGTAAATGTTCATCGAACTGTCCGCATAAATTGGCCAGCCGAACATTATCGACAGGCTCTAAAACCAGCTGTAATGACTTTACTTCAGCCAAAAATTTTCCTTTACTTGAGTGAACGTAACTGTTCAGTGAATTTTAAAGAGTGTGATTGATACTTTATATACGCTGAGTTGTTAACATTTATTAATCAATTCCGCCCTTAGTGAATTATTAAAAGCTCGGGTTATTTTCACCGGGATAATTTTCCCAATTAAAGCTTTATCCATGGCAGCAAAATTGACCACACGATTATTTTCTGTTCGACCTGCCAGTTCATTCTGGTCTTTTTTTGACACGCCATGAACCAGAATATCCTGCACAGTACCTACCATTTGCTGAGAGTATTCCTGAGCAAACTGATTAATGCGTTCCTGCAGTATACTGAGTCGTTGTTTTTTGACTTCCATGGGTACGTCATCAGGCAAGGCCGCTGCAGGCGTTCCAGGTCTTGGACTGTAGATAAAACTAAAACTCTGATCAAAACGAATAGCATCGATAAGTTTCATGGTCGCCTGAAAATCAGTTTCAGTTTCTCCTGGAAAACCAACAATAAAATCCGATGAAATATGTATATCCGGACGAGCTTCTCGAATACGTCGAATTTTATTTTTATAATCCAGAACCGGATGACCGCGTTTCATCATGCTCAGGATCCGATCGGAACCGCTTTGCACTGGCAGATGTAAAAAACTCACCAGTTTGGGTATTTCAGCAAACGCTTCAATAAGACTATCACTAAATTCATTGGGATGAGAAGTAGTGAAACGGATCCGTTCAATGCCCTCTATTTCAGCCACATAATGGATCAGCAAGGCCAGGTCGGCCACATCGCCATCATGCATTGCACCACGATAGGCATTAACGTTCTGCCCCAGCAGATTGACTTCAATCACACCCTGTTCAGCCAGTTGCGCGACTTCGGTTATCACATCATCCAGCGGCCGGGAAATCTCTTCACCCCGGGTATACGGCACGACACAAAAACTGCAATATTTACTACAACCTTCCATCACCGAAACAAATGCACTGGGGCCATCTGCGCTGGGTTCCGGCAGATGGTCAAATTTTTCTATTTCAGGAAAAGATACATCAATCACCGGGTGATGAATAGCGGTCACTTCATCAAGCATGTGCGGTAAACGGTGTAACGTCTGTGGACCGAATACCAGATCCACGTAAGGCGCCCTTTGACGGATCAGTTCACCTTCCTGACTAGCCACACATCCACCCACGCCAATCACGATTTTCGGGTTCTGCTGCTTAAACTGTCTGAATCGTCCCAATAGCGAGAACACTTTTTCCTGGGCTTTTTCCCTGATCGAACAGGTATTTAACAATAAAATATCAGCATCTTGAGGAGATTCGACCTGCTCAATCCCATGGGATTCACGCAAAATGTCTGCCATTTTGGATGAATCATACTCATTCATCTGACAGCCAAACGTTTGAATATACAGCTTACCGGGCATCAACTTACGTCTCTTTGACTCACAGGGCTGTTAAACAACCATGAGTTATTTGCTAAGGAGCGGAAAAATAGCATGTTTTGCTGATTTTATCCATTATTGATTGAAGAGAATTGAGAAAACAATCCTGGTTTAATATCTATACGTAACTAGTGTCCATCCATAAATAGCCATCCTGGTAATTTATGCAACGAAAAAGAAAAAGTGTGATTTCTCTTTTTCTCAGATTTTCAATAATGACAAGTTATTGAAAATGGCAGCACATCCTTGTGCTACATCAGTGCCCAGCATAAATGGATGGGCACTGACTATTTTGCTCTGAGCAAAAGAGTCCACTCTGTTTCTGCAGGCAGAAAACGCTCAGGCATCCCTTCCGCCCAGTCAACATTCCCGGCAGAAGAATAAGCAGACAATGGATGAGCACTTTGTTCCATTGGCATCTGCATAATACCATTGGCTTCATAACCTGGTGATACCACCATGCGCATAGAAGCGCCAAACCCATGCTGATAGACATTCGGCATATGATTATCACCACTCATTGGCACATCATCAGCATCCAGTAGAAAAGCCAGCATGGAGTTAAGTCTACTGAGCGGATGCTGTATCGATAATTTGTTGTAGTCCCCCCATGTTTGTTGCATTAGGGGTTTAGATGACGACATCGCCAGCTCCTCGTAGCTTTCCCTGGCTGCTGATTGTAAAAATTCATTCCAGCTATTGAATCCTTCCGGTGTTAAATGCGCGGGAGTGTTACTGATCAAGTTCCACACCGGATATTCAATCATTTGATCAACCGCAGAACGCCTGAAATGTACCGGGTAATATCGTTCCAGAGTATCATATATCCAACCGACCGTCTGATTGATGACTCGGTTTCTAAAAGTCTTGACCAGGAGATAATCCAGCGCATTTTTGTCCGCCACAAGAGGTTTGTCAGTCAGGGCTGTTTTTATTTCACTCAGTTCTTTATCCAGAACAGCTGCCGGCGGGCCTGCTAACAAAGCACGCTCTTCTGCTGCCAAACCTGGCTGTTCTTGCTTGAATGGCTTATCCTCCTGAGCATGCTCTGCTGCCGAGGGCTGAATTTCACTATCCGCTGGCCCCTTCTTCGCATTTTCAGGCTCAGCCAGCGGATCTTGCCAGCGGTAATTTTGCACGACTGTTTTCAATAATTCAGCCCAGCGCTGCATCAGTATTGCCCTGTCATCCATCTGCATGGCAAAAAAATCACTTTCCTTGAATGCTTCTGTTGAAAATAAAGTATTGCGGATCTGCTGTGCTCTGGCACCCAGATCGCCGCCATCAAAGCGGATCAATTCAAGATCCTTGCCTGAAGAGACACGATTATTGGCAGTCCACAAGCGTTGAATAGCAGGATTGACTATTCTGGGGTAATCTTGCTGCTGCAGAAAACCTGTCCATGAGTATGATGCCTCTGGCTGTTGTTCTGTTTCTGCCTGATAGCTGCTGCGTAGAGGAATGGAGCCAGCAATAGTCCAGGCAATATTGCCTTTATGATCAGCCAGCAGGAAATTTTGCGGAGGCAATCCCAATTGTGGAGCAAGATGAATACCTTCCCAGGTTGTGTTAGTCCGTTCCAGCTCCAGCAGATTTAGATTGACGGCCTTTTCAGAATGTGCAAGCCATTGATAACTCAGTAATCGACCCAGATGATCCCGGCCAATCACAGGCCCCCAGATGGTTTCTATATTAATGACCTGCCTGGGTTCACCCGAACGACTGTTGATAGTTTCAGTCTTAATCGAAAAATCCTGCCAGCCATCTGCCGTCAAATAGCGTGTATTATCTTCACTCATGGTAAGTGGAATAATATCACCCCAGTCACCATAACTATTAGTAAAGCCCCAGCTAATATTTTCATTACTGCCCACCACCATGGCGGGAATACCCGGCAGGGTAATTCCAGTAACCCTGCGACCATCATCGATAAACCAGCTGGCTCGATACCAGATATTGGGATTATGCAGCGGTAAATGAATATCATTAGCCAGTAATGCCGAACGATAAGGACTCAGCAGGCCGCTCACAGCCCAGTTATTGGAACCCGGCAATGGCTTTGCCTGGTAATCCCAGTTGATATATCTGACCAGTTCGGCAGCAGACTGAGGCGCATTTTCCAGTTGCCCAATAGAGAAATTCAGTGCCTCGGCAGGCACAATGGGAGAGTTTTTATTCGCACTCCCTGCTAATGGGGCATCCCACTCTCCGCCTTCAGGTGTTAAAAAATCATACCATTCAGCGGGCAGCATGTCTTTCATCAACGCCAGAGAACGTTCCCTGGCAACCCGTTGATTATGGAGCTCAAGATACATGCTGTAAACAACCAGCAAACTATCTTCCATTTCCCACAAACGAGGGGTTGCACCTAACAGCATGTATTCAAATGAGTGATTTGACAAAGCCTCCAGACCACTGTTCACGCCATCCGTATAAACCTCCAGGATACGAAAATGATTTGGCGGTAATTCTTCTTCCAGGGTTGATCTGGCACGTTCTTTAAATCGATGCTGCCTGACTTGCCTGTCTGACTCAATGAGACTGTCTCCCAGTAACTCGGCCATTTCTCCGGCTGCGCGGCGACGCAACAGGTCCATCTGGAAGAAACGCTCCTGGGCATGCAAAAACCCCAGTGCAAAAGCCGTTTCTGAGCGATCTTCAGCATATATGGTCGGGATACCGCGCACATCCCGTTCAACTCTGACATCCTGAGCAAGGTAGGTTGTCAGATATTCTCCATCCAACTGGGGTAAACTGCCCCGCAGAAAAAGGTATAGGATGACAAACCCGGTAAATGCTAGCAGTAATCCGAATTTGAGCAGCAATAGTGTTCGATTTAAAAAATAGCGCATTTTTTTTTAAACATAATTCGTTACGATGCAGTGGATCTCTATGGAATAGTGATTGACATCCATAAAAAATGTGTCCAATTGTACAAAGCCACGTAGTAAATAACCAAAGCTGCGCAAAACACAAGTTGTGCAACAACTAAAGTACAGAAGTTCCAGCAATAATCTGCACTCCAGGATCAATAAACACCGCGGCCTTCTTCTGCAAGTGTAAACCCTGGTTAAAAAAACCATTATGAGTCAATAAAGCCGCAAAATACAGAATCAATTAATAATTCTGTATTTGCCAGTGAGCATGAACACAAAGAATACGCGTAACCGTCTATGTGCAGCGAAGTACAGCGAATACTTTTTAAACAATACAATTGGTTAAGTATAGATGATATTTAGCATAAATCATCAGTCACGCTGCAGTGGATTCAACTTTTGAAGTTTATGAGGCCCGCTGATGAATACTGGAACAAAATCTGCAATTACCCTGATATTTTTTTCATGTATGATGAGATGATTACAACATTAACCAATATACATTCTAACAGATGAATAACAGGGAGTTATCCGGGACACGATGATTAAATTAAGCAGCGCATTAAACAGCTGGAATACTCCTGATTTCAAGCATATTCTCAAGCGCGAAATAGAACATCTGGATGCCGGAAAGCTGCCTTTACAGCAGGGCTTATCAATGGGCAGTTATGCCAGCGAGAAGAATATATCTATCACGATTCTGGCTATTAAGGAAGACCGCGATATAATTCGTGTCAAAACAGGGATTTTTTTTACCGGGCTTATTCCCGGATGCAGTTGCGCTGATGACCCGGCGCCGAATAACGAATACAGTGAATATTGCGAGGTGCAGTTTGATATCAATAAAATCTCGGCCGAAACCAGCATTACTCTGATAGCCGAGTAATTTTTCAGCGTAGCTATAAGATCGTGCCTGCCGTCGGGTATTTATTTGTCCCGCTTCGACGACTCGGCACCTGCTTGTCGCATTTATTCCCAGTTTCCAGGCGGGTTATGCGGGAGATTCAGGCTTATGCAGGAGCAGTCACCTGCCTCCTGCAAAGACCTGATATCAAGCAGTTAGTGCAATATTTCAAATACGCAGAATAGTTGTCAAAAATTTAGAAATCGTAACCCCGTTCATCGTGAGCGACGATATCCAGACCTTCAGTTTCTTCTTCACGGCTGATGCGCAGCGGCAGGAAGACATTGATCATTTTTAAAATCAACCAGGTCAATACCGCTGTATAGACGATGGTGGCAAAAATCCCGATCAACTGTACCCAGACCTGACTTTCCATGGTAACCCCGTCAGCATATCCCTGACCACTGAACACACCCAGTCCTGCCGAGGCAAAGATACCTGCCAGAAAAGTCCCGAGTATGCCCCCAACCCCATGCACTGGAAACACGTCCAGAGAATCATCCAGCTTGAGTTTAACTTTAATTATCTGTGTCGCGGTGTAACAAACAAAACCGGCCGATAAACCAATGATCAATGCACCCGCTGGTCCGACAAAACCTGATGCAGGAGTGATAGTGCCCAGACCAGCCACCATACCGGTCACTATTCCCAGTACAGACGGTTTTCCATGGCGCACCCATTCCACGGTAGCCCACATACCCGCACCTGCAGCTGCAGAAAGATGTGTCACCAGCATGGCCATGGCCGCATTACCGTCAGCAGCCAACGCACTTCCACCATTGAAACCGAACCAGCCAACCCATAGCATACCGGCGCCAATCACCGTCATGGTCATATTATGGGGTGGTAGTGCACTTTTACCAAACTCCTTGCGTTTACCAATAACCAAAGCAGACACTATGGCAGCAACGCCAGCTGTAATGTGCACTACCGTGCCGCCGGCAAAGTCCAGCAGACCCATTTCAAATAACCAGCCGCCTTCGGCCCAGACCCAGTGAGTCACCGGAATATAAACTAAAAATAACCAGATAGCAGTGAACAGCAACATGGCCGAAAAACGCACACGTTCTGCAAACGCGCCCACAATCAGTGCCGGAGTAATAATAGCAAAAGTCATTTGAAACAGGGCAAACAAAGATTCCGGTATCGTCCCCGAAACGGAACCTTCCAGAATACCGGCAAACAGGACATTATCAAATCCGCCGATAAAAGCATTCATGGAACCGCCATCGCCGAAGGCCAGTGAATAGCCGGCAATTACCCAGAGTACCGAGACTATGCTGCTAATGGCGAAACATTGCATCAAAACGGACAAAACGTTTTTGGTGCGCACCAGCCCCCCATAAAACAGCGCCAGTCCGGGAAGAGTCATAAATAAGACCAGTGCCGTTGAAACCATAATCCAGGCTGTGTCTGCACCGTTAATCGTATCGTCAGCCATTACCAGTCCAGGAAGCCCCAGTAAAAAAACAAAAAACCAGCTCATTGTTGATAATTTTATCTGCTTATACATAAGAATGCCTTTGATTGAATTTCTGATTTGAGATTTTAAGCAAATAATGCACCAGAAGCATACATTTCTCTGTTTTATCGTTAATGCTGCTTAAAATTCGATGCTTCTGCGGACGACCGTCCGCATTTGTTGCACTGTATTGGTGCGTTCCCGCCCATACATGCACCACACCATACCATTAGCTTTTTATAATCATTCGTCATCAAGGATGTTTATTGCTTATGCACGAGCAGATAGGAGTTTTTCATAAACGTCCTGTATAAGAGGGGGATCACAAACAGGGTCAATAATGAAGAAAATCCAAGCCCCCAGACTATGGCTGTTGCCAGCGGTCCCCAGATCAGCGAATTGCCGGCAATCCCTGCAGCGAGTGAAAACAGGCCTGCAATAGTAGTCAATGAAGTGATCAATATGGGAATGATGCGCCGCCGGGCTGCGAAGATAATTGCATGATTCACACTCATGCCCTGTTTTAATCGGTCATTAGCCGCAGATATAAGCACAATCGAAGCATTTACTGCAATACCAATCAAGGCCACAATACCATAAAGGGTATATAAACTCAGCGGATTATTGCTGATAATCAAACCGGCTATTACTCCGGTAAAAGCCAGAGGAATCGTGGCCAGTACAAACAACGGCTGAAAATAGCTGCGAAACTGTGTACCGATGATAAGATAAATGATGCCTACACCCATCAATCCCAGGTAAGGCATGATGTCCAGGGTTTCCTGAATATCATCCAGCTGCCCTGAAAAATCCAGAGTGATCCCGGGATGGCTGATTCTGAGCTTCTTCCATGCCTGCTGAATGAGCTGATTGATCTGCAGGGTATTTCTGCCGTCAGGTTTAATATCCGCCTCAACCAGCATCACACGTTTCAGATTGTAATGCCTGATATGACTTCGAGCCATGCTGTAATCAACGTTGACCAGTTCGCTTAAGGGCGTCGATAACACCTGCTGATGCTGCTGATCGTAATAAGCGATGGGCGTCAGCAGCAGAGATTCTATGTCCTGCCCGCTAAAGCTTTTACCTTTTACGCGTATATTAACTTCCTCACCTTTATGCTGAATGGTAGTGACTACTTCACCGTCTACCAACAGACGAATATCGCGCATGATCTGAGCTGGCGACAAACCTGTGCGATGCACCGCATCCTGATTGAGGGTCAGTGATAATTCCCTGCTGCCGGCACTATCCACCAGCGTGATATTTTCAATTTCAGGTATATTTTCCAGTGTTTGTTTTAACTCGTTCAGCGCTGACTGAATCTTATCAAATTCTGCTCCCTGCACCTTAATACTGATAGCTCTGCTGACGGGCGGCTTATCTTCGAGCTGCAAGATGGAAAGGTGCTGCACGCCAGTCATTTGCTCAAAACTCGCGTGGATCTGCTGATGAATTTCTGCCAGCGGCATATGCATGGTTTCAGGAAGCGTTAACAGGATTTGGGCAAAGTGCGTTCCAAACAATGCCTCTGTTTCGGTAAAATAAATCCCGGCGTAAGAGGCCATCTGTCTATAATCCTCTCGTGAGAGACGATTTTTGATTTGCGATTCAAGCTGCTGTACCTTTTCGAGCGTATAATCAATAGGTGTACCTTCCGGCATTTTAAGATTGACATACATCACAGGAAAGGGCTCACCGGCAAAAAAATTCACCTTTATTTTGCCGCTGAATAAAGCATAGTATGAGGCAGTAAACATCAGGGCAAGCAGTAACAGAATGATCTTCGGCCGGCGCAGTGAAGCTGTCAGAGCCCTTATATACCGAATCTGTAAGGCGTGAGTGAAACGGTTACGGTAATACTGTAACCTGGAAGTGTAGATATAGTCAGGATGGCTGGCGATGATATGTGCCGGCAGCATCCAGTAGGCTTCGATAAGACTGATGGCCAGGCTCACAGTGACGACAAAGGGGATCATAAACATGAACTGGCCGAGGATCCCCGGCAAAAGCATCAAAGGCAAAAAGGCCGCCATGGTTGTCAAAATCGATGCTGTAACCGGAGCAAAGACTTCTCTTAATGACAGGATAGCAGCCTGGGAAGCCTGCATTCCCTGCTTTAAGCGAGTGTACATGCCCTCTACTACGACAACCGCATCATCTACCAGCATACCCAGGGAAATAACAATACCCAGCAGCACTGCATTGTTCAGGGAATAACCAAAGCCATGTAGTACCCAGAAGGTACCAGCCAGAGTAAACGGGATGCCGAGGGTGGTAAAAAACGCAATTCGTGAACCTAAAAAAAACCAGGTCACCAGCAGCACCATAAATAAACCGATCAATGCGTTGGTCTGCATGATCCTGAGAGCTTTTTTAGTCAGCAGGGTATTGTCATCCAGTAAAGTTATATTAATACCGGTTACAGGAGATAATTCATTTTTATCGCTGATGAATTGCTTCAGCTTTTCTATCATCGCCAGCGTATTCACCTGATCTTTTTTGAAGACTGACAGGATAACTGCCGGCTGATCATTGAAACGGGCCTTAAGATCCAGCCGATCCTGGCCCCAATAGACCTCTGCTACATCACCCAGCAGTACCTGATGCTCAACGCCCTGAACGGGTAATGCAGCCAGATAATCCGCATCGCTGCTGGTTCCATTGACGCGCAGCAACCACTGTTGATCATCAATATTAATGGTTCCTGCAGCCATATCCAGAAACTGATCTTTCACTGTTTGCGCCACCATAGAAGGTGAAATGCCCAGGCCGGTCAATTTTTCTGTATTAACGGCAATAATCAATTCTGGATCACTGATACCAATGATATCCACGCGCTGGATAGTACTCAGACGTTCCATTTCCTTTTCCAGCGCCTGAGCATAAAAACGTAAATTTTCATCGTAGGCTTTGCCCTGTAATACCAGGGTAGCGGTAGGAAAAGCACTGGAGGAGGTCAGCTCCAGTATCAGCGGAGATTCTGCTTCTGCTGGAAGGCGGGTATTTTCTATCTGCTGGACTTCGCGACGCAGATCAACCATCCGTTTGTCAAACAGACGTTCATCCACTTCTTCAAAGCGTACTAGAATACTGGAGAAAGATTCGCGGGAACTGGAAGAGATAAAACGAATATCACCCACGCGGGCAAGGCCTTCTTCCAGCGGTTCAGTAATTCGTTTTTCAACATCGGCCGGAGAGGCACCGGGTAACACGGTGCTGATCTGTATCCAGTTGAAATTTATACTGGGATCTTTTTCCCGCGGCAAAGACAGATAACTGATTATCCCCATGGATAAAACCAGTATAAAAGTCAGATTAGCCAGCACATGATGCTGTAAAAATTTTTCCAGCATCAGTTTTTTTCTTGCCCTGGAGCAACATTTTTTATGATAACCCGCTTCCCATGCTCTAGTGCTTGCCGGCCCTGCAGCACAATCAGAGTGTCCGGCGCAAGCTCCGCACTTGCTGGTCTGCCGATCAGAGCCTGCTCCAGAGGATAAAAAACCGCAGTAGCTGTCTGGAGCGGAACAGACTGTTGTTCCGAAGCTTGGAGTGGTGTCTGCACCTGTAATTCAGCAGCCATTTGATGCGGGTCTTTTTCAAGTATAAAAATGCCCGTCTTACCTCCACGCTGAACCAGCACATTAGCGGGTAATTGGAGTGTCTTTAACTCTACATGCACCATGCCAAAGGCATTGGGCGGGGCTTTCTTGCCAGTAAATTCAAGACGCACCAATTGATGTCTGGCGCGAGTTTCAATACCAGGAATGATGGCACGCAAAGTAACCGGAAATTGTTCTTCGCGATACACAAAATCCAGCGATTTGTAATCAAACTCATTTACCACGGTGATCGGCACCTGTACTTCTACTTCCAGATCATTAATATTAATGAGTCTGAGTAATGGCGAACCAGGAACAACATATTCACCCTGATTAATTGAGCGCTCAGAAATAACTCCTCCAAAAGGAGCATGAATCTCACAACGACGGATATTTTTACGCGCCTTTTTTATCTTTATATCCAGAGCTGTTATTTTAGCGTTTAGATTTTTTAAATCAGCGGCTTTGTTGCGATGGGATTCCTCCGAGACACTTTTGGTTTTCAATAATTTTTTTGAACGCTCAAACTGATATTGAGTAAAATCATAGCCGGCTTTAAGCGCATCTTTATCAGCCTCTAATTCTTGCTCCTGCCAGAGATAATCATCACAATCGAGATCCAGCAACAATTGCCCCGGCTTAACCTGATCTCCAACTTCAACATGGATATTCCTGACCGATGCGTTCAACTGTGAACTGAGCAGACTATCCTTCAGGATAACAACATACGCCGGGGCTTTTTTTAGTGGATGGAATGCCAGTTGTTCAAACGTCCTGACGGTAACAGTCAGTGGTTTAGGCTTTTCAGCCGCTGGAGTTTGCGCCTGCGCAGGTGAGAAGCCATAAAGGCTGCTGATAACCACCAGTAACAACAAAACCGCAATTCTGTTTCCTCGCAGCGAATGCAGGCCTTCAGGCATCTTATTCTTCCTGTTTAATCTGCTGCCAGGTATAGTCCAGTTCATCCAGTGACGCAGATTCCATCTTCATGCGGTCAAACTCAAACCTTTGTTCAAGTTTTTGAAAACGTCTGGAAAATTTACTATTACTCACTCTCAGAGCCTTCTCAGGATCAAGATGCAGTTTTCTGGCCAGATTAACACAACTGAACAGGATATCCCCCATTTCTTCTTCCAATTGCCGGATCGATAAATTCTGTTCCATTACCTGGGTAATTTCATCCAGCTCTTCGCTTATTTTTGGAATTATCTCGGCCGGTTCACCCCAGTCAAAACCAATATGAGCGGCTCTTTTTTGAATTTTCAATGCGCGGGTCATGGCCGGCAGAGTTTTACTGATCCCCGCCATCAGACTTGATGCTGGCTGAGAAGCATCGGCAGAGGAATTCTCTGCCTGAACCGCTTTTTGTTCTTTTTCCTTTTGTTCCTGCCAGGCCCGATGCAAAGCTTCTTCGTCAGCATATTGATGTCCGGCAAACACATGGGGGTGTCGACTCATCATTTTATCACTGATAGCAGCAGCAATATCTTCAAAGTCAAATAGATTTTTTTCTTTACCTAATTGAGCATAGAAAACAATCTGAAACAACAGATCGCCCAGTTCGTTTTTTATCTCTTCAAAACTGCCCTGTTCTATGGCTTCAGCTACTTCGTAAGCTTCTTCGATAGTGTATGGTACCAGGGATTTGAAATCCTGTTTCAAGTCCCAGGGACACCCCTGTTCAGGCTCACGCAGACACGCCATAATTTCCAGCAGACGATTGATTTGTTGCAAGGTAGATTTCCCGATAAAAGAACTAATACTAATCGGTTTCGGGATGAATTTAAAGGAGCGTTTTTTGCCTCAGGTCAGTTTGAATACTACAGCCGGAAAGGCAGTCGGATCGAAACAGGTCAAAAAAGACAACCAGCTATCCTTTAAGCTCCTGTGCATACGTAGGAATTTCGAGATGAATGTCCAGGTTATGATTAATTGATAACTGCTGCGGATCCTTGCTCAGCACTGCATGAAAAGATAGCATCAATAAGACGATCCTCTAGTAAAATACGATCCGCCAGTAATTCACCCATCTGACTCAGGCAGGTTTCCAGCTTACGGCAATCAAAATGAATGTTATCACTACTATACTCATCATGAAAATCAAGTATTTGCTGTGTATTATCTATCAGCAATGGATAGATTTTCAGGGAGATGGCCGACACTGCGTAGCTGACCTTATTGTAATCCAGATATTTATACAGTTTAAAATGAGCTCTGGCTGTATAGTCAACCACTGATTCACAAAAATCTTCCAGTACTTCCTGCAGAATATCATTTTCTTCAAAGGGCTGAAGCTCCATCACATCGTTATAACGGCTGAGTGATTCCAGACGTGATTGCAATAGAGGCTGGACAACGGTATGTGCAGCAGAATACTGAAAAGTAGAGGCTGAAGTTGGTTTAAGGCTATAATCTGAGGCTGTAGCAGTCATTATTTATTCCTGTGTATATAATCATTAAAATGTAATGATAGATCACCAGAGCAGTTTATCAGTTATTGTCTGAGCGTTGACTGATTAATCAAACTTAACCTTATCGCGGGAAGACTGCCAATGTGAATTAGGGAAAACGATATAATTTATAGGTTGAGCTGCAATTATACTGGTAGAAAATGACAATACATACTTTATGCAATCAGGTCAGGCAGATATAAATTGCTAACATACGTAGGTACTTAAGGAGAATCGGGTATTTGTGGAAGGCAGATAATTGCTCCTGCGTGATCTGCATTCCCTACATGACCACCATGGATGGTGGAAATGCATGCGAGAGGCAGGAGCCGAAGTCGTCCTTGTAGGTCAAGTTTGTATAGCCAGGGATGGCTATAGAAAGCCTATAGGGATATATTTACGGCGCCTTCTGGAACAAATACCCGATTCTTCATCCACATTTTTGCTTAAGAACTAACCTATGAAATTGCTAAAAAAACGTTTACGTAGAGGCCTGTTGGTCTTATTGATAGAGTTAGTCAGTATGCCTGTGTTTCCTCCAAAATCAGCCATAGCTGCACTAAGCCCTGCCGACAGCAGCAATACCCTGCCTGTATTATTAGCAGAACAGGCATTAGATGAACAGGACTTATCACCGCCGTTGCCTGCAAAGCAAACGCTGGTGGTTGGCATCCTGGTTAACAATGATAAGACAAGCTTCGAAGGTTCTCCCTGGGCATTATCGTTTAACCTTCTGAACCAGCATCCTGATTATCAATTTACCCCGGTATTTCTTAAGCGTACACAGCTGCAGCAACAAATTAGCAAGGATCGCGTTGATTTCATAATCTGCGATGCAATCAACTACCTGCAGCTGGAAAAAGACTACGGCATTTTAAGACTATTAACCCGCAGTGTTCTGTATGAACACAGCTATTTCAACTTTGAAGCGCTGTCCATTTATGTTTCCAATCGAAATACCCGTATCACCCGTATCAAAGACCTGAAGCATAAACGTGTTGCTGTATTGAATAACCAGTACTCAGTTTCCCAACAATTCATTGATTATTTTCTGTTAGCGTATGATATCGATCCGCTCAAGGACATAAAACTGTCCTATTACCAGAAACTGGATGAAATATTTTTTTTACTGGATAACAAAAAAGTTGATGCGCTATTGATTAAATCAGGTTCTATGGAAAAACAACTGGAGCAGGAAAACTTCGCATTCCCTCGGGACGAGCAGCAAAATTCCTTTCAACAGCAGCTGCATATTATCAATCCGCGCAAAGGCTGGCAGGCACCTTTTATGCACACTTCTGCACTTGCCCCCGAATGGGCCTTTGCAAAAGCATGGTATATTGATGAAGAACTTGCCAATCAGGTCGCAATTTTATTACTCTCAAGCGGCAATGATGAATTAATCTTATACCATGACCAATACCGCTGGAGTACAGCACAGAAGTATTCTGACATTGCCCAGGTATTTGAATTAGCAGCGGATTTATCCAACAGCTACCTCGATAACCTGAGCAGTTCTAATGGCCCGGATGAGAACCCCTTATCCATTCATAAAAACAGTGAATATTTCAAGCATAAAGAATACTGGATTGCTTTTTTATCCTTTCTCGCCTTGACGATTATATTTATTTTATACCTGAAGTCATCCCATGATATGAACCGGCGCCTGCAAAAATCAAAGGCATCTCTGGAACAGGAGATTCAGGATCGTCAGCAGGCCCAGGAGTTAGCCCTGACACATCAGGCTGAGCTGGCACATGTGGCCCGCCTCAGCACCATGGGCGAGATGGCATCTGGTCTGGCACACGAGCTGAACCAGCCCTTATCGGCGATTCACACCTATGTCCAGGGATGCATACGACGCATCGATATGGGCACCGACGAACCCGAATCCATTATCAACGCCCTTGAATTAACAGCCCAGCAGGCCAACCGAGCAGGAGAAATTATCCGTCGCCTGCGCAGCTTTGTGCGTAAGAGTGAAACGCACAAAAGCTATACTGATATCAATTATGTAGTTAATGAAGTGACACATTTTCTGGAAACCCAGATCAAAGATCAGAACATCCAGTTAATTTATCAAATGGAAGAAAATTTACCGCCAGTACAGGCGGATATCATTCAGCTTGAACAGGTACTGATCAATCTGATAAAAAATGCCATTGAATCGATGCTCCACGCAGAGGAACAGATACTGACGATCTCAACAAAACGAAAACTTCCTGATTATATTGAAGTTTGCGTTATTGACACAGGACAGGGGATAAGTGAAGATAAGTTACAGCGAATTTTTAACCCCTTTTTTACCACCAAGGAAAGCGGAATGGGAATGGGGCTGTCAATCAGCCGTTCCATCATTGAAGCGCATGATGGAAAGTTATATGCCCAGAATAATCCCGATAAGGGATCCCGGTTCTGCTTTACTCTGCCAGTAAAAGAAGAAAAAAACACACAAGATGATAGCAATAATCAAAAAGTTCCAGTGAGTATTCCTAATGAGTAATGACAACAAAGTGTTTATTGTTGATGATGATGAAGCAGTCAGACAATCCACCGCATGGCTGATTGAATCCATAGGGCTGACAGTCAACACTTACTCTTCTGCAGATGAATTTTTACAGAACTACAGTGATAATGATACGGGCTGTATCGTTATGGACGTCAGGATGCCGGGCATGAGCGGTCTGGATGCCCAGGAAGAGATGAACAAACTTAATATTAAGGTACCGCTGATATTTATAACCGGCCATGGGGACGTGCCGATGGCTGTCAAAGCGTTAAAGCGTGGTGCGTTTGATTTTATTGAGAAGCCTTTTAATGATCAGCATCTTCTAGACGCGGTCCAGCGTGCATTAAAGCAAAATACTGAATCCAATCAGTTACGCTCAGCAAACGAATCCATTAAACAGCGAATATCATCTCTCACCCCCCGAGAAAACGAAGTCATGCAACGGGTCACTCAAGGCAAGCCCAATAAAGTCATTGCTCATGAATTGAATGTAAGCATTAAAACCGTTGAAGTACACCGTGCCCGCATGATGGAAAAAATGCAGGCCGGTTCAGTCGCAGAACTGGTTAAAATCACTCTTAAGGTATGATATTTGCTGATGCGCTGCCCGCCAGGCTGGAATTTTCTGCCATCAGTCTTAATTTGCAAACCGTTACGCATTGAATTTACACCCTATGTCATAGGCACTAACTAGTTTCCATTCATAAATGGATGGCCACAAACTAGGGCATTCCCTTAAACACGCAGTATTCCCTCCTATTTATTTTGCTGAAGCATAAGCGTTAAAATAGCAGATATTAACAACAGGTTAATTAATATTTTCAGCAACGGTTAAAGAAAGCATACAATAACAATGACCTTCAGGCAGCTTATAAACCGGCATCAAAAATTATTTTAGAAGCGCTGCAAAGTTAGTTCTAAATTTCATAGATGGGGGGGAAACCATGAATATGCGCCGACATGACAGAATACCTGTCAGCTTTGAAGTTATTATCGATTATCAGGCATTGGGTATATTACGGGGTAAAGTTCTCAACCTGAGTAAAAATGGTATGTATATCACTACAGCAGCAACATCAATTTGTGATTACAGCAACATTGAACTTAGTATTTACCAGACTGGAATTTCTGCAACTCCTTTACATTTCTCAGCTACCGTTATATATAGCGATGAGCAGGGCATCGGGGTTATGTACGATGAAAACCAGCAGCTATGCAAAAAAATTTTACAGCCGTTCAATAATCCTGATTATTCTCATCAGCTGTTCAGCACTGCCTGTTAACTGACCGTTTAGTTATACTTAGTTCGCTCTGATCCGTGTACCGTGCTCTAGAGAAAGCAGGATTTCTGCAGCGGAAATATCAGCGGGGAAAAAGGTGCCGGAAATTTTAGCCCTGTTGATGGTTGAACCCGCCAGTTTAGTCTGACGAAAATCTATACCTCTCAAGTCTGCCATTCTAAAATTGCAATCACACAGCTCAAGTCCATAAGCATTGATACCGCGTAAATCCATAGAACTAAAATCATAGCCATTTAAATCACATACCTTCCCTGCCTTTTGTCTGCTATTAAACTCTTTGATTTTACCCTCTCTGAGTAATTGATAGAGCGGATCATGAGATGTTTTAGGAGTTGACATATTGGCTACCCTGTAAAAAATAATGACAAAACAAATAGTATAATATAACTTCCTTATTGTATGGAAGTTTAGTGCACTTTATAAAATTTTTCCTGTTTTCAGAGTTTTGCTTTTGCAGCAAAGTAACATTTAAATCTAACTGAGATTTCCCTTCTGTATGCACCGCATAAAAATTTTGCAAGTTACTCTTAATTCAAAGATAATAGCCTAAAATTTAATACCCATAAATAATAAACTACTTCAGCGCCAGGATAGGACTTCTGTGCAGAGTCCAGGTGCAGAGTCCAGATGCAGAAATAGCCAATCATTATGGGTATTCTTATATATCTTGCAAGTACTTAACAGGAGCAACAATAACAGTGAATATGACAGAAATCAGAAAAACAGCCATTAAACTCGGTATCAAGCCGGGCAAACTTAATAAAACCCGATTGGTCAGAGCCATCCAGACCAAAGAAAACAATGATGACTGTTTTGCTACAGGTGACGAATCCTGTGATCAGCTGGATTGCTGCTGGAGAGTGGATTGTTTAAAACTGGCCAAAAAGGCCTGATCCATCCCCCTGCAATTCTGGTGTTATGTGGCACAGGGATGTGCTGCTATTTTCAATAATTGCCAGTTATAGCAATAAGAGAAAAATCTTTCCCTGTTTATTCTTTCCTATGTACCTAAAGATAATTTTGCTTAAGTACATACCTATGAATGTTGATGAGCATTTACTTCCTGCCATTTTTTCTCCAGGCGTTTAACTGAAACAGGTTGTGAAGTTTTCAGTTCCTGGGCAAACAGCGAAACACGTAATTCCTCGATTAGCCATCGGTACTGCTGTAACTCAGGATCAGGAAAATAAGTTTCGCTTTGCCTGGGATCATCACTGATATTTTTCTCAATTTCTGCTTTTGTTTTAGCATAGCAATTCCACAACGGCTCAATCTGTTTCTGATTAAGCTCATCCTTGCGGTAATCGTTTTTTGCCTTGTCAATACGAAGCTGCATGGCTTTCAGAAATCTTGGTAAACGTTTTAGCCAGAGCAACGAAGTCTGAGTTACAAAACCTTTATAAATCAGGTTCTGTTGCTGCATTTTAATATCACTGATACAGTTGAGCAGATTAAATGGAATATTTCCCTTGAGTTTTTTAGCCAGTTGCTGATTTTCCACTAGAACATTTAACACCGCTTTACAGATTTCTTCAGCTTCGTGCTGCAGTTTATCTTTCACCTGTGCCTGCAGATGTTTAAACTCCGCCTCATCACCGATACGTTTGTCAGTATCGATGCAATTTAAGACTACAGCATTAAGCAGATCATCTTTGAGTTCATTGCAGCAAGCATAGGGGGTAAATAACAGACACAGCTTATCAATTTCTGGTAATTCTTTTTTCAATCGCTGTAGGTCAGCCTGCAGGCTCATTAATAAAAGACGAAACACACCCTGCCAATGCTGTTTGCTGGCAATCTGCGGTCGATCAAAAAGTTTAATGGAAACACTTTGCTGGTGATCTGTCAGAGCAGGATACATCAGCATACTCAAACCATGGCGATGAATTTCCAGTTTATCCGGCAAATGAATATTCTCCCACGCAGTGATGCCATCACGCTCAATAGAGTCATCAATTTCCTGCTCGAGTTGCTGTAATGCCTGATGACCCCACTGCTGTTTAAGCCCCGCAAAGTCACGACTGCTGTCCAGCTCCTGTTGCATCTGATCGACCAGTTTGAAATTCATTTTCAGATGCTCCGGCATGTTTTTATCAATAATTTTTTTATCGCCATTTTCCAGTCGGCGTATCGAATGGTCTTTGGTTTCAAGAAAGGCAAGCAGCAGCTGCAGCAGTTCTCCCTCTCTATAGCTTACCTGTTGTAAAAATGCAGTGACTGTATCCGGTATCGGAACAAACTGCTTACGAATGGATTTGGGAAGTGAGCGGAGCATCAAGGTTATTTTTTCCCGGATAAGACCCGGTACCAGCCAGTCAAACTTTTTCTCATCCAGCTGGTTTATGACACTCAAAGGCAGCACAGCAGTCACTCCATCCAGGGCATGTCCCGGTAAAAAATGATATTCCAGAGGTAAACTTAAAGGATGTCCCTGCCGGCCGCACTGAATAGTCGCAGGATAAAGTTCATCGGAGATATGATCTGCCGGCTTTTTCAATAGATCGTCTTGCTGCATATACAGAAATTCTGGCTCGCTGGTCTCAACTTTTTTGCGCCATTTTTCAAAGGCTGCCCGGGAGAATATTTTTTGCTCAACACGTTGGGCATAAAACTCAAATATAGCCAGCTCATCTACCAACAGGTCCTTGCGTCTGGATTTATGTTCCAGATGTTCCAGTTCGTGAATTAACGCAAAATTGTGTTTGATAAACTCCGGCTGCTGTTTTCGATGGTCTGTATATATCCCGCTAACCAGTGCGTCGCGGATAAAAATTTCTCTTGATACATCGGGATCGATGGGACCGTAATTTACCTTCTTTTTAGGATTTATGACCAACCCGTAAAGTGTTAATTTGCTCCAGGCTGACACCTGACCGGGTTTGGACTCCCAGAAAGGATCAAAATACTGCTGCCTGATAATATGTCTGGCCTGATTTTCCAGCCAGACAGGTTCTATGGCCGCAACTGTTCGCGCATACACATTGGATGTCTCGACAATTTCTGCAGCCATGATCCATTTTGGTCTGGTTTTATACAGTTTTGAACCGGGAAATATAGCCAGCCGCATACCCCGGGTGCCCAGATAGCTGCCTTTTTCCTCCCGATAAGCTACATTTGCCAAAAAGCCGCTTAATAAAGCCTGATGAATGGCTGTATAATTTAACAGTTCTTCATCGTCAGGCCCATGATATTGAAAAAGATTAAATCTAAAGCCTGACTCTTTCGCCTGAGTGTATAGCTGCTGATACAGGTCACGCCATTCACGCATGCGCAAATAATTAATAAACTGGCTTTTACAGTATTTACGCAGCTTATTTTGTGAAAGATGCTTACGCTGCTGCTGATAGGAAAACCACAGTTTGATATAGCTGATAAAATCAGATTTCTTACTCGCAAACAGGGCATGTTTTTCATCCGCAGCCTGCTGCTTATCTGCTGGACGTTCACGGGGATCCTGACAGCTCAGTGCTGCTGCAATGATTAAAACTTCGGATAATACATTATTTTCCTGCGCAGCAATGATCACCCTGGCAACCCTGGGATCTAGCGAAAAACGTGCTAACGAGCGGCCGAGTGCTGTTACCTGACGCTGGGTATCTATAGCTCCAAGTTGCTCCAGCAGTAAAAAACCATCGTTGATCAGTTTCGCTGACGGTTTGTCAATAAATGCAAAGGCATGGATATCGCCCAGATTCAAGTTCAGCATCTGCAGTATCACCTGGGCAAGATTGGTCCTGAGCAGCTCTGGTTCAGTAAACGCAGGACGTTGCTCATGATCCTGCTCACTATACAATCGAATAGCAATCCCAGCACTGATCCGTCCACATCGACCACTACGTTGCCTCGCCGATGCCTGGGATATCTTTTCAATCGGCAGCCGTTGTATTTTATGGCGGATACTGTAACGGCTCATACGTACCAGTCCTGAATCAATGACATAGCGTATTCCGGGAACAGTTAAAGAAGTTTCTGCCACATTGGTGGCCAGAATAATACGCCGGCCCGTGTGTGCTGAAAAAATACGCTGCTGTTCCGCATGGGATAATCGTGCAAACAAAGGCAGAATTTCAGTGTGTGCCGGATGATGTTTACGCAAAGCCTCTGACGTTTCCCTGATTTCTCTTTCTCCGGGAAGAAACACCAGAATATCACCAGCAGGCTCAAAGGATAATTCATCAACGGCATCCAGAATACTTTCAACCAGAGTTTTCTCAACGCTCCCTCGCGCCTCTTCAGCCAGCGCATCTCCCGTTTGATTTTCCCCCGCCGCACCTGCAAAACGATAACGCACTTCTACCGGATAGGTACGCCCTGACACCTCTATCACCGGAGCATTGGAAAAAAAAGTCGCAAATCTTTGCGTATCAATAGTTGCCGAAGTAATAATAACTTTAAGATCCGCCCTTTTAGGCAAAATCTGTTTAATATATCCGAGTAAAAAATCAATATTCAGACTGCGCTCATGAGCTTCGTCAATGATGATGGTGTCATAACGATTGAGTAATCGATCATGCTGCGTTTCAGCCAGTAAAATCCCGTCGGTCATGAGTTTGATATAGGTCTCATCCCTGGATTTATCATTAAAACGTACTTTATAACCAACCTCTTCGCCCAATTGACCATGCAGCTCATTGGCGATGCGCTCGGCAACACTTCTGGCCGCCAGTCGTCGAGGTTGAGTATGAGCAATCTGAGCGAATATTCCCCGCCCGACGGACAGGGCCATTTTCGGTATCTGAGTCGTTTTTCCCGATCCGGTTTCACCGGCTATGATAAGAACCTGGTGATCTTTAATAGCCTGTTGGATAACGTTCAGTTTCTGTGCAACGGGTAAAACATCCGCAAAATCTATATTGGGAACATTTTGCCTGCGCTGCAGCACTTTCTGTATTGACTGGTTTATTTTATGTTTGCAGCCTTCAAGTTGAGCAATAAGTGAATCAGAAAACTGACCTGACTGCTGTTTGAGTTTACGGGATAATTTATGCAGTTCTCTTTTCAGGGGATAACGATCATACAGATAGCATTGATTAATGAGCTGATAGAGCTGATCCAGTTGCTGATTCATTAATTAACCTGATTTTGAGACTTTAAACACGTGAGTCATATTATAACTGAACTGGTTCAAAGTTTTACGCATTGATTCTGGGCAAAAAATATGCTTCTGCTAGAATGGACAAGCGATCCTCTCTCGCATACTGTTCAATCATAATGAGAAGACATGGAGTCCACCAATGGCAGCTGCGCCTAATCTTGATATCAACGTCATAAAAACCTTTACACCGCTGGATACTCTGGGGCTTGAGAAAGTACAGGAAGTCATTGATAAATCAGCAGTTCAGAACATCCCTGCCGGTCGCACCCTGTTTAAACAGGGTGATAAAGATAAATGGACTATTTTTCTGTTATCCGGGACGATTGAACTGAAGTATGGAAAAAAGAAAACGCAGCTAATTGCAGCCAACACAGCTGAGGCTAAAAAACCCATCGCCAATGAAACTCCCAGACCTGCCAGTGCCAGAGCAAGAAGCAATATCTCCATTTTGATCATTGACAAAGATCTGCTCGATATTCTGCTGAACTGGAACACCCCTTCCAGTATTCAGGTTTCTGAACTGGATGAAGAGGAAGATGATGACTGGATGAGCCGTTTCCTTAAATCCAGCGCATTCCTGCAGCTGCCCGCCGCCAACATTCAGGCGCTGATGATGAGACTTGAAGAAACACCACTGGCAAAGGGTGAGCGTATAGTCAGTGAAAATGATGATAACGATGAACAATATTATATTATTCAGCAAGGCCGCTGCATAGTCAGCAAAACCAGCCCAACCAGCGGTGCAGAAATCACTTTGGCAGCGCTGCGCGCAGGTGATGGTTTTGGTGAAGAAGCGCTGATCACAGGTGGTAAACGCGGCGCCAGTGTAACGATGGATACTGATGGTGTTATCTTATCCCTGCACAAAAAATATTTTATTGATCTGCTGGTAGCACCATTGATCAGCTTCATTCAATCTACTGAACTGGAACAGCAGGATAATAAAAAATACCTGCTGGTCGATGTACGCACTGAACAGGAACATCAGATCAACGGTTTACCTGACAGCATCAATATACCTCTTAATCTGATCCATACACAGATCAATGCGCTGGATGCAGAAAAATACTACATTATTTACTCGGGAGACCAGAACCGAAGCAAAGCGGCCTGCTTTACATTTATTCAGAAAGGCTATCGTGCCTCCGTGCTGGAGAATGGCGTTGGCCAGGCTCTGCCTGAAACTGCGGCTAGTGTTAATGAGCAGGCTGACAGCATCGATAAGTCTGCATCAGCAGCAAAAACCTTAGACCCAAGCAGCTTACAAAAAAATGCAGCAAACTCTACCAATGCTGCATTAGCATCTGAGCAAAACATTGCTTCACCAGCGGTTGAAGCCGCACGCCGACAAGCTGAAGTCAATACCCGGCAGCTGGCTGAAGTTGAAAAAGCCAGACGCGCAGCTGAGAAGATGGCAGATGAACTTCGCAGTGAAGCTCAACATGCCCTGAAAAAAGCACAACTGGAAGCCAAACGTGCCCAGGAAGCTGAACTGGCGCTAACCACAGCACAGCACAAGGCAGCTCAAATTGAAGCTCAGCAAACCATGCTTGGCAAGACTTCAAAGGAGCTTGATGAAGCAAAACAACAGGTTGAACTCGAAACACAGTTAAAAGCCAAAGCAATGGCAGCCCGTGAAAAAGCAGAAACGGAAGCAGAAGCACTGCGCGCAGAGGCCGATACCGCGCGTCAGCAGGCCGAAGCTCAGGCAAAACTTACGGCTGAAGCTGAGGCGACGCGAAAGGAAGCGGAAGAAAAAGCCAAGCAACTGCACAAACAGGAACTGGCAAAAAAATCCAGTGAAGTCAATCAGGCTCTGGAAAAAGCCGAAACTGAAGCAAAACGTGCGGAATCCGCCGAACAGGAGGCCAATCGACTTAAACAGGAAGCCGAACAGGCACTGAAAAAAGCTGACTCGGAAGCCAACCGGGCCCGTCAGGCTGAACAGGCACGGATTGAGGCAGAAGAGGCCATTCGCCAGGCCAGTGCAGAGCAACTGAGCGAAAAACAGCAGGCTCTTGAACAGGCGCAATTACAGGCTGAAGAAGAAGCCAGAAAAGTTACTGCCGCCATTGAAGAAGCCAATCGACTCAAACAGGAAGCTGAACAGGCTCTGCAAACCTCAGAAGAGCTGGCGATCAAATCATCCGATGCTGAAGAAGCATTGAAACAGGCCCGGGAAGAAATTGAAAGACTGAGAAAAGATGCTGATGCCAGACAGCATGCAGAAATACATGAAGCCCGTCAAAAAGCCCAGGAAGAAAAACAACGGGCCGAACAGCTTGAAAAAGAACGAGAAACAGCGTTTCTGGAAGTTGAACGTCTGAAACAGGAAATGTCTGAAGCCCGAGATGCAATGGCAGCGGAGCTGGAAAAACAGCAACAGGAACAGCTTAAGCTATACCAGCAGGAACTGGAAAAAAATCAACAGGCATCAGCACAAAATCAGACCAGTGTTGAAAGCGAACTGGAAAAATACAAGTCTGAGATGCAAGAGGCACAACAGGCGCTGACTGGAGAATATGAGCGTCTGAGCCAGGAAAAAGAAAAACGCCTTGAGCAGGAAATCAAACAGGCTCAGGCTGAAGTTGACCAATATGAAAACCTGCTGCAATCGGTTGATGACTCCCGTTTAGAAGCACAGGAGGAAATAAAACTTCTTAATGAACAGTTAAAACAGACCAAGGAAGATCAGGAAAAACAGCGCTATGAAGAATTAGCTGAAGCTGAACAACGCATTGCCAAAGCCAATGAGCGAGCACAGACCGCTGAAACAGCCCGAAAATCTTTCGAATCAGAACTGGAAAAAATGAGAGAAGAAGCTTCTCAGGCAAAAGCAGAAATGGATCAGGCCAAACAAGAAGCAGCACTGAAGCGAGCAGAAATTGAACAGGTTCGTGAAGAAATCGCTCTGCAACAGGCTGAAATGGAACGGATGTGTAATGAATCAGCTCAGACTCAGGCCGAAATGGATCAAATCCAGCAGGAATCTGAACAAGCGCTGAAAGAAATGGAGATAATACGCACAGAAGCGGCACAGACTCTGGCAGAGAAAGAAAAAATCCAGCAAGAATCTGAACAGGCACGCGCTGATATGGAGCGGCTCCAGCAAGAATCTGCAGATGCCCAGGCTGAAATGGAAAAAATCCAGCAGGAAGCCGCTCAGACCAAGCTCGACATGGATCACATCAAACAGGAATCCGAGCAGGCTCAGGCTGAAATGGCTAAAGCCCGCCAGGAATCGGCAGATGCCCAGACTGAAAGGAATAAAATCCAGCAGGAAGCCGCCCAGACACAGCTCGAAATGGATCACATCAAACAGGAATCCGAGCAGGCTCAGGCTGAAATGGCTAAAGCCCGCCGGGAAGCCGAGCAGGCTCAGGCTGAAATGGAAGAATTCCAGCAGGAAGCCGCTCAGACTCAGGCCGAAATGGATCACATCAGGCAGGAATCCGAGCAGGCGCGGGAAGAAATGGATAAAGCCCGTCAGGAAACTGAGCAGGCTCAGGCTGAAATGGAAAAAATCCAGCAGGAAGCCGCTCAGACTCAGGCCGAAATGGATCACATCAAACAGGAATCCGAGCAGGCGCGGGAAGAAATGGATAAAGCCCGTCAGGAAACTGAGCAGGCTCAGGCTGAAATGGAAAAAATCCAGCAGGAAGCCGCTCAGACTCAGGCCGAAATGGAAAAAATCCAGCAGGAAGCCGCTCAGACTCAAGCCGAAATGAATCACATCAAACAGGAATCCGAACAGGCGCGGACTGAAATGGCTAAAGCCCGCCAGGAAGCTGAGCAGGCTCAGGCTGAAATGGAAAAATTCCGCCAGGAATCGGCAGACGCCCAGGCTGAAATGGATCAAATTCGCCAGGAAACCGAACAAGCTCGCGCTGAAATGGTTCAGGCAAGAGCCTCAATGGAACAGAAACTGAAACAGGAGCGCCTGGAACTTGAAAAGGAGCTAGATAAAGAACGCCATGAACATGCTGCTGCTGTTGCACAACAACGCCAGCAAATGGAAGCAGACAAGCAGACCATGCTGGATGAAGCAGAAAAACTTGAAGCTGAAGTTGTAAAATACCATCAGGAAATTGTCGCCTTCCGTGATGAAATGGATAAAGCGCGCCAGGAATCGCTGTTGGAAGCTCAACAATTAAAACAACAGAAAGAGGCCCTGGAAGCACAAAGCCGCAAAGAAACACAGGCGCTGAGAATACAAATGGAAACCTTGCGTGAACAGGCTTTACATGAAACAAACCTGCTGCAAAAACAGAAGGAAGAAATAGAAAAACAGGCACTTGAAGCCAACATAAAACTGCAGGAACAACTGACTCAGCTCGATCAGGCCAAACAGGAAGCTTTGAATGAAAGTAAACATATCATGGATCAAAAATTAGAAATGGAAAAACTGGCGCAAGCCGAGGCCCTGGAGCTTAAACAGGAACTGGAACAAATTCAGTTAAATAAAAAGCGTCAGGAAGAATCGCTGGCCAAACAGCAGGAAGAGTTAAAACATATCAGAGCCGAAGCTGATTTACTGCAAATGCATATAAACGAAGAAGCGGAAAGAGTAGAGAAAATTGAACATGAGAATGCATTGCTGCTGGCCAGAGAAGAAGCCAGAAAACAGGCAATAGAGGAGGCAAAACGTCGTCGCAGCATCCGTGGGCAGTCAGCAATAACAGAAATTCCTACCCTGGATAAAACTCCGGTACATACGATAGAAAATGATCTGCTGGCTGCTTATCAATCCATATTAAAGGAAGGTGATGCATCATAAGACCTGCTGGTTTATGATAAACCTATGTCAATTAACCATCGTTACTTTATTCCAGCTAAAACCATCGAAGTTATAACTGAGATTAAGCGCAGCCGTTTTATTGCCCGGGTTTCACATAGCATCAACACTGAACATGCCTTTACCTTGATTAAACAAAGCAAAACAAAATTTCCAGATGCCCGTCATCACTGCTGGGCCTTTATTGCATGCCCGCCTGCAGCATCAACAGCAATACGATTTTCTGATGCTGGTGAACCTTCCGGTACAGCCGGAAAACCCATTTTAAATGTATTGCAGCATAGTCATTATGGTGAAATTGTTTGTGTCGTCAGCCGTTATTATGGCGGTATCAAACTGGGTGCCGGCGGCCTGGTAAGAGCCTACTCTAATAGTACTAAAGCTGCGCTGGAATTACTCCCAGTGCTTGAAAAAGTCAATTTAATTCCACTTACAATGGAGATACCTTATGCTCAGGAAAATGCCATCCGCCATTATCTGCAAATGGTTAAAGCCTCCATTCATCATGTTCAATATCAACAGCGAGTAATCATCGACTGTGACATTGCAGCGGAACGTATCGCTGAAATAAAACTATTCTGCAGCAACATCTGCAAGGGGGACATCAGTATTCTCGAACAAAATGCCAAGCAAAGCGTCGAGCAAAATTAATGGCTGATCATGAGCAACAACTAATACACCGCATTAATAATTTTTTCAAAAAATATATTAATCTGACTGCAGCAGAAACGGGTACCTTGCCCTCTACTGAGCATAATCCTGACTGGCTTTCTCCCTGCCTGCAGAGCGATAGAGCAGATCCCGGCCAGCATCAGCAGATAGTGCACTGGCAGCCCGTTCGACGTGAGCTTAACAATGACCTGGAAGGCATTGAACAGGCTCTGGAAATTAAACTGCATCCGGATATCAAGACATTTTTTACCTCTTTCTGGTCTGATCATGTTGATGCAGTTTTTCAAAACGGTAATCTGACACTATTATTTATATGGAATGATGAAGACATGCAAGCCCTGATAAAAAATCAATTGGGGCATGTTCTGGACAAACGTAGAAATCGTCTGGATGCCAGCTTTTTTATTGCCTGTACCGACTCTGACTTTATTATCAGTATTGAAAACACAACTGGTCACATTGTGCTGGAACGCCCGGGTTCCAGACCTGAAAAGATCCTCGCCGGTAGTTTAACTGAATTTTTTGACCAGCTCGAACCTGGTAAACTTTTATAATCCCATGTTTAAACAACTGATTGACAGACTTAGCTATAAACCCGAACCACTGAGATTATATTCCGCAGGCAAGACTGACGTGGGTCTGACTCGCAAACGCAACGAAGATAGTCTGCTGATTGATGAAAAACTGCGCCTGTTTATGATTGCGGATGGTATGGGCGGGCATGAAGATGGCGATGTTGCCAGCTCCTGTGCTGTGGATATTATTTCCAGACATATTGAACAGTTAAACCTGGCCAACGGCGCACATAGCCATCGTCGTAATGCACAAACCATAGCGCCCTTTCTTCAGCATGCTATTGAAGAAGCTAACGATCTTATTCATGGCGACAATGTTTCACGAGGCTTATCCGAAGGCAAGGGGATGGGTACGACTGTCAGCGGCCTGTGGATTGGACCAACGGCCAACGACTATCAATCTCAGTTATATCTTTTTAATGTGGGAGACAGTCGAATTTACAGATTTACAGAGGGAATATTAAAGCAGCTAAGCACCGATCATAGTCATTACCAGCTCTGGCTGGACCGAGGCAAGGAAGGCCCAGAGCCGAGGCACAACTCCATTTATAAAGCCATTGGTCCCTGGCAGCGAGTAATTGCTGAGCAAAAAAATTATTCCATCACTGAGAATACCCTCTACCTGCTCTGCTCTGATGGTCTGAGTAATATGCTCGATGACATGTCAATACAGGCTATTTTGCATAAACATCGGCACGCAAGTCTGCAAACCATGGTTGAACAATTGATCCATGCTGCCAACCATTCCGGCGGCAAAGACAATATCACGGCGATATTAATTCGGCCGGGTTTTTTCCTGAACCTTAATGCTTAATCACATTCAAGCGAGGCTGCTGCCTGTAATAACAGCTCTGGTCCCATAGCTTCTTTCCAGGCATTTTCACTGAGCAAACGCCTGAATACTCTGGCCCCGGGACACCCATGCACCAGGCCTAAAATATGTCGAGTCAAATGCACCAGCGGCACGCCTTTTATCATCTGCTGCTCTATATAGTCTGCATATTGGCAAATAATTTGTTTGCGTGTCGGTTTTGTGGCTGTACCAGCGTAAAAAAGTGCATCGATATCAGCCATTACATAGGTATTATGATACGCTTCCCTGCCTATCATCACCCCATCAACATATTGAAGATGCTGCTTTGCAGACTCCAGGGTAGTGATGCCTCCATTGATGGTAATGTTCAAATCCTGGAAGTCCTGTTTTAATTGATAGACGTAGTCATATCTTAATGGCGGTATATCCCGGTTTTGTTTTGGATTCAAACCATCCAGCCAGGCTTTTCTGGCGTGGATCAGAAAATTCTTGCAGCCTGTCCGCTGCACTTTTTCTACCAGCAGCTGCAGCTGATAGTAGTCATCATTATAGTCAATACCTATACGTGTTTTAAGTGAAATCGGTATATCGACACTTTCAACCATAGCGCCAATACATTCAGCCACCAGTTCAGGAACTGCCATTAAACAGGCTCCAAATTGCCCGGACTGAACCCGGTCACTGGGACAGCCCACATTCAGATTAACTTCATCATAACCATATTCTTCGGCAATCCTGCAGCACTGAGCCAAGGCTTCTGGATCACTGCCTCCAAGCTGAAGAGTTAATGGGTGTTCCCTGATATCAAAGCCCAAAAATCGCTGCAGATTATTGCCGTGAATAATTGCTCCCGTCGTCACCATCTCGGTATACAGCCACATGTCCTTACTCACCAGGCGCATTAAATAACGAAAATGTCGATCCGTCCAGTCCAGCATAGGGGCAAGATAGATTCTGCGCGTATACATTGAAAACCTTAATCTGTGGAAGTTGCCTGTAAAATTAATGATTGTAATGCATTTCAAGGCAAAAGTGAGCGAAAAAGCGGCATTTATACGCAGTAAATGATCATTTCGAGCTGATTTTTATCGCCGATAGGGAGTATAGAATAATTCTGCAGTGTTTGTATTTTCATAAATGTGGGGTATATCACTATATAAAAAACAGTATTTTACATTATAATTTTAATCAACTTTTAAACTCAATAACTCAACATTATCAGCAACGGCAAAGGTCATCCTGTAACCATGGTTTTTAATAATACAATGATTGATAGCATTAAAAATAAAGGGCGGCTGCAAACCACCCGTAGTAGAGCATTTTTAAACTTTCGCAATAAAGGCACCAGACTCAGACCGATCTTTTTTATGCTGATCCTGTGTTTGCTTTCCAGCTCTGTTGTTGCTGCTAAAGATCCAGCTGCAAACAATAGCAGTCTGAAAAAACAGCGCGACCTGTTTAGCAACGCTGAAACTGCCTTAAAGAAAAAACAGTACAGTGAATTTTCCAGATTGATCAAACAGCTTGATGATTATTCCTTGTACCCCTACCTAAAGTATAAGGAATATAACGCTCAACTGAGCAAGCTCAGTCAGGCTCAGGTCGATGAATTTTTAAAAACCTATGCTGACACGCCTTATGCTGATCGTTTAAGAGTTTCCTGGCTGCTTAAAAAAGCCAGAAACAAGCAATGGCAGGATTATCTGCACAGCTATGAAGCTCAAAAATCAGTCAAATTGCAGTGTCATTATTTAAATGCCCTGATACAGACCGGGCAGTCCGAACAGGCCATGAACCAGGTTGCTAAATTATGGCTGGTAGGTAATTCACAGCCTGATGCCTGTGATCCGGTGTTCGCTGCATTTATAAAATCCAGCCAGTTCGATTCCAAACTGGTGCTTGAACGTATCAGCCTTGCTATGGACAAAGGCCGAACCAGCCTGGCAACTTATTTATCCAAATCGCTCAACAGCAAGGATAAAGCTTGGGTCGATGAATGGATAAAAATCCACCGTAAACCTGCAACGGTGACTCAGAGCAAACTGCTGAAAAAGTCACATCCGTTAAAAAGCAGTATCCAAATCCACGCCGTTAAAAGACTCTCACGCCATAAACCGGAAGCGGCCATTCAATTGTGGAAAAAATTAGCTGCAAATAATAACTTCACTGACGCTGAGCGGGCGATAGTCTACAGAACGATTGGCCTTAAATATGCCTACAATCACCATCCTGACGCCTGGAAATGGCTCGATAAAGTGGATGATCAATACAGTGATCTAACCGTTCAGGAATGGAGAGTTCGCAGCGCCATCCGTGTGGATAACTGGTCTGCTATAGCGGATGCAATCAATCGCCTGCCTGATAAGGAACAAAAAAGTTTACGCTGGAAATACTGGCTGGCCAATGCCGCTGAACATCAGGGAAACAAGCAAGCATCAAACAGAGTCTATAAGGAAATTTCCAGGACCCGTAGTTTTTACGGCTTCCTGGCAGCAGATAAAATGGATACTGCCTATGAGTTTGAAAATATCCCTCTATCCATTCCAGAGTCACAACTGAAAAAAATGCAACAACATCCCGGTCTGCAGCGAGCCAGAGAGTTTTATTATCTTGGCCAGGCTGAAAATATGCGCCGGGAGTGGTATTTTGCAACCCGTAAACAGATGGATAATGATCAACGAATTATTGCTGCCAAGGTCGCCCAGAATTGGGGTTGGCACGACCGGGCTATTTTAACCATTGCGCATACCGATCAACGAAATGATATTGAGTTACGTTTTCCAGTCCTGTTCGAAGACAAGGTTAAGGAACATTCAAAAAAACAGGCATTGCAGCCCGCCTATACCTATGCGGTGATCCGTCGGGAAAGCGCTTTTGCGACAGATGCGCGATCCCATGTCGGTGCATTGGGATTAATGCAAATCATGCCTGCCACCGGCAAGGCCATCGCAAAAAAATTAAAGGTAAGGTACCGTAACAAGAACCAGCTGCTGAACCCTGAACTGAATGTCAAATTTGGCACCACCTACTTGAACATGATGCTAAATAAGTTTTATAAACAACCCGCCCTGGCCAGTGCGGCCTATAACGCCGGAGGCCATAGAGTCAAAGCCTGGCTCCCGGTCGGAGATGATATGTCTGCAGAACGCTGGATAGAAACCATCCCGTTTAAAGAAACCCGGGAATATGTCAGCAGCATCCTGGCCTACACGGCAATTTACGAACATCGCATGGGACTGCAGCAAAACCGCATAGCCAATAGAATGCCGGATGTACCGCAAAAGGAAAAACTGTAATGCCAGTGTAAATATTCAACCCTGCATGACAGCTTGTTTATTCCCCTCTGCGCATTGGGCGCTCGCAGCAGGTTTAAATCATGACTTGAGGTTGAAAGAGCTCGCACAACTGCATAGATGCAGACGCTAAAGCACCAGAAGTACGGGCTTTAGGTCACGCAGGAGCAGTTGCCGAGCAGATTTAAAGGCCTTTAATTCAGGTTGCACGGCTTTTATAACGTGGGCGCTTGCTGTGCGGTCTGGCTGAGATATTTTTCGTGGTGTTTTTGCCAGCAGCCTGCGGTTGTCCACTGCGCCCCTTATTCACCGGTTGGGCTTTAATCGAAGGATCAGGTTTAAAATCGTCAAATGTCAAGCGGGGTATATCACGTTTTATAAGACGCTCAATATCTTTAAGCAGCTTCAGCTCATCGACGCACACCAGAGACATGGCCTTACCTTCATTGCCTGCACGCCCCGTGCGGCCAATGCGATGCACATAATCTTCTGCTAAGTTAGGCAATTCATAGTTCACAACATGGGGCAACTGGTTAATATCCAGACCACGAGCAGCAATATCTGTTGCCACCAGCACACGCACCTTGCCCGATTTAAAATCTGCCAGTGCCCTGGTACGAGCTCCCTGGCTCTTGTTACCATGAATTGCAGCGGCCGTGATACCATCAATCGTCAGCTGTTTTGAAAGACGGTTGGCTCCATGCTTGGTACGGTTGAAGACCAGCACCTGTTTCAGGTTATTTGAACTGATCAGATGAGAAAGGAGTTCTCGCTTGCGGCTTTTATCTACCGGGTGAATCACCTGTGCAACACTTTCAGCAGCGGTATTACGCCTTGCGACTTCAATCAACGCGGGCGAGTTGAGCAAATCACTGGACAGACGTTTGATTTCATCAGAAAAAGTCGCTGAAAATAATAGTGTCTGCTTTTTCTTCGGCAGCAGAGCAAGTACCTTGCGGATATCACGAATAAAACCCATATCAAGCATACGGTCGGCTTCATCGAGTACCAGCATTTCGACCTTAGAAAGATCGACCGTATTCTGGCTCACATGATCCAGTAAACGACCTGGTGTAGCGACCAGAATATCGACACCTTTACGCAGCTTGTCTATTTGTGGTCTGATATTCACGCCGCCAAAAACCACGGAGGATTTTAAAGGCAGATATTTTCCATAAGTCAGCACGCTTTCCGCAACTTGTGCGGCCAGTTCTCTGGTGGGTGTAAGCACCAGGGCCCGGACGGCTGGTCGACCGTTTTCCGGTCTGGCTGATAACATTAATCTTTGTAATAACGGCAAAGTAAAACCGGCAGTTTTTCCCGTGCCTGTCTGCGCACCGCCCATAATGTCGCGTCCTTCGAGGACGGGAGGGATAGCCTGGATCTGTATCGGGGTGGGTGTGCTATAGCCTTTTTCAGATACAGCACGGATTAATTCGGCTCTCAGGCCGAGGGATTCAAATGACATTATAATGAGGTTCTCTTGGGATCGGCCTAGCCAGGACATTTAGTCTGGGACGGTAATAGACGGAAACTTGATTGTTTGAGGTGAATCGTGAAGGATTACCACTGTGGAAAAAGGTGCCTACCGAAGTGCACCTGAGATTGAAGCGTGATTATACCTGAGATATTTGAATAATGATATCTATTTGCTCAATGATGCGATAAAAGTGAATGGGAATATATCCAGACTGCATCAATAATTGAGAAAGCTAAACCGCTACTGCCGCCCTGATATGTGGATGAGACTCGTATCCCACAATCTCGAAATCCTCGTACTCATACTCAAATAATGAGTCGTGCTTATTCTTAATCTCTAGCCTGGGCAGCGCTAGCGGTACACGACTAAGCTGCAACTCTGTCTGCTCCAAATGATTCAGGTATAGGTGCGTATCTCCACCTGTCCACACGAAGTCACCAACTTCCAGGCCGCATTGCTGAGCTATTATATGCACCAATAGTGAGTATGAGGCGATGTTGAAGGGTTTTGTCACTTCAGCCCCTTTTTGCTGTTTCACTACGGACGAATTCCGCAAACCGGCAGATTCGAGTATTCCAAAAAAAACTGGCTATTTTCAATATTCATTCCATATTATCCATACAATGAGCAAGATTATACCCTAAGATTCATAGTCGTTATTTTACTTGAGAATATTGCTTGTGCACAAACGTATAGTTTTGTCCGTTTTGGCCAACCTATGGTTCCAGTGCAGCGACTTGTGTGCACGGAACCATAGTATGTCCGCAGAATGGAAGCCTACGTTGTCCATATTTATAGCTTTCCACAATATTGTAAGTACGGCTTACAACACTTAGACGATATTAAAATCGAGGATCAGTTCTGATGATAATTCGTAGAAATAGGACATTGGTAAGATAGCCCTGACAGAGCATTTTTGACACAGATCAGACGTTCGTCTAAGGTCAATTACTCCATGATTCAGCAATGAAATCAACAAAAGCTCGTACCTTTGTAGAAACGAGTTTGCTGTATGGATAGACAGCATATAGCCCTGTAGTTATCGACGTGTATTGGTCCAGGACGGTTTCCAATCGCCCTTTTTCTAAGGCACTGACTATCATAAATGTCGGCCCTATGAATATACCGTTACCGTTCAGTGCTGCGTTCATCAGTATATTCCCCGAATCTGTACGAAGGTTGCCATTCACTTTAATACTGATGCTTTTCCTCTGATCATCGCTGAACAGCCAGTTATCCGGATGCGGCGCCTGTGAATAGATCAGGCAGTTATGTGTTTCGAGTTCACGGGGATGTTTGGGCTTACCATGCTTCTTTAGGTATTCGGGTGATGCGCAGACATGAAAGCCACATGGCATAAGCAGTCGCGCGATCAAGCTCGAATCTTCTAGTTTCCCAACCCTAAGCGCTACATCGATACCCTCTTCTACAAGATCCACCAACCGCCCGGAGACATGAATATCCAGTTCAATCCTGGGAAATTGCTGTTGAAAGCTCAGTAGTACCTCAGGAAGTAATGACATAGCAAGGCTCTCGGGGGCCGAAATCCGTAACCGTCCTTGTGGTTCATGTTGTAAGGGCAAGACTGATTGCTCAGCCTCTCGCACGTCTGACATGATCCGATGCGAATAACTTGCAAATACCTCCCCTGCATGAGTGAGGTGTAGACGCCGGGTGGTGCGGTGAAGAAGCTGAACCCCAAGATGTCGTTCGAGGAGGGAGACTTGCTTACTCACTACAGGCTTGGATATACCCAGTGCGTCGGCTGCAGCTGTAAAACTGCCATTCTCAACAACAGCAGAAAATGTCTCGAGATAAGGAAGAATACTCATATTAGTTAATATTTAGAAACAATAAGTTTCTTTTTACCATGTTTATTCCCAAATTATAACCATATAGACTTATTTGTAACGTAATTCAAACCATGAGCTGTACTCGAATAACCGGGTATAAACAAACAAAGAACTTATTTTAGGAGAATATCATGTTGAAAAATACTGCTAATACATACGGGGTAGTCGCTAAAAGCTTCCACTGGCTGCTATTCCTGATGCTTACCTTCTCAATTGTAGCGGGAAACTTTCTTGCCTCCATGCCCAAAGGGGCTGAGAAACTGCAGGCCGCAGGTATGCATAAATCATTTGGTGCTGTTATCTTGATGCTGATCATGCTTCGCCTCGTGTGGCGGTTAATCAATGAGACACCCCGACTTCCGGATGAAACAACAGCAGGTGAGGATTTTGTGGCTAAAGCGATGCACTGGGGACTTTACGTACTGATGTTTGCACAGCCGCTGTCTGGAATCATGATGAGCCAGGCGGCTGGTTTCCCAGTGAGCGTCTTTGGCTTCTTTGAATTCCCTGTTTTCCTGGATAAAGATCCAGAGCTGGCGAAAACATTCCTCACCATGCATGGTACCGTGTGGATATTACTGGTAATTGCAGTAATCGGTCATGCAGGTGCTGCCCTGTATCACCATTTTATTAAGAAAGACAACGTATTGAAGCAAATGACTGCTGGTGCGTGATCACCAAAGTCGAATATTTAATTAACTTAGAGGATAAAAATTGAAACGATTATTTATACACTCAGTATTTGTCGTGGGCTTATTGCTTTCGTCAATAGCAACGGCCTCAAGCTTTCCAACAGAGGAACCGGTGGGGGGAGAACCGTTCGGTTATAGTACAACAAACATTGGTGACGGTTTGTACGTATTCCGCTGGTGGGTTTACCGCAATATTTTCATTGTCACCGATGAAGGAGTTATTGTTACAGACCCGATAAATCCGAAAGTAGCTAATCAGCTGCTCGGTGAAATTCGCAAGATCACTGACAAACCAGTTAAGTATGTTGTCTATAGCCACAATCATCATGACCATATTTCTGGCGGTAAGGTGTTCAAGGACCAGGGAGCGACATTCATCGCTCACCAAAATGTGCTGAAGGAACTAGGTGATCACCCCAGTCCTGCTATACCTCTACCTGACATCACATTTGAGGATGAATATACAGTGCAGTTAGGTGGCAGGACACTCGAACTGAAATACTTCGGCCCGAACCATGGTGAAAGTCTGGTCGTTATGCGACTGCCAAAAGAGAAGATACTGTTTATTGTGGATATCGTTACACCACGCAGAGTAGCATTCAGAACCATGCCAGATTTCTGGCCAGATGAATGGATCAGATCGCTGAAAGAAATTGAACAGATGGATTTTGACTATATTATTTCTGCTCACGGACCTGAAGATCAACCGGCAATCGACCCTGCATCGGTAGTTGAAGAGCAACGTGTCTACCTGGAAGACTTGATGACGGCAGTTAAAGAAGCAATGGATTCTGGTACTCATAGCCCTGATGTACTAAGAAAAACAGTGAAACTCCCCAAGTACAAAAACTGGCAATACTACAAAGAATGGCTCCCAATGAATATTGAGCGAATTTGGGCTTATTACCATATGGGTTGGTAATAACCCACCTGGTGGGGTAAGATGTTGATTCGTTGAGCATCTTTCCCATCATTAACTGGTTGTATTGAACACCCATATATGGCCGGAAATACTCGGTCAACGAAAATAGACGAAGGTCCGTTTTTGCTCGTATTTTCATTGACTGAAAATATCTCTCAATGTCGTTTTATGATTGGACATTCACGACATCAGATTGTATGAGGTTATCCACTACATTTATTAACGTCAATTACTGATAAAAAGGCAGTTTGGGCATCATGTTCATTTCTATCAGCAGCAGCACTGATACCGCCGGCTTCGACCACGCGAATGAACACACACATATTCTCAAAGCGATCCATTCCGCCACCTTCTTTATTGTTGAGTTTATAAGAACAATAATTTCTAATTATCAATGTTTATTCATTCATTGGCAACACTGATAATATATCCAACAAATTGGCATAAACACTCCGAAACATAGAGAGGGGAATGTTATGAGCACACAGACCAAGACAACACGATTCATACCGGCGATGGAGACATCGGAAGGCGCGGGCGTAACTGTGCATCGTACGATCGGTACGCCTGCTCTGCGTAACTATGATCCGTTCATGTTACTGGATCAGATGAGCAGCGATAATCCTGATGATTATATCGCCGGTTTCCCACAGCATCCTCACCGTGGTTTTAATACCTTCACCTATATGATCGATGGCGACATGGAACATAAGGACAGCATGGGCAATACCGGCAACCTTGGCCCTGGCGGCGCCCAATGGATGAAGGCTGCCAGCGGGGTTATCCATTCAGAGATGCCAAAACAGGAGAACGGCCTGATGCGCGGGTTCCAGCTATGGATCAACCTGCCTTCTGCAAACAAGATGGATACACCTGAATACCAGGAATATACCTCGGATGCGTTTTCAGTCGTCGAGACAGCTGACTACAAAGTTAAAGTGGTAATAGGAAATTTCAGCGATGTGAATTTTAATGATATCAATTCACCTATCATGGATGACATCACCAATGTGTCGTATTTCGACGTGCAGGTCAACGCGGGAAAACGCCTTCAGCATAAATTACCTGCGGAGAACAAATCAATGAATCCGTTGTTCAGTATGGACCGTTCGTAATGAATTCAAGAGAAGAGATTGATCGGGCGATGAGTGATTACCAGTCGAATAATTTCGTACGTGATCGAGCCTGGATCAACCAGAATAAATAACAGGTATGGCGATGCAGTGGAAAAATAATACCAACCGCTTTGGCCTGATTGCCATTGCTCTGCACTGGCTGGTAGCACTGTCTGTTTTTAGTCTTTTCGGACTGGGTTTATGGATGACCGGGCTGGACTACTACGACAACTGGTACAAGCAGGGGCCATGGCTACATAAGAGTATTGGCATCATGCTCTTCTTTGTAATGATTTTTCGTCTGAGCTGGCGATTATTAACACCGCCACCAGCGGCTTTAGACAGCCATAAATCGTGGGAAACCAGGGCAGCGCATGTGACTCACCTGCTACTCTATCTGCTATTATTTACGATCATGGTAAGTGGTTACCTCATCTCAACTGCAGATAATCGCCCAATCGAGGTGTTTGACTGGTTTTCCATTCCGGCAACCATTACCTCCATTCCCAACCAAGAAGATATCGCTGGCAGGGTACATCTAATACTGGCTTCAACAGTGATCGGTTTGGCATTGCTCCATGCAACGGCTGCGCTGAAACATCACTTTTTCGATCGGGATCGCACATTAAACCGCATTCTCGGAAAGTAACTTTAATTTGTAACAGGAGATAATTTATGAAATCACGAATACTAACAACATCCTTGCTTATTGCAGGTTTGACTTTTGGCAGCTCTGTAACGATGGCCGCTGATTATGTAATCGACACAAAAGGCGCACATGCTTTTATCCAGTTCCGCGTGCAGCATCTTGGTTATAGCTGGCTATATGGTCGCTTTAATGATTTCAATGGCAAGTTCAGCTACGATCAAGCGGCGCCGGAAAAAGCGTCCATAGAGGTAAACATCAAGACCAGCAGTGTCGATTCGAATCATGCCGAACGTGATAAACATTTGCGAAGTGATGATTTTCTGGATGTCAGCAAATACCCGGAAGCAAAATTTGTCAGCACGAGCTATGCACCGGGAAAAGATGGCAAGGGCGTTCTCACCGGTGAACTGACATTGCGCGGTGTTACCAAAACTGTAGAAATCGAAGTGGAATCCATCGGCGCTGGCAAAGATCCATGGGGAGGCTACCGCCAGGGCTTTGAAGGCAAAACCCAATTCGCCATGGCTGACTTCGGCATCATGAAAGATCTTGGTCCAAAATCGAAAAATGTTGAAATGATCCTGTCTTTAGAAGGAATAAAGCAATAGCCATTTAAATCGAAGGACTATGCAAGGTAAGAAGGAACACGAGAAACTACGGTGCGCAATCACGCGTGCCGTAGTCAACGGTGTGGATTTTACTGGTACTGGCTGTAATCGGTCATGCAGGTGCTGCCCTGCATCACCACTTAATATTGAAAGACGATGTACTTAAGCGCATGACTGGTCTCAGAGACTGAATACATCCACAAGCATAAGGAGAGCTGAAAAGCTCGGCACTCCTATATTTAGCAGGAATTTCCTATGTGGGATCAACGATACAACAACGAAACCTATGCTTATGGCACTGAGCCCAATGATTTTCTGACTTCAATGTACAATAAGCTGCCAACGGGCAAGATACTTTGCCTGGCTGAAGGTGAAGGAAGAAACGCCGTATGGCTGGCTGAGCAAGGCAATGAAGTAACCACTGTTGATGCATCTGATATCGGTCTGCAAAAAGCGGACAAGCTAGCTAAAGCGCGAGGTGTAGAAATCACCACTGTACATGCAGACCTGGCAGATTACGATATCGGAACACAGCAATGGGATGCGATCATTTCAATCTTCTGCCATTTGCCGCCGGACTTACGACAAGATGTGCATCGTCGTTGCGAAAAAGGTCTTCGTGACAAGGGAATGATATTACTGAAAGCATACACCCCGCTACAACTCGAATACAAAACCGGTGGGCCGCCAGTTGCAGAGATGATGATGGATGTGCAATCACTAAGCAGTGAACTGATCGGCCTTGAGTTTTTGCACCTGCAAGAGTGCGTGCGCGAAATACATGAAGGTGAATTTCATAACGGTACAGGAGCGGTCGTTCAGGCACTGGCTCAGAAACAGTAATTAACAAACAGTCATAGGTAGGTAGGTAGGTAGGTACTTAAGCAAAATCAGGTGCAGATAATCGAGTATTTGTTCCAGAAGACGCCGTAAATACTTCCATGTAGGCTTTTTATAGCCGTCCATGGCTATAAAAACTTGACCTACCAGGACGACTTCGGCTCCTGCCTCTCGCATGCATTTCCACCATCCATGGTGGTCATGTAGGGAATGCAGATCACGCAGGAGCAATTATCTGCCTTCCACAAACACTCAATTATCCTTAAGTACCTACGTATGAACAAACAGTAGTAACTCTTAAATATATAAATAGGTTAACTCCAGGAGAGTCAATTTTATGTCCAATCCAACAATCGCTGACAACAAACCTGTCAAGGTCACTCTTTCAAAAGGTCAGGAGTATCATTTCTGCACTTGTGGAAGATCTAAGAGCCAGCCATTTTGTGATGGTTCACATGTAGGCACCTCTTTTACTCCCCGGGTCATCGTTTCAGATGAGGATGGCGAAGCCTATTTATGCGCATGCAAACATACCGGAAACACGCCTTTTTGTGATGGCACACATAAGCAGTTTAGTGACAGCGATGTTGGCAAAGAAGGGCCAGGCACAAAAACACAAGATTCTGAGTTACCGGTTGCACTTGCCACGCAAGAAGAACCAACCGTCGAGTTCATCCATCAGCTTGCAAGGGAAGGTTTATCTAAATTGGGTCATCATGGCCCGATGACATCGATGGGCGTGCCACGCCATGAACTGCCTCACTGGGATGACCTGCAGATAATGGTCGCTCAAATGGCAACGAAACCGCTGATGGAAACTATAAGTGTTGCTTCTGAGCTGATCATCGGGCCAGAAGCGAAGAAACCTTTAAAATTGAAAATTCCTTTATTTGTTTCTGACATGAGTTTTGGCGCGCTATCTGAAGAAGCCAAAATATCCTTAGCCAAAGGTGCAGAACTTGCGGGTACCGGTATCTGCTCAGGTGAAGGCGGCATGCTGCCTGAAGAACAGGAAGCGAACTCCCGGTATTTCTATGAACTTGCCAGCGCCGGTTTTGGTTACAAAGAAGAACTGTTAGCAAAGGTACAAGCCTTTCATTTCAAAGGTGGTCAGGGCGCAAAAACAGGTACTGGCGGCCATCTTCCCGGCACGAAAAACATCGGCAAGATATCTCAGGTCAGAGGTATACCGGAAGGCCAGCCGGCAATATCGCCGCCAACATTCAAAGACCTTTCATCCGTATCTGATTTTAAACGCTTTGCTGATCGTGTCAGAGAGATCACAGGCGGCATCCCTGTTGGCTTCAAGCTGAGTGCTAACCATATCGAAAAAGACATTCAATTTGCATTGGATGCCAGTGCGGATTACATCATCTTAGATGGTCGTGGCGGCGGCACAGGTGCAGCCCCTGAAATGTTTAGGAATCACATTAGTGTGCCGACTATCCCGGCGCTAGCAAGAGCCCGCCACTATCTCGATGAGCAAGGTGCAAGCGGCCGTGTCACGCTTATTATTACTGGTGGATTACGTGTCCCGATTGACTTCGTGAAAGCGCTGGCTCTGGGCGCAGATGGTATTGCTATATCTAATAGCGCGATGCAGGCAATCGGCTGTGTTGCCGCAAGAATGTGCAACACGAATAACTGCCCTGCTGGAATCGCTACACAGAAAAAAGATTTACGACAGAAGATAAATATCGAAAAATCATCAGCTCAATTACATAACTTTTTTAATGCCTCAGTTGAGTTAATGCAAGTTATGGCCCGTGCTTGCGGACATGATGATTTAAATAAATTCAATAAAAATGATCTTGCAACCTGGCATCGTAAAATGGCTTTATTGTCTGGAATTGAATATTCTGGTTTTGACCAAAATAGGCATTGATACAAAGGTCTTCTTTTGATTATATTTTCATTGTAAGAAAAAACCACTCAATGTCGCTTTATGATTGCTTAGCGACTATTAAAGTTTGTGTGGAGGAATTTTGCCTGAATTAAAGTTAGTCCTTTTCATCAAAGGACGGTAGCCACCACATAGACGACATTAGGAACGTGGGTCAGTTCTAATGATAATTCGTAGAGAGCGGACATTGGCAAGATAGTCCTGACAGAGCATTTTCCCTCTATGTCAGGATCAGACATTCAACGACCAAGCTCAGAAGCCCCGCTAAGCGAGGTCCATCTGCAGTGCATGGTTGGGTTGTATATTCAGTTATTTAGCTTGCTGTATCTGTTGTATAGAAGTAACTTAGTAGACTGGCCTACAATCAATACCCAATTTGGCACAATCATTTGTTATCCTGCTCTTGATTAGATCGAAGCATTCATCTGTATTCTTTTCTCCCAATCCATGTTTATTGTAAATCCCTATTACTTTAAATCTCAGAACAAAGAGTCAATCATACTCCAGTCCTTGTCCTTCACCATGATAAATTGACATTTTCCACCACTGGCATTCGCCCAAAGATTCCCCACCATCCTGTCCATTTTAACTTTTGCCGTGTCCCATTTATCAGCGCCTTTGTATTCCACCACCATAGGTACCTCGCCCAAAGACCTTCAACACCTCTATATTTCCATTGAACTCAGCAATCAATGCGGCACCCTTCTGTCAATGGCCAAAATGAGACTTTTTTTAACTTTTAGATTGAAAAGTGTCATTGAATTTCCTATTCTTTGATTGTATTAACTCAGGTCACAGGATAATGGCAAAACAACTAAAAGAATGGCTTGAAACTGATATAGCTGAACTAAATAATAAATCCATTAAGTGGCTTTCTGAGCAATATTTTTTCCGCGATCCTAATCGCCCGGTATTTTCTGATAGCCATTATTTTTTTCCACCCGCTGATGGCATTGTTTTATACAACTACCAAGTTCATCCCGATGAAGCCATCATCGACATTAAGGGTAAGCCTTATTCGTTAAAAAATGCAATGCGTGATGAGCAATACACAAAAGAGAGCCTGGTCATTGGCATCTTTATGACTTTTTATGATGTACATATCAATCGCATGCCATATGCAGGAAAGCTGACTTACAGGGAATTAGAAACCATTGGCAGCTACAACCAGCCAATGCTCTATGTGGAAAAAGATATCCTTAATGAAATCAGCCCATATACGCGTCATGCGGATTATTTATTTCATAATCAGCGTATCATTAATCGAGTTTTTAGTTTGGATCTGGGTCAACATTATTATATCTTACAAGTCGCTGATTATGATGTGGATTGTATAACACCGTTCAGAATAAAGCAGAATCAATTCTTTGCCCAGAATCAGCGATTTTCACAAATACGTTATGGTTCACAAGTTGATTTAATTATACCGCTGTCAGATAAATATCAGTTTGAAACACTACATAAACCCGGAACTCATGTGGAAGCCGGGATTGATCCACTGGTTCGAATTACACGCCAATAACAAAATATCATTTTAGGATTAATGTAATGATACCTGATTCCGAAACTCAAGATAAAGTCACTAATAATTCTGAATCTAATATGCTGAATCCTACCCGTATGGATAAACCGGCTTACTTGATGGATGTGCCTTTTACTCTGAATGCAACCGTTGCAAACAACCTGTGGATGAAAGAGCTGAAAGAAGATGAACGCAAAATTGATATGAATAAAGCACTGACTCAATTTTTTCAGCTCTATCACTTTATCGCTTCAGATGCGTTGGTTTATTTATTACCTACGCCACAAAATAAAAAGTTTCAGGACCTGGTGTATTGTGCCAATATGGGAGCCGTACTGGATCAATTACCCGATAAAAATACTGTCGTGTTAACTAATTTCAGTACCCAGGTGCGAAAACCAGAAACAAAAATTGGCAAAAGTTTTTTTGAACTAATGGATTACCATGTCGTCACTCCACCATTTCATTTTGAGGGTGAAGCTGAAATTAAGCATTTACATGATAACGTTTATATCGGTGGCTACGGCATACGCTCTGATAAAAAAGCTTACCAGTGGATGATGGATAACTTTGATATAAAGATTATAACGGTTGAAGAGACTGAAGCCTATTTATACCATCTGGACTGCACCGTATTTCCTCTCACACGACAAAACACATTAGTGTGTACAGAATTATTCACGTCAAAGGAAATCAAACTCGTTGAATCAGAAACCAATATTATTGATGTCAGTATTGATGATTGCTTTTCCGGAATATGTAATTCCTTACGTGTAGGCAATAGTATCTTAAATGCATCGAATATTATGGATATAAAAAAGACCGATCAATACTATGACGATGAAAAACACAAAAACCGTTCACTTGAAGATATTGCCAACCAGTATGCTTTTGAGCTCTGTTTTTTTAACCTCAGTGAATATTTGAAAAGTGGCGCACTGCTATCCTGTATGGTCATGCATTTAAACCACCATTCTTATAATATTGATTTGTTATAAGTCAATGAGATCACTATGAGGTCATGAGATTTCGTCCAACCTATCGAAACATCTGGGGTATTTCACTTCCTATCATTATCATAGGCATCAGTGAATCCGTTGTTGATATAACGGATACCATTTTCCTGGCCCATTATGGTGTTACCGAATTGGCAGCCATTGGCCTGGCTGATGCAATTTATGGTCTGGCACTGTTTCTTACACTGGGTCTGGTTGATGGTATTCAGATTATAATAGGACGTCGAGCAGGACAGGAACGATATAAAGCAATTGGTGAAGTGTTTAACCAGGGTGCGTATTTGTTACTCATCGTTTCAACTTTAATGATTTTATTTATCATTTTTATAGTACCCTTAATAACACTTCCACTGTTATCATCAAATGAGATACATGATGCAGTGAGCCGCTATCTAAACATAACGGCCTATGCATTGATATTTCAGGGCATCAATCTGGCCTTAAGTGCTTTTTATGTAGGCATATCAAAAACCAGAGTGCTTATTGGTGCAGCCCTGATCCTATTAACCTCCAATATCACTCTGGATTATATATTCATTTTTGGTCATTTTGGTGCCCCTGAACTGGGTATAAAGGGTGCTGCCATCGCATCACTCACTGCGGAAATATTCACGTTTATATTTTTGGCTGCGCATATCATTATCAGACGTTATACAGCCATTTACGGACTGTTTCATTTCACCCAGTGGAATCAAGCACTCACTAAACATTTGCTGTCAATATCCTGGCCAGTATCATTGGATGCATTGATTGATATGACAAAGTGGCTTTTACTTATCATAATTATTGAAAAAATGGGTGAGCATGTTCTGGCCAGTGCGAATATCATTTTTAGTTGCTATGCGTTATTTCTGATACCTGTAGAAAGTTTTTCAGAGACTGTCTGCTCAATGGCGAGTAATCTGATTGGTCAACAGCAAAACAAAAGACTTCAATTGCTCATTCACAGAAGCATCAAACTCAGCTATTTCATTATTACACCATTTATTGTAATCACACTGTTATTTCCTGATTATATTGTCAGTATTTTTACTCTGGATTATCTGCTTATTGAAAACTCTCTGAATGGTCTTAGCGTGATTGCACTGGTTACTCTAGTGGCTATACCTGCTCATGTATATTATTCAGCAATAGCAGGAACGGGTGATACACGTGTCACTTTACTGATCCAGTCCATCGCTACTATTATCACATTAAGCTATGCCTGGCATACTGTTTTTTCATTATCACTGGCATTGGAATTTGTTCTGCTAGCCGAACTAATAAGCTGGTTATTGATTGGTTTGTTATCATGGATGTGGTTCAGAAGTGGCTACTGGTCCCGACTGGATATCTAAAACTTCATTTCCATTATGTGATTATTGAGGGAGTCTTTGTCAAAGATTCAGACCACCAGTCAGATAATATTTCGCAAAATATCTTCCATCACTGAAAAAGACATCATAGAAGGTAACTATTCAGCGTGTTTTTATTAACTCGCAAATTATTGATATCAGGTGTTTGTGAAAGAAGTTTATATAGCATGGATGCTATATAAAGCCTGCATGGACGCATTTACGGCGTCTTCTGCAACAAATTCCTGGTATCAATGACGTTTTTCAAAGTACGCTGAATAGTTACATCATTGGAATTAAAAAGATATTTAATTTCTGTCTCTTTTATTGCTTTTTTAGCAGGATTATCATTTGAAAATACGCCGCTTGCCGTGATTTTTTATATGCTCCTCTCTTTCCTGCAAATTAAAAATAGAAAAGAAAGACTTCTGCTACTTCTTCCAGTAGCTGCTATGTTTATCGGCTGGCTGGTCTTGATAACTGCTCATTCAACAACCGTTAGAAGAGAATATTATCAATATGCTTATGATGACAATGGCTATACTTTAGATTACATTGTTGACAGAATCACAGATGTTTCTCAAGTATTTTTTTCAACATACATTCTTTTGTTTAGAATATCATTGATTGCTCTTACGTATGTTTATATTTATTCAAAAAGCAGAAAAGGATTTTGCTTACTATGCAACCAGCCATTTTAGTGGTTGGGTCAACAATTGTTCCACCCTACACTGAAGCGCGTTCATTTATTTTGGCCTGGTCCTTAATGCTTTCCACAGTCATTGAAGCTGTTTATATTGCATTTTATAAAATGCCGTTTACAAAAACAGTAGTATTGATTGTTTTTTTATTTCTTTATTCATTCAAATTAAGGCGTTTTCAATCTATTCAGATTTTTCCAATCGGCAAAATCAAAGAGATTATTACATCAGAAGTAAAAAGGGTACTGCAGACTGTTTAGACGGTGTCAAAGTAAAAATGAATAAAACCCTGTATGATTATAAATATCTGAATAATCGTGATGCCTGGTTTTATGGGAAGCCTGGCTTTGTCAGTGAATATTATGACTGCAATATTATCATGGACTAAATTCTGTTTTATAAATAACAGGATCGCCCATTTATTGAATAATGCCAGAATAAAACATCTATACCCGAAGACACAGGCATTGCTATATTAATCGCTTTGAAGAGTTTATCAAGTCGTAAAACGGACATGAAATCAGTGAGGGCCTACAGCTTTGCATTTAGCTATCAAATACAGTGTTCTAAACCGCGACCGGGGCCTTAATATGCGCATCACAGCTATAATTTTCCAGTTCAAAATCCTCGTAGCTGAAATCGAAAATATTATCTATATCTGGATTCATCTTCATTGTCGGTAAAGGATGAGGTGTCCGGCTTAACTGTAAATCGGTCTGCTGCAGATGATTCAGATATAAATGTGCATCACCCAGAGTGTGGACAAATTCACCGGGAGCCAAACCCGTCACCTGAGCCACCATGAGGGTCAGCAGCGCATAGGAAGCAATATTAAAAGGAACTCCAAGAAAAATATCTGCGCTGCGCTGATAAAGCTGACAGGATAATTTTCCATCGGCAACATAAAACTGGAAAAATGCATGGCATGGTGGCAGGGCCATGTTTTCTATCTCTGCCACATTCCAGGCACTGACGATGATACGCCGTGAATCCGGATGGTGTTTTAACTGTTCCACAACCTGGCTTATCTGATCAATATGAAGTCCATCGGGGGCTGGCCAGCTGCGCCACTGGGAACCATATACGGGCCCGAGTTCTCCATTTTCATCTGCCCACTCATCCCAGATACTCACCCCGTTTTCCTTTAAATAACGGATATTGGTGTCTCCCTGCAGAAACCATAATAATTCATGAATAATCGAGCGTAGATGGAGTTTTTTTGTGGTTACCAGGGGAAAGCCTGCAGCCAGATCAAAGCGCATCTGATAGCCAAAAACACTTTTGGTTCCCGTCCCAGTCCGATCGGATTTGGTTGTACCATTGTCACGAACATGCCGCATTAAATCCAGATATTGCTTCATTCTACTCCCCGTTTATACTTGTCGTGCAAAGCGTTGTTGCTTGCAAATAAGTCATTATTCCAGATGATGTTTGTTTTGTACATTAGTGAGGAGTGGGCAAAAAAACAATGTCTCACGCTAAGACGTAAAAAATAATATAATCCTTCTTTTGACGCCATGGCGCGCAATCAGCGCTTATTTATGCAGCATAAACCTGATTGACACTGGTGTCCTTGAGCCTGGCATAGTAGCGGGCGCGATAGAGCAGACGTTTCACTTCACCATCTTCAAAAGCGCTGCGATCATGTAACACATTATTGCTGATCAACCCCATACCTGATTGCAAGGTGCCCTGGTAACTGTAAGGACTGTCACTTTCAAGTAATTTTTCCAGGTACCGAATCGCTTGCTGGGTTAAAGCATCCTCTTTCCAAATCACATTCCGGGTTCGGATCGTATAACGCATGTGCAGATCACCCGTTAACGGATTGATCGAAAATACCGGTCCGCTCTCTTCTTGTCTGGCAATAATACCCTGCTCGCTGACACGTGCAGGAATAGTCATAACATCAGGAGCCATTAACGCACGGATAAACTGCGGATTTTTTTCCCTCAGCTTGATATAGGCCACTTCATGATCCATCAAACGATTACTGCCGCCCTGGGCAGCCGGATGGACACAGTGCAGCAATAAAGCATGGATCTGTCTGTCGGCTGTATTATAGTAACCATCAGTATGCCAGTTAATGGCTAGATTGGTATAAGGAATGTAACTTTTTCTTGAACCGTCATTTACCACGGTTAATGAAGTCAATCCGCTCTCATCAGCTAGCCAGTTATGATCCAGTTCATATACATTAAATTTTCTCCCGAGAGCCAGAGGAATTTCCGGATCAGGATCATCACCTGTTTTACCGGCATAAATGGCCATATTGGTTTTTCTGCACAGTTCTGTGAGTTTTTGATATTCAGCGCTGCTCAGCTTACGCGGGTCTTCAATCTCAATCATGAGCTGGTTCAGAGCACTCGGATAGTTTTTTAGCTTCTGGTCACGCCAGCGCCGGTAAAGATCATGATTATCTGGATCAAAAGGAGATGCTGCAGACGGGATGTTTAATTCAACGGAAGGCATAAATAGCGTCTCATTTACCTGTTTAAAATCACGATGATATCAGTATTGAAACCTGATCGCCTTGATATAAGTAAATGGAACTGAATAAAAATCGAACTTAACTCTTAATCTGGAAAAAATCTGGAAAAAATCTGGAAAAGAGTATCAGATATGCGAATCTGCCTGATATTAAATGGCTCGCAACTGGCATTCTGCCAGTGCAGCTTTCCCCTGTGCCATATTATTATTCTGATAACTATTGTTTATTCTTGCCGGTGTTTATTGTTGCTGGATTAATAAGTCATCCTGAAAGATACTCTTCAGTCAAAGCATACTGCTTTTGTGCTTCGCTATTAATTTCGCCGCTATCTTTTTCAATCATTTCACAATTATTGGCGAGGCGGGCCTGAATCGCTGTCCTCCAGGCCAGATTAGCATTTCTGTCTATTTGCTCTGCCGGCGTCAGGCAGGCTTTCGCAGCAGTAGCAACAAAGTGCGCTGCCTGCTCAGGCCAGCAGGCATCACCGCCGCAGGCAGTATAGGTCCTGGTAGCGAGGGCTTTTACCTGTTTAAAGGCTTCATTCATTGCTAAGCTGTCTTGTTCTGGTGCAGCCTTAATGGCTCTGTCAATCATCTGATCATCACACAGATGCTTAACACTCTGCACGAACAATGCGCCTAGCGATCTTTGCTGCTCAACTGAAAGCGCATCCAGTGCGGTTCTAAATTCTTTATCGTTTTGTATAGTCATATTGATCACTTATAAAAATGTTACTACGCAGCGTATCTGGAATATCACGCGAAGTGTAACAAACATCGTGAATACATACGCCTAATTTATAACACTAACCCATACAGGTCGATTAGCTAACTGGTCCTTTATCCTCAACCAGATGTTCCGCAATCACCTCAGTTAATCCTACAATGGGCAGATCCATTTCATTTTCTTCCAGACCTTCTTCCATAACCAGACGGCAGTTTGCACAGGCAGTCACTATAGTATCAACTTCTAATTCTTGCAGTTGAGATTTTTTTCTATTAAACGCGGTGATCCTTAATTCTTCAGCTCTTTCATTGGCACTGACACCACCTCCTCCACCGCAACACCAGTTCATACGTCCATGGTCGCTCATTTCAACAAAATTTTCGGTTATGGGCGCCAGCAGATGACGTGGCTGGGCTTCCACACCGCCACGGCGGACTATCTGGCAGGGATCATGGAAAGTTAAACGGGCATTTTCCTTACCTGTTGTTCTCAGACGGCCGCTTCGCTGTAACTCATCCAGTAGTTCAAGAATATGTATGACCTTGAACGAATAGGGTCTGCCAATAAAGTTCGGACCATCCCAGCGTATGGCGGCGAAAGCATGACCGCATTCCGGACTGATCACGTTTTTAACCCTGAGTTTTTCCGCTCCCGCGACCACTCTTTCCAGCAATTGTGCAGCCACCTTGCTGTTGCCGATCTGCAGACCGGAATTGGTAGCCTCAAATGCCTCAGAACAGAGGGTCCAGCTTACGCCCGCCTGGTTAAAAATACGCGCCAGGGCTTCTATGTATTCAGGAAAGTTGATGATTTCCATAGAAGACAGCAGTGCCATATAATCTGCACCTTCCACATCCATGGGAATCGTGAGTCCGGTATCTGCTTCAATATGTCTGATTTGAGCCAGCAAAGCCTTCAGTCTGATCCCCATAGGACTGCCAATTTCTACCGCACGCTGGGTGGCAGCTACCAGACCTTCCGGGGAGTATTCTGCTGCCGCCAGGCCTTCTTTGACTTTACGGATTATATACGCAATATCTATACCCACTGGGCATACCATACTGCAACGACCGCACATTGAACAACCATCATAGACCAGCAGCTCCCAGCTGGCCAGATCATCCTCAGTCAATGGTTTAGTGAGACCCAGTTTTCTGGCCAGCTTGCCCCAGAAGGTGTATTCTTCCTGCCAGACTTTGCGCAAGGGTTCCGTTTTGTAGATGGGGGTATAGCGTGGATCACGAGTTTCAGTATAAAACAGACAGGCTTCAGCACAGATACCGCAATGCACACAAGTTGAGAAAAAGGTGTTAACTTCAGGATCCATCTGTTCTCTTAGAGTCTGTAAACCGCGTTCAAATCTTTCACTCATGCTTAACCCCTTCCTGGTTAATTTATTGTGTAATTATTTATGTTGAATTTACAACACTAGGCACGAATACCGCGACGCCCAAACCAGGCTCCGGTAAACGCCCTGCTGGGAATAAAAGTAAACGCATGCATCAGGCGGCTGAATGGAAAATAGATCAGCAACAGTTCAACGCAAAAGCGATGTAACAAACGAAGTGCATCAAATGACTCCAGCAAGGCCAGACAACCTGTCAACATGACCACAAAGGTTAAAATCGCCGAAATATGATCATCAGCGGTGGAAATCAGGCGTGATACGGGGTTCAATATGCGGTGCAGCCACAACATGATTAAACCCAGAAAAGCAAACTGTGAGGCGACAATAAACGCCCAGTGGGGCAACGGCGTCCAGCTAAAACCGAGAAAATGCTCATCCAGGAATTTCACATGTGGAGCCGCAAAAAATAACAGCGCAAACAAACCCAGATGAAACATATAACCCGCGACAATCTGCAAACGAATATGCGGCGCCATGCCTGTGTCAGCCACAAACCGGCTGAAAACAGTCTTCACTGCCCCAGGCACAGCAGAACCTCGCGCTGCAGATAAATCCGTTTTTCTCTTGCTAAACACGATGGTTGCTAATTTCCAGATCACACCGATTGAAAATACTCCCAGAGAAAAATACCACAGAGGTCCATCAATAAGATAAGCTGTCATTTTTTTCTCCTCTAATGGTTTTCATCTACAGCAGGTGCCACAGTCTCTAAATTAACGCCAGCTTTACCCTGCAGTCTGGAAAAGTCTTCAGCAGAGATAATCTTACCTTTATCATGACATTCTTTTGCCCATCGGTCATGATGTTCCTCGGCCCATTTGATATCGGTATAGCCACTTTTCATGCTCTCCAGAGTGCCTTCCGTGCCTAGCGTAGCAAGGTACATATGCCCAAAAGAAACTGCAATCAGGATCATAGCGCCAATGCCATGGATGACATGGGACAACTCCATGATTACCCGGCTCTGACCGAAATTGGGTGATACCAGTATCAGCCCGCTCACGGAAATGGCCAGCCCGACTAATATAACCATCCAGTACCAGGTTTTTTCACCCATATTAAAAAAACCGCCGGTTACATGCGATTTACCAATCATGCCACCGCCTTTTAAAAGCCAGGTTAAATCACCTCTGGCGTAGATGTTGCGCCTGACAAAACTGAATAGCATCAGAAATATAAGCACCAGAAAAATGGGGCCAAACAGATTGTGACCTTCCTTGCTTGCGGATGCCATGACAGAAAACAACTCCTGTCCCAGAACGGGGATCAGCAAGGTGCGTCCAAACAGCAGGATCATGCCGCTAAGGGCAAGAAAGATAAACACCAGCGCCAGTGACCAGTGCAGCATACGTTCATAGTCAGTGAAGCGATGCACCATACGACCTGACAATCCGCCTGCCAGTTTAACTTTACCACGCAACAGATAGAACAGTGTAATCAGAGAAATAACCGCAGCCAGCAGCATTAAACCGTATTGGATCAGCTTATCCATGCGAAACTGAAGCCATCTCTCAGCCTGCGGGTTAATCAGTACCGTACTGTCAACACTCTTGACCTGACTGGTTATTTTGCCGTCGTCAATGTTATGCCGAACCTCCATCCAGAGATTATTTCCCGGATTGTTAACCTTTGAAGCTGCCGGCCCGGAAGCACTTGCGCTGATCGGTAACAGCAGAAAAAATAGACACAGAAAAAGTACAGAAAAATAAAACAGGCGGGCAAAGAATGGACAGTGAATTGACATATTTTTTTGTGACATCATCAGAGCAATCCAAATTAACTCACTGCAGTAAAGGATATACTGCAGTGAAAAGTCAGGAAACAATCACATGATTATTAAGTAATAAAAGATTTACTACCGCCCCCTTGATTACTCATCCTTAACCACGGAAGATGCGCGCAGAGATGCGTTCTGATAAGAAACACCCTTGTTCAGAACACTGGCTCCTCTGTTGATAATCCGCTTGCGATAAATATCAGATAACACATCAGCATCACCCGCTAACAGCGCTTTGGTTGAACACATCTCAGCGCACAGAGGCAGTTTTCCTTCCGCCAGTCGGTTGGAACCATACTTCTGATGCTCAGCGGCACTGTTATCCTCTTCAGGACCGCCGCCACAAAATGTACATTTATCCATTTTCCCGCGGGAAGCAAATGCACCATCCTGAGGGAACTGAGGAGCACCGAAAGGACAGGCGTAAAAGCAATAACCACACCCAATACAGATATCCTTATCATGCAGTACCACACCATCTTCAGTGGTATAGAAACAGTCTACCGGGCAAACGGTAGCACAGGGTGCATCTGAGCAGTGCATACAAGCTACAGATAGAGAACGTTCGCCAGGTTCCCCATCTTTAATCGTAACTACACGTCTGCGATTAACTCCCCAGGGAACTTCATTTTCATTTTTACATGCAGTAACGCAGGCATTACATTCAATACAGCGTTCAGCATCACAATAAAATTTCATACGTGCCATGTTGATAATCCCCTATACTTTACTAATACTGCACAGGCTACATTTTGTTTCCTGCATTTGTGTGACTGAGTCATATCCATAGGTCATTGCTGTATTGCAGGCTTCACCCAGGATATAAGGGTCAGAACCTGCAGGATATTTGCTTCTGAGATCCTTGCCTTCAAACACTCCGCCAAAATGATACGGCATAAATGCTACCCCGGGAGCAACGCGCCGGGTGATCATCGCTTTGACTCGGATACGCGCTCCTTCCGGAGTACTAACCCAAATATCATCATTGTCCTTGATATTTGCGTTATTGGCGTCGCGTGGATTCACTTCAATAAACATATCTTGCTGCAGTTCTGCAAGCCAGGGGTTGGAACGGGTTTCATCACCACCACCTTCGTATTCCACCAAACGACCGGAAGTCAGTATGATTGGGAAATCCTGCGAATAATCCTTGGCCTGAATGGATTCATAACGGGTCGGCAGCCTCCAGAAAGACTTGCGATCTTCATAGGTAGGATATTTCTCCACCAGATCACGACGACTGGTATAAAGAGGCTCTCGATGGATGGGCACCGGATCCGGAAAGGTCCAGACAATAGCTCTGGCTTTGGCATTACCAAATGGTGAACAGCCATGTTTGATGGCTACCCGCTGAATACCGCCGGACAGATCAGTTTTCCAGTTTTTACCTTCGGCCAGTTGTTTCTCTTGGTCACTGAGTTCATCCCACCAGCCCAGTTTTTTCAGCAGCTTATCAGAAAATTCAGGATAGCCGTCTTTTATTTCAGAATCTCTGGAATAAGAATTTTCTGCCAACAGATTAACGCCATCACGCTCTACCCCAAAGCGTGCACGAAACGTCAGACCACCGTCAGCAACCGATTTACTGGTGTCATACAGGTTGGGTGTACCGGGATGATTCATTTCTGCAGTTCCCCAGCAAGGCCAGGGCATACCGTAGTAATCGCCGTCACAGGGGCCGCCTTCAGCTTTCAAGGAGGTATAATCAAACTGTCCCCAGTTTTGCTGATGTTTTTTCAATCGTTCAGGACTCTGGCCTGTGTAACCAATTGTCCAGAGGCCGTTGTTGAATTCCCGGGTAATATCCTCAATCAGGGGCTCATCATTTTCGATCTTGATGTTTTTGAACATTTGTTCCGCAAGATTCAGTTTCTTCGCCAGTTTATACATGATGACATGGTCAGGTGAAGATTCAAACAAGGGTTCAATGACTTTGTCTCGCCATTGTATCGAACGGTTGGAGGCGGTAACAGAACCATAAGTTTCAAACTGGGTCGTTGCGGGGATCAGATAGACACCATCGGTTCTGTCATGCATCACAGCAGAAAGGCTGGGATAAGGATCCACCACCACCAGCATGTCCAGTTTTTCCATCGCCTTTTTCATTTCTTTTCCACGGGTCTGGCTATTAGGCGCATGGCCCCAGAAAATCATGGCACGAACATTATCCTTCTGTGCAATATTGCCTTTTTCTTCAAGTACACCATCTATCCAGCGAGATACCGGAATACCATTGGTGTTCATTACATGAACATCTTTATCCTTCTTCTTTTCATAACTGCCGCTGTCAAACTGTCCCTTGATCCATTCATAGTCCAGATCCCAGACGCCTGACCAGTGTTTCCAGGCACCTTCAGACAGACCGTAATAACCCGGCAGCGTATTAGCGAGTACACCCAGGTCTGTAGCACCCTGAACATTATCATGTCCGCGGAAAATATTGGTACCGCCGCCGCTGACCCCCATATTACCGAGCGCCAGCTGGAACACACAATAAGCCCGGGTATTATTATTACCAATGGTATGCTGAGTACCGCCCATACACCAGATGAATGTACCAGGGCGATGGTTGGCCATGGCTTTTGTAGCTGCATACACCTGATTTTCGGGAACACCGGTCACTTTTTCCACTTCATCGGGGGTCCATTTCGCTACCTCCTGACGGATTTCATCCATGCCATACACTCGCTGACGAATAAATTCCTTATCTTCCCATTTATTTTCAAAAATATGCCAGAGCATACCCCAGATAATAGGCGTATCTGTACCAGGGCGTATTTTCAGAAAATGATCAGCATGTGCTGCCGTTCTGGTAAAGCGGGGATCAATCACAATGACCGGCGCATTATTCTCTTCTTTGGCTTTTAGAATATGCTGCAGCGCTACCGGATGTGCCTCTGCCGGATTGCTGCCGATCAACAGAATCGCCTGAGAGTTATGAATGTCATTATAGGAATTGGTCATGGCGCCGTAGCCCCAGGTATTGGCTACCCCCGCCACGGTGGTTGAGTGACAGATACGCGCCTGGTGATCCACATTATTGGTTCCCCACATGGCGGCAAGCTTGCGGAACATATAGGCCTGTTCATTATTATGCTTGGCCGAACCCAGGAAGTAGACAGCGTCGGGACCTGACTGCTGACGGATCTCCAGTAGTTTGTCGCCAATTTCGTTGATGGCCTCATCCCAGGAAATCTTTTTCCACTTGCCGTTCACCAGTTTAGTGGGATATTTAAGCCGCCGTTCTCCATGTCCATGCTCTCTGACAGCTGCACCTTTGGCGCAATGCCCACCCTTGTTGAAGGGGTGATCAAAAGCAGGTTCCTGCCCGGTCCAGACACCATTTTGCACTTCGGCAATGATACCGCAACCCACCGAACAATGTGTACATACGGTTTTTATCTCCTTCACAGCACCTTTTTCAGCTGCATTTTCATTGGCCCTGACTTTTTTCATCATGCCCAGACCAAAACCGCTGCCTGCAATGGTGGCGCCGCCGGCCATTAGGCCGGAATTGCGTAAGAAGGAACGCCGTGAAATGGCCTGCCCGGTAGATATAGCTTCATTATTAGTATCACTGTCTGCGTTAGCTGCAGCATTTTGCAGGGAAATTTGAAGCTCTTCCACAGCGATTTTTTCTGATACTTTTTTCAGTTTCATGTCCTACCCCTTCTGGTTAGCTCGCAGCAGATCTGTAATACTCGAGTATATGACTGGTCAGATGATAACCCTGCTGTTTTTTTACCTCTGTTGTTGTTTCTTCCACAGCCAGAGCTGTCGCGGGCAAAGAAGCAGCAACTGCCACCGCTACACTAGTAGACAGAGAATCACGCATAAATTCTCTGCGCTGTTTATCAACACCTTGCTTGATATCTTGTTTCATCAGTACTCCTCCAGTAAGGGGCCTTACTCATTGATTATATTTAGTCCTGCAGCGTCAGATAGTGTTTCTCAAATGCTATGAACACTTGCCCTAACCGTCCCACAGAACGATAAAAAACCGCTGCATCTGCCTGACTTAAATCTGCAAAGAAACGTTCCAGCCAGGTAGACATGTGGGTGGTAAAAAAAAGTGCCTGCTGGCTCTGGGTAAAATCTTCATCAATCATGATGGACATTACTTCACATAATGCTGCGACATGATCCTCTGGTTCGTGCACACCCTCACCGCGTTCAAAGCCCAGTGCCAGCAGATCATCTCTTAAAATGCTCAACGGTTTCTCCATCAGAAAACCGGTAAGATACCAGGATGCATAAGGCATCAACTCACCTCTTCCCAGACCAATAAACAGTTCATGAAATTCGTCATCAACTGCATCAGCATCTGTTGCGGCAGCCGATACACCCAGCATTGACATCAGCAATGCCAGTTCTTCCCCCTGTGATTCAATGCCGGCAAATGTAGCCACCTGTTGCAGTGCATCGCTGTCAGGTGCATTTTGCAGCAGGTTAGCCAAAACTTTGTAAACGGCTGAACGATAATGCTGCTCCTGCGTATCACACGCCCTAGTCTCATGAGCAGACTTTGTTGTATCAGACACAGGTTCAGGTGCTGTATTCACTGCATGAGATGGTCTTTGAGTTATCATCACCTTTTCCAACTATTTAATGTAAGCAAAATACAAGCCAGATGAAAAGAAAAATAATGACTTAAAGGGAACATAAATACTAACATAAAGTCATTAATGGATAGATTTTTCACCAAATACCTCCATGGCTTCTGTATCCTGGACCACATCCGTGACTCGGCAATCTTCACACATTTTCAGTCGCTTGCGTGCCCTTTCATTTTGAAACATGGGATGGTGCTGTAATTTAATCAGCACCGACTCAATCACTGAAGCGGTTGCAAAGGGTTTACCACAGCAAATACAGGTAAAGGCAGGTTCTTCATACAGGACCTGATAACTATTGCGCTGCTGGGCATCAAACAGCAGTCGCGGTGAAATCGTGATGGCATTTTCAGGACAGGTTCGGGTACACATGCCGCATTGCAGACAATTAGCTTCAATAAAGCGCACTTGCGGTTTATCATTGCCTGAATACAGTGCTTTGCCCGGACAGGCGCTGACACAGGACAGACAGAGCGTACAATCATCGTTAATATTCACATTGCCAAACATAGCTCCGCTGCGCAGTGATACCAGGGGTCTGACTTTATCAGCCTGCTGATACAGATGATCGATGGCAAAAAATGCCGTTTGTCGTTTTCCGCCACTGGTTGCATAACCTGCCGGCGTTATATCCGGCATCAGCGCAGGCTGCGTACGGGTCATATCTGTTGTACTGACATGCCGGATACAGTCCGCAGAATAATTTATTGCAGCAAGAATATCTGCGGCAATGCTGAGTTGAATGTCTAATGCCTGAGTGACCTTTTCCGCTATAGTATCCTTACTCACCAGCAGCACCGCATGTGCACCATAAGCCAGTGCTGTAAGCCAGGTTTCCAGTCCCACGCTGGCCAGTTCTTCCACTGGCACACTGAGAATATTATGCTGTTCAAATATCTGTAACTCGTTATCTTCATTGGCTGTAACAAAGGCCAGGATCGGCTTCTGTCCCCCTTCCTCAGTATAGGTACGCAGTAGAATACGGATTTTCTGCAGCAAATCTGCGGCTGAGGGATAGGCATATTCTATCGCTCCGCTGGGGCATACCGTGGCACAGACACCTCCGCCCTGACAGAGATAGGAATTCACCTCAATGCTCTCGCCAAGGGAAGTAATCGCTTCTGCCGGACAGCTGTCAATGCAGCGGGTACAGGCCGTTTTACCTGCCCGACTATGAGCACATAGGGCAGCGTCATAAGCAAAATAACGCGGCTTTTCAAAGCTTCCTGTCATATCTGACAGTTCTTCAATCAACGCATCCAGACTGGGTTCGTCTGTGGTTGAGACAAAATATCCCGGCGGTTTCATGGTCATTTCGAGCAGCGGTGGTTGACTCAAATCCAGAATCAGGTCAACCTCGATCATTTCAGCATTTGCCTTGCCCTTATCGCCCAAAATGATCCTGAATGCCCCCAGGTAACCCGCTATCTGAATGTTACGTCCACCTGCTGCAATAACCGCTACACCTGGCTCCACAGCACCATGGGTCAATATGACCTGTGGCTGTAAATTTTTGCGCAGCCTGGGAGCAAATTCCATAGCTTCCTCACCACCAATAACCGCTATACGTCCACGTGACTGAAATTTCACCAGACTGGTCGGGGTAACCGGTTTATTATGAAATGCTTGCTGGGCTTTTATTCGCGCCCTGGAATTTATCAGCGATGCAGCATTCTTGTTTGCATTAGTCATGACAGATCCTCATTGTTGTGCGGGCTTTTTTCATCACTTTGACTGATTTTACGGGTATAAAAATCCCTCTGTGCAATATCTTCCGTACACGACTCGGATAATGATTCATCAGTGCCTGTCAGTTGCTGTTCCCCCAGCTCACTGACTTCCGGTAGAGGTTTCAGCTCACCGTTAGCAGATGCTGCCTGCAATTTCTGTTTCGCCTGCTCCTCTAACTGGTGACGTATATCAGCGGTCACGATGTCACCGAGTTTTTCAAAGGATGTAAATTCTTCATCATAATCATCCAGCCCGTCACAGCGGTTAAAACACTGGCCGAGAAACAGTTTGCGCAATGCCAGTTTGCGTAATTGTTCACTGACTCCAGGTGATAAAAAGCCGCTGTAATCAGAGTTTTCATCCAGGGAATCAAGTTCAGGCATATCTTCGTCGCGCAAAAGTACTTTTTCTGCTGCTGACCCTAACTGTAGATCTTTATCCGCAACCGCTTCATCTTCACAGGTAGTATCAGCAGCAGGAGTTTTCGCTGCATCGGTGGCCTGTGGTAGAGAGGATTCCTGCTCAGTCAACGGTGCCGATTGCGTCTGCAGTTTACGTCTTGACCAGCGTGAATAAAATCCTTCTGCTGTATCTCTATCTTTTAGATCACTCATGTGATCCCGTTTTTTATTCATCGGGATTTATTCCGCTCACTGTTATCGTGCTTCCAGTTACTACGTTTGCGCTTGATTTTCTTTTCCGGAGCATAGTGCGTAAGAATAAAAGCCTCACTCCAGCGATACAGTTCTGGCGGTAAATCAACTGCATAGACTGTTTCATCACCTTCCAGGTAAGAATGCGCCACATCAAAACTGAGGCTGACTAAAAAGGGTATCGGCACATCATTTTCTTTCACATCAGCAACAATAAAACAGCGCGGTGTGGTCGACATCAGATTGTGATAATAACTTTCACATTCATCAACAAAGAGCTGCAGATGAAAGCCGCTATGCAGATACTGGGTGACTCCTTGCTGCTGAAAGATCACGGCAGAAGATATTTCGTTCCCGGTATGCATCTCAGACTGATCACCTACGGTGACACCAATGGCTTCCCAGATCTCATCTATCCACACATTATCTGATGCAGACTTCTGCATAATGACTGCAACAGGGAAACTGGCTGTTAAGTCTTTTTCTGCCCCTTCTAAAGTCATAGCTTCAGGCATAGCTTACACCTCATTGTGAAAATTAAATAAACCATTCATGCCTTACGCAAGTTGTGTACCAATCCCTATGCAGCTATTACCTGGCTTGTCAAAATCAGGTCATAGCTGCCGGGGAATGTCTGCCATTGGGTCAAAATGTCTCAACTAGAATCACTCATCGACATAAATGACCACTTTTTTACCGCTGGGTGTAGTCAAAAGGCTTCATCAGCTGGCTCATTTAATCAGTTTCTGAAACGGTATGAAAATTGCTGATATTAATTGCTAATGTTATTAAATTTAATAGCAATGCTGACAACTAAAGTCTGTTTATAAGTAACTATTCAGCTCAGCGTAATTTTGAAAACGTCCTTGACACCAGGAATTTATTGACCCACATGGATGTGGGAAATGCAGGTTATGCATGGGGCTATTACCTGCCCAGAAGACGCCGTAAATACGTCCATGTAGGCTTGAATGTGGCATCCATGCCACAGACACTTGACCTACAGGGACGACTTCGGCTCCTGCCTCTCGCATGCATTTCCACCATCCATGGCGGTCATGTAGGGAATGCAGATTATACAGGAGCAATTATCTGCCTTACGCAAACACCTGATATCAAGAACTTACGTATAAATCTAAAATACGCTGAATAGTTACGTTTATAATTTGCTTCAGTAGCGGGTATTACAGCATGGGAAATGTGAGCATATGATGAATATGCGATCTTTTGAGTGCTGAGCTAACGCAGTTATGAAATAAACGAAGAATTAGCCAGGCAGTGACTCAACAGTAAACAATCAAGCACAGGAAATACCCATGGCGATGACTCAATCCACTTACTGCCCGCAACTCAGCAATTCAGCTCTGCAAGCTGCCGAGGCGGTAACTGCCATCGATGAAACAGGCCATCCCCGTGAAGGTCATATTGCTGCCGAACGTGCCCTGACTATTTATCTGAACAAACGTGAAATCGTTACCCTGATGACTCTCGGCACTAATCCAGAGCTGTTGGTGTTAGGCTGGCTAAAAAATCAACGTCTAATCCATGATCTTAAGCAAATACAATCGCTCCAGGTGGACTGGGAAACAGATTCTGCAGCTATCACGACCTATAGCCCGGTGGCTGATCTGGACAGGAAACTAGGCCGTAAAACCGTCACCACTGGCTGTGGCCAGGGTACTGTGTTTGGCGATCTGATGGATGATTTGAACCAGATCACTCTTACCCCTTTGCACATACGACAATCCAGAATCTACGATTTATTAAATACACTCAATCATCACAACGAAGTCTATCGACGTGCCGGCGCAGTACATGGCTGTGCCCTGTGTGAGGATACCCGGATGGATCTGTTCGTGGAAGACGTAGGTCGGCATAATGCAGTTGACGCCATTGCCGGTCATATGTGGCTGCACAATACTCCCGGGCATAAGAAACTTTTTTATACTACCGGCCGCCTGACATCGGAAATGATCATCAAAGTTGCGCAGATGGGAATTCCCGTATTACTGTCACGCTCCGGGGTCACTCATATGGGGCTGGAACTGGCACAAAAAGTCGGCGTAACCTTAATCGCCAGAGCCAAGGGAAAACATTTTCTCGTCTACAATGGGGCTGAAAGCATGGATTTTGATGCCATACCAGAATCTTCACGAACGGCGTCAATAGCAGCAAAGCATCCGCACGGCCCTGCCCTGCGTAATCCTCTCAAAACCCGAGAAATCCAGTCATGACACCTGTAAGCACTGAATATAATACCTTTATGAATGTTAAACAGGTTGCTGAGTATTTACACCTGAATGAAAAAAAAATCTATACCCTGGTCAATGATGGATGCATACCGGCCACTAAAGTGACCGGCAAGTGGATGTTTCCCCGGGAACTGGTAGACCGCTGGATGCAAAATTCAGCTCATGGCGGGCTGCTGACTGATCGGCTGGTCATTGCCGGCAGTGATGATCCCCTGTTGTACCGAGTGCAGCAGGAATTTGCCCAGCAAACAGGAAGCCATGCCCTGATCAGCTATACTCCGACAGGTACCCGGCTCGGCCTGGATTTACTGCAGTCAAAACGGATAGATGTGTGTGCTATTCACTGGGGTCCGGATGAAGAAAGCCGCTTACGTCACCCTGCACTGCTCAGGCAGTATAGCCAATACCATCAGTGGGTTTTGATCCGTGCTTTTCAGCGCGAACAGGGGCTGATGTTCAAACCCTCGCTAAAACATCATATAACTACTGTAGATGATCTTTTTAACCCCCGATACCGCTGGGTAGTAAGACAAAATGGTTCAGGTGCACAGCGTTTTCTGCTCGAATTCCTGGCTAAATACAACAGGGATTTCGATTTTCTCAATACTGCAAACACTGCATTTTCTGAACGCGAAGCCGCTGCTGAAATAGCCATGGATCAGGCGGATATTTCGGCCGGAGCACGTTCCACTGCCGTCGAATATGGCCTTGAGTTTTTTCCTTACGGCTGGGAATCTTTTGATTTGGTGCTACCCCGCAGTATCTGGTTTCGCAGGCTGTTTCAAAGCCTCATCAATCGACTGAAATCCAGGTCCTGTCACAATTTAACTGAAAAACTGACTGGCTATGACCTGAGTGCTGCTGGAGAACTGATTTGGGGGGATGATTGATCCACGCTGTTTTTTTACAGCTGACTTTACAGCCTCTTGAGTCACCTGAATAACATTAACCCTGTTTTCATCAACTTAAGGATAGACATCAACAATAAGTACTAATGAGCACCCCACTGGTGGACTTTTCGTTCCAGTGTTTTCCTCGAAATACCCAACACCCGTGCGGCGGCCGATTTATTACCTGACTCATCCTCAAGCACTTTAAAAATATGCTGTTTTTCAATATGCTCCAGTTTTCTACTGGCATTCACATCTTTTCTGTCTGGAGAAAAGTGATTTTCTGTCTGCCCGGGGATGCACTGTCCGGGCAAAGTATTTAAGAGCAGACTGCGTTCTATGATATTCTTTAACTCACGTACATTCCCCGGCCAATCATATCCTTGCAGCCGGGATAATTCGTGATCATCATAGAATGGTGTTTCTATTCCCAGCTGCAGCGACAGGCTTGCAATAAAATGTTTCGCTAACTTCGGAATATCTTCCATTCTTTCACGCAAAGAGGGGATGCGAATCGCGAGTACATTCAGTCGATAATACAGATCTTCCCGAAAAGCGCCTGTTTTAACCTGCTCTTTTAAATCTTTATTCGTAGCGGCAATAATTCTTACATCCAGCGGGACTTCTTTATTGGAGCCCACAGGTCTGATAGTTCTTTCTTCCAGTACTCTGAGCAAGTGTGCCTGCATGGCTAATGGCATCTCGCCAATTTCATCCAGAAAAAGGGTTCCTGCATCCGCGTAGCTAAACAGCCCTTCCCGGGCCTGATTCGCACCGGTAAATGCCCCCTTGGTATGGCCGAATAATTCACTTTCCAGCAGCTCTGATGTCACTGCGCCACAGTTGATCGGAACAAAACAGCCAGGGCGGTTACTCCAATGATGAACCGCCCTGGCTGCGAGTTCCTTTCCCGTGCCTGATTCCCCTTCAATCAGAACAGTCGAAGGCATAGGAGCTACACGCTTGATAACCTCACAAACGCTGTTGATAGTATCACAATCACCGACGATACCCGCATGATCATTAATATGATCATGCGGGCGACGCAGCACAAAATTTTCACGTTTAACTTTTTTCTGCGCAAAAAAGTTTTTCACCGCTGCCAGCATCTTCTCCTGATCAACAGGCTTGACAATAAAGTCTGCCGCACCGACACGTAATGCTTCAATGGCATTTTCCAGCGCAGCGTCAAATGTCATGAAAATCACTCCGATTTCATCACCTTGTTCACGCAGTGAACGAATCCACTCTAGCGCCATATTTTCCACGCTGGAGATATCAAGCACGATCAGGTCAAAATGACATCGTTGCAGCAGATTTTCTGCAGCAGAAATATTTTCTGCCACTTCTACCAGGGTGTATAGCTCTTTTAACCTGGCCTGTAATACATGCTTAATGTCAGGATCAGAATCTACTATCAAAATAGATGTCAGGCTGACATTTAACTTATCTCTGTTATTAAGCTCAATTTCTTCGCTAGCGCTCATGTGTAATATGCCCTCTGATAAATTTTTCTATTCCTGCCTGCAACATATTTTTATTAGTTTTTGAATGTTTTTTTAGACAGTGATTACTATCAATCACTTATTTCAACAGGGAAAACCATCAGCTTAAGCTTAGTACAGAATGACCAGATTTCAATAGACTATGAGACATTTTGTCTCATAGCTGTAAGCTATTATTGAGACATTTTGTCTGCATTGAATAAATTTAGCTTTATTCAGACAGCTTTTATATAACGTTCAGTAAAAGAATTCCTGAATTGTCCTAAAATAATTCTATACTGTGTGAATATGATTAATTCGCTGAAGTCAACCGCAGTTGATGATTATGGCATTATTATTGCTGGAATAAATTATATGTAAAAGGCAGATATGTGGCTGGACGTTCTAAATGCTATGCTGATTCATTATAAAAATGTTTTCTATGATCGCGCTGGTGCGGCATCAGCACAGATCATCAAATTTGCAACCGATATTGAATAGCAACCATCCGGAAAATTTAAATGACAATACCTGAATCTATTATACGCTCAGAAATCACAGCGGTAATTCTTGCCGGCGGGTTGGGCAGACGCATGAGTGGCGAGGATAAAGGTCTGGTGAAGTTTTGTAATAAACCTTTGATCCAGCATGTTATCGAGAAATTACAGCCCCAGGTTGAAGACATTATTATTAATGCCAATAGAAATACTTCTGACTATAAAACGTTCGGCTACCCGGTCATTGCTGATAGCATGCATAATTTTCAGGGCCCTTTAGCAGGCTGTATGGCAGCAATGGATGTTGTAACAACCAGGTATATAGTTTGTGTCCCCTGTGACGGCCCTATGTTATCCGAGGATCTGGTTAACCGCCTGGCAGCCGGGCTGCTGGAAGAACACGCGGACATTGCGGTTGCTCATGACGGAAACAGGCTGCAGCCGGTATACGCATTGATCGAAACCCATTTAAAAGAAAATCTTCAACAGTATCTGCAGTCAGGCGAGCGAAAAATTGACCGCTGGTATGCCAGTCACAAGATGGCTGTGATTGATTTTTCTGACACTCCGGAAACTTTTATAAATATCAATACCCATCAACAACGAGATACATTGCAGAACAAGAGGAGTGTCACATGATTCAATGCCCTGTCCCAATCCTTGGTTTTTGTGCCTTCAGTGGAACGGGTAAAACGACCTTGCTCACACAATTGATCCCGCGGCTCAAAGCCAGCGGTTTACGACTGGGAGTGATCAAGCATGCGCACCATAGTTTTGATATTGATCATCCGCACAAGGATAGCTTCAAACTGCGCCGCGCCGGCACAGAACAGCTAATAATCGCATCGCAGAGATGCATTGCCAAAATTAAAGAAATCAATCCCCCGGAAAATAACATCAACCTTGAAGACATGTTACCGGAGCTGGATGTTGAAACACTGGATCTTATCCTCGTGGAAGGCTTTAAACACTATAACTTCCCGAAAATAGAACTGCATCGAGCCGCATTAAAAAACCCGCTAATCTTCCCTAATGACAATAGTGTCATTGCAATTGCCACTGACAGAGAGTTGGCAATGCCGCCGGCCCATTTACCCATCCTGGATTTGAATGACATTGCACAAATTGCGGAATTTGTTCTGGATTACCTGAACAGCAATGACAACACTGGTTTTAAAATTGAACTAATGGCATGATGTTTCAAAGCCACTACTCGATAGCCACTATTTCTACGGAAAATATAATTTCATGCCCTGCCAGGGGATGATTAAAATCCACCAGGACTTTATCATCAGTGATTTGCTGAATCACGCCCGGAACCTGATCGCCCGCAGGCGTGCTGAATTCAATGATCAGTTCTTCCTGAATGTCCATATCATCAGCAAATAATGACTTCTCCATCCAGTGCTTATTAGCTTCATCAGGGAAGCCGAATGCTTCTCTTGGATCCAGACTGACCTGCTGTTTATCACCCACTTTCATCCCCAGCATAATGGACTCAAAGGCGGGGATCATGGCTCCCCCACCCATAGCAAAGCTCATCGGTTCACCATCCTGCGTACCGTCTACAGGTATGCCGTCAGCCAGCATCAGGCTATAATGCACAGAGATTTTACTGTCTTTGCTAACTACATTCTGAGTTGAATTTTTTTCAGTCAATTGACTACCTTTCTGTGATGTTTTTTCATAACTGCTCAGCGGATATCTAAGATCGTGCTTGATATCCGCTGAGCATTACGATTTAGTTATTTTACTCTTCCCGTTTATGCATAAAAGTATCAATAATTAATATCGCTGCACCAATACTGATGGCCGTATCCGCTACATTAAAAGCAGGAAAGTGCCAGGATCGGGGCAAACCGTCAGAACCTTGATACTGGTAATAAAAATCCAGGAAGTCAACCACATAGCCGAGGGTCAAGCGATCCCATAGATTACCCAGGGCACCGCCGAGGATGAGTGTCAGAGCAACCGCTGTCCAGCGTTCATTAGCCCGCAGCCGGGTGATCCAGAGCAAGATAACAGTGCTGACTATCAGCGCAATAAGGCTAAAAAACCAGCGCTGCCAGCCGGATTCATTGGCCAGAAAACTGAAAGCGGCGCCGGTATTATGAGCCAGAGTCAAATTAAACCAGCCTGGTATAACCATACGTGTTTCATAGAGTGAAAAATGACTACTGACAATAGCCTTGCTAGCCAGATCCAGCACTATCACCAGAACGGTGAGCCAGAGCCATTTTAGCAAACTGCTATTGCGCGATTGTGCCGCAGCTGGAGTATCAGGCATAGTGACGTTGTTCACCTGTCCCAGCGACATTTTCAATGCACCGCGCGCATAATTCCGGATGTTCCTGGTTGCTTCCCACGTCTTCACGATGGTGCCAGCAGCGCACACATTTTTTATGCCCGCATGCTCGGGTGACCATGGCCAGACCGGGTATACCCTCTGCAATAACTGCACCCGCCGGTTTAGCGGCAAAATTATGCAGAGAAGCATAGGAGGTGATCAGCACAAAGCGCAGTTCATCTTCCAGTTTGCCCAGGGTACTGAGCAACGCTTCATCGCAATAGAGCTCTACTTCAGCATCCAGTGAAGAACCTATCACCTTATCGACACGCAGTTTTTCCAGTTCTTTACTACAGCTCATTCTTACCTTCAATATGGTTTTCCAGAACGCATCATCCAGCTGCTGTTCAGGCACTGCAGGAAAGCCATACCAGGTTGTGAAATTAACTGACTCATCATGTGGCCCTGGAATATAAGACCATAGCTCCTCTGCGGTAAAACTGAGAATTGGAGCTACCCAGCGCGTCATGGCTTCGACCATATGATACAGCGCGGTCTGTGCTGAGCGTCGTGCTATACTGTTTGCCTGTGCGGTATACTGACGATCCTTGATGACATCCAGATAAAAAGCGCCCAAATCTTCCGAACAGAAATTATGCACCTGTTGATACACCACATGGAAATCATACTGCTCATAGGCCGCTATAATTTCCTGCTGCAATGCCTGGGTCTTTAGCAGCGCCCACTGATCAAGCGGTAACATCTGCTCTGGTGTTAACAAATTTACCTGCGGATCAAAACCTTCAAGATTTGCCAGTATAAAACGGGCAGTGTTACGTATTCGTCTATAACCATCCGAAGTACGTTTAAGAATTTCATCGGAGACACTGATTTCACCGCTATAATCAGTTGAAGAAACCCACAGTCTTAGAATGTCCGCCCCGAGGGTTTTGACTATCTTTTGCGGAGACACTACATTGCCCCGGGATTTGGACATTTTCTTGCCGTCGGCATCTACGACAAAACCGTGCGTAAGGACTTCTTTATAGGGTGCCACGTCATTCACTGCAACTGAACTGAGTAAAGAAGACTGAAACCAGCCGCGGTGCTGATCCGAACCTTCCAGATAAAGATCTGCCGGAAAATGCAGTTCCTCTCGTTGTCTAAGCACACAGGCATGTGTTACTCCGGAATCAAACCACACATCCAGGGTATCGGGGACTTTAATATAGTCTTTAGCCTCATCACCCAGTAATTCAGATTCTGCCAGCTCAAACCAGGCATCGACTCCGCCGGACTCAACCCGCAGTGCGACTTCTTCGATCAAGCGCGCGGTTTCAGGATGAATTTGCTGAGTTTCCCTGTGCACAAAAATAGCAATCGGTACGCCCCAGGTTCTTTGCCGGGAAATACACCAGTCGGGCCGGTTTTCAAGCATTCCGACAATGCGTGCTTTACCCCAGTCCGGCAGCCAGGTGGTTTTATTGGCTGCCCTGATAGCCAGCTCACGCAGCCGGTTCTGCTCCATACTGATAAACCATTGCGGAGTGGCTCGAAATATGATCGGCGTTTTATGCCGCCAGCAATGGGGGTAGCTGTGCAGGACTTCTTCATGATGCAGCAGTGCAGCATGTTCTTTTAACACTTCGAGTACCTGTGCATTAGCCTTGAACACATGCTGACCCGCGAATATCGGCGTATCAGAAACGAAACAGCCGTCAGCTCCTACCGGATTATCTACCGGCAGATCATATTGCATGCCGACTATAAAGTCCTCCTGACCATGCCCGGGTGCGGTATGCACAGCTCCGGTACCGGAATCAGCGGTAACATGATCGCCAAGAATGATCGGCACCTGCCGATCATAGAAGGGATGCTGCAGCAGCTGCATGTCCAGAACAGCCCCCCTGCACCGTCCGAGCACTACTGCATTTTCAATACCGTAGCGCTGTAATGCAGACTGATACAAATCTTCCGCCAGCAGTAATAACTGTGAGGGATCAGTTTGCACCAACACATAATCAAAGTCAGGGTGTAATGCAACCGCCTGGTTTGCCGGCAAAGTCCAGGGGGTAGTGGTCCAGATAACCGCATAAAGTTGAGCATCACCAGCAACAATTTTTTCAGCCACATCTGCAGCCACTGCAAAACGTTCCAGCACAGCAGCCTTATCCAGTATTTTAAAACGCACATCAATGGCGGGGGATGTTTTATCCTCGTATTCCACTTCGGCTTCGGCCAATGCAGAACCGCAATCGGTACACCAGTGAACCGGCTTGGATCCCTTGTGTAAATGACCTTTTTCTATAATCTGTCCGAGGGTACGTATAATATTGGCTTCAAAGCTGTGTTCCATGGTCAGATAAGGGTTTTCCCAATCGCCGATGATCCCCAGACGTTTAAAGTCAGCTTTCTGACCTTCAACCTGCTTACTGGCATAGTCTCGACAGCCATTGCGAAAGGTCTTATCATCAACATTGACTCCCGCCTTACCCAGTTTCTTTTCAACATTTAGCTCAATAGGTAAACCATGGCAGTCCCAGCCCGGGATATAAGGCACATCATAACCGCCCAGAGTTTGTGATTTGACAATAATATCTTTGAGTATCTTGTTTACAGCGTGGCCAATATGAATATCGCCATTCGCATAGGGAGGCCCATCATGGAGTATAAATTTGGGGCGACCGGCCGCCTGCTGCCTGAGTTTTTGATAGAGGTTCGCAGCCTCCCACTGTTTGAGCATTTCCGGCTCACGCTGAGCAAGATTCCCTCGCATGGGAAACTTGGTTTGAGGTAAATTCAGGGTATCTTTGTAGATATTTTTCTTACTCACTGGTTTCTCACTTTCCTGAAAGATAATGGCTAAAAAATGTGCGGGCTGCTTCTGCATCAGTTAATATTTGCTGTTTCAACAGCTCAAAAGAATCAAACTTCATCTCTTCACGCAGCTTGTGTAAAAAGTCCACATGAACCAATTTACCGTATAAATCACCCTCAAAATCAAAGAGATGTACTTCAAGCAATCCTTTTGTACCATCAACTGTAGGACGATATCCTATATTGGCAATACCATTTATGCCCTGTTTGTCGCTGATATTCAGAGTATTCTTGCACTTACCCAGGTCGCGCCCCCAGAGCCTGACCGCAAAAACACCTGATACAGCAGGCGTTTCGCGATGCAGGGGAACATTGGCCGTTGGAAAGCCAATAGTCCGGCCTCGTTTATCACCATGCTGTACATGCCCTGACATCCAGTAAGGACGATTCAATAATTGCGTGGTAATCTCCAGGTCTCCCGCTTCAAGAGCCTGACGGATGCGCGTACTGCTGACGCGTTCATGCTGGTAGCGGTAGGTTTCAGTGTTATCAACACTGAATCCGGCCTGCTCTCCTGCGGCAACCAGGGTCGTAAAATTACCGCTGCGGCCTTTGCCGAACTGAAAGTCATCGCCCACCTGCAAATATCGTATGCCCAGCCTGGCCACGAGAAACTGCTGTATAAAATCATCCGCCGACAACTGTGAAAACGACTGGTTAAAATGTATCACCAGCAGTTTGTCTATACCGCAATCAGCTATCACCTCGACCTTATCACGAAAACGCGTCAGTCTCGCCGGCGCCAACTTAGGTGCAAAAAATTCCTGAGGCTGTGGTTCAAAGGTGATCACCATGGACGGCAACTGGTAACTAATAGCTTTATCCACCAATTGACGCAAAATATGTTGATGCCCGCAATGTACACCGTCAAAATTACCAATAGTTGCCACACAACCCGTCTGCTGGGTTTTCAGATTATGTAAGCCGCGTATAATTTCCATGCATGCTGCCTTAAACAGAACGGGTCAAAATGCTTAAGTTTACAATAATTTGTTCTTTAGAAACAGTGCGAAAAGCGGTTGCCAAACTTTTCAGCATCCTGCAGCGATGAGAATGGGCAAGTCTCAGACATCTGTTAAATACAGCATAAGGCCGTAGCATGGGTTTATTTTATCTGTCAGGCAGGAAGGTTTTAATTCTCACACCGAGGATAAACAGGGTCATAAAATAGGCCGTCATGGCGAGAAAAATAGTCATTAATAATTCTATAATACGTTCCCCTGTGGACCATGCCAGCCATTGCTCCAGACTGTGCTGTCCCCACCACAACACCAGCAGCATAACAAGATTGCCTGCCAGCACCTGCATCCACACACGGTTCCATCCCGGGGCAGGCTGATACACGCCCTGGACTCGTAATGTTTTATACAGCAGCAAGGCATTCGTTAGCGCAGCAATAGATGTGGCAATGGCCAGCCCCGTATGAGCACCGGCATAACCCAGCATATACCAGGGCACGACAATCAGGATGTTAAAAAGCATATTGACCACCAGTGCGATGACGCCGATTTTCACAGGTGTTCTGGTATCCTGACGGGAAAAAAATCCAGGCACCAGTACCTTGACCAGAATAAATCCCAGCAAGCCAAAACTGTAAGCCATCAGACTCATGGAAGACATTTGTATATCTCTGATGAGAAACTTTTCACTCGCAAAAAGCGTGGTAATAATCGGTTCGGCCAGCATAAACAGACCTGTTGCAGAAGGCAGGCCCAGAAAGATCACCCAGCGGACAGCTTTATCCAGCGTCTGTGAAAACCTTGCCCTTGACTGGTTTACATGCTGGCTGGACAAACTGGGTAAAATGACGGTAGCCAGAGCAACACCTAAAATCCCCAGCGGAAATTCCATCAGGCGATCGGAGTAGTAAAGCCAGGAAATACTGCCGGTAACTAGCAATGATGCGATAATCGTATCCAGCAGCAGATTAATTTGTGCAACCGAAGCGCCAAATATGGCCGGCAGCATCAGTTTGAGGATTTTCCTTACTCCGGCATGCTGCAGATTCCAATGCGGGATGGATAAAAACCCCAGTTTTTTTATCGCTGGAAACTGGAACAGAAGCTGCAGGATGCCGGCCAGAAACACCCCGATGGCCAGTCCTGTGACCGGTTGTTCCATCAGCGGCACCAGCAGATACACTGCAGCGATAAGAACAATGTTCAATATCACCGGAGTAAAGGCAGACACAGCAAAACGATGATAGGTATTTAAAATTCCGCCGGCAAAAGCCACTAATGAAATAAACAGAATATAAGGAAATGTAATTCGCAGTAAACTGACCGTCAGATCAAACTGGGACTGATCGTGCTGTGCCCCCAGATAGCCTGGTGCAAACAGCATGATAAGCAATGGCGCAGCAATGACCCCGGTCAGAGTGATCAGGAAAAGTATTCCACCCAGGGTTCCGGCAACGTGCTGTATTAAATCTTTAACCTCCGCAGCCCCTTTACTCTCCTTATATTCTCCCAGAACCGGGACGAATGCCTGGTTAAATGCGCCTTCAGCAAACAAACGGCGCATGAAGTTAGGAATTTTAAAAGCGATCAGAAATGCATCCATGCCGGCAGTTGCCGCAAATTCTCTGGCAAAGACCACATCACGTATAAATCCCAGAACTCGCGATAAAAGCGTCATGGCCCCAACAATCAATGTGGATTTAAACAAACGCGTACTCATTAATATAAAATATAAACAAAAAAGCCGAACTCCCAGAGTCCGGCTTTTTATCTATGATTAGCCTTTAAGCAAATTTGAACTTGTACTTAGCCCAGTGCTTTAATGCGTGAATTCAGGCGGCTCTTATGGCGGGCAGCCTTGTTTTTATGAATAAGACCTTTACTGACCAAACCATCAATAACAGGCACCGCACTCTTATATGCAGCTGCAGCTAACTCCTTATCGCCAGCATCGATAGCGTAGACAGTATTTTTTACTGCCGTACGAAAATTTGAACGCTGAGATATGTTTCTGCTGCGTCGTTTAACTGCCTGACGTGCACGTTTAATAGCTTGAGGTGAATTGGCCAAAAGTCTTACTCCTGAATGATCTGTTTAATCGGCTAATTTGGAAAGCTAAACATTATGATTGATTAACGCACAAAGATCAAGTTTTAGCCGTTAATTGAGCGTCATTTGCAGATAATCATTGCGCATTTTATTCCACCACCATATTATCTCGATGAATTAATTCCGGTTCATCGATATAGCCCAGGACTTTGGCAATATCCTTACTGCTGTGACCTTTGATACGGTCGATTTCATGACTATTGTAATTAACCAGCCCCCTGGCAATTTCATGCCCCTGCTCATCAGCGCAGCTCACCATATCGCCTCGCTGAAAGCTTCCCAGCACCTGTTTAATGCCAACCGCCAGCAGACTGGAACCTCTGACTTTGAGACCCTTCACAGCGCCTTCATCAAGTACCAGCCGGCCCTTCATTTTTAAATGACCAGCCAGCCACTGTTTACGTGCCAGTAAGGGAATTTTATTCGCTTTAAACAAGGTACCATAATGCTCGCCCTGGTAAAGCTTGCATAAAATGTTATCTTCACGCCCTGATGCAATGATGGTTGCCGCACCTGAACGGGCGGCCAGACGTGCGGCACGTAATTTTGTAGCCATACCGCCTCGACCTAATTCGCCTTTACTTTCCCCGGCCATAACATTCAGGGCCGGGTCGAGTGCATTGACTTCACTCAGGAGTTTTGCCTGCGAATTATTTCTGGGATCACGATCATACATACCCTGCTGATCTGTTAAAATCACCAGCACATCAGCATCCACAAGATTGGCGACCAGAGCAGCCAGGGTATCGTTATCACCAAAGCATATTTCATCAGTCACAACGGTATCATTTTCATTCACTACGGCAATAATACCCAGCTCAATCAGCTCCAGCAACACAGAACGGGCATTCAGATATCGGGTACGGTTGGAGAGATCATCATGAGTCAGCAGAATTTGTGCCGTATGAAGACCGTGCTGTTTGAATTGGGACTCATAGGCCTGCACCAGCCCCATCTGGCCAACTGCAGCGGCGGCCTGTAATTGATAAACAGCATCAGGACGCTGTCTCCAGCCCAGGCGTTTCATACCTTCGGCTACCGCACCGGAAGAGACCAGCACTATTTCAACCCCATGCTGTTGCATTTCAGCCATTTGCTGAACCCAGGTAGCAATGGCCTGATAATCCAGGCCACTGCCTTCATTGGTCAACAATGCACTTCCAATTTTAATCACCCAACGCCGGGTTTGTTGCAAATTATTACGTGTATCCAGTTTCATTGCGCGCGAATTTACAGGGCAGGTTTTTTAAAGTACTCATTTATTTTATAATTTTTCCTGAGATCACATCATAGCATCCACGAGTGATTTCTGTATAATCTTGTTCAACGGCTTCATCCTGAAGAGACGATTTTCCCTGCAGGCCTTTATGCAGTTCAAGATAATCCATAATAGCAAAACACAGCTCTCGGGTTCCCTGCTGACTAACGGCTGCAATTTCAAATACAGGCCCTTTCCACTCCAGTGCTTCGATGATCTCATCACAACGTTGTCGCCGTTCATGCGGATTTAACAAATCGATTTTATTTATAACCAGCCAACGTTCCTTATTTATCAGTGCCTGACTAAATTTTGTCAGCTCCTGTTCAATGACTCTGAAATTTTCAACCGGATCACTGCCATCATAGGGTTCAACATCCAGCATATGCAGCAATAAGCCGGTTCTCGAAACATGTTTTAAAAACTGAATCCCCAGCCCCGCTCCTTCAGCTGCTCCGGCAATGATACCGGGGATATCAGCAACCACAAAACTGCGGTGTGATACCACGCTGACAACCCCCAGGTTAGGAGTGACGGTTGTAAATGGATAATTCGCTACTTTGGGTTTGGCTGCTGAAACAGCACGTATGAAGGTAGATTTCCCGGCATTTGGCATACCTAACAAGCCGACATCTGCCAGCACTTTAAGCTCCAGGCTCAACACACGCCGTTCTGCTGGAGTACCGGCTGTGCATTGTCTTGGAGCTCGGTTCACGCTGCTTTTATATCGTGTATTACCCAGGCCATGAAAACCGCCGCGGGCAACCAGCAAGCGCTGTTTATCCTCCAGCAGATCCCCAAGAAACTCTTCAGTCTCCAGATCATAAACAGCCGTACCGACCGGCACGTGAATAAACAGATCATCCCCGCCCCTGCCGGTTTTTTCTTTATTCTGACCTGGCCGGCCGTTTTCTGCCTTGTAGAAACGCACCTGACGAAAATCAGCCAAAGTATTCAGGCTGCTGGTTGCTTCAAGGAAGACACTGCCGCCATTACCCCCATCACCGCCATCAGGGCCGCCAAACGGAATGTATTTCTCACGGCGAAAACTGACTATGCCGTTACCGCCTTTACCGGATTCAACTTTTATGGTTGCTTCATCAACGAATTTCATAACGGTATTCCAGATATGCTATATCTAATAACTTTTCACAGATTCATAGGTTAGTTCTTAAGCAAAAATATCCGATTATGCTTCAAAGACCCAGGTATAATTAACTGTTATTCGTCAGATACTTTAATAAAATGAAAAAGGCCCCGCCAGAATCTGGTAGGGCCTTTTTCCATTTTAATTTCTACCTGAATATTAACGATCAAGATAGAGTTTAGCCGCTATTTCAGGCATTTTTATACGTCATTGTGCTATGAATAACAACTGCTAAGCAGGCACAATACTGACATACTTGCGATTCTTCGGACCTTTGGTTTCAAAAAGTACACGTCCGTCGGACTTGGCAAATAAAGTATGGTCTTTTCCAATACCCACATTAACACCGGCATGAACCCTGGTTCCGCGCTGGCGGATAATAATACTTCCGCCTGTTACAATTTCACCACCAAATTTTTTTACACCCAGGCGTTTGGAATTGGAATCACGTCCATTTCGGGTACTACCACCCGCTTTCTTATGAGCCATTTTTGATATCCTATTATACTATCACTTGACACCCCTTGAATCTTGCACCTGAGCAAGCCATGTGCTTTCAAGGAATATTTGCTAAACTTAAACCAGCACTAAATAAATCAGAGCGGATCAGGCAGAAATTTTGTCAATCGTTATCTCGGTGTAAGCTTGACGATGCCCCATCTGTTTCCGATGGTGCTTCCGACGTCTGAATTTTACGATATTAACTTTCTTGCCGCGACCGTGAGAAGTTATGACAGCCGACACATTCCCACCTTCGATGAAAGGCTTGCCTATTTTGACATCGTCACCATCAGCAATCATCAATACTTCATTCAGTTTAATACTGTCGCCTGCCTCGGCATCGATTTTCTCTACTTTCAGAGTCTGACCTTCACTAACCTTGTATTGCTTACCACCGGTTTTAATTACCGCGTACATAATTTTTTACTCCAAACCTTCAAAGTAAATGAGCGCTTTTGCTATATCAAGTACGCTAAAAAGCCATCCCATTAAAACTATTTTAGACAGGTTTTACTGCAATTACAGTAAAACCTGTAACAAAGACCGGCAATTCTAACGTATTTTCATTTCATGTGTCAATCTACCCTGATTATTTTATTCGGGTAAAAAAAATCGCTTACTTTTTTGTTAATACTCACTTGACACAGGGAGAAGAGGAACTTAACATCGCTGGGTTAAATTCTAATTATGTAATTTTATGCTTATTGAAGACGTTTTCCAACTCATTAAAGGCGATATGGATCGTGTTAATTCGTTAATACAGACCAGCCTGCGCTCTGAAGTGGTATTAATCAATCAAATTAGCCAGTACATTATCAATAGCGGTGGCAAGCGTCTTCGTCCTGCGCTGGTGTTATTAAGTGCCAATGCATTCAATTACCCTTCTTTGCTGGATGGTGAAAAAGACATCAGCCTGGCCAGCGTCATCGAGTTTATTCATACGGCAACCCTGCTGCATGATGATGTTGTGGATGAATCTGAACTTCGACGCGGCAATGAAACCGCCAATGAACTCTGGGGTAATGCGGCCAGTGTGCTGGTAGGCGACTTTCTCTATTCACGCGCCTTTGAAATGATGGTTGGCGTGAAAAACATGCAGGTCATGGAGATCCTCTCCCATGCAACCAATACCATTGCCGAAGGCGAAGTACTGCAATTGCTTAACTGCAACGATGCCTCCACGACTGAAGCTCGTTACCTTGAAGTTATTCACTGTAAAACTGCCAAATTATTTGAAGCAGCAGCGCAAATGGGCGCAGTGATATCCGGCCAAAGCAACAGCAATATTGAGGCCATGGCTCTTTACGGAATGCATCTTGGCACCTCTTTTCAGCTCATCGATGATGTGCTTGACTACAGCGCCAGCAGCTCTGATATGGGAAAAAATGTCGGTGATGATCTGGCGGAAGGCAAACCCACACTGCCATTGATGTATGCCAGAGAGCATGGGAGTGAGGCACAGGCTAAAATGATCACCGAAGCCATCGAGCAGGGCGGCATTCAACACATCGATGAAATCACCCGGGCCATTGAAGAAACCGGTGCCCTGAAATACACCCAGGGCGCCGCACGTAATGAAGCAGATCAGGCTATTCAGGCCTTGAGCTGCATCCCTGAATCCGAGTACAGGCAGGCATTGATCACCCTCGCCAATTTTTCAGTCGATCGCAGTTATTAATGCATCATCCATTAATACTGACCCGTTAACCACGAACATATTCCAATAACACTGAAACCGAATCCGCGAAACGCAGTGCATGAGGCTTGTCTATTTCTACACGGGCCAATAACACTGGCTTATAATCTTCAATCAGCGAAATAATTTCTGCTGCCATTTTTTCCAGCAAATTGTATGAATTGTTTTCGACCAGCGCAATGATCTGCTTGGTCAGAATTTTATAATCAAAGGCATCATTTACAACATCTGTGGCGGCAGATTTTGCAGCATCATATTGAATAGAAATATTCAGCACCACATCCTGCTTTTTGATTTTTTCTTCTTCATTGAAGCCGATATAGGTACGCAAACGCAAATTTTTAATATGAATCGTGACAAGTAGTTGTGACATAGACTCAATCGCACCCAACAGACATTATCGGATCAGTCGGAGAAATTCTGAACGGGTCGCGGAATCCTTTCTGAACGTTCCCAGCATCATAGAAGTGGTCATCAAAGAGTTTTGCTTTTCTACGCCGCGCATCATCATACAGAGATGTTTGGCTTCCATCACCACGGCAACGCCACGCGCATCCGTCACCTGCATGAGAGTATCAGCAATCTGTTTGGTCATATTCTCCTGAATCTGAAAGCGTCTGGCATACATATCGACAATGCGTGCAATCTTGGACAGGCCTATGACTTTTCCCTGAGGTAAATAGGCAACATGACACTTACCAATAAAAGGTAATAAATGATGCTCACAAAGAGAGTACAGTTCAATGTCTTTTACGATCACCATTTCATCATTATCCGAGTCAAAAATAGCATTGTTCACTACTTCATCAATGTCCTGATGATAACCGCGAGTTAGAAACTCAAAGGCCTTGGCCGCCCGCTCCGGGGTATCTCGCAAGCCATCACGGTTAAGGTCTTCACCCACGGATTCAATAATTTTCGCAAAACTATCTTTCATAATAGAATACTTTTTTGATTTATTAGTGGCATGCGTTCAGTATAATAGAGAATAATACACAATAAAACAGCTGTATAATTAAAGCTTATCTGATTTCCAGTAAGTGCGCTTCGCCTGCTGTAATTTTTCATAGGCTGCCAGCAGTGTTTGATGACGCTCAAACCCCTGCAAATAGAGTCCCGCATCGAACAGGCCATCAAAACGACTTTGGCCGTCCAGCAGCGATTCAACGCGGCTTACGACGCTAGCGCCATACAATGTTTCAAGCCCCTGCCGATACTGTGAACGCTGTTTGTGCGGGTTTATCTGGATCTCCAACAGCGCTGTCAGCGCGCGGTATAGCCTCGCTCTTGCGGTAGACAACTCGCCCAGCTGCAAGCACCATTGAGCCCATTCCAGTGCTTGCTCATAATCCTCAACATACAGGGCCAGCATGCCCTTGAGTTCTCCAACACGTAAACTTTCCCAGACGCTGCCAGGATCAGCGGCAATACCCAGCAGTCCGCAGACATCAGTGTGATCACTGAATTCACTCTGCTCCAGCGTGATCCATAAATCTGCACACTGTGCGCGGGACAAAGTGGATAAACTTAATATAGATTCTCGCAAAGCAATACCCGCATTGTTATTTTGCCAGTATAATTCATCCAGCGGATAGATTTCGGACATCCCGGGTACAATAATCCGGCAGGCATAGACACCCAGATGCTCATAATCGGCAACATACACGTCCCTGCCTTCAGTTTCAAGTATGCTGAGCAGATATTCAAATTCAGAGTTTGTATTACTGTCAAAATCCCAGTATACAAAGTCGTAGTCCTTGTCAGCTTTAAAAAAATCATAACTGATCAATCCGCTGGAATCGATAAAATGAGTTTCCAGGTTAACCGGATCAGCAACCGCTTCATTGTCAAAACACGGCGTCTGAAAACCATCCAGAGAGTCTAACCGACGTCCCTGTAAAAGCTCTGTCAGTGTCCTGTCCAGAGCTACTTCAAAACTTGGATGGGCACCGAAAGAAGCCAGACAACGGCCTGATTCTGCCTGCGTCATGGTAACATTGATGACCGGATAACGTCCTCCCAGGGAAGCGTCCTTGATGTCAATCCTGAAGCCGTCCTGCTGCAGTTCGTCCAGTGCTGCACCCACTTTGGGATATAGCTCAATAATAGAATCAGGGATCAACGGCAGACTGATCCGTTCAGCAATAATACGATTTTTTATATAGCGTTCAAAAATTTCCGATAAGGCCTGGGTTCGCGCTTCCATCATGGTATTACCCGCAGACATACCATTACTGACATACAGATTACCCAGCAGATTAAGCGGAAACCAGCAGCGCTGTTGAGTCGCATAATGAAGGAATGGAATAGCACAGATACCCCGCGCCCTGTTTCCGGAATTTGTATCAATCAGCATTTCAGCCGATAAGCGATGCTCGGGATCATAAAATGACCATAAACGTTCATTCAATAAACCTGCAGGCATAATCTCTTCAGACATAGTCTCTGCATCAAGGACAAACCACTTTTCATCCGGATAATGAACAAAGGCAGAATTTGCAATCTGCTCTCCGAGAAAGAAATCGGCAAAAAAATAGTTGCTGCTCAGCCGCTCAAAGAATTCACCAAGAGCACTGGCCAGAGAGGCATTGCGTGTACTGCCCTTACCATTGGTGAACAATAGAGGACAATTTTTGTCCCGAATATTGACCGAGTAAATATTGCTCACCGGATTTAACCATAGTACCTGTTCAATTTCAAAACCCAGTGACTGCAATTGAGACTGCATTTTATCGATTGAAACTTCTAAAGCCTCATCTTTACCTTTTATATATGTTCTGGTCATATTAAATTTTACTGGCGTAAAAATCCTGCTACCTGGTTCAACACGTTCTCCACATCGCTGTGCAAAACAGCTTTAATTATAAGCTAGCGCAAAAACCCCTGGAGATATATTTTTCGCCCGCATTATTTGCTTAACAGAAATGCCCTTTCCCGAAAATAACTTAATGCCTGCGAATTCGGACTGCGTTGTGCCTGGGCAATATCATTCACCTCCAGCAATTCAATGTCAAACTGATGTGCATATAAACGCCTGGCTTCTGCTTCAGTAACAGAAAATGGCGGTCCCTGTTTGAGTTTTTCATCATATTCCAGGGTAAGCAGCAACATCAAGCTTGTTTCCGGTATTATCTCGAACATTTTATGCACATAATCAATGCGCATCCGGGGAGGCAGAGCAACCAACGCTGCACGGTCATAAATTGCTGAAACATCAATGAGTTGCTCTTTTTCCAGGGAAATAAATCACCACAGATTATATCCACTTTTTCGCTGCTCCATTGCTGCATACCGTCTGCTGGCGAAGTAGAATTTTCAGCTGAAATAACAGATTTACTTGCATTTAACTGCTGTTCTGTATAAAAATCTTTCACCGCAAGGGGACTTAATTCATTACCAATAACCTGGTGTCCGTGTTGCTGTAAAAAAATCATATCTTTGCTTTTGCCGCAAAAAGGGACAAAGATCCGGCTGTTTTCGGGAAGATTTAATCGACTCCAGTACTTTGATAAAAAAGGATTTATGCTGTCAAGATGAAATCTGATACGGTTATTCTGCCAGCGTTCCAGCCAATATGAGTGTTGCATAATAATTTGCTTCAATGATAATAAAATTTGAATATACTTGACAAATAAACTACTTAACCATTATTTCTTAATAGGGGTTAGGACAACAATTTTAAAGACATCGCATTATGGGAAAATCTCTGGTCATTGTAGAATCGCCAGCCAAGGCCAAAACCATTAATAAATATTTAGGCAAGGACTATGTAGTCAAGTCCAGCGTTGGTCATATTCGTGACCTGCCCACCAGCGGCAGCGGCAGAAAATCTGCTATGACGCCGAAAGAAAGAGCCCGACTGGCTGCTGAATCACGCAAACTGGAACCTGATGAACGTGAAAAAAGAAAACAGCAGCGAGCCCAGACGGCTCTGATTGAACGCATGGGCATTGACCCGGAACATGGCTGGAACCCTCAGTATGAGACCATGCCGGGTAAAGAAAAAGTCATTACCGAACTGAAAAAGCTGGCCAAAAATGCTGACACCATATACCTGGCAACGGATTTGGACCGCGAAGGAGAAGCCATCGCGTGGCATCTCAGAGAAACGCTCGAAGGCGTTACAGAAAATCTTGATGACAGCAAGTTCAAGCGCGTTGTGTTTAATGAGATCACTCAAAAAGCAATTCAGGAAGCTTTTTCTGAACCCGGCGAATTAAACATGGATCATGTTAATGCCCAGCAAACACGCCGTTTTCTTGATCGAGTCGTAGGTTACATGGTGTCGCCGCTGTTATGGAAAAAGGTAGCGCGTGGATTATCTGCAGGACGGGTTCAATCGGTCGCGGTAAGACTCGTCGTTGAGCGAGAAAGGGAAATCCATGCTTTTAATCCGGAAGAATACTGGGAAATTTATGCCCATCTGAGCAGTGAAAAAAATACACAGTTACAGGCTCAGGTTGTCAAATACGCGGGAGAAAATTTCCGTCCCGGCAACAAACAGGAAACCGATCAGGCTCTGGCACGACTGCAAAAAGCTCAGTACGTTCTGAGTAAAAAAGAAACCCGCCCGAACAGCAGTAAACCCAGAGCACCGTTTATCACATCTACCCTGCAGCAGGCAGCCAGTACCCGGCTGGGGTTTGGGGTAAAGAAAACCATGATGCTTGCACAGCGCTTGTATGAAGCCGGTTTTATTACCTATATGCGTACAGACTCTACCAATCTGAGCACTGAAGCGACAGCCGTTGCACGAGATTATATTAATAGCCATTTTGGCAGCAAATATCTGCCTGAAAAAGCTCTCGTCTACGCCAGCAAAGGAGGTGCACAGGAAGCACACGAAGCCATCAGACCCTCAGATATCAGTGTCAGTGCTGCTGATATCGTTAACGCTGATCGTGATGCGCAACGCCTGTATGAGCTTATCTGGCGACAATTTATTGCTTGCCAGATGACACCGGCCAGGTATGAAAATACCACATTGACCTTTAAGGCAGACAAATATGAACTAAAAATCAAAGGCCGCAGTGTACTTTTTGACGGCTGGACCCGCGTCATGAAAGCCATTGCAAAATCTGCTGAAGATATTATTCTGCCGGTCATTGCAGAAGGTGAATCTGTGAGCTTGCAGAAGTTATCGCCAAAGCAGCATTTTACCAAGCCGCCACCACGTTATTCTGAAGCCAGCCTGGTGAAAGAACTGGAAAAACGCGGCATCGGCAGGCCATCCACTTATGCAAGTATTATTTCTACCATTCAGGATCGGGGTTACGTCACCACCAGGAATAAACGTTTCTATGCTGAAAAAATTGGTGCTATTGTGGTTGAACGTTTATGTGAAAGTTTTTCCGAACTAATGACTTACAGTTTTACCTCGGACATGGAAAAACAGCTGGATCAGATAGCGAGCGGAGAAAAATACTGGCAGGACATTCTGGATGCTTTCTACCATTCGTTTAAAGAATTACTGCTGAGTGCAGATAGTGACAGCAAGTATGGAATGCGTGCCAATGACCCCACACTGACAAACATTCCCTGCCCCCAATGCGACCGTCCCATGATGGTGCGCACGGGTTCTACCGGTGTGTTCCTGGGCTGTTCCGGATATTCCCTGCCGCCCAAAGAACGATGTAAAGGTACGTTAAATCTTATCCCCGGTGATGAAGCAGTTGATACTGATCAGGATGATGAGAGTGAAGCGAGGGCTTTGATAGAACGTAAACGCTGCCCTAAGTGCGATACAGCCATGGACAGCTATCTCATTGATGAAACACGCAAATTGCATATTTGCGGCAACAATCCTGATTGTGACGGATTTATTGTTGAAAGCGGTCAGTATCGGATTAAAGGCTATGACGGCCCAATTATTGAGTGCGATAAATGCGGCAGTAACATGCAGTTGAAGTCAGGCCGCTTCGGAAAATATTTTGCCTGCACCAACGAAGCATGCAGCAATACTCGTAAACTTTTACGTAATGGTGAAGCCGCTCCGCCAAAAGCCGAGCCCGTACATATGCCGGAACTAAAGTGTGAAAAATCTGACGGCTATTTTGTACTGCGTGATGGTGCTGCAGGACTTTTTCTGGCATCCAGTGCTTTTCCGCGTTCGCGAGAAACTCGCGCACCACTGGTCAGAGAATTAATCGCCCATAAGGAACAACTGGATCCCAAATTTCTTTACTTATGTGATGCCCCGCAAGAAGATAACAAGGGTAATCCAAGCATTATCCGTTTCAGTCGTAAAAACAGGGAGCAGTATATTATGACTGAAGATAAAGAAGGAAAAGCCACTGGCTGGTCAGGTCACTATAAAGACGCTAATTGGAACATTGAATTGCCCAAAGCGAAAAAAAAAGCAGTGAAGAAAAAAGCAGTGAAGAAAAAAGTAGTGAAGAAAAAAGCCTCCAACACGGCCCAGACCGTCCAATAATATAAGAGTTGCAATGACCTCAAGCCCCAGAAAATTAACGACACCTGTTAGTATCGAGCATGTTACTATCGGTGGAAACCATCCGATAGTCGTCCAGTCCATGACCAATACCGATACAGCTGATGTACTGGGCACGGCCAAACAGTGTGCTGCACTGGCCAGAGCCGGCTCGGAACTGATCAGAATCACTGTTGATACTGCAGAATCTGCTCGCGCAGTAGCAAGAATACGTGAGCAACTGGATAAGATGAACATTAATGTACCGCTGGTCGGTGATTTTCATTTCAATGGACATAAACTTCTGAGTCAGTTTCCAGAATGTGCCCGGGCGCTGGGAAAATATAGAATCAATCCAGGCAATATCGGCCGCGGTAATACACGTGACGACAAGTTTTCGCAGCTGATAGAAATCGCGTGTCAACATGATAAAGCAATACGCATCGGGGTCAATTGGGGCAGTCTGGATCAGGAACTTATGGCGCGCATGATGGATGCCAATAACCAGTTGGCCGAACCTCGTGAACCCGCCGCCGTCATGCATGATGCGCTGATTACCTCAGCGCTGCAATCTGCTGCTGCAGCAGAAAAATTTGGTCTGGCTCACGACAAGATTATTCTATCCTGTAAAATGTCCGGAGTGCAGGATTTAATCAGTGTTTATGAGGATCTGAGTCAACGCTGTGACTATCCCCTGCATCTTGGGCTGACCGAAGCAGGCATGGGCAGTAAAGGTATTGTCGCTTCAACTGCGGCATTATCTGTACTGCTGCAGCAGGGAATCGGCGATACTATTCGGATTTCGCTGACCCCGGAACCGGGTGCAGAAAGAGAAAAAGAAGTGCTTGTAGCACAGGAAATTCTGCAGGCAATGGAAATGCGCTCTTTTACCCCGTCAGTCATTGCCTGTCCGGGATGCGGAAGAACCAGTTCAGACACATTTCAACACCTGGCCAAAGGCATCCAGGCCTTTCTGACAAGCTCCATGCCGGGCTGGCGCAAAGACTTTCCCGGGGTCGAGAAACTCAGTGTTGCTGTCATGGGCTGTGTAGTGAACGGGCCGGGTGAAAGCAAGCATGCAGATATCGGCATCAGCCTGCCCGGAAACGGTGAAAAGCCTGTCGCCCCGGTCTATGAAGATGGTGTCAAGACAGTAACATTAAAGGGCGACAAGATAGCTCTGGAGTTTCAGACAATAGTAGAAACATATATTAAAAATAAATTTTCCGCCAATAGATAAGTAACTTATTTCAGCCAGTCCAGGGGCTGATTCATTGTCTGTTTCCTGAACTGTCTGGTACGTAACATACGGCTTAAAAGAGCGACTATAATGCCGAGATAATCCCTTTATCCTTTAAATAATCGATAACTTCATCTGCCAGGACATCGGGTGTTTTTTCTGCTGCCATTAAAACCAGTTCAGCAGCTAGCGGTTCTTCATAGGGATCGTCGATACCGGTAAAACCCTTAATTTCTCCCGCCCTGGCTTTTTTATACAATCCTTTAGGATCCCGTTGCTCACAGACCTCAATCGGGGTATCCACAAATACTTCGACAAATTCTCCCTCGTTTAAAGTGTTGCGCACCTTGTCCCGGTCAATTCGGTATGGACTGATAAAAGCAGTGAGAGCAATAACACCTGTCTGGGCAAAAATTTCTGCTACGGCACCGATACGGCGAATATTTTCTTCCCTGTCTATGGCGGAAAAACCCAGTCCAAAACGTTGAGAAAATTCATCTCCATGAGTATTCTTCAACATTCCGGGACCAGCATTAAGTCCATGACGGACATTATCGCCATCCAGCACAACGCTCTGAAGATTAAAATGATGAAGTTTATGATCCAGAGTATTGGCCACAGTACTTTTACCTGAACCACTTAATCCGGTAAACCAGATCACACACCCCTTGTGACTGTTTTTCTTTTCACGCATTTCACGCGAAACACTGTGTTCATGCCAGGTAACATTTGTATCATTATTCATGCTAAATTCTCGGTAAAGTTTAATTATTTCACGATTTGTGATGTAGATTTATGCAGATGATTTCCCCCTGAAAAAAAAGCAGGTAGAATCACTGTTGATTATAAAAGTTTCTCTATGTAAGCGCATTTTTGCTGAGCCTCATAGTATAGATATAACCAGACCATGCGCTATGAATACACAATATATATTATCCATTTAAAATTAAAATGACTTAGGTCACAATCGGTGATGTTAATGAGTTGGGATGCCTGGTTCAGTATTGGCATTATGATGTTCTGTTTTGTTACTTTGATGCTGAGTCGGATTTCACCAGACATTATCATGAGTGCCGGCTTAACTTTATTACTGGTTTTCGAAATACTGACCCCTGAGGAAGCTCTGGCAGGTTTTGCCAATGAAGGAATGCTGACTGTTGCAGTATTGTATATTGTTGTTGCCGGTCTGACTGAAACGGGAGCGGTTGGCTGGATCGTTCAGTCCCTGCTGGGACGTCCTCGTTCCACCACTCATGCACAAATTAAACTGATGCTGCCAGTCACTATTTTAAGTGCTTTTCTTAATAATACCCCGGTGGTTGCCGTGTTTATTCCTGCGGTGAAGGACTGGGCCAAACGCCATCAACTATCATTATCAAAATTAATGATCCCTTTAAGTTATGCCAGTATCGCCGGAGGTACCTGTACTTTGATTGGTACCAGTACCAACCTGGTCGTTAACGGAATGCTGCAGGAACAGGATCTGAATTACGGACTGTCCATGTTTGAACTGCTATGGGTCGGAGCTCCCATTGTCATAGTAGTGCTGCTTTTCCTGCTCGTATTCAGTCAGTGGTTATTACCCGATCGGGCCTCTGCACTCGATCGCTACGATGATGTCAGACAATATACCGTAGAGATGCAGGTAGAGCAGCATAGCCCCCTCGCCGGAATGACTATAGAACAGGCTGGGTTACGTCAATTACCAGGTCTCTTTCTCATAGAAATAGAACGTGAACAACAGATCCTTGCGGCAGTATCGCCCCACGAAATACTTCGCGCTAATGACAGATTGATCTTTGCCGGTATTATTGATTCAGTAGTTGACCTGCAGAAAATTCGCGGGTTGACACCAGCAACCAGACAGATTTTCAAACTGGAAGGGGAACGTCAGGACCGTTGCTTTATTGAAGCCGTAGTATCCAATAGCTGTCCAATAGTTGGTAAAACCGTTAAAGAAGGCAAATTTCGTTCCCGCTACGATGCCGTTATTATTGCTCTGGCACGAAATGGAGAACGGCTCAATCAGAAAATAGGTGATATTATTCTTCTCCCGGGTGATACCCTGTTACTGGAAAGCCGGGCCTGCTTTGTATCACAGCAACATAACTCACGTGATTTCTTTCTTATTAGTGAAATAGGCAATTCTCATCCTCTCAATCATGAACGAGCAAAGCTCGCGCTGGGTATTGTGCTGAGCATGATTTTGTCGGTCAGTTTTGGCTGGCTGAGTATGCTCAAGGCGGCCTTGCTGGCTGCCGGATTGATGATAATCACTCGCTGTATTGACGGCAGAATTGCTCGTCTGGCTCCAGACTGGCAGGTACTGGTGGTCATTGCAACAGCATTTGGTATAGGTACAGCTGTGTATAAAACGGGTGCGGCGGCTGTTATCGCCGAAACTTTAATTGCACTGGCCAGCGGCGATCCCTGGCTAACCCTGGCAATGGTCTTTCTACTGACTGCATGTTTTACCGCCATGGCAACCAACAACGTTGCTGCCGTATTAATGTTTCCCATCGCTCTGGAAGCTGCGAATACGCTGCAGGTGAACATGATGCCTTTCGCCATCACCATTATGATTGCTGCTTCTGCCAGCTTTGCTACTCCCATTGGCTATCAAACCAATCTGATGGTATATAATGTCGGCGGTTACCATTTTAGCGATTTTATGCGTATTGGCCTGCCATTGACCTTATTGGTAGGCATGCTCACTCTGGCAATAACACCCTTGATCTGGAAATTCTAAATAATTAGAGTTCCTGTTTAAATTGTTGGGAACCCGATATTACTGCTCATGTATTACGTTTTGAGTTAAATCGCAATTGTGGTTTGTATTAACAAACTAGCATATAATCATACGCAGGTACTTAAGGAGAAGCGGGTATTTGTGGAAGGCAGATAATTGCTCCTGCGTGATCTGCATTCCACAAATACCCGATTGTTCATCAACATTTTTGCTTAAGAACTAACCTATGAGCATATAATATTTTTTCCTTCTCATCGCGAGTTCGAATCAAGCAAACTATCAGTCTATGATTTATAAAATAATTCTGCCAGGATTAGTCTTTCTTATCAGCGCCTGTGTGGATTTAAAACCTGAACATACGCTCACACAAGATGCGATTACCGATCATGTATTAATCAATAAAGTCTGGTCCGTAAAAAAGCAGCAATTTGTTGATCCGAAAATCCTCAAACAAGATGCACTTACGGCCAATGTGCTGCTGCTGGGCGAAACGCATGACAATGCCATGCATCATCAGCTGCAAAGCGAGATGATCGCTCATTTGATCAGCCATAATCACCAACCGGCCGTAGCATTTGAAATGCTCGATCGCGATCAGCAGGAAGCAATTGATCTTTTTCTGCAAAAATACACCGCTGCAGAGAATGTCGATACCTTTGCCGAAGCTATTGATTGGAAAAAATCCGGCTGGCCCGACTGGAGCCTTTACCGACCTGTGTTTAACACTGTTCTAAAGGCCGAACTAGCACTTATCGCAGCCAATTTAAACCACAAATTAATTCGTGAGGTTATCCAGCAGGGCCCAGAGGTACTACCCGTTTCCTACCAGCAGCTGTTAACAAAATATCAATATGATGACAATACACGCCAGGAACTTGAAACAGAGATTTTTTCCGCGCATTGCGAAATGTTAGCTGAAAAACATCTGCCCCCAATGCTTATGGCGCAGCAGTTGCGAGACATTTCCATGAGCCAGATCCTGGTGAACAGGCAAGCTGTGGACGGAATTGTGTTAATTGCCGGTAGCGGGCACATCCGCAATGACTATGGTGTTCCCTTTTATCTGCAAACCAGGGCAGCTGAGAGTCAAACTCAAAAGCAGGACAATTCAGCGCCGAAAATAATAAGCCTGGCTTTTATTGAAGTCAGTGATGGGGCAGATCAGGTAAAAGACTATGCCGAAAAATGGAATCGACAGTATTTGCCGTTTGATTATGTCTGGTTTACGGTCAAAGCATCCAGAGAAGATCAATGTGAACGATTCAAAAAACACATGCAAAACAAACAGGCAAGTGATAAGAAACTCAATTAACCAGACTCTTAAAAATTTTGAATCCAGCGACATAGGTACCGATGGCTGACCCCATCGTGGAGAAGAAGAAAACCAGCAGGGTTCTGGCCACTTTATTTTTCCACCAGCCTGAAATGTGTGTGGTATCTTTTTTCAGAGCACTAAAATCACCTACGTTGGGTTTTCTGAAATATAATTCAATAGCTGCTGTGACCATCCCGGCACCAATGGTTGGATTCAGAGAGGTAATAGGTGCTGCCACAAAAGCACCGATAACCGTAAACGGATGAGCTCTGGCCAAAAGTGCCCCCAGGGCGCAAAGAGTACCATTAATCACTATCCAGTAGCCAATCAATTGTACGCCTAACTCTGTGCTGCGATTAAACCCAATCACAAACCCGACCAGTAAAACAGCAACAATCAACCAGGGAATAATTTTCGGCCATCGGCTCGGGGAAGGCAATCTATCCAGATCATCGATAGTTTGTTGAGCCTGCGCATATAACTGCTGATTCGATGTGCTCTGTTGAGCCTGCGTCAGATATTTTTCAATGCCTTTTAAATGGCCTGCACCAACCACTGCCAGGATGGACTGATTATCCGATTCAGCAACAATCTGCTGTAAGCGTGCAGCCATATACTGGTCTCGCTCATCAATAAGCGGTTTATACAGCTCTTTTGCCTCTTCGGCAAACTGTGAAAAGGTGGTTTCCAGTATATCACCTTCTTTAAGACGTTCGATTTCTTCTTCGGAGACTTTTTCGTTAGACAGCACGCTTCCAAGCAGACCGCCAATAATACCCATTTTTTTCCACCAGGGCACGTTAGCATATACACGTTTCAGGGTGGTACCAACTTCCCGATCAATGAGATGAATTTGACAATTATTAGCCTCGGCCTGTTCTATAGCGATACGCATTTCTGCGCCCGGCTCAATACCAAATTCTTCAGCCATCTTCTGCTGGTACGCTCCCAGGGCCAGGGAAGCAATGACCATAGAGGCCTTGCCTTCTTTAAAGACCTGGAATAAATCCATTTTTGCCAGACTATCAGGGTTGATCAGACTATTATAGCGGCTTGGACATAGCTCAATGGCCACACCGTCAAAGTCGCCCGAAGATAATAATTCATGCACCTTGTCCGCGCTGGCTTTGGACACGTGGGCGGTACCTAAAACAGTAATTGATTTTTCAGCAAATTGATGTCTGAAGACAGGTTCATCCTGAACAGTATTTTGAGAATCCACAGAGAGTAGTGACCTAGGTTATTATTAAAACCATTATTATACTTGGGGAGGGAGTTTATTTCACGGAGAATTTTGTCAACAGGATGCTGTCAGCTCTATTCTAAGAAACAGAAACAGAGCAGACAGTAAGAAAATAAGATTTTCTTACTGTCTGTTAAAACGCTTATCAACTTTACAGACCGTACAGTTTTATCAGTCTGAGTGTTATTCAGAGGTTCTTACTTCTTTTTCTCTTTGCGCTCCAGAGCCTCTTTAATCACTTCTTCGGTGATATTCTTCGGACAGGGATTGTAATGAGAAAATTCCATAGAAAACTGTCCGCGACCGGAAGTCATAGTCCGCAGGTCGCCAATGTAACCAAACATTTCACTCAATGGAGCTTCTGCCTTGATACGTATACCGGTAGTCGTTGTGTCCTGTGATTTAATCATGCCGCGGCGGCGATTCAAATCACCGATACAGTCACCAACATGTTCTTCCGGTGTAAATACATCTACCTTCATAATAGGTTCTATCAACTGTGGTCCCGCTTTAGGCATGGTTTGGCGGTAAGCACCTTTAGCAGCCAGCTCAAAAGCCATTGCAGAAGAATCCACTGCATGGTAAGCACCATCAGTCAGGGTGACATGTACATCCAGGCAGGGATAACCTGCCAGAACACCTTCTTCCATCATAGCACCAAAGGCCTTTTCAATAGCGCCCCAGTATTCGCTGGGTACATTACCGCCGGAAACCGTTGATTCAAAAGTATAGCCACTATTAGGCTCACCGGGTTCAATGATATAATCAATCCTACCAAACTGTCCCGAACCACCTGATTGCTTCTTGTGAGTATAGCTGTCTTCAATACGCTGGGTAATTGTTTCACGGTAGGCCACCTGTGGTTTACCAACTTCAACGTCGACGCCATGGGTACGTTTTAGAATATCAATTTTGATATCCAGGTGTAATTCCCCCATACCTTTAAGGATGGTTTCACCGCTTTCCTGATCGGTTTCAACGTGGAAAGAAGGATCTTCCTTGACCATTTTGTTCAGTGCAATACCCATCTTCTCCGAACCCCCTTTATCCTTTGGTGCAATAGCAATGGAGATAACGGGAGCAGGGAACACCATGGGTTCCAGCGTCGCAGGATTATTCTGATCACACAAGGTATGGCCTGTTTGAGTGTTCTTTAAACCAACAAACGCAACAATATCACCGGCTTCACAGGAATTAAGTTCTTCGCGAGAATCTGCATGCATTTCCACAATGCGTCCGATACGTTCCGTCTTGCCGGTAAAGGTGTTTAAAACTGTCGTGCCTTTTTCCAGTCGTCCTGAATAAATTCGCGTAAAGGTAAGCGCACCAAAGCGGTCATCCATGATTTTAAAGGCTAACGCACGAAAAGGCCCTGCAGCATCAACAAGCGCAAATTTACCCGTTTCATTACCTTCGAGATCCACTTCGGGCTGAGGCTGGACTTCAGTAGGATCAGGAAGATAATCGACCACTGCGTTCAAAACCAGCTGAATCCCCTTGTTCTTGAAAGCTGAGCCACAGAATGTCGGGAAGAAGTTCAGGGCAATGGTTCCTTTACGCACACAGCGTTTGATGTCCTCGATAGAAGGTTCTTCACCTTCAAGGTAGGCTTCCATCAATTCATCATCTTCTTCCAATGCAGTTTCGATCAATTTTTCACGGTATTCTTCAACCTTATCAACCATGTCTGCTGGTACATCCTGCAGTTCATATTTGCTGGGATCACCGGAATCGTCCCAGATCCAGGCTTTTCGGGTTAAAAGATCAACCACTCCAGCGAAGTCATCTTCTATTCCTACAGGCAGCACCATAACCAGCGGGTGAGCGCCCAGGACATTTTCAATCTGATCAACAACACGGTAAAAATCAGCCCCCAGACGGTCCAGTTTATTTACCAGAATAATACGCGCTACTTCAGAATCATTGGCATATCTCCAGTTGGTTTCAGACTGCGGTTCTACACCACCGGAACCACAAAAAACACCAACACCGCCATCCAGTACTTTTAAGGAACGATAGACTTCAATGGTGAAGTCAACGTGTCCTGGGGTATCAATGATATTCAGACGGTGTCCGTCCCAAATGCAGGATGTAGCTGCAGACTGAATGGTAATACCGCGCTCCTGTTCCTGTTCCATGAAGTCAGTGGTAGCTTCACCATCATGAACCTCACCAATCTTATGGGTTTTTCCCGTCAGATTCAGGATACGCTCAGTGGTTGTAGTTTTACCTGCATCTACATGTGCAAAGATGCCAATATTTCGGTATTTGGATAAGTCAGCCATATTAGAACTCTGGTTTAAACGTTAGTTATTGATAAAATGTAAAAATCTGCTATTAAATAGCTATGATGTATTACAAACAATTCCGTAACAAAATAGTACCTCGACCAATTTCATCATTGGCTGGAAAAGCTAATTCATCAGGAAATCACCTCAGCTGACACAGAGTCATTTACACAAAATCTGGCCGATTGCTGACATGCATAGAAAATTACCCGCGATTGTATTTATTTTGAGCTGAAACATCAACTAAAATTATACTTTATTGATAAAAATGCTCGAATTTAAAGAAAAAGGCGGGAAAATTGCATCAGGTTGCTTTACAACATGCTATTTATCAGTTTATCTACCGGTTAATCCGGCTGGCTCTGCTTTTCCAGTTCCGTCAGACGCAGCAGGGCCTGCTGACGCGATTCTGCACAAAAATCCCTGTCTGGCTCAAATTGCTCACAAGTCATGGGCCTGTCCGGGTGGTTAAAAACTTTACAGTGATTATTTGCATCCAGCTGAATACAACGTATTCCCGCCGGCTTTCCCTGCGGCATGCCAGGGATCACAGCAGAGATAGAAGGAGCAATGCAGCAGGCACCGCAACCTGCACGACACGTCATTGTCATGTCATATCAGAACCATGAAACATAATAAAATCAATTCCTCAAGACATTCATTTAGCAACTTTAATTATTCTGCTTCTGATCTAAAACCGCTGCTTCTGACTCATCATTTAACAGGGCCAGTAGTTCTTCTTCATTTATTACGTCAAGCTCTGCATATTCCGTGGCGGAGTTAACATTTTCTGCAATCACGGCTTTTGACTTATGTTCCAGCACGGCAAATATTTCCTCTTCATCAATAACCTCCAGCTGCGGATAGTCCTGTTTAAATTTAACATTTACCGCTGATAACTCGTCGCTGTCACTATGAATATGAGTTTGATTCAGCAGCTCATCAGATTCAGCACAGGAAGCAGAATTTTCTGCTACAGAAGATTTGATTTCGTGTTCTGATAAAATATTAAAACTGTTTTTTTCAGGAATATCATTCTGATGCTGGTGTGCTGTTTCAGTCACTTTAGCTGATGCAGCAAAATTGATTTCTTGCGTATTTTCGTCAATCTCAACTACAATTTTTGTGGCTGTGTTTTCGTCAGCATCATTCACCATGCGGGAGTCTGGCAGTTCCGCCTCGTTAGTAAGCTTTACCATGGGATAGGTCTGTTCTTTGCTCAAAAAAAGTAATAGCAGTAAACCTAAACCAGCAACCCCTGCAATATAAGGCAGATTATTTTTAATCTGAACTTGTAACTGAGACATGATACCACCTTGTGCAACATCTTCTATTTCTGATTGAGCGGGTTTATTTATTGTTAGCGGTGGTTTGACAATTTCTTCATGATTACTGATTTCTGGTGACAAAGTTACTGTTGTTGCTATTGGAGGGTTAGCCGTCATAGCGTCAGGTTCTAGTACTGGATTTTTAATTGCAGTTTGTAAAGCTGAGGTCTTGCTTAAGCGAGGATTATTCTTATCCATTTCCAGGAGCGGTGTTTGTGTTATTAAAACAGGTTCATTTTTTTTCGTTTGCAAGGCTGTTGTATCCTTTAAAACGGATGCATTTTCATTCACCTGTAAATCCTGAGTCTCTGTTAGTAGAGGTTCAGTTATTTCCGCCCGGAAAGCAGAGGTCTCCTGTAAAGCAGGACCACTTTTTTCTTTTTGCTCTGCCGGAAGCTCATTTTGTGGTCGAAACCCGGGATCATTGCTTAACGATACCGAAGCCTTTGCTGCCGGCTCGACTGCCGTTATATTCCCTGGTGGGAATGATGCAGGTGCAGGAGGTATTTGTTCAGGTATACTATTTTTCTCAGCTACAGCTACAACAGTCTCAGCTTCAGGTAAAACAGTCTCAGCTTGAGATGAAGAATCAGCTGTAGCTGCAGATAATTCAACGAAAGGATGGTTCCCTGGAGATGATATAATAGGAGTTTCGTTGTGAAGATCGCTGACCGGTGAGCTTTCGATGCTTGGAGATAACTGAATATTTTCTAACTGTTCAACTTGAGTGATGCCATTTTTCCAATTCTCCCAATGCTGCATAAATATCTTTTTAGCAGACTGTTTGGGTATGGATTGCATTTCTGTAACTGATGGTATTATCAATATAAGACCTTGCATTAATCCATTGATATTATTCTCCCTGAATGCCTGTGGGTTACGGCGAAAAATTGACACGGCAACCTGTGATGTTTTCAAGTCCCCGTCTGCAGTAAACTGGTTTGCAATATCCCACAAATTTTCATTATTGCTCACTGGCCCATAACGACTTTCATCTGCTGAAAGGACGGCTGCCCCGGTTAAGGACAGAATTAAAAACGCAATTAACTGAATAAGAGATATGGCTGGTTTTAGCATAATAGCATGTGACTTTCTAATATAATTTGCCTGTTATTACAGGAGTCTGTTATCGATAATAAACAACTTCTTTTATTGTCTGTAGAGGTAAAAAAACTCCCCGGTTTATCTGGCAAAGAATCAATACACAAAATTTCATAGTTAAAAAAACAGGAAAGCCCTCTATTAGAAGGCTTCCAGGCATATTCTTTACATTTTACCCAGACTAGAATGGTTATGGACACCTAAAACACAAAACATTACAACGAGTGAGTGAGCAAACAAGAAACAACATCTTGATTTTATTGACTTATAAAAAAATGATTTTTCATACACAACATAAACTGTAAAATATTATGTTAATTATCATCCTAAATACAATCTAAAACTTTACACTTTGTGTGCTTTTACTTACTGGGAGCATCATTTCCACTGAGCACTGTTTTTTGCCCATCCCAAACAACAGCATATTGCCAAAGTTTCTGTTTTTTTTCCAATGCATTGGTAACAGCAATTCTTAACGCATTAAGTACAGTCTGTCACTTTTCAGATGGCCTGTTTTTATTTTTAACGTTCATAATACTGCTTCATTTTTATCAACTGATAATAATTCTGATTAAGAATGAGTCTATTTTCTCCTTCCTGCTCAAAGACAAGAATGGGATCTTTGCCATCATTCATAAAACACAAACAACGATCAACAGCACCACTAAACTCATTTAATAAATTATGCAAACTACGTGAAAATCGTCGCATAATATCCTTTGTCAGAATATTATGACCACCATGAGCAACTCTTTCTGCAACTCGTTGTCTGGACATTTCTGAACTTGGCAAAGCCAGGTATATTAATTCTACTTCCCAGTTATTTTTCTTCAAACGTTTGATTAGTCTTAAGTAACTACGACCTGATAGAGTAGTTTCAAACGCAAAATCCTCTTGCCTTTTAATACGAACATCGATTTCAGTTAGAAAAATACGACTGGCAGCAATCAGTTCATTCTCAGGAGCCAGTGGAGACAAACCAGCAGCAATCAAATCTGCATTGATAAAATGGGTACACTTAGCCACTTTAGGCAGATAATCCAGCAACATGGCATTAACTTTCAATCTCCTGCTGAGCATCAGAGCTATTATCATCCAACTTACAGATGTTTTCTGACAGTCCAACTCATATATTGATTTTAACATATAACTAACGTAACTACTCAGCGTATTTTGATTATTGTTGCAAGTTATTGATATCAGGAGTTTGTGGAAGAAGCTTATATAGCCAGGGATGGCTATATAGAGCCTACATGGATGTATTAACGGCGTCTTCTGTAACAAATTCCTGGTATCAATGACGTTTTAGAAATTACGCTTCTAAGTTACAAAAATATTTTGTAAAACAAATTTAAACCCATAAAAAAAGCCCTGTTTATCAGGGCTTTTTAGGACTTCTCTGGTATTTAGAGCTGCATATTTCTTTACAAAACCCTAAGTTCCGCCTCAGAATGGAATGTCATCGTCAAATTCGTCTTCAAAAGGTTGAGCAGGGGGAGTATTTTGCTGCTGCGGTTGTGAAGCCGGCTGTTGGGGTGCAGCATGCTGAGGCTGATCGGCCTGTTTATATGCTGTGTCACCACCGCTACCTCGGCCTCCCACCATGGTCATTTTGTCCGCAACAATTTCAGTAGTATAACGATCCTGGCCATTTTTATCCTGCCATTTTTTCGTTTGCAGACGTCCTTCAACATAGGCTTCTGAGCCTTTACGCAGGTATTCACCAACGACTTCTGCGGTCCGGCCAAAAAACACCACCCGGTGCCATTCTGTTCGCTCCTGCATCTGCCCTGAGTTTTTGTCTTTCCATTGCTCCGATGTGGCAATGGATACATTGGCTACGGCATTGCCATTTGGCATGTAACGCACTTCGGGATCCTGTCCTAGTCTGCCCAGCAAAATTACCTTGTTGACTCCCGCCATTATATATCTCCTTTAATATGTTTTAATGAAAAATCATTTAATCCAGCTTTATCCAGCGCATGCAAGTCTACTTTCAGGTAGGCAGCACGATCTTCTGCTATAACTACAGCTTCCGCAACACCGCGAATACTGGTCAGCGCGGCAATCAAACGATCGATTTCATCATTGCTCACCAAACCCAGTTTCACTACATAAGTGCTCAGATAATGCGGCTTTTTCATGCTCAGGGCCAGAATCAGCCAAATACACATAGCCAGGCATGCAAATAAAAAGACCCCGGTTATGTCGTAAGAGTGTAACACAGCACCGCCGGCCAGCCCCCCGGCAAAAACACCCAGAAATTGACTGGTGCTATACACGCCCATTGCCGTACCCTTGGATTCAGCCGGTGATATTTTGGCCACCAGAGAAGGCAATGAAGCTTCCAGTATATTAAAAGCGGTGAAAAATATCAGCAGAAAAAACGCCACACCGTAGAGTGAATCATGAAATACAAAAAAACCCAGTTCTGCCAAAGCAACCACAGCAATAGCGCCGGTAAAAACAGGTTTCATACGCCGCTTGCTTTCAGCAATGATGATAAAGGGGATCATCAATCCCATGGACAATATCATGACCGGAAGATAGATTTTCCAGTGCTCTAAAGGAGCTAAATTGACATATTGTTTTTCAACCAGTGCCAGGGGGAGAACCACAAAAGTAGCACTGAGCACCATATGCAGGACAAATATTCCAATATCCAGGCGAAGTAATTGCCCGTCCGATAAAACTCTTTTAAACTGAGCCGGGACAGGCTCGGTTTCACGATGAAAACGCAGCGGCGCATCCGGCACCCAGAAAATAGTCACACCGATTCCAAGCAATGCTAATACTGCCGTAAACCAGAAAATCCCGTCAACACCGATCCATTCATTTAGAATAGAACCCATGACCATCGCAACCGCAAAGGACATACCGATACTGACACCGATGGCCGCCATAATTTTTATGCGCTGTTGTTCCCGAGTAAGATCAGCAGCCAGCGCCATTACGGCCGCGGCGATGGCGCCGCTTCCCTGAACGGCCCGACCGATGATCACGATGTATATATTGTCAGATATAGCTGCAATGATACTTCCCAGGGCAAACATCAGCATGCCAAAAATAATCACGGGCTTACGCCCGATGCGGTCAGACAACATCCCGTATGGAATTTGTAGCAGTGCCTGGGTTAATCCATAGGCACCAATGGCCACGCCAATTAAAAAGGGGGTCGTAGCCTCCAGCTGCTGGGCATAGATAGAAAAAACCGGCAGGATCATGAACAACCCCAGCATTCTCAGCGAATAAATCGTTGCCAGAGAAGCAGCGGCCTGTTTTTCCGTTTTATTTAGCTGATCACCATCATTGTTCTTCATTATTAATGCAACATAAAAATAATAAGCAGAATTCTTTGCGCTTTGGATATAAAACACAGTATATTAACAGTTTTCTTACTGCCAGGCATTATAGATTTTTATACTTAATCGATATACAGCAATAAACATTCCAGTTAAATGCAACACTCTGACTGAATACCAATTCCCGCTAATCACTGACGATTAAATCACCCATACAAGTTTTATGGATACTATTAAAATACAGGGTGCACGTACCCACAATCTGAAAGATATCGACATTGAACTGCCCAGAGACAAGCTCATTATAATCACAGGCTTATCAGGTTCAGGTAAGTCGTCGCTGGCCTTTGATACCATCTATGCTGAAGGACAGCGTCGTTACGTTGAATCACTTTCCAGCTATGCAAGACAATTTCTGTCCATAATGGAAAAACCTGATATCGATCACATTGAAGGTCTTTCTCCAGCTATTTCTATTGAACAAAAATCCACTTCACACAATCCGCGTTCTACCGTTGGCACTGTCACTGAAATCTATGACTATCTGAGGCTGTTGTTTGCCCGGGCCGGAATACCGCAGTGCCCAGAGCATCATACCACTCTGGATGCTCAAACTATAAGCCAGATGGTCGATCGAACTCTGTCCCTGCCAGAGGGAAGTAAATTAATGCTGCTGGCTCCGGTCATCCAGTCCCGCAAAGGTGAACACCATGCTCTGTTTGATGAACTGCGGGCACAGGGTTTTATCCGCGCCCGCATTGATGGCAGCGTTGTCGAACTGGATCAGCTGCCGGAAATGGATGCGCATAAAAAGCATACCATTGAAGTAGTCATTGACCGATTCAAAGTCCGAGCAGATTTAAAACAACGCCTGGCCGATTCATTTGAAACCGCACTGGAACTTGCCAACGGTCTTGCACGTATTAGCCCGATGGAAAATTCGGGACAGGATATTACGTTTTCCGCAAAGTTTGCCTGTCCTCAATGCGGTTATAGTTTGAGTGAACTGGAACCACGTTTGTTCTCATTCAACAATCCGGCAGGTGCCTGCCCAACCTGTGACGGACTGGGGGTACATTCTTTTTTTGATCCGGAAAAAGTTGTACATAATCCTGAATTGACACTGGCTGCTGGCGCCATTCGAGGTTGGGACAGACGAAATGCATATTACTATCAGATGTTGAATTCTCTGGCCAGCCATTACCAGTTTGAGCTGGAAGTACCCTTCAGGCAACTTGATAAAAAAATTCAACAGCTCATTTTGTCAGGCAGTAAAGGCGAACAGATACAATTTGTGTATATCAATGATAAGGGGCGTAAAACCACCCGAACATCTGCCTTTGAAGGCGTATTACCGAATATGCAGCGACGTTACCGGGAAACTGAATCCAGTCTGGTGCGCGAAGAACTGCATAAATTTCAAACCATACAGCCCTGCCCCGATTGCCACGGCAGTCGATTAAATGTGGCCGCTCGACATGTGTTCATTATGCAAAAGAAGCTGCCGGAGATCACCTCGATGGCGATTGGGGATGCTCAGCTTTTTTTCGCTAACCTGACGCTGTCAGGTAAACGCGGCAAAATTGCGAAAAAAATAATTAGTGAAATAAATCAACGAATTGATTTTCTGGTCAATGTCGGACTGGATTACCTGACACTGGATCGCAGCGCCGAAACACTTTCCGGCGGTGAAGCTCAGCGAATCCGTCTCGCCAGTCAGATTGGCGCTGGTCTGGTGGGGGTAATGTATATCCTTGATGAACCTTCGATTGGTCTGCATCAACGAGACAACCAACGTCTGCTCAACACTCTGAATTATTTACGTGACCTTGGAAACACCGTTATCGTGGTGGAGCATGACGAAGAGGCCATCCGCTCGGCTGATCATATTGTGGACATTGGGCCTGGCGCCGGTATCCATGGTGGTGAAATAGTTGCACAGGGTTCCATCAAAGAAATTCTGGCTAATAAAAAATCTATAACCGGGCAGTATCTCAATGGCGATTTAAGCATACAGGTCCCGCTCAAGAGGGAATCTGTTGATCCGCAACGAATGCTGTATATCACTGGCGCCAGCGGTAATAACCTTAAACAGGTAGATATCAGCATTCCGGTCGGCCTACTGACTGTTGTAACAGGTGTATCCGGTTCGGGTAAATCAACCCTTATCAACGATACACTCTATCAATATGCCGCAGGTAAGTTAAATCGGGCCCATTCATCGCCTGCACCGTTTAAATCTATCCAGGGTATGGAACATCTGGACAAGGTCATTGATATAAACCAGAGCCCCATCGGTCGAACCCCGCGCTCCAATCCTGCCACTTATACCGGTCTGTTTACATCTATTCGCGATCTTTTTGCCGCTACTCAAGAAGCTCGTTCCAGAGGTTACAACCCCGGGCGGTTCAGTTTTAATGTCAAAGGAGGACGCTGTGAAGCCTGCCAGGGAGATGGGGTTTTAAAGGTTGAAATGCATTTTTTACCCGATATTTACGTTTCCTGTGATGTCTGCAAAGGTAAACGCTATAACCGTGAAACGCTGGAAATCAATTATAAAGGCAAAAACATTTTCGAAGTGCTGGACATGACCATCGAAAATGCCTATGAGTTCTTTTCAGTTATTCCATCTCTAAAAAGAAAGTTATCTACCTTAATGGATGTTGGCCTTTCTTATATCAAGTTAGGTCAAAGCGCAACCACGTTGTCCGGGGGTGAAGCCCAGCGTGTCAAACTGGCTAAGGAACTGTCCAAGCGTGATACAGGAAAAACCTTATACATCCTTGATGAGCCCACTACCGGCCTGCATTTTGCGGATATTCAACAACTGCTCAAGGTTTTATTCAGGCTCAGAGAGCACGGTAATACCATCGTGATCATCGAGCATAACATGGATGTCATTAAAACGGCTGACTGGATCATAGATATGGGTCCAGAGGGGGGTGATAAAGGAGGAACCTTGATTGGCAGTTCCACGCCAGAGGATCTGGTCAGGAACACACACTCCTATACGGGACAATTTTTAAAAGATTATCTGAAATAGGGACAGGATCTGCTGAAACTGGATACATAATCAAGCTGAACTCTGTTTAACAAACAGAGTAAAAGTATGCACTCAGTGCAGTATTTAACATTTGCTGAGCTATCACAATGATGCTAAATAGCTGTTCGGAAATAGTGGCCATAGTATTTAGGTATCGCACAAGACCCGGTAATACATCATTTCGCTCATATTAGCATCAAATCCCGAAATGATAGATCCCAGGTTCTGGTGCTAAATGGACACCTTTTAAGAACAATTATTGTAACTATTCAGCGTATTTTAGATTTATACGTAAGTTCTTGATATCAGGTGTTTGCGTAAGAAGTGTCTGTGGCATGGATGCCACATTCAAGCCTGCATGGACCTATTTACGGCGTCTTCTGGGCAGGTAATAGCTCCATGCATAACCTGCATTTCCCACATCCATGTGGGTCAGCAAATTCCTGGTGTCAAGGACGTTTTCAAAATTACGCTGAATAGTTACTAAGCATTTAATATTTCATACAGCATAAAAAAAACCGGAACTGATAGTCCGGTTTTTTTGTTATTTTATAGGCTTTAAATATAGCGATGAAGAAGACTTACTCTTCAGTATCTTCATCCAGATCTTCTGCATCATCTTCTTCAATGATGGGCCGATCAATGAGCTCGACATAAGCCATTGGCGCTTTATCACCTGTTCTAAAACCGCATTTTAAAATGCGAATATAACCGCCAGGACGATCCTGATAGCGTGGTCCCAGATCAGTAAATAATTTTGCCGTGATTTCATCATCCCGCAGCCTGGAGAAAATGATACGCCGGTTAGCCACTGAATCTTCTTTTGCTCTGGTGATCATAGGTTCTGCAAAACGACGCAGTTCCTTGGCCTTAGGCAATGTGGTTTTAATGATTTCATGACGAAATAAAGAAGTTGCCATATTTTTAAACATGGCTTTACGGTGACTGCTGTTTCTTCCCAGCTGCCGACCACTATGACGATGACGCATTATAATATCCTGTTATTTTCTATTTATAGCACCCAATTAACAAACAGGTTAATTGAATCAAAGTAACTATAAAAATGTAAATTATTAGGTAACTAATATTTAAGTTAAGGCATTAAATCGCTTCAATTTAATAAAGTGTATTACCTCAGATTTTGCTGCTGTCCTTGAGAATGGCAGGCGGCCAGTTTTCCAGCTTGATCCCCAGACTCAAACCTTTAGAAGCAAGTACATCTTTGATCTCAGTTAAAGATTTTTTCCCCAGATTTGGCGTCTTCAGTAATTCAACTTCGGTGCGTTGTATCAGGTCACCAATAAAGTAAATCTGTTCAGCTTTCAAACAATTTGCAGATCGAACGGTCAGCTCCAGATCATCGATGGGACGAAGCAGAATAGGATCGATTTCAGGCTCGTCAGGCTCTTTTGGTTCAGCTTCGCTGACATTCAGATTGACAAAAGATGATAATTGATCCGACAGGATAGTAGCAGCATGCTTAATGGCTTCTTCCGGATCAATGGTGCCATTGGTTTCCAGATCAATGATCAGCTTATCCAGATTGGTGCGCTGTTCTACGCGAGCATTTTCAACAGCATAAGAAACCTTGAGCACTGGACTATAACTTGCATCCAGCTGTAACCGACCAATGATTGATTCACTCTCTTCTGAGCTACGAGTGTTAGACGGTTGATAACCTATGCCTTTATTAACCAGCAATTTCATAGAAATTTCTGTGTTGCCTGACAAATTGCAGATTACATGTTCCGGATTACTGACTTCAACATCATGATCCAGAGCAATATCGCCTGCAGTTACTACCCCAGGCCCTTTCTTAGCCAGTGTTAACTCGACTTCGTCACGGCTATTGAGCTTTAAAGCAACACCCTTGAGATTAAGTAGAATTTCTATAACATCTTCATTTACGCCGTCAATACTGGAATATTCATGAAGCACACCTTGAATTTCGGCTTCAACAATTGCAGCACCTGTCATTGATGAAAGCAGAATACGACGTAAAGAATTACCCAGCGTATGACCGAAGCCTCTTTCCAGAGGTTCAAGAACAACTTTGGCGTGATTATCGCTATACTGTCGTACGTCAACTAGTTTAGGTTTTAGAAACTGTGATACAGATTCCTGCATGTAGAATCCTCATTGCATACAAAATTTACACGAGTGAAATATTTCTAAGAAGATATCTAATTCAATTACTTTGAATATAATTCCACAATCAGATTTTCCTGGATTTCAGCAGGTAAATCTCCACGCTCAGGTAAGGACTTAAATGTACCTTCCATCACTTTTTCATCGACACTGACCCATTCACTGTCTTCACGCTGTTTGCGTAATTCAAGGGCATCCTTGATACGCTGCTGCTTTTTAGCTTTTTCACGGATAGAAATAACATCACCAGCACAACAGGAATAGGAAGCAACATTGGCTAATTTACCATTAACCATTATCGATTTGTGACTGACCAGTTGCCTTGCTTCTGCTCGTGTAGAGCCAAAACCCATCCGGTAAACCACATTGTCAAGACGCTGTTCTAATAACTGTAAAAGATTTTCACCGGTATTGCCCTTTTGAGCAGATGCCTTCTTGTAGTAGTTACGAAACTGCTTTTCAAGAATTCCGTATATTCTTCTAACCTTTTGTTTTTCACGTAACTGTAAACCAAAATCGCTCAGACGCGCACGACCAGCGCCATGTATTCCCGGTGGCTGATCCATGTTACATTTTGTATCAAGGGAACGTAGCCCGCTTTTAAGGCCCAGGTCTGTTCTTTCGCGACGTGATAATTTACAAGTTGGTCCAATATATCTTGCCATTATTTAACTCCAAATTTCCGTCTTGTTATACACGACGCTTTTTAGAAGGACGACAACCATTATGAGGGATTGGAGTCACATCTGTAATACTGTTGATTTTATAACCCAGCGCATACAGGGAACGTACCGCAGATTCACGTCCTGGTCCTGGTCCCTTGACATTGACGTCAAGGTTTTTCAAACCAAATTCCTGTGCCACTTTACCCGCAGTTTCAGCGGCTACCTGGGCAGCGAATGGGGTACTTTTTCTGGAACCACGAAAGCCAGAACCACCAGAAGTAGCCCAGGAGAGCGCATTGCCCTGGCGATCCGTTATGGTGACGATAGTATTGTTAAATGAAGCGTGGATATGCGCAACACCGTCTACGACGGTACGTTTTACTTTTTTGCGCGAAGCACGACCAGGTTTAGCCATCAGTATTACCTATTTTATGCCCTGCAAACATTCGTTTATTATTTGCGGGACTTTAACTTTCAAAGAAACTTAATAAAGCATGTCATCTGAATCTAATTACCCGCTGAGACTATAGTCGTTCAAGGAGTAAAAAACCTGCAACAGAGAAAGCTTTAATAACAATCAGTTTGTCGATAACGATTTATTTACGAATTGGTTTACGCGGACCTTTACGTGTTCTTGCATTCGTTTTGCTTCGCTGTCCTCGGACAGGCAGGCCACGACGATGTCTAACACCACGATAGGTCCCCAGATCCATCAGACGTTTAATGTTCATTGCAACTTTACGTCTCAGATCACCCTCAACTTCGAATTCAACAATCAGATTACGTATCGCGTCTAATTGCTGTTCTGATAATTCCTGGATTTTTGTATCAGCAGCAATGCCAACTTTATCCAGAATAATTTTCGAACGGGTTTTTCCAATTCCATAAATCGATGTTAATGCTATAACAGCATGTTTTTTATCTGGAATATTTACACCAGCGATTCGGGCCATAAAGCCACTCCCATCAATCTAAAGTAATTAAAGAAAGCGCGGTATTATACGCGCTCACCAGGTTACTGTCAATATTTAGTTAAATTAACAACTGCAATGATTTATATTACAGCATAATGATTATGTAAGTTGTTTTATCGTTAGCCCTGGCGCTGTTTATGGCGTCCATCGGAGCAGATGACTCTTACAATGCCCTTACGTTTTACAATTTTGCAGTTTCTGCAGATTTTTTTTACCGATGCACGTACTTTCATGATACTTCCTTAAGTTTTATTTCTTCTGCTATTTCTTTTTAGGACTTTTCAGATTCGCTTTTTTCATTAAACCTTCATATTGATGGGACATGATATAGGTCTGTATCTGTGCCATAAAGTCCATTGTTACGACTACCACAATTAATAAGGATGTCCCGCCGAAATAGAAAGGAACATTCCAGTTTAAAATCAAAAATTCAGGCAGTAAACAGACAGCTGTAATATAAACCGCGCCAATCAGGGTCAATCGACTCATAATAGCATCGATAAATCGCGAGGTATTTTCTCCAGGCCGGATACCGGGTATAAATGCTCCGGATTTTTTTAAATTATCGGCTGTTTCTCTCGGATTAAACATAATCGCCGTATAGAAGAAACAAAAGAAGAAAATGCCTACTGCATAAAATAATACATACAGCGGCTGTCCGGGTGAAATAGCATCCGCCACATCCTGCATCCATCCAAAGCCCTCACTGGAAGCAAAAAGTTTACCCAAAGTTGCCGGAAATAAAATAATACTGGAAGCGAAAATAGGCGGAATCACACCAGCCATATTAACTTTTAAAGGTAAATGCGACGACTGTGCAGCATACATTTTTCTGCCCTGTTGCCGCTTGGCATAGTTAACCGTAATCCGTCTTTGAGCGCGTTCAACAAAGACCACGAATGCGGTGACCGCAATAATGATTAAAATCAGCAGCAGTAACGCAGCAGAAGAAATACTCCCTTCACTCTGTAATGAAAATGTACTGCCCAAAGCACTCGGTAAGCCTGCAACAATACCCGCAAAAATGATCAGAGAAATACCGTTGCCTATGCCGCGTTCAGTGATCTGTTCACCCAGCCACATCAGAAACATCGTACCGGTCACCAAAGTGGCGACTGTAGTAACTCTGAAGATCATGCCAGGATCAGCTACCAGTTGAGTAGCACCGGCTGTTTGACTTTCCAGTGTGATGGCAACACCCAGAGCCTGAAACGTTGCCAGGCCTAATGTACTCAGACGGGTATATTGAGTAATTTTACGTTTGCCCGCCTGACCTTCTTTACTCAGCTGTTCCAGCGTCGGAATAACTTTAGTCATTAACTGAATAATAATGGATGCTGATATGTACGGCATGATACCCAGCGCAAACACAGACAGTCTCTCCAAGGCGCCGCCGGAGAACATATTGAACATGCCCAGAATTGAATCTTGCTGTTGCTCAAACAAAGCTGCCAACGCACCAGGGTCTATACCTGGTACAGGGATATAGGTACCAATACGAAAAACAAGTAAGGCACCCAAAACGAAAAGAAGGCGGTTCTTCAATTCTGTAAGTTTACCGCCTCCTAGTGAACTAGCTAACTCAGCTGCTGATGTTGCCACGTTGACTTTACTCTTCTATTTTGCCGCCTGCAGCTTCAATCGCTGCCCTGGCACCCTTAGTGACAGAGATCCCTTTCAGGGTCACTGCTTTGGTAATTTCGCCTGAAGCAAATACTTTGACATGCTTGATATTTTTAGTGATCAAATTTGCTTTCATCAAAGCTTCCAGATCGACGACATCATCAAATCTGTTGAGTTCATGCAGACGTATTTCATCTGTAACACGGCCTACTCTTGAAGCAAAACCAATTTTTGGCAAACGTTTTTGCAATGGCATCTGACCACCTTCAAAACCCACCATGATTGATCCGCCGGAACGAGATGCCTGACCCTTGTGACCACGGCCACATGTTTTACCTGAACCCGAACCTATACCACGACCAACACGTTTACCTGTCTTAGTGGCACCAGTTGCTGGTTTTAGCGAATTAAGATACATTATCTTATTCCTCTACATTTAATAAATATGAAACCTTGTTGATCATACCTCGGTTTTCCGGGGTATCTATGACTTCAACGCAATGATTCATTCTTTTTAGTCCGAGGCCAGCAACACATGCTTTATGTGCTTTTAGCCGTCCATTGATGCTCTTGATTTGAGTTACTTTTATTGTTTTAGCCATGTCAGTCTCAATCAACCTGTAATTTCTTCGACTGTTTTACCACGTTTGGCAGCCATATGCTCAGGCGAACGCATTTGACTCAAGCCGCTAATCGTTGCACGAACAACATTATTAGGATTATTGGTACCAATGCATTTGGCCAGCACATCACGTATTCCAACAGCTTCGAAAACTGCACGCATTGCACCGCCGGCGATAATACCTGTACCTTCAGAGGCCGGTTTCATGTAAACCTTAGCAGCGCCTTCAACGCCATACAGGCCGTATTGTAAAGTTCCATCCTTAATACTGACTTTAGTGATATTGCGACGTGCATTTTCCATTGCTTTCTGTATAGCTGCAGGAACTTCCTTCGCTTTCCCGCGTCCAAAGCCTACTTTACCGTTACCATCACCCACCACTGCAAGAGCCGCAAATCCAAACACACGACCACCTTTTACAACTTTGGCAACACGGTTGACATTGATTAATTTCTCAATCAAATCATCCGTTTTTTCTTTCACTTTATTATCTCTTCCCGCCATGATATTACCCTTAGAACTCCAGACCATTTTCACGTGCTGCATCAGCAAGTGACTTTACTCGACCGTGATATTTGAAACCGCTTCTATCAAAAGCAACTTTCGTAATACCTGCTTGTATTGCTTTTTCTGCAATGGCCTTGCCAACAGCCTGTGCTGCGTCTTTGTTTCCCGTGTATTTGATTGCAGATTTCACATCACTTTGCAATGTATTAGCAGCAGCTAACACATCAGCACCGTTAGCAGCTATAACCTGCGCATAAATATGTCTTGGTGTTTTATAGATGGTCAGGCGATTCACGCCTAGCTCTTTTATTTTTGCCCGTGCTTTGCGAGAGCGACGTAAGCGATTAGATTTTTTATCCATGATCTCAGCCTCTAACAGGATTACTTCTTCTTAGCTTCTTTACGAACGACATGTTCATCCGTGTAACGAACACCTTTACCTTTATATGGCTCGGGCGGACGATACGCTCTTATGTCAGCAGCAACCTGACCGACTTTCTGTTTGTCAATCCCGGAAATGGTAATTTCGGTTTGACTTGGTGTTTCAGCAGTAACGCCTGCCGGTAATTCATGTTCCACAGGATGGGAAAAGCCAAGATTCAGGGTAATCTTTTTCGCTTCTGCCTTGGCACGATATCCAACACCAATCAATGTCAGTTTTTTTTCAAAACCCTGGGTTACGCCGGTCAACATGTTATTGACTAAAGCTTTGGAAGTACCAATCATGGCCAGTCCAGGATTTTCACTATCCTTCGTAGCTGCAAAGCTGATTTCACCATCATCTATCTTCATGGCTACGCCAGGATGCAGATTAAACTGTAATTGTCCTTTGCTGCCCTTGACTGAAATTTCCTGACCTTGCTGATTTATTTCAGCACCCGCCGGTATCGCTAACGGTTTTAAAACTCTTGACATTTTCTCACCTCAATGCGTCATAATTCTTGCTGCAGCTTATGCCACATGACACAATACTTCGCCGCCTTGACCAATTTCTCTAGCTTGCTTATCTGTCATAATTCCCTTGGAAGTGGAAACGATAGACACACCAAGACCACTCCAGACAGTAGGTATATCACCTACACCCTGATATTGTCTCAGTCCAGGCCTGCTAGCACGTTTTAGCAACTCAATAACGGGTTGACCCTGAAAATACTTCAGTTCGATCGTTAATTCCGTTTTTTTGTCACCACTTACTGAAGAAGAGCTTACAAACCCCTCATCTTCGAGAACCTTGGCAATAGCTACTTTCACTTTAGATGAAGGCATAGAAACTGACGTTTTTTCTGCAGCTAATGCATTTCTGATTCGGGTTAACATATCTGCAATGGGGTCACTCATACTCATATTCTTGCTCCTAATTCGAACGCTCGTTACCAACTGGCTTTACGCAAACCCGGTACATCACCTTTCATGGTGTGCTCACGAAGTTTGTTTCTGGAAAGACCAAACTTGCGAAAATATCCGTGTGGACGACCTGTAATACGGCAACGGTTTCTCAGACGAACAGGCGAAGAGTTGCGCGGCAAAGCGTTAAATTTTTCGCGTGCCTGCATCTGCTCTTCATAGCTCAATTCAGGATTAGTCATGGTAGCCTTGAGTTCTGCACGTTTGGCAGCATACCTGGCAACCATCTTTTCGCGCTTTAACTCACGCTGTATCATTGATTGTTTTGCCATAATAGTTAACCTTTTGCCATACCTTTAAGTGGGAAACTGAAAGCCTGTAATAACGCCTTTGCTTCTTCATCTGTTTTAGCTGTAGTGGTTATGGTAATATCCATACCCCGCAGCTTATCTATTTTATCGTAATCAATTTCCGGAAAAATGATTTGTTCCTTGACGCCCATGCTGTAATTTCCGCGTCCGTCAAAGGATTTGGCATTCAGACCTCGAAAATCACGAATCCGTGGAATGGCAATTTTTACCAGTCGCTCCAGAAACTCATACATTCTGTCTCTACGCAATGTAACCTTACAGCCGATAGGATAATCATCACGAATTTTGAAGGCAGCGATGGATTTCCGCGCACGCGTAACCACCGGTTTCTGACCTGAAATTTTAGTCATATCACTAACAGCATGGTCGATGATTTTTTTATCGCCGATAGCATCACCGAGCCCCATATTCAGAGTTATTTTGGTGATACGGGGAACTTCCATACTACTCTGGTAGTTAAATTGATTTTGTAGCTGTGCTACAACGGTGTCTTTATAAAACGACTGTAAAGTTGCCATATAGATTTGCCCTTTATCCAATCACTTCGTTATTGGATTTAAAAAAACGGACTTTCTTGCCGTCTTCCAGAAACTTGATACCAACACGATCAGCCTTCCCTGTAGCTGCATTAAAAATTGCAACATTAGAAATATCGATAGGCATGGATGTATCGATAATCCCACCGCTTTCACCACTATTAGGGTTAGCCTTGACATGTTTTTTTGCCAGGTTGACATTTGGGATAATAACCTTGTTATCACCCGCAAATTTATCAATTTGACCGCGTTTACCTTTATCTTTTCCAGCGATTACGATGACTTCATCGCCTGTTCTTAACTTACGCATCACATATTCTCTATAATTTCTGAATATCAGCCTGTATTGCTGTATCAGGATTAAAGCACTTCGGGGGCCAGTGAAATGATCTTCATAAACTTTTCGCTACGAAGCTCGCGGGTTACCGGTCCAAAAATACGAGTTCCAATGGGTTGATGTGAAGCATTCAGCAGAACTGCAGCATTACCGTCAAAACGGATCAAAGAACCGTCTGCACGACGCACACCTTTTTTAGTGCGTACCACAACTGCATTATACACATCACCTTTTTTAACCTTACCACGAGGTATGGCTTCTTTGATGCTGACCTTAATGATATCACCCACCCGAGCATATCTTCTGTGTGAACCGCCAAGAACCTTGATACACTGAATTCTGCGGGCACCACTGTTGTCGGCAACATCGAGTACTGATTGCATCTGAATCATTGTTATTCTCCAAACAATGCTGTTTTAAGCCAAGCCAAGAAAGCCCGCTATTATAACACGCAGTTACAAGTATTAGCCAGCATTTCTTGTAATAAGTTCTAACTACTATGAGTTAAACCTGGTGCGCTTTTTCTACTATTTCTACAAGCTTCCAGGATTTGCTTTTGGAAATCGGACGGCATTCTGTAATACTAACAGTGTCACCAATCCCACATTCATTATTTTCATCATGAACGTGTAATTTGCTCGAACGTTTAATAAATTTTCCGTATAGAGGATGCTTGACTTTACGTTCAATTAAAACGGTGACAGTTTTGTCCATTTTGTCACTCAGGACTACACCTTCGACCGTTCTTATCTTTTTTTCTTCGCTCATTGCTAACACCTGTTACTTTGCATTGATAACGGTCTTAACGCGAGCAATATTGCGTCTAACCAGTTTAATAAGGTGAGGTTTAACCTGCTGTCCATAACCCTGTCCCATTCTGAGATTAAATTGCTCTTTACGCAATTCATGCAAGGTATTAGTCAGTTCTGCAGCGCTTTGCTCACGTAAATCACTTGTTTTTAAAATTTTATCACTACTCATTACATCACCGTACGAATAACAAATGTTGTACTCAGAGGTAATTTGGCAGCAGCAAGTGCGAACGCTTCTCTGGCAAGCTCCTCAGAAACGCCTTCCATTTCATAGAGCATTCTGCCTGGCTGGATCTGAGCGACCCAATATTCCACGCTACCTTTACCTTTACCTTGTCTGACTTCCAGTGGTTTCTTGGAAATCGGCTTATCTGGAAAAACACGGATCCAGATTTTACCACCACGTTTAATATGACGAGTCATGGCTCGACGAGCAGCCTCAATCTGACGCGCAGTCAACCGACCACGGCCTGTAGATTTAAGACCAAATTCGCCAAAGCTGACTTTATTTCCGCTGCTTGCAAGACCGCGGTTACGGCCTTTCATCTGTTTGCGGAATTTAGTTCTTTTTGGTTGAAGCATTGTCTATCCTGCCTGATTACTTGGATGCTGATGGTTTAGACAGTAGTTTTTCTACCATCGTGGACTCAGTATCGAGTATTTCACCTTTGAATATCCACACCTTGACGCCAATGATGCCGTAGGTTGTATTGGCTTCTGCGGTGCCGTAGTCAACATCTGCACGAAAAGTGTGCAAAGGTACCCGGCCTTCACGATACCATTCAGCGCGGGCTATTTCTGCACCGTTCAATCGACCTGATACATTAATTTTAATACCGCCCGCACCCAGACGCATGGCATTGGTTACGGAGCGTTTCATGGCTCGGCGAAACATGATACGTCGTTCCAGTTGCTGTGCAACGCCCTGTGCAACCAGTGTCGCATCGAGTTCAGGTTTACGCACTTCTTCGATATTGATATGTACCGGAATACCCATTATTCTGGAAACTTCGGCTTTTAACTTCTCAATGTCTTCGCCTTTTTTACCAATTACAATACCCGGACGGGCAGTATGAATGGTAATACGAGCATTATGTGCCGGACGGTCGATCTGCACACGGCTAACTGAAGCATGTGCCAGTTTCTTTTCCAGATAAGCACGTACTTTAATATCATTGTTCAGAAAATCCGCATAATCCTTAGAATTGGCGTACCATTTGGATGTCCAATCCTTGATAATACCCAGGCGAATTCCAGTAGGGTTTACTTTTTGTCCCATGTTTCTGCTCCGCTATTATCTATCGCTAACTTTCACGACTACGTGACTGGTGCGTTTTAATATTCTATTACCACGGCCCTTGGCTCGTGCCCGCATACGCTTGTAGGTCGCGCCTTCATCGACATATATTGTTGACACTTTCAGTTCATCAATATCTGCGCCTTCATTATGCTCAGCGTTGGCAATAGCTGATTCAAGCACCTTTTTAATAATAACAGCGGCTTTTTTAGGGCTGTAAGTTAATATATCGAGTGCAGTTTCTACTTGTTTATTGCGTATCTGATCGGCAACCAGGCGCATTTTCTGAGCAGAAATCATAGCATTTCTTAGTTTTGCTGAAACTTCCATCATTGCTTACCTTGCCTTCCTGTCCGCAGTATGGCCTTTATAGGTTCTGGTCTGAACCATTTCACCTAATTTGTGACCCACCATATTTTCATTAATTAATACCGGTACGTGCTGACGTCCATTATGTACGGCGATAGTCAGACCCACCATTTCAGGCATAACCATTGAACGACGCGACCAGGTTTTGATAGGTTTACGGTCATTCTTCTCTACAGCAACGAGCACCTTTTTCATTAAATGACCATCTATAAATGGCCCTTTTTTAATTGAACGTGGCACTATAAAATACTCCTCAAAAACGATTATTTCTTGTTACGACGACGTACAATAAACTTATCAGTACGTTTATTACTACGTGTCTTATAACCCTTAGTAGGAGTACCCCATGGAGAAACCGGATGACGGCCTCCAGATGTACGGCCTTCACCCCCACCATGCGGGTGATCTACCGGGTTCATAGCGACACCACGAACCGTTGGGCGAACTCCGCGCCAACGAGTAGCACCCGCTTTACCAAGTTTACGTAGACTATGTTCAGAATTACTTACTTCACCGATAGTAGCCATGCAGTCGACATGTATCTTGCGCATTTCGCCGGAACGTAAGCGCAAGGTCGCGTAAGAACCTTCACGTGCTACTAATTGAGCCGAAGCACCGGCACTACGCGCAATTTGTGCACCTTTGCCGGGTTTCATTTCAACACAGTGAATGGTTGAACCGACAGGGATACCCCGTAATTGCATGGCATTGCCAGGTTTTATTTCTGATTCATTACCTGAAACGATTTCTGTACCCGCCGATACGCCTTTCGGAGCGATAATGTAACGACGCTCACCATCCGCATAAAGTACCAACGCAAGGTAGGCCGTCCTGTTAGGATCATATTCCAGTCTTTCAACTACACCGGGGACACCCTTTTTGTTGCGTTTAAAGTCAACAATACGATACTGCTGCTTGTGCCCGCCACCGATATGACGACTGGTGATACGGCCATTATTATTACGGCCACCTGATTTTGATTTCTTACTCAATAAAGGCGCATGACCTTTACCTTTATGCAGTTCCTTGTTTACTACACGAACCACAAATCGACGACCAGCTGAAGTGGGTTTGCTTTTTACTATAGCCATTTTCTATTCCTCTTAATCAGCTGCCAGCATATCTATAGTGGAACCTTCAGCCAGAGTCACATAGGCTTTTTTCCAGTTTTTACGCCGTCCCATGGATTTACCAAAACGCTTGACTTTACCTTTGGCAATACTTGTCTGCACGTTGGTGACTTTTACCTCAAACATGGTTTCAACTGCTTTTTTGATTTCTGGCTTGGCAGCATCAACGCTTACCTTGAAAACATACTGATTTCTTTCAGCATTCAAGGCACTCTTTTCAGAGACATGCGGAGCGGCTAAAACGGTGAAGATACGTTCCTGATTCATTTCAACAGCTCCTCAACTTTCTTAATCGCGCCCGCAGTTATAATCACTTTTTCACTTCGGATCATGTTAACCGGGTTAATATGTGCAGCATCTGTATAGTCTATATTCACCAGATTTCTGCAAGACAGATAGACGTTCTGATCAAATTCTTCAGTAACGATCAATGCTTTGTCAGCACCCAGTGCTTTTAACTTGGCTACCATAGCTTTGGTTTTAGGTGTTTCAATAGTAAAATCAGCGACAACCATCAGACGCTCCTGGCGTGCCATCTCGGAAACAATTGAAGCCATCGCGTGGCGATACATTTTACGATTTACTTTTTGTGAAAAATCACGATTACCAGCAGCAAAGGTGTTTCCGCCACTGCGCCAGATAGGACTGCGAATGGTACCTGAGCGGGCTCTGCCGGTACCTTTCTGGCGCCAGGGCTTAGCTCCACCGCCACTCACTGCCGAACGATTTTTCTGTGCTTTGGTACCAGCACGACCACCGGCCATATAAGCCGTTACCACCTGATGGATCAGTGCTTCATTGAAATCCCTGTTGAATGCATGCTCAGATACTTCTACCGTCTGCGTAGAGGCATCACCTGAATCTGTTGTTAATTTCAGTTCCATTAACTAATCCTCTATTTTGCTTTAACGGCAGGTGTAATAATTACATTGCCATCTTTTGCACCGGGTATACCACCGCGGACCAATAACAGATTTCTGCCAGTGTCAACCCTGACAATTTCCAGATTCTGCATAGTACACTTGACATCACCTAAATGACCCGACATTTTCTTACCTTTAAAAACCCGACCAGGAGTCTGGTTTTGACCAATAGAACCATTGGAACGGTGAGATACCGAGTTACCGTGAGTCATATCCTGACGGTGAAAATTATGACGCTTGATACCGCCCTGAAAACCTTTACCTTTGCTGGTACCGCTAACATCGACCATTTGACCGTCGCTGAAAAAATCAGCATTAATTTCTGAACCCGCCGTTAATTCAGTGGTTTCATTATCACCCAGTCGAAATTCAATAATAGCAGAACCGGCTTCGACACCAGCTTTGGCAAAATGCCCAGCCATAGCCTTGTTCACACGAGAGGCACGACGTGAACCGGTTGTTACCTGAATCGCATTGTAACCATCGCTTGCACTAGTTTTCACCTGTGTAACACGATTAGGTTCCACTTCAATCACTGTAACAGGGACAGAACTGCCCTGCTTCGTAAAGATGCGGGTCATACCCACTTTACGGCCAATTAAACCTAAACTCATTTTATATTTCCTCTGCTGTATGCGCCTTTGATATTATTAACATACAAGCATGTCATGCACAGATTACGATTGACCCGTGTCTATAAAGTACAAAAAATAAACGTCTGCACCCCAAAAAAGCCCTTAGCTTATTAACAGCCCTTAGCTTATTAACAGCCCTTAGCTCATTAGCATTAGCAGCCTAACAAGTGCTAAGTCTCAGCGGGGCCATCCAGTCTCAGGCGAAGCAAATGCCCTGACCTGAAAACCGCCACCTAATGTAATAAATTCTGATTACACCTGGGCGGGGTTAAAATAAAACGGACTGTCCGAACTCCTGCCTGTAAAATCACTGCAGAGTCGACAGCCCGTCTCAACAAAAATATAAGAGGCCGGTATTTTAGTTCAATTTAATCTGAACATCAACACCTGCAGCAAGATCAAGTTTCATTAATGCATCCACCGTCTTGTCCGTCGGCTTGACTATATCCATCAGACGCTTGTAGGTACGCAATTCATATTGATCGCGAGCGTCTTTATTAACGTGCGGGGAGGTCAATACATTAAATCTTTCCTTACGCGTTGGCAAAGGTATCGGCCCCTTCACCTGCGCTCCGGTACGTTTAGCTGTTTCGACGATCTCTTTAGCGCTGATATCGATAAGGCGATAGTCAAATGCTTTTAAGTGTATACGTATTGTTTGATCTTCAGTTGACATATTTTTGTCCTATACTCTTCTTATTCAATGATTTTGGCAACCACACCGGCACCTACGGTACGACCGCCTTCACGGATCGCAAAGCGCAGACCTTCTTCCATCGCAATCGGCGCGATCAGTGTCACAGTCATCTGCACGTTATCACCCGGCATGACCATTTCTACGCCCGCCGGCAGTTCACAGGCTCCGGTCACATCGGTGGTCCGGAAATAGAACTGTGGGCGATAACCTTTGAAAAATGGCGTGTGACGACCACCTTCATCCTTACTCAGCACATACACTTCTGCTTCGAAAATCGTATGCGGTGTAATACTACCAGGCTTGGCCAGGACCTGCCCGCGCTCCACTTCTTCTCGCTTGATACCGCGTAACAGCACCCCTACATTGTCTCCTGCCTGACCCTGGTCCAGCAGTTTACGGAACATTTCTACGCCCGTGCAGGTCGTTATCTGGGTGTCTTTGATACCGATAATCGCGATTTCTTCACCCACTTTGACAACACCACGCTCGATACGTCCTGTGACCACTGTACCGCGTCCGGAAATAGAGAATACATCTTCAACCGGCATAATAAAGTCACCGTCAATCGCGCGCTCCGGCTCTGGAATGTATTCATCCATCGCTGCAACCAGTTTTTCAATCGAAGGGATACCAATCTCACTGGTGTCGCCTTCCAGCGCCTTCAGCGCAGAACCAATAATTATCGGCGTGTCATCGCCAGGGAATTCATAGGCATCCAGCAATTCGCGAATTTCCATTTCAACCAGTTCCAGCAGCTCTTCATCATCCACCATGTCAGCCTTGTTCATGTAAACAAGTATGTAGGGGACACCCACCTGACGGGATAACAGAATGTGCTCACGCGTCTGCGGCATCGGGCCGTCCGCCGCGCTGACCACCAGGATCGCACCATCCATCTGCGCCGCACCCGTGATCATGTTTTTTACATAGTCAGCGTGCCCGGGACAGTCAACGTGTGCGTAGTGACGGTTGTCTGATTCGTATTCCACATGGGACGTCGCTATCGTTATACCGCGCGCTTTTTCTTCCGGCGCTGAATCAATCTGATCAAACGCTTTTGTTTCACCGCCGTGCTTCTCTGCCATACATTTGGTCAGCGCTGCAGTTAAAGTTGTTTTACCATGGTCTACGTGACCAATTGTGCCCACATTTACATGTGGTTTCGTACGTTCAAATTTTTCCTTGGACATTTTTAATCTCGCTACAATTTATGATACAAATTAACCATTCTTTTTAATAATAGTATCAGCAACACTGTCAGGCGCACCGGCATACTTATTAAATTCCATTGAATAACAGGCGCGTCCCTGAGTGGCAGATCGCAGATCAGTTGCATAACCAAACATTTCGGAGAGAGGTACATCTGCGCGGATGATTTTTCCTGCCGGACTGTCTTCCATCCCTTCAACGACACCACGGCGCCTGTTTAAGTCACCAATCACATCACCCATATTTTCTTCCGGGGTCACTACTTCTACACTCATTATCGGTTCAAGCAGTATCGGATTAGCTTTCATGGCTCCTTCTCGCATCGCCATTGAACCAGCAATCTTAAATGCCATTTCACTGGAGTCTACGTCATGATATGAGCCATCATACAGCGTCGCTTTAATATCAACCAACGGAAAACCAGCCAATACACCGTTCGACATTTGTTCGTGCAGACCTTTATCTACTGCGTTGATATATTCTTTTGGTACTGCGCCGCCGACAATCTCGTTAACAAATTCATATCCTTCATGCGGTTCCAGTTTCACCCAGACATGACCATATTGTCCTCGCCCACCCGATTGACGCACGAACTTGCCTTCAACTTCAACCGTTTTACGAATGGTTTCACGGTAGGCAACCTGAGGAGCACCCACATTAGCTTCGACACCAAATTCACGTTTCATGCGATCAACAATAATATCCAGATGCAATTCACCCATACCGGAAATAATGGTTTGACCGGTTTCTTCATCCGTTTTAACATGAAACGAGGGGTCCTCATGCGCCAGCTTACCCAGTGCAATACCCATTTTTTCCTGGTCAGCCTTGGTTTTCGGCTCTACTGCAACCGAGATAACCGGTTCTGGAAACTCCATCCGCTCCAGCATGATCACATCGTGTATGTCACACAGGGTCTCCCCGGTAGTCACATCTTTCAGACCTACAGCTGCGGCAATATCACCCGCTCGAACTTCCTTGATCTCTTCACGATGATTAGCATGCATCTGCAGGATGCGGCCAATCCGCTCCTTTTTGCTTTTCACCGGGTTATAAACCATATCACCCGACTTCAGCACCCCGGAATAAACCCTGAAAAAGGTTAATGTACCGACAAATGGATCCGTCGCAATTTTAAACGCCAGCGAAGCAAAAGGAGCATCGTCACTGGAAGGACGTTCTGCCACAGTCTCATCTTTATCATCCAGATGACCAGTGATTGCCTTAACTTCTATGGGTGAAGGAAGATAATAAATCATCGCATCCAGCATCGCCTGCACACCAATATTCTTGAAAGCACTGCCGCAAGTAACCGGTACAATGTCCGTACTCAAACAGCGCAGACGTATCCCCTGACGGATCTCATCAACGCTTAATTGACCTGTTTCAAGGTATTTTTCCATTAAATCATCATTAGCTTCTGCTGCTGATTCAATCAGATACTCATGCCATTCATTACACAATTCTGCCATATCTACAGGAATATCTCTGGCCTCATAATTGATGCCCATATTCTCTTTTTCCCAGTAGATGGCTTTCATGCCGACCAGGTCAACCACACCCTGAATGGTTTCCTCTGCGCCAATAGGCAGCATCAGCGGCACCGGCTTGGCTCCCAGGCGTGTTTTAATCTGTTCTACCACTCGCAGAAAGTTGGCCCCTGAACGGTCCATTTTATTAACGAATGCCATCCTGGGCACATGATATTTGTTGGCCTGACGCCAGACGGTTTCAGACTGAGGCTCAACACCGCCTACAGCACAGAATACTGCAACCGCACCATCAAGTACCCGCAGGGAGCGCTCAACTTCTATGGTGAAATCTACGTGGCCAGGAGTATCGATTATATTGATGCGGTGCTTTTCGAACTGCTGATCCATACCACTCCAGAAACAGGTGGTTGCCGCAGAAGTGATAGTAATACCTCGTTCCTGCTCCTGCTCCATCCAGTCCATGGTTGCGGCACCGTCGTGTACTTCGCCAATTTTATGAGATACACCCGTGTAATACAGAATTCGTTCTGTCGTCGTGGTCTTGCCAGCATCAATATGGGCCATAATGCCTACATTGCGATACCGCTCAATTGGAGTTTGACGCGCCACTTAAATAACCTCAGTAAAAAAAGCCTGCAATCAAATAATCTTTGATGACACTTTAATAACGATAGTAAAGCCCCATCGACTACCAGCGATAGTGTGCAAAGGCTTTATTGGCTTCTGCCATACGGTGGGTCTCTTCTCGCTTCTTCACAGCGGAGCCTTTATTTTCAATGGCATCCAGCATTTCACCAGCCAGTCTTCGACCCATGGATTTTTCGCCGCGCTTTCTGGAAGCATCAACCAGCCAGCGCATAGCCAGAGTTGCCTGACGTTCAGGCCTGACTTCAACAGGCACCTGATAAGTAGCACCACCCACACGACGGGATTTTACTTCCACCAATGGGCGAATGTTTTCAATGGTCTTGTTGAAAAGATCGATAGGTTCGCCTTTAGCTTTTTCAGCAACAAGCTCCAGAGCACCATATACTATTTTTTCGGCAACAGATTTTTTACCGTTGTACATAATAATATTGATGAATTTGGTTAAGCTTTTATCCCCAAACTTGGGATCAGGCAGAATTTCGCGTTTCGCTGCGACTCTTCTCCTAGACATAGGTAATCACCTTTAATTAATAGCAATATCACATATTGCTGTCTATTCTAAGATACTTACAGGAGTGGACATGGAAGATAATAAACTCACTTATTACCTGACACACAGGCCTGTATGCGCTTTATTTATATTGTGACTTCAGCAAGTTACAACCCGTGGCTGCAAAACATGCATCTATCACCAGTACTCGATTAAGGATGTCCTTTATTTAGGTCGTTTAGTACCGTATTTAGAACGTCCTTGACGTCGATCATCAACACCCGCTGTATCCAGAGTACCACGTACCGTATGATAACGAACACCCGGCAGGTCTTTAACACGACCACCACGGATCAGGATCACGCTGTGCTCCTGCAGGTTATGACCTTCTCCACCAATATAGGTAGAAACTTCATAACCACTGGTCAGGCGCACACGGGCAACCTTACGCAGTGCCGAATTAGGCTTTTTAGGTGTTGTTGTATACACGCGAGTACACACACCGCGACGCTGAGGACAGGCCTGTAGCGCTGGCACATTACTCTTGCTTACTTGACGTTTACGTGGTTTACGTACCAATTGGTTGGTAGTTGCCATAAACTTTTTTCTCCACACAATAAATAACAGGCCGGGATTGCCGGCCTGTCAAAGACGGACAAATATACCTATACACCGGATACTTGTCAAGATCTAATTCAGGGATTATTCCAGAGTCTGACTAATCCCTTATTCAATTTCGCTTAATTCAACATTTTCCACATGTTCAATCTTGCCTTTTTGTCTACGCTTGTGACGTTCCCGATGATAGGTCAATCCTGTACCGGCAGGGATCAGGCGTCCTACAATGACGTTTTCCTTAAGCCCGCGCAGGTGATCATTTTTACCCGCAACCGAGGCTTCGGTTAGTACGCGCGTTGTTTCCTGGAACGACGCCGCAGAAATAAATGACTCAGTTGCGAGTGATGCTTTGGTAATACCCAGCAGCGTTCGTTCATAGGTCGCGGGTAATTTTTCCTCTTTTTCTACACGCTCATTTTCTTCCAGAATAGCCGCATGCTCTACCTGCTCACCCTTGATAAAGCTGGTATCACCTGGATCAATGATTTCTGCGCGTTTGATCATCTGGCGAATAATCACTTCGATATGTTTGTCATTAATGCGTACACCCTGTAAGCGGTAAACTTCCTGTACCTCATTAACGATATAGTTCGCCAGCTCTTCTTCACCTTTGAGACGCAAAATATCATGCGGGTTAGGCGCACCATCAGAAATCACTTCCCCTCTGGCAACGTGTTCCCCTTCAAATACATTAATATGACGCCATTTAGGCAGTAATTCTTCATAAGAATTTCCCTCTTTTGGCGTGATCACCAGACGTTGTTTACCCTTGGTTTCTTTACCAAAACTGACAACCCCTGAAATTTCCGCCAGAATGGATGGTTCTTTGGGTTTTCTGGCTTCAAACAGATCTGCCACCCTGGGAAGACCCCCGGTAATGTCTTTGGTTTTGGAAGATTCCTGAGGAATACGCGCCACAGCATCACCAATTCCGACCGTATCTCCATCCGCATGGTTGACAATCGCACCCGCTGGTAAAGCATAGTGCGCCGGAATATCCGTACCGGCAATATTCAAATCATCACCATTTACATCCACCAGTTTAACCATCGGACGTAAATCTTTAGCACTTCCACTGCGTTGTTTTGGATCGGTGATAATCAATGAACTGAGTCCGGTAATGGAATCAGTTTCCTTATTCACTGTCACACCTTCAATAAAATCATAGAAACGTACAACACCGGCCACTTCAGTTATCACCGGATGAGTATGCGGATCCCAGGAGGCAACAATATCACCGCCATTAACTTCAGAACCATCGGATACGGTTAACTCTGCGCCATAAGGCACTTTGTAGCGTTCACGTTCACGTCCATGAGAGTCCAGAACGGTTATTTCACCGGAGCGGGAAACAGCAATATTATGCCCCGAAGAATCCTGTTTGACGGTTTTAATATTATGCAGCCGGATGCTACCTGATGATTTAACTTCAATATTATTTACAGAAGCAGCACGCGAAGCAGCTCCCCCAATATGGAAGGTACGCATGGTTAACTGGGTACCGGGTTCACCGATTGATTGTGCAGCAATGACGCCCACCGCTTCACCCATATTGACTTTATGTCCACGACCGAGATCACGCCCGTAACAGGACGAACAAATGCCATATCGGGTTTTACAGGTAATAGGTGAACGGACTTTAATATGATCAATGCTCATTGCTTCGATCCGTTCACACCATGGTTCATCCAGCAGAGTTCCTTTGGGAATTGCAATTTCATCGCTGTTGACCATGAACACATCTTCCGCAGTCACTCGTCCAAGTACACGTTCGCGCAGGGGTTCAACCACATCCCCCCCTTCAATCAGCGACTGCATGATAACACCATCGCTGCTGCCGCAATCTTCTTCTACCACAACCAGATCCTGGGCTACATCAACAAGTCGACGGGTAAGATAACCCGAGTTCGCAGTTTTCAGTGCCGTATCAGCCAGACCTTTTCGTGCACCATGGGTAGAGATAAAGTACTGCAAAACATTCAGACCTTCACGAAAATTTGCAGTAATGGGCGTTTCAATAATAGAACCGTCCGGCTTGGCCATCAAACCCCGCATTCCTGCCAGCTGCCTGATCTGAGCGGCACTACCACGAGCACCCGAATCAGCCATCATATAGACCGAATTAAAAGAAGTCTGTTTAATGACATCGCCTTTTTCAGGAATCGATTCTTTCTCGGCTTCGCTGACAATTTCTTTTAACGGGCGGCCAGAAATCAGCGAAGTAGGCGTTACTGCCACTTCAATTTCATCGGACTCGAGGATATTCATCATCGCTGATGCCACCTGCTCATTGGTATGAGACCAGATGTCGATGACTTTGTTATAGCGCTCACCATTGGTTACCAGACCAGATTCATATTGTTCCTGAATCTCGCGTACCTCTTTATCAGCCGCATCAATAATGCTGTACTTTTCCTGCGGAATAACCATATCATTCACGCCGAACGAGGCGCCGGAACGGGCCGCAAAACTGAAACCGGTATACATCAGCTGGTCAGCAAAAATTACGGTCTCTTTTAGACCGACCATTCGATAACAGCCGTTGATCAGGGCCGAAATCGCTTTTTTGGTCAGGTCGCGATTCATCAGGTCAAATGACATACCAGGAGGAAGCATATTGGATAAAATAGTCCTGCCGACCGTGGTATTTACAATCCTGGTTTGCTCAACGAGGTCACCATGGTCATCTTTAACATATTCTTTTATTCTGGCTTTGACCTTGGCATGCAATTCAGCGTGGCCGGTTTCATACGCACGCTCTGCCTCTTTTGCATCCGCAAACATCAGGCCTTCACCCTTACTGTTGATCAGTTCACGGGTCATGTAATAAAGGCCAAGTACCACGTCCTGCGAAGGTACGATAATAGGATCCCCATTGGCTGGTGAGAGGATATTATTAGTTGCCATCATCAAACTGCGTGCTTCCAGTTGAGCTTCCAGCGACAGCGGAATATGCACTGCCATCTGGTCACCATCAAAGTCAGCATTGAAGGCGGTACATACCAGCGGGTGTAATTGAATCGCCTTGCCTTCAATCAGCACTGGTTCAAAGGCCTGAATACCCAGGCGGTGAAGCGTAGGCGCACGATTGAGCATAATGGGATGTTCACGGATCACTTCTTCGAGAATGTCCCAGACTTCCGGGCCTTCTCGTTCAACCATCTTCTTGGCCGCTTTGATGGTGGTCGCCAGCCCACGCAATTCCAGTTTGCTGAAGATGAAAGGCTTGAAAAGTTCCAGGGCCATCTTTTTGGGCAGTCCGCACTGGTGCAGGCGCAGGGTCGGCCCTACCACGATAACTGAACGGCCGGAATAGTCCACCCGTTTACCCAGCAGGTTTTGTCTAAAGCGTCCCTGTTTACCTTTAATCATATCCGCGAGAGATTTCAACGGACGTTTGTTAGAGCCGGTAATGGCCCTGCCGCGGCGGCCATTATCCAGTAAAGCATCCACAGATTCCTGCAGCATGCGTTTTTCATTACGCACGATAATATCGGGTGCATTCAGATCCAGCAAACGCTTCAAACGATTATTACGATTAATCACCCGGCGATACAGATCATTGAGATCAGACGTCGCAAAACGCCCTCCCTCAAGCGGCACCAGGGGACGTAAATCTGGCGGCAGGACAGGTAAAACGGTCATAACCATCCATTGAGGCAGATTATTAGAACCCAGAAAAGCTTCAGCCAGTTTCAAACGTTTAGAGTATTTTTTCAGCTTGGTTTCTGATTCAGTCGCTGCCATTTCTTCGCGCAGATGATTAACAACCTGAGGTAAATCGATAGCTTTTAATAATTCATAAATAGCTTCTGCCCCCATACGGGCATCAAAGTCATCACCATATTCTTCAATCGTATCAAGATACTGTTCGTCGGTTAATACCTGGTTTTTTTCCAGTGCTGTCATGCCCGGGTCAATAACTACAAAGGCTTCGAAATAGAGAACCCGTTCGATATCACGTAGAGTCATATCCAGCAGCAGACCCATGCGGGAAGGCAGGGATTTTAGATACCAGATATGCGCCACCGGACTCGCCAGATCAATATGTCCCATGCGATCACGACGAACTTTAGACTGGGTAACTTCAACACCGCACTTTTCACAGATAACTCCACGATGTTTCAGACGTTTGTATTTGCCGCACAGACATTCATAGTCTTTGACCGGGCCAAAGATTTTGGCACAGAACAAACCATCTCTCTCGGGCTTGAAAGTACGGTAGTTAATGGTTTCAGGTTTTTTAACTTCCCCATAAGACCAGGATTTAATCTTGGCGGGTGATGCAAGCCCAATACGTATCGCATCAAAATCATCAAACTGATTCTGTTGTTTTATGAGATTCAATAAATCTTTCAATTTGCTATCCTCCAGTGAAGCGCCACTGGGTAATAAATCTTGCTGTTATAATGCATATAATGATTTATTACCTGAATTTTTTTGGCTCTGCCGCACTTAAAATGCGGCAGCATTTAAAGTTCTATAAAAGGCCGTTCTTAGTCGACCTGTTCAAGCTCGATATCAATACCCAGGGCACGGATTTCCTTGAGCAGAACATTAAAGGACTCAGGCATACCTGCATCAATACGATGATCACCATCAACAATATTTTTGTACATGCGGGTACGTCCGGTAACATCATCAGATTTTACCGTCAGCATTTCCTGCAAGGTATAAGCAGCACCATATGCTTCCAGGGCCCAGACTTCCATTTCCCCAAAACGCTGGCCGCCAAACTGAGCTTTACCGCCCAGTGGCTGCTGAGTAACCAGACTATAAGGACCGGTAGAGCGGGCATGCATTTTATCATCAACCAGATGATTCAGTTTTAGCATGTACATGTAACCGACAGTCACAGGCCGGTCAAATTTATTGCCGGTTCTGCCGTCATAGAGTGTTGATTGACCTGATTCATCATAACCTGCCAGTTTAAGCATATGTTTAATATCGTTTTCTGCTGCACCATCGAATACGGGTGTTGCCATGGGCACACCGCTCTTAAGATTGGAGGACAGTTCGAGGATTTCTGCATCACTCATGCTGTCCAGTTCTGCCTTGGTTCCAGCTGTTTCATTATATATCTGAGCGAGGAAAGCCCTTAATTCCTGAACTTGTGCTTTTGCCTGCAGCATGTCACCAATTTTCAGCCCCAGTCCCCGTGCGGCCCAGCCCAAATGGGTTTCCAGAACCTGCCCCACATTCATGCGCGAAGGCACACCCAGAGGATTGAGTACAATATCTACAGTACGTCCATCTGCAAGATAGGGCATATCTTCAACAGGCACGATAGTGGAAATAACACCTTTGTTACCATGGCGTCCGGCCATCTTGTCTCCAGGCTGTATACGGCGCTTAACGGCAAGATAGACCTTTACCATTTTTAGCACGCCGGGAGCCAGGTCATCACCGGCAATAATTTTCTTGCGTTTATTTTCAAACTGCTCATCAAAATCCGCACGAGCCAGAGTTAACTGTTCACCCAGTTTAGTCAATTGTTCCTGCAGTTCAGGTTCACGCAATTTGATATCAAACCAGTGACTGCGAGTTATCCCTGCGAGCATGTCACTGTTTATCGTATCACCCGCATTCATTCCTGGACCGCCATCAACAACCTGTCCACTGATTAAACGTTCAACACGATTATAGGTATCATCTTCAACAATCCGGAATTGATCCATCATGTCTTTTCTAACGTCTGCCAGGGCATCTTCTTCTATCGATTTGGCACGCGCATCTTTTTCCAGTCCATCCCGGGTAAAGACCTGCACATCAATAACTGTACCGACTTTACTGCCCGATACACGCAAAGAAGTATCCTTAACATCAGATGCTTTTTCACCAAAGATGGCACGCAGCAGTTTTTCCTCCGGGGTTAATTGAGTTTCGCCCTTAGGCGTCACTTTACCCACCAGTATATCTCCGCCCTTGACTTCAGCACCAATGTAGACAATACCCGATTCATCTAATTTTGCCAGTGCTGATTCCCCGACATTGGGAATATCACTGGTGATTTCTTCAGAACCCAGCTTGGTATCTCGAGCCACACAGGTCAGTTCTTCAATATGAATACTGGTAAAGCGATCCTCATCAACCATTTTTTCTGAAATCAAAATGGAGTCTTCAAAGTTGTAGCCATTCCAGGGCATGAAGGCAATCATCATGTTCTGCCCCAGAGCCAGCTCACCTAAATCAGTGGATGGTCCATCAGCAATAACATCGCCGCGCTGTACAATATCGCCCTGTTTAACCAGAGGACGCTGATTAATGCAGGTGTTCTGGTTCGAACGTGTATATTTGGTCAAATTATAAATATCAACGCCGGACTCGCCTGGGCTGGTTTCATCATCATGGACTCGAATCACAATTCTTGAGGCATCGACCTTATCAATGATGCCGCCGCGACGGGCTACAGCTGTGACCCCTGAATCTACGGCTACTGTTCTTTCCATCCCCGTGCCAACCAGAGGTTTTTCTGCCTTGAGTGTAGGTACTGCCTGACGCTGCATGTTAGACCCCATTAAAGCACGGTTAGCATCATCGTGCTCCAGGAAGGGGATCATAGAAGCCGCGACTGATACAATCTGCCGATGAGATACATCCATATAATGGACTCTGGAAACGGCCTGAATACCAAATTCATTATTGTATCGACAATTAACCATGACTTCGGTCAACCGGTTATCTTCATCAACTAGAGCATTTGCCTGAGCAATGACAAAATCAGATTCTTCAATTGCCGACAAATAATCGATTTCATCAGTAACCACACCATCAATCACTTTACGATAGGGAGATTCAAGGAAACCATAGTCATTAGTCCTGGCATAGATAGCCAGTGAATTAATCAGGCCGATATTAGGGCCTTCAGGTGTTTCAATAGGACAAACACGACCATAATGAGTTGGGTGCACATCACGCACTTCGAAACCTGCCCGTTCTCGGGTCAAACCACCAGGACCCAGTGCTGAAATACGTCGCTTGTGTGTTATTTCGGACAAGGGGTTGTTCTGATCCATAAACTGGGATAACTGGCTGGAACCGAAGAACTCCTTGATGGCAGCAGAAACCGGCTTGGCATTGATCAGTTCCTGAGGCATCAAATTTTCAGATTCTGCCAGAGTCAAACGTTCCTTGACCGCACGCTCTACTCGAACCAGACCGACACGAAACTGATTTTCTGCCATTTCACCCACACTTCTAATGCGGCGGTTACCCAGATGGTCAATATCGTCTACTGTGCCCTGGCCGTTTTTAATACCCACCAGGGTTTTCATAACGGCAATGATATCTTCATTGGACAGCGTGCCCTCGCCGGTGACATCTTCACGTCCGATACGGCGATTAAACTTCATACGACCCACAACGGATAAATCGTAGCGCTCAGGACTAAAAAACAGATTTTCAAACAGCGCTTCGGCTGCTTCCTTGGTAGGAGGTTCACCCGGGCGCATCATACGATAAATTTCAACCTGGGCTTCCAGCTGGTTAGTCGTAGTATCAACGCGCATGGTTTCAGACATAAAGGGACCGTTATCCAGATCATTGGTATACAGTGTCTGTAATTCAGTGATCCCGGCCTCTAACAATTTACTCAATAATTCTTCGCCAATTTCATCATTGGCGTTAACTATAATCTCGCCCGTTTCCGGGTCAGCAATAGACTTTGCCAGAGTACGGCCATTCAATACCTCTAATGGCCCCTTGATGTATTCAAGCCCGGCTTTTTCTATATCACGCACATTACGCGCGGTGACACGCCTGCCCTGCTCAACCAGCACTTCACCAGCATCGGTTTTAACATCAAAGTTAAAGGTTTCACCTCGCAATCTTGCAGGAATTAGTTTCTGCTCACATCCCTGCGCGGAAATTTTGAAGTCTTCAAATTCAAAAAACATTTCCAGAATTTCTTCAATATCATAGCCCAGAGCTTTGAGAATAATGGTTGCAGGAAGTTTGCGGCGTCGGTCAATACGAACAAACAGGTTATCTTTTGGATCAAACTCAAAATCCAGCCATGAGCCACGATAAGGAATAACTCGAGCATTGAACAGCAGTTTGCCTGAAGAATGCGTTTTACCCTTGTCATGATCAAAAAAGACCCCTGGACTTCTGTGCAGTTGTGACACAATCACGCGTTCGGTACCATTAATAATAAAAGTACCATTGGCAGTCATTAACGGCATTTCACCCATGAACACTTCCTGCTCACGAATATCCTTAACTTTCTTTTTTACCCCGGAGTCCTTATCGTAAATAATCAGGCGCAGCTTTACCCGCAACGGAGCAGAATAGGTAACGCCTCTGGTACGGCATTCTTTTTCGTCGAAAGCCGGTGTGCCCAGGCGATAACTGATATATTCCAGAGCTGCATTACCTGAAAAGCTGGTGATAGGAAAAACGGATTTAAAAGCACCATGTAAACCAATATCATTACGGCCATCTGGAGTTACATCTGCCTGGAGAAATTTTATGAATGAATTGAGCTGTATGGCGAGCAGGAATGGAACGTCCATGACACTTTGTGAGCTTCCGAAATCCTTACGAATACGCTTTTTTTCTGTAAATGAATAAGCCATCAATTTTCCCAAACTGTCTAGAGATTAAACTATCCGTTTTATGTGCATGAATTTGTAGACAACAAACCATTTCAAACACAGCTTGCCCATAAAAACTAGAAGGCAAGCACATACGAGTTATTTTAATAATACAACCTCAATCAGATAGTATTATTGAAATCAGCTCGACATCACAAACGGAAAAAGGCCGGTGGTCGAAACCACCAGCCAGATTCACTTATCGACTGCCAAAATGCCTGAGCATTTATAAAACAAGCAATCGAATGGCACTGCTTTACTTGAGTTCTACTGAAGCACCAGCTTCTTCAAGCTGCTTTTTCATATCTTCTGCTTCTTCAGTAGCGGCGGCTTCCTTAACAGTTGCAGGAGCACCATCAACTAATGCTTTTGCATCTTTAAGGCCTAAACCTGTGAGGCTGCGGACGACTTTGATGACATTGACTTTCTTGTCACCAACAGCAGTCAGAACAACATCGAACTCACTTTGAGCTTCTGCGGCAGCTGCGCCCGTATCGCCTGCAGCAGCCGGTGCAGCAGCGACAGCTGCTGCTGCTGATACACCAAATTTTTCTTCCATTGCTTCTACTAATTCAACCACTTCCATGATGCTCATGTCAGAAATTGTTTGTAGAATATCTTCTTTAGATACAGCCATTTTTAACTCCAGAATTTTTCGGTTGCTTGAGTCTGTAACTTGAAACAACCCGTTGGTTTACCAAAATAATTAATTTGCCTGGTCAGCTTATTGCCTTAACCAGCCGCTTGCTTTTGCTCTTTAACAGCAGCAACAGTGCGAACCAGTTTTGCATGCGGTTCTGCCAATGTACGAACAAATTTTGTAACAGGTGCTTTCATTACTGACATCAGCATGCTGATCGCCTGATCTTTGGTAGGCATCTTGGCCAAAACCTTGATATCCTCGGCAGACAGCAATTTACCGCCAACAGAAACGATTTTGACCTCGATCTTATCGTTTTCCTTGGCGAAATCTGATATCAGACGTCCAGCTGCACCGGGATCTTCCTGGGAAAATGCCAGCACCAGTGAACCTGTCAGTTCATCTTGAATACACTCAAAATCTGTTCCCATAACAGCACGCCTTGCCAGAGAATTCTTGACCACGCGCAGATAAACTTTCTCTTCACGTGCTTTCGCACGCAATTCATTCATCTCGTTGGAAGGAATTCCCTGATAAATTGCGCCTACGACAGAGTGTGCAGCAGCGGCTATTTCAGCTACTTCAGCGACAATTGCTTTTTTACCTTCAATAGATAAAGCCACTAATTTCACCTCTCGTCTTTGATTAATTAAAATATTAATCAGGGTTACAGTTTAACCAGCCATCTCTATTGAAACAGCTGAAAATGAACGATGTTTTCAAAGCATCCGAAGAGCAAGTTGAGTGACATCGTCTGCGCAGGATGTTGCCTATTAAGAGACATGAAACAGTTCATCATCTCACCTGCGGTCTTTGACGTTTACCTAAGTTGGTAAACCAAAGCCTTTTTAACCCCGAAAAAAATTCTCAGGGTTGATAAATCTTGCTCAGTACGATTTCCGGATTGCTTGGACTAAAGAACCGGTAAATTGAAAAAAGTACTGAGCAATTAGCGTATTGTTATTTTATCCCCAGACTGGACTGTTCGATAGAAAGCCCTGGACCATGGGTAGTAGAAACGCTGATCTTCTCCAGGTAAATCCCTTTTGCAGAAGCAGGTTTTGCTTTTTGCAAATCAGTCAGTAATGCTTCAAGGTTACCTTGCAGGGCAGAATTCTCAAAGCCGATCTTACCGATAGAACAATGAATAATACCGCCTTTATCAGTACGAAATCGAACCTGGCCGCCCTTGGCATTATTCACAGCTGTCGCCACATCGGCAGTAACAGTACCAACCTTAGGGTTTGGCATCAGACCACGAGGGCCAAGAATTTGCCCCAACTGACCCACAACGCGCATAGCATCAGGAGTTGCAATAACCACGTCAAAATTCAAGTCACCGCCTTTAATCTGCTCCGCAAGGTCTTCAAAGCCGACCACATCGGCGCCTGCCTCTGTGGCTATGGCGGCATTGTCACCCTGAGCAAAAACAGCTACACGAACTGTTTTTCCGGTTCCATTGGGTAGGACGCAGGCACCACGAACATTTTGATCAGATTTACGCGGATCAACACCCAGGTTCACACTGACATCTACTGATTCTTCAAATTTGGAAACCGGTAATGACTTTAACAGGCTCACGGCTTCATCAAAACCGTATAATTTACCTGCTTCAACTTTTTCATTAATCACTTTTTGTCTTTTTGATAGCCTGGCCATTTATTCGACTCCCTCTGTTTCAAGACCCATGCTTCTTGCAGTTCCCGCTATGGTTCGTACAGCAGCATCCATACTGCCTGCTGAAATATCAGGCATTTTAACGGTGGCAATTTCTTCCAGTTGCGCACGATTAACCTTACCGACCTTATCGCGGTTCGGGACGCCGGAACCTTTGCTAATACCGGCTGCTTTTTTCAGCAGCACCGCTGCTGGTGGAGTCTTGGTGATAAAAGTAAAGCTGCGATCGCTATAGACAGTAATAACTACCGGTACAGGCATCGCTTTTTCAAGGTTTTCTGTCTTGGCATTGAAAGCCTTACAGAATTCCATAATATTGACACCATGCTGACCCAGGGCCGGACCCACCGGTGGACTCGGGTTAGCAGAGCCTGCTGGTACCTGTAGTTTGATATATGCTTCGATTTTTTTTGCCATGTTTCCTCTCCTGGGTAATAACGCCGGCAGGCTCCCCTGTTAATAAAATAAATCTTCGTAACTTCGTAAAATGGATAAAAACCATTTAAACGACAATAGGCGCCAGCACTTATAGATGCTGACGCCTATTGAAAATCAGTCTGTTAAGCCTTCTCGACCTGCATAAAACCTAAATCAACCGGGGTGGAACGGCCAAAAATACTCACCGATACACGCATCCGACTCTTGTCATAGTCAACTTCTTCTACGACACCATTAAAGTCATTAAAAGGACCATCAATAATTCTAACCAGCTCTCCCGCTTCAAACAGTACTTTGGGTTTGGGTTTATCGGTACCTTCCTGAATTCTGTTTAAAATTGAATCAACTTCTTTCTGGCTAATGGGGGCAGGTTGATCTTTTTTACCGCCAATGAATCCCAGTACCCGAGGTGCATCTTTTATCAGGTGCCAGGTATCATCATTCATTTCCATTTCAACCAGAACATAACCTGGGAAAAACTTGCGTTCACTCTTGCGTTTTTTGCCATCCCGCATTTCAACCACTTCTTCGGTAGGCACGAGAATTTGACCAAAATCTTTTTCCATGCCATGGCGGGCTATACGCTCTTCCAGCGAGCGTTTTACTGATTTTTCATAGCCTGAATAAGCCTGTACCACATACCAGTGCAATGACATCCGTTTATCCCTGTCCCGTCAAATATCGGACACCCCAACCAATTAACTGATCGAAGCTCCAGAGAATAATACCCATAATAACAACCATGATACCAACGGTTAATGTAGTTTGTGTGGTTTCTTTTTTATTGGGCCATACCACTTTCTTCATTTCGATAATCGAACTGCGAACGAAGGCAATGCTGTTAGCACCCAGTTCAGTTTTCGATGCAACAAACCCGGCAAGAATTATTGCAGCAAACACGATAAGGGTTCTATACAGTGCTGACATCTCAGCATAGGTATAAAACACAAAAAGAGCGGCAACAACAATGGCTACTGCAATGATTAATTTTATTTTATCGGCCATTAAATTAAACTGTCTTATGAGCTAATTGTCATGGAAGCTATAATTCTTTGTTTAGAGCGAAGCTTCCGGATATATTCTTCTCAAATACGTATTTAAAGAAAAATAAGGTAAAGTGGCAGGCCAGGAGGGGATCGAACCCCCAACACCCGGTTTTGGAGACCGGTACTCTACCAATTGAGCTACTGGCCTAGAAAATTCTCAGATGTTCTAACAACACACGCATAACCATAACTTTTAAAAAAGCGGTTCCGGCAGCGTTCTACAACTGAGTACTTTTTAGTTTAAAATTCGGTCAAATGATCATCTCGACCAAAATGCGAGGCACAGATTATACACCTTTTCTCGAACTAATCAACTGTACTTTTTACTTCAACTCAAAAAGTACAGTCATAATAGCGAGAAAAGGGGTTAAAAGGTTGTTTTTTATCACCTGTCAAGAAAATCGATTATTCGATAATCTTGGCAACCACACCGGCACCTACGGTACGACCGCCTTCACGGATCGCAAAGCGCAGACCTTCTTCCATCGCAATCGGCGCGATCAGTGTCACAGTCATCTGCACGTTATCACCCGGCATGACCATTTCTACGCCTGCCGGCAGTTCACAGGCTCCGGTCACATCGGTGGTCCGGAAATAGAACTGTGGGCGATAACCTTTGAAAAATGGCGTGTGACGACCACCTTCATCCTTACTCAGCACATACACTTCTGCTTCGAAAATCGTATGCGGTGTAATACTACCAGGCTTGGCCAGGACCTGCCCGCGCTCCACTTCTTCTCGCTTGATACCGCGTAACAGCACCCCTACATTGTCTCCTGCCTGACCCTGGTCCAGCAGTTTACGGAACATTTCTACGCCCGTGCAGGTCGTTATCTGGGTGTCTTTGATACCGATAATCGCGATTTCTTCACCCACTTTGACAACACCACGCTCGATACGTCCTGTGACCACTGTACCGCGTCCGGAAATAGAGAATACATCTTCAACCGGCATAATAAAGTCACCGTCAATCGCGCGCTCCGGCTCTGGAATGTATTCATCCATCGCTGCAACCAGTTTTTCAATCGAAGGGATACCAATCTCACTGGTGTCGCCTTCCAGCGCCTTCAGCGCAGAACCAATAATTATCGGCGTGTCATCGCCAGGGAATTCATAGGCATCCAGCAATTCGCGAATTTCCATTTCAACCAGTTCCAGCAGCTCTTCATCATCCACCATGTCAGCCTTGTTCATGTAAACAAGTATGTAGGGGACACCCACCTGACGGGATAACAGAATGTGCTCACGCGTCTGCGGCATCGGGCCGTCCGCCGCGCTGACCACCAGGATCGCACCATCCATCTGCGCCGCACCCGTGATCATGTTTTTTACATAGTCAGCGTGCCCGGGACAGTCAACGTGTGCGTAGTGACGGTTGTCTGATTCGTATTCCACATGGGACGTCGCTATCGTTATACCGCGCGCTTTTTCTTCCGGCGCTGAATCAATCTGATCAAACGCTTTTGTTTCACCGCCGTGCTTCTCTGCCATACATTTGGTCAGCGCTGCAGTTAAAGTTGTTTTACCATGGTCTACGTGACCAATTGTGCCCACATTTACATGTGGTTTCGTACGTTCAAATTTTTCCTTGGACATCACTCGACCTCAAGATTAACTAGTTAAACCAAACATTTTCATCTGGAGCCCATGGCCAGAATTGAACTGGCGACCTCATCCTTACCAAGGATGCGCTCTACCCCTGAGCTACATGGGCATATTATTATTTTGATATAAAGCTGGATGTCAAAATAATAAATCTGGAGCGGGTAGCGGGAATCGAACCCGCATCATCAGCTTGGAAGGCTGAGGTTCTACCATTGTACCATACCCGCAAAAATACCGTTTTAACGGTCTATGCTGCGACATTTATCCTGGCAGCTGCCGTTAAATACAAATTACTTTCGTATATGTATGCCAATAAAAAAACGCTTTCAAAGCGTTTTTGTTGCCTATCTAACTCAATTTACAGCTCCGGCATTAGTTACGATTGCCCAAAACTATTAATGGAGGAATTAAGCCTGGATATTGCGTTTCTGAAAATGACAAATTATTAAATATTTTATGCTCAAACTGCATAAAAATGGTGGAGGGGGGAGGATTCGAACCTCCGAAGGCTGAGCCAGCAGATTTACAGTCTGCCCCCTTTGGCCGCTCGGGAACCCCTCCTAAGCTTCAGAAAGTGCGATATTTTGTTCTATATTCATGTCCCTGTCAAGCCAATTTAACAATTTTTTAACTGATTTACATTTCTGCAGACTGAGCTTGAATATAGAATCTACCGGGGGAAAGCTATGTTGCTAAAAACATAGACATCTCATCCTTGCCTGGCAATCAGTTCTCTGCCCGTCAAATCATCACCTGGGTTGAAATCACTCAATAATTCAGCCAGTATGCGCATATTTAATGGATGATGATAATCAACCTGGATCAGCGATCAAATATCTCCAGTATTCCGACCATTTCGTTAGCATTATTGGTCACAACTAAAGCTTTAATTTTCCGCTCCAGCATCATGGCTTCAGCATCTACCAGCATCATTTCAGCATCAATGGTGACAGGATCTCTGGTCATAATATCGGTAATTTTCGATTCATTCAGATCCACCTGAGCAACGATGGCTCGGCGTAAATCACCATCCGTTACGATCCCCAGAAGCTGTTTGTTTTCTATAATCACCACCAGACCGAGGCGCCCTTCACTGATCGCTAAAACGGCATCTTTCAATAATTCTTCCGGACCAACCACCGGCAAGTTTTCGTCATGCATAATGTCTTCTACCCGGGTCAATAATCGCCGTCCGAGACTGCCGCCGGGATGGTAGCGGGCAAAATCCGCAGGCTGAAAATTTCTTTGTTTGATCAGTGCAACTGCCAGCGCATCACCCATACCCATCGTCGCTAAAGTTGAAGTGGTTGGCGCCAGGTTATTAGGGCAAACTTCCCGTTCAACCTTGACGCAAAGGATGACATCTGAATGCCTGGCAAGGGTGGACTGGTTATCCCCCACCATTGAGATAATTGCATTTCCAAAATGCTTAATGGAAGGCAGCAGGTTAATAATTTCTTCCGTTTCACCGCTATAGGAAATGAAGATCAGCAAGTCATCCTGGGTAAGCATCCCCAGATCACCATGAAAAGCTTCAGCGGGGTGTAAAAAAAAGCTCGGTGTACCTGTGGATGCAAATGTAGCCGTCATTTTCTGTCCAATCAAACCCGACTTTCCCATTCCGCATACCACCACCCGACCACTGGTTTGCATAATCAGCCGCACCGCCTGTTCAAATTCATCCCCCAGAGCATCAGCAATATGCAGCAAAGCCTTCGCCTGTTCAGTCAGAGAATCCTTGGCAATATCCAGAGAGGACAAGCAAGTTTTTATGTCTGTTGTCATAGTAATGTTCTTAACTGCTCCATTCTTATTGCTGCAGATAGGCTTCAATTTTAGCAAGGTCTGATTCTATATCCACACCATGTCCAGGCTGATCATGGGTCACCGTCACATGAATGGGTATCCCCTGATATAACACCCTCAATTGCTCCAGTGATTCGGTAGTTTCCAGCATACTGGTCTCATGGCTGGTATAGATTTTCAATGTTGCAGCACGATAGGCATACATACCGATGTGACGATACCAGCGGCCAGTTTCAGGCAGCATGGAGTCTTTCTGCGGCGGGGCAGAAAAACTATCCCGATCCCAGGGGATCATTGCTCTGGAAAAATACATCGCATACCCGTGATGATCCATTACCACTTTCACAATGTGCGGATCACTTAGCTCATGCCAGTGAGTAATCGGTGCAGCCAGGGTAGACATACCTGCCTGCTTGAACTGTTGCAGTGCCCTTGCCACCATTTCTATATGCTGAGCAGCTACCAGCGGCTCATCTCCCTGCACATTGACGATAACCGTATCATCTGCCCAGGCCTTTTTTTGCACCACTTCTGCCAGACGCTCGGTACCCGAGGAATGCGCCTTCGAAGTCATGATCACATCTGCTGAAAATCGCTGCGCGGCAGTATAAATGCGTTCATCATCCGTGGCTATCACAACTTCGCTGGCCCGGCTTTGTAACGCCTGCTCATAGGTATACTGAATCATAGGTTTGCCGGCAATTTCTCTGAGCGGTTTGCCCGGCAGCCGTGTAGACGCATAGCGTGCAGGGATGACGATTTTATAAGAAAATTTACTTGTGCTCATATCATAATTATCTTACTGGATAGCATAAAGACTGGGAATCAGCTAGCAGGGCACAGCGACTTATGGAATAAATCATTTGATATCAAGATATTGCTTATTTTATTATCAATAAGTTCAGCTTACCTGCTCACCCTGTTTTCATTCAGTCCGAGAAATTCAAGTACTCTGGACTCAACATAGGGGTAAAATGGATTCCATCGCTGTCGCAGCATATCAGAAGCGGGGATTTGCAGAACACCTTTTTCCCCACGCAGTGCGATGTCGCCCAGATGAAGTTTGCTTAGCTTATCGTCTGGATGCTCGCCATAAAGAGGATCGTCTGCTGGAAACGGTAAGGCAACATGAGACAGCGAGTAGACATCCTCAGGCCAGGACAGCCCGGGTTCTATATCTGCTGGAGCATGCTCTTCAGGATCCTTTGTACGCACGATGACTTCATGACTGCTGGCATTTTTATTCATTACAACACTGAGGGTATAGTCTCGTTCGGGATCCGCCTGCAATGCCTTAATTACCGCAGTTGGATTTGATTTCATCAACGATTCCATTTCTGCTTCACGGTTTATGTCAAACAGGACCAGTTCGTGACCACCGGCCGGCAGCCGAGTAAAAAGTCCTTCAACCAGAGCCGGCGCTGAAACCGTGGCGTCAACAATAGAAGAAAAGGCTAGCATCGGCGGTAAATATTCAAGTTTATCTTGCTTTTCCAGGACGCTTAGACCTTGCTGAATTTCACGGGTTAACTGATAGGCGACATTGCCGGCATTGACTGCAAAAGAGCCATATTTGAACGGATCGTATTCCGGCAGGATGACGTTCCAGGCTAACTTCTCAAATCCCAGCAGATGTCCCAAGCGTGCCTGCCAGATGGCCAGCTTTGCCACTGGAGTGACCCCAATCTCAGGTGACAGCAGAACCACGCGATCGACCCGCGGCAACCTTTCGTCCTGCAGTGAAGAAAGCACATAATGCACGGCGAGTGCGCCGCCATTGGAATATCCAAGCAGATAAAGGGGCTTGTTGTTTGTCTGCTGTGCCAGATGCTCTACCGCCAGACGCACAGCTGCCGTCATATCCTGCCAGGAAACCTCCACCAGTCCAGATGGGGCCGTGCCGTGACCAGGCACTCGCAGGCCAAGCACATGCGCACCGGCAGCGTGTAAGCGTGTTGCCAGATGGCGCAAACTATAAGGTGAGTCAGACATCCCGTGTAAAAGCAACACCACCGCTTGAGGGGAATCTGCCGCTAGTTCAAAGCTACGATTCCAGTTGGGTGACCAGCGCTTAGGATCAGACAAACTGCCCCGTTGATAACGATTAATAGCGTTACCTTCCTGTGGTTTGACCTTATCATAAACCAGCTCATCGAGCTGCCTGAAAAGCCGCTCTTCGAGCGCCATATAATCGGCAAAGCTCGTAACTTTAGATTTGTGCGTAAACTCCTCGTCAAGCCCGGCCAGATGCCAGACACTCAGATCCTCTCGACTATTCAGATAGACGACGAAGACGGTAACCAGAACCACCGCCGCACCCAGTGCGCTATAAAACAATGCCCTGAGTGTATAACGAGTAATCTTTGTTAAACCTGATAGCATGCTTGTTCCCACGTTAATAGCAGTTCAGACAATCTCCCGGTTATGTCTGTTAAACTCGTTCACCCGTAGCTAGATACTGTCGAGAATGGCCTGCTTCTTCTGCTTATACTCCTGTTCCGAGATATAGCCGCCAGCTTTGAGTTTATCGAGTTCCTTGATACGCTGTTCAGTTGATTTCTGCGCAGGTGCCGAGTGCTTGGGCACAGGCTTGGCCGCTTCAGCCTCCTCGGCTTCTGTGCGCCGCTCCATATTACCCACAACCTTGGTGGCGAGAACCCCGCCCAGAAAAGCGCCCGCATCGCTGGCCATGACCGGCGTACTCACGCCAACTACAGCTATAGCCAGCACACAGACTGCAGTGCTCAAAGTAAGTCTATTTTTAATTGACAGCTTATTTCCTGATCCAGTATTTATTGACATCGTTGTTCTCCTTAGGGTGCAGTACAGATACCAGAGGCCATGAAACTGACGCCGTCACCCACCAGTGAGGCACTCATTTTTCCGTTTTGGGTGTTGATCGCAAAACTCCAGCCGCGGCCATGTTCAACCCCTTGCAATATCAGATGATCGCCGCTGAGTTCAGTATTTTTTATGCTTGAAACTTCTTTATGGCCGCTTTCCCTGGTGCCGCGGATCACTTTCTGCTTGCTGTCAAGAATAATGAGTTCAGACAGATCGAAGTCCCTGGCCTGACCCTGAGCACAATTGGCATTTTCCAGGCAGGCAATTACATCTGTTACGGCGCAGAGCATATCACTGGAACCATCCAGTTCCCCGGCAGACACTGCCGATGAGATAATAGGGACCCCGACAGCGCAGGTCGCAAGGGCCCAAAAATTTTTTCTTAGATACATCAGTTTTCTCCTTTTTACACACTCATAAATATCATAAAACTTACCGCCCGTTTTCAGTATACCTAGCACAAAATAGTACCGAAATATAATTTCATTATCATGACCTGTATAAGGTTGGGTGCTCGAACACACCCAAGAGCTTCTCCAGGCCTAACCCATAAACACTGAAATTTTGATTCAATGGGTCTATTTGCTGCTCGTCTTGCCGTGAACCGCATCCAGACGCTTACGTAGCAGCTCTGCCCAGTCATCCATAGCCTTTTTTGTATAGTCCCATTTGGAATAGGATTTAAGATAGCCAGAAACTCCCTCCGTTATGCCATGCGAATAGTCATATTTTTTGCCGGCTTCTGTTTCAATGTGTGCAGCGATCTGCTTACTGCTGACGCTGTCGAGAGCTTCCATTTCAATCGTGGCTTCGCCGGTGAACATGGTGCTGCCTGCGTCACCCTTTACCACACCTGAACCTGCATCACCAATCCAGAGGAAAGGAACAACCAGGGTTGCGACAGATGCCTCGGGCTTGTTTGGCACCAGATCGGTGACGGCAACGCGCAGGCGCAGCACGTCAGGTCCGGGTTCTTTTACCATCGGGTAAGCATCCCCAACCGCCTTGTTGATCGCTTCATAAAAGTAGTCAGTGAGTACTTTCAGCTCGTCGGGATCAACGCCCTTATACTGGCTGTCGTCCTTAAACCAGATTTTGATACGATCCACCAGGAGTTTGTTGTAACTGGCAAAGTCCGTGTCTGGATCAATGTACTCGTAAGAACCGTCAGCTCCCTTTGTTGCTGGAATTTTTGAATAGTCACTGAGAAATCCCACCGACTGGTAGTCACCGAACATAGGTGTGTTGGCCGCGGATTCCGCCAATACCGCCACAGGTAAAGTTAATAGGGCACATATAATGAGTGCAGTTAATAGTTTTTTACTTTTCATTAAGTTGTTCCTGTTCAGGTTAATCATTGAGTGTAATAGCATGAGGAATTCAAAGCCCCCCTGGCATTCAGGCTATGCCGCAGACAGCTTAAATCTGCGGCTACATTGAATCTAGAATGGCCTGCTTCTTTTTCTTATATTCTTCGGGCGTAATGTAGCCGCCCGCTGCGAGCTTATCGAGTTCCTGGATACGTTGCTCAGCGGTTTTATGCACCGGAGCTGAGTGCACGGGTGCGGATTTCGCTGCTTCAACGGCCTGGGCCTCGTTACGCTGCTTCATATTGCCTACGACCTTGGTCGCAAGAACCCCGCCCAGAAAAGCGCCCGCATCGCTGGCCCTGACCGGCGTACTCACGCCAACTACAGCTATAGCCAGCACACAGACTACAGTGCTCAAAGTAAGTCTATTTTTAATTGACAGCTTATTTCCTGATCCAGTATTTATTGACATCGTTGTTCTCCTTAGGGTGCAGTACAGATACCAGAGGCCATGAAACTGACGCCGTCACCCACCAGTGAGGCACTCATTTTTCCGTTTTGGGTATTGATCGCAAAACTCCAGCCGCGGCCATGTTCAACCCCTTGCAATATCAGATGATCGCCGCTGAGTTCAGTATTTTTTATGCTTGAAACTTCTTTATGGCCGCTTTCCCTGGTGCCGCGGATCACTTTCTGCTTGCTGTCAAGAATAATGAGTTCAGACAGATCGAAGTCCCTGGCCTGACCCTGAGCACAATTGGCATTTTCCAGGCAGGCAATTACATCTGTTACGGCGCAGAGCATATCACTGGAACCATCCAGCTCTCCGGCAGACACTGCCGTTGCAATAAACGGGGTTGTTACAACACAGGCAGCAATAGCCCACAAGCTTTTTCTTATTTGCATCAGTTTGCTCCTTTAATATACACTCTTAGATAAAGCCATCGATTCATATTAGCAAGGTGTATCCACAACTTGAGTGAATAGTAAACTATTGGTAACTATTCAGCGTAATTTTGAAAACGTCCTTGACACCAGGAATTTGCTCCAGAAGATGCCGTAAATACGTCCATGGTCGTTCCCGGCATCCTGCCTCACACGACACTTGTACTTCCCTGTACATCGTAGGCTTGAATGTGGCATCCATGCCACATACACTTCTTACGCAAACACCTGATATCAAGAACTTACGTATAAATCTAAAATACGCTTCTAAGTTACAAAAATATAAGTCTTTGAATTTTATATGTTTGTAACTTTTTGATGGTTAGCCTTCCTGCGGCTTGATTTGCTGAGTAGTTACAACTATTGCTTTATGGACCCCATACTGCCTCCCAGATCAGAAATTAATTCCTGGAATGTTTCATTGTTATAAAGCAGTTCACGGCCGGTTTCAGTGAGATGACTGACGGTTTCCTGGCTTAACGAAAAACTGGTCGGGATCTGATTAATATATTGCCGTCTTTCAAACGGTGTCCGAATACTGCTCAGATTGAGGCGGATAAAATAGGGCTTGACCTGATGTTCTGGCGTAGAGAGCGCTTTAGTCCATTTATCGAGACTGGCTTTCATCAATTGCAGGGTTGTCGTGTTGTAGCGGTGCAGTTGTACATCGCTCATTGCGCCAATGGTTTCACCGATTGACGGTTCTGCATTGCTAAGATCCATTTCAGGCTGCGGTTCTGTCGAGGAATTGACCGAAATGACCACCACACGGCTGGGCGGTTTTTTCTTTAATCCATCTATCAGTGTCTTTGCACCGCCAGCCAGGGTCACAACATCATACAGTGCGTGTAAGCCCAGATTATCCGTAATGCCGCCGTCGACCAGATGTATGTAACGACGTTCATTTTTTTCCAGCAGGGCCTGTACGCCATGCACGGTTTCGGTTAACAAGGGATCCTTTTCCGCAATCGCCCGGGCCTCGATTTTCTCCAGCCAGTCAGGTTTAACGGCACCGCAGTCGGGATACTTCTCAAGCACCACGGGCAGGAACACCAGCGGCACCGCCGAAGAGGCTGCGACTGCTCTTGCCACCGGGTAATCGTTCAGCTCTGAACAGATCAGGTTGAAATACCCCTGAAAGAATGAAAAACGCACCCCGCGCCCCAGGTCAGATGCATTAATAAGGATCAGCGGTCCTGTTTGCAGGTTTATATCGCTGAAAGTTGCATCGTGAAAGATGGTGTCATTGTAATAGCGGATCGCCTGTTCCGTGCGTCCGCCCTTGCTGAACCACAGAAGCGGATTCAACAGACTCCATAGCAGGTGCCTCTCTACATTGCGCAACAGGAAAGCTTCCTCAAAGTTCTCGAAAATAGCGTCGCCATGCAAACCATAGTAAGCTGCAGTAAAACTGCCGCCGGACACCGAGCTGATGTAATCAACCTGATCGAGCAGGCGTGTCAGCCCCCCGTCAATCGGTATCGTGGTGTCTCGGAGAGCCTGCAGCACACCATAGGACAGCGCCGCCGCACGTGTGCCTCCGCCAGAAAAACTGAGCATCACAGTCAGATCGTCATTATGCTCATATTTACCCCATTCCCGCCAGGAATAGCCGTCCGCCTTTTCCTCACTGATCGGCGTGTTGTCAATTACCCCGTAACTGGTGCAGCCTGACAGCATAAAGATCACTACCAGGATATACAGGCGGAAAAATATGCTCATTTAAATTCTCTCTATATGTATTTCATTTGCAACTCCTCAGCGTATTTAAGATTTTACACTGAGGCGTTATTGTGATTTTTCATTCATCAAATGATCATCTCATTAGCATGTCACTGTGATAAAATCCATGCGTTCACAGTCCCCGTTAAATGCTGCAGAATAAACAATGATTCTAAAAGGAAAACCTGACACCCGCATAAGGACCGTCCACAACGAGGTCATCCAGTGGTGTATTATCATCAAATTTCCACTTCAGATGGCGATAACCGAACATCGCATCGACTTTTTTAAATTTGTAGCCCACGCTGGCCATAGCCTGCCAGGTATAGTCACTCTGTCCGGTACCAACGTCCGCATAAGCGGTTGCAAACCATTTTTCCGACAGGTCCAGTTTACCCCTGAGACCCACAATACCGTCCCACACATCACCACTATCAGATGCTTTTACTTTTCTGGATTTCAAAGGGCCGGTGGTTTTTAATTGCGTATCCACATTTATCCATATATAGCGGGCTCCCGCGGTGATATCAAGACTGGTTTTGCTGTTTTCATAGACATTATAGCCAACGATAGGCTGCACGATCCATGATTTGAGGCCCACCTCTAGCTCATTACCGATGACGATGCCGGGACCAATGGGCAGTGTGTGCGAGCCTTCGTCTTCAAAAGTGACATCAAAATAAATGATATCCGCCAGCAAGGTCCATTTATCTTTTTTTGCCGCGAAAGTCCCCATAAAAGCCATATCGAGATTGTGAATGAGATCGTTGAAACTGATGTCGATATCAGTTCCAATGGCTGTTTCCGCCTGGATGGAAGAACCCCACAGATAAATTTCTCCCATATACTGCCAACTGCTGGTTTGTGTGGACTGCTCTGCACTGACGGGTGTGAGCATTGCCAGCAGCAAGCCTGCACCAATCAGTCTCTTTGCAAAGAAAGTCTGTTGCCATTTAGTTATCATTCGTCGGTCTCCTGCCATGTTCTGCTCTTTATTGTTTATGAAACTGTTCAGCGTCATAATAAAACTTCTTTGAATTAATTACTATTTTTCTTTTAATGAACTGGCAGATTCTACAGCCCTCATCTTAAACAGCTTTGTGTCAGTATTATATAGAAACCCCTTACTAAAACATCCCAAATAAAGGGTGATATAAAGGTGTTCAAATCATTGAACGTTTTTATGTGATGACGCTGGAAGCTATTTTAACGGCTCATGGCCTGAATCTGCCTGAACATCTGGCTTATTCTCACTGCTCCCAAAATAAACTTTATGTACCACGGCCATAACAATAGCCGTCGTCCAGCCAAACATAATGATGCCGTTTGCGGCTTCAAAGGAAGCGAGCAGACGCCAGCGAGCATCAAGCAGGACATCGCCATAGCCCAGTGTAGTATAAGTCACCATCGAAAAATAAAGTGACTGTTCAAAACCCTGAGTTGCATTGAGCGCCAGAAACACGAGCGCCCAGAGTATCACTTCCAGCAGTGAGACATTGAACATCAAAACAATGACTTCTCCCACCGCGTAGACGTGTGAGCGAAGTAATCTATTCCTCACAGACCCTGCTGGTTTATGCATACGATGCAGCGCAAGCATCATCCCTGCGGCGTGGATCAGCGTTGTTGCCAGTATCAAAGCAGCAGCGATTACAATATTCAGCAGCATAGTCTGTCACCTCTTGCCTGCGGTTAGTCCCGGCAAACGAATCATTTCTCCAGTACCCCCTTCCAGGCCCTGGTCCTTTCAAGCATTTCCTGTTTCATCTTCGGCGGAAGAAAATCAACCGGGTCCTGATTTTCCCTGATCTCCCAGCCGCCTCCAAGCGCCTTATAGACCTGAACAAGACTGGTTGCCACACTGCCCTGAGTTGAAGCCATCAAATCCTGTTGCTGTACGTGTTTACTTAGATTCGTGATGACGGTATTAAAAGTAATCGAACCATTCTGGTACTGAATATTAGAAATATCTACCGTTCGTTGTGAGGCCTCCACTGACAACTGGTAGTAGGCAAATTGTTCCTGCGTCTTAAAAAAGGCAACTATTGCATTTTCAGCATCCCCCTGAGCCTGCAGCACAGTATTCAGATAATCCACCAGCAATTGCTGAAAAGTGGCGTCCTGCAACCTGACATTACTCTTGAGACGCCCATAATTGAAAATATTCCATTGAAACGCACCGAATAGATTCCAGGTCTTGCTAGCATTGTCGAAAAGCTCACTGCTGATCATGGCCGTCGTACCGATAGAACCGCCGATGGAAAACTGGGGGTATAATTCAGTCTCTGCATAGCCGATCTGGGCGCTCTGTGCTGCGAGCTGGCGTTCAGCAACACGAATATCAGGACGCCGACGGATAAGATCCTGCGGCATACCCAGTGCAATCGTCGCCGGTACTGACGGTATCTGGCGTTGTTCATCCAGCAGACCATTGAATTCCTGAGGCGGAACGCCCAACAGGACAGCCAGTGAATTTTTTAACTGCTGTAATGAAATCTCCAGTGCAGATACGCTTGCCATGGTGTTATAAAGCAGGGTTTTTGCCTGATCAAGGTCCAGTTCGCTGACTTCACCGGCATTAAACTTGGCCTTCGCAATCTGCAGGCTTTGCTCCTGCAAGTCGATGTTACTTCTGGCTACTTCAATCCGTTTCTGATAGGTGCGGATCAGGATATAATTCTGTGCCACCTGAGAAACCAGCGATACAATGACAGCGTCATAGTTTGCCACACTGGCGTCAAGAATGGCTGAAGCTGATTCCACCTGCCGTCTGAAACGACCCCAGAAATCAATTTCCCAGCTAAGATTGAATCCCAGGTCAAAATCATTGAAGATGATTTGCTCTGACAGTTCTCTTGAAGCCAGTCCGGTGAACTGCTGTTGCTGCGGATATTGATTGCCAACGGCAATCGCCAGCTGTTGTTGTGACTGCAGTACCAGCAGACCTGCAGAACGCAGTGACAGATTCTGCTGCAAAGCTCTATCGATAAGTTGATTCAGCTGGGGGTCTTGAAAAGCATTCTGCCACCATTCCGGCTCGACTGGCGGTTCACTATTAATGTTCTTGTCCCCGCTTTCGATCCAGTGAGTCTCGACGACGGCGTCTGTATCTGGCTGTGTATAATCAGGCCCCACTGTTGTGCAGCCGCTGCTAACAATAAGCAGTAAAACACAGACTATTATCCTCTGCAGACACAATCGATTTCTATTAAGACTACAATGATGTCCTTTAAAGTGTTCCATAAGAATCATACTGGTTAACGTCACTTGTTGTTACCTGCGGCGGGCTGCGCGTGCTGTTGCGCAGCAGCAGAATCCGTTAACACCAGAACCGATGCTGTTGTGCCTACACGCAGTACAACCTTCTGCGGCACGCGGGTTAGATGTATCCTGACCGGGACACGTTGGGCCAGCCTGATCCATTCAAAGGTTGGGCTGATACTGGGTAACAACTCATAACCAGGGCTGCCGTCCTGTTGCGCAATACCCCAGCCCACACTATCGACAACACCTTCAAGCGGTGAATCCGGATAGGTCATCAAGGTAATCACCGCCGGGGCATTTTTACGGATGTTGCTTATGGACGTTTCCTTAAAGTAGCCATGCACCCAGTAACTGTTGATATCCACCAGTGCCATAATTGGCTGATTGGTAACGGCCTGGCTTCCCAGACGCAGGCTGAGGTTCGTAATATAGCCGTCCACCGGTGCCCTGACCTGAGTAAACTCAAGGTTAAGCTGAGCCTGCGTCAACGCAGCCTGAGCCTCCCTGATGCTGGCATTGTCATCCCCTGCTGCGCCAAGGTTTGCCCTGGCCTCCGCCAGGGAAGCTTCCGTCTGGGCTAGCGAGGCCTGTGCCTGAGTGAGACTGGCCACGGCGCCTTTGCGTTGTTCTATCGAAACCTCGTACGTTGCCTTGGCACGTTCGACTGACTTTTTGGAAGTCGCTTTTTGCGGCAGTAATTGCTGCTGGCGCTGGAATTCAGCCTTATTTTTTACAATCTTTGAATCCACCTCCTTGATTCCACTTTGAGCCTGTATCACCGAAGCCCGCGCCATTTTGACCTGAGCTTTGGCCGCTTCCACCTGCTTTTCCTGGGCATGGTAATTGTCTATACTTTTATCATACTGTGCTTTAGCCTGCACCAGACTGGCCTTAAACGTTCTCGGATCAATTTCAAACAGCAAATCACCGGTCTTTACAAACTGATTGTCCTGCACCGCGAGTTTAACGATCGGGCCGGAGACGCGCGGTGTGATCTGCACCACATCGGCACGTACCTGGCCGTCCCGGGTCCAGGGGTTAATCACGTAATCCCAGTATTTGAGCAATAACGCTGCAATGGCGATGAAAACAATAGAACCGGTCAACAGGTATTTCATATAAGAACTCACTCTATATCCCAATAAAGAATGCTCCAATGGCAATCGTGTAGATGATCATCAACGCCACAAACACCAGCGGCGGATAAAAAAAGTGCCTGGACAAGCGGTAACGGTTGAGCAGACGAGCCGTTATGGTAGCAGCTAACAGGCCGAACAGACTGGCAACTAACAGTGGCGGCATATAGACTCCGCCGAGGGCAAACTCGCTGGGGATGGGTCCGATCATGAGAATTTCTCTTCCTGCCATTGCTTCCAGTCGATAGCGCCTGCAGCCCTGGCATAAGCGAGGGCTGCATCAGAAACACCTCGATAACCACCGAGCAAGCGGTAGAAAAGCATCATGTAAGTCGTGAATAAGATCCAGGCACAGGCAAGCAGCAGCAGTCCCCAACGACTTTGCGGAGCCAGTGCCATAATGGTAAGTGCAGCAATACACCCTGGAATAGTTCCCGCAACGCGAAGCATTCCCTTGTAGATCGATTGTCCTGCGGTGGGCAGTGCTATCATTGCAACCGCAAAGGCGGCCCAGCAGGGGGTCATCCATCCCGCACTCATGGCAATCCAGTAAACCGTCACCAGAGCCAGTGAAACCTTGATCGCTTGTTTTGCTTTAATGGAGAGGATCATAGCGACATTTTAAAAATCTAAGCCTGTTTATCCATAATGCTGTTCCCAATTGTACGCTTTAACCTCGCAACAAGCACAGAAATCAGCGGATTTGCGCTAAGGCCGTGTGCGACAATACTTAGTGCGATAGTAAAGGCTACGGTCATGGAGATGGTTGTAGCTCCGGGCAGATGTTCGTTGAGGACTAATATCCCAAACACAATACTGGCCAGACCTCGAGGTCCAAACCAGCCCATAAACAGTTTTTCATCCGTTCTCAGATTCATCCCTGCAAGCGTCACAAACACCGGCAGCATCCGTACCACAGTCAGGCTGAGCAGGGCGTAAAACACAATTTCCCAACTGAAAGAGTGAATCCACTGGCCAATGACCGCTGCGCCAAAAGCCACCCAGGTGAGCAAGGCCAAGGTATCCCCTGTTCCTTCCGCTGCGAGCAGCAGCCTGGATTTGTGTTTTTTTGTAATTGCACCAAACAGCAGGCCGCCAACAAAGGCGGCAATAAATCCGCTGCCGCCCAGGAGCTGTGCTGTCGCGAAGCAGCTCACAGACAGAACGACCACTGGCAGCTGTTGCCAGGTTTTTGTGATCCATCCCCGCTCGGCACACTGTTTGATTAGCCCGGAACCGACCAGAGCCAACAGCGCTCCCACTGCAAATCCAATACCTATCTCCTCGGCCACCAGTTTCAGTGCCAGTGACTGAGTACTACCCTCAGTGCCTCCAGCATGGCTGCTGGCAAGAGCAAGAAAGACAAACAGAATCGGCACGCAGATACCATCATTCAAACCGCTCTCCACATTGAGTCCCTCACGAATCTTGGCCGGTACAGATTCATTCGTGACTACGGCCTTGCCCAGGGCCGCGTCGGTAGGTGCCAGCATCGTCGCCAGGATAGCAATTTCCAGCAGTGTCAGCCCGTCAAATACCAGCACCCCGGCCACAAAGCCGAGCAGGATGGTTAACGGCAGGCCGATTAATAGCAGACGCAGAGGAATATGAAAGCTCTTGCTGAGTACTCCAAGATTAGCATTGGCGGCATCTGTAAATAACACCAGCGCAAGCGTTAATTCAGCCAGTGTACGCAGACCTTCGGAGTCCAGGTTCAGATTCAGCAGTTCCAGACCAGTAGGCCCCATCACCAGGCCAAAAGCAGTAAACACGATCGCTCCGTTAATCGGTGTTCGTTCCAGCCCTTCGCTCACAATACTGTAGAAAAAAATGAACATTGCCAGAATTGCCATATTTTCATACATCATATTGCAAGTCCTCCAAAATGTTTTTCGCGTCTGCTTAAACCTTAACATGCTGGTTGCTGAAAGACATCCCCCATAAAAGGGTATAATTAACCTGAATAGTAGACAAGCAGAACCACGAATCCGGGTCTTTCAGGTGCATCTCACAGCGTTTTTTTTCAGAACCGCGCTTCATTCCAATGCCTCCATTCGATGTGTTCAACGCTGCTGGAATAATCCACCAACGCTTCAGACACCGCCCGATATGCGCCCAGCAGCAGGTACAAATTTTCGTAAACCTCGTCGCTGAGCGGCACTTCACTGGCCGTAGCCACTGTCAGTGCCGCCCAGAACGGGCTTTCCCAGCCCATTTGCATGGCAATGGCGTATACCAGTAACATGGACAGACCGAGTTTGATGGCTTCTTTCGCTTTTGTAGAAAGAGGTTGATAAAGATTCATTTTTCTGCACGGCTGATGTATGCAGCATTAGATTTATGTTTGTCCCAGAGATAAATAAGAAGTGCATCCTTTTTATTCATCACCTGAATCCTAACTGTTTTTATCAGCCTAAACATCCCCAATAATAGAGGATTTATGTGGCAAAAGGTCTGAAATATCAGACGCTGTGTGAGAATGTGAGTCGAGTGAAGACGCATCACTGCCGGTAATTACGAGGTCAGAAGGTTTACCCGGTATGTGCATGCCGCCGGACAAAAGTAAAGTGGGCCATGTTCGAGCTTGACATCGAGCCGTTCAAGGATAATGTTTAGTCCGCTTAAGCAGCCAGGAATGAAGCAAAGCTGCGATTGCAGAGGTTCTGAAAGGGAGGATCCCGGGCCTACAGGATCTGTAATTCTGCAGCCTTGAGCACTGCCTGGCGGCATTTTTTTACGCCAAGCTTTTCGTAGATGTGCTTCAGGTGGCTTCTGACCGTTGCCGGAGCGACGTTGAGCTATGCGGCGATCTCCTTGTTCTAGAGGCGCTGGGATCGCAGCGTGAGCACATCGAGTTCACGTTTTGTCAGGGCTTCGAACAAGGGCTGCTTCACCGCACGGGTGCTCTTCTGAGACAGGCGTCCTTCTTCAACAGCGTTGCTGGCAGACATGGTATAGCAATCGTAATAACAAGGATTCCACTGGATGGAAAGCAAAAAGGTATAAATTAAAGAAGCGGCCCCAGCATTGCAATCGTGTTGTTCCATAAACGGCGAGTTACAGGCCAGCCGGCCACCTCGTCCGGATTGACCCGATGCGAGTGGTTGATATATTCCTGCTGCCGCTGGCGCATCTGCGCGGTCAGGGCGGCATCGCAGAAGAGGATATTGTTCTCGTAGTTGAGCTCGAAGCTGCGACGATCCATATTGGCGGAGCCGATCAATGTCACGGCACCGTCCAGCGTGAGAGATTTTGTATGCAGCAGCCCGCCGTCATACTCGTAGATGTTTACTCCAGCCGCGAGCAGGTCGGCGTAGTAGCTGCGGCTCGCGGCCGCAACGATCCACGAGTCATTTCTGGCCGGGAAAACAATACGGGTGTCTACGCCGCGATACGCAGCAGAGCAGAGGGCATTCTGCATTGACTCGTCAGGGACATAGTAGGGAGTAGTGATAACAAGTTTACTGTGAGCGGCATACATGAGTGACTCAAACATTTCGGGCATAGCCGTGGAACGCACCGTTGGACCGGTGGCAATGACCTGTGCGGTAAACCCCGCCCTGGGTGCATGGATCGGCTCGCGCAACAGCGCATAGAGATCTTCTCCCTGGTAAGTCATCCAGTCTCTGGCAAACAGGCGCTGGTTCTGGGCCGCGACAGGCCCCTCGAAACGCATCATAGCATCCACCCAGGGAGCATAGTTTGGCTTGATACGAAATTCAGGATCGGCACAGTTCTGGCTGCCGCAGTAAGTGATACGCCCGTCAATGACAACGATCTTGCGATGATCTCTCAGGTCAATACGGCCTTTAAATGGACGCAGCAAAGGATTGCCAATCGGCAGTGCTATAGCCACATGCACGCCGGCATCGCGCATCGACTGCCAGTGTGTTGAATGGGTCATAATGCGTGAGCCGAGATCATCGACCATAGCACGGCATACCACTCCCCGATTTACCGCACGTTTCAGAGCCTCGACGACCTTGCAGCCATTGCTATCCGGCAGCCAGATGTAAAATAGCACATGAACATGCTGCTTAGCTGAGTCAATATCGGCCACCATCGCATCAATTACTGCATTGGAGTCTGCAGGCAGACTCGCAGAGTTGCCGCCGATCGGTTCAAAATGGCTGATCGAGCGCCCGACGCGAAATAGATGCTTATGCTGCTGTGGTAAGATAGCCTCGAAGTTAGCCTCCTCCGCGGGCAGGGGCGCGGGCAAGTCTGGCATTGCCTCGGTGACACGGCGTTCCCGATCGATACGGCGGCGCCCGATACTCGTTTCACCGAAAAGAATATAGGCCATGATCCCAATCACCGGCACTGTGACAATAACCACAATCCATGCAACCCGTGAAGCTGGCTGCCGATTCGGCCGCAGCAGAACACGCACAATGAGTACCAGCTCGATCAGCAGGTGCAGCAGCAGCCCGGCCACAGCAGCATACGAGGTAAAATTCATACATAGAGTCCTTTTTTGTGTTCATCCCTGAAGTCGAATTTAATCATCGGCAGAAGTCGATTCATGCAAATAGTCCACCTTTATTTACCCTCATCTTTATATCATCTTCTGATAGTTCAACTTCTGATAGTAACCAGCAGGATTATATCTTTCTGCTGAGCAGTTACAAAATACAAACCTTTTTTGCGAACAATATAATTCCTTTATTAAGTACAAATCGAAACCAGGCTCAGGCTCATTGATGAGCGGATTTTAAAACAGTTTCGCAAGGATTACTGAATGCCGTCAGACGCTTGAACAGGGAGTCATAAAGCAGGCTAAGACCACCAGTGGCCCAGGCTGCCCCTCCGTGGATAAGCGCTCCCTTCACATTCAGCCTCACCCTGGGATGCTGCAGCGTCCCGGTCACTCCAAAAACTTTGTCCATAATACCCAGAACGTTGAACAACCCCAGTCCTTTACGCTGGGCCGTCTTGAACTGAAGCTCTATCTCACCGCTACTCAGTTTAAGCGATCCGCCGCCTAACACGTTGATTTTTTTGGTTCGCAGCGCCAGACCCCTGGTGCTGATCGCAATGCCGTTGGAGATATCAAGTTGAAAAACCACACATTCCAGACCGTGCTGCTTAATTGCGCTATTCTGCTGAGAAACAGTTTCTAATACAGTGCTCAGCACACCGCCGAATGGAATATGCCTGGAAATATTCTCACTAAGCTGCCCCGCTCCCAGCTCCATCAGCAAAGACCCATCTGCAGATCCTAGCACTGCCGACAATGATCTGCCACGACCGTTGAGATTTACGTCCAGTACCAGAGGGGGCTTGAGAAGCACATGGTTCTCTTGCTCCTGTTTGATCAGTCGATTCAGATCCAGCCGGCCTTTGTGATTCAGCACGAGTCTCCAATGGGTGTCTCCCGGCTTTAGATCAACATCAGCCTTTAGACGTTCCCCATCCGCCGTCATATTTAACTGGATATGGCCTCGATGCATTTTTGCGTTGAGCTTAATGTCATCGATTATAAAATTATCACCGGCGTGTAGATGCCCGATGTCAAATTGCAGGATCCCGTTCAGCTCCTGCAGGGTTTGCGGCGGTAGTTCCCGCTCGAATAATGACGACTTATTGATGTCGTATTCCTGCTCCCGGGCTGTCGCAAGGAAAGGTGCCAAATCCAGTAACTTTGACTGCAGATTTACCCGGATCATTTTATTCTGCTGACGCAGAGGAAAACTTATTTCACCGCTGATGTCACTGTTCCCCATACTGCTTTTAATACCCTTCAACTCCAGGCGATGTTCACGGCCTTGAATGCAGCGAAGTAAAGGTAAAAGGTTCAGACTGAGGCAAAGTCTCCCCTAACCAGGGGGTCAGCAGCGCAAGGCTGGGACCCGACAGGTCAATATCCAGGCGGCTGCCTTCCAGCTCGGTGAAACGGGCCAGTCTACCCTTGACTTGTGCCTTGAGATCCTGCTCATGAGCAGTCAGTGCTATGTCCAGGTTCCGTCCGGCAAGCACCGCAGATAATGGTCCAAATTGTCCTGCAATGCTCAGTGGTTTATTTTCGAACTGGCCTTGAGCCTTGAGTCTGATGGTCTGCCAGGGTTTGTCTTGCGCAATCAGTTCTGTCAGTGTTCCAGCCGCAAGTTCAAGATCAAAGACATGTTTTGCATATTCCACGCTGGTCTGCAAGCGCATGGGTTGATCAGGTTTTGCGCTGAAATTAACATTGTTTAAAGTCACTTTTTTTAGTGGCTCACCTGGCTTTGCCGGTAGTGTCAGATTGGCTGAAATGCTAGATAATTTACCATCGAGATTGTTCAGCAGTAACTGCGGTGAATTACCGCTGGTCTTAAATCGCGCAGTGACCTTGCGGAAGGAACCAGTGACCGGCGAGGACGGCGCTACGGTTGACAGGTCCAGAAGCTCACTGTGTAACTCTATTTCTACATCGCTCAGAGCAAAGGGTGATTGTATATGGCCGGTGAGTTCACCGCTGATATCACTGTTCCTAATGCTGGTTTTAATACGCTTTAATCCCAGGCGAAATTCACGGCCGTCGAGCTGCGAACTAAGGGTAAAAGGAGAAGTCTCCGGTAAATCCATACCTAACCAGGGGGTCAGCTGCGCAAGGCTGTGACCCGACAGATCAATATCCAGGCGGCTGCCTTCCAGTTCGGTGAAACGGGCCAGTCTACCCTTGACCTGTGCCTTGAGATCCTGCTCATGAGCAGTCAATGCTATGTCCAGGTTCCGTCCGGCAAGCACCGCAGATAACGGTCCAAATTGTCCTGCAATGCTCAGTGGTTTATTTTCGAACTGGCCTTGAGCGCTTAGCCTGAAGGTCTGCCAGGGTTGGTCTTTGGCAAATAGTTCCGCCAGTGTTCCAGCCGCAAGCTCGAGCTCAAAGACATGATTTGCATATTCCACGCTGGTCTGCAAGCGCATGGGTTGATCAGGTTTTGCGCTGAGATTAACTTTGTTTAAAGTCACTTTTTTTAGTGGCTCACCTGGCTTTGCCGGCAATGTCAGGTTGGCTGAATCGATCGCTAAGTTACCGTCGAGATTGTTCAGCAGTAGCTGCGGCGAGGTGCCGCTGGTATTTAATTGAGCACTGACCTGCCGGAATAAACCAGTGACCGGCGAGGACGGCCACACGCTTGACAGGGCCAGACGATCACTGTGCAAATCTATTTCTACATCGTTCAAAGCAAAGGGTGATTGTACATGGCCGGAGAAATTCATGTTGACGCCAGCTGTTTTCAACTGACCTTTGAATGGTCTGCCCGCTGCAAGAGCCCCTCTGTCTGAAACACTTTTTGCCGAAGTTGCCGATACAGAAAAAGGCATATCCTGATAGCGGAATTCAGTCTCTAACTTGAGCTCCTTACTACCCACTCCAAAAAACTCAAGCCTGTGAATATCAAGCTGGTAGTCCTGATCATGTGAGGATCGGAAACGCAGCTGAGAAGTTTTAACCTCAAACGCATTGATTATCACTTCGAAATCGCTGCGTGTCTTTGAAGTAATGGAAGCACTACTGCCAAAGTGCCAGTTATGCTGACCATCCATTGCAGTCTCAAAATCGATGTCAGCATTCTCCAGCGTCACCTGCTCGATGACCAGGCGGCGCTGCAGCAGAGCTTTAACATCAAATTGCACATAGGCACGCTCGGCCCGCAGCAGGTACTTGTCCCTGGTCCAGTCGGGATTAGCAATCCAAACACCCGCCAGGGTGATCGACGGTGTCATTGACCAGTGCAGCTTAACCCCGTCCTCAATGCGGATCTCTCTTCCCAGCGCTGAACTCACGCTGTCTTCCAGTATGCCTTTATGGCTGTCAAGGTAAGTGATCAGAATTAGCATAGCCGTGAGACCAAGCAACACCAGTACGGCAACAGTGCCAAAGAAAAACTTAATCGCTTTCATGATCACTTATCCTACAGAAAGCGCTGGAAAAAACCAGTAATACGGCAGGAATAACTTACTTTCCCACAGACATCGAATTCATCTCAAATTGTCTGCACAAAAATTAAAACCGGGTATTCAGCCAGGAATATGAGTATATGTATCATTGAGCCAATAACTCATAGCCTTCTGACGCTGTTATTGGCTCTTGCTAACACCTCCGGATAGTCGATATCCTCTACGACACCGGAATCATCAGTATTTAGCGGCACCAGTTCGTCAGAGTGAAGCGCAATCAAATCCCTGGCGCCTTTGTCCCCACGCAAGGTTTTTAGACTCTCTCTCCAGGCCGAGGCGAAACCCACTGGGTGGCCGCGACGTCCATGATAGACAGGAGCAATCATTGACGCACCGTTTCTTAAACGATCTGCCAGCATACTCATGGTCGCCGGGAGTATCCAGGGCATATCTGCCAGAGCAATTAACCAGCCGTCGGCTTTGGCTGCGGCATTGACTCCGGCTGCTAGACTCGTGCCCATACCCTCATCGGCCAGTGGATTTTCTACAACCTTCAGACCGATGGCCAGAAATGCATCCTGCAATCTATGATCTCCTGGCCGCACCACGGCAATCGTATTGGGTAGCGCCTGCTGCATAGCCTGAGCTGCAGCGACACCAATCGGTACACCATCATGCAAAGCGTGCAGCAGCTTGGATGAACCAAATCGCTTTGCAGCGCCAGCTGCAAGCAGGATGCCCACGACTTCAGGCATATATTCTCATTCCAGTATGCATGTCATATAATGCCATTTCGTATTGCAGTGATTTGCGCGAGAATCGACAGTGCTATCTCTGGCGGACGTTTACTGCCAATACACAGTCCAGCAGGTCCGTGGATACGTGCTAGCTGTTTCGCAGCAAAACCTAAGGACTGTAAACGCTTTAGCCGCGCCTTTGCCGATCTGTTCGAACCAAGCGCGCCAATATAAAATACCTGCGATTCAAGGGCTGCGCTCAGGGCCAGGTCGTCCTGACGTGGATCATGTGCCAGAGCAACGATGGCAGTGCGTGCCTGATCACTAATTTTATGCACCGCATCGTCAGGCATTTCGTGACTGTAATAGACGTTATCAATTGCTGTCTGGGCAGAAAACGTATCGCGCGGGTCGCAGATGACGACTCGATAATCCAGCTGGAGAGCCATGCTTGCCAGATGCCGCGCCAATTGGCCGTCACCCACAATCAGCAGCTGCCAGGCAGGTCCAAAGGTTTTGATGACCTCGGTTTCCGATACCTGCAGATCAGCACCGGCATTTCCCGGCAGCAGACGGGTATCACCATTTGCCAGTTTCACCTGACGAGCAACCAGTTCTCCATTTCGCAGTCTTGCCAGTAGAGCTGCCAACGACTGCGAGTCGCACACTTCTTCAACCATGACTTCCAGGCGCCCGCCGCACGGTAAACCCATGCGCGTTGCCTCCTGCCGGTTTACACCAAAGTCGATTATTGTCGGCGTCGTCCCCGCCAGTTCACCATCATGGTAACGGGCTACTAATGCTTGCTCAATGCATCCTCCCGATATAGAACCTACAAATTGCCCTGAATCGTTCATCGCCAGCAGCGATCCTGGAGGTTGGGGTGATGAACCCCAGGTTCGTAATACCGTTACCAGTGCAACTCGCCTGCCTGCTTGCAGCCATGCCAGGGCCCCGCTGAGAACCTCAATATCATCAGTCTGATCAGTCATATTTTAGCCCGCTCATCAGGCAAACTGCAGATCGCTGTGTTTCAGAGGAAACTGACGAATACGTTTGCCTGTTGCCGCAAAGATGGCATTCAATACTGCAGGCGCAGCCACTGCAATGGTCGGCTCGCCGATACCGCCCCAGAAACCTCCCGAGGGCATGACAATCACTTCAACTTTGGGCATCTCAGCCATTAACATCGATGGATAGGAGTGGAAATTATCCTGCTCAACACTGCCATTCTTAATCGTACATTCACCATAGAGCAATGCTGACAGACCGAAAACAAATGACCCCTCTACCTGTGCCTCAATTTGTTGCGGGTTGACCGCATAACCGGGATCGGTTGCCGCCACTATACGAAGGATTTTGAGTTTACCCCTGTTATCGATCTGGACTTCTGCACATGCCGCGACATGACTGGCAAAAGCCTTGCAAACCGCCAGTCCACGATACACCCCTCTGGGTGCAGGCTTACCCCAGCCTGCTTTGTCTGCCACCGCATTGAGCACGGCCAGGCTTTTTGGATGATCTGTCATCAACTTACGCCGGAACGCCAGAGAGTCCTGGCCGGCTGCATGAGCAAGTTCATCCAGGAAGCATTCCATGTATATGGCATTCTGGTTGACATTCACACCACGCCAAAAGCCTGGAGGTACCGGCGGATTACGCATTGCGTGCTCAACCAGCAAGTTCGGGACGCTATAGCTGATGGCGTGGTCGCCCTCAGGCAGCAGTCCCTGGAAGGTGAACATATCAACACCGTTTTTCATCCACCCGGGATTGACCGCAGCCAGTATTGATTGACCCGAGATACGCATATGCAGGCCAATCAGGTCGCCCTTTTCATCAAGCCCGCCAACCAGTTTGGCTTTGGTGATTGGATGGTAGGCACCATGTTGCATGTCCTCTTCACGTGTCCATAACAATTTAATCGGCGTGTCTGGTAATTGCCTGGCGATGGCGACCGCCTGTTTGACAAAATCATGAAATGCACCACGCCGCCCAAATCCGCCACCCAGGTGGATCTTGTAGACCTCGCATTGACTCACTGGCAAGCCGGATGCTTCGGCAGTGGCTTCCAGTGCTGCCTCTCCGTTCTGTGTAGGACACCAGACCTCACAGCGGTCCCTTGTCCAGCGTGCAGTTGCATTCATGGGTTCCATAGTGGCATGATTCTGGTAAGGATAACCGTAGGTCGCCTCGACAGTTTTCACAGCACCTTTTAATGCAGCCCTGGCATCGCCCGCCTGGTTACCGATGAATGCATCTTTAGCTGTTAGCCCTTCATTCAACATCTGCTCGATCGATGCACTGCTCAGTTCTGCATTCGGCCCCCGGTCCCAGGTCACCACAAGCGCATCCAGGGCCGACCAGGCATGCCACCAGGTATCGGCGACTACAGCAATAGCATTATCATCAACGCGCACTACCGCACGTACGCCTGGCATCTTGCCGGCGACAGTGGAATCATATGCAGCCAGCTTACCGCCGAATACCGGACAGGCTCTGATAGCGGCATTAAGCATGCCGGGTAACTGCAGATCAGCCCCAAAGATCTGCTTGCCAGTGAGTTTATCGACCGTGTCCAGTCGCTTTACAGGCTTGCCAGCAATTTTCCAGTCAGCCGGGTCCTTGAGTTCAACTTCAAGCGGCGGCACCAGCTGTGCTGCCGCAGCGGCCACCTTGCCGTAAGTAGTGCTACGCCCTGATGGCTGATGGGTGATCATACTCTTCGAGACGCTGCATTCTTCGATGGGAACGTCCAAGGCTTCGGCGGCCGCTTCAAGCAGCATAACTCTTGCGACAGCACCACCCTTGCGCACATATTCGTGACTGCCGCGAATTCCCTGGCTGCCACCGGTTGAGAAACTTCCCCAAACCCGGTCCCTGGCCAGGTTCTGCCCAGGTGTCGGATACTCGGTTTTGACCTTCAGCCAGTCACACTCGAGCTCCTCGGCAACCAGCTGTGCAAGACCTGTCAGCGTACCTTGTCCCATTTCTGAACGAGCAATTCGAATAATCACAGTATCATCAGGCTGAATGACTACCCAGGCATTAATCTCTGGTATGATCTCATCTGTCGATGCTTTACTGTGCCCCAGAGGAAGGTAGAGTCCAAGCGAGAGACCAGCACCAGCTGCTGCAGTACTGATTAAAAATTCTCGGCGCGAAATGCTCACACGTTGTTTAGTCATCATGAACTCCCACGCTTATTGATATCCGCCGCAAGGTGAATGCCACGCCTCACTCTGTTGAACGTTCCGCAGCGACAGATATTAGTCACGTTTAAATTAATCTCAGCATCGCCTGGATTGGGATTCTGCTTGAGTAACGCTGCAGCGCTCATGATCATGCCTGGTTGACAGTAACCACACTGCGGCACGTCCAGTTCAGCCCAGGCCTGCTGAACAGGATGCTTGCCATCGGGTGATAAACCTTCGATGGTTACAATTTCCTGTGCTGGACTGAGAGAAGATACTGGAATGGTACAGGAACGAACGGCTTTACCATCGATATGCACGGTGCAGGCACCACATACCCCGATGCCACAGCTGTACTTGGTACCTGTCAGGCCTAATTGCTCACGTAAAAACCAAAGCAGCGGGGTATTATCGCCAACTTCAAAATCGACACGTTTGCCATTTATTTTAACGGCGGTCATATACAAAACTCCATGATGGATGTTGATGCCATGTCACTAATACTGCAAAAGAAACAAGCCAGGACAAACAGGTCAGGCTTGCAAGTAAGGCTATTCATGAGTTAAGCTCCGCTCCAGTATAGCCGCTATGCCGAACATATTAGATAAAACTTAAGTTTGTGACATTCGAATTGATAATCTTTAGCAAAAGGAAATAAGTTTAAATGAGTTAGTTACACCTAAGATTGATCTTAGGTACGGGATTTTAATGTGTCAACCTTATGACTCAACTAAGAAAAGGTATTGTTACAGTGCTTGCATAGCATAACTTGTTTGAAGTTCCTCTGAATATTGAACTATACCAATTTATTTTCATTATCTTTCTCAAAATATTTATTTACACCCTGGCAGCATAATATGTGATTTCAGTCCGTCTCTGCATAATCACGATTAAATAGTAGATTAAGGCATATCGTTTATCAAGTTGTTCCATTTTAAGACGGTGGATAATTTTATGTTAGATAATCTTTGTTGATAATGTTTACGAAAAAGGTATAACGGCAATGCGTGGTTAAAAAGGATGCTGGTGCTGTGCAGCGATGAATAAGGTATTGTTTAGACCTAGTAGTTAAGGAGAATCGCCCACAGCGAGGGCTCCTGCAATGGCAATGATAAATTGCAGAAAACCATGTAGAAGCTCATGCTGATGGCCACGCTAATATAAATGTTGAACTTGTTATTTTAAATGAACCTTGAGCGTTTTTATTTTTCCATCAAAGGCAAAAGGACGTCGCTCGGCATAATTATTCGATACCGGCGATCCAAGGTCCATGCCAACATCAAATGTCTCAGTTGCAGTAAATGCCAGCGGCACAGTGCGCTTTAAATCGCTGCTGATGACTTCCTCACCGTCCACAGCTATAACAACCGTTCCTGGAGCGCCCGGTTTGGCAATAGAAGTGTTTATCTCGATGGTGTATTTGCCAGCCTTGAGCCGCGTGGTACTTTTCGCAGAATACTGCTCGATGAGCATCATATTGTACTCATACATCAGGTAACCTTTATCCATATACAGGGTGAGTCCGCCAGCGGCCCCGCCGAGAGCATACAACACCCCGCTGGCAGCATCATCTTTCACCTCAATTTCCATCAGCACACTGTTACTCTGCTTGCCCAGTCCGGGGGCAGTAAACTCCGGCATTCTTTGTGTGTGCTGGTTGAATGTCCACTGGGTGTAAGGTGATTTGTGAATGTCTTGCGGATGTATCCGCAGCCAGTTTCCAGCACCTAATGGGAAGTCCTTGTTATCTTCCGCCACTTGCAGGAAAAGCTGCTTCATTTGGGTGAGTTTTTCGGGATGTTCCTTTGACAGATCTGTAGCCTGAGAAAAATCATTCTGCAGATCATAAAGCTGCCAGGCATCGGTCGCTGAATCCCAGTCACTGTCAAATCCGCCCTGAGCAGCATTCCATGGAACGAAGGGACCAAAAGCACTGGCAAACCAGCCGTCATGATAGATTCCGCGACTGCCATTATTGTCGAAAAACTGGTTTTTTTTACGCCCTTGTGCTGAACCGTCGGTAAAGGTATAAGCCAGACTGACACCGTCTATGGGCATCTGCTGGTAACCATTGACCAGCTTCGGCGGATTGATGCCGAGGATTTCATAGACAGTGGGGACTATATCGACCACATGGTGAAATTGAGCACGTATGGTCGAGTCGTGTGTTATTCCTTTGGGCCATGAAATCACCATTGGATTGCGGGTACCGCCAAAGTGTGCCGCAACCAGTTTGGTGCTTCTGAATGGTGTATCACCTGCCCACGCCCAGCCAGCATGGTACATATTATCCATCTTCGGGCCGCCCAACGCGTCAATCCCGCCCAGTTTGTTTAGCGCGGTAATCTGCTGCTCGATAGTATTCAGGATACCATTCTGAGCCAACAGCTCGCTGATTGAGCCTTGCTGGCCTTCCGCGCTCGAGCCATTATCACCAAAGATATAGAAAACCAGGGTGTTATCTTTGAGACCGCGCTCTGCAAGGCCATTTAACAACTCTCCAATCTGTTGATCGGTGTGTTCCATAAAGCCTGCGAAAACTTCCATCAGTCTGCTCTGGAAGGCACGCTGCTCTTCTGGAATACTCTCCCAGGAAGCCATGCCTGGATCCCGTTGTGTCAGTTTTGTATCGGGTGGAATAATCCCCATCTGTATCTGCCGCTTATAGGTTCGCTCACGGTAAGCATCCCAGCCGTCATTGAACTTACCCTTGTACCTGTCGGCCCACTCCTTGAATATATGGTGCGGTCCATGCACAGCACCTGGAGCCCAGTATATAAAGAACGGCTCATCAGGTGAGAATGCCTGGTGCTGGTCTACCCAGGCCAGGGCTTTATCTTTCAGATCCACCGTCAGGTGGTATTCTGGATCATCATGCGGCGGTTCCACGGTATCATAGTTCTGAAACAGACGTGGCTCCCATTGTGATGTTTCTCCGCCGAGAAAGCCGTAGAAGTACTCAAATCCATAACCGTTCGGCCAACGATCTTTCGGTCCCATGGCGGTCGTCTCGGTGGCCGGAGTATTGTGCCATTTACCGAATGCCGCTGTGTTATAGCCATACTCTTTCAGTACTTCAGCCATGGTAGCCGCGGTCTTTGGAATAATGCCGGTATAACCATCAAAGGCCACCGCTCGTTCCGCAATGGTTCCGGAACCTACCCGGGTATGGTTTCGGCCGGTGAGCAGCGCTGCTCGGGTTGGTGAGCAGATCGAAGTGGTGTGAAAGGCATTGTAGCGGATCCCTTCTCCGGCCAATTGAGTCAGAGTGGGCGTGTGCACCTCGCCGCCAAAGGTATCGGCAATACCAAATCCCACATCATCGATCAGCACAATCAGGATATTAGGTGCATCTTTAGGTAGCCGCTGCGGCTCGCTCGGCCACTTCATTGTAGAATCCTGCAGCCTCGGTTTCGCCACACTCTCAGATGGCGGCGGCGGGAACGGCAGCACAGCGCCTAAATCTTCTTCAGCTGCGTTCGTAGTTTCTGCTGCGTATAGAGGCATTGCTATGAGCAAAGTTAAGAACATACTCAGGGCGTAAATTACCATGGGGAATTTAAACATTTATTTATTCCATCATAAAGTTGTTAGACGCTAAAAAGCTCTTTGTTTATTAAGATAACGGGGGAAATTCATTAGCTCACTACAATGTGTTATATCAGCTATATAAGAAAAATTGGGCTCTTCTGTGCTTTGATGAGTGAAAAAAGATGCTGATACTGACAAAACCTATAGAACCATAAAGCTTCTCACGGTTTTATAAACAACAGCTAATATGAGTATCAACAGCTCACCGACTATTTTGGAACTGACAGGCCAGAGAGTCAATGGAATAACCCTTATTAAAATAACAAATACAATTCATAGTTTATGTCAACGCCATTAATGCTGAAAAGCCATTGATCCGTTAACGGGCCAGAGAGGAACAATTAATCGATTATTGATAAAGCTTAGCTGGAAAAAAACTTTGCCGGCTCTGGAATCAGAAAAACTAACGGGATTACAAGATATTGGAGTTGATGCAATTTCCAGGGCAAAAGGACATGATTGTATGACGCTCATAGATGACATGATTGCTGGGAAAATTCGGTGGCGGAAACAGCTTAAAACAGGAACGGCTGCAATGAAGACACAACCAGACCCGTTATGAAGCGCAGCAGGATATATTGAATTAGCTATCTATGTCTTATAACAGCAACCGCCTTCATTCATACCTGGGATATAAAAGTCCCAATCAGTATGAAAATAAAATGCAAGGGCTGAGAATAATTGCTTAACTGGATGGTCACAAATGAGTTGAGCACGTCAATACTCATTGCTAAACAATCAATCTGCGTCTACGCTTAGAAGCACTTCTATTAGTTATGCTTCAGCAAACCTATTCGGAGCATTTAATCGTAAATCAGGTAAAGTGGTTCTTTGATGAACCCTCTTTTTAAGATAGATGCACTATGCCTTTTTCAGGATCATCAATGCATGTCCTGAAAATTTGATTATCCAAAACCAGGAGACGAATAAGATGAGTCGTGATGTTGTGGTATTAAGTGCTGTGCGTTCAGCAATTGGTGGGTTCGGAGGCTCTCTAAGCCAAATGGAGCCGCATGAACTGGCAGCACAAGTGATGAAAGAAGCGGTAGCTCGCTCAACGGTAAATCCTGATCAAATCAATTATGTAACCGTGGGAAATTGTATTCCCACGGATTCACGCTTTGCCTATGTTGCACGGGTTGCATCCATTCAGGCTGGACTGCCTATGGAATCAGTTGCCATGGCAGTTAACCGCCTTTGTAGCTCTGGTCTTCAGGCTATCGTATCTACATCCCAGTCCATCATGCTGGGGGATTGTGATTATGGGGTCGGCGGTGGCGTGGAGGTTATGTCGCGTGGCGGCTATATGTCACCAGCCATGCGTACAGGAGCCCGTATGGGTGATTCACAGCTGATTGACCTGATGGTCGCGACTTTGAATGATCCGTTTGGGGTTGGTCATATGGGTGTTACTGCTGAAAACCTGGCTGAAAAATGGGATATCAGTCGTGAACAACAGGATGCTTTAGCTGTCGAGTCGCATCGTCGTGCGGCAATGGCTATCGAAGAAGGACGCTTTAAATCCCAGATCGTGCCTATCATCTTGAAAACCCGAAAAGGTGAAGTAACATTTGATACGGATGAACATGTAAGACCTGATACCAGTATGGAATCACTGGCGAAAATGCGAACTGTTTTCAAAAAAGATGGCACGGTAACAGCCGGAAATGCATCCGGTATCAACGATGGGGCTTCTTTCTTTGTACTGGCTGCTGCTGAGGCGGCAGAGAAAGCAGGTCATAAACCACTTGCCCGTTTGGTGTCTTATGCTGTTGCTGGTGTTGCTAATGATATTATGGGCGAAGGCCCTATTCCGGCGTCAAAGCTGGCCCTGAAAAAAGCAGGTCTCACACTGGATGACATGGATGTTATTGAATCTAATGAAGCCTTTGCTGCACAAGCCATTGCAGTCTCCAGAGGATTGGGGCTTGATATGGATAAAACCAACCCTAATGGTGGAGCCATCGCATTGGGCCATCCAGTAGGTTGTTCCGGTGCATTCATTGCAACCAAGGCCATTTATGAACTACATCGTATAGACGGACAATACGCTCTCGTCACCATGTGTATTGGCGGTGGTCAGGGTATCGCAGTGGTATTCGAACGTTTGTAATGCATAACTACAAAAAGGGCAAACAAAGCTTTGCCCTTTTTTATTTAATTTGTGCCCCGTTTGTGTTATCAGTAGATCTGGTGTTTTACATAAAAATGGGTTGATGTATTCTGTTGGTGTGAATGTCAAAACCTGATGAATTAAATTGTCTCTTGAATCGGGGTGCTGTTTGTCCAACTAGTGTTGACGGGCTACAAATAAATTCAGCCTTGACACTCCAGGCCTTGGGAAGCAAAACTAATATTTTCCCGCACTTCTCATCTCCTGATAGCTAGAGTTAGTCGCATGAATGCTATTGCACTCTAATTGTATATCTGAATCATTTTTTCTGACATTATCAGAACGCTGAAATTAACATTGTTGAGCTAAAAAAGATTTGCTTCATAATTAAACAAAACGGGTCAATGACTTGTTAGACTCTTAATGAGAAAAATTGGAGTTTTGAAATTGATAAACAAAATTGCAAATTATCAGACACTTTCAGGTTATTTTTTTGCTATTGGTGCGACGGCTATATGGTCAGGCAATATTGTTATAGCAAGGGATCTTAATGACAGTATCCCTCCCATCAGCCTTGCTTTCTGGAGGTGGGTTGTTGCTGTAACCGTGTTTCTGCCGTTTGCTCTTAAATCACTTATTGCAGAAAGAAATATTATCAGAAAACATATCCCCTATCTGGCAATTACCTCATTGCTCGGAATTACAATATTTAATACACTCATTTATTTTGCAGGTCATACAACTACTGCAATCAATCTTTCTCTAATATCTATAACTTTTCCTGTTTTTATTGTCATTTTATCACGGATTATCTTCGGTGAACTCATAACTTTTCAGAAAGGAATCGGTATATTACTCGTTGCGGTAGGTGTAATTTTTCTGATTACCAAAGGAAACATGTTTAAACTTTTGGATATTTCTTTTTCAATCGGTGATGTATGGATGCTTTTAGCTGCTCTAACTTTTGCTGTTTACAGCATTTTATTAAAATGCAAACCCAAAGAATTAAGTATCTGGGCATTACAGTTAAGCACATTTATACTTGGACTCACTTTTCTATTACCCTTCTTTATCTGGGAACATATGGCAGGCCCTTCCTTCAAATTTGATGCTACGATGATTATATTAATTCTATATGTAGGAATTTTTGCTTCTCTTGCTGCTTTTCTTTTGTGGAATAAAGCCATCATGAAAATAGGGCCTTCAAAAGCCGGAATGATATACTATATGCTGCCTCTTTTTAGTGGAATTTTAGCGCACTTTTTTTTAAATGAATCAGTATCAATAATACATTTTTACAGCGCTTTATTGATTATAGCAGGGATACTTACTGCAAATTATGAATCAAAAAAAGTCTAACCAGGCTCATTATTCAGCATATCCAGCCCCTTTGTTATGACCATCTCTGGCAAAAAAAGAACTATCACCCCTGTTTACGACGACAATTCCTGAAGAGGTAACATGAAATCTTTTTTTATCTGCTTCATGGTTAAAGCCGATGATATCTCCGGGAGCAATGCTATTGTGGCGATCGACGATGACCCGTCTGAGCCGAGCGCCTCGTCCAATATGTACATAGTCCATTATCAGGCAATCTTCCAGTTGCGCATGTTCATCAATAACTGATTCACGACGGATGATTGAATTACTGATTTTAGAGTTTGCATGGATTATTGTCGCACCTCCCAGAAGGCTATTGCTAATATCACCACCAATGACTTTAGCGACAGGACCCTGGTAGTGATTCGAAAAAATTGGCCATTGAGGATTAAATAACTCGAACTTTGGTTGCTCTCCAAGTAAATCATGGTGGGCTGCAAAGTATGCGTCTATATTACCTATATCACGCCAGTAATGGGATTCTTCAAAGTCCATGACACCTGGAATTTCATTCGCCGTATAATCATAGGCAAATAATTTATGGCTGTTGACCAGGCGTGGAAGCACATGATGCCCGAAATCTGTTTCATGATGTTCATGGGTATCTTGCAGGGCCCGTTTTAACATATCGACATTGAACAGATAATTACCCATTGACACGAAAGCATGTCTGGGATCATCCGCTAGCGGCTCAGGAAAATCCGGTTTTTCCTGAAATATTTTTATGCGCTGATCTTTGTCTGCCTTAATGACACCAAAGTTGTGGGCATATTCCAGAGGGATTTTAAGCGCCGAGATTGATACATCAGCCTGGCGCTGTTGGTGAAACCTGACCATCTGCCGTATATCCATGCGATAAATATGGTCTGCACCAAACACCAGCACCAGATCGGGGCGATGCTCTTCGATAAGGTTAATATTTTGAAACACAGCATCAGCAGTTCCCAGAAAATGTTCCCCGCCTTTTTGCATCTGTGGCGGCAATACCGTAACAAATTGATCGGGAAGCAAAGGTGAAATAGTCCAGGCCTTACGGATGTATTCGATCAAGGAGTGGGAATTATATTGAACTAATAGATAAATGGTACGAATACCTGAATTAATCAGGTTGCTCAATACAAAATCTATAATTCGGAACCGGGCACCAAAGGGTACCGCAGGTTTGCAGCGGTTAGCCGTTAGCGGATCTAGTCGTGAACCCTGGCCTCCGGCCATGACAAACGCAAGAATTTTGGGGGACTGTCTTCTGTCTTTCATTCAAGCACTTTTGTTCAGGTAATTAAAAAAGTTACTTGTTTCAGTATAGCTGACTTTGGCAAGAATAATCTTTTTTAAAAATGTTGCTATTTATTCCCTAGCATAACAGCAACTACTGACATCATCAGACGAACAAGGAGTTAAGAAGAATGGAATATGAGCATTGCTGAACGATTAGCTCAAGACGAAAATATCACGTTAACGAATGAATACGATATCATCATTGATTTTATGCGAAGCTATTGGCAAGAACATCAGGTGGCGCCTGATGTGCGACACGTGACCAAATATGTGGCCGAACAGCAGTGTACTGATAAGAAAAAAGCAAAACAGCTCTTATTCAAGCTATTTCCATACGAGTATGTCAAACAGGCATGCAAGATTGCTGGTATGAAACGTCCCAGAGCATGGAGTACAGGCCAAATCAACGGTCTGGATCACTTTTATTGGCCAAGACTGGAGCAGTTTAACTGGCCATTGACACAGTCCATAGCAGATTTTGAGATCAATCAATGTGTTTCCTGGTGAGTATTTCAATACATACACCATGTTTTGACCATACTGAAATATTCCGAATTTGTGAGTAGGAACTTTCTCGCCCAAAAATCGGGAAAATTCAGCCAAAATAGTCTATTTCAGTCCTTTGACTCAATTTTTCTGAAGATTTCATTCACTTCTTAGCTGATCTGAATCAACAAAACGAGAAGATTTTTAACTTATAGATTGAAAAGTGTCATTGAATTTCTTATCCTTAGGCGTGTTTTTGATAGAAAATCTAATTCAGTTGCCTCTGTATTAACCAATTTGCCCATTAACAGTCACTGAAATATGTCCAACAGATAATCATCAAGGGCCTGAAACAGGAAGATACATGTCTTACATGGTGGTTCGTGGGACGAGTATAAGCTAAACCTGCGCAGGTCAGTTGGAAATGTAAACCGCCGGTTAGTGCTACAAGTATATATGGTTCGATTGGGTTTTGGAGCACGAATGATGAGTGTTCAGTAGAAACCAGTAATCATTGAAAACCAAAATCATATAACAACAGGCTCATTTTCATAATGAGAGGTGTTTATGGCCCTGCTGCTGGTTTGTTCTGGCCCATTAAATCCAGGCAGTTCGATGACATGGATGGGACTGCTTCAGATAATGGTGAAATCAGCTGTGAATGACGCATAAAAACCATATGTAAGAGCATGTAAAAAATGATATTTATTCGTATTCTTGATTAGTAAATATACAACATCTTGATTAGTAAATATATAACATCTTGATTAGTAAATATATAACATATTGCATATAGCATATAGCATATAACCATTGTATAATTATTTAATCATATAATTATTTTTATGCTTTACTAAATGACATAGAAATAAGTACAATGAATAGAAATACAGGCAAATTGACTAGTAATACAAGGTATAATCCTATAAAATTTGCTCCCGCTTTAAACAACCAAATATTTACTGAGGAGTTCTGAAGTAATGTTTACAATTAATCCTTTCGCCGAGATGTCGGCGTACATACCCGCCGCCGTAATGCAAGCATATATCGTTATCATGGTCCTTTTTGTTATTGGAGGGACAGTGTTAGACATGCTTCACAAGAAGAGTGCTCAGTACTTTTTCGAGAATGCAAAAAAAGCAGAAAAGAATGCAAAGCACACCGTCAGCGGTGGCAAGAAAGCATCGCTCGCTATATCTACGCTCACAAGCGAAGTATTAACTTCATCAGAATTCAAAAACCAGAAGCGCAGGATTTCGCATCTCTTTACCATGTACGGATTTATCTTATTCGTTGCTACTACAGCCATTATGATATTTGCATATCCAACGGCAGCCACCCCTACACCTGGAATTATTCCTCTGTTGTGGCATGTTGGTGCATTAATGCTGTGTTTCGGCGGTTACTGGTTCTGGTTCGCTATCCGTGTCGATGTCAATTCAGAAGGCAAGAAATGGTATAAATTAGATCGAGCAGATCTATTTATTTTTTCACTTCTTATGACATGCACGTTTGCTCTTATCTGGTCATTTCTTCAGTCTGCAGGCATCTCTGGATTGAGCACATTGGCATTTGTTCTGTTTATCCTGGCCAGTACAGTATTATTTGTTGGTGTGTATTTCTCGAAATTTGCTCACATGTTTTTCAAGCCTGCTGCAGCTTATCAGAAAAAGATTACTAAGGCAGACGGTTCGAGAGAGAATCTTCCCGATGAGTACGATCTGACTGATCCTGCCGTACAGGCAAGGTTTCCGGATATCCCGGAATATATGGGCGACAACCCACCTTACATGGGGCTTGGTATCAAGCGTGAGTCACCAAACCACTACTAACATTAATTTAACTATTACTTAAAGAAAGAGAGAATATTATGCCAACTTTTGTATATATGACTCGTTGTGATGGTTGTGGCCAGTGTGTTGATATCTGCCCATCTGACATCATGCACATTGATAAAGGCCTTCGCCGTGCTTACAACATTGAACCCAGCATGTGCTGGGAGTGCTACTCCTGTGTAAAGGCTTGCCCACATCAAGCCATTGATGTACGCGGCTACGCAGATTTCGCTCCACTGGGCCACTCGGTACGAGTAATTCGTGATGAGGAAAAAGGTACCATTGCCTGGCGCATCAAGTTCCGCAACGGTAAAAAAGACATGGATCTGCTGGCGCCTATCACGACCAAGCCTTGGGGCAAGGAAATTCCAAAGCTATCTGACGTAGCAGCACCAAGTAAGGAAATGCGTGACAGTGAGCTATTGTTTAACGAGCCTAAGTATGTGCGCCTCGATGACGGCGGTTTACATACGCTGGAATCTAATGGCTTGAAACTTAAAGAAGGGGTTTATTACTAATGAACTACAAAACAATAGTTGAAGATGATATCGATATTCTGGTAGCAGGTGCGGGCCTCGGTGGTACCGGTGCTGCATTTGAAGCAAGATATTGGGGCAAGGACAAAAAAATTGTCATTGCAGAAAAAGCAAACATCGATCGTTCTGGTGCGGTAGCTCAGGGTCTTTATGCTATCAATTGTTACATGGGTACACGCTTCGGCGAAAACAATCCAGAGGACCACGTCCGTTATGCTCGTATGGATCTGATGGGTATGGTTCGTGAGGATCTGGCTTTTGATATGGCGCGCCACGTTGACTCCGCTGTACACCAATTTGAAGAGTGGGGCCTGCCGCTGATGAGAAACCCCAAGACGGGTACATACATGCGTGAAGGGCGATGGCAGATCATGATTCACGGTGAATCATACAAGCCGATTGTTGCAGAAGCAGCGAAAAAATCAGCAGACAAGGTATTCAACCGTATCTGCGTAACCCATCTGCTAATGGATGATGCCAAAGAGAATCGCGTCGCGGGTGCTGTAGGCTTCAATGTACGTACTGGTAACTACCACGTATTCAAGTCTAAGACCGTTATCTGTGGTGCCGGTGGTGCTTCTAACATCTTCAAGCCGCGTTCAGTAGGTGAAGGTGCGGGTCGTGTTTGGTACGCACCATGGTCATCAGGTTCTGCGTATGGTCTTATGATCGAAGCAGGCGCGAAAATGACTCAAATGGAAAACCGTATCGTACTGGCTCGATTCAAAGATGGTTACGGTCCTGTAGGTGCATACTTCCTACACCTCAAAACTTATACACAAAATGGTCTGGGTGAAGAGTATGAATCCAAGTGGTTCCCAGCTCTAACGGAAATGGTAGGTAAAGAATATCTGGATACGGAAGGTCAGCACTTGTCTCACAAACCAATACCGACCTGTTTACGTAACCATGCATTTATCTCTGAGGTTAATGCTGGTCGCGGTCCAATTCATATGGTGACCATGGAAGCATTCCAGGATCCCCATCTTGAAGAGATTGGCTGGCACAACTTCCTGGGCATGACTGTTGGTCAGGCGGTACTTTGGGCTGCAACTGACGTTGATCCAAAATACGAGAACCCGGAACTGACGACTTCTGAGCCATACGTAATGGGTTCACACGCAACGGGTTGTGGTGCATGGTGCTCTGGTCCGGAAGATGTTTCTCCTGATGAATATTTCTGGGGCTACAACCGTATGACCACAGTCGAAGGTCTATTTGGCGCGGGTGATGCGGTAGGTGGTACACCACACGCATTCTCATCGGGTTCTTTCACAGAAGGACGACTGGCTGCTAAAGCTGCCTGTAAATATATTGATGATGGCAAAGCAGAAGGCATCCGTATTTCTGAGAAGCAGATTGAAGACCGCAAAAAAGAAATCTACAAGCCAATGGAAACTTATACTGTAGGCCGTAACGAAATTGTTGCAGGTACGGTAAATCCAAACTATATCAATCCAAGACAGGGCCTTGATCGTCTGCAGAAGATGATGGACGAGTACTGTGGCGGTTTTGGTGTAAACTACATGACCAACGAAAAGCTTCTCCAAATCGGTCTTAAGAAGATGAAGATGCTGGGGGAAGATCTGGAAAAAGTCGCGGCTGAAGATATCCATGAACTACTACGGGCATGGGAACTGAAGCATCGTTTCCTTACTTCTGAGAGTGTATTCCAGCATACGTTGTTCCGTAAGGAGACACGTTGGCCTGGTTACTATTACCGTGGTGATGCGATGAAACTGGATGATAAAAACTGGCACGTACTGACAGTTTCTCGTCGTGATCCCAACACAGGTGAGTACACTATGGAGAAAGCACCTCTTTACCACTTGGTAGGTGATGAATAGGGATAAGCAAATAAAGGCTTGATTATACAAGCCAGGTAACATATTTGCGTTAAAAAAGGACCGGCATGTTTAGTGTTGGTCCTTTTTTTATCTATTTTAGATTGGTTTGACCACGCTATAGATAATATTAAAAAACTAAATCGTTTTTGTAACTATTCAGCGTAATTTTGAAAACGTCCTTGACACCAGGAATTTGCTCCAGAAGACGCCGTAAATACGTCCATGCAGGCTTGAATGTGGCATCCATGCCACATACACTTCTTACGCAAACACCTGATATCAAGAACTTACGTATAAATCTAAAATACGCTGAATAGTTACTCGTTTTTTAATGGAGATATCTAGATGAATATTATTGAAAAAACAGATGAAGAGATATTAGAGCTAGCAAACCCTATGTGGGCGGATCTTGTTAAGTACTCAAATGAACAAAACTACGGTGCTTTCACCCGAAATTTTTCAACTGCTATGCAAATGGGCGCTAATGAAATAGAGATGGGTAAGCAGTTTGCAAGAAGCGAGCTGACGAAAAACCTGTCAACAGAATATGAATATCTTGGAATGATCCGCCGTGGAGAATATGTAACGGTACTTTATAAACAAACCAACTCCAAAAAACCAGGTGAATGGCTAGGAAGACTAGTGCTAGGTTACGAAAATGATAAAGTAAAAATCTTTGGTGCTACGCTCTTTTGAGGCAGGTTCATCTATAACAGGTATTTTTTAGTTATGTCAGATACGATACAAAACGAAAAATTCGTTGAATTAAATTATAAGGTCATTGATAAAAAAACCGGTGATGTACTTGTTACCGTTGATTATCCTCTGGGGTATGTTCATGGCGTAAATGATGTTATGTCTGAACCGGTGACAAAAGAACTGGATGGCAAAAAAGTTGGTGATATCATCGAAATACCGATTGACACTAAACTGTTATATGGAGAGAGAGACGAATCACTTGTGTTTACCGATCGCATCGAAAATGTTCCTGAAGAGTATCGAGAGATAGGTATGACCATCACCATGGAAAATGAAAAGGGTGAACCCAGAAATTTTATCGTTACCCGGTTCGATGACAAGACGTTAACAGTCGACGGTAATAACCCACTTTGTGACAGAGAAGTAATTTTTACCTTGGAAGTTTTGACTGTACGTGAAGCTACCGATGAAGAAATCGACCTTGGCGGAGCTGTTGGTGCCGACCCGGACATAAATGAAATACTCAACCAGACATAAATGAAATTCTCAACCGGACACAAATGAAATTCTCAAATAATTACATATTTTACCCAGACAATAGGGCCTTAGAACTTGCAATAGCTAGTTCTATAGGAATGCTTAGTGAAGAGTTAGCCGAAACTGCTAACCCGGATAATAAGGTAACCGTAGCTGATAATTTTCTTCACACGCGTGGCAATTTTGAGCAGCACCGTTTCAGTTCCAACTTCCTTGAAACTGCGCGTGAGGCACTTGAGGTATCGCTGACAGATGAATATCGCGATCAGGAGCCATTAGCCTGGGCTGCAACACAGAATAGCCTTGGCAATATACTCGGAGCACTGGGGCAGCAGCACAGAAATGTTGAATTGTTTGAACAGGCAATCCAGTGTTTTAACAATGCGTTAGAAGAGTTTAACCAGGAAAAGTCACCCCTCGACTGGGCAGCAACACAATATAACCTTGGAACTGCAAAGCAAGCTCTCGGCAGGCAAGAGAGTGACTCGAAATTATTGAAAGCATCTGTTGATGCCTATACTAATGTGTTACTAGTATGGACTCGAGAACAGATGCCGTTTGAGTGGGCATCAACCATGCATCAGCTTGGTGCTGCTTTTCATGCATATGGCAAACTTCTCAAAGGCAATCGAAATTTACAGAAATCCGTAGTCGCTTATAAGAATGCCCTCGCCGAACTCGATGCAGATAATGCCGCTCTGGAATTAGCAGCTACGCATAATAATCGCGGAGCAGTGCTGCAACATTTAGCTGAATCAGAAGAAAATGCAGGGCGCCTGGAAGAGGCAATAAGATCTTATGACACTGCATTGATAGTATGCATGGAGCAACAGCTCCCCATTCATCTGGCCGTAATGTGCAGGGTAAATAAGTCAACTGCAAAAGGAGAACTGGCTGAATTAACGAAAGATTTGGCTTTAGCGGAAGAGGCGGCAGATGATTTTGAATTGATTCCTGAGTTGTTTCATGCCTCCTTGCAACCACTCTGTTTAATGCACTGCGAGGAGCAGCTGAAGAAGGCGCAGTTACTGGTAAAAGAGCTTAGCAGTAATGGCTGAATTTAAGGGGCCTCTGAGCTATTCATGAACTCGTACCTCACGCCTAAAATATTCATATTTTTCGTTCCGAATCTTCGCAATAGCTAGCTATTACGTGCGATCCACGGCTAAGATCTGAACATTTTAGATCGAAATCTCTTCGTACAGAATAAATTAGAGGCCCCTTAAATCCGCTCAGAAAGCTGATAGTCCACATTAATAAAAGCGCCAATATCTGCCAGGAAGCGGATGGTTCTTGCGCCAAAACCCACATCCGGACTTGATTCATCTTTATCTACAGACAAAGTCAGTACTACTCCCATTCTAGGAGATAGATTGTGGCTTTTACACACTTCAACAATTTTTTCTTCAATGGGTTCCAGCTGCTTGATGATGATGTCTGTCAAGGCATAAACGTCCACATCATCAGTGACAGTATCCGTTGATAATTCCCATGAACTGATTACGGGCTTGTCCAATCCACTGCTTGCACCGGCTCTATTGACTGAGGTGGGTTCTATGCCAAGCAGGCGTGTGATGTCATCGGGGTTGAAATGATAGCCAGCGAGCGTGAAGTGAGCCCGTCCTTTATTCGAATCCAAGATATATTCCTCGTCAGTTAATTGCAGATATGGTATCAAATTATAGCGCCCAGGGAGAATATATTATATTAACCTTCAAAGATTTTCGAGGTTTTCGAGGTTTTCTCACTTACAAAAAGAAGCATAATGCCGTTACTCGCTGGTTAATGAACGAACAGGAAAAATCCTTGAGTACCAGACACAGGCCGATATGTGCTGCATCAACCGATTAAACCCACAACCTGATGCAGTCCTATATATTTTTGTCTCAAAAGATGTAACAATAAGGGATTAGGGATAGTTTTTAACTGCAATTTCTTGCAGTGGCTGTCTCCGCTTCTTAGAAAAAGGTGATTTTATGAGTGGACAACCGCAAACCAGACCAAAAGTTCCTGAGGGCAAGACGAGCTATCTGACAACCCGTCAGATGAAGCCTAATGAAAACGGTTACGTTGGGTACGAAACCATCTGGGAATCGTTTCAGAAAGAGGTCAAATATTCCACCCCAAAACGGCCGTGAAACACCACCCGGCCGCGCGAACCCAAATGTTCGCGCGGCCACTATATCTGCATTTAGTCTGCGATACGTTCGCTTTTTTTAGCGAGCTTTTTTATGTTTCTCAATCCGAAATTTGACATAAAATTTTTGTTCGGCAAATTCAAGAGCAAGAAGAAAACCTTTAAACCCAAAGCGATCTCTTGAAGAGACCTGAATCCATTGATTGTCACGATATTAGTGGAGTCTTTGTACTACTTATCTGTCAAACTTATGGCGTAAGCTGTCAATCAATTATATTCATTTGCCCTAGAATTCAGACCTTCGATCTGACTGGAGGTATGCTTGTGATTAAAAGGGATATACAAGGTTGCGGTAAACAACAGCGACTGGAACTGGCAGGCTTCTAGCGACGTTTGATCGATGATGGGTCAGTGTGTCTCCCATTCAAGGAGATGCGTAATGGATAATACTGCTGCACAACGGGTCAATCAATTTGAGTCTGATGTTGGGGCTCACAGTTCTTCAGTTATTGCTTTGACTGATTTCATTCAACAGTTTGGTTCTGGTCTGATGCAGGCTGTCCAGGCACAAAAAAGCAAAAATCCCGTAAGGATATAGTCAGCAATGCGATGCAGCAGATCCCAACCATTGGTCCCAAGTCTGCTGAGTCTCTTTGGTCAAGATTTATTGTGGAGTTTTGCAACAGAACACTTATAGTGAGGAAAATTAATGCCTTTAATTAAGAGCATTAATTACATCCACAAACTTATTCGTCACTTTTTCAAATCCATCAGCGGTGGGATGTAATTCGTTTGCCCAGTCATCTTTATAATTTTCATCTGTTGACAGCGTTTCACGAAGATTAACATACTTAACATGCCCAAAATCCGGCAATGATACGATCTCTTCAAGCATCATATTAAATCGTTCTATCAAATCTTTACTGAGTTCGATCCGTCTGTCGAGTTCAGAGAAACCTTTATCGCGAAACCCAGGCTCCAGCCATGGGCCCGGTAATGGCCCCCAACCACCTATAAAACCTCGACCGTCAGGAACCGGGTAGTCGTAACCATGAACGAGTATCGGCAAGAGACGTCCAACACGACGCTGAGTCACCGCTGTGATCTGGCTGATAATGGTAATGTAAGCCATTTTTACACGTTCGTTGATCACGCCATAGATTATTGATTCATTCAGACCGGCGATTGAGGATTGGGCATGGTTGAGCAGCATACCGAACTCATCACCTGCGACATCGTTACCCCCGCCTGAAAGAAGTATGGCTCGAGGTATTTGTCGTCGACGAAGCACTTTTTCGACGAGTCGGGTAAATTCTTCAAGTTGACCTCCCGCGTAAGCCATTTCCTCCAACCGATCCCCTTTATGGGCAACCGATTCCACATCGTAGCCGTGATGATCCTCCAGAAATCTCAGTACATCGTTAAACGGATAATCGAACCAGGAATCGCCCTCGGCAATTAGAACATCACGCGATTCAGGTCCCAGTCTGTTAATTTTATCTGTATCGATTACTCCCGCAGTCGCACGTAGAGGTCGCTCTTCCCCCTCAGTTATCGCTGCAGTTCTTCGCTGTAATTCGCCGTCGCGAAAGGCGATGGTTTCCTCAGCGAGACGACGTCCTATATCAATGGCATTGGTAATGGAATGTTCGCTATTCATAATTTTTCCCTCACTATATTGGTTTCAATATCCTGACGATTAGCGGCCATGTGTTTATTTTCTGCAATACTTGTGTAATCTGTTTTGCCCTAAAATGATCCTGAGCATGGAATTTAATGTTTTCTCATCATTATCAAATCCTCCATGTGAAGTACTTTCCGTTTTAAGTTTAAGATCTGGTCCGCCTTTGGTGTAGACAATCCCTCTCTCACTTTCAAATGCGGGTTTCCCAAACGTGCTATATGTGGCAATGTCTGGTGTCCAGAATTTCTGCATGCCGGCAAGTAGCATTGCCACTTATAATACACTTCATTTACCTCTTCAACTCAGCTTTGAAGATTTACCTGTTAACAACAAGCCTTAAATACTTTCACATCTGCTTTTTTGGCAGCTTTTGTCAGTTTTTTATCCAATGTAGCCAATGGCAAGCCTTCACGCATGGCTAATTCCAGGTAGGAAGCATCATAACTACTGATATTATACTCACGTGACAGGGTTAAAATTCTGCTAAAGGCTTTTTGAGCAGTAAGTGGATCAACGCGAATAGGAAGGTTTTCCAACTGGGAAATGAAACGTTCAATTTCACCCAACGATATTGTTCCTCCCTTTTCTGCACCAAGCAAGACACTAACAGCTTCGAGGTGCCAAAGGTTGGGTGTCAGGGCTTCAGAAGCCAGCATGCTTTTCAGTACTTTCTCAGCATATTTTTGATCGGCTGTCTTTTCGCTGGCCAGTAACCATCGCATAGCTACGGAATTATCCAGGACAAAATCGCTCATTTACGGCCTTCTTCCTTCAATTCATTCAAAACGGAATCTGAAACCGTATGTTTGGTTGCTTTTAAAATATTCTGAATAGCTATTTCTGCCTTCTTACTGTCACTCGAGCGACTGGGTATCAAATCGGCAACCGGTTTGCCCCGGTTTGTGATAGTAAATGATTCTCCAGATTCTACCCGTCTCAAGATTTCAGGAAGTTTAGTTTTGGCGTCATAAGAGCCCAATTCTTTTAACATAAGTTTTCTCCAGTTTATTCTCTATATAGACTAGAATACTGGTCTATTGGTAATAAATCAAGCACCTTTGAAGTCTGCCTGCAAAGATATACTGTATTGCCTGCAAAGTCATTTAAGCTGCAGCCCATTTATAATATTTGCTTCAATGAGCTATTTACCCAGACACCTGTAAAAAGTTGCTCAGGAGATCTTCAACAACTGACACGGGCATAGCCAATGGTTCTTCCGGGATTATGTGTTTCCAGGAGAAAATTCTCAATTTGTTTAGAAATAATGAGTAATTAAGATTATGTTTTATGAGACGAGAAAAAGAAACATATATGGCTATATATCAGGTCGGTTTTTATGAAGTGATCAGGTGTCTCATTAAACGGTCGTTTGTTGAGACTGTAAAAAATGACCGATAGTGTCTTTCGTGTAGCTATAAGCCCTGGACTCACCTGAATCTCTCGGGCCTGCAACGTTAAGTTTTGAGATTGAAAAGTCCCGTACAAAACTACATATTTTTTCGGCAGCCTTTAGTTCTGTTATTTCATCCGCATCCATCAGTAAATAAGGCTTTTTTTCGGTAATGCAGAATTTAAGCGTTTGCTCAGTGCCACCCGTGGGATATTTGAAATACACAATGACTGTACCGCCACTGTCCTGAACATTCTTTATTGTTCTTTGCCAGTAGCCAGCGTTTTCCAGCTCTGTTAAAGGGTATTTTACCGGAATTAAACCGTCTTCTGCCTTTCTACCTTCTGGGCACCATCCACCACAAGGAGTATTAGTTTCAAGTGCCGCATCCAGTGCTGCTCTGTCTACACCCGTTTGACCACCGGAAACAATGGTAATTTTATTGTAACTATTCAGCGTATTTTAGATTTATACGTAAGTTCTTGATATCAGGTGTTTGCGTAAGAAGTGTATGTGGCATGGATGCCACATTCAAGCCTACGACATACATGGAAGTATAAGTGCCGTGTGAGGCAGGAAGCCGGGAACGACCATGGACGTATTTACGGCGTCTTCTGGGCAGGTAATTGCTCCATGCATAACCTGCATTTCCCACATCCATGTGGGTCAGCAAATTCCTGGTGTCAAGGACGTTTTCAAAATTATGCTGAATAGTTACATTTTATTTTTCATTGATAAAGCTTCCTGGCAGCGCATGTTAAACATCAATTGTTTTTTAGTAAATCATCAAGGGTCATATCATAAGACAAAACAAAAACATCTATAAAAAATTTCACTTCAGGCAGATCATAAGAATCAAGTTTATCCTCAATAGTTTTAGCGGCAATAGAAAATTCCTGGTTCCCATTATTCAGCTCATACCTGCATTTAAGATAAGCCGCGAGGGTATCCGCTGCTTTAATGATCTGCTGGACTTCAGCTTCCTGTGCTTCCTCATCCACGTAATACTCAAAATCCTGTTGTAACTCGTCCGGAAGCAGATTAATCAGTTCCCTGACCGCCTGGCGTTCAATCTTGTGGTAGGATTCTGTGATCATGGGGGAATGGTATTTTACCGGTGTAGGCAGATCGCCGGTGATCACCTCGCTGGCATCATGGTACAGGGCCGCCGTGGCTATTTGCTGCGGATCAACATTGCCGTTAAAGTAGCGGTTTTTAATTAATGCCAGGGCGTGGGCAATGGTCGCCACTTCCCAACTGTGCTCCATGACATTTTCCGGCTCAGAGTTGCGTTTCAGACCCCAGCGCTGGATCCAGCGCAGTCGACTCAGATAGGCGAAGAATTTACTTTGCATGTTGGGGAGGCTTTCCTGTTTTTTGATGGTTGGATGTGGGCAACTAAGATTCAGAGTCAAAATGGTGTTCAAAATCCATCCGTTTGTGCAGCACCCTGGCAATTTCAATGTGGTCACCTGACTTCCGATAAAAAATCACATGGCTGCCCACAGGAAAACTGAATGCCCCCGGGAATATTGTATCCCGTGATTAGCCCAGATGGGGGTATTTCGTTAACCTGTTACAGGTATCTTCTAGATTCTGTGCATATTGCTGCCGTACTTTGCTTATTCCCCAGCCTTTCTATGCTGTTCTGAAACATATCCAGCAAATCGTCTTCGGCCAGTTCAGACGTGATATAGCTATTTTTGATGGGTTTCACTATTGATATCCAGCGCCTTTTGAAAAATGTCGGCGACAGAGTGCTTTCCGGTGATACCGGAATCCAGCTGTATGGACCCTTTAGAGATTTCCTGTTTTAATAGCTCGGCCTGCCTTTCTTTTGTAAGGTCTTTTTCAAATAATAATCTTAATCCATCCCTGATCACTTCGCTGGCCGAAGTATATAAACCACTTTGGATTTTTTGCGTGATTCTGCGTTCAAATTCTTCACCCAATGTAATATTCATAGCCACCTCAATTGATTTATATTCCATATAAGTCATATAGTCATAATATGCACCTTAAACAAGCATATTATAAAGGTATTACATTGCTATTTCGGGCAAAAATCTAAAACAATACTGTAAATGCACCGATTGCTTTACATAATAATTTCCTATTTGATCCTGACCACTTCCGTTTTCTGGCAAACCGCTCAGGATGCTTCTCTCGGTCAACCTCCATGGCATGGTTTGATATGGCGACAATATCTTCAGGCATCACGGGTATTCCCTGCTCCACCGGGAAACAGATCGGCCTGATGAAAACATCATTGTTAACACCACGGTAAAAGATAACCAGGGAGCTGAATGCGGTTAGCGGGTATTTCCATTCCGCCAGCTGAAAAAGCTCGTAGACAGAGCCCTCATGGCCAACACCTGTTGCATAAATCCGGTTTCTTCTTTTGTCCTGCTTTTCTTTTCACAGTAACTTCTCAATAAGTCCGTGCAAAATCCCCTCCCTCTATCAGGGGGAGGGTTAGGGTGGGGGTTAAGTTCTTGATTAAACACAATACCCCCATCCTGGCCTTCCCCCTTAAAAGGGGAAGGTACTTGAACTGCACGGACTTATTGAGAAATTGCTTTTCACACAGGTAATTAGCTGTTTCTCCCATATCATTTTTGTATTTATCAGCAAATTCCCTGGCTTTTGTGAATTCATCATTCAAAACCAATGCCGAGATAAACTATTCTCCGGTTTCCATATTGCAGAAATAGATATTATGGGCATTTTCGTGAACGGCATAGTCATGATCTTTCCAGTCTTTCTTGTTGAAGGCTTTGCTGACTTTCCTCTTTTTCTTTTCATAGCTGAAGTCACTGATGGTCATTGTTGTTTTACTAAGGTTGAAAATAATGAATCAGTTTCCGGTAATATAGCTTTATAAACTGGGTTATCCGAAAAATGTGGTCTGGATCTTCCCACATCTGGCAAGCCTTTCAGGTAAATCACTTCCGGTTTGAAATTTACATAAGCCTGGTGAATATACTCATTCCAGTAGTTATGTGACAAACCATATTTCATCAGGTTTTCCAGCGAGGTGGCTGCCTTCTTGCTTTTTTTGTTGCTGATAGTACGCTCCAGGTAAGCTAACCAGCTTCGGGCATCCGGATCAATTAACAGATAAGGGGTAGTAAAAACCAGACTGTAATCAAACAGGCCAAACACGGGTGGTAAAATTCTTGCGAACCATAGTTCTTCCTCATATAGACCATAATAGCCCGCCGGGCAGATGCAGGGGATGATTTCATCGCTGGTCAGCTCTCTCAATAGTACTTTGTCATCCTGTCGGCCCAGATATTCATAAATACCCATCCTGGAGTTTTGCATTAACTGAATCACTTCCACCATTTTCCTATGCAACCCCAGCTGGCTTGCCAGATCAATAATGATGGTTGCCAGTGTTTCTTTTTGCAGGCCAGCACTGACGTCAAACAGTAACCAGCAATTGAAATAGCTGTTGCTGAGCGGACTCATTGGGGGGCCGCCTGGCAAATACTGCTCATGGGCTTCATCAATAATGTCAAACAAGCGAACTAATGACGGCTCCGGTATCTCCTGCAGGATCTCTGCCAGCACGGATAACAGGTTTTGCGCGTAGGTATAAACAGCATGTAAGGGCTCTTGCCCTGATTCTATTGCTTTATCTGTAGTGGTTATTTCATCAAAAAGATCTTTAAGCTCTGTTCGTTGATGTCGATACTCACCAAGGTCAATTACTTTACTGGTTTTAAGCTTCTTTAATCTCTTTGAAACTTTAGTCGCTATTTTTTTCATAACAGCTCCTTGTCGTTTTCCTTTGAGTTTACCAGACATACTAATTTATGAAGAAAATAAAGATAAATCCTGGAAGCCAATGGCAGTAATAGAAACAAAATTGTCAGCAGATCTACTCATGATTCAATCACGTACAGTCAGAAATCTGCTACTCACAAATATGTCCATCTATAATACTTAAGGTATGGCATATTTTTAGGTCATAGAGGTCAACACCCACTTCCGGGGCGTTTATTTAAACATGATGCCCATTTTGACTTTATGCTCTCATGACAAGATTACGAACCAAATGACTATGAATGGAAAGCATTAAAAGACATTCTTAAAAAAGAAATAATAGCCTCGCAACGATTAAAAGTTATGATATTTAATAGTCGAAGTAAAAAAACTTTGTGTTACATAAGCCTCTGGTTACACGCAGAGCTCAGTAACTCTATATAGCGTGTATGGCTATAAGCCTCTATTTGCAAAACCTACAGCCTGGGAGAGAATTTTTTGAGGCAAGGGGCACGTGGTGGCACCCAACAAAAAACTTATCTTTAAACAAGCTATCTTTAGCGCTTTTTCTCTTGCACTATATTCGCCTAAACTCCTTAAGGAAATTAGTTGGGTGTGTATGAAATCTGATGTGTTCAGGAGCATTTAAACGTTTTCTATTTTCAGTGAATGCAGAAGCAATGTACCCCCATTCCCCGATTCGTGAGAAATAGATAACATAGTCAATTTTAGAACCTGTGACTGGCAAAATCTTATTCTACCAATAAAAACAGGGACATAACAATGCTAAAGTTTTCAAGATCTTCAACCATAGTATAAATCATGAAGACACTGATTTTACTCTCCATCCACTTTGTTGTACTTATTTTCAAGCTTTTGAAACCCGGTGGCTTGAAAACAGTGGCTGCAGAAAATCTGGCGATTAGACAACAATTGATCATTTCGAATAAAACCCGTTATCGCTCCCCACCATTAACCACTTTAGAACGTTTTTTGTTTGGCTTGTGGGCGATGCTTATATCTGAAAATCGTATTAATAAAGTATTTATCACCATCAAACCAGCGACTAGTCTTAAATTCCATCAGGCTCTGGTTAAGCGAAAATATCAGCAACTATTTTCAGCAAAATCAAATCACAAACCCGGGCCTAAAGGGCCATCACAAGAAATCATTAGTGCTGTTGTAGAGATGAAACAACGCAATCCCCGCTTGGTTGCCCTAAGATAGCCCTGCAAATCAATCATGCTTTTGGTACTGGCATAGATAAAGACATTGTCAGGCGAATTTTAGTAAAGCATTACAAACTCAGTCCTCATGATAGCAAGGGTGGGCCTTCATGGTTAAATTATATTGGTCATATGAAGGATAGTTTATGGTCAGTGGATTTATTTCGTTGTGAATCAATTACTCTAAAAAGCCATTGGGTAATGGTGATCTTTGATCAACAAACTCGATGAATTTAAACAGTATTATAACGCTTCACGTACTCATTATTCATTGAATGGACAAACGCCGGAAGAAAAATCGAGTGATCCCAATTAATCAATATCAATGGAAAGATCATTGTCGTGGAGTATTTCAAACACCTGTTATGGCCTGAGATAAGAATGCGCCAGCCACAGGATATCATGCCTCAACAGTCGGCCGTGATGAAGAAGTTGTTAGAGAATATATAAGGCATCAGGAAAAAGAAGATCAGAGAATTGATCAATTAAACTTTTTTTGAAACGTTAACACCTTTAGGTGGTTCATAAATTAATCCGCTTTGAGCGGTTAACAAAATCAAGCCTCCGGCTTTGCCGAAGGTATTTGACTTAAAAATGGTTGTAAAATTTGTCTTACTCGATTAAGTGCAGATTATTTTGGCAAAATGACCGTATCGATGACGTGAATAACACCATTAGTGCATTCAATGTCAGCATTAACAACTTTTGCATCATCAATCATGACGGTGTCCGCTTCCATAGTGATCATCACGCTTTGACCGTTGACCGTCTTAGCCTCTTTCAGGGTCATGACATCTTTTGCCATGACCTTGCCGGAAACAACGTGGTAGGTGAGAATCGCGGCAAGCTTGTCTTTATTTTCCGGTTTAAGAAGATCATCCAGAGTTCCCGCTGGAAGTTTTGCAAATGCGTCATCGGTCGGTGCAAAAACGGTAAAAGGTCCTTCACCCTTCAAAGTTTCAGCCAACCCCGCGGCTTCTATGGCAGCAACGAGGGTGTTGAAGGATCCGGCTTTGACTGCAGTGTCGACGATGTCCATCTTGGGTGGCGAGCCAGCGATTAAAGTTGTTGATGATAAAAAGACCAGTAAAAAAGTGATTACTAAGGTTTTTGTTTTCATGGTTTGTTCCTTTATTGTGTGGTTGTTTCAAGGGTAAGGATAATGAATCCCTCTTGAATTATTAGTTGGTTGACATTACTCAGTATTAGAGTAGTTGAGATAAGCATAATACTAAAGATCATATTTGTCTATGACAATTATGATTTATTTTTATTTATTTTTTATAAAAAATTAATTATTAGGGCATTGAGGCTGTACCTGAGGTAAAAATTGCGGCACAGTATAAGAATCATTCAATCTGGGGTCTACTTTCGGGCAGTTCCCGATTTATTCAACAACGCCTCTAGAAAGCCAGTCTTGCGCGTAAACCAAACACCCACACTTTGTCCTCTTGGGGATTTAGCACGGGATTGAGTAATAACTGGATATTCGGTGTTACCTGTAAGTGTTTGAGGAGCTGCATCCGATAATAACTCTCAATGGTATATTGATCCTTACTAGTCTCACCATAGAGTTCATCATTTGGCTGACCCCAGTTCAAACCTAAACCAAAACGACGACTGTCATCCTTTGTGGCATAAGCAAAACCGGTGCTTATGGAACGATCCAGGATGGCACCTCCCCCATCGCCATAACCTATGCGCAGGAACGGTAACCAGTGACCCAATTCGCGACTAAACGAGAAGGTGGCGCCCCATCCATCTGATATGCCCGCATCCTGACGTTCATCCACCTGCCATAGGGTCAGGTGAATATTGTCAGAAAAGCGCTTTTGCCAGGAACCGGCCCAACCAAACTCGATATGTTTGAAATATTCACGGTCCTTAAAGAAAGTATCAAAGCCATCAAGTGGGTTCTCTGGATCACCGTTGGCATCGGCAAAACCGGCAAGCACGTAATAGTTCTTAGCTACCGTCAAACGCGCAGCTGCACCAAGCCCCTGATCCGGAGCAGGAATCGTAGGATCGGTTGTAAACGCCAGATTATTAAACTCAGTCCAGATATTGACCAGGCCGTAGACATCAACATAGTCCGTCACGTCTACCTGACCAATCACATAGGCAAACTGGTTATTGTTGAAATTTTGAGACCAGTACAGGTTGGTTAAAACTGCACCTGCATCACTGAAAGTTACCGCGGTCAAACCCGCATAGCCAACTTCTCCAGAAAGTTGTTTAGGTGCGATATCAGTACCCAGGCTATGTCGGTGCTCTACCTTATAAACAAGCGAACCAGGATGAGACTGATCGATCCCCGATGGTTCCCAGGAACCATAAAACCTGAATACCCCACCAAGTGCATTTGATTCACCTTCACTCGGATTCGCAAACTGGTACAGGATATTGTAGTCCATGCCAAAGCCGAGTCCGTGCTCGCGCTTTAGTTTCGCTTTAAAGGCTTCATATCCTTGCAGACGGAAAATTCCGTGAGGAAAATAAAAGGAAGACCTATGCTCGCTATCCGCACTGACCTGTCCAGGGACACTCGAAGGCCCCCCCATAGGTACGGTTGTTGGACTATCTGCATGAACAACACCAATACATGAAATATAGACAATTGCTAATTTTGCATAAATCTTAGGCTTCATATTGAGATACCCCTTAGCAGCAACTCGAAGACATACTTGATAACATGCCATAACACCAAAACACTTACTGTAAATTCACGATATTCTTGCAGATATTTACATCATTCGTGATTACTTTATTGCCTTCCTAAGACAACAACGAGTTCTTTATATTTCAAGATTTTTTTTCTGCAACTGTGACTTGAACAATTTTGGTGACCACAGCAGCAAACACACCAATGCCCAATAATGAGTACACAATTGTGAATATTTTGGAATAACTTGTTGTAGGAACTAAGTCTCCATATCCTATTGTAGATATTGTCATTACACTGAAATAAAGCGAATCAATAAAACTCCAGTTTTCAACTTGCCAATAAAAGTAAGTCGCACCAGATAGTAGTATGATCAGGACAATCACAAGGATTCGAAAATCCTCATCTAGCTTGTACCCAAGCCAAATTGCGTGCAAAAGCTTATAAAATTGATGATGAAGCTCGTCCTAACGCGACTCTCTTATCAAAGATTGTTTCGAATTAATATTATTAGACCGATGTATTTTGTATAGCAATTTCAATGTCAAACTGTTGAAAACAAAGCAATCTTGATTCGCGTTTGTTAGATAAGCAGTTCGAAAGTAACGTATACAAACTAAGAGGCAGTAACACTACAAAACGTAACTTCTCAATAAGTCCGTGCAAAATCCCCTCCCTCTATCAGGGGGAGGGTTAGGGTGGGGGTTAAGTTCTTGATTAAACACATTACCCCCATCCTGGCCTTCCCCCTGATAGAGGGGAAGGAACTTGAACTGAACGTACTTATTGAGAAATTGCTACAAAACACACTAACACCTTGATATTTTTAAAAATAATCGTGTGATTATGTAGTGTTACTTTGCCACATGTTTTAACCATCAACCACCGGCAAGCTTCCTGGCGGCGGCTCGCAGGTAACCCGGCGAGTGATCGATACCCGCGACCACACCCCAGCTGGGCGTATACAGCAATGCATAGCGCAACATGTCCTCCGGCGTGGTGTTGTTCATGCCTGCTGCTATCGGAGTACTGTCCGGCGCGAGCCCGATGATGAATGGGTTCCTGGCTCCAATCTTTGACCAGACGCGCTGATTCCAGTAATCCTGCCACGGCATCTGCGTGATGTTTTCAACTGCAAGCACCAGCACCATGGTAATCGCCGAGGAATACTGGAAAATTTCTCCGGGCTGCTTACCATCAATCGGCCTGGCCTCTTTTACCAACTGTTGCCAGTCACCCTTGCCTTCAAAGACCGCAGTGAAGAAGCTGGAAATCCACGAATCGGGATTCATCAGGTTTTCAAACGTTTCCTCGATATCGAGCCCGCTCGCCATATTCATGGCGTTCTTCATCGTGATCTTGTCCCAAGCAGTTCCCTTGAGTTCGGGCACATACGCGGGAACCGGTTTATCGAAATCCAGCTTGCCATCTTCCCAAAGCATCGTAGCCGTCGACTCTCGTCTACCGCCTTATCTGTTGCTACATCCGTGTGATGATCCTGGTCTGTAAGTGCACGATTCAATTTTTGATTTTTTCATGATAGACCTCAATTAATACTTTAGAGTGGTATTTATTCGCCAGCCAAATACTTTGCCGCTCGGCGCAGATAACCGGGCATCTTGTCTTCACCATAAGGCGGGATATAGCCGTTGGTTGAGTAATACACGCCAACAAAGTCCCGCTTTGGATCGATATAAATGCCCTGGCCAATATTGCCGTGCTTCCACAGTGCACCATCCTCGAATACGGCATCAAACTGGTAGGAGTTTGTCATTGGAGCTTCGCCAAAGTCATCGATCAGACCCTGGTACTTTGCACCCGCCCTGAAAGCCTCCGGCTTACCTGCAGTCTGAAGGCGTTTGAGCACCTCGGCTGAAACCACTGGTTCGACCGCTGCCCTGTTCCAGCTTGGTGTAAACAACATACCAAAGCGTGCGAAATCCTCCAGTGTGGTGGAGAGCAGGCCATGCGCTACCGAGGTGCCATCAGGCGTTAGCTGATGCAGCATCGGCCCACGCGCACTCATCTTGCCCCACACCCGGTCCTGGAACAGTCTGGCCCAGGACATGTTTTCAACTTTCTCAGCAGCAAGTACAAATACCTGGGTAACGGCTGATGAATAGCGGAAGCGCTCACCCGGCTTTTCACCCACGATCTTTTCCGCTTCTTTTAGAATATCTACCCAGTAATCAGACTTGCCGGTTGCCGGGTTAGGAAAACCAAACTCTGCGCTGAAAAAGCGAACAATGATTGAATTGGGGTCGATAATCGCTTCTAGAGTCTCCTCGAGCTGGAGGGCCGTTGCCATATTGGCAGCATCGATCATGCTGATGCCGTCCCAGTTCGTGCCCTTGAGTTCGGGCACGTAATCAACCACTTGCTTCTGCATATCGATCTTACCCTCGGCTTCCAGCTGGGCGATGATCAGCCCAACGGTTGCCTTTCCCGGTGACATCCATACATGCACATCGTTCGGGTTCATGCCCGGATAGTTCTGGTAGACGATTTTTCCCTTGTGGATCATCATCACGCCCTGTACCCGGTGGTTGGGACTCACCGCGTATTCATCCAGTGTCAGATCGCCTTCCTTAACAGTGAAAGAGACTTCCTTGCCGATTTTGGGATTCAGCGCTGCTTTCAGCGGCAGGTATCGCGCATTTGGCGCCGAGCGTGAAGAAGGCAATAATTCACTCAGGTGCCCGTTGTAATACAGCGCGTGGTCACCACCTAACTGGTAATGAAAGTTCTCAAACTTTGCACGTGCATCTGTTACGAAATCCAGCGGAAAAGGCTTCTTTGCTGCGCTAACCGGCAGGGTCACAGTAGCACCAGGGACCTCAAGATATTTGGCCAGCGGGTTTTCATCAGCCGCATTGGCAAGCGATAGCGTCGTTGCCAACGCAGTGGCTACTGCAAAAACAACAGGTTTCATGTAGCGATTTTTCATATTCTTCATTTCAATTGTTCCTCATTAAATGATGTTCTTGTAAATCTTGCCATTCTTCATGATCATCACGAAGTTCTTCTCCGCATCGGCGATGAGGTCGAGGTTTTCACAGGGTGGGCTCCGGACGAACAATGGTGTAGCCGATCATTATTCCAGCAACAATGGTCAGGGCCACCACAAACATCTGGAAAAACTGCTGCGCACCTAGCAGTAGCTCCCCGTCCGCCATGGAGGCCAGGCCACGAAAACCGATCGTGCCACTGACCAGCATGACGATGGCGGGAATGAGCACGATCGAGGTCGGCCGCCCCGTTTGCCTGGCCCAGAGGTTGGCAATGACTACAGCAATGATGGTGCCGAGCAGATTTCCAAGGTTGCTGTCCAGGACCGAGCTACCCGCCATAATCCCCAGGTAGGCGAGGCCGCATACCAGGACAGCCCACGGCAGATCCCTGCGCGATGTCTGGAACGCGAGGCACAGCCCGACGAGGAGCATGGGAAAGAGCAGCTGCACCCAGAATGAATCAACAGGCGTCGCTGGTTCAGCGGCCGCCCCGGAGACCACAAAGCTTGCCGCGAGGATGCCCAGCCAGCCGCCAGCGATCTGCTTGATAAGGCAGACCAGGCCGCTCATCAGGTTTGCCATGCCCGATACGACGTGCTGCGCCACCAGTTCCCCGGCACCCAGGCTGATGGTGTATCCCGGAAGGATTATCGCGACGGCCGAGAGGATCACCAGCACGAGATTAAGCTCCGGTACCCATAGCTTTACGATGGTTGCCAGAAAACCCACAACAAATGCGGACGACAGCGGCAGCCAGTCTGTCGCGGCAGCACCGAGACGTCCGGAAAGCAAAACCAGGCTGTAGACCAGCATACTGAACAGTGTTGCGTAAAGAGTGTCGGTCCATCCACCACCTAGAAGCGGTGCCAGCCCCATACCGACAAAGGCGTAGCCCAGCATGCTGGCAAACTTTCCCCACGGTGGTGGTACCCGATCGATGGCATCGAGACTCGTAGAGGCATCTGCCAGCGACAGGGTTCCGGCTTCCAACTCTTTCAGCAGGTCGCCTACCCGGGCCAGCTTGTCCAGGTCGACACCCGGGGCCTGCGTAGCGATGACCTCGACGCGCTGAGGAGACTCGGGGCCTTGCCGCAAGGTAAACACGATGTCCGACGGGGTCGACCTGAATACGCCCTGATAGCCCAGCTTTTTCGACAGGCCCAAGAGGAACGATTCCAACCGGGTTGCGGTGGAACCGTATCTGTGGGCCGCGAGTCCAACCTTGATAATGAAACGCCAGGCATCCTCGAAAGAAACCTTCGAATTTTCGTGGGACTCTGCTGTGTCGAATCCGCTATTCATTGCCCGCTCCTGACCTCCAGTTGTTTGTTTGTGTGAGCTCGGGGACGTAGTCTTGAGTATATAGCCAGGCAAAACAATGAGCACGGTTAGAGCGCTCATCTCCCAGTAACCGGGTCAGAGTACTCAAAACTGCAATACGGCCATCTTTTAATGCAGACATTGGCAACTTCAAGCGCGTAGGTGCATGCAAATGACGGGGCGTCCCTACCCCGCGAGGCACCTTGAATTTTTCATGGTGCCCTTTAACCGCCGGCAAGCTTCCTGGCGGCGGCACGCAGATAACCCGGTGAGTGATCAATCCCGGCAACTTTTTCATCGTTTGTCGCCAGACCGAAATACATCCCGCAGAAATCACGTGCAGGGTCAACATAAATACCCTGCCCCATGTTGCCGTGCTTGAACATGGCGCCGTCGGCGAAGGCATGATCCCACTGGGCGGTGTTGAGGTCCGGGGTCTCGCCGAACCACCTGGTTCCATACCCTTCTTCCGTGGAACGATGGTAGGCCGCCGGGTCGCCCATAGTTTGAATACGCTTTAAAAGCTTGTCGGAAATGACTTTTTCCTTTGCAACCACACCCCAGCTGGGCGTATACAGCAATGCATAGCGCAACATGTCCTCCGGCGTGGTGTTGTTCATGCCTGCTGCTATCGGAGTACCGTCAGGGGCGAGCCCGATGATGAATGGGTTCCTGGCCCCAATCTTTGACCAGACACGCTGGTTCCAGAAATTCTGCCACGGCATCTGCGTGATGTTTTCAACTGCAAGCACCAGCACCATGGTAATCGCTGAGGAATACTGGAAAATTTCTCCGGACTGCTTACCATCAATCGGCCTGGCCTCTTTTACCAACTGTTGCCAGTCACCCTTGCCTTCAAAGACCGCAGTGAAGAAGCTGGAAATCCACGAATCGGGATTCATCAGGTTTTCAAACGTTTCCTCGATATCGAGCCCGCTCGCCATATTCATGGCGTTCTTCATCGTGATCTTGTCCCATGCCGTTCCCTTGAGTTCGGCCACATACGCGGGAACCGGTTGGTCGAAATCCAGCTTACCATCCTCCCAAAGCATCGTAGCCAGGAGACCGGCTGTCGTTTTGGAGGCGGACATCCAGACATGAATATCCGTCGGGTTCATACCCGGATAGGTTTCAAAGACAACCTTGCCCTTGTGGGCCATCATCATGGCCTGTACCTGCCTTGGCCCGACAAGGTAATCCTTGAGAGGCGGGGTTGTGCTGCCGTCGTGTGCTTTAAAGGTGACGTTCAGCAGATCGGGGTGGATATTTCGCTCCAGAACACTGAACTCCTCGGGTGGCATCACGACACTGGATTTGAAGAATGCAGGTAGATTCAGATTGTAGTAGACCGAATCGTCATTGCCCGACTGCCAGTTGCGAAAACTATAGCGCCTGGTCGCGGCAGTGACGAATTCCAGCGACTGCGGCTTTTTCCACTTTGCCATCGGGCTTTTAACCTCGAGGGGTTGGAAGCCGGACGCACCGACCCTTTTCAAGCTTCCGTCTTTCGCAAACACCTCCGTTGGATTGAGCCCAAATCCGACTGCACCAGCTGCACCAAGCAGTGCGCTCGTAGCCATGAATGTTCGTCGACTGTCGTCTACCGCCTTATCTGTTACAACTTCCGTATAGTCATCCGAATCTGAAGTATGTGATTCAATTTCTGAATTTTTCATAATGAACCTCAATTGTTTCCTTATTAATTAGTGATCGTGCGCCTGATCGGCTGGCCGGGGGCAGCAGCCAGAATGAGTTTACCCTGAGCGACTACGGGTTCGCCATTGACCAGCAACCACTGCACGCCAACTGCAGGATGGTTTGGATCTTCGTAGGTACCAACGTCGCTGATGGTATCGGGATCAAAGACCACGATATCGGCATCCATTCCCTTCTGCAGACGGCCTTTTTTCTTCATCTGGGGAACGAAGTCCTCCAGCGTTTGCGCAGGCATCAGGGATATTTTGCGTAGGGCTTCCTGCATGCTCATCAGCTTTCGTTCCCGAACATAGGAACGCAGGATCTTGGCAAAGGTCCCGTTCGAGCGTGGGTGAGAGAAGGCCCCTTCGGGTAAGGGCCAGGCATTCCCAGCGTAGTTTTGGACCTCATTGTGCTCGTCCATGAACATCCAGAACATCTCGTCGGATTCGATGAGCACATCCGGATGCAGCACCGAGGCGTCGAGCAGCGCGAGATCGTCGGGATTGCTCTCATCAAGGAAGTGCCAGACGATGAAGGTGCCGGGTTTATTCTTCTGATAATCCGCCAATTGCTCATCGGTCATGCGGTCAAGCCCCAGCTGAAAACTATGGGCGGTGGAACCCATGCGTTCGGGCCAGCCCTCGCCGCTGAACATGGCCGCTCCCACTACCGTACTGGCGGCCCCCCAGGGATACGCGCCGACGGTGATATTGACGCCGCGCTTCCTGGCGTTCTCGATCATAGGTAATGTGGAATTAATGTCTTTGAGGGAGGTGCTGTTGATGTGGCAGACATGCATGTGCGCCCCGGTGATCGCGGCGTTGGCAATCACCTCCTGGACCGCCTCAAACGAGCTACTGGGCTCCATGTTGCTGGCATAGCGCACATGGGTGTAGGTGGCGACATCACGCCTGGCAGCCAGCTCAGCCAGGGCGTAATACTCCTTACGACCATAGCCGGGGGCGTATCCAGCATTGATACCGATGCCCAGGGCACCTTCATTGAGACCCTGTTCCACGAGCTCAAGGATCTTTTCCTGCTGTTCCGGCGTAGCCACATCCATCTTCCAATCGGTGCGGCCCTGCGCGTCCTGGAAATATTTGACCGTGGCCTCGGGCTGGGTATCCGTGAAAGTGGCGATACGGGCGTAGGTCCAACCGGCGGCCGCGCCATAGTTGACCGGCAGCCGCTTTTGGCCCTGTTCTTCATACCAGCTGGAAATCGGCAGCACGCCCGATTCCAGTTCGAGCATGGTAGTAACGCCCTGCATGGCCTGCATGCGATAGTCACCAATGTTTTGGCCATGAGCATGGATGTCGATGAACCCAGGGGCAACCACGTGGCCACCGGCATCGATGGTCTCCTTGCCCTGGATTTTCTTATTGGTGATGGCAGCGATGCGGCCGTCCTTGACACCCACGTTGGCGATAGCATCAAACCTGCTCTCAGGGTCCATGACTCGCCCGTTGAGGATGACGAGATCGTAGTCGGATGCCACGGCCTGTGTAGCCATTATCATGCTTAGCATGACGAATGGACCAATAAGCACTCCAAATCGCTTCATTTTCATTTCCAGTCTCCTTGCAATGAATCAGTTGCCCGCTTCACTGAATTGTATTTTTGTAAATCGTGCCGTCTTTCATGATCATCACGAAGTTTTTATCTGCGTCGGCAACCAGGTCGAGATTTTCCAGCGGATTGCCGTCGACCAGTATCATATCCGCATAAGCGCCTTCCTTGATGACGCCGAGCGGCCCTTCCTGATAAGGGTTGCGCGGACCGCTCAGCGCCAGCAGTTCGGCATTGGTCGAGGTCGCCATCTTGAGCGCTTCATACGGCGTGAACCACCGCTTCAGCTTGGACAGCATCTTGCCCTGTTTCTCCGCCGCAACCGGATCGAACAGCATGTCGGTACCGAAAGCTATCTTCACCCCTACTTTCTTGGCCGTCTTATAGATCTCATCAGTGCCGCTGGTAACGGCTTCAAACTTGGCCTGGCTGTCAGGACTATCAAATTTCAGGGCATCTTCGTCATTGAGCAATGGCTGAATGCTAAGCCAGACATCATTTTCCTTCATCATTTGAAGGGTTTTTTCGTTCACCAGGAACCCATGTTCGATTGACTTGACCCCGGCCTTGATCGCGGTTTGTGTTGCTTCGTCGGTGAAGATGTGCGCAGCAACATAGGTGTTCCAGGTTTTCGCAACATCAACAACCGCTTTCATCTCTTCATAAGTGTATTCCTGTACATCAAGTGGATCATAGGTAGAAGATACGCCACCGCCGCCAGCGATCTTGAGCTGCGTCGCGCCCATGCGCAAGTTTTCCCGTGCTCGTTTGATCACCTCAGGAACACCGTCGGCAACCATGATGAGGCCATTGCGTTCCCAGTAGCTGAGCGGATCCGCATTGTTGGCAGGAACGTCATTCTTGCCACGGAAATCAAAGTGACCCGATGTCTGACTGATTGGGGGGCCGGATGGAAACATGCGTGGGCCGGGATACTGTCCAGTGTCTGTTAACTTCTTGACCGCAAACGGATTACCACCAACGTCGCGCACCGTGGTAAAGCCCCGCATCAATGTCTTTTCAGCACCAAGGAAGCCGATGATTGCAACTTCCGACATGTCTCCATTAAATAGGATACTTTGTGCACCATATGCATAGTAAGTGTGCCAGTGCACGTCGATAAGGCCGGGCATCAGCGTACGCCCACCGCCGTCGATCATGGTCACATTATCGGTTTGAATCACCGCCAACGGCTCATCGGACACTGTCTCAATCAGATTGTCCTTCACCAGAACATGCATGTTCGTGTGGAGTTTTTCATTTTCCCCGTCGAAGATGTTCACGTTACTGATCAGTGTGAGTTTCGAATCCGCTGGTTCTGCTGCCTGCGAAAAGCTTGTAAAACAAAAAACACTGCCCAGTAACGCAGCGGTGATGATTTTGGCACTCTTTTTCATACTTTTCTCTCCATTAATAGTCCGCTCATTACGATCGCTAATTTGATAAAGCTGGGCTTTCCCAGAAGTCACTATCACGAATAGGAATGCCCCAGGGAACTCCATGGAGCTTTTCCTGCCGGATGTTTACTTGCCCTGCCAGCAAGCTTCGCAGCTGTCCGAAGGTAACCAGGCGAGTGGTCTTATGAGTCTATTTCCAGACCTGTTTCATAACCCGGTACATGTTGCCTCCCAGGAATTTTCCGCAATCATCTTCGGAGTATCCATTCTCAAGCAGCTTGTCAACAAGCGCAGCCACGATCTGATACGGAGCCGGTGTTGGGAATCCCTTCGCCCCTACGGCCGTAGTATAACCGCCGTCAGGGAACACCTCTTGACCCATTGGTGTTTGAATGATCGAGGCGGTAAAGTTGATGTTCGGAATATAATCTGATCCAAAGCCGACATGGTCAATTCCAACCAGATTGGCCATATAATCAATGTGGCGAAAAAGCATGTCAGTTGTCACAATATCCGGGTTGGATGTGTCCATAAAAGCACCGACCATGTTGATGGAACAAACCCCACCACTCTGTGCAATTCCCTTGATAACCTCATCGGTAAGACTTCTCTGATACTTAGCCATGGCCATAGCGCCCGAATGAGAAGAAATTACAGGTTTGCTGCTACGCTCAATGGCATCAAGGGAAGTCCGCTCGCCGGTATGACTTACATCTACTAGCATTCCGTAACGATTATAGCTGTCAATCAGTTTTTTGCCAAAGGCGGTGAGACCGCGATTTTCGGTTTCAAAACAACCGTCACCAACAGTGTTACGCTGGTTGTAAGCTAACAGGCAGTAGCCATACCCCATCTCACGCCAAAAGGCGACACGGTCAACATCACCGGCAAAGATCTGGGTACCCTGGTGCGTGAAATATATGCCCAGCTTGTTCTGCTTGACCGCCTCATCGATATCCTTCGTCGTACGCACGATCATGTAGTTGTCGGGGCGCTCATTCATCTTTTTAAGATAGAACTCCGCCCCTTTCATGATCCCCTCGACAGACGCATCCAAAGAATCCGCAGATGGACAGGCTGCCAGCACCTTGAAGCCGGCGGCTTTACATCGATCCATTTCATCGTGGAATTCAGGGGCCTCAGGAGAGGACCACTGGTCAGGCCAAAGGCCAGAGAACAGTGTATCCATGGTCATGGAATCGTGTACGATCTTTTTTGCCCGTTCTGAGGCCGTATATTTATGCGTCCGCTGTGGAATTTTCGTGTAATCTTTAATCTCGAATTCTGGGAGTACCTTAGCTCCAGGGGCCGTGTCTTTGTTCATGATTTAATTTCCTTGTTGATATGGTTGATATCGGGACAAAGCCGAACGAGTCGGCAATTCGGTCAGGGGAAGCTGTGCGACGAAGTCTTTCCGGCCCTTCATCTCTTTTGTGACAGGTCGCTCCCGGTTACATGTGTCATTGAATCAATTTCTTTCGTCCTCATTTCATCCTACCTTCCTCGTAGTGCAATTAACATGCACTTCATCTTTCTATTGAAAATACATTTTCTGAATAAGGAAAAGCAAGGCCATAACACGCACCATTATTAAGACATTGTGCGATTATGATGTGGCACTATATGATCATGATCATCAATGAACATCATAACCAGGTACACCGCCACCGAAATCGATTGGGGAGGCATAGAAGGTTTTCTGCCAGTTATCTTTGGTGAGCGGCTCGAACTGGCTGTTGACCGGCTCGAAGCGGATCGGCTGTCCGGGATTCACGCCTTTCAGAGGCTCCTGGTCTTTCATCACAATTACCCCGTTGACAATCACATGCTGAATCCCTGTTGACGGAAGCGTGCCTTTTTCATAGGTCGCATTGTCCCTTACGGTTTCAGGATCGAACATAGTGATATCGGCCACCATGCCTTCCTGCATACGACCTCGAACCTGCATGGCCTTTAAACCCATATCGCCCAGAGGCCTGGCATAGTTGTAACTGGTCATGGATACGGCCTGCATCAGCGGAATATCATTTTCCCTGGCAAGGCGAAGCACTTTGGCAAAAGCCCCGGAAAAACGCGGGTGGGTATTAGGAAGATCGTCGTATGGGGTATCCCGGGTCAGACCATCATCGGGAATCAATGGCATGCCGTCACTACCGATGGCAACGCCAGGCATTTTGATCCAGTCAACAATCGCCGATTCAGGGGTCTTGTAAACAAGCACGGCACGTGTGGGTTCTTTTTTCAGCATCTCCTCGCGCGTTTGTTGTGTGTAGTATTCGCCGGTTGCCACATCGCGAAGCGTCTCTTCGTATTTGTTGCCCAGGGTCTTTACCCACACTTCGGGTTCGAGAAACACGGCATTCAATGCCGTGGAACCGGCAGCGTATGGATAGATCTCACCCCAGACGTTGTAGCCTTTTTCACGCATCCTCACCAGAAGCTCATGCACCATATTGTATCCCGGATTATTGAAATGGGCGGCTATGGCTGGCGAGCCTAAGGCAGCGGCATTCGCCAGCATCTCCTGGATACCGTTGACTTCACCGACATCATCACCGGGCGTATAGCGGAAATGCATGTTGATAAAGCGGCCGTATCGCCCACTTAGCTTTTGCAGTTCAAATATTTCGCGGGTCGATACTCCTTCGCGCATATAGCCAACAGTTGAGCCGATTCCAAGTCCTCCCTGCTGTAAGCCTTCATCAACAAGGGCAAGGATCTGGTTGCCCTGCTCAAGGGTGGGCCTGGTTTTTGACCAACCCTGCTTGATACGGGATTTAATAGCATCGGGAGAGTAGAGATATTTCCAATCTTTATAACCATCAAGGATTTCAGACCTTGCAAATTCGTGACTTACAGCCACACCAAAATTCAACGGTGCGTTTCCTTCACGTCGCTTGTACCACTCATTGATCTTTGGACCGTGAGCGCCCAGCTCAAGATCCATGATGGTGGTACGACCGTCGCGCAGCATCGACCGGTACGTGTAGGGCTCGATGCTGTGCTGATGCCCATCGATAAAGCCCGGTGCCACCACTAAACCCTTCGCGTCGATAGACTCCTTGCCCTCGATCTTGCCCCTGGTGATGACGGCGATCCGGCCGTCCTTGATGCCGACGTTGGCTACTGAGTCATACATGGTTTCCGGGTCCATGACCCGGCCATTGTTGATCACCAGGTCGTATTCGGCAGCCGCGGACGGCATGACCACCATCAGGCTTAGTGCCAACAAGCCAAAAAGCATTCTCAATCTCTTCATTTCGATTCTCCTTTCATATTTTTGTTGTCTTATAACGAGCGTATAGATCCGCTTCACTCAACGGTGTTCTTGTAGATCTTGACGTCTACATAAGCATAACTTTAAAGGATTACCTGACAAGAGTCCCTTTAGGGGCATGGTGAATGAAACCTGAAGGATGAGGGTCAGTGGGAGGTGGGTACGTATTTAGTTGTGCTTGTGCAAGTCGCTCGGCAGTGCATTCTCGCCCACTATTCCAGCCTCAACCGCGATTTGAGCCAATATCACGACTGACTTGACTTCGAGTTTATTCATCAGGTTGGTACGATGGCGCTTCACTGAGCGTTCATCAATGCCAAGATCCGAGGCAATTTGTTTATTCATCTGTCCTTGTAATACGTGAGCAAGAACCTCGTTTTCACGTGGCGTCAGTTTCTCAAAGCGTGATAACAATTCAGACCGCAACTTTCGTTCATTGCGTTCTCGTACATTACGCTCTATCGCACGTTCAATAGCAGAAAGTAAATCTTCTTTACTAACGGTTTTGGATAGGAAGTCTTCGGCGCCAAATCTCATTGCTTTCACACTGGTTGGTATATCGCCGTGGCCGGTAAGGAAGATTATTGGCAAGGGATTGCTGGATTTTGCAAGTTCCCGCTGCAAATCGATGCCATTCATTCCTGGCATCTGCAAATCAGCAACAACACATCCTGAAGCATGTATTGGCCGCAGACTCAGAAAGTCTGTCGCTGAAGAATAACTTTCAAGTGGATAGCCAAAGGCTCGTAGCCATCGCGACATAGTATTTAAAAATGAAGGATCGTCATCTACGAGAAACACGGTTTGTTTCGCCTCACTCATGCCTGTTCATGCTCCTGCAGAAATGTATTCAACGCAATCTCAAACGTTGCGCCTCCCTGTGAATTATTATCTGCCATGATCCTTCCATCATGTGACTCGATAATTGTTTTTGATATGGCCAGGCCAATACCTGTACCTTCTTCTCTGGTTGTAAAAAATGGCTCAAAAAGATGAGGCAATTGTTCAGGCTGGATACCCGGGCCATTGTCACTCAATACTATATGAACCATACCATCTTGATGTTTCGAAGCCTGTATATGAACTTTTCGTCTTTTACCGGTCGATTCTTCTAATGCATCTAAACTGTTCAGAAGCAGATTTATGATCACTTGCTGCAATTGGATGCGATCACCGTATACTGGAGGGAGCTCGTGTGGTACTTCCACTAGTAACTCCACGCATCGTGCCTGCAATTCACTATTAAGTAAATGACTCACCTGGCTGATTAGCTCATCTACCGCAAGCACCTCAAACTGCAGTTCGTGACGTTTTAAAAGTGAACGCATGCGTTTAATCACTGATGTAGCCCGCTGAGTATCCATACGGATGTCTTTAATAATATCGTTTAATTCATCAAGATCTGTGGGTGTTTGTTTTAAAAATATTTCAGCGGCTTCCGTGTTACGTAAAATTGCTCCCAGGGGTTGGTTAATTTCATGTGCCAGCGCCGAAGAAAGCTGACCAAGACTTGAAACACGCGAGATATGAGCAAGTTCGTTGCGACGTTCTTGCAATTCGGCTTCAGCATATTTACTCTCGGTGACGTCCCGCGATATACCACGAATGTGCAGGGGCTTGCCGTTTGTACCGTATTCTACTTGTCCGTATACCGATATCCATCGAATATCACCGCCCGGACTCACTATCCGGAACTCCGCCTGTAGGTCCCCGCCGTTTTCCAGTACGTGGTAAACGGCCTCCCGGATGCGTTCTTGATCATCGGGATGGATCATCTCGAGATACCGATCAAGTTTGACGCGTTCGGAGCCGTCTATCCCAGTCTCTTCACTGGCCATTCGCGTGGCCCATACTTCATCGCGAACTACATCCCACTCCCACATTTCCAGATTGGCTGCCCTGGCAGCCAGACTCATGCGTTGCTGGCTTTCACATAAATCACGAGCCAGCTCTCTCGAGCGCATCAAATCCAGGATCAACTCAAAGGCCATTGCCAGTACGATCAGCAGAAAAGCGAAACTGACAAATGCACCGGGGAGAACTCCTCTGGTCATCAAATTAGAGAAAGTCGCTGCCAGCAATATCGCAAATATGGTCATACCACCAAGCATCAGCGCTCGCCGGCGATGACCCTGTTTCCATGTGGTAACGGCGGCATCCAGAACAAACAACAGCAACAACAGCATACTCACCTGAATCAGAATTCGCCAGGGATTTTCCTCTCCCACCGGGATCGAAAATGTTTCTCCCAGAAATACCGCAGTACGTAAACCGGTAATTTCTGCAAAAGTAGCATTCGGGTAATTGAGAAAATTGGGTACCAGAATCAGCATACGCAGACCAGTGATAGTCCACGCCAACCAGCGGCGCCCCGAGTTAAGATAGAAGTGAATGAACCAGACCATTGCGACGGCTAGTATCGCCGCCGGAACGTGCATCCAACGAAGCAGTTCGCCATAAGCTTCGGGGGTCTTCGCATGCATAAGATTCACTTCGAGCATGGCAAACACCGCGGCGGCCACGGCGGCTACGGCGAACAACAGATTTTCCCACGCATCGCGCTGGCGAAACCACACGGTGACGTACAGACCTGCAAAGGTCAGGCATATAGTGGCAGATATTGTCCAGATAACCGTAATCCAGCTCATGATTTAATCACTGTTTGAGCCACTCTTGCTTCGGCGGATAGTATTATTCCTAAATAAGATTTTGGGTTATTTTAAATGAAGTAGTTCAGATATGAGTTATAAGTTAGCGCACAGCAAAATTACACTTAACTATGCGGTTTTTCATCATTAATCATCTCCGACAAATTGACACCCATCGAAAGTTTTTAATTTTAGATCTAGATTTAAGCTTCATCTTAACGACCAATTGTATTCATTATAGCTTTTATGAAATTAATCAGAAGAATTCAAGACAATTGCACAATTTAGCCCATACAAGGAAAGTACGCAACCGGTCATTTTTCAAATTACAGCCTCCAAAAAGTGAAAAGAAAATATGTTTACCATTATACTTATTAATATAGAGATTGGTTATTTTTGAAATGTAATGTTTTCGGTAACTGGTTTCCCCAGAGATAGTTACAATTTAATATTGCCTTCTACTTCTCGGACAAACTTAGTTGCCAATGTTTTTGTTGGGAAAGTTTTTGTGATTGGTTTCAATCCTGACATGCGGATTGAGGCTTGATAATTGCCTGATTTGAGCTTACGAATAGAAGCCATTTTGCAGTCCTCGCTCTATGCAAAAACACTCTTTTTTAGATACTGTGATCAGAGTGTGATCGCTTGGTTAACTGGATTAGCAAAACGAATCAACCAGATGTAAGGTACTGATTTTAATCTAAGAAGTGGTGCCGGCACCATGAATCGAACACGGGACCTACTGATTACAAGTCAGTTGCTCTACCAACTGAGCTATACCGGCACTAATATTGATAAGACGTCGCGTATTATACTGGTGATGCTTCATATGTTCAATGTTTTTTTAAAATTTACATACATCGTATTCTATATTTAAAGATCGTAATTTTTCTTTCAATGCTGGAATATCGCCTGCTTCTGACAACTCAACCATAAGATTGTACTGGCTATTCTTGTCTTTTGTAATAGCCTCTATGGTGGGAGCAAACCCAGCGATTTTTGCTTTTTTAGCTACTTTTTCGGCAGCCAAACGCTTTTTAAATACACCAATTGCAATAGCATTTTTTCGACCATTTATGGACATGACATAGTGATCGGTCAGGCCATTATCATCTAACTTTTTTAGTACTGATTTAATCTGCTCAGAGGAACTTAAAGGTGGAATATAAATTCTATAATAAGTTGGCGTGGAGAGAGAATCAATCTCAAAAGAGAGTCTATTAGGATAGGATTTTTCAAGCTCAATCTTTAGTTCATCCAGGTCTTGTTTATTAAATGGTCCAAATTTGTAACAGTTATCTACAGTTGCACGTGATTGAATAATGTTTTTATTTTCTACTGCTTCTGGTTCTGCTTCCTGTGCAGAAGATTCAGCTGTAATTTGTATTTCTTCCACATCAATGTCAATTGAGGAGTGTTTTTCTGTTTTAATGATAGGTTGATTGGATAAATCCTTTGATAAAACAGCATGTTCCTCTGATAAGCTTTCTTCAGTCTTTTGCTGAAAGTTACTATTACTGTCCATTGCAGCAGTTTGAACTTCAGCATGATCAACGGTTTCATTAGCCGGTTCTTGGTCTACATTGCCAGCCTGCTGCTCAATGACCTTACCAGATTCCGTCTTATCATCTTTTTCTTCCGTAGATTGCTGTTTCGTAGCTAGTGAATCAGATTTTTCATTTTCATGAAAATTTTCTTCTATTTGTGATTTTGCAGCCGATGGCTGCTGAAGAGCACCATCAGATTGAGTGTTTAAGTTTGTTAAATTATTTGGGTGATAATCTTCATCTACATGTAGATTATCCATTGATGTTTCTTTGGCAACTGAGGTGAGTTTACTCGTCAAGGATTTATCATCCGTTACTGGCTCACTATAAGTTGAGGATTCACTATTTAAGGACTGATTATTAATATCAGTTGAGGACTCTGATTGGGTTGAGTGCTCTGTAACTGTTGAGGGATATCTACTGGCAGAGGTATCTGCAATAACTGTAGGTACTACGATGCTGTTTGCTGGATTTATATCTGCGTGAGGCTTATTGTTTGATTGACTAACGGTTAGTTCCTGTTCACCCAATAAAATAATCTGTGGATCTGTCTGTTTAACTTTTTCTTTAGCCGGAATCGCGGTTTGCTCATTAAATAAAGAGTTATAGGTAAAGAAGGCTATGTTTGCTATCAGTGCAAGGACAAATAACCACTTCATTTATGTATGTTCCTTTTTATAATTAATCAGATAACTTTTGTGCAACAATTCTCAGACCTTCCAGAACAAGCGCTTCTCTGTGATGAAAATGATGCATTGAGAGGGATTGAAACATTATCGAGTCCCCTCCGGTGATAATACATTCTACATTATCATTAAATTCAGCTTTTATTTCTGTGACAATGCGCTCTATATAAGCACTGATTTGGTACAGAGTACCACCTAGAATGGCATCTCTGGTATTGATTGCAAGAAATGAAGAATCCGGATCTTTTTCACTAACAACCAGGGGCAATTGGCTGGCAGATATTCCAAGTGCATTACGTGACATTGATATGCCGGGTGTTATTAAACCGCCCAGATGAATACCTCTATCAGTTAACACATCAATAGTGACGGCACTGCCACAATCAATAATACATACATTGCAGTCAAATTCATTTTTGGCTGCAATTAATGCAGCCCAACGATCACTGCCAAGCAATCTGGGGTTATCATAGCGTGTAAATAAACCATATTTTCCCTGCTCAACAACTAATTGATGAGGCTCAATCTGCCATAGTTTATGTAGCACATCAATAATTGTATGACTTATGTTAAGATTGTTTACGTTACTTAATACAGCAGCAGAAACAAATTGATCCTGTAAATAATGAGTCAGTTCATGTTTCAGATGATCATAAGAAAATCTTTCAATTTCAGTAATTTTTTCTGCGTCTTGTTCGATTTTGGCCAATTTTAAATAGCTATTTCCAGCATCCAGTAAAATATAAGTCAAAATGAATCCCTTGCCGCTACAGAAACTTCTGCAGAATATATTCTTTTAATTTTGTCACACACAATAATTTGTAAAGAGCCGTCTTCAGCCAAACCCATGGCTAGAGCTTCATATTCAGATTGATCCGCTACCACTTTGATGATTTTTCCTTTTAAATAATCAAATTTATTCCATTTTTGTTGAAATTGTTTGAAATTAAAATCATGTAGTTTGTCAAATTGAAAAATCAACTCAGATAAGATCAATGCCGTAACATGATTGCGATCGAATATCTGGTTACGTTCCAATGCCATACTGGTCCAGGCCTGTTCAATCAAACTATTTTTATACATATTTACATTTAGACCAATACCTACCACACAACTATTAGCTGTTACAGAATTATACCGATTTTCTACCAATATTCCTGCAATCTTTTTTCCATTGACATAAATATCATTTGGCCATTTAATCATAGTTCCTTTAATATCAAGCCGAGACAGAGCATTACAAACAGCAACAGCTGTAACCAAAGGCATAAAATGGACTGGAGAGGATGCAGGAAATTTAAATTTTATAGAAAGATAAAGATTACTTCCCAGTGGTGAAGCCCATCGCTTGATTTTTCTGCCCTTACCAGCTTGCTGGTGTTCAGCTATTAGAATCAGGTAGCCTTGCTCAAAAGGATATTCGTGAATGGCAGTATTCGTTGAGTTTACCTTATACTGAATCGACAGTTGAGATATTCGGCTAATAATAGCACTTTGTAGATATTTGTTTATCTCTGAGCCAAGCAGAGGCTTAATGCTCTGTTGCAGTTCATAATGATCCTTTATATGCTCAATGTCTAATCCTTTTGCTTTTAAACTGTTGATATCATCCGCAGAGCATTTTGAAACATCTAGCCTCTTTTCCTGACACAGCGTCTGATACAGCAGATATTCACTTAGTCCTTTAGTCATGTTTATTATTCTAATGAAAACAGGGGTTCAATGAGGGTCGATGCTGCCAGAGTTGCCGGGTTAACGGCACCCCCAAAAAAAAGCCCCGTCATTGATTAAATGAAGGGGCTTTTTAAAAAATAAACCTGGCAGTGACCTACTTTCGCATGGGGAAACCCCACACTATCATTGGCGATGACACGTTTCACTTCCGAGTTCGGGATGGGATCGGGTGGTTCCATGTCTCTATGGCTGCCAGAAAAGCGTTATCAGAACACTGAGCGTGAGTCAGCGCGCTGCAATAGGGGAAGTCAAACAACGTGTTTGCGTTACAAGCGTCGTTATAGCCTGTTTCGTTCTTACTCGCTTAGCCCGCCTGGGCTGAGAAAGTACTTTGCGATATATAGTCAAGACGCACGGGCGATTAGTATTGGTTAGCTTCATCCATTACTGGACTTCTACACCCAACCTATCAACGTCGTCGTCTGCAACGACCCTTCAGGACACTTAACGTGTCAGGGAGAATTCATCTTGAGGCCTGCTTCACGCTTAGATGCTTTCAGCGTTTATCAGTTCCGAACGTAGCTACCCGGCAATGCCACTGGCGTGACAACCGGAACACCAGAGGTTCGTCCACTCCGGTCCTCTCGTACTAGGAGCAGCTCCTCTCAATTCTCCAACGCCCACGGCAGATAGGGACCGAACTGTCTCACGACGTTCTAAACCCAGCTCGCGTACCACTTTAAATGGCGAACAGCCATACCCTTGGGACCGGCTACAGCCCCAGGATGTGATGAGCCGACATCGAGGTGCCAAACACCGCCGTCGATATGAACTCTTGGGCGGTATCAGCCTGTTATCCCCGGCGTACCTTTTATCCGTTGAGCGATGGCCCTTCCATACAGAACCACCGGATCACTAAGACCTAGTTTCCTACCTGCTCGACATGTCTGTCTCGCAGTCAAGCACCCTTTTGCCTTTGCACTCGTTGCGCGATTTCCGACCGCGCTGAGGGTACCTTCGTGCTCCTCCGTTACTCTTTGGGAGGAGACCGCCCCAGTCAAACTACCCACCATACACTGTCCCCAGTCCCGCTAAGGGACCCAGGTTAGAACCTCAAACATACCAGGCTGGTATTTCAAGGGCGGCTCCACCACGACTGGCGTCGCAGCTTCAAAGCCTCCCAGCTATCCTACACAGGTAGGTTCAAAGTTCAGTGCAAAGCTGTAGTAAAGGTGCACGGGGTCTTTCCGTCTAGCCGCGGGTATACTGCATCTTCACAGCAAGTTCAATTTCACTGAGTCTCGGGTTGAGACAGTGTGGCCATCGTTACGCCATTCGTGCAGGTCGGAACTTACCCGACAAGGAATTTCGCTACCTTAGGACCGTTATAGTTACGGCCGCCGTTTACCGGGGCTTCGATCAAATGCTTCTCCGAAGATAACATCATCAATTAACCTTCCGGCACCGGGCAGGCGTCACACCCTATACTTCCACTTTCGTGTTCGCAGAGTGCTATGTTTTTAATAAACAGTCGCAGCCACCTGGTCACTGCAACCCCCGTCAGCTTCGGTTGTAAAAACCTACACCAACAGGGGCACACCTTCTTCCGAAGTTACGGTGCTAATTTGCCTAGTTCCTTAACCCGAGTTCTCTCAAGCGCCTTAGAATTCTCATCCCACCCACCTGTGTCGGTTTGGGGTACGGTTACTTATAACCACAGCTTAGAGGATTTTCCTGGAAGCAGAGGATCGACTACTTCAGCGCCGTAGCGCCTCGTCATCACGTCTCAGAATTGACCGCCCGGATTTACCTAAGCCGCCTTCCTACACGCTTAAACCTGGACAACCATCGCCAGGCCAGCCTACCTTTCTCCGTCTCCCCATCACAGTTATAAATAGTACCGGAATATTAACCGGTTTCCCATCGACTACGCATCTCTGCCTCGCCTTAGGGGCCGACTCACCCTGCTCCGATTAACGTAGAGCAGGAAACCTTGGGTTTTCGGCGTGCGGGTCTTTCACCCGCATTATCGTTACTTATGTCAGCATTCGCACTTCTGATACCTCCAGCATCCCTTACAGGACACCTTCATCAGCCTACAGAACGCTCCTCTACCACACGCTTCATCCAAAGATGAACGTGTCCGCAGCTTCGGTATATTGCTTAGCCCCGGTATATCTTCCGCGCAGGCCGACTCGACTAGTGAGCTATTACGCTTTCTTTAAAGGATGGCTGCTTCTAAGCCAACCTCCTAGCTGTCTGGGCCTTCCCACATCGTTTCCCACTGAGCAATAATTTTGGGACCTTAGCTGGCGGTCTGGGTTGTTTCCCTCTCCACGACGGACGTTAGCACCCGCCGTGTGTCTCCCGTAATACGACTTCCAGGTATTCGGAGTTTGCATCGGGTTGGTAAGTCGGTATGACCCCCTAGCCGAAACAGTGCTCTACCCCCTGGAGTTAATACGAGGCGCTACCTAAATAGCTTTCGAGGAGAACCAGCTATCTCCGGGCTTGATTAGCCTTTCACTCCTAACCACAAGTCATCCCCTCATTTTTCAACATAAGTGGGTTCGGTCCTCCAGTGCCTGTTACGGCACCTTCAACCTGCTCATGGCTAGATCGCCCGGTTTCGGGTCTAATCCCAGCAACTGTCGCCCTGTTAAGACTCGGTTTCCCTACGGCTCCCCTACACGGTTAACCTTGCTACTGAAATTAAGTCGCTGACCCATTATACAAAAGGTACGCAGTCCCACCTCAAGGATGGTTCCACTGCTTGTACACATACGGTTTCAGGATCTATTTCACTCCCCTCTCCGGGGTTCTTTTCGCCTTTCCCTCACGGTACTGGTTCACTATCGGTCGGTAAGGAGTATTTAGCCTTGGAGGATGGTCCCCCCATAT
>CAWIHS010000002.1:0-747500 GCA_963836005.1 uncultured Gammaproteobacteria bacterium | reverse complement strand
GAGGCATACTTGACCACATCACCCAGGAATCTGGATTCCTTTTTAAAGCTGAGTTTATACCGTGAACCCAGTTGATCAACAAACCAGAAGCCAGCGTTGTGACGTGTCTGTTCATACTCATTTCCAGGATTGCCTAACCCTGCGATCATTTTTATCGTATTTTCAGGCACGTCGTAGAAACTTCCGGTTTATGCAAATCAAGCTAGAATGGCTACAGAATTAATTACTCTGTTTCACCTTCTTCTGGTTCACCTTCTTGTTCTTGAGATTCATCTTCTTCATCAACTTTTTCACCTCGAGGCAGATGAATACTTGCCACTGGCTGATCATGCTCATCACCATGAGTTAAAGCTACTATGGTTGCACCTTCAGGTAGTTCTATGTCAGACAGATGAACCGTATCACCCAGCTCTAAAGTGGCCAGATCTACATTGACAAATTCAGGCAGGTTTTTCGGCAGACAGCTAATCTCGACTTCAGTCATGAGGTGAGAAACCAGACCACCCGCCTTGACTCCCGGTGCAATGTCCTCATTGAGGAAGTGCAGAGGAACATTGACATTCAGCGACTGGGCTTCATTAACACGTAGAAAGTCCACATGCGTAATTTTTATTTTGGCGGGGTGACGCTGCATATCCTTGATAATCACTTTTTCCGCAATATCACCTAACTCGAGAGTTAAAATATGTGAAAAAAACGCTTCATCTTCACAGGCATGAAAGATATCGTCATGTCTCAGACTAATCATAACAGGACCTTTTTCAGCACCATAAACAATAGCAGGTACGTGGCCGGCACGACGCAGGCGGCGGCTCGCACCCTTCCCTGTATCTGTACGCGTTTTTGCTGCAATAGTAAAACTTGCACTCATAGTATTATTCTCCAAATTTAAAATTTCTGTTTAGCTATTACACTTAATACTAAACAATAATTCTCTGCCATCGCGACCAATGGCAGAATGATTGATTTAATCGGCCTGGGGCCACATTAAACCAGCGATTCAATCTCTCCATACCAGAGTATAGAGATAAAATTAGTCCATATATAGCGAACTGACTGATTCTTCTGTGTTAATCCGCATCATGGTTTCACCTAGAATCATGGCACAGCTCAACTGACGGATTTTATCACAGTCTTTAGCACCCTGCTGCAATGGAATGGTATCTGTCACAACCAGTTGATCCAGTTCAGATGCGTTGATATTATCTATGGCCGGACCCGACAAAACAGGGTGAGTGGTATAGGCCAGAACCTGAGAAGCCCCATGCTCTTTTAATGCTGCGGCAGCTTTACATAAAGTTCCGGCAGTATCGACCAGGTCATCGATTAACAGACAGGAACGTCCTTGGACCTCACCAATGATATTCATAATTTTGGCCACATTAGCCCTGGGACGACGTTTGTCAATAATGGCCAAATCGGCGTCATCCAGTTGCTTTGCCAGTGCTCGTGCACGTACCACACCACCCACATCAGGTGATACAACCATAAGATCTGAATATGTCTGCCGCCAGATATCTCCAAGCAAAATAGGGGAAGCATAGACATTGTCAACAGGGATATCAAAAAATCCCTGAATCTGATCAGCATGCAAATCCACAGTTAGCACCCTGTCAATTCCCACCCCGGAAATCATATTGGCTATCACCTTTGCGGTTATAGCGACCCGTGCCGAACGTGGTCGACGGTCCTGACGTGCATAACCAAAATAAGGTATTACCGCAGTAATTCTTCTCGCTGAAGCACGTCGTATAGCATCAGCCATAACCATCAGTTCAATCAGATGGTCATTCGCCGGCTGACATGTTGGCTGCACGATAAAGACGTCTTTACCACGCACATTTTCCATGACTTCAACCATGATTTCATCATCACTGAACTTATCTACAGAAGCCTTGCCCAACGGCATATTCAGATGATTGACGATATCATTCGCAAGTTTCGGGTTTGCATTGCCCGAAAAAACCATCATGTCTGTATCGGACACGTTGTATTCCTCAGCAGGAAGTAAAAGTCTCAAATAGAATCAGCGCGATACTTGTTTTCTATCAGCCATGAGCTTACGCACAAACTCTGCCATAGCAACAACAAATCGATACTGTCGATTTCTTTATATTATAGCTGGGAGAGCGAAATAGATGGCTGGGCCGGCAGGATTCGAACCTGCGCATGCCAGGATCAAAACCTGGTGCCTTACCGCTTGGCGACGGCCCAACAAAAACCAAACTGCATATCCAAATATGCTATCAGTTGCGGGTTACCTGTGACTGAATGCCCATCATATCGGGATTTCTTAGTAAAAAGGTGTGAGGATTATACGCCAAAAAAAGAAAATGTCACATAAAAAGTTAAAAAAACACCACTGTTTTTTTATTTGCATAGTCTAAGCCTTTGATTATACGGTCTTAGGTGCACCAGTACTATGCGACATTAAAAGTAAAAATGAAATCCAGGCAATCCTTTCAACTTTTTATAGCTGCTCACTCGATTAAGGGTGAAACATTTCGTCCCTGGGCAATAAAACCGCTATACCCATCAGGTTTTTTACGCAACACATCCGCTGCTCGCTGCTCTGATGACATTGGGGCAAAAACACAGGCACCTGTTCCAGTCATCCTTGCCTTTGAGTATTGATTCAACCACTCAATGGCAGTATTCACTTGCGGGTAGCGTGAACGAACGACTGGTTCGCAAACATTTTCTGTCATACCCTCAAGATAATCTGCTATTTTAATCGCAAGACATTCTCTATTCAATTCTTTTGCCGAAAAAATTTCAGCGGTTGAAACAGATACCGCAGGCACAATAACCACATACCATGGCTCATCCAGTTTAACCGAAGTCAGTTTGTCTCCAACCCCTTCTGCCCAGGCTGCCCTACCATAGACAAACACAGGAACATCTGCACCCAGTTGTCTGCCCAGATCCGCCAGATTTTTTTTATTCAGTCCCAGGTTCCAGAGCTGATTCAGCGCCACCAGTGTAGTTGCCGCATCGCTGCTGCCGCCGCCCAGCCCTCCACCCATGGGCAGTTTCTTGTTGATATTAATTTCAACACCGAGCTGGCACCGAGTATAATGCTGCAAAAGCCGTGCAGCACGGACAGTCAGGTCATCTTTTGCCGCTACACCGGGAATGGGATTAGTGTGAATGATCTCAGTATCTTGTGTTACCCTAAATGTCAGCTGATCCGCATAATCCAGAAACTGAAAAATTGTCTGTAATTCATGATAACCATCTTCCCTGCGTCCGGTAATATGCAGAAAAAGATTAATTTTTGCCGGAGCAGGCCATATTTTCAGTGCAGTATCAATCACTGAGATAGCTCAAAATCGCGAGCTATTGATGCCGATGCTAAAGGATTTACTTCAAATGACCATGCGGTGACAATGATTTTGATTTTTACCGGCGGATCCGTAACAATAATTTTTTTGGGCAAATAACGATCCTCAACCTGCATGTAACGAGGGTATTCAATTTGCCATCCGGACTGTTTAATACCAACAATCTGCTGTCCATTGCGTTTCACGGTAGCTTTTTGAGCCGGATTTGCTCTGCCCAGTGCCCAGTAGCGTATTGAGGTTAAAGGTAACCTCCAGCCGGTTTCCTGAAATAACAGTTGTTCCAGATCATCACTGTGCCGTACATAAGAAGGTGTTTTCAACTGCACCTTACTACCGCTTTGGCGAAGTTCAAGTTCAGTCTGTCCCAGGGGGCCCATAAAGCGAACATAAAAATCATTTCCCTGCTGCACCCAGTTAAAACTGGAATACCAGTTTTCATCTTCATTCACGATACTCAATCGCCCACTCATGGACCAGTTTGCCGGCAAGGTATGCACAGAGTCCAGAGCATGCCGAGTTGTCGTCAGGTGACCGCCGCAGCCTGACAGATTGCATAAGACCAGCAGCATCCAGCTTATCAGCAAGCCTTTGACTAAACGGAAATAGAATAATTTACCGCTCATGGCTTATTTCAGATAGCGTGATGTGGTTGACAGTAAAATCTTATGTTCCGGATGCTCCTTTAAGGCCTTGTTCCAGACTTTTTCTGCTTTTCTGGTGTCACCCAGTAACCACAGAACTTCACCATAATGGGCAGCAATTTCAGGATCCGGGTCTTTTTCATAGGCTTTTTGCAGGTATTTAGCCGCTTCTTCGTTATGGCCCAATTTATGCAGAATCCATCCCATGCTGTCCAGAGTTGCAATATCTTCACCATCAATAGCCAGTGCCTGTTCAATGTAACTTTTTGCTTCCTGATAACGTTCAGTATGCTCTGCAAGTGTGAAGCCCAGTGCATTCAAGGCCTGATTATCCTGGGGGTTTTCTGCGATAATAGCCAATAAATCCTTTTCCAGCAGATCTATACGGCCAAATTTTTCAGCCACCATGGCCCTAGCATAGAGCAGATCAGGATTGTCAGGAGATAAATCCAGGGCTTCTGTATAGACATCATAGCCCGCTTTATATTTTCCTGTCTGTGCATAGACCTCTGCCTTGATCTGTAAAATTTCAATACTCTGTTTCAGGTTGGCTGGCTGATACTCATTCAGCAGCGCAATAGCATCGTTTAATTTACCCTGCAGGGACAGCACCAGAGCCAGACGCATACTGGCTTCATACACATACTGCCCTTGCTTAACCTGCCGGAACCACTGTTCTGCTTCAGGGTAATTTTTTCGTACCGTTTCAAGCTGGCCTATAAAATAAGCGGATTCATTGGTGTAGAGTCGATATCCATGGAGACGTTCGAGGTACTGCTTAGCTGCATCCATCTCGTTGATTTCCATGGATAACAGGCCGATAGCAAAAAGTATCTCCGGACTAAGTTCATCATTACGAGCCAGGATTTGAATCTGTTTAAAGGCTTTTTTGTTCTGTTTGTCTGCAGCCAGCATACGCGCCAGTTCCAGACGAAATTCGGTGTTATCAGGTTGTTCCTTAAGCAAATTTTGCAGCAGTTTGATGGCTTCCTCATCACGCTGGAGTTTTTGCAGTAGTTCTACTTGAACAATTTGCACCTGCAGATCATCAGGATCCAGAACTGATGCTTTTTCCAGAGACTGTTCTGCAGTTTCATAATCACCATACTTCATGGCAATTTTGCTTGCATACAAGTGAACTATTGCCTGGTTTTCATGAGTTTTGGTCAGCTGAGCATACAAATAATCCACTCTCTCACGCTCTGGAATGGTATCCAGAATTGCCACACAGCGTTTGAGGCCTTGCGAGTAATTTTCACTGAGTTCAATCACGCGCTGCAGATTTTCCAGAGCTTGCTGATCATTTTTCTGACTGATAAGGGTAGAAGCATAGATTTGCTGAACATCCAGGTTATCCGGTTGCAATTCAGACCAAAGCTTAATGGATTTATTGGTTTGAGCATCATTTTTTGAAAACAGGGTTACGCGAGTTGCTTTTTTTACTAACCGACTATCTCGTGTTTGTTTCGCTGCCTGGTAATATTTATCAAAAGCGAGGTCATATTCATCATTCTGCAGAGCAAACTCTGCCAGTAGCAAATCGTAGAGCAGGTCTGGAGTCAGTTCATTGGCAGGAAATTTTTCAGCTGCGGTATCAACTGTATTTTCTTTGTCTTCGGTAGTACCAGTATCAGCTTCTTTGATTTCAGGTATTTCAACAAACTCCTCGGTTGCGCTGCCCTGCTGCAGACCAGCGCAACCGTTCAATATCAGGAGTATCAGAACAAGCACAGGCACTAAGCTATAAACACCCGGTTTAATGATTAACTGCATTTGTTCTCCGTCAGGTTAGACTTGTATATTGTCTCAAATGGACACTAATTGGTTTCCATCCACAAATAGCCATCCTGACTATCTTATGGAACGCAGAAGAAAAAGTGTGCTTTTTCTTTATGCTGCATATTCAATGACTTGTCATCATTAAAACTGGTAGCACATCCCTGTGCTACCAGTGTCCATCAAAAAACGGATGGGCACTAATTACAGTAAATTTGATTACATTTTTAAATGATAGTTCAGCTATTATAATAACAGATCGAAGTTATCTACTAATCAATTGTATCATTTGAAATAAATGATAGGCCAGCTTAACTGTGGGAGTAAAAATAAAATAATCTTCCTACAAACAAAGACTCCACTTGAATTTTACTTCATTTTTACGCAGAATGGCGTGTTCTAACAATTTTATAAGATGGCCTAACTGTATAGCACCATGTCATTACTTGCCCTGGGTATTAATCACAAAACTGCACCTGTCAGTATACGCGAGAAGCTTTCTTTTGCACCTGAAACTGTGCCGGCTGCGCTAAAAGATATTACCGCCCAGGAAGTAGTCAATGAAGCCGTGATTCTGTCAACCTGCAATCGCACTGAGTTATACTGCCAGCTGAACTGCAGTGCAGAAGAAGCCAGTGAATCTGTTATTCAATGGTTAAAAAATCATCATAATCTTCAGGATACTGATATTTCAGATTATCTATACCTGCATCCGGAACGTGAAGCTGTGAGGCATATGCTGCGAGTTGCAAGCGGTCTGGATTCACTGGTACTGGGCGAACCCCAGATACTGGGTCAATTAAAAAACTCTTTTGCTATCGCCAAAGAGCAGGGCACCATTGGACAATTACTGCACCGGCTATTTCAGCATACTTTCAGTTGCGCAAAACAGGTCAGAACCGATACAGCCATTGGTGCCAGCCCTGTTTCAGTAGCATTCGCCTCCGTCAGTCTGGCCAAACAGATTTTTAGTGATTTTAACAAACATACGGCATTATTAATCGGTGCGGGTGAAACCATTGAACTGGTTTCCAGACATCTGAAAGAAACGGGGATCAGGCAGATTATTATTGCCAATCGTACTATAGAAAAAGCCCATGCTCTGGCCCAGGAATTTGATGGATATGCGATTGGGCTGGATGAGATACCCGTGCACCTGGCTGAAGCGGATATCGTGATCAGTTCCACCGGCAGCCCGGAACCTATTTTAACCAAAAAAATCGTTAGCAATGCTGTCAAGGCGCGTAAGCATGCCCCTATATTTATGGTAGATATTGCGGTTCCACGGGATATTGAGTCCACGATCGGGGAACTGGAAGATGTTTTTCTGTATACCGTAGATGATCTCAAGGAAATCATCGATGAAGGATTAAAATCCCGTCAGGAAGCAGCTTTGAAAGCCGAAGACATCATTGACACTGAAGTGGCCCATTTTATGAACTGGCTGCGCTCACTGGACTCTGTTGGAACTATGCGCCAGTTTCGCAAACAGGCTGAAAACATCAGAGACAACGCCCTGAACAATGCCAGAAAACAATTGCGTAAAGGCCTGGATGCAGATCATGTCATTGAAGAACTGGCCCATCAACTCACCAATAAATTAATCCACTCACCCTGTATACAAATTAAGCAGGCAGGTATTGATGGCCGTACTGAACTGATTGATGCCGCAGTTGAACTGTTCAATATTAATAGCGATGAACAACAAACCTAGAGCCCAGACAACCAAGTGAAAGCCTCAATAATCAATAAACTGGAAGCCCTGTCAGAACGTTCTGAAGAAGTCGCCATGTTACTTTCTGATCCCCAAATTATAACCGATCAGAACCGCTTTCGTGATCTCTCTAAAGAATACGCCGAGCTTAAGTCTGTGGTCGATTGCTTTATGGACTACAATAGCGCTCTGGAGGATATCGAGTCCGCCACTGAAATGCTCAATGACAGTGATCCTGACATTAAAGAAATGGCTCAGGAAGAGCTTAAAGCAAACAGGATGAAAAAATCTCTCCTGTCAGATGAATTGCAAAAAAAACTGCTGCCTAAAGATCCCAATGATAATAACAATATTTATCTGGAGATCAGGGCAGGTACTGGCGGAGACGAAGCTGCCATTTTTGCCGGAGATTTGTTTAAAATGTACAGCCGGTATGCTGAAATTCTGGGCTGGCAGGTAGAAATGATGTCTAAAAATCAGGGGGAACATGGCGGTTATAAAGAAATTGTAGCTCGAATTGTCGGTCAGGGAGCTTATTCCAGACTGAAATTTGAATCCGGTGCCCACCGAGTACAGAGAGTGCCTGAAACTGAGTCACAAGGACGCATTCACACCTCAGCCTGCACTGTTGCAATTATCCCCGAGGTCGATTCTGTAGAAAGCATAGAGATTAATCCCAAGGATCTGCGAATTGATACTTTCAGGGCTTCAGGCGCAGGCGGACAGCATGTCAATAAAACTGACTCTGCAATACGTATTACTCATTTGCCGACCGGTGTGGTAGTGGAATGCCAGGAAGAACGTTCACAGCATAAAAACAAAGCCAAGGCCATGGCCATGCTGTCTTCACGCATGTTAGCAGCAGAACAGCAAAAACAGCAATCGGAACAGGCAGCCAATCGAAAACTGCAAGTCGGCAGTGGAGATCGAAGTGAACGCATTCGCACCTACAATTATCCCCAGGGACGTGTCACCGATCATCGCATCAATCTGACACTATATAAACTTGAAGAAATCATGAGTGGTGACCTGGCGGCGGTTATCGATCCTCTGAATAATGAATATCAGGCAGAGCTGCTGGCCAGTATGGCTGATGAATAGATAATGGTCCAAGAAAAAAAATGCTGGTTTCGGGATGTCACCCAGAATAACCGTAGCCCAGGCGCTATACAACGGTAAACAAGAGCTTGAACAGTCGTCAGAGACCCCCCGGCTGGATAGCCAATTGCTGCTATTGCATGCAATTAACAGCACTTCAGCCAATGATGAAGCCTCAGCTAAAACAATCACCTGGTTGTTAACCTGGCCGGAAACCCTTCTGACTGAAGTACAGATCCATGCCTACCGAGAATTATTGTCTACCCGGGCTAAAGGTAAACCGGTAGCTTATATTACTAATGCTCAGGGCTTCTGGTCATTTGACCTGAAAGTTACTGCTGATACTCTGATCCCGCGCCCTGAAACCGAATTACTGGTTGAATGTGCCCTGGAAAAAATACCTGATAGCAACCGTTTTTCCATTCTGGAGCTGGGAACAGGCAGTGGTGCTATTGCCCTGGCACTGGCTGCGGAAAAACCTGCAAGCCACATTTTAGCAACTGATATCAGCCGCGCTGCTCTTGAAATCGCTGAATATAATGCTGATCAGCTTGAATTGAAAAATATTCATTTCAAGCACTCTAGCTGGTTTGAATCCATAGCTTCGCAAAAATTTGATGTTATTGTTTCCAATCCCCCGTATATTCCCGAAGAAGATCCTCATCTGCAGCAACCATGCCTGCAATATGAACCTGAGCTGTCTTTAAGTTCAGGTTCTGATGGTCTGGAGGCTCTCAGAATAATTATCAGGCAGAGCCAGAGACATCTGCATAGAGGTGGGTGGCTGTTATTGGAACATGGTTATGATCAAAAACAGGCTGTTCAGTCACTATTGAAGGCAGAACGATATACTCACATAGCTACGGTCAATGATCTTAATCAGCAACCCAGGGTTTCAATGGCCCGGAAGTATGCACCTTAAGCAACAGTGAAAAATTGAAGCAGGTTCAATATTACAATTTTAGGTCAATGAACGCTTTATTTTTGAACAAAAACCCATTATTCTTTAGGTATATATGTAACCACTATGCAGATGTTTTCTATAGGGTTAAAAATCAGCGTAAAAAAAATTTTTGCACATTTTTTTCAGCACTCGCCGATAGTGCAGGAATAATTTCTTCTATTCATAATAGTTCTTCGGGGGGAAGACGGTCATGAATCATAAGGCTTTGAATCATAAAGCTATCAAACATCGAGATATCAGCTTTTGCTCACTTCGTGAAGACACTAATCTGTCTCATTCTGCAGTTTTTATCATCAACGACCTGTCTGGCGTACTGATGTCCCACGCACTGAATAACCGCAGCGTGCATATTGCCTATGATTTGAATTACATAACTTTCGAAGAAATTAATGCAGTTCTGGTCAATGAAGGTTATCACCTGGACAATTCATTATTAGCCAAAATGAAGCGCAGTATCGCATTTTATTGTGAAGAAGCATTTCGCGAAAACTCCCGCAGGGAATGGGCACTTGACGAAGTTCATGAACAAAGAAAAAGTGAGCTGGTCTATCTTCGTGCTAGAAAAAAATCTGCCTGTGAATGCCGAGATCAAAGGCCTGAACATTGGAGAAAATATCTGTGATATCATCACTTAGCCTTGCTGACTTTACTTCATTAACCTGAACTCGGAATAACAAAAGATAATCAGGACTTAATTTCGAATTTGAGCGATCTTATTCCGAGTTCAAGTTGATTAGAGTCTTTTTAACAATAGCTAATAGCCTTTGGTATTTTTTTCAACCCAGCGATTACTGCCGTCATTCAATTTCTCTTTCTTCCAGAATGGCGCTTTTGATTTCAAATCTTCCATGATTTCTCGGCATGCTTCAAACGCCTGTTTTCGATGTTCGCTCCATACAGCCACCACTACTATGGGTTGATTGGGTTCGATTCTGCCTACCCTGTGAACCACCAGACTTGCAAGTAAAGCATATTCAGCTGTGGCCTGGGCGCAGATGTTTTCCAGATGTTTTTCAGTCATGCCGGGATAATGCTCAAGGAACATTTCCTGTACATCATCGCCTTGATTAAAATCTCTCATTGTTCCCACAAAAACTGCTGTGGCACCGTACTGACTCTTCAGATGAGACATTTTTTTCTCTTGCTCAGTCAATATCTTCCAGGGGTCGAACCCTTCTTCTGTGACCATCACATACATATTCATCCTCCTGTAACCGGTGGAAAAAAAGCGATTTCATCACCATCACATACTCTGTGCTGAGCATCCACATACTCCATATTCACAGCAATAAGTGAATTAACAGGTCGCTGTTTGCCATTTGCACAAAACTGCCACACATCATCTACTGTTTTTATTGCCTGGTGATTGAGATCATCTAGAGAAATATTCTGATCATCGCCGACCAGATCACTCATACTGGCAAAGAATTTTACTTTAATGCTCATAAGTTAGTTGGCTCTTGATTCCGCTCTGTCATAAAGTAGCGGAAAATATTTAACTGATTTAGTATAATTGAATTATAAACCCAAGTTACTACTAAAAGCACTGACGACAGGAGGTCTTTTAGTTCTTTTTAGCTACTCAGCCAGCCAGACACTATGAGCAAACTTACGCATTTTAATCATCAGGGTAATGCACACATGGTCGATGTGGGCGATAAAGCAATTACTCAGCGTAAAGCAGTGACTGAAGGCTACATCAACATGCAGCCCGAGACCCTGGCATTGATCATCCAGGGCTCACACAAAAAGGGGGATGTGCTGGGCATCGCTCGAATAGCCGGCATTATGGCAGCTAAAAAAACTGCCGATCTGATTCCCCTCTGCCATCCTCTTTCCCTGACTCACGTCAGTCTGGATTTTCAGATTGACGAGGACAATAGTGCTGTACTATGCCGCTGCAGTGTGGCAAGTGATGGTAAAACGGGAGTTGAAATGGAAGCTTTGACTGCAACGCAGATTGCATTGCTGACTATCTACGACATGTGCAAGGCTGTAGATCGAGGCATGGTCATGGGTGGCATTCGACTCCTGGAAAAACAGGGCGGCAAATCCGGTCACTGGAAAAGTAAAGCTTAAGCAACTCAATCCCATATTCGGGATTGAGTCCTGCTGATGATTAAATTTGCGGCTCAACTGTCTGAATAAATCTTCCCACCGCTATCCTGAAATTCCCTGGCTTTTTCCGCCATGCCTTCTTCTACTGCCACCGCAATCTTCTCAATGCCGTGTTCTGCAGCATAATCACGCACATCCTGAGTGATCTTCATGGAACAGAAATTCGGTCCGCACATGGAACAAAAATGCGCCACCTTATGAGCCTGTTTAGGCATCGTTTCATCATGATATTCTCGCGCCCGCTGCGGATCCAGTCCCAGATTAAACTGATCTTCCCAGCGAAATTCAAAGCGGGCCTTGGACATGGCATTATCACGAACCTGGGCTCCCGGTATGCCTTTAGCCAGATCAGCCGCATGTGCAGCCAGTTTATAGGTAATGATCCCGTCACGAACATCTTCCTTGTTGGGCAGTCCCAGGTGTTCCTTGGGAGTCACATAACATAGCATGGCAGTACCATACCAGCCTATCTGCGCTGCACCGATGGCCGAAGTTATATGGTCATATCCCGGGGCAATATCAGTGGTGAGAGGCCCTAAAGTGTAAAACGGCGCTTCATTGCAAGCTTCCAGTTGAATATCCATATTTTCTTTAATCATCTGCATGGGCACATGTCCCGGACCTTCAATCATGGTCTGAATATCATGTTTCCAGGCTACCTGAGTGAGTTCACCCAGGGTTCTCAGCTCACCCAATTGAGCTTCGTCATTCGCATCAGCGATAGAGCCTGGGCGCAGGCCATCTCCCAGAGAAAATGCCACATCGTAGGCTTTCATGATTTCACAAATATCCTCAAAATGAGTATAAAGGAAATTTTCCTGATGGTGTGCCAGGCACCACTTGGCCATAATCGAACCGCCGCGAGAGACAATGCCTGTGAGACGCTTTGCGGTCAGCGGTACATGATGCAATCGAGCTCCGGCATGAATGGTAAAATAATCCACACCCTGTTCTGCCTGTTCAATCAGAGTGTCACGAAAGATCTCCCAGCTCAGTTCTTGCGCTTTACCATTGACTTTTTCCAAAGCCTGGTAGATAGGTACTGTGCCAATGGGTACGGGAGAATTACGAATGATCCATTCACGAGTTTCATGAATATTTTTGCCGGTTGAAAGATCCATCAGCGTATCCCCGCCCCAGCGGGTAGACCAGACCATTTTTTCTACTTCTTCGCTAATGGAAGATGATACCGCTGAATTACCAATATTCGTATTCACTTTGACCAGGAAATTACGCCCTATAATCATAGGCTCTAGCTCCGGATGATTGATATTGGAAGGTATAATGGCTCTGCCCCTGGCGATTTCACTGCACACAAATTCCGGCGTCACTGCAGCGGGGATTTGCGCGTTAAAATTTTCTCCAGGATGCTGTGGGTGCTGGCGCATCAGCCCGCTGGCCTGCATCTCCTGTAATTTGGTGTTTTCCCGAATCGCAACAAATTCCATTTCCGGTGTAATAATTCCCTTACGCGCATAATGTAACTGGGTGACATTGTGCCCGCTTATGGCTTTACGGGGATTGCGGATATGAGCAAAACGTAAATGAGCCAGCTCAGGATCATTCTGACGTTGTCGGCCGTATTTAGAACTGGGGCAGGACAACTGCTCAGTATCAGCACGTTCCTTAATCCATTCAGCTCTAAGCCCGGGCAATCCCTGCAACAGGTCAATGCTGGCATCTGGATCGGTATAAAGACCGGAAGTATCATACACCGGAATGGGAGGATTTTTTTCTACCCCAGCGTTGGTCTGTGTATCCGCCTGGATAATTTCCCGCATGGGTACTCGTATGTCGGGGCGACTGCCCTGTACATATATTTTTCTAGAGCCTGAAAAAGCCTGTGTGACCTGTTCAGATAATTGTGCAGTTTGACGGATAAACTCTTCTGGAATTGCGCTCATGATGGCCTTCACTTAGTAGGTTTGGATTAAATCAGCACAGGGAAATGATGCAAAAACAGAAAATCTGAATACTGAATATGAAAATACTCAGCTCTTTCAGAGATGATGGTATTGCTTCCCTACGCCGGAATGAACAGGATCAGGTTCAAAGGGTGTATCTCGCCCCAGTACAGGAGACCCCTAGCCACATTGAAAATAACGGATATTGCTGCAGATTACAAGCAATTATCAACTGCTCAACTAAAAAGTAAGTAATTTAATTACCGACCGTTAACAAGGTTTTATACCTGAAATATCTGATCTGCCTGTTCAACAATCTTAAAATCCATGATGAATTAGCGAATAATTTGCTCTATAATCATGAATGATACTGCTATACAACTTTAAGGTTTATATATGATCGAGATGAATTTTGAAACAGCCAGACACAACATGATTGAACAACAGATCCGTCCCTGGAATGTTATCGACCAGGCAGCGCTTGATGTTATGGAAATGATTCCCCGAGAAAACTTCATTACGGATGAATACAGGAACCTGGCTTTTGCGGATTTAGAATTACCCATTGGTCATGCACAACATATGCTGGCGCCGAAAATGGAAGCCAGGATTTTACAGTCCGTGCAGGTTAAAAAAAGCGATACTGTACTTGAAATAGGTACCGGTAGCGGCTATCTGACAGCGCTGCTGGCCACTTTGGCCAAGCATGTTCACAGTGTTGAACTGTACGAAGATCTGAGCCAGCAGGCGCAGCAGAGACTGGCGTCTGAAGGCATTGATAATGTTAGCTTTGCAATAGCTGATGCTGCCGACGGATACACCCAGGAAGGCCCCTATAATGTCATTATTCTGACGGCTTCCGTGCCCCTCATTAGCGATGAATTTAAATACGCTCTGGCTGCAGGCGGACGTCTGTTTGCCGTCGCAGGTACGGGTGATAATATGGCGGCTACATTGATAACCCGGGTCTCTGAAAACAGTTTTTCTACAGAAGTTCTATTTGAGACTGTTTTACAGCCTCTGGAAAATGCTCAGCAGCCCAGTGTCTTTAATTTTTAGAAATCATCTGCTCTTTCAGTTGAGGTCATGCAATGCTGAGTCTTGATCAGCTATTTAAAAAAAAACACGATCCTATCTCATCAGAAGTCTTTGCCGAACCACTGACGCTGTTAACTGACTGTCATGAGAAAATCCTGCGTTTCTCTTCTGCTCTGGTCAAACTCAGTGAAATCCTCCAGCTCGAGGGATGGAGTGAAAGTAGTAAAATTTCGGTAGAACAAATTAGACGCTATTTCAATATAGCCGCCGCGGAGCACCACAAAGACGAAGAATTACATCTGTTTCCAGCCATTATAGCCCTCGACCCGAAGCTGCAGGATCCTGAAATAAAAGCACAATTAGAGCTGATCAATCAATTGGTCAAGGAACACGTCGAAACCGATGCCTTGTGGGATCAGCTCGATATGATGCTGAAAAACCAGTCAGATGCATTTGCTCAATTAAATGAGCTGGCGATACAATTTGCCTCTGAACTGGCTCACCATGCGGAAATAGAGAATGTTGAAATTTTTCCTTTTGCCAAACAGCGCATTGATGAAGAGACATTTATGCAGATGGGCAAGGCTATTGCCAAACGTCGCGGCATAAAGCTAAAAAAATAAATAACGACTCAACCTGGCTAGCCCTCTATGCGGCAAATTTTTCCTGTAAGTAGCGGATAATATCTGCCGACTCATACATCCATGAGACCTCACCGCCAGAGCCGACTATTTTCAGACAAGGGACTTTAATCTGTCCGCCGTCAGTTAATAATTCATCGCGGTATTGCTGGTTATGCTGTGCATCACGGGTCTCTATATTCAGAGACAGGCGCTTCATTTCTCTTCTGACTTTGATGCAAAATGGACAGCTGGCAAATTGATACAGGAACAGATTTTTCGTTTGCTGATCAATTACTTCCTGCTCATGCGCCGCACGTTCTATACCTTCGGGTGTTGTCAGCCTGTCCCAGAGAAGGATAAATGGAAGCAGCAGTAGACGGACGGTTCTAAAGAACATTCTAATAAACCATTTCATATTAAATATCCTGATAAATCACCAACAGTTAATCGAAGCGCAGAGTCTAACATAAGTTTTATGCGATTTTCAGCAATGAATCAGCGGCTCTAACGGTTAAACAGATTCAGAAAAATCGAAATGGCCAGACTGATTAGAATCATCGAACTTATGGGAATAAAAACAGAGCTGTGCTCTCCTTTAATATGAATATCCCCGGGCAGATTCCCGAACCACTTCAGCAGCCCGGGGGCATAGATCATAATCACGCCGACACACGTAATCAGTACACCAATGATGAGCAGATACTTTCCCATATAATTCAACCTGTTAACAATAAGTTAAGTAACATCTCAATAAGTCCGTGCAGTTTAAGTTCCTTCCCTCTGATATGGGGAGGGGATCTTGCATGGACTTATTGAGAAGTTACTAAGTTAAATATGCCTGAGCATATTTATTCTCGATATAAACAGGGTTCAATCATGGCAAACATTTTATCCACTGCCCCCCGGTTTTGTTCGATCAGTTGACTGGCATGCTCACCCATGATCCGGCAATGCTCATTATCGTCCAGCAGATGATGCAACACTAGCTGCAACGCTTCACGATCCTGAACCTGTAATGCGGCTTCATTGTGCACAAACAGTTCGCTAATAGCCTGAAAATTAAACATATAAGGTCCATAAACGACAGGCAGTCCCAAAGCAGCGGGTTCAAGGATGTTATGTCCTCCGGTCGGCATCAGGGTACCGCCCATAAAAACCACATCTGCGCAGGCAAAATAAGTCATCATTTCCCCCATGGTGTCACCCAGCATAATATCAGCTTTATTGCCGCTGCGCTCATCCATTTGAGTACGTTTAAGGACGTGCTGAACTGAGTCTTGCAGCAAGCGAAAGACCTGCTGAAAACGTTCCGGGTGGCGCGGGACAATCAGCATGACCAGAGCTGGATGACGAATTCTGAGATGCATATATATATCCAGCAGTATTGCTTCTTCACCCTGGTGTGTACTGGCCGCTATCAATACTTTATTGGCTTCCCATCCCAGCTGCTGCCGTAACTGCTTACCCTTTTCCAGCACCTGTTGCGGCACCTTGATGTCAAACTTGATACTTCCGCATATGCGCATAGTCTCGCTCACTGCACCCAGTTTAAGCAGACGCTTAGCATCCACAGCATCTTGTGCGGCAATACCGGACAGACACCTCAGGGTTTGGGCCGTAAGACTGGAAAAGCGCTGATAACCTCTGGCGGAACGTGCGGACATGCGCGCATTTAAAAGATAAAGCGGAACCGCCTTGCGTTGAGCGACTGCAAACAGGTTAGGCCAGATTTCTGTTTCCATAATGATACCCACTCGAGGCTTTATCTTGTGCATAAATCGTCGTACAGAACCCGGCAAATCATAGGGAAGGTAAACATGCACGAATAGTCCGGATTTTATTTGTTGTGCAAAAAGCCTGTGGATTTGCGCTGAACCGGTAGTCGTGGTGCAGGTGAGAACCAGCGGCAGATGCGGAAAATCCTGATGTATCCTGTTTATCAGCGGCAAGGCGGCGATAAACTCGCCCACAGATACCGTATGTATCCACACAGGTCTGTTAACGGCACGCGTGTTGTTTCCGAACGCATGGATTGAAAATAGCCCAAGACGTTCTTTCAGGCGCAATGACTGGCGTTCATTTTTATATGCATTGCTTTTGAAGTGTTTGATGATCACCCGCAAAAATAGCAGCGGGGTGAGCAGATAATATACAGCCGTGTAAAGGATTCGTGACACGTTACCATCCACTCTTTAGCTATTAATCGGTCAATTGTTCGACCAGTCTTACATTTTGCAGCAAATGTTGCGGATTAATGGTTCCAGCAATCAGGCAACTGACGGCAGGATGAGAAAAAACATATTTAACGGCATCTTCAATTCCCTGTCCACCGGCTTTTACATCGGCATGACCACTCTGAAGACCTTTTTTTATGACCACACCCTTATTCAGTTGCAAAGCTCGATCCAGTACCGGATCATCAGTATGATCTGTCATATTACGCGTCGCCATAACCAGGTCGAGATGCTTCACCGTCCAGAGTCCGCCCTCTTTGGTCTTGGTTGAGAGTCCAATCGCCCGGATGATGCCTTGCTGTTTAAGATTTTGTAATGTTGATATAACATCTTCCTGCTCAATAATCTGCCGATCATCACCATCAGAATGAACCAGAACGATATCCAGGTAATCCGTTTTCAATTTCTGCAGACTGTTTTCAATGGTGCTGCGGGTGGCCTTGTCAGAAAAATCGAAATGTGACTGGCCATTGCTGAAAGATTCCCCTACTTTGGACACAATGATCCACTCCTGGCGCTGTGTCAATAAGTGCCCCAGACGTTCTTCACTATTGCCATAGGCAGGTGCCGTATCCAGCAAATTAATACCCAAATCCCGACTCAGGGCGAGTAAATCAAGCACGGTCTGATCATCGGGGATGGTAAATCGCCAGGGATACTTGACCTGCTGATCCCTGCCAAATTTAACAGTGCCCAGTCCTAGCGGACTCACAGCGATACCTGTTTGACCCAAATTACGTAGTTTCATGCCCGTGTCGTGGTTGATTTAATTATGTATGCCAGTGCTTGACCTTTTGCCATGGGAGCAGAGAAGTTTTCGCTCGCATGAATGGCACAGTTGCTAAATGATGCCGGTGCGGCAGCTTAAATTTTTGGATTTGATCCACTATCGCATCTGCCATCAATGGCGTCATGGCTAATTTCACCGGCCATGCAGTGATTAGCTTGCCCGTAACTGAAAGAAAGGGGTCGCTGGGTCGGCTGCCGTCAGGCATTTTGGGTTCAGCCCGATCAATACGGAGGGTTGACCATGAGACAGAAGAAAAATCCAGCCACGGCATCAGGCTTAGCAATTCTTTTTCAGCAGCCCGAATTTGCTCAGATTGGGAACGCACGACCCCTTTTTCGGCTATTTCTCCGCCCAGATACCAGACATTTTGATCCCCCATTGGATAGGCCGTAATGGTCAGCCTGGGTAATGCGCTGGAACCCAGGCAGTGGGCGTATATCAAAGGCAACTGTTGCTGACTGGCTTTAAGCATGGGCATATGCAATGGGCGCCGCTGCATCGCCGGCATCTCAGTACCGAGTTGCTGCAGTAATTGTTCATTTCCGGCCCCGGCTGTCAGGATGACGGCTCCTGCCTGAACAGATTGCGGTTGAGAATTTTCTCTCAGCTGATAATAGTCACTCTCTGCAGTAATTTCATCCACACAAAAATGCACAATCTGATCGGCATATTGCTGCCGAATAGATTCAAGTACACTTAGACTGTCCAGTACCGGTTCATCCAGCTGGTAGACTTCGCCGCTAAAACGGGCATGATTGAACGGTGCTATACGCTGCTCTTTATCGAGCTTCTGCACCCGGCTTTGCATCACCTTGCTGGCAAAAAAGCCGCTTAGTCTGGAAGCAACAGTTTGTGTAGACCAAAGATACTGGTGCCTGGATAATATACTTGCCGAGCTGAGGTCAATTTCTCCCACGCCCAGCAGACAGGATTTCCAACGCTCCGGCATTTGACGGATGGACTGCGATGAATGGGTCAATTTACCTGTTAGCGCATATTTTGTGCCGCCATGGATGATCCCCTGGGAAGCCCCTGTCTGTTCACACCCTAGACTATCAGCCTCGAGCAATAAAACCTCATAGCCCAGCTGCGAGAGGCGAGCCAGACTCCATAAGCCGGCAATCCCGCCGCCGATAATGGCAATATCCACCTCACAATTGCTGGATCTGTCAATAAAATGATCCACTTCAGCCATTATTTTTGTTTTCGACACTCTCATCAGCCGCTCGTATAGAGCGTATCAGCCCGGTAGTCGAGCAATTATCCACGTATTGCATGATCAGTACTTCACCGCCATACTCCCTGACACAGTCTCCTCCAGGAACTTTATGTGGATCATTGTCACCGCCCTTGACCAGAACGTCTGGCAATACCGAACAGATCAACTGCGTGGGAGTGTCCTCATAAAAAGGCACGACCCAGTCGACGCAACTCAATCCGGCAAGCACCTGCATGCGTCGCTGCATACTATTAACCGGTCGCTCTGGGCCTTTGATACGTTTTACCGAATCATCATCATTGACGGCAATCACCAGATGATCGCCAAGACTCTTCGCCTGTTCCAGATAGGTTACATGACCAGCATGCAGAATATCAAAGCAGCCATTGGTCATGATCACTTTTTCACCATGATTTTTAGCGTCCCGGACCAGTTCGATAAGCCGCAGCTGAGATACGATACCTTGCTCAACATCATTCAATTGACGCATGGCTGCGCGCAATTCATGTACGGTCACTGTCGCAGTGCCCACTTTGCCCACCACTACACTCGCCGCCAGATTGGACAACAGGGTGGCCTCGGGCAAAGGCATTCCAGCTGCAAGGGCAGATGCGAGAACTGCGATTACGGTATCGCCTGCACCGGTGACATCATAGACCTCCCGTGCACGTGTTGTGATATGCATCGGTTCCTGCCCCTGTTCTATCAGCGTCATACCTTTTTCACTGCGAGTGATCAACAAGGCGTGCAGGGATAACGATTCACGCAGCCGTTCAGCCTTTTCAAGCAACTGCTGATCAGTTTCACAATGCCCCACTATTGCTTCAAACTCTGACAGATTAGGCGTCAGTAAGGTCGCTCCCTGATAGAGGCTAAAATCATTTCCCTTCGGATCAATGATGACTTGCTTGCCCTGCGCTTTTGCCAGCGCAATAAGCTTGGGCAATTCACGTAAAGTGCCCTTGCGGTAGTCCGAAAAAAGCACCACATCAGTTTCTGGCAAAGCTGCGGTAAACGCTTTCACCAGCGCCGAAGCGTTGGAACCTTCTGTAAATGCCTCTGCAGAATGAAAACCATCCTCGAAGTCCAGGCGTATGAGTTGCTGATGCCTGCTTAGTATGCGTAATTTGGTAATGGTTGTGCAGCCATTCAGCTTGATAAACTGACAGTCAACGCCATGATGAGTCAAACGATCTTCAAGAATTTCAGCCGCTTCGTCATTGCCCGTTAAACCCATCAATGTGGGCTTGCCACTCAGAACTGCAATATTAAGTGCAACATTTCCTGCACCACCCGCCCGTTCTTCAGACTCTTCGATTTTAACCACCGGCACCGGTGCCTCAGGGGAAATTCGCGAAGTAGGTCCATGCCAGTAACGATCCAGCATCAAATCACCGACCACGAGCACTTTAATTTTTTCAAAATCAGGAATTAAAACTTGCATACTCTAGAAATGCTTTATAGTGTGTTTGTAATCATAGCACAAAATATCAATCTATCAGTTTTTATAATTGGCTGACAAAATAGTCGATAAACCTTAAAATAGTCGTTCTTAACACTTTAATCAATACCAGTATAGATGCCCACTATAGCCGCTTTTGAAACAACACACTGGTCCCGCTATTTTGCTCCCAGGTTCTGGCCATCCTGGTCAGGCTTAGCCTTTATGCGGCTGGCTGTTTATCTACCTTACCGCTGGCAGCTGTTTATCGGCAAAATAGTCGGGCATTTATTTTATCTGCTGGCAAACTATCGCCGCGAAATTGCCCAGACCAATATCCGCCTATGTTTTCCTGAACTCTCCAGCGAGGCACAGGAAAAACTTGTGCGGGATCATTTTCACGCCATGGGGATGACTATTTTCGAAGCAGCCATGAGCTGGTGGGGAAGTGAAAAAAAACTCAAAAAGCTGGTTCAGATTGAGAACATAGAGCACTTTAATAACGCTTTGAATCAGGGTAAAGGTGCTATTATCCTGGGTGCACACTATACTACCAGTGAGCTTAGCGGGCGTTTTTTCACTTATGAGCATGAGCTATCAGTTTCTTACCAGAAACTTCGTAACCCCCTGTTTAACCAGGTGTTGTATAATGGCAGAAAACGTATGTTTGATACTGTATTTGCCCGTGATGATATACGTTCGGTGATCCGCCATATCAGAAAAAACCATGCTGTATGGGTTGCGACTGATCAGGATGCCGGGCGTGAAAACAGTGTCTTTGTGCCTTTTTTTGGTCAACTCGCGGCGACCCAGACTGCCACATCCAGGCTGGCCAGAATTACCCGAGCACCGGTGATACCCTATTTTTCACAGCGACTTGAAAAAGGCCGGGGTTATAAAATTATCATTTACCCGCCACTGGAAAATTTTCCCGGCGAATCAGAAGCAGCGGACGCCCTGCTGACCAATCAACTGCTGGAAAAACTGATCAGAACAGCACCGGAACAATATCTGTGGCTACATCGGCGTTTTAAAACTCGTCCTGAAGGTATGCCCAAGTTATACCGTCAAAAACCCAGAAGAGTCAGAAAACATAAAAAACACCATGATTAAAGATTATTTCAGCAGCTCCCAAACCCGTCAGATCTTTGCCGCCAACCATCTGGATTCATTTGATGAGCTCTGGGAGATGCAAAACGAATGGTTCGAAGAACCCAATTATCGCCGCAACGGCTGGAGCGGAGTGGTCAAATACACGATGACAGGAGAACATGGTGAAGCATATCCGGTCTTTATCAAACGCCAGGAAAATCATAATTGCAGAACCTTGCTGCATCCCCTGCAAGGCATACCAACATTCAGACGTGAATTTATCAATATCCGCCGACTCTGCGCACACAATATACCCACTCTGACTTCACTGTATTATGCCGAACGAATCGTATACGGTAAACGTCAAGCCGTTCTGGTGACAAAATCACTGGAAGGTTTTCAGAGTATTGAAGGTTACTGGAATCAATTCCCGCAACTGAATGCAATATTGCGAAAGTGGATTATGCAGCGAACCGGACAGGTGCTGCGCAACTTGCATGATGCCCATTTTCGACACAATTGTCTGTATGCCAAACATATTTTTGTCAGGCTGAATGACATTACTGCCGGTCAGCAACAGGATGTGAGACTGATCGATCTGGAAAAGCTCAAATGGATGCCATCAAAACATCATATTATGCGCAATGATATGGGACAAATGATCCGCAGAGGAGCGCCAATGAACCGTGATGACTTAGAAACTATGCTTAGCAGTTATCTAACGACCAACAAAAATCTCACAGATACCCCATTAGCCAGAAATTTACAGCAAAGGATTGAAAATCAATTTTCCCCTCATGCTTGAACTTTAACTTTCTAAATAAGCGATATTTGACGATTCAAATCATTACTTGGGATATTTAAGCTTTTACACTGAGTTCAATATCAGGCGTTTTTGCAAGACAGATGATTGCTAGCTCGTTTATAGATATACGCTGATTAGTTACGTCAAATAAATAGATGACTTTTTACACTCACTGTGGCCATTGGACATTACCTCACCTCTTATTCAGTGTCTTTAAAATGCTTCTGATGCAAATGATAGTATAAACCACCCTGTAACAGTAATTGCTCATGTGTACCCGTCTCTATAATTTGTCCCTGGTCCATAACGACAATAAGATCAGCTTTTTCAATGGTAGACAGACGATGAGCAATAACCAGTGTGGTCCTGCCTTTGACGACTTTTTCCAGCGCAGCCTGAATCATTTTTTCAGATTCTGTATCCAGTGCAGACGTGGCTTCATCCAGTACCAGTAAAGGTGCATCCTTAAGTAATGCTCTGGCTATCGCCAGACGCTGACGCTGGCCGCCTGACAACAACACGCCGTCTTCGCCCACCAGCGTGTCCATAGCATCACTTTGCTGCTGAATAAATTCCGTGGCATAAGCGGCATCCGCTGCCGCCATCACCTGATCACGATCATTAAGTGCAAGTGCACCATAAGCGATATTGTTTTCAATCGTATCATTAAACAGAATAACCTGCTGAGTCACCAGTGAAATCTGTGCACGGAGATTTTGCAGGGTATAATCTTGCAGCGCTCTGCCATCAAGTAAAATTTCCCCCTGTGTCACTTCATAAAATCTGGGGATCAGACTGGCCAGGGTAGATTTGCCGCTGCCAGAACGCCCTACCAGGGCTACAGTCTGACCTGGATGAATGGTTAGATTGAAATCATTGAGTACCCATTTTTCGGTGCCCGGATATTTAAAAGAAACCTGTTTAAACTCCAGTTTGCCTTCGGCCCTGTCAATTTCAAACCTGCCATTATCCTGTTCCGCCGGTTCTTCCAGCAAATCAAAGATACTTTCGGCAGCAGCAATACCTTTCTGAATCGTCGCATTCACTTCACTTAGTTGTCTGATGGGTTTGGGCAACAGGCCCGCAGCAGTAATATAGACAATAAAAGCATCAGGTTGCATATCGCTGAGAAAAGAAAGGGCTAGAAAAACAAGAAATGCCAGGGCTAAAGCGACTATCATCTGCAAAACCGGTGTATTGATCGAGGAAGTCATGACCATTTTCAGATTTTGCTGGTAATTATTCATAATGGCTTGAGTAAAACGCTTTTTTTCATAGGCATGACCACCGAAGCTTTTGATTTCCTTATAACCATTAATGGCTTCTGACGAGACATGAGTGAGATCGCCCATGGAAATCTGGATTTTTTTACTTAGTTTTTTAAAACGCTTGCTGGCATAGGAAACGGTAAAACCAATCAGCGGAGCAACGGCAAGAAAAGTCAGAGTCAGTTTCCAGTTATAATAAAACAGCATCCCCATCAACGCTAGAACCGCTACCCCTTCACGAATGACCACTTTCACTGCATCTGTTGCAGCACCAGTGACCTGAGTAACATTAAAGGTGATCACAGAAATCAGATGACCGGAATTGTGTTGCTCATAAAAAGTATTGGGTAATTCAATCAGCCGGTTAAACAACTCAAAACGCAAATTTTTTACTACGCTGAATGAAACTTTGGCAAGGAAGTAGTTGCCGATAAAACTGCCCAGCCCTCTGGCCAGATAAATACCCAGCAACGCAAGGGGAATAAGGTATTTGGCCATCGCATCCTTATTGTAAATCGCATCCGCCAGCCAGCCTGTCATCCAGGCCAGTGCCGGCTGCGTACCCGAGTACAGCAGATACCCCAGCACACTGAGGGCAAACATTTTCCAGTAGGGCTTGACGTAGCTCAGTAAGCGCAGATAGACCTGTAATCCCGATTTGTTGTTGCTTTGAACCACCAGGACTCCGTTATTAATTTAGAAACATGGCTGGAATGAAATTTAAACCTGAATCAATATTCTGTTATATGCGAGGAATAATAGCATATCTGTGCGCTGACTAGCATAGTTTATCCTATCTGTGAGATAATTTGGTGCTTGCAACTCCCTGTGAATTTCAACCTGATCATGAACAGTAAATGAAAAATCTTAGCTTCGAAGAGTTCAAACAGCTTTGCCAGAACGCTACGATTCTGGCAAAAGACGGCTACGGGAACAAAGTACTCTTATTATCTGATCAGAGCATGATTAAACTGTTTCGCATTAAACGCCTGATATCCAGCGCCAGGGTTTATTCACCGGCCCGAAAATTTGCTCGTAATGCTGAAAAACTGCAGCGACTTAATATTGCGACGATAAAAATAATCAATTTATTTAAGATCAAATCCATACAACGTACAGCAGTTCATTATCAACCGCTGGAAGGCCTTACGGTAAGAGATTATCTGCAGTCAAACACTGCAGATGATATTTTCTTTGAGCAATTGGGACGATTTTTAGCTTGTTTACATAATCATGGCGTTTATTTTCGATCAGCTCACTTTGGCAATATTATCTATACACCGCAACAGAAATTTGGCTTAATCGATATTTCCGATATGAAAATAAGTCCGTTTTCATTGAACCAGTACAAACGCCTGAGGAACCTGAAGCATATATTACGCCTCAGTGAGGATCTGCAGCTCATTCAACACACAGATGCCATTCAAACAGGTTATCTGCAATATAGTAAGATTCAAACCCCCTCCTTCAAAAATAAATTTTTAAACCTTTATCAATACCTGAATAATCCTGACTCTGAATAATGTCAATAATGAACAGCCTGTATCAGGAAAAATATATCCGCATAATGAGCTATCTGTTGTTAGCGGGCTTAACATTGTTTCTGACCGGTTTCTTCTGGCAGGCAAGCAGTTCCCGTTTACAGACTGTATATTATTTATTGGTAGTTGCCCCCGTACTGCTTACGTTAGTCTACCAAATTAAACATTATCCATGTACCGAGATATTCCTATTATCTTTACTTCTGATACTTTATTCTGCGCTGTCTGTTTTCTGGTCTGATGATATCTCAGCTCAGGCAATTTTCCATCAATTTAAAAAAGTGTTGCTGCTGATCAGCCTGTTTCTGGCAGTGTACACGGTTAATAATAGGTTTCCAAAATTTGAGGACAGTATTTTAAAAGCCATGCTGATATGCGGCAGCCTGCTGGCAGTATATAATATCTATACCATGCTGGTAACGACAGGTATAACAGGCCGCATTTATGGCTGGGGAGTACTTGATAATGCCAATGTCACCGCGGAGGTATTCGGTCTGCTGTTTTTATATGCTTTTCGAGAGTTTCTACAGGCTAAGCATAAAAAGACCATGATGATATATGCTTTTCTGCTTGGCATATTGACGGTAGAAATTGCACTCAACAAAAGTCGAGGACAACAGCTTGCCCTGTTGATCGGTATCATGCTGGTGCTGTTTTCCGTGCGGCGTGAAAATATCAAAAAGTTAATCCCCATTGCTATTTTTGCTGTTTTGAGCCTGATATTTCTGGCGCTGTTTACTGACATAACTGACAGAGTGTTAAACCGGGAGTTCAATCTGAGTTGTCGTGATGTCATTTGGAAAGAGTTATTCGCTACGGCCATGAATACTCCATTTTTTGGCCGTGGTGCAGGTTCTTCCGCAGGGTTTGAGGCTTACTGTCAGGCAGTAGATATTACTTTTACACATGCTCATAGTGTCTATATGGCTATTTTTCTGTACACGGGATTGATCGGCGTACTGCTGGCACTCATACTTACCATAAAGACAGTGATTAGCGCTTATCGTTCAGGTCATGATAAAGACAGCTTCTGGGGCATTATAATTATCTATGGTTTTATCGCTTTTCTGCCCAATGGTGACGGTCTGGTGTCTCGCCCCAATGAAACCTGGGCATTGTTCTGGATACCATTAGCGTTTATTGCCTCAAGGCAACAGACTATAAAATAATTCAAACCAGTATCTCTGTTTTTTATGACCAAATCTCTCATTAGGCCGAGCCATTATCCTGAATCACTAACTTTGTCCTTTCATCAATGCAGCCAGGTATGAGCTTCTCTTCAATCAAAGTGATCATTCCTTATTTTGGACAGTGGCCTGAATGGATCAATCTGTTTATGCAGAGTTGTCAGTTTAACCCTTCCATTGACTGGTTTTTTATAACGGATTGCGGTTATCCTGACATACAGCCACAAAATGCTCAATTTCTTGAAATCTCGTTTACAGATTATAAAGCACTCATTTCCAGCAGACTGGATATCGATTTTTCTCAGGCTACAGCCTACAAACTTTGTGATTTGAAACCTGCCTACGGCTTTATTCATGAGGAATATATACAGGCTTATGATTTTTTCGGCTTTGGGGATCTGGACTTGATCTACGGCAATTTGCGCCATTTTTTGAGCGAAGACATCCTGCAACAACATCAGCTATTTTCAACTCATGACAGCCGTATCTCCGGACATTTCTGTTTACTGAGAAATAACCCTCAGATGAGAACCGCTTTTAAACAAATCCCTCAGTGGAGAACGCTATTTGAAAACCCGCAGCATCTAAGCATCGATGAGTCAAAATTCACCAAGGTATTTATGCCTCACCGAAAACATCCGCGCTGGTTAAAGACACTCTATGGTTTATGTAACCCATACTGGAGAAATAATTATTTTAAAGAACAGTTTACGACCATTTTATCACCCATGCCCTGGTTAGACGGTACTCCTGAGCATCCCCAAACCTGGATCTGGGATCAGGGCAGATTAACCAATATCAAAGATGCCGAACGGGAATTTATCTATCTGCATTTTATGAACTGGAAATCATCCCTCTGGCTGAATAAATCAGTTGCCCATCGTGCCGCCTGGGAAAGTCTGGAGAAACTGGTACAGTTCGATGATAAACAGCCGCCTGATCAATGGGCCATAACACCCGGCGGCTTTGTAAGCAGCGTTATCAGCAAATAATATCTACATCACATGTTCAGTAACAACAGTTCAGAATAAACGGGCAACGGGTCAATGCAGTCTTTGTTGCTGGTTTTATATTGATAAGGATAACCCCAGGTTACTTTTCGGGAGAGAAAAACTTTATGTCCAGCTAATAAATGTTCATTAATAATCATTTTTTTTACCTTGCACATGGACATTAATCTGCCTCTAAATCCACTCAGATATTGCTGTAAAAATTCTCTATCGCTGGCATAGTATATTCTTAATTGTTTTTTACGCCTGACACCCATTAACAAACATTGTTCATCACCTGAAATGATGAGGATATAGGCATTTCCAAAGCGACAATGATCATTAAACACAGCTTTGAATTCATCCCTGAGGCTCGTTTTTATGTCTTCAATATCGGTAATAATCTGGAATTTATTTGCCCGTAAAGAAGGGAAAGGATATATGATTCGCTTGCTCATATTTCCCTCTTTAAATCCCAGTTTTTTATAAACTTCATAGGTCACATCATTTGAACTATAACTGGTCAATACGGCATTCTTGTTTCTTAACAGAGGCAGGAGCAGCATAATGCTGTGGCTTCGATATTCATCCTCTACAATCCAGCTGGTTAAATTGCAAAACAACTGCGCCTGACCTGCGATTATTTGCCTGCTATAGATAGTACCAATATAGCCGACAATTTTTTCCTCCAGCTCTAACACAACCCCTGCTGAAAACTCTTCAATATTCCAGTGATTTTGAAACAACCTGAGCCAGTCATCTTTAGTCATTCTGGTATTATTTAATTCCCGCAGTAAAGGATAAACTTTATCAAAATCTGCTATCTCAGCATTACGCACTTTAGGTTTTTGAAGTTTTTTTGTTTCTGCACAAGTCATTATCTGTCACCAACTGTCCCAACTGTTCCAGGTTTAATTTAAAGAATAATTCATTTGCTCGTATTGCCTTACGAAAATATTCATCATTCGCGTATTGATAGTGTTCCCGCTGTAGACTATATGCTGTACCCAGTGGCGAAATTTCTTTTTCCAGCTGACGGGAACCGTCAAATCATGCATCATAGCCAGTGCCGCACGCTTATTATTCTGTATTCTTTTATCTGTTGCATAGGAAAATAATCTGACCGGAACACTTTGTGGCGCAAATTCGGATTGTCAAACTCTCTGGCGACTTTGGCAAAAGCATTGATTAAAGTATACTGATTTTTATCAGGGTGCAAACGACCCACATTTACAAAATAAAAAACAGGCTGGTTCCAGCTGCAGTGATGCTCTGGCTCTACTGCGACTGAGTTGTTGCTGCTGTAATTTGACATGATCAATTCGGTTATACAGTGTCTGAATATTACCCTGCGGAAAATACCGCAGTGACTGGCGCAAATTATCTCTCACCGCATGGGATACGCCTAGAAGAAACAAATATTTTGCCTGCCGATAGACGAACAGACGTCGTGTCAGACGCTGATAATCATCAAACGCATGATGTACACCGATGACCTTGAGAGCTTTCTGATGGCGGCAGATATAAATCGCCTTGTAACGATGCGCAATGGCAAAATCAAAATGCCTCGACTGACAGATTTTTTTTAATTGACGTATTTGTTTAATTTTTAAACCGCGCAGATCTCTGGAAGAATTTTCCAGCAACAGGACTTCATCTGAGGCTGAATGACTGATCACCCACGGATCTTTCTTACCCGTTAAAAAAACAGTTGTAACCCGGTAGGGAGTATTATTAAATAATGCGGCATATTGCCTCGCAACGTCCAGGAAAGGTGCTGCATAGCCATGACAGAGCTGATGAAGAACATGTCTGGTTTTTTCGATCATCAAGTCAGGCTCTGTAAGAGTGAATTCAAGCTAGGTAAACAGCTGTATGGCCGTATCTCCAGAAGTATTGCAACATCGCACAGGACTTCGCAGTACCTCAATTCGCTCATCTTAGCATCACTTGCGTTAAGAAAAAAAGTCGCCAGAATGCATCACAGGGTCTGCTGCTGTATGGACACCTTTCAGAAACACTTACTTATACCTGAAAAACCGCTAGAAGCCAGATTAATTCAAGCGGTTTTCAGCTCATCAAACAGACTGCTTAGATAATTCTACCGGCCAGCCCTTTCTCGTGCTGATCTGCACGAGTATCGGTAAAGCTGATGCCATCCAGTGATGAACCTACTGAATTGGCCACTTCCTCATCACCCAGCTTGATCATCAGGCGAAGGTCATTTGGCGAATCCGCATGATGAATAGCATCTTCATAGGTAATCGATTCATTGCGATATAAATCATACAATGCCTGATCGAAGGTTTGCATCCCTTCTTCACGAGATTTTTTCATCACTTCCTTGAGTTTATGTACCTGACCATCACGGACATAATCAGATATTAATGGTGAATTCAGCAGGATCTCTACTGCCACTCTGCGTCCCTTACCATCAGGCGTTGGTATCAGCTGCTGTGCCACAAAGGCCTTCATATTAAGTGACAGGTCCATTAATAGTTGCTGTTTACGCTCTTCCGGAAAAAAGTTAATGATACGATCCATGGCCTGGTTAGCATTATTAGCATGCAGCGTTGCAAGACACAAATGACCGGTTTCAGCGAAGGCAATGGCATGATCCATAGTTTCACGGGTACGAATTTCACCTATAAGGATCACGTCAGGAGCCTGACGTAAGGTATTTTTCAAGGCCACTTCAAAAGATTCAGTATCTATACCCACTTCACGTTGAGTAATAAGACAGCCGTCATGGTTGTGAACAAATTCAATGGGATCTTCAATAGTAATGATATGTCCACTGCCATGGGTATTTCGATAACCAATCATAGAAGCAAGAGATGTTGATTTACCCGAACCGGTGGCGCCGACAAAAATAATCAGGCCGCGTTTGGTCATGGCAAGATCCTTGATCTGTTCCGGCAAATTTAAATCCTGATAGGTGGGAATAACTGTTTCGATACGCCGTAACACCATACCTACATTACTTCGCTGCATAAAGGCACTGACACGAAAACGGCCAACGCCTTTACGACTCACAGCAAAATTGCACTCATGATGTTCTTCAAAATCAGCACGTAAACGGTCATTCATAATTCCGGTAACAATTTGATGCACCTGGGTAGAATTTAGTGAATTATTGGTCACCGGAGAAATTTTTCCATTGATCTTCATGGAAGGTGGAGTACCAACGGTAATGAAAAGATCCGAAGCCTTTTTATGTACCATCAATTTTAATAACGAATCAAAATCCATTGAGAAATCCTTATATTTTAATATCTATTTCAGCGTATATTGAAGATCGTAATTTCCATCAGGTAAAATGTTAGTAACTGTTCAGAGTAATTTAAAAATCTGAGTAACTATTCAGCGTAATTTTGAAAACGTCCTTGACATCAGGAATTTGCTCCAGAAGACGCCGTAAATACGTCCATGGTCGTTCCCGGCTTCCTGCCTCCCACGGCACTTATACTTCCATGTATGTCGTAGGCTTGAATGTGGCATCCATGCCACATACACTTGACCTACAGGGACGTAGGGAATGCAGATTATACAGGAGCAATTATCTGCCTTACGCAAACACCTGATATCAAGAACTTACGTATAAATCTAAAATACGCTGAATAATTACAAATCTGATAAATATTTCTCAGAACATTCAGGTTAGATGAAATCATCCTTACCAACAGCATAACTTTGTGCGTCAGCCTTACTGATCAAACCCTGCGACAATAGAGTTTTCAGACATTGATCCAGCGTCTGCATGCCGAGTCCATGACCTGTTTGTATAGCAGAATACATCTGCGCCACTTTACCTTCACGGATCAGATTACGAATAGCCGGCGTGCCTATCATAATTTCATGGGCCGCTATTCGTCCTCCGCCATTTTTCTTCAGTAAAGTCTGGGAAATTACTGCTCTTAATGATTCTGACAGCATAGCCCGAACCATATCTTTTTCTGCCGCAGGGAATACATCAATGATACGGTCTATAGTCTTCGCTGCAGAGCTGGTATGCAGTGTGCCAAAAACCAGATGTCCGGTTTCAGCGGCAGTCAAAGCGAGACGGATGGTTTCAAGATCTCGTAATTCACCGACCAGAATAATATCCGGATCTTCACGTAAAGCGGAACGCAGTGCTTCATTGAAGCCCAGTGTATCACGGTGAACCTCACGCTGATTTACCAGGCATTTTTTACTTTCATGCACAAATTCGATGGGATCTTCAATGGTAAGAACATGCTCGTAGAGTGAATTATTCAGGTGATCGATCATCGCTGCCAGAGTGGTAGATTTACCAGATCCCGTGGGGCCGGTCACCAGCACGACGCCCCGTTTATTTTCACAAATTTCCTTGAACACCGCGGGCGTTCCCAGATCTTCAAGAGACAGCACATTAGAAGGAATGGTACGAAAAACTGCGCCTGCACCCCGATTTTGATTGAACGCATTTACCCTGAAACGTGCCAGTCCGGGAATTTCAAATGAAAAGTCTGTTTCCATAAACTCTTCATAGTCCTTGCGCTGCTTATCGTTCATAATGTCATAGACCATGTCATGAACTTCGCGATGTTCCAGGGGTGGGACATTCACCCGCCTGATATCACCATCAACACGTATCATAGGTGGTAACCCTGAAGACAGGTGCAGATCCGATGCATTGTTTTTGGTGCTAAATGCGAGTAACTCTGTAATATCCATAAATTTTCACTATTATTGTTATTCAACGATTATATGGTTACGATCATGTCAGACAGTTTTTTTCTCTGCCGGTCATATCAAACACTGTCAGATAATAAAAACATGAGTCCATTGCGGTTCTAACAAGCATCAGCCACTTTGCTTACCTTGACCTAGTATAGACATTATGAGCAATACAAAAAATCGATTTGATCACATAAATCAACGTATTACCCAGGCATTAAATGCAGTTCATCAACAAAGTGAGACTGATGAAACAGTTCTACTGCTTGCTGTCAGCAAACACCACTCTATTGAGAAAATCAGACAGTTATATCTTCTGGGACAAAGAGATTTTGCTGAAAGCTATCTTCAGGAAGCCCTGGAAAAAATTCGTCAGACCTCTGATCTACAAATCACCTGGCATTTCATCGGTCCTGTCCAGTCCAACAAAACGCGAGATATTGCACGGTATTTTAGCTGGGTACATTCAGTGGATCGGCTCAAGATTGCCCGCCGCCTAAGTGAACAGAGGCCTCTGGAATTACCTCCGTTGAACATCTGCTTACAGGTGAATATTGACCATGAAGAGCAAAAATCCGGTTTTACCCCTGAACAGATATGCAATAAGGTCGCTGATATTATTCTGCTGCCCCGATTAAGGGTGCGCGGTCTTATGGCCATTCCCAGACGCCGCACTGATGTGGCTGAACAACGCCGGGCATTTGCCCGGCTAAGAGCCCTGAAAGATGAACTAAACCAGCAATATTCACTGTGTATGGATACTCTGTCCATGGGCATGTCAGGCGATCTTGAAGCCGCAGTGGCTGAGGGTGCCACTATTGTGCGTATAGGTACCGCCCTTTTTGGTGAACGTAAATCCGCCCAATGAAATTTACACCTAACGACTGAGCGTATATCTTAGATCGTGTTTGATAGATGAACTACCTTTTTGCTGATTAAAAAATCGAGCAGCTATTAAGAAAATTTGTCACATAAGGTATACTGTGAGAACTTTAATTCATTAGAAAACAAAACCTATGATTGATAAAAAAATTGGTTTCATTGGTGCAGGAAATATGGCCTTCAGCCTTATTGGGGGGCTAATCAACACTGGTCTTTCCGCTTCTGATATATGGATCAGTGACCCTGATAAACAAAAAATCAGTCATCTGGAAGACAAATTTCAGATCAATTCAGCCGGTGATAATAATGAACTGGTCAAAAATTCTGATGTCGTTATTTTGGCTGTGAAACCTCAGCAGCTGGCTAGAGTATGTAAAGAGATTTCAGCCATGGTAAGCTCAAAATCACCACTAATAATATCCATTGCAGCCGGGATATTGAGTCAGGACATAGAGCATTGGCTATCAGTAAACCAGCAATCCAGTATTGCACTGGTCAGATGTATGCCCAATACTCCTGCATTGGTTCAGAGCGGTGCTACGGCACTTTATGCTAATCGCAATGTTATCGAGGAACAAAAAACCCTCGCTGAATCCATCCTCCGTGCTGTCGGGCTGACACTCTGGTTTAACGATGAAACTGACCTGCATGCCGTAACCGCATTATCGGGAAGCGGGCCGGCTTATATCTTTCTGGTTATTGAAGCGCTGGAAAAAGCCGGGACAAAACTTGGACTAAATGAACAAACGGCTCGTCTTCTTGCCATACAGACAGCCTTCGGAGCATCAAAAATGGCACTGGAAAGTAATGATGATCCTGAAATACTGCGAAAAAAAGTCACCTCGCCAGGCGGCACGACAGAAAAAGCTATAGAGTTATTGCAAGCCGGTGAACTGGAAAAACTTTTTACCCACGCATTAACCGGTGCCCGTGATCGTTCCATTGAACTGTCTGAACTGCTGGGTAAAAGCAACCAAAGTGAGTCTTAACTAATGAATAACTTTCTGGTCAATGCCGGCACATACCTGATCAGTACTCTGATAGGTCTGTATATTATTATCGTGCTGTTGCGTTTTTTACTGCAAATGGTCAGGGCAGACTTTTATAATCCGCTGTCACAGTTCATAGTAAAAGCAACAAATCCCATTTTGAAACCGCTGCGGCGCATTATCCCGGGTTTCTTCGGACTGGATATGGCTTCGCTGGTACTGGCTTATCTGCTGCAGGTCGTGGAAAACTTTCTGTTATTCTCGCTCCAGGGGATTCAGGTTAATCTACTGCTTTTATTCTGGCACTCTATCGGTTCACTGTTGACACTGATACTCTATATCTATTTTTTTGCCATACTGGTGCAGGTAATCATTAGCTGGGTCAGCCCTGGTACTTATAATCCTGCCACGGCTTTAATCCATCACATCACAGAACCTGTATTACGTCCTGCAAGGAAAATACTGCCTCCTGTGTCCGGCTTTGATCTATCACCTATTCTGGTTTTTATTGCGCTTAATTTATTAATTATGTTTATTCCGGTAATCTTTGGTTAAAACTTCTCCGTCCAAATATTTTATCCCGATAGTAACTATTCAGCATATTATTAAATATCGTGAATTTTTGATACGCTCAATAGTCATCCTGATTCTTGTGACACAGCCTGCATATTTCTTGCATGGTTGCTACTTTAAGTGCTAATTTATTCTTCTTTCTGTTATTCTCAAACTGGTTTTTTGTACAATTAATTAACAATAAGATAATATCTATGTCACAAGATACCTTTTACGATCATATTCATACATATGGAAAATGGAAAAACGATCTGATCCTGGCAATTACAAGTTTTCAGGACTGGCTGGTCAATACCGGTCTTGATGATAGTGATCAAAGTCTGAAAATTTACGAAACCTTGCAGACCCTGGAACAGGATCGCATCACCCTGGCTTTTGTTGGAGAGTTTTCCCGCGGTAAGACGGAACTGATCAATGCTATTTTCTTCTCCCAGTTCAAACGCCGTCTACTTCCCAGTGAAGCAGGCAGAACGACCATGTGTCCAACAGAAATTTTTTATGACCATGCTGAACCCAAACCTTACATGCGTTTGCTGCCCATTGAGAGCCGACTGGACGATATCAGTATAACTGAACAAAAGCGCAATGCTCATGCCTGGACACACATACAGCTTGATACCAGCTCCTCGGAGAACATGGCCAACTCTTTTGCTCAAATCACCAGTTTAAAAAAGGTAACCGCAACAGAAGCCAGACGACTGGGCTTATATGATTTCGTAACTGCCCAGGACGGCACAGAAATCAGTGATAATGAGAGCATTGAAATACCCATGTGGCGCCATGCCTTGATTAATTTCCCTCACCCCTTTCTGGAACAGGGTATGACCATACTTGACACCCCCGGACTCAATTCACTGGGAAATGAACCTGAGTTAACCATAAATATGTTACCCAATGCACAGGCTGCTATATTTGTTCTCGCTGCTGACACCGGTGTTACCCGCTCTGATATGGATATCTGGCGTCGCCACCTGAAAAGTTTCAGACGCAACCAGCAACGTGGTCTGGTTGTCGCGTTAAACAAAATTGATACCCTGTGGGATGATCTCAGAGATGAACATGAAATAAAAAACAGCATTACCCGGCAGTGCCAGGATACAGCAAAAACACTGTCTCTGGATATCAAGCGCATCTTTGCCGTTTCTGCCCTGAAAGGCCTGATAGCCAGGGTGCGCAATGATCAGCAACTGCTGGAACAGAGCAATCTGAAAGCTATGGAACATGTTTTATCTGATGAAATTCTGCCCCATAAAGAACACCTGGTGCGTGACACTGCTATCAATGATATCAATGAGATGATGCAGGAATCCAGACATATTATTCTGTCACAATATAATTTACACACAGATTCCATCAATCAACTCAATAGCTTAAATGGAGAGAATGAAGAAGTTATACAACACCTATTTGATAAAACCAGGCATGAGCAGACAGTATATCATCGTAATGTCGAAAGCCTTCAATCCAGCAGAAAACTACTGCTGGAACAAAATCAACACCTTAAAAACATTATTGCATTAAACAAAGTGGATTCTCAGATCAATGATGTTCGCCAGATAATGCAGGGTAGCTGGACCACTGCCGGCATGAAAAATGGAATGAAAAAACTCTTTGATGATATTAACTCCACCATGATTGAAGCCTCCAAACAGGCAGAGCTGACCAATCGGCGGGTCAAATCAATCTATAGCCGTTTCTATCATGAGAATGGACATACTCATATCAAACCGAAGCTTTTTTCGATCCATGTCTATCAGCAGGAAATTCAGCTGCTGTATCAGGAAGCGGAGGAATACCGTAATAGTGTCTATGCAACAATGACGGAACAGAGCTTTGTAATTAAGAAATTTTTTATTTCTCTGGTCAGCCGCGCCAGAAATATCTATTTCCAGCTCAATAAGGATGCAGACAACTGGGGTAAACAGGCTTTATCACCTTTAATACGACAGGTTAAAATTCACAAACAGGATCTAAAAAATCGTCTTGAGCAGCTGAAACTGGCAAACTCCTCGCGTGAAACCATAACTGAACAGGTAACGAAACTGCAGCAGCAGGCAAGTGAGCAGCACGAAAATCTCAAAGAGATCAATGCCATGTTGAATATTATTAACCAGCCTATGCCTGGCGCGAGGAATAATAGCGACATTACAAATATCATAACCGCTATTCGCGCGTGAAAATTCACATATTATGTTAGGTTTGATTCAGCGCGTACGGCATGCCAGTGTCAGCATAGATAACAACATAGTGGCACAAATTGGACAGGGTATTCTGGTCCTGACAGGCATGGAAAAACACGATCAGCCTGAACAGGCCGATAAATTAGTGCATCGCTTACTTAACTACCGTATATTTGCGGATAGTAAAGACAAAATGAACCTCAGTGTTGCAGATATCGGGGGCGGCGTCTTATTAGTTCCTCAATTTACCCTTGCGGCAGACACTCAAAAAGGCCTGCGTCCGAGTTTCAGTTCTGCAATGCCGCCTGAAGCCGCAGAAAAACTATTTCAATATTTCGTTCAACAGGCCGAGTACTGTTATCCGCAAGTAGTATCAGGCCAGTTTGGTGCTGATATGCAGGTATCACTCGTTAATAATGGACCGGTCACATTTCTGCTTAAAGTATAACCGCTTACGTGCAGATTATTTTTGCGCCACCAGCATGGCTTCATTTCTAAAGCCGCGGCTGATATCACCGGCAAAACCTTCTTCCCGGTAAACTCTAATCGTCAGTTGTTTAAAACAATCCAGCAGTTCGTTGCCTGACAGACGATAATCATTGTTCCTGGGCCCTTGCGAGTTTACACATTGTTGCTGAGTAAAAGTTTGATAAAAAATCAGCCCCTGCGGCCTCAGAGCCTGAATTATTTCCGGCATCAGGCTGCGGGATAAAAAACGGCTCACCACAATCACATCAAAACTGTTTCTATCCAGCATACCCTGTTGAATATCACAGCTCCTGGTATGCACAGTTAATTTTCTTTCTGCCGCAAACTCCTGTACTTTTTCTACAGCTGTATCGGAAATATCCCAGGCATGACTGTCAAAACCCAGTTCCGCCAGTCTCAGTGCATTGCCCCCCAGACCACATGCTAAATCCAGTGAAAAACCGCTTGCAGGCAATAAATGAATATTATCTCTTAATACATCAACCACTTGATTGGGTACATGAGCCTGTTGATAATGATTATTCCATTTCTTCCTTGTTGCCGTACTCATGCAGACTCCATTAGCGTCAGCAATCTATAGAACATACTTGTTTAACGTCTCCAGAATGCAGGCGTTAAAATCACCAGCAGAGTAAAAATCTCCAGCCGCCCCAATAGCATGGCAAAACACAAAACCCACTTTGAAAAGTCATTGATACCCTGATAATTGGCTCCTACATCTCCCAGCCCCGGCCCCAGATTATTGAGACTGGCCGCGAGCGCGGAAAACGAAGTGACCTGATCCAGTCCGCTGGCCATTAACAGCAGCATCATAAAGCTAAAACTGGCCACATACAGCGCAAAAAAACCCCAGATAGCATTACTCACATTTTCCGGCATTGCCTTGCCGCCCACCTTGATAGGTATCTGGGCACTCGGATGTATCAAACGAGAAATCTCTCTGATCCCCTGTTTAAATAATAAAATAACCCGAATGACTTTCATACCGCCGCCGGTTGAACCGGCACAGCCGCCGATAAAACTGATAAACAACAGCATAACAGGCAGAAAACCTGGCCAGTTATAGTATTCTGCCGTGGTAAATCCAGTTGTTGTACCAATGGAAACAGCCTGAAAGATACCGTGGTGTAACGCATCCTGCCAATTTTCAAAAGATCCCGTGAAATGGAGATACAAGACGGTAATGGCTGCAGCAGAGCATAAAATAGCCACATACACCTTAAATTCAATATCAAACTGATAGGGCTTGAGACTCATAGAACTCAAGGCATTAAAATGCAGGGCAAAATTGACTCCGGACAGCAGCATAAAAAAAACAGCAATACCCTCTATCAGTTGACTGTTAAAATAACCGATAGACGCATCATGAGTAGAAAATCCGCCGATGGCGACAGTTGAAAAACTGTGTCCTATGGCGTCGAATGGGGTCATTCCCGCCAGCCAGTAAGCCAATGCACAGGCAATGCTAATGCCCAGATAAATCAACCACAGTGCCTTGGCGGTTTCAGTAATGCGCGGAGTCAATTTATTATCTTTGATCGGGCCGGGAGTTTCAGCCCGATATAACTGCATTCCACCGATCCCCAGCATAGGCAACACAGCAACCGCCAGTACCACAATACCCATCCCTCCCAGCCATTGCAGTTGCTGACGGTAATAAAGCAAAGAGCGCGGTAAGGTATCCAGGCCGGTCAGTACCGTGGCTCCGGTCGTTGTCAGTGCGGAAATAGATTCAAACAGAGCATCTGTGAAACTGATTTGCAGAGTCTGAGAAAAATACAGCGGAATGGAACCTACCAGTCCAAACACAAACCAGAACAGCACCACTACAATAAATCCATCCCGAATTTTTAGTTCACGATGAAACTTTTTAACCGGCAGCCAAAGCATCAGCCCAACTATAAAAATGGCCAGGAAAGCATCGACAAAGGGTGTTAGCTCACCATCACCGTACCACAGCGACACCAGAATTGGCGGGATCACCGTAGTACTGAATATCATCAGCAATAATCCAACAATACGCTGTATAACCAGTGGCTGCATTTTTTATGTTACTTTCTGGTGCTTGTCGATAACACCATCGAAGATGCTGAACCGTTGCAAAAGAACAGCAAAATTAATATTAGACAAAAGTAATGCCCACCTGAAACAGGTGTTCTACATCAATGATATGGCGTTTATCCACCAAAAACAGAATAACATGGTCTTCTGATTCAATCACGGTATCGTGGTGTGCAATGATAACTTCACCACCTCTTACAATTGCACCTATCGTTGTGCCGTGAGGTAAGTTTAGTTCGTCAATGGCTCTCCCCACGACCTTGGAATTGCCCTTATCACCATGAGCAATGGCTTCAATAGCTTCAGCCGCACCTTTACGCAATGAGTGAACCATGACCACATCCCCGCGGCGCACATGTGCCAGCAAACTGCCGATGGTGGCCTGTTGCGGAGAAATGGCAATATCAATATCCCCGCTTTCAATAAGATCTACATACGCTGCACGATTGATAAGCGCCATGACTTTACGCGCTCCCAGACGCTTGGCCAGCAGAGCGGACATAATATTGGCTTCATCATCGTTGGTCAATGCACAAAACACGTCGGTCTGTTCAACATTTTCTTCTGTCAGCAGCTCTTCATCAGAGGCATCACCCAACAGCACTATGGTTTTGGTCAATTCTTCAGACAACATACGTGCATTTGCCTGATTATGGTCAATGAGTTTGACATGCAGCTTTTGTTCCAGCGCGCGCGCAAGACGCTTGCCGATATTTCCGCCGCCGGCAATCATAATTCTTTTATAAGGCTTGTCTATGCGTCTGAGTTCAGACATTACCTTGCGGGTATTGCGACGATCCACAATAAGAAACACCTCATCATCTTCTTCAATGATGGTATCCCCGGTAGGGATGATTGGATGTCCCTTACGATAGATAGCCGCAACTCTGGTATCCACATTAGGTATGTGTTCACGGATAGACTGTAACTCATGTCCCAGCAAGGGGCCTCCTTTAAAGGCACGGACAGCAACCAGCTGGACCTTGCCGCCGGCAAAATCCAGCACCTGCAAAGCTCCCGGAAATTCAATCAGGCGCTTGATATAATCTGTGACCAGCTGCTCAGGGTTAATCAATACATCTATAGGTAAAGCGTCCTGGGTGAACAATTGAGGATTGACAAGATACTGATTTGAACGTACCCGGGCAATTTTGGTGGGTGTGCGGTAAATAGTATAGGCAACCTGGCAGGCAATCATATTGGTTTCATCACTATTGGTTACAGCGATGATCATATCCGCATCTTCAGCACCGGCCTTGTATAATATTTCAGGATGTGAGCCTTTGCCTCTGACGGTACGAATATCCAGTCTATCCTGCAATATCGCTAATTTACGACCATCTTTATCGACGACAGTAATATCATTATCTTCACTGGCCAGGTTCTCTGCCAGTGAAGAGCCAACCTGACCTGCTCCCAGAATTATTATTTTCATATGTTATAGTTACGTTCAGGATTTGCTTTTTATGATCTGCTTGGCATCGATGCCCAGGGATCTCATTTTGCGGTACAAATGTGTTCTTTCAACACCAGCTACTTGCGCTACTTTACCCACACTGCCATCGACATCTATCAGTTTTTGTTCAAGATAAGCTTTTTCAAACAACTCTCTGGCTTCTTTTAGCGGGTGAGAAAAAAGCTCTCCCAGAGCATTGTCTGAGACTCTATCGTGAGCTGTCGGTGAAGGTTTTCTGCTGGCAGAGTGCCCCATCTGCAGGATTATATTCTCCACCTCATCCAGGGAAATTGATTCTTCATCAGAAGCAATTAGCAGGCGCTGGATCATATTTTTTAATTCCAGTAAATTGCCCGGCCATGGATAGTTACGCAGGCGGTTTAGAGCAGCAATAGAAAAACTCCGGTAATTAAATTGATCCTGTTGCACAAAACGGTCACGATAATAGTTGAGCAGTTCAGGGACATCTTCATGATGTTCTCTGAGAGGCGGTATCACAACTTGCAGGACATTGAGCTGATAATAAAGTTCTGCCATGAACTTTCCTTCACTAATCAGTTCTTCGAGATGATACTGAGTTGCAGTAAGAACCCGGCAATGAATAATAATCTGTTCGCTACCGCCGATGCGTTGAAAACTTCCGCTTTCAAGGGCACTCAACAAACGCCGTTGGGTCGCCAGATCCATGTCCCCCACATCATCGATATAAAGACTGCCCTTGCCGGCCTGCTCCAGGAGTCCATAATAGGTTTTGCCATCCTCTTCGGCGCCAAATAATTCACGGGCGGAATTATTTGGATCAAGAGTCGCCACGCCCACTTCTATATACGGGTATGGCGCCCGCTCGCTTTTTCGATGCAAAAGACGTGAATATTTGCTCTTGCCGCTGCCATGTTCACCCATAAACAGGACCCGTGTATCATGTTGAGCAATTTGTTCAATTTGTGCTATCAGATCTCTGGTGACCGGACTTTTTCCGACCGGTTCATCCACAGAAAAAAGCTGCTGCCGCATGCCCTGGTTTTCCTTATCCAATTGATAAGCCTGGAGCGCATGTTCTACAGTCAATAAAAGTTTCGCCAGCGTTAGCGGTTTTTCCAGAAAATCGTAAGCACCAAGACGAGTTGCTTCAACAGCAGTTTCAACATTACCATGCCCAGACATCATGATCACCGGGAAATGATACCCCTGGAGTTTTTCTTTCCATTCCTTAAGCAGAGAAATACCGTCAATATCAGGCATCCAGATATCCAGTAATACCAGATCCGGTTTACGATGTTGACAATATTCTCTGGCCGCCTCGCCATTCTCGGCACTATCAACTTCATAACCTTCATCTTCCAGAATCTCTTTTACCAGAGCACGAATATCAGGTTCATCATCTACAACAAGAATATAGGCTGACGCCATAGGTGTTCCTCAAAATTTTTAGCCATTATAATATACAATGGCGGATGGCAGAAACTAAAAATTAACCGGACGTAGAGCTTAAGGGCAATCAGGTATTTGTACCATGTGTTATCACAGAGATTGTATTAAATTGCCTGACAATAAAAAACTCAACACGGTTTATCCGCATTCATTCTATGGTAGGGAGTCTGATTGTCATTCTCGTTCCCGATCCATTCCGGTTGGATGCCTGTATGCTACCGCCATGCTCTTCGACAATCTTTTTCACGATAGCCAGCCCCAGCCCGGTACCTTTAGGTTTATTCGTTACATAAGGATCGAAAATATTCTGCAGCATCTTTTCCGGGAAACCGGGGCCATTATCACAAAGTTCTACAAGGCACCATTGATGGTTTTCCATCTCCAGTAACATTGTTTTCAGCTCTAGAATGATTTTCTTCTGACCCGCACAGGCTTCCAGTGAATTTTTGATAAGATTATGAAAAACCTGTCTCAGGCGCCCCTGATCTGCTTCTATAACAGTACCGGCTATAGAAAAATTCTGCACAATGGTTAAATTTTTTGTACCATGGTAAAGTTCGATAACTTCAGTCAACAATTTTTCAATTTCAATTGTTTGCAGTTTCAGCTCCGGCATACGGGCGTATTCGGAAAAAGCCTGCACCATCTCCTTCATGCAGGCAACCTGATGAATGATCGTCGAAGTCAGACGTTCCATGGTTTCGGCATCCTCTGCAGGCATGGTTTTCAGGTATTTATGCCGTAAACGTTCAGCAGATAACTGGATAGGTGTAAGCGGATTTTTTATTTCGTGTGCCAGACGCCGTGCGACTTCTCCCCAGGCAGCATCACGCTGTGCCTGGACCAGGGTGGTGACATTCTCGATCACGACCACATAACCCCCATCTGCCAGGGCATTACCACGGCACAATAAGACCTTAGTACCGCCTTTTTCCGATAAAGTAACTTCTTCACTCCAGTGCTTGACCTTATTGAGTATCGAATTCTGGATCCATCTAACCAGTGCTTCCAGTTCAGGTTTCACCTGTAGCAGAACTTCCAGCGGCTGCTGATTGTATTCATGCAGATCCAGCCCCAAAATCAGACTGGCTTCAGGATTACAGGTGCGAATCTGAAGTTGACTGTTCAAGCTGATAACACCAGAAGACAAATTGCTTAATAATACACCCAGATAATCACGCTGATTTTTAGCCTGTAAATGACTTTTTTCAAGTTCATCCCGGGTTTGCGACAGACGCCGCATCATTTTATTGAACGATTGCACCAGTTGTCCCAGATCATCATTATCCAGTAGCGGGATAGGCCTGTGATATTCCCCTTCGGCCACGGCTTTGGTCCCTTCTGCCAGATCACGTATCGGCGCAGCAATACGTCTGGCTGAAAAAAATGCCGCCCAGACAGCACTTAAAATTGCCAGCCACAGTACCAGCGACAAGGTCAGGGTAAAGCTGAGTTTTAACGGTTTACGCAAATAAACCAGACCCTTATATTCTGAGTAGGCCTGCTGCACACTCGACGCCAGTTTGCGATTTCTCTCGCTCAAGGGAGCCATGGCCTGCAGGATTAAAAATCCGTCCTGTCCCTCAAACGTAACCCTGGTTAATACCCTGATACTCTTGCTCTCATCATCATTGAGATCAATAATCACATGATCGCGTCCCTGCCTGAGCGGCAATAACAGTTCAGCACCGGGAAGATCAGGCACAAAATCACCTCCGCTAATAGAACTGGATCCCAGCACCTTACCCTTTGAAGTCAGTAGAGTGACCTCATCCACTCCACTTTTTTCTCTGATTTCGCTTAACGCCACAAGAGACAGAGAAGTTGCATCCGTGAGTATTTCACTGCTAAGCTGACGCATTCGCTTAAGTAAGGTTTTTTTCTTTTCATCGACCGCCGAACGACTCAATTCCAGCGCATCTTCCAACGCTGCTTCAACCGATTCATCAAACCAGCTGTCAATGCTGCGGTGAATAAACTGAATTGAAAACACATAAACAATCATGGCCGGCAGCACCGACAGGCTGACAAAGATTAGCATCATCCTGAGTGTTAGACGCGCTCCGGCCACCTGATTTTTTAATTGCTGATAAAGCCGCCATCCCTGCCTGTATATCAATAAGAATAACAGCAGCAAGATCACCAGGTTAACAGCCAGGAGGATATAATACAGACGTCTGAACTGTTCAGAATCCATTGAGGCGCTGCTGATCAGCTGTAATGAAATGAACAGCAGCAGCAACACAAACAGCACAGCCACAGGGCCGCTAGAGACTTTTTTAATCATCGAGCAGCCACTGATACCATTGGCTTTCGAGGCGCCAGGCGGGGGAAAGAGCAGCTATCTGGCGCAACGCTGCAGGTAGTCGACTGGTATCAAGAAAAGCGCGCATCATTATGTAATAACTGCTTTTGTTATCGAGTTTATCAATCTCTATGAGTTGGGCGCTGCGTATGGTACCCAGAATATCCAGTGCCTGCTGTCGGGTATTAAAGCTATAACGCTCGCCCGAAGCCATATTTGTAACCTGATGTACATTCGTTAAAGGATGATAACGAAATTCAAATATTTTCTGCGACGCCTTGATTGAAACATCAAGCCACCAGGCACGCTTACGCATTACTTTAACCTCGACAACAACAGTCAAAGGTATACCATTTTCAAGTGCTTCTACTGCTTCATCGGAAAAGTCCATTTTTATATCTGCGTCAACCAGTATGCTATTATTTCGTGTATAGGAAGTTGCAGAAACAACGTCAAATTCATGTTTGCCTATCCATTGAGGCAATAAAAAAAGGATCCGCAGGATAATAGCAAACAGAATGACTGTTAAAATAATCATTGTAATAAGCTGATGTCTTTGCCCCATGTTATGATGCTCACCCGTGGATTAATGGCTGTTTGATAAGCAGCGCATAATAAAAACCGTCCATTTGAGCTTCTCCGGGTAAAATCTGACGCCCTGGAGACATTTCTCTTCCCCATTCTGCCTGGATTTTCAGTTCCTCTGCATCCGTTTGAGTCTGTAAAAATCGTGCTATCTGCAAATCATTTTCCACGCGTAATATAGAACAGGTGGCATACAGCAGGATACCACCGGGTTTTAACATTTCCCACAAGTTACGCAAAATGTTTTGCTGTAATATGACCAGGGTAGCAATATCTGCAGCTCTTCTAAGCACCTTGATGTCAGGATGGCGTCGTATCACACCTGTAGCTGAGCAAGGTGCATCGAGCAGAATACGCTCATAGAGCTGTCCATCCCACCATGCCTGTTCAGCGGCATCAGCCGTCACTAACTGTATCTTTGATTGTGCTGTTTCTGCATCTGCAGACAGGGGTAAAAACCCTCCCCGCTGCAAATTCTCTTCTACCTGTTGAAGTCTTTGTGCACTGATATCCAGTGCTACCAGTTCAGACAGGGCGGGCTGCAGTTCAAGAATATGCATGGTTTTACCGCCCGGAGCCGCACAGGCATCCAGTACGCGGTCTCCAGGCTGAACATCCAGAATCCGTGCGGCTAGCTGAGCAGCAGCATCCTGAACCGACACTGCGCCAGCTGCAAAACCGGGCAAATGTTCAACACTCTGCGGTTTTTCCAGTAACAGGGCATCCTGAAAGTATAATGAGTAATGCGGCCAGTTTTCATCATTCAAAATCCTGCTGCCGATATCAACGGCCTGCAAAACTTGACGATACTCCTGCACAGACTGTTTATTTTGATTCACTCTCAGGATCATCGGCGGTCGCTGATTACCGGCAGTAAAAACATTGAGCGGATCGACACCCAGCGCTTTGCAGTCATTTTTAATCTGAGCGATCAGCCAATCGGGATAGGCATATAAGGTGCACCATGAATGACTCAGTTTCTCAAGCAGCTGATCATGCTCACGTAAAAAACGCCGCAGGATCGCATTCACAAGATTTTTAGCCCAGCCCTGATTTAATTCAACCGCTGTATTAACCGTTTCCTTGACTACAGCATATACAGGTTTATCAAGATACAATAGCTGATACAATCCCACCAGCAGTATATAATGCACTGTTATTTTTTTGCCCCGTAAAGGTTTTACCAACATTTCTGTCAACAGCCCGTCAAGACGATAATACCAGCGCAGTACGCCATAACTGAGTTCCTGTACTAAAGGCCGCTGCTGCGGCGGCACTGTGTCAAGCGTTCGGGGTAACAGGGTGGCCAGTGAGGAGCCAGTTTCAACACACCCCTGGCAAATGATCACAGCGGCGGCACGAGCAGACAGATTTAAAACAGTCTTAGACTCATTCAGCATCCGGGAAGGTCACCCCCAGCAAACTCTGGCCGTTGATAAAATCTTTAGCCAGAATCCGCTTTTTACCCGGCAGCTGCAATTCCAGCACTCTTACTATGCCGCCTTCGGCCGCAATATCCAGTCCCGCGGATGATTCATTGATGACTTTACCCGGCCTAACCTTGCCAGTCACTGGCGAGGCGACGAATCGCGCCTGCCATAAGCGTAATGGCTGATCCCGGTATAAAGTAAAGGCCACAGGCCAGCTATTAAATGCCTGGATTTTATGCACTATTGCCTGAGCATCCTGTTGCCAGTCTATCAGAGCTTCATTTTTGTCCAGCTTATGAGCATAGTTCGCCTGAGAATCATCCTGCTGTTCTGGAGCCAGTCTATCGATTTTAATATCCATCAGGGTCTCTAATAAGGCCTTCGCTCCGAGTTCAGCCAGTTTATCATGTAAGCTGGTGCCGGTATCCTCCGCTTCGATCGGGCAGTAAACTATATTCAGCATGTCACCGGTATCAAGGCCTTCATCCATCTGCATTATAGTCACACCTGTTTGCCTATCACCTTGCAAAATAGCCCGCTGAATAGGCGCAGCTCCGCGCCAGCGAGGCAGGATAGAGGCATGAATATTCAAACACCCATGTCGGGGCGCCTCAAGCACTGCTTTGGGCAACATTAAACCGTAAGCGACCACAATCATGATATCTGCGCGCAGAGATCTAATCGTCAGCTGCTCTTCCTCATCCCGTAAACTCTGCGGTTGATAAACGCTTAATTGATACTGTTGTGCCAATGTCTTGACTGGACTGGCAGTCAGTTTTCGACCTCTGCCGGCAGGACGATCCGGTTGAGTATAGACAGCAATGACTTGGTGTTCTGAATCCAGCAACGCCTGTAGTGAAACTGCAGCAAATTCTGGTGTTCCGGCAAAAATTACTTTCACTTGTACTCCCTGGAGTAAGTAGTTAATCGGCATCTATTGTCTGACGCAGTGGTTGAAACCTCATTCCCACAGAGTACCCTGCGCGGGGATGCATGTGAGAGACAGGCTTCGCAGTCGTGCATGCCGCATATACCTGGCCTGCATGGATGCGCAGCAGCACCATCATCTGTGCTTCACCAATACCTGCTATCAGGCACTCGGTCTACTATTTCAGATACGCTGAGCAGTTGTTGCCTTATCTTTACATTTTCTGACGTTTGTGCTTTTCCAGCTTTTTCTGGATACGCATTCTTTTCAGTTTGGAGAGATAGTCAACAAAAAGCTTTCCATGCAGATGATCTATTTCATGCTGAATACAGACGGCCAGCAGATCATCAGTTTCCAGCTGCTGCTGATGTCCCTGACGATCCTGATATTGGACGATGATGGATTCTGCACGATGGACTTCGGCATAAGTTTCAGGCACAGATAAACAACCTTCATCCATTTTTTCGACACCCGATTTTGAGATTATTTCCGGATTGATCAAAAACAGAGGCTCATCCCTGTTGTCTGAAATATCGATAACAATGAGTTGTTCATGAACATTGACTTGAGTAGCTGCAAGGCCAATTCCTGGAGCTGCATACATGGTTTCCAGCATATCATCGAGTAATTGCTGGTGCTGGTCGGTAATTTGCTCGACTCGCTGTGCTTTTTGTCTCAAGCGTTCATCAGGAAAACACAGTATTTCCAATAAAGCCATAATCTAAATTATCCAAATATTGTAACATCCTGGTTAACCGGGATGAGGTTTAAGGTTATCTTCAGCACAAGCTATATCAACAAAACAGTAAATTCATGGCCTGTGAGTAAAAAATTAAACTCTTTTAATCATTGGGGACAACTTTCAGGCAGCTTAACCCGTGCCAGTTAGCATAATTCTAATTTTATCAATAAACCCTGCTGCCAGGATAGCAGGCTGACAAAAAAAGTGTTAACCAGGTTGGTAATTTGACAAAAGTCTTTCTTTTTACTCAAAAAAGTCTTTAATTTTCATATAAAACATTATAGATTGAGCTTAATCAATGGATTTCAGTTAGCGCCCATCCGGCAAAGATCTTTTTGCATAACTTCTTTAACCTTGAACTTTGCATAAAAATACTCATGGCCGCAGGGGCACTAGTTACAAATCAGGACTGCTATTCAGAATAGGGATTCTTATGAACAACAATAATAAACAGCTTATCTTTTCCATACTCTTTTTCCTGCTGGCGACGACCCAACTGGCTTTTGCACAAGAGATAGCCCTGCAACCCAATCATCCGGAACGATACGTGGTTCAAAAAGGTGATACCTTATGGGACATCTCAGGTAAGTTCCTGCAGCATCCCTGGTATTGGCCGGAAATCTGGCAGGACAATCCTCAGATCAAGAATCCCCATCTAATTTATCCTGGCGATGTTCTGGCGTTGGTATATGTTGACGGCAAACCTTATGTAACCCTGGACAGTCGAGGTAAACGTACGCTAAAACTGAGTCCTGAAACACGGGTTGAAGAACTTGATCAGGCCATACCCACTATTCCCCTGGATATCATTCATCCGTTCCTCACCGGTAATCGTGTATTGTCCAAAGATGTGTTGCGCACTGCGCCCTATATTGTTGGTATTGCTGACAACCACATGTCTGCCGGCGCCGATAACAGTATCTTCGTTAAAGGCATAGATAACGATAGCAAGCATGAACAATATGCCGTTTATAAGCCAGGAACTATTTATAAAAACCCTGCCCGCCCAAGAGAAGTACTGGGCTATGAAGCAGTCTATCTCGGTGAAGGTATTGTTGAGCAATATGGTCACCCAAGTACCATATATCTGCAGAAGTCCCGCGCTGAAATTCTGCTTGGAAACCAGCTCCTGCCCGTTGATACAGAAGAAACCTTCGATGCCCACTTAATACCCAAACCATCAACCGCTGCACGTCCAGGCAGTATTATCAGTGTAATGACCAATGCGCTGGATACCGGTGTTAATATGGTGGGAGCCATGGATGTCGTTGTTATTGACATGGGTATGGATGATGGTGTTGAAACGGGTGATGTCTTTAATATCTACCAGCGGGGCAGAATTGTAGCCGATCCCCATCAACGCAACAACAAAATCAAACTGCCTGATATAAAAGCAGGCAATCTATTAGTGTTCCGACCATTTGCCCGCGTCAGTTACGCACTTGTCATGGACGCACAAAATCACCTTAATATTGGTGATGTAGTAAGAAGTCCTTATCAACAGGCCCAGTAAATCTGTGTTATGATATTTTTCAGGCAAGCTGAAGTTAAAACTTGCCTGAAAATGACAGATAATCACGATTCATTCGCAGCATAAAGTCCAAATTTTACGTTTTCGTTTCTCCCGGTAGCTCAAACACTGATTCTCTGAATATAACTTTGACTGATTTGAGACTTTAAGTCATGGATGATTTATTCTACTGGCTGGCATTACATCAAGCTCCCGGCATCGGCCCCGCTTCCTTCCACTTGCTGCTGGCACTCTACCCGTCTTTACAGGAGCTGTTTGAATCTCCATCTTCTTTAAAAAACACCCCGTTAACTCCCGCAAAACAAACCAGCCTGATGGAGTATATACAGAAAGCTGACTGGGCTGAGGTAGACAAGGCACTGCAATGGAAAGAATCACAGTATAATCACATTCTCACTATTAATCATCCTGCATACCCACAACTATTGAAACAAACCGATCAACCGCCGGCATTACTGTATGTCAAAGGTCAACTCGAATTATTGTCCAGGGTCCAGCTGGCCATGGTGGGCAGCCGCAATCCCAGTATCGACGGCGCAGAGACTGCCTTTAAGTTTGCCCGTCATCTTGCTGCAAAAGGGATGATTATTACCAGCGGCATGGCCCTGGGAATAGACGCCCAGAGTCATAGAGGGGCGCTATCTGCAAAAGGAAAAAGCATTGCGGTCACTGGCACGGGACTAGACAGAATCTACCCTGCAAGACATAAAGAACTGGCCTATCAACTGGTACACGATGGTGCCATTGTTTCAGAATATCCTCTTGGAAGCGGTCCTGCTGCAGGGCATTTTCCGCAACGAAACCGCATTATCAGCGGTCTATCTGTAGGTACATTAGTGGTTGAAGCCGCATTGAAAAGCGGCTCACTGATAACAGCCAGACACGCCCTGGAACAGGCTCGTGAAGTCTTTGCTATTCCCGGTTCAATTCATAATCCGTTGGCACGGGGTTGCCACAGATTGATTAAAGACGGAGCCAGGCTGGTAGAAACAGCGGATGATATAATGGAAGAATTATCCAGCCTGATCATAGCCTCACAATTGCCTGAAACTGCAGCAGAAAATACGCTCATCACGGAACAGCCGATATCTATCGATCCGTTGTTACCCAAGATCCAGCAAAGAATATTAAGCAATATAGGCTACTCTCGGGTTTCAGTAGATCATCTGTCGCAACGGACCGGCCTTGAAATCGCAGCACTCAATGCCAACCTGGTGCTTCTGGAAATAAATGATTATATTCAGTCACATCCAGGTGGTGATTACACTTTAAAAAACACAAAATAGTACCCATATTCTCAGTGTAAGTCAGCAAATATATCCCTGGTCGTTACCGGCATCCTGCCTCCCACGACACTAGTAGATCCCTATACGTCGTAGGCATTTATTTACATTGGCTGAAAGCTAGCTGCTTTCAACTTACAACTTTTTACTGAATAGATTACAATACCTACATAACTAACCACAAAGGCGATACCTGCTCCATATGAAAACCGAAGTTCTCGATATTCTAATGTATATTTTTGAAACATATCTCGATGACGATCAGTCGATCCTGCCTAGTCAGGATAGCGTCATTTCAGAATTATCCAGAATCGGTTTCAGGGAAGATAATGTCACCAAAGCCTTTAACTGGCTGGATGATCTGGCTGAACTCAAGGACCAGAGTACACTGGTTGAGCAAATTGATAAGCGTAACATCCGTTCTTTTACCACCCGGGAAAAGGAAAAAATTGATCCTGCTGCCAGGGCCCAGCTCATGAGCCTTGTCGAATTAGACGTCATTTCACCTGTACAGAGAGAACTGATCATTGATAAGGCTCTTGCTCTGGATATAGATGCCATTGATCGTGAGCAAATGCGCTGGGTTATCCTGATGGTATTATTTAATATGCCTGAATCAGAAGGTTCTTTCACCTGGCTGCAGGATCTGCTTTATAACGAGTGGCCTACCCTGCACTAGCCCTTAATATGTCAACCTGGGCTATTCGCAATGCAGTTCGTATTCTGCGCCATAATGGTGTTATTGCTTATCCCACTGAAGCGGTATATGGTCTTGGCTGCCTGCCAGAGAATGGCGCTATATCCCGGCTGCTTGAACTCAAACAACGCCCTGCAGATAAGGGTCTGATTCTAATTGCCAGTGACTTTTCACAATTACAGCCGTTTCTAGAACCACTAACAGCAGAGACATATGCACGCATAATGTCCAGCTGGCCAGGCCCCTCCACCTGGGTATTACCCGCTTTAAGCAAAACGTCTTCATTATTAACCGGTAAACATCAGTCCCTGGCGGTAAGAATCACTGCTCACAGCATAGCCAGAGCACTGTGTCGCTATAGTCGTTCTGCCATAATCTCTACCAGCGCCAATATGAGCGGACGAACAATGTCATACAGTGCATTTCAGGTGCGTAAGCAATTTGATAATAAACTGGATTATATTTTACATGGCCCGCTGGGAGAGAGTGATAAACCAACAGAGATCAGAGACGGGATCAGCGGAGAAATCATCAGAAGTTAAGATTGCTGGCAGAAGCTGTCCAGGTTCCATCTCTACATCACCAGGCTGACTATATGATGCAGCGCAAAAGAAAAAATGTGGTTTTTCTTTTGCTGCATTCTCCATTAATTGTCATCATTAAAAATGCCATTACAATCCCTGTGCCACAACTACTCATCTAAAAACGGATGGATACTATCTAGCTCAAAAAGCTATCTCAAAACCCGGCTTTTTTAACTGTGCGGCTAACCGTACTGTAATGCACACCAAAATAATCACCAATCTGAGCCAGAGTATAATTACCCGTTTCGTAAGCTTTGACCATAGCCGTTTTTATATCCTTGTAACGCCTGGAGTAATCATCCAGCGGTTTCACCTTTTTAGCTTTGCGCTGCCGGGCTTTTTCCAATATTTTTCCGCTAGCCAGTTGTTTTTTCCACTTTGCTACATATGCATCACTGCCCAGCAGGATTTGTCCCTGTACATTATCCAGAATATTTAAATCCTTGTCACTGCCTTGAATATATTTATCATAGGCTGCTTCGGCCCGCTTTTTCTGTTTAGCAAACGTTTCCAGCAGCACTTCAGTCTTCAGCCATTCAGGAGTTTCGCTAAGCCCCATGGTTGCCTGATAACTTCCCCATTTCCATTTATCCAGTTTTCTGGTTTTTCTGGCAAGAATGGGGGTCCGCACGACCTGACGTGCAGTTTCCTGAAAATAATTTTCTGCATCAATCAGAATAGCTTTGAAACGGCCATGGAATATATTACCGTTTCTTGCATATTTAACATTATAACGCTGTGTGTAAATGCCATTGAGTTGCCTCATGCCTTTGGATAAATTTGCTTTGGGGGTTTTGATAAAAAGTTGATAGGAATCAGCCAGTAGATTATAGGCATAAACCTCCCATTGCATTCTGGAAATTACCTCTGACAGGATAGTTAAAAATTGCTGCCGATCTTTCACATCCCTGAAAACTGATTCACCTTCAATTCCTTTTGAAGATATATAATAATATGCACCGGGAAATTCGATGCGAACAGGTCTGGCCATAATTATCTATACTCTAGTTATCTATACTCTAGTTATCTGTATAATAAAGATTAGTAATAAGCTATTGGCGTTAAGATTCTTCTAAGCAGAGATAATCCCGAATAACTCGGTTTAATCCTGAAGAGAGTGATCAAGGCGCTGAAAATACATTGCTTAACAGATTAATATTGGGATTATTCGAAAGCCACCCCTGCGGGGCAGTCAAAATATTCTGAAAAGCCTTGAAGATTCTGTGCATTGAACACCCGCAACAGATTTCAACCGATTTATTCAGGTGAATACACCAATAGCACTTAAACATGGGCACTATTAAAATAATTATACTATTTAACTTATAGACCCTTTTTATTAATTTCGCGACTTTTATCAAGAATTTTATATGCACACATCAAATGACAGGCTCCGACTCGATAAATGGTTGTGGGCAGCACGCTTCTACAAGACTCGCTCCCTGGCTACGGAAGCTATCAAAGGCGGCAAGGTTCATTTGAATGGTCATCGGGTAAAACCCAGTCATAGTGCCAAAATCGGATCACAGGTTCGGATTAAGAAAGAGTCTATTGAACAAACGGTGATTATCAGAAAACTCGCTGATAAACGTGGCCCGGCACAGCAAGCCCAGGCACTGTACGAAGAAACTGAGGAAAGTATCCTGCTGAGAGATAAACATTCACAGGAACGTAAAACCATGTTTGCAGCGATGCCACATCATGCTGCAAAACGCCCCAATAAAAAAGACCGCAGGAAAATTATTCAATTCAAGCAGGAGATAGATCAATAAAAAAGTTAAACATCAGTCTGTTTGAGACTTATTCATTTTATATTCGGTATCCAGTTGTTCAAGTTTATACATCTCTGCCAAACTAAACCCTGCCTTTAATCTGGCCTCCCGGTTAAAAGGCCCTCTGGGAGTGGATTGCAGGTACTTTTCCAGTAAACGAAAAAACATTTCATCAGGATCTGTCTGTTGCTGTTCGCAACAATAACGATACCAGCGTGCTCCGGCATTGACATGACCAATCTCATCATTCGCAATCATCACCAGAGCGTCCGCAGTCTGCTTGTCACCAATGTCCCTGAAACGGGCTTCTGAGAAGGGTACCACGTCAAGAGCCCGGGCTTCCAGCACACGATGCACAATCGCCATCCGCGCCATCAGATCATCTGCAGTCCTGACGGCCATTTGCCATAACTCATCATGAGCAGGTAAATCGCCGTATTCAAAGCCCATATCCCGCAGCCTTGCGCGTAAAGCATAAAAATGCAATGTTTCCTCTCTCGCGGTATTGATCCAGTCATCATAATAGGCTTTAGGCATATGGCGGTAACGGTACACGCTGTCCCAGGATAAATTCACTGCAGTTAATTCAATATGCGTCAACGCGTGGATCAGGCTGGCACGCTGTTGAATCGATTTAAATCCGCGTTTCCTGACTTTATTGGGAGGGACTAAAACCGGTCTGTCCAGCCTGCCGGGAAAATCCAGTGCTATGGGTTCATCACCGTCCTGCCATTCCAGCCGTCCATTATCCCAGTCAGCCACAACAGCCTGACTCAGTGTCAATTTTTCATCAGGATCCTGGGTTAAAAAACATTTTTTTGCTTCAGTATATAAATTTTTCATAGACTCATTCAGGAAATTCTTGCCCTGCTGTGCCGATTACCCGTCAATAAAACCCATAATTTACCACTCCAGTACCAGTGCAAAAAATAGGCTTCCTTTAGGACCAGTATACAGGTGCGGACATTCAAGCTGAGCTGTTCTTCAGCGGCAACAGGCAGCAGCTGCATACCCACACCTTTGGCCAGCGTAAGGATTCGGCAAAGATGATAACGAGAGCTGATAATCAGGGCGTTGCGGCTACTTCGCGCTTCTAATTCAAGCATAGAACGGGCTTGCTGCATGTTCTCCAGGGTATGTTTTGACTGATCTTCCAGGATCAACAGGGATTCAGTCACCCCCTGCTGTTGCAGATAATCAGCGCCAGCTTTGGCTTCAGAAACCTGGTTATTATTTGTGATGCCACCGAGAATTAGAATTTTTTCAGGCACCATACCTGCGGCTATTAACTGCAGCACTCTATCCAGCCTGGTTTTATATTCTGCTGGCGGTAGATTATTGTTTAAGCACAGACCTGCCACCAGCCAGGTTCTTCTTTCAACCGCACTTGCGTCTGGTATTAAGGGCGCATTACGGGCCAGTAGACAGATTTTACGATACAACCATAACAACCCCAGGCCAAAGCTCAACAGGAGTAAAATATTGGAAAGGATAAAAGTGCTCAGACCATCCCAGCCATAGGCAGTGTCCTTAAAAAATCCTTTTTCAATTCTCATGTACAGTCAATTATTGCCCATCAGGGAAGTTCATTGTTGCAGATAGTTTTCAACAATCACATATTGTTTTTGCGCTTCATTATCAACTTCACCGCTGCTGCTGTCCATCATTTCACAATTTTTTGCCAGCCGGCTTTGAATCGCGCATTTCCAGGCCAGATTATGCCTCGCACCAAGCTGATGCTCAGGGGTGAGACAGATCCGTGTAGCTACGGCCACAAAATGCGCAGCCTGTTCGGACCAGTCAGTTTCATCACCGCAGTTAGTGTATGTCTGAACAGCTAAAGACTTAACACTTTTATATAACTCAGCCAGCGCTATCGGACCTGACTGGGTATCTCTGGCCACCTCCAGAGCTCTCTGGATCACAGATTCCTGACAAAGGTATGCTATGCTTTCAACAAAACGTGCGCCCAGGACTCGTTGCTCAGGTATGGGCAAAGCATCAATAACAGACCTGAGTTCTTGATCATTTGATATTTTCATAGCTTCTGCTCTAAATGTTTACTCTATAACGTTGTAACTACCCAGCGTATTTTAAATATAGTACTGAATAAGTTACATAACTTTTACCTGCACCAGTTCTTCTCCATCTGGATCCGTCACATGTACTGCACAGGCAATACAGGGGTCAAAGCTGTGTATGGTACGCAGAATTTCCAGCGGCTGTTTAGCATCATACATCTCATGATTGTCCTGTAACGCTGCTTCATAGGCGCCAGCCTGCCCGTTGTGGTCTCTGGGACCGGCATTCCAGGTACTGGGTACGACGGCCTGATAATTAGCGATCTTCTGATCTTCGATCACTATCCAGTGAGCCAGCGCACCTCTTGGTGCCTCCATAAAGCCCACGCCCTGTACCTTGCTGGGCCAGCTCGATGGCTCCCAAAGCTGCTCATTAAAAGTGGTGGTGTCTCCCTGTTTAATATTGCTAATCAGTTCGTCATACCAGCCCTGCATGGCATCCACAATAATCTTGCTTTCCAGGGTTCTGGCGGCAGTGCGTCCCATAGTTGAGAACAGGGCCTCTATCGGTAAATCCAGTTTGTTCAGGGCCATACTGGTCAGCTCTCGGGTGGGCTCATGGCCTCTGGCATAGAGCATCAGGACTCTGGCCAGTGGACCGACCTCCATTGCATTGCCATTCCAGCGCGGGGCTTTCATCCAGGAATAGGACTGCTCAATATCCAGATGCTTATAGGGCGGTGCAGGACCGCTATAATTCAATTGGGTTTCGCCCTCATAGGGATGTAAACCGCTTTCCTTACCCTCGCTATAGTCATACCAGGAATGAGCTATATATTCCTTGATTTCTTCACTATTGTTCATATCGACCGGGTGGACTGTTGACAGGTCGCGATTTAAAATAACCCCCGCAGGTAAAAAATACCCCGCAGGATCATTCATGGAAGTGCTGGGTAAATCGCCATAGCAAAGAAAATTCCCCAGCCCCTCGCCGCGTCTGAACCAGTCCTTATAAAATGAAGCAATGGCCAGCGTATCAGGCACATAGACCTGATCCACAAAAGTTTTCATTTCATTGATTACATTCTGAACCTGAGACAGTTTTTTGATATTGATGGCTGAATCAGAGTTCAGATCGATAACACTGGCTACCCCACCCACCAGAAAATTAGGATGCGGGTTTTTGCCGCCAAAAATAGTATGCAGTTTGACCACATCACGCTGCCAGCTCAATGCTTCCAGGTAATGAGAAACCGCCATCAGATTTGCCTCAGGCGGCAGTTTATACGCCGGGTGACCCCAGTAGCCATTGGCAAAAATACCCAGCTGGCCAGATTCAACAAAGACTTTCAGCTTTTGCTGCATATCCGCAAAATAACCTGGAGATGATTTTGGCCAGCCACTGATCGATTGCGCCAGTTGCGATGTAGCTTTGGGATCTGCACTCAGCGCTGATACCACATCCACCCAGTCCAGTGCATGCAGATGATAGAAATGCATCACGTGGTCATGAATAAACTGGGCAGCTATCATCAGATTACGGATCAATTGGGCATTCCTGGGAATCGGATAGTTCAGTGCGTCTTCTACTGAACGGACCGAAGCAATACCATGCACCAGCGTACACACCCCGCAAATGCGCTGCGCAAAGGCCCAGGCATCACGCGGATCACGCCCTTTCAAAATCAGCTCTATCCCCCTGACCATCGTCCCGGAAGAGTATGCCTGAGAAATCTTACTACCCTCCATCTGTGCCTCGATACGCAGATGTCCCTCGATACGTGTGATGGGATCAACAACGATGCGTTCACTCATTTTCATTTCCTTTTATATCTTCCAGCAGATGCTCAGCAATCATTTCAGTGAGACCGATAACAGGCAGCTCAATATTATATTCCTCAAGCCCTTCTTCCATTACTAGTCGGCAATTGGCACAGGCCGTCACCAGAGTATCCAGTTTCAGCTCTTCCAACTGGTCTTTTTTGCGTTTAAAAACCTGCAGCCTCAGCTCTTCAGCTCTTTCATTGGCGCTGACACCGCCACCGCCGCCACAACACCAGTTCATTTTGCCGTTTTCCTGCATAGGCACATAATTTTCAGCCACCTGACTGAGTAAATGTACAGGCTGAACCTGAACCCCACCCTTGCGAACCAGCTGGCAGGGATCATGAAAACTCAGCCGGTCATGCTCTGAGCCCTGCAGTTGCAAGCGTCCGCTGCGCTGTAATTCATCCAGTAATTCAAGAATATGCAAGACTTTGAAAGAATAGGGCTGGCCAATTAAATTGGGGCCCTCCCAGCGAATAGCCGTATAGGCATGCCCGCATTCCGGACTGATCACATATTTAACCCTGAGTTTTTTGGCTCCGTCGACCACACGTTGCAGCAGTTCCCGGGCAATACCACTGGAACCGATCTGCACACCGGAATTGGTCGCTTCAAAGGCTTCAGAGCACAAGGTCCAGCTGACATCCGCCTGTTTAAAAATCCGCGCCAGCGCTTGCAGGTATTCAGGAAAATTGATGATCTCCATAGAAGACAGCAGTACCAGATAATCAGCTCCCTCAACATCCATGGGTACCGTTAACCCTGTATCAGCCTGCAGATGTTTTATCTGTGCCTGCAGGCCGCCCAGCTTCAGCCCCATTGGGCTGCCGATCTTCACCGCACGGCTGCTGGCCTCAATCAGGCCTTCCGGAGCATGGCCCGAAGCCACCATACCTTCACGCATTTTGCGGATCATCGTAGAGATATCATTCCCTACCGGGCACACCATGGAGCATCTGCCACAGAGTGTGCAGCCGTCATACACCAGGGTTTCCCATTCTTCCAGCAATTCATCAGTAACGGGCTTATCCAAGCCCAGCTTTGCTTTCAGTCTGCCCCAAAATGTATACTCAGAGGCCCACACTCGTCGCAAAGGTTCCAGCTTATTAATCGGGGTATATTTAGGGTCCCCGGTTTCAGTATAAAACAGACAGGCTTGTGCACACAGTCCGCAATGTACACAGCTGCTGAAAAAAGTTGCCATCGGTGCGTCTATCTGCGCACGAAACTCATCCAGACCTCTTTCCAGAGTTAATTTGCTCATGATTCAACTCCTTTTCGGCCCATTGCAGCGCCGGTATACCAGCGTCCGATGATACTGGTAATGGCATGCATTAATTTACTGAAAGGAAAGACTACCAGCAGGATCTCCACCGTTAAAATGTGCAACCCGAGTATCAGTGGATAAGGATTAATCATATGATGATAAGCCAGATAGCCGCTGAGCAGAGGTAAAAAAGTCACCACCCAGACCAGATAATCTTCAAAACGACTCAGGTATCTGGTCACTGGATGAGAAAAACGGTAAATCAGCATGGCTATTAAAGAAACCAGCGTAATCACAGTAATGGCATCAATCACCGGATTGGGTAATCCTGGCCATTTGAAACCGCTGACAGCATTGATTAACTCAATATGAGGAATGAAAAACAAAATAATTAAAAACAGACCAATATGCCATATATTACCTACAATCACCGGGAATGGAGCGCGTTTAAATGTTCCACTGTCAGTAATTGTACGGGTAAAAATCGTCTTTATTCCCGCGACAAAAGCTGAACCCCGCGGCTCGGATAAATCAGGCTTTCTGCCCAGCATAAAGATTTCAGCCAGGCGTATGATCACTCCAAACGCAAATATAGCCAGCGCTATACTAAAAGCCGGCCCTTTGGTCCAGAGCAGGAAATCCATACTGGTCATGATTTTTCACCTTTCTCTAAATGTTCATTCAGCTCATCTACTGTCACCGCCTTGTGTTGCGTAGCAGCCGCAGTTTGCTTATTCCGATTAGCAAGCCCCGCTATAGCACCGGCAGCAACTCCAGTCGCCGCAGCATAACCCACAGTTCTGGCATAATCTCCAGTGGGTATCGACAGGGCGTTATAAAACCCTCCCGCATCCCAGAAATTGGGTTCTGAGCAACCCAGGCAGCCATGCCCTGCCTCGATGGGCCAGCTGGTTTCCTGATTCCATTTTGCGGTGGCGCAGGCATTATAGGTCATGGGACCTTTACAACCTAGACGATATAGACACCAGCCTTTCCTGGCTCCCTCATCATCAAAACTTTCAGCATACAGGCCCTTGTCATAAAACGGCCGACGATAGCAGCGATCATGGATACTTTGACCATAAAATACCCTGGGTCGTCCCAGTTCATCCAGCTCAGGTAAACTGTCAAAGGTCAGAAAATGCGCCAGTACGCCGCTGATCACTACCGGAATGGGAGGGCATCCGGAAATATTCATTACCGGTTTATCTTTGACCAGATCTGATACCGATACGGCACCGGTTGGATTTGGATGCGCCATAGGCAGACCTCCAAAAGCAGCACAGCTGCCTACCGCAATAACAGCCGCAGCATCAGCAACGGTTTCTTCCAGGATCTGGCGATTGCTGACACCGGCAATGGTTGAATAGCCGGGATTGCCCAGCGGAATAGAACCATCGACCACCACCAGGTACTGACCTTTATTTTCATGCATGGCTGTTTCTCGCGCCATTTCAGCCGCTTCACCGGCAGCAGCTTGCAGGGTATGCTGATAATCCAGTGAGATATAATCAAAAATCAGCCCTTCAATGGTCGGACTATGGGAGCGGGTCAAAGATTCCACACACCCCGTGCATTCCTGAAAAGACAGCCAGATCACCGAGGGCCGGCGTGACTTTTCCAGTGCGGCTGCAACTGCTCCCACCATCGAAGGAGGCAATGCCATTAATGAGGTAATAGCAGCACAGTATTTCAGAAACCCGCGCCGGCTGACGCCTTGTTCCTGCAGTTTTTCTAACAAGGTTTGCTGTTTCATCTGTCGGGCCTCTGGTCTATTTTCAATTCATAGCTTAGTTCTTATTTTTGCTTAAGTGTCTATGTATGATTTTCAATTAATTTAACTCTTTTCCTTAATAAGCCGTTTCATGCTCTCGATACTGCTTTGCAATGCTTCCTGCGGGGAACAAATGATGTTAGGGATAGTCGTGATTTCAATTAGCTTGGCAACCACATTCCCCTCGGTATTAAAATGTGTCACCTTCCATACCCCGCTCATCGCTGTTTCATAGATCGTGCTTTTCCCCAGGGTATTCAGCTCCACTTTTACTTCACCATGGCCCAGCAGCTGTAGCAGTTTTTCTTCCTCACCCGGAGCGAAAGGCATGGCCTTGAGATCGATGCTGTGTTGCTGCTGATACTCGTTTAACTGTTCCAGGGCATGATGAATTTCCGCTAGAATAAATTGCAGATTGCCTGTTTCACAGACGCTTTCCTCAACCCGTACTGTAATATCATTTATTGAGTTCATGCTCTGTTCTTAAATAGACCCGCGCGTATCCTGGTGGTTGCTGATAATATCCCAATTCTGTAACAAAGCCTGCAATTGTCTGGCTACTTCAGGCATTGCTCTAATGATAGCGGGCGACATGCTCTCACCCATGGCTATGGATTGCGGCTGTATGCCTATCAAAGCCCGATGTGCTGGTAAGGCATCAGTTAGCTTGCTCATATCCATCAGATCAGATAACGAGACTTCATGTACACTTTTGCCCGGCAATTTAAGGAACTGATCCATCTGCTCATTGATAAGACATTGAATCGTTCCTGCCGGCTGATCCAGGTTAGCGGCATCCAGCGCGATAAAATAACGGCTGCGGGTAATGGATGCGAGCAGATCAAAACTGAGGGTACCGCCATCCATCCATTCTACCGGCCAATGGGGAAATTTCTTCTGAAGATACTCAAGCAAATGCACGCCTGCTCCTTCATCCTGAAAAAGAATATTGCCTATGCCTAACACAAGTACCATACCAATCCCTGTAAAAGTAGCTGACGTCTATTAATATATTATAAAATTTAAATAAATCATGGTGAAATATCAAGCAAGTTATTATAATAATAAAGCTTACTTGTACATTTGCTGATCTAGCTCAATTATTGTTCATATTTTCTAACGTCTAGCCTGGATCATCTGTCAGCAAAAAACCGTTCGTTACAATTTTACGGCCATTCAAAAGCAGGAAAACAAAACAGTATGTGCCTTGGTATCCCTATGAAGATTATTGCTATAAACCAGTTTATGGCTCGCTGCGAAGCCAAAGGCATCGAGCGTGATGTGAGCCTGTTTATGCTTCAGGATGAACCTCTGTCTGCAGGAGACTATGTCGTCGTGCATGTAGGCTATGCAATACAAAAAATGACCGCAGCAGATGCACTGTCAGCGTGGCAAATATATGATGAAATACTGGCCCGCGAAGATGCTGAAAAAAACCATTAATGATTGAATTTCATGCACCCGCGAAGTGCTTGCCAAATAACCTGAATGCTTCATTTCGAGATAAAATTCAACGTCTCAGAGAACGCCTGTGCCAACTGGGTATATCACTTGAGTAAGCAAAGCGCCAGGCAATGGCTTGATCAGATCAATAAACTGCCGCTTGAACAGCTGACCGCGCATCGATCTTTCAAAATCATGAATGTCTGCGGCGGGCATGAACGTTCCATCAGCATGGCAGGCCTGCGTTCTATCCTGCGTGATGAGATTGAATTGATCCCCGGCCCAGGCTGCCCGGTTTGCGTCTGCCCGGAAGAAGATATTTACCAGGCGATACAATTAGCCTTGCATGAAAACATAATTTTGCTGGCATTTGGTGATATGCTGCGCGTGCCGGTCAATGTAAGTAAAAAAGAGCTACGCACCCTGCAGGAGGCCAAAGCAGCCGGCGCCGATATTCGGCCCATTGCTTCACCACTTGAAGCCCGACAGATAGCCATTGAAAATCCCCGCCAGGCGGTGATCTTTTTTGCAGCGGGTTTTGAAACCACCACAGCACCGATTGCCGGGATGCTGGCCGAGTACATACCTGACAATCTATTCATACTGCTGTCCGGCAGATTAACCTGGCCCGCAGTTGCGATGCTGCTGGATTCAGAGTCACCGGGTTTTGATGCCCTGGTCGCTCCTGGTCACGTCGCTACCGTGATGGGAACCAGGGAATGGGAGTTTGTGATCAACAAACATCAACTGCCTGCAGCTGTCTCGGGTTTTACTACAGAGAGCTTACTCGCCGCCATCTATTCGGTGATAAGACAGGCGGTTGAGAAAAATTTATTTCTTGATAACTGTTATCCACAGCTGGTCAGAGATAACGGCAATCCAGCCGCCAGGCGCCAATTAGCAGAAACTATGGATGTCGTTGATGCCAACTGGCGCGGAATTGGCAGCATAGCCAATTCCGGATTTGAACTTAAACCTGCATTTAATAACCACAATGCACGCCTGCAGTTTCCCGACTATAATGAAGCATCACGTAAACGTATCGGTGCAATGCCGCCGGGCTGTGATTGTGCCAAAGTGGTGCTGGGTAAAATCTACCCGCATCAATGTAAACTTTACGGCAGCGCCTGTACTCCCAGAGATCCGGTTGGTCCCTGTATGGTGTCTGATGAAGGCGCATGCCGAATCTGGTGGTCACATGGTATTAAACGAACAAGCTCTGCGGATTAACTGCCCAGCCAACATTTGGGCAGACTTTCATCTGAAAGAAAGGCCAGATCAGTTTTTTTGAAATTTTCCGGATCCTGCAGCTCCTCGCCTGCGTGATAACGCCCTGCAACCTTATCATGAGCCGGATTGGTCAAACCTTTGATATCAAGAACTTCAACCACATCGCCATTATTGGTATTTTTAAGAAACATATTTGCTACTCCAGATAGATTGGGTTGCGTCCACTATTAAATAGCAGGTAACGCAATTAATTTTAGAAGAATAAGAAGAGAAATTTGTAGTCTTTAACACTGAAATTATAGGAAATAACAAATATTAATCAAGCCATATAAGAAAATTATTTTATGCTACTAAACATCCTCCTAGTTATACAGGTATAATTTTTTCAGTTTTCCCGGGAGGCCAGCACGAGAAATCAGCATCAATAACAGCTAACCGTCATGACGTTGAAAAGCCATAAAAAAGGTTCACCCAGACGAATATTGAATCCCTGGCTGTAAACCCCCATTAGTATCGTAGCTGCTATTGAACCTGAACTATTCACCTCAAACCTGCGGCACGTGTCACGGAGAACACATGAATATAAACGAAAGCCGAACTGTAGCATTGAACCACTTTCCGTTCGGCATATCACCAGCAGATCTGAAGGTGCTGAAAAATGCCCATGCCTATCTTGAGCATCCCGGCCTGGCAGCACGATTAACCTCGGCACTGGGAACCCCGATAGACATTTCATTGCAAATGTTGCCCGCAAGCTGGCACCGCTCTATTTCCAGCGGATTTGAAAAAGCCGTATATAAATCCATGCATACTGCCATCAGTACCCTGCAAAAACGGCCTGCAGCAAAACCTCAGCCGAGCAATAAACTGCATCGAAACCTGGGCATGGCTTCGGGATGTGTCGGCGGATTTTTTGGTCTGCCTGCTCTGGCAATAGAACTGCCCATTATCACTACACTGATGCTGCGCACTGTAGCCGATATTGCACAATGTACAGGCGAGGATCTAAACGATACTCAGGTGCAGCTGGCTATTATCGAAGTTTTTGCCCTTGGTTCCCACAGTCAAAAAGACGATGCGGCAGAAACCGGTTATTACGGCGTTCGGCTGGCACTATCGCTGGCATTAAAAGATGCTTCGTCTTATGTTCTGCAGCATGGTATCAGGGGAAAGTCTATGCCTGCATTGATGACTTTCATGCATCAGGTCGCGCAACGTTTTGGTATTGCCCTGTCCGAAAAAGCCGTTGCTCAATCCATGCCTGTATTAGGCGCACTTGGCGGCATGACTATCAATGCCATTTTTATCCGGCATTTTCAGGACGTCGCCAGGAGCCATTTTAATATCCGCCGTCTGGAGCGCATTTATGGCCGTGAGCTGATACAAGCCCAATATGAATTACTCAGCAAGTGAGCTACAGCCAGGTTTACAGTTCTCTGGCTGATTGAAGCTTGATTAATCAGTGGAACCTTCTGTGTGCATCCAGCGCAGTGGATCTCCAGTGATTCAGCAAGATCTTTCTATTTCAGATCCAGGCAGAGATTAAAACATCTTTTTTAATCTCTCATACCCCTGTTTGATTTCTTCCACCAGCAGCATGCTGGCGGCGCCCACATCTTTTGCAGTATCGCTGGTTTCACTTTGCATTGAATCCAGTTGTGAACGCAGATGTTCCCATTTATCTTCGGTTTCATTCCATAGCTCTTCTGCTTCAGCCTTGCCCAGATGCATCTGTAAATTCAGTTCATCCCGCCATTGTTTAAGATCTTCAATAAGTTTATCGAACATTTCCTGATTATTTTCTGTCATTGCTTCTGCTCCACTAGTAATAGTTATGTTCAAACAGCCCATGCGTATGCACTAAATAGCTGTTCGGAAATAGTGGCCATAGTATTGAGGCATCGCACCAGACCCTGTAATACCTCATTTCGCTCATATTAGCATCATATCCCGAAATGATACATCACAGGGTCTGGTGCTAAATGGACACTATCAAAAAAATCATGCTTGCAGTCATTGCCTTTAGTTTGTATTTGACAGTTGATCAATTTCTTTTAAACGTGTTAAAGAAATTTTCACCGCATATTCATCCTCAAGGCGCTGCTGAGCAGTCTGCAGGCTTGCAGGTTGTGGTTTCATGGCTTGCAAAAAACTGCTAATATCTTCGTGTACAGCCCAGGGATAAATCAGCCAACGCCACTTAATTACCTTTTTTGCATAATAATCTATTGCGCAATGTGTGCTGAGCTTCTGATGCAGCACCGCGGTACGTATTTCAGCGGGAGCAAACGCATGCAGATGATTAAGCGCCATATCAAGGGTCTCACCGCTGTCATTGACATCATCAACCAGGAGTATCTTTTGCCCCTTGACATTTACACACAATGGATACTTTATGACTGCCTGTTCGCTCTTTTTTGAACCAGAATGGTAAAGCTCAATTTTTATACTGGTTAACGCCATGATGTCCAGATAATCACAAAGCAGTCTTGCAGGAACGTATCCGCCCCGACCGATGGCGACCACCACATCAGGATCAAATTCGGATACCTTTATCTGTTGAGCCAGTTTAAGACATAAGCGCTGTATCTCTGACCAGCTAATCAATTCACATCTTAACTTTTTTTTCATACGCACTTTACTACCATATCAGCTGATGTTGCAGCATTCATTCTACAGCATCCAGACTGAGTATAAATTGCTCAAGCTGACGTTCATAGTCTGGCTGGCTGTATAAAAATCCGCTGTTATGGCTGCCCCGCAAAGAGATAAATTGTTTTGGTTTATTGGCCGCCAGAAATACTTTCTGACCCAGCTTAAAAGGAATGATTTCATCCTCCTGACTATGCAGGACCAGCAGTGGACATTGAACCTTTGTTATCCAGCTTTCAGTATCAAAATTAAAGCGTAACATGATGATTCTCGATATCCCCGGCAATAGCGTATTCGCCATATCCCGTGCGGAGCTGAATACAGATTCAAGGATCAATGCAGCGGGATGCACCTCGGCCGCCAGTTTAGCGGCAACAGCTCCGCCGAGGGAACGGCCAAAAATGATTATTTTTTCCTGCTGCAGTTCTTTTACTGCTAACAGGTAACGCCATGCGCTAGCAGCATCTTCATAGAGGCCCGTTTCACCCGGTTTGCCTTCACTTTGCCCATAACCTCGATAATCCATGATAAAGACATTCAGCCCGAGGCGGTGAAAGATTTTAACTGAATCACCCCGATGGGAAATATTGCCGGCATTGCCATGAAAAAAAAGCACTGTCCGTTGCGCATTGTGATGCGGGATATACCAGCCGTGCAACTGGATATTATCCAGAGTTCTGAAGAACACATCCTCATACTTCATGTCCCAGTCAGCAGGAGTTTCGTCCATACCCCGATAGGGAAAAAAAACCATGCCGGGTTGAAAAAAGAACATTGCCAGATTCAGGATCAGCACTATACCTAAAAGACTACTCAGGACACTAAACATTTGCTTGAACCTAACCGTTGTCCTCCTGGAGGTAATTAGCCGCCATTTGTGAAATTTCCATTCCCAGCTGCTGCAGGGCCCGGTTCATAGCAATCACCAATTGTTCATAGCTTTGACCTGCGACCGGATGTTTGATAATAGAAACCCTGGTTACCAGCACCCTGTCGTTTTTATCAAACACACTCCAGCGGGATTCAAGTGAAACCTCTTCGCCTAACTGACCGTCAAAACGTCCGATATCAATAGCAATTCTGAGCTGCAGCGGTAATTGTCTATCCTGTCTTGGCAGCCAATAAACTCGATTAGATCCCAGATTATTTGACAAATTAATCACCAGCAAGCGGGTAATACTTTCACTTACTGGCTCTAACCAGCGATTAAACTCTGATATATTCAGGTGATGCGCCGAACTTCTGGTAACGATCTGCGGCCGTTTAATATATTCCGGCAACTGAATCGGACCCACCCCAATAATACTGCCTTTTTCAATACCTGTTAAAGAAGGGTAGGTTATTTCATCCAGTTGATAGAAATCTGCTTGCTGCGATGTCGAACAAGCGGAATTCAGTACGCTCACTGATAAAATGAAAAGAAAAACTAAACTCCGTTTAAAACTATTCAATAATTTCATTTAACAATCCTCTGTATCAATATTGCTTCCCCTTGATAATCGCTTCCGGATGACGTTCCAGATATTCAGTAAAACCCCGAAATGACTTTGCCGCTCTGGATAATTCATCCAGGCTTTGTTCCAGCTTATATCTAAACACGCCCTCCCGATCCACCATCGTATTAATATTGCTAAAAGCCTGATCACTTTGTTCAAAAGTATGTGTAGCTGATTTTGTCAGCAGCGTTAATTGTTCATTAAGATTTTTTGACAGCGTGATCAGCTCTGTCAAAGTGGCGGATAGTTGTGTGTTGGAATCTTTTAACAATGTCTGTAAGTCATTCAGACTGTCCTGCGCCGACATGGAGAGAGGCACTAATTGTTCATTTAGATTATCAATCAATTCACGGCTGCCCAATATAGTAGAATTGATACTGCGGAACACTTCTCTGGCTTCTTTATCGGCAAAAACCTTGTTGAGTTTTGTGACCGTCACTACCAGATTTTCTGTCAATTCTGTTATTGGTAAAGATTTAAACAGATTCTGCAGTTGATTCAGATCAGATTCAACGGTGGGTATTTCCACATATCTGTTATCAATTCCAGTTAAATGAATGGGAATATCAGGGTCGAATTCAAATTCAACCATTTGTCTGCCTGACACCAGACTTTCCAATATCAGACGCGCATGAAGCCCTGAATTAATCATCACCTGCATAAATTCCCTGGCCTGATTTTTAGTAAATTTGGTATCTTCTGAGGCCTGATTCATCAACTCCAGAACTTCCTGTTTCAAATCAATATAAACCGGCACCAGGCTTTGCTTTTTTTGTTGATCATGATAGATGTGTATCCTCGCAACAGAACCAATATTTACACCTCTAAACAATACCGGAGAACCCACATGCAGTCCCTTCACTGTACCGGGAAACACTGCCATTAAACGCATATCATTTTTAAAAAACCGTCCAGATCCAAGCACTATGAGGCTGAGTATAAGCAGACCAATCGCACCAATCACAAAACCGCCTACGACAGCGGGGTTAGCCTTCATAGTCATTTGTTCCTACCTCTTGTTAGAAATGCCTGCACCTGGACATTGTCATTATTTGATAGAATTGTTGCAGGATCACCGCTGGCAATAATCGTCTGCTGCTCGTGATCCAGAAAAATTGAATTATTCGCAATAGCAAAAATACTATCCAGTTCATGAGTGACAACAATCATGGTGATGCCCATAGTATCTCTGAGTTCCAGCAGCAGATCATCAAGCAGCCTGGAACTGAGAGGGTCCAGACCCGCAGAAGGTTCATCAAAATACAAAATAGGCGGATCCATAGCCATCGCTCTGGCTATTCCTACCCGTTTTCGCATTCCGCCGCTGATTTCTGAGGGGTAGTAATGTTCAAACCCTTTCAGCCCCACCAGTGCCATTTTTAAAGAGGCAATTTTACGGATCCTGGCCGCACTATATCGGGTTGATTGTGTCAATTGAAGTGAAACATTTTCCAGTAAAGTCATCGAACTAAACAGTGCTCCATTTTGAAACATAACACCGAATTGTTCAATCATTGACTGACGAACGGCTTCAGAGGTTTGCCAAAACCCCTGAGATTGATGGTTAATATTATACAAAACATCACCCTGTACAGGTTCATGTAACCCTGTCATCGTTCTCATCAAGGTACTTTTTCCGCTGCCGCTATTGCCCATAATGACAAAAATGTCATTTCTATCCACCGTGAAATGTAAATTTTTCTGAATCACACAGCCATCGTGGGACAGCGTGAGGTTGTCAACAATAACAGCGGCATTTGAAGAGCAGTTATCAAGCAAAACTAAATTCCCAATACACTATACAGCACCGTCAGGATTGCTGCGGCAACAAAAATAATCACCGTAGCGGTGACGACTGCCGATGTGGTGGCAACCCCAATAGCTTCCGCACTTTTTCCACAGCTCAACCCTTTTTGACAGCCTATTACGGCCACAATAATGCCGAAAACAATCGACATAAAAACACCTGCAGCCAGGTCGTTAAGACTGACAGCTTTTACTACCACATCCAGGTATTGCTCCAGAGAGATATTCAATGCGGCATAGGCCACCAGTGCCCCGCCAAAGATCCCCATTATATTGGCATAAATCGCCAATACAGGCATCATCAGCATCATACCGATCATGCGCGGTAAAACCAGAAACTCTATCGGCGACAGCCCCATACTTCTGAGTGCATCAATTTCTTCATTGACTTTCATGGTCCCAAGTTGAGCTGCAAATGCAGCACCCGATCGTCCGGCCATAATAATCGCAGTGATGATAGCAGCTATTTCGCGAGTAATAGCCACGCCAACCATATCACCAATAAAAATTTCTGCACCAAATTTTTCCAGCTGAAGGGCACCGATATAACCCAGAATAGCACCGACCAGAAAATTCAGCAGACTGACTATCGGCAAAGCTTCAGCACCGGTTTGCTGCATAATCAGCCAGGTATCTGACGCTCGATAATTGGCTTTACCTTGTAACATCCGCATAAAAGCCCGGGCAGAATTTTTAATAAAGGCAATCACGTTGCCCAGTTCTTCCACAGCTTCAATAGTATTACTGCCGACATTATGCAAAAAGGAAGTTTTTTTCGCTATATGAGGTTTGACTTTGCGAGTAGGAGTGGAACTGGCCAGTTGAATCAGACGAATCATTTCCGTAGGCAATTGTGAAAAATCAAAATGCAGCTGGTTTTGTGCGCATAATTCAGCCAGCGAAACCATGGCCGTCAACAATGCCGAATTCCATGCGCTAACCTGGCTCATAGCTACGCAAACCGTCTGAATATCCTTCTGCGTCTGTAAGTACAGTGCCAACTCATCATCAAACGCATCTGGAAATTGCTCATCATCATTCCAGTCTCCGCTCAGTATGATGTCAAGCTGAGAATGGTCAAGCTTGAGCTGATATTCCGGAAGCTGTGTATTCTCAGTCTCCACTGCTTGTCTGTCTGCCGCTAAATCTGCCATTACGCCGCGTGTTGCTCATTCGTGTTATACTTTTTGATTAAATCCCTGTTGCGCAAACGTTCCAGGGGTCAAAATTATCATTATACATAAATATGTAACGGCTGTTTTTCGTTTACATCATTTGCATATGAATCATCAATTATCTACTATAATATGATGAGTAAAATCCATAATCTCTGGATTGACCAGCTCAATGTAATCAGCATAACTTATCTGCACCACTTCTGTATGCACTCCACTGTTAAAACTGATCGTTTGGACACCACACAGCGTTTCTGCCAGAATGACTCTGATACCATACAAATTACCGAACGGCGGCATGGCACCAATTTCACAACCGGGAAAGTGATCCTGAAACTCATTTTCATCGGCAAAAACCACCGTACTGGCATCCAGTTTTTGTCGCAGTAATTTGAGATCAACTTTGTCGGACGCAGGCAAGACTCCCATCATCATCTCACCATCTGTTTTCAACATGACCACTTTGGCAAAATTATTACCGGAGACATGTGCTGATTCAGCAATTTCCTGGGCTGTATAAGCCCGTGAGTGCTTTGTAGTTAGATATTTGACATGCTGTTCATCAAGAAAAAGCTTCAATTTTTTGCAGGTCATTGGTTATTCCCCCTGAATGCTGGTTTAGTTACTGGTTTAAATGTAGCAGCTAGTGGCAATTGCTGGCTACTGATTCTGCCTTTAACTTACAGTATAGATAAAAAAAATCTATCCGTTCTTTTATTGTAATGTTGTTTTTATACTGAGGCCACTACCTAAATTTTTATCCCTGTCCTATACTTAAATCAGCTAATCCGCTTATTGTATTAATGGGAGATTTAATATGCACCATACATGGGTTCTTGTTACCAATGGCAGCCAGGCTCGTCTGTTCGAAACTGAGTATCAGCCTAAAAATTTACAGCTTTTGAAGGAATTCAGCCACCCCGAAAGCCGTGAAAAAGGCATGCATCTGGCCTCTGATCGGGCTGGTCATTTCGAGGGAGAAACAACCGGTGCTTCCCACGGCGCCTTTAACGAGGCTACGGATCCCAAATCCTACGAAATTGAGAGTTTTGCCGCCTTTCTGGCCAATGAACTGGATGCCGGACGTAATGCTAACAGCTATAACAAGCTAATCATTGTCGCTGCGCCACATTTTCATGGGCTGCTCAATAAACATATCAATCAACATGTCACCAAACTGGTAGATAAGCACATTGAAAAAGATTATACCACGCTGAAGGAAGCTGAACTGCTGGAAAAGATCCGTTGAAAGCGTTAGCCTGACGCACTTGACGAGAAATCCTGAGCTGAAAAACTGGCTGAGGTAAGTTCAACCTGGTGATATAACACATACTGGTAAAGTAAGGAAGTCCGTATGCCCATGATTCAGGCATTAAAACCAGATGCACTATATACGCGCTGTAATACAGATGAGTTCTCATTTGAAATATCCAGCGACCTGCAGGACATAAGCGGTCTTATTGGCCAGTCCCGTGCTTTGGAAGCCCTGCACTTTGGAACCAGCATCAACAAGGACGGCTATAACCTGTTTGTTCTGGGTCCGCCAGGGATTGGCAAGTACACCATGGTGCGGCAGTATCTGGAACAGCGTTCCGATTCCTTGCCTACACCGCCTGACTGGTGTTATGTGCATAATTTTCAGGATCCGCAAAAACCTATAGCCATCAAACTAGCTTCCGGACGAGGTATAGTCTTTCGAGAAGATGTTAAACATCTTCTCGAAGATCTGCGCACCTCTCTGCCTCTGGCTTTTGAAACCAAAGAATATCAGGTGCGTATACAGGAAATAGAAAAGGAGTTGGAACAACAACGCAAAGCAGCTTTTGAGCAGCTTGAACAGGAAGCAAAAAAACATCATGTGGTTATCCTGCACACACCGACCGGATTTATCTTTGCGGCAGCAAAAGATGGGAAACCGGTCTCTCCAGAAGAATACAAGGCATTCACTGAAGAAGAAAAACAACATTTTGAAGCGTCTATCGCTATATTACAGGAAGAGCTGAATAATTTTATTCATCTGGTGCCTGAATTCCGCCGCCAGACCAATAATAAAATTAAAGTCCTTAACAAAGAAGTTGCAGCCTTTTCAGCCGGCCATCTTATCGATACACTCAAAGGAAAATACCAGGATTTGCCTGCCATCGTTCATTACCTTAACAATTTACAAGATGATGTAGTGGAGAACATTAATCAGTTCAGGAATCCGGAACCTGCCTCCGATCCACTCAGCCTGATAATGGACGAAGAACAAAGTTTTCGTCGTTATAGTGTCAATTTACTGATTGATCACAACCAGTCCAGGGGTGCGCCTGTCATCTATGAAGATAACCCTATTTACAACAATCTGTTAGGCCGCATTGAACATACTTCCCGTATGGGAGTGTTATCTACGGATTTTACCCAGATCAAGCCGGGAGCCTTGCATCTGGCCAATGGGGGATTTCTGATCCTTGATATCAGAAAATTACTTATCCAGCCGTATGCCTGGGAAGGGCTCAAACGAGCGTTATATGCCAGACAGATACGGATTCAATCGCTGGCGGAATTATTCAGTTTTATCAGTATGTCAGGTCTTGAAGCCGAACCCATCCCGATGGATTTAAAAATTGTTTTACTGGGCGATCGTCACCTCTACTACCTGCTGCTTCAATATGATCCTGAATTTTCAGAATTATTTAAAATCACTGCAGAATTTGAAGAAAGCCTGGAACGCACTGCAGAAAACAATCTATTGTATGCCAGAGTTATAGCGACATTAATAAACAAAGAACAGTTGCTGCCATTTGATCGTTCTGCTATTGCAAGGATCATCGAGTTCAGCTCCCGTCAGGTTAATAATGCCAGCAAACTCACAACCCATATGCTGAGTATTCTTGATGTAATGCGCGAATCCGATCAACAGTCACGAGAAGCAGGTATCCAGATAGTTGCAGCAGACCACGTACAGCAGGCCATTGACGCAAAAATCCGGCGTGTTAATCGCTTGCAGCAGGAACTCCAGCAAGAAATCCACAGCGGTACCATACTCATTGACACACAAGGCGAAATCATTGGGCAGGTCAATGGTCTGTCGGTGATCAGCCTGGGTAATCATTCATTTGCCCTGCCAACGCGGATTACCGCCACAACACACTTTGGCGACGGTCAAGTCATCGATATCTCCCGTGAAGTGAAACTGGGCGGAGCTATTCATTCCAAGGGCGTATTGATTTTATCCTCCTTTCTGTCTGCACGTTTTGCCAGTGATCGGCCCTTATCTTTAGCCGCAAGCATAACTTTTGAACAGACCTATGGAAAAATTGAAGGTGATAGTGCGTCGGTCGGAGAATTATGCAGCCTGATGTCAGTGCTGGCCGATGCGCCAGTGAAACAATCCCTGGCCGTAACCGGTTCGGTCAATCAGTTGGGACAGGTCCAGGCCATTGGCGGGGTCAATGAAAAAATTGAGGGTTTTTTTGATATCTGCAAAGCTCAGGGTTTGAATGGAGTTCAGGGCGTGTTGATTCCGGCCTCAAATGTGAAACATTTAATGCTGCGTCAGGATGTTGTAGCCGCGGCAGAAGCTGGCAAATTTCATATTTATCCCATCACCACTATCGACGATGCCATTAGTCTGCTGACGGGTGTGAAAGCAGGTGTTAAAAGCAAGGCTGGTAAATACCCCAAAAATTCAATTAATCAGCGCATCAATAAACGCATTGATGAACTGAACAGTATACGCCGCAATTTTACCCGGCATTGACAATCACTTTATCTTTACCCATTTTTGCTTAAGTACATATCTATGAACAACACAATAGCTGAACATTTAGCGGCATTTTATTGACATTTGATGGATAGAGGGTCATGCGATACTTCTGAAATTGAGCTGGAGTTATTCTCTGGGGTATTTTTTCTGACCTGAATATTATTGATAACACTGTCAGCGGTCAGTTGAAACGCAGGTGATATATTCATTCCCGCGACTTTTAACCCTTTAGCCGTCCATTGATTACAGGTATTCATTAAATAAAAATCACCTGCCCCTTTATAAAACTGGCTGTTTCCATAGAGTCCGGATTTGAGTGCCAAGAGTTTGCCTTCTTCGTTTTTATAGAAACTGTCTGCAATGAACTGGATTAGCGACAGGTAATCGCGCTCATGCAAACAGATTGTTACAACCCGGCTATTGAAAAAATATTCATTCACGTGCATTGGTACAGCCACTGCATGAATAACAGACGCAGTCGGCCAGAACAAGGCTTTGAGCGTAATGCCTGGGGTAATTTCTTTTGCCTGGTAGAAATCATAGTCACCCCAGCCAAATTCTATAAACGGTGTATCAGCAAATCTTTCACCTAACTGAGGCAGTTGAGTCTGAATTGAGCTGGCAGGAACAACAAACCCGGTATGCCAGCCATGGCTTACGATATAAATCTGCTGTTTTTTATTCACAATAGTACGCTCAGTCTGCTGAGCCAGTGCAGCTATATTTGGGCAAATAAGCCAAAGCCACAAGATGACGAACAGATAGTTGCGATAAGCATGCGAATTTTGAAGCATAATAATTGAACTGAAGAAGAGATAGCCCTTATTGAATACTATAGTTGTATATGAGGCTGGCTGTCTTTTCAAGGACAATAATGTCAATCATCTCCTGTCATGCTCAATGGCCAACTAAAGAGATCCATCCTGGATAAATTATTTTAACGATTTAGCTTATTCTTTAACCGACAAGTTTTATTCTGGACACATGTCAGTTCTACAGCTATTTTTAAATTATAAAAGATATCAGGAATATCCTTAATGCCAAAACAAACAAGGCATATAGCCGGCATTATTTTACTCATCATCTCCGTTCTGATGCTGAATACTATTTATGCAAACAATACAGGTCACCATATACTCCAGTTAAGCATTGAAGGTGCCATCGGACCAGCCACCGAGGATTATATTAAACGTGCTCTTATCACGGCCGAGGACACTCAAGCTGTGTTAATTGTTATTCACATGGATACCCCGGGCGGACTGGATACTGCCATGCGCGGTATTATTAAACACATCACAAATTCATCCATTCCCATCGCAACCTATGTCGCACCCACAGGCTCACGCGCTGCCAGCGCTGGAACCTATATTCTTTATGCTAGCCACATTGCCGCCATGTCGCCTGGGACCAATCTGGGTGCGGCCACACCCGTGCAAATTGGCGCTATTTCTCCTCCCGATTTAAAAGAAAAAAAGCATCCAGACGGTGAACCCGCAGATCACAAAGAAACTGCGGAAGAAGAAAAAGAGGATACTAAGCAAAAAAAAGTGATTAACGATGCGGTTGCCTATATTCGTGGTCTGGCAGAACTGCACAACCGCAACCAGGAATGGGCGGAACAGGCCGTACGTGAAGCCGTTAGCCTACCGGCGGATGAAGCCCTGGAATTAGGGGTGATTGATATCGTGGCGGTAGATATGGCCGATCTGTTAAAACAGATGAATGATCGAGAGGTCCTTGTCAAAGGACAGAAAAACACCCTGCAAACCACCGGACTGGCCATTGTCCAGCATGATCCGGACTGGCGCAGCCGTCTGCTAGGCGTGATCACCAATCCTAATGTCGCCTACATCCTGATGCTCATTGGCATCTATGGTCTGATCTTTGAATTCTCCAATCCCGGGGCCCTGGTTCCCGGTACCGTTGGAGCCATATGCCTGCTGCTAGCCCTGTATGCTTTTCAGTTGTTACCTATCAACTATGCCGGCATTGGTCTGATTTTACTGGGTGCCGCATTGATGCTTGGGGAAGCCTTTCAACCCAGCTTCGGTATGCTGGGAATTGGCGGCGTCATTGCCTTTGTGATGGGTTCAATTATTCTGATGGATACGGAAGTTCCGGGATTGGTCATCGATCTGCCAGTGATCATTACCTTTACCATCACCAGTCTATTAATGTTTATCGTGATCATAGGCATGGCAATTAAAGCCCGCCGCCAGCCAGTAGTCACCGGCATGGAAGAAATGATCGGCAGCCATGGCACTGCAGTCCATGACTTTCAAGGCCTTGGCACGGTCTCCATACACAGCGAACACTGGCAGGCTGTTAGCGAAACACCCTTGCATCAGGGGCAAGCCGTGAAGGTCACTGAGATAGATGGTTTAACTTTAAAGGTCGTCCCCCTGCAAGAGATTGTCACGGCGCCTTCAGCACAGGAGTAAGAAAAATGACTGCCTACCCCCTCTATATTGTATTAGCATTGATTGTATTATTTTTCTTCAGTGCCATACGTATCCTGCGTGAATATGAACGTGGCGTTGTCTTCACTTTGGGCCGTTTCTGGAAAGTCAAAGGGCCCGGATTTATTATCATCGTTCCATTGATCCAGCAAATGGTTAGAGTGGACTTGCGAACAGTTGTCATGGATGTCCCTACCCAGGATGTCATCTCACATGATAATGTATCTGTCAAAGTCAATGCTGTGATTTATTTTCGCGTCATCGATCCGGAAAAGGCCATCATTCAGGTGGAAAATTTCTATATGGCAACCAGTGAACTCGCGCAGACCACACTGCGTTCGGTCCTGGGACAGCATGAACTGGATGAAATGCTGGCAGAACGCGATCGGCTGAATGAAGATGTACAGAATATCCTCGATCGGCAGACCGATGCCTGGGGCATCAAGGTCAGCAATGTGGAAATCAAGCATGTCGATCTCGACGAAAGTATGATCCGTGCCATTGCAAAACAGGCAGAAGCTGAACGTGTCAGACGGGCTAAAATAATCCATGCGCAAGGTGAACAGGAAGCCTCTGAAAAGCTCCTGCAAGCTGCGCAAACACTGTCCAAACAGTCACAGGCCATGCAGTTGCGTTACCTGCAGACACTCACAGAAATTGCCGGTGAACGTTCCAATACAATAATATTTCCTTTACCAATGGAACTGGTTGACAGCATTACTGATAAACTAAAATCATCCTGATATGCTTGTATATCATGAAAGCAGTCGATGGTTGAATAAACCTACTACAGTCGCTGAAAAATCATTTCGATGGACAGCATCCCGGTAAAATAACGATCAATCGTCAGGCTGCTGTCAGCTCTTTTAATAGCAAATCCTGGCTGATCCTCTGAGGTAAATCTGTATCAACTTTAACAGGACGGCAGGATAGTTGACCCGCATGGTAAGGTGAGTGGGATGCTTGGCAGTGGCAAGCCAGTCTTTCACCATCTTTTCAGACTCCACGGTGGTCACGCCGGGATGAGTGGCCATGATGAGTCAGAATTGGTGCTCATGATCGTCCAGAATATGCAGGTGAGGCACATTTAAGTAGTTTCTTTCTTGCCCAGTGGTAAGTGACAATATTAAATATGGTCCGGGCTATCAATCCAGGACCAGATAACTCATCTGGCACAGCTTAACCATACAACGCTGAGACGCGCATGATATGTGGTGTTCGACAACTCTTGAGGAATTATCAATCTGGAATCGGCAACGCCGAGAAGGGGAATAAATGGTGGGCCTGGAAGGATTACAGCCTACATCCCTGTAGGCTGCCAAAGGCTCGCTTCGCTCATGACTAAAATTGATTGGATCAATTTTGAACAGCATGTTTTTGTGGTGGCCCGAAGGGTGAGCGACAGGGGTGTAGCGAATAACATTGTTCCATACGATTTTTTCGAACCTTCGACCTGCGGATTATGAGGCCCGCCTGGTGAGTCTTTATCCCCACTGAAACTGTGCTGTGTTCGTGTTTAGTAGGAGCGCCCGCCAATATCACCATCAAGGTAGAAGATACCAGGTATTTTAGGTGGCTAGAGACTATCTGGTAAAATAGGAACTATTCGGCTTACGGTGTATCGCAGCATCACGACTTAGTTATCCTCCAGGGTAACTGGTGTTCTAAACCCGGGTGGTTTAATCGCAAGTACCGAGCAATCGAGTTTGTTGAGGATGGTTTCAGCTGTGTTGCCCATGAAAAAACCCGAAATACCTGTGCGCGCTACTGTGCCCATGACCACGAGATCCGCCTTGATCTCTTTGGCAAACACAGGAATCTCATTGCATGGCCAGCCTTTAAGTAGATGCGTTTGGGGTTTGATATATTCCAAGGCATTCTGCCCCAACTTGCCAATTATCTCATCCATTAGTGCATTCAAGTTATGCTTTCCCTGTTGCCTTACTTCTTCTACATACTTAACGATCTCGTCCTCAGGCTTTGTCATGAACGCACCCCGCATCGCACTTTCACCAATAGCATGCCACACATAAATGATATGCAGCTCGGCGAACTCGAATAGCGCCAAAGAACTCGCCATTTCTAAAACCTGAAGATTGACCAGATGCTTTACATTTAACTCCTCCGCAGGATAATCATCACTGACATCCACGGCAGCCAGGATCCGTTGATATGTTTTGGGTGATTCCGGCTTAATTAACCATACAGGACATGGGCATTTGCGTAACAAGTGCATGTCATCACTACCAAATACCCGGTCCAGTAATTCACCACTTTCTGCCGTCTTTATCACCAGATCCCGATCATTGCGAAGAACCTCTTTAATAGTTTCCAGAAAGGGTATACCACTAAACACTTTAATCTGTTTATCGACATTTTTTCTCCAGGGAATAACCAGCTCTTCCAATTTCTGTCGATACTCATCTACCATCTTTGCCTGGAGGTCGTAGGATGATAAAACACGATCGAGCAACTTTGTGTTAGGCGGTATTTCATCAATTACCTCGACGACAGTAAGGCTGGCCTGATTGTTTTCTGCTAATTTCGCTGCGTGTTCCAGCGCTGCATTGTCTTTCTGATCAACACTTACAACGCAAAGAATATTTTTGAATCGTTGCATATCATTGTCCTCCAATCGCGACAATCATCTTACGTTTATTTAAATCAATATAATATGTTTCGTAACTATTCAGCGTAATTTTGAAAACGTCCTTGACACCAGGAATTTGCTGACCCACATGGATGTGGGAAATGCAGGTTATGCATGGAGCAATTACCTGCCCAGAAGACGCCGTAAATACGTCCATGGTCGTTCCCGGCTTCCTGCCTCCCACGTCACTTATACTTCCATGTATGTCGTAGGCTTGAATGTGGCATCCATGCCACATACACTTGACCTACAGGGACGACTTCGGCTCCTGCCTCTCGCATGCATTTCCACCATCCATGGTGGTCATGTAGGGAATGCAGATTATACAGGAGCAATTATCTGCCTTACGCAAACACCTGATATCAAGAACTTACGTATAAATCTAAAATACGCTGAATAGTTACTATGTTTCAACCATTATTTAATTCACTCTGTACGCCGCACAAAATATTTTTCCAGCTCAACTAAAAATAACACTGAGGAGGAAACGAGCAGAATACGCAACCATATATTAAGGTCAATGGCAGTGGTACCGAATAATGCCTGCATTGGCCCAAGGTAGGTAAAACTAAGCTGAAAGATGATGAGTATACCAATAGCAAGTAATACATAACGATTACCTGTTAATCCTGCCCAATTAAATATAGAGGCTTTGATATAACGAGAGTTAAATAGATAAAATATCTCAAACACAACCAATGTGTTCACGGCAACCGTGCGTGCATGTTCAATACTCATACCACGTTCCATCTCCCAAATAAAAATACCGAATGTTCCGCTCATCAAAATAACGGAGACAAAGGCGATGCGCCAAATTAAATGAGCAGTCAGCATCGGTTCATGGGCATTGCGTGGATGGCGTCGCATAACATTTTGTTCGGGCGGTTCAAAAGCAAGTGACAATGCCAGAGTTACAGCCGTAACCATATTTACCCAGAGAATTTGCACCGGTGTCAACGGTAGCTGATGAAAACCAAACAAAATAGCAGCAAGGATAATTAGCGCCTCACCACCATTAGTTGGCAGAATAAAAAGGATAGCCTTTTTGAGGTTGTCATAAACCGTGCGTCCTTCTTCTACAGCATGAGCGATGGATGCAAAATTATCATCGGCCAGTACCATTTCAGCAGCCTCTTTGGCCGCTTCTGTACCGTTTTGCCCCATGGCAGTGCCAACGTCGGCTCGTTTCAAGGCCGGTGCATCATTTACACCATCTCCTGTCATGGCTACAATCAAACCCAGCTCCTGCATCAGTCTTACTAAAAGCAACTTATGTTCAGGGTTGACACGCGCATACACATCGACATCCTGCACACGTTGTCGTAACTTGTCCTCAGTCATTAAGTCCAGTTCCTGTCCAGTGAGAACATCATCGGCATTAACGAGTTTGAGTTGCCGGGCGATAGCGCGCGCTGTAGCACCATGGTCTCCGGTAATCATTTTTACCCGAATACCTGCCTCACCACATGTTTTTACTGCCTCTATCGCTTCCTCACGAGGTGGATCAATCAGGCCAAACATGCCCAGCATAATTAACCCATTCTCTACATCGCTAAACGTTAACTCCATTTTTTCATACTTTACTGGCTTGACGGCAATGGCCAATACGCGCTGACCTTGCTGTGCCATTTCTTCAATACGGGTTAGCCAGTAATCTTTATCTATGGGTTGATCACCGCGAGCTGTTTTCTGATGAGCACACATCTCCAATAGTCGTTCAGGGGCACCTTTAAGAAAAATGAAAGCATCTCCTGTGTGACTATGGTGAAGTGTCGCCATAAAACGATGCTCGGATTCAAAGGGGATAAGGTCGGTGCGCGGGAATTGTTTAACCTCAGCTTCATTATCCAGTCCAGCCTTCAAACCTGATACCAATAAAGCCCCCTCCATCGGATCACCGTGCACAAACCATTCAGTGTCTTTATGTTCCAGTGATGCATCATTGCAAAGCACCGCAGCCCGGATGGCATCCAGCAGAAGTGGTCTCTCTTCATCAAACACATCCATGTCCGACAACGATATCGATCCATGGGGGTCATAGCCTGTACCACTCAACTCAAATAAACTGTTGGTAGTTGCAATCATACGAACCGTCATTTCATTACGCGTCAGGGTGCCGGTCTTGTCCGAACAAATGACGTTTACGGCCCCCAGAGTTTCCACGGCAGGCAGCCGACGGATAATAGCATTGCGCCGCGCCATGCGCTGTACACCGATAGCCAGCGTTATAGTCATGATGGCTGGTAATCCTTCGGGGATTGCCGCCACAGCCAGGCTTACAGCAGCAAGAAACATTTCCGCGATCACATAATCTCGAACGAGAGAACCGAAAACAAAGGTAATAATGGCAATACCTAAAATAGCTAGCGTAAGCCAGCGGCCAAACTGGGCCATTTGACGTAATAGTGGCGTTGTCAATGACTCCACTTCCGATACCAGTGTACTAATGCGACCAATTTCTGATTGCACACCGGTTGCTATCACCACACCGGCCCCTTGACCATGGGTAACCAGAGTGCCCGAATAGGCAAGGCAGCGACGATCGCCGATCACGGCTTCCCGTGCGACAGGATCAGTGGTCTTTTCTACTGCTATCGACTCACCTGTCAGTACTGATTCCTGAATCTGTAATCCCTTAACGCGAAACAAACGGAGGTCTGCCGGTACCTTATCGCCTGATTGCAACAAGACGACATCACCAGGCACCAATTCTTCAGCCGGGATCGTTATTTGTTTGCTTTCGCGCAACACCATTGCGTTCGGAGAAAGCATCTGTCGAATGGCCCTCAAAGCATTCTCGGCCTTGCCCTCCTGCACGAATCCGATCAAAGCATTGATAAGCACCACAGCAAGAATGACACTGGCATCGACCCAATGTCCTAGCATGGCAGTGACAGCACTTGCAGCAATCAACACATAGATTAGTACGTTGTGGAATTGGTAGAAAAACCGCACCAGCGGGCCACGCGCCATCGGCTCGGGAAGACGATTCGGACCGTGTTTGGCAAGTCTGTTATTTGCATCTTCTTTTGATAGTCCGTCTGGTGTCGTATCGAGGGATACGAAGACTGTTTTTGCACTTTCAGTATGCCAGCTTTCTGATCGCAAAACCGGCGTACCTGACTGACCATTTAGCTTTTTCAATGCTCCAAGTGACCGACGTGTAACCACCGCACCCACAACAAACAGAATGATCAATATAGCAACGATGATCAGCCATTCGATGACCGCCACATCAAATCTCCATGTAAGATCTTCATTCATCTGCACACCTTTCTTGCCTTGATGTGATTTTGGTTAGTAAAACCAGGAGACCATATACAGCCCCTAATCATCGCTCAACAACCAATTCGATAAATACGAACTAAATATCTATAATAATCGACTTGTTCTTAGTTTTAAACCAGTCTATCCTGATTTTCAATCATTATCCGAGCGAAACACCGGAGACGACCATGCAGATCGACATTCAAGCACGCAATTTTCCTCTAACGGATGCCTTGCGCAGCCACACTGAACGGCGTTTGGGCTTTGCCTTGAGTACCGGAGATGACCACATCCAGCGCGTAATCGTACGGTTGTCCGATATCAATGGGCCACGCGGCGGGTCGGACAAGTGCTGTCATATCGAGGTGATGCTCGCCCACCTGTCTTGCGTGGTGATCAAAGATACTGAGACTGACCTGTACACCGCCATCGACCGTGCAGCCGATCGCGCAGGTCGTACAGTAGGGCGTCGGCTGGCACGTCTGCGCAATAATAACCGCTAACATGGCCTGACCGACATGAAATCAGAAACCGAATCACATGAACCGATTTAATTGATCTGTTTGGAGGCGATAAACAATGAATACATCAATAACGAATACTACGGTCCACACCCAAACGGCTGTTCTAGCCACCAACAAGGTGATCCGTAACACCTTACACGCTACTGTTCATGACATTGCTGTTCAACGCGTTGACAGCGGGCGTTTCGATGGCCTTAAATCTGCCCCATCCCGCCTTGTTGCTGACCCTCGGTGGTTGCTTTGGCCTGCTGTTCACCAGCCTGTTGCACCTATTGAGATTCATGAATGGCGAAGAGTAGAGACATCACACAAACCCGTCAGGATCTGGAGCACTGGATGAAGCTTCATAAATATATGAAGGCATCATCACCTGCAGGCACAGGTTGAGGAGAAAAGGCCTATGGCACTCGTCAATATGCGCGATATGCTTTACCACGCCTATCACAATGGATATGCCGTAGGGGCCTTCGACCTGGTCAGTTTTGATTTTCTGGAAGGCATCATAGCAGCGGCTGAGCGTTGTCGCGCACCAGTGATCCTGAGTTTGGCGGAGTCTCATTTCGAATATTTCGATTTCGAGTTGATAATGCCAGCAGTGGAAACCGCAGCCCGGCGTGCTTCGGTACCCGTGGCGATCCATCTTGACCATGGATCGAGCCTTGATTCCGCCGTACAAGGCATCAATCTTGGTTGCAACGGCGTGATGGTTGATGCCTCCCATGAGCGTTTCTCCGACAACATTCGCTGCACACGTGCCGTGGTCGATATGGCCCACGCTTGCGGTGTGCCTGTAGAGGGCGAACTAGGCTATGTGCCGGGTGTAGAAGGTGAAGATGCAGAGCGACACCCCGGCGAGATCACCTATACCACTGTGGAGGATGCCAAGGGCTATGTGGAACAGACTGGTGTGGATTTCCTGGCCGTTTCTATCGGCACTGTGCACGGCCGCATGAAAGGTGAGCCCAAATTGGACTATCATCGCCTAGAACAAATTAACGAAACCCTGGGTATTCCATTGGTAATTCACGGTGGCACTGGGTTGAGTGACGAGCAGTTCCAAAGGCTGATGGCAAATGGCGTGGCCAAAATCAATTATTACACCGCACTGGCCGACATGGCCGGCGTACGCATACGAGATAATGTCAAGATCAATCGCCAAGGTGGATACATAAGTCTGACGAAAGGCGTTAAAGAGATCATAAGCGTTGAAGTGGAACGTTGCTTGCGCCTATGGGGAAGTATTGATCGTGCCGCGGAACTCCTGGCCCAATGCACGCCCTGGGCAGCAGTGGAGCATTTGATTATCTACAATGTCACCGGCATAACCGAGCAAGACGTGGATGCCATAATGGCCAAGGGTCGGCGAGTACTCAGTGCCATCCCCGGCGTGCGGGAGGTATTCACCGGCCATGCAGTGAAGGAAGATGCGAAGTATCGTTACACTTGGCTGGTGCGTTTCTGTCATCCGTCGGTTATCGATAGCTACCGAGAACATCCCGCGCATGTGGCCTTTGCCGACAAGCTGTTTCGGCCCGTGGCCGCTGAACGCATCAGCATCGATTACCAGAGGATCGAAAAGGAATGGGATATTGACATCCATTGAGCAACTAATTGCAGGCTACCGCCGCTTTCGTGGCGGTTACAACGAGGTAAATCGTGAACGGCTAGTTGATCTTGCCCACTTGGGGCAGTCACCCAGGGTTGCCGTGGTGGCCTGTTGCGATTCACCCGTCGATCCCGCCGTCATCACTGCTAGCACGTCCCGTGAGTTGCCCCAGTTCATCGCCTGTCCCGGGACCAGCAAGCGAAGCCTGGCCGTAAGTGACGAATTGGTGTCTATCGGTGCCAACTGATCACAATCATTACCTGAACGTCCGTTTTCAGTAAAACTTGCTGTTCATTGGAATTTTGTGAATGACGTGTTCATTGGCCGTTATGCGACCTCCCTCTCCCTCACCAGACTGTCGATCAGTCCAATAGCAGCCGGCTCGTTTCGCTCCCGCGTGCAAAGCCGCCAGTTCATACTCGACGCCCATTTCCGTCAACACCCTATATTTCTCGGCGAGGTATTTCTTCCACGCTTTGCCGGACCAACAGTTTGTGGTGAGCTGATGTTAATTCTCTGAGAATATCATGCCTGTATAAAAAACCTGATATAATCATTTCCCATTCAAATGAGTTTTTGTATGATTTAAACACTCTCTCCTTGTTGTTAATTTTCTTACCGTATGCACAAGCCCGATGCTTTAACTTCTCCTGCCACTGCCCGCCCGGATAGCCAGCGTCCGCTTTCACCGCATGCCCAATCCGCGGATGCCGTCATCCAGCAGTTAAACTCCAAAGCATCGGGACTGACTTCAGATGAAGCCGCGAACCGGCTGCAGCAGTATGGGGCAAATACCCTGCCACGAGCCAAACCCGCTTCTCTGCTAAAGATATTCCTGAATCAGTTTGTCAGTCCGCTTATCTATGTGCTGGTCGTTGCAGCAGTTTTTTCATTGCTGATTCAGGAATGGTCGGATGCGGCCTTTATTTCTGGTGTATTGTTCATCAATGCGATTATTGGCACTGTGCAGGAATACTCCGCCCAACGTGCAGCATCGGCACTGCAGCAACTGGTTGCCACTCAATGCCGTGTGCTGCGTGATGGTGATATTTTCGAAATCAATGCAGAAACCCTGGTACCCGGAGATATCCTGATCCTGGAGTCAGGCGAAAAAGTGCCTGCTGATGTGCGCCTGATGTCCAGCCATGATCTTGAAATAAACGAATCATTATTAACCGGTGAATCAGTCTCCGTGCACAAAAATGCACAAGCTATACTGGAACCGGATGCCTTTCTCGGAGATCGACGAAATATGCTGTTTGCCGGAACCATGATTGAACGCGGCCGTGCCAGCGGCATTGTGGTTGCAACTGCATTGTCAACAGAACTGGGCGCCATCGCCTCTGAAGTGATTCAAGGTGAATCAGCAAAGCCCCCCTTGCTGGTTCGGATGGATCGATTTACCCACCGCATCGCTATCTTTGTTGCTCTTTGCGCTACCCTGATGGCGCTGGTCTCATTTGCCCGTGGTATGCCGCTGAGTGAAATATTCATGCAGGCAGTGGCATTGGCCGTTTCAGTTATACCGGAGGGTTTGCCGGTGGCGCTTACCGTAGCGCTGGCTATCGGAATGCGGCGAATGGCCAGGCGTAACGTCATTATTCGGCGTTTGATCGCAGTGGAATCTCTGGGTTCCTGTACCTATATCGCAACTGATAAAACCGGCACATTGACAGTTAACGAGTTAACTGCCAGCGAAATTGCTTTCCCCAATGGCGATTACTGGACGATTACCGGTGAAGGCATGATCCCTGAAGGCGGCGTACTGTCTCCGCATGGGATTGTGTCGGAGAATGAAATGGCGTTGCTGGAACGGCTGTGCCTGGCTTCGATTCTGACCAATGACGGCTTTCTGGGCAGGCATGATCATCAATGGATTCATTCTGGTGATGCGGTCGACGTGGCGCTGCTGGTAATGGCACATAAAGCGGGTGTCATCAAAGCTCAAACTATTGATGCTTTTCCCGAACTGAACACACTGCCGTTTGAATCAGAGCGCCTGTTTTCAGCCAGCCTCAATAAAATAGGCAACAAATCCTGTATTTTTGTCAAAGGTGCATTTGAGAAACTGCTGCCCATGTGCACCACCATGGCAATCCCCGTAGAGGATGTGACTATTGATACTACCCGCCTGCAACAGCAGGCCCATGAGCTTGCCCGCCAGGGCTATCGCGTGCTGGCTATCGCCATGGGGGATGTAAAACTAGCTGACAGAGAGATTTTCTGTGAACAGTACCTGCACAGTCTGACGCTATTGGGTCTGGTAGCGATGATGGATCCTCTACGCCCTGAAGCAAAACAGGCAGTAGCCACCTGCCGTAAAGCCGGCATTAATGTCGCCATGCTGACCGGTGACCATCCAGCAACGGCTCTAGCCATAGCCAGAGAACTGGGACTGGCGAGTGATGCGCAAGAGATTGTTACCGGGCCACAATTGCGAGCAGCCGGGGATCCTGCAGACATCGATCAACTGACTCAACATGCCCATGTCTTTGCCCGCATCGAACCCTCGCAAAAACTTGATATCGTCCATTCTCTGCAACGCTGTGGTCATTTTGTGGCGGTCAGTGGTGATGGCGCTAATGATGCTCCGGCTATGCGTGCGGCCCACGTAGGTGTTGCCATGGGACAAAAAGGTACCGATGTGGCCCGCGAAACAGCAGATATTATTATTACCGATGATAATTTCAGTTCCATTGTTTCCGGTGTCGAGGAAGGGCGTATCGCGTATTCCAATGTGCGCAAGGTAATATTTCTGCTGATTTCGACCGGCGCTGCAGAACTGGTTCTGTTTACCCTGGCCCTGATCGCCGGATTGCCGCTGCCATTAATGGCAGTGCAGTTGTTATGGCTCAATCTGGTCACCAACGGCATTCAGGACGTTGCTCTGGCCTTTGAACCCGGAGAAGGCCATGAATTACAACGCCCGCCGCGTTCGCCTGAAGAAGCCATCTTCAATCGTCTTATGACTGATCGGATCATCATTTCTGCCTTAGTTATCGGCTTTGTGGCATTTTTTCTTTATTCTAGCATGCTGAACTGGGGATATAGTGTTGAAGAGGCTCGTAACAGCACCCTACTGCTGATGGTGTTATTTGAAAATGTGCATGTATTCAACTGCCGTTCAGAAATCCTTTCTATCTTTCGCCATAATCCCATGCGAAACCATATCCTGCTATTTGGCACTGTGATTGCTCAACTGATCCATATCATCGCCATGTATACACCCTGGCTCAGTGATGTGCTGGGTATTCAACCTGTGTCCATGGAACACTGGCTGACATTACTGGCGCTGTCACTGACGGTGACAGCCGTTATGGAGTTGCATAAGCTCTGGCTGAAGAGCAATAAAAAGACACCTCAGGATTGAAGCTGCAGGATGAACTCCAGCGGTGTCTTTATGCTTAAAATCTTTTCGGGACAAAATTATAATCATAGGAAATCGGTTTATAATTTTCAATTTTGACTTTTTTCAATTTGGGTTTTTCAAATGGTATTTCTTTATAAGGAATCTGGCTGAGTATATGTGAAATACAGTTCAGGCGCGCTTGTTTCTTATCGTTGGAATCCACCACAAACCAGGGGGCATGATTGGTATCCGTGGCCATAAACATGATTTCCTTTGCTTCAGTATACTCATCCCATAGCTGCTGTGCCTGTAAATCCATGGGACTTAATTTCCAGTGTTTGCGCGGATCATCAATGCGTTTCTGAAAGCGTTCGGCCTGTACTTCATGACTCACTTCAAACCAGTATTTGAGCAGGATAATATCATTCTCAATAATAGCCTGTTCCAGCCCAGGTGTTCGTTCCAGAAAACGATGATATTCTTCATCGGTGCAGAAGCCCATGACGCGTTCCACGCCGGCACGATTATACCAGCTGCGGTCAAACAGGATTACTTCACCGGCAGCCGGAAAACGTTCGATATAACGCTGAAAATACATCTGTGTCTTTTGACGTTCAGTCGGTGCCGGCAGTGCGTTGACCTGGAATACCCGCGTACTGACTCGTTCAGTAATACGTTTGATTACACCGCCCTTTCCTGCTGCGTCCCGGCCTTCGAAAATAATAATAATTTTCTGCCCTTCCTGTTTGACCCATTCCTGAAGTTTGCACAATTCAACCTGTAATTTATACAACTCTTCTTCATATTTTTTATTGCTGAGCTGCTTCTTTTTCTTAGCCATGTTTAACTCTCCTGCGGTCAGTTTAGATCCAAACTTAGTGACAATAACTATTTTTATTATAACAGCAATCAGGTACCTTCACGCCATGATGACAGATATCGCTGTTGTTCTTCAGTCAGAGTGTCTATGCTAACGTTCATTGACATTAGTTTAAGACGGGCCACTTCGGCATCCAGCGCAGCCGGCATAGTATGCACTATCGGTTCCCAGCGGGGCTGCTGCTGAGCCAGGCAGGACATGGCCAGAGCCTGATTGGCAAAGCTCATGTCCATTACCGTGGCAGGATGTCCTTCAGCCGCAGCCAGATTGACCAGCCTGCCCTGTGCCAACAAACGAAGATGGCGGCCATCTTTGAGCAAATAATCTTCGACATGTTCCCGGGGACGTGTCTTTTCACTGCTCAAATCAAGCAATGCAGGGATATTGATTTCGACATTAAAGTGGCCGGAGTTCGCCAGTACACAGCCGTCTTTGGCGACTTCAAGATGACATCGATCAACAACGTGCTTATCGCCAGTGGCCGAAACGATAAAATCAGAAATCGGAGCCGCATCCAGCAGCGGCATTACCTGATAGCCGTCCATTACCGCTTCGAGGGCCCTCAGAGGTTCCACTTCCGTGACAATGACATGCGCGCCATGACCGCGAGCACGCATAGCAATACCACGGCTACACCAGCCATAACCGACAACGGTAAAGGTTTTGCCCGCGAGGAGAATATTGGTCGCACGAATGATACCGTCGAGTGTACTTTGTCCGGTGCCGTAACGATTATCAAAAAGGTGTTTGGTCATGGCATCATTGACAGCAATCACCGGGTAGGCCAGTGCCTGCTCCTTTGCCATAGCCCGCAGGCGAATGACACCGGTAGTGGTTTCTTCGCTGCCGCCGAGAATATGCGGCAGCAGTTCACGGCCTGACTGGTGCAGTGCGCTGATCAGATCAGCGCCGTCATCCATGGTCAGTTGAGGACGGTGTTTAATCACCGCCTGGATATGTTGATAATAAGTATCGTTATTTTCACCGCAAATAGCAAACACTGGAATTTGAAACTCACTGACCAGCGCAGCGGCAACATCATCCTGGGTACTTAAGGGGTTGCTGGCACATAAAGCGATGTCTGCTCCTCCCGCCTGCAGCACACGCAGCAAATTAGCGGTTTCTGTGGTGACATGCAGGCAGGCACCAATGCGCAGACCCGCTAGCGGTTTTTCCTCAATAAAACGCTGCAATAACTGACGCAAGACCGGCATTTCTGTAAACGCCCAGTCAATACGGCGTCTACCCTCTGCTGCCAGCTCAATGTCCTTAATCGCATAATTTTTTTTCATCGCCCTATCCATACCTTTCGCCAGAAGTCCTCGCCTATTAACCCGGCCATAATAGTTGCCCGGTTAAAAATAAAATTTCAGCCTCTGGCATCGAGTTTTTCCTTGATCATTGCGGCATACTTTTTATCGTCCCAATCCAGCTCGGACAATTGTTTGTAAAAATGATAACGCTGTGACACTTCCTGCTGCGCCTGCGCCATGATTGCTTCAGTCTGTTCTGTATGACTATGTTCAATCAGACTGAAGCGGTTTTCAGTTCGCATAAACTCGGCATAAGGAATAGAAGGCTCCTCAGAATCAAGATGCATAGGGTTCTGGTATAACTTGATTTTCTCCGGATCATAACGAAACAATGGCCAGTGTCCGCTTTTTACCGCCAGCTGCTCCTGTCTGAGCGCATTACTCAAATCAATACCATGTTCACCGCAGGGTGAATAGGCAATGATAATTGACGGTCCCGGATGGGCTTCGGCTTCGAGGAAAGCTCGCAGTGTCTGAATATCTTTTGCACCCAGCGCGACATGCGCTACATAGACATTTTCATAGCTCATGGCCAGCAATGACAGGTCTTTTTTAGCGGCCGGTTTGCCGGCGGCAGAAAACTTGGCTACCGCACCACGCGGGGTGGCTTTTGAAGTCTGTCCGCCGGTGTTAGAATAAACTTCTGTATCCAGCACCAGAATATTCACATCTTTGTTGGTTGCAAACACATGATCCAGCCCGCCATAGCCAATGTCATAGGCCCAGCCGTCACCGCCAATGATCCAGACACTTTTCTTGCACAGATTTTCTGCCAGTTGCGTCAGTTGTACAGCGGCTTCTCCTGACATTTTCTGTAAATACTGCTGCAGTTCAACGATGTCCTGACGTTGCTCATAGATTTCGCTTTCACTGGTCTGTGGGTTATTGAGTATACGATCAATCAGCGCCTGATTAAGAGAACCGGACACTTCGTTCAGCAGCTCCCGGGCCTGTTCTGTCTGCTTATCAATGGCTATGCGGATCCCCAGTCCAAATTCGGCATTATCTTCAAACAAAGAATTATTCCAGGCCGGACCGCGTCCCTGTGCATTGTGTGTCCAGGGGGTGGTGGGAAGATTACCGCCATAGATAGAAGAACAACCGGTGGCATTGGCTACCAGCATACGATCACCAAATAATTGGGTGGCAAGTTTAATATAGGGCGTTTCACCACATCCCAGACAGGCACCGGAAAATTCAAACAGCGGTTGTAAAACCATGGATCCCTTGATCGTATTAATTTTCAGTCCACGGCGATCATATTCAGGCAGGGAGAGAAAAAAGGCCCAGTTAATTTTTTCCTGTTCACGCAGCGGTGGCTGTGGCTGCATATTCAGCGCTTTATGCTGCGGATTGTTTTTATCCCGAATAGGACAAATGTCTACACATAAACCACAGCCGGTGCAGTCTTCCGGGGCTACCTGATAGGTAATGTGCATACCTTCCGGAAAACCCTTGCCTTTTATGGCGGCGTGCTGAAAACTCTCAGGTGCACCAGACAGCGCCTCTGCCGGGAAGATTTTACTGCGGATTGCTGCATGCGGACAGACCAGAGGACACTTGCCGCACTGGGAACATAGTTGCGGATCGAGAATGGGTATTTCTAGTGCCAGATTGCGTTTTTCATAAGCCGCTGTGCCCACAGGAAAAGTACCATCGGCTGGCAATAAACTGACCGGAACCTGATCACCTCTGCCGGAAATAATTTCCGCTGTAACATTTCTGATGAATTCCGGTGCTGAGTCAGATACCGGCGAAGGAATCTCAAAATGGCTGCTAACCTGATCGGGTAGCTGCACCTCGTGCAAACCTGCCAGTGATTCATCGATAGCCTTAAAATTGATTTCAACCAGTCCGGCACCTTTTTGCCCATAAGTTTTTTTGACCGCTGTTTTTATGGCTTCAATAGCTGTTTCTCTGGGTAAAATATCAGACAGGGCGAAAAAACAGGTCTGCATAATGGTATTGATGCGTTGACCGAGTCCACAGTGCTCTGCAACAGCATAGGCATTGATGATATAAAAGCGGATATGCTTCTGAATCATCAATTGCTGCATTTCAGCAGGCAAAGTGTCCCAGACCCGATCAGGTTCAACGGCCGTATTCAATAAAAATACGCCGCGATCGGCAGCTTTAGAGAGCATATTGTAACGTTCCAGAAAAACGGTCTGATGGCAGGCCACAAAATCAGCATCGCCATCTTCAATCAAATAGGTGGAACGAATCGAATTGGGGCCAAAACGCAGATGTGACACGGTAACGGCACCGGCTTTCTTTGAATCGTAGACAAAATAGCCCTGTACATGCTGCTTCGTATGCTCACCGATAATTTTTATGCTGTTTTTATTCGCGCTGACCGTGCCATCACTGCCCAGGCCATAGAACACGGCCTGAAAGGTGTGTTTATTCGCATCGGTACGAAAATCCTTATCCCAGTCCAGGCTGCTGAAGGTCACATCATCATGAATACCAATAGTAAAATGATTTTTAGGCTGATTTTTTTTCAGCTCATCAAAAATTCTTTTCACCATAGCCGGGGTAAACTCTTTGGACGACAGACCATAACGCCCTCCCACCACAACAGGCATGCGATTGAATCTCGGTTGTGCTGCAAAAGTATCCTGAGCTATGACACATAACACGTCTTTGTATAGCGGTTCACCATCAGCGCCCGGCTCCTTGGTACGATCCAGTACGGCAATTTTTTTACAGCTGGCTGGTATCGCGGCCAGCAGCGCCTGTGGGCTAAAAGGCCGATACAGGCGAACCTTGATCATGCCCACCCTTTCACCCCGGGAGGTTAAATGCTTGACCGTCTCTTCTGTTGTTTCTGCACCTGAGCCCATCAGGATAATAACCTGTTCGGCCTGTTCATGCCCCAGGTAATCAAACAGCTGATATTGTCGTCCGGTCAGCTGAGCAAATCGATCCATGCTCTGCTGTATAATTTCAGGAAAACGATTGTAGTAGGGATTAACGGTTTCTCGCGCCTGAAAATAAATATCAGGATTTTGCGATGTACCGCGCACCACGGGATGTTCCGGAGACATACTGCGGGCACGATGCGCCGCGATCCATTCGTCCTTGATCATGGCATGCAAAACAGTATCATCAATGGAGCTCAGTTTTCTGATTTCGTGAGAGGTACGAAAACCATCAAAAAAATGCAGCATGGGAATACGACCTTCCAGACTGGCCGCCTGTGCAATCACTGAAAAATCCATGATTTCCTGAGGTGAATTGGAGCACAACATGCCAAATCCGGTCATTCTTGCGGTCATAACGTCGCTGTGATCACCGAAAATGGACAACGCCTGAGCAGCCAGGGATCGCGAGGCGATATGAAAAACTGTGGGCAGCAGCTCACCGGCAATCTTGTACATATTGGGGATCATCAACAGCAGTCCCTGCGAGGCGGTGAAAGTGGTCGTCAATGAACCAGCCTGCAAGGCACCATGAATAGCCCCCGCTGCTCCACCTTCACTCTGCATTTCAACCACCTGAGGAACTGTTCCCCAGAGATTGGATACTCCATCGGCTGACCAGCGGTCTGCCCACTCTCCCATTGGGGAAGCGGGTGTAATCGGGTAAATGGCGATCACTTCATTAAGCTTATGCGCCATACTCGCAGCAGCCTGATTACCGTCAATGGTTAGCATACTGGAATTAGACATAATTAAACCTCAGGCATAGGATTTCAAATAGACCGGCTGGCGTCTTGCCCCCCAGTCACCAGGTTTACTTTCAAACACACCTGCGCATGGCGTGCCGCACTGATTACAGCAGCCGTTGACATCCAGATTCCATTCAGAAAGCACATACCAGTCGCGGCCAATCAAACGCTGCCCGCAGTGATGACAATAAGTACTTTCCCCGCCTTTATCATGGACATTGCCGGTATAGGCATGATGAACGCCATTGTCCAGCGCAATCTGACGTGCACGGCTGAGTGTTTTAGCGGGGGTGGGAGGCACATCCATCATCTTCCAGTCGGGATGGAAGGCGGTGAAATGCATTGGCATATCAGTGCCGAGATTCTCAACCACCCAGCGGGTCATTTTCTTGATTTCTTCATCCGAATCATTCTGACCCGGTATTAACAGGGTGGTCGTTTCCACCCACACATCCGTTTCATGTTGGAGATACACCAGTGTGTCCAATACGGTGGACAAATGCCCGCCGGTCAGATTGCGGTAAAAATCTTCACTAAAGCCTTTTAAATCAACATTGGCCGCGTCCATGTAGCTGAAGAATTCCTTGCGCGGCTGCGCATTGATATAGCCGGCAGTCACGGCCACCGATTTGATGTCATATTTGCGGCATTCTCTGGCTATGTCGATGGCATATTCCATAAAGATCACCGGATCATTATATGTGTAGGCCACACTGCGGCATCCCAATTCATGGGCAACGCGGGCAATTTTTTCAGCCGAGGCCTGATCTGCGAGGATATCAACTTCCCGCGACTTGCTCATATCCCAGTTCTGGCAGAACTTACAGGTCAGATTACAGCCTGCAGTGCCAAACGACAGTATCGGTGTGCCAGGAAGAAAATGATTGAGCGGTTTTTTTTCTATGGGATCGATGCAAAACCCGCTGGAACGGCCATAGGTGGTTAAGGCAATCGCATCTTGATGGTTGGCTCGTACAAAACACAAACCCTGCTGACCTTCTTTTAATTTACAGAAATGCGGGCATACATCGCATTGCACTCGACCATCATCCAGCTTATGCCAGTATTTAGTGGGGAAAAAATCAGGGGCTTCCTGAGTTGAATTATTCATTGGCGTCACTTTACCTGGCTATGAAAAAAGATTGACTAACAGATATCTTTTTATTCAGTGAAATTGAATTAACCTGCAATCTATTAATGATCTTCGGCTTTTATAGGAGTGATAATTACATTTACACTGAAAAAATACCTTCACCTTTAAATATAGTACTTAGTGCTATGAATTTCATTAGAGTATTAAGGAATTATATTTAATTATTCAGAACGTAAAGCCTCAACAGGATTTATGCTGGCAGCCCGGTAGGCGGGTATCACGCCTGCCAGCAGGCCAATCAGTAATGACAATAATTCTGCGAATAGCACAAAAGACCAGCTTGTGTGGGTCGGCAATGCCGGTATCAGCATATGGATCAGCACCGCGCCCGACCAGCCCAGCAGTAATCCAGCGATCCCGCCAAGCGCGGACAGCACCAGCGCTTCACTGATAAACAGTATCAATATCTGCTGCCGACGAGCTCCCAGTGCACGCAGCAATCCAATTTCCCCGGTTCGCTCCCTGACAGCAATAGTCATAATGGTCAGAATGCCCACCGCACCCACCAATAAAGAAATACCGCCCAGAGCGCCTACAGCATAGGTAAAAATATTCAGAATGGAGCTCAGCACTTGCAGCATCTGTTCCTGGCTCACAGTGGTAAAATCTTCACTGCCATGCAGTCGGGTTAGCTCCGCCTTGATCTGTTCACTGATTTTATCCGCATTCATATGGGCTGCGTAGAGCACATCAATTTCCATCAAACTGTCACGATTAAACAGTTCCATGGATTTTGCAGCCGGAATATAGACTGCATCATCCAGGTCAAAACCCAGCATCTGCCCTTTGGACTCCATCACTCCAATAACCCGAAAACGATAACCGCCCACCCTGATCAACTGTCCCAGCGGATTGACTTCAGCAAACAGTTCATTTTTAACTTTGCTTCCCAGCACGGCAAAAGCCCTTGCGCTTACAGGATCATCATCAGGCAAAAACTGTCCTTGAGCCACGGAAAATTTCCACACTTCAGGAGCAGCATGACCTACCCCGTAAATGGTGGTATGTCGTTGACGATTAGCAGCTTCCACGGGAGCATTTCCCTGAATCACAGGTACGGTGGCGATAACCGCTGGCAAACGTCGCAGATTTTTTGCATCCTCCAGGGTCAGCGGTCGAATATTGGAGATAACTGCACCGGAAAAACCCGTAGTGGTACTTTTTCCCGGTGTGATACCAATCAGATTGGTGCCAAACTGGGTAAATTCTGCCAGCATATAGCGGTGCAATCCTTCTCCCAAGGAGGTCAATAACACCACGGATGCAATGCCTATAGCGATACCCAAAGCGGTCAACAGACTGCGGCCGCGGCTGGCATCCAGGGAACTATAAGATAACTTCAGTAAGTCAGCAGCATACATGGTTACATCACCTAATGTCTGGACAGCGCCTGCACGGGATCCAGCCGGGCGGCACGTAAGGCGGGTATCATACCGAAAATAACACCGCTGCAGATGGCCACCAGCAATGCTGACCACAACGCCCAGAGCGGAGGCTGGAACGGGATCTCTGGGAAACGATTTTGTAAAAGTCCATTGGCCGCAAGACCAATGACAATACCGATCAATGCTCCTGTCACCGACAAAAATGCGGATTCGGTTAGAAATAACGTCATGATTTGCTGTCTTGAAGCCCCTAAAGCCTTGAGCAGGCCAATTTCGGTAGTTCTCTGAGCAACAGCTACCAGCATCACATTCATGATCATTATACCTGCGACTATCAGACTGATAGCCGCAATACCTCCCAATGCCAATGTCAGGATATGCAGGATACGATTAAACGTAGCTAACAGTGAATCCTGACTGATAACCGTCACATCGTCTTCACCTTCATGACGCTGACGTATAATCTCCAGGATATCACTTTCTGCCTGCGGCATGATATCCGGTTCGCGGATCTCAGTCAGAATCCGGAATAACGAGCTGGTATTAAACAGTGCCAGTGCTGAGGCAACCGGAATAATAATCAGATCGCTCATATCGACACCAATGGACATCCCTGTCTCATCCAGCACACCAATGACACGACAGCGATATTCGCCAATCCTGACCCACTGGCCCAGCGGTGACTGATGTCCGAATAATTCCCTGAATAATTTATGCCCAAGCACACAGACCGGTAATGCCCGAAAGAGATCAGAATCAGGTAGAAACTGACCTTTTCCCATTGTTAGCTGGCGGACCTGATAATAGCTGCGGGTGGTCCCCAGCACAATGACTTCACGTTCTCTTTGTTGCCATGATACCGGCGCCGAGCCGACCGCAATCGGCGCCATGCGTTTGATGTACTGACTACGCTGCAGTGCCAGTGCGTCATTCAGGGTGAGATCGCGGTTAGTGGTGCCCAACAATGGCGGTGCTGCACCGGTTGTTTCATTGCGTCCGGGCAGGACAATTAAAAGATTGGTCCCCAATGAAGAAAATTGCTGACTGACATATAATCTTGCACCTTCACCCAACGACGTCAATACAATCACCGAGGCCACTCCCATGGCCATAGCCAGCAGCATCAGCATGGTGCGGGTTCGGTACCCTCCCATGGCATGGATGACAAATTGTATGACGTCATTTACAGGCATTGGTTGCTCAAATATTTACCCGGATTTTGGAATGCAAAAGGAAAAGTGTGATTTCTCTTTTGGCACATTTTCAATACAAGCAGGTTATTAAAAACAGCACTCTATCTTTTGGCGTATTATGGCCTGCCATGAATAGATGGGCTCCAGGTATTCCGCATTTTTTGCTTTATTGCTGAATGATCCTGCCGTCATCCATTTTTATCTTGCGTCTGGAACGTTTACCGAGCTCAACATCATGCGTCACTACAATTAAAGTAATACCCTGTTCATTCAATTCTTCCAGGGTATCGACGACATCCTTTCCTGAGACATGATCCAGGTTGCCCGTGGGTTCATCTGCAAGCAATATGGATGGCCGGGTTATCGCTGCTCTTGCGATAGCGACCCGTTGACGCTGTCCGCCGGAAAGCTGATCCGGGCGATGTTTGGCGCGGTTTTGCAGACCCAGCGCTGTCAACATCTTATTCACACGCTGATCACGTTCATGATGGGCCATCCCGGAGAGTGTCAATGGCAGAGCGACATTCTCTGCCGCGGTCAAACGAGGCAGCAGATGGAAAAACTGGAATACAAAGCCGATCTTATGTCCCCGGATGTGCGCCAGCTGCACTTCGCTCAGCGTGGTCACATCTTCACCATCAAGCACATAGTGACCGCTGTCAGGCCTGTCGAGTAAGCCCAGTACATTCAGCAGAGTAGATTTTCCGGACCCCGAAGGCCCCATGATCGAAACATATTCACCACCCGCTATATTCAGATTAATATCATCCAGGGCTCTGACCACTTCGTCTCCGACCTGAAATTGACGCTGAATCTGTTCAAGTACTATCATCGGCAATCAGTTCACTCAGTTTCAGCAACGGCATAAGCGGCATCGAGCACACCTTTTCGTTCCACAGTCAACACCACCCATTCACCTGCAGTTAGTCCTTCAGTGATTTCAGTATGATCCCAGTTGGAGAGACCTATTTTCACTTCCCGCAATTCGAGACTTTTTTCATCCCTGTGGAACACAAACAGCTGTTGTTTATCTATCACCGCCTCAGTAGGCACTCTGAGCACTTTATCCCGTGTCTTAATAATAACCTCGGTATCCGCACTGTAACCGGGCAACAGCTCCTGCATTACTCCGGGCTGAGAAAAATCAACCTCGATTTCAACGGTTCGGGCCTGTTTTTCACGATCTAGAACATAATTGGCTATGCGTCTGACTTTTCCCGGAAAACGCCGCTGTTTAAAGGCATCCAGAGTGATACGTGCCTGCATGCCCAATTTAATCACCGGGGCATCGACTTCGTCGATGGGAGCGCTGACATAAAAGCAGTTTTTACCAACCATATCAATCACCGGAAGCGTCGCGATGCCGGGCGGTGAGGGAGTGACATATTCCCCCAGTTCACCCGCCACTTCAGCAATCACCCCGGCAAAAGGTGCTGTCAGACGGGTACGTTCCAGATGGGCTTTGGCCAGATTGACCTGTGCAGCGCTCACTCTGGCTGAAGATTGTGCTGATTCACAATCTGCTTTTTGCGCTTTGGCATCCCCCACTGCCTGTTCAACCAGCTCTTCGGAGATGGCCCTGGTTTTTCTCAACTCCAGTTTGCGTTTTGTATTTCTTGCTGTCGTATCAGCTCGAACGCAGACGCTTTCCGCACTGGCCTGGGCTGCTTTTGCCTGACTCTCAGCCAGTTCGAGCTGTGCCTTTAAGTCTTTATTCCATAACTCAAGTAACAAAGCGCCCTGCTCAACAGAATCTCCCTCTCTCACCGGTATTCTGGCGATCTGCCCGCCAATCGCCGGAGTTATCAAGGCGCGATGACAGGCCTTTACCGTCCCGGCGCGTGTATTGGCAACCGTTTCTTCTATGCTGCCAATGGCCGCCTCGGCAACCCGTACCTTCACCGGTTTCGGGCGGCTAGTGTATAGAAACAGGCCAATTATAAGCAGTATGATAATGACAAAAATAAATAAATGCCGATGTTTTGCTGTCACGATAGTGTCCAGAAGTTAGATAAAATCCTGCGTAAAGCTACTATTCAGAATAGCTTATATCCTCGAAGAATACTTACGCTGCGTCAAATTAACTACAGCATAAGTAAACGCTCATATCAATAGAGCAATAAAGAAATTTCCGGCAAGATCGAATCTGGTTTATTAACTGCAACCTCCTGTTTTATTCACAGCCATTGTCAGGCCTTGCGTTGGTTATAGAGCCACAAACTGTAACTTGACAGCTGGAAAAGTCCTAACTATATTTTTTGTTATAAATTTCGGATTCAACGCCAATAGTAGCAGAAAAAAATAGCAGAAAAGATTCTTTATCCACGCGAAGCAAACGTTACAAGTTCTATATCCTCACTTCCATTGCAGAATGCTGCAGGTTCGGGGTCATTGCCGCTGACGAAGCGCTGACGAAAATAGACAAGTGCGCAACTTTCAGAAAAAACCGGACAATCCTGCCCCCAGCCATGAAACTCCGAGCGGGGAGGCACCTATTTGCACAATATCGGCTTTGACCTGAAACTGGATCTGAACAGGATGCTCGACTGGAACAACACGACCTTGCTGTTCAAATTCTCTCAGCGCAGCGGCGACAGTGTCTCAGAAAAATATGTCGCACCTTCCGCAGGAGGCAACACCTTCACGGTACAGGAGATCTACGGTGGACAGACCTGGAAGGTGGCCAAGGTACAGTTCAACACCTTGCTGCTGGATAACCGCCTAGACCTGGCTTATGGACGACTCGTCGCCAATGATGATTTTCTGCGTTCTCCGCTATACTGTCAGTTCGTCAACAATTCTTTCTGCGGCAGCAGCAAGGGACTGTCCTGGACGGGCTCTGTGGTATTCAGCCTGGAAGACAAGGTCAATCTGATGGACAACTACTTTAATACGGCACTGCTGTATGAAGGACTGTTCAGCTCTCGCCCCCGGGATGTCACCGGACTGGGTATCACTGCCGACTGGTACAGTGACGAGCTCAACCAGGCCGGGGACAGTGAAGGCAAAGCGGACAAGGATTATGAAGCGGTCATAGAACTCAACCATAAGTTTGACCTCAACCATGATTTCAGTATTACACCTGACCTTCAATATATTATTCGCCCGGCGGGTACCGGCGACATTGATAACGCGCTGGTCATCGGCGCCAAGCTTACCGTGCAATTCTGAGAGCGGAATATTCTTGTCAGTTATAATAAACAAAGCTAGATTTTTATGTATACCATTCAATGACATAAGCGATCCTGAAAACGAGGTAGAGCAACAATGATACTTGTAGGAGATATCGGCGGTACCAAAACCGTCCTGGCCCTGTATTCCAAAAAGCAGGGCGTTGCCGGCGGAGCCCTTCATGAAACCCGGTTTGAGAGCGGCAAGTACAGCTCACTGGAAGCTATTATTGTCGAGTTTCTGCGTGAAACCAAAGCCAGGCCCATTGCCGCCAGTTTCGGTGTCGCCGGCCCGGTAAAAGAACAGCATGCGCAGATCACCAATCTGCCATGGTCAATCAGCGCCGACAGCATTAGCTCCTCTTTCGAAATCCCGCAAGTGTTTCTGCTTAATGATCTGGAATCCATCGCCATGGCGGTACCACATCTGGGCAAAGACGATCTCAGTACACTGAATCCTGGCACTGCTGTTCCCCATGGCAATATGGCCGTTATTGCGCCGGGCACCGGCCTGGGAACAGCCTTTCTGGTCTGGACGGGTGAACGCTACAAAGCCTGTGCGAGTGAGGGCGGGCATACTTCATTCTCGCCACGCAACCTGCAGGAAATGGAATTACTGAAATTTCTGCAACGGCGTTATGGCCATGTCAGTTTTGAACGTATCTGCTCCGGCAGTCATCTGCCAAACGTCTACGAATTTTTACTCGATCGCGGCAGTTATCTGGAGCCCGACTGGCTGCAGACTGAACTGCAGCAAGCCGCTGATCGCACGCCGGTCATTGTTCAGGCTGCCCTGGAACATAAGGCGGAGATCTGTGAAGCCACGCTGGACATATTCGTGCATATTCTTGGCACTATCATCGGTAATATGGCGGTCACTCTTCTGCCTACCGGCGGCATCTATCTTGGCGGCGGCATTCCGCCCCGTATTCTCGAGAGACTTCGGCAACCTGACTTTCTCAGTGCCATCGCTGACAAAGGGCGCTTTACCGCCCTCTGCTCCAGCATGGCGGTGCATGTAATCCTGGATCCCAGGGCAGCTCTGCACGGCGCAGCATGGTACGGGCTGGAAGCACTCGCCTGAAAAACATACTCAAAAATCAGGGAATAAAGTCATGACCCAAACATCCACTTCATATAGTGAAGACGAGACACCCGACATCGCTTACGTTATCATGATCGCTGCCGCAGCTGCACTCGGCGGTTTTCTGTTCGGCTTCGATACTGCGGTGATCAGCGGTGCAGTGGTCGCCGTAAAAAATGAATTTGGCGCCTCTGGTCTCGAAATCGGTCTGGCGGTTTCATTGGCCCTGATTGGCTCGGCCATCGGTGCATTTATCGCCGGCCCCCTGGCCGACCGTATTGGCCGTATCCCCCTGTGTCAGGACCATGACCATCGCCGCTGTGTTATTTATGATCAGCGCCGTGGGCAGCGGACTGCCCATTGGTCTGTATGATTTCATTTTCTGGCGGATCCTGGGAGTTATTGGTGTCGGGGCCGCCAGTTAAGCGGTGACTTGAATTTGCTGCCAATGTCAAATTTAAAAGTAACTATTCAGCGTACTTTGAAAAACGTCATTGATACCAGGAATTTGTTGCAGAAGACGCCGTAAATGCGTCCATGCAGGCTTTATATAGCATCCATGCTATATAAACTTCTCACAAACACCTGATATCAATAATTTGCGAGTTAATAAAAACACGCTGAATAGTTACATTTAAAATACATTACATTGCTAAAGTCACTATATTATTGCAGACTGCCGGCAAATATTATCGCCTGTTCAGCTTTGCTGACCATCCCAGGCTAACATTTTAGCGACACAGGGCTTGTTTATGAAAAGCAAGATGTTCGCCGATAAAGGTTGCTATGAAGTGATAGCTGTGATCATATCCCTCATGCTTTCTCATGGTGAGCGGAAAATTCACGGCCTTGCATGCGGCTTCCAGGTTCTGAGGATATAATTGATCAGCCAGGAATTCATCCGCTAATCCTTGATCAATCAAGGTTGGAAGGGGTGCAACTCCAGCTTTCACCAGGCAGGTTGCATCATAGCCTTCCCAGGCGGATCTATTATCTCCCAGATACGCACTGAAACATCCCTGCCCCCAACCGGATTCAACCGGGTTACAGATAGGTGAAAAGGCTGATACTGAACGATACATGCCTGGGTTTTTCAGGGCACAAATCAACGCACCGTGCCCTCCCATAGAATGGCCGGCTACTGAACGCACCCCCGGAATCACCGGAAAGTTCTGTTCAATCAGTGCTGGTAACTCGCTGGTGACATAATCGTACATATGATAATTTTTCGACCATGGCTGCTGTGTTGCATTCACGTAGAAACCTGCCCCTTTGCCCAGATCATAGCGATCTTCTATGTCCGGTACTTCGTCACCTCGTGGACTGGTGTCTGGAATAATCAATGCGATACCAAGCTCGGATGCATAACGCTGCGCTCCGGCCTTGACTCGAAAATTATCATCGGTACAGGTTAAACCCGACAACCAGTAAACCGCTGCTACCTTGTCTATTTCCGCCACTGGCGGCAGGTATACTGAAAATGTCATTTTACACTGGCAGCTGACTGACTCATGGGTATAGCGATTCAACCAGCCAGAAAATTCTTTAACGGATTCAATTTGCTGCATAAGTAATCCTCAAAAGATAATCACGGAACGAATACTTTTTCCTTCATGCATCAAATCAAAGGCTCGATTAATATCTTCCAACGGCATAGTATGCGTCACCAGGCTATCCAGTTCAATTTCGCCGGACATATAGCGCTCTACATAACCTGGCAGTTCAGTTCGGCCTTTTACACCGCCAAATGCGGTACCTTTCCAAGTGCGTCCTACCACCAGATTAAAAGGTCGTGTACAAATTTCCTGCCCGGCACCGGCGACGCCAATAACCGTTGATACTCCCCAGCCCATATGCGTGCATTCCAGTGCATCGCGCATGACATGAGTGTTACCAATACATTCAAACGAATAATCCGGGCCGCCATTGTAGGTGTCCTGCAGATACTCGACAAATGAACCGTTAATGTCTTGCGGATTAACAAAGTCTGTGGCGCCCAGTTGTCTGGCAAAATCAAATTTATCAGCATTTATATCAATAGCGATAATGCGTTCTGCACCCGCCATTACAGCGCCCTGGATACATGACAGCCCAATACCGCCTAAGCCAAATACCGCCACAGTGGAACCGGCTTCAACTTTGGCCGTGTTCAGTACTGCGCCAATACCGGTAGTTACCCCACAGCCCAGTAAACAGACCTTGTCCAGCGGAGCTTGTTGATTAATTTTTGCCAGTGCAATTTCAGGGACCACAGTATACTCAGAAAACGTTGAACATCCCATGTAATGGAAGATGTCTTTACCGTTTTGGGAAAAACGCCGCGTGCCATCGGGCATGTAGCCAGTCCAGACCGTTCCGGCAATCGACTGACAAAGATTTGATTTGGTTGAATTACAATATTCACAGTCACCGCATTCGGGAATGTATAAAGGAATGACATGATCTCCGGCTTTTAAGGTCTTAACAGCAGGACCACATTCAACTACTTCACAGCCGCCTTCATGCCCCAGAATACAGGGAAAAGCACCCTCAGGGTCATCGCCTGACAAGGTAAACGCATCCGTATGACACACCCCGGATGCATGTACTTTTAATAGCACCTCACCTTCGCGTGGGCCTGCAACTTCTACCTCTTCTATAACCAGCGGCTTTTTAGGTGCCCAGGCCACAGCTGCTTTACATTTCATCTTATTGTTTCTCCTTTAGTTTAAATTGGTCTTGAGTTCGTGTTGAATAATTTTCTGGATGTGTTCAGCCGGCAGACCAAAAGGAATAATCTGTACAAGTTTTCCATTTCCATCCACTACATATAAGTTCGCCGAATGATCAACAAGGTAATTTTTGTCTGCGTCTTCATGATGATGAATTTTTCGTTGTACATGATAGGCATCTGCGACCTTATTTACCTCATCTAAGCTGCCTGTCAGGCCTATCAGATCAGGACTGTAAAAAGGCACATACTGTTTGAGTTTTTCCTCTGTATCACGATCAGGATCAATCGTAATAAACAGTGTCACCACTTTATCCGCATCCTCATCTAACGAGCTGAGTACCCAGGCCAATGATGATAATTCTGTGGGGCAAATATCAGGACAATAGGTGTATCCAAAGAAAATAAGAACCAGCTTGCCGCGTACTTGCTGTAAATCAAATTTTTCTCCATTATGATCAGTAAGGATAAAATCTCCTCCTATTGAGCTGTTTGCATTCGCTACACCGGTACTTGAAAGTATGATAAAAGCCAGATTAAAGAGTGCGATTTGTAGAAATCTCATATACGGCACTCTATTCATTGACCGTTGAGCCAGCATGGATCCCATGAGGCTCTATATCAGTAACATCACCGATAGGCGCAGCAAATGCATCAGCGACCAAAATATCTACATTTCTGCCCGTAAGTGATTCTAAAAAGGAAACCAGATCATCGATCTCTGCCTCAGTCAATTCCAAAGGTCTTACTCGCGGATCGAGCAGCTCATTGCTGATGCCCCCATCATTATAGAAACGTACTACCGCTTCCAGGGTCCGCAATGAACCATTATGCATATAGGGAGCAGAAAGACTGATATTTCTGAGGCTGGGCGTTTTATATTTCCACCGATCATCAGGATTTTGAGTCACTTCATATAAGCCCAGATCTGCAGGTGCTTCTTCTCCCACAGCATCAAAAATTCCGCGATCAACTTCCACGAATACGCCCGGCGCCAGAATGACACGTTCTTTATCCGCTTTGATACCCATGGATTCACGAAAACCAATACCGGTATTGTGGAGTTGGTTGTCGCTAAACAAAGCATAATCCTCCTCGATAGTATGACAGGCCATGCAGTTCCCTTTGCCGGTAAACAGTTTAAAACCCCGTTGAGCACTTTCATCCAGAGCTTCTGCCTGTCTGCCAAAATACCAGCGATCAAATGCAGAATCTGCAGAAATCAATGTACGCTCATACGCTGCGATAGCTTCACCCATGGTCAGCATATTGACCCCTTCTTCATTGAAAGCGGCTTCAAACAGACCCTCATAGTCTGGTAATTGTCTTATTTTGTTTATCACGTAACCAATGGATGGATTAGCCATCTCATTATGTGCTAATAAAGGGGACCAAACCTGCTGTTCAAGGGTCTGCTCTCTGCCATCATGAAACAGTACAGAGGCATAGGCTACATTATAAATAGTCGGCGAGTTGCGGCGAACACTGCGCCCTTCAATGCCAACCGCCATGGAGAGTTCGTTACTGGTAAACCCCTGCTCCGGAACATGACACATAGCACAGGAAAACGTATCATTTAAAGACAAGCGTCGATCAAAGAAAAGTTTACGTCCCAGGGCAATTTTTTCTGCACTAAGAGCCTTCAACTGTGAAGCGGGTAGCCTGGGTAATCCCAGGGGTGGGTTCCTGGCTGTGGTTAACAGATCAGCTGTTTTTCCTTTGCGCGCAGTGATGGATTTACTACTTGTAGTATAGGTTGCAAACTCATAACCATCTTTTAAATCACCTGGTTGGGAGAGTACAGGTTGTTTAAACTGCGTGTTATTATTCTCAGATTCGGCAACAGACTGAACATCAGCAGCGTCTGCCAGCAAAGTTTTAAGATCGTTGATGATCAGATCGGCATGAAGAAAACCAACACTGTAGATATTGCGAATATTCAATTGTGGATCGATGATAAAGACTCGAAGAATATGGGAAATATCCCCTCTTTCTTCACCATTGATACTCTTCTCACGTTGAATATCCTGATTGTAAGCTTGCAGGATGGGTGTAAGCATCTGAACAGATGAGGTGGTTAAAAAACGCCATTCGCCCTGATGACCGGCATAGTTGAAGTTGGCTGCATATAAGCGCATAACCTCAGGTGTATCCCGTTCAGGATCAAAACTGAAACTGACCAGGCGCAAGTTCTCTGCTAATACCTTATCCTTACGCATTTCAGTTTTCAGCTTATAAAAAACATAGGATGACAAAGGGCAGCCGTTAACATCCTTGCAGTTGCTATAGATAAAACTCAACAGGGTATATTTGCCTTTATAAAGCGCCTGCAGGGAAATAGCCTGTCCCTGTTCATCAAGCACCTGGCCATCAGGCGCTTTACCTAAAGGTGGCAGTTTATAACTACCCACTGCTGCCAGCTCATAGGTTAATTTACCAAAACCTGGAGCTGTGGGTGTTACAGCATTTATTTCCGACGCTGCTCTAACCTGCATAAAAGCCAGCAACAAGATTGCCAGCAAAGTCCATCTCAAAAACATCGTTAACTGCATCATTTCACCAGCGCTGTTGAACCGATTCTGCTGTAAATAGAACCGGTTCCGAATCAACCTCTGAGAAGAGGAGTGAAAGTGAAACTATTTGCGAAAATCACTGGCCAACTGTTTATCCTTTGCAACGCCGGGAGCCTTAGCATATAGTGAGTAAGCCCCAAAACGCATTTGATGTGCTCGACCAAGTTTTAGCGCATTGAAATCAATATGGAATTTTTCAACCAGCTCTTTGCCATTCCATTCATAGCCTTTAAAATACTGCTGGTTGTCATCCCCCTTCTTATCCCAATTCGCCAGCAATGATGACGTGTAATATATTCTTTTTCCATCCCAGCTTGATGAAGCCATATTAACCTGTGTATCAATGACCTTCTCATAAGTTTGCCTGGGATTGTGAATATCAGTCAGGTCAAAATAGCGGGTTTTTCCATCCATAAAAGTATTCACCCACAAACCTTTATCATCAGACTGCAACGAAATATCTACAGGCAGAGGGATCTTGGACGCATCACCAATATCAGCAACGGCACTGGCTTGCCATTCACCTTTCTCGTCTTCATAGATCAGCCAAATTTTTGATGTGAGAGCTGTAGTGGTGAGGCACCAGTTATGATCAGGTTGCCAAGCACAACGTACTTCCAGAGGAGCCCCCGGAACATCGAGCACTTTTTTGGGTTTTCTGGAATGCAGATCCCAGACTACAACCGTATTTCCAAAGCGTTTCATAGCTTCAGGATCTTTGATCATTTTGCCCATGTCCATCATGTAATTAGTCCAGCCGGTAAAGGATGATGTGATCATCACATTACGCCGCGGTAGAGCACGCACATCATAGCCATAACCATCGGCGAAATTGCCACTTTTCTTTGCTCCGCCAAGGTTTTCATCTGTTGGCATCCAGTGCGTCGCAACATAGTTTCCTGCGTTGGTATATTCAACCAGAGCAGTTCTCCCGCCATGATCTACATTGTTAGACAAACCGGTGATCATCATGCGGCCTGGAAGTGCATACGTGGTATGAGGCCCCACTACACCACCACTGGCTGATACAAAGTCTTTGATGACCTTATGTAAGGAGGGTTTTGCGGGATCAGTATGTACATCAAAGATGAAAATCTTATTGGTATCCAGTCCTCCAGTCCAGAGGTATTTCCGATCATCGGTAAAACCCGAGTGATGCGCCTCATTTCGTCCTCCTACTGAAAGCGAGTTAATAACCTTACCGTAATTACTCGATTGAGGATTAACATCAACAGTAACCAGCTTGTCCTGACCATCCCCAAGGCCATCGACACCCAAAGTCCATACGTAGACAAAATCTTCCTGACCAACAATTTTGGCCATATATGGAGACATACACGTTTCATCAGCCTGGATGCTGGTTGTAACGAAGCTGCTTGCACAGAATAACAAAGTTGAGAGTGTGGCGATGGTAAATACCCTGCCACGACGAAAAAAACCTATTTTTTTATACATCTTTATTCCTCCTAAAATATGACCAAAGTATTTTTTATTATTGATGGCTGATATTCCACTAGAATTTTTCATGAAATATTGTTATATTCAGAATAGAATGAATGTTCATTCTTGTCAATGTTTATGGAATAAATTATAAATAAATCTTATGCCCTATTTAAAAAAACCAACACCTCATCCTGAACCCATTGACTGTAAAATTCTAACGGCGGCACTGGATCTTTTTGTAACCAATGGCTACCACAATGTGTCAGTCCATGAAATACAGAAACAAGCAGATGTCAGCATTGGATCTATTTACAAACACTTTGGCGGCAAGGAGGGTATTGCAAAAGCTCTCTACAAACACATACTCAATGAAATGGATGAATTGATTGATACAGTGAAAGAGGAAGTCGAATCACCTTCCGAACAATGTAAAGAAATAATCAGGCAACTCTTTGAACACACAGAGACCCATCGAAACATTATCGCTTTTGTTTTTCATGCTAAGCATACCGAATTTTTACCTGAAGCTCCGCTGATCTGTAATGCATCCCCCTTTAAGAAGATTCGGGCAATTATCAGTAATGGTATCGACTGTGGAGAATTCCGTGATACAGATTCATGGGTAGCTGCTTCCAGTATTTTCGGAGGCGCGATAAGAATGATTCAGCTAAGATTGGATCATATTATCCAGCAACCGCTAACCGAATATTCTGAATTAATCATTAATGCGGCCTGGATGGGCCTGGGAAAAGAACAGGTTTCCTCTGTTTCTGAACATCAACAGACAATGCCTTTGATATCTGATACACACCCTTAAGTTCTCGATATTAAAGAACAGGACAGCACCTATCAATTTAAACGATGTATTGTCAAGCATATAGTGTAGGTCATCTTGTTAAAACCTCAACTGATGATTTCATGAATGTTTCTATCCAGACTGTTCAATTTAAGTTGTACACTCATGCTATACATGTAAAGGCAAGCAGATTCATGAAAAAGAAAACAAGCTGGCAGCACAGAGGGCGGATTTTATCGAAAACAGCAATCACAGAAGTCAATTCAATACTACAAGACATGCCTCTTGATCGCAGTTTGTTAATCGAGTATCTACATCGCGTTCAGGATCAGTTCCATTGCCTTTCAGCGGAACACCTTCATGCATTGGCAACGCGATTAAAAATCAGCCAGACCGAAGTGTATGAAGTCGCCAGTTTCTACCATCACTTTGATATCGTAAAAGAAACTGACGAACGTCCACCTGAGTTGAGCGTACGCGTCTGTGAATCGGTGAGCTGCGAGCTGGCAGGTTCTGCAGAATTAATTTCTCAACTTAACATAAGTTTCATAGAAAAATATGGCAAAAACATCCGCATTCAGTCTGTCCCCTGTGTTGGACGTTGTGAATCAGCCCCTGTTGCAGTCGTTGGCACCAATCCTGTAAAACAGGCCAATGTTAAAAAAATTCTTCAAGTGATAGAAGCAAAAAATACCGTAGCCAAAGCGCCTGAAAGCGCCATTCGTTACGATGAGTATGTTACTCAAGGCGGCTACAAACTCTACCAAAAACTGCTTAGCAACGAACTTGCCGGTGAAAAGATTATCGCCGCGCTCGAAGATTCCAAGCTGCGTGGTATGGGCGGAGCAGGTTTTCCGGTTGGACGCAAATGGCGTATTGTCAGCAACCAGCAGGCACCACGAATGCTGGCGGTAAATATTGACGAAGGTGAACCAGGCACCTTCAAAGATCGTTATTATCTGGAAAGGGACCCGCATCGTTTTTTAGAAGGGCTGTTAATTGCCGCACGAGTAGTTGACGTAGCAGAAATTTTTATTTATTTACGTGATGAATACGCAGGTTTACATGACTTACTCAGCAAAGAAATAAGCATCATATCACAGCAATTTCAAGACAGTCCTCCCATACAGCTACGCCGTGGAGCTGGAGCCTATATTTGCGGAGAAGAATCCGCCATGATTGAATCCATTGAAGGTAAACGCGGTATACCGCGTTTACGTCCGCCTTATATCGCTGAAGTCGGTTTGTCTGGCCGCCCAACGCTTGAACATAACATGGAATCACTCTACTGGGTACGAGATATTATTGAAAAAGGAGCACACTGGTTTACCTCACATGGACGTCATGGACGCACAGGCTTACGTTCATTCTCGGTCAGTGGCCGCGTAAAAAAGCCCGGCCTGTACCTCGCGCCAGCCGGTATTACGCTGCAGGAACTTATTCATGAATACTGTGGCGGCATGCTCGATGAGCATGAGTTATACGGCTATTTCCCGGGAGGTGTTTCCGGAGGTATCTTACCCGCCAGCCTGGCAAATATCCCGCTGGATTTTGACACGCTGAATGAACATGGCTGTTTCATCGGTTCTGCCGCCATCATTGTGTTATCTACTCATGACTCAGTACGCCAGGCAGCGCTTAACGCCATGCATTTTTTCAGCCACGAATCCTGCGGCCAATGCACGCCCTGTCGTGTCGGCACAGCCAAAGCATTCACCTTAATGCAGCAAGATGAATGGAATATCAAATTGATGCAGGAGCTATCAACGGTCATGCGTGACACTTCAATCTGCGGGCTCGGGCAGGCCGCTCCTAATCCAATGGACTGTGTGATCCGTTACTTTCCTCAGGAGCTCAAACAATGAGCATTTCCAGCATTGAATTCGAGCTAAATGAAAAAACAATAATTGCCTATGATGGTGAATCCATCCTACAGGCGGCTCAGCGTCATGCTGTTGCAATCCCTCATTTATGCTTTAAAGACGGTCTGCAAACAGCCGGCAACTGCCGTGCCTGTATGGTGGAAATCGAGGGCGAACGTGTATTATCACCTGCTTGTTGTCGCCGGCCAGTAGCCGGCATGAAAGTACATAGTGACAATCAGCGAGCACTGGGTGCACAAAAGCTGATTGTAGAGCTATTACTATCCGATATGCCCGAATCACAATACACGCTGGACAATAAGCTACTGTACTGGTCTCAAAAGCTGGGAATCGACACTCCACGTTTTCACTCACGAGCAAAACTTGAGCAGGACATATCTCATCCTGCAATGGCAATAAATCTGGATGCATGTATCCACTGCACCCTCTGCCTGCGTGCCTGCCGCGATGTTCAGATGAATGATGTGATTGGCCTGGCCAGACGCGGCGGTGAAAGTAAAATAGTTTTTGATATGGATGATCCCCTGGGTAATAGTAGCTGTGTAGCCTGCGGCGAATGTATTCAGGCCTGTCCAACCGGAGCACTGATGCCGGCCAATAACGTCGGTATGATTAAAGCAGATAAAAAAGTCTGTTCGGTTTGCCCCTATTGTGGTGTAGGCTGCCTGCTCTCCTATCATGTGAAAGACAACAAAATTCTCTATGTCAGTGGAATTAATGGGCCGGCCAATCACGGAAGATTATGCGTTAAAGGCCGGTTCGGTTTTGACTATATTCACAGCCCTGAGCGCTTAACTAAACCCCTCATTCGTCGCAAGGATGTGCCTAAAACCGCTGAACTGGATTTTAATCCAGGCAATCCATTAGATATTTTTCGTGAAGCCACATGGGAAGAGGCGCTGGATTTTGCCGCAGAAGGATTAAAAAAAATCATCCGCAAGCATGGTAAATATGCATTGGCAGGTTTAGGTTCTGCCAAAGGCAGCTGTGAAGAAGCCTATTTAGTCCAGAAAATGATCCGTACCGGCTTTGGCACCAACAATGTCGATCATTGTACCCGCCTGTGTCATGCCTCATCCGTAACTGCGCTGCTGGAAGGAATTGGTTCAGGTGCGGTTTCTAATCCTATGGCCGATGTCATAAATTCGGATGTCATTATTATTATTGGCGCGAATCCAGGCGTAAATCATCCAGTCGGTGCGACGTGGATGAAGAATGCGTTCAAACGAGGCACCAGACTGATTCTGATGGATCCTAGAGGCTCGGAACTCAGGCGCTATGCCACGCATTTTGTTCAATTCAAACCTGCTTCGGATGTCGCCTTACTCAATGCAATGATGAATGTCATCGTCACTGAAGGGCTGGTTGATCAAGATTACATTGATGCCTACACCGAAGAATATGAAAAATTGAGCACGCATTTACTGGCCTATACACCTGAAGCCATGAGTGCCATTTGCGGTGTTCCTGCTGAACAAATTCGTGCAACTGCTCGCCTTTATGCAAGTGCAAAAAACGCCATGATCTTATGGGGTATGGGAGTGTCTCAGCATGTACATGGAACAGATAATGCTCGCTGCCTGATTTCTCTGTGTATGATCTCTGGGCAAATAGGCCGTCCGGGAACAGGTTTGCATCCTTTGCGTGGGCAAAATAATGTCCAGGGCGCATCCGATACGGGATTGATTCCAATGGTTTTCCCTGATTATCAAAGCGTGACTGACCCTGTGACACTTGAACGTTTTAAATCTTTATGGGACATAAAAGTACTTGATGATAAAGCCGGTTTAACAACCGTAGAAATGATAAACCATGCTTATGATGGTAAGCTAAAAGGTATGTATATCGAAGGTGAAAATCCAGCGATGTCTGATCCCGATGTATTACATGCCCGTGCTGCAATGGCGAAACTGGAGCATCTGATTGTACAGGATCTATTTCTGACAGAAACCGCATGCTACGCTGACGTGGTTCTGCCAGCGGCAGCAAGCGCAGAAAAAACCGGCACCTATATCAACTCCGATCGCATGGTTCAAATGGGCCGCCAGGCGGTCACACCTCCCGGCGAGGCACGCCAGGACTGGTGGATCATACAGGAACTGGCTCGTCGTTTAGGTTTGCACTGGCAGTATAGTGGACCTGAAGACATTTTTAACGAAATGCGTCAGTGCATGGATTCGATAGCAGGCATCACCTGGCAACGATTAAAACAGCAAAGCGTTACCTATCCCTGCCATAAAGAAGGAGATCCTGGTCAACCCGTGCTTTTTCAGTCCGGTTACCCGACCGAGACAGGCCGCGCCAGGTTGGTTCCCGCAGACATTATTCCACCTGACGAACAACCCGATGAAGACTATCCCTACATTTTAATCACTGGTCGACAGTTAGAACATTGGCATACAGGCAGTATGACGCGTCGAACTCGCGTTCTGGATTCATTAGAACCTGAACCCTGGACCGCAGTAAATGTTCGTGATGCATTAAAGCTTGGTCTGGATGAAGGAAAGATGATGCTGCTGGAGACACGCCGCGGTCATATTCAGGCAAAAGTCAGGCTGAGTGATAACTCACCCGTTGGTACGGTCTATATGCCGTTTTGTTATGTAGAGGCCGCCGCTAATGTATTGACTAATGCAGCACTTGATCCGGATGCCAAAATAGCCGAAGTAAAATATTGTGCAGTTAAACTTTCAGCGGCCACAGACTAATAATTATGCCAATTTTGTTGACATGAAAGCTGCAGCAGCTATACATCAAACATGTCTGTGCTTGTTTAGTTACAGTTTGTTCTATAGACTGATAGATAAGAGCTTAAGAAAGAAATTATGTAACTATTCAGCGTATTTTAGATTTATACGTAAGTTCTTGATATCAGGTGTTTGCGTAAGGCAGATAATTGCTCCTGTATAATCTGCATTCCCTACATGACCACCATGGATGGTGGAAATGCATGCGAGAGGCAGGAAGCTGGGAACGACCATGGACGTATTTACGGCGTCTTCTGGGCAGGTAATAGCTCCATGCAAAACCTGCGTTTCCCACATCCATGTGGGTCAGCAAATTCCTGGTGTCAAGGACGTTTTCAAAATTACGCTGAATAGTTACGAAATTATTACCATTAACCTGAATAACCCAGTTAGATCGCAATGCAATAGCGGACGTTCGAGTCGCCTGCAGCAGGTTTAACTGATTTATTCCGGATTTTAGCTGACCGGTATGAGGTACTACAATGCGCAAGCGAATGATCAAACAGCAAACAGCGCCCCATTCAGGGCAAGAATTAAACTGGCTGAACCTGGAAAACCTGACTGAAGTGGAGTTGACCTCTGAAGACGATGAACACCCGATTGAGTCTGCCCTGATCCCCGGTTCAGATCATGGCTGGCGGGCTGCTCAGGCAGGTGAGCAAACCATTCAGTTGATCTTTCTGCAGCCACAGGTTATCAGGCATATTCGGTTATTATTCCATGAAAACAGCATGCAGCGTACGCAGCAGTTCACTCTGCGCTGGTCCGGTGATAGCGGTGATACTTATGAGGAAATAGTGCGTCAGCAATATAATTTCAATCCGTCAGACGCCACTGAAGAAATCGAGGATTACCAGCTCCATCTTGATGGGGTAACCAGCATCGAGTTGAGCATTATTCCGGATATCAGCGGAGGGGATGCCGTCGCCACACTGAAACAGCTGCAACTGGCCTGAAAATCAACCCAGCTCCCGATCAGGCTCACCACTATGGCGCAGTATCTCGCTCCGTGCAGCATCCCGCAGGCGTATAGCAGCATCCCAGTCTGCAGCCTGAGGATATATAGGCTCACTGATATGCACACGAACTGCGCCATGTCTGGGATACCAGGATGCTGCCCTCAAAATAGAGCGTGTACCGCTTAGCGTCAATGGAATAACAGCCTTGTTTACCTGTGCAGCAGTTGTAAATGCGCCCATACGAAAAGCCCGCAGGCCGCTCTCCCGGGTAAAAGTCCCTTCCGGAAAAATGACCAGTGAACGGCCCTGTTGTATCTGTTGCTGCAGCAGTTTCGCATCTGCTGCTCCCTGCTGAACATCGAATCGCTCCACAAAAAGACAGTCGATACGCTGCAAAAATAATCGCGAGATAAAGTTTTTCTGCAGTTCCTTTTTGGCCACAAAACTGAACTCAATCGGCAGAGCAGCAATCAGCAAAATACCGTCCAGATAACTGGCATGATTACAGACCATGACAGCAGCTTGCTCGCCGGGTAAATTCTCTAAACCCTCAATCCTCAGCGGAGTTCCGGTGATAAAGGCAAACAGGCGCGAGGCCCCTCGAATTAGATGCCAGCGCCAGGAGGAAATGGGCAGTGCAACGACTGCCAGCCAGGTCAGCGGCGCCAGCAGACTGAACCAGCCCCATGACCATAGTGCAAATAATGAATCCTTAAGCCGATGCCATAATTTCCGAGATTGCGGCAGAACCCCTGCAGCAGCCACTCGTAATAGCTGCAAACTGACTGAGCGGCTGGCGCGTCCTATGAGCCCCTGCTCATAAAGATCACGACAGGCCGTGCGTCTGATTTTACCGCTGGATGTCTTCAGCACACTATGTGGCGGCAGCAGCATAATTTCATCCGGACTGCTGCCTAACAGCAGACTGGCAGCAACAGCATCAACTTGTGTATGCAATTGTTCGCGTTGCTCTGGATCAGTTTCACGAGTCTCCGCCAGAACCACAATTCGTTCTGTGCCACTACTTTTGTCCAGCGAACCAAATACGGCGACACAGCCTTTACGAATGCCTTCAATTTCGCCAATAGCCTGTTCCAGTTCATAAGGATAAATATTACGCCCGGCGCGGATAATAATTTCTTTGCTGCGTCCAGTGAGATAGATATCGCCCGCAGACATATAGGCCAGATCGCCGGTTTCCAGCCAGTCACCGTCAAACAGCAGCAAGGTCTGCTCAGGGTTTCGAAAATAACCGCTGGTAGCGGATGGACCGCGAAACTGCAGTCGCCCCTGCCTGCGCTCAGGTAATTCACGGCCAGATGCATCCACAATACGGATCTGGTATCCGGGCAGTGGTTGTCCACAGGCTGCTATTTCCAGGCAGAATTCATCGTTCTCATCTGCCGGTATCGCCTCTCCAGACACTGCCAGCGCATCTCGCCGGATACAGTCAATAAGTGCTCCACGTCCGGGCGGCGGAAAGGCCAGTCCGACCGCGCTTTCAGCCAGGCCGTAAACAGGTGCAATGGCTTCAGGATGAAAGCCAAAGTGCGAAAAACGTTCGGCAAATTCACGCAAGGTTCTGGGATTAACCGGTTCAGCACCATTAAATGCCATGCGCCAGGAACTCAGATCTATACCTTGAATATCCTGGTTATTTAACTTGTTGAGACAGAATTCATAGGCAAAATTCGGCGCTGCTGACAACGTCCCTTTATGCTTGTGAATCGCCTGTAGCCAGCGGTAAGGGCGGGTAAGAAACATCAGTGGAGACATCAGCACCAGCGGCATGGCAAAATACAGGCTGCCAAGCCAGGCCCCTATCAGGCCCATGTCATGATAGAGCGGCAGCCAGCTGACAAAAACATCCTCGGAACTTGCCTCAACCACGTCACCCATGGCACGAATATTTGCCAGCAAATTAGCGTGCGTCAACACAACGCCCTTGGGCGTCCCGGTACTGCCGGAGGTATACTGAAGAAAGGCGATGTTATCACTCGCCGCAGGTATATGGGTAAAAGACTCATTGACTTCCTCAGACCGCAGCAATTCATCTGCCACCAGAATATGACGCAAAGAAGACACCTGCGCCTGTAACAGTCTGCCTGGTAATCGAGCTTCAGCGACTGTGATCAACAGGACACTTCCGGCGTTATCGAGAATAGCCGCATGACGGCGTAAATGTTCTTCCAGCTGGGAGGGGCGGGTCGGAGGATAAATGGGCACCGGAATGGCGCCCAGTAATAAAATGGCAAAGAAAGTAAATAGATATTCACGCCCTGTCGGCAGCATGATAGCCACCGTCTGTGCTGGCTCCAGCTCATGTTTCTGCAGCTTGCAGGCTATGGTTCTGGCTTGCTTCAGAAGCTCGGCATAGGTGATAATCTGCGCTTCATCCGCATCCCCATAAAGATAGATATGCGGCCGCTGTGGATGTTTTTTTACCTGCCAGAGCAATACATCAACCAGCGTCTGCGCATGCAAGGGTACTTGTTGATCGATACCGGGAAGCTCAATCTGTGCAGCAGACAGTTCTCCACTTCGCTGCCTGCCGGGAGCACTCATCATCCCCTGCAGCAGATCTCGCGGGGTCTCAGCTCTTGCCAGCAGCTGCTCCGGCAGTCTAACCTGAAAACTTTTTTCAATTCGCTGCAGCAGCTCAACCCGGGACAGACTGTCAAGTCCCAGGTCACGTTCCAGCCTGCTGTCAAGCGTGACCGGACGCGGCTGCCGCTGTCCCTGGCGCAATTCACTGGCCAACTGGCTGACTATCTGTAACAGTCTCTCAGCCATTTGGGTTTGAGAGGATTGGTTATCCAAAGTTGCTATCTCCCGGGTATTTAATATATCTGACTACAAATAGTTAGTGCTTTCATAGTAGCATCAAATCCCGAAATGATGCATCACAGGAACTTGTGCTCAAGGGACACCTGTCAGGAACACTTATTTAGAGCTCAATCTGCACAAACGCAATTACGGCCAGAGTGTTTCGCATGGTACAAATTCATATCAGCTCTTTTAAAGATAGCAGTATGATCTTTGTCCGAAGGCACGACTTCTGACACACCAATACTTATCGTAATTGAAAGTTCCATGTGATCTGAGTTAATTGAAAAATTCGCAATATTCTCGCGTAATTTTTCAGCAATGTAGAGGGCATTTTTTTTGTTTGTGCCGGGTAAAAGCAGACAAAATTCTTCTCCGCCAATCCTTGCAACGCTATCAATCCCTCTTAAACTTATCTGACAAAATTCTGCGAAGGATTGTATGACAACATCTCCGGCAGCATGGCCATAACTGTCATTTATCATTTTAAAATGATCTATATCCATTACGAGCAGTGAATATGTTTCAGCGCTTCTCTGATAACGGGAAAATTCCTTACGTGAGACTTCTTCAAATGTCCTTTTATTGTACACACCCGTTAATGGATCAGTTCTTGATAAAGTCTCAAGTTGATGTTCGAGTAATTTTTGTTCTGTAACATCACGTTGAATAGAAACAAAATGTGTTACTTGTCCATGGGCATTCTGTAAAGGGAGAATACTGATATCAAGCCAATATTCCTGACCGGTTTTCGAGTAATTTTTGATCGTCGCTCTCACCGCTTCATTTTTTTCCAAAGCCCTTCTGATTTTTTTTCTGGTTGTTGCATCAGTATTCCTGCCCTGTAAAATCCTCGGGTTTTTTCCCAGCACTTCATTAAAGGTGTACCCTGTTAACTCGGTGAATGCGTTGTTTACATACACTATTTCTGGACCAGGCCCATTTATGGGAGTGGATTTCGTTACAATAATCGCATCTTTTGCGAAGTCCACGATATCTTTAAAGTTGAAATCAAATTCATTCATATGTATCAATTATTAATATAAGCCTGATAGTGCCAGGCTTAGTGAATATCAGTCCGTTTATGGAGATACTCAGTCAGCTTTTCACTAAGCTGTTCAATATTCTCTGCTGTTATCGTTGGATCTATGCCCCACGGATCAAAAATTACTTCTTTACTTCTCTGAATCCACACAGCTCGCATGCCTGCTGAAATAGCGCCTATGACATCAAATGGATTACTTGAAATTAACCAGGCACTTCTGCCGGATGCAGCCGATTTGCTTAAAAAATGCTTATATACCTCCGGATTCGGTTTGAATGATTTAATTTCGTCAACACTGACCACGGCAAGAAAAAAATCTCTTATTCCAGCCGCTGTGAGTAATGTCTCAACCGCTTCTTCGCTGCCATTGGACAATGCAAATAAACGAAAATTAGCTGTTTTCAGTCGAGCCAGGCCATTCTTTACGTCCCTGAAAACAGGAAGTGTACGATAACGGCCAAGTAACTCCTGCTTTTGCTCTCTGCTGAGGGTAACTTTATAGTAAGAGCAGGTGTACTCAAGAGCCTGAGTCGTACACACAGAAAAATTCTCGTAGTTTTGCATTAGCCCCCGACGAAATGAATATTCCAGCTGCTTGTCGCGCCAGGTTTGTGCAAAACATGCGGCATCATCAGTGCCAATCAATGCCTGTAAGCTGGAAACAACGCCATCTGTATCAATTAAGGTACCATAAACGTCAAAGGCAAGTGTTACTGACATTATCTTCTCCGACAGGTCATTGTAAGCAAACATCCTTAAGGCATTAACCGGATAAGCGCAGCAAGCAATGTTTGGCGTGTTCGCTTCTCTTTAAGCCACAGGCATGCAAAATAATATCGGATCATTAGCAGCGGTCTATTTTTCACGATTAAAACATTTATTATGTGTCAGACCATACCGCATACTCATTACCATTGGGATCTGCAAAGTGAAAGCGACGTCCGCCTGGAAACGAAAAAACGGGTTTCACTAAAGTTCCGCCTGCAAGCTCTATTTTCTTTAGCGTGTCTTCGAGGTTGTTACTATAGAAAACCACTAACGCGCTGCCATATTCGGTTGCAGCGACCTTATCGGATTTATAGAAACCTCCCTTTAATCCTGCATTTGAGAAAGCGCTATACTCGGAACCATAATCTTCAAAATGCCAGTTAAAAACACTAGCAAAAAACGCCTTTGCAAGGCTAATATCCCTGGCCGGAAACTCCAAATAGTTTATTTTTTCGTGTTCAATCACTGCGTTATACCTCTCTGATATAAAGTAACATAGCATTTATTGACTATTTCAGAGCCTGACATTGAAATATCTTATTTGAGCTACCTAATCCGGCCTTTTAATTATCATAAGTCCTATGAGACCAAAGCAAAGCTCAGAAACCAGATAGTTGTTCGGAAACTGTGTCCAGTAGTTGTTTAAGCAACACCGGGGCTTATGCAGAATGGACGCATTCAAATTCTGTAATACTTATACGGAACTCTCTGTCAGTTCAGTGAATTCGTACTGCCTGATTTCTGCTAAAGTTTTTTCTTGCAGTGCATCTCAGGCTCGCCATAACCCCACGTGATCATAGCTTCACCCTGGTGTTCCCAGAAGGTTTCGTTGCGTCCCTGGTATTTTGCTCCGCTAGCGCCAGGCTGAAGGTACATCAGCGAGACACTGTCGCCGCGTTCGGCAATCATTGTGGGTGGATCGGTCTTGAAGAAGGTGGTGACGACCTCGTTGCTGGGATTATCATCGCAGACATAGAAGATTGGGCCCATAGCCGCTACCAGGCGATACCTTGCCTGCAACTCAGCAATGCGTAGCTGGTATGCTGTCTTCACACATGTGTGCTTGTCATTGTTTTTCCAGCAGTCATCGCGTCCTTTAATCCAGCCCCTCTGCTCCGTTTTCAACAATGGCGGATGCTCGCTGGCAGCTTTCCGGGAGGCCTGGGCATAGACATCGGACAGCTTGCGGTCAAGAAGAGACAAGCTGCTGTCTTCACAAACCATTGCTTCGACACTGCCTGCTTTAACCATGTCACATGCATACGATGGGCCTTGAGCCATGACCGTTTCAGTGTTTATCAAGCAGCCAACGATTAGCAGTATGACACTGAATACGCCCATAAATTTCGGATTAAACCTACTCATATACTTCCATTAAAAGTGCATAACACAGAAATACATAACTGCTTATACAGCGTGCTATTGAGAAAAACACCTGCCTTAAATTGAAGACGTATGGCATGTACCTGTCATTCTAAGATCACTTACCGGATATCTGTTATTTATGCGCAATAGCTTTTTCCGTGAATAAATAATCCTTTAACTCTTTTTCAAAAGCAGGATCCTGTCTGCGGATCCATTCAAGAAGCATTGCAGCATGTTCTTTTTCTTCATCTCTATTATGCGCAAGAATGGCTTTTAAAGCTTTATTTTTACACGCATCTACTCTCTGGTTATACCAGTCTACTGCTTCCAGTTCTTCCATTAAGGATGTGATGGCTCTATGCATATCTCTGGTTTCTTCGGTGAGTTCTTTAATTGGTTCGTGATACCCTTCATTTGCCATTATAGTAACCTCTTAAATTATGATTTTTGCTATGATGCCTGACATTTTGCAGAGATAGATTACGCCTGGAGTACAACCTTTGCATGTCTGTTGAACTCAGTCAGAATGCTATTCTGTAAAATGCTTTCAATCTATTAGATGAAATTGTATACACTGGATTTTATTTTGTCGAATGTTTCCAGTTAAGCTATTGATTTTTCATTATCACAGAATGATCGCCACAGGGGGGGGATACATTTAAGATCCGTTTCACTCTTCGCTCCCGGAGCAGCAGCATATTTGCTCTCCAGGCTGATACTAGCAGAACAGTGAATAAACCAGGCCAATAAAAGCACATACTCCAATTACTGAAAAAACATCCAGGTTGTATCGAAACAAAGCCATGTAGAACGACTACATTAATGTAATTATTATGTCTCTTTCGTATAAAAGAACCAGGAACCTTTAATTGCTCCAAGTGTTTTATATAATTTTTGAGCTTTATCATTATCTTGAGCCGTCAACCATTGTAATCGCGAATACCCTCTTGATTTAGCCACTTCAATCGCATGTTCTACCAGTTCTTTGCCGTAGCCTTTCCCTCTATAATCCTTAGAAACATACAAGTCGCTTAGTACGGCTACTGTTTCTGCCCGCGTACTGGAAAAACAATTATATATTGTTGAGAATCCGATCACCTTTCCCTTGCACCGATATAAATGCAGAACTCCGTGGTCACTGTTGATAAATTGGGAAAAGAATTTCTTATTCTTTTCATCATTAATATTAGCGCCACCGTAAAACACCTGGTACTTTTTTATTAACGGTAATACATCATCAATATTTTCATGATCTACTTCTTCAATCATGCTCTAATTCTCCACACTATTAATCTGGCAATAAAATAGTTCTTCCTGATATAACTACTTAGAATAGCTATTTCAATGTCAACAGCAGTTATCTAAGAACTCCTGTTCTTCACGCCTTGACCTTATTATATCTTTTTTGGGTATGAAATGATGTTTTTAAGGCCGAATATCAGCAGATATAAGGGATTAATAACTGACAATTCAGGCTTTTATGCTGGTTCGACCCACATGTTGCCGCCCACATGTTGCAGGCATGTTGCAGGCATGTTGCAGGCATGTTGCATGGCACACACATGTTGTTGAGTGGAGTGCATAAAATGGGCAAAGCCCATGCGCGAAACGAAGCGGAGGCTTGAAACCTCCGACTATCCGATTAGGGCTATTTTCTATTATATCTTAGACCATTTGTATAAAATCGCTGCCTGCCCACAATATACATCATTATCATCGATCAAATTCCAAACAATCGAATTTTCGACCAGAAAACGATTGCCCGATGAAGAAATTCTTACTCCGCTATAATCATCTATGAAACCATATTTAGCCACGCGTGCAAGCAGTTTTTCTCTTTCTTCCCTGATTTTTGGCTCTGCTGATAGTCTTGAAGGCAAATTGGTAAACTGTAACCAGTTCATTTCAAATAGTTGTAATGCCACGCAATTTCCATAGTTAAAAACTGGATCATCTTCCGTATTGTGTGAAACTACGCCAAAAGCTGCCTCAAAGAGTGATCGATAGCGATCTTTATCGGAAATTCCTCGCTCAACCAAGTTCTTACCAGTCAAACGAAAAAAGCTGGATATCAACAATTCTGCATGTTCGCCTAGAAAATCGTTTTCCGGACAAGGTTCATTTATCTTTCGCATGGATGATTATTCTTAATAGCCTTAACACAAAACTAACCGGCCAGGGGCTGTATCAGGAACACATTGCCACCTTCCCGCCTGGTCGGCTTGAGCGACACCTTAGGCTTCATATACGGCCACCGTCTATGCTGTGGCCGGCTGATCCGCGAACGCTCGGCAGGCTCTTTGCGCAAGGGTGTAGTCTTTACTGTCATATCAAGCTTCCTCCTTCGTTTTCTTTAAGCATTCGCTCCATTGCGGTCATTCTAAGCCTAACGCCCGTATCATCGGGCAATTTTTTTGTTGCGCAAACAACTGAACAATTGATCCGAGTGCATACGCTTGTATGGTTCCATTATGGAACAGAGTAAATTATTTCCAACCATGGGACCATTTGTCTATATCCTTCAAATCCTGCCAATCTATTAAAATCATACGTTTCGACATTACAGCCTCAATCGTACAAGAAATAATAGCCCCGTTTTCGTTAAATTCGATTTCTGACACAATGAAGTGTTTTTCCTTTTTCTCGGGCTTGAGCGCAGTCCATTTACTATTTAGCAATTTTCTAGGGTTGATTTGATTCACGAGAAAGCCACATATTTACCTTACGCTAAGTTAAGCCATCGTTCGAAAGGAAGGTCGTAACTTGAGCACTTTGATAACATTTTAATACCTTACTACCCACTAATTTTTCATTTCGTATTGACGCATGGGCATTGCGTCAATTTTTGAAAATATGGTTTCTAAATCAATAAACTTAAGCTGAGACTTTATACCACCATCCTTGCCAATTAATATGCTCCTACCCTCTGTGAATCCATATTTCATTAGAGTGTTGTTTAAGAAGTTTTCAGAAAGCTTACCTTCGAAATTAGTTAATACCTCATTTTCGTTAATTATGAACCAGATTATATGTCGATCGTTTATTTCTGCAGATTTTTTTTTTAGAAGAGCTAAATAATTCTCTTCGTTGTAACTGGCATTAATTAAGATGATTCTATTCTTCCACTCCAAACTGGCAAGGTCATGAAGCACAGCTGTTTCATTAGCCTGCACACCCATGCTGTAAATGAAAAAAAGTACTTGAATTATGTGCTTCATATCTACTTTCCAGAAGCTTACGCTGTAATAACGGGCACGCAGCTTGCTGCGCGCCCCTGTGAACGAAGCAAGCGAGGTTGACCATCTTATTAGGCAAATTTGTTATAATAATTATATCCGCCGAAACCATCCGGCCTACAACTTGTTCCATCGTTATTATAAGCCCTCCAAAAACCATCTGAGCGACAGGATGTTCCATCGCTGTGAACATATCTGCCGAAGCCATCTTAACGATTAGATAAGCCATCACCTGTTAACCAAAAATAGAGCAGGTGGCTAATACGCCACCATAATCTCGTTACGGCGTAAAAATGGCAATGTCCAAGGTGGGTTATAACGTGCAAGTTCAGGCTTAGCAACAGGTATAATGCTCTTGTTATCCAGCCATGCTATCAATTCAGCCGTTTTTGTAGCGGATTTTTCTTCACCGGCAAAGCCAGAAAAACGAATCACTGCATAATTGCTTGCAGGCACTTCACGCAAAGTCACTGCTGGGTTATTAGGCTTAGGCAAGGTATCTAAAGTGTATTGATCCGGCATGACAAAATATACACGCCATTGTCCACCTGTTTGCTCCATGCTCACCGGTGCAGTCATACTAATTTTTTCTGACTTAGGCTCCATAGTCACTGGTGCAGTCATGCTGATTTTCTCATTACCACCTGTACGCGACGTGTTGTTGCCAAAAATATAATCAGCAAGCAACTTAAATCCAGCGCTGGATGCTTTATCCAAAGATCCTGAAACCAGTGTTTCCGCCACAATCTTTGAGCTATAAGCACGCAGTTCAAACGCCCCTGACTTTTCTAACACTGTGTATTTTGGTTCTTCAATCGCCATGGCAGATCCTGCAAAAAATAAAACGAATAGCCCTAAAAAAAAACGCGTTATCATATTAACCTCTGGTATGAATATAATGGCCAAAACCATCAGACATTGACGAAGTGCCGTCATCACAATTGAATCCAACAAAGCCATTAGGGCGACAATGCCGTACATATACAGAACTATAGCTAAACATGCAAACTGTGATAGATACTTCAAATAAAACACTTTTAATAGTGTTCAATATTGCCAATAATAATTTCAAGCGCATACCCAAATAAGTAGCCCAATGTTCCAATTACGACTGCCCATATAGAAAACGAAAACGTAACTACTCAGCGTAATTTCTAAAACGTCATTGATACCAGGAATTTGTTACAGAAGACGCCGTTAATACATCCATGTAGGCTCTATATAGCCATCCCTGGCTATATAAGCTTCTTCCACAAACACCTGATATCAATAACTTGCAACAATAATCAAAATACGCTGAGTAGTTACACGAAGACCAAGAATAAGCAATATTTGATGCCTTTTTAGTAACAAAAATACTTTCTCCGATTTGAATTTTCAAGGCGGCCTTTTTTCTAGCACACTTTTACCTTTAGTGCGCCCAATATAGTAGTAAAGGTGATCATCACCCAAAGTGCCAAAGAAAGCAGATAGAATTACCCACGGCAATTCAAGATAACTACGATGAGCTGCAAAGCCTCCAAGTATTAGTATTGTTTCACCTTCTAAAAAGGTACTGATCCCGACTGCAGCATATCCCTATGTTGTTATTAATTCTTACAGGGACACAGGTTGCTTCGATAAGCTAACGTTTAAATCATAGGGATATCTTTTTGCCTCACATGCATTTTCTTATTAAGCATGTTTTTGTCTATGATGATAGTCTTGGATTGTATCAAGTTCTTGTTTTTCTATTTGTTGAGCTTTGTAAAGATCCCATCTCATTTGTAGATTTAACCAAAAGTCAGCTGAAACTCCGAAAAATTTACCAAGCCGTAAAGCGGTGCTTGGAGTGACACCACGTTTTTGATTTACCAACTCATTTACTCTCTGGTATGGAACATGGATTGCGTCAGCTAAATCTCTTTGTGTAATATGCATTGGACTTAGAAATTCTTCAACGAGCATCTCACCCGGATGGGTCGGCTCTCCGTGGCTTGGAATACGAGCCATAATTCACCTCTAGTGATAATCTGTAATTTCAACATCAAACGGTCCCTAATCACTCCATTTAAAGTAAATTCTGTACTGTTCATTTATGCGAATACTGCATTGCCCATTTCTATTTCCCTGTAATGATTCAAGTCGATTTTCTGGTGGGACTTTTAACTCATCGAGTGATTCTACGGAATCGAGTTGATCAAGTTTTCTTCTCGCTACACGCAAAATATTTTGTGGACATGTTTGCCGCGCATCTTTACTGGAAATACCATTAAAAATATCTTCTGTAGCCTAATTTTTAAATGTGAAAACCATAAATTAACGATAGCACGGACATCATGCTATTACAAGTACGACGATTTTCATTTTTATGTCTTAATCGGGATAAGGAGATGCCTCACCGCACTTCTCCTCCCATACCACCGGACGTACTGATCACGTACCACGGTGGTTCAAATCCGGTTATTATCCTATTGCCAGTTCTGGCAATCCCAGGTTCTTAAAATACCTCTTTGGCAACGCTCTGTAAAGGGCGGGTCTTTGACTGATCGCCACAGGCCATGAGCTGATTTTGCAGTCTTCCATGGGGACTTTCAAGTTATTCGCCTTATCCCATCAAGAATGTCATAATTTTTCCATGAAAAGTAATAATATTTATTCAGGGCATCGATACCCAAAAGAAATCATCAGTCATGTTGTGTGTATACTACCGTTATATCCTCAGTTTTCGAGATGTAGAAGAAACCATGGTCTATCGAAATATTGATGTGACCTATGAATCTATTCGTCAATGGTGTTTCAAGTCGGAAAAATATATGCCAGAAAATAAGAAGTAAGTACGGCATAAAAAGTGATCGTTGGTTTCTTGATAAGGTATATATAAAAATTCGTGGCAGATTACATTATCTCTGGCGAGCACGAGCAGTTGATCAGGACGGCGAAATCATTGATATCCTTGTTCAGAAACATAAAGATAAAAGGGCTGCTCTGAGATTTTTCAGAAAACTATTAAAGAAGCAGGGGAGAGCCCCTTTTGAGTTAATGACGGATATGCTAATAATCGAGCAGAGAACTCACATCAGAAAACACGCCAACAGGAACGACAAATGAGAGGCTTTAAATCACACAAACAGATCCAATTATTTCTATCGGTTCATGGTCAAGTGAATAATTTATTTAATCTGGGACGTCATTTATTGAGAACTAAAAATTACAGAATATTTCGTGAACGGGCATTAAATGAATGGGCTATAATTTTCTGTGCCTGAAATTTGAGAGGGAGAGGATTAATTTAGATCAATGAAAATAAGTTGACAATACCTTCCTGGACTAATCTCTACTTTTCACTCAAATTGTACTACTCTTATATCTAGGAAGTTTGTTGATCTTTGAAATAGTTAATTATTACACAGGAGAAAGACATTGCCCCAAGAAAGAGCCATATATAAACCAGAAAAACCCGTTGTAGTGTTTTCAACAGCAGTGGTAAGTCTATTATGCACGTCTTTGTTTCTAACTCTATTACCCCTATCCCTAACGACAGCAGAGCCATTACCTTCAGAAGAAACGAACCACTCCTACACCATCAATACGTCTGTGATGGATAACCTAAATTTACTGACGGGAAAACGAGTGACAATCTTTCTTGATGGAGGGCATATTTTCACAGGAATTGTAAAGTCAGCAGGTGCACATCTTATCTATATGGAGAAGACTGAGAGAAAAAAGGCATTCGATGTGCTGATTAAAATTGAGCGCATTCAGGCTATTGAAGTACAATCAAAAGAACATCAGCAAGAATGAAATAAAGAAAACATGGCATTTACATTTTTTAATAACCGCTATTGTGCACTACAGAAAACAATTGCTTATTGAGTTTCATAGGTAGGTACTTAAGCAAAATCAGGTGCGGATAATCGAGTATTTGTTCCAGAAGACGCCGTAAATACTTCCATGGTCGTTCCCGGCTTCCTGCCTCTCGCATGCATTTCCACCATCCATGGTAGTCATGTAGGGAATGCAGATCACGCAGGAGCAATTATCTGTCTTCCACAAATACCCGGTTCTCCTTAAGTACTGAGAGATCCCCACGAATTGTTACCCGACATGATCAATTGATAGAGTAAATTGATCAATTTGCTCAAAAGCCATTCGTAGCTCCTTCATATTTATCTTATAGTGTTTATCATCCACAATCTGCATGGCAATATAACCATGGGACAACACCGTTTTGTGGCGTATGGTATTAGCCTGCAAATGGTGATGATAGTTTTTATCCACGGCGACTTTTCCTATGCACCACAACAAAAACTGTGTCAGTGTCGCAATCAAGAGCAAGTTATTATACCGTAGTGTTGATTTTGAACGAGCCAGTGACAGACCAATACCATAGTGTGGATTTTTGGTATCTCTGAAACCTTCTTCAATCTGCATACGGTAACGGTATAACTGGACAACCTGTTTTGCTGTCGTGATTGAAGCCGGTAAGTGATAAGCCAGCAGCCAGGGCTGCGTTGCTTTTTGTCCATGGTACAGGCTGTTGGTATCTCTTGAGAGGGCTCCATACTTGTTTCTTCGATGGGTATCTTTGATTCTTCCCCGATAGATGACCGCCTGGCAAGGCAAACAGCTCGACTTGCTGTAAAGCATTTTCCCCAGCTTCTTTGGTCGGGCAGTCGCCTGCTCCATGATGCGCCCGCAACCCTGAAAAGTCTGCCCATCTAATGATAACTGGACATTGCCACGCACACGACCTATCCAATACCATCCCTTACTTTCGATGGTTTTAAACCAGGGGGTTTTAAAAATCGCATCCGTTAAAATAATGGGCTGACAACCTTCTGGAAGAAGATGCTCCAACCGGTCCAGAAAAGCATTATGTACTGAAGTTTTATTCAGTTCATGCTCTTTGAAACAGCTCTCATAAATCGTCAATGAACGACCACCCATAAGGATCGCAATACGCAGTAAATGAAATTGTTCATGACCTGCAACTCCAGACCAGTCAGCAATCAGTACAGGGTGCTTTTGCTGGCCAATCAGTTGCCGGGATAAATACTGATAAATCTTTTCACGTTCAGCATGCAAATGACGGTTACCCACCAGCCTATCCATCCGTTTGATATCGTGTTTTGTCCGGGTGTTTGAATGGGATTTCAAATTTCTTCCCAATCCAGTGACTGTCAGTTGATGTTCCGTTATAGCCGATGTGACACCAGCCATTAAGGCTTTAAGTCTTATAACATGCATATCAGGACATGCAGTTGTTAAGTTTTAATGTAATAATTTAATGGCTTTCATCGTGTTCTTTTTCCTATAAGTTTGTGGTGAACACATTTGATCATAGAACACGATGAAAGTCGATCAATTTCCTAAATTACAGTGGGTTATCATAATAATTCGTAACTTCTCAATAAGTCCATGCAAGATCCCCTCCCCATATCAGGGGGAGGGTTAGGGTGGGGGTTAAGTGTTTGATTATAGACACAACCCCCATCCTGGCCTTCCCCCTGACAGGGGGAAGGAACTTAAACTGCACGGACTTATTGAGATGTTACAATAATTCGTGGGGATCTCTCAGCCTTAAGTACCTATGTATGTATTGAGTTTAAAAGGTTTCGCGGATTCAACTCTGAAGTGAAACTGAAGAAATTCCCGATCTTGCCGATGATCTTTGCATTGCCTGGAAAGGTGTTTTTACCCAGGGGTCTTTCTCGGTCTATTATTCAGTTTTTGCATTACGTTGTAAACATTCTCATCGAAATCCAGGTCAGAGAGTAATTATTACTAATATTCGAATATATAACTCTCTACTACTTGCTAATTTTTCTTATCAACACTTACATCATTGTCTTTCAATCTACTCACACTAGGTTGTACATTGAACTCAAATCTAAAAATTAAGTCTACTGTTGGTTGGTGACCGCTTTCGTGAGACAATAGAGCAATTGTTTTATCGACTTTCTTAGCCTGAATCAGGATACGCGCCCGGAAAGGATCATAAATTCTATGGAACCTCTGAATAATTCTGGTTGATGAGATTGCTGTTTAAAAGTATCAGATACAAGGCGAAGATCGCAGTTAATAGCCAGCTATTAGCAAGATTTTCACCGCAGTAGCTGGAAGTTTTGAACAGTAAGATCGCCATCATGATTTGTTCCGAGGTTCCCTGGTCTGGTTCTATTTAAAACGAGGATTTACTATCATGCCGCACCGCACAAATTACTTAATCATACTACTTGTTTGTTTCTCATTAGATCTGCTTAATATAAATCTAGTTAACTCAGTTAATGCAGAACAGTCGACCACGGGAAAAATCACCGGCAAGGTAACAGATACAAATGATGCTTCTGGTTATACCTATATCCAGGTTGATACCGGCAAAGAGAAAGTCTGGGCAGCAGGGCCTGTTACCCCGGTTGCAAATGGAGACCTCATCACCTTTACTACAGAAATGCCGATGGAGAATTTTCACAGCAAGTCTATGCAACGCGACTTTGATGTTATCTATTTTGTAAATAATTTCACTACTAATAAAGAATCTGTTGCAAACAAAGCCACATCCGATGCTTCACCCCATGCTAAAATGAAACAGGAGCCGGCTGTCAAAACAATAGATGGAATCAATAAGGTCGATGGTGGAAATACCATCGCAGAAATCTATAGCGATAAAACTAATCTCAAAGGTAAAACCATTCGCGTACGTGGGCAGGTGAGTAAATACAATCCGGGTATCATGGGCAAGAACTGGATTCACATCAAAGACAGTAGCGGTACTGATGATCTGACCATTACCACAGATAGCTCGGTAGCACTGGATGATGTTGTGGTCATCGAAGGAAAACTTACTCTGGATAAGGATTTCGGGGGTGGATATGTTTACCCACTAATTGTTGAGGATGCCAGTATAACGAAGGATTAAGTAATTTTTTGCATTGCTATTGAGTTAGAGCGGCCTGATATTTTTCTGCGTAGCGGTTCATTATCTCAAGCACTGTGTCGGGGATGGTCTGAAAAGCCATCTGCCTTTTACCATCGGCAATGAAACCAGGCATGTCATAGAGCAGGCGTGATAAGCGATAATACCTGACGCTATAACCTTTCAGACAGGCTGTCGAGCTTTGAAATAATTTATTTATAGACAGGAGAAATACTTTGTCCCTTGAACAAGCAGTTTATTCTGTTTCGAATTAACTGAGTTAATCTGTTTAGGTTCATAATTAATGACCTAAAAACATAACGGTTGAACTACTTCTCGTCGGCCTATGGTGTCTAATTGAGTGATTTGTTATCTTGTTTTGAAGCAATCATCCAGATATATAACACGCCAAAAAATGCAGAAAGAACCGAGGCGACCAAGATCGATGTTTTTGCGTTATGGAGATGTTCGGGTTGCCCGTCAAACCCCAGCGTGGCAATAAATGTGGACATGGTGAAGCCAATCCCTGCTATGAGTGAAGCACCAATGACGTGTTGAAGATTAACGCCATCGGGTAAGCTACCTATTTTGCAGCGCAGGCCCAGCCAGCACGCGCCGGAAATACCAATAAATTTTCCGAGGATCAGTCCAGTAATAATTCCTAATCCAGTTGGATGCTGGAGGCTATCGATAAATGAACTAAAGCCAAATACTACGCCAGCATTGGTTAACGCAAACACCGGTAAGATAAATAATGCTACCGGCAAGTCCAGTGCATCTTCCCACCGACGCAGGGGCGTGCTGGCACGTTCTGCAAAATCGCGCACTTCTAGTACCTGCTCGTGATCCTGCCTGCTAGCAAGAACATCCACCTCTTTTGTTTGTTTCTGTATAGAGCTGATTATTGATTTCGCCTTATCAAGCAACTTTCCTGATGATATTTTAGGCCGTGCTGGCACCGTCAAGGCAACTGCAACACCGGCGACCGTAGGGTGAACGCCGGATTTGAGCATCATCCACCAGATTGTAACGCCGAAGATAATATAGAAAAGCGGCTGTCGTACGCCTGCATAGTTAGCGATTGCCAAAAAAGCAATAAGTGCAAATGCGCAAGACAGATGCAACACAGATATTTCCTGGGTGTAAAATATTGCAATGACGAGTATCGCTCCAACATCGTCGACGATGGCGAGGCCAACAATGAAAGCTAAAAGACTGGCAGGTATGTGTTTTCTCACGATGGTGAGCACGCCCAATGCAAACGCGGTATCGGTTGCCATGGGGATGCCCCAACCGACCTGTGAATCAAGTGACCAGTTGAACAACGAATAAATCACTGCCGGAATAACCATTCCGCCTATGGCACAAAAAATCAGCATGCGTCGTTTTTCTGGTTGAGCGAGATCTCCGGCGAGTACTTCCCGTTTGATCTCAAGTCCGAGCAAGAAGAAAAATATCACCATCAAACCATCATTAATAATGTGTTTGAGTGAGGCTCGCAGCTCAAAATCACCCAGAAATATCCCAATCGGTGTGTGCACCAGATTCAGGTAGGTAGAAGAATAAACTGAATTTGCCCACCATAAGGCAACGATTGTAGACAACAGAAGAAACAGGCTGGAGGTTGTCTGGGCGCGAATAAAACCGGAAAATGGATCGTGAATATTTTCCAGACCACGTTGCAATACATTTTTAGAGTCGTTGGTCATCTGAATAGGCTAAATAAATAGTGGGAGTTGGCTTTATTACGAAATAACGCCAACAATCGCTGCACTTCGACTACATGAAGTAATTTGAATACAACAACAAAGGTAATATTATTCACTTAAAGAACCATATAAAAACTTTACGCCTCAATAACCGGCGCGCTTGAGAGCGTCCGGCGCCGAAGGCGCGAAGTTAATTGACATGTTAGCCTTACCGCTAAATACCATAACGTTGTTACTGCCTGATAAGTAGTATTATTAATAGAACGGATACGCAACTAGCTATAGCTGTTCTAATTACATTTGATGTATTCCAACGTGGCTCGAAGTCTTTACGCGCTATTTTTATATCAGTTTCATTCATCGCGTCGACATCCAGTGTTTGCAATTTGTTATTCATCGGCAGGTGTATGGCAACAGTCGATACTTGAACGCCAAGAATGTACGCAAGCGTGGCCAAAGCTAAAAGAAAAAGGTCAACTCCTTGTAGTCTGCCAATTCCATAAATAGCCGAAACTATTATAGCAATAGCCGAACCTAGCCAGACCAGCATAAATATAGGGTGATTATTCTGGATGATGCGATCTGTAACCTGAAAAGTTCTAATAAATTCCCTGTCGTTTAAATTTTTTATTCCTGGCATTACCACTATCGCATACGCAAAAAGAAAGCCTGCCACCAGGGAGCATAGAAAAGCAGATAACATTAATGCTATTTGAAATATAGTCATTATATAAAGTCCTCAATCTTTACTATTGGTAGAGTCTAACACCGAAAATAACTGGCCAGAGCGAAGCAAGGATCCGAGTTAATTTGCATTGTCAGGCATTTACTCTTTATCAAAACTATCAACAATGATCGCCCCCATAGATGCTGGCATTGTTATTACAATTAGACGTTTGAACGCGATAGCTGGCTCTGTAATTAAAGGAAATTTATCCAATGAAGATAACACAAGTGCCACTACTAACGCCGCCATTACATACGCAATAACTATTCGGCTTATAAAAACAGATATTCTATATTTTATATTTGCCTGAAATACACTTTCGTATGCGAAAATACTCAAGAAAAAAACAGAAAGAATAAAGATAAAAAAAAGATTTATTAAGGGTAAAGTTTCTCCTAACTTCCACGCCTCTTCAGAAAACGAAACAGGCACTGCTAAAGCAAACGCTCCGATAGTAACTTGACTTGCATCTTCTAGATTGAAGCTCAGGTTCATATTTGCCTACCTAACATCTTAGCATTTAAACGTCGTGCAGAGTGCAACGGAGCATGATGTTTAAATGTCTGTTCATTCGTATGTACTTAAGGATAATCATGTGTTTGTGGAAGAAGTTTATGTAGCCATGGATGGCTTCATAAAGCCTACATGGACGTATTTACGGCGTCTTCTGGAATAAACACATAATTATTCTTACTCATTTTTGCTTAAGTACATACCTATGAATGTCTGTTGGGCTAAGCCGAAACTCAGTCCTGTTAACGTCTTTCTTATATTATAAGGGAATTGTATGCACTGAAGCCGGTTTTGTCGAATAACAGGAGTCAATAAACCATATTTTTAGAGTATCATGTGAATTTATTTCACTCGTTGAACACTTTTATCCTCATTATATGCCTGATAGAAGGTTAAATATGAATCATTACTTCCTGTTTTTTTGAACACCGGCGCATGAACCCACCCAGACCAGCTATGAGCCTGTTAATATTAATAAACCCACCCATTGCCATTAACGCGTTAATTCAAACAGTAAGTCTTATCCACTGGCCACAGCTGGTCTGTTCATCCTCATCGGTATGAGCTCTGACAGAAATTGCAGGTGTCCCTGATGACAGATAGGGCAGAGCCCATCTGTAGCCACTTCAGGCTGTGTGTGTTCATTTATCCGCAATCACAGAGACTGCCTTCAGACACGCTCTGATCTGAGTTAGCTTGCTTTTCCGACAACGATTCGCAAGTAAACCATAATGGCGGATACGCATCAATCCTCTGGGCGAGACATGCAGCAGAAAACGTCGGATCAATTCTTCAGCAGATAGTGTCATTAGCTTCCAGCGGATGTGATTTCGGTAGCGCGGGATCCAATGGACATAGCGTAGAGTGGAATGGATATTCTGATGGCCCAGCTGATATTGCAGTTGAGTCAGCTGTAATCCAGCAGCCAGTTGGTGGGTCGCATACGCATGGCGCAGGCCATGAATGCCAACGCTTTTTTTCACCTTTGCCTGCAGTTTTGCTTATCGGTAATGTTTTTGTACACTGCTCACGCCAATGGGCTGATCGTTCTGACGGCCATAGAATAACCACAGCTGGGGCCGGAACAATTTTTAGTAGGTACGCAGCCGGCAACTGGCAGCAGAGAGCCTGTGTTCCTTGACCAGATATAAAAAGTAAGCCTGGATCTCATCACCATTGATAAGCTCGGGTGAACGGTGGTAATAAAGCGCCGGTTTTTCAACCGCATCCAGATAACTTTCATGGGTGCGCAGAGAAAAACCACGCAGCAGCATGGCATCGATCATGGCTTGATGTCATTTCGTCATCACACTTCTCATTTATCGTTAAACATTATCCTCAAGGGATAATAGAGGTATGGTCTAAAGAGGGGAAATGTGCTGAGCAGCAGGACCCGCAAAGCGGTTTAGTTCAACGCTAGAGTTAAAAGGCGAAAAGTTTTATCGCGTCCTTTTTGAACGACTTGTTAGCTATCCTTTGTATTTTTATATGGAAACTTAGTGTGACCATATCTAATGGCTAATATAGATAAAGCAAGAATTAGCACAGCACCTGCGAGACCAAGCACTCTTAGTGTATCTAGGTTCTTCATATCAAGAATCATATATCGTGCTATCGCCACAACAGCAATATAAAGTGGAACACGGATAGGTAGTTGCCCTGTCTTAAGGTATATACCAACCATGGCTAATACTTCAAGATATATAAAAAGTAACAAAAGATCTGCTAGTGTCACTTTCATAGCTTCGAACATTTGAACAACTTCAAAACCAATTGCAATTACAGTTGATAAAGCAATAATTAATAAACCAATATCTTCAATTATTACTAGAGCTTTATACCCAGAATCTTTTAACTTACTCATTTATCTGTTCCTGTTTTATTTAGCTAACGTTTGAAATCAGAAGTGGAACCAATGAACTTTGTCGCGTTTAGCGCCGCAGAAGTTCTCGCCTTCCGCTGAAGTGATTCGTTAGCGTATTTGGTTATTCTATTCATAGTTGAATCTGTAATAACGCATCCCGCATTTGCATGTAGGCAATTAAAAATTCAAATAACATTCTCCAAAATAGCTCCATAAACAGAAATAAAGTTATGAAAAACGCTACAAGCTTAGTTTTCTGTTTTCTATTTAATGATTTCCATATTATTTCCTTACCGCTTTCATATGCCGTATTGAATAATTTATATTTTCGGATAAGCCAAGTAAGTAAAAGCCATATACCGATAGGCAATATAAGTGCTCCAAGGTAATAAAATATTATTAAAACCTCAGTGCTAATAAAGCTTTTGAACGTAAGAAAATCCATATATGTATGAATATTAATATTTTCTAGTGTGACGCTAACATCTTAGCGTTTATACCTTGCGCGGAGCGCAGCAAAGCATGATCTATAAACGTCTGTTGGACTAAGCCGGAACTCAGTCCTGTTGTCTTTCTTCTATTATAGGGGAATTGTATGCACTGAAATTGGTTTTGTCGAATGACAGGATGGAAATAAATCGTATTTTTGTAAGCTTAGATGATCCTGTTCCACTCTTTGAAGTATTTTGGCCCGATTATATGCCTGGTTGCTCCCTAAATGTTAACCCTTGTTCTGGGTTCTTGATGGTCAGACACACAGATCCACTCAGACGACCATGAGCCTGTTGAACAATCCTCCTCATGACCATTAAGACATTAACAGAAACGTTTTAATGTCTACCCGCCAGGCATTCCCGTTCGGCTCATCTGCATCGGTATGAGCTCTGAAAGAAAGAGCAGGTGTCCCTGATGGCACACAGCTCACGGCCACTCAGTAACCGCTTCATGCGCTGTCTCTGCCTTTTCCTGTACCACGGCATTTTTCAAGCTAGCTGCCACGTTCAAACTATCTCTGATCTGAGCCAGTTTATTTTTCCGGCAGCACAACCTGTCGATCTCTGGCTCCTTTACCCTGCTCCACGCGCAGCAGGTGGCGTTCACCATCAATGTCACGCACTTTCAGAGAAACCAGCTCACTGACACGCAGCCCGCAGCCATAACAGACACTGAACATCATTTGATAGTTTTTACCCGGGCAGGCTTGAATGATACGTGCCACTTCCTGCCGGTTGAGTAACTCAGGTATACGTTGGGATCGTTTGGGGCTCTGGACAGGCCTATCAAAGTCCTGTTTCAACACCTGGATATATAAAAAACGAATGCCATTCAGATACATCCGGCAACTGGCAGCAGAGAGCTGGCGTTCCTTGGCCATTAAAAAAAGTAAGCCTGGATCTCATCACCATTGATAAGCTCGGGTGAGCGATGGTAATAAAGCGCCGGTTTTTCAACCGTATCCAGATAACTTTCATGGGTACGCGGTGAAAAGCCACGCAGCAGCATGGCATCGATCATGGCTTGACGTCATTTCGTCATCACACTTCTCCTCTATCGTTAAACATTATCCTCAAGGGATAATAGAAGTGTGGTCTAAAGAGGGGAATTGTGCCGGTCAGCAGGGCCGCGAAGCAGTTTAGTTCAACATCTTGAATATCTGAAAATTTTTCACTTTATTTTACAGCCATTTTCCAGATAAGTCATTTTGAGTTTAGAGGAATTATTCTGTTTTTCAGATAATTATGCTACATTAGCAAAAAAAATATGGAAGTTTTACAGATATTAACAGGGAGGTTAATATCATGTCTTCTCCACCCTTTTTAAACCTGGTACGTCAGGCCATTAGAGTACGTCATTATAGTCTCAGGACTGAGAAAGCCTACGTTCAATGGGCGAAACAATTTATACTGTTGCATAACAAAAAACATCCTGAAAACATGGTTGAACCTGAGGTCGAGAAGTTTCTAACTTATCTGGCCTGTAGCAGGCACGTTTCAGCTTCTACACAAAATCAGGCGCTTAACGCGCTGGTGTTTGTCTATAAAAACGTACTTCAGCGCCCTCTTGGTCAAATCGTCAATGTAGTTCGTGCCAGGAAATCACGAAAATTACCTGTCGTTTTAACCCGTTCTGAAATCAAACGGGTATTTGTTCATCTCAATAGTGATCATTGGCTTATGGCTAACCTGCTTTATGGTTCAGGATTACGGCTGATGGAATGTTTGCGTTTACGTATAAAAGATATTGATTTTGAACAAAACATGATCTCCATACGCTCAGGCAAAGGGAATAAAGACAGAGTCACCCTGCTACCTGCCTGTTTAGCTGAGCAACTCAAAACGCAACTGGCCAAAGTCAGGGCGTTACATGAACGTGAGCTTGCTGAAGGATTTGGCGGAGTCAATTTGCCTTATGCGTTAAGTAAAAAATATCCCAAAGCAAATCGTGAATGGGGCTGTCAATAGTCCATTGGATGTTATCGAACGATGACGCTTGATTTGTTTACAATTATCACCCACAGTGCAGGCTCTCACTGATACATTGCCTGTCAGTTTTAAAGGGCTTTAATTCCCTGGAAATTTATAAATACAGGACACAATGTTATGAAATACCTGGTTATTTTCTTCGTCTGTTTTTGCCTCAACGCCTCTGCTGAAGTTAAAACACTTGATGCTGCCTATGAAACTACTCCTATTCCTGCCGGGCTGGACAGTACTGATGATGTCGCTGTCTGGCTGCACCCCCAGGATCCTGCCCGGTCGCTGATAGTCGGTGTGAGCAAAACCAAGCCCAAAGCAGGCAATCAGGCCGGTCTAGGTCTCTATAATCTGAACGGCGAGCAAATTCTATACCTGCATCATGACCGGCTCAATAATGTCGATTTAAAATATAATTTTGCTTTTGCAGATCAACAGATTGATATTGCCGTGGCATCCAATCGTGATAAAAAAGCGCTGAGCGTTTTTCAGCTTTCTGACAAAACCATCCGGCTCCTGGCCGATCTGCCTTTACTGGATCAAACCGGCAATCCTATAGACGAAGAACCTTACGGGCTTTGTCTGTCAAACTCTGGAAATAATGGGGTATTTTATGCGTTCACCCCCATGAAAAGCGGTATTATATATCAGCATGAAATACAGTATAAGAACGGGGAACTGATTACTCAATTGACTAAAGCCATCGATACCTCACGTTTTCTAAACGAAGCTCAGAACAAAAAATTGATTGATATTACGCTTAAAGAAGTCATTCTGGAAAAAGATTACACGATACACAAGCTGATTGAAAAACTGTCGAAAAAGTTAAACCAGCGTTTTCAACTGGAAGGCTGTGTGGTTGACGATGAAACTCAGACCTTATATTACGGTATGGAAAATCTGGGGGTATGGAAACTGGCGCTGAATGAAAAGCCTGATCAGGCAAAATTGATCGCTGAAGTCCAGCGCGCAAAATCTGATTTAAATTTAGATACCCCGGCGGCAGAACTTCCGGCCTTCACCACCGACATAGAAGGTCTGGCACTGCATTACGGACCTGAGGGCAAAGGGGCGCTGCTGGTGTCGGTACAGGGGCTGAATGAATATGCCTGGATTGATCGAAAAACCGATCGCTATCTGGGCAGTTTTAAATTAGCCTTTGGCAGTACCGATCCCGTTACCGAAACCGATGGACTGGATATTATGAGCACCCCGCTGGGAAAAGACTATCCCGCCGGGATACTGGTCGTGCACGATCATCATAATACCAATGAGCAGGGTGACTTGCTCAATGCCAATTATAAAATCATTAATCTGGCTCCGGTGCTGGAGCATTTCCCTACATTACAATTCAAAAATTTCAGCTATAATCCCAGGCAATGAGGATTAGGGAAAACTTTTCAATGGTTTACGCTTTCATTTGCAGCATGTTTAAATTGCCCGGTTTTAAGAAAATGCACGGTTTGTTCACTCACTTCACTGTCATACCGCATTAACACATGATCGGTTGGCAGTATAATAAAATCGCTCATGCCATCAAGCTGAGTGCTTTCAATGGATACCATACCGTCGTCGGCTCCAGGGATTATCCAGGAGCCCAGCGGGTTGATGCTTTTATTGCCGGCAATCACCCCCAGCTCATAATAAGGTGCTTTTAAGGAGTGAGGAAAGCTATCTTCTTCGGTGCCTAGCATTTGAGCCGTGGGCCCCAGAATTTTTTCAAACCATGCGGTGTGAGCAAAGCTGTCTGCCAGTTCACTGCCATTATTAGGCGTGCCTAAAAGCACCACTCTGGCCGGTTGTATTCGTGGATTATTTTGCAGATAGGCCCGTATCAATAAGCCCCCCAGAGAATGTCCTACAAAATTGGCCTTCCCCGACGGGATCTTGGCACAGCAGTCATCAATCAATTTGCTGATATAAGTGAGCATTTCATCAGGCGGTAATTTGCGCGATGGATAGTCTAGATTATGCACGCTAAAGCCTGCATCTTTTAACTTTTTTTCCAGATACCACATTGCAAAAGCATTGCGCCCCAATCCATGCAGCATAATTACGGTGTCACTGGTATATACATCGCTCTTCTGCTCCGATGCCAGGGCCGGCATGGAAGCTGACAATAGGCAAACAACAAAGACTGAAAGAAGGTATGGTAAAAGTTTTTTCATGACGTTTACGGTATTGAAAAATACGCTAAATAGTTAATATTGGACAATTAAATTATCAATCCATTCAATTAATGCTTAAAATTTAATCACTTTCATTATACTGTATCACAAAGTAGACTTTTTAATGTTTCAGCACTCAATTATTTCAAAATGGCTTATAGTTCAGCAATGAGAAATTGTTATCAGTTTACCATCAGCGGGCAGGTACAGGGCGTCGGTTTCAGGCCTTTTATTTATCGCCTGGCAATGCAGTACCGGCTGACAGGCTGGGTAAGAAACCAGTCCGGTGAAGTCATCATCAGGGTGCAGGGTCAGCTGGCTGACATCAAGGCATTTCAGCATGCAGTGAGGACACGCCACCCGCCTTTGGCGGCTCCGCACATTGATACATTTGAAGCGGTGACTGATAAGCATCTGCCAGATTTTTCTATTATCCCCAGTGAAGTCAGTCATTTCGCGCAACGTTTTATTCCGCCTGATTATTTTACCTGCGATGACTGCCTGCAGGAACTCGATGACAGCAAGCAGCGGCGCTATCGTTATCCGTTTATCAATTGTACGCAATGCGGTCCCCGCTACAGTATTATTCAAGACCTGCCCTATGATCGGTCGAATACCAGTATGGGACACTTCACACTTTGTGACCGTTGCTATCGTGAATACAATAACCCGCTGGATAGACGCTTTCATGCACAACCGCTGGCCTGTGCAAAATGCGGCCCCACATTAAGTTATCGTCAGGCAGGCACAACAATCACGGGTAATGACGCCTCGCTTTCAGCGGCTGTCGATGCATTAAAGCAGGGGCTGATTATCGCCGTAAAAGGCATTGGCGGTTATCATTTGCTCTGTGATGCGAAAAACCAGACAGCAGTAGCCAGGCTTCGGCTGAGAAAACATCGTCCTGATAAACCGCTGGCTGTCATGTTTCCGCTGGCTGGACAAGATAAGCTTGCATCAGTTAAAAGTTATTGCCAGCCTGACGATCTGGAAGCAGCAGCGCTGATTTCTCCGCAACGACCGGTGGTACTGATACCGCAGCTGGTCTGCAAACCTGAGCTGGCGATGAATATTAACCCGGGACTGAATCAAATCGGCGCCATGCTGCCCTACAGTCCGTTGCATTACCTGTTATTAAAGGATCTTGCTGCACCGCTGATCGCCACCTCAGCCAATCTGAGCGGCGAACCCGTGCTCACTGAAAATACTGAAGTAGAAATGCGTCTGGGGAATATCGCAGATGCATTTCTACATCATAATCGTGCCATAGTCAGACCTGCTGATGATTCAGTCATACGGATTATTGCGGGTAAAAAACGCTTGCTGCGCATTGGCCGGGGCATGGCGCCGCTGGAGCTCAGTCTGCCTTTCTCATTAGCAGAACCCTTGCTGGCTCTGGGCGGCCAGATGAAAAATACCATCGCCCTGGCCTGGGACAGTCGTATCGTTATTTCACCGCATATTGGCGAACTAGATAACAAACGCAGTCTGGATGTTTTTAAACAGGTTATTAGTGATCTGCAAAACCTTTATCACATCTATCCCGACAAAATCATCTGTGATGCACACCCGGCTTATGCTTCGCACCGCTTTGCCCATTCAATAGCCGAAACGCAGCAAATTCATGAGATACAGCATCACCGCGCTCATGCAGCGATATTATGCGGTGAATATAAAAATGACTTACCCTGGCTGTGTTTTACCTGGGATGGTACCGGATTGGGAGATGATCAAAGCATCTGGGGTGGCGAAGGATTTTATGGGCATGCCGGGAAATGGCAAAGATTAACCTCGCTAAAACCTTTTTATCTTCAGGGGGGTGAAAAAGCCGCCAGAGAACCATGGCGTTCTGCCTGTGCGATATTGTGGGAAAATGAAGAATCTGAACTCGCCTCTGTGTGGGAAAAAACTCTCGCAGAAACAGCCACAATAGATACTGCCCTGGCACACAATGCCTGGAAAAAAAGACTCAATACCATAAAATGTAGCTCAATGGGCCGTCTTTTCGATGCAGCAAGTGCTCTGCTGGGATTAGGCACTCACTCTACATACGAAGGCCAGGGCCCCTCGCAATTGGAAAATCTGGCCGCTGCGGCTCTGTCTACTGCAAACGCCGAACAACTATCAGCCCTGGCTGCGGCTTCATCGGCAGCTCTTCCACTAATTAAAGTGAATGAACTACTGCTGGCAGACTGGTCAGAATTGCCCACCCTGCTGCTGGATCCAGCATTCTCTATTGCCCGGCGCGCCCTCCTGTTCCATCAGCTCATAGCAGAAACACTGCTGGCGCAGGCCATACAAATCCGCAGCCACAAGGGTGAATTTCGCGTTGGTTTGAGTGGCGGAGTTTTTCAGAACAGACTGTTGACTGAAATGGTGATACAACGCTTACAGGAAAATGGTTTTAACGTACTGCTCCCGGAAAAAATACCTTATAATGATGCAGGCCTGAGTTATGGCCAAATTATTGAGGCTTTTTACCATGTCAAATGAAACAAAGTCTGCAAACATGCCGGCCTCCCAATATATTACCCTGGCCCATGGTAATGGCGGACGGTTTATGCGTGAACTCATCGAGGAACTCTTCGTCCGTCACCTTGCCAACCCTCTGCTCAATACCTCCAGTGATGCCGTAACACTGCAACTGCCGGTGAATAAAATCGCTTTTACTACCGATGGTTTTACGGTACAGCCGCTTGAATTTCCTGGCGGAACCATAGGTTCACTGGCCATTCACGGGACGGTCAATGATCTCGCTGTCAGCGGTGCGGTTCCGAAATATCTGAGTCTGAATGCATTTATCGAAGAGGGCCTGGAATTTGCTCAGCTTGAACGGATTATAAAAAGTATGGCACAGGCAGCCGCTGAGGCGAAAGTTCAGATAGTGACCGGCGATACCAAGGTAGTACCACGCGGTGAAATACCGGGTGTGTTTTTTGCTACCAGCGGCATTGGCATTCTCGAGCATGATGTAACATTAGACCTGGGACAGATCAAACCCGGCGATCAGCTTCTACTCAGCGGCAGTGTCGGTGATCATGGCACCGCAGTCATGCTGGCACGTGAACAGTTTGGATTGAAAGGTGAGCTGCTTTCAGATGCAGCAACTGTATTGCCTTTCACTCAACCGCTGCTGTCCCTGTCTGGATTACGCTTTATGCGCGATCCCACCCGCGGCGGGCTGGCATCTGTTTGCCACGAGATTGCCGCAGCCACTAACCGGGAAGTGCGTCTTTTTCAGTCGCAAATTCCTGTTCAGCCGCAGGTCGAAAGTGTCTGTGAAATTCTGGGCTATGATCCTTACTATCTTGCCAGTGAAGGCAGAGTCGTGGCCGTAGTCAGTCCGGACTATGCTCAACAGGCACTGCAATTATGGCAGCAATGCCCCGCTGGCGAAGATGCTGCAATTATTGGCGAAATTCGCGCAGGCACAAGTAAGGTCATTTTACAAACCGAGCTGGGGGGTGAACGCTACCTGGATGAATTAGAAGATGATCCCTTACCGAGGATTTGTTAACTTTAGTCATAGTGTACTATTGCCTTAACGGAACAGAAGCCTGATATAGTAAACTATGTAACAATGCTGATTGCAAATTATAACTTGAGGATACGCAAATGAAAAAATTATTCTTGTTGCTGTTTATATTATCTATGACGGCCTGTACCCAGGAATCACAGAATAAAATCAGTCGTTCATTTCAGAACTGGACCGGAACCAATGGCATTCTGGATATCTATATGGGAGAAAAGCTGGTCAAACGATTCATTAAAATTGACAAGCTGTCCACAGCCCAGAGTACCAGCGGTAATAATGCTCGAGATTATCGCTATGGTTACGGTATTCTGGATAGTAACCTCAATTATCAGGCCGATGAAAACGAAAAGAAAATATATTTTGAAATCAGCGGATATTCAACCCCTTATATATTTTATGATTCACCGTATTAACGGCTGAGGCCTTTATCAATCAAGCGCATAAAAGCTTATTTTACATCACATAGTGTGCTTCATGCTGCTGATGCTCTCTTAACAGCCCATCTATGGATATTTTGCTCAGAGGTTTACTAAAAAGAAATCCCTGAGCATAGTGGCACTTGTTGTTTAGCAGAAATTGTTTCTGCTCTTGCGTTTCTACCCCTTCGGCAATAATTTTGTAATCAAGTTCCAGGGCCATCTGAATAATTGTTTTTACAATAATTCCAACTGATTTATTCGTTGTCAGTTTACTGACAAAACCCTGATCGATTTTTAACGTCGTGAAAGAATAATTTGATAAATAGGCCAGTGAAGAATAGCCGGTACCAAAATCATCAATAGCAATACGCAATTTATTTTCTCTTAAAGAATTTAAGCTCATTACTGTTTGACCGCTATCATTCATTAAGACATTCTCGGTGATTTCCAGTTCGATGGAATCTGCATCAATCTGATTTATTACTAACAATCGCATTACCTGTTCATTCAGATCCGGCTGTGCAAATAATACCGCAGATAGATTAATCGATAATCGCCCAGGTGCTATACCCTGCTTCTGCCAGGCCTGCATTTGCTTACATGCCGTTTGCAGTACCCAGGTATCAATCTGCTTGATCAGACCACATGATTCTGCAATCGGTATAAAAATACTCGGCATGATCATTCCATATTCCGGATGAACCCAGCGGACCAGTGCTTCAAGACCATATAATGCATTATTATCTAATTGATATTGCGGCTGGTAATATAATTCCAGTTGCTGTTGTGTTATTGCCAGATGTAAATCCTGCTCAAGGTGCAGACGTTTGCTGGCTTCTTCATAGAGATCTCTGGAAAAAAAGTTAAAATTATTTTTACCCAGATTTTTAACCTTATACATGGCTCTGTCGGCATTTTTCAGCAGTGTTTCTGTATCTTCCCCATCCTGCGGGAAAAGTGATATGCCGATACTGGCGGTAATAAAGATTGCGGAGTCATTAATTTCATACGCCGGTGTCAATGCTTCAATCATTTTCAGTGCAATATGATTGGCATTATCAATCGTTGTACGTTGATCACCGTGATGTTTGAGTAACACGACAAATTCATCGCCACTCAGACGCGCCACAATATCTTCGGCTCGTACCGCGGAAAATAAACGTCTGGCGAGTTGTTTTAATAATTCATCTCCTGTTGTGTGGCCATAATTATCATTTATCGATTTAAAACGATCCAGATCAATAAACATCAGAATCAGAGATTGATTTTCCCGATTGGCACAGGCAATGGACTGCTGCAGCTCAGTGGAAAAATATAACCTGTTGGGTAATCCAGTCAGAGTATCATGAAGAACCATATCTTCCAGTTGAGCATTTTTTCGCTGTATTTCCAGCTGTGTCTGTGAAAGTTTCTGAATTTGCTGAGCATGACGTTGTTCATGAGATAAAAATGAGCGGATGATAAGAACTGACAAAATGGCTGAAATTAGTAGCAGAATAATGCCCCAGTGCTGAAAACCGGCTAAGTCGTCTTTTAGACGAAGTAAAATCAGATGCTCAAGCCGATCTGTTTTTTTCAATACATCGGCAAACAGTTGATCAAAAGTCTGTTCAATCGGTGAACCCGGCAATGAATTTTGCTGGTTACGATAGCGCATTTCAGTCATTTCCCTGAATTTTTCCAATTCAAGCCCGACTTCCTGCATTGTTTCTCTTAGAGGTTCATCGGTCAGAGGAAAAATTTTCAGCTCATGATTTTCGCCTCCCTCTAATAATGCATTGCTATATTTTAAGGACTCGGTCATAGCCGTCCATACGGTCTCTATATCCTCTGTTTTATCGCCGCTGATAATTTCTTCAAACCACAGGTGTGCGTTGGACAGTTCCAGTTTAAGCTTCATGATAGCCTGGATTTGTGATGTATAGCGCAGATTGATCCTGCTGCCAGTATAGAACAGGGTTATCATTATCAACAAAAATACCAGCGCTATCAGGCTTAATTTATTGATCAGATTCATTAAAGTATAAAGGCTCCAATTCAGGATACAGACATAAGCAGTTGACTCATATAATTAAAAATTTTATCAGACTTTATGAAAAACCATAGTCTAAAAATCAGCAGTTTGTGTTTTTTTAAGTTATCATTTGATAAAGAGGCACAAACATCAAATTCAGTCTAATATCATTTATATAAAGCACGTTATTTAAAGAGTTTGTCCATTCTCGCAAAAAATACCTAACCTTTGCAAATGCCTGCTATTTTTATTGTTGGAGCATTATTTATGCAAACTATAATGGGAAAACATTGGCACCACCTGCCTGAACACGAAGTCCTGAATTTACTGGACACCAATGTAGATCGGGGCCTGGATCGGTTCGAAATTGAAACTCGTTTAGAGCCGTTTGCTACTAATACACTCACGCCACAGAAATCTCAGGGTCCATTAAGACGATTTTTACTATAGCTTGACCAGCCTCTGGTTTATATTCTGATTGCTGCGGCCATGATAACCATGAGCATGGGTGAGTGGGTTGATGCCACGGTGATTGGTTTTGTTGTCCTGATGAATGCAATTATCGGCCACATCCAGAAAAAACAGGGCACTTCAGGCCATAGCTGCCTTAGCGCAGGTGATGCTGAAAGAAGCTACAGTTTTCCGAGCCGGTATAAAACAATCAATATCTTCTGCGCAACTGGTTCCCGGAGACATCATCTTTTCACACATGGACGTATTTACGGCGTCTTCTGGGCAGGTAATAGCTCCATGCATAACCTGCATTTCCCACATCCATGTGGGTCAGCAAATTCCTGGTGTCAAGGACGTTTTCAAAATTACGCTGAATAGTTACATCGGAAATAAGGTTTTTAATGTTAGCGGAATTGGATATACGCCTGAGGGAAAATTCAGCCTGAAGAATCAGCAGCCCCGCGAATATAGAGCCTTAAGCTTATTCTGCTAAAGATTTTCTATACCTATTCACCACTGATGAGCAGCTGGTTCCATAGCGCACCGCTGGATAGTATTGCCTGGTTGCGTATCTTGCTGGTAAGCTATGCTATCTATGTTATCGTAGGCATTGAAAAGTGGCTCTGGCGGTGGAGCATCACACGAAATGCCGGTACCGGACACAACCATAACGCTTATTAAACGGGTGTCAGTTTATGCTACTTTGATTAGCCGATAGCGGCTAGCTTCTGGGTCATCAGGATCCACTGATACCACACATCCATACCCTCTCCTGTGGTGGCTGAAACTTGCAGAACTTTAATACCCGGATTTACACGACGGGCATACTCAATGCATGTATCGACATCGAACTGAACATAGGGTAACAGATCCGTTTTATTCAGCAGCAGCACATCCGATGCATGGAACATATCTGGATATTTGAGCGGTTTATCGTCTCCCTCAGTCACTGAAAGTATAGCCACTTTGTGCGCTTCTCCCAGATCAAAGGCAGCCGGGCAAACAAGATTACCGACATTCTCAATAAATAAAATACTATCGGCTTCGGGTTTAAGGGTTTCCAGTGCATGCCCCACCATATGCCCATCCAGATGACACCCTTTACCCGTATTGATCTGTATAGCCTTGACGCCGGTCTCTCTAATCCTGTCGGCATCATTGGCTGTTTGCTGATCACCTTCAATCACTGATATTCTCAGTTCATCTTTTAAATCCGTAATCGTACGGGTAAGAAGAGTTGTTTTACCTGATCCTGGACTGGAAACAAGATTTAAGGCCAGAATATGCTGCTCATTAAACCAACGCCGATTAGTCGCAGCATAGGCATTATTTTTGGCAAGAATATCTTCTTCGATCTGAACCATGCGCGCCTGGCTCAGGCCCGGTGCATGCGCATGGGCTGGACCCAGTCCATAATGATGAGTATGTTCACCATGTTCATGATGATGCTCCAAATCATGATGCTGATGATGTTCATGTGAGTGTTCATGCCCTTCCATTGATGCTTCACCTTCACCACATCCACATACCGTGCACATTACGCCATCTCCAACTCAGAAGTTTTCATTTATTTAATACCTGACTCTTGTTATTGATCATTCATCGTTATTTAAGAAGTAACTATTAAATTAGTTCTACGGATAAAGAACTGTTAAATTCATTGATTAACAGCTTGCTATAAAGAGGAATCTTTTCCTCCAGAAGAGACGATAAACCAAATTCATTTTTGATCAGCTGCGGTTCTATGCCCATCACCTTGAGTACTGGAATTTTATATTCCAACGCTTGCGCTAAATGCAAAATGCTTAATAAGTCGCCTTCATGGGTACTCAATCCCGCCAGTTTTTTTGTTGAAGAGACTTCCAGCGGTGAAAAAAAACGATATTCTCCCGCCGACAGGTGCATTTTAGCCGAATCAACAATAATAATTTTTCGGGTCTGCCGGTTGAAATAAGACAACAAATTAATTAAGCTGGCGGATAATTCAATTGCCTGAAACCCTTTTTCTAACTCATTTTCTGCGATGTATTCAACAATTTTTAAACCAATACTGTCATCATACATTGAGTAGTTGCCTACCCCAATAAGGTAGTTCATTTTACAAATTTAACATCTAAAAAGTGAGTTGAACAGGAAATACAGGGGTCGTATGAACGAACCAGCATTTCCAGTGCAAGCTCCATCTGCTGTTCGTCTTTATTTTGTGCCAGCATTTGCGGTACCAGTTCATCAAAGTCCTTCTGGATATTGGCATGGTTTTGATTGGTCGGTATAACACAATTACCCATGGTGCACAGACCCTGCTGATCAAACTCAAATTCATGAAACAAAATCCCTCTGGGTACTTCTACCGCACCTACACCATGCGAGTATTTAGTGGGTAATGCCAACGCCTGCTGTTTAATTCCTGTGGTTAACAGGTCTTCAATAATCTCCAGCGTGGTATAAACGCTATGCACCACTTCAACTAACTGAGCAATGGTATTCATATACGGATTATCACAGATGGGGCTGATACCCAGCCGTTTTGCCACTGCTTTTGCCTGCTCATGTAAATGATCATAGTTGTTATTAAAACGTGCCATAGCGCCTACGGCATAACTATCAAGTTTATTTTTAGTATATTTTGCAGTTGACAAGGGACTGACATACTCGTTACTGACCTCTCTATATTGGCTCAGAGGATAACGCTGTTTTTCACCTGTTGCCAAAACTGACTGGATGTCCCCGTCATAAACCGCGTAGTCAAGATCGCTGCACAGGGCGATATATTCAGTGGGCCGATGAAAATCAGGAATATTTTCAGCTACTGAAAGAATTGTCTCAACCGTTGCATTGAGATCAGGCACCGCAGCAAGCAGTTTAGCGCGTAATTCCTTTAAGGCTTCCGCATCGGGCACCCGGGAAAATCCGCCGGGCAGCACTTTGGTTGGATGGGTAGTGCGCCCGGCCAACAAAGCACCCCATTCATGTCCGAGGCGTTTTAAACGCAAGGCACATTTAACTACTTCATCATGAGTTGAAACCAGTGGAAAAACAGATTTTACACCTAAAAAATCCGGTGCTGCGAGAAAATAGATATGCAATATATGCGAATCAAAATTTTCAGCATGTTTTAATATCGAGCGCAGCTTATAAGTCTGTTCTGAAATGTCTATCCCCAGAGCATCCTCTGTCGTTTTCACTGAAGCCAGGGTATGCCCCACTGAACAGATACCACAAATCCTGGAAGTGATACGTTGAATCTCACTATAATGGCGTCCTCTTACCATGGCCTCAAAAAACCGAGGAGTTTCAGGTACCTGCCATTCACATTTTTCCAGTTTGCCGCTATTCACATTGACTACAATATTGCCATGCCCTTCGACACGGGTTAAATGATTGACATTAATATTAACGGTTTGTTTCATCACTCACCTCAGCTTGCACAAAAGAGTCCGCACTATCAGCACAATTTGCAGTAAACATCAGGTACTTCTCTTTCGCCTGCTTTTTTGACATTCCACCCTGTTCGATCAGTGCCATTTCCAGGGCTTCAAGATTGGCACTGTCTATCAAGCCGCGACAAGCTTCACAAGGTATACCATCGGCAGTGCATGGGGCCCCACAACCCGCCCGCGCCACCTGACCCATACAGTAATCACCCTGTTCATAACGGCAAATAGTCTCATTTCGTTTGCATTCAACACACACCGGATAATTAGGTATCACCGGCTCTTTTTCATGCAGTAGATGAGAAATGATATCCAGGAACTCATAGCGGCTCATCGGACACCCAGGAGAGCTATAATCCACTTTGATCGCATTGGAAATAGGCCTGGCGGTGAAAGTATCCAGATGGGGCAGCAGATAATCTTTACCGTAAACACATTGCTGATAATCAGTTTGATGGTTTTTCAGGGCATTGATACCACCCGTATGAGCACAGGCACCAAAAGCGATGACAATCTTTGCACGCCGGCGTATATCCAGTAATCTTTGCCGATCTGATTCACGTGCAAAACTGCCTTCAATACAGGCGATGTCAATTTCTTCAGCCTTTTCACTCATGGCCTCACGAAATTCGACAATATCAATATGCTTGAGTAATTCTAAAAAATCCTCTGCACCATAGTTGGTTAATTCAATTTGACAGCCTTCACAACCGGCAAAATCAAAAAATGCCACCCTGGGCTTAGGTTGATTTAAACCGCTCATAATGCTTCCTCCAGATGTTTAATTTCTGAGAAAGGAAATACCGGACCATCAACACAGACATACAGATCATTGAGCTGACAATGGCCGCATTTTCCCACGGCACATTTCATTCGACGTTCCAGATCAAGAAAAATATTTTCATGCGCAATGCCCAGCATCTCCAGTTCCCGGATCACAAACTTATACATGATTGGCGGTCCGCACACGATCACCCGTGTATCGGCTGAAATATCAGTTTGGGCAAAAAGGTCTGTAATTAAACCAATATGACTTGCAGTATTTTGACCGGGTTCTGCTTTATCCACAGAAGCATAAAAGTTGACCGCTGAAGATTCTCTCCAGAGTTGAAGATCATCTAAAAACAGCTGTTGCTCAGGACTTCTGGCGCCATAAAACAGGGTAAAGGTTTTAAATTCCTGACGACGATCAAGAATATACTGAATCAGACTGCGGGTCGGACACAAGCCAATACCGCCGGCAACAATAAGTATATTTTGACCCTTCAATTTGTCTAAATCAAAACCTTTTCCCAGCGGCCCTCGAAGATACAGCACATCAGCCTGATTTAACTTATTCAGAGCGGTAGACACCCGGCCGACACTGCGGATCACAAATTCGAAGCTATTTCCTCGGGTGGGTGAGCTGGCAATACCAATAGGAATTTCACCATAACCAAACAATGACACCTCAAGGATCTGCCCCGGATAAAAGTTAAATTCAGAGGCGTCGGCCAGTTGCACAGTGTAGTGATATTCCAGCTCAGTAATCTGCTGTTTGTGTATGATATTAGCGGCTTTAGGCAAAAAAATGTTGACTTTATTTTCATGCAGTTGTGCATCGCTGCTTTCAAGATTTGCGTTCATTAATTACCCTCCTGCATAATGCGCTCAACTACTTTAACCGGATCAGCTATTTTAACCGTGCAGGCAGTTACACAGCGGCCACAACCAGTACAGGCAGGCCCGCCTAATGATTCGGTCAGATAGGCCATTTTGCGCATGATACGATGGCGAAAACGTGAAGCCTTTTGATCCCGGAAATTCTCCGCATGACCGCCACCTAAAGATACTTTAGCAAAATCCTCAGTCAAGCAGGAATCCCAGTAGCGAGTGCGCACCCCTGAGGTCTGATCCAGATTCCAGTGATCCTGCACATCAAAACAGTAACAGGTAGGGCAAATCGTATTACAGGAACCACAGGAAAAGCATAAGTCGGACAAGTCTCGCCATAGATCCATATTGTCAAAATTAGCACGTACTTTTTCGGCAATGCCCATTGAAGTATAATTTAATTTTTTATGACATTGACTTTTTATCTCCTCATTTACCTGTTGAGCCTGTTCAATCTGCACTGGTGTAGCGCTAGTGAATATCCCATACTCGAGTAATTTGGCCGCTTTATCATTACGCACCTCGAACAGGTAACCGCTATCTAATAAGGTGAAAAAGCCATCATGCCCCTGGGGTTCTACATCGTCGCCAACCGTCCCCCAGAATGCATCAGCACTGAGTGCCTGTATACTTGAGCCTATTAGCGTAGTAGCATCACGTTGCGCTGTATAGTTAATATCTTCCTTGCCCTGTCGATAAAACTGATCTGACATATCAATCCCTTTGATATCATAATAATGAACACCAAAGAGTATTTTTTCTGTTACTTTAACACAGCCCGTAAAACCAAATTGATCAAAGCGGATTAAATGCTGGGTTGGAGGGAAAAATTCTTTTTTCGGCGGCAGTATAGTGACATCATAATCGAGCCTTAAGCTGTCAAACGAGAGTAATTTGCTAAAGATAAATTTATTTTCTTTTGCAACCGGCGCAATTACCTCATTTTGGCCTACCATTTGCTCAACAAATGGTTTGAAGTGTTCATGAGTGATATAAAAATTTTGCATAAAAAAACCCCTGCTGTTTAACTAAACAAAATCCAGCAATAGTTCAGCAATTAAAGGCCAACGCCTTCTTCCTGAAAAGTGACAGAGAACTTTAACAAACTGATGGATGGACAGGCATGTCAAACATTGAATATCCTAAATAAGTGTTCCTAAAAGGTGTCCATTTAGCACAAGACTCTGTGATGCATCATTTCGTGATTTGATGCTAATATGAGCGAAATGAGGTATTGCAGAGTCTTGTGCGAGGCTTCAATAGTTATGGACACTGTTTCCGAACAACTATTTAGTTCATTGTAACACTAAAGGTCGTTCCCTGATCAATGATACTTTCAATTTCTATCTTAAAATCATGCAAATTGACAATTTCTTTTGCAATCGCGAGGCCTAATCCTGTGCCGTTGGGATTAACATCAGTTGCCCGGTTACTTCTGAAATATTCCTGAAATACCTTATCAAAAAATTCAGGTTTAATACCAATACCTTGATCTTTAATTTTTAAAACAACTTTATTATTTATTATTACGGTTTCGACATCTATACGTTTACCGCTCGGGGTATATTTTATTGCATTGTCAATCAACACCGATAACAATATTTTTATTTGTTCGGCATGACAGGTAATATCTGGACAATGAGGTTGAAATGAAGTTGACAGCTGAATATTTTTTTCTTCTGCCAGCACCTGATAGGAGCTAATGACTTCCCGGATAACAGATTCCAGTTGACATTTAACATGATGGCTTCGCTCATGATTGATATAAGACTTTAAGTTAGCCAGTTCTAACATTTCCTTTATCGACGAGGATAACAGATCACAACGATTTTTAATCTTTTGCATAATAACCGTTGTCTGCTCATTAATACCGCCAGTATAGCCATCGAGAATAATATCCACATAACTCTGTATCGCCGCAAATGGCGCTTTTAACTGATGGGTGGCCTGCAGTAAATATTTTGTTTTTTCATTATTGATCTGCTGCAGTTTCTGGTTCAGCTGCTCTTGATGCTGCATTTCTTTCTGCAATAAACAGTTTGATTTTTCAAGCTCATCTGTGCGTTTTATTATCTTATCTTCCAGACCTTTTTTATACTCTTCCAGTTTACGTTGAATATTCTCCTGAGCATCCAGAAGATCAAAAATAATCTTGGTTCCTGCAGCACTAATTAATTTTTTATTTATTTTTTCATCCGCTATGAGTCTTTCAAAAACATCGGTATTACCAGTCACTTCAAAGATGAGATCAATTTCTATATCATTTAGTATTTTATTAGATTTTCCGCCCGTACCATATTTGATGTTATTTTTTTTTGCCAGCAGAATGCCTGGTGCATTTGGATCAATGTCACAAACATAACAAATTTCAACACCTTGCTGCTTTAAAAGAAATTCTAATATCGCAGTTCCCCCTAATCCCGCCCCTATGATTGCAACTTTGTCTTTTTTCATAATCCATTCTTGGCTTGTGAATTTATCGTGCTCAGTTTATTATTTACCATAAATGCCGCTTAATTCAGTGTATTTTAATGGTCGTGCCTGCTATCATGTATTGATTCACCTTCATGCACGGGGCTCCTGGCTCTCACATGCATTTTGACCATCTTTGGTGATCATCTAATGTAAGGAATGCAGTTCCTGCAGGGGCAATTATCTGCCTTGCACAAACATATGATAGCAATCACCTGTGCAACATACTAGAGCCATAAAGTTATAAATTCTTCCTCATAACGACTTCTAACATGGTAGAGAAAAAATGCAAAACATCTATATTGTGGATGATGATAGAAACATAGTCGAAGCCCTGATCATTATTTTAGAAAGTGCTAACTATAATGTCTCCTGCCAATACCACCAGGAAAATGTTGTAAAAAACAGCAGCGAATTTGGAGCCGACCTCATTATACTGGATGTTATGTTTCCAGAGGATCAAAATGCTGGTTTTAATATTGCCCGCGAATTGAAAAACAATATTGACACGCAGGATATTCCCATATTGATGTTATCCGCAGTCAATGAAAAAGGACTATATGCAGGTACTTTTTCAAATAAAGACCGAGATGATTCCTTTTTACCCGTACAGGAATTTATTGAAAAACCGATTAATCCAAAATTACTCTTAGAAAAAGTCTCCCGTTTGCTGGACAACAGTCAGACTTAATAGTGCTGGCTAATGTTTTATAATTTTCAAACAACTTTATATTTAACTTAGTCTCCTCACTATCAAGCTGAAGGCATGGTAAGAATTTTTTATTTACCTGCAGCATGCCAGCAAAACGTACAGATTACTCGAGCTTTTGACAAAACTTTACTCAACCTCCAATTCTGTTATTTTCATTTCTTCGCCGCCAGATACCTGTAATTGATAACCGCCACATTGAGGACACGCATCAAAGCGTTGTTTTATTTCCACGCTTTTAGAACAATGCATACACCATGCCTGACCCGGGATTTGAATGATCTCTAATTGAGCATGCTCCGCCAGTGTTCCTTTAGTCACCGCGTCGAAACCAAAACGCATGGCATCCAGTTCAACACCTGCAAGTGCACCGATTTCCAGCCAGACAATTTTTACCTTTTTAAATCCCTGGCTTTTCGCATTGTCTTCTAATATCTGCAAGATACCTTCGCATAATGACATCTCATGCATTCTGCCTGCCCTTTTTTAAGTTCGTCACAATAGATCGTGCCTGTGACCACAAGCTTATCTTAATTCTTTTCATTTTTTTCTAACATAGACACATAGGTAGGTACTTAAGCAACATCAGGTGCGGATAATCGAGTATTTGTTCCAGAAGACGCCGTAAATACTTCCATGGTCGTTCCCGGCTTCCTGCCTCCCACGGCACTTATACTTCCATGTATGTCGTAGGCTTGAATGTGGCATCCATGCCACATACACTTGACCTGCAAGGACGACTTCGGCTCCTGCCTCTCGCATGCATTTCCACCATCCATGGTGGTCATGTAGGGAATGCAGATCACGCAGGAGCAATTATCTGCCTTCCACAAACACTCAATTATCCTTAAGTACTGAGAGATCCCCACGAATTGTTACCCGACATGATCAATTGATAGAGTAAATTGATCAATTTGCTCAAAAGCCATTCGTAGCTCCTTCATATTTATCTTATAGCGTTTATCATCCACAATCTGCATGGCAATATAACCATGGGACAACACCGTTTTGTGGCGTATGGTATTAGCCTGCAAATGGTGATGATAGTTTTTATCCACGGCGACTTTTCCTATGCACCACAACAAAAACTGTGTCAGTGTCGCAATCAAGAGCAAGTTATTATACCGTAGTGTTGATTTTGAACGAGCCAGTGACAGACCAATACCATAGTGTGGATTTTTGGTATCTCTGAAACCTTCTTCAATCTGCATACGGTAACGGTATAACTGGACAACCTGTTTTGCTGTCGTGATTGAAGCCGGTAAGTGATAAGCCAGCAGCCAGGGCTGCGTTGCTTTTTGTCCATGGTACAGGCTGTTGGTATCTCTTGAGAGGGCTCCATACTTGTTTCTTCGATGGGTATCTTTGATTCTTCCCCGATAGATGACCGCCTGGCAAGGCAAACAGCTCGACTTGCTGTAAAGCATTTTCCCCAGCTTCTTTGGTCGGGCAGTCGCCTGCTCCATGATGCGCCCGCAACCCTGAAAAGTCTGCCCATCTAATGATAACTGGACATTGCCACGCACACGACCTATCCAATACCATCCCTTGCTTTCGATGGTTTTAAACCAGGGGGTTTTAAAAATCGCATCCGTTAAAATAATGGGCTGACAACCTTCTGGAAGAAGATGCTCCAACCGGTCCAGAAAAGCATTATGTACTGAAGTTTTATTCAGTTCATGCTCTTTGAAACAGCTCTCATAAATCGTCAATGAACGACCACCCATAAGGATCGCAATACGCAGTAAATGAAATTGTTCATGACCTGCAACTCCAGACCAGTCAGCAATCAGTACAGGGTGCTTTTGCTGGCCAATCAGTTGCCGGGATAAATACTGATAAATCTTTTCACGTTCAGCATGCAAATGACGGTTACCCACCAGCCTATCCATCCGTTTGATATCGTGTTTTGTCCGGGTGTTTGAATGGGATTTCAAATTTCTTCCCAATCCAGTGACTGTCAGTTGATGTTCCGTTATAGCCGATGTGACACCAGCCATTAAGGCTTTAAGTCTTATAACATGCATATCAGGACATGCAGTTGTTAAGTTTTAATGTAATAATTTAATGGCTTTCATCGTGTTCTTTTTCCTATAAGTTTGTGGTGAACACATTTGATCATAGAACACGATGAAAGTCGATCAATTTCCTAAATTACAGTGGGTTATCATAATAATTCGTAACTTCTCAATAAGTCCATGCAAGATCCCCTCCCCATATCAGGGGGAGGGTTAGGGTGGGGGTTAAGTGTTTGATTATAGACACAACCCCCATCCTGGCCTTCCCCCTGACAGGGGGAAGGAACTTAAACTGCACGGACTTATTGAGATGTTACAATAATTCGTGGGGATCTCTCAGCCTTAAGTACCTACGTATGAACATAGACAAATAACTCAGATTGATACTCACTAATTATAGACTTTATTATACCGGCTTAAGAATGCTCAACGGCATGTTTTGAACATAAATCCTGCTGACTTATGCTAAGATAGGCGAATAAAATCTGCTATTTATAATATGACACCGTTAGTTTAGCTGCTAGACTGTTTTAATTTAACCCATTGACAGTGTTATCCATGCAAACTTGTTAACAAAAAGGTGTATTCAGGTAATCTTAGCTCAGGCTGTAAATAAGCGGTGATATAACAGTATAATTTTGCACGAACATGCTCATGTACTTTTCTGGCAGCATAAGTGCAATATGGCCATCGCAGGGAAATGCATGAATATTTAGCTTATGTGATTCGGCTTTGTTTATTTGAAGTCATGCAAAGACAAAGAGGTATATGAATGTGAGTACAGATCTGCAGGAAGAAAAAGAAATCGCTGTGATGATTGAAAATACAGCAATGCAATTCAATGCCGCCATTAAATCTCAGCAGGAACTAAGTCGCCGCATGGATCAGCGAAACTCTAAGCTCATTCGCTATGCAGCATTCTTTGCCATACTGCTTTCCTTGGCTATTGTGTTTCTTGTCTGGTCACTTAAACACGACATGAAGATCATGAGTAATTATATGCAGAGAATGGCCAGAGATGTTTCAACCATGAGCAACGCAACGACACAGATGCAAACCAGTCTGAGCACCATGGAGGGAGGAATCAATGAAGTCGTCAGTCATACCCAGTCTATCAGCAGCTCATTTGTACAGACCAGCAATTCGTTAGGTATGATGTCGCATATTGGTGATTCGGTCGGGCTGATGCAGCGTGACCTGCGCGGATTAAATACAAGTGTTGGAGATATGAATTCTAACATCAAGCTCATCAATAAGCAGATGAGAAACCTTAACCGTAATCTCGGCGCCATGGGTAACGATGTCAATCGTATGTCTTCACCAGCAAAAATGTTTCCGTTTTAACGCTGACAAAGCAGCTATGAATAATATAATTTTGCCCGCACACCATCTGTGAGTTAAGAGTTTTTCTGCTCATTATCCAGTGCCTGTGCTGTAATTTCTTTATACAAGTGTACTACATGCTCGCAGAACTCATGCAATTCTGGATGTGCATCCATTGCCGGCATATTCTGGTTGGCATTGGCCATTATGTCTTCCAGAAAATCAATGTCAACGTCACTCAAGTTGTTGCCCTGAGCAACTTTTTCTTTAAGCAACTTAAGTCTTGGAAGCGTCCGCTTCATAAACCTTTCGGTCAGGACCATAAGCACGCCCATGTCTTTTGCTGAGTAATCAATCATTTTCTTCTCACTGAAGCTCATCCTGCCAGTTCTTACGGCAAGCTAAAGTTAACAGGTCGCAATAAAAGTTATCATGTCCTGTTAATGAAATGTTTTTAACCTCTGAGACTGATGCTTTACCAACTCGGCTATAAACAGATGCACATCTTTTTTTGCCGTTACGGTATTGGCCTCTATTTCGTGCAGGATTTTCCTGCTGCGTCGCTGAATATCATTAAGACTTGCTATTTGAATCATTTCTATTTCATGATCCAGTTTGTTATCAATACGCTGAATAGCTTCCTGAACAGACATTTCATACCCCCCCTTTGTTAGAATGAATTTAGTCATGCTTTTATATAACAAATAGTAGGCGATAATAAAAAAATATCAATCTATAAACACAAATAAAAAATACCGGTGCATCTGCATTCAAGCATATGTCGGCGAATATTTATAGCTATCAGCAATATCGATCAGTTTAGATTATAATAGTTTTCGTGAGCTTTCCTTTGCTGTTTGAGCAAAAGATGGATGGGTACTGTGCCTGCCTGAAGTTGCGTCATATCAACTGTTTATGCAGAACTGAAAATCAAACCTGAAATATTGCTACATGGTATAGAAATTGTTGAATAATATAGATATTTCATTATTGCTATCTGAATGATGGTAGGAGTAGAATAGAAATTAATCAGCCATAACTGTCACGAACTGCAAGGTAAATGAATATGACCGCAGCTTCCATAATGGACCCCAACCCCATTGTACTCAAACCGACCAACGTCATCAGTACAGCAGCTCACTACATCATGGAACACCGCTACCGCAGTCTGCCCGTGGTAGACGAAGACGGCTGTTATATGGGAATATTTGGTGTCAATTGCCTGTTACGTCTGGTGCTGCCGCGAGCTGCCATTATGGAGAACGGGCTGGATGATGTTTCATTTATTCACGAATCCCTATTAAACTTGCACGACCGTCTGCGCGACGTGGAAGACCAGCCAATTACCCTGTGCATGAACACCGAGATAAAAACCGTTGCTCCTGACAAGCCTCTGGTCGAAACTCTGCTAATCCTCTACAGAACCCGAACCAGTATCCCGGTGGTTGAACCGGGTACCTGCAAATTGCTGGGCATGATCTCTTATTGGGACGCCGGTCAGCACATCCTTTCCGCTTAGGAGCCTCGGATAATGGACTCATTAAATGAAGTTCAGGTCATTTTCGGCATCAATCCTGCCTTATTTGCTGGAACGCTGTTTGTTCTCACCTATGTGCTCATTATCACTGAGCGACTGAACCGGGCCATCATCTCGCTGAGCGCAGCCTGCCTCATGATACTGGGAGGTGTACTGACCCAGGAGGCGGCGCTCCAGGGCGTAGACTTCAACACCCTGGGACTCCTCACCGGCATGATGGTTATTGTAGGTATCACCAAAGATTCTGGGGTGTTCCAGTATTTAGCCATCTGGTCTGCCAAGAAGGTCAATGCCGATCCCTGGGGCATTCTAGTGATGCTGGTCGTTGTCACTGCCTTACTCTCAGCTCTGCTGGATAACGTCACGACGGTTCTGCTTATCGCTCCTGTCACCCTGCTAATTACAGACGCGCTAAAAATCAGTGCCTATCCCTACCTGTTTGCAGAGATCTTCGCCTCGAACATCGGCGGTACAGCTACCCTTATCGGCGATCCGCCGAACATTATGATTGGCTCTGCTGTGGGTCTCAATTTCAATGATTTCCTCTTCAACCTGGCGCCAATCACATTGCTCATCTTACCCCTGACCATGATACCCATTTATCTGATTTGGGGAAGAAACCTGAAAACTTCTCCTGAGAACCGTCAAAAAGTCATGGCCTACCAGCAACGGGACGCCATTACCGACACCCGTTTGCTGAAGCAATCCCTGTTCGTTATCGGGCTGGTCCTGCTGGGATTTACTCTGGGACATCAGCTGCATTTACAACCGGCCACTGTTGCCATGTCTGGAGCTGCCCTGTTGTTAATCCTGCATAATTTACCAGGCAGCGCTGAAGAACAGTCCAGAACAGTTCACAAAACTTTCTGTGAAGTAGAGTGGACGACAATTTTTTTCTTTATTGGTTTGTTTATCGTAGTCTATGGCCTGGAAACCACCGGACTGCTTGGGATAGTGGCCCGTCATGTCGTGGAGTGGACCGATGGCGATCTCACGGTCACAGCTATTGCCATTTTGTGGGTCTCCGCGGTCTCATCCGCGGTGGTGGATAACATCCCCTTCGTGGCTACCATGATCCCGTTGATTGAGAATATGCAACAGAGCTTCGATGGTGCAGAGCAGCTGATGCCGATCTGGTGGTCCCTGGCCCTGGGTTCCTGCCTCGGCGGCAACGGCAGTCTGGTCGGAGCCAGCGCCAACCTGATCGTGGCGGGGTTCGCAGAGAGAGCAGGCCAGCCCATACGTTTTCTGCCTTTCATGCTGGCTGCCTTTCCGTTAATGCTGATGTCGATTCTGGTCAGTACCGTGTATCTCTATGTTCGCTATCTGTAAGCGCACTGCCAGAGAAGTATGCACAACAAATTGCAAAGACTCAGCTGCCAGTTAATCGACTAGTATCTACTCAGCGTATATCCAGGATCATGCCAGCGATCAGCCCTGTAAATACTCCCTTAAGTTTTCGAGTCAGCTACATCATAGTGTGATTTAATGCTAATATGAATGTAATGACATATAACATGGTGTTTCAGTTCGATACCTGATGTCCACCCTTAAATAGCTATCCTGGAGTAGATGATAATGCGAAATTACTTTTTTGTTTTTGCCCTGCTGGTTGTGCCTTTCAATCTTTTGGCCTCTGATCTGTCAAAAGAGAAACGCTGGGCTGATCAGGTGGTCGATGCTATTATCGATGGGGAAGCTGTCTGGCTCAATGACGGCAGCAACGATTTTCTGGGAATTTACACTGCAGCAGAAGAGAATAAAGGCCGTGCAGCTATTGTGATGCATGGTACCGGTGTTCATCCCGACTGGCAGCAGGTGGTACAACCTTTGCGTGTTGGCCTGACCGAGCATGACTGGAACACACTCTCGATTCAGCTGCCGATTTTGGCCAATGAGGCGGAGCATACAGCCTATGCTCCGCTATATGATGAAGTTGCACCTCGTATTGATGCAGCCATCAAGTATCTGAAAAAAAATGGCTCTAATGAGATTGTGCTGATTGGTCATAGCCAGGGTGCCACCATGGCGGCTTATTACCTTTCCCAGTCAAAACAGAAGATTAAGGGCTTTATCGCCATAGGCATGTCCAGTTTTGGAAAAGATCCGCGAATGAGTGGAATAAAGTCACTTGAAAAAATCAGCATACCAGTGCTTGACCTGTATGGAAATGAAGATCTTGAAAGTGTCACCACGACGATAGAGGCAAGAAAAACGGCTGCTGAAAAAGCAGGTAACAATCAATTCACTCAAACTGAAATAACGGGTAATCATTTTTATGACGGACAGGATGAGCTTCTGGTGCAAACGGTTACAAACTGGCTGGAAAAGCTTTAGCCGCAGACATTTATTTTAATCAGCATTGACAATCTTGTGAAGATATTTCACTACAGCCTCATAGGTGCAGCTTACCTATTGCTGTGTACACACGTATTTGCTCAGGGACAACAAAGACCATGTGATAATACCGGCACTCGTATTAGCTCTGAAAGCATTGAAGAATTTAACCTCGCGTGTCAAGCAATGCATGATCTCATTGCAGTCGCAAACATAATGCAGCTGGATGAAACATATCCACTCAGCATGATTTTCATGGATAAACTTGACGTCAATGGTTCGGGTAAAACAGTGGCACAATTTATACCCGCTACTATGGAAATACACGTGCTGACGATGGCCGCGTGTAAAGTAAAATTTGGCACTGAAGTAGTCTTAGGCCAGGCAATAGATAAAACACTGTATAAAAGTCTTATTACCCACGAACTCGCTCATGCTCTTTTGTGGCAGAACATGAAAACAGCTAACATCAGCAGAGAAATGCATGAATATTTTGCCTATAGCATTCAACTGGCACTGCTTGATGATGCCTACAGAGAAAAAATTATCCTGGCAAATAATGTCGAAGCCTTTTCCGACGATGCAGAAATTACCGAAGACTATTACCTGCTGAACCCAACCCGATTTGCAGTCAAATCATACCTGCATTTTTTAGCTGCAAACAATGGCTGGGATTATCTGCGCAGTATCCTTGTAAAATAATTTTGCCCGCTCAGGCAGAATAACTTACCCCGGTTGATATTGAAAATCACATCTGTTCCCCATGCCCCTCCAGAAAAGTCCACAGGTGCAAAAGTTAATCATCGAATGAGATGTAGCTCAACATGCTCTGCCTGAGCAATAAAAGGCTGACAGCAACCCCATAGCAACTTTACCTCTCAGAAGAAGAAAGAGCAGCATTTTAAAATAATCAACCACTTAATAATGTAAAGAAGCTGTTTTCAGCCGTATTTATTTAATGATTGTAGCGCTGTCTGAGTGAGCAGTTTATTCATCATCAACAGACCTGACGTTGTTATTAAGAGCACGGCGATGATTATCACAGCCAGCCATAATTGCGGATGCAGCGTATAGCTCAAATTAAATATCCGCTGATACAGAATGGCTCCTGCAGCTTCAGCGATCAACACACCAATGATTGCGCTGAGAACTGCTATGACAATAAACTCAATGGTCAAAGATCGCCTGATCATTCTGGCACTGGCACCCAGGGTACGCAAAATGGCATTTTCATACCTGCGTATTTCCAGAGTACTGTTCAGCGATGATGCCAGAACCAGGAAACCGGCAAACAGGATAAACACAAACACCAGCTCAATGGCCAAAGATATTTTCTCGATAATAAATTGTATTTCCTGGAGAATTTTATCCACTTCAATAATTGTTATTCCGGGAAAATTTTTCATCAGTGTATTCAGACTGTTTTTTTGTTCTGCCGGCAGATAGAAGCTGGAAATATAAGTCATTGGATAGTTTTCAATAATTCCAGGTGAAAAAATAATATAAAAATTAGGTTTAAAAGAATCCCATTTAACCTGACGAATATTGCTAACCACGCCTTTTATATTTTCTGAACCTATTTGAAAACCCAGTTGATCACCCAGTTTGACCCCCAGAGCATTAGCCAGTGAACTTTCAATGGAGAGCAACGGCAGCAAACTTTTCTCTAATGTCTGTTCATTCCACCATTGTCCGGCAAGCAGAGCCTGATCAGCTTCCTTATCCATAGCAAAACTAAGATTTAATTCCCGGTTTAATGCATTGTGATTTCGGGCCTGCTCGGGGATCGCCTGTTTGACCGGCTGCTCATTAAGCTGATACAGACGCCCCCTGATCATGGGATAAATGCCTGCTGTCCTGACCTCAAACTGGGCGAGAAATTGCTGGAATGCCTGTGTCTCGTCATCTTGCAAATTAATCACAAAATGATTGGGTGTCCCCGTGGGTAATTGCTGCTGCCAATTATCCAGTAATTCAGTGCGCAGTAGGTAAAGCAGCATAACCAGTGCAAAAATCAGGCTAAACGTGCTTATCTGTAATAAAATATGTTGCTGATGGCGTTGAATATTGATCCATGAGAGACGATTTATCAATCCATTGCCCCGGCTCAGTCCCAGGAAGATTATTAGTAAAATTTTTGCCAGCAGATAAAATATTACGGCAGTGATCATGAAACTGGTATAAAACCACAGGCTCAGATTTAAATCCTGCGTAGTCCATAAAGAGATTATAAATAAACCGCTCAACGTAAAGCCATACAGCAGTAGTCTGCTGGTCTGCACTGAGGCCAGTTCATTACGCATAATCGCTATGGGAGTGATATCTCTGCTGCGCAGTAAATTGGCCATAAAAACAGAAATAATCAGCAGCATCCCTGCCAGCAAACCACTGATGGCAGGCAAGGGACTGACAGGCGGCAATGGTTTGGGAATTAATTCCTGCAGTGTATTGAGCAACACCGCCTGCACAAGATACCCCGTTAACACGCCGATCACACTGGCAGTCAAACCAAGCAGCAGCAGCTTGTATAATGACATTTTAAAGATTGAATTTTGCTTACAGCCAAGACAGATAAAAATCGCATGATTTTTGTTCTGCCTGACAGCATACTGGTGGCTGCTTATTACAATAGCAATTGCGGCCAGCATTACGCTTAACAGAGATGCCAGGGAAAGAAATTGACCAGCCTTTTGTAAATTAGTGTTAATAGCCCTGACGCCCTCAGCCCCGGCTTTTATACTTTGACCGGGGAGCAAACGCTGTTCTATCCAGTCTTTATAGTCAGCTATATTTTTTTCGCCCTGAGCAGTATCACGGTTAGGCGTAACAGGACTGAAAAAATACAGGTAGTCTACACGGCTGCCAAGCTGCAGAGTAGCCGTTTTTTCCAGATCGGCTAAATTGATCAGTGCACTCGGTGCTATGCTGAACAATGTGCCGCTGGACTGGCCCGGAATATTTTCCAGTACGCCTGCGATCCGCAAGGAAGTTTCACCCAGTTCAAGCAACAACGGATCGTTGCCGGAAAAGTCATCGGTAAACTTGCCGTTAAAAGAATGCCATAAGCGTGGAGCTATCCAAATATGTCCTGCAGGCGGCGCCTGTGTCTGTAGTGTTGGTTCGGTAGATACCGTTCGGCCGGAAATGTTTTTAGTCGTCAATTCCCCCTGCAAAGGGAAGTTATCCGACACGGCTTTTATTTGTGACAGCTGGAATTCATCTCCCAGTGACAACATACTGGGAAAACTGACCATCACTGCCGATTCAAGCTGCATATTTTTCGCCTGACGCAGCCAGCTTTTGGGGATGGAAGTGGGTGACTTCAGTATCAATGCTCCTCCGCTCAGGCGGGCAGCATGTGTTTGTATTGATAATTCGACACGCTTGGTTAAAAAGCCGATACTGCTCAGGCTGCCTATAGCGATAATCACGGCGACAAGCAGCAGGGTCAGCTCTCCCTGTTTTATTTCACGTAATAAAAGCTTTACTGCCAGTTTAAAATGCTTCACTGTGATTAATGTTCTGCTTTAATAAATTTTTGAAGAAAGGTGATCTTACCTGAATTCAAATAATAATTGTTCCAGAAAAAATTATCCCTTAACGCTGGATAAACTGATCAATATTGGTAATTAAAAAAACGCCCCCTCTCCCTTTAATCTGAAGCTACAAGCCGCCCATAATCAAGTTCCAGCTGCCTGTCACATCTTGAGGCAAGCTGCATATCGTGGGTAACCAGTACCAGTGTGGTGCCTTTTTCCTGATTCATTGAAAATAGCAATTCAATAATATTTGCGCCACTTTTTTGATCCAGATTCCCGGTAGGCTCATCGGCAAACAGGATCTCAGGTTCACCGGCAAATGCACGTGCGATAGCTACTCGCTGCTGCTCTCCGCCTGAGAGCTGCAGCGGTGTATGATCCATGCGTTCAGACAGCCCCACTCTTTGCAAAAGACTCATACATTTTTCCCGTGCATTTGTATCACCTTTTAATTCCAGCGGCAGCATGACATTATCCAGGGCGCTGAGAGAGGGGATCAGTTGAAAAGCCTGAAAAATAAAACCGATTTTATCCTGACGTATTTTCGCTCTTGCTTCTTCATTCAGCCTGGTCAATTCATCTCCGTCCAGGATGATGCTGCCTGAGCTAACGAGATCAAGACCAGCCAGCAATGAGAGTAAAGTTGATTTACCTGAACCTGAAGCGCCGATAATAGCGACCGACTGCCCCTGACTAATAGTAAAACTGATATCTTCGAGAATGACCAGTTGTCCATTAGGTGTTTTAACTTTTTTTGTCAGGCTGCTGACTACAAGCAATTTTGACCTCAACTATAATGTAAAACGCCTTTGGTGCAGGCTATTAATCAGCTTCTATAACCATCATGGCGAGGATAAAGGCTGAACTAAATAATTGTTCTTAAAAGGTGTCCATTTAGCACAGGAACCTGTGATGTATCATTTCCGGATTTGATGCTAATATGAGCGAAATGATGTTTTACAGGGTCTTGTGCGATGACTCAATACTACTGCCACTATTTCCGAACAGCTATTTAGAAGCTTCCTGGGGAACATCTCAATAAGTCCGTGCAAGATCCCCTCCCCATATCAGGGGGAAGGAACTTAAACTGCATGGACTTATTGAGAAGTTACCTTCCTGGCAATTTGTGCAATATTTCAGCTGCACTGAACAGATATAGTATATAAAAGGTAGCATGGATATGACTCATTATCAATCAGGCCTGAGCCAATGCAAACATCCTTAGCAGCATTAAACTGATTGAGAGAAATCTGCTTTTATTTGAAGCGAAAAACAGGCAGACACAGATTAAAATAAATAGCCAGCAGGCGGGCAATAAAGATGCTTAATCCGGCGATCACAGCTGAGAGCGTCACATCAAGACCCAGATTCAATAATGCAATAAATGCCAGTGAACCGCCCCACGAGACTGTGGCATAAAGCGGGCTTTGAAATACCACTGGCTGTTCATTGCTTAAGATATCACGAAAAATTCCGCCCATAGTGCCGGTCATTACCCCCATAAAGCTGGCAACCAGCCAGGGTGCACCAGCCATTAGCGAAACCAGGGTACCTGCAACAGCAAATGTTGCCAGTCCTGCGGCATCCGGGATGAGAAAAAATTTGTGTGGAATTGCGATCAGCCGTGCAACGATAAAAATGGCTAGGGCACTGCCCATGGATGCAATAAAAAAAACCTGATCTTCAATCCAGAAGACATTTTGGTCAAGCAGCATATCCCGCAAAGAGCCCCCACCCAGACCTGTAGCAATAGCAATAATAATAACGCCAAATAGATCAAATTTCTTGAAACCCGCCTTGAGTACTCCTGATGTTGACGAAACAATAACCGCAATTAAAGTTATCCAATAAAGACTTTCTAACAATGCAGGTGTGGGATTCTGGAGCATAATAATAATAATAATATAAAATGGAGTTTCAATAGTGATGTTAAGGATTCAATTTTATTAGCTATTGTGCTAATGTTCCAATACACTGTTTTCAATTCTGAGAGCGTTTGACTTTCAATTAATTTTAACATGGAAGCACAGAGTGATAATATCGATGCTGCAGAAAAAAATACGTTTTTATTGGCTTCTGCTGCTATTGTCATGTTTCCCGGGTGCCCACAACCTTTCAGCCGAGCCTGGAGCAAAAACTATCCTGATTTTGGGTGATAGTTTAAGCGCAGGTTATGGGATCGACCAGGGGCAAAGCTGGGTTAATCTTTTATCTGCCAGGCTGACAGAAGGCAATAGCGACTACACTATTGTTAATTCCAGTATTAGCGGGGATACGACCGCCAATGGTTTGCACCGGCTGCATGATAAACTTGAACTATATCAGCCTGCTATCGTGATTCTTGAACTGGGAGCCAATGACGGTTTACGAGGTATGCCACTGACCTATATAAAAAGCAATCTGGAACAAATGATCACCCAAAGTCTGGATGCCAATGCCAGCGTGTTACTGGCTGGTATGCGTATACCGCCCAACTATGGAAAAAAATACACTCAGCAATTCAGCCGCCTTTATTCGACATTGGCCCAACAGCACCAGGTCAGCCTGTTGCCTTTTTTACTCCAGGGTGTTGCTGGTCAGCCCGAACTGATACAGCCCGATGGTCTGCACCCCAATCAAAAAGCTCAGCCAAGGATCATGCAAAATGTCTGGGAACATCTTTCACCTATGCTTGATAACACATAATACATTGATCCATTTAGCCCAGGGAGTTAAAGCTGCCTGGCAACGGGCTCCTGTATGACTTAAAGCACCTGTTTGTGGTACTTAAAATGCCAGCTTTTGGTTTGGCTGCTCTGCCAGCGGCATGACTGCAGGAAAGGCGTGAATGCATGTAAGAGGCAGGAGTTCCTTGCCGTCGGAAGCACCTCCCAGGCACAGATTCTGCGTGACTTTTCTGTCCCCTGGCTGCTCTTGTTGTGCTTAAACCAGGTTATTGAGGATTATTTATATGAGTAAAATCAATATCATGGCCTTACGCCATTCAGCTTTTTACAGTCCCCTGTTAATGACCATGGCTGGAGGCTTTCTCGCTGATGAAGGATTGAGCTATGAGTATAAAGTCGAAACCCCTGACTGTAGCGTAGCGGATAGTATTAACGAAGGCAGCTGTGATGTGGCACAATCTGCTGTTGCCGCAAGCTTTGCTGCATTGGAACAGGGAAAGACACCAGGTTTTATACATTTTGCGCAGATAAATAACAGAGATGGTTTTTTTATTGCAGGCCGAGAAGCTGATGCGAAGTTTAGCTGGCAAAAACTCATCGGTAAAAAAATCCTCGTGGATCATTTTTTTCAACCCCTGGCCATGTTCAAATATGCCTTACATCAACAGGGGATCAATTTTAACGATCTTGAGATAATAGATGCAGGCGACGTGAATGGGATCGATCAAGCCTTTCGCGCTGGTCAGGGAGACTATGTGCATATGCAGGGTCCCGCACCACAGCAGATGCAGCACGACGGCATTGCATCGGTGGTGGCTGTAGTGGGTGATGCAGTGGGGCCGGTGGCATTCAGCAGTTTATGTTCCAGCAAGGCATGGCTGGAGTCTGAGAGCGCCAGAGCCTTTATGCGAGCGTATAGAAAAGCTTTGCAGCATGCCATTAATGCCCCGGCTGATGAAATTGCAGCACGTGAAACTGAAGCCGGTTTTTTTACCCAAATAGATCCTCGGGTACTCACCGATACCATCAAAGCCTATCAATCACTGGGATGCTGGCACGCTGAAACCGAAATATCCCGACCAGCCTATGAAACTCTGCTGGATGTATTTTTATTCAGTGAAGGCATTAGTCAGCGCCACGATTATCATAAAGTCATAATGGCAGTGCCTGAGTAATGTGCGTTATTTGCAGCTACCGCCTGAGCAAATAATTCCCGATTCAACGTTTGCAAAACAATGGCCAAAAACATTATCAACCAATGGGATCCAGTGTTTTTGCAGCGCTCTGAGATATATTCAGATCTGCGCATCCTGCTCCAGCAACATCAATGGAATAACTGGCCCGGATGTTCTGGATTAATGGCTTTGCTCGACAAACCGGTCATGCTGGCCAGCGGCTTGCCGCTGCAAATGGTACCTCAGGATGAGACGCTGCCACATCCGCAAATGGGTTATGAGGAGCGTATTTTCAAAACCGGCCTCATCAGCACGCGCGAACAAAACTGGCACGATCTGTTTAATGCCTTTATCTGGCTGCTTTTTCCGCAGACCAAAATCATTTTGAATGAACTGCATTTATCTGAATTAACGAAACAAACGGGGAAAAAAAGGACCCGCCAGCGGGATATGATGACTCATTTTGATGAATCCGGGATTGTTATTGCCAGCACAGATGCTTCGCTGTTCAAGGCATTAAAAAACCATCAATGGAATAAAGTCTTTATTCATTCGAGAGCGCTTTGGGGGCAGCAGATAAATGCCTTTGTGTTTGGACACGGCATGTATGAGAAAGCGTTAAAGCCCTTTATCGGCTTTACCGGAAAAGCTTATTGCATAAAAGTAGACGCAGATTTTTTTCAGTACGAAAAATTAGCGCAATATTTTTTTCTGGATCAGCGCCTGGCTAATGAAATAAAATGCCATCAGACCCTGTCCTGCAGAGAAACACTGACGCCATTGCCCATACTGGGCGTCCCCGGCTGGTATAAGGATAATAAAGACCCGAAATTTTACGCTAATAAAGATTATTTCAGGGACAAAAAATAATGCTACCAGGGCTTAAGTTACTGACAGTTTGAAGTTATTTTTCCTTATTCCAAAAAGAGCAATCAGCCCTGTGCCAAACAGCCAAAGAACGCCAGGAACGGGTATCGCATTTGCACCCACTTTAACGCTAAGCTGGGCAGCCGGTTTATTTTCAAGTACATCAATTTCAATACGGTGATTACCTGCAGATAAAAACATGGGATCAAGCTCCCAGAAACCTAAATCAAGTACATCAACAGCAGTAAAAGTGAAGTTGTATAAACCGTCCAAGATCACCGAATTAATCGAGATTTGACTATCAAAAAATTCTACTGCAGAGGACCATGCATGTGAGTTCTCATCGACATTAAATGTGAAAGTATCAATATGAGCTCCCACTATTGTATCGTAACCTTCGTGTGCAGTGATTGCTGAATTAAAATCCTGATCTACAACCCCGTTAAGCGGAATTGAAACCCAATTTAATGTGGTTGCATTTACATTGATCGATGCTAGAAACAGGCACGCAAAAGTTGTGATAAGAACTGGGAAAAAATTTTTCATGTTTATCATCCTTAATAAAAATTATAAATCATTTAACCGCTCAATTATTTGAACTGGGTCCCTGGAAAAATGTTTAATGACTAACAGAGGGTCTTATTAAACACTTGAATAGATGATTAAACGATAGTACTTATCCTATATTGCGGTAGTATTAATCTTACCTTTTAGCTTCTGGTAGTAATAAGCTTACATTTATTTTTTGAGGGTTTTAATAATTGCCCTTTATCTAGCAGAAATAACCCGCAACGATACATCTAAGTGAGATGTTTAAAACTTTAACCTGGCTGTGATTGGTCCATTCATAACGAATATGGCGGCATTAGCTGTTAAATATTGTTATTTGCTGTTGTATGAATCACAATATTGAAAGTTGCAAAAATATCTATTTTAAAGGTTAAAAACTCCATGTATGAAGAAGTAAAAGATTATTACGGCAAGATACTGCAGAATTCGACTGATCTTAAAACTGATGCCTGCTGTACTGATAGCGAACTTCCAAATGATATTAAACAGGCCATGTCACTGATCCACCCTGAAGTGGCTTCGCGCTATTACGGCTGTGGTTTGGTACGCCCTCAACTACTGGATGGCATGCGCATTCTGGACCTGGGCTGCGGCTCTGGTCGTGACTGTTATATCCTCTCAAAACTGGTGGGTGAACAGGGCTATGTTCTGGGTGTTGATATGACCGATGAACAACTGCAGGTGGCCAACCGGCATATCGCTTTTCATACTCAGGCGTTTGGTTATAACCAACCCAATGTGGAATTTAAAAAAGGTTATATTGAACGGCTGAATGAACTGAATCTGGCCGATAACAGTTTTGATATTATTGTTTCCAATTGTGTGATCAATCTTTCTCCGGATAAAGAAGCAGTACTGAAGGAAGCGTATCGAGTACTTAAACCCGGGGGTGAACTCTATTTCTCTGATGTCTATAGTGATCGCCGGGTTCCCCAGGCATTGGTCAAAGATCCCATTTTATATGGTGAATGTCTCAGCGGTGCCCTGTACTGGAACGACTTTCAAAATCTGGCTAAAAAAAGCGGTTTTCTCGATCCCCGCCTGGTTGAAGATCGGCCATTGGGCATCAATAACCCCAACATCGAAACTCTTATTGGTCATATCAAATTCTACTCTGCCACCTACCGTCTATTTAAACTGGATGGGCTGGAACCTCATTGCGAAGATTATGGACAGGCCGTTATTTACCAGGGAAGTATAGAAAATCATGCTGAAATTTTTACCCTGGACAAACATCATAGTATCGAAACAGGCCGCATATTTCCTGTTTGCGGCAATACCTTTAAAATCCTGCAGGAAAGCCGCTTTAAAGAGCATTTCAAGTTTTATGGTGATATGCACACCCATTTCGGCATCTTTGCCGATTGCGGCACGGTGCTCCCTTTCGATTCGGATTCACCGTCGGCTAGCGGCAATACATCTGGTTGCTGTTAAACAAATGTGCTCCAGTTCAGGAATTGTACAAATAGTTTCTTAAGGATCGCTATTTACCCTTTTGATAAGCTATTATTAAGTAATCCTACTTTGTCTTTATCTGAATGCATGTTTACCCGCTATGTTTAAACAGTTTTTTTCTCTTCAATGTCATGCCTGGGGATTATCTGATGTCGGACACGCCCGGACTCATAACGAAGATCATATTCTTTTAAATGAAGCAAATAACCTGTTTTTACTGGCAGATGGAATGGGCGGGCATCAGAGGGGCGACATAGCCAGTGAAATGGCTGTAAACAGTATTACAGAACTATTGCTGAACTCTCTAAAAGGGTCTGCAGAACAAAGTGCTTACTCGACCAATGATATTGAGATGCCGGAAGTAAACAGAGTTATTGAAGCCATTTCAGCAACCAATGTAAAAATATATACTGAGAACCAGAAACGTGGTCTTGCTGAAGGTAAAGGAATGGGTACCACTATTGTCGGCTGCTGGTATTTGCCAACGCAAAAGCAGGCTCTTATTTTTCATGCTGGGGACAGCCGTGCCTACAGTGTCTATAAAAAGGAATTAACCTGCATTACCCGAGACCATTCTCTGCTGGAATTATGGAAAGATAATTCTATTGATGGAGAGAAACCCGCTGCAAATGTATTGACCAAAGCGTTAGGCCCCTTTAAAACGGTAACACCCGACATCTCAATTTATCCGCTGAAAAAGGGAGAAAACCTGCTGCTCTGTTCAGATGGACTTAGCAACATGTTGACAGACGAAGAGATATTAAGCATTTTTATCGATCAAAAAAATCACCTGCCATCTATTCCGCAGTATTTAATAGAGAAGGCCAATCAGTCAGGCGGAGAAGACAATATATCGGCAATTGTGATTAATTTCTTCTAGATTATCTCCGGGTAAAATCATACTTGTAATAATTAGCCTGAATTAAAATATGTATAAAATCTACTCCTTCCCACTGCCAGGGGAAAGCTTTGGGTGAAGATTGAATCTTAATGGATAATACTGATTTTAACTTTTTACCCCCCTTCTTCGCAGCATGAAAAAAAGCAGCGACAAATGGTCGAATATTTTCTGCTTGACAAGATGAAATTTATCCAGCAATCTAAGTATATGACGATTCAACCCAGACAATTTGTCCTTAGAGTGAATATGCGCCTTTACTGGTGTAAATAACTATATCTGTGCGACCGATCTGAATTGAAAAATCATAAAGCGGTAAAAAACCCACGCTACGACTAACTGCTAACACAGTCAGATTTCAGAAAGGCCACAGATTTCATTGAAACTGTGGTCTTTTTTCTTCAGGCCAAACTTAACTTCGAAAACGCTAACAGCCGCTATGAAAAACAGGAAATACATGCTAATTCTGGCCTATCTGAGCATGATATTGATCTGGTCCACGACACCACTGGCTATCAAATGGAGTTCTGTCGGACTTGATTTTATCAGCGGTGTTACTTTTCGCATGCTTATCGGTTTTGTCATAGCGATGTCGTTATGTCTGCTGTGGCATAAAAAGATTCCTCTGCATACTGCTGCCATACAGGTTTATCTGGCGTCTGCTGTTTCAATTTATGGATCTATGATGCTGGTTTACTGGGGGGCTCAATTTGTTTCCTCTGGCCTGGTGTCAGTTATGTTTGGACTGTCACCCATTTTTACCTCATTATTTGCAGCCTGGCTGCTGGATAATGACAAATTCAGCTTCGCTAAGTTGGTTGGCAGCCTGGTAGGTTTTTTCGGCCTGATCATCATTTTTCTGGATCAGACGAGTATCGGTGAACAGGCATTTTGGGGATTGTTGGCAATACTGCTGTCTGTAAGCCTGCATGCTATCAGTTCAGTGTGGATCAAACGCCTGGATGTAAAGTTGCCAGCTCTGATCACCACCTGCGGCGGGCTTGGCTCTGCCCTGCCTGTGTTTTTGTTCAGTTATGCACTGTTTGGAGTTAATCTGCCTGAAGATATTCCGCTGCAAACCCTACTTTCCATTGCCTATCTTGGCAGTATCGGTTCTGTTGTTGGTTTTGTCTGCTATTACTTTATTCTGACACACCTGAAAGCTTCAACGGTGGCACTGGCCACTTTGATTACGCCCGTTGCTGCACTCTGGCTCGGACAACTATTTAACCAGGAGCTCATCAGTATGTCTATCTGGTTAGGTACAGCTTTGGTATTGAGCGGTTTAATCATGCATCAATGGAGTAAAGCCATGCTTGATTTTTTTTCTAAACGGCGCTTACCAGACAGTGTCCTGGAGTAATAATTGATAATCCTGATATATTACTTGACCCTATGGACTAAATCATTATGCAGACAGTTTATTATTTTAATCCACAAAATAAATTTTCCTCTGATGAGCGCTGTGATATCAATGAACTGCTCAACCAGGAACTTGATGACTCCTGCTCTATAGCCAAAGCATGTGTTGCACCGGGTATTAAAACCCAGCTGCATTGTGTGCAACACACGAGCGAGCGTTATGTCATTTTACAGGGCAAGGGAGAAGTGCTCATCAATCATGAAACTCCCCGCTCAGTGACTTGCCTGGACACCGTATTTATTCCTCCAGGAGTTGCCCAGCAAATCATTAATACCGGCGATGAAGAACTGCAGTTTTTATGTATTTGTACACCACGTTTCAAACAGGAAAACTATCGTAATCTGGAGAATGAGATTGAAAAGTGATTATACACAGGTTTCCTGTGCCACCCATAGCCAACTTGAATTAATGATTATGCATGCAGAGACACTGCAGTTAACCATTAACACTGGCATGGGTCAGGAGACAATGCTGCTTAAACCCTATGATCTTGTAATCCGCAGGGATAAAGGTGAGTATTTACTCGGCAGGGGAATGGATGAAAAAAGTTATAGCATACGACTGGACCAGATAATCACATTCTACAGCGCATAAAAAAACCCATTGCCGTTACTCAATGCGGCAATGGGTTTTGCTATTATGAAGCTTTTATAACAGGATACGCAGGCGTGATTTATGCAGTTGCCGCTTCGGCCTGTTTGTCATACCACTTCTTGACTTCTTCATCCCAGCCGTCCATACGTACATATGAACACTGACGTGGCTCGCTGACCATATTGGGATTCAGATCCAGGCCGATACCTTCGAGGTAATTCACCAGACCGATCCGCTCAATCATTTCACCCGTGCGTTCATGTTCCAGTGCATTTTCAGCAAAGAAATCAATCATTTCACCGGTCAGTTCCACCAGCGCTTCAATTTCTTCCATGGTGTCTACTTTCATGAACGGAGCAACCACTGTTCCCATCATGTCACCAATCTTCAGCGTACGCTTACCGCCAATCAGGATCGTTACTCCGGTATCATCTCCGGGTGCCAGTGCTTTGGTCATTACATTGATGCAATGCATACAGCGAACACATTCCTTGTTGTTGATCGTTACCGTGTCATCTTCATTGAGCTTGATAGCATTGCTGGGACAGCGGCTGGTGACATTGTCGAGCACATAGTCACGGCCTTTGTCAGCCACGAAAGCTTTTACTTCATCCTGATCCACTTTCATGTCATCACGCCAGATACCAATCACGGCCATATCCGCACGTTCAATCGCATTGGTGCAGTCATTGGGACAGCCGGAAACCTTGATCTTGAATTTGTAAGGCAATGCCGGGCGATGCATGTCATCCTGGAATTCATTCACCAGGTGGCGCATCAGGCCATGCTCATTCGTACAGGAGTGTTCACAACGCGCTGCACCGACACAGGCCATGGAAGTACGCACACAGGGGCCGGCTCCGCCCAGGTCAAAACCGTAACCGTTGATTTTGTCAAAGAACGGCTGGATCGCGGCCGTGGAAGCACCAATAAACATGATGTTGCCCGTCTGACCATGAAACGTCTGCAGACCCGAACCATGCTCTTCCCAGTCGTCCGCCAGCTGATTCAGGATATCTCCGGTATAGTAATTACCGGCCGGCGGCTGAACGCGCACCGTGTGGAATTCTTTTGACTCTGGAAAGTGTTCAGCAACTTCTGAGAAACGAGGAATAATACCGCCGCCGTAACCGAATACAGAGACAGTACCGCCTTTCCACCAGCCCATACGGGTTTCATAGGAATGTTCCAGCTGACCCAGCAGACCATTGGTCATCGAATTAATACGTTGATCGGGGTGAGTGTCTCTTAAACGCTTAATTCCTGAAATAAAGCTGGGCCATTCGCCGTTTTCCAGCTCATCCAGCATGGGTGTTTCGTATTTTTTAATATCTGGCATGATGCCCTCCTGAGGATTATTCTTTAGCAAATAACCTTATATAAAATATGGTTATAAAACAATAAGTTAGTAATCCTATTAGAGTTTATTTTATTTCACATGTCAACTTTTTATTGATCTGGATCAATAAAAAGGGTCTCCGCCGGGTTCGATGCTCAGTTTTATGCTCAGACGGATGAAATTTTAAAATATCGGCAAATTTTATTAGTCAAAGCAGTCTTTGTCACTTATACTAAATTCTGTCATGACAAAATACATTTTTATTACAGGATGGTTGGACCCCTCATGAAAAAAACACCAAGCTTTCTCCAGCCAACCTGTGATGACATAATTGATATTTTCCCAGATCCGTTTGTAATCATTGACAGACACTATCAAATCGTTGCTTCCAATAAAGCTTACGTGGAAAATTACAGGCCCAATGACGATATCATTGGCAGATTCTGTTACGAAGTATCTCATAACTATGATTCACCCTGCAGTCAGCATGGTGAGCATTGCCCGCTGGAAACTGTTATGCGCACCAGCAAACCAACCAGTGTTCTGCATATCCACAAGCATGGCAAGGAAGAAGAGCATGTGCAGATTAGTGCCAGTCCCATCCATAATGATATCGGTGAAATCCAGTATATGGGCGAAACCATGGTCACGATCAAGGAAACAGAAACCGAGCCTCAATTACTTGTCGGACGTTCACATGCTATACTCCGCCTGATTAGTATTCTGCACCGCGTAGCGCCTACGCAGTCAACCGTATTTATTGAAGGTGAAAGCGGCGTAGGTAAAGACTGCGTGGCCAATTACATTCACCATTATTCGAAGCGTAATGACAAGCCCATGGTTGTGGTCGATTGCGGGGCTATTGGTACTTCGGTGATAGAAAGTGAGCTGTTTGGTTATGAACGCGGAGCATTTACCGGTGCCGCAAAGCAAAAAACCGGTCTTATCGAGTCAGCCGATGGGGCCACCCTGTTTATTGATGAGATTGGAGAGCTGTCACTGGATCTGCAAACAAAGTTACTGCGTGTTTTGGAAACTGGCAGCATTCGGCGTATCGGAGGCACCAGGTATATTCAGGTTGATGTGCGTATTATTGCGGCCACTAACCAGAATGTAAAAAAAATGGTCCAGCAAGGTCAATTTCGTCAGGACTTGTACTATCGTCTGGCCACATTTCCAGTACATATTCCGCCTCTACGTGAGAGAAAAGATGATATTCCGTCCATTACAGAACACTTCCTGCAACGGATTGAAGGTGGGTCCCGCCATATCCCATTATCACCCGATCTTTTAGAAACTCTTATTGCCTATGATTATCCGGGTAATATAAGAGAATTACGCAATATTTTAGAAAGAGCAGTCATTCTTGCTGCCGATGATCCCATTTCTGAAATTCACCTCACCATAGACAGCGGTTCTCACCGGACCATTATGGATCTATATGATAATGTTGAAGTTAAGGATTTTCCTGTACATAAAGACCGGCATGAGACATCGCCTGCCTTGAAGATAGCTAAAACCAGAAAACCCGATATGGAAACCGTAAAACAAACCCTTCAGCGGCACAACGGACACCGACTATCTACCGCTTTAGAACTGGGTATCAGTGAACGGACACTATATCGATATTTACAGAAAATTGAACAAATGTAGGCGTTTCAGTGACTTAACCGGTAGCCAAAACAGCTATATATCAATAAAAAAGTCCAGACCATAAAGATCGGGCAATCCTGACATCATGAAATCTCACGCCTGTGGTATATTCATTTAACCTGCTCGTGCTCATGCAGCCAGGCGAGGTGAACTATGACTCATTAAATTGACGCATACTCCATAACTGATTTTTTTAAACCTCTATATGTAATTGAAATACAATAGAATTACAAAACCCCGATGGCTTTTAAAAGATCGATAATTTATTTATAAGACATGCGAAAACACTAACATATTTTGTTACTGACATGTTATTGTCATGTAATGAAGAGTCTCGTTCTAAACTCTATGGAAGAATGTCAGGAAGCAGGCCCCTTAAAAAAGTACGGTACAACTGAGGGTTCGTTATACCGCACAAGAGCTTACTCTGTACAAAAGGTGTGAATAAAAAGTAGCAGTTCAACAGTGCAGGCATACAAGATGTCCACTGAATATGCCGGTTTAGTGTTGTATGCTATTTGTATTAAGCAAACAGTGTGCCACGATTCACATAACTCGACATAAAAAAAATAATCTCATATCTTTTTGTTTTTAAAGTTTTTTTTAAACTCCGAGTTTTAATCCGTGGTTCCTTTTTTAAATAACAGCGCCCGGGATCTGTCATATATGTCATGTTCTGTGTTAATAAACTGCCATTTTATTAAGCATATGATATGTGTTTAGCCTGCCATTGCGTCTTTAAACCTAAGCAAACTGTATTATACTAACGAGAGCAATCAAGCTATTAAAGATACATCCGCAAGTGCTGATCACTGGTCAAAACCAGTTATTTGAGTTCATTTAAAACAAGACTTCAGGATGTGACATTTAAGTTATCAAATGACACTGACTTTTGTGAATTATAATAATATGCACTACACTTAACAGGATAATAAAAAACAGCTGAATTCAATATACAATGGGATGACTTTCGATAGTTCGACTATTTCAAATCATATTAGAGGCTCTGAAATGCAAAAAAGACTCATGGGTGCAGTAATTGCGACAACTATTTTCATATCTGCCAGTGTATCAGGGGACGGCGCTAGCAATAACACTAACTGGAACAGTTCTGCTTACAACAGCATGTACAACAACGCTTATGGTGATGGTTATGGCTATAGCAGCCGAGACAGTCGTTTCCAGGGTTATAACGGCAACCAATATGATCACCGCAGCTATAGTGAATATGCTCAGCCTTATGGCTATGGATACGCTCCTCAGGTTCCATATGTTCCAAATCCACAATTAGAAGCTCAGGTGAGAGCAGCCCAAATAAAGGCAGCTCAAATGAAAGCGGCTCAGGTACAGGCAGCGCGAGTGAAAGCGGCGCAGGCACAGGCAGCACAGGTGAAAGCCGCGCAGGCACAGGCAGCACAGGTGAAAGCCGCGCAGGCACAGGCAGCGCGAGTGAAAGCGGCGCAGGTACAGGCAGCGCGAGTGAAAGCGGCGCAGGCACAGGCAGCGCGAGTGAAAGCCGCGCAGGTACAGGCAGCGCGAGTGAAAGCCGCGCAGGTACAGGCAGCGCGAGTGAAAGCGGCGCAGGTACAGGCAGCGCGAGTGAAAGCAGCGCAGGCACAGGCAGCGCGAGTGAAAGCAGCGCAGGTACAGGCAGCACAGGTGAAAGCCGCGCAGGCACAGGCAGCACAGGTGAAAGCGGCCCAGGCAGGCAGCACAGGTGAAAGCGGCACAGGCAGCACAGGTGAAAGCGGCGCAGGCACAGGCAGCACAGGTGAAAGCCCCTCAGTAGAGCCAGCTCAAGCTCAAGCAGATAAAAGGTAAAGACAGATCAAAGAGTTCCAGAACAGTTTCAACATTAACCTGTATTTACTCAGATCATGAGGCAATGATTATCTTGATGCTCAATGGCGTAATAATAAAGTGCGTTAAATAGCTGCAGTTTCATCAGCAATAACTTAAGCCGGAGGCAGAAAATGATGAATCTGCTGCCTTACAATTGTATACAGTTGTCCTATTTCTTTGTTTCTTGTAGATTGTAAACGCCAGGCAAAACCTATTTCCCGAAAATTATGTTCCTGATCTGGCAGAGCTTTGATTTCTATATCAGTATTATCCAGAATTCCAGCCGATATAGCCATCTGCGGCAGAAACGTAGTCCCCAGATCATTGTTAACCATTTGTACCAGGGTATGTAAACTGCTGGCTGAGAAGGCATTGATCTTTACAGAACGTTCCAGATGACAGGCAGCCAAAGCATGATCTCTCATGCAATGCCCATCTTCCAGCAGCAACACTGAATGGTCATCCAGATTTGAAAAATCTTGCTGCAGAGTTTCAACATTAAACTGAGTCTGTTTATGATAAGCAAAATAGAACTGGTCCCTGTAAAAGCTTTTGGTGATCACCCCGCTGACTGGATAAGGTAAGGCCAGCAATACCAGGTCCAGTTTACCTTCATGCAGTTGCTGTAGAATTTCAGAACTTTGCTCTTCTTTGACGTAGACTTTCAGATCGGGAAAATTTTGTTTTATAATTATCAGCAGTTGCGGCAGCAAAAAAGGCGCAATAGTTGGTATAACTCCAATTTTTAATGTTCCACCAAAGGGTTTTGCATAACGTTCTACAAAATCAGACAGTTCTTCCACTTCGAGCATGATACGCTGCGCCTGCTGAACCACCTCTTCAGCTAAAGGAGTGAATAACAGATTTTTATTATCCCGCTCAATTAAACGCACTTTCAAGATAGCTTCAAGATTGGCAATACCGGTACTTAATGTTGACTGGCTGACATGACAGGCTTTGGCAGCGTTACCAAAGTGTTTATATTTATGAACATTGACCAGATAATACAAATGTTTAAGACTTGGCAGGCGCATGGTGATACCTTTAATAATCTATTTCATCAATTATTATAATTGAAATATTTTGTTTTCCTAATTAATTATTTTTATTATACTCAATGCACATAGGTTAGTTCTTAAGCAAAAATGTGTGGATGAAGAATCGGGTATTTGTTCCAGAAGACGCCGTAAATATATCCCTATAGTCTTTCTATAGCCATCCCTGGCCATAGAAACTTCTTCCACAAATACCCGATTCTGCTTAAGTACACCTGCGTATGACCCAATGCATATACATATCAGACATTCATTTAACAGGATACTATGATGGCTAAAAGTATTAAAGGTACTCAAACCGAAAAAAATCTAGTGATAGCCTTTGCAGGTGAATCACAGGCCAGGAACCGCTATACCTATTATGCCGGGATTGCGAAAAAAGAAGGTTTGATACAAATCTCAGCAATTTTTGAAGATACAGCGGCGCAGGAGAAAGAACACGCCAAACGTTTTTTTAAATTTCTGGAAGGCGGTGAAGTGGAAATAACTGAAAGCTTCCCTGCGGGTAAACTCAGTTCAACGTTGGAAAATCTCCGTGAAGCAGCGCGAGGCGAAGAGCATGAATGGACAGATATGTATCCTGGATTTGCCAAAGTAGCTCGAAAAGAAGGTTTTGAAGCCGTTGCTATGGCGTTTGAAGCTATTTCCATCGCAGAAAAACAACATGCTAAACGTTATAGTGATTTAGCTGACAACCTTGAGGCCGGCAGGGTTTTCAAGCGCAATGACAGCGTAACCTGGCGCTGCCGCAACTGCGGTTATTTGCATGAAGGCCCGGAAGCACCGGATATGTGCCCCGCCTGCTTACATCCCCAGGCACATTTCGAATTACTCGGTGAAAACTGGTAATTTAACCAGATTCCTGCAAATAGCATTTGCTTTTCAGTTTAAGATACATGACATTAAAATAAGCGCAGTAATCAGGGCAATTTCTATATAAACCCTACCCGGATTTTCGAGTGAGACTTTTTAAAAGCACGATACCCATAAGCAGGCAGGATATAAAAATCCCGTAGCACGGCAGATATAGCATGAATATCTGCCAGTTCAAAAGCATCTTCCAGATAAAAAAACCGTCCTGAATCATCAAGAAGAATCTGATGTATGACATAGAAAAAAGTGCGCTCTGCCCAACCACCATCAGAACCATACTTCCATCCATCCAGTCGAGTGATGCCAGGTTTCGATAATAAACAGTTACCTTTTATGACAATTTTTTGTCTGATTAAATGTCGGATATATTTACACTCTAGAATTTCATTTCCCATGTCACTAGCATAATGTCCATATAGATTAATAACTTAAAATAGTCGGCACATAATTTGCTGGGTTTTGTTGTGAATGGCATAAGTTGATTATTCCAGATAACTCAATTTTAGCCTCACCAGAGTGATCAGGATGCTAGCCATAAAGATTCAGTGCCTTGAATGCGCGCCCGACTGCATTGACAATTTCGACTCATGTCCCTCACCGCATTTTCGCCGCCCCTGGAGTTCATGCAGGAGCAGTTGCCAGGCAGATTTAACTGATGATTCAGGAACATACAGTTTTCCGCTTGAGTCGCTCATACTCTGGCTAACCTGCACAACATGGCTACTTAACTTATGCTGATAAAAAAGGCGCGCATTGTGAACAACACCCGGAAAACCTATGGGATAGTGATTAATATGGATTATGCCCACCAGCCTGTGACAAAATGTCAAGAACTGTGGCATAACATTGCAGAAAAGATGTTGGACAATGACTTTCGAATTGAAAAAAGAATGTTCATGATGACCACATCACGGGATAAAGAAAAGGTTTACGACAAAGCGAGAAACGTTTTAGACAGTATTAACCGGGATATCCCTGATGAAGAAAATATTTTTCATTATCTCTCAGATTTTTTCACTGTTGATATGACCGAATATGTTGATCTGCGTTTCCCCGATCCTGCTCAGGGCATTGAACTGTATGAAAATGATTTTGAACAGATTTTTCTGAATTAGTGCTATATCAGCAAGTTGATAATCAACATGAACTCGGGATAACACCTTAAGCAAGCTCCTTATTATCTTTTTGACAGTGCACCACGAACACATCACTGCACTGTCGTAATTCATTTTTCACCCGCCTCTTACTTTTTCTCGTTGACAACCTCAGTCGATAAGTAATCAACCACCTTGAAAACATTCTGATGGCCCTGCGCCAGGGTTCCATTAGTACGGTATTTACCCTGCACAACGATATTGGGCACCGAAGAAATAGCATAAGATTTTGTCATGGATTTGGCCTGGCGTGTCCTGGATGCAACCGTAAAAGAATTTAACGCCTTTTCCAGCTCCTCTGCACTAATTCCATTAGCCACAAAAACTTCTTTCAGTTCGTCCACAGATTTAATTTTTTTGCCATCACCATGAAGAGAATCAAAAATAATGGGATGCATTTTATCCTGTACTCCTAGCACTTCCGCAGCATAGTAGAGGGCAGCAAAAGCCTCCCAGTTTTCGTTAAAAACAGCTGGAACCTGCCTGAATTTTACATTATCAGGTTTGCTTTCAAGCCATTTATCAACAAAAGGCTCAAACCGGTAACAATGCGGACAGGCATAGGAAAAAAATTCAATCACTTCAATCGTGCCGTCTTCCGGGGCAGGTTGAGGGATTTCCATTACTTCATATTCAATCCCTTCGACAAAATCTATAGATTTTTCAGCCCATGAATAACTGCTCATAACAAGCACAAGGAGCATAACAAGTATATTGCGCATATTTATTTCCTTAAAATTTATTTTTCTTAATACAGACGACAGATCAATTAATCAATAAGATTGAATCGGCTACAATTCTCCATAAGAATGCAAACCGGATAAAAACATATTGACGCCAATAAAAGCAAACAGAGTAACAAACAAACCTATGATTGCCCACCAGGCCAGAGGCCGGCCTCGCCAGCCTCTGGTTAACCGAAGATGGAGCCAGGCTGCATAATTAAGCCAGACGATCAAAGCCCAGGTTTCCTTTGGATCCCAGGACCAGTATCCGCCCCAGGCTTCGGCAGCCCACATAGCACCGAGAATCGTCGCCAGGGTAAAAAAAGCAAAACCGAGGGCAATAGATTTGTACATCACATCATCCAGAATCTCCAGCTCAGGTAAGCGTCTGATGATAACTCCAGATTTCCCATGCTGCAAACTGTAATCTTTGATCAGGTAGGCGATTCCCAGCATAGCCGACAAAGCAAAAGCTCCATAACCCACAAAGTTGGCAGGCACATGTATTTTCATCCAGTAGCTTTGTAATGCAGGTACCAGAGGCTGGATTTCATCAGCTCCCCGCTCAAAACCATACCATAGCAAAAAAGCTACCGCGGCACTGATGATCAATAAAACAAAACCTCCCATTGAATAGGTGTTAGTTTTGTCTTCATAATAGAGATACAGCAAGGAAGTGATCAGTGCAAAAAGAATAAAGACTTCATACAAATTGCTGACAGGGATATGTCCAACATCAACATGAATTAGATAGGATTCTCGCCAACGCACCAGCAAGCCCATCAGCCCCATTGCTGTGGCGGACCAGGTCATCGCAGATGCAGTTTTATTAACAAAAGCAGAACCGCTGAACAATCCGGTAAAATAAGCCATGGTAGCAAGGACATAGAGCGCAGACATCCACATAATCGCTGATTTACTGGATATCAGATATTTGAGGAAAAAATTGCTTTCCTGCACATTGAGTTGTTCGCCGTAGAGCCAGATTGAAAACAGGCTTAAAAAAATCACCACGATGGAGAATAATCTGACCGGTTTCCATAACCAGCCCCAGACTGTCAGGGCAACAAATACTCCTGCCAGTATAGCTTGCTCGTAGCCATCCATAACAGCTGCATATTGCTGAGCGACATAGCCGCTTCCGATTGTTAAAAATAGTGCCCATACCCAGTCAAACCACTTAAGCGAACGCCAGAAACTCTGCTTTTCGAAGATATTTTGCATTTCCTGATTTGTCACTGACACAATATAACACCTGCTTTTTATTAGTTTGACAAAAAATAGTATCTGAATAAGGCGGGATACTTATTTACTGCCAGTTTCCTGGTTCTTAATAAGACTGAACAAAATTTTCTTTAAGCCCTGTACAAATGAGTATATTTAAAAATTCTCTAGCGTCAACATCGCTTCATGCGGTAGCGCACCCCGACAGCCCTGATATCCGTGTTGGGTTTTAAATATCAGTCAAATCAGCTTTCAATTTTAACAGGCAAATCATTAAATCGCTTTAAAATGTTTATCCAGTATATGCGTTAAGGCCTTAAATTCTCTGGCAAACTCTCTCTGGTGACGGTCACCACTGCCGGCTGCCAATATCCGGGTTTCTGCAGGTTTTTGCTCCACTATGACCCAGATGCGTTTATGAGCAACATAAAACATCAGCCCAATACCTATACACAATAGAATACAGCCTAAATAGACGATATCCTTGCCTGGAGCCCTGGTAATTTGAAAACCTGAGGCCTGTTTGTGTTCAAAAGATTTTAACTGCAGGTAAAATGGAGCATTGTAAGCTGGCAGCATTCCCATAGTATTGACCACATCATTATAGTATTGTTCCTGAGCAGGTGTAATTCCATCATCAGTATCAATTCCTTCAGCGGCTAAAATGTTCAGATAAGCCGTCCCCAGAAATGTTTGTAATACTTTAAAATAGGATTCGGTCACTGTTTCACGCATATTTTCGGGTACTTTTTCCTTAATATCAGCCAATACTCTGTCATAGCCGCCACGATTAAACAGATCAGCAAGGCTTTGCATCACTAAGGCCATGGAATTTATCTGTTCATTAGTACGCGGGGTTTCTGATTGAATCGACAGGCTTGCGGTTTGTTTGGCGATGCGGGCCATAGCCTGAGGATCATTTAACAACTTTCTAAATGCAATAAATCGTTTAATACTGTTTTCATCGTCGGCAGGAATAAACAAATAACGAAAAGGCTCGGTAGCACTGGCGCGAATCCCGCTTAAAAAGAAATAACGCCCTTCCTGTTTTACCGGACTCATATAATTGAAAAATTCTCTGGCCTGACCAGAGCTGTCACGCAAGCGAAACGTATAACTAGGCCCATAGTTTATGAACTTGCGTCCGCTTTCTTTCTCCTCTGGGTTGGGTTTAACATTAAATAACTGAAACTCGGTTAGTTCCAGCTTTAGATCACCATCATCCGCAGGAATCATTCGATCCTCCCCGACCTTTTGCGAGAATTCCATTTTCTGCTGTGTGTTCGACATCAGGGGCCAAAGATTGAGGTTTAAGATTGAGCCGCCGTCTTCAAAAGAGGCCTGATAAATTGCAAAGTCCTTGTAGATCAGAGGATGATTGACCTTAATGGTTTTTGTTATCGATGCAGTGGTTTTTTTATCGTAGATCACCACATCGCTTTCATAGGATTTGGGCATCCCGGAAGGATAATGTTCCAGCCGAAAGTCTTTTAATTCAATGATAAACGGCAGTTCCTGAACCAGAAAACCATTGCGCATCTGTAAGAATCCTATTCCAGTTCTCGTTCCTTCTGGAATGCTCGCATTGGCACGAAAAGCATGGTTTTGATCAGCTCCAAGACGGCTGATATCCGGCACCTCGGAAGCATAGATATTGCGTGTTTCCGGTTTTAATTGCCCAGTCATTTCTTTTAGTTTTAGACTAAAATTTCCATCATACAATGCTCCCAGACAAATAATCACAATGGCAGAATGAGTGAACAGATAACCAAGCCGGTTACTGGCTCCTTTTTTTGCTGCTATGGTAATAACGCTGTTCTGTGTGCTGGATTTTAGACGATACCCTCCATTTAGCAGTTTTACGCTAATTAAGTCTACGGCCTGGACAGCCTCCATCGGACTACGCCAAAGAGCATGGGAATGCATTAATGCCAGTGACCTGGCAGTTACAGACAAACGATAATTTCGCCATTCACGAAGCATATAAGGTGCATTGCGAAAAATACACACACTGGTAGATGTTAACAAAAATGCCAGCAGGGCCATAAACCACCAGGCACTGTAAATATCATACATTTCCAGTGATTTAAACACTTCAAACCAGAATGGACCAAACTTGATAAGATAATTATTGTAAGCCTGGTTTTGCTGTAGCACTGTGCCAATGATAGAGGCAATACCAACCACGACAAATAAGGTAATCGCCAGTTCCATTGAACCGAAAAAACTCAGTAATACTTTACTCAAGCCATGTTCTTTACGATTCCGGCGCTTACGCATCTCAGTATCTTGCAATTGATTTTCTGTTTCAGTGACCACACCAGGCCTTAATAAAAGGAAACTATTCAGCGTATTTTAAGAGATCGTGAATACCCTCAGGTATTTATGAAACACCAGTCCACAAACACTGACACCGGATCTTAGATATGCTTTGCATAGTTTGAAAAAAGTTCACAGGTTAGTTCTTAAGCAAAAAAGCGATTCTCCTTAAGAACCTAACGTGAATAAAAGTTATTTAACACTCTAATGATAAAACTGGCAAAAAAAAGGCGGTCAATGACCGCCCTTCAATAGAAATTTCAAAACAAATTAAATATTACCAAAAAACAGGGGTCAATCCCACTGTATTTATGGTTTTAAACCCGCAATATACTGTGCAACAGCCTGAATTTCGGGATCGCTCATGCGCTTGACGACAATGCGCATCATGGCACTGGCATCATTACCGCGACCTACCGGCGTAATGTCCTGCTGTGGATTTTGTGCAGCAGTACGAAAATCTTTTAACTGTTTTTCAATATAAGTCACTTTTTGGCTGGCAAGTTGAGGATAACCTGCACTCGGTATGCCTGCTCCGGCCGGGCCATGGCAAGCCATACAGGCCGGTACATTGATTGATCTAATACCGCCTCTATAAATCGCTTTACCAGCGTCTGACATAGGCCCCGGCTGACCTGGTTTTAATGCCTGACTGGCATAATAAGCTGAAACATCCTGCATTGCCTGATCATCAAGCGGCAGCACCATTGCACTCATGGTGGGATCTGTACGTTTACCTGCCTTGAACTCCTGCAGTTGCTTGTACATGTAGGATGCACTTTGACCGGCAAGATTAGGAAAAGTCGGTGCGATTGAATTTCCATCGACACCATGGCATGCAATACATGTTGCAGCTTTATCCTTACCAGCCGCTGCATCACCCGCAGCATGAGCCTGACCCGTTAAACCAACTGCCAATGCAGCAGCAATAGCAACTTTCTTCATGGTATTACCTGCTATTTATAGATTACTTAAAAAACTTTCTCAAGCACCCCGAGAAACTAAAATCACTTAAAACAGGACCATAGTCTCTTAAGGAACCGGAATAATTCAAACAGTTATGAAAATACTCTTACTGAGCAGCAGCTGACATGTATTCCACAACAGCACGGATCTGCTCGTCAGTCAAAGTGGTACCGCCTCTTGGAGGCATCGCATTTTTACCGGTAATCACAACCTGAACCATTGCATCAGTACCTGTGGCGATACGCGGAGCCCATAAAGCTTTGTCTCCAAACTTGGGAGCACCCGCAACACCTGCATCATGACAGGCAAAACAGGCTGACTTGTATAATGCAGCACCGTCTTCTGCCGCAAAAGACATGGTAGAACCAGCAACCATGGCCGCAGCAACGAATAATTTAATACTATTTTTCATAATGATATACTCCACAAAAACTGTCAAATTATTACCTTAAACTCTACCCTTCAAAGAAACACCTGTTAACAGGACAGGTAAAGCATTAAGATTAGTGGGAAAAATTTTGCTTATTTTACACAAAACAAAGTCAGTTGACCAACATTTGTTCATAATAAAGTGCTAAAATAATGAAATATGTCAATGAAAGTTTATTTCAACAGACGCAGAATACACTACCACTGCAAAGCTGAACAAAACCTTAATCACTTAAAGTTATGGCTGAATACCGACCCCCTGATACTGTCAACCCTTACCAGAATGCGGAATTTCTGCTCAGTGTAAACAACTTTGATCAGCTGCCGGCGGATAAGGGTATCGAAGTTGCTTTTGCAGGCCGATCCAATGCAGGCAAGTCCAGTGCCATAAACGCTATCACCGCTATTAGTAATCTGTGCCGCACTTCAAAAACCCCTGGGCGTACCCAGATGATCAATTTTTTTTCTATCGATGTAAACCATCATCTTGTAGATCTGCCTGGCTATGGCTATGCCAAAGTTCCGCTCAAAATCAAGCGGCATTGGCAAAAGCTGCTCGAACGCTATCTGCTTGAACGCGGATCGCTGCAAGGTGTCGTTATAATTATGGATGTACGCCGTCCGTTGACGGATTACGATGTGGTATTGTTAAACTGGTGTCAAAGCTGCCACATGCCGGTGCATATATTACTTAGCAAAGCGGATAAACTGAAACGGGGTGCAGCGCAAAATACTCTGCTTAAAGTCCGGCAAACACTCAATGAAAGCTATCCCGAGACCAGCATTCAACTGTTTTCGGCCAGCAATCACTCCGGTCTCGATGAAGCCAGAACGAAGTTAAATGACTGGTTTAGCGGCATGCAGGAATAATCATAGGGCAAAAAAAACCCTGCCAGAAGGCAGGGAAGAAAAGGGATTTTAAGTGAAGTATGCACAAAACTTATTCAAAAAATATTGTGCAATAACTTTAAGACTGTCTCATAGCGTAAAAGTTCCACATTAAAAAAAATTTTGTGGTCATTCAGCATTTCAGACCAGGAGAGATCCAGCAATTGTAAATAATCTGAAATCTTGATGACACTTTAAACAGCGTCCTGTTTATCTTTTGTGAATGCATTCAGCGTCATTGGCATGGACGGTTATGACTCCTGCTTTGCAACAGCGATTTATCTATTTAACAACCACTGTAACTATATTCAGAGAAATTTAAAAATCGTGGTTGAATATAGGCTTCCCAGATGACAACAATTTTCGTTTTAAGCGACATTTGTCATCGATTTTATGCTCATAAAATGCTTAAATTTGCATAAATTAATTTTTCACAGGGCAGAACCCATGTCAAAACAAATAGGTATTCTCACTGCCGGGGGTGATAGCCCTGGTCTTAATGCAGCCATTCGAGGTGTCGGCAAGGCCGCCCAAAGCTACTACGGCATGAATTTGCTTGGATTTCGGGATGGATTTCGTGGTCTGGTAGATAATCGCTCCTTTCGCCTTGAAGGCAATTTCTTATCCGGAATACTCACCCGTGGCGGCACCATCCTTGGAACCAGCCGGGATAAACCGCATCGTATGGATGTTGGCGGCAAAATCATGGATATGACCGACGTGATCGTGGAAAACTATAAAGCCAATCACCTGGATGCACTGGTGTGCTTGGGCGGCGGAGGCACACAGAAAAATGCTCTGCGCTTAATGGAAAAAGGACTGAATATCATTACCCTGCCCAAAACAATCGATAATGATGTGGCCATGACCGACACGACCTTTGGCTTTGACACCGCACTGAGTATTGCCACTGACGCCATCGATCGGCTGCACAGTACCGCTCATAGCCATCACCGCATCATTGTAGTAGAAATCATGGGACATCGGGCCGGCTGGCTGGCCCTGGGCTCCGGGATTGCAGGCGGTGCGGATGTTATCCTTACCCCGGAAATTCCCTATGATCTCAACAGCGTCGCCGATGCCATTACCCAACGAGTTCGCAGCGGTAAAACCTTCAGTATTGTCGCTGTGGCCGAGGGCGCCTTACCGATCAAGGAAGCAGCTATTGTAAGAGAACTGGAACAGCGTAAACTCAAACCAAAAGGCAAGAAAGACAAGAAAGAAGCCAAAGCCAAACTCGCCGAGCTGGACAAAGAACATGCCGAAAACACCTTCCATCTATCTCGCCAGTTGGAAGAACTGACCGGGCTGGAATCTAGAGTCACCATCCTGGGACATCTGCAGCGAGGCGGAACCCCTTCTGCTGTTGATCGGATCCTCGGCACGAGGCTGGGTACAGCCTGCGCTGAATATATAGAGCAGGGAATATTCGGCGTCATGGTAGCCGCAAAAGGCGAGACCGCCATGCCAGTGCCGTTAGAAGAAGTTGCCGGCAATAAGAAACTGGTGCCTGCTGATCATGACTGGGTAAAAACAGCCAGAATGGTGGGCACTAATCTCGGAGATTGATTGATAAACTTTTAGTACATAATGAACAGTGAACAGACAGAAGTCATTCAATACTTTATTGAATGACTTCTCAACTTCAATTACCAATCATAACCCACTTTTATAAAAAAGTTTCTACCGCGGCCTGGAATTCTCTCACCCACAGCCACATCGGGATTATTCGTCACCCGATTTATACCATCCAGATGATTGGCATATTTTTTATCCAGCAGATTGTCAATGCCAGCTACCACATTTAACTTATTGCTTATTTGATAATCCCCGCGCAGATTAACCAGCCCATAACCCGCACTCTTCTGTTCATTATTATACTTTGAGACGTCATTCTGAGCGGCATAGAGCACACTTTCAAGGGTGGCTTTCCATTTTTCTCTGTAATAGGTCAGACCGGTGGTGGCATTCAAAGGTGGAATGCGATACAGATTGTCGCTGACATCTATACGTTTACCGCGAACATAGGAAATAATACCATCCAGTGACCAGTGCTGCGCCAGACCTATCCCCCATTCCATATCCCCACCATAAAGCTCGGCATCGATATTGGAGAACTGCAGCACCGGCTGTCCCATGCTCATCATCGTGGTTGGTGTACCCTGAATGTAGTCATAAACCCTGCGATAGAAAATACGCGGGGTCATGTAAAACTTGTTATTGTCCCAGTCAATACCCAGATCGGTTTCATAGGATACCTCGGGATCCAGGTTGATATCACCGATATAGGTTCTACCGTCAGCTAAACCACCCGTGGCCTGAGTCGGGCTCCAGAGATAGCGCTCCTGATAGGAAGGCGAACGCACCTTACGTGCCACACCGGCATTTATATCAGTCTGTTCATTTAACAGATAGGTAAAGACTCCGGCCAAATCGACATTATTATCGGAAACACTTTTGTCCGCCATATTGAACTGGTTTTTCAGCATATTCATCATATTATACATGGGTGTTCCTGGCATAATGCCGGCAAAAGCCACATCATCAGAATCCATATTCACCCGGTTATAACGAATACCGGCCGTCGTATACCAGTTTTCGGCAAATTCACCCTCCCACTCGGCAAAGAAACCATACAGATCCCGCTCGGCATTGTTAAAATTGTCCAGAAAAAAATTATTATTGTCAGGGTTGAGGATCACCGCATTATGGGTTGCCAGGTGGCCGTCCATGCCCAGTTTAAGAGCACCATTGGCTAGCGGCATATCCAGAGTAAAATCATACCCTTTACCCAAACTGGTAGTAGGCGACTCACGTCGCATGGGAGTCGGCGGTGTGCGCAGGGAGTAGTTATCCATCGTATGGTCAATATATGAATAACTCAACTGTGCCTGAAAGAGCCTGTCACCAAAAGCTTTATCATAGTTCAGCTTAACAGTGTCCGAATCAGCACTGGTGATATCCATAGGCAGTGCTGCATTACCGGCATAATCGGTGTCTCCATGTTCGTAGTCAATGCCCAAACTGTGACCATTCTGCTGAAAACCTGCCGCGAAATGCCCGGTGCTTCTTTTATATTTTGAAGGCAAGACCTCACCGCCATTGAAACTATAGTCATCACCTTTTTCCGTGAATCCCCCCAGGGTAAAAGTACTGGCTTCATTGGCCATATTAAGGTCTACACCACCCATATAACCTGAATCAACACTGGACAATCCACCCAGTGCAGAGCCGTGGAATTCATATTGTTTGCTAGCGGTAAAATCATATTCACGGGTTGAAGCAATGACACTGCCGCCAATAGTTTCCAGACCAGAGCTGATCGGTGCAATACCGCGATAGATTTTTAAGGTATCCAGTCTGAAACGAGTGGCATAATGCAAGGGCGGATCCATGTGATTAGGACAGGCTGAGACCATTTTCATATTATTGACTTTGATATTAACCCGGTCATCAAACATCCCCCGGTATTGAACAATACCGGTCAGCGGACCATTTTCATTAACGTTTGCGCCCGGCATTCTCTCCAGCATACTGGCAGTATCCGGAGTAGATGTAGGGGAATATTTTAATTTCTTTTCATTGCTGTACCAGGGATCATTGACAAAATCACCCTCTACATTGATCATCGATTCAGTTTCTTTTATAACGGAGGTTTCTGCTGCGAATACAAAAGCAGGGGAAACCATAATCCCCAAAAATACTGCACTACTGAGTTTTGTTTTTGTCATTATTACAACCTTAAAATTAAAATTATCCGGTTGTATATGCAGTTTTTATTCCAATTATTAAAACATTATAAAATTCATATAGCTATGAAAAACAATGGACTGCAGGGATGATAAACTTTGGTCATATAACACACCCGGCATGCCATATAACTTAATATATTTAATACTCAGCATGTACTGGCATGATGGTTTCAACTAGTTTATAGCGATGGGTAAAACTTTTCAGATACCGCTGTTTACTGTGATCCAGGTAGAAGGAAAATCCTTGCCTTCAATGGTTAACTCGGTGCGTCCAGAGTAAAAATCACCCAACAGGACTTCCTGCTCGCCTGCGGCAAAGGTTCCTGCTGTCCAGTTTCCATTGGGACCACTCTGTTTGACGACATACGAGCCACTGCCTGCGGGCATGTTCATATAAACCTTGCAGGAACTGGCTGCATAACAGGTGACAGAATCCCCGACATTGACAATAACTCGCCCGGCATTATTGCTGCCGCTGTTTATATTATCGGGTCCACCGCAGCCGCTAATCAATCCCATAAAACCTGTCACCAGGCTTGCAGCCAAAAGTTTTTTTAATCTCATGTTCATATTAATTTTTCTCTTGAGTTGTAAATGATTTATTTTACCTCCTTGCATCTATTCAGCACAATGGTCGATAAATTGATAATGTAAACCTTGATCAGGCAATGTCAGCAAATTGGGTATAGATTCAGCCCTACTTTCCTTAGTTATTTTTCATAGGTTAGTTCTTAAGCAAAAATGTTGATGAAGAAGCGGGTATTTGTGGAAGAAGTTTCTATAGCCATGGATGGCTATAGAAAGCCTATAGGGATATATTTACGGCGTCTTCTGGAACAAATACCCGCTTCTCCTTAAGTACCTACGTATGAGTTATTTTTAGTTAAAATTGAAATAGGCCACACTGTGGACTATATTCTAGGATACCAATGTCCTTCACTCACCAGGCCACCAGCAGACTGTCAGGCAATGAGGCTTTAACGTTTCTGTAGAATAAGCACAGGCAAAATATTTGAAAATATTCCATCTGATCATGATCAAACCGTCTCACTATGACGACGATGGCTACGTCATCCAGTGGTGGCGATCGGGAATGCCTTCCAACACTCTCGCTACCCTGCAGGGTTTGGCAGATGACTGCGTCAGCCGGCAGGTGCTCGGCAATCACGTGGAGATCCGGCTCACAGCCATGGATGAAACCAATAGCCGGGTGCGAGCCGACAAACTTTCGCGCAGGATCAGACAAGACGGCGGCAAAGGACTGATTGCCCTGGTCGGTGTGCAGTCCAATCAGTATCCCCGTGCCCTGGATCTGGCACGCAGCTTTCGTGCCCGGGGCATCCAGGTTTGCATTGGCGGCTTTCACATTAGCGGTTGCCTGGCTATGCTGCCTGAACTGACACCGGAATTACAGCAAGCACTTGACCTGGGTGTATCATTATTTGCCGGCGAGGCTGAAGAAGGACGGCTGGATCAGGTGCTGCAGGATGCATGGCAGGAAAAATTATCGCCCATTTATAACTTCATGGATGATTTGCCGGCAATGGAAAACGCTCCAACACCCTTTACCTCCATTGAACGCGTTAAACACACCGTTGGCGCTCAGGCCAGCTTTGACGCTGGACGCGGTTGCCCATTCCTGTGCAGCTTCTGTACCATTATCAATGTTCAGGGCCGCAAATCCAGGTACCGTAACGCGGATGATGTAGAGCATATCATTCGTGAGCATCTGAGTCAGGGCATCAAACGATTTTTCATCACTGATGATAATTTTGCCCGTAACCGCAACTGGAAAGATATCTATAAGCGCCTCATTGAGCTGCGCGAACACGAAAAACTGAGCTTTAATCTGGCGCTGCAGGTGGATACCATGTGCCATAAGATTAAGGACTTTATCGTAATGTCGGCGCAGGCAGGCGTCAAGCGAGTGTTTATAGGGCTGGAAAATATCAACCCTGACAGTCTCATGGGAACACGTAAAAAACAGAATAAAATCACCGAGTACCGCCAAAATCTGCTGGCCTGGAAACAGGCCAAAGTGTTTACCATAGCAGGCTATATTGTGGGCTTTCCCAATGATACACCAGAGTCGATCATTCGCGACATAGAGATCATCAAACGTGAATTACCCCTGGAATTACTGGAGTTCTTTTTTCTTACCCCTTTGCCGGGCTCCCAGGATCACAAGGAACTGGCAGAGCGCGGCATCGCCATGGATCCGGATCTGAACAAGTACGATCTAAATCATGCAGTGACCGCTCACGCACGCATGTCAAAAGCCGAATGGGAAGCTATTTACCGTAAAGCCTGGGATACCTATTATACCCCCGAACATGTAGAAACCCTGATGCGCCGTGCTATCGTCAGTGGTTTCAGCCCCGGCAAAGTCCTTGGTTCAGTGGTCTGGTTTTACGCCAGCATTGTAGTCGAGGGGGTTCACCCACTGGAATCTGGCTATATTCGCCGCAAATACCGCCACGATCGTCGGCCTCCACTTCCGCTGGAAAACCCACTGATTTTCTATCCACGTTATATCAGCGAATTTCTCTCCAAACACTGGTTCATGCTGCGACTGCTATGGAAATATCACCGCAAACGCAACGCCCTCCTCGCAGATCCAGATTCCAAAAATTATACCGACCAGGCTTTAACTCCGATAAAGACTGACGAACAGGACGTATTCGAGCTTTACAACGTAGTAGAAAAGAGACAAACCGGATCATAAGAATAAGTTCTGCTCAGCATTTCAGACCGTGTATATGCTGAAAGTCGGTTGACTGGCAATGCGCTTGAAGTCACACCCAGCTCACGCAACAACTTCTGATATTCCAAATCCTGTCGCAACACCTTTTTTACCATATCGATCAATATATCTACCTGTTCTTTTTGCAATGAAAAGCTGGTGGGGATCTTATTGATATACGCTCTTATTGCCTGATCTGCTATATCTGCTTCATCCAGCTCAATAAAGTATGGCGTTACAGAAGGAGAAACAGGTGGATCACCGACCAGTTTACCCGTCAACATGGCAATGTCATTTTCAGCGAATATACGGTTAATATAGTAAAAATAATTCAGACCATAGAGATTATGATCCCCATTTTTGGATGCCAGATTGATCTGAAAGAGTTGATCGCTGTCAACAAAATAATACAGGATTTTATTATTTTGAACACCTTCTGTTTGCGAGTTTTTTTTGCACGTTTAATTTGCAATAGCTTCAGGTAACTGAGATTTCGTGTAGCAGCCTGCCCCTTATGATAAAAATGTTCGCTGGATGGGTCACCGATTATAGAACTCACATCGCGGCGAATATTTGCGGGTATCTTAAGCATCAAATCAGATTGTTCGTTTAAACCGTAATGGTATACCTTTAGGCCTTTTTCTGTATATTCCTGTGCTAACTCAATGTCCTTTTCTATATGTTTTTTCGCTTTGCTGTCTTCAACAATAATGACGCTAACTTTTGAGTAAAAACCATTGTTTTGCTACCATAAGAATAAAGCTGGCATAATTGAAAAATACTTTCCAGACAGCTTCTTAAATGTTCTGAACGGTCTGCAATCGGTATGCTCAAAATAAAATCAGCACGCCCATCAGTGCCAAGCTGGCTCATTAATGATTCTTGTTCTCGAAACAGGCTTTGGTACATCGCCAGTATTTCATTAAAATGATCCGTATGCCATAGAACCGCTTCAATCAAAGGATAGATTTGATCGTATAATGCCGTAATACTTTTTATTTGCTAGCTGCTTTCTTCTAGCTGAGAGCTATACTGCTTTAAAATTGTTTTGAGCTGACATTGATAATCAACAAGCGCTGGGATTTGAGCTTGATAGTTGTGAAAGCATTCGAGTAGTGAAGAAACACTGTTAATCGTTATCATAAAAAACTTAACGTAACTATTCAGCGTATCTATAAGATTCAGCGTATCTATAAGATCTTGCTCGATATCAGGCACTTAGTGAGTTATTCCAAATACGCTTCTAAGTAACAAAAATGCAACTTATTGAAATTAAATCATTTATGTTAATTGTAAATGGTTGGCCGACAACGGGCTGGTATGCTTCTAAGTTACAAAAATATAAGTCTTTGAATTTTATATGTTTGTAACTTTTTGATGGTTAGCCTTCCTGCGGCTTGATTTGCTGAGTAGTTACAACTTAACAATTTTGAATCAATAAATATTCTGCTTAAGGTCTCTGATGCATTAGCTTAAGGATTTCATTAAGTACTTTTAAATTAACGGGTTCATCATCAACTATTAAAATAGAGGGTTTGGTATTACTCATATATGTATATATCTGAAGTATCAGGGTGCCTTTTTGGTATTGTTATTAGTTTTTTTAATTCTACTCCGAGATAATAACCAAATACTCTAACTGGTTCAAATAAACTATTGAAAACATGGGCAGGAATTCTTTAAAAAGAAATACTCAGTAAAAAATAAAATAAGTAACAGTTAATGTAATAAATAACTAATAAAGCATATTATTATGCCAAAAAATTCTAAAGGCTTGATCAATCAGCCATTTAGAGAAGTCTGTACAATCTCAGTCAGCTAAGGCTGATGAGCAAATTGATAATCATGGTGAGAAATTATCTGCAAATAAAATACTTCAAAGCAGAAAAATGTCCGTTACAATTCCACTGAAAAGCTGAAAGATTTAAATCATGATTGGGGTAAGGGATAAGACAAACATGCCTATAAAACCAGTTAAACTACTATAGTGATGACTTATAGAAGGTATTTATGCTAAAAGTAACGAAAACTATTTTGTTCATTGAATCTATGTAACTTAACCTGTAAACTAATGCGTTACAAAATGTATGGTTATTATTATAAAGGAAACTATTATGAATTATTCTAATGCTCTCAGACTGGTTATTTCATCACTTTTTTTTCTATTTATTTTCGGATCTCAGGCAGCATTCGCTGATACAAACGACAATATTGTCGTCAGCGTAAAAAGTAATCTTTATGATGAAAAAGGTTTTGAGTCTGCCTGTGTCGGTGTTCAGATGGGGATGTTATTACTGAGTAAAGGAGCCAGCGTTTCACTTTTTGTTTCTCTTGATGGTGTTGAACTCGCTAATGCAACCACCTTGTCCTACATCGATGCAGTCAATACTTATGTCAATAAAACCAATTGTGTAACCAAAGATGGTCCTAAAACCCTACCTCAAATAGTGAACGGGTTTACATCAGCTGGGGGTAATATTGTCGTTTGTCCATTATGTTGGCTCTCAAGGTTTGCAGGTGATACCTCAGCAACACTAGTTCCTGGTGCGGCGATTGGGACTCCTGATTCATTAGCTGATATGTTTCTAAATGCTGATAAAGTTATAGACTTTTAAGATTGACCAATTATTAGCTACATTTGAGTAACATCGATAAAGCAAAAGACAGTAAGGCTCGTTCCGAAGTTATAACAATAGTTGCAGAACGATGCCCTACACTGTCTTTTGAATTTAACTTTTGACATTGAGTGCCAATCTAACTCTAATTTTGTCGTTCGAGGTCAAGAATAAATATCACCTTTAATTTAATCTATGTGTATGGATTATTAAAGAGTGAAGAACGTGAAAGAGCTAACCTTAAACCTGATTGAAGAGGTGTTATTCTGGAACCATCTTATCAGAGAAAAGAATATTAACGGTGAACCCATACCAGACAAAATGAATGAAGCAATGATCTATGCTCAGCAAAAACTGATGTTTCATCTAATGGATGAGTTCCCAAATTCTATTGATATTATTTCCGAAGATTTGATTTTACATTAAACTGTCTGGCACAGCTTTGGATATCAATGATGGTTGCTTTTGTATAATCACCAGTGCAGTGAAAGATTATTATTCTTATTGATTATAACCAGATTTTCAAATTTTTTGTTCTCCCGGTTGAACATCTCCTTTAGCCAGCCTGTATCTGACTTAGACGCGCGATTGGATCTGAATTTTCTGATTTGAGTTGGCACCATCTCAAATCCCGCCAGTTTTCCACTGGCAGGGTTTATTGTGACAAAGTACATTAAGGCCAAATCACCTCTGTAGGCTTCATGGCCGCTTATCCCTTCATAATCATTCAAAAAGTCTCCACAGCCGTAAATGATGGGTTTATTACGATAGATTTCAATTCCCATAGGATGATGTGATGAATGACCATGAATCATATCAACTGCCGCTGAGTCAATCAGTTGGTGAGCAAAATAAATATGCCTGTCAGGTACATGATAACCCCAATTACCGCCCCAGTGAATTGAAACGATCGCAAGGTCTCCAGTTTGCTTATACTTTCGTATGGTCTGAGCAATGTGATCAATGGTTTTACCAGATAGATCGGTTAATAGATTGATTCCCGGTTTTTTGTCTGAAGCTTGCCAGTCCCATGGCACGCCGCTGGAAGGCAGAGCGTAAGAAAATATCCATACCCGGCCTTTTCCTGAAATATTAAGTAACGCAGGGCGGGCAGCCTGTTCTAGATTACTACCGGCTCCTGCTGTTTTTATGTCAATATGATGTAATGCAGTTAATGTGTCATTCAAGCCTGTATATCCCCAATCCAGTACATGATTGTTTGCTAACACACAGCAATCAATTTCTGCTGCGGATAGACAGGGAATGTTCATTGGGTGCATTCGGTAATTAATGCCTTTTCCTGTCCAGTAGTTTTCACTGGTGGTGACACTGGTTTCAAGATTAATGATGCGTATATCGGGTTTCATTGCATCCAGTATCTTCAGTGCATCCCCCCAAATATAGGAAAAGCTGACTGGAAAGGGGATGGGGCCATTGTTTTCTTCGGCAATTTTCAGGTAAGACCTTGCATCACGAACATAGCGTTCATATAGCTGCGGATTTCCAGGATGTGGCAGGATCTGGTCAATACCCCTTCCTGTCATCACATCGCCGCAGAGGAAAAGCCTGATGTGATTCTCTGATGGGATAGATTTATCCATAGCCTGTGACATCGGTATCCTGGAATTCGCACCCATTAACAGGGTACTGGTGGTATAAATAAGAAATTGGCGTCGTTTCATAGTGTCGAGTGACTATACTATAGGTACGGTCTGCTCATTTCCTCTTTAAGGGGGAAAGCCAGGATGGATGTAATGTGTATAATCAAGTATTTAACCCCCACCCTAACCCTCCCTCCCTGATAGTGGAAGGGGATTTTTCTCGCACTCCCTTTCTACGTTAAAAATCAGCTTAAAATGCTCATTTACTCCGTGTAAACTCCGCTTTTTCGCTAATATTTGCCTTGAGATGAAGCACAATAATTAATTTTGCAAGAACCTCTATAGTTAAAAAAATCACTTTAATTCATTTTTCTCTAAATCATAAAAATAGATTTTTTTACGGTAATTGATTAATCCATTGGTTGAGGAGTCGTGATTTTCGACATCACCGGCTTCAACCAGATCATCTTCTATTTGGCCAGCGAGTACTTTGCCATACTCAACGCCCCATTGATCAAACGAGTTGATATTCCAGATAATGTCCTGTAAGAAGACCTTATGTTCATACATTGCCAGAATGGAGCCAAAAGTTTTTGGTGTGAGTCTTTCAAAAATAATTGTATTGGTTGGTTTATTACCATCAAATGCTTTGTGCTGAATGACTTCATCAATAAATTCATCTTCCATACCAGCGGCTTTCATTTCATCCACCGCTTCAATGTACTGTTTGCCCAACATCAGTGCTTTCGTCTGAGCCAGGCAATTCGCAACCAGGACAGGATGATGGATACCTAAAGGATTCTGACTAAGAGCCGGGATCAGAAAATCAGCGGGAACAAAATTTGTTCCCTGGTGCAGCAGCTGAAAAAAAGCATGCTGTCCGTTGGTTCCAGAGTGCCCCCAGATAATAGGTCCTGTCAGATAATCAACACGATGACCTTCACGATCAATGGTTTTACCATTGCTTTCCATGTCCAGTTGCTGCAGTTAGGCCGGCAGTCGTTCCAGGTATTGGCTGTAAGGCATAATACCATGGCTTTGGGCATCAAAGAAATTATTATACCAGATCCCCAGTAAGGCCATAATGACCAAGTTATTTTCTTCCAGGGGGACTTGTGAAAAATGGTTGTCCATTTCATGGGCACCCTGCAGCAGTTCCTCATAATGATCCATTCCCAGGTAAAGGGCAATCGACAAACCAATGGCAGACCATAATGAGTAGCGTCCTCTTACCCAGTCCCAGAAGTCGAATGTGTTATCGGCGTTGATACCAAATTCAACAGCCAGTTCAATATTAGTTGTTACAGCAACGAAATGTCTGGCTATCGCTTTTTCATTGCCGGTCTTGTCTATAAATCATTTTCGGGCACTAAAAGCATTCAGCATGGTTTCTTTGGTGGTGAAGGTTTTCGAGAAAATGATAAACAGGGTTGATTCCGGTTCGACTTCTTTGAGTATTTCAACCAGATGAGTAGCGTCGACATTGGACACAAAAAACACTTTCAAGACGCGTAGGGCATAGGGTTTCATGGCTTCACATATAACGTGCGGGCCCAGATCAGAAGGATAGGAATTTCAATGACACTTTTCAATCTATCATTCAGAAATTGACTCAGTTTGTTGATTCAGATCATGCAAAAATAGACCAAATTATTTCAGAGAACACCACCCAATTGCCTCTCATGCTCGCTTGTAACTGAACTTTCCCAATATCGAGACGTAAAATACCCTAGCATAGATCTCAGTATCTTGTTGATAACGGGTTTGTCCTGAATGACAGCGATAACACGCATTTCGGCACCACACTCAGGACATAACAAAGGAAACAGGTGATAGATTCTGGCCAGAAGCATCGCCCATAAATATCGATTCGGTGGGCGCTTTGGCTTATTTTTCTGATCCTGCTCTATTGTTACCTCCTCTTTGTGATCTGAGTCTTGCACTTCGATGGAACCATGAGTCAGCGACAATCCAGCCATTACCGTAACAAAAGCACGGAAAGGAAAATGGGGCGCTAGCACTCCGTAATATCGATGGCGATGAATGCGTGACGGTGGAACCAGTGCCGCCAGCTTGTCAATCAACTCCAGTGACGTCAATTTGAGCTGGGTCTGACCATTGGCCACCAAAAGTAGGCGCTTTAGGCGAAGGTTTGTTGAGTTGATAAATCAGAGAACCATCGGGTGGTTGCTTTATTCGTTCCAGTGCGAAGGGTGGTCGTGCACAATATCGTAACAGCCGTTCCAGATCTTCACGGTCATTTTCATGAATACGTGCTGTACCATTAACCGAAAAGCCGCCACACCCATTCCAGGTTTTCATATTTTCCACGTCGTGCTCCTCAAGCAGACCGCTTCGTTTGAAACTTTTGAGTACACGCATGCGGACACGCTCCTGAACAGCCTGAATGTCTTCTTCGGTAAGAGTGAGGGTGGACAGCTTATGAAACTCTATTTGACTGTCAGATTTTTTTACAAATACATCCTCTACCGAACTGTGGATATTCAACAGTTTCTGGGGCCAAGAAAGAGAGCCTTATTCCTTGCTCGGCAAAACTTTGACTGTCATAGAGCTCCCTTCCGCCCGGCACATTAATGTAGTGCTTAGCTCCCAGTTCTTTGCAAATTGACAAAACTTTATCCTGCCCTCGTAATTCATTATTTTTACGTAGGTCAGATGAAAGATGCCAGTTTGGAGTTAATCCGGGGTATTGGCATAACAGCTGCAACCCATGATTATTTATACGTCATGCTCTGTTACACTCCGTACAACGTATAAATGCTAAGATGTTAGGTGAAGTCCATGGTAAGGGGTATCAGAAATTATTACAGGGGTGATGCTGGTGAGTATTTTAAAATCCAAATTGTTATGGTTGAGCCTGGTCTTGATCGCGCTCGGCATTTTGTTTGGTGCTATTGAGCAGACTTATTATCAATATATTGATGAAAATGGAGTCCTGCACGAGAGTTGGTTTTTTCCGCTGGGGTTTATGTGCTTTTTGCTTGGTGGAATCATTCTTATTTTCGTAGTTTTTAGAACTATTTGGGGCTATTTTAAAAACAATCGAACTAGCGTTATAAAACATCGTGGGTTCTTAATGGGTAGCCAGATCAAGAACTATAGAAATATAACTCAAGACTACTCAGATAATTCGCGTAGATTCATACTCGTTTTAGGAGAGTGCGACGAAATGGCAATTCAAGTCATCGCTAAATTTGCATTTGAATACCAGGTGGAAGATTCGCATAAAGGCGCCAGATCGCATATCGTTAGCCTATTGGCCCCTGTTCAAGCTATCCCTGAGGTGGTACGCGCATTGGCTCAAAAAAATATTGGCATCTACCAAGTTATTCTTCTCTAAATCCGTATTGCGGTACAGATATACTCAGATGTTACGGCGATGATGCACTGGTTCCTAACATACATACCAGCCCTATTAAGACAGTTTTTGGCTTGATTTTTGGAATCGAGTATTAGTGATATAAGTACCAACCGCTCTAAAGAAAGAACTGTAGCTGGTGGAATATGCAGATACATTATTAATAACCTTTTTCGGGGTGGTTTTTTATTTCTACATCAAACTTCCGCTATTGCGTTGACCGATTGAAACCGCAGCCGTAAGCCGACCTTTTATTAGCAGCCCCCTCGTGGCTTTTTAGTGAGTTTTTCTCAAGCACAAATTTTGACTGCTCACGACCCTAACCGGGCCTTCATACATGCAAGCCTGAGCTTCCACTTTATACTCTTTGCTGTCATTCACCGCCATCAACCTGGAATTGTTCACCAGGGATCATATCCAGCACCGGCTCATAGTAACGTTTCTGGCTCAGCGTATGCGTCGCTTTAAGCGTTTCCACATAGCGTCTGACACTACGAGAGGACTTCACCAGGCCGGGCTGACATTGTAACAGTTTCTGGTAAATCTTCCGGGCACTTAAATCTGGCCAGATATTGAGCAGATGAAGCAGATAATCTTTACAGGGATCGAGCTGTTTCTCTCGACTGCGATCAGCGAGATAAGCGGCGATCACATCTTCGTTCATCGATAGATATTTGTTGACCGTACGGCGTGAGATATCTAATTGTTCAGCGATTTTACGGCGGCTCAGGCTGTTACCATTATCAAACAGGCTTTTTATTTTATGGATCATGTTCCAGTCCTTCATTGAACTCCCGCACCTTGTTGTTAGCAAGGCGGGGAGTGTACATGTTTTAACCAATAACCTTAATCCTGGGTGGATCACTTTTATTGGCCAAGACTGGATCAGTTTAACTGGCCATTAACAAAGGGCATACCCAATAGAACGGATATTGATGAACGACCCGATGCGGCTAATAGACGTGAACGGATAGGTGATTGGGAAGCAGATGCCATGATTGGAAAAAATCACCAAGGTACGCTTGTCACACTGGATGGACGTCAATCAAAATTACGCCCGGCCATGCCTGTCAGCAATAAAAAGGCACGCGAGGTGAGTGATGGCATAACGTACTGACTGAAGCCGCTAAAACGCTTTGTAAAAACCATGACGTTCGATAATGGAAAAGAGTTTTGCTTGCATGAAGAGATGGCCCAGGCGATCCAATGCGCTGCCTGTTTTGCAAAACCTTATCACTCCTGGGAGCATGGACAAAATGAAAACGCCAATGATTTATTGAGGCAGTATTTCCCTAAGTCAATGGCGTTGATTGACGTAACAAAAGAGCAGGTTTTTGATGCGGTACATAAGCTCAATAGCAGGCCCGGAAAATGTCTGGAATTCAAAACGCCGTATGAAGTTTTTGAAGAGCTGACCGGGATCAAGCAAGAAGACTTAAGCGGTTATGCACTTATGACTTGAATTCAGGAATTTTGAATCAATAAATATTCTGCTTAAGGTCTCTGATGCATTACAGGCTCTTGTGCTAAATGGACACCTTTCAGGAACTTATTTTAGTCATTAGTTATATATTTATAGCTTTTCCAGCACAATATTATATTCATAAGTTTCCGGGTTATCCTCAACTTTGACTGAGATCATCAGCTCACGCTCCTGTCTGCTTTTGCGTTGCAGCAAAAGATCTGAGTCATTTAGTGACTGCCCCGGAAAATACATCTGCGTAATAATGCCAATATAACCTTTTTTACTGATCTTGAAATGTATATGCGGAGGCCGTGTCCAGGATGCTGAAGCCGGATAGGCTCCCGGGTAGACTGTTTTAAAACGAAACAACCCTTCTTTTCCGCTTTGCACAATTGCCCAGCCCTGAAAATTGGGATCCAGAGGGGCACTATTTGAGTCATGGGGATGTCTGTATCTGCCGGCTGCGTTAGCCTGCCAAAGATCTATGGTTGCATTTTCAACGGGGCTATTTTCTGTGTCCAGAATTTTTCCCTGAATCATAATCACCCGCCCCTGGGCAATGCCCTGCCTGCCCTCTATTCTGGTCAGATCAAAATCCCTGTCTTTCTGAGCAAACACAGGATAGAAAGGTCCTTCCGCTTCTTCAGGTGTGGGTCTGTTTGCAAATGCAGAAGCAGATATAAGACCTAAAGTCCCGCCAAGCAAGCCTTTTTTTATAAATGTCCTGCGCTTCTTTTCTTCCATATCATGTCTCTACTATTTAAGCTTCTTCATAGGTCGCATACTTATTTTCTTTCATAGGTAGGTACTTAAGCAAAATCAGGTGCGGATAATCGAGTATTTGTTCCAGAAGACGCCGTAAATACTTCCATGTAGGCTTTTTATAGCCGTCCATGGCTATAAAAACTTGACCTACAAGGACGACTTCGGCTCCTGCCTCTCGCATGCATTTCCACCATCCATGGTGGTCATGTAGGGAATGCAGATCACGCAGGAGCAATTATCTGCCTTCCACAAACACTCAATTATCCTTAAGTACCTACGTATGTATTTTCTTTTATCTTCTAATCCTCCCCCGTCTGAGCAATAAGATGGGAACAGGTTACTCTTAGTATGGTCTCTTAATTAGTCTTCATCCATAATATAGCCATCCTGGCTAAATTATGCAACGCAAAAGAAAAAGTGTGATTTTCCTTTTGCTGCCAGTGTCTATCTAAAAACGGATGGACACTAATTAGTAATGTGCTGGGGGCTGCTTAACATCTAATTAGATGTTTAAATTTTCCTCTGCTTTTCAGTTAAAGTCAAAACTTGCGCATCCTGCTCTCGCCCCTTACCTGCATCCGTGCAGGCAAAGCTTCCGCGTCCTGCTCTCGCCCCTTACCTGCATCCGTGCAGGCAAAGCTTCCGCGTCCTGCTCTCGCCCCTTACCTGCATCCGTGCAGGCAACTGTTCAAGGTGAGTCATTAAAAGCGCTATTTCACTAAGTTTCTTAGCAGCATATTAATATTATCTCCCTGAATTTCTATCATTTATTTCTTTTCTCTTTAGTTCTGTTTAATTGAAAATTCGCTACTATTGAGAACATCAATCAGGCCAGCTATTCCAGTAAAGAATTTGCATTACTCTCAGTTTTAGTAAAAAATTAAGTAACTACTCAGCAAATCAAGCCGCAGGAAGGCTAACCATCAAAAAGTTACAAACATATAAAATTCAAAGACTTATATTTTTGTAACTTAGAAGCGTAATTTCTAAAACGTCATTGATACCAGGAATTTGTTACAGAAGACGCCGTTAATACATCCATGTAGGCTCTATATAGCCATCCCTGGCTATATAAGCTTCTTCCACAAACACCTGATATCAATAACTTGCAACAATAATCAAAATACGCTGAGTAGTTACAAAATTAACCTGACATTCTGACACATAGCAAATTTGAAATGCATTCATCGCGCAAAAGCCTCTATGTTTCATGAAATCCAACAAAACGATCATTTCGGAGATCACAGATGAACCTTGACCGATTTCCCCACTCTCACAAATTGCTCATTCTGCCACCCGTCATATTAGGGGTACTGGTTCTAATGTTCATGATCGCCGCTAAAGACCCCCCCGCCAGGATCGATATTGTCGAACCGACACGCACCGTACGTGTTGTTGATGTGCCCATGGTAAATCTTGCACCAATGGCTGAAGGTTATGGTCCGGTGCAACCGGCACGTGTGTGGACTGCAGTTAGCCAGGTCGCCGGCACTGTCAGCTATATTCACCCCAAGCTGAGAGATGGCGAAATCCTGACCGAGGGCACGAAATTGATCCATCTCGACCCGCAAGATTATGAGATCGCCCGCGCACAGGCACGTGCTGAATTGACTGAGCTGGAAGTACAGGAAAAAAATGCACTCGCCTCGCTCGATATTGAAAAACGCAACCTGAAACTGGCAGCCAAAGAACTGGAACGTATCCGCAAACTGGTAAAACAGGGCACCGCTTCACAGAGTTCGGCAGATGAAACCGAACGTGCGATGCTGGCCTATCGTGCCGCAGTCCAGAACAAGCAGAACACCCTTTCTCTGGTACCTGCCCAGCGCAGCCTGCTCGAAGCAAAATTGTCATTGGCAGAGCGTGACCTGGAACACACTATTATCAAAGCGCCTTTCAATATGCGCGTAGCTAATCTCAGCATTGAAGCCGACCAGTATATCCCGGTTGGCAAGAGCCTGTTTGAAGGTGACTCCATTGATCGGGTTGAAATTAAATCTCAGGTAGCACTGTCATCCCTGCGGAGGTTGTTCATTGGCCGCCCGAGTATGAAAATCGACTTTGAAAAACTTGATACTGAGTTTGCCGAGCTGATTGCCATTGATCCTGTCGTACAGCTTGATCTCGGCAATTACGTGGCTGAATGGAAAGCCGAGTTCGTTCGCTTCAGTGACATCGTTGATCCTGAAACCCGCACCATGGGTGTGGTTGTCGCAGTCAACAATCCATTTGAAAAAGTGATACCGGGTTACAAACCGCCATTATCAAAAGGCATGTTCGTCAAAGTTGTCCTCAGCGGTAAAAAATCAATGCAGCGACTGATCGTACCGCGCTCTTCAGTGCGTGCTGGCAGCGTATTCGTCGTTGATGAAAACAACCGGCTGCGTCGACGTGCTGTGAAAATTTTGTTTTCACAAGGTGATATCAGTGTCATCGAAGAGGGCCTCACTAAAGACGAACGCATCGTCGTATCTGACCTGGTTCCTGCAGTCGACGGCATGCTGCTGCAGGTACAGCCAGATGAAACACTGAACCAGATGTTACAGGCAGCTGGAGACGGCTTATGATAGCCTGGTTTGCCCGACATCAGACCGCAGCTAACCTGTTGATGGCTGCCATCATGATCCTCGGTATCGCGGCACTGCCCGATCTCCAGCGCGAGACCTTTCCTGAGATCCAGAATGAAAATGTACAGATACAAGTGATCTATCGCGGTGCAACCGCCGATGAAGTGGAAAATGCGGTGTGCCGCCGCATCGAAGATGCTCTGGAAAGTATTACCGATCTTGATGAAATGCTATGCGAAGCCCGTGAAGGTATCGGTACGGCTACCGCAGTGATGCGTGAAGGCGCAGAGATGAGGCGTTTCCTTGATGACGTAAAATCTGCGGTCGATGCAATTATTGATTTTCCCGTTCAGATAGAACCACCTATCGTTAAAGAACTTGGCCGTACCGATGCAGTGATATCAGTTGCAGTCACTGGTCCAAAAGACCCTGTTGCACTCAAGGCCTATGCTGAAGATCTGAAAGACCGGATGACTGCTGAGATCGATGTTGCCGAAGTCATTGTCAGCGGTTTTTCTGATCATCATATCCGTATCGAAGTACCGGCCTGGCGGATGCGGCAATATGGACTGTCTGCTGCTGATATTGCCAGTGCTGTCGATCGCCAGAGCTTTAGCAGCCCGGCAGGCCGGCTCGAAGGCGGTGAAGAAGACCTGCTGCTGCGATTTGATGATCAGCGTAAAAGCGCCGAAGCTTTTCATGACCTGGTGGTCATTTCTGGCAGTACCGGTGCAACCATCAGTCTTGGTGAAATAGCAAACATCACTGACCGCTTTGACCTCGATGAAGAAAAGGTAATGTTTAATGGCCAGCGTGCAGCTCAGCTGGATATCAACAAAACACGCTCGCAGGACATTATCGACGTTTACAATTCTGTAAGCGAATTTGTTGCAGCTGAGCGTGCAAGGGCGCCACTTGGTATCGAACTATACCTGACCCAGGACAGGGCTTCTATCGTCATCGACCGTCTCAACATGCTGATACGCAATGGAGTGCAGGGACTGATGCTGGTGTTCCTGGTGTTATGGCTGTTTTTCAGTATCCGTTACAGTTTCTGGGTGACTATGGGGCTGCCAGTTTCTTTTCTCGGTGCTTTGTTTATACTGCCGCTCATCGGTGTCACTATCAATATGATATCCATGGTCGGACTGCTGATTGGCGTTGGTCTGCTGATGGACGACGCCATCGTTATCGCAGAGAACATTGCTGCACGCATGTCTAAAGGTGACACACCGATGAATGCTGCCATTGAAGGTGCAAAACAGGTGTTGCCGGGGATCATGTCTTCTTTTGCTACTACACTGCTGGTATTCGGATCGTTGGCATTCATTACGGGTACCATTGGTCAGATCCTGCGTATTATGCCGATTGTGCTGATCATCGTTATATCTGTCAGCCTGATTGAAGCCTTCTGGATTCTGCCGCATCATCTGAGCCACTCGCTCAGCCACATAAAGAACATCACACCATCACGCTTTCGTAAAAGCTTTGAGCAGGCATTTAATCGTCTACGTGATCAGTATTTCTTGCCGTTGCTCAAACGTGCTATCGAATACCGCTATCTCACTCTGGGTATTGTTTTAATGCTGATGATCTTTTCTATAGCAATACCTGCCGGAGGACTGCTCAAATTTGTCGGTTTTCCTGATATCGAGGGTGATGTCGTTGAAGCGCGCATTCTGCTGCCCCAGGGTACACCGCTCACCCGTACCGAAGCAGTTGTGGCATCGATGGAACAATCGCTAGCACGCGTTAAAGAACTATACGATCCGCGCCAGCCGGACGGGCAGGAACTGATACAAAACGTGGTCGTTATGTATGGACAGAATCCAGATTCTTACGAGAGCGGCCCGCACGTCGCAAGAATTGTAATTGACCTGTTAAGTGCAGAAATACGCAACGCTCCCCTGGATGAGTTTCGCAGTGACTGGCGTAATGCAACTGGTGATTTGGCCGATGTCATTTCCATCAAATACACCGAGCCGACACTGGGACCCGGCGGCAGGGCGATTGATCTGCGCCTGCTCGGTTACGACCTCAAGCGGCTCAAAGCTGCATCCAATGAACTGCAGGCCTGGCTGAACAGTTACGCCGGCGTTGTCGACGTCAGTGATGACCTGAGGCCAGGCAAGCGTGAATACCATCTCAGCATTAAACCGACTGCCGGCGTGCTCGGGCTAGATGCAAAAGCCGTTGCCGATCAGGTACGAGGTGCATTTCAGGGCATTAAAATCGACGAATTTCCCGTCGGTGCCGAGACCTACGAAATAAACCTGCGAGTAGCGGCCAGTGACAGGATCAGCCCTGAAGACCTGGAAAACTTCCCCGTAATTGGCAAAAATGGTTCCCTCATCCCCCTGCTGATGGTTGCAGATATTGAGGAGGTTCGTGGCTGGGCCCGCATCAACCGGGTTGACGGTCGACGTGCAATTACCATACAGGGTGATGTCGACCGAAATATCGCTAATGCGCAGGAACTGCTTGGCCTGACCATGAGTGAATTCATACCCGGACTGCTGAAACGCTACCCGGATATCCGCCTGGATATACAGGGTGAAAGTAAGGAATCGGCAAAAACCGGTGCTTCCATTGTACGCAATGTTCTGCTTGGCCTGTTCGGCGTATACATGCTCCTCGCACTTCAGTTCCGGGGTTATATCGTACCTCTGACCGTGATGATCGTCATTCCTACGGCGCTGATTGGTGTTATCATCGGCCACCTGTTATTAGGGCTCGACCTGACCATGCCCAGCATGATCGGTATGGCTTCATTATTTGGTGTTGTAGTCAATGATTCTATCCTGCTGGTGGTATTTATCCGCCAGGAAAGGGCATGCGGCGTCCCGATAACACTGGCCGCCTTACACGCCGGTCTGGCCCGCTTTCGCCCCATCCTGCTGACATCAATCACTACGGTAGCAGGGCTTTTACCGCTGCTGCTGGAAAAAAGCCTGCAGGCTCAGATACTGATCCCGCTCGCAACCAGTCTTGCCTTTGGTCTTGCAACCGCTACTACCGCAGCGCTTTTTCTGGTGCCATCGGTTTACACGATCCTGGATGATATGGGTTGGCTGGGTGCAGTTGAAGAAGAACACGATGAGATTGAGGAATCGATTACACATGCTGAAAAGTAATCGAGTAGACATGTTATCGGCCAATATCGCGGATTTAACTTTCAAAATTGATTTAATTTAATTGAAAGTTCGCTAAATTGTACTGGCTTCATGATGTTGATCTCCTAGCTCCTGCTGTTACTGTTACTAAAAGTATTGGAACTCTTAAGGGGGACATAGCCATTTCATTAAAAGTAGTATAGACTTTTATATGTTTTACCAGTCACTTAACAAATTGGAGTAAAAAATGAAAAAATTTGCATTATTGTTAGCCGCTGCGGCTATTTTGTCTTTTAACGTAGCCATCGCTGAAGAGAAAACCGACTGTGCTGTTCACTATACTCGTACTGCCTGTGAAGGACAGGAAGCTGTTAGTTATAAGAAATGCGATGGTGAACAATCATGTACGAAATATAAGCCGGCTGATTCTCTTGAAGCCTGTCAGGCTGCTGCCATGAAGTCATGCAAGAATAAAAGATTGGACATCACCAAGATGAAAGTAATAACGGCAACGTATAAAGGACAGCCTATTCAGACAACATCAGGAAAAGACGATTTTTGTTTAGATTATCCGAATAGAGACACAGAGCTCAATAAGTGTCCATAGAATAAACGAGTAACACTCAGGCATTTATCCATTTGGCTGTGTCTAATGCATAAATGCCTGGAGGAACTTCCCCTTCAGCCTCTCGAAGAACGGTATCTGAATTTCTCGATTCATACCGCGCCCATCTGTTAAACGCATTACTCATCCCTTTTCGTCCATGCGCTAACAAGTGCGGATATTGCAGGAACTGAATGGAGAAACAGGCAAAGATAAAGGACAGCTAACCCGTTAGCAGTCAAAGTTACTATTCAATGGATTGTAGACCCGATGCTAAAAATAATATATAGCAAGAAATGATTTTGCATAAAATTGATTGGTAAAAGAGAGCATTTGTCGTTATACTAAATGCTGTATAACCTTACAAACTGTCAGGTATTTTTTACAGCATTGTAGATGAAATATGTCTTCTTGCATTTCATCTCTATAAATAACAAATATATACAATTATTGGCATAATAAATGTGTATATTTGCTTTTGTTTGTTATCTTAATTTAGAGGTTATGCACTTATTATACGAATACAGGATAGATAAATTTTACGATAAAATAGCTTAGAGCAGATTTTCATTGACCTGCCAGTCTATTAACAGATTATTTTTGCTATTCTTTTCGACATAATTATTAAATTGTTTATTCTGCCGATTCAACCTCTTTTTTAACCCGTCTGAATCTGTTTCACCAGCGCGATTAGATCTGAATTGTCTTATCCGGGTTGACACCATCTCTAATCCTGTCAGTTTTCCACTGGCTGGATCCATACTGACAAAGTACATTAAGGCCAAAGCCACTATGGCCTAACAGGATAAGCCAGGATCTGATCGATGCCTCGGCCCGTCATGACATCACCAAATAAAAAAAGTGTTATGCCGCTGTCAAAATGTCTGGATATATCGTTTGCATGTGACATTGCGGACCCGGCGTTTGTTTCAGATGGAATTAGTCAAAAAATTTTATTTTCTGAAATCTCATGGATCTTGAGTTAAACTTACAGGAGCCTCTTTGTTCAGAAGGGGAGATGTTTAACTGTCCAATAAATAAGTGTCCCTGAAAGGCCTCCATTTAGCACCAGAACTATGATGTATCATTTCGGGATTTGATGCTAATATGAGCGCAATGCTGTATTACAGGGTCTTGTGCAATGCCTCAATACGATGGCCACTATTTCCGAACAGCTATTTAGACATGCTATTCCGTATTGTTAAATCTCTATAATTCAAAGGCATGGACTTTAAACAGGGCTTGCTTGTAAATATGATTATAAAAATAAATTTATTAATAAAGTTATTTCTTGTTACGTTTCTAATCACAGGTATTATTTCTCAAAATTTACTCGCCGGTGAGATTCGTTTTATTCCCAGAGCCTGGGCAGGTCTGCTGGATTACAGTTTTAAACAGGCCCCTCGTAAAGCTGCTCTGCCTGACGGCAGTGACTTTCCCGAGGTCGAATTTGATGAGACGTTATTTGTCGCAGGGATTGGCTTAACCAGCGCCTATGAGCGCTTTTATCTAGACCTGTCCTATCAGGATTCTGCTGAAGGAGAAGACAGCTTTTCTGGTGCAAGCTACTACGAAAAATTCAAAGGAGATCGCCGGGATTTTTCCGCCACTGCAGGGATGAGGATTCTGGAAAACAGGGGTAATGTATACATGGGATATAAAAATGGTAAAACATCAGGAAATGGTGAAGCAGGCACACAATTAACCTTTGAAGAATCAGGCTTTTTTATTGGCGCCAGTTATGGATGGTTAATAGAGAATAAAGGCTTATTAGCCATCAATGCGGCCTATGCTTACCTGGATGGACATCTAAAGGAAGTTCCAGGGCCTCGATACCCTGCCGGACTTTATATGGATGCTGATAGCAAGGCTAACGGCTTAAGTTATGGTATTTCGTGGAATAGTAAACTGTCAGAAAAAATGGGTTACTCCATTGCCCTGGACGCCAACCAATACAACTTTGAAAACTTAAAGGACAGCTCTGCGACCAAACCATTACCAGAAAATGTAAAAGAATCCATGTATACAGGTAAAATCTCCATTTCTTACCGGTTTTAAAGACACTCATTGATGCGCAAATTTGATAAGACATTGCTGCAGACGAATGAGAGGGTTCTTAGCTGGTGTTTCCTGTACTCAGATTAAAACCGCGTATATAAAGCAGGAAAAAGCTGTCACTTGATAATAGAAATTTTACTTCTCTTATACTTATGGCGGATACTGACCAAAAGTCATTTTATTTAGTGTAGTAGCATATCGACATGTAATAATATTATAATAGCTGTTAGACTCGAAATGACTGTTGACTAATATTGTATAAATTTATGCAAACAATATTTAAATGTTACTTTCTAATGGGCTTGCTTTTTTTTTCAGCGCAGGTATCTGGGCAACATGCTGTAAAGCATAGTTTAAAAATAGATAAGGATGGTATCAAAGTTTATATCCATAGGCATAAAAACTCAAATTTCAGGGCATTTAAAGCCATCTCCTGCATACCTGCCTCAATGGATAGCATATTGGCCGTCATGTTTGACATTGACGCCTACTCACAGTGGATTCATGCCTGTAATAAATCATTTTTGATAAAAGAAGTGAGTTTTTATGAACGCTACCATTATCAGGCAATTGATATCCCTTTTCCTTTTAAAGATCGTGACTTTGTCCTGCATTCTGTTATGCAACAAAATCCGCTGACCCAGACCATTAGCATCAGAAGCAGCGCTGTCATTGACTATTGTCTGGATAAACAATCAGAACCCTGTCAATATGTGCAGCAATCAGATCAGGTAAGAGTTAATTTTTCCGTAGGAACCTTTACTCTGTCCCCCTGTGAGCAGGGAACAAAGGTTACCTGGTCACAACATACCGATCCAGCGGGCAATTTACCCAACTGGCTGGTCAATCAATTTGTTGAAGATACTCCTTACTGGACACTAAAACAGCTTTCCCAAAAAGTAAACGAAGAAAAATACCGCTATGTAAAGCTGATTTATGATATAAACGGTTATGCAGTTGCCCTTGAAAACACCTCACTCAAAGCAACGAAAAAAGCAAAAGATTTTGATTGGTACCCCAGTTTTTAACATCAACAGGGCAATACTAAATAAGTGTTCCTCATGGGCAAGTTGTTAAAAAATATGTGCATAACGACGCTTTCATGGTATCCCGTCATTGGACAAAACCGGTTCCTGTGCATACAATTTCCCTCAATATAGAGATGAAGATTTGCCGGGCATTTTAGCTTCCTGGGAAAAGGTATCAAGAATCTCACATTCTTTTTTAACCAACGAATATAAATGGCCCCTGGTTTCGCAAACACTCATTCGTAAGTGCAACTCAAACTCTTTGCCAAAGGAACTGGAATCGAACAGGCATTTTTATTACGCAGAGCGTGTCATTGATATTAATGATCAGCTTGCAAAATATTTACAAGGTGTTGATGGTCCATTATATGAAGAGTAGAAGTTTTCATGGTCTTAACCGTGGTTAACATCGTGAATACATCACAGCCCCGGCATGAAAGACATCAAATAATAAATACCTAATTCGTTTCCATCCATAAATAGCCATCCTGGCTATATTATGGAAGGCAAAAGAAAAAGTGTGATTTTCTTTTGCTGCATTTTCAATGATTTGTCATCATTAAAAATGCTAGCACATCCCTGTGCCACATGTGTCCATCTAAAAACGGATGGACACTAATTCGCAGTTGCTGCTCAGAGTATCTAAAATCTCGTGCTTTCTGCACGGTATTTATTCAGCTTGCTGCAAATAATTTTGCCGGCAGCCAGGTGGCTAACTGCGGCCAGTAGGCTAAAGCGATTAGCATGATTACCTGAATAACAATAAAAGGAATGACCCCTTTATAGATGTCCAGGGTTCTGACTGAGTCCGGGGCGACCCCGCGCAGATAGAACAACGCGAAACCAAACGGAGGGGTGAGAAAAGAGGTTTGCAGATTAATTGCGATCATAATACCCAGCCACACCGGGTCAACCCCAAGGGTCAATAATGCAGGTGCGATAATAGGCACGACAACAAAGGTAATTTCTATAAAATCAAGGATAAAACCAAGAAAAAACATCATCAGCATAACGATCAGAACCGGTCCAAAGGGGCCTTCTGGAAACAGGCTGCTCATCAGCCCTTGAGAACTTTTATCGGCAATACTTAAGAGAAATTCTTCAACCATCAGGTCTCCGCCAAAACCGCGAAAAACCAGTGAAAAAATGGCCGCTCCGATAAAGATAAAAAAGATCATACTGGTCACCTGAGTGGTTGAACGTATCACATCCTGCATAATCTTAAACGACAATTGTTTTTTTAATGCTGAAAGAATGATCGCTCCAACCGCTCCTACTGCCGCGGCCTCAGTCGGTGTCGCAGCACCCGCGAGTATTGAACCCAGTACTGCAATGATCAGCAGTAGCGGAGGCAGCAACACTTTTATAATCCTCAGCAGTATGCCTTCATGATACTGATTATTATTTTCAACTTTGGGGATAAACTCGCTTCTGCTCAGGCCGACAAATAATAAATAAATGATATACACCACAACCAGAATAAGCCCTGGAAAGATAGCGCCGACAAACAGGTCACCCACCGAAAGTGTTTCCGGTGCAAAAATTCCCATATTGAGCTGCGCTTGCTGATAAGCTGATGACAGAACCTCAGCCAGTAAAATCAGAATAATAGAAGGCGGTATGATTTGTCCCAGCGTCCCCGCAGCACAGATAGTACCCGTTGCAATACTGGGATGATAACCCTGTTTAAGCATGGTTGGCAGTGATAATAGTCCCATGGTAACGACGGTCGCACCGACGATTCCAGTACTGGCAGCAAGCAGCATTCCCACCAGCACAACAGAAACACCCAGTCCGCCGCGTAAACTTCCAAACAGATCAGCCATGGTACTTAATAATTCTTCGGCTACCCTGGAACGTTCCAGCATGACACCCATAAATACAAAAAGCGGCACTGCGATCAGAGTCTGATTAGTAATAATGCCATATAAACGATTAGGCAGCGCCTGCAAAAAAGATGCGTCAAAAGTATCCGTGAGCAATCCGATGCCGGCAAATGCCAGGGCTGTGCCTCCCAGAGATAAGGCCACAGGATACCCCAGCAGCAGTACTGCGCAAACTGCCGTAAATAATAGCAGCGGCATCAGTACTTCCATTATTCGACAACTCCCGCAGCGGAATCTGACTGAAGCTCAGGATTGAGAAGAGAAAACACATTCAGCAGCAGCTGACTGAAGCCCTGTATGAACAGTAACAACGCCATGAGTAAAATAGATGATTTCAGCAGATACACCCAGGGTAAGCCGCCAGCTTCACCCGACTGCTCCTGCAGCGCCCACGCAGCTGTTACATAATCCCAGCTGATCCAGGCAATAAAAATAGTAACCGGAAAAAGCAGCAGCAGAGTCCCCCATAGATTGACCCAGTTTTTCCCCCGTTCATTCATTTTACTATAAAAGATGTCCACCCGAACATGTCCATCATGTTTGAGTGTATAAGGGATACCAATAAGAAACACCAGCGCATGCATATAGATAACCGATTCCTGCATGGCAATCCAGCCCAATTCAAAGCCGTAGCGTAAAACCACAATGGCAAAGGTCACCATTACCATAGCCAGGGTCAGCCAGGATATCATTCGCCCGCTCCATTCAGACACCCAACCCAGCCAGAACGCTAAACGTTGTAATCCTGATGCGTTGACTGTTTCAGACTTGTGCATAATTTGATCATTGAAGGCTGGAGAACTGAGCTGAGATTTAGCTTACCACTGAAAAATTTTCCACTGATTTACCGTAGTTTCGCGCATAGCACGGTTGGTACGTGTTTCCAGCGAACCATCACCATCGGTATCATACAGAAAATAGGGAATTCCCTTGGTAGGTATGACCTTTACCATGAATACATGTCCATTGACGCTATGAGTTTCAATGACACGATCATCCCGTTTGATGATGTTGATATCCACATTTTCCAGGGGATTTTCCTTATCATCATCAGGTTTCACAGGCACTTCAACTTCTTGAGCTTCATTCTCAGAAAAAGCATTGGCTGATAAAAAAAGCATGCCTGCCAGTAACAGGGTATAAATTGCAGCTTTCATAAAAGTCCTTGTTGAATGAACAGTTACCGTTTTATAAGTTCATTATAGATATTTTGTAATATCCAGCGTATGTAAAGACAATGATTGCATTCACTCGTGCGGCATAATAGAGTCGCTGAGCAGCTGCAAGCGTTGTTAAATTTTCCTGAATACTCAAATTCTATTTGCGCTAGTTTATCATGATTTTATAATACAATCGGCTATTAGTTCAAAAAAGCCTCCAACGTATCATATATAGCGGCAATATTGTCGGTTATACTATCATCTCAAAGCCCCCGGTAAGACCAATAACAGGAATAAAACATGCCCCCACAAACAGAAACAGAGCAGACTAGCACTAACAAGCCACTGGTCCTCGTGGATGGTTCTTCCTATTTATACAGGGCCTTTCATGCCATGCCGGGCCTGGCCAATTCCCGGGGACAGCCTACCGGTGCTGTCTATGGTGTGGTGAATATGCTCAAACGCCTGATCAATGATTATCAGGACGCGCACATTGCAGTCATTTTTGATGCCAGAGGCAAAACCTTCCGTGACGATCTTTATGCTGAATACAAGGCCAACCGCGAAGCCATGCCGGATGAACTGCGCAGCCAGATTGAGCCGCTATATCAGGTCATTCAGGCACTGGGATTACCGCTGCTAGCTATTCCCGGTGTAGAAGCCGATGATGTGATTGGAACCCTTGCAGAGCAGGCTGAAAAAAAGGGACTGCAGGTCGTTATTTCAACCGGCGACAAGGACATGGCACAACTGGTCAATGAGCATGTCAGTCTGGTCGATACCATGAAAAACCAGATCATGGATAGCGCAGGCGTGGTAGATAAATTTGGTGTAAAACCGAAACAGATCATTGACTATCTCGCCCTCATTGGCGACACCTCGGACAATGTCCCCGGCATCCCCAAGGTAGGCCCGAAAACGGCTGTAAAATGGCTCTCCGAATATGGCTCTGTGGCTAATATTATTCAACATGCAGACGAGTTTAAAGGCAAAATCGGGGAAAACCTGCGTGCTTCCATCGAGCAATTAAAACTGGCTTACCAACTGGTTACGATCAAGCGGGACGTTGAACTGCAGCACAGTGCCGAGCAATTGCAGCTGACGCCTCAGGATAGTGAACAACTCAAAAAACTCTATGCTGATCTCGAATTTAAAACCTGGTTATCACAACTGCTTAGCCATGACGAAGGTGGCGAACAGCAGGAAATCGATTTGCAGGATGATGCCAGCCTTTACGGCAATCGTAAAGGAGCATATACGACCATACTCAGTTGGGACATTTTTGAGCAATGGCTGGAAAAATTAAACCAGGCCGAACTGGTTGCCTTCGACACGGAAACTACATCACTGAATTATATGGATGCTGAAATCGTCGGTGTTTCATTCAGCGTCCAAGCAGGCAAGGCCGCTTACGTCCCCCTTATCCATGAAGATGTAGAAACACCACAGCAGCTTAATCGCGAAGAAGCACTAGCAAGACTCAAGCCGCTGCTGGAAGATCCTGGCAAACTTCTGCTGGGGCAAAATCTTAAATATGACCGCAATGTAATGCTCAATCATGGCATCTGTCTTGAAGGCATTGCCTTTGACACCATGCTCGAATCTTATGTGCTGGACAGCTCCGCAACCCGTCATAATATGGACGCGCTGGCGTTGAAATATCTTGCCTATCAGACCATACACTATGAAGACATTGCGGGAAAAGGCGCGAAGCAATTGCGTTTCGATCAGATTCCCGTTGCCAGGGCTGCTCTTTATGCCGCCGAAGACGCCGATATTACGTTACGCCTGCACGAAACTCTATGGCCAAAATTGCTGCAACATGAAGATTTGCAGAAGCTGTTTACTGAAGTGGAATTACCGCTGTTGAGTGTGTTGTCCCGCATTGAACGCAATGGTGTCTTGATAGATGCACATTTATTGCAGCAGCAAAGCCAGGCACTGGCCATACAACTCAGGCAGATTGAAGAGCAGACCTTTGAGTTGGCCGGTGAAGCCTTCAATATGTCATCACCCAAACAGATCCAGACTATTCTATTTGACAAAATGCAGTTACCCGTCAAAGCCAAAACGCCAAAAGGTCAGCCTTCCACAGCTGAATCAGTACTGCAGGAACTTGCACTGGATTACCCTCTGCCCAAACTGATCCTGCAGCATCGTTCGTTAGCCAAACTTAAATCTACTTACACGGACAAACTGCCGCTGCAGATTAATGCCAAAACCGGACGTGTACACACGTCCTACAACCAGGCTGTTGCGGTTACCGGCAGGCTATCTTCCACCGAACCTAATCTACAGAATATTCCAATCAGAAGTGCCGCAGGACGAAGGATCAGACAGGCTTTTATTGCCCCGGAAAATCACCAAATAGTTGCCGCCGATTATTCTCAGATTGAACTGCGTATTATGGCCCATCTGTCTGCAGACAAAGGTCTGCTGAGTGCTTTTGAACAGGGTCTGGATGTTCATCGCGCCACTGCAGCTGAAGTGTTTGGCATTGAACTTGAAGCGGTCAGTAGTGAACAGCGCCGTAGTGCCAAAGCAATTAATTTCGGTCTGATTTACGGCATGTCGGCGTTTGGCCTGGCAAAGCAGCTGGACATTACACGCAATGATGCTCAGGGTTATATTGATCTGTATTTTGATCGCTATCCGGGCGTCAAAAACTATATGAATAGTATGCGGCAACTGGCTAAGGAGCAGGGTTATGTTGAAACCGTGTTCGGACGTCGTTTATACATTCCCGAGATTAATTCTCGCAATGGACAACGCCGTCAATACGCTGAACGCAGTGCCATTAATGCGCCCATGCAGGGCAGCGCAGCCGATATTATCAAACGAGCGATGCTGCATGTAGACAAGTGGCTGCAAACCGAAGCAGTGCAGAATCAACCATTTTATGGCATAAAAATGGTCATGCAGGTACATGATGAGCTGGTGTTTGAGGTACCGCATAAAATACTGCATGCCTCAAAAGATAAAATTGTGCAGCTCATGAGCGGTGCTGCGGAACTGAAAGTGCCATTAATCGTTGAAGCCGGCGTGGGTGCTAACTGGGACGAAGCACATTAATTTTTAGTGCTGTTTTGAATAGCAGACAATATGCCGCGTAGAATCTTTAATTCTTTTTCATCCGGACGTGCACGGTTGAAAAGACGCCGCACTCTTTTCATGACCTGTCCGGGGTGCTGGGGGATGATAAACTGTATTTCATACAGCACTTTTTGCAGATGCTGATAAAAATATTCCATTGTCATATTATCCGGGTAAGAAACTTCACGCCTTGATATATCATGCTGGGTAAAAGACAACGACCGTGCTTTCGCCTGATCTGCTGCCACTGCCTGAAAAATTTCATAACTGAAAGTCTGTACTGCCGCAGCAAGATTCAGAGATGAATAGTCTGGATTCGCTGGAATGTAGCCCTGAAAATTACATTGCTCCAGATCCGCCCCCTGCATACCGCAGCTTTCCTGACCAAACACCAGCGCCACCTGAGCATTGACTGCCTCGCGGACAAGTTTTTCTCCACACTCACGCGCTGTTAGCATAGGCAGGGTCATGCCTCGATCACGCGTACTGGTACCTATGACTAATTTGCAATCGCCAATCGCTTCTTTCAGGCTGCCGCACACCACCGCATGATTTAATACGTCGGTTGCACTGGCAGCACGTATATAGGCGGCCCTATCTTCCAGTTTGGCAGGATTTACCAGAAAAAGCTGACTCAGAGCCATGTTTTTCATCGCTCGGGCCACGGCACCAATGTTTCCGGCAAACTGTGTATTGACGAGTACAACGCGAATATTATCAAGCCGCTTCATTACAAACTCAGCGTTAGTGATTGGGAAAATTTTTCTTGCAGTTGCGGAGAGATTTCACCCTGAAAAAACAACTTTGGAGATGAAGTTTTAATCCCGCTGCCTTTGATAATCAGATACTGCAATTTCTCAATGCGTGCAATTTGCTGCACATCATACAGAAATTCTGACGGAATACTTTCAGAGTGAGAAGTTATAACGCCATTTTCAATCACTATTTTAAAACTTCCCTGCCGTCTGCTGATAAACTGCAAGGCAGTATAAGCTAGCCACAGCAAAATCAGAAAAGCGCAAACAAATATTAATACTGAAAAATACATTGGTTTCCTTAACCCCTGATATCATGGGATATTCAGCAACTTATGTGTCTGCAATGACACGCGCCACTGAGGATGCTGCAGACAGTAATTTACCACTGCAGCAGTGTGATCTTCACCCTGCTCATCCAGCGGTTGAAGATAAAAATAGTTAAAATCCATTGTATTAAAAGCATCGGGTGCAAGATCTGCGAGAGGATATAGCAATTTCAATTCCTGCCCCTTACATTGCTTTAAATTTTGTAGATCTTTGGGGCTGACACAGATCCAGTCAATCCCGTCTGGTGCCTCTATGGTACCGTTTGTTTCTACGCCAATCTCAAACCCATGCTCATGAACTCTGTCAATGAGTGCTTTATCCAGCTGCAATAACGGCTCACCTCCAGTGAAAACAACATACGGATGAATCAGCCCTGCAGAGTGTTGTTGCGTTTTTCGGGTTGCCACGCTCCAGACTGATTCGATCTTTTTCGCCAGACTTTCAGCATCAGCATACTTACCACCGCCAAGGCCATCAACACCCACAAAATCCGTGTCGCAAAAAGGACACTGAGACATCTGACGATCGGTCTCCCTGCCGCTCCAGAGATTGCAGCCGCTAAAACGACAAAATACCGCTGCCCTGCCGCTCTGTGCACCTTCACCCTGCAGCGTATAAAATAATTCTTTTACCGTGTATGTCATAGAGAAAAATTAATCAGGCAGTGCCGGACCTTCTTCCCCCCAGCACAGAATGGCCCCGCAGCCTGGGGTGTCATATAAGTCAATGCGATCCAGCTGCGGCAGAGAATTGGCCATTTGATCTTTAATCCAGAATAACAGGCTGGCATGATCGGCCTGTTTTATGCCGCTAAGCTGGTCGAGCCTATGATGATCCAGCTGCTCATAGACAGGTTTAAACAGTGCTTTTACATCCCCGTAATCGACTGTCCAGCCCATCACTTTATCCAGCTCGGCCATAAGATGAAGCCGTATCAAATAGCTGTGTCCATGCAATTTTCGGCGTTTATCGCCTGTCGGCAAATGACTCAGCTGCAGGGCACTTTCAAAACGCTGCTCTTTCCAGATTCGATAATGAAGGCCATTGTAATTACAGCCGGAAGTATGCGTTTCATAAACGGTGACCCAGGACAATTCTGTAAACAGCGGTTTGAGCTGCTGCCAGATCCAGTCAGCCAGCACTTCCGAGGTCGGATTTTCGAGTCCCGGAATATCATTCAGACAGGCATAATCCAGTTGCTCAAAAATCGGCAGCCAGTAAGAATCCATTTGTTCAAAGGCCACCCCCATATCAACTTCAGAGCCGCCCCGAAGCAAACTTTGGCTGGCATGCAGAATCACTTCAAAACCATGTCCATGCATACGTCCGCATTGATGACCAGCGGGTACCTTCGGCAGCTGATGAGCAGCTTCAAAACGATAACGCCGCCAGATATGAGCATCACCGCCTGAATCCATATCTGCACCGCTATCGCTGGTACTCTGAATGCCTATACGATCAACACCGTTTAAACCAGTTTGCTTGCGGATCCAGCGAGTCAGGTTTTCATCGGTAGGGATAGCCAGATGATCATTAAGACAAGCATAATTCAACGGCTGGATAATATTATTCAGGTGCTCACGCAAAAAACTGGCCGGCTCCGGTATTGCTGCAGAATTTTCCAGCAAGACTCTGATGGAAGCTTTATAACTATGGCCATGCAGATGGGCAGCACGATGACTCGGGTGCAGAATATCAATCTGACAGGCGGACTCAAATGCTACGGTTGCAAGATAAAACAGCTTATCCATAAAAACGTTCGATCAGCGGATCTTTTATTCCGGCTTCGGCAAAACCTTTGGCCCGCAGGATGCAGGCCTGGCATTCACCACAGGGCGGCAGGCTGCCATTATAACAGCTATGGGTATAGGCCATGGCATCCATAGCCCCCAGTTCCACGGCCAGTTCTACGGTATCGGCTTTAGACAGGTTCATTAATGGAGTATGGATCGTGACATTACATTCCATGCCCAGACGCAAGGTTTCTTCCAGTGAGCTGAGGGTGTTTTCACGACAATCAGGATAACCACTATAATCGGTTTGGGTAACGCCCGTCACCAGGTGCTCAATATTTTGTTCACCGCCACGAGCATAAGCAAAGGCTGCGGCAAAGGTTAAAAAAATCAGGTTACGGCCCGGCACAAAAGTGTTGGGCAAATGCGTGATCTGATCTACACCCTGTTTGACCGCGATGTCATCGGTCAATGCATTACCGCCCAGAGCAGCAAAGGTGTCAATCGGTAACTGAGTATGCCTCACTGCAGCAATCTCCGCCACCTTGCTAGCTGACTCCAGTTCAATACGGTGCCGCTGACCATAGTCAAAACTGAGACTGCTGACATTCTCACGTCCAAATTCATTGATTGCCCAGTACAGACAGGTTGTTGAATCCTGTCCGCCGGACAGTACTACCAGCGCCTTGTTCATCATTTTTCCATCTTTTCCGTTGCAGAGATTTGCATACTATAGAGTGACCATCCTTAAAGAGCCATCCTGGTCCACCGTGCTCATTTTTAATACATCATTTTACTCGCAGATGCTTGAGCAGCAGGGATGAATGCTCTCATGACACTCAATAGACAGCATTATTTTAGCATAAATATCAGATTTCCTGTGTTGAAATACAGCGTCATATTTATGTAATCCTTCAGTTTTCAAGTATGATAAGTCATTTATATGCATTAAGAGAAACTAATTATGACAACAGCAAAGGCCCAAAGACACAAGCAGCGGATGCAGCGTCACAAGGAAGTCGTCGATGAAAAGATTGCACAGGCTTCTATCGAACGCGGTATCGTCATAGTCATCACCGGCAATGGCAAAGGCAAAACCACTTCTGCCCTGGGCACCCTGGCCCGCAGTCTCGGTCATGGTAAAAAATGTGCCCTGATGCAGTTTATCAAGGGTCAATGGGACTGCGGCGAAAGCCGCTTCTTCGACCGACAGGACAATCTTGACACCTTTACCATGAATACTGATTTTACCTGGAATACGCAGAACTTTGATAAAGATAAGCAGGCAGCAGAAAAGGTCTGGCAGCAGGCCTTACCCCTGTTACAGGATCCAGCCTATGAATTACTGGTTTTTGATGAAATTACCTATATGTTTAAATATAAGTATCTTGATATAAAAGAGGTAATCAGTGCCATTTGCCAGCGCCCGGTGAATCAAAATATTATTCTCACGGGTCGTGGCGCAAGCCAAGAATTACTTGAGATAGCGGATACCGTGAGTGACATACGCCTGGTAAAACATGCCTTTAATGAGGGCATAAAGGCCCAGAAAGGCATAGAATGGTAACCAGTCAGTCGTGTTGCAGCGTATCCAGCACAATGCGTAAATGTTCTGCCATTTCACGCCCGCTATCGGTCAAATATCCGCCATCCATCTGATCGATCATACCTTTATCAAACAGGCGTTTTGCAGCAGCAATAATATTTTCCGCGGCCTCATGGTGTACCTTAATGCCTTCTATATGGGATTCCAGAGGAAACCTGGCCAGCAACCTGAGTTCATCATAAAGTGCTTCGCTGTAATTACTATGCATCGATCACAATCTCCTAAATCCAAAAGTGTTTTTCAGGGGCAGGGGATCTCCAGGCACCTGAAGCTACAAACCAAGCAATATTACTTGGTTACAAATCAAAGCGCAAACATTTCCAGGCAGTTAACGGGCCATTATAAAATTAAAAAAATTTTGCTTAACACTTGATTAATATCTAAAATGAGATATATTTTCTATCCTTGTTCTATCTCTAACAGAGGTCATTTATGCGCCATAACGTACTTATTAAACCCAGCGAACATCAGTTTGCTGTTGAAGCAGATGAAACCATTCTCGATGCTGCATTGAGACAGGGTGTTAACCTGCGTTATGGCTGTCGAAATGGTGCCTGCGGCTCCTGTATGGGTAAATTGCTCGAAGGTGAAATACACTACGCCGGAGATCATGACGCTTTATCTGAAGAAGAGGCTGCTGAGAATATGGCGCTTTTTTGTCAGGCTAAACCGGACAGCGATATTGTCATTGAAGTGGATGAGGTCGATCTGGATAGTGCTATTGAAATTAAAACCCTGCCTTGCCGTGTACAGATCATGAATCTTCTGACAGACGATGTAATGCAGATCTTTATTAAATTGCCTGCCGCTGAGAGACTGCAGTATCTGGCTGGACAGTATATTGATATTCTCACGGAAGATGGACGTCATCGAAGCTTTTCCATCGCCAATTCACCACATAATGATGAATTGCTTGAACTGCATATTCGGCTGGTAAACGGCGGCTACTTCACGCCCAGGGTATTTTCTGAAATGCAGCAAAAGGACCTGTTACGTATTGAAGGCCCGCACGGCAGCTTTTTCCTCCATGAAGACTCCTCAAGACCTCTGTTATTGATTGCCGGAGGTACCGGCTTTGCGCCTATCAAGGCCATCATTGAGCACCTGCTCAGTGAACAGGCGACACGACCAATATACCTTTACTGGGGAGCTCGTCAGGAAAAGGATCTGTATCTGTCTGAACTGGCCAATAAATGGGCCAGTAAGCATGAACATATCCATTTTATTCCAGTACTCTCGGCAGTAGATAATGATAGCGGATGGCAGGGGAAAAGAGGCTATGTCCATAACGCTGTGCTGGAAGATATGGAAGATCTGTCCAGCTTTGATATATACACCTGCGGCCCGCCTGAAATGATTAAGGCAGCTAAAAACAGCTTTGAGGACAAAGGCATGGAGAGTGAAAATTTCTTTTTTGATGCTTTTGATTTTGCCAAAGATCAGTAATACCAGAGCACTGAATTTCCTCTTTGTATGACTTTAAGCCAGTAATGACTTCGGCTTGTCATTTGTGTCAGACCATAGCGCCAGTTCCTCTGGGCGACGAGAAAGTAAAAGCCCTTGTCGATAGCATTTCATCGCTTCAATTGGGTTGTCCAGGTGCTGTTCATAGAGTTCACCCAACGCCTTATAAGCTTCAATGGATGGATTAATCTGAATGCTGTCTAAAAAATAATCCTGCGCCTTGCCCCATAGTTCATTTTTTACACTTAAGCGCCCCAGAGTCAGCAACAGTTCTGCAGTTCGATGATGAGGATCCAGCCACGATTCAGCGGTCTTCAACTGCTGTGCAGGTTCGGGTTCGCTAATTTTGCCGTATAGTTCCACCAGCGGTGGATACAATTCGCGTTTCAGACCTTCCTTGATCAATAAAACAGCCTGATGCTGCTCACCCATGGCTATTAATAATTGACTGTAAAAATGTATCATTGCAGGTTTTTGACGCATCGTTTTAGGCATTTTTTCCCAGATTTGTTTTAACCCGCTCAGATCACCTCTAATCAATGCCTGTTTCATCAATTGTTTGTTCAGCGACTGTTCAAAATCTGACAGCAACTCGGGCTCAACGATACTGCTCTTGTGTATTTCCGGGATTAAGCGCGATAAATCTTCCCAGCTATTTAGCTTTTGATATACCTCGATAAGCATTTTTAAAACCTGCTCATGCCGCGGGACCATATTATATAAATGCATCAGAGTTGCCAGTGCCTGCTCTGCCTGCCCGTCCTTGAGCTGCAATTTTGCCTGCGTCAAACCAATAGCAATATCTGCATCGGAATCACTCTTATGCGCCATTAACAGATAATGATCGCGCCGCTGCTGGGAACCGCTTTCCTGAGCCGCTTTGGCCGCTGCCAGATAATTGATCACCGGAATACCACTATTAACAGCACTTTTATCAAGGTGTTTTTCTGCTTCCAGCCAACGTCCTTCAGCCAGCTCAATAAAACCCTGGTTGCTGTTTTTCAATGCCCTGTCAGTCTTGCGATGCCTGTTCCAGTTACTCAATTGACCAGGCAGGTGAATGGTTTTGAAGATCAGCACCAGTAATATCAGGATGACAGTGATCACCAGAGTCAATGCCCCCAGCAACGTTACCAGCGTGCCTTCAAGACTCCAGTTACCGCGGCTTAACAGTGCATAACCCGGATCATCCCTGGCAATCAGAGCAAGATAGACAGCCAGCGCCAGAATGGCTAAAGCATAAAGCAGCAGTCTGTTCATTACTTCACCTCATCCTGCAGGACATTTTTCTCAGCAACAGGCTGTGGACTGTTGCTGAGCTCTTTTTCATAGGCTCTTAAAAGACTGATAGAGTGTGAAATATGGGGTAAAACTATCGGTGTGATATCCGTTTCAAGTAAACTTCTCAGCCCTTCAGTCATCAGTGATACCTCACTTGCATGCTGATCAAAATAAGTCTCCAGCCAATCAATGGCTGCCTGTAGACTCTCGGCATAAAGTTGCGGTTTGTCCGCTAATAAGGCGTAACGCGCCATTTCCAGTTTGAGCTGCAGATTCTGCTGTAGAAAGAATTGCTCTTTGGGTGTTATCATCGGCTGAGCCGGTTTATTTGTCTGACGTAAAATAACCAGACTTTGCAGTTCCTTTAATAACTCCTGGCCAGCCCGCTGCAAATTTCCGACATCATTGGAAAGCGGTTTTTCAGTTATTTTCTCAGCCTTTTCCCCGGCTTCAAACTGAGTAAAATTAACCGGTAATTGATTAACCCTGTTAATACTGGCGGTTAATTTTCCGACCAGTGGTACCAGGTCTTTGTGCTGCACAGCTTTCAACTGCTCAATCTCCTCATGAATTTGACTGCGGATTTCTATAACACCCGGATCCCCGGTATCCAGCAGACGTTCATCGGCCAGTTGCAGAGCAGTGACAGCTGTTTTAATATCGGCTTGTAATTGCAGACTATGATTGGCAATCAACAACAGATATTCCGCTTCAGCAAGAACCCAGCTTATGTGTTCGCGGCCTTTGTGTTTAAACAGCACCTGCATTGACTGTAATAACTGCTGGTTGCTGATTTCAAGTTTTCTTGACATTGCCTCAGTTTCAGTTCGCTGCTGCCTGGCCCTGGACTGGAAATTTTCCTGCTCTGTCATTAATTGCGCCTGAAAAGCTTTCTGCTCATTGGTCAGAAGATTCAAACGATCGCTGATGCTGCTAATTTTACCCGTTATTTTGCCGCTAAGCGGATCATTAAGCTGGGACAATTCAGTTTGATTATGCCTGACCTGCTGATATAACAGATAACTAATACCCACAGCAATCAGAGATAAAATCAGGGTGATAAGAATAATAATTTTTGTCAACCCTGATATAGCGTTGACGGCTTTATATTCAGGAACTTCAGGTTGTTGTTTGTGCTCGATAGTCTTGACCATAATTATTTATACATGCAGGGAAAATGATCTTTGTCATTTTCCGGTTGATAGTGTCATTACTTCAGGTAAGTATCCCGGATATCCATGCTGCTCCGGCGCCACTGTATTACCCCATCGATCAAAGCCTTATCACTGGCTTGACTGGCGACAATAATATCATTGCGAAAGCCCAATTCTCTGGCTATCGGCAGCATATTCTGGGTTACGACCACCAGTGGAGTATTACGTAACAGCTCCTGATAACGAACGCTGCATAGCTGCAGCAGGTTTGTCAAACCTGCTGCACTGGTGACAGTCACTATATGCGGCGTATCTGCAGCCCAGATCTGCTCCAGAGTTTTCTCATCCACTTGCGGCAGGCAGCGCCGGTACACTTCGGCATACTCAACTATCGCACCGCGCTGACGCAGGTTATCAGCCAGATATTCACGGCCTCCCTGACCGCGAAAAATCAATATTTTTTTCCCTTTGACAGAAGCTGTGGACATGGATTTAAGAGCTAATAAGGCTTCGCTATTGAATTCTTTTAGCGGAAAAATATCAGCTTTTCTGCCGCTGCATTGAAACAGCGTATCTGCACTTGTCCTGCCAATGGTTACCAGCTTAAGTTTATCAGGAATATTCCCCTGAGCAAGAATTAAAGCCATGCCATATTCAACGGCATTAGGACTTATAAAAATAGCAAAATCAAAATCAGACAGATGCTTAATCCAGCCAGTGGATTCTGTATTCAAGGCCCCTGATTCAGTTGACGGCACAAGGGCACGGATCTCTATGGCAGGCAGACGCAATACCCTGGCTCCCAGTTCTGTAAAAGCATCGCACAGGGCCATGGACTGATGAGCAGGACGGGTCACCAGCACCCTGATATGTTCAAGTATTCTTTCCTGATTCATATATTTTTCTGCTATAGGCAAATTCGCTGAGTTTGAATTTTAGCAACGATGTCAGGCTAATTCAGCTACATTAGCTTCATTCCGGCTCCCTCCGGCAATAGTGAAGCAATAGACTGCCTGTATTCTGCAGGAATTCGATAAAACGAAGTTGCTGGAATCTCTTTTAACGTAAAACACGTTGTTACTTTACGCTGAAACGTTACGCATTATTAATTCCTCACCAGTTTAACAAAAAACAGTCCTTTTCTCGCTATAATACTGGATACTGGCTCACCCATAAACCTAAAATAATCAGTTCAATCGTAGCGAGAGCGATTAAGGTGCTGAAGATTCAGTGTATTAGACGCTCGCAGTAGGTTTAACTGATTTTTTTAGGATAAATGCTCTATATCCATTAACTGAGCATAATCCGTAACTACTCAGCGTATCCTGGATAACTCATCAGGGCTTGATATCAGATATTTGCGGAAGCTAGATAATTGCTCCTGCATACTGCATTGAACATGATCACCAGGGGTGGTGGATATGCATGCGAGAAGCAGGAGCCGAAGTCGTCCATGTGGGGCTATAAACACCTGACAGCAAGCCAGGTCTTATAGGTACGCGGAATAGTCAGGTGTTTATTTAAATACAAATTGATTTTTGAAATTTACCGGGGTAGTGCTCAGGCCTTAATCATCTGTTAATCTTAATATAACCGGCTCGTTTGGACGTTGATACACCAATACCGGATTGATTGATTCCATACCAGAAAAGGTTTGTACAAATCCGTCTGTTTGAGTCACCGTATTTCGCAGGATGAAAACAGTATAATATTCATCATAATCGAAGTAGTACTGATTGGTGGTATGAACCAGGCTGGAGATATAGCGATATTGGCCAGGAAATACATCTGCACTTAGTACGGAAGAATACCTGCTCACAATGATAACCAGCTGGTATCCATCAAAGTATGCAGTAGCTTTTGTAGATAAAGTAGCTTCAAAAGGCTGGCCTGCTGTTTTTGAAACACTGAGCTTTGTATCTATACAGGGATCTTTATCAATATTAATAAGCCCCCCGGTGATTTCCAGTTGATACATACCGTCATCTCTAGATGACATGACCTCGATTATACTCTGGCCTATCCACTGGGAACGTTCATATGAACCTTCCTGGCATAAAAAACCATCATAAACTAAAGATAAAGCTTGCGCTGCAGGCACATAAACAAAACCTAGTAATAACGTTAAAATCAATATTTTTTTCATGATACTATACCTTTGCCTGGTCTGTGATACAGAGAAAATAAACCTGTAACCATTCTGCGCATTTTAACAGCATGATTGCAGTCACGCTTGAAGAATCTTTGCTACGCTGTGGTTACAAACCCATTACCTTATATTATTCACTCTAGATCAAATAATATGCCTTTACTATGCAAGATGTTCAGCCCCAGCCACAGAGTTTTATTTCTCTAATTATTTTTTGATGCTTTTGCGCACCCTGGCAAGATGCCTTCGGCTAACTTCAAAACCATCTTCTATGTCTTTGAGCATCAGCAATACACGGCCATCTTCCTGCTTCTTTAAAGCCTCAATCTGATCTCTTCTGACCAGTGCATTTCGATGAATACGCATAAATATGGATGAAAACTCCTGTTCCAGAGATTTTATCGTTGTTTCAATGATCGTTTCTGTCAGATTATTCTGTTTATAGTATTTAATACTGACATATTTATGTTCTGCATAAAAAGCGACTATATTGTCAACGGCTATCAGATGGATATTCCCTCCGATTTGTGTACTTATATGGGTCCGCTGGGGTTGTTTCTGATTGCTCAGAGCTAGTTGCTCTAATTGAATTTTGTTCAGCTTACGGCAAGATTGCAGTGAAATTTCCAGTTGCTGTTTACGTAAAGGTTTAAGCAGATAATCAATGGCATTAGCGGAGAATGCCTGCAGGGCATATTCATCATAAGCAGTAGTAAAAATAACTGCCGGTGGATTGTCCAGGCCGGACAGGTGTTGTGCTGCTTCAAGACCGTCAATTCCGGGCATACGAATATCCATCAAGACCACATCAGGGTCAAACTGGTTCACCTGTTCAATGACTTCTATACCATTAGCAGCATGATTCACGACATAATCAGCATTGATTTCCTGCACTATATGCTGCAGCCGTTCTCTGGCCAATGGCTCATCATCTGCGATTAAAATTTTCATGGCATTTTCTGCTGGTTTAATTGCTCATAGTTAACGTCCAGGCATTGATGCATGGACACCTGTTAATGTATATCTGAATCTATTGTTTGATAAGGTATACTCAAAATAACCTTGAAACTGTCCTGTTTTTCATCGATCTCAATAGATGCCTGATCCTGATATTGTACGGCAAGACGTTGCCGAATATTGTTCAGTGCCAGTTGGTTACCCTTGCGATGTGCCGTGTTGCTGCTGAGCGGATTTTTAATACTCAAGACTAACCGGTGACGACGATTTTCCCCCCTGACATGAATTGTCCCGCCCTGAACACTGGGTTCAATACCGTGATAAATGGCATTTTCCAACAGGGGCTGCAGCAGCAGGGGCAGCATCAGAGCATCGCCCGGAATGTCCTCCAACTGCCAGTCGACCAGCAGACGTTCCCCCAGGCGCTGTTCCTCAATGTCGACATAACGTTGCGTCAATAACAATTCTTCCGACCATGGGATAAGGTCATGATCCTGTTTGAAAAGGATGCGAAACAGCTCCGCCAAATCTTCGATGATACGTTCTGCCACCTGCGGCCGGGTACGAGTCAAACTGGCAACAGTATTGAGACTATTAAACAGAAAGTGCGGCCGAATTCTGGCCTGTAATAACTGTAGTCGGGTTGAAGATTCCGACTGTATTTTTAATTTCCGCTGGTGCTGCACATAAAAATAACGTAATGCCAGTCCACTTATAATGCCACCGATCAACAGGTTGTGCAGTAAAAATTCCCAGTGAGTTGCTGATAATGTAATCTGGGTAATGCCATAATAGTCCACTAAAGCATAAGTGATTTCACTAAACAGCAGAATCAACAGCAGCAGAACCAAAAAACTGAACACTGCTGCAGTTTGATTTGAAAAACGTGCCAGATAAGATCTCAACAAACATAAAAGGGCACATCCCAGTAATCCGTTCCATTGGATATACAGGGAAATCAGCGCCAGATCATTCCAGCTCTGCTGATCCAGCTTAACAGGAGCCAGAGTGAGCAGAAAAGCCAGCAGCTCCCCAATGATGACCACCGTAAACACCATTCTGAGACTGCAAAAGTCCGGCAAAAAATGAGATTGCTGATTTTCTATGTGCTTTGACTGCTTCAATTTTCTCTTTACGTTCAGTGTTCATTACTCAATCCAGAAATCTGTGGCTAATAACTGAATCAGTTTCATTCAGTTTAGAGTAATGGAAATATAAAAGCTGTGAATTCTCTTCTAAATTAACCAATTAGCTGATTCAGCTTTAAAGTAATAAGGCGTATAATGAAGCTTGTTTTCCACCCAGCAAATGAGTACCTATGTCTTCCGATAATTCTAACGAAAAACCCTGGAACGGCCGTTTTACAGAGCCGACCGATGCCTTTGTCGAAGCATTTACTGCCTCGGTCAGTTTTGACCAGCGTATGTATCAACAGGATATCGCCGGTTCTATTGCCCATGCTACCATGCTCGCAAAGGCAGGCGTTCTTACCGAGGACGAACGAGACGCCATTGTTTCAGGTCTTGGAAAGATACGCGAAAAAATAGCATGCGGTGAATTCAACTGGTCGATTGGACTGGAAGATGTGCATATGAATATCGAGTCGGCACTGACCGATTTGATAGGAACCACTGGCAAGAAATTACATACCGGACGTTCTCGCAATGATCAGGTTGCTACCGATATCCGTCTTTACCTGCGAGATGAAATAGACACTATTAGTCAGGAACTGCGACGCCTGCAAGCAGCGATTCTTGATCTCGCTGAACGCGAAGCAGATACCATTATGCCCGGTTTTACCCATTTGCAGACAGCCCAGCCGGTGACTTTTGGCCATCACATGATGGCCTGGTTTGAAAATCTGCAGCGTGATTATGCACGTCTGCAGGACTGCCGCAAACGAGTGAATATATCGCCCTTGGGAGCCGCTGCACTGGCCGGCACCACTTATCCCATTGACCGTGAATATACCGCTTCGCTGCTCGAATTTGACGGAGTTTGTGAAAACTCGCTGGATGCGGTCAGCGATCGTGACTTTGCCATTGAATTAACGTCCATTGCCGCCCTGTTAATGACTCATCTGTCGCGATTTTCAGAAGAACTGGTGCTCTGGGCTTCAGCCCAGTTTAACTTTATCGAACTGAGCGACAGTTTCTGTACCGGTTCTTCTATTATGCCGCAAAAGAAAAATCCCGATGTACCGGAACTGGTACGCGGCAAAACCGGCCGGGTCAACGGGCATCTGGTGGCCTTGCTGACCCTCATGAAAGGACAGCCGCTGGCTTACAACAAGGACAACCAGGAAGACAAGGAACCACTGTTTGATACCGTTGACACCTTAAAGGGCTGTTTAAAAGTTTATGCTGATATGATGGGGCATGTGACAGTCAATAAACAAGCCATGCGTGAAGCGGCGAGACGAGGTTTTTCCACAGCCACAGACCTGGCAGATTATCTGGTCAGGGCCGGTGTACCTTTTCGTGATGCACATGAAGTGGTTGGCAAAGCCGTGCGCCTGGGTATTGAAACGCAGCGGGATTTGGCCGAATTAAGCCTGCAGGAATTACAGCAGTTTTCCTCGCAAATCAAAGTTGATGTCTTTGATATACTGACGTTGGAAGGTTCGGTTTCAGCGCGTAATCACCTGGGAGGCACAGCACCACAGCAGGTTAGGGCAGCAATACAAAGAGCCCGCCAGCGCATCAGCTGATGATGGGCGGGCTGTATTATTCCATTACAACTGCTATATTTATATCCTGAGTTCATGTATTTTTAGACCTGAACCTGAGTAACTGAGTTATTCAGGTTTACGCATCAAGATCAAACCCCTTGAACCAGGACAGGAACATGGCAGGTAATGAGAAACACACATTCGTTTCCCGGTCTGTTTATTCGCTTTCTCCAGCAGAACCATTATGGAAACGTGCGCCCATCCGCGACAGTCATGGCAGATTACTGAGTGATTTTATGATGCTGATCCCCAAGCTCTCAAAGCAGCCGGAAAGTATACAAAAGCAGAAAATCGCGGCCCTTGAACTGGTTTTCCATCATTACGGCAAGGCTATTGTATTTGCCGATCTCAATTTGAAACTGAATGTACTTTGGGTGACCGTAAGGCCGATTCCCGGTATTTGCCTGGAACTTCCCGCCGCCATCAAACATTATGTACCTGAAGCTCTATTAGTCGCCCAGCAGCGTGAATAAATAAAATCAGGCTTCAATCAACTTAAAACACGTTCAATCCAGCGCGCAATGACCCTTATTTCACCTGGATGAATATTATGTGCCATGGGATACTCATGCCATTCTACAGAGTAATTTAATGACTCCAGCAGAGTTCTGCTTTTAAATCCCAGTTCAAGCGGGACCACATCATCATATAAACCATGCACCATCAAAATCGCTAACTGGCTGTTTGCATCGCTCACCCGTTGCGCCAGATTAGCCTGATCGGCCACATAGGATGAAAGCGCCATGACTCCGCCAAGCGGTTTGCTATAACTTAACGCTGTTTGTAAGGCAATCACGCCCCCCTGAGAAAAACCAGCGAGGATAATATGTTCTGGGGCTATACCCGCGGCAAGTTCCTGTTCGATTAATTGTGTCAATTGAACGGCTGAATCGGCTACGCCATCCACATCTTCTGTTTCATCCAGCTGCAATGAACGGATGTCATACCAGCCGCGCATGACCATGCCGTTATTGATACTAATGGGCTGCATGGGTGCATGAGGAAAAATAAAGCGAATTCCCAACGCTGCAGGTAAATGCAGTTCAGGCACTATAGATTCAAAGTCATGCCCGTCAGCTCCCAAACCATGCAGCCAGATAATACTGGCCTTATGTTCACCCGACGGATCAATAATTATTTTATCCAGCATGGCAGAAAAATACCTGTGTTAAGTCGTCATCGTTCAACAACGGGACGCAAAAGATGAATACGCGGAATAGCTACTGTATGTCAAGCTCAATATCAGAGCCGGCCTGTTCCGACAGGCAACGGTTCAGCGTGTCAATAAAACGTTCACCATTGCGTTCATCGATCCAGTCAGCGGTTTTATTTTCATTGCCTTCAATATAATCAAAGTGATAACCGCCGGACCGGGCCGCAAGCCATAGTTGCCTGGCCACGCCCTGGCGATTAATGATCAGCTGAGATTGATTCGGCATAATAATGGTCAGAATACCAGCGGCTGTTTCTAATTCTATATCCTGATCCAGTTCATCCAGAGCATCTTCTATTTGAATAAGGATTTCATCAACTTGTTCATTAAATTCTGTTTCTGTCATGATTTACAAATTACCAGGCTCGTTAAAAGTAATGGAAAAGCATTTTAAACCGGAACAGTTTAAAACACAAAATATTAGAATATACTTAAACTACTGCGTGGAAAATCCTCCTAAAAAATAGACAACGAAAAAAGGCGTAATCAACATCATTGATTACGCCTTTTTTGTTACCAGAACCTCAAAGGTGCTTATCAGTAGCTGGTCATTTGTTGACGGATGATCAAATCTTACTTGATCTTGGTTTCCAGAGAATCACTTTTGCCCATATTATCATGCCAGGTTAATGTAACGGTATCACCCGCCTTGGCATCTTTGAACTTATATGAAATATAAGGATTTTTAGAGATGGCTACACCCCATTCTGCATCCAGTACGTCAGCACCGTTATGGGTGCAGAGAACGCTCTGGATAAATTCAGCGGGAATAACTTCACCGGTTTTCTTGTCTTTACGTAAACCAGTTTCCATTTTGTGACTGATCAACGCCTTAACTGTAGCGATACCATCTTTTGCTTTTGCACGGATCTTGATTGAACTCTTAGCCATTTTCGTGTCTACCTGTTTGTTCAGAAGTCCAGCATCATCGTCGATGCAGACTTGCTCATTCTTTAAAGCAGCACTGTATATTCAGTGCCAATCTAACACATTTAAATTGTTCGGTTATTAACCGCCACAACCGCCAATGGTGACTTTAACTTCTTTTCTATTACTGTACAGCTTACCGCCGGATTCACAGACAGCGATGACATTTGAAGTTTTACCCATTTTAATTCGAGTAGAAATAAAAGGCTCTGCTGTAGCACCCAGGTTGTACTTGGCAATCAGCGGTGTACCGTTCTTTTCAGAAATGATTGTAATACTTTTCACATCAGGCAAAGTAGTACTGATAGTAACTGGAACCACCGCTCCATTTTCAGCAATATCAGGGGCCTTGATATTGACTTTATCACTGGCATCAGTCAGGTCTGAACCCACTGCACCTTTCATAGCTGACTGAACGTCTTTTGCATCAAAGGCCGCTTTATTCCACTCTGCTAAAGCTAAAACCTGGCCAGGAACCAGCAGTCCGCTTGTTGCCGCCATTGCTACAGCACTTGAAGCTAATGTACTTTTGAGAAAAAATCTACGTTGCATTTTTATCTACTTCCATCTGTTAGTGAGTATCTTCTAGAAATAGTCTTATCTGCACGGTTCAGGTACAAAATTTCTAGAGACACTGATTAATCTTAAGTGAACTCTAGCGTGAACTAGAGCACATTTTATGCCAACAATTAATTATACTAAATATCAGATACTTATAATTTTATGCTTTTTGAAGTCACTGTCAGGCATGTTATATTGCAAACTCAAAATGCAAATTGCAATATATAAACAAAACAAACCTGATTCATTCACTATATTCTTTCATTTTTCGCCATAAGGTTGATTTATTGATGCCAAGGATCTGCGCCGTCTGTTCGCGGTTGCCGGCATACTGTTCCAGCATTTTCAAAATATAGCGCTTTTCCAGTTCTGCCAGGGTTGGCTGGTCAGCATCAAGCAGCTGATTATCCAGGCTGAAAGGCGCATCAACCGCTTTCGGAACTTCATCCAGGTTTAAAATCTCATTGTCAGACAATGCTACACTTCGCTCTATGATATTTCCTAATTCCCGGATATTCCCCGGCCAGTGGTAATGCTGCATCCAGGCTAATGATTTGCGGTTAAAGCCGCTAATGTTACGTTTGTATTTGCTCACATAACGCTTGATCAGCATGTCGGTCAAGAGCGGTAAATCTTCCATACGCTCCCGCAGCGGCGGCATCTGAATATTGATCACATTTAATCGATGGTACAGATCGTGACGGAACTTACCTTCACGAACCATCTGATCCATGGGCTGATTGGTAGCAACGACAAAACGCACATCAATATCAATACTTTCAAGTCCGCCCACCCGTGTGATCTGCTGCTCCTGTACCACACGCAATAATTTGGTCTGCATATTATCTGAAATATTACAGATTTCATCGAGAAACAGGGTGCCGCCTGATGCCGTTTCCAATAAGCCTTTTTTTTGTTTATTGGCACCGGTAAAGGCGCCTTTTTCATAACCGAATAGTTCACTTTGCAGCAGGCTGTCAGTCAGGGCACCGCAATCAATAACAATAAAAGGCCTGTCGGCTGACTGACTCTGAAAGTGGATGGCTCTGGCAACCAGTTCTTTCCCGGTTCCGGATTCACCCTCAATAATGACATTACAGCGAATATCAGCAATACGCTGTATCACGGCATAGATTTTCTGCATTTTCTCACTCGTACCCACCAGACGGTAACGTTCATCCTGCTGAGCCTGCAAATGCGCCTTGAGGCGTTTATTTTCTGCTTTCAGCAAAGACACATCCAGGGCTTTGCCGATAATGATTTTCAGTTCTTCAATATCAAACGGCTTTTTGACAAAATCAGTCGCTCCAAGGCGCAATGCTTCAATAGCGTTGTCCACACTGGAATAGGCGGTAATAATAATCACCGGGATCTGCTGATCGAGTTGACGAATCTGCGTCAGCACCTGCGTTCCAGTCAAATTCGGCATCTGCATATCGGTGATCACCAAATCCGCACCCTCTGCGGTAAACATGGCGATGGCCTCAACAGGATCCTGAAAAATGCGGCATTCATACTCATCTTCCAGGTAACGCTGTATCAGTCGCCCTGCTTTGGGTTCATCATCTATAATTATCAGTTTTTTAGTCATCAGGATTAATTTTAAATGATGTTGGCAGCTCTGGGTAGCGTTAACAGTACCAGTGCGCCACCACCTTCAGCATTGGTGATGTTCAGCGTTCCGCCATGATTGAGAATGATACCCAGCGAGATAGATAAACCTAAACCAGTACCTTGACCCACAGGCTTGGTGGTAAAAAATGGATCAAAAATCTGATCCATCACGCTGCTGTCTATCCCTTCACCATAGTCCCTGATAGTCACGATGACCGACTCCTGCTGATGATCCTGCAGGAGTTTCAGCTTCAACTCAACTTGGGCGTTATCAGGACTGGCCTGTATCGCATTCAGCAGCAGATTAACCAGTGCTTGCTGTAATTTGCCCGTATCACCAGAAATCTGCAGGCATGCATCAGGATTTTCATCACAACCTGAAAACTCAGACAAATTATCGCTCAAAAGAACCTGTTTTTGTTTCGCCTGCTGTTTAACCAGACTCTTCGAACTGAGCAGCAGCGCAACCAGATCAAGCTGATTAAATGCCTTGCCAGGGATCTGCCGCGCAAAATTCAAAACCCCCTGGACGATTTCCGATGCCCTGACGACCTCTTCATCGAGTGACTGGACATCTTCAATAACCAGTTGCAGACTATTTCCACAACCTAGTTCTTTGCGTCGACCGGCATCGCAGACAGCCCTATCATTCTGCAGAATCTTTGCGAGTTCTCTTTTGATCAGTTTTGATAAAGAGCGGATATTATTCAACGGGTTATTGATTTCATGGCCTATGCCAGCGGCCATCTGGCCCAGGCTGGCCAGTTTGGCATTTCGCAGCAGCATATCTTCGATCTTGAGACGTTCCTGTTTTTCCTGTTCCAGCGTTTTAGCCATATAACTGAATGAATCCGATGACTGCTGCAGCTCATCCAGAGGACTGCTGATAGCAGATGACTGCTTTCCATCTGCATAGCTTTTCAGATTCTCTGCCAGTTTCATAATTGGCTGCGAAATAGATCTTGATGCAAAATGTGCCAGAAACAAACTGGTAAACAGTGCAGTGCCTGCTAATAGCCAGATGCCAAGACGAATATCCTTGAAGGGAGATGTAAAAGATTGATCATCAATCTCACTGGCAATGATCCAGGAGGTTAAAGATTCAAGGTAGGGAAAATATTCTATATAATAATAATGTTTTTGCTTCTCTTTATTGGCCACATAGCCGAAAGGCTGTAACTGAAAGGCATTCCACAATAAACCGTTATCCAGATTCTGGATACGCTCTGAAGTAGATTTAAGGTGTGTGAAGCGCAGCAGATCTTTATCGTCATAGAGTATTTGCCCATTACGCAGCGAGTTATCTTCATCCACTTCAATAATGATCATTCGGCCAGCGTAGATTCTGGCCGCAAGTTCCAGCAACAGATCAATTTTATCGCCATTAAGATTGGCCGACAGATAGCCGACTCTTTGCTGTCGATAATACAACGGCATAACCGCGTCAGGAATAACCAGGTTGTTTTCACTGCCCAGTTCCTCCCGGGTTTGCGGTAATTCAATAAAACTGACACTGTCCGCAGGCAGTTGAGACAATAATGCGATATGTTCCATATCCAGTATTTCCTTGTCCATGATTGGATAAGGGTCAAACCCGTCATAGTGCGTACGGCTCTGTTTCCCGGAACGTACCTTGAGCACAGTATTGCCTCGTATATCCAGCAGTCTGAACGTATCAAATGTGGAAGTAACAGTCTGATATTGTTCTAAAAAACGGTTTATGATCGCTAGTCGCTGATGATACTGAGGATGCCTGGTAGAGCTGACCGCATAGTCTAATACCGGTAAAAATTGTTGAAACGCTTCGGCCTCCGGCAATTTGATGATCAGTTTTAAATCTGCCTGCATACTGCGGGTAATTTCAGCCGCAATATTATTCAGATTGTCCTGGATTTTATCCTCGGCAGCCTGGTAATAACGATTTTGCACATAATAGGTTGCAAGCAGACCCAGCACTGTGGCTGGTAACAATGTTACCAGGGTTACCCAGCGAAAAATATATGTTTTTAACTTCATTACCAGGCATTCGTTTTTCAGGTATAATCCACAGAGTATAAAACAGCTTTACGGATGACACCATGAATATGTGCCGCGCACAACTTGCGCTTTATCTTATCATTGCCATTTTAGGTATCGGCAACATTTTAACAGCCTGTGGACAAAAAGGCCCTTTGTACTTTCCTGAAGAACCTCCGGTAAAAGAACAGGACATTAATAATTAACCACATCGATTCACATAGAAAACAAACACAAGAAACTCTGTATGGATTATTTTAATTATCAGAACGGACAGCTTATGGCTGAGAAAGTGCCGGTGAGCCGACTCGCCAATCGTTATGGAACTCCGCTATATGTCTATTCACGAACCACACTGGAAAGACACTGGCAGGCTTTTGACGAGGCACTGGCTGGCCAGGATCATCTGATCTGTTACGCCGTAAAAGCTAATTCCAATCTGGCCGTTTTAAATCTCTTTGCCCGCATGGGCAGCGGCTTTGATATTGTGTCCGTAGGGGAACTGGAACGAGTACTGGCGGCAGGGGGTTCACCTGAGAAAATAGTATTTTCCGGTGTTGGTAAGCGTCGTGATGAAATACAGCGTGCCCTGGAAGTGGGCATCCATTGTTTTAATATTGAATCTGCAGCTGAAGTCGAGCGGCTCAATGAGGTGGCAGCCGAACTAGGGGTTACGGCCCCGGTTTCAGTGCGGGTCAATCCTGATGTTGATGCAAAAACACATCCTTATATTTCAACGGGACTGAAAGTAAACAAATTCGGCATTCCTATCGAGCAGGTACGTGAAGTCTATCAACGGATTGCTGAGCATGATCATCTTGAAATTATTGGTGTAGACTGCCATATCGGTTCTCAGTTACTGGAGATTTCCCCTTTTATTGATGCTCTCAAGCGGATTTTATTGCTGGTAGATGAATTGCGTAAAGACGGTATCAAGTTGAAGCACCTGGATCTCGGCGGTGGTCTCGGTATTCCCTATCAAGATGAAACACCTCCCACACCAGCAGAATATGCAGCTGCCATTAGCCAGGCCATGAACGGCAGGTTGTTAAAGATCATTCTCGAACCCGGTCGCGCGATTGCCGGCAATGCGGGTATCCTGGTGACCAAAGTCGAGTATATTAAACAGGGTGAAGAAAAAAACTTTGCTATTATTGATGCCGCCATGAACGATCTGATGCGTCCCACGCTGTATCAGGCCTGGCAGCAAATAGTGCCGATCAACGAGCACCACGCTGCGCAAACAGCTGTCTATGATCTGGTGGGCCCCATCTGTGAAACCGGTGACTTTTTAGGCAAGGATCGGGCTCTGTGCATTAAAGCTGATGAGCTGCTCGCCATTCGCTCCGCCGGTGCCTACGGTTTCAGTATGAGCTCAAATTATAATTCCCGTCCTCGCTGTGCAGAAGTCATGGTTGATGGTGACCAGCATTACCTCATACGAGAAAGAGAAACTATTGCTTCGCTGTTTAATAATGAATCTGTGCTGCCATGAACAGGCATATCCGGCCGAACGCCAGAAATCGGCCCGAATTATACCACATAGCAGACACATCTGAATGCCCCTGTCAGTCCGGACGTTCTTTCGAGCAATGCTGTCAACCCTTCATTACGTCCCGATCGTTACCGGCCACTGCAGAACAGTTAATGCGTTCACGCTATACCGCTTACACTCAAAAGAACAGTGAATACCTGCTGCAAAGCTGGCATGAGGATTTTAAACCCTCTGCTATCGATTTTATTTCGCTGCAGCATCACTGGATTGGACTGAAAATCGTTTCTACTCTGCAAGGAGGTCAGGAGGACCAGGCAGGACAAGTCCATTTTGTGGCCCGTTTCAAGTTAAACGGCAAGGCTCACAGGATGGAAGAAAAATCTCTGTTTAAAAAAATAGACGGAAAGTGGGTTTATCTGCAAGGTGAACTTCAACAGGATCTCTGAAGCCTGTGTGACTGTATAAAAATTTGACAAAAAGCAGATAATTGTTAAATTATAGTCTGTTTAACTCAAGTTAACTCATATACCAGCATATAGTTAGTTTTATCCTGTTTGAACATGCCTTGTCTGGTGCATGTTTTTTATACATTATTATATATGGGCCCTTAATTCATAAGTTAATATTCAATATATCTTGTGTGCGATGGTTTTAATTCACTTTTCTACGAGTACCCGGTAATGTTTAATGTAAAGAATTTATTCATTTTGATTGTCGCCAGCCTAGCCGCTGGTTTTATTGCAAAATTGATTGGCACAGATTATGCCCCTTACTACGCAGGCTTTTTTTCGGCACTCTTACTGTTGCTCATGATGTCATTCATACCCTCCAGTGCAGCAGACAAAACCTTCACCGAACAGACCCGGAGCCATGATCCCAATAGAGAAGTTGGGGTTGTGAAATGGTTCGACAGTAATAAAGGTTATGGATTTATCAGTCGAGCAGTAGGCGAAGACATTTTTGTCCATTTTCGATCTATCCGCGGTAAAGGTCATCGTTCTTTGCGTGAGGGGCAAAATGTGGAATTTTCTATAGGAAATAGTGGTAAAGGACCGCAGGCAGAGGATATTGCCGTGTTAAAATAATATGCTGATTTATCATGCATGCATTCTATGAATTCCTGATCGTACTGATTTCCCTGCTAATTAGTTTCCATCCATAAATAGCCATCCTGGCTATATTATGGAAGGCAAAAGAAAAATTTGATTTTTCTTTTGCTGCATTTTAAATGATTTGTCATCATTAAAAATGTTAGCACATCCCTGTGCCGCAAGTGTCCATGAAAAAACGGATGGACACTAATTACATTTATAAGCTTTTTTCTGGTATTAAGATCTTACAATCAGGTCTCATTCCTGGTGAACCTAGCGGAAAATTATCATTTATCCATTAATTTGGAAAATTTTGTTACCACCAATTAACCGCGCTGCGCTATATTATAATCCGGGCATGCGCGGTTACTATATCTCTATTCCACTGCTGATGTGGCTGCTGGGCCCCATCTGGATGCTGGGAACAACGGTTATCATCATCCTTATCACAAATAAGCTGGATCTCGGCCTCTAATCACAGAGCTGGAAAATATTCCCTGAATCTTTTAATTTCTAATGATTATGTTATTGTTCGCCAACCCGATTGCACTACTAGCTGGGATAAATTTGTAAACTTTAAACTGGTTCCAATTATGGGGGAAAAACAATGAAATTCTTTGTCATGACATTCTTGTCTGTTGCACTTTTTACGTCCCTGCATGCTGAAGACTCTACATGGGATAAAACCAAAGAGACTTCACATGAAGCCTGGGATGCCACCAAAGATGGCTCTGAAAAAACATGGCACAAAACAGGCCGTTGATTAAGCCAACAGCTTTTCTGTTCCTGTAATACTTTACGGGAACCCCCCCACACCCACAGCTTGTGTGCTTTTTGAAACATTTTCTCGTCTTATTAGCACTGAATATCAGCTAAAGCCAGCATGTATCTCCCCGGCGGTGCAGTAGTCATTTGTTTTTTTAGTATTTTATTATATAATGCTTAGCTGATTTACAACAAAGAAGAGAGTTTGCTGTCGAAGCTAACTTAATACTGACAATCGCTTACTAAAAAACTACAACAATTATTTATAACTATTTCTAATAACCATTTTTAATAACTATGATCAAAATTCTATTACTTTTATTCATCAGCAATATAGCCCTGGCAGGTTCCATTGATCCCCAAAGTGCCGTTGCTGAACATAATAAATGGAGAAATATCTTGAACCGGGGTGAATTGGGATCTCAGCCCAGACCGGAGCCGTATATTCAGGATATGTATTGGGATACAGCACTGGCTGATTCGGCGCAATCACATACCGATAAATGTGTCTGGGAACACTCCAATACTGGAGGTGAAAACCTGTATGCTCATTCCGGTTCTAATGGCTCACTCACTGCAGGAATAGCCATCTGGGCTGATGAGCATAACGATTATGATTTTACGACCAACAGCTCTGTAAACGGTAATGCCGTGGGACATTATACCCAGATCATCTGGGATGAATCTCTGCGTGTAGGCTGTGCCGCAACACAATGTAATCCGATTATGAAACCTGATGGTAGCGTTTTATGGAGTGGTGTTATGTATGCCTGTCAATATCGTGAATCTGGGAACTGGACAGGTTTTCAGCCTTATGAAACTCAAGCAAGCAAAACATCGCTGGTAGAATATACATCAGCAAATGAAAATCTTGATTTTCAAATATTAAACCTTAACGGTGATTTTTTCAGAGCAAAATTAATATTGAAGTCGTATGACGAGCCACTGCTGTTCGAATTTATAACCTACGAACAGGTGGATGATTCCAGGGCGGATGGTATTGACTCTGTCGCTTATTTCGACGGAAATTTCATTATTGTACCCCGCTTAAGCATTGATAGCGCCGACCTTTATTACGCCAAATTTAAACTTACGGATGAGCAGCTGTTTGAACTGACAGAAGTAGGTTTACGTTAGTGCGCAGGCTGATCTGTCACTTTCTGACTCCTGGCGGTAGTTATTCCATCCCCTTGCATAATTAACTACGTCATTGCTATCACTCAAACCACAACAAATGCATTGCACACTAACATCACCACCCGGGATACTCTTAACCCGGGTATTTTTTGCCTCATGAAAAGCCAGTCTGGTATGAAAATTATCAAGACATTGTGAGGCAAATTTCTGCGGCAGCATCTAAATCCCTTACTCATGATGACAGCCTGTGCTCAATGGATCTATTTTGCTGTAATCAGTCACTTTAACAACGTTATTGGGTACTGGAGTTCCTGGCTCAACAGGACGGAGCTCTATATTTACAGTTAAAACTGGCCACTTTTTCAGGAATAACACTTATTATCCGCATCGGCGTTTTATATGTTAGAATTCGCTTTACCATGATAAAAACTATTTTTAAATTGCTTTATTAATAAATTGATACTATTCATTTATTATGTATTTTCCCGGTAGTGAAATTGTTTTTAAAGGATTGAAGGATAAATAATGAGTGAAACAAGCGTTTTTGATGATACTAATATTATGGCACCACCAGAAATCAGGGAAATAACTCTTGATGCCCCCTGGAAATGGCTGGTGTTAGGTTGGAATGACCTGAAAGCAGCACCTTTTTATAGTTTGTCCTACGGTCTGGTATTTGTTATCGTCAGCTACCTGTTTGTCTGGGGACTCATTGATGGAGACATGATGTTTATGCTGCCGTTGCTGGCAGCTGGTTTTTTTCTGTCCGCCCCTATACTTGGTTTGGGGCTGTATGGCATTAGTCGTTCCCTGGAACAAAATAAAAAAGTCGAATTTTGCCAGATTCAGAAATCATGGCGTTCAAATCCGGTTCATATTTCTGCTATTGGGATTATCCTCATGCTTATTATGCTCTTCTGGATCTTGTCTGCTATTCTGATTTTTGTATTGTTTTTCAACCAGCCCATGCTTGATTGGGAACAGTTCCCTTCTGCAGTGTTTTTATCCGGTGAAAACACATTGTTTTTATTAGTGGGTTTTACATTTGGTGGAATAATCGCACTTTTTACATTTTGTATCAGTGTCGTTACTGTCCCCATGCTGATGGATCGGCAGATAGACTTTATGGCCGCTATTAAGACCAGTGTTGCTGCTGTAAAGAAAAACCCGAAGCCACTGATGCTTTGGGCATACCTCATTGTAATGCTTGTGTGTTTTAGCTTTCTCACCTATTTCATCGGATTGATAATAGTCATGCCGGTCATAGCACATGCTACCTGGCATGCATATCGCGAGCTTGTAGCTCCGGCTGAATAACAGAGTCTGAAAAATCAGCATATCAGCTTGCAGATCTTTTTAAACGGCGATGAAGAAGATTTATATTCCATGTTGTCTTGCTGTAGCGCGTCGAGAACATTTTATTTTCCAGACCGTATCGCCAAATAGGCAATAATCACAAATAATATGCCTCCAATAATGGCGACAAGACCGCCGGCGCCCATCAGCGCCATGCCAGCTATCTCTGGCAGACTATCAAGACCCTGAGCTGTTCCGGCTGTTTTCCTCTGTACGCCATAACCGCCAGACCAGGCCAGTCCGCTGATATGCATAAATTGTCCTGTAAAATAAACAACCGGCTGAATTTTTGCGAGCTTTAATGCGGTGCTTTTCAGTGGATATCCAAGCAGCGGCAGTAAATAAAAACTGAACCCCATAAACGCAAGCGTGATACCCACTATTGAACCATGATAATGAGCGGGAATGACTACATTAACCCCTTCAATCATAAATCCCAGCAAGCCCCCCGCTGCAAATAATGCAGCTGAAAGCCAGATGGCCAATTTCAGATGAATCAACTGTCCTTCTGCAGGTTGAGCGCTGAGCAGGTTGAATAAAATCAATACAGCTAATGGCAATGAAGTCAGACTTCCATATTTCATTAATTGCGTGAATTGTTGATGAAACTCGGCTGATAGCAGCTCATACTGGGAGTAAATAACAGCAGCATAAAGAACAGGTATAAAGATCAGGATAAGAAAAACAGCTAATATGAAAGGGGACAACAATAAGCGGCGTTTTATCTGCTGTAATAGTATCGTCCAAACGATAAAGACCAGTAACATGTGTGTAAACTGCAATAAATGACCACTGCCCCAGAATAACATCTCAAACCACGCGACGGGTTCCAGATCATCAGGTAATTGAGTGAGTGTATAGAAAAAGAACAGCAGGGCCAGCAAAGCAGTCAATGCACTGAGCCAGACACCTGCTGTTAATGAACCGGCAGGTGTCCATAAGCTTAATGGAATGGGTTCAGCAAGTGTTCTTATAATTCGCAGAGACAGTCCAGAAATATACAGTGACAGCCCAAGGTAAAACAAAGGCGTTTGCAGGACGGGAATGTAGTTATTCATTAATGGATGTCCATCCACTATGAAGGGTGTGACAACAATAATAATAGTGCCGGCGGCGGCTAAATAAAGCCCCAGCCAGTCGAGCTTATTCACGCTGCGGCAGGTAAAAGTCCAGAGAATACTGGCAAACGAAGTAAACCAGATCAGCACAGACAGATCAACATGAACAACCAGCGCAGTGTGAAAGAAGTCTATAAATGGAATGTGAGACTGAACGGAAGGGGTTCTTGAAATCACCAGCAATATCGAAAAAACACCAGATAATAATAATGAAATGATGCCCAAAAACAGCCAGGCTTTAGCCAGTCTCCTGATTTCCACTTTATCTGTGGCTAATATGTAACTATATTCCATTTTTACTCCATGAAATTACAGGCTCATTTATCATTTTCAGTCGCCACAAAATCTATTCTATAAGAAAATAGAACTCATCAGGTTTTCTAACTATGGTTTCACCAGAAAGGTATTTTATATGAATTTTCACAAGCTGGCATTGATTACGATGGTAATTGCATTTATCGCCATAATACTGGGCGCCTATACCCGATTGTCAAATGCAGGATTGGGATGTCCTGACTGGCCTGGTTGTTACGGGCAGATTAATGTGCCAGCCACTGACAGCGAACTGTTGCAGGCCAATGCAACCTACCCTGACCGCCCCGTAGATTCAGCTAAAGCCTGGAAGGAGATGGTTCACCGCTATGTAGCCGGCACTCTGGGACTATTCATACTATGCATGTTTCTGCTAGCCTGGAAAAACAGAAATAATGCTCAACAACCGATAATACTGCCGACAGTTCTGTTTTTTATAGTGATATTTCAGGCACTGCTGGGCATGTGGACGGTCACATTACTGCTTAAGCCGCTGGTTGTTTTAGTGCATCTTTTATTTGGCTTTGCAACCCTGGCCATTTTATTCTGGCTAACGCTGAAAACTGGTGAATATTTCAGTTTAGCTGAGCAGGCTTTTAATAAGAAGTACCGCTTGGCTGCACTCATAGCCACTATTATTTTAATCTTGCAGATTGCTCTCGGAGGTTGGACAAGTTCGAATTATGCGGCGCTGGTATGCCCTGATTTACCCACATGCCAGGCATCCTGGTGGCCTGATATGAATTTCAGCGAGGCTTTTGTCCTCTGGCGTGGGACTGGCATTAATTATGAAGGCGGGGTGCTCGATTTACAGTCAAGGACAGCTATACATTGGACTCATAGAATCGGATCTGTAATAACATTTTCATACCTGTTTACTCTGGGCATCATACTCTACCTTCGAGGTTTTGGAAAAGTGATTAGCAGCACAGGATTGCTGATCACAGCAACCGTAACATTGCAGTTTTGTCTTGGCCTGTCTAATGTGTTTTTCAGTTTACCGCTCGCTGTGGCTGTGGCACATAATGCCATAGCAGCCTTACTCTTATTAAGTCTGGTACTGCTAAATTATGTACTCTGGTTCAAAAAGCAGTGAGCATCTGCAACATATCAGCATGCATGTTATTCACATCATGCGGTGTACTGAAAACAGCGTGAAGCTGACCTTGCGGATTCGTCAGATAGATTGAAGCAGAATGATTTACTTCGTACTGTTTGTTTCTATCTGTTTCGTCTGATGGCAAGAAAGGCATTGAAAACTGTTTGGCGAAGACGGCAATCTGATCTTTTGTACCGCTCAAGCCAATAAAATCTGGATGAAATTTCTTCACAAATTCATCTAATTTCTCTGGAGTATCTTTGAGGGGATCTGTGGTAACCATAATTACCTGTGTGTTTTGCTGCATTTTGGCAGGCAGTTTTTTATACAATTGACTCAGGTTCTGCATTTCAGTAGGGCAAATATGAGGACAGCTAGTATATCCCATAAACACCAGATGCCATTGGCCCTGTAATTTCTGTGTGCTGAATTGCTCAATTTTATCCTCATCCAAATACAATAGTGAAAAATTCCCCAGCTGTTTTGGAGTCGGGTAAAGTGTTGATGCAGTCAAATTGAGAGGCGTGTTGTTGTTATTTTTTGATGCATACAAAAAACTTCCAGCCAGGAAAATTGACATCGCAACTGAGATAAATATCGTTAAGAAAATAATGATTTTCTTATCTATAAATGGCATTTTCCAGGACTCCTGAGGGTTATATATCATTCGGATTATATAAACAGATTATCTGCAAGTCTACTTCAGCACAAAAAACACAGGCGCCAAACGTTAAATAGTTACAGAATTAAGAACTTCTATTTACAGATTAGTCTGTATCGACCTCTTATAAAAACAATTTATGCTTGACTTATACGTTATTTAACAACACTATTAAGGTTTAATTATTTCGTTAGGAGTCTAAATTTATCATTTCTGAAGGAACGATGACTGGTAATCATTAGACATAAAAAAATTTATGCTTTAACCTGAAGTTACAACTGCTTATAGCTCAACATTATGTTTCTCTTATATTATACAGCTATTGAATCAATAACAAAGAATGCACAACGAAAAAGATTCACACCAAGCAAATGTAACACCTCGCCAAACATTTAGAAAATATAAACGTATATCAAAGCTTTTTACTGACTTTCTCACTTTTAAGTATGACATTTACCTCACGGAAGTGATTGTTTTCTGAATTTGGCGCCACTCAAGCAGGTATCCAGTGAGAGTCTAACGACTATAGTTTACTAATGAAAACTATAGTCTATAGTTAATAAAAAACTCCATATTATTGAATATGCAGAGTATCTGAATTTTTTCATTGTAGCCCGCTAATTTCAACAACAGCATGCTTGTTCAAATAAGATCAATCATTAATGCTGCTTATGCTGAAGAAATATAGATTTTACTGATATAAGTACATTGTAATGTTCTGGCTTGATTAAATTATGATTAGTTCGTGTGTTCATGCAGAGGTTTATACATTAATGAATGACTTTATAAAAAAGACGGTTTGCTCGCTTGTTACGGCTTTAAGTCTATTGTGCGCTGGTGTTGTAAGTGCAGATTACGCAGTAAATTTTCCTCCCCCGGTAACGCCCATTGGACAGAGTATTTACGACGTCCATATGCTGACCATGGGTATTATTACTGTCATCCTGGCAATCATGACTTCGATCGTTTTATACGCTGTATTTACTTTTCGTAAGGACAAAGGTTATGAAGCCGATCAGGAATTTCACAATGGCTGGTTTGGGCGCTGGTCATGGGTTATTGTTCCGATTGCGGTACTGGGAATCGATTTAAGTATTGCTGGAAAAGCCCAGCCAATTCTGGAAATGTTATGGGAATCGCCAGCGAAAGAATGCAGCGATCCAACTCTCAAGCCTGAAGAGAAAGATAAATGTTATGACATGATCGTGAAAATCATCGGCCATCAATGGTGGTGGGAATATGAATATCCGGATCTGGGTATTAAAATAGAAAGCCGTTATACACCAGAAGCAGAAGCAGGTGATAACTATTTAAGAGAAGTTGATAATCATTTTGTTTTGCCGGTTGATAAAAAAATTCGTTTTTTACAAACCTCGGTTGATGTCAATCATGCTTACTGGATCCCTGAACTGGGCTTTAAAAAAGACGCCATTGCAGGTTATATCAGTGAAACATGGGGTGAAATAAAAAAACAAGGCATTTATAGAGGTCAGTGTGCTGAACTATGCGGTACCTGGCATGCAAGAATGCCTGCAGTTGTAGCCGCTGTCAGTCAGCAAGAATTCGACCGTTGGGTAGCCACCAAGCAGGCGGAGAAGCAGGCAGCACTGGCAGAAGCAGCATCTGACAAGATCTGGACGAAAGATGAACTGTATGCAAAAGGTGAATCACTGTATAACGTAAAATGCGTTGCCTGTCATCAGATAACCGGTCTGGGGATTCCGCCTGCCTTTCCTCCCCTTAAAGACAGTAAAATTGTCAAAGGCCCTGTTGCTGAGCACATCAAAATTGTTCTTGATGGTTTAAAAACTATGCCTTCATGGTCAGCCGAATCTGATCTTGATTTAGCTGCCATGATTACTTACGAAAGAAATGCATGGGGCAATAATACCAATGATGTTGTACAACCTGCAGATATTAAAGCTGCACGTGAACAATAAGAGGAGAGTCTGAATGACAACAACAGTAGCACATGAAGCTGAGCATCATGGTCCGCCAAAAGGAATTACCCGCTGGTTATTTAGTACCAATCATAAAGATATCGGTACTATGTATTTGTTTTTTGCACTTATTATGCTGTTTCTGGGCGGAGCGAGTGCAATGGTTATCCGGGCAGAATTATTTATGCCGGGATTACAGTTCGTTGAACCTGATCTGTATAATAATATTGTCACCAACCATGCTTATATGATGATATTTGGTGCGGTTATGCCCGCTGCTGCAGGTCTGGCTAACTGGATGATTCCAATGATGATTGGTGCTCCGGATATGGCGCTGCCAAGAATGAATAATCTCAGTTTCTGGATTTTGCCAGCAGCGGCGGTAATGCTGATATTATCGTTTGTTATTCCTTTCTTTCCCGGAGGCGGTTCTCAAATCAATACCGGCTGGACTATTTATCCGCCATTGTCTGTGAAAGTGGGAATGTCAATGGATTTCCTCATTTTTGCCATACACCTGCTGGGCATTTCATCAATTCTTGCCTCAATTAATATTATTGTCACCCTTATAAATATGCGTGCTCCCGGTATGACTTTTGGTAAATTGCCCATGTTTTGCTGGACCTGGTTAATCACTGCCTTTCTGCTCATTCTGGTAGTACCGGTTTTGGCTGGCGGTGTGACCATGCTGCTCTTTGATCGAAATTTCGGCACCAGTTTCTTTGATGCCGCGGGTGGCGGTGATCCGGTTCTGTTCCAGCATTTATTCTGGTTTTTTGGTCATCCTGAAGTTTACATTTTACTGCTGCCTTCAGTGGGTGCGTTATCCCATGTCATACCTGCTTTCTCCAGAAAGCCTCTGTTTGGGTATAATTCTCTGGTAGGTGCAATGTTTGTTATTGCAACCCTTGGCATGGTTGTCTGGGCCCATCACCAGTATACGATTGGTATGTCTCTTGGTGCGGTAACTTATTTTATGATTGGCACCATTCTGATTTCCATACCGGTTGGCCTGATGATTCTGAATTTCATCGCCACCATGTGGCGAGGCTCTATGACGTTTGAAACGCCTATGCTGTTCGCTATTGCTATTATTATCATGTTTACTTTTGGGGGATTGACCGGCGTTATGCTTGCAGTTGTTCCTGCCGACATGCAATATCATGACAGTATGTTTGTTGTGGCTCACTTTCATTATGTATTGCTGCCCGGTGCCCTGTTTGGTCTTTACGCAGGTATTTTTTTCTGGTTACCAAAATGGACAGGCAGAATGTACGACGAAACTCTGGGTAAACTCTTTTTCTGGACTACCACGATTGGCTTTAATATCACTTTCTTTCCCCAGCATTTTCTTGGATTAGCGGGAATGCCCCGAAGGATTGTTGATTATAATGTCCAGTTTATGGAATTTAATGTTATTTCCAGCATCGGGGCTTTTATCTTTGGCCTAAGTCACCTCATTTTACTTTATATCGTCGTCAAAACGATTTGGGGAGGCGATAAATCAGAACCGGCTTTATCGCCTAATGTCTGGGAAGGTGCCAAAGGACTTGAATGGGAATTGCCTACGCCGCCGCCTTTTCATAGCTGGGCGACTCCTCCGGTCATTAAATAAAGCTCTGGCAGAAAATTGACCCGTGTCTGCCGCTAACAGGCACAAAGAAAAAGATTACTTATACTTGAGGATTTGATGTGGATAAGGGAAAGCAAAATATACTACTGGCGTGGATGCTGATAGCGCTGGTTTTTTTTGTCATGTATGCTTCGATGAATTACATCTGGTCTGCTCTTGAAGTGGCAAAATAATGGCGATTAAATGGCGATGATCAGTGGAACGATGACGGCTTTTACATCGGTTGATACAAAACATACAAGATGAAACAGATAAGCGAATGATCACCAATTATGACTAAAGATGAAAGTAATAATGCAGTCATTAAAAAAAATGCCAAAACCGTCAGGTGGCTTGTGCTGATTGTTTTCGGCATGTTCGCTTTTGCTTTTGCACAGATACAGCTGTATGGATTGTTTTGCAAAGCGGTGGGGGTTAATTCTTTAAGCTCCAGGCAGAAAATTGATGATTATAATGCCATACCGAGCAGGAACAATGACCTGTCTGTAGCAACAGCAGACGCTAGTACTGCACACCCGCCAAAAGACAGTCATAGCAGCAAAACGTCTGACGACAACAGAGTCATCACTGTGCGTTTTGATGCAACGGTAAATGAAAACTTACCCTGGTCCTTTGTTCCTGTAGACAGAAAAATTACTCTTCATCCCGGTGAGTTAAAAAGAATAACATATAAGGTAAAAAATCTTACCAATGAAGTTATTACAGGTCAATCCATTGCTAATGTGTCGCCGTGGCAGGCAACACCTTTTTTATCAAAACTGGAATGTTTCTGTCATACCAAACAGACTCTGCTGCCCGGGGAAGAAAAGGAGATGCCTTTATTATTTACTCTGTCTGAAGATTTACCGCAAAGCATGGGCGCTCTGGTTGTTTCATATACCTTCCTGAATGCAGAAAAAGAATCAGCAAAGAAATATCAAAAAAACTATAAATTATATGGGAATAAGAACTTTGATCCTGATTGATCATTCCTGACCAGGAACCTGGCTTTTATTTTTACTAAACCGAAGAAGGGGGAATTTGATGTCTGTACATCATGATAAAGAGGCGTATTTTATACCGGAACCCAGTAAATGGCCAATTATAGCCATGTTGTCTGTTTTTATTCTGCTAGTTGGCACTGCGCTTTCGATCCATAGTTTTACATTGGGTCCGTATATCGCCGGCGGCGGTTTTTTCCTTTTACTGTTTCTGTTTTATGGCTGGTTTGGTGATGTCATCGATGAAAGTCGTTCGGGTTATTATAACAGCAGGGTTGATCGTTCCTTTCGTATAGGCATGATGTGGTTTATTTCATCAGAACTGTTTTTCTTTTTGTGTTTTTTTGGCACTTTATTCTATATTCGCATGTTTGCATTGCCCTGGTTAAGCGGTGATGGTTACCTGGGTAGCACTAACGAACTGTATGATGGTTTCAAGGCTGTATGGCCCACCAGCGGTCCGGAAAATATTCAGTTCACCCCAATGGGTGCTCTTGGTGTACCGCTGATTAATACCATTCTACTGCTCAGTAGTGGTGTAACCATGACCTGGGCGCACCATGCTCTGAAACATAACAATAAGCAGCAACTGGTTGCAGGTTTGCTTGCCACCGTTACTCTTGGATTGATATTTGTAGGTTTCCAGGCATACGAATATATCCATGCCTATTCAGAGCTTAACCTGACACTCCGAACAGGTGTTTATGGATCTACTTTTTATATCCTGACCGGGTTTCATGGGTTTCATGTCATCCTTGGAGCTACCATGCTGATCGTTATTACTATCCGCGCGGCAAAAAATCATTTTACACCTGAAAAGCACTTTGCATTTGAAGCCGTTGCATGGTACTGGCATTTTGTTGATGTTGTGTGGCTAGGACTTTACCTGTTTGTGTATTGGCTATGAACCCTGTTTTTAAAGACAACGTAATTTGCAGCAATAAAGGTAATTAATCGCTGTTCAATAAGCAGCAATATCTACATAAATGTTCTTAAAAGGTGTCCATTTAGCACCAGAACCTGTGATGTATCATTTCGGGATTTGATGCTAATATGAGCGAAATGAGGTATTACAGGGTCTGGTGCGATGCCTCAATACTATGACCACTATTTCCGAACAGCTATTTAGGGCTTTTATTTTGTTGTTAGTCGCCGTTAAGGAATATTGGGTTGGATCAACCCGGAAAAATACCCAATCACTAACAGGATGATTAACAATATTGACAGCGAGATGCGTATTGTTAGTGCATTTACCATTTTTTTGCTATCTTTATCATCATCGGTAGTAAGAAAAAACAACGCAAATCCCAGGCTGATGAGCACAATACAGAAGATAACAACAAATATGATTTTAAACAGCAGAGCCAAGATGTATTCCTTGTTGACACCAGTTGATAACCAAGTCTAGCACAAGATTTTAATGTTACTACCTTTCACTGAGAATAAATTATCCTTTAGACCTGGTATCTTATTAACACTGATTTCGCTAAGTGCTATTGTTCTGTTTTATGCACTGGGTCTCTGGCAGCTGGGACGTGCGGAAGAAAAAAAAATCCTTGCTCAGCAGATTACACAACGTGAGTCTGAGTCAGCAGAGATTATTAATGACAGGAATGTAAAACTATTAAAGGATACTGATATAGTTTACAGATTTGTAGAATTGACGGGAGAATTTGAAATTAAAGATCAGTTTTTTGTTGATAATAAAAAGTATAATGGGCGGGTAGGCTACCATGTTATTACTCCGTTTAGAATTTATAATACCAGGCAAAGAATTTTAGTCAACAGGGGCTGGATAAAATCTGATAGTAATCGGCAAATTTTACCTGAGATAATAACACCTAAAGGCATCGTTACCTTGAAAGGTCAGATGACCCATCCCGGAAAGTCATATTTTCGACCGGGAATTTCACAGCCTGCCGATGGTTCAGGTGGAATCTGGCTTTATATTGACGTAAATTATTTCAGCCGCTTAACTGAGATACCATTGATTCCATATATTTTATTATTGAGTGAAGACAATCCATATGGCTATATCAGAGATTGGCCTGAATTTAAAGCAAATACCGAGATGCATATTGGTTATGCGATTCAATGGTTTGCTTTTGCTATGTTTGCACTGCTGGCCTATTTATCTGTTGGTATAAAAAAACATGAATGATACCTCGAAGTCAAAACAGTCCGTTAACAAGCGTAATATTTTTACTTTATGGATGATTATCCTGGTTTTCGGTCTCCCTCCCTTTGCCGCATATTTTATGTATTATACAGGGATTATGCCACAAGCTCGTAGTAATAACGGAACACTGATTACACCTGTAGATCTGCCCGATCTTAATCTGCACAGCATAGACGGTAATTCTTTTACTACCCGATCAAATAAGGGGAAATGGACGCTTTTGCTACTCATTGAACCAACTTGCGATGAGCTATGTAAAAAAAATATCTATCTGATGCGTCAGGTGAGCAAATCTTTGGGTAAAGATCGTCATAATACGGAACGCTTGCTTGTCATAACTGAATCTCCCATAGCGGACACGCTGACTGATTTTTTACGCGAATTTCCAGCGATGCCGGTTATCACAGGAACTCAGACAGCTATAAATTCACTGAATCAGTTGCTGCTGACAGCTACTGGAGAATCGCTCAATAAAGTATTCATTATTGATCCATATGGTAGAGTGATGATGCATTACCCGCAAGATCTTGAACCAGGAGATTTACTGGATGATTTGAAAAGACTTATTCTGGTGAATTCTAATGACTCGCAAGCTAATATTAATTAAGGAAAATGATATGGAAATAGCCAGCCAATTATCTCTAACGAATATTGTAAAAGCCTATTATGAAACAACCAAACCTAAAGTTGTTTCATTACTGGTGTTTACTGCAATTGTCGGTATGCTGCTGGCATCACCCGGTGCCGTACCAGCAAATATATTAATCTTTGCATCACTGGGTATTGCGCTGGCCGCTGCCTCCGGTGCGGCAATAAATCATGTTGTGGATCAATATATTGATGGTGTTATGGGCAGAACCAAAGATAGACCTCTGCCTGCAGGAACCCTGAGCGCACCTTCAGTGTTACTGTTTGCTTTTCTCCTGGGTACGCTGTCGATGTTAATATTGTCATACACAGTCAATCTACTGACAGCATTTCTGACATTGCTTGCATTGATTGGTTATGCAGTAGTCTATACGATGTTTCTTAAGCGGCATACGCCGCATAATATCGTTTTAGGGGGCGCAGCTGGAGCAATGCCGCCGGTACTGGGATGGACAGCTGTCACCGGCGAAATAAACTCACAAGCTTTATTATTATTTTTAATTATCTTTATCTGGACTCCACCGCATTTCTGGTCTCTGGCAATCAGAAGAAAAGATGAGTATGCAAAAGCAGGTTTGCCTATGCTTCCCGTTACTCATGGTATTGAGTTTACTAAAGTACAGATTTTGTTATATACCTTTATGCTTCTGGCTGTCTCTCTTTTTCCTTTTATAACCAGAATGAGTGGTTTAATATACTTTATCGGTGCACTGTCACTGGGCATGGGATTTATATTTCATGCCTACCGATTATTAACAACAGAAGGTGATTCATATGCTATGAAAACTTTCTCCTATTCAATCTTTTATCTGGGAACATTATTTGTACTTTTACTGACAGACCATTATGTCAGAGTACTTTAACATTTTATGTTTTAATCACAGGTCTACAGCGTGCACAGGCGAATCCGTAGCACCGCAAACCGCATTTAAGATATTCCCGGAAAGATTTTTCCATATTGGAACTTAAATAACCTTCATTTTTCTGTGTTTGAGTGATCCATGTTTACGGATCTTCCTGTAAATCTGATATGACAGCATATTTTCAGGATGCCGTGGTTGATAGATAACTGGAGAATGGTGATGACAATCCCTATCTTTGTTTTCATCCAATCCAGCAGAATAATAAATATCGTAACTATTCAGCGTATCTAAGATTCTGCATAAGTGATTGCTGTCAGGTGATTGTGGAAGGCAGGTCATTGCTCCATGCATAACCTGCATTTCCCACATCCATGCGGGTCAATAAATACCTGACAGTAATCACAACCTTATAAACACGCTGAATAGTTACTAAATATCAGCTATTGGTTAGAGAATCCAGATCATGCCATGTTCACAAAATGTTGATGGCTCGCAGTATAGGAAATTGAAGATTGACTTCAGATTTTGCTAACCAGGCAAGCCACTGAATGCCATCTTAGCTGGAGCAACAGCCTCAAACAATGAAGAAAAATTCTGAGCAACATATAATAACTTCGTGGAAAAAGAATATTCAACCCTGGGTGGAAGCTCTACATAACGGCAAGATTAAAAGTAGAGTTCTGGTCACAAATAAAGCAATAGTGGATGCTGTATCTAGTAGAAACCCATTAAATATCCTTGATGTAGGTTGTGGTGAAGGTTGGCTTGTCAGGGCAGTAAGTAGAATTGGTATTAAAGGACTGGGTATTGATATTTTTCCTAATTTTGTGAATATAGCGAAAAAAGAAGGTTCCGGGAAGTTTAGGACAATGCCCTATGAGGAAGTTTCACTTAACACCATTGCTGAAAAATTTGCCGTGATTGTATGTAATTTTTCCCTGCTTGGGGATAAATCTGTACAGCATATATTTAAACAAGCTCCATTTCTTTTGCAGGAAAACGGAGCTTTTATCGTACAAACTATTCATCCTGTAGAAGGCTGTGGTAAGTGTAAATACGAAGATGGCTGGAGGGAAGGTAACTGGATAGGATTTAGCGAAAACTTTGTAGATCCAGCACCCTGGTATTTTAGGACATTAGAAAACTGGAAATCATTGTTTTTAATAAATGGGTTTAAGCTAGTTGACATACTAGAACCTTTAAATCCAAAAACAAATAAACCAGCATCTATTCATAGGTAGGTACTTAAGCAAAATCAGGTGCGGATAATCGAGTATTTGTTCCAGAAGACGCCGTAAATACTTCCATGTAGGCTTTTTATAGCCGTCCATGGCTATAAAAACTTCTTCCACAAACACTCAATTATCCTTAAGTACCTACGTATGAGCATCTATTATCCTAAAATAATCAGTTCAATCGTAGCGAGAGCGATTAAGGTGCTGAAGATTCAATAATTTACAGGTTATTTTGGACTTATTCGTAGCCACCCTACGGGTGAGTTCAAAATGTTCTGGAAAGTCTTGAAGATTCAGTATATTAGACGCTCGCAGTAGTTTTAACTGATTTTTTTAGGATTATTTTTATTGCAGACATATCAGGCTAACAATTAGTTCAAACACGCTAATTAATACATGGCAATTGTAAGTGTATTCGCAACGCTCATTGTCGAATAACCATTGCCACGCACTAATTACCGGCCTAGTATGGCGTTAGGCTAATTTACCCGATAACGATCATAGATACCTTTTCGCTATTTGCTATCATGCTCGCTCTTGCTGTCACACCTGGCACGAGCGTTGGACTTTTGTTTATGCGTGTGACACGGCGTTAGTTGTTTTCGATAGCGTTGCTGCTGCAGGGCACACTCGATCCTGATCAAGCTCCGCCCGGTCAGCTGAGAATACAGCCACTTTAACAGGTGATTTCTAAGTCTGACAAAAGCACATCAGTACGAAGTATAACGTTATTATATAAAAACATAATGAGTAAAATTAAAATTTTTAATTACGTTCAATATAATGAAAGGGTTGCGACTTCTGGTCAACCAGAAATTGATGAGTTTGATTTAATAGCACAACAAGGCTCTCAAGCAGTAATCAATTTAGCTATGCCAAATTCCGATGGTGCAATAGCAAATGAAGGCAGTATTGTCACAGGTCTGGGTATGGCATATTTTCATATTCCAGTCCCATTTAATGAGCCAAAAATTGCACAACTGGTTTTATTTATAAAAATAATGGAAAGTTTAAAATCAGCAAATATCTGGGTTCATTGTGTTGCAAATTACAGAGTGTCTGCTTTCATGTATCAGTACCAGAGAAAGGTATATGGTGCCTCAAAAAAAGAAGCTATGTCTACAATATTTGAATTTTGGCAGCCCGATAAGAATTGGCAAAATATAATGGATTTAAGTGTTGAAAATATTTTACTATAACAAGTTGTTCCTGTTGACTCTCAAAGTTCCGAATCCAGGAGAGCAACTGAACTTAAAGTTGAATTCGCGAAGCTTAAAGAAGGTTACGTCACAAAATATTTATTAGACAATGTAAATTATTTATTCCGCTTGTCACGAACAAATAGTGCTTTCGAATTTGTGTCGCCCATTTTTCTTTCTTCTACCTCAAAAAGCTTTGTTGCAGATACCAGTTCACCGAGTTTCCCATAACCGTAATTACGTGGGTCGAAATCGGGGGCTTGTTTGGCAATATTACTGCCAACAGGTGCAAGATGAGTCCACCCACTTTCATCAGAGGATGCTTCAACGGCATTTCTTAGCAAACTAACTAATTTTGTGTCTTGTTTTAACTCACTACTGGATTTTTTAGTAATTGCTTCATTTTCATCCGTTTTAGCACGAAGAACTTCCGTGTAAATAAATTTGTCACACGCAGATACAAAAGCAGAAGGAGTTTTTTGTTCACCAAAGCCATACACAAACAACCCTGCCTCTCTAATCCTCGATGCTAACTTGGTGAAATCGCTATCACTTGATACGATACAGAAACCGTTAAAGTTTTCGGTGTATAACAAGTCCATAGCGTCAATGATCATGGCGCTATCGGTTGCATTTTTCCCTTTTGTATAGGCAAATTGCTGCATTGGTTGAATGGAATGATCAAGTAGAACTTCTTTCCATTTTTTCAGGCCAGGTGAAGTCCAATCACCATAGATTCTTTTAACGCTAGCTGTTCCATAATTTGCTATCTCTGCCAACAAGCCATCCACAATAATTGGTTGGGCATTGTCCGCATCTATAAGAACCGCTAATTTAACAGTATTTTCCATAATATAAGCCCACTAATTTCCTGGAAATTCTAATATTTGAATGTCAGGAAATTTTTCATTTAATCTATTAACTTAACTGTTAGCAAGAACACCATAAACTATCAATAGGAAGGCATAAAGCACCGATTTAAGAATTAGCCTGTTAGGCACTTATGTCTTGAATTATCAAGTGGCATGAATAATATTACATTACGCAGTAAAATTAAACTTATTAAAGTCTTGAAATGAAATCTCTAGAATTGGTGGGTAATTATTAAACAAGAATTTGTTAGTTAGTAACCACTATCAATAAAGGGCTTTATTTTAGTGGTGCCGAAGAGAAGACTTGAACTTCCACGGCCCGAAGGCCACTAGCACCTGAAGCTAGCGCGTCTACCAATTCCGCCACTTCGGCATTATAACAGTTATCCGTAATAAGATACTGTCCGTGTATTGGAGCGCACATTATACACCTATTTTTTTGCAAATGCTGCATTTTTTTAGCATTTTTACTTCATACTACAATGCCGGTCTCACCCTTAAACCAATCAGCTGCTTGTTTTCCTATATAACGATTCTTGTTCCTGCTTAGCGCATATTCATTGCCGCCGTCCATAGTGGTGAAAAGAATACTGCACACATTCATGGGGTAATTTAACTATCCGATGGACAGGGTGAAAACTTCCAAACCGGCAATATGACAGATTTCACACTATAAAAATGCCAGTAGTTATTTTTAATTTTAATAATCAATTCCTGATAATTTTCCCAACTGCTTCTATTTTCAGGAATTTATTTTTGTTCTAGCGTATAACCTATAGTAGTATTGCAGCTAGTAGTATTGCAGCTAGTAGTATTGCAGCATAGATTTTGTATGAATATGAGCTAATCAAACCCTGGCTAAAAATATTGGATAAAATAAACTGGCGGATCGCCATCATCATTATAATACTACTCGGTACGGTGTATTTGTTCTTCATTTCCCGTGATACGGTACAGGTTAATGATGGTCAAACAATAGTAGAGCGTATAAAGTATTTAAAACAACTCAGTCTGAATAGTACCGAAAGCACTGATCTGACAGAAGCACAGCGGCGCAATGAAATTCAGCAGCTCATTGCTGAGTTGGAACAGCAGACTGAAGATGCCATTACAAGAAACGCCACATTATTTAATGATCGCCAGTCATTATTATTTTTGATTGCGCTGCTGGTTTTATTTTATATCAGTTATCTGCTGTTTCATGTCATCAACCATTCCAAACGAGTAACATTAAATAATGCCAAAATAAAAACCGAAATTGCAAAAATTCAGTCCACATTTGCTTCTATTGGTGATGCAGTCATTACTACTGATCGTCATGGAAATATAGACTATATGAATGAAGCTGCTGAAGGACTGACTCGGCAAAAACTCTCTGAAATCAAGAATACACCAATAGAAAATATATTTAAGTTATTTAATGATGAAAATGCCTTGCTGGAAGATCCTGTTAAACGGTCCATCAAATGGGGTGTCGTCGAAAAAGCCAAATACCATGTATTATTGCAGCAGGAAAACGGAAATCAAATTCCCATTATCTACACCATAGCACCGATCCATGATGCTGACTCGGAAATTATTGGCACCATTATTGTGTTTCATGATACCAGTGAAACACATAAAATAAACAAAGCACTGACCTGGCAAGCTTCACACGACTCGCTGACCAAACTGCCCAACCGCATGCTACTGAAGAAAAAACTGGAAAAAGCAGCCCAGGAAGCTATTAATAGTAATACTTTGCTGACTCTTTTCTTTATTGATCTGGATAATTTTAAACCCATTAATGATCACTATGGTCACGATCAAGGTGATAAGGTACTTAAAATTATTGCCCAGCGACTACTTTCTACTATTCGAAATGATGATCTGGTCTCTCGCCTGGGCGGTGATGAATTTGTCATTACGCTGCTCTCGTTTAATCATAAACAGGAAATTGTCATTGCCCTGCATCGTATCATGGAAATTATTTCTCAGCCCATCCCCATTAATGATGAACATATTATCCTGAGTGCCAGTATCGGCGTCACTATTTTTCCGGAAGATAACTCAGATGCAGATACCCTGTTAAGGCACGCGGATCAGGCTATGTATATTGCCAAACAGCAGGGCCGAAATCAGTACTACTTCTTTGATGTACAGTCAAACCAGGTCATTACCGAGTACGAATCTCAACGTCAACGTCTGGAACAGGCATTAACAGAAAATGAGTTCGAGTTGTTATATCAGCCTAAAGTTAACATGCGCACGGGAATCGTTTATGGTTACGAAGCTTTGCTTCGCTGGAATCATCCCGACAAAGGGGTCATTCTTCCGGAAGACTTTCTCTTCACTGCTGAAAAGTCACATCTTATTGTCACAATTGGCGACTGGGTCATTAATCAAGCGGTCTATCAGCTCAATTTCTGGCAGCAGCAGGGGCTCAAGGTCAATATGGCTATTAACATTGCGCCAAAACAGTTTCAGGAAGATAATTTCATTCATAAACTGGAACAGACCCTTGAAAATTACCCTGATGTCAAGGCAAGTTCTATTGAGCTTGAAGTCCTGGAATCAGCAGCATTACAGGATACAGCAAAAGTCAGTGAGATTATTTACCTATGTCATCAACTAGGTATTAAGTTTGCTCTGGATGATTTTGGCACTGGTTATGCTTCTCTCTCTTATCTAAAACAACTACCGGCGGATCAACTAAAAATCGATAAATCATTTGTCAGGGATATGCTCGAAGACGAAAATGACCGCGCCATTGTTAAGGGGGTTGTCAGTCTGGCCCAGATTTTCAAACGTGAAGTCATTGCAGAAGGAGTCGAGTCTCTTGAACATGGCGTTATGCTCCTGAGGCTTGGCTGTGATATTGCACAGGGTTATGGGATAGCTAGACCCATGCATGCTGATGAAGTCTATAACTGGCAGCAATCGTGGCAGCCGGATCCCAACTGGATTTTATGGTCCGAAACCTCCTGGGATTTGTCAGATTTTCCTATTTTAATCGCTCATAGTGATCACTTTGCTGGTATCAATAATGTCATTAAAACCGTGCAGGGATCCGGCCAGAAGCATGAAATCTATCAGATGGCAAATGCTCATCAATGTCGCCTGGGGCAATGGTATTTTGGCATTGGCCGGTTAAAATACGGGCATCTGGAATCATTCAAAGCCATTGAACAGCCTCACGCAGAAGCACATAAAACAGGCGAGGAAATGCTCAAGTTATATTCTGAAGGCAAAGTCGGGGAAGCACAGGCCCTAATTTCTCAAATCGAGCAGCATCGCGATAAGGTGCTGAACTGTTTGAATGATTTACAGCAACAGATCCTGCCAAAACAGGACGCATAGCTATTCGACCAGAAAATTATCCACCGTTCATTTGCTGGCAAAATGACTATGCTCTTGAGGCAATTAAATTAAATTTAACTTAAAGAACGCGCTCTTAGATAGCTCTGCTCACCAATTCGACTTGACTGAATAACATTGGTTCTAAAATCATTAAAAGATTGATAGATCCTGGCTGACAGCTCATCATACTCACCCACGCTGGCCACGACTTCTTTTGACAGCGCCGATAATTTGATAATCACATCATCAGGATACTCCCGCAGATCAACATTATGTTTATTCACCAGAGTTTGTAATGCCTGATGATTTTTTGCCGTATAATCAGCCAGCATATCCTGATTGGCCACCCTGCAGGCAGCACGCACAATCACCTGTAGATCCTGCGGCAATTTATTAAATGCGTCTTTATTGATCATGGCTTCCATCGTAGAACCGGGTTCATGGAATCCTGGATAATAATAGTATTTTGCTACTTTATACAAACCAAAAGCCAGATCGTTATAAGGACCGACCCATTCAGTTGCATCAATTGCTCCTGACTGCATAGAAGTATAAATCTCGCCGCCTGGCAAGGTTACCGGCGTACCTCCCGCTTTATTCAATACTTCACCGCCCAGCCCTGGGATCCGCATTTTCAGGCCTTCAAGATCCTTAACGCTGTTAATCTCCTTATTAAACCAACCGCCCATCTGAACTCCAGTATTACCTGATGCGTTAGGAACAAGATTAAATTTGGCATACAGTTCTTCCCATAATTCCAGCCCTCCGCCATGATATAACCAGCCGTTCATTTCCTGCGCAGTAAAACCAAATGGAACAGCAGTAAAGAACTGAGTGGCGGGATGTTTGCCTTTCCAGTAATATGCACCGCTATGTCCCATTTCCGCAGTACCACGTGAAACAGCATCAAAAACCTCCAGAGCTGGTACCAGTTCATTGGCACCATAAACTTTGACTATTATACGTCCACCGCTCATTTCGTTAATCGTTTTAGCCAGAAAATTGGCGCCGGTCCCTAAACCAGGAAAGTTTTTCGGCCATGAAGTTACCATTTTCCATTTAATAGCTTTGGCTGCTGATATGTTATTTATAGAGCCTGTCATTCCTGCCGTTACAATGGTTCCTGCGCCGACACCTTTAATAAAATCACGCCTTTTCATTCTTTATCCTCTTGCTAAATTTATTAACTGATCACGTATAAACTGAAATTATATTCCCATACCTGGCAGATTAATTCAGGCTGTTTTCTTACCTGGCCACCAACATATCATACCACTGTCTGCTTATGCTACATTTAACCCGAGATATAAATTCTAAATAAATGTTCTCAAAAGGTGTCCATTTAGCACCAGAACCTGTGATGTATCATTTCGGGTTTGATGCTAATATGAGCGAAATAATGTATTACAGGGTCTGGTGCGATGACTCAATACTATGGCCACTATTTCCGAACAGCTATTTAGTTTCACGGTTATCAAAATCATCTCACAGGTTAGTTCTAAAGCAAAATATGTATAAAGGATCTGGTATTTATTGATCCAAGTAAACACAGGCAATGCATGGAGCAATTACCTGTCCAGATAGCACCGCAAATATATCCCTGACCGTTACCACTATCCTGCCCCCACAAATATCCGTTTAACTTTAAGCAGCTACTTGGCAATACCTGATATTCAGGTAAGCTTTGCCACCTGCAGCATTAGCCAGCGAGGGCCATTATAGTCAAAGTTAACTTGTACTCTGGTTCTTGATCCAGTTCCCTCAAAATCAATAACCGTCCCTTCTCCGAATTTTTTATGCGATACTCTTTGCCCAATGTGCGGAACATTTTCTGCTGTCTCAGAAGATTTATTATATCTAACCTGGCTAACTGTAGAATATGCTGGCGAAATACTACTTTCTATGGCTCTGACCTGATTGATCAATGCCGCGGGAATTTCAGTCAAAAATTGTGAAGCTCTTGCAAGTTCACTGCGACCGTAAATCGTACGGCTTTCTGCATGACAAAGATGTAAATGCTGCCTGGCCCGGGTGATTCCGACATAGCACAAACGCCGTTCTTCTTCCAGACGTCCGCCGGCATAATCCTGCAGGGCATTTTTATGCGGAAACAGGCCCTGTTCCATGCCAGTAAGAAACACCAGTTCAAACTCCAGCCCTTTGGCACTGTGAAGCGACATCAGCTGAACGCAGTCTTCCCACTCTTCGGCCTGCCCTTCTCCCGCTTCCAGGGCGGCATGCGACAGAAATTCAGCCATGACATTTTGTTCAGCCTCGGTATAATCCGCGTTCTTCTGCATCATGCTCAGCAAAGGATCGCCATCATCGTTAAATCGCTTTGCAGCATTAACCAGTTCCTCCAGGTTTTCTACCCTGGCCTGTGACCGCTCAGTATTTTCACGTGCATGAAACTCTTTCAGGCCCGAAGTCTCAATAATAACAGCCACCTGTTCATTCAAGCTGATTGAATGCGGCGACGCACCCAGCGTTTCGATTAAATCCATAAAGCGCTTTACGGATGCCGCCGCCCGGGCGGAGAATTGTTTGTGTTCAAGCATATCCAGGCTGGTTTGCCACAGAGATAGCTGCAGCTTATTTGCTGTTTGTCGTATGTTATCCAGGGTGCGCTGACCTATGCCCCTGGTTGGGATATTGATAATTCGTTCGAACGCCGAATCATCCTCTGGGTTGGAGATCAAGCGCATATAGGCCAGAGCATCTTTGATTTCTGCACGTTCATAAAAACGTAAACCGCCGTAGACCCGGTAGGGGATACCTCTTTTTACCAATTCATATTCGTGTGGCTGAGACTGAGCGTTGGAACGATATAAAATAGCAATTTCACTGCGTTTACCGCCTTTTTCAATCCATTTTTCAATCTGACTGGCTACATATAATGATTCATCAATTTCATTGAAGGCCCGATATATTTGCAGCGGTTCGCCTTCCGTACCTTCGGTCCAAAGCTCCTTACCCAGCCGATCGAGGTTATTAGCGATGACCGCATTGGCTGCCTGTAAAATATTTCCACTGGAACGATAATTTTGTTCCAGCCGAATCGTTTCAGTGTTGCCAAAATCCTGGCTGAATTCCTGGATATGTTCTATACGAGCACCTCGCCATCCATAGATGGATTGATCATCATCGCCAACAACGAAGCTTTTAATATGGCTGTGGGGTAAATTATTACCACCCAGAACCTTGAGCCAGGCATATTGTATTTTATTCGTATCCTGAAATTCATCAACCAGAATATGCTGAAAACGCTGCTGATAATGATGCAACAGATTCGGTTGATTGAGCCATAATTCATGCGATCGCAGCAGTAATTCTGCGAAATCAACCAGACCGCTGCGTTGGCATAAATCTTCATACAGCTGGTAAACTTCCAGTAAGTGTTCTTTTTGCCGGTAAATTTCGGCCTGCACCTGTGCAGACCGAAGACCGTCATCTTTGCAGCCATTGATAAACCACTGAACCTCTCGGGCTGGATGCTTTTTTTCGTCCAGGCCTGATTCCTTCATAATACGTTTGAGCAGGCGCAACTGATCATCGCTATCAATAATCTGGAAATTTTCTTTTAATCCTGCATCTTTCCAATGCATTCTCAATAATCGGTGCGCCAGTCCATGAAAGGTACCGACCCACATTCTGCCCATAGGTGTCTTTAACAAATTTTCAATACGTATGCGCATTTCCCCGGCGGCTTTATTGGTAAAAGTAACCGCCAGGATGCTATTAGGAGAGACACTTTCAACCTGCACTAACCAGGCAATACGATGTACCAGCACACGGGTTTTTCCGCTGCCTGCACCGGCCAGCACCAGAGTATTTTTTGCCTCCGAGCAAACCGCCTGGCGCTGAGGTTTGTTTAGCGGATCAATAATTTGTGAAATATCCATGTATTCAGTATTCAGTATTCAGTATTCAGTATTCAGTATTCAGTATTCAGTATTCAGTATTCAGTATTCAGTATTCAGTATTCAGTTTCCCAGAGAGATTAAATTCCAGTAAACAATGTGTCTTCATACGTGATGTTGTTAACCCACAGCTTTGATGTGATCCCGTGTTAATGTTTATTGGTATCCGGGGTTGCTTCATCATCGATGAGTACATTTATCCCATTGGGCGCAGTAATTTGTGCAACGGGCAGCGGCTCGCCGTGTTGCCATTTATGCACTGCTGCCTGTTTACTTTTTCCGGTCACCAGTATAAACAATTGCCCGGTTTGAGCCAGCGTTTTTTTACTCATACTAATTCGTTCCGGAGGTGGCTTGGGTGCATCATATACTGCGTGAATGAGTTCATGATCATTATATTTAACGTCGGGAAATAAACTGGCAGTATGTCCATCTTCCCCCATACCTAATAAAACGACATCAAAGGGCAGGTGGTCTTGTACTATCTGTGCATACTCTCGGGCACCCTGCTCGGGTCCTTTATCTGCTGCAATCGGAAAAAAATTTTCTCTGGGAAAATGTACTTTATCCAGCCATGCTTCAGTCACCATAAGACTGTTACGCTCAGCATCATCTTCTGGCAAGCAGCGTTCATCGCCAAGAAACAGCTTCCATCGCGACCAGTCTTCATCATGATCTGCCAGAATCTGATAAACCTGAGCGGGCGTAGTCCCCCCTGCCAGCACCAGACGAAATTCACCTTTGCTGTTTATCTGCTGATGTGCAGCCAGAATTATCTGTCGAACAGTATATTGTGCGACATCTTCAGCAGTGTCAAAATATTGCCAGTTAATTATGTGCATAGTATTTATCTTTAGCTAGAGGAAAGAAGCTCGCCATTAGTTGTCGCTTAATCACACTAATTTTTTTGCAAATCTTTGGCCAGTACCAGAATCAGGCCAAACATCTGTAAAAACAGCGCAATAATCATTAATCTGGAATTAGTATTATTAATGGGCTGTTGCTGTTTTTCCAGTAAAATTCTATCCAGATAGATGTCATCGATATCATCCAGTATTTTTCTTCTGGCAGAATTTATGATATCGATAATCTGTTGACTATCAATAGCTGAATTCCATTTTAGCGGCTGATTCAAATCATAGTCTGCTTTTAGTTGTCCAATAAACTGCTGTATGTGCTGCAGCACCGATGGATCCAGGGTAAGTTGTCCCAGTTGCGCAAGTAGCAGGATAAATTCTTTTTTTCGCTCTATGGTCTGACTTTCTTGCCAGAAACTATTAATTCTTATATCGATGCGAGAAATTTGCTCTTCCAGTAGATGTAATTTTTCATTATTAAGAGAAATATAGTGATTGCTGATGATAGCCGCAAAAATATTAAAAATAATACCTATCATCACCAGAACCCAGGGTGATAACCACTTTTTAAATATATTTTTCATGCGCTACTCCGAGTATTCTGATATTTCCTGATCAGAGCCCGAGCTTCTGCTTTTGAGAGCGTTTTCCAGGGCAAAGGGATTAGACCGGCCACCTTTTGCTGATATTCCCGATAAACCTCACCGTGGTAGGCAATCAGTTTCAGTTCCTCTAACCGTGAGCCTATAATCAGGTACAGAGTCAGCAGCACATATGCTGTAAATTGTGTTGTTGAAACATCTCGAGTCCAGATTAAAAGCAGAACAAAAAAGTACCACGGATGACGGACAAATCGATGCAAAGGTGAAATGTTAAATACTTCCTGATCATGTACCGTTTTATTGGTTTCGCGCCATTGTTTGGTACCCCAGAATTCAGCCAGGTCATAATGCTTCAGGGAAATAAAAAATCCCACTAGCGCCAGCAAAGCCACACCACTGCTAATATAAAATCCTGCACCCTGCCATTGCCAGAGCATTTCACCTGGATAAAGAACAAGCACAGCTAATAAAGGCAAGGACAGTATTATCGCCAATGCATTAAAAGTGAGGCGATAATAGGGCATCAAATGAGGCCAGTGACGGGCCACCCATTGTTTTACTGTTAACGATGCCGTCAGCGAGTGGAAAATAAAATACAGTACGAAACTGCCGATGATTAAGAAATGAACATTGCTCATTATTTAAACCCGTATTCGACTCACAATGAACAGGCTGTCATAGCCTTCTTGTCATGACAAAAAGGCTATGTGTCATGACAACACCAGATATACATGTTGACAATACTGTATCAATGAAACTATAAATAGCCATTTAAATATAGTATTATTACTGCCAGAGCAATAAAAAAACAACTTTACAGCTATTCGTGTCCATAGCAAGGATAATATGCTCATACGATGAATACAGTATTTCAATAACTTGCATAATAGTAAATTCAGTTATATCTTATTCTGCATAAATTATTTTTTTAACAATAGAGTAATGATAAGCTTGCTAATCTTAACTTGCTGACCTATACATAAAGTTGGCATGAGTTGTGCTTTCTTAGCCTACTATCCGGTATGTAAGACGATTCTATCCAGGATTAAATCACCCGCTGTATCCCCCCATACAGTTACTGTTAATCTTGATAAAAGTTTTACATTCTGGATATATTATTTTTTGCCCAGAAATTCGGAGTATTTGGAAAAATGAGTGCAGATAACAAGTCAACAGGCGGCTGTCGTTTTTTTTCACGCAAGTGCGTACTCATTTTTGCTGGTATTTTTCTGCTGGGATTTGCTGCCTTTGGCGGTATGAATGTTGTATTGTCCTATACCAATGAAATGGATTTTTGTACCTCCTGCCACAGTATGAAAGTCAACCTCGAAGAATACAAACAAACCCTACATTATAAGAATTCTTCAGGAGTCCGTGCCACCTGTTCTGACTGCCATGTTCCGAAAGCATTTTTCCCTAAAATGAAGGCCAAGATCCTTGCCTACAAAGATGTGCTGCATGAAATCCTGGGCACCATTGATACGCCGGAAAAATATGAAGCACATCGATGGGATATGGCTTCACGTGTATGGGAAAAGATGCGTGCCACAGACTCACGAGAATGCCGCAGCTGCCATGACTATGATTCGATGGAATTTAGTGAACAGGGGCGTATGGCAAGAAAGAAACACCCTCGTGCCGAGTTAAAAGGTCAGACCTGTATTGATTGTCATAAAGGCATTGCTCACGAAGAGCCTGACGAACCGGATGAAGATGAAGAAGATACTGAAAAAGAGACTAAAGCTTAAACCTATGCAACCAAACCTGATGGAGTTAATACCAGCCTTGAGCTTTCAGCAAATTAAATCGGCTCTGCAGCTGTTGTGTGTCACAGTATTATTTGCCTGCTTCGCTAGTGCTACTGTCGCAGCGCCTGTTAAAAATGAACATGAACCCTCCGCTCAGGAAAAAGAATTAATGCAGGCTGCCATGATAGGTGACCTGGACACCGTTCAGAACCTGGTAGAACAGGGTATAAGTCCCAATGCTCATGGTAAATATGGTAAAAGTACACTGATGTTTGCTATTGAAGAGGGTAATGAAGAGATTGCCAGGTATCTTATCAGCAAAGGTGCTGATATTAATACCCGCAGTCTTCCGGGCTGTACTGCTCTAACTTTTGCGGCAGAAGTGGGCCATACTGAATTAACCAGCATGCTACTTGCCAAAGGTGCAAAAACCCACCCAAAAACCCGTACCGGCTGGGATGCACTTATGTTTGCTGCAGTTTACAATAACACCGACGTCATGAAGCTGCTGATTGATGCCGGATCAAATGTCAATACATCAGACAAAAATGGCACTACCGCCCTGATGGCTGCAGCCGCAAAAGGTCATATCGACGCGGTAAAACTACTCCTGGCTACAGATATTGATCTGGATGTAAGAAATAAAGATCATGGCACCGCACTGATGCTAGCAACGGCCAATGGCCATATAGAAATTATGCAGATGTTCATCGAAAAGGGTGCAAATCTTAACGCCCAGAGTGAGGATGGCACGACGGCATTATTCTGGGCCAGTGAAGCAAACCAGATAGAAGCTATGGAATTTTTACTAAAACATGGGATCGATGTTAATCATCAGGACATCAACGGCAGCACAGCGGTTATGGAAGCCTACATTCAAAGAAATTTTGATGCTGCGACCCTGCTCTATCGCTATGGAGCCGATCCTTATATCAAAGACAATGATGGTCTATCAGCACTCGATTATGCAAAACAAGTTTATCAATATGACAAATAGTAAAAATAGACTACACTATTAACATTAAGCCTTTCATACCATGCGGAAACAAAAGTTTTACGCTTAATTTGAATGTAAAAACCCCATAATGACGGTCACCGAAGGAGGACCTATGAAATTAAATAAAAAAGTACTGACCTTAGTAGTACTGGGAGGATTATCAGCATCTGGTAGCATTTGGGCTGGACCCAGCGGCGTAATGCTTGCCGATACCTGTGCTGGTTGTCATGGTACAGACGGTTCCAGTGTTGGACCTGCCACACCAACTATTGCCGGAATCTCAGAGGAGTATTTTAAAGAATCAATGGTCGGCTATAAAAATGCGGAAAGACCCTCTACTATTATGAGCCGCATTGCCAAAGGTTACTCGGATGAAGAAATTGCTTTAATGGCCAAGCATTTCTCCCAACTGGAAATGGTGCGTCAAACCCAGGAATTTGATCCCAAATTAGCTAAACAAGGCGAGAAACTACACGAAAAATACTGTGAAAAATGCCATGAAGATGGCGGCCGCTCTGCCGAAGATGATGCAGGTATTCTAGCTGGTCAATGGCATGAGTATTTAACTTTCACGATGGAAGATTTCCGCAAAGGTGATCGGGAAATGACCAAGAAAATGGGTAAGAAAGTTAAAAAGCTTGAGCAAAAAGAAGGCGATGCCGGTTTCACTGCACTCATGCACTATTACGCCAGCCAGAAATAAAGGGGGATATCAATATGTCAGGAATTTCACGTAGAAATTTTATTCAAATAACTGGTGGTGCTGCCGCCGTAAGCACACTGGGTTTAAGCCATATTATTCTAGCTGAAGAAGCGGGAGGTAATGTGGTCATTGTAGGTGGCGGTATTGGCGGGGCGACGGCTGCTCGCTACATAAAACGTGCCGACCCATCCATTAATGTTACTATTGTTGAGCCAAACAAGAATTATTACACCTGCTTCATGAGCAACGAAGTGCTCTCCGGTGAACGTCCAATGGAATCCATTACCTTCGGCTATCAGAACCTTGAATCCATGGGCATTAAAATAGTCCAGGATCTTGCGACCAACATTGATGCCAAAGGCAAAAAAGTTAACACCCAGAAAAGCGGTGATATAGCTTATGACCGTTGTATTGTTTCACCCGGTGTCGACTTTAAATGGGATACGGTTGAAGGTCTCGATGCCACCGTGGCTGCAGAAAAAATCCCTCATGCCTGGAAAGCCGGCCCTCAAACTGCCTTGTTACGCAAGCAATTGGAAGCCATGAACGACGGTGGTACAGTCATTATTTCACCACCGGTTAATCCTTTCCGTTGTCCTCCCGGGCCTTACGAGCGCGCCTCTCAAATTGCGCATTACCTGAAAGACAACAAGCCAAAATCCAAGATCCTGATCCTCGATCCCAAAGACAAATTTTCCAAGCAGGGACTGTTTACCCAGGGCTGGAAAAAATACTATGGCTTTGGCACAGACAACAGTCTGATCGAATGGGTCAAAGGTGCTGAAGGTGGTATTATTGAAGGTGTTGATCCGAAAACCAATACCGTTATTGGCGGTGTTGACGAGTACAAAGCTGATGTAATCAATATCATTCCTGCACAGCAAGCGGGTAAAATTGCCTTTAATGCCGGCCTGGTCGATGAGACGGGCTGGTGTCCGATCAATCAGAAAACCTTTGAATCATCCAAGCACAAAGATGTCTATGTGATTGGTGACTCCAGTGTTGCTTCACCGCTGCCAAAATCCGGTTATGCGGCAAATTCAGAAGCCAAAGTCTGTGCAGCTGCAGTCGTTGCCAGCCTGCAGGGTAAAGAAGCGCCTGTACCCACGCTGGTGAATACCTGCTACAGTCTTATTACTCCGGACGATGGTATTTCTGTTGCCATGGTTTATAACTTTGACGGCACGAAAATACAGAAGGTCGAAGGTTCTGGCGGTCTAACCCCCATGGATTCTTCTGCACAGAGCAGGCAACGCGAAGCCCGTTATGCGCATTCCTGGTTTAATAACATAACCCATGATGTCTTTGGCGGTTAGCATACTATTTAATCAAACACCAATATACTGATTAAATATCTAAGCTTGAAAAGCCCATACTCAATGAAAAGAGTATGGGCTTTTTTTATATGGCTGTTTAATTTTATCTATTTTGCCTATATATTAATCTAACCAGACAAAGCCAGAAAGGCCGGATTTATGAAATTTTGCAGCAAGTGTGGAGCTACGGTATCACTAATGATCCCTCAAGGTGATAATGAGTTACGTCATGTCTGCAACGCCTGTAAAACCGTACATTATATCAATCCCAAAGTTATCACCGGCTGCCTGGCGGAATGGCAGGGTAAAGTGCTGCTTTGCAAAAGAGCCATCGAGCCCCGTTTGGGTAAATGGACCATTCCCGCAGGTTTTATGGAATGTGGTGAAACCGTGATGGAAGGCGCTGCCCGTGAAACCCGAGAGGAAGCCCTTGCAGAATTGGAAAATATGCAGCTATTTGCTATTTACAATATCACCCACATCAGCCATGTGAACACCATGTTTCGTGCTACAGTCAAAGAAGGCCGTGCAGCCCCCGGCGCAGAAAGCCTGGAAGTCGGTTTTTTTGCCGAAGCTGAGATTCCCTGGGATGAACTGGCCTTTCCGGTAACAACAGAAATGCTGCAGCGCTATTTTGAAGATCGCGACGCCGGTAATTTCACCTTGCATATGGCGGATATTCATCGAGATGAATCCAATATCATCCATATCAAGCGTTATTAAAAATACAACATCAAATAGCAATCACAGAGTGCCTGAAAAATACCTTAGCGTGCTTTATATCAGGGAAAAAATCAACAGAGAATTGCTGCTTACTTCAAGTCAACGAGCCTTTTGAGGTGATTTTAACATCATCCGCTGGGAGTAGCGCATAGTGCTGCAGGTTCCTCGTCATTACTAACCTTAAACCTAAAAAAATCAGTTAAACCTACTGCGAGCGTCTAATACACTGAATCTTCAAGACTTTCCAGAACATTTTGAACTCACCCGTAGGGTGGCTACGAATAAGTCCAAAATAACCTGTAAATTATTGAATCTTCAGCACCTTAATCGCTCTCGCTACGATTGAACTGATTATTTTAGGTTAAAAGAATCAGAGTCACCATGGAATTACATACCCCCGTCGATATCAAACTGCATACCAAGTCCCGCCTGCTGGAAATTGAATTTTCTGGCGGGGAAAATTTTAAATTAAGTGCTGAATATCTTCGTACTCATGCCAAATCCGCTGAAATCAGGACTTCTCACATTCCAGTGACTGGTAAAGCCGATGTAAATATAGAGAATATTGAACCACAGGGAACCTATGGCTTGCGGCTTTTCTTTGATGACGGCTATGATTCGGGTATCTATTCCTGGGACACTTTGTTTGAACTGGGTGAGCATTATGACGCTAACTGGCAAGCTTACCTGGATGCACTGGAAACGCATCAACTGACTCGAGGTCACCGGAGTATTTCGGATAATGAGACAGTCAGAATAAAACTGCTTTATTTTATGGATCGACTGATAAAAATCACCCAAAAAGAAGAAGAGCTACTGGAGCTATCTAAAGATATCACCAAAGTCGAAGACCTGCTGGGATTTTTACGAAAACGCGGTTTTGCCTGGAAGCGGGCCTTTGAGGAAGATGCTATTCAATTCACAGTCAATAAAGAATTTGCCGAACTTTTTACGCTGCTAGAAGATGGCGATGAAATTGCGTTTGTACCCAAACCTAAATAATCACCAGCTTGACTTAGGTTTACAGGAGCTGATTATCAGTAAAGGGGCATCATCTTTTATTAGGGTGATGAGCCCAGCTCGATGAGTATTTCATCAGCCAGAAAACAGGCTGGCAAATGCTCCGTGTTTTTCAAAAAAACAGGGATTGAAGATGAAACGTAAATACTCACTATAGCTTGGAGTGAGATATCACTCGCTGTTAGTGTGGCGCGCTCCTAAAATTCGTAGACATCATAACCAATAGTAAACAATAATCCTGAATTCCCCAGTAAATAGGCATCTATACCCAGTTTGTCCTTCTTCCAGCCGAGGCCGGGAACAATGGCCGGTGCGAAGCCGCTGTTATTAAACGGGATCTTATCCTGATATTCATCTTTATATCCATGTATGATGCCAGCAGAAATTTTAGCATGAAAGTTTTCAAATTTGTTTTTAAATTTAAATTTATAGCCGCCGTAGATATATTGTGAAAACTGCCCAAAGGAATTATTAAAAAGAGAAAGCCCATACAGCCATTGGTCAGAACGATCTATTTCAACTCCCACAAACCAGGGAGCATCGGTGTGATCTTCATCATAGGTAAAATGAAAATAACCTCCGCCCTGAAGATAGACCTTGTTAATAACCGGTGATTTTTCACTCGAAGGCTCTTGTGCATATGCAACCGAAAAACATACACAGGCAAGCAATAAGCCAGTCAGAATTCGCAAATACATTTTTTAATTCCATCTATAGAATTTATTAAACCTTCCGAATTTCTAATCTTGAATCACGAAAGAGCTTGTGATTTTGCCTGTCACCAATGGCTAAAGCAAAACAGCTAAGAGAATACAACAATATCTATCTGCAGGCAAACTATTAACGACCCTGAACATCCCAGATAAGCCGACTACGAGCGTTCTCCGGGTTCTGAATCTTCAGCACATTTCAGTAGTTTTTAAATCGCTGATTGAGGATAATAAAGCCTTTCTCTAATCAAGGGCTGACGAGCATGGATGAATATTTTTCTCATTGGAACAACCACCACTATTACCCTATAAGCCAGTACTACAAGAAACGTTTTGGAGAAAAAGTCTATAAAGTGTCTGTTAGTATTGCTGAAACCTGCCCCAACCGCCAGCCCAACGGCCGCATGCCCCTGTGTATTTTCTGTGATGAATGGGGCTCTGCCGCTTATCACCTGGAACGTGATAATTCCTTGCAGCAGCAGATAATTATCAACCGTGAAAAAATAGCCAAACGCTATCGAGCCAAAAAATTTCTGGTTTATTTCCAGTCCTATACCAATACGTTTGATCGTGTCAACCAGCTGCAGCAACGCTTTGCCACAGCTCTGGAACAGGAACATATCTGCGGCCTGGTTTCAGCTACCCGCCCGGATTGCTTACCCGCCAGAGTGCTCCCGCTGTTAAGAAAAACCCATGAAGAGAGCTATCTGATGGTCGAACTGGGATTACAAAGTTTTTTTGATCATCATCTGACTTTTTTGCAGCGCGGCCACAATGTAGAAAGCGGTTATACTGCCATCAGCAAACTGCATGAGCATACTGGCGTTGATATCGGTATACATCTGATATTTGGCTTGCCTGGAGAAACGAATGCAGAAATCATAGAAACAGCTCAAACTCTTAACCGTTTGCCGATTTCTAATGTCAAACTGCATAATCTGCATGTCCTGAGCAACACACCGTTGGCTGATATTTATAAACAGGGACAATTTGCACCGCTCGGACTGCAGGACTATTCCAGCAGAGTGATATTGTTTCTACAGCACCTCTCTCCCGAAATTGCCGTGCAGCGTCTAAGTGCAGTAGCTAGCCGCTGGGATGAATTGCTGGCCCCGGACTGGACCCGAAACAAATTAAAAACGGCACAATTTATTGCCGATGAACTGAATACAAGAGGGGCCTGGCAGGGTAAAAATTATGTGCCGGAGGATAAAATGAATTTCGATCAATGCTAGATGCCGCCCGCCAGTTCGGCATGTACCCCCTTATTTTTGACGTGCTCCAGAACCCTCATCCCAACCTTCGCCCCAGCCGGGTGGAAGGAGTAGCTTGTATAAATATTTAAATTTAGGATAATAATTACCCGTATGCTTTTATCCTGCTGATGAACAATGTGTTTACTCGAGATTCGCGGGCATATAGAAAAAAACAAAGCGTCCCTGTGCAAAATCCACTTTCAGTGTCGCCCCATGGTAGAGTCCGTAATCTACATACCCCGGGACAGCAGAATCCAGATGACATTCACTGGCATGCTGAGGCGATTCAAAGTCTCTGTCACGGTCATACCAGGAGAGCAGCATATAGTCCTGCAGTTTCTCGGCGGCTATTTCATCGGCTTTATTCATCGCAGCTTGATAATCATTGATAACATCATCCGCCTCCAGGTCAATGACATTGACATGCGAATCATCTGGCAGATGAATTGAACATGTCTGTGTTGATAGTACTGATTTATCATTCATGATTTGCCACTCTATTGTTGACTGAACTCTGTTATTAACTGCAGTTACATTGTAACTTACAGCTATGGTTAACTAACGACTATGATTAACTAACGACTATGATTAACTAACGACTATGGTTTTGATATTTACAAACTCATACAAACCGAATTCACCAATTTCACGTCCATAACCGGAACGCTTAATACCGCCGAAGGGTAATCTGGGATCACTTTTAACAAATCCGTTCACCACGCAGGTCCCGGCATCGATAACATCTCTTGCAAGCGAACGTCCCTTAGCGATATCCCTGGTAAAGATCGCTGCTCCCAGACCAAAATCGGTATCATTAGCCATGGACAGAGCCTCTGCTTCATCTTTTGCACAGACAATGGCGGCAACAGGCCCAAATAATTCTTCCTTAAATGCCGTCATTTCACTGCTTACATCGGTCAGTACCGTGGCCGGATACCAGGCCCCCGTCTGCTCGGGTATAAATCCGCCCATTTTCAGAACAGCCCCTTCATCGATACTGCGTTTTACCTGCGCATGCAGCTCATCTCTCAGCCTGACCTTGGCCATCGGCCCAAAGTTAGTTTGCCTGTCCTGCGGATCGCCCATGGTATAAGTTTGCATTAAAGCCATCAGTTTGTTTTCAAATTTCTGTTTGATGGCTTCAACCACGATAAAACGTTTTGCAGCAATACAGACCTGCCCGCCATTAAGCATGCGCGAAGTACCACAGCTGGCTACTGCGGCGTCAACATCAGCATCTTCCAGTACTACATACGGATCACTGCCCCCCAGTTCCAGAACGCTTTTTTTCAACTGATGGCCTGCTTGTGCGGCCACCTGCTGACCCGCACGCTCACTGCCGGTTAACGTCACCGCACGGACTTTTGCATGGGCAATGATATCTGCGGAGGTTCTCGAACCAGTCAGTAAACTGCTAAAAACATGCTCCGGAAATCCGGCGTCCCTGAATAGCTGTTCAATGGCCAGGGCACAGCCAAAAACATTGGAAGCATGTTTCAACACAATTGTATTGCCTGCCATAATAATCGGCGCCGCGCCTCTGAGCACCTGCCAAAAAGGAAAGTTCCAGGGCATGATCATATAAATCACCCCCAGGGGTTTAAAGGTAATAAAGCTCTCGGAATTTTCAGTTTTAATCTGTCTGTCTGCCAGGTATTCTGCAGTCATTTCAGCATAGTGTTCACAGACCCAGGCACATTTCTCAATTTCCATCTCACCCTGGCTGACAGGTTTGCCCATCTCACTGGCCATGAGCCGGGCATACTCTGTTTTTCGCTGTTTGAGTAATTGAGCCATCTGCAGGAAGTAAGGAGCTCTTACACTATAATCGAAGAACTGCCAGTGAGAAAAAGCCTGATCTGACTTATCGATAAGCGGTGTGATCTGATCCATATCCCAGTCCGGATATTCGGCAACGACTTCCTGACTGGATGGATTAATCGATTTTATAGTTCTGTTCATTGTTTTTACTCTTTAGATTTCTTATGCTAAGGGCATCTCTTGCGTATTTACTTAAGTACATACCTATGAAGGACATCTTTAATACTTAATTCAGCTTATTTTACTGTCTCTATAACCATCTATTTAGTCTCCAGGAAAACATGATGCTTAAGACCACAACCCTTTTTCCCTCTTTTTTACTGTCTCTGCTGGCGTACGTGTTGTTGTTTAATCTTAGCGCCTGCAGCTCGATTAATCGCCAGGTGAAGTATGATCACGGGCAAAGTTTTGAGTCTATGCTAAGTTATAATTTCAAGCCTGTACCTGACAATATCAAGGCTGAAACCAATTACCAGTTGCTGCAGCAGGGGAATATCAGGCTGGCCATTGAAAATGCCATGGCAGGAAAAAAAATTCGCAAGGAAACCAGTTTAACGCCTGATTTCTGGCTCAACTATTATTTAACTGCTGAACAACCTGTCAGTGCTCATGAATTGAATGCACTGTTTGATTATAGTCTGGGACTGGCCTGGGATGATAAAGATGCAACCGGTCACGGTAAGTCAAATAATGCGCATACTTTCAGCCGCCGAACCTTGATCATTGATCTGGTATCTCCTGAACAAAACCGTCTTATCTGGCGCGGTTCAACTACAACTGGAATAAAACCTGACGACACTCCTGCCGAGATCCAGCAGGCAGTGCAAAAAGCAGCCCGGGGGATCCTGAAACCCTTTCCACCCAGAAATCTTTTCAGCAAGTTGAAAAAAGGCATTCCTGATTAATCGGCGATCACTCGCGCAGTGTTTATAAACAGTACACCTGGACAGCAGTCCTGCTTTTAGTGCCAGGATCAATCTGTCTCAATGCCCTGCTCATGCATCAACGCTTATTTCCTGTAGACTCATTTTACCCGAGTTACCCATGCTCATCATCCTGAGCTTATTCCTCCAGAGCTTTAAGCATTTTTTTCGCCACAGCAACTACTTTCCTGTCTTTACTCAATTGTGCAATAGTTTGAAAAGCCTCTTCAGCCTGATCAAGCAAGTTGCTCATTTCCATTACAAGTTCAATGGTGTCCTGCATACCACCCTGAAGCAGTTGCTGCATTTCCGGAGGAGAATCAGCGCCACTTAGCAGCCTCTCGAATAAATTTCCATCCAGCAGATTCATTTCTGAAGCTGAATTTTCAACTCGCTGCAGCTCACCTGACAAACCCGGTTTTGCCTTGAATTCAACGTCCTCAAAAAACTCCAGTAAAACAGCATTGGTTTCTGCAGTCGAAAAATACTCTGGATCTTCTAAATCATCTTCCAGCCATTCCAGTAACTCAGCATGCTCCGGCCTATCAGGTTCAGCCATGGCCTGAAGTAAACTTTGATAACCCCATGGTCCACCGCAGTCTTCCGGGGGACAGGCTCGTTTTCCTTTGATACAACTCACAGGAAGCTGATTTTTTTCTATGGGAAGAATTTTTTCCAGGACAATTTTATGCTCCCAGCCATCGCCAAAGTCATATTCATAGCTGATCCAGTCCTTTTCCTGTATCAATACTTCATTGAGTAAAATCAACGATTCGTCAATAAAATCAGGATTAGAAAATTCTACATTGTCTTCATCCACTGGTTCATAAATGGTATTTTGCCTGTCGATAAAATGATGCAGGTGACAGTTTTGCCAGCCCATACTGATCTGGATGACGCTATGCAGAGCATCCAGAGTGATGCGGCTATCCACAAGCAATCGCCGCCAAATGGGCGGTTGGATATGTTTCAGGGTTACTTTAAGCTGAAAAAGCTGCCGCAGGGGTGTTACATTGGATGGGGGGAGGGGTTTATCCTGACGTTTTTCGGGCATAGTCTTTCTCAGTAAACGGTATGTATTATCAGTATAGCAAAGGCACAAACTTAGTTCAGCTCAATATCAGGATCACTGCTGAGAATTAAGGTACAATTATGACTTTTATTTTACTCAGTAAGAGATTTTAAAGCCATGAGTGTGATTGATATTTTTGATAAGGGAGGGGTTATCGTCTGGGTTCTAGCCGGTTATTCTGTAATTGCCCTGACTATTCTTTTTGAACGGCTGATTCATTTTACTTTTATGCGCCGCCTGCCTAAAAAGCTTGAGAAAAAGATGGACGAAGGATTCAAAACCCAGACTATTGCAGCGCTTATAGACTCCATGCGCGGTCCAGAAGCACGCGTTCTGCAGGGCATTTATCATGCCCATCAGGCGGGAATCAAGGATCTCAACCGGGTTGCATCCCGCATTGGCAGCATCGAACTGGTGAAAATGGAAAGAGGCTTTCGAACGCTTTCCTTTCTGGGTAATACAGCTCCCTTGTTGGGACTGCTGGGCACCATTATCGGCATGATCAAGGCATTTATGGTGATTGAACAGGCAGGCGGTCAGGTCGATGCTCAGGCATTAGCTGGAGGTATCTGGGAGGCAATGTTAACCACTGGCGCAGGACTGGCTGTTGCTATTCCTGTTCTGCTGCTATTGCATCTTCTGGAAGGCAGGGCTGATAAAAGGGCTCAAAGTATGCGCAATTATGCTTCATTGATGCTGCAATATATGCCGCAACAGTTTTCTGACGATAGCATCAAAGATAGCATTCACCATCAGGATGGGATAGTTCATGCAATTTGAGGGCAGACGCCGCAGCAGTTATATACCCAATCTGACGCCGTTGATTGATATTGTTTTTTTACTCCTGATATTCTTTATGCTGACTTCGCATTTCGTCAAAGATGAGGTTATCAATATGGATCTGCCCGAAGCTGAAACAGGTGAATCGAGTGAAAATTTCAAACAGCTTGAAGTCATTATCAGTGATCAAAATACTCTCATATTCAATAAGCAGACGGTTAATATCGCACAACTCGAAGAGATGCTGAATCAGGCGTTAACAAACCAAGAAGAGAAGGTCGTGCGTATCCGTGGTGACAAAGAGGTTGATCTGGGTATCGCTATTGATGTTTTTGACGCCGCAAAAAAAGCGGGTGCGCAGGGTATTGACATTGTTACCATAGAAGAGAAACCAGCCTTATAATGTCTCGGATTGACTGGTTAAACTGGAGTTTTGCTCTGACTTTCTCCCTGTCACTGCATGCCCTGCTTGTTCTCTATAAAAACGAACCCATTATTTCAGCCCCCGCTGATAGCGCAGCACAGCACATCATTCATATTCGCTTTAGCAGCTATACTCCAGAGATTGAACAGGAACAACCAGAAACAGAACCCCGAAATGAACCTGAACCTGAATTTAAGCCCCAGCCTGAAGTCATAATTAAGCCCAAACCCGAGCCAAAGCCTGAAGCTAAGCCGATAACGAAACCTAAGCCCATAGCAAAGCCTAAGCCTAAACCCAGGCCAAAACCTGAATCCTTGCCCAAGCCCAGCACAAATCTTCAGTCACAACAGCCGGTTAGCATGCAGCCCCGCCAGGCATTGAGCAGCAGCATTGCAAAGAAGCCTGATCCTGAATTACTCAGCCAAACCAGACAAACCTATCAGGCACTCTTGTTACGCCATATAGAAGTACATAAAATCTACCCCAAAGCCGCCCGCCGTCGGAAAATTGAAGGTAAGATCCAGATTTCATTTACGCTATTCGCTGACGGCAGCATCAAGCACCTGCAGATCAATGGCAAACGCAGCATGTTGAAAAAAGCTTCCCGACAGGCTATTGATGGCGCATTACCCATGCCCAGACCACCTGGTGAACTTACACTGCCAATAAAAATACAATTCACGATGAATTATTTTTTAAAATAATGCATTCTTTGTTAATTAAACTCTTATTCAGGCTTTATTTATATCCTTAACTTATCTATAGTTAAACAACAGTTTTTCAACGGCTGAAACCAACTGCAACTTCTATTCGGTGAACAACATGCACAAAAAAAAAGCAAAGAGATAAAAAAAGTAAAAGAGGCAAAAGAGATTAAAGAGGTAAAAAAGATCAAAAAAATCAAAAATCAAACTTATGAAAAGGAATTACTCAAACTGCAGCACGAACTCGTCAAACTGCAGGGCTGGGTCCAGCAGGAAGGCCTCAAGGTCGTAGTACTTTTCGAAGGTCGTGATGCAGCAGGCAAGGGAGGTGTCATCAAACGTATTACCCAGCATCTCAATCCCCGAGTCTGCCGCATTGCTGCACTGCCCGCACCTACTGAACGTGAAACAACCCAGTGGTACTTTCAGCGTTATGTTGAAATGCTGCCTGCAGCCGGTGAAATCGTTCTTTTTGATCGCAGCTGGTACAACCGTGCAGGTGTAGAAAGAGTCATGAACTTCTGTACCGATGAGGAATATCAAGAATTTCTCCGTTCCTGCCCTGAATTTGAGCGCATGCTGGTCCGCTCCGGCATTATTTTGATTAAGTACTGGTTTTCCGTATCCGATGAAGAACAGGAACGGCGTTTTCAAAGCCGATTAATTGATCCACTCAAACACTGGAAACTCAGTCCCATGGATCTCAAGTCACGAACCTTATGGGAAGATTATTCAAAAGCCAAGGATGTAATGTTTGCTTACACCGATATCAAACAGGCGCCCTGGTTTGTGGTTAACTCTGATGTAAAAAAACATGCCCGTCTGAATTGTATATCGCACCTGTTGAGCATGATACCTTATGAAGATTTAACCAAGGAAAAAATCGTCTTACCCGAACGCACGGAACCCAGGGGTTATATCAGACCGCCTATTAATGATCAAACCTTTATACCGGAAATCTATCCCTGATTTCAGGCTTTAATATTCTTGCATGAGCCCATTCCCGAATATCAGGTCTAGATTGCAACGGCGATGCAGCTATACTTTTAATCGATACCAGAATGAGCCTATTATCTCATGCAAAGCGAGAAAAGTTTCCCTCAGAGACCGACTAGCAGGCAGGAAATCGCTAAAGTCATAACCCATGCAGTTATGCATAAAATCAGTGGGAGCAGGTATCACGTCAATATCGGCTCCCTCAAACACAGCTAATGCCCTGGGCATATGAAAAGCACTGGTGACTAAGAGGATCTCTTTAATACCCTGTGCTTTTAATAGCTGCTTCACCCCAATTGCATTTTCAAAGGTATTCTGACTCACTGTTTCAATATAGATCCTTGCTTTCACTGCATATTCTTCGCGCAGCACCTGGCGCATTAATTCTGCTTCGGTTATTCCTCCTTTGTTAATGCCTCCCGCCGCCATGATGGGCAGTCCAGTTCTTTTTTGAAGATAGGCCGCATAGCGCAAACGCGGAACAGTAAAACCGCTAATATCTGCGCCATGGTATTCTTTTTTATATGCCTTGATACCTCCAGCCAGTACAACAATCAGTTCCGCCGGGGTATTGTTTATCTGTTCTGCTGCCAATGCAGGGGTCGTTTCCAGATAACGAAACAGGTAATAAGAGCTGACCGGTAAACTTGATAGATAGAACAACAATAATTGCACTAACAATAAGCGTTTGAGTATTTTAATATTTTTTACCAGCAGCAAAGTCAGTAGCGGAAAAAAAATAAACACTCCGGGGGGCAAAAAAAATAGTTCAAAAAAATGAGTCAGACAAATTGCTCCTGTCAAAAGTCGAAACACTGCTTAAACTTATACTATAACAGAGAATCGCAGGCAAAAAATCAAACATACGACGCTGGAATATTTGATTATCGTGCTATAATCATAACTAATGCAACAAATCTTTAAATGAATATATTCAGCTCACAAATTATATTAGCAGACTCCTGGTTATCCACTCATCGAAGAATTTAAATATTGAACCCGTCTCCCAGCACCTATGACATCTACCTCTGTGAAAAACCATCTCAGGGACGTGATATTGCCAGAGTGCTGGGCGTCAGACAAAGACAGGAAGGCTACTTACAGGGAAAGGGCATTATTGTCACCTGGTGTATAGGCCATCTGCTGGAAATGGCAAATCCGGATGCCTATGACGCAAAATACAAACGCTGGTCACTTGCAGACTTGCCTATCGTTCCAGGCCAATGGCAAATGCGGGCCAAAAAATCCACCAGAAAACAATTGACCATTATTGGACGATTATTAAAAAAAGCCCATCGAGTTATCATTGCTACCGATGCAGATCGTGAAGGGGAAACCATTGCCCGTGAAGTACTGAAACATTTTGGCTTTAAAGGTCAAACCTCACGCTTATGGTTGTCTGCACTAGACCCTGTCAGCATCCAGCGGGCGTTAAAGACTCAGCGCGATAGTCAGGAGACCAAGCCTCTTTATTTTTCCGGTCTGGCACGCGGTCGTGCAGACTGGCTAATAGGCATGAATTTGACCCGAGCCTTCACCCTCAAGGCCAATGATCGACAGCTACGCTCAGTTGGCCGGGTACAAACTCCGACTCTGTCGCTGGTGGTCAAACGGGATCGCGAAATTGAACATTTTGTGCCTCAGGCTTATTACGAAGTGCGTGCCTGGTTTTTAACTGTTATCCCCCATGATTCAGCAAATAAAACACCCCCACATGAACCAGAACAACATTTACTGGAGACACTTTGGCAGGTGCCGCAGTCCATTGCTGATGCACATAAACATTGCATAAACAAACAACAGGCTCAGAGTGTTATTGATCGCTGTCGAAATAAAAACGGGCGGGTCAGCGAAGCTAAAACTGAGAGAAAACGGCAGCCGCCGCCCTTATTATTTAATTTATCCGCTTTACAGCAGGAAGCTTCGCGACGCTGGGGATTTGGCGCCCAGGACGTACTCACAGCAGCACAATCACTGTATGAAACCCACAAACTCATCACTTATCCACGCAGTGATTGTGAATATTTACCCCTCAGTCAACATAAGGATGCATCGCTGATCCTGCAGGCCATCTCGAAGAATGACCCTCAAATGGCTGAACTGATATCACAGTGTCATCCGCAGCAGCGTTCACGTGTCTGGAATGACTGTAAAATAACTGCCCATCATGCCATCATCCCCACCCAGGCACATTCCAGCCTGGAGAAACTGAACACTAAAGAAAAACATCTCTATGATATCGTTAAACGACGCTATATCGCTCAATTTTATCCCGATTATGAATATGATCAAAGTATCATTGTCGTCACCATAGGGCAGGACAAATTCAAAGCCAGCGGTCGTATTAAGCGCGTTAATGGCTGGAAAACAGTTATTAATGATACTGCTGTATTATCAGCGTCCGAAATCAGGCAGCCGCCAGATAAGGAACAGGGTTCTGCCTCGCTAGTAAGCACCCGCTCTGCAACAAGCTCTCATGCAGAAACCGAGTTACCCGCAGTCAATCGGGGTGATTCACTGCCCTGTAAACAGCTTGAAACCCGGCAGAAACAGACCAACCCTCCACGATACTTCACCGAAGGAACCTTGATCAGAGCCATGGAATCCATTGGCTTACAAGTCAATGACAAAGTGTTACGAAAAATTTTACGCGAAACAGCAGGGCTGGGTACTCAGGCAACTCGCGCTAATATTATCCAGACACTTTTCCAGCGTGAATTTATCAAAAAAGAAAAAAAACTGATTAAAGCAACACCACTGGGCTGTCAACTTATAGATAGATTGCCGGACAGTATTAAAGATCCTGTTTTAACGGCTCAATGGGAACAGCAGCTCGATGATATTGCATCCGGTAAAACCCGGGATATCGACAGCTTTTTACAACAACAGATCAGTCTGGTAAAAGCTATTTTACATCAGTCAGAAAATTTACCCGGGCCATCAACAACCAGTACCAGCAAAGACTATCAGCTCAGTCAACCCTGTCCAGCCTGCGGGCAGCCCCTGGAAATGCGCACAGCGGTCAAAGGACAAAGAGTCGGCCAGAATTACATTGGCTGCAGTCATTTCCCTGCATGCCGCTTTTATCACTGGCCTGAGGACTGATCATTTGTTCCTATGGCACGGTTATGACTCGAACCATATTAGTACCGCCTGCCTCCTGGTTGGGTCCCGTAGTCACCACCAGAATATCCTGAGATTTAAAATAACCTCTCTGCTGACCCATGTGCAGTGCATATTGCAGTTTTTCATCATTAGTCCCGCCTTCCTTGTAGAGGATCGACATGACCCCCCAGTTCATGGCTGAGCGCAAATCCACCTGTTCTGAACAGGTTACAGCGAGGATCATACATTCCGGGCGGTATTTTGAGATCTGCCTGGAGGTAAAACCAGACTCAGTCAAACTGATAATTGCAGCTGCCTTTAAATGATTAGCCATAGTAATCGCCGCCTGACTGACGGCTTCTGTTACTACATTAGTCGGATTAGGCCTGATTTGCTGTAAATAACCAAATTCCGCCAATGAGGCTTCTGCTCTTATAGCCAATGTAGCCATCATACGCACTGCTTCGACTGGATATTTTCCCATGGCTGTTTCCCCAGACAGCATAATGGCTGAAGTACCATCAAGAATTGCATTGACCACATCACTTGCTTCAGCCCGTGTCGGCTTGGGATTTGATTCCATAGATGCCAGCATTTCGGTAGCAGTGATCACCGGTTTACCATTGGTAACAGTCGCCTGAATGATTTTTTTCTGCAATCCCGGAACATCCTCCAGAGGTAATTCGACACCCAGATCCCCCCGCGCAACCATAGTGCCGTCGGCTACCGCTACAATGGAACTCAAATTATCTATTCCCGCCTTATTTTCAATTTTGGCAATAATCGGGATATTGACCCCTTTATCTTGCAGAATACCGCGTAGTTTAATGACATCTTCGGCGGTCTGCACAAACGATGCGGCAATATATTCAACCTTGTTTTCTGCCGCAAAACTCAATTCCTGCAATATCCCCTGCTGATCTTCCTGGCTAACCGAGGTCATGCTCAACTGTGTTTCAGGCAAATTAACACTTTTATGCTCTCTTAATACCCCGCCATGGATAACGCGGCAATGAACTTCTCCGCCATGTTCGGTGTTAATCGATTCTACTTCCAGTTCTATTGCTCCGTCGTTAAGCATAATGGGGGTTCCTGGCTTCACCTCGTTGTGTAAATTGGCATAATTAACAGAAACACCATTTTTATCACCCATTCGCTGATAGGTGTAAAGAATAAAAATTTCACCTGATGTCACTTCCAGCAGTTCACTTTCCAGCTTGCCAGTACGTATCTCAAGACCTTTGGTATCTGCCATCAAAGCCACAGGATAGCCGCTTTCACGAGCAACTTTTCGAATCGTATCAAGTCGCTGCTGCTGCACTTCATCCACCCCGAAAGACATATTTATCCGGGCCACGTTCATACCGGCCAGGATCATCTCTCGGATAGTTTCAGGAGCATCACTGGCGGGTCCAATGGTGGCTATTATTTTGGTTTTGCGAGGGGCTGTATTACTCATAATATTTAAATATCTTTAGTTTGTTGACATGCATTCTAAAATAATGCGCATAATGATTCAGTAGCAGGCTTTCAATTCATAAAAGAGTAAATCTGAAAGTTGTTCTTGCCTTGTTTTTTCGCCTGGTACATGGCCAAATCAGCATTTCTGATCAACATATCAGGACTGGAACCATGTTCCGGGTATAAGCTGACGCCGATACTTGCGGTAATCTTCAATTCTTTCGCAGCATAAAGAAATGGCTGCTGGAGTATCTCCAGTAATTTATTAGCTAATTCAGCTATATCATTCGCTGCATTAATTGATTCTAGTATAACGATAAACTCATCTCCTCCAATCCTCGCAACAGTATCTACCTCGCGGACATGGTTTTTGAGTCTTCTGGCAAGCTGCTGTAACAATTCATCTCCAGCACTATGACCATGAGTATCATTGATCACTTTAAAGTTATCGAGATCAATAAATAAAATAGCTATTTTTTTGCCACTTCGATGGGCCAGTTTGATAGCATGACGCAACCTGTCATGGAACAGGACACGGTTGGGAAGTTGTGTCAGAACATCATGGTGAGCCTGAAAATCAAGGTCATCTTTTTGCTTAAGCAGCTCATCCTGGATCATCATATGAGCAGTTATATTATGACCTGATTCAATAACGGCAGTGATATTACCTGCTGCATCTTTTAGTGGTGTTGCAGTTAGCTCAATGAACTGAGGATTGCCAGCTGCATCAATATGGCTATGAGTGACTCGGCAGACCTTTCCGCTAGCAAAGACCTGGCTATAAGGACAATCCTGGTCCATCTCAGCGCAGGGGCGATCATAAGCATAAGACATTTGATAACATTTTCTTAATTCGGGGTTATTCTGTAATCCAGCGTGGTAAAGCGTTTTAGCCTGTTTATTCAACATGATCACATTATAATCACTATTGATAACCATCACTGTATCCGAGACTCCATCAATGATGCTCTGTAAAAATTGACTTTGCTGCTGTAATTCTCTGGTTTTATGGGCAACCTTCTTTTCCAGCTGCAGGTTCATTTCATGCATATGCTGAGTCAGACGTCTATTGGCAAGATATCGCAAGCTGAAGAGAAGCGTGCCGATCAATAATGCCAGATACAGCAGCAAACGTTGTTTGATATCTCTGATCTCACTCAAATCAATGCTATCGAGCGGCTTAAACAGAATGAAATGCCCCATAGGCTCAGCATAAATATCAGGCAGTTGATAAAAGCTGACAAAGAGATTTTGCGCTTTGAAAATCAGATTATCCTGTTCAGGCTGTATAAACTGATGCAGATTGTTGGCACCCATGAAGTTCAGATATTGTGTGTTTATATTTTGATTAGCTATGTAATAATCTTTAACAAAACGATCTGCACTGGCTTTGCTCAGCTGCTTGCGGTAACTTTTATCCACCAGAATAACTGTTTCTATATGTTGCTGTTTTAGTTTTTCAGCAATTGAGTCAAAATTTGAAATGATCTCAAAAATAGCTATAAATTCACCCTGATCATACACAGGCACCATCGCTTTAAAGGTTAAATTATATTTACCGGTGCTAATGGATGTCATGACCTTGGGAGCAGATATCATTTGTGCGACATCCAGCCTTGCCTGCAGCACATTATCAGCTTTTTTCTCAGTCCAGCTGCGATAAAAACTTTCACCATTGGGTTTGATGATCTGAAACCAGGCATGATCAAGTTTCGAATGATCCCTTAATAACACGGCCAATGAATCCAGTTCAAGATTTTCCGGTGCATTGTATAACAGCGCCTGTTTGATATTTTTTTCATTAACTGCAGCTAAAGCAACCAGCATTAGAGCTTCCTGTTTCTCGGTGATCAGGGTGCGAATTTGGCTCTGGATTTCTATGGATGTGGTTATGTATTTTTCCTGTATCAAAAGGGGTGTTCTGGAAAATATAAAATAGGCAAACAGAGCATACAGGAGCAATGAGATGATCACCGGCAATACAAAGGGATGTTTGATCAGCTTGTACTTCATCTCTATATCTATTGATATCGACTGGACATTTTCTGGCGGGCTGGTTATCCGGTCACTGATTTGAGCTATAAGTAAAAAAGATAAATCATGCAGTAAAGCTATAAACCTTATTGTTTATCATAGCATAAACTATACACTAAGTACTTACCCTTAGAATAGTCCAGATCAGCCCCCGAAAAAATCAATATCAAAAAAGCAGGGCAGGTTGTGAGATGATTGTTATAAAGAGCTCTCCTCTGAAGCAGCGTGTTCTATAGCCGGCAGTTTTTTACCATCAAAAAGCACATCAAACCGCCATGACATATAATCTGGCGTGGTTTTATAGGTCCCGCTGACAATATACTCAAGCACACTTTTTAATCGGTAAACATGGGCCACAGAATCAATACGAATGATTTCTTTACCACTTTCATCAAAGGCTATTAAAGTCGGAGTATAAAAAATATCGAGCTGTTGAGCCCATTGCCTGGCAGTTAATTTTTGACCGTCCGGAGTAATCAGCGGCGTGTCCGCATTCATATCCAGTTGTACAATCTCAAAATGTGTTAACAGTTCCCTGGTTGCATCAAATTGCAGCGGTTCGGAGTGCAGCACATCACAGGCGTGGCAATCTCTTTGCTCCAAAAAAACCAGCAACGGCTCCTGCGCCTTATACCGTGAACGATCCAGCACATAGGGCGGCGACATAAAAAAATCTTCATGGTTCATTTCTTCAATTTCAAATTTGGGCGGTGGATTTGCCCGAGTCATGTAATCACGAAATAGCTCCTCCTTATAATAGCCTTGTTCCACAAATTCCATGGCTGCACGAAACTTGTACGGTGGATAATAACCTCGCAACATCAACGCCTTATTGCCATCTGCATCATAATAAATGAGTGAAGGAGTAAAATTGGCTTTTTCACGAATGGCATATTCCCGTTCCGTCATAACCTGACCATCAGGAGTAGTCACTTCATTGCTGCCCCAGATATTAATCGGAATAACGTCAAAATTGTTGCGTGTATAGGTTTCAATATCCTTTTGACCAAAATCCTTATCAATCAAAGCCTGGCAATAAGCACAGTGTTTCTGACCAAAATAGACAATGATGCCTTTTTTGCCGGCTTTGACGGCTTCTTCAATATCATCGGGCAATTCGAGAAAAGTTTGTTTAAACCAATCGGGATAAACGATTTCCGGCAGTACCGGGGTATCATCAAATGCGGCAAATTCTTCCCATTCATCATTTTCTTCAGTCAGTACTGCTGACGCAGCAGCCATAACTGACAAACTCAGCAATATGACCATTAAATATTTCAGTAAAAAAAATTTTTTAAACCTTTGCATTCTGTTTGACATTAATAAGCCGTTATAGTTATTTCACGCTTATGACACAGGGTTGCGCTAGCATTATTAATGAGCAGAAATCATTGAAAATGCAGCAAAACAACAATCACACTTTTTAATATTTAGTCCATAAACCGACAAATTACAAGCTTTGGCAGCAAACCAGCCATAGCAAACTTGAGAATATTGCTCTCAATAAGCTGACTGGTATTTGTCTGAGGATCCGATGAATATAATCTATGCTGCAAGAGCAGCCTTAGAACACTGGCTGTTATCTGCTCAAACTGATTATGCTGTGTTAGAGCAAATTTTATATGCCAATATCAGCAGTAAGAGAACATGCGGGTATGCAACCGTTGGTCTTAACGCTTGAAGTATATATTCTCTGACAAGAATAAACCCTGCAGGACGATTATGCATGAAAAACTGATTAAACTGGTAAGGCAGGGTTTCACTGTTCTGCGCAGACGAGGTTTTGGAAAAAAAACCTTCAACGAGCAATAATCGTGTTTCAATACGTGATTGAAAGGTTTTCCAGATCCCATCCTGCAACCAGATAATTATCACTATAAAAAGAATGTAAACATTAAAAGTATTCAGGAAAATCGACACAGCAGTCACAGCAACATTGATTAATTTAATCAGCAATGAATATTTTTCATAGCTATCAAATTGATTTTGTAGCAGCGACCATTCGCCTGCCAGATGGGATTCTTGCATCAGAGATTCCAGTATGACATATAGCCCGGTTAAAGACTTTATTACTCGCCCATAAACATTCTAAATGACACTTTGAGATCATTCTACAGTAACTGATTTTGCCAGATTACGCGGTTGATCCACATCCGTGCCCTTGATCACTGCGACATGATAGGCCAGTAATTGCAGTGGGATTGTAAATACCATTGGTGCGATCAATGAATCAATCTTTCCAACTTCAATCACTCTAAGACCTTCTTCATCTTCTATCTGCACATGCGTGTCAGCAAATACATACAGTTTCCCGCCTCGAGTTTTCACTTCCTGCAGATTTGATTTCAGTTTTCCTATCAATTCATTATTCGGGGCTACTGCTACTACCGGCATATCAGCATCGACCAGCGCCAATGGTCCATGTTTTAACTCACCGGCCGGATAGGCTTCTGCATGAATATAAGAGATTTCCTTCAGCTTTAATGCACCTTCCATAGCTATGGGGTACTGGGTAGCCCTGCCAAGGAACAGGGCATGATGTTTATCAGAAAATTCCTCTGCTAAATGTTTAATCTGCTCATCGAGCTGTAAGACTTTTTCAATCTGTCCGGGCAGCTGCCTTAAGTTTTTCACAGCCAGTTTCTCAAGCTTGATATTACCTTTTTCTTTGGCAATGCATATCACCAGCAATAATAAAGCGGTTAACTGAGTGGTAAATGCCTTGGTCGAAGCGACACCAATTTCTGGGCCGGCATGGGTTAAAAATGACAACTCTGATTCACGTACCAGTGAACTTTCAGCCACATTACAGATCACCAGGGAATGCAGCGCACCCTGTTTTTTCGCTTCTCGCAATGCCGCCAGGGTATCAGCCGTTTCACCTGACTGAGATATAGTAATAATTAGAGTTTTTTCATTAAAAACAGCTTTGCGATAACGAAACTCACTCGCCACTTCAATCATGCAGGGAATACCGATTATCCCTTCAAACCAGTATTTTGCAACCAGCCCTGCATGGTAGCTGGTACCGCAGGCAATAATATACACTGAATCAATGTTTTTAAAGGTTTCTTCTGCACTATAGCCAAACGCATTGGTAAACACTTTTTCAGTATCAATCCGACCTTCGAGGGTGTCAGCTATCGCTTTGGGCTGCTCATAAATTTCCTTGAGCATATAGTGACGATATTCTCCACGCTCGACTGCATCCGCTGTGATTGCACTTTTACTCACAGGTCGCTCGACTATGTCTCCTGCCGCGTCAAAAATAATCACATTGTCGCGGGTTATATCTGCTACATCACCTTCTTCCAGGTAAATAAATTCCTGTGTTACTGGCAGCAGGGCTGATACATCGGAAGCAATAAAATTTTCACCAATACCCAGGCCTATCACCAGCGGACTACCGCTTCTTGCTGCAACAATGCGCTCTTCCTGGTTATCGATAACGCCCAGTGCATAGGCTCCTTCAAGCTGTTTAATGGCTGCCAGAACCGATTCAAAGAGTGATTTTCCCTGCTTTTTGTTTTCTCCTATCAAATGTACAATGCATTCTGTATCCGTCTGAGAACAGAATTCGACGCCGGTGCTTTCCAGCTTTTGTTTGATTACCTCATAATTTTCAATAATTCCATTATGTACCAGGGCAACCTGGTCTTCACACATATGTGGATGCGCATTATGTTCTGCAGGTTCTCCGTGTGTAGCCCAGCGTGTATGGGCCACACCAATATGGCCTTTTAGTTCTCCACCTTTAAGCAGCTTCTGCAGCTCCGCCACTTTACCCAATGAACGTTGTCGGTGTATCTCATGTGTTTCATTATCCTGTACTGCCAGCCCCGCTGAATCGTAGCCACGATATTCCAGTCTTCGCAAGCCTTCCATCAGAATGGCCTGTACGTTTCTTTCAGCTATTGCACCCACAATACCGCACATATTTTATCCTTTATTAAATACTCTATAACTCTTTGCTGACAGTTATTTATTTTTTACCGGGCGTTTCCAGCCTGAAACAGTTCTCTGTTTCACTCTGGTAAGGGTCAGTTTGTCTTTTTCCGCATCATAACTCAGAGTCGTGCCAGCACCAATGGTTGCATTGCTGCCGATTTCAACCGGAGCCACAAGTGCTGAATTAGATCCTATAAATGCATTATCACCGATTCTGGTTAAATGTTTATTGGCACCATCATAATTGCAGGTGATAGTGCCTGCACCAATATTAACATTTTCACCCATCAGGGTATCGCCAATATAACTAAGATGGTTTACTTTGGAACCTGCAGCAATATGCGATTTTTTAATTTCCACAAAATTACCGACTTTAACATCTTCAGCTAACTTGGTATCCGGTCTTAGACGCGCAAATGGTCCCACCACACAACCAGCGGCAAGCTCGGCTTTTTCCACTACGCAGTTTTCCAGAATGGTTACATTATCGCCGATATTCGTGTCTTTAATGACACAATTAGCACCAATCCTGACATTGTTGCCAAACCGACAATATCCTTCAATGATCACATTGATGTCAATATGAACATCCTGACCCGTATCGAGACGTCCCCTTAGATCGAATCGACTCGGGTCCATGAGACTTACTCCCCTGCTCATTAGTTCATTGGCCTTTCTTTGCTGAAATACTCTTTCCAGTGCGGCCAGTTGAATCTTGTTATTGATGCCTTCTATTTCATGTTCATCAGCCACTATATAACTGGCAACCTGCTCACCTTCTTTTACAGCCAGTTCTATTAAATCAGTAAGATAATATTCATTTTGGGCATTATTATTATCCAGTCTTGAAAGCCATTTTTTCAAATCGCGGCCGGAAACCGTCATAACACCACTGTTAATTTCAGAAATTTTCCTGATTGCTTCGTCGGCATCTTTTTCTTCAACAATTTTCTGGATTACATTTGCGCTGTTTCTGACAATACGGCCATAGCCTGAAGGATCTGTCAGGTTGGCTGTTAACAGCGCTATTTTATGATGCTGTTTTGCCAATAGCAGATGATTTAAAGTCGAGGTGCTTAATAATGGCACATCACCATAAAGTATCAGCACATTAGATGCATCTGAAATATGCTCTAAAGCCTGTTGCACTGCATGTCCGGTACCTAATTGTTCGGCCTGCTCACACCAGTTTACTGCTTCATTGCCCAGCAGATTTTTAACCTGATCACCTCCATGCCCATATACAACGTTGATAGAAGCAGCAGCCAATGCCTGAGCCGTATCCAGTACGTGTTTGAGTAACAACTTGCCCCCAAGAGTATGCAGTACTTTCGGCTTACTGGAATACATTCTGCTGCCTTTACCGGCGGCAAGAATAATAACTTCTAAAGATTCATTTAGCGAGTCATGAGTTTTACTTATACTGCTCATAAAATTCCTGATAAGTGGATTCGGTGTCACTCTATTATTGAACTATTCAATTTAAAAAAAAAGTAAACAGGTCTTACAATGTGCGGTTATCGACTATTTTTTTGATGATATAACTATTCAGCTTCTTCAGCTGATAGTGCCTGATGTAAAATCAGTCAATCGCTGCTAATTACTGGCAATGCATGAGAGTTACTATACTTTAACCGCTTACTGGTTGACTGTCGGCTAAACATCCCTAAATATAATTACGTGTAAACAAAAAAAGAGCAGTCATTACAACTGCTCTTTTTGCAAACAGGGTTAGATTTGCCCGTCTATCAATTCAAAAGACTAGGAACCGCGTTTTTTCTTGCGAAGTTTTTCAATCATTTTCAATTGAGCGAGAGCCTCAGACAGTTCCGCTTCAGCCTTGGCAAAATCTATTTCACTTTCGGTATCACGCAATGCTTCTTCAGCTTTATCCTTGGCAGCCATAGCCTCCGCTTCATCAAGATCACTGGCTCTTAACGCAGTATCAGACAAAATCGTGGTCACATGAGGCTGTACTTCCAGAATCCCGCCTGAGATATAAATCGATTCCTGTTTTCCTCCCTGTTCAGTAATGATCACCTCACCGGCTTTCAAGGTTGAAAGTAATTGTGAGTGTTGAGGTAATATACCCAGATCACCCATACTGCCGGGTACAATAACCATTTCTGCCAGATTTGAGAAAATCTCTTTTTCAGCACTGACGATGTTCAGTTGCATTGTCATTGCCATAGGGGTTCTCCTTAAGTATTCATGATTTTTACCTGTTGACAGGTTTCAACACCCACAGGTAAATGTCTTCAGAGCATGTTTTATTACTATATTGTTGAAATCAGGTTTACACAGCCTGTGCTTTCTCAACAACTTCCTCAATACCACCCACCATGTAGAATGCCTGTTCGGGTATGCTGTCGTGCATCCCTTCAACAATTTCCTTGAAACCTCGAATCGTTTCTTTCAGAGACACATATTTACCGGGTGAACCAGTAAACACTTCGGCGACAAAGAATGGCTGAGAGAGGAACCTCTGGATCTTACGTGCCCGGCTAACAATCAGCTTGTCTTCTTCAGATAGTTCATCCATACCAAGAATGGCAATAATATCTTTCAATTCCTTATAGCGCTGCAATGTTGACTGCACGCCACGTGCTACTTCATAGTGCTCGTTACCTACAATTTGCGGATCCAGCTGACGCGAGGTTGAATCCAGAGGATCAACTGCAGGATAAACACCAAGCTCTGCAATTTGACGCGATAGAACCACAGTCGCGTCCAGGTGAGCAAAGGTCGTGGCCGGAGAAGGGTCAGTCAAGTCATCTGCGGGTACATACACTGCCTGAATAGAAGTAATAGATCCTGTTTTTGTTGAGGTAATACGTTCCTGCAGGACACCCATTTCTTCCGCCAGAGTCGGCTGGTAACCCACAGCAGAGGGCATACGTCCCAGCAAGGCTGAAACTTCAGTACCCGCCAGGGTATAACGATAGATATTATCAATAAACAGCAGTACATCACGGCCTTCGTCGCGGAAACCTTCCGCAATGGTCAAACCGGTTAAGGCCACACGCAGTCTGTTACCCGGAGGCTCGTTCATTTGACCGTAAACCAGTGCAACCTTATCAAGCACGTTTGAGTCTGTCATCTCATGATAAAAATCATTTCCCTCACGTGTACGTTCGCCTACTCCGGCAAAAACCGAGAATCCGCTATGTTCAGCGGCAATATTACGGATAAGTTCCATCATATTGACCGTTTTACCAACACCGGCACCGCCAAACAGTCCCACTTTACCACCCTTGGCAAAGGGGCAAACCAGATCAATCACCTTGATACCGGTTTCAAGTAACTCAGCCGCTGCTGCAAGCTCTTCATAAGCTGGTGCAGCGCGATGAATAGAAGCGCGCTGCTTTTCGCCAACATCGCCTTTTTCGTCGATAGGATTACCCAGTACATCCATAATCCGGCCTAAAGTTTCCTTGCCTACCGGAACAGAAATAGGTTGACCTGTACTGGCAACTTCCATATACCGCTTGACTCCGTCAGAGGGGCCCATAGCAATACAGCGAACAATACCATCACCCAGTTGTTGTTGAACTTCCAGGGTTAGATCAACTTCTGTTACTTTTATGGCTTCATAGATCTTCAGGTAATGAATCTCGTGGAAATTCCACGTCGATAACAGCACCAATGATCTGGACAATTTTTCCTGAACTCATTTTCGGTTCCTCTAAAAACTAAATCTTTATAAAGCTGCCGTTCAATCTATACCGCTGCGGCACCAGCAACAATTTCTGAAAGCTCCTGCGTAATAGCCGCCTGTCTCGCCTTGTTATAGACAAGCTGTAAATCATCTATCAGATCACCGGCATTATCTGTTGCACTCTTCATGGCCACCATTCGAGCAGCCATTTCACACGCCAGGTTTTCAACCACGGCCTGATAAACCAGTGATTCAATATAACGCATTAACAGCGCACTTATCACTTCTTCAGCATCAGGCTCGTAGAGATAATCCCAGTGATGGGTCAAATGATGTGCATCATCACCTGCAGCTTCATAATAACGTAATTTCTTGTCTTTAGCTTTAGTCCTATCTGGCACTGAAATTGGTAACAACTGACCTATTATCGGTTTCTGGGTCATGGTGTTGACAAATTTGTTAAACACGACATACAAACGGTCGATCCTGCCTTCATCATAGGCATCAAGCATCACTTTAACGCTGCCGATCAGGTCTCCCAGATTAGGTTCATCACCCAGATGAGACGTCTTGGAAACCACATTACCGCCAACGCGTTTAAAAAACCCTGTCGCTTTCTGACCAATCACGCAAATATCGATATCTATACCGTCACTATGCCATTGCTGCATATTGAGTATGGTTTCTTTAAACAGATTGCTATTCAAACCACCGCATAATCCGCGATCTGAAGAAACTACAATATATCCGACCCGCCTGCATTCACGTTCCTGAAGAAAAGAAGGCGTGTATTCAGTATGTGCCTGAGCCAGATGCATGATGACATCTATCATCTTTTCTGTATACGGACGAGAGGCACTCATTCGTTCCTGTGCCTTACGCATTTTACTCGCAGCTACCATTTCCATTGCGCTGGTGATCTTTTGCGTATTTTTGATACTGCTGATCTGAGAGCGAATCTCTTTTCCACTTGCCATGGTCAGAGTCTCCTATTTACCAGGTGTTGTTAGCTTTAAATTTATCAACGGCATTGCTCAGTGATTTTTCAATATCATCATTATAATCACCTGACTCACTGATCTTATCCATTAATTCCGCTTCATTGGCTTTCATGTAATCCTGTAAAGCGGATTCAAAATCCACCACTTTATCTACTTCAACATCATCAAGATAGCCTTTGTTCGCAGCAAACAGTGAAACAGCCATTTGAGCAATCGAAAAGGGATTAAACTGAATCTGTTTCATTAATTCAGTAACTCGCTGCCCGCGTTGGATCTGCCCACGTGTTGCTTCATCGAGGTCAGAGGCAAACTGAGCAAATGCTGCCAGTTCACGGTATTGAGCGAGGTCAAGGCGTATGCCACCACCGAGTTTTTTAATGATTTTGGTTTGAGCTGCACCACCCACTCGTGATACGGACAAACCGGCATTAATCGCAGGACGAATACCGGAGTTAAACAGATCGGTTTCAAGGAAAATCTGTCCATCGGTAATGGATATTACATTGGTCGGTACAAATGCAGATACATCCCCAGCCTGTGTCTCAATAATGGGTAAAGCAGTTAATGAGCCTGTTTTACCCTTAACTTTCCCTTTGGTTGCTGTTTCAACAAAATCCGCATTGACACGTGCTGCCCGTTCGAGCAGACGGGAATGCAGGTAGAACACATCACCGGGATAAGCTTCACGTCCTGGCGGACGGCGCAGCAGCAGTGAGACCTGACGATAAGCCCATGCCTGTTTCGTCAAATCATCGTAAACGATTAAAGCATCTTTACCCTGATCGCGAAAATATTCACCCATCGAACAGCCGGAATATGGTGCAAGATATTGCATGGCGGCAGCATCAGATGCCGCTGCTGCTACTACAATAGTATTTTCCATGGCGCCAAACTCTTCGAGTTTTCTGACCACGGCTGCAATACTGGATGCTTTTTGACCTATAGCCACATAAATGCATTTTATGCCGCTGTCTTTTTGATTAATAATAGCATCAACCGCTACGGCTGTTTTACCTGTCTGGCGGTCACCAATAATCAATTCACGCTGACCACGGCCAATAGGTACCATGGAATCTATTGATTTCAATCCGGTTTGTACCGGCTGATCAACCGATTGACGCGCAATCACCCCTGGAGCAATTTTTTCAATCGGTGAAGTTTCTTTGCAATCAATAGGGCCTTTACCATCAATCGGCTGCCCCAGAGTATTAACAACACGCCCCAGCAGAGCATCACCTACAGGAACTTCCAGAATTTTACCGGTACACTTGACTTTGTCACCTTCAGTGAGATGTTTGTAATCACCCAGTAACACGGCACCAACTGAATCTCGTTCCAGGTTAAGCGCAAGGCCAAAAGTGTTTCCAGGAAACTCAATCATTTCCCCCGACATAACATCACTTAAACCATGAATCAAAGCAATACCATCTGAAAGACTGACAATAGTTCCTTCAGTGGTTGCTTCTGTTTTTGCTTCAAAATTTTCAATCCGACTTTTTATTAAGTCACTGATTTCTGATGGATTTAATTGCATTTTTTAATCCTCTGTGGTCCACCTAACTCATCAATGAATGGGCTATTTTATCCAGTTGTGTTTTAACTGAACCATCAATTACCATATCGCCAGCACGAATAATGATTCCACCTAACAGCGACTTGTCTGTTTGGGTAGTTACTGTAACTTCACGACCGAGTTTTTCTTTAAGGGCAGCAGCAATGCTCGTTTTTTGCACCGCATTCATTGCATATGCTGAAATAATTTCTGCATTGATGGTGCCTTCTTCATTAGCACGCAGCAATTCAAACTCTTCAGCAATTTCAGGGATGATCCCCAGGCGTCCATTTTCTGCTGTAATTTTGAGAAAATTAATACCCCGCTCATCAAGCCCGTCCTGACAGATCTCCTGGAAAAGTGAAATGACTACATCGTCTGCCACTTCCGGATTTTCTATCAGCTCGATTATGCTTTTATTGCTGACAACCTGATTAATAAGAGCAAGTTTATCTGACCACGCTTTTAGATCATTGTTAGCCAGTGCCAAATTAAAGACTGCCTGAGCATAGGGTCTTGCTAATGTGCTTTTTTCTGCCATTTTTTAGACCCTATATTTGCCCGACTATATCTTTTAATAATTCACCGTGTGCTTTTGAATCAATTTCTTTCTTCAAAATCTTCGAAGCGGTGGCAACACTAATATCCACAACTTCAGCACGTAGTGATTCCTTGGCACGGTGCATTTCCTGCTCAATTTCAGCATTAGCAGCAATGATGATACGCTCACCTTCCGCCCGTGCTTCATTTTTGGCATCTTCAACTATTTCAGCACCACGTTTTTGTGCCTGAGCCAGAATTTCAGCAGCCTGTTCTTTGGCCTTTTTGAGCTGTTCCAGCGCTTTTTGTTTTGCTAGCTCCTGTTCATGAACTCCACGTTCAGCAGCAGCAAGACCGTCAGCAATACGCTTCTTACGATCGTCCATAACCCGGGTTAATGGTGCCCAGAGATATTTGCTTACAAACCAGACTAATATCGCAAAAGTTATTATCTGACCAATGAGAGTTGCTGTAATACTCATCGCCTGTTTCCTGTGTTAAAATTAATTTTTAATCGTTCTGTACGATCTCAAATGATCATGAACAAAATTTAATTAACCGCCAACAGAGCTTTTAACAGCATCAGCAAAGGGGTTAGCGAAAACAAACCACATCGCCATACCCAGCACAATCATGGGAAATGCTTCCATTAAACCACCGGTAAACAGCATTTGACCCATCAACTGAGGACGCATTTCTGGCTGGCGCGCAATTCCTTCGATGAATTTAGAACAGATTAAACCCCAGCCCAAAGCTGAACCCAGACCTGCTGCTGCAAGGATAATACCGACTGCGATTGCAGTGTCACCATAAACTAAAGCCATTGCTGCTTCCATTAGTTTCTCCTCATCAATAAAAAATTTGAATAGTTTAAAAATTTAATCATGAGTACTATACCCGTTGCTAGTATTGATATGTACAATATTGATTATTAAATTTACTGCTCGATGAGCAATAAAGTAAAACATTAATGCTCGTCAATGTCCTGATGCGCCATCGCCAGGTAAACGATGGTTAAAAGCATAAAGATAAAGGCCTGCAGAGTTATAACCAGGATATGGAAAATAGCCCAGCCGGTTCCCAGCAGAATTTGTGGTATAAGACCAAACAAAGAGGCACCTCCTAATAGAGCAATTAACAGGAAAATTAATTCCCCGGCAAACATGTTACCGAATAGACGGAGCCCCAGGCTGACAGGTTTGGCAATTTCTTCGATAGTTGTCATGATGATATTGACAGGCATCAAATACTTACCAAACGGGTGAAAAAGAAACATTTTAATATAACCCCAAAGACCTTTGACTTTGATGTTATAGAAAATGATTAGAGCGAAGACGGAAAGGGCCAAAGCGAAAGTGGTACTTAAATCGGTTGTAGGAACCACCTTCAAATAATCAATACCAACTAGATGACCAGCTTGTGGCAACAGGTCAACGGGGATCAGGTCCATGGCATTCATGAGAAAAACCCAGATAAAAATGGTTAATGCTAACGGCCCGATTAAAGGGTTAGTGCCTGGAAAAATATCCCTGATTTGCTGTTGCACAAATTCAACCACTGCTTCGATTACATTTTGCAGACCTGACGGGGTATCAGTCTGCATGTTTTTACCGATTTGATAAGCAATTAACATAATAACACCAGCTAATAGCCAGCTAAAAAACAGGGTATCCAGATTGACAGTCCAGAAGCCGCCTTCGCCAATACTGTTATTGTGCAAGTGATGCTGGATATATTCGACGGAACTCAGTCCCTCTGCTCCACTACTCACATTTACTCTCCAGGATAAAAATTAATTCTTTATAGTTCGATTAAAAAATAATGACCGTGAATGCATTATTTCGATCGTGGATATTTCATACCCGTCGCTTGATAGCTTGTGTCAACTTTTATGGCAAGATAACTGAGCTGGGTCAAAGCAAAACTGAGTAATATTGCCAACGGATGCAGCTTAAAATACCCCATTCCCAGCGCCATTAAAACCAGCGTTAAAAAAAATTTCTGTATAGCCCCGGTGTAGATTTCGACAAAACCCTGTTGCTTCTCCTGAGCAGCAACTTCACCGGCACGCCGAATCCTCCAGGCCATTAGCAGAGTGCCTGTCAGCGTAATGCTGCCGCCGTAAAGGGCGGCAAAAAATTCATTTAGATCCCGAAATACCAAATAAGTAAATGCTATTACCAGGGCAATAACAGTCTGAATGATTAACAGTCTGATAACCGCACGGCGCATAACTAACGCAGCAAAGCTCATGCAGTTTGATCCTTGTTACAAATCATAAGGCCTGTCAGCTAATTCAGGTCCTTTGAATTCTGCTTTTCACTCTGGCAACCCCGAATTGCAATCATATACAGGCGTTTACAATGTTTAAGTCTTAGTTGTTCGTTGCCACCAACAAGCAGACCATCAAGCAATCCATTTAAATCGCATTGATTATAAAGTTTATCCTCCTCTAGATCAACGTATTTAACCATAGCCTAATATTTATCTTTTGTATCGAAGGGAAAGGGTAGAGTTTTCTTAATGCAAACCGGGAGTAAAGCGCAGAATGGCAAGTTGTTACTGCCCGATTTGCTACGCTTTATTTTATGTGAGCCAGGATTCCTTCCAGTTCATCAACACTATTATATTGTATGACCATTTTACCTTTGCCTTTTGCATCATGCTGAAACACAACCCTGGCACCTAGTTTTTCAGTCAGACTGGTTTGCAGATTAACAATATTGGGATCAGGTTTTTTCTTTACCGTTTCTTTGGGATTGAGTATTTTTTTGATCAAACGTTCAGTTTCACGCACAGAAAGACCCTTGCTCGCTACCAATCTGGCAGTATCATGCTGCACACCCTCTTTTAAAGCCAGCAAAGCGCGTGCATGACCCATTTCCAGGTCACCATTTTCCAGCAGTTTTCTTGTCCCTTCTTCCAGTTCCAATAAGCGCAATAAATTAGACACCGAGGCACGGGATCGGCCGACAGCATCCGCCGCCAGCTGATGTGTCATATTAAACTCTTTAATCAGACGATCGAGCGCATTAGCTTCTTCAATAGGATTAAGCTCTTCCCGCTGAATATTTTCTATCAGCGACATCGCAATAGCGGCGCTATCAGGTACATTACGTATCACCGCCGGAACTTCGTGCAGTCCAGCCATCTGGCTGGCTCGCCAGCGCCTTTCACCGGCAATAATTTCATATTTTTGCTCACCCGAATCAGTTTCACCGACCGCACGGATTACTATTGGCTGCACCACTCCCTGAGCTCTTATAGAGCTGGCCAGCTCTTCCAGCGCTTCGGGATGCATATCATTTCGCGGCTGATACATACCAGGCTGGATAAATTCAACAGGAACCTTGTGAAATTCACCATCTTTCAACGATTTATCCTGGGCAGTATGATTAGTTTTATTAGAAGACTTTGCACTGGTGCCTAATAAGGCATCCAAACCCCGACCTAAACCACGTTTTTTTGCCGCCACTGATATTTCCTTAAATTTTTTATTCAGTAAATTTTAGTAACTACTCAGCGTATCTATAAGATCGTGCTTGCTGTCAGGTATTTATTGACCCACATGGACGACTTCGGCTCCTGCCTCTCGCATGCATTTCCACCATCCATGGTGGTCATGTAGGGAATGCAGATTATACAGGAGCAATTATCTGCCTTCCACAAATACCTGATATCAAGCACTTAGTGCAATATTTCAAATACGCTTCTAAGTTACAAAAATATAAGTCTTTGAATTTTATATGTTTGTAACTTTTTGATGGTTAGCCTTCCTGCGGCTTGATTTGCTAAGTAATTACAAATTTTATTTATTATATAGCAGCTGTTACGGAACCAAGCATTACCGATTACGTAACAGCTGTGGCAAATCCCAACTAACTGCTGATTTGTGTTTCTTCTTCACGCCGTAATATTTCACCCGCCAGAGCCAGATAAGCCTTTGACCCCTTGGAAGCCCTGTCATAATGAATAATCGGCATACCATAACTGGGAGCTTCGGCCAGTCGTACATTGCGCGGAATCACCGTACGATAGACTTTATTCCCAAAGACGCTGGTTAACTGCCGTGAAACTTCAATCGCCAGACGGTTACGCGGATCATACATGGTGCGTAACAAACCTTCGACTTCCAATGCCGGATTCAGTGTTTCTTTAATACTTGTTATGGTATCCTGCAGGGCAGTGAGTCCTTCAAGGGCATAATATTCGCACTGCATCGGTATTAATATAGAATCTGCCGCCACCATGGCATTGACCGTGAGCATATTTAATGAAGGCGGGCAGTCAATAATGATAAAATCATAGTCATCTCCCACTTCATTGAAACGATAATGAAGTTGTTTTTCTCGATCGAACATACTCATTAGTTCAATTTCGGCAGCAGTCAGATCACCATTACCTGCCACCATGTCATAACCCACTTCCTGGTTACTAACTCTGACATCTTTAATGGAACTGCGGCTGATTAGCAGATCATAACCACTAAACTCAACAGCATTTTTTTCGATACCGCTCCCGGTAGTCGCATTGCCCTGAGGATCCATGTCAACCAGTAATACCCTGCGTTTGGTTGCTGCTAAAGAAGCGGCCAGATTAATACTGGTGGTTGTTTTACCGACCCCGCCTTTTTGATTGGATATGGCTATAATTCTTGCCATTAAAAAACCTGCATTGTCTTGTTGATGTAATTTTTATAACGATTTAGTGCGCAATTATTGACTGATGGATAATAGTTAGTTTCCATCCATAAATAGCCATCCTGGCAATATAATGCAACGCGAAAGAAAAAGTGTGATTTTTCTTTCGCGTTGCATTTTCAATGACTTATTATCATTAAAAATGGTAACACATCCCTGTGTTACACAGCGTCCATCTAAAAACTAATGGACACTAGTTAAAATACCGCATTGAGCGATTGGCATCAGCTGCTTATTACGCTGGAACTATCTGGATTAAATGGCGCTGCGCATTTAACCCGGAAACCTTCAATTCATCAATGCTTTCTATTGTAAAGCCTTCGGGCAGTTGTGCAATCTCTTCTTGTGATATTTGTCCCTTCATAGCCATATATTTTCCATCAGTGCGGCATAGATGCTGACACAGGTTCAACATCTTCTGTAAAGAAGCAAAGGCTCTTGAAAGAATAAACTCAAAACCTTCCGTGTCCTGATATTGTTCGACACGTGCATGAATGGCAGTAACGTTAGTAAGTGATAACTTACTTATAACTGTCTGAATAAAATGTATTTTTTTTATTCTCGCATCGATTAACACAAACTCGGTCCGGGGCAGACAAATAGCCAGAGGGATACCTGGAATCCCTGCTCCTGTTCCAACATCCAGCACCCGTGCAATAGTATGCTCCGGCTGCGACGATATAAAATACGGCAAAATGGTAAGGCTATCGAGCAGGTGCAGGCTGATCATTTGTGATTTATTACCAATTGAAGTCAGATTATAGATCTTGTTCCACTGCTCCAGCAGATCTATAAACTGCAGTAACCGGTTCTGATCCGCTGCATCAATATCAAGCCCCTGCTGAGTCAAGCCGCTGCCAAGCTGTTGTGAAAGTGTGAGGTGCTGCGAACTTGAAAGCATAGTTTGCGTATCTGCTCTGGTGAAATATTAAGCAAGTTTTTCTTTTTTTTTCAAAAACACCAGCAGGAGGGAGATTGCTGCCGGCGTTACACCCGGTATGCGGCTTGCCTGACCGATAGTTTCCGGCCGGGTTGCAAGTAATTTTTCCCTTACTTCTGCAGACAGTGAGGCAATTTTAATATAATCAAAATCAGCTGGAATGGTTTTTGTCGCATAACGTTTAAGCTTTTCAATTTCCTCCAGCTGGCGTTGAATATAACCCGCATACTTGGTTTGAATTTCTACCTGTTCGGCGACTGACTGGTCCGCCAGTTTATTACCTGCTATAGCCAATGAAGTTAGTAAGTCATAACTTACATCCGGTCTGCGCAGGAGTTCATACAAGCTGTAGTCCTTGCTCAATGGCTGTTTAAAAACTCTTAAAGCATCTTCTGGAGAGATTTTTTCGGGCCCAATGCGGGTACATTTTAAACGCTCAAGTTCTTTTTCAAGCTGCTGTTTTTTGTGACCAAAAGCCTGCCAGCGTTCGTCATCAACGAGTCCCAATTCACGGCCTTTTTCGGTCAAACGAAGATCCGCATTATCTTCCCGCAGGATCAGACGATACTCAGCACGCGAGGTAAACATTCGATAGGGTTCCTGAGTCCCCCGGGTGATCAGATCATCAATCATCACACCGATATAGGCATCTTCTCGGGTAGGTGACCAGGCTGGTTTATGCTGAATTTTTAATGCGGCATTCAAACCGGCTATTAATCCCTGAGCAGCGGCTTCTTCATATCCGGTAGTGCCATTGATCTGACCCGCAAAAAACAGCCCCTCGATATATTTTGTCTCCAGGCTAGATTTCAGATCACGCGGATCAAAAAAGTCATATTCAATGGCATAACCGGGACGCATGATATAGGCATTTTCAAATCCCTTCATGGAACGAACAAATTTCAGCTGAATATCAAAGGGCAGGCTGGTTGAAATCCCATTAGGATAAACCTCATGGGTGTTCAGGCCTTCCGGTTCAACAAAAATCTGGTGCGAATCCTTATCAGCAAAGCGGTTTACCTTGTCTTCGATAGAAGGGCAATAACGGGGTCCCACTCCTTCAATCACTCCGCTAAACATCGGAGACTGGGCAAATCCGCTGCGAATAATGTCATGCGTCCGGGTATTGGTGTGAGTGATATAGCAGCTGATTTGTCTGGGATGATCACTCGGCTTGCCGATAAAAGAAAAGGAGGGAATGGGTACATCACCGGGCTGTTCCTGCAGCGCTGAAAAATCTATGCTTTTACCATCAATTCTTGGCGGTGTGCCGGTTTTTAGCCGATCCACTCGAAAGGGCAAGGCTCTCAATCTCTGTGCCAGCTTGTTAGAAGGGGGATCACCGGCACGCCCGCCCTGGTAATTACTCATACCAATATGGATCAAACCACCTAAAAAAGTCCCGCTGGTTAAAACCAACGTCCGGGCATGAAATTTAAGCCCCATTTCAGTTTCAACCCCTACAACCTTATCCTGTTCTATGATCAGGTCAGTCACAGCCTGCTGAAAAAGCCTAAGATTGGGCTGATTTTCCAGCGCATATCGAATCGCCGCTTTGTACAGAACTCGATCAGCCTGGGCACGGGTCGCACGCACAGCTGGGCCTTTGGAGGCATTCAGACGTCTGAATTGAATACCGGCTTTATCTGTAGCACGAGCCATCAATCCGCCCAGGGCATCAATCTCTTTTACCAGATGTCCTTTACCAATCCCGCCGATAGCAGGATTACAGGACATTTGCCCCAATGTTTCAATGTTATGACTGATCAGCAGGGTAGCTGCCCCCATTCGACTGGCCGCCATTGCAGCTTCGGTGCCTGCATGACCACCGCCAATCACAATGACATCAAAATCATCGCTGTAAAACACACTTTTCTCCACAAACTGTCTACCGCAAATGAGGCATTATAAATCATAACCGTTTACAGTGGTAAGAATCATTTAAAATCAAATAAATAGATTTGGACATCATGAATACAAATTTACGAAATCGGAATGCAGATTGGTAAATAAGGCGATTACAGCGGCAGGTTTAGAAGGTCTATTATGTGAATCCTTATCAAAAACTATGCGTAACTATTCAGCGTATCTAAGATTCTGTATAAGTGATTGCTGTCAGGTGTTTGTGAAAGGCAGATAATTGCTCCTGTATAATCTGCATTCCCTACATGACCACCATGGATGGTGGAAATGCATGCGAGAGGCAGGAGCCGAAGTCGTCCCTGTAGGTCAAGTGAATGTGGGTCAATAAATACCTGATAGTATTCACGATCTTAAAAATACGCAGAATAGTTGCCGCCTTAATCAGATGTCCTCCAGGGTGAATTTATGTTTGTTCCTGCTGTATTCTTTTCATCATACTGTCCCATCGATGTAAGGTATTGCTGTCATCAAATCGGGACATTTTATTGTTTCCCAGCCAGAGGCCTTCACTATTAAAACTGAACACAAATTCCAGGTCTGTACGTTCATGTCTGAGTAAAATATTTTTATTAATATTATCCAGGATCAAAGGCTCAGCATTGGGCGAAGAATAATAGCTCAATACCATATGGCCCTGTTGACCATCCAGTTTGACATAGCTTATGCGCAGCTTCTCCTGAGCAACATCGAGTGCCAGCAGGGTAAAATATTTTGCTATAGAAAAATCTTCGCAGTCTCCGGCATTTCTAATCATACTTTCAATCGGGGTAGCCCAGTAATCCTTTTGCTGCCAAAGCTCCTTGTCTTCTACCCAGTCCATCCTGTTAAAAAAATCATTCACCAGAGTTAGTTTTTCTGCGACAGATCTGTCAGCACTTTGGTACATAAGATACTCCCATTCGCTGAAGCGTTGGGCTGTTTTTAAATCATGATGTGAATTTATTTGATGATTTGCTTCGGCCAACAGAAAATCATGCTTATCAACATGTTCAGCATGGCTTTTTAAGCTACACAAAGGCACGGTTAATAATGACAGGTGAAAAACATGTAAGATCAAGCGACTTGGGTAGGTATTGTTCATAAATCCAGCCCTTAAAAATTCTTTATAATAAAAAAAGTATATAGCAATTTTAAACTCACCCCTATCAGTAATCCTACCATTTTAACTTCGGTAATTACCAAGATATATTGGCTTGAATTGTGCTTAAATTCCATTTACAAAGTTTTTTAATGCCAGTGGCCAGCCCGAAAATTTTTTAATCCTGAAGTGTGCGATGTTTCCTTGCTTCTTGCCGGTATTCACGTAGCCTTTATCAATGTTAAACAAGCCCATGTAAAATAACCCTTATAAAACTGTGAATACTGATGTTTACACCCCTGTTAAAAACAGCCAATACGATTATTTCTGGAAAAGAACAGCAAATAAAACTGGCTATCAGCTGCTTGCTGGCCAAAGGTCACCTGCTAATTGAAGATTTTCCGGGTATGGGTAAAACGACCTTAGCTCATCTTATGGCCAGACTCTTCGGCCTGGAATTTTCAAGAATACAGTTTACCAGTGATATGTTGCCGGCTGACATTATCGGCATTTCAATATTCGATAAAAACAACACCTGTTTCAAGTTTCTTCGAGGTCCGGTGTTCAGCCAGTTGATCCTTGCAGATGAAATTAACCGTGCAACAGCCAAAACACAAAGCGCCTTACTGGAGGCAATGGAAGAACAGCAGACAACAGTTGATGGTGAAACTCATAAGCTGCCGCAGCCGTTTTTTGTCATTGCCACACAAAATCCACAAACACAGGCAGGCACATTTCCGCTGCCAGAATCTCAGCTGGATCGTTTTCTAATGCGCATAGCTCTGGGTTATCCCGACAGACAGACCGAGCGGGGAATTCTTGCCGGGGTTGACCGGCGCGAAATGCTCACTCATGTTAAGCCTGTCTACAGCACTGAACAACTGATAAAAATGCAGCAGGAAGTGCTGCAAATCCATATTTCTGAACCTTTATTGAACTATGTCCAGGATATTTTACAATTTTCCCGCCATAGCCAGCATTTTCTAACTGGACTTTCTCCTCGTGCTGGTATTGCTCTACTCCATGCGGCTAAAGCCTGGGCTTATATACATAATCGGGAAATGGTCATACCCGATGATATTAAAATGATTCTGCCGTCCATTGTCCTGCATCGTTTAATCAGTCGTGATGACCAGCTCAATAGTGAACAGCAGATGATGCAATTGTTTAATACCATACCTATACCCTGAGCATGCATGAATGGGCGATTAAATCCTGCTTATGAAGTTAATTCAAAAATTACAGCACTGGTTGTTAAAGCGTGTCAGCAAACAAAAGAATGCCAGACTTTCGGCACAAAATATCTACATTTTACCCACCCGTGAAGGGATCATCTTTGCCGTACTGATCCTGATCATGCTCAGTGCCGCCATTAATTTTAATAATTCACTGATATTCTTTATTACTTTTCTGCTGGCCTCGACAGCTATCATCTGCATGTACATGACGCAGAAGAATCTGTTATATCTGAACTTTTCCATCGGACATGTAAAACCCGTGTTCTGTCACGAAAGCATCCAGATACCTTTAAGGATCAGTCAGGATAAAATCAGTCAGCGGACTAGATTCTCTATAGCCATAACCCTGGAAAAGCAGTGTGAAATGACCGATGTACTGCCTCATGACACAACGCTGCTGCAACTTAAAATGATCAGCCAAAAACGCGGCTATGCCAACATACCGCCGTTTGAAATAGCCACTATTTTCCCTTTAGGCCTGTTTCGCGCCTGGGCCAATATTGAGTTGGACAGCGATACGCTTGTTTATCCACACCCGGCGAAAAACTGTCTATACCATCCAGAAACAGGGATGGAAGGTGAAGGGCAGGGTGAAAAAGGCCGTGGACAGGATGATTTCGACGGATTTAAAACCTATCAGGTGGGTGAATCATTAAAACATGTTCATTGGAAAGCCTATGCCAGAGAACAAGGGTTGCTGAGCAAAATTTTTACCGGCAGTATCAGTCATGAATACTGGATCCGTTGGAATGAATTCAACCATCATGACATCGAATATAAACTCAGCCAGATTTGCCGGCTGCTGATTGATGCAGAACAACGCGGCGATCGCTATGGATTGGAATTGCCTTTACAGACCATTGCCATTGATCAGGGATATCAACATCAGCATCGCTGCCTGAAAGCTATTGCTTTATTTAACATTCCGCAGGGGGAGAATGAATGAGCAACGCCTCAGCTCGGGGATTAAGACTTTCTCTACAGGCCATTATCTCTGCCCTGAATATACATACCTTATTACCCATGATCCTGCTGCTGGTCATGTTACCTCATCTATTCACTACACCCGTTTTATTAACGCTGTTCATCTTGCTGATTTTACTCTGGTTCAGTCTGCATACTCTCGGGCTCATTGCCTTGCCAGGCACTTTTATTCGTTTTTTGCTGATCATCATTTGCCTGGTACTGACCATTTTTAATTATGGCTTTCATGTCACACAAAAAGCTTCTATTACCCTGTTATGTCTCATGGTCTGTCTGAAATTACTGGAAATCAAACATGAATCTGACCGAAGAAATATTTTTGTGGTGTTATTTCTTGGCTATTTTATTCTCATCACTCATTTTTTATATTCACAGGGGCTGGTATTAACCCTGTTTACAGTCATTATGGTGTTTTCCCTGACCCTGCTGCTGCAGGGTTTCACCAGGCTGCCGCAATATTCCATGAAGTTCTCTCAGCAGTTAAACATACTTTTGAAAATATTTCTTAAAGCCCTGCCTATTACCATTTTATTATTTTTATTCTTTCCACGTATTCCCGGACCTTTATGGTCCCTGCCCGATGATGGTAACCAGGCAAGTACCGGCCTGTCCGACACCATGTATCCGGGCAGTGTGACTGATCTGGCTGATTCCGACGAAATTGCCTTTCGAGTAGACTTTCAAAACAGCCCGCCTGCTGCCGAAAAACTTTACTGGCGAGGCCCGGTTCTCACAGAAACGGACGGTATTTTATGGTCGCAGACCAAACCTGAAAGACTGCAGCAGTCTGTAGAACAAATCGTCCGGCATAAAAAAAATCCGACCTCCTATACGGTTACTCTGGAACCTCATCAGCAGAAATGGCTCTTCACTCTTGAAATGCCTTTTCAGGTAGAGGGTGACACAATAAAGGGTTTTCATTTAACAAAAGATCTGCTGATGGAAAACAGAACCGCTATTAATCAGCTGACTCAGTACAGAGTGACATCTTATAGTGACTTTTATCTCGCTGCAGTGAGCCCACATGAAATAGACAGGGGTTTGAAATTGTCCGCAACAGCCAATCCAAGGACCAGGGAACTTGGCCGGCAATGGTTAGAGGAATTTGAGTTTAATAACTCAAATTCTGAGCAAACAATGGACAGATACCCGCTGGTCGCCAAAGCACTGGATTATTTTCGTGATGAGGATTTTTTTTACACTAAAAAACCTGACAGTATGAAAGAGGATCCTGCGGATCAATTCCTGTTTGATAAAAAGAGGGGGTTTTGTGAACATTTTGCCAGCAGTTTTGTAATTTTAATGCGCGCGGCCGGTATACCAGCCAGAGTCGTGACCGGATACCAGGGCATTGAAAAAAATCAAACGGGCGACTATTACCTCGTCAGACAGTCCAATGCTCATGCCTGGGCAGAAGTCTGGCTGGACAAATCCGGCTGGATACGGGTTGATCCCACCAGTGTCATTCCACCTGAGCGCATTGAAGCAGATATTTTTGATACCGATCTGGAACGGCTTACTTATTCATCATTAACTATATTCAATTTACCGGAGCTTAGTGAACAACAGAAAACAGCTCTGTATAAATTTTCCAGGCAAGTCAATCAGTACATCGACAACATTAAATATAACTGGAATAACTGGATCCTCGGTTATGACCAGAATAAGCAAAACCTGTTATTAACTTTGATGGGATTGTCAGCCAGCTGGCAGACTTTAATAGTGATGTTAATAGGCGGTATGGCGTTTACCGCAATGGTATTATATCTATATTACAACTATCAACGTTATCGTCAGATTGACAGGGTTTATCTCTACTATGAAAAATTTTTGTGTAAACTGGATAAAGCGGGTCTGACTATTAACAATTATCAGGGTCCAGAAGAAGTAAAACGGCTGGCCATGGAAAAATTTCCTCAATCCGAAAAACGAATTCAGGAGCTGATGCAAAATTATATAGTATTGCGCTACGGCTGTTTGTCAGCTAAGGAAAGCCGCATAAGCAGCTTTAAAACTCAGGTAAAACAGTTGTTGCTATAAGCTGTAGTTTTGCTTGTCGATTGAGTTTTTTTATTTCACATTCCCGTTGGCTGGCTGTGCTACGGGTATGATGTGCTTCTATATAGACGATTTTTTCCGGCTTGCGTGCATAAAAAAATTTGGCTCCTTTGCCAGTATGATGCTGTGCAAAACGTTTTTCTATATCTGTAGTAATGCCGGTATAGAGTGAATCATCACTGCATTGAATCATATAAACTTTCCAGTTTAAATCAGACATCAACACATCTCGCCTGCATCATTTTATCCAAGTGTACGCTCAATCACGGCAATTAATTCTTCAGTTTTAACTGGCTTGGCCAGAAACTCATTACCGCCAATCACATTTCCCATTGCCTGAGTCTCATCTTTTGTCACGATGGCTGTCATGAACACATAGGGTATTTCAGCCAGTGTTTCATCATTTCGAAATTCAGCAATCACTTCATCACCGCTCATATCAGGCATCATGACATCCATAAAAATCATGTCTGGCCGAAATTCACGTGCAGCGGTTAAGGCTTTTGTTCCTTCATTAACGGTGAATACATCATAATCACCGCTTCGTTCAAGATTCAATTTAATCATTCGCGTCAGAACGACTTCATCATCGACCAGCAAAATTTTCTTTTTCATTGTGCTCTCATAGTATTAAAGTAAACTGCTCAGCGTATCGAAAATGCTGCACCGTTAAAGCTGGTTTAAATTATATCAGTGGAAAAATAATTTTAACTTCAACCCCCTGGGGATTACGATTTTGCATATATATCGCACCCTGATGCAATTTTACGATACTGCGTGAAACTGACAAACCCAATCCAGTGCCTTCACCCACGGGTTTGGTGGTAAAAAAAGGCTCGAACACCGCCTCAGCCTTATCATCAGGAAGCCCGCTGCCGGTGTCATTGATAATTATTAATATTACTTGCTGGTTCTGTCGAAAAGTTCTTTCCCTGCTGTGGATCACTCTGGGATCATTTAATTGGCTGCTGTTAGACATAATCTCAAGATTTCCCTGTTGTCCCATTGCCTGAATAGCATTCATAAACAGATTGATAAACACCTGCTGGAGTTTATTCGCATCCATTAAAATATTCGGCAGGTGCTGATCCAGCTTTAAATCCAGGCGGATATGATGTAAACGCAATTCGTGCTGTATTAGATGAATCGAATCCCTGATCACCTGATTAATGTCACCCGGCTTAAGTATCAGCTCTTCATCATGCGAAAAATCCAGCAGACCTTTGATTACCCCATCAGCCCTGTCAACCGCATCTGTCATATTCTGAAGGATCTCTTTCGAGACATCCTTAAGGTTTTCAGCGCGCAGAAAATCAATCCCCATTTGCATAATTGCCAGCGGATTTTTCACTTCGTGTGCAATTCCAGCTGATAGCCTTCCAATAGATTCCATTTTTTCGGCATGCATTAACTGTATCTGCATTTGAGATATTTCTCTGGAGCGACGTTCAACCTGTCTTTTCAGGGAAGTATTCCAGGCAATAATAATTCCCAGTAAAATTGAAAAAAACAATGCCACTGCGATAACACTATACCAGAGTACAGGCTGTCGCCATAAAGGCAATTCTTCCAGATGTATCCATCTGGATTGAATATTGTCTCTTTCTTTATCCGTGATACTATCCAGCGCTTTATTTAATATTGACTGGAAAACACCCCAGTCTTTTCTAATCCCCATGCCCATCTTAATCTGTTGTGGCAAGGTTTTAACGATTTTAAGATTATTGATATGATCTTCACGAATAATATAGGTGACACTGCCCATATCACTGATCATGCCATCCACACCACCCATAGCAGTTAATTCTATCGCCGTGCGGGTATCATTGACCCTGACTATCCTGATTTGATCCTCATATTCAGTTAAAAAATCATCCCAGTAAAATCCTGCCACTACGGCTATCTTTTTACCCCGTAGCAGGGCTATTAAATCTTTGCCTTTTGACTGTTCAGGAGAGATGCTTGAAGAAATAATAACATTAGGCACACTGACATGCTTATGGGTAAAAAGCATAAACTGTTCACGCTGCTTATTGCGGGCAAGCAGAGGCAAAACATCGATTTGCCCCGCTTTGAATTTGGTTAAAATATCTTCCCAGCTGTTATTTTCTATGGTTTCAAAATTTATATTCAAACGCTTTGCTATGAGTTTAATATAGTCTACCGAAATGCCAAGATAATCGCCCTTCTCGTCCTGCCATTCAAAAGGAGGATAGTGTTTTTCATGCGCAATACGGATCCGCGGGTGTTGTTTCAGCCACTGCTGTTCAGTTTTTGTCAGCGCTATTTCTGCCGCACTGAAGCAATTGTGCCCCACGCTTAATAACAGAATGATTAACACTAAATACGCAACAGTTTGAATACGAAATAAATTCATAGTTGATTAACAGTATAGGTATTTTTATCTCAACAATTCAGACTTGTTTCAAGTTTATGAGAATTTCAAATTCACCGGCTAAAACAAGGCTTCAAAGAAAGTACATCATTTACTGTCACAAGCAGGCAAATTCCTACAAATTTTACAGTAATTGTCTGATAGCTATTACTACATCTTTATGCGATTCTACAGTCAGGATAGTTCAAAAATCAATCACAGGGAGTACTGAAAATGTATCACTACTCTATCAGAGGAACAGATATCCAACTCGAAAAAATGCAAACCGCTGAAGGATGGCACATCGGTGATGAGCTAAAATATCTGGTAAAAAACGGTTCCTGGACCAGTCACGTCAATTTACACTCGCAGTTTACTGAATTGGGCCCTGAGAATTTCATGGCGAAAATTCTTTATCTTGCTGGAGATAAAGAACAACTGCAAAGAGACCAGGATGTTATCTTACTTCTTTTACGTGAAATCATGCATAATCAGAATATTTCACTGGTGGATCCCAGGCAATTTTAATACCCGAGATCAACTATGCCAAGATCAGAATACTGTTTGCTTTGATATTTTAAGCGAGTTTAGCTAGAAACAACCGCCTGTTATTTCCCACTAGAAACTCAGTAGCTGTTTGGAAATAGTGTCCATAGTATTGAGGCATCGCACCAGAACCTGTAATACATCATTTCGCTCATATTAACATCAAATCCCGAAATGATACATCACAGGTTCTGGTGCTAAATGGGCACCTTTTAAAAACATTTATTTAGGCCACTGTCAGACTTTTAATGGGTCTTTTGATAAATGGGTAAGGGATAGGGTGTAATGGACGTCAGAGCTGCTGATATTGCCGATTTCACGGCTTATATTGATTAGTCTCAGTTCCTCATCCAGTAATTGCTTATCGGTAGGTAACTTTAATGCAGATATTAAATGGTTGATAATAAAATATTTTATGACTAAATTCATGCTGGAGCCATCCGTTCAATGGCTACTTTGATGTCTCTGATGTTTTCAGGATCAGTGATATGGAGTTCGCTACAATTTGCCCGAATAACAAAAGCGTACTTTATGGCGGGTAACTGTTGAAATAACACGTAGGCGATGTAATCAGTCTGGTTTACAAGGGATTTCTGCTTAAACTTCATCAAGTAAGAAATACCCGATTCTCAAATCATCCAGAAAGAATATAATTTTAAACAGAAACATTTTTTTTGAGCTATGGAGGATAGTGCTTGATGGATCGTGTAGAAAAAAGAAAAGGGACAAAACCGGTACCAGACAATCTACTGGAATATCTGAATGAAGTACAATTAATGACATACCAAAGCATTAAATCATTTGGTTGGGACATTAAATTCATAAGACGTCCATTATTTCAAAAACCTGTCTGTATCTTGACTAACCTGGAAAAGACTATGTTGGCAGTTATTGAAGAGGATGGAATACTTAAACACCCCGACATCCCGTTACGCGGTGCTGAAAACCAAAACAAAGAAAAAGTTTCACTGGCAGGTATAAAAGTGTTTTAAAACAAATGGGATTAACAACATGAAAAAAAAAGAACCTCGGGTTCTAAAATAATTCTTTACCCTCTATCCGCCTTGGCTCCAACATCTCCACGCCAGCACTTCACTGTGATCATGTCAGGCTGCTTCAGTCATTGGTTCAAATAAGATCATAAATAATTCGTAACTATTCAGCGTATTTTAGATTTATACGTAAGTTCTTGATATCAGGTGTTTGCGTAAGGCAGATAATTGCTCCTGTATAATCTGCATTCCCTACATGACCACCATGGATGGTGGAAATGCATGCGAGAGGCAGGAGCCGAAGTCGTCCCTGTAGGTCAAGTGTATGTGGCATGGATGCCACATTCAAGCCTACGTGGAAAGTTAAACTTCCGTCAGCTGGCACTGTTGCGTCATGCACTCAAACATCCGCGCTTCAGTGATGTTGTGCAAGAACACCGACGTACTCATGGTATTTCAAATGATGCCGCAACTAAAAATTTGCTGGAGATGGCTGATAAATTAAAACTGCTGTTAAAGACCAGGTAAGGCAAGCGTTATTATTTCATTGCCCCCAATGATCTTGAGCAAGGGATTGGTAAACCATAAATGACACAGAATTTCACCTGTATCTATGATGACCAATATTTACGACATTTTCATTTCAGAAATATTTTAGACGGGATAAAACGGGGTAAAATACGGAATTATTTTCAATACAAATGTGAAAAATAGTTTTAATGATTTGATTTTATTAAAATATTAAACATCACTAATTTCAAAAAGACACAAATAAGTACACATTTTCTAAACTTACCCTTAATGAGTAGTTAATCAACTAATCATAAGATATCTCTTAGTTGACATCTATTTATAACAAATGTTATTTTACCTTATATTTATCGATTTACAAAAGGTAAAATTATGATTTCTGCAAAATTATCCAGTAAATACCAGATAGCCATTCCAAAAGCCATTAGAGAAAGTCTACACCTTAAATCGGGTCAACAATTTACATTAATCACTCGTGGTTCTATCATTGAAATGGTTCCTATGCAGTCAATCGATCAAGCAAGAGGTTCTTTTTCAGATTTTAAATCATCTGATAGTGTTAGTTCTGATGAATATCGTGATAGACAAGAACGAATTTTATGATATTAATTGATACCTGCGGCTGGATTGAGTGGTTAACAGATGGCATTCTTGCCGATCAATATGAACCTTATTTTAAGGATATTGAATCCATCATTGTTCCTACTTCAGTGCAGTTTGAATTATATAAATGGGCAAGCAGGGTAAAAAATAAACAGGAAGCTTTAAAAGTCATTGCCTTGACCGAACAAGGAAAGGTTATTCCTTTAACCACTTCACTGTCTTTATTAGCTGGTGATTTAGCACAGGAATATAAACTATCATTTGCTGATGCTATTATTTATGCAACAGCTCAGAATGAGCAAGCTGAACTCATCACTTCGGATGATCATTTTCTGAATCTTCCAGAGGTTGTTTATTTTAAAAAATAGCCAATGTGAGTGTTTCCATTATTGAGCATTAAATCAGATTAACTTAGAAAGAAATCTGAGTATTCTACTATTATAAAATCATCTTTCATTATTACTGTACGATTTACTATAAAAAGTAGCCCTACCTTTACCATGACTGATAATTAATCCATCTTCTACTAATTGTTTTATCCTGTTTTTAATGGTTGGCTTTTTAGCATGAGGCAATAGTTCACAGGCTTTAGCCAAATTTATTCGTCCATTATCTTCAATATACTGCATAATCACAGCAGATTCTTCGGATAGGCTTGAATATTTTTCTACCTGATTTGTTTTAACTGCCAGGTGTTCTTTTTGTTTTTTAAGTGAACGAAAAAAGAAATTTAACCAGGGTTCCCAATCCGTTTCATTTTGATTAAGTGTTTTTTGTGTCCTTTGTAATGCCAGATAATAAGAATCCTTACTTTTTTCAATAATGCTTTCAAATGAGCTATAGGGAATATAGCTATAACCTGCTTTAAGCATTAACAATGTCACCAATATGCGGGAAAGCCGACCATTGCCATCCTGAAAAGGGTGAATAGCCAGGAAAACTACATTGAATACTGCTATAACAATTAAAGGATGATAACTCTTATCCTCTAATGATTCTCTTGTCCAGTAAACCAATTCCTGCATTTGCACTGGCGTATCAAAAGCTGATGTTGTTTCAAAAACAACACCCAGGCTTTTACCTGTTGTATCAAAAGCTTCAACACTATTTGAATGCTTTTTATATTCACCCATATGTCGCTGATCTTTTTCGGACAATCTCAGCAAGTCTCGAAGCAACTGCTTAATATAGTTTTCAGATATTTGAATATCTTGAAAATTATTAAAAACTGTTTCCATCACTTCTGCATATCCAATCACTTCCTGCTCATCTCGACTGCTAAAGGATTGCTTTCCTACTTTTCCCAGCAAAGACTCAACCTCACTATCGGTCAGTTTAACCCCTTCAATACGGGTACTGGAGCCAATACTTTCTATAGTCGCCACATGACGCAGATGAGTTAAATATTCTGGATTATGATTGCTTTTGACTTCCCAGGATGCATTAAACGCATCAAGTTCAGCAATTATTTTTAAAAGTTCCTGGGTTATTGTAAGTGTTGTTAAATTCATCAGAATTAAAATTAGTTATTATTATTCAATTTTATCCGACTCTATCCGTAAATCAAGTTTATTATCTGATTTATTTACAATAATTTGTCGCAACAATTCAATTGACATATAACCTTATTACAATGATAATTTGAACATTTAGATCACAATTGAGTGAAAAGTCTAATGTTCTCAGTAAAGCTATCCAAAAACTTTAAAATTAAAAAAACTTCCGAGTGCCTCAGTATACATGGAAAGTTGTTCACCTTTATATTTTAAATTCTCACTGAACTGAGCTGTCATAAAAATCTTAATCTAATCTCTAATAAACTTACAAGGCAAAGTGGAAGCTGGCGTCAAATACGTCAAGGGCAATTTCTTTGCCGGCGAAACCTTCCGCGATCAAGCGCATCTAGGAGGCCCTTCAGGCGTGGCTGGACACAACGGCCAATGTGCGGATCCATGGCACCACGGGCCCGGTTGCCGTGTGGAATTATTTGAACAGCAGGAGAAAGCCCGGCTGAAGCCTTAGCGGGTGCAGCGTATGGTGTCATCACTGCTGTCAGCTGAACCGGTGATCACGCGTAAAGTCGATAAAACCTCGTTACTCTCTTATCAAGCCAATAAGTACTCGGTACCGCAACAGTGGCAAAGTTCAACCGCTCGGGTGGATGAGCAGGACGGCCAGTTGATCACCTACCGTCTGAATGAACACGAGGAAATGGCCCGTCATAACCTGTCGTATGAAAAGGGACAGATCATTAAAAACAGACACCATTATCGGGACTATGAACAACAGCTCCGGACCGTATGAACAGGCCATGGGCGATCTGCCGGGAGAAGTTCCGTCACACGCTCTCTGTGCATTGCTCAGACAGAATCATCCCAAGACCTATCGTGATCAGCTCAGAGCCGCTCTCAAGCTATTTCAGCACGCTTTGCCCCAGAGGCTGGTCAGGAGCCGTTGATTGAACGTCTGTGCCAATTACACACACTGTCAGCCACGCGGATCCGTGATTACCTGCAGGCCTGGCAGCATCAACCGGAACGTTTTAACTCCTCACAACCTCCGTCTCAATCGGCTAAGACCTTGACTAACAGTGCCTTAACGCCCTATAGCCAGCTGACCCGCCCGATCAAAGGAGGAGTAGACGTATGAGCCGTTTAATGCAGTTAAGCCAGCAGTTTAAGTCACTGCGATTCAATGCCATGGCAGAGCATCTGGAAGAGTTGGTGAAACAGGCTGAGGATAACGAGATCAGTTATCTTCAATTTGCCAGCCTTTTGGTTGAAAAAGAACTGGGCAGCCGGGAGAATCGACGCATTCAGTTGAACCGTAAGAAAGCCGGCTTTCCCAGCCTGAAACGCCTGGACGAGTTTGACTTTCGTTTTCAGACCACGGTCACCAAAAAACAGATGCAGTCATTACTGGATTTTCGTTTCATTGATGAACGGGAGAACATCGTCTTTATTGGCCCTCACGGCGTCGGTAAAACGCATCTGGCGATCAGTCTGGGTGATAAGGCCATTGATGCCGGTTACAAAGTCTGCTTTACCTCAGCCCTGGAGCTTATTGAACGGTTGGAGATCGCTGAGATCAAAGGTGAGCTAAAAAAGAAAATCACTGCACTGTGCAAGTTTGACTTGATCATCATTGATGAGCTGGGTTATCTGCCGCTCAACAAGCAGGGCATGTTCAATCTGTTTCAGTTTATCAATACGCTGTATGAGTATCGGTCGGTGATCATGACCACCAACAAGGATTTTACCAACTGGAATGATTTCTTTATGGATGAGAATGTGGCTGTTCCTGTCATAGACAGGCTCATTCATCATTCACATTTGTTTATGATGGGAGGTGAGAGTTATCGGTTAAAAAATAAACTCAATCGTTAAAAAAATTTGTCTGAGGTGGATCACTTTTATTGGCCATTGACAACTTCAATAACTATACCCTTTCCATCAGGTGACTGATATGGCTTATCTTTTGGTTTTAATGCCTTAATTTTTGTGTCTGTTAGATTCATATTCACCTCAAATGTGTACTTAATGTAAGTTTATTAAAATCAAAATGTTAGTTAAATTTTAAGTAATTTCTCAATAAGTCCATGCCAGTTTAAGTTCATTCCCCCTATCAGGGGGAATGCCAGGATGGGGGTAGTCTGTATAATCAAGCACATAACCCCCACCCTAACCCTCCCCCTGATAGGGGGAGGGGATTCTTGCACGGACTTATTGAGAAGTTACAATTTTAATAAAATTTGTGTATTCGTAAAGGATAATTGTGTACTTGAAATTGTGTGCCTTTTACATAAAACAAGTACACATTTTTAGTGAAATACTATGAAATTTTTTGAAACAAGAAGAACAACTAAATTATTAAAAATCAATCATTTAATTATTATTTGATACTCTCTGAAACAGCGTGAAACGTGATTCTATTTTCCAATACAGAAGCTGGTAAAAATGCGCCCAAGCAAATCATCTGAACTGAATTCACCGGTAATTTCTGACAATGCATGTTGAGCCAGGCGCAGTTCTTCTGCTAATAATTCACCGGCTGAAAATTCCAGTAACTGAATTAGTCCATTATCTACAGCCTTTATCGCTTCATCAATGGCTTCAAGGTGACGGCGTCGCGCCATAAAAATTCCTTCCCCGCTACTTTGATATCCCATGCATTGTTTTAAATGCTCGGTCAGCAGTTCAATACCAATTTTTTCTTTAGCCGAAAGATAGATTTCAGTGCGGTGTTCGCCTTTGATAATTTTCGGACTTCTGGTGCCAAGATCGATTTTATTATGGATGATCGTGATATCGATGTGTTCTGGAAATTTATCCATTAACATTTGGTCTTTTTTGTACTGAGCCTGATCATGGATTATATTCTCATCGATGACCATTAATATTTGATCTGCTTTCTCAATGGTGTCCCAGGCTCGCTGAATGCCTATCTGTTCGACCTGGCAATCACTGTCACGCAGCCCGGCTGTATCGATAATATGTAAAGGCATACCGTCAATATTAATTTCTTCTTTCAATACATCGCGGGTTGTTCCGGCAATATCAGTCACAATAGCCGATTCTTTACCTGACAGCGCATTGAGTAAACTTGACTTACCAGCATTGGGCTGACCGGCAATCGCAACGTTCATGCCTTCTCTCAGCAGACAACCCTGTTGAGCGGTGTGTAAAATACTGTTCAATTCACTGAGAATGCTACGGGTGTCTGTTTCAATTTTTCCATCGGAAAGAAAATCGATTTCTTCTTCCGGAAAATCGATAGCCGCTTCAACATACATTCTCAGCTGAGTCAGGGCTTCAACCTGTTGATGAATCCGGGCAGAAAATTCTCCCTGCAATGAACGCAGGGCAGATCGGGCAGCCTGTTCACTGCTGGCATCAATTAAATCGGCAATAGATTCAGCCTGAGCAAGATCGAGTTTGTCATTGAGAAAGGCACGTTGGGTGAATTCACCCGGTTTTGCGGGTTCTGCACCTAGGCTAAAAACTCGCTGCAGCAGCATGTCCATTACAACAGGTCCCCCGTGACCCTGTAATTCAACGACATCTTCACCAGTAAAAGAACGAGGGGAGGGAAAATATAGCACTATACCTGAATCAATGATCTGCTGGTTTTGATCATAAAACGGTAAATAGTGGGCAAAGCGGGGTTTGACTTTTTGAGCAATGATCTGTTCTGTTATAGTAAGTACTAACTTACCTGATAAACGAATAATACCAATGCCGCCTCGTCCCGGTGCAGTTGCTAGAGCTGCAATCGTGGTGTCATTATTCATAGCCAGAAGTGTGCTTTACAGGGATAGAAAGTCATCCCTGCCGTTGTTTAAGCGGCTCTGCTCAGGCCGCTTCGATTTGACGCGTTATGTACCATTGCTGTGCAATAGAAAGAATATTATTGGTCACCCAGTAAAGTACCAAACCTGATGGGAAAAAAGCAAAGAAAACAGTAAAGATAATGGGCAGCATCATCATAACTTTAGCCTGTACCGGATCCATCGGAGCAGGATTTAGTTTCTGTTGGATAAACATAGTGATACCCATGGTCAGCGGTAACACAAAATATGGATCAGGCGCCGACAGATTATTGAGCCACAGCATAAAATCTGCCTGACGCAGTTCGACACTTTCCAGTAACACCCAGTATAGGGCAATAAATACCGGTATCTGTACTACAATAGGTAAACAGCCGCCCAGAGGATTGATTTTGTCTTTTTTATATAACTCCATCATGGCCTTGTTTTTTTCCTGGGCATTGTCCTTGTACTGCTCCTGAATGGCTTTTAAACGTGGAGCCACTTTACGCATTCGTGCCATGGAACGGTAAGATGTTTCGGAGAGTTTATAAAAAAGCAACTTGATAATAAGAGTTAAAATAATAATCGACCAGCCCCAGTTACCAATCACGCTGTGGATTTTGTCCAGCAACCAGTGTATGGGGTAAGCAATAACTGAAAGAAAGCCATAATCAACGGTATTATGCAGACCCGTTGCCAGTTCTTTGAGTTGATCCTGAACTTTAGGACCAATAAACAATTTATCGTTGAATGTATAGCTAGCTTTATCTGCAACTGATTTGTCTGTGGAAATTGTGCCTATTATAAAATGAGGATCCGTGGTGTTTTTACTCGTTACCCGTGAATAATAATTTTCCAGTTCATTTTCAGGAGGGATCCATGCACCCATAAAATAATGCTGTATCATGGAAATCCAGCCGCCTTTATGGGACAGACTCAGATCACTTTCCATCATGTCATCAAAACTGATTTTGGAAAATCCATCGACATCTTTGGAAATCATAGCCCCGGTATAGGTGTGAATAAATTGCGACTGATTAGGATCAACCAGGTTAGTTCTCTGTAACTGGCGGTATAAATGCCCTTGCCATGGAGTCCCGCTATTATTGGTTACAGTATGTTCTACATCAATAGCATAACTGCCTGGTTGAAAAGTAAAGGTCTTGGTTACACTGAATTTACCATCATCTGAAGTCCAGGTTAAAGGTACTTTTAATTCATTGTTGGCACCTAATTCATAATTGAATTTTTCTGCGCTATAAACAACATTGTGGTCCGGTGCATACCCGCCTTCTGCTTTGGAAAGTAAACCTGTTTGTGAAATAAAAAACAGGCCTGACTTATCATTCATTAAAATCACCGGGCTGGTATCTTTATTAACATCGACCGGGTATTTAAGCAGAGCAACCCTCCTGATATCAGCCCCAAGCGTATCTATTTCCAGATCATATACGTCTGTTTTGACAGTTATTCGCTGAGCACTTTTTATTACTGATGAACTGGCCGGCTTCGGGGTGTCGGTATTCGATGAGGTTTGTGTTTGAGGAGCGGTAGGTATGTCATCAGTCGTTGGTGACATCTCAGCTGCACCATTAGAGCCCGCAGTTTGGGTAGTTGCCGGTAAAGGCGGTGGATTAATCTGCATCTGCCATGATTGCCAGAGGGACATACTGACGAGCATAAAGGCCGCCAATAAAATTAAACGTTGTGTATCCATAAAAAATTTCTACAATTTATAATCAGTTAATATTTCGATCTGGATCTAGTTCAGCTGAATTTTTCTTTTCTGGCACCGGATCAAGACCACCCGGATGAAAGGGATGACAACGAAGAATTCGTTTTATTCCTAACCAGCTACCTCTGACAACACCAAAGCGTTCTATAGCCTGGTGAGTATAACAGGAACAGCTAGGTATATAACGACAATTATTGCCTAAAAAAGGACTCAACAGGTACTGATAGCCTTTAAGAAAAAAAAGAACAATTTTTTGAAAAATAGTCATCAGCAGAAAAAAATTTAAAGAGTCGAAAGTTTAACAGATTAAGTCTATTTACGCTGCAAAATTAATGATCCTTAAGCATGGCTTATCAGGCACTTATTAAATCAATCATCTGCCAGTTTCTTTCGCAAATAGTTAAATTGTTTGGCAATAGACTGCTCAATAGTAGCATTATCTATTTTATCAATACCCTGTCTAACCATAAATACGTAATCTGCGCAGGCAATTTTATCCTTATGTAAGCGAAAATACTCGCGGATAATACGCTTTAACCTGTTCCTTTGTACTGCGGTTTTGACAGCCTTTTTAGCAATTGCCAGGCCTAGCCTCGCCTGTTGTTGCTGGTGATTTTTTCTCACCAGAATAGTCAGGAATTTATCTGAAGAACGAACAGGTTTGTCAAACACAAACTTGTAATCAGACGGGCTCAATAACCTTAATGAACGGCTGAACTGGTTGTCTGAAAACATTTAATTGTGAACTGCAGGTAGGAGGAGAATTAGATCATTTCCAGAAACTAAGGAGAAACTTTCTGCTGATGTACTCAAGGCAAAATTTTAAAAGCGTATCTCTTAAAGAACTGAACACACACGCCTTACTAGAAACTTAATCTATTTAAACAAACACAGGCAGTCTTGAACTTAATATACACAGTCCTGAACTTAAACAGATAATTTTGCCCGACCTTTTGCACGACGGGCATTTATGACTCTTCTACCGCCTTTAGTAGCCATACGAGCACGAAACCCATGTGTACGTTTACGTTTAAGATTACTGGGCTGGAATGTTCTTTTCATAACAACTACACCACTTATTAACAAAGAATATCAATGTTTCTTATTCTGCAATACCCATAATACAAGTCTGTTTTCCACAGACCTTTTCGGTCATTACCCAATAAGATTTCGAGCCGAGTATTCTATAGTTTTTAAGTTTTTCAGTCAAGTATAAAAATAGCCTATGTTTAACCTAAAGCATTTATGCTTAATAAAACAGGTAACTTTTATTTTATTAGTCGTTAATAAAGAAATTCTTCATAAGCTTTATTTTTTACAATTTAATATTTTATACCATACTGCACAATAAGATATTTTTTAATACTAATATAATTTATTATATATTCTTTTGTTTTGATGATTAGCTTAAGCCATTTCTGTGTATAAGTAATATATATACTTTAAATACAATTACTTATTTTAATGATACTTTATGAACCTGGCTGTTAACTCGATGTGGATAAGTTGTTCATATTTTTAATATGTTATACAATAGGTGTTGTTTTACACATATTACTGGCATGATTTCGATCGTTTACTAACAGACTTATCCACAGACTTTTTTTATTTAAATTAAGTTTTTTTGCTTATTTTTTGTAAAGAAAACAGTAAAAAGTAGCTGTTTATTATGATAATTTAAAATATCATAATAAATACATACTTTTAGGATAAAATTTGTTTTAAATAAATACAAATTCATGATTAACTAACTTTTTAGCAGCTTTGTGACTGATTTTTATGAACCCAGATATATGGAACAAATGTTTAGTTCAGCTAGAATCTGAAATACCTGCAGATAAATACAATATTTGGATCCGACCTCTGCAAGCAAAAATGCTGGATGATCATTCAATGATATTGCTGGCACCTAATAAATTTGTCATTGATTTTGTCAGAAAGAATTTTTTTGACACGATAAAGCATTTTGTAGATAAATTATCGAATAGTCTGGTTAGCGTTGAACTCAATGTAGGTACTATTAATAAAACTTCCAATGAGGTTCAGGAAACTAATGCATCATTCCGCTCCTACAATGAAACTAGCCAGGGAGAGGTTCATCTGCAAACAGCTGCCAGCAGAAATACTACCCCTTTAAATACGGCTATAAATAGCGGATTTAGAAAAGCAAACTTAAATTCTACAACAGTAGCAGTAGATCAAGAAGATAAATTCAGCAGATACCGTTCCACACTGAGTAAGGATATGACCTTTGAAACGTTTGTTGAAGGTAAGTGTAATATGCTGGCAAGAGCTGCAGCCTTACAAATCGTTGAATCCATTGGTGAGGTATCTCCAGGTAATAACTATAATCCCTTTCTAATTTATGGTGGTGTTGGCCTTGGAAAAACACATTTAATCCATGCTTTAGGAAATACTATTATAAGAAAAAAACCTGATGCCATTGTAGTTTATTTACATTCAGAACGTTTTGTGCAGGAAATGATTACAGCTTTACAAAATAAAACTATTGATCAATTCAAGAACTTTTACCGTTCTGTAGATGCTTTACTCATTGATGATATTCAATTTTTTGCCGGCAAGGAGCGTACTCAGGAAGAATTTTTTCATACATTTAATACATTGCTTGAAGGTCAGAAGCAGATCATTATGACCTGTGATTCATACCCTAAAGAAGTTTCGGGTCTGGAAGACAGGCTCAAATCGAGATTTGGCTGGGGTTTAACGGTTGCAATTGAACTACCAGATGTTGAAACCAGGGTGGCTATACTGATTTCAAAAGCTTCTCAGGTGCATGTTGAATTACCACAAGATGTTGCATTTTTTATTGCCCAAAGGGTGAATTCTAATATACGTGAACTGGAAGGTGCACTTCGACGTGTCATTGCAACAGCACGTTTTCAGGGACATAAAATATCAGTAGATTTTGCAAAAATTGCTTTGCATGATCTGATTACCTTACAGGAGAAACAGGTCTCCATAGAAAATATTCAAAAAATTGTGGCTGAATATTACAAGATTCGAGTGGCAGATTTACACTCTAAAAGACGCACACGATCTGTGGCCAGACCGAGACAAATTGCTATGGCATTAGCGAAAGAATTAACTCATCATAGCCTCCCTGAAATAGGTGATGCTTTTGGCGGAAGAGATCACACAACAGTTCTCTATGCCTGTCGTAAAGTAGATGAATTGAGAAATGAACAAGTTTATATCGAAGAAGACTACACTAATTTGCATCGTCAATTAACTTCTTAATAAATAAAGAATTTTTTATTACTTAAACAAATAATTATTTTATTTTTAAAAAGATATATCTAGGATATACATTCAATGAAATTTTCTGTCAGCAGAGACGATTTATTTATTCCACTACAATCAGTCATAGGTGTAGTTGAAAAACGTCAAACCTTGCCAATTTTGTCTAATGTACTAATCAGTATTATAGACGGAAAGATGACGATTACGGCCACTGATCTTGAGGTAGAGATAACGGCATATCTTAACCTGGATGATACAAAAATTGTTGCTGACTTCACTGTTCCGGCTAAAAAACTGTTAGATATTTTAAAAAATCTGGATAGTGAATCACTGGTAGATTTCGATGTTAAGGAAAATAAAATTGTTCTAAAATCTTCTCATTGCCGTTTTACATTATCCACGCTGCCTGCTTCTAATTTTCCAAATCTGGATCCTATCAAACCCGTCTCAGAATTTGAAATTTCAGCACGTGATTGTAAATTTCTAATTGAAAAAACACAATTTTCCATGGCTCTCCAGGATGTCAGATATTATTTAAATGGACTATTGTTCGAAATTTATAATAACGAACTACGAACAGTTGCTACCGATGGGCACCGACTCGCATTCAGTTATACAGATAAATTAAAAAATCCTGTCAATATTTCAAAGGATACTATTCAACAGAATATAATTCCCAGGAAAGCAATTACTGAATTACTACGTTTACTGTCTGATAAAGATATTCCCATTAAATTCTCTATATCAACAACTCATCTGAAAGTTCAATTTGACTCTATTGTATTTAGTACGAAATTAATTGATGGCCGTTTTCCCGATTATCGAAGGGTAATCCCAAGTCAGGAGTTATGTACCACAAATATCGTTTCAGACCGGCTACTGCTAAAACAATCTTTATCAAGAATCGCTGTTTTATCTAATGAAAAGTTCAAAGCTGCGAGATTAGAATTCAGTAAAAATAAAATAATTGCCGTTATACACAACCCAGAACAGGATGAAGCAATAGAAGAAATTAGTGTTAATTACGATGGCGATGAATTTATTATCGGCTTTAATGTGAATTATCTGATAGATGCATTAAATAATATTGAACAGGATCAGGTTGTATTGTGTTTAACTGATGCTAACAGCAGTTGCCTTATTACCGGCTTCACTGATACATACACACAATATGTTGTTATGCCAATGAGATTATAAAATTTTATTAATGCCTCTCAATAGATTATCAGTTTATCACGCACGTAATATTGAAGAACTTTCTTTAAATTTTCACCCTATCTATAATATTATTCATGGTTTAAACGGATCTGGTAAAACAACAATACTTGAATGCATACACACACTATTACGTGCTAAAACATTTAGAACCAATAAATTTTCAAGTTTTATATCGACTCAATCAAATGAATGTATAGTACATTCTGTATTTACTGATACAAATAGTGATAACGATTTCATACTGGGTATTAAAAGATCCATAAATACTAACTCTAATCCTGTCATACATTTAAACTCTAAAAAAATATTCTCTTTATCTTCAATTTCTAAACTTGCAATTCTTGGTTTAATAACTCCCGACAGTTTTAATCTAATCGATGCTGGTCCTTCTATAAGAAGAAAATATATCGACTGGGGTTTGTTCCACGTGGAACATGGTTTTTTAAAGATATGGAAAGACTATAATTCTGTATTACAAAATAGAAATACATTATTAAAAAGTCTATCACGACAAAATAAAAAAAGTATGTCTTCAGAACTGATCAATGAAATTAAAATATGGGACAAACAACTCACCTTATTAAACCTTAAAATCAATCATTATCGACAAAATCAATTTAACCTCGTAAAACCAATTTTTTATGAAATTGTTACTTTTTTTTCAGAAAGTTTAGCCAATGATATTTCTTTAAATTATTATCAGGGTTGGAATGAGCATAGTGATTTTACTCATCTACTAAAAACAAAGTTTTCCGATGATATTAGGAATGGATTTACAAATTTTGGAACGCATCGTTCAGATATAAATTTTCTAATTCATAATAAACCCGCAAAAGATATATTATCACGTGGCCAAAAAAAAATACTTGTGCTCTCACTGATACTGGCACAATTTATTTTTTTAATTATCAATAAAGAGTTACTCACAACTGACTCACGTCATTTTCTTTTATTACTGGATGATATTGATAGCGAATTAGATGAAAAAAACTTGAGGCGTTTATTCGATTACCTGAGTCGATTTAAAGAAATACAATATTTTATAACGACTACCAATGAGCAGCGTTTCAAATTTATAGAAGATTATAAATTAAAAATGTTCCACGTGGAACACGGCGCTTTATTAAAATTGAAAGGTTAAGGTTTGCTTAAGCGTCTTGAGGTATAATAGAGGTAACTATCAGTGCATCTATAAGATCGTGCTCGCTGTCAGGTATTTATATTGACCCACAGGGACGACTTCGGCTCCTGCCTCTCGCATGCATTTCCACCATCCATGGTGGTCATGTAGGGAATGCAGATTATACAGGAGCAATTATCTGCCTTCCACAAATACCTGATATCAAGCACTTAGTGAGTTATTCCAGATACGCTGAGTAGTTACTAATAGAGTTACTTAAAATAAGAACCAAAATTAAAAATTGCTTTTTAGGCTGGAGTTTATAGTATATGAGCGAAGAGAAGACATACGATTCTTCAAATATCAAGGTGTTAAAAGGACTTGATGCTGTAAGAAAAAGACCCGGGATGTATATTGGTGATACAGATGATGGAACAGGATTACATCATATGGTCTTTGAGGTTGTAGACAATTCCATTGATGAAGCACTAGCCGGCTATTGTTCCAGTATTGAAGTGATTATACACACTGAAGGTGGAATAACGGTAAGAGATGATGGTCGAGGAATCCCTGTTGACTTTCATAAGGAAGAAGGTCGATCAGCAGCTGAAGTCATTTTAACGGTGTTGCACGCTGGGGGTAAATTTGATGATAATTCTTATAAAGTATCAGGTGGTTTGCACGGAGTAGGTGTATCTGTAGTGAATGCATTATCAGAGGCCCTCAAACTGACCATTTATAGAGATGGTAAAATTTATGAACAAAATTATATTTTGGGTGAACCACAAGAAGAACTAAAAGAAATCGGCGAAACTGATGAAACAGGGACAAAAATCTATTTTCTCCCTAGTAGAGATATTTTTACTGATGTGGAATTTCACTACGATATACTGGTTAAAAGATTAAGAGAATTATCATTTTTAAATTCCGGTGTGTGCATCACTATTATAGATGAAAGGGAAGTCGGTAAAGAAGATCGTTTTGAATATGTTGGCGGAATTAAAGCATTTGTGAAACATTTGAATAAACATAAAACTATTCTTAATGATAATATTGTTTATTTTAGTCATGAAAAAGATGATATTGTTGTCGAAGTTGCACTTCAATGGAATGATACTTATCAGGAAAACATTTACTGCTATACCAATAATATTCCACAAAAAGATGGTGGAACACATCTGGCTGGATTCAGGTCTGCTTTGACCAGAACTTTGAATCAATATATAGATTTAACAGGCCTGGCTAAAAAATCAAAAACAAGTGTAACTGGAGATGATGCCAGAGAAGGTTTAACTGCTGTACTGTCAGTTAAAGTTCCTGATCCAAAATTTTCATCTCAAACTAAAGATAAACTAGTATCATCAGAAGTTAAAGGCACTGTAGAATCTGTTATGAATGAAAAACTGCAGGAATTTCTTGAAGAAAATCCTGCAGATGCTAAAAATATCGCTGCTAAAATTGTGGATGCTGCAAGGGCTAGAGATGCTGCGAGAAAAGCCAGGGAAATGACACGAAGAAAAGGTGCTTTAGATATTGCTGGTCTGCCTGGTAAACTGGCGGACTGTCAGGAAAAAGATCCAGCATTATCAGAAATTTTTCTGGTTGAGGGTGATTCAGCCGGTGGTTCAGCTAAACAGGGCCGGGATAGAAAAACACAGGCAATTTTACCGTTAAAGGGTAAAATATTAAATGTAGAAAAGGCTCGTTTTGACAAAATGCTTTCCTCTGCAGAAGTGGGTACTTTAATTACAGCACTGGGTACTGGTATCGGTAATCAGGAATTTAATATCGATAAATTACGTTATCATAGAATAATTATAATGACTGATGCTGATGTTGATGGCTCACATATCAGAGCGTTACTATTAACTTTTTTTTATCGCCAGATGCCGGAATTAATAGAACGCGGACATATTTATATAGCTCAACCACCTCTGTATAAGATTAAGAAAGGTAAACAGGAAAGATATGTTAAAGATGATGCTGAGTTAAATGAATATCTTTTGCAACTCGCTTTGGATAATGCATCTCTTCATCCGGGAGATGGAATACCTCCGATTAGTGGAATTGCCCTTGAAGAACTAAGTAAAAATTATCTGGCTGTGAATAATATATTTCAACGCCTTTCATCCAGATATAATGAACATTTTTTAAAAGCTCTAATAAATATGTATAAATTAAGAGAACAGGACTTGTCTGATCAAACTCGAATTACAAGATGGAATGAAGAGTTAAGTGAATATCTTAATCGTGAAAAAAATGCGTCTTTGTCATTTACAAGCAGCGTGAATGAAAAATCCAGTACAAAGTTTGAGTTACGCCTGAATGAAATCCGCTATGGTGTCACCCATGAATATAGTATTCCTTCAGAATTTTTTAATTCTGGAGAATATAAAACCATAAGTAAACTGGGTGATCAACTTGAGGGTTTATTAACAGAATCAGAAGCATATGTTCTGCGAGGTGATAAACGTCATAATGTAGATAATTTTGCCGATGCACACAATTGGCTAATGAATGAATCAAGACGTGGACAGCATATACAGCGATATAAAGGCCTTGGAGAAATGAACCCAGAACAACTCTGGGAAACCACACTCGATACTAATGTCAGGAGGTTATTACAGGTCAGAATAGAAGATGCCATTGCGGCTGATGAAGTCTTTACTACTCTGATGGGCGATCATGTAGAGCCTCGTAGAGATTTTATCGAATCCAATGCGCTTTCTGTAAGTAATATTGATATCTAGAAATAGACTTTTTTATCAAAGACTGGTTTTTCAAAAGCTAATCATGTCAATGTAAAATAGCGTAAGGCTGATGCACATTCGAGGGGGCAGAAGCTGAAGTTTTCCATGTATGTCAATAAATGAAAAATAATCAGCTTCTGACCTGTTTAATACAAACTATCTCATTACGAGTTCAGCTTCTATTAAAATGTAGCAAAAAACTTGCTGCTTTACATTTCTCTTTATCCCCTTGCCTATAAATTAACTTAGCACTTATTGATTACATAACAGGTTGAAGTAAAATTTTATGTAACTACTCAGCAAATCAAGCCATAGGAAGAAGGCTAACCATCAAAAAGTTACAAACATATAAAATTCAGAGACTTATATTTTTGTAACTTAGAAGCGTAATTTCTAAAACGTCATTGATACCAGGAATTTGTTACAGAAGACGCCGTTAATACATTCATGTAGGCTCTATATAGCCATCCCTGGCTATATAAGCTTCTTCCACAAACACCTGATATCAATAACTTGCAAGAATAATCAAAATACGCTGAGTAGTTACAATTTTATTTGCGTTTTATGCAAGCGAGAACCTGACCTCTCTCGTCTTAATGATCTAATATTACTTCGTGTCACTTAACTTAAATTGTTTAGTGTTAATGTTTTGTTAAGGTTAAAAATTGTATTATAAACGGATATGGAAAAGATTAACTTACCAGGGAATTTTACTATTTATTACGCTAAAGCAAAAACCACCCATAACCCGTAAAATTACAACACCTTTATTAAATTTAAATAATTTGAACATAATTCATAATAGGTGATTAAAACACTTAATGTACTCATGAGTAACGTATTTATAAATTATTGTAAAAAGTTATGCTGTAGTAAGCTTAAGCTGCTGCTAGTGCTGAGCTTTTTCTCTACAGAATTAGTGCTTGCATATAATGATAGTATTGATTTAAAGCAGAGTATAATTGCACTGGATAAAACTCGGACGAATATTATTTATGAGTTAAAAACACAGCAGTATCCTATTTTAACAAAACAGGAAAAACATGAATACAACATTTTTATTGACTACATTACTCTTCAGATAAATCATTATTGTTCAAAATTAATTATTGCGAAAGAAAATAATTTGTTAAAGAACTTACCTTGTGATATCAATTCAAATTTAGGTATCGAAACACCTGGTAAAGAACTTAAGAGCACTGAAGAACAGATTGATCTTTTGGATGAAGTGTTAATATCCTCATTGAGTGATTTTGATGAGATGCTGCTTGATGAAGAAAATAAGCTCAATAATAAGAAAATGTCAGTAAAAGATGCAAATCAAAAATCTGAGCTTGAAGTCTATATAGAAAATCACGAAAATTCTACAGCAGATGTAAAATCAAAATCAAAATCAAAATCAAAATCAAAAAAACAAAATCATAAAAATTCTGATGCGAAAAAAGATGCTTCTGAACAAATCACGGAACATCATTCCAGTGGGAAATATGGAAGAAATTCAGGAAATATAAAGCAGAGTGAAAGTGAAAGCAGACGAATTATAAAGGGTGATGATGATATTGTGGCGCGGCAATTACGTGAGGCAGCAGAAGAAGAAACTGATCCGGAGCTAAAAAGAAAACTTTGGCAAGAGTATGATAATTACAGGCTGGAAAATAACTGAAAACTAATCAATGCCTTAAATGGCGCTATTATAAAATTTAATACTCGGCATAGATAGGTAATATATATCTTCAAGGAATAGGGGTGTGTTGGTACTTTTAAACCAGACGAATCAATGTAATTATCCAGTACTAATTTTTGTCGACTGAGTGAAATAGGTATATTATCTACGTTATTAAATTTTATAGGTAACTACTCAGCGTATCTATAAGATCGTTCTCGCTTGTCAGGTATTTATTCCAGATACGCTGAGTAGTTAGGCTTATAGTTAATGTAAAATAATATAGTTATATAGTAATACAATAATGAATAAAATAAAGCAAAGTTATACATTTTTTATAATTTTTATCCTGCTAGGTTCTGGCGGCTGTTCAAGTATATCAGGTACAAGAGTTGATGATAATGTTACGCTTATTATTGCAGAAAGAGAAATGCAGGATGATGAATTACTTGATATATCTATAATCATTTTTGATCCTGGAGAACTTCCGGAAAATAAAAATAAACAAAGAGGTTTGTCAGATAAAATAAGACAGGCGGAAGCACGATATATCCCTATTCAGTTAAAATATACGCTCCAGCAATCAGGTTACTGGGGAGTGGTTCATTTGGCACCTGATGAAAATAAAGGCAGCGATATTACGATTAACGGTAAAATTGAAAATTCGGACGGAGAAAGTATTTCACTGAAAATCCATGTAACTGATGCTACAAATAAAGAGTGGTATAGCAAGACCTATAAAGAAACTGTTCAATATGACGAGCAAGGTAAAACAGAACCAGAGAAAAAGGATTTGTTCCAGAATTTATATTATGAAATTTCTAATGATCTGATTAAATATAGAAAAAAACTGACTGCCAGGGAGTTGCTGCAGATCCAGGAAACAGCTGATTTACGTTTCGCCATTGAAATGGCACCGGAGATTTATAGCAGTTATTTATCCACAAATAGCAAAGGTCAATATGCAATAATACGTCTTCCTGCAGCTAATGATCCGATGATAAAAAGATTAAAATCGATACAGGTACGACATGAAATGTTGCTAGACACTTTAAATAATTACTATGATGGATATTATGCTGACGTATGGGACTCTTATGATAGCTGGCGGAGATACAGAAGTGAAGAATTGCAAATTATTCGAGGTATAGAAAGGAAAGCACTCGCTCAAAAAATTATTGGCACCGCGGCAATTATCGGAGCGATTGCATTAGGAGCTTCAAATAATAGTGATATACGTTATCAAACATCGGCGCTTCGCAGTATTATGGTTGCAGGAGGCGCTTACGCAGTATATGAGGGAATAAAAACAGGTAATGAAACCAATATTAATAAAGAAGCAATAGAAGAACTTGGCGAATCCTTTGCTTCAGATGCTGAACCGCTGGTAGTTGATGTAAAGGGGGAAAGCGTCAGATTAACAGGTACCGCAAAAGAGCAATATGGAAAGTGGCGCCAAATTCTTAAAGATATTTATAAACAAGAAACGGGCTATTGAAAATTAATATGCAAAAACAATCTGTTTTTAGCTCTACAACAGGCAAATTTTTCTCTTCAGGTTATTGATGGATTGAATGTAATTACTCAGTGTATTTAAGATTTTGCACTGAATGTCCATTATCTGGTGTATCAGCATGGAGTCATTACCTGCATTTCCACGTCTATGTGACAACAAATACCCAATTCTCGATGAACATTTTTGCTTAATAACTAACCTAAGAAAACAAATTAAATGAGCTGGATAATTACACATGCTGTCATAATGATGTTATGAAGAATAATTCTCTAGATAGTAAACTCCCAGAAATGATACCCCCTGGCTCAACAAGTTATGGGAGAAAAAGCAGCAAAAATAACCAGTCACGATTGATCATGCTGCTGGCAGTCATAGTTTTTATTTTGCTGCTTATCATTTTCTTCCTCATTCTTAAATCTGATCAACTAAACAATAACAGTACACAGCAAGCTGGATATTCATATCCAGCTGTAGTTGAAAAAGTTGAATTTGCTGAGCTAGAAAAGCTTATTGAACAATGGCAGATACTGGATCGACAGGCTAAACAGCAAGACTTTGCCCGCTGGGCTGCAAAAGATATAGAACATGCTGAAAGTGAAGCAGATTCAGGTGAGATAAATTTCAGAAAAAAGGAATTTACACTTGCGAAGAAAAATTATGTAAACGCGATTAAAATAATTGAAGATATCAAACTATCAAAATCTACTGTATTGAAAAATCTGCTTGATCAAGCAGACAGCGACTTACAGACAGGTGATTGGGAAAACGCCAAACAGCTATACGCTAAATCACTGTTGATAGATAAGAAAAACCAACGGGGATTAGATGGATTAAAGCAGAGTGAGACTTTGAAAACAATTATTGATTTGTATACTAATGCAGAAGATCTATTAATTCAGCCAGATGAAAAAAGTATTCAAGTATACAATGAAGTAATACAGTTGCTTGATAAAGCAATGCGCTTAAATCAAACATTTTCACCAGTAACTGAATTAAAATCAGAAATAGAAAATAAAAGAAACCGGTTAATTTTTCAACAACATATTTCCAGTAGTATGAAAAATTTACAGGAGAATAAATTTATTGCTGCCAGACAATTTCTGCTTAAGGCACAAAATTTAGATGCAGAAAACTCTACTGTTAAAGAATTGAAAAACAGGATTAATCGTGAAGAAGAAAATTATCGTATTACAGCTCTCAAACAAAGTGTAGACAGAAAGGAAAAACATGAACAATGGTCTGCAGTTATTGATGTGTATAATAAAATATTAGCTATTGAACCTAACGCTATATTTGCTATACAAGGTAAACGAAATGCTATGCGCGTAAATGAATGGCATAATCAACTCGATCGTATCATAGGAAATCCTGAAAAATTACAATCTGATCATATACGTGAAAATACTATTCGCAGAATAAGCTTCATCAAAGAATATACAGTAAATAATCCAGAACATAAAATTTTAAGAAATAAACTATCTGAAGCAAGTGAATTAATTGCAATTTCAGCAATTGAAATATCGATGCATTTGATCTCGGATAATGAAACAAATATTGAAGTTTATAAAATAGGTAAATTGGGTCAGTTTAAAGATAAAACACTGCGTGTTAAACCTGGTAAATATACTATTGTTGGCACTCGTCCTGGGTACCGGGATGTGCGCTTAAATATACAGATTCATGCTAAGGATACTAATCCATATTTTAGTGTCATCTGCAGAGATTTAATATGAACCGTTTCTATCATATTATTGATAATAATGGCCTGGTAGAATATCAGTCAAAAGATCTGCCGATGATCATTGGATCAGAATCATCAGCAAATATTAAAGTTAATGAAAAAAGAAGGATGGCCTTTATTGCTGAATCAGAGGGTCATTTATTTATTCAGCCTGCAGATAGTGATTCAGTGATATTTCATAATGATAAAATTTTAAATACATCTCAATGGATTAAATCCGGAGATATTACACGATTAGAAAAATATTTTCTACGCTATAAAATTTCATCTGATAGAGTTGAAATCATTGTACAGGAAATACCTGAAAACGGATTAGAGGACCCAAACCAGGATAATAAAAGCTATTTGTCAGAATATCATCCAAAGGTTATTCCTCAGACATCAACGCTAAACGACTCTGTTAGAGAGATTAAAACGGTTCAATATCGGTATATAAAATATTTCATCTACAGCCTGTTATTTTTACTTTTATTAATTGCTGGCTATTTACTGATGGCAAAAAGCGTTGAAATAAAAGTATTTCCAGAAGCAGACCGGATAAAACTCTCAGGTTTTCCACCTCCGTTTGAACTGGCAGGACGATTTCTGGCTATGCCTGGAGAGTATAATTTAGAAATAAATAAACAGGGGTATAAATCCAGGCAACAAAAAGTACTGGTATCTAATAAAGAAAATATTTTTCAGTTAAAGCTGGAAAAACTTCCGGGAAAATTAAAAATTAACTTTTATCCTTCCATTGATCAAATAAAGTCACCGAATAAAACAGAAATAGTTATTGATGGCCAGCAATACACAGGAAACCCTGCACAATATATATTTCTAGCACCTGGAGAGCATGAGATTCAGATCAGACAGAAAGATTATAAAGAAATTAGTGAAACTATATCTATAGAAGGTCTGGGTCGGGAACAAATTTTAGATATTGAATTTCAGCCTGATTGGGGTGTTTTAAAGGTTGAAACAATACCCGTTAGTGCTGTGATCATTGCAAAAAAGAAAACTGCTAAGCAGAGCAATCTAAACTCTACTGTAATAGAATCAATTTCACCTGCTGCTATAAAGCTTCTCTCAGGACAGTACAGGATAACAATAAATAAAGAGCATTTCCGGACTGTGCAAAAAGAATTAGCCATTAAAGCAGATGAAATCGTAGAGTGGCCGCCAATCATACTTGAACCTGCTGATGCTTATATCAGCATCAACACGATAGCTGATGACATTATGGTTTTTATTGATGGACAGTTTCAGGAAAATGAAAAAAATCGTTTCATGATAGATTCTGATAAGCAGCATACAATTACTATTAGTGCTGCAGGTTATATGGATGAAGAGATAATAGTCAAGCTACAACCTGATCAAGAGAAAACGATAGAGGTAAATTTAAAAGCTGAACTGAGTAATGTATTTATTAATACTATTCCTGCTGATACTGTCTTATATATAGATAATCAAAGGCAAAGTAAAAACAGCGGTCGGTTTAAAATGAATACAAGGCAACATACAGTAGAAGCAAGAGCGCCTGGTTATATTTCCAGAACGTTAAATATTTTTCCCAATAAAAAATTTAGTCAAAAATTGGATATTGTTTTACAGCCTGTGACATCTAAATCAAAAAGCAACACTCCGAATCATGCTGTTAAACAGAAAATGTCTGCACAAAACAGTGATTCTCGATATACAACAGTAAGTGGAAATATGATGATACCAATCAAAGGCGGGGAATTTTTTATGGGTTCTTCGCGCAATGAAATGGGAAGACGCTCCAATGAAAAAATGAAGAAAATAAATATAACTCAAAATTTTTACTTATCAGAAAAAGAAATCAGTAATAAACAATATAGAACATACAACGCTTCACACAACTCAGGCAATGCTGCATCACAGTCTCTGGATCATGACATGCAGCCAGTAGTGAATGTCAGCTGGGACCAGGCAGCACGGTTTTGTAACTGGTTGAGTCAGAAGGAAGGTCTTGAACCCTACTACCAGGAAATCGATGGAATAATGAAGGCGTCGAATACTTCCAGTAAAGGTAAAATTAATGATGGTTACCGCCTGCCTTTTGAATCAGAATGGGCTTATGCTGGGCGAGTTTATCAAAATAAGAAGGCCAGGCGTTATCCATGGGCTGGGGGTTATCCTCCTGTTAATATCAGCGGTAATTTTGCTGATGAATCAGCACGTACATATTTATCACCAATAATTAAAGGATATAATGATAATTATATTGTAAGTGCACCCGTTGGAACATTTTCCAGAAATGCTGCGGGTATATATGATATGGGTGGTAATGTACGAGAGTGGTGTCATGATTATTATACTGCAGGTTCCAATCTGAATAGTTCAGATGCTGTGTTTATTGACCCACGCGGGCCTGAAAAAGGCAGACATCACGTGATACGTGATTCCAGTTGGCGTAATGCTGCAAAAACAGAATTACGTTTAGCCTATCGGACCTACAGCCTGAGTAAGCATGATGATGTTGGTTTCAGAATTGCAAGATATGCGCCATGAAAAATAAAATAACTATTTCCACACTATTATTTATTTGCAGTACAGAGCTATTACCCACTGTGGCATATTGTGCAGAAGATAAACAAAATATGAGTTCATCAGAACAGATGATAGAGAAAGATAAACACATAAATAATCTGTCCATGAAGAAAAAAAGTAACGATCAGAACGCTATAAAAAACAACAGAACATGGCCTGATGTATTTGTCCCCAGTGAAAAAATTAATGCGGATTCGGTTATTGCTTTTCCGGTAGATATTTAAACAAGAGGATAAATAATCTTATGCCGTTAGAAAAACAAAATAATTTAAATACTTATAACCAGTTACCTAAAGAATTTATATATCAGATATTTTCATTACTCATTGCTTTTATCATCATTCATGCAGTTTATGTATCAATCATCCGCCCAGAAGCAGATATGCATTTACAGCAACAACAGCAGCAGATGAAACAGGATAGTCATTATATAGAAAAAAGAAATTTTTATGTGGTCGTTCGTGATTATGAGCAGGAAACCTGTTTTATTCTAATGCTATGGGCCCTGTCAATAATGGCCTATAAAGGCGTTTCTATCTGGCAGCAGAAAAATCAGCTGAATCAGGATATTTTACAGTTACCCTATGGTTTGCCTATTGGTCCTGAAGATAGTAACGAACTGATTAACAGGATAAATAAACTACCACAGAATGAAACGCGGTTTCTTTTGCCCAAAGCTCTTAAAATTTCCATACAGCGCTTTGCGGCTACTCAGAATGTTCATGATGCGGCTAATGCTGTTAGAGATGTATGTGAGTCTGAAGCCGATCGTCTGGAATCAGAGTTGTCAATTATACGTTATATAGCCTGGGCGATTCCCTCAGTAGGTTTCATAGGTACTGTAAGAGGTATAGGCGATGCTCTTGCACAGGCCAACAGGGCCATGGAAGGAGATATAAGCGGTGTTACCCAGTCGTTGGGAGTAGCATTTAATTCAACCTTTATTGCCCTGGTGATCTCGATTGTGCTGATGTTTTTTATTCATCAATTACAATTAATGCAGGAGCGGCTAGTACTTGATACCGAAGCAGAATGTGATAAAGAATTGATTTCACGCCTCAAAATTCCTTTGAATAATTAACCCGGCAGTTAATCAATAATGTCAAAACGACGACGTCCGCCGCTGGTATTATTTAATTTATCATTTCTTGATATTATGTTTTGTGGTTTTGGAGCTGTAGTACTGCTGGTATTGATTATTCATTCCAGTATCAAAGCTGAAAACAGGCAATATACTGAAGTATTACACAGAGAAATTAAACAAAAGGAAATTCAACTGCTAGCAGCAGAAAAACATAAACAGGAGTTAATCACATCATTAGAAAATAACAACAATGAATCTCAGGCATTACAGACAGAGATTGACAGTATCCTAAACAGGAGTAAGGCACTAAATAACAATAACAGCCAGTTACTTGACAATAGCAATGCTCAACGGAAAACAGTCGAATCTTTAAAGCAGCAACTGAAGCAAACAGAAAAAAATTCACAGCTGTCTGCAGAACAGGAAGCGAGATCAGCAGAAAATAAAGTTCTCAAATTTCAGGGCGATGGTCAGCGTCAATATCTGTCAGGGATGAATATGGGAGGAAAACATATTGTTATATTTCTCGATGTATCTGCTTCCATGCTGGATACTACTATAGTGAATATTATCCGTCGTCGAAATATGTCTGAGTCTGAAAGACGTCATTCTAAAAAATGGCAAAGAGCAATAAAAACGGTACATTGGTTAGTGTCAAATTTAGCACTTGATTCCAATTTGCAAATCATAACATTTAATACTGAGGCCGAGTCTTTGCTTGATGAAGATGGTTTGAACTGGTTAAAGGTTAAGAATAAAGTAAATCTGAACAAGCTAATGACAAAACTGGATAGTAAAATACCTTCAGGTGGGACAAGTCTTGAAGCGGCTTTTAAATTGCTTAAAAAAATGCAGCCTTCAGCAGATAATGTGTTTTTGCTCACCGATGGATTACCCACTCAGGGAAGCAGCGCAAAAGGAATCACTAAAGTTACAGGTGCAGAGCGAGCAGAATTATTTACTAAGGCTGTCAAGCTGATACCAGAAGGTGTCTCGGTAAATACCATACTATACCCGATGGAAGGCGATCCAATGGCGGCTGTACTCTACTGGAAACTTGCTGTAGATACACGGGGTTCGTTTTTAACGCCCGCTACAGACTGGCCATGAGGATAAAACGTAGAAAAATTGAAGTTTTCAATTTATCCTTTCTGGATGTTATATCCTGTGGCTTTGGAGCTATCATCTTACTCCTGATGATTAGTAAAATAACGCAGCCGATGGTGCAGCAACTATCAGGTAAAGAACTACAAAATATATTGGATAAGCATGTAGAACGACTTCAATTACTGCAACTGGAAACAAAAAAAATAATCGCTGCTGTGAACAGTAGCAGCAATGAAATCAAAAAACAAAATCTTCATCTGGAAGAACTTAAACAAAGCTTATCCAGTCTTGAGACTAAACGCAGGAAAATAATTGCACAATCAGTGGTACAGAGCAAAATTAAGGAAAAATTAGAAACCGCACAGCAAACTTTATCCGAGCAAATGAAGCAACTAAAAATCAGCAAAAAAATGCATTCTAAAAACCCGATAGGCGGTATCACAGTTGATAGTGAATATATCATTTTTGTTATAGATACTTCTGGTTCAATGCAGAAATATGCCTGGCCGATGGTGAGAAAAAAAATGCAGGAAATTTTAAAGATTCACCCTGAAGTTAAGGGTATTCAAGTTCTTAACGACATGGGTGAATATATGTTTTCTCAATACGCGAGGCGATGGATAACAGACACACCGGCGCGCAGGAAGGCAATATTAGCACGATTAGCTAGCTGGGTTCCTTTTTCAAATTCCAGTCCAGAAGAAGGTATTACTGCAGCGATAAAACATTTTTATGAAGGAAGAAAACAAATAGCTATCTATATTTTAGGTGATGATTATTCTCGTGGATCGATCCAGGCGTTGCTTGAAACAGTGTCACGCTTGAATCATTCGACAGTTACCAATGATAAAATATATAAAACCAGAGTGCGTATTAATGCGATAGGTTTTCCGGTGTTATTCAGAGATCCATCTTCAGGTATGAATGTTGCGCGTTTTGCTGCATTAATGAGAAATTTGGCAGAAGAAAATAACGGCAGTTTTGTTGGATTAAACAGTTTAAAATGAAGTTTATTTAAAAGTACAGGTATTCTTATGCTTAAAATTTGCAAAATAATTTCTATTCTCTCGGCTTTGTTATTACTGACAGGATGTCTGACTACACCGGTGCTCCCAGAACTGAGCTGTGATGAAAGTAAGCCCATCGAATTGAGTGATAATGATTATCTTTTAGTGATCAGTCAAATGATTGACCAAATGATTGCATCAGATGGTATTGTCAGCTTGTCAGAACAGGGTCGTTTGAATATCTATGTGGAAAAGGTAAAAAATACTACTACTCAAGCCATAAATGGCGAACACATTGAACTTGCGCTCAAAAATAGATTAACACGATCAGCAAAGATCAATATAAAGGATGATCCCGTACAGGCCGATTATCTATTATCGGCAGATTTTAGCAATATAGCCGCAGATTGTAATGAAAAAATCAACCAGTTCAGGCTGTCTTTAGAGCAAAAAAATTCCCGTCAAATGATCTGGACAGAATATAAAAACTATCAGCATTAAGAGAGGCTAAATTTATGGCTAAATTACCCGCAAAAACACGCCAAATTGCACAAGTGCATGCGCAATTAATCCGTAGTGTTGTTATGGCCTGTCATAACCCTGCTCTATCGATACAACTGGAACCCGTATTAAAATCATCTGCAGACAATGGCTGGGTTGATTTAGTTAAGCGGATTCGAAATATCCTGGCAGGCAGGCGTGATACACAGTTACTGATTGGTCTCGATGAAGAAGATGCAGCCATTATTTTAGCGATTTTAGTTGGGTTGCAGGATCCTGAACAACTTCCCGAGCCGGTGAAAACTGGAGAATCACAATACGCAGCTAGCGGTCTGGCTGCAATGATTGATGCTGCCGGCAAGGGTGATGTACAGGCAATAGCGGTATTAGGCGATATGGCCGAGCAGATGGTGACAGCCCCTGGCTCAATGCGCCAGCTGGGGGGGATTATGGGTGCGCTCATTAACGGTGAACGTGATTTGAAAGTCTTATCCGCTAAAATGGATGAAAATGGCGTTAAATTAATAGAAGCACTTCTTGAAGAACTGGCCAGATTGAATCCACAGTAATATACATTTATTCAGAGAATATAACATAGACAAAAATGTTAGTGTGACTTTAACCTGAATTATTGAAGTTATACTAAGCCCCAGACGATGGTGAATCGAACAGTATCTGGCTAAGGTTTTCCAAGTCATTTTATCAACTCTATATCAGATGTTTTACAGGAAAATACCGGTATAAAGTTAGGATTATTCTTATTTTCCATTCAGATTTAACTTACAGACAGCCTTTTCATTCTCGAACTATAATGCTTATACATTAGAAAAACTATGCATAGTTAATGTATTTCTTAAGCATTCATAGTTTCGTTCTTTCTAAACAGTCCTGAATACTTGCTATTGTTCTAGTAGTAACGTGGTAAGTAGCATCAACTTCCGGCACGAAATACGAGTTACCGTTATTTTGTAAAGCTTTTCTCGGTATGCATTCTTATATTCTTAGCAGGCAGACTTCGATACTTTCAGGCTGTAACGTTATATATAACATGTAATGCCTGTATATATGTTATGTGATTTTATATCCATGGCAAGGACATAAATAGTTATGTTTGAAGCTAACTTCAGCGAATTTGAAGCTTAAGAGAAAACGGTAGTCATATCCATGATATCCATGTCAGCACAAAATGATCAATTGTTTGATGTTAACAGCTTACCTAGTATGCCAGGTACCTTGCTTAAATTGAACGATCTTTTTAATGATATTGATGTAAATACGGACCAAATATTAGAAATTATAAAAACAGATCCTGCTCTTACCTGCAAAGTGATTGCATTGGCAAACTCAGTACCCGAGTGTAAATACAATTTGTTGCAGGAATTTGATAAATTACAATACGTGCTGAGTATTGATGTCTTAAAAACTATCACTGTTACTGCCATGATTCAGCAGTACTTTGCCCACTTTAGTGAACAGAATAATCACTATTCCGGTTTATTATGGCAGGCATCCATTCGATGTGCCTATACTTCAAGAGCTTTGGCAAGACTGGTTGGTTATAAAAATGAAAATGAGACTTACTTGGCAGGCTTGCTGCATTGTCTGGGACAACTTTCATTGCTGGCTAATTATGAGACGGTTTACACGAAAATGCTCGACCAGTCTAACTCACTGGACGAGCAAAATGTCGGTGAACTGAAATTAGCTAATCTGACCTCGCCGGAACTAACCTCCAAACTTATATCCGGCTGGGATAAAGATTCATTTATAGCAGATGCTATTATCTATCAGCACGAACCTGCTGAAGCCATTGTGGAAACTACCGCACTGATAAAAATAGTTAATCTGGCAGTCAAAATGAGCAAGGATAGTCTGGATCAGGAATCTATTTATGCTGATGCGCAGCAGTTATTTGGACTGTCTAAAGCACAGATCAAAGAACTATTGAATGAGGTAATACTTGATGTTGAAGTCATTTCTGAACAACTGGGTATTTACAGTGATAAATCCTATGCAAAAACGGCCTATAATGAAGCTAGTCGTACAGCTCTAGGTGATAGAGTCAGAAATACCGCATTGGTCAATTCGCTGCAGATGCCTCCAGTTGAAATTGGCGACGAAGATAAAGACAAAGTGTTGAATATCATGCAGGATATAGGCATGTTATTTGATTTGAGGCATTGTATCTGGTTTAATTACAATGATAATAATAAAAATCTTTTGGGTTATATTGATAACAGAATGACGATAACTCGAGTTCAGGAGTTTAAACTGGATGTAGAAAAAAGTCATAGCCTGGTCGCTCAATCACTGCTCAAGAGAAAATCCATATCAACATTTGATTTGCATAAAGAAAAATCATTGACAGTTATAGATCAGCAGCTCGTAAAGTTACTACAGGCTGAAGGAATAATAGCTATGCCTTTTATTTATGCTAATGTACAATTAGGTGTTATGGTTGCAGGTATCAGTCAGGCACATGCGCTTTCTTTACAAAACAATAATAATAATTTATTAGCTGAATTTATCTATAAAGCAAGCGAGCTATTATTGAAACAACTGGACTTGAGGGAACAGCAGAATAAAATACTCGAAGAGCAGGCTGCGGTTGAAAAACTTAGAATAAAAAAACTGGTTCATGAAGCCAATAACCCATTGGCAATTATGAGAAATTATCTTCGAATTCTGTCCATTAAACTGCAACAATCAGATGAATCTGTCACCGAACAGTTGGAAATTCTAGTCAATGAAGTGGAAAGAGTGAGTAAAACACTGTCTCATATTCGAGATGATGTGATTACTGCCGAAATTGACAGTGGAATGGTTGACATCCATGGACTGATCAATGAATCAGTGATGATTTTCAGTAAATCCCTTTTTAGTACTTATGATATTGATTATAAAATGGATTTTGATGAAAAAATACCTGTCATCGAGAGCAATGCGGGCAATATTAAACAAGTATTAACCAATTTGATAAAAAATGCGGTCGAAGCTATGCCTGAGGGCGGAGAAATAGTTTTTAAAACCCGAGATCGTGTTAATTTCAATGGGACTGAATATATTGAATTAACAATTACAGATAATGGTCCGGGTATTCCCGATAAGATCATGCAGAATATCTTTGAGCCAGTGAAGAGCACCAAAGATGATACGCATTCCGGATTGGGCTTGACGATAGTAAAAAATTTGCTTACAAATCTAGGTGGTGGAATACGCTGTAATAATCTACCACAACGCGGTGTAGAATTTGGCATTTTGTTGCCTCGAATAATAAAAAAAGATGGTGAGGTATAATGACTACAGAGCCGAAGAATAGTACTACTATTCTGGTAACTGATGACGATAAATACATGCGTGAAAGTATTAAGGAGTTACTTGCACTACATGATATGGAATGTACGCTTGCAGAAGATGGCCAGCAGGCACTTGAGATGCTGGCGGTTAAACATTTTGATATTGTAATTATTGACCTGGTAATGCCCCGAGTTGGCGGTAAAGAGGTTATGCATGAAATTAATAAACATTATGCTGATACAGATTTTGTCGTCGCCAGTGCGGAAGCTTCCTTTCACAATGCCAAACATGCACTGCAGCTGGGTGCCCATGATTTTCTCAGTAAACCTTATAATCCAGATGAATTAATATTTGTTATTAAACAAATCATGGAAAAACAGCATCTTAAATCTGAATTGCGTAAAGCAGAGAGTCAGATCATTTGTGCAGAAAAAAAATACCGCTTTTTTGTACAGAATTCGCCGGATATCATTTATATGCTGGATAATAAAGGGCATATAATGTACATCAATCCGCGCATTGAAGATCTTCTGGGATATAAAGTTGAGGAAGTTGTAGGCAAACATTTTTCTACCATTATGGATAGCAGGGATGTTAAGAAGGCCGAATCTATTTTCCACAAGAACATTGACTATCCTGAGCTCAGCCAGACCTACGAATTCAAGATGTTACCTAAAGGTAATGCTCTCAAACCCCGCTGCTTTATCTCACATTCCATTGCCATCCGATTAAATGAGCCGGAACTGCTAAATGCCAAGCCACTGGATATTGATGGTTTTACCGGTATTTATGGTGTTGCCAGAGACATTACCGATCAGAAAAATTCGGAACAGCAAATTCGCTTCCAGTTATATCATGATATGCTGACCCGCCTGCCTAATAGAATTTTATTTAAGGAGCGAATAGATTTTGCTCTGTCTCAGGCACGCAGAAACCAAAATAAGTTTGCTGTACTTTATCTTGATATGGATCGATTTAAAGTGGTTAACGATACACTGGGGCATATAGCTGGGGATAAATTATTACAGGCGGTTGCAACAAGACTGAAATCCTGTTTACGTGACAGTGACACTTTAGCCAGAGTCGGCGGGGACGAATTCAATCTGCTGATGCATAATGTCAGGCATAAGGATGATATCCTTAATGTGATCAAGAAAATTACCCGTACGCTTGACTGCCCTTTTAGCATAGAAAAACAGGATATCTTTGTCAGTTTAAGTATTGGTGTCGCAGTATATCCTGAAGATGGTAAAGATTCAGATACTTTGATTAAAAGTGCTGATATGGCCATGTATTATGTTAAACGCGGGCATTTTACCAGTTATGAATTTTTCTCCAAACACATGAAGGAAACCTTTCAGCAGCACATTCCGATTGAAAGAGGTATACGACAAGCATTAGTCGAAGGACAATTTGAAGTCTATTTTCAACCTCAGTTTGACATTCGCAATAACAGGGTCACTGGAATTGAATCCTTGATCCGCTGGATCCATCCTGATAAAGGAATGATCCTGCCGGGTGATTTTATCTCCCTGGCAGAAGAAACCGGATTGATTGCTGACATTGGAAAATGGGTGATTGATGCGTCATGCAAGTCATTTAAAAACTGGAAGGAAAGCCCGGATCTTAAAAACATTATTCTATCTATTAATATCTCTGCATTACAATTGGTAAAACCGGATTTTGTGGATTATATTCTTTGTATGCTTGAAAAGTATGATTTAAACGGGGAACAGTTAGAGCTTGAAATTACTGAAAATGTTTTAATGCAGGATATGGATTTGATCATTGACAAGTTTCAGCAACTGTCGGTACATGGGGTAAGATTTGCTGTGGATGATTTCGGTATTGGCTATTCATCGCTGAATTATTTGCATGTACTACCATTAAATACCCTGAAAATAGACCAGTCCTTCATTGCTACGATCAAAACAGCACAAGACAGAAATTCTATTATTACAGCTATTATCGCCATGGCTAAAGAAATGGATATGAATATTGTTGCAGAAGGCATAGAAACACAAATTCAGCTTGATTATATTTTTAAGGCGGGATGTGCTATTGCCCAGGGCTTTTATCTGTCAAGGCCTTTGCCTGCCAGTGAAACGAGGGTATTTGCTCTGGAGAACAATGCTAAAACTGCCTGTGCTTAAGGTTTTGGCAGGTTGTTTGATAAGTGTTTTATGCTGACTGCTATTCCAGGCGTTCAATATTGCTGTTCGTATAAATTTTTAACCGTAGTTTCAATCCATTGCTCGGTTTCCTGATTAATTTGTTTGGCAGATTTGTTCTGTACAGAAATCACCTCTCCTATAACCATTTTAATCGTTCCCGGCTTTTTGATAAATTGCCCTTTGGGCCAGAATTCCCCTGCATTATGTGCAATAGGTAAAATGTCAAAAGAAGAATTTTTTGCCAGCATGGCCCCGCCGATTTTATAACTTTCTTTCTGCCCGGGGCGAGTACGCGTTCCCTCTGGAAAAATTATGATCCAGTTAGCTTCCTGTAATCGCTGCGTACCCTGTGTAACTATTTTTTTCAGTGCCATTTTTCCACTGCTTCGATCTATAGCGATAGATTTCATACTAGCCAGTGTCCAGCCAAAAAAGGGGATCCATAACAATTCGCGTTTGATGATCCAGACCTGGGGGGTGAAATATAGCTGTAAGGCCATGGTTTCCCATGTAGATTGATGCTTGCAAAAGATAATACAGGGTTTATCAGGTATATTTTCAAGACCCGTCACTTCATATTTGAGCTTGCAAATAGAAGACAAAACCTGCAGTGTTAATTTTGACCAGTAGGAAATTATTTTAGATCGGTATTTGTAATGAATCGGATAGCACAATAGAAAAATGATGGCGGCAAGCGGAATGCTGAGCCACATGAATGCAAGAAATATAAAAGAACGAATACTGGCCATATCAAGATACCTGATAATTCTGCTTAGGATGAAGATGTTTCTGCGGCTAAAAATTCTCTGGTAAAATCGGCCAGATCGCTGTATATCCTGATCTCATCGTATTTATGCATTGACTCATCACTGAGTCGTTTCAGCGTGCGTCTTCCTTTACCTGTTTTTACCAGTGCCACTTTGCATCCGGCTTCCATACCCGCCTCTAAATCACGCAGTGAATCACCAATAAAATAGACTTCGTGCAGATCCTCAAGGCCATTGGGCAGATGTGCAAGGGCGATCTGCTGAATCATCCCGGGTCTGGGTTTTCGGCATTGACAATGATCTTCAGGGGCATGAGGACAATAATAAAACTGTTCGACCCTGGCATTTTTTGCACTTAACAGGTTTTGCAGTTTCTGGTGAATGCCCAGTAATGTCTCAAGGCTGAACAGCCCTCTTGCAATGCCTGACTGATTGCTGGCCACAAACACTTTAAAGCCAGCGTGAAACAGGCTGGCAATGGCATCAAGACTGCCAGGCAGAGGCACAAATTCATTTTCAGACTTGATGTAATGATCTGAATCATAGTTAATGACGCCATCGCGATCAATGATGATGATTTTATGCATTGATTTACTGCAGCACTGAAAGGTCAGCCACCTGCATAAATAAATTGCGCAGATTTTTGAGTAAAGCAAGACGATTGTTTTTCAATGCTTCGTCATCAGTCATCACCATGACATCATCGAAAAATTGATCGACGACTTCTCTTAACTCAGCCAGCGTGGTTAATATTTCAGTATATTGAGCATTGGCGAGCAGAGGTGCTACTTTTTCCCTCAGCTGGGATAAGGATGCTGCGAGTTGTTTTTCAGCGGGTTCAATGAGTAAAGCGCTGTCGATAGAGTCCGGCAGTTTTGCATCCGATTTTTTCAGAATATTACTGATGCGTTTGTTGGCTGCAGCCAGAGATGCTGCTGCGTCCAGATTTTTGAACTGGTTTACCGCCTTGACACGCCTGGCAAAATCATAGGGACTCGCAGGTGACAGGGCATTGACTGCTTCAAATACGTCAACAGGTATAGCTTGATCAGCAAAATAATTTTTCAGTCGTTCCGTCATAAATTGATATACTGAATCAACCGCGAGGTGCGGCTTAAGATCTTCAGGAAATTGTTTTGCAGCAAGCTGCAGCAAAGATGGAATATCAAGATTCAGCTGATTTTCAATGATGGTGCGCTGACACCCCAGTGCTGCACGGCGCAGGGCAAAAGGATCTTTATCCCCGCCTGGAATTTGACCAATAGAGAAAATACCCATCAGCGTGTCCAGACGATCTGCGATGGAAAGAACCTGTCCGGTCAAAGAGGCAGGTGTTTTATCACCCGCGAAGCGAGGCATGTATTGTTCATCCAACGCTGTGGCAACATTTTCATTTTCACCATCATGCAGTGCGTAATAACGTCCCATGATGCCCTGCAGATCAGGAAACTCGTTGACCATCTCACTAACCAGATCACATTTGGCCAGCATTGCAGCGCGTTGAGCATCAGCGGGATCAGTCTGCAGTTCATTTGCAATTCCAGCAGCGAGGTGTGAAACACGTAATGTTTTATCATACACGGAGCCCAGTTTGTTCTGGAAAACAATCGTTTTTAACTGCTGCAGACGGTTTTCCAGCGGCTGTTTCCTGTCCTGATTCCAGAAGAAGCTGGCATCCGAAAGCCTGGGTCTGATGACGCGTTCATTACCTTCTTTGATTTGTCGGGGATCTTTACTGACAATATTACTGATGGTAATGAAAAAAGGCATTAACTGTCCCTTGTTATCCACCATATGAAAGTATTTCTGATGATTTTTCATGGCCGAAATCAAGACTTCAGACGGCACATCCAGAAAGTGTTTATCAAATCCTCCTAGGATCACAGCCGGCCACTCAACCATACTGGTGACTTCATCCAGCAAAGCTGGATCAATAACCGCTACTGCATCTTTTTCCGCGGCGGCATCAATCACCTGCTGCTGGATAAGCTGCCGACGCTTGTCAAAATCGGCAATGACCATACCTTGCTCTTTGAGGATAGATTCATAGTCCTGCGGCGAATCTATAGGGATGTTTTGCGGATGATGAAAACGATGTCCGCGGGTCTGGTTGGAGGTTGCGACACTAAGTAACTGTGCATGGATAACTTCATTGCCAAACAGGATAACGGCCCAGTGCACCGGACGCACAAACATCGCGTCCAGGTCACCCCAGTGCATACGCTTGGGAATTGGTAATTTGTCCAGTGAATTTTGTACTATGGCGGGTATCAGTTCACGGCTGTCTCTGCCCTTTTCCAGGTGGGTAAATGTTAACCATGCGCCCTTATCCGTTTCAAGTTTCTGCAGTTCCTCGACTTCGACACCACAGGATTTGGCAAAGCCGGTAGCGGCCCTGGAAGGACAGCCTTCTTCATCAAATGCTGCCTGTATGGCCGGGCCGCGTCGTTGTACTGATTTGTCTGCCTGACTGGTTGAAAGCTCAGTGACGACAACGGCCATACGTCTGGGGGTTGCGTAGGACCTGATAGCAGCAAAAGACAGTTCGGCTTCATGCAGTCCTTTTGTGATACCATCAGTAAATGCTTGAGATAAACCTTTCAATGCCTTGGGCGGTAACTCTTCAGTGCCTAATTCAAATAACAGGTCTTTTTTATCTGGCATGGTTTCTTATCCTGTGATTATTCTTCAATGGGTATTTGTTGCAGAAGTAGTAAATACCGGTAAGTGAGACATTGACGCTAATCAAGTCTGTTTATGAACCTTGTTTAAGCATGGGAAACCCCAGTGCTTCACGTCTGTCAAAATAGACTCTGGCAACTTCTCTGGCCAGATCTCTGACGCGGCCAATAAATCTCGCACGTTCAGTCACAGAAATAGCATGACGGGCGTCCAGCAGGTTAAAAGCATGCGATGCTTTAACCATCATCTCATAAGCAGGCAAAGGTAGATCAAGCTCGATAAAACGTTTGCTTTCAGATTCGAGAAAATCGAATTGTTCAAAAAGAGCGTCGACTGGAGCCTGTTCAAAATTATAAGTAGACATCTCGACTTCATTTTGATGGAAAACGTCACCATAGGTTACTTTTCCGAGCGGACCGTCAGTCCAGATCAGATCATAAATACTGTCGATACCCTGTAAATACATGGCGATACGTTCCAGACCATAGGTAATTTCTCCGGTTACGGGTTTGCATTCCAGACCACCTACCTGCTGAAAATAGGTAAACTGGGTAACTTCCATACCGTTTAACCATACTTCCCACCCCAGACCCCAGGCGCCCAGGGTGGGTGATTCCCAATTATCTTCAACAAAACGAACATCATGGATCAGTGGGTCAATTCCGAGCATTTCAAGTGAACCCAGGAAAAGTTCCTGTATGTCCAGTGGTGAAGGTTTGATGACAACCTGAAATTGATAATAATGCTGCAGTCGATTCGGATTTTCTCCGTAGCGTCCATCTGAGGGACGTCGACAGGGCTGTACATAGGCAGCACTCCAGGCTTCCGGTCCGATGGCACGTAAAAAAGTCGCGGGATGGAAGGTTCCGGCGCCCATTTCCATGTCATAGGGTTGTTGTAATACACAGCCCTGCTCTGCCCAATACGTTTGCAGTGCAAGGATCAGGCCCTGGAAAGTAGAAACATCCAATGATTTTGATACAGTCATATATATTTTCTATTCTGGTTTCAGGAAACAGTTGGGCGGCATTATAGTTCCAGAACTATTTCCTGGTTTTAGCCGCTGATTAATTTAGCTTAAAAGGCAGATATTATAACGCGAATTGAGGATAATGGCATGGTTATATTGGTTGGATTTATGCGTAATAACCGAGAGAATAACGTGTAACATGACGAACTGTAGAGCAGGCTTTTACATAAACTGAAAATCACTCAGCAGTTAACTGCTTTGCTGCAACTCATGTGTCTTCCACTGTATGAATAACCTGTGCACAGGGTGATGAAGTAATGGATAATGTTCACCCGGAGGAGTCACCGTGAATAAGTCCAAAATCAGCTTTACCGGGCATACCTCTTCAGCCTTTTGTTTGCTGTAGTTACGACTTAAAGGGTTTTCAGCTGAAAATGCCAATTTTCGATCCTGTGCTGGATCTTATTGATAGATTTTTCCACTATGTTTTAACCATCCGCCTGTGTGTCTGCCAGCAGGATCATGATGGGTCCAGTGTATCAGCCCTCCCCTGGAGTTCCACTCATATTCGCCAGAAAATTCTATTTTGTCTCCAATCGAGAGTGAATTAATTCGTGCGGCAAGGTCAATATTGTGTACGATAAGAATTTTCTGTCCACTGGCAAGCTGCAAAATAAATTTTTGATGCCGGCTGCCATCCAGATCATCATGTAATAGCCTTGAAACAGTTCCAGAACCTTGCAGCTGTAAATTACTGTGTCTGTTTTTGTATGCATTTTGCAGCAACTCATCAGGCGCTGAACTTTGCTCATAGCTCTGCCTGAACAGGTCGGGATTTCTTGCTGCATAATCGTAAAGAACTACGCCGATGATGATCAGGAAAAGAATTTTTTTCATAAATTAATGATACATTAAATAATTAACGACGTGAATGAAGTTCAAGGATTTACGCCAGGTTTATATGTACCTGACCATGTTTACACGAGATGGACAGACCCCCTATTCCAGCTTGTTGCCAGATTATATTGCTGATCATTATGATTATGATAACGGTAATATTGCTCTGGGCCGCTGGAAAGTTTTGCAGGAGCATAACTCTATCATGCACAAGCCTCAGATTAATTTTCTCGGGCTGATCAGCACGGGTGATTTATTGGCCATGGGGGCTGAAGTTCAATCAGTGCTGGTTATTGTGTCGGTGCTCTACAGCCGGAAATAGTCGCGCCAGATACCCTCTGTGAACGGTTAAACGGTGTTATTGAAATGACTTTTGTGCATGCATAAATGCCCGGACAATAGTTATTTTATCTGGGACTGGTTTATTTGCTCACAAAATACAGCTAAACTTTAGTATGTAGACAGACAAAATTCAAGGGTGTTTATGAACGATATAGAAACAGTTGCGGCTGAAAAGGAAAAGACACAGGGTATGCACTGGACACATATTGCAGGTATAGTTCTATTGACGATTGTGCTGACCGCAGGTATTACCTATTGGGCTCTATCTACGTATATCTTCGCCAGAGAATTTAAGACTGTTAACCTGAATGTCAAAGAAGAACAGGTTCTGGATCAAAAACTCAGGCTGCTGGGTATTGATCCCGGGCCTTCACCTGTTGCTAAATCAGACGGAGATAAAGTTACCACAAGCGCGGATGAATTTGATACCCGGGGCAACCTCAAACCCGCGCGTTATAATGAAAAAAATGCCAGGCGCGAAGTCTCTTTCAGCGAGCGAGAGTTAAATGCCTTGCTGGCAAATAACACTGAACTGGCCAAAAAAGTGGCGATAGATCTTTCTGATGATCTGATCAGCGCGAGAATGCTTATGCCGCTGGATCCCGATTTTCCTATACTGGGCGGCAAAACATTGCGAGCCAGTGCCGGAGTTGAAATGGCATACCGCGATAGCAAGCCGATTGTGGTACTCAAAGGCTTCAGCATCTGGGGGGTGCCTGTACCCAATGCATGGATGGGGAACCTGAAAAATATTGATCTGGTCGGTCATTATGGCACCGATCAGGGCTTCTGGAAATCATTTGCAGAAGGTGTACAGGATATTCGTGTAGAGGATGGTGCGCTGAAAATCAAACTTAAAGAGTAATAGTCAAGACGAATACGTTTAAAGATCTTTATTGCGAATAGGCTAGATTGATGGCACTGTCAGAATAATATACAAAAGTTTCAGGCCGCCGAAAAAATTACCCTTCGAATAAAGTCTAATAATACTTGAAATCAGGGCCTTAAGTCTAATGGCGTAAAGCTTGCATTGATTTGTCCTGTAATCGTTTGCCTTGCAAAAATAGACAAAGGGGGGATGCTTTATTATGCACCTGAGAGTTTGGAGCTGTTTCATTACCTTGATTTGCAAATGTAAGTGGCAGGTATTTTGTGCACTCAGTTTTAGCATGCCATTTGTAAGTCTGGCTACGCCTATCACAAATCTGCAATTAATAGATGGTTCTTTAATAGCTGTTGAGCAAGCGGGAACTGAGCGGACTGAAAATATTTCTCCCTTTTTGCTTGATGAGGTGCTCAACGAATCGAAAGCCAGTGATAATGCTGAAATAGACAATATGGAACAACCTGTTATCCCTGAGCCTGCTTCAGGCAAGCTCCTGGCCGATGTTATAAGCACGAACTTTGGTGAAATTGCTGATGAATCTGCCGATATGCAAAGCGTTAAGCAGATTATTCAGGCAAAGAAAAAAAAGACAGAAGCTTATATTCCGGTTAAAGATCTAACAGAAATCGAACTGGATTCCGGGTTATTTTATCTAGTTGAGCCTTTACTGGATGATCCCGAATTTAAAGAATCAGCCAGGCAAATCTTATTAACCATAACTTCTATCAAGGAAGCATTATTTTTAGATGATGACATCATTAACGAATATAATGATACCTCATTACTCAATGACAGAATTGCTAATCGTGGCTCCAATGCTCAGCGGCTAAACAATAATTCTGGCAATGGCCAGAGTGTTAAAAATAAAGCAAACTACGATGATAGTTCTGTGATAAAAGAGTTTATTGATAAATTCAAGGGTTTTGCTATTTTTCTGATTATTGTCATTATATTAATAAAAATTATATTTACTGTGATTTCATCACGGGAAAAAGCGATAGGCACTCTATAATTTGCGTCCATCTGTTTTTAGATGGGCATTAATGTAAATAACCCATCTACCTGCTCTCAGTTTTCTGCATCCTGAAATAACCTTTTCTGGACAAACGGGCTTCTTTTACTTTCCTGGAAATAAGAACTACACTTTACGTGTTTGATAACACGATATATGTACCTCATTCATATTAATCCTAAGGAGTCAATTATGAATAGTAATGCGGTTAAAGGTTGTTGGGTCGTTATTCTTTTTTTCCTTTGTCTGCAGGTTCAGGCAAAAGATTCACCCGCAGCGCCAGTTGCAGTGGATGGTATGATTATCAAGCCAAGCGAATATAGTGTGACGGAAACAATAGACAGACTGGAAAACATCATTACTGAGAAAGGGATTACGGTGTTCACTCGAGTCGATCATGCTGCCGGAGGAAAAAAAGTCGATATTCCATTACGCTCAACCCAACTGTTGATTTTTGGTAATCCTAAACTGGGTACTCCGCTGATGCAGAGTCAACAAACTGCGGGTATTGATCTGCCCTTAAAGGCACTGGCCTGGGAAGATGAAAATGGCCAAGTATGGCTTGGTTATAATGAGCCATCTTATATTGCCTCCCGTCATGATATAACGGAACAACAACAAGTGATTGACAAAATAAGCGGAGCGCTGCAAAAATTCACTGATTATGCCTGCGGACAAAAATAAACAGCAAAAGGTGGATTTATCTGCATCAGCCCAGACTAACAGTGATGAGCTTGTCGGCAGGGAATGCAATAACATAGTGGATCTGGCTGCCGCATACCCCAGGATCCGCGTGCTGGTTAATATTGCCGGAGCCATGATCACCCTGGTGTTTCTGATCAGTCTATTTGCTCCATTGTTTACCCTGGAAAAATTTTTCTTTTTTTCCAATACGGTTTCTCTGGCTTCCGGGCTGAAAGATTTATTGCAGCATGGAGAAATACTGTTGTTTACAGTAATTTTTGCCTTCAGTATCCTGTTCCCCTTATTCAAACTTGGGGTAATGTTTTTTGTCTGGAACAGCCATGCCGGCAAGAATACCCGGCATTGGCTGAAACTGATCCATCAACTGGGTAAATGGTCCATGCTGGATGTGTTTGTAGTCGCTTTGCTGGTGGTCAGTATAAAATTTAAACATCTGGCAGAGATGCAGGTACATTATGGATTAACATTATTTTTAATCGCTGTGATTGCATCTATACTCTTAACCATGGTGTCGATGCAGTATATGCAAAAGCATTGCACGATGTGAATTACAAGCTGATAAATATTCACTGCCGCTTTATAATTTGCTACACCTTCGATACTTCCCCGCTGAACGATTGTTAACTCAGGTAGGAAATTTAAAATCCCGCAGGTATAATAAGCCCGATTGTATTGTGCAGGGTTAACAAATATGACACCACAGCCAGGTTCACAGCAGCGAAAAGCCATCGCTTTGATATCCGGCGGGCTGGACTCTATGCTGGCGGTAAAAGTTGTCCAGAACCAGGGTATTTATGTTGAAGGGATCAATTTCTTTACCGGTTTCTGCGTTGAAGGACATACTCATGCAGTGAGAAAAAGGGACCAAGATAAGCAAAAACGTAATAATGCCCTGTGGGTAGCCGAGCAGCTGGGTATCAAGCTGCACATAATAGATATAGTCGACGAGTATAAAGAGATTTTGCTAAATCCTGCTCATGGTTACGGTAAGCATATCAATCCCTGCCTGGACTGCAAGACCTTTATGGTTAAAAAGGCAGTTGAATGGGTTAAAGAACATGACTTTGATTTTCTTCTGACCGGTGAAGTGGTAGGGCAGCGCCCTATGTCTCAGCGCAAGGATACAATGCCGGTGGTGGCGCGGCAATCCGGCAGTAATGAACTACTGGTCAGACCGCTGTGTGCTAAAGTTTTGCCTGAGACTTTGCCTGAACGTGAGGGCTGGCTGAAGCGGGAAAAACTCTATGATTTTAGCGGCCGTAGCCGCAAACCCCAAATGGCTCTGGCAAAAAAATTCGGCTTTCAGGAATATGCCCAGCCCGCGGGTGGCTGCTGTGTACTGACGGATGAAAATTACGCACATAAACTGGTAGACATGTGGCGTCACCGTTCTTCACGCAATTACGAACTGGATGATATTATCCTGTTGAAAATGGGACGTCATTTTCGCCTTGCGCCGCATTTGAAATTGATTATCGGCCGTGAAGAAGGTGAAAATCGATTTATGCAGGGGTATAAAAACAACTTTGTGAGCATTTTTCCTACCAGTCACCCGGGTGCTCTATGCCTGATTGATGGTGAGTTTCAAGCTGAAGAAGAATTACAGCTGGCATTATCGCTGGTCGGGCGATACAGTCAGGGCAGGAATGAGCCACTGGTTACCCTGACTGTTCGTCAGCCAGACGGTAATGAATCTTCTTATCAGGTCAGAGCCATGTTAGCGAATGAGTTTAAAAAAGCTTGGTTAGTGTAGCGGGAAAGACTAATTCAGATCATAAGAACAAGCCGAGCCCGGTGCAACTGGATGCACGGCGCCTGCTCTGTCCATTACCGGTGATTAGAACCCAGGATGCGATTGAAAAATTAACCGCTGGTCAACTGCTTGCAGTAACCAGCACGGATCCGGGCGCCAAAATAGATATACCCAGCTGGTGTCGAATTAATGGCCATGAAGTGATTGAGATCAATGAACAGAACCATGACATCATTATTACTATTAAAGTTGTAAGATAAAAGATATGACATCAGGATATTCAGCAGAACCGGCAGTGGTGCCTGCCGATGAACAGCAGCGCAATGAACGATACCAGTTGACACATCGAGTGACCGTCGTGGGTGCGGTTGTTAATCTGTTTCTGGCCATATTCAAAATTGTCATTGGTGCAGTTGGCCATTCACATGCACTGATCGTGGATGGTATACACTCCCTGTCTGATCTGCTTAGTGATGCACTGGTTGTATTTGCTGCCAAACAGGGCAATGCATCACCGGATGAAGATCATCCTTATGGACATGCGCGTATAGAGACTGCTTTTGCGGCTGTACTGGGGGGAGTGCTGATAGCAGTAGGCGTGGGTATTGTGATTGATGCCATGGACAGGCTCGCCAGCGGTGATGTAAATATACCATCCTCAATAACCCTGTGGGTGGCGTTATTGTCAGTGCTTTCAAAAGAAATACTCTATCGCTATACCCTGCATTATGCGAATAAAATCAAATCTTCATTGCTAAAAGCCAATGCATGGCATCACCGCAGCGATGCCATTTCCTCGATTGTGGTGTTGATTGGTATTGCCGGCAGTATTTATGGCATACCCTATCTCGATCCTGCGGCTGCGGTCATCGTTGCCATGATGGTGGCTAAAATAGGCTGGGAAATAGCCAGGGAAAGTATTGACCAGTTAGTAGATAAGGGACTGGATCCGGAAAAAGTAACACGTATTTCAAAGCATATCAGCGAAATCCCCGGTGTGTCCCAGATGCATATGCTGCGATCACGTCAGATGGGTGCTGATGCCCTTCTGGATGTGCATATTGAAGTGGCTCCGCAACTAAGTGTTTCCGAGGGTCACCGAATCAGTGATGAAGTCAGTAAACAATTGACGCAGACTTTTCCTGATGTCAGCCAGGTATTGGTGCATGTTGATCCGGAAAATGACGAAATTAATTCCACATGTGTGCATCTGCCGTTACGGGAGGAATTAATGGCAGAATTAATGCAACCCTGGTCAGGGATTGAACAAACCCAGTTTATTGAAGAAGTGACACTCCACTATCTTGATGGTAAGGTAAGCGTGCAGATTATCTTGCCACTGTCAAAATTAAAATCCATTGATGAAAGCGCGAAATTATCCGAGCAGTATAAAACTGCGGTGAAAAAAATAAAGAGCATCGAGAATATTGAAATTTTATATCGTTAAAATGCACCAATATAGAGCATGAGTTTTTCTATTTGATCTATTATGGTGCTTTGTTTGACCTCTCAATGATGTGATATATATTAACTGGTTGATTAATATAGCTAATATGAGTATGGCATTATTTATGCTATCAATAATGCACATTAACTTAGAGAAATTTTTTACACCGAAGCAATCATTAATACTAAAATTATTCGGTTAAAAAATTAACTTTTATTTTGTTGGAGACAAAAAATGTCAGATGTTTTAAAAATGATCGAAGAAAATGGCGTAAAGTTTGTGGACTTTCGCTTTACAGATACTCACGGCAAAGAACAGCACGTGAGTGTGCCTGCGAGAACTGTTGAAGCCAGCACTTTTGAAGACGGTAAAATGTTCGATGGATCTTCTATTTCAGGCTGGAAAGGCATCAATGAATCTGACATGATTTTAATGCCTGATGCTGATACCGCTTTCCTGGATCCATTTACCGATGAGCCGACCCTGATCCTTACCTGTGATATTGTTGAGCCCACAACGATGCAGGGTTATGAGCGTGATCCTCGTTCAGTTGCTAAACGTGCCATCGAACATTTGAGATCGACTGGTATCGGTGATCAGGCCTATTTTGGGCCCGAACCAGAATTCTTTATTCTTGATGATGTCCGCTGGGGTTCCGATATGAGCGGTTCTTTTGTGAAGGTTGATTCTGAAGAATCAGAATGGAACTCTGAAAAAATTTATGCGGATGGTAACATGGGGCACCGCCCTGGTGTCAAGGGCGGTTATTTTCCTGTCCCTCCTGTGGATTCTCTGCATGACATCCGTGCCCAAATGTGCTTAACCCTCGAAGAAGTGGGACAGGATGTTGAGGTTCATCACCATGAAGTTGCCACAGCAGGTCAGTGTGAGATAGGTGTCAGATTTAACACCCTTATCAAAAAATCAGATGAAGTACAGCAGCTTAAATATGTGGTTCATAATGTTGCTCATGCTTATGGTAAAACAGCCACTTTCATGCCTAAGCCGATAGTCGGAGACAACGGTTCAGGTATGCATGTACACCAGTCTATCTTCAAAGACGGTGAAAATCTGTTTTCAGGTGATGGTTATGCCGGGTTATCTGAACTTGCACTGTATTATATCGGTGGTATTATCAAGCATGCGCGGGCGTTGAATGCGTTCACTAATTCATCAACCAACAGTTACAAGCGCCTGGTCCCCGGCTTTGAAGCGCCTGTTATGCTGGCATATTCCGCACGTAACCGTTCTGCTTCAATTCGTATTCCATATGAAGTAAACCCTAAAGGTCGTCGCGTTGAAGTACGTTTCCCGGATCCTACTGCAAACCCATATCTGGCTTTTTCGGCCATGTTGATGGCAGGGCTTGATGGTATCCAGAATAAGATCCATCCTGGTGAAGCTATGGACAAGGATTTGTATGATCTGCCCGCAGAAGAAGCTTTGGCCATTCCGACGGTAGCCAGTTCACTGGATCAAGCACTGGAAGCACTTGAGGCGGATCGTGAATTCCTCACCACTGGTGGCGTTTTTACTGATGATATGATTGATGCTTTTGTTGAACTGAAAATGGAAGAAGTCACGCGCCTGCGCATGACCACTCATCCGGTCGAGTTTGATATGTACTATAGTTGTTAAAATTTACTACAAAGCCAGTTCGATATACTGAACGAGGCTAATGAAAAACGTCTCCTCTCAGGGAGGCGTTTTTTTTTGCCTACAGGGATTGTAGGCAAGGGGCGAGAGCAGGACGCGGAAGCTTTGCCTGCAGGCTTCAATAAATCGCACCATATTGGTGCGCAAAGCCGGTCTAATATTCACTGGGACAGATTTTTATTATTAAGCATGATATAAAGTCCCTGACATTCAATGAAATAGATTCAGGGATAATCTTTCCATCAATATTAAAAACTGGTTTGTTTTTTGCTTAATGTATATGTTAGATATGTAATCAATGCTTAGGAAGCATCAGGAGAGTGCATGGTTAATAAAGGCGCCAGTACCACTAAACTTGAAAAAGTCCAGCTGAACACAGCGTTGGCAGAAAAAATTCTGGATAACTTGAATACAGCCGTTATCTTACTGGATGAAAAGCTCAATGTTCGCTGTATGAACCCGTCAGCAGAAATGATGTTCAGTATCAGCCAAAGCAAAATCCAGGGTTTGCCTGTAGCCATCTTGATGAGTGATAGTGAGTCTTTTGAAGAAATGCAGGCCAGTGTTAAAAGTAATCATCCTTTTACCCGGCGTGAGCATCAAATCCAGGTCAAGCAGAAGCAAAAATACGTTGATTTTACGGTAACACCTATTAGAAGTGATCATGAAAATACTGAATTACTGCTCGAACTGACTCAACTTGACAGGCATTTGCAGATTTCAAATGAAGATAATTTACTCGATCAGCATGAAACGGTACAGGCCCTGCTAAAAGGTATGGCGCATGAAGTTAAGAACCCTTTGGGCGGTATACGAGGCGCTGCACAATTACTGGAACGTGAATTTAAGAATGACGATTTAAAAGAATATACCCGGGTGATCATTGAAGAGGCCGATCGTTTAAAAAAATTGGTGGACCGAATGTTGGGCCCGCATTCCTTACCAAACAAAACCAGAGTTAATATTCACTCTGTGACTGAAAGGGTACGCAGTCTGCTCAAGGCGGATAAATCAGCGATCAAAATAAAGTTTGATTACGACCCCAGTATCCCTGAAATTAATATTGATCCTGAGCACCTGATACAGGCTGTGCTGAATATAGTAAAAAATGCTGCACAGGCTTTGTCTGACTATTCTGAAGCTAGGGATGAGGACAAATTGATCATCATCAAAACTCGAGTGTTAAGGCGCTTTAATATTGGTCCCTGCCGTCATAAGCTGGTGGCACGTATGGATATTATCGATAATGGTCCGGGTATTTCAGAAGATATGAAATCCAGAATTTTTATGCCCCTGATAACTGGTCGGGCTGAAGGCACTGGTTTAGGACTCTCTATTGCACAAGCACTGGTGAAACAGAATGGCGGTCTGATTGAATCTCATAGCAGGCCAGGCAAAACAACATTCAGCCTTTTACTTCCGGTGGATGAATAGCAATATGCAATGTATTTGCAGTTTTGAATGTCTTGGCCGGGCTAGCTTGAGAAACAACCAAAACAATTTTTATGGAACGAATAAATGAGTATAGAGAACTTAATTTGGGTTATAGATGATGATCGGTCTATCCGCTGGGTATTGGAAAAGGCATTTAAACAGGCCGGTTTTGCTGTGCAAACCTTTGAAAGTGCAGAACCGGTCTTCAAAGCTCTGAATAAGCAAAAACCCGATACGATAGTCAGTGATATCAGAATGCCGGGTATGGATGGTTTTGCTTTATTGGAAAAATTAAAAAATGATCACAAACAGATTCCGGTGATCATCATGACCGCGCACTCGGATCTGGATAGTGCTGTTTCTGCTTATGAAGGCGGTGCTTTTGAATATTTACCCAAGCCATTTGATGTTGATGAAGCCGTTGAACTGGTACACCGGGCTTTGTCGCTTAGAGGATCCCGGCAAGCGCATAAGCAAGCAGATAAACCTGCGGATACACCGGAAATCATTGGTGAAGCGCCCTCCATGCAGGAGGTGTTCCGGGCTATAGGTCGACTGTCACGCTCAAATATAACGGTTATGATCAACGGCGAATCGGGCACCGGTAAGGAACTGGTCGCTAAAGCACTGCATCGTCACAGCCCGAGAGCTGATAAGCCGTTTATTGCGTTAAACACCGCAGCTATTCCAAAAGATTTGCTGGAGTCAGAATTATTTGGTCATGAACGGGGTGCCTTCACCGGGGCTCAGTCACAGCGCAGCGGAAGGTTTGAGCAGGCTGATGGAGGAACCCTGTTTCTGGACGAAATCGGTGATATGCCGGCGGAGCTGCAAACCCGTTTGCTGAGAGTGCTGGCTGATGGTGAATTTTACCGTGTAGGGGGCCATTCGTCTATTAAGGTGGATGTTCGCATAATCGCAGCCACGCATCAGAATCTCGAAAAACTGGTGCGTAAAAATATGTTTCGTGAAGATCTGTTTCATCGCCTTAATGTGATTAGAATCCACATCCCATCGCTAGCAGAACGGCATGAAGATATTCCATTGCTGGCCAACCACTTTCTGCTTCAGGCAGCCAGGGAGTTGAATGTTGAAGTAAAGTCACTGGACGGGGCAAGTGCGGCTTTTCTTAGCAGACAGCCCTGGCCTGGCAATGTTCGTCAACTGGAAAATGTCTGTCGCTGGTTGACGGTTATGTCCCCTGCCCAGGTCATCCATATCGAAGATATGCCGCCGGAGATTCAGGAAAGCCGAAGGGATGAATCCATTACTATCAATTGGGAATCTGCATTAAAAAAATGGCTGGATAGTCAATTGTCTTCCGGTAAAGAAAATGTTCTCGCGACACTGATACCTGACATGGAAAAAATTCTTATAGAAATGGCGCTCAAACACACCGGTGGTCGTAAACAGGACGCAGCAAGATTACTGGGCTGGGGAAGAAATACTTTGACCAGAAAAATCAAGGAGCTGGGAATGGCCGAATTGTAACTATTTTGTTAGGCTTTTTTATCAACCATGTGATCAGAGTGATCCAGGCTTTTAACTTTGTCTTTTAATTCCTTAATGAGACCATCCATTCCGTTTTTAGCGATGGTATCATTAAATGAAGTGCGGTAGTTGGCGACCATGCTGATACCTTCAATGGTGACATCATAGACCTGCCATAGACCTGTATTTTTGCTTTGGTAAAGATCATAATTGACCTGCACCGGCGCGCCGCCTTCGGGAGGATGTACCAGGGAGCGAACGGTGGCATATTGACTGTTCTGCTTGCTGCTGCGGAAAGGTTTAAATGTAATGGTCTTTTCATTTACATCATTGCTTTCAAGGTACTGCAGCAGTGACCTGGAATAAAACTTTATCAGCAGTTCACGGAACTGGATAATAAATTCCTGCTGTTGGGCAGGCGTGGCTTTTTTCCAGTTTTTTCCCAGCACATAGCGGGACATTAACTCAAAGTTAATTTTCGGTAAAAGGTGTTGATTGATCAGCTGATTAGCAATCTGCGGATCCTTGCGAATCGCCTCGGAATTGTCTATAAAAGCCCTGACCAGACGTCTGTTGGTTTCTTCCATAACCAGCTGTGGTTCTTCAGCCACTGATTGAGCGTACACAAAAACAGGCAGCAGGAATGACAATAAAACACCAGCTAATACACGGTTAAGCAGTGATGAAAATTTACCGCTTCGAAAACCTTTTGAGTCATTGCTCATTTTGCTTATCTTCATAGTTTAAGTTTAAAAGTACTTTTAGGTTATGACAATCATAGACGCGTACTTATCCACTATTATATGGAATAATTTGGTTTAAGCTTGCTTATTTTCAAGCAAATGAGCCATATAAACAAGTAAAAAGGTTATAATTGTGATTTACTTCGCAAAATAACAGCTGGCTGCTCTTCGCTGTAATAACATAGAGGCGCTAAGTTGCTACAATACTATTTGATATGAACGGGTAAATAACACTACATGGTTGTCGATTAAAAGTATGAAAAAACCTGAATTATTACTTCCTGCCGGGACTATTAAAAATATGCGTTATGCCTATGCCTATGGTGCTGATGCTGTATATGCCGGGCAGCCGCGCTACAGTCTCCGTGCGCGTAATAATGATTTTGATTATGACAATCTGGCCGTGGGTATTGAAGAAGCACACCAGCAGGAAAAAAAATTTTTTCTGGCATCAAACGTTATTCCACATAACTCCAAGGTCAAGACCTATCTCAAGGATGTAGAACCCGTTATTAAATTAAAGCCGGATGCGCTGATCATGGCAGATCCCGGTTTGATCATGATGGTCAGGGAGCGCTGGCCTGATATGCCCATCCATCTGTCTGTGCAGGCGAATACCGTTAATTATGCCGCAGTAAAGTTCTGGCAGTCAGTCGGTGTGGAAAGAATTATACTCTCGAGGGAGCTGTCACTGGATGAGATTGAAGAAATCCGCCAGGAATGTCCCGATATTGAGCTGGAAGTTTTTGTCCATGGGGCTTTATGTATTGCTTATTCTGGCCGTTGCCTGTTATCAGGCTATTTTAACCACAGGGATCCTAACCAGGGTACCTGTACTAATGCCTGTCGTTGGGAATACAAGGTGCATGATACCCACGAAGATATTACCGGTGATGTTGCGCCGCTAACGCAAAAAATTGATTTTGATCCCTTTGCTGTTATGCACAATCCTGAGGCTTTTCCGGATGATAGCAAACTTGAAAGGCATCCGGCGGCAGATAAAGTCTATTTGATTGAGGAAAAAGAACGTCCGGGTGAACATATGCCGGTCTATGAAGATGAAAACGGCACCTACATTATGAATTCTCGTGATTTGAGAGCGCTCGAACATGTGGAGCGATTAATGAAAATCGGTGTCGATTCACTGAAAGTCGAAGGACGGACAAAATCCCATTATTATGTCGCACGTACTGCGCAAGTTTATCGTCGTGCTATTGATACCCTGTACCGTGGAGAATCACTGGACATGGAGTTGTATGCTGATTTGAACAGCCTGGCAAATCGGGGATATACCGACGGCTTTTATGAGCGGCACCATACGCAGGAATATCAGAACTATATGGACAATCATTCGCGCAGTAAAACCCAGCAATTTGTTGCCGAAGTGATAGAATATGATAGTGAAAAAAAGTGTGCGCTGGTTGATGTGAAAAATCGCTTTTCACTGGGAGATACTCTGGAATTAATTTTACCTGAAGGTAATCAGGCGTTTTTACTGCACAACATTGAAAATCAGCAAGGTGAAGCAATGCAGGTAGCGCCCGGCAGTGGACATATCGTATGGATCCCATTACCCTGTGGTGCCGACAAAATGAGCCTGATTGCACGAAATTTGTGAACAATTAGTAACTACTTAGAAGTTTATCTGCAATATTGCACTGAGTGTCTGACCTGCAGGGATGAATTTTCAGTGTCTTCTGGGCTATGTAACTGACAGCAAGCACGATCTGATAAATACACTGAGTAGAGATATTCATCAATTCCCGTTTGAGAACTGAAATGCTGACAACTGAAACTTTAATCATATTCATTGATTGCAGGAGAAAAAATTGAATAGTTCTACCGTCTATCCTTTTACTCGCAAACGGCGCATGCGCCGTGATGATTTCTCCAGGCGTCTGATGCGAGAAGTCCGTTTAAGTGTCGACGATCTTATCTATCCTATGTTTATACTCGAAGGCACAGGGCAGCGTGAAGCGGTTGCGTCAATGCCGGGAGTAGAACGGGTAAGTATTGACTTATTATTAAATGAGGCTGAAGAATTGCTGCAACTGGGCGTACCGGGGATTGCACTTTTTCCGGTAACCCCTCCGGAAGTAAAAAGCGATGATGCCTGCGAAGCCTACAATCCGGATGGCTTAGCGCAGCGAGCGGTGCGGGCTTTGAAAGAGGCCTGTCCTGAGCTGGGAGTGATCACCGATGTGGCTCTGGATCCTTTTACATCCCATGGACAGGATGGTCTGATTGATGACAGCGGCTATGTACTGAATGATGAAACGGTAGCCGTTTTGATCAACCAGGCATTGTCTCATGCAGAAGCAGGGGCCGATGTGGTGGCACCTTCGGATATGATGGATGGTCGCATTGGTGAAATTCGCGATGCACTGGAAGAACATGGTTTTATCCATACCCGTATCCTGGCGTATTCAGCCAAGTACGCCTCCAGTTTCTACGGCCCCTTCCGAGATGCTGTGGGTTCTGCCGCCAATCTGGGTAAAGCCGATAAAAGTACCTATCAGATGGATCCGGGCAATAGCGATGAGGCCCTGTGGGAAGTTGCGATGGATCTGGAAGAAGGCGCTGATATGGTGATGGTTAAGCCGGGCCTGCCCTATCTTGATATTGTCAGAAGAGTCAAAGAAGAATTTGGGGTACCCACTTATGCTTATCAGGTCAGCGGTGAATATGCCATGCTGAGGGCTGCTATTCAGAACGGCTGGCTGGACGAGCAGCAAGTGATAATGGAATCCCTGCTGTGTTTTAAACGTGCAGGCGCTGATGGAATTCTGACCTATTTTGCCAAACAGGCCGCTCAATGGTTAAATCACAATAATTAAAATCAGGTAAAAAAACATGCGTATGATACTGGCGGTGCTGTATTTTCTGATCATTTTTCTGCCTCTGGCCATACTGGTTATGTTTCTGGCCGGGGTGATGGGAGTAGCGGGGACATTCTATCTGATGGTTCTGGTTGAGAATATTCAGCAAAATATAGCTCTGGTCGTAGCGGCTTTATTATTGCTCTTGTTCATTACTTTGTTATTACGGCGCAAAAATAAGCAGGCGATTAAAAGAAAAGCTTTGCTTAAAGCTGAACAAAAAGCTGAGCAACAGCAGCAATATCTTCACACTGCTCAGGCCAACGGATAAACGTTTATGGCAAATATGTTTGATTTTGACAAAGCTGCAAAATATGCAGTAATGGGCAATCCGATCCAGCACAGTAAATCTCCGCAGATACATACGGCTTTTGCCCTGCAGACCGGACAAAATATTGAATACAGCGCGATCCAGGTTGATTTGGGCGGTTTTGCTCAGGCCGTCAGACATTTTCAGGGACATGGCGGCAAAGGGCTAAATGTTACTGTACCTTTCAAACTGGAGGCCTATCAATTGGCCGATAAACTCACCGAACGTGCTCAACGGGCCGGTGCAGTTAATACCCTGGTATTTCAGGATGATGGCAATGTGCTGGGTGATAATACAGACGGGATAGGGCTGGTTAACGATATTATGCAGAATCTGCACTGGCCTCTTAATCAACAGCGAGTACTCATTCTGGGAGCCGGCGGTGCCGCCAGGGGTATTCTGGGCCCGCTGCTGGATCAACATCCAGCGGCTGTGACGATTGCCAATCGGACCGTTACAACTGCACAGTCACTGGCAGATGACTTTGCTGATTTGGGCAATCTAGACACAGGAGGTTATGAGTCACTGAGCGGACGACAATTTGATCTGTTGATCAATGCCACAGCGGCCAGCTTACAGGGTGAAGTGCCCCCTTTAGCAGACGATTTGCTGTCAGCAACAGCTCACTGTTATGATTTGATGTATGCCAGTCAGCCTACTGCATTTATGCAATGGGCCATGCAGCATCACGCAGCACATATTGCTGATGGTCTGGGTATGCTGGTGGGACAGGCTGCGGAATCATTTTTTGTCTGGCGTGGTGTCAGGCCTGAAGTGACTCCGGTGATAAATTCGATGCGTGCATCAATGTGCTGATTGTCCGGGTTTTAACTGCCATATCCTGACACTGGCATCATCACTGGTGGTTGCCATATAGGTCTGGTGGCTGGAAACCGTCACATCCGCCCCACATAGATCATGCGGCTGAAAACGCTGTTTGACCTCTCCGCTGAGCGGGTCAAGAAATAATACGGCACTGTCAGTCTGACGACTAATGGAAGCCAGGTTTTCACCGTCGCGTAGCATTTCAATATTGCGGATAATTCCGTGATGTTCTGTTTTAAGCACAGCCAGGTTATTGTTCTTCCTGGTGTCTGACAACGTCCAGCGGTAAAGATTAAACCAGCCTCCCCCGAGTAATACCTTGCCCTGTTCGGCAAAGGCCAGGCTGCGGATATCGCTTGGGGTAGACGGCAGTTCAATGATTTGCCCGTCAGGTGTCCAAAGCAGGGTATCACCACTGGAAGCGGAAGAAGCTATTAGCCCTGAAGGATCCAGCGCTACAGCTCTCACTGCATTATGATGATGCTTGCTTTGCTCAATTTTAGTGAGATCCTGAAGGTGCCATTTTTGCACTGAACCATCCATATGCCCGCTAACCAGCAGTTGAAGATTTTCATCCACGGCCATGCTGCGAATGGGGCTCTGGGTGATTACTTGGCGGATTAACCGGCCCTTGCTGTTCCAGATTTTTATATAAGCGTCATGACCGGTTGAGACAGTGTTTTCATCCCCGTTAATAAACGCAATGCCGGTAACTTCATTCAGATGTGCTTTCCATGAGAAATGCTTTTTACCTGAAGGTAGATCCCAGAAGCGGATATAACCTTCCCAGCCCCCTGATGCAAGCAATGTCTCCTGCTGGTTAAACTGCACCACACTGCCGCCTCCATGCGCATCATTTATAATAACATCTGCAGCGATAAATGGTTTTTGACAGGCTGATAATAAAAGGCTTAGGAGGATCAATACTATGAATTTACAATCGCACATAATTTTTCCAGGGTGGATAGGCAATGATACCGCGTTTATCTGTAGCGGAAAGGATCATGGATAAGAATTTCAGGCAGGAACATTATAAATATTGGTTTTTAAGCTTGATATATTGTTTTGCTGAATAGCGAAAATTTGCGATTTCATCATCCTGCAGCTGCCTGATTTTTCTTGCAGGACTGCCCAGATATAGAAATCCGCTCTGCAGTATTTTACCGGGGGGTACCAGGCTGCCAGCTCCGAGAAAGACATTTTTTTCAATGACGGCACCATCCATGACGACTGCACCCATGCCGATAAGACAAAAATCATCGATAGTGCAGCCATGAAGCATAACCTTGTGGCCTACAGTGACATAATTACCGATAGTCAGAGAAAAGCCCTTCTCGGCCTGATCTCTGTGCCCCTGTGCTTGCCGGGCATGAGTTACATGCAGGACGCTGCCATCCTGAATATTGGTTGCATCTCCAATTTTAATCCAGTTAACATCGCCGCGAATACTGGTATTAGGCCAGATAGAGCTGTCATTGCCAATCTCTACCTGACCTATGACCTGTGCAGATTCATCGATGTACGTATCATTGCCAATCTGCGGTTGATGCTTACCAAAAGCCCTGATTGCCATCAGCGCATGGTAACCAGTTCTTCAGCACTGCAGGGATGAATTGCTACAGTATTATCAAAATCCTCCTTGGTCGCACCCATTTTGATGGCTACCGCAAAACCCTGCATCATTTCATCCGCTCCAGGTCCTATCACGTGACAGCCGGTAATTTTTTCATCGGCGCCGATGCAGACCAGTTTCATGGCAGTAGGCACTTTATGCCGGGTAAAGGCATGACTCATGGAAGTAAATTGTGTGCTGTAAATTTTTACGGCGTCGCCATGCTTTTTTCGAGCCTCATTTTCACTTAAACCAATGGTTGCGATGGGTGGATGACTGAAGACGACTGTTGCGATATTGTTATACTCCAGCTTGCGATCAGGCATATTATTAAACAGGCGATCAGACAGACGTCTGGCTGCCGCGATGGCCACAGGCGTCAGGGCCGCCTTGCCGTTGACATCACCGAGAGAATAAATGCCCTGGACATTAGTTTGTTCATATTCGTCGCTGGGTATAAAACCACGTTCATCGATATATACACCGGCAGCTTCGAGATTGAGATCAGCTGTATTGGGTGAGCGGCCGATAGCCCAGACCAAGGCATCTACGCTATTGACCTGCTGGTTTTTATTACAATGCAGGGTCAGTGAACCCTGTGCATTTTTTTCGACTTTCTCAACTTCAGTCGTGCTCAGCAGTACAATATTGTCGTCGTCCTGTAGCGTCCGTGCCAAAGTGTCAGAAAGCATAGCGTCCATATTGCCCAGCACATGGCCCTTACGGATCAACAGTGTTACCTGGCTGCCCAGGCTGCTCATCAGGCCGGCCAGTTCAACGGCGATATATCCCGAGCCAACTATGGCGATATGCTCAGGCTGAGTTTCAAGCTCAAAAAAACCATCGGAGGTCATACCCAGTTCCGCACCGGGCACATCAGGTATCGTGGGGTAACCGCCGGGGGCGACGACGATGTGATCAGCCGTATACTGTTCACCGTCTACATCAAGTGTTTTATTATCCACGAAGCGGGCTGTACCCTCAATATAATCAATATTGGAATCAGCCAGGTAAGAATCATACCAGTCAATAATGCCGCCGATATAGTTTTCCCTCTGTGCTACCAGTTTGCTCCAGTTAAAGCCGTTATTGCTGATATCAAAACCATAATCTCCGGCATCATCAATTGCTCGAGCCAGGTTTGCTGCATTCCACATGACTTTCTTGGGCACACAGCCGATATTGACACAGGTTCCGCCGAGCATATTTTTTTCAATAACGGCGCATTTTTTACCATAATGCGCCGCCCTTTCTGCTGCGGATAGACCGCCGCTGCCTGCGCCAATGGAAATTAAATCATAGTGTTTTGACATCGCTTAACCTGCCTGTAATGAACAAAATGTGTCATAAATTTGTGAATAGTAATCTAAAATAACTTATCAGAAACGTTCTGGCAATTAAAATTGCAAATGCTGAGGTTGCTGAAAATCAATGTATATCAGTTATAACCAGTGTTGTTTTCATACTCTAATTATAGAATTGACAGTGTAGCAGCCCTTACCTGGCAATTGTGCCGCCAGGTAAGGGCTGATCCTGTAGGCGTTGACTATCAAGAAGCAAATAACAGCAACTGAATAGACTGCAGACTATTTAAAAAAGGCTTCAAGATCATCTGCCGTACCTATCAACTTGCCATCCATAAATACCTGTGGTGTAGTGTGGGCTCCACTCAGAGCAGTGAGTGAGCGATTGGTTACATTTTGACTCAGTTCTACTTCTTCATAGGCCAGATTATGCGCAGCCAGCAGATCCTTGGCCCGTATGCAATGAGGGCAGCCTTTACGCGTGATCAATGTAACTGTAGGCAGCGGTTTGGCTTCAGGATTAATGTATTTCAAAACGGTGTCCGCATCAGAAACACCAAACGGATCGCCTTCCACTTCAGGTTCAATAAACATTTTTTCTATGACGCCCTTGTCCACTATCATGGCATAGCGCCAGGAGCGCTCACCAAAACCCAGCTCTGATTTATCTACCAGCATACCCATGCCTCTGGAAAACTCTCCATTACCGTCGGGCAGCATGGTGATTTTCTCTGCGCGTTGATCGTCCTGCCAGGCATTCATTACAAAAGTGTCATTCACTGACAGACAGTAAATTTCATCTATGCCGTTTTGCCTGAAAACCGGATACAGCTCATTGTAACGGGGTAAATGACTAGATGAACAGGTGGGAGTAAAAGCGCCCGGTAGAGCAAAAAGGACGACTTTTTTATCGCTGAACAGTGTCTCAGTGCTTACATCTACCCAATCATTGTGCTGGCGGGTTTTAAAAGTGACGACGGGTACAGATTGACCTTCTCTATTTTCTAACATGGTGTGCTCCTAAATGAATTGATGCGATGAGTTTAAAAGAGAATGTGTTATTAATAAATTAAATTAAATCGAATATAATAATCTATATATTAGATTGATGGTTTGTTGGCGCTGAGGGCTTCACCCTAACTGCAAATTTTTTTTGATTCAGTGAATAAGTCAAACCCATACTGTACAGGTAAGATAAATGCTACTATATGGGGTATATATTAGCTAAAAGTGAATCATATGGACATTCCGATGTTAACCCTTTTTTTTATGTGGTGTACCATTCTTAATGGAATCCTGCTGGTTTTCTGGGCTATTTTCATTCTTCTGGCTCCGGATTGGGTGTATCGGCTTCAAAATGTATGGTTTCCCATTACCAGGGAAAATTTCAATCTGCTGATATATTCATTCATGGGCCTGTTCAAAATTTTTTTTCTGGTGTTCAATCTGGTTCCATATCTCGCTTTGCTGATCATCGGTTAAGTCAGATCACTTCAAGCATAGAGTTGACTGCCAATAATTGAGCATGTGAAATTGAGGCTGTTGAATGATGCTTCGGACCTGACTTTAAAAATGCTGGCAAGGGTGAGTATCAATTGCTGGGCGCAACATTAGAGATGATAAAACGAAACTTAACTGTCAATATCAGAGAATCAACATGAAAATCTGGGTAGATGCAGATGCCTGTCCGGTGGTAATTAAAGAAATTTTATTTAAAGCGGCAAAGCGCACCAGGGTGCCCTTAACACTGGTCGCGAATCATTTTCTGCAAGTACCGCAATCGGGGTGTATTAACTTTCTACAGGTAAAATCAGGCTTTGATGTGGCTGACAATGAGATAGTTAAAAGACTAGACGCCGGTGATCTGGTGATTACCAGTGACATTCCTCTGGCCGCAGAGGTGATTGCCAAGGATGCTGCTGCACTCAGTCCGCGAGGGGAACTGTATTCGGCTGAAAATATAAAATCTCGTCTGAATATACGAGATTTTATGGATACATTACGAGCCAGCGGAATAAACACAGGAGGTCCGCCGCCGTTAAGCCAGAATGATCGAAAATTATTTGCAGATCATCTGGATAAAATTTTGACCAGGTATGTCAATAATTCGTGATAATAAAATACCATAGCATGGCTAATATTGCTGATGCAGTATCCCTCTGGATAATGTTAAAGCATGTGAGCAAGGGGGAGAAAAATTATGTTTGATAAACATCGATTTATACAGAATTGTATTACTGCGGCTGCTGAGGGGCAGCAAGCTGTTCGTGAAGTTGTTACCCAGGCAGTATCAGATGGTAAAGGCATCATGTCAGAACTGGGTGAACCGGAACATGCCGGGATCACACCGTTATATCGATCAACTGAGCTGACGATTATCAATTTTTCCTGGGCTCCCTACATGAGCTTGATGCCTCACAATCACCAGATGTTTGCCGTGATTGGCATTTATTCCGGCAGAGAAGATAATATTTTCTGGCGTAGAACAGAGAAGACCTTAGAAGCTGCTGGAGCGAAGTCTCTTGGGATTGGTGATGTCACCACTTTGGGGCGCGACATCATTCATTCTGTACTTAACCCCATTGGCAAGATGAGCAGTGCAATACATGTTTATGGCGGGGACTTTTTTGCACCGGCAGAACCAAGAAGTGAATGGGATCATGAAACTTTAACCGAACGTCCCTGGGATGTTGAAAAAACAAAAAAATTGTTTCAGCAAGCAGAGGCACGGTTTGCCTGCAATTGATTAGCCTGAGAGCAGAATTATGAATTTAATGGTTAACGCCTGACAGGCTATAACGCTGCAGGGGATCCTGGCGATAGTATTGTTGCAGCTGTTGATAGACTTCCGGACAGTATTGATCCAGGATTTCTGGTGCAGTAAAAAAATATTCACTGATCACTGCAAAAAATTCTGCAGGATCAGTACCTGCATAGGGATTGATATAGCTATGATCAAAATAGCTGATTTTCTGCTGCAACATTTCATATGCCTGGCTCAATGTCTGGGTCCATGTTTCGATAGGCATATTGGGATGCAGTGGAGGCATACCATTGGCACGGCCATTAAGCATATCAAGCTTGTGAGCAAATTCATGAATGACGACGTTATGTCCTGGAGAAGGACGGTAACTTTCTCGCTGAACATCTTCCCATGACAATATTAGTGGGCCACGTTGCCATGATTCGCCACTCAGAATGCGATTTTCGTGATGAACCAGACCATCAGAACCGTATACATCATGCCTGACTTTAAATGCGCCCGGATAGACTATTATCTCGACCCAGCCGTTAAATGCCTCTATGCCAAGTTTAAGTATTTGTAAACACGCCTGGGAAGCCACAGTAATACGCATGTTATCTGTTATTAGCAGATTGCCTGCTGCGGAAAATGTTTTTTTATATAAAAACAGGCTGCTTAGTACACGTAATCGCGCTTTTTCTGTACTGGACAGATATTGTAATAGGGGTATCCTGGCAGTGATTTCATGCCATTGAGTATAAGCTATTGCATGCTTTCGGAGTATTCTTCTGAACAGAAATTTTTTTAACATATTCAAATGATTAGGGATATATTTGGTAACTTTTCAATAAGTTCGTGCAGTTTAAGTTCCTTCCCCCTATCAGGGGGAAGGCCAGGATGGTGGTAGTGTGTGTAATCAAGCACTTAACCCCCACCCTAACCCTCCCCCTGATAGGAGGAGGGGATCTTGCACGAACTTATTGAGAAGTTACTATATTTGTAGTCATAGTATGCTTTTATTAATTTGTAACCCTGAACTTCACTCCATCATATAGCAAAAAAGCAAGTAGAGTAAAAAATTAGTAACTATTCAGCGTATTTTAGATTTATACGTAAGTTTTTGATATCAGGTGTTTGCGTAAGGCAGATAATTGCTGGTGTCAAGGACGTTTTCAAAATTACGCGGAATAGTTACAAAAATTATTGATATGCAGTATCACAATCATGCGCACTTTAAAATTATAACTAATACTCTGCCAACTTTTACAGGCTTTTGTTAGCATAATCGTTGTGGTGTTTTTCTTTCCCACTTTATGAGGCAAGCCCATGATGAGTATAATTTTGGAGACTTATCACGGGGCTGGCTGCTGCAGGAAATATTAGTGCGTTCACTGGAAGAGTTATATAGATTAAAAAAGAAGATACGTGTTATCGGTTTTGATGATGCACCCTTTGAAAGGGCATCAGGCAGTCCTGTGAAGATTGTGGGTGTAGTTTGTTCAGACACGCGTTTTGAAGGGATGCTTTGGGGGGAAGTAAGCAAGGATGGAACTGATGCAACGAGGGTTTTAGTTAATCTGCTACAAACCAGCAAGTTTTATGAACAGATCAACATAGTGCTTATAGATGGTATTGCCTTCGGCGGATTCAATATTATTGACTTGTCGCAACTGTCGGGAGTATTGAAGCGTCCGTGTGTTGCAGTGATGCGTAAATATCCAGATATACAGGCAGTGAAGAAGGCGTTAAAAAATTTTAATGATTACTCGCAGCGTAATCAGTTAATAACCCGTGCAGGCACAATTTATGAGGGTGGTGGCTTTTGTTACCAGGTCAGGGGCTGCCGCGCTGAAGTTGCGGCGCATGTCCTGCAGCAATTAACTGATACTGGACATGTCCCCGAAGCCCTGCGGCTGGCACATTTAATTGGTGCAGCCGTTATCTCAGGTGAGAGCAGTAACAGGGCCTAAAGCACAGTCGAAATTCAAGGCTTAATGTAGGTGTATCCCATAGCTTGCAAACGTGCCAGTTCTGCTACCCCGCTGGGAACAATATCGGCTTTATCCACATCATATAGATCATTTTCGTAACTGATCTGCTTGCCTTTTAAAGTATTAGCGCAGACATTAAAATTAACTCCCTGATCTTTAAGTCCACTGATCCTTGCCTGCATGTCATCAGTGGCGTTGGCAAATTTAAGTTTGGTATTTTGCAACGCATCGGGCTCCAGCAATAGTGACAGTCCATTACCATGCATTACCACTATTAAATCAAGATTCTCGGTGCCGACTGCATTGATATGATTCTGAATATTGCGTAAAGCCCCTGCCTGAGCTTTTGGGTTATCATAGTTCACATGATAAACCACTTTTTGTTTTGCATAGCGATCATCTGCACTGGCCAGGTTTGCTGCAAACAGGGCAATGCAAGAAAAAAGCAGCATAAAAAGCTTGGATTTTAAATTTGACATTCTATTCTCCTGGAATTTTTTATTTATAGCTAACGACTATCTGGTTAATGTGGATAGCCAACGTTATTTTATAGACGTAATAAGGCATCATTTTATTCCATAAAATAACGATAAAGTAGAATCTTTATTATTGTGGTATAAATCGATGGTAAGAAATATTTAGTAAGTCTGTTTATTTACTGTACTTGTAGTGATACAGGAGAATGTTATGAAACGCACAATTTTTCTGAAAGGAAGTTTAATATCATGCGTATTCAAGGTGTTAGCTAGTAGCACCTTCTTGATTCCGATGAAATTGCTGGGTGCATGGAATAAGGAAGCTTTTCGGGCCGAGAAACATGGCGTCAGCGAATGCCGCTTTGGGTGATACAGCGCCTGCTACTGCCTCTGATCGCATTTACATTGAGGCCAAAGAGATTGCTGAAAATGCTACTGTTGTACCGATAAAAATTTCTACAGATATTTATAATGCAGACTCTATCCGTCTTTACTTAGAAAAAATCCCATCCCGCTTATTGCCACTTTTCAGTTAACTCAACACACATGATAATCATGTCTTCATTCGTGTCAGGATGGCTGAAAATTCAAATGTTATTGCCATGGTTAATGCAGGTGATCAACTTTATATGACAAAAAAGAATATTAAAGTGACTGGTATGACAATTCCAGCTCATCATATCACAGAAGTGCTCTGTGAACGAAAGGTTGATGTGCTTTTTAGTTCTCAGTGGGGACCAGGGGTGTCTAAACATCCATTTGTAGCCTTTAACCTTAAAGGAATATCTGAGGGATAAACTTTGGAGCTTTCATTTTTAGATAATAAAGGAGAGACTGCTTCTGCTGATGTAATTGTAAAGTAAGATAAATTAACCTGAAGTTAGTGCTGAATATGAGCGATATTATCTCAGGTTCAGGATAAGTTAACAGAATGCAGTTATATAACCTTAGTTCACTATTCACGAAGTTTTCTATTTTCAGACTTTCTGGAATCAATTTCATCTTGAGCTCGTTCAATAGCGCACGTTTTATCATCATGGTTTTCATCTGGCCATGCATTCCATTTCCGTTAATAAAAATTCTTTTTTAGATATTGATAATAAGCAAAACATGGCGCTCTATATTAAGTGTGCTACTGAATTTTCTAAACCTGTAAGAGTGATATTATTTATGACTAAATTTAAGAATTGAATTCTTTTGGAATAAATTACTAAGTCCATGCGTCTATACTTTAAAGGCTGCATTTCTAATGCCTCATTCATACCATACATAGTAGAATAAGGAATAAATTATGATGTGGTTATTGATTTAAAACCCGAAAGGAGATAGTGAAGATGTATAAAATTAAATATCTAATATTGATGAGCGTGTTTTTGGCAGTTTCTCCGCAGCAGGTTTTTGCTGAAGATGACTGTCCAGTAGGTTTAGTTAATGAGATGACGTTGGATGAAGAGTTTGGCGAAGGAACCAGTGAGGTCACCACTTGTTTAGATAAACGTGAAGAGATTAAAATCGTAGTGCAACTTAATAAATCATGCCGTGATTCTTATGCGACGCATCCCGTAGGAAACAATGGAAAACCAACAGGTGAAGTAAGCAGGGTAGTTAATAATATTGCTAACTGTTCTCGTCCTTACGCTCTTGGAAATTTGGTAAATATGTTAAATGATTACACTATAACAAATGGCATATCTTCTGAAGATATAGATATAAAAGTTATCGTTCATAGTGGTGGGGGTTTTTTGTTGCTTAAAAATGAAGGCTTTGATGGTAATGGAAACATGGTTACCGGTAGAAATAAATTTCAGAAAAATGTAGCAGATTTAATGGCTCGCGGAGTAGAGTTTTACTTTTGCCAAAATACAACCCGTGGTTTTATTAATAATGGAACGCTACCTGGTGCTGATGATATGATTGAAGGCGGAGCCACAGCACAGCTTATAGAAGGTGTTGAATATGTTACTGCTGGCGTTACGGCGATTGCTGATTTACAGGAGCAAGGCTACAAATATGTGCAGCCATGATATTAATTAGTTTTTAAATCGTGTTACGAAAATACCTTGTAGACAGCTACAGGGTATTTTTTATCAATGCAAAGAGAGTGTAATGATACAAAAATAATCTATGATTACTGAACAAAGAAATATTCAATACGCGGGGTTAAATCTTGATATAACTCCAGCCATTTTGCATTCTATCAATAATTTCATTAATAACAGGCCCATGGACTTTGACTCCAGATAATAAACTGGTATTTTTTCCAGAAGATTTTAAACGCTTAAGCGTATTCTTACAGGCTACAAATTCGACGTTATCATATGTCTGCATCATATTGACAATACGTGCCTGATAAGGTGTTTTTTCCTTGCGTAATAAGTCCATGCCATAAGAATTAGCCAAAACATGAACTTTACCGTGCTGATCCAGCGCATCAAAACGTGCCAGTATATTCTCGGCTTTTGTTAGTGCCTGGTCGAATAAGACAACATCATTTTGTGACAGATGAATAATGATCTTATCGTCCTCTGGTGACAGGTTTTCTAGTTTGACTCCCAGTAACTGATCTGCCCCTAGAGACATGGTATTGAGATGGCCATGGCTGAACCAGCCCGTTGCCAGCCCAATCGCGAGAGTTACCGATGCTGCTAAACCTGTCCGTATCAAATGCTTTTTCTGGGTTGTACGGGGAGTCTGCCGCAGCGGTGAACTGACTGAGGCGTAACTGCCACGAATTTTAAGTTTAAGATCCTGCAGTTGTTTGATTTGACGCTGCAGCTCAGGGGTGTTTTTAATTTGTAAATCAACAAACCGCGTGTCTTTGTCATCCAGCTCATTATCCAGATAGGCATTGAGTATTTCATCTGAGACTGTGTTAGACATTGTCATTCTCCCTGGTGTGTCGTTTATGCAGAAAAACGACACAGCTTTGTTTACTTAATTCATCCATCATGGCCTTACGGGCACGGTTGAGGCGGCTCATAACCGTGCCTGTAGGTATTCCCAGTACGTGTGAAACTTCGTTATAGCTCAGCCCCTCCAGATCTATCAGACTGATTACCTGACGCTGTCCCATGGGCAAGAGTCCAATGGCGTCTCGCACCCGCTGTATAGTTCGATCACGTTCCTGAATGCTTTCAGGGTTTTCATTAGTCATGTGGACATATTCATCAATATCAATAAATTCTTTCTGTCGCCGCAAGTGATCACGCCAGACATTGTTAAGGATAGAAATGACCCAGGATTCGAGCACCTCGGGCTTCTTGAGCTGATTGAGGCGCAGCAAGGCTTTGGCCAGGGTATCCTGAACCAGATCATCCGCCAGCATTTCGTCATGACACCATGAAAAAGCGATACGAAACAACCGTTTGCGGCAGATTTCCAGTTTCTTTTCCAGATGCCTGTTACGTATACAATAATTTAATATCGACATACATTTAATTTTTTCTGATTTAGTCTATAGACGTAATGGTTGATGAAATTATTCCATAAAGAAACAGGTCTCATGCCATCTAGCGAGATACAATCAACTAAACAACGACAGCCATTGAAAATTGAGTTTTTTTATGGCGCGTTATTTTCAAGTATAATGTTAAAGCTGAAAAGGCAATAAAAGCGCTGCCGAAGAACCAGTAACGCTTTTTTGATGCGTTTATATTGTTGAGATGTCTTCTGAATAACGGGATAGCCAGCTTATTTGTAAGCGCCAACGCCACATAAGAAACCTTCATCGTTGGTCATAACATAGCTGGTTTTTTCACGGATATCTTCAGTGCCCGGGTAAGGCCATTTGTAGTCAACCCATCCAGCAGATTTCGATTTAGCGGTTTCAATCATGTCCTTGAACAAAAAGTCTCCGTATTTATTGAAATCAAGCATGTTTTTGCCAACTAACTGGGGTTTCTTAGCATGGGAGAGAATAACGCCTTCCATGTCCACACAGAACACATACAGGTCTTTGGACTGAAAGTCACCATTTTCGTCAGCAAAGGCGGCAAAGGCTTTTTCTTTTCCAGCTTCGTTCACTGTGGCCGCAGCCTTTTCGCTCAGAGCTTTGGCTTCGTCCGGGGACGCCATCTCGGCCGCCCAAACAGGCAGGTTAAGACCTAAAGCCAGTAAGGCAGAGCCCAGTAAAGTGGAAATTTTTTTCATCTTGGAATCCTCATCATCTTGCAGTGTGGTTAGGTAATACGATACTTTTTGAGCATAGTTTAGCGCCAGACAGGAGTCAAGGTTTTATAATCGCGCCAGTTGTCAGTTGTCAGTTGTCAGTTGTCAGTTGCCAGTTGCCAGTTGCCAGTTGCCAGTTGCCAGTTGCCAGTGATAAGGAAGGTAAAGGTTCTTATCCTGCGTGATGTTTTTTTCTGATATCATGCAGCACTTCTATGTCAATCAGATCATCATCACGAATTCTTTCATCATAATTTTCCCAGCCCATAAAATCATGCAGGCTTTTCTGTGTTTGCGGGTCAAAAACGCCGTTAATAGAACCTTGATAAAAACCATTTTTGTGCATAATGATCTGTAACTCTGTTGTAATCGCAGCATCAATAGGAACCAGGTTTTTGGCTTCACTTTTGAAATAAGTCAGGCGATGGAGTTTATAGAAACGTTTTAACTCCTGTATGGGGTGTTGATGATCATAGACTGAAATATCCACGTAACGATCATCAAATCCGCCATAGCCGCCATTTTTTCGAACCACTAAAAGTGCTGCTGACTGCTGGCCGCGTCTGTCGCCTCCCGCATTCTGTCCCATGGCCAGGGCATGTATTAATCTTTCTGCCAGACTGCCGGGATATTCCTGAAACCCCTGTTGCATTGAAGTGATAACCGTTTCACCGACCAGTACATTTCCCTGCACGCTGCAATTTTCAGCAACATATCCTCCGGCCCAGTCAAAACATTCAGCGCCGGTATAATTAGCGGCACGACCTTGTGTATCAATAATACCTACCTGCCGGTAAATACTGTCAGCATCATTCTGGATCAGAATATCGATAACCTGCTGGGGTGTGGCACCATTTTTCAATAGTTCCAGTCCTCTTGGACCAAAGCTGGTATTACAATAGGACTGTGTGGCAACCGCCCCTATTCCTGCCTGTGCGAACGGGATGGTCACTCTCACATTGGGAAATTTGGAATGTACCGCAATCCCCAGATCACCATTACTCGGGTCAAAGCCAATAATTGAAAATGTCATACTCAGTCCTTTTATTGCAAGATGGACATTTATCCGCTTTTGATCCGCCTGATACGCAGGATCCGTCCGATACCATGTTCAACCAATGAATATACTACCGGGACTACAATCAGGGTCAACGCGGTTGAGCTGATCATACCGCCTATTACAGCCACAGCCAGAGGTGCATTGGTATCAGAACCCGCCCCAAGTCCTATTGCTGCGGGCAGCATGGAGATGATCACGGTCAGGGAAGTCATCAGCACCGGACGCATACGCACTGGGCAGGCTTCTAGCAGGGCTTCATTGATGCCTTTACCCTGCCGGCGTAATTGATTGGTCAGATCGATGAGCAGGATGGAGTTTTTAGCTACCAGACCGACCAGCAGCACCATGCCGATCATGGAATAAATATTCAGAGAATGCCCGCTTAGCCACAGCCCTATAACACCGCCGATAATTGCCAGCGGCTGAGCCGTCATCACGATTAACGGCTGGATAAAAGAGTTGAACTGGCTGGCGAGTGTCATGTACACCAGTATCAGCCCGGTAGCAAAGGCAAACAGAACATAACCGACGGTCTTGCTGAATTCCCTGGCGCGGCCTATCAATTCCAGCTGATAGCCGGTGGGCAGAATGCCTTTGGCTGCCTGTATAACGATCTCGGAAGCATCACCTTCCGGAATGGTCGGGGTGGCAAAAAAAGTAGCCGCATACTGCAGATTATAACGACCGATGGAGGCCGCCCCCAGTTTTTCTTCAAGGTATGCAACCGTATCGAGTCTGACGAGCTCTCCGCTCTGATTGCGTAGATAGATCCGATACAGATCATCAGGCTGTGTCAACAAAGAACCCGCTTTCAGACGGATGTCATACCGTTCTCCATCGCCTGGGTCGTCGTTGTATTTTGCAACATCCAGACCGCCGACCAGAACCCGCAGCGTATTACTGATACTCATGGTATCAAGGCCGACATTGCGGGCCATTTCACGATCCAGCTGGAGCACCGTTTGCGGCATATCCAGTTGTAAATCGGTATCCAGCGTACCAATTTCCGGGATACTCTGCAGGCGTGTGATCAGTTTGGCGGAGAGTTCAGCGACCCTGTCAAGGTTGGGACCTTTGAGGACAAATTGTAAAGGTTCTCCACGTTGTCCACCGACAATCGGCACTGGAGCGGCAAAGGCTTTTACCCCGGGTACATGGGCAAGTTCTTTACGTAACTGCTGGATGATAGCAACCTGATGCTGGCTGCGCTGTTCGCGGGGCGTGAGGCTGACATAGATTTCTCCCTGATTGACCTGTCCTCGGTCACCAGTACCGATGGTACTGAACAGGCCGTGTATTTGCGGATGCCGGCGGAGAACATTTTCTACCTGCTGTAATCGATCACGGGTGTAATCGATGCTGGAACCCAGTGGTGTCTTGACGGAAACAATGAAGCGGCCTTCATCTTCTTCGGGCATAAAGCCTTTGCCCAGCTGGCCTATAAACCAGCCGCTGCTGTAGACCAGCAGTGCAGCAATGATCAGGATCAGCACGCGTTGGTGCATAGAAAATGCCAGGATACTCTGATACATCCGCTCCATGCCGACGAACAGCTTTTCCAGCATGCGGTATAACCATCCGTGCCGTTGCCGGATGCGCAGGTGACGGGCACAGAGCATCGGGGTCAGGGTCAGAGATACAAACAGAGAGATCATTACGCCAATAACCACAACGACGGCAAATGAGCCAATAAATCGTCCAATGATCCCTTGCATAAAGACGACCGCGCCAAACAGGGAGACCAGAGTCAATGTCGAGGCGAGTACCGCAAACATAACCTGCGAGGTGCCTTTTTCAGCCAGCACCTCAGGGGAGCTGTGTGGATCCTGTTCCATATGACGGAAAATATTTTCCAGCACTACAATGGCATCATCGACCACAACGCCGATTAACAGCAGCAGTCCAAGCAGGGTCATGGTGTTGAAGGTATAGCCGTAAAAATAGATACCGGCGATTGCACCCAGGAGTGATACCGGAATGGCAGTCGCCACGATCAGGGTTGAACGCAGATTTTTCAAAAACAGCCAGACTACCAGCGCAGCCAGCAGGGTACCTTCTAGCAGATGTGTTTGCAGACCCTCGATGATGGCGGTTATCAGGGTGGCATCATCGACCACGATATTCAGTGCCATACTGGGCGGCAGTTGAGGCAGGATCTCGTTTTGCAGCCGTTGTTTGGCTTGCTTGATAATGGCCACGCTATTACTGCCGGATATTTTAATCAGTCCCAGTCCTACCGCCGGCTCACCATTGTAGCTGGCAAAGCGTCTGAAATCTTCCAGTTCATCTTCGATAGTGCTGATTTCATGCAGATATACCGGCAGCTGATCACTATAGGCGACTATTAATTGCCGGAGATCCTCAACGCTGTGAAATTCAAGATCCAGCTTGAGCTGACGTTCTTTGTTGACACTGGTAATGAAACCACCAGGGAGTTTGATATGCTCCTGGCCGAAAGCATGTATAATCTGATCTACGCTGATACCCAGCGCCGCCATCTGATCAATGTCCAGGTTGACCCGAATGGTGCGTCGGCGTTCTCCGGCAATGATGACATCGCCAACACCACTGATGGTTTCCAGACGTTTTTTGATAATGTTTCTGGCATAGAGATTCAGTTGCTGCAGGGTATTATTGCCCTGCAGCGCCAGCCACATAATAGGCTGAGAACCGACCTCGACCTTTTTCAGTATCGGTGTTTCAGCATCGGTGGGCAATAACTGCAGCACCTCATTGAGTTTCGCCTGCACTTCATTAAAGGCAGTATCAATGTTTTTTGCTAACTCGAACTGCATGATGACGACAGAAATGCCGGCTAATGAAGATGACTGAATACTCTCAATACCCGCTACACTATTGACGGCGGATTCAACGATATTGGTAACTGAAGCATCAACGATATCGGGGTCTGCTCCAGGCAAAACGGTGGCTATGGAGAGCATCGGAAAATCAATTTCCGGTAGTCGATCCACGCCGATACGCTGATAACTGATCAATCCAAAAAGAATCAGCACCAGACTCATCATCCAGGTCATGACATGCTGGCGGATCGACAGTGCTGGCAGGTTCATGGTGCCTTACCCTGTTCACGAACGTTGTCATTGGGCGTAATGTCCTGAATTTCTATCGCTACGCCATCACTCAGATAGGCTGCGCCATCCAGTGCAAGCTGATCGCCAACCGCTATACCCGAGATAATTTCTACTTTATTGCCCTGTTTGATACCCGTAGTGACCGGGACTTCCTGAGCCTTGCCATCAACCAGCCGATAGACCATCAGTCCTGTGGGACGCCTTATCAGCACTGCCTCGGGGACTAACATGGACTGATCATTTTGGCGCAAAATAACACGCGCAGTAATAGCCTCGCCGGGTTTCCAGTGTTTGGTATTGGTGAAATCAGCCAGGGCATGCAGAGCTTTGTTGTGTGTTTCCAGCATTGGGCGCAGGTGCTGAATATGTGCAACCACACGATTTTCGTGATTATACAGGCTTACATCCATACCGATAGTAATGAGCTGTGCGAGGGTTTCGGGAAAAAATAGTCGAGCTCTTAAGTGATGAGTATCAACGATCTGGAACAATGTTTTGTTGTTAGGTGACATCGGATTGACATAATCCCCTTTGGACACTGAGCGCTGCTGCACGACACCGGTAATAGGTGCAATAATTTGTGTATGTGACAGCAGGTATTCGGTTTTTTTCAACAGAGCCTGGGCCTGGGATAGTTGTGCCCTGGTCTGTAATACGGCGGTTCTGGATTCATCCAGTTTTGTATCAGCAATGACTTTTTGACGTTTCAGGGACTGATCACGCTTGAGAATACTTTGCTGGTTCTCGAGCAAAACCTGAAAACGTTGAATATCCGCTTCTGCAGCTTCCTTGTCGAGCCGAAAACCTTCATCATCCAGGCGAGCCAGAACATCTCCTGCTTCAACAGTATCACCTTCATCAACATTGACCTCTACAACTTCTGCTGAAACCTTACTTTTAATCTCCGGCGCATTAATGGCTTCAATCACTCCCTGTACATAGGTAAGATCCTCGATCAGACCCTGTTCGACCATAATTGCGGTGACCGGGATACGATATTCTTGCGAAACCGTTTCCTGCGCCCCGGATATCTGCTGTGCGGTATCATCAGGAGCTTCGGAACATGCGGAAAGCAACAGCATCAGCAACAGAAGGCTAAACAGGCGAATGGATAGATTCATCGGACTACTCCTGAGACAAGGGACTCAGCACCTGCATCTCTGTGCGGCGATATTTTGTGCTGGCGAATATAAGATTGTACAGAATTAATATACGGGTGTCACAGGGACACTTCATGGTACTGATTAATCAGGATGTCATCAAATGGATTGATTGCGAGATATGCGTGTTTCGATAGTTCAATGCGTCAGTTATTTTTACAATATCTTATATTTTAGTTGAAGATGATTAGCTATGGTATTGAATTAAAAGTTAAAAATTTATTGGTATAATTATTGCTAAATATTTTAATGAAATTATGACCTTTGAGTAAAATCATAACAGACAATTTAAGGAATTTTAATGAATGAGCCTGTTCGTAAATTCGCTGTAGTAGTGAATATGGATTACACACTTCATTCCCCCGTGGTGTGCAAAGAAATATGGAATGAAATCTCGCAAAAAATGCTGGCTGAAGATTTTTGTTTTGAAAAAAGGATGTTTGTATTTGCAACAGAAAAAGATAAACAATTTGTGTGTGAAAAGGCGCGATATGCACTGGAAAATCTTGACGGCTTTAAATCCAACTTTAAAGAAAGAGTCTATCACTATGTAAAAGATTTTTTTGCGGTCGATATGGAAGGCTGTACTGATTTATTGTCTCCAGGCGCAGCTAATAATTCAGAGGCCCAGGAATAAAAGGCAAATCATTACATCCTGGAGAAATCCTGAAACAGTAAAGGTTCAGAGCAGTTATATAGGCGGGAAACAATCTTCAATCACTGAGTTAAACCTCGTGCAATCTACAAGAGCAATGAATCTGCAGGACATTTCAGGTTTTTCACAATTAGTGCATACTTAATAGTTTTAAAAGCGCTGCTCCTTCCCCTTTGAAGGGGAAAGTTTGGATGGGGGTAACGATCTGATATCTTAATTAATGAGATTCTGGCGATTGTTTATCATCTGATATAGCCTCTGCCAAAAGGATAAAAATCTCTACCTGTATATGATGTATAAGGGTGGTCTCCTGGTGAGTGAGGATAGAATTTTCCATAAGGCCCGTACCCTCTGGGAAAGGGATAATCATCGTCATCAAATGCGTTAACCGTTTCTTTGATCCAGTATCTGGGACACCAGACCTGATAAGGATTCCAGTCTCTGTCATACACAGCTCTTTGACGCCAGTTTTTTTTCATCCAGGAAGCAGAGGCGCTGCTAGTGCATGCCGCAGTTACAACAAAGGTAATAATAATTATGGAAAGTAGCTTGTTCATGGTTTTTGTTACTAAAAATTAAGCTCAACCAGGCAGCATTATTTTCTTAAATGCCCCTCTATTGTTCTATTAGAGTATAGAGTAGCATAAAAACCGAAAATAACGCGTTTGCAATGAAATTTATACCCTGTCATGTTGTATGTTGCGGGAATGTAGCTAAATGTGTTTGAAAATTTTTCTGAATGTTATAACCTAGAATCAAAGAGGCACTGATTTCAAACCAGAATTACATAGCAGAGGCGTTGTAAATGAAAATCTCAAAATTACCTGTAAGCATACTTTGTTTGATGTTGCTGTTACTTTCAACGGCCGTGACGGCTGATGTTGCCGGTATTACTGACGGTGAGCAATTACAGAAAGAGGCAGAAAGTAAAACAACTAAAATAGGCACAGAAGGATTAAAAAAAATGCTTGCCGAAGAACTGGATATGGTCTTGATTGATATTCGAACCGCCGATGAGATTAAATCTATGGGCGGAACAATTGATGCCCACCAAAATGTCACGATTCCCCGTGGCTGGCTGGAATTTCGGGTGACGCGTGTTGCGTTGAGCAAAGAGGTTCCCATTGTTGTCTATTGCGGGGCAGGCATCAGAAGTCCTCTGGCTGCTGAGACGCTGCAGAATATGGGATATACTAATGTAAAAAATTATGCTGAAGGTTATATCAGCTGGAAAAATGCGGCTCTGCCAGTAAAACCATAATAGCCACTTTACTGCTGATATAACGCAGTAAAGTGGCTGAAGATGCTGAGTTATTATATTAACTGATACATCGTTGAAGAAAAATAAATAAGGGGCTTTGAGCGGGCCCCTTTTTAGTTTTATAAATTAATAAACACTCATACGTAGGAAATTAAGGAGAATCGTGTATTTGTGGAAGACAGATGATTGCTCCTGCATAATCTGCATTTTCTACTTCCATATGGGTCAACAAATACCCGATTCTTCATCCGCATTTTTGCTTCAGAACTAACCTATGAATGAACACTAATTTCGAATTTTTAACACAGGTGACATAAGAATGGATAATCCTTTACTGGATTTTAGCGATCTGCCCCATTTTACTCAAATTAAAGCAGAACATGTGGTTCCGGCTATTGAGCATTTACTGGCAGAAAACAGGGCGCAGATAAAACAGCTACTGAATGACCATCAAACCTACAGCTGGGAAAACCTGTTGCACCCCCTGGCCACAATGGATGTTCGTCTCAACCGTGCGTGGTCACCGGTGCGCCACCTTAATTCAGTGAAGAACAGTGACTTTTTGCGTGAAGCCTACGAAAATTGCCTGCCGCAGTTGAGTGAATATTATACTGAACTGGGACATAATGATGACTTATATCAGGCGATTAAATCTGTCAGAGATGATGCCGGCTTTGATGCGCTGACTCAGGCACAGAAAAAAATCATTGAAAATCATTTGCGCGATTTTCATCTTTCGGGTGTCGATCTGGAGCGTGAGCGTAAACAACGCTTTAAAGTCATTCAACAACAATTATCGCAATTAAAATCCAGCTTTGAAAATAATGTTCTGGATGCAACCAACGGCTGGAAGTGTCAGCTCGAAGAAAGCCGCTTAATGGGGCTGCCCGATTTCGCTCTGGCGATGGGAAAACAAACCGCCGAACGTGACAATCTGCATGGATGGGTATTCAATCTGGAATTCCCGAGCTATCACGCAGTGATGACTTATGCCGATGATCGCGCACTGCGGGAACAGTTTTATACAGCCTACGTGACCCGTGCATCTGATCAGGGACCTCAGTCCGGGCAGTGGGATAATACGCAGAATATGGATGAGATCCTGTCGTTACGACAGGAAATGGCAACTATACTGGGTTTTAATAACTATGCAGAATATTCTCTGGCGACCAAAATGGCGCAATCTCCCCAGCAGGTGCTAGATTTTCTCAACCAGCTGGCAGAAAAATCCAGACCGTTAGCTGAGCAGGATTTACAGAGACTGAAGGACTTTGCCGCCACGGAATTGGACCTCGACACTCTGGAGTTCTGGGATCTTAATTATGTCTCTGAAAAATTACGTCAGCATCAATATGATCTTTCACAGCAGGAATTAAAACCATATTTTCCTGAAGAGCAGGTGTTAAAAGGTTTATTTGCCATAGTGAATAAATTATATGGCATCACGATTGAACCTGAATTCAATGTTGAAACATGGCATGAAGATGTGCGCTTTTATGAGATTATAGATGATAAGGGTAATTTACGTGGCCAGTTTTACCTTGACCTGTATGCCAGAGCACAGAAACGCGGTGGCGCATGGATGGATGAATGCACCCTCCGCTATGTTGAAAATGCTACTATCCACACACCGGTAGCTTATCTGACCTGTAATCTCACACCTCCGGTTGGTGATGATCCCGCATTGTTTAGCCATGATGAAGTGATCACCCTCTTTCACGAGTTTGGTCATGGCCTGCACCATATGTTAACCAGGGTAGATGATGCCGGAGTTTCCGGTATCAACGGTGTCCTCTGGGATGCGGTGGAACTGCCTAGTCAGTTTATGGAAAACTGGTGCTGGGAAAAAGAAGCGCTGAGCATGATCGGCAGGCACTATAAAACCGGGGAACCACTTCCCGAGGCATTATTTAAAAAAATGCAGGCCGCAAAGAATTTCCAGTCAGGTATGCAGATGCTCAGGCAGCTGGAATTTGCCCTGTTTGACTTTAAGCTACATCTTCAATACCAGGCAGGAAACAAAGTTCAGCTGCAACAGATCCTGGATTCGGTTCGAGAGCAGCTGTCAGTTTTTGCCCCGCCTGGCTTCAACCGCTTTCAGCATGCGTTCACACATATTTTCACGGGAGGCTATGCGGCAGGATATTATAGTTACAAATGGGCCGAAGTGCTTTCAGCTGATGCATTCTCCTTATTTGAGAAAAAGGGTATTTTTGATCGCTCTACGGGAGAAAGCTTCTTACACAATATCCTGGAAAGGGGCGGAGTCGAAGAGCCGATGCAGCTGTTTGTCCGTTTTCGCGGACGTCAACCCCGGATTGATGCGTTACTGCGTCATTCAGGTGTTGCCTGAAGCAGCTAGTACATATAGAGCAGTTCGGGTACAAAACCATCAGGCATAAAAAAAGCCGAGGTGGGATGAACCCCGGCTTGATTAAGTAATCAAAGGAAATGTAACGAAAAAAGGATTATTCACTTGCGTGAATTCTCCATCAAGTAACTTGCTGCTGCTGTTTGCAATAAGCTACTTGTACACATATATAGTATAGGCAGTTGTGTGCGTTAAGGCAATGATCAAAATGATATTTTTCCTGTCGCAGGCGCGTAAATTAAAGGCAATTTATGAAATACAAAGACTTACGTGAGTTTGTTAATAAACTGGAAGAGATGGGTGAGTTAAAACGCATTTCGATTCCTGTAGATCCCTATCTGGAAATGACTGAAATTGCGGATAGAGTTCTGCGCAGCAACGGTCCTGCACTATTATTTGAAAACCCCAAAGGTCACACTGTGCCGGTACTGGTCAATCTTTTTGGTACGCCTAAACGGGTGGCGATGGGCATGGGTGAAGACAGTGTGGATGCCTTGCGTGACGTTGGAAAACTGCTGGCCTTTTTAAAGGAACCAGAACCACCCAGAGGTCTCAAAGATGCCTGGAAGACTCTGCCTGTATACAAGAAGGTTCTTGATATGGCGCCAAAAGTGGTGAAAAGAGCTGATTGTCAACGAATAATTTGGCAAGGTGAACAGGTTGATCTGGACAAACTGCCGATACAGACCTGTTGGCCGGAAGATGCGGGTGCACTGATCACCTGGGGCCTGGTGATCACCCGTGGGCCGAATAAGGAAAGGCAGAATTTGGGTATTTATCGACAGCAGGTCATTGCTAAAAACCGGGTCATTATGCGCTGGCTGGCCCATCGTGGTGGTGCTCTGGATTATCGGGAATGGCAGACAGCACATCCCGGTGAACGTTTTCCGGTTTCAGTTGCATTGGGAACAGATCCAGCGACCATTCTTGCCGCAGTAACACCGGTGCCTGACAGCTTGTCAGAATATGCTTTTGCCGGTTTATTAAGAGGTTCGAAAACCGAGCTGGTCAAATCTTTAGGCAGTGATTTGCAGGTTCCTGCCAGCAGTGAAATGATTCTGGAAGGTTATCTGCAGCCGGGTGACGAAGCTCCCGAAGGGCCTTTTGGTGATCATACCGGATATTATAATGAAGTTGATCATTTTCCGGTATTGACTATTGAGCGGATCACCATGCGCGAAAATCCCATTTATCACAGTACTTACACCGGCCGTCCTCCGGATGAACCCGCGGTGCTGGGAGTAGCGCTCAATGAAGTCTTTGTGCCTATACTGCAAAAACAGTTTCCGGAAATTGTTGATTTTTATCTGCCTCCGGAAGGATGCTCTTACCGCATGGCAGTGGTAAGCATGAAGAAACAATATCCGGGTCACGCCAAACGGGTCATGTTCGGTGTCTGGTCATTTTTACGCCAGTTTATGTATACAAAATTTGTGATTGTCTGTGATGATGATGTCGATGTGCGCGACTGGAATGATGTGATATGGGCCATGACCACACGCATGGACCCATCCAGAGATGTGACTCTGGTAGAGAATACACCGATCGATTATCTGGATTTTGCTTCCCCCGTTTCCGGGCTGGGCTCCAAGATGGGTATGGATGCAACTAATAAATGGAAAGGTGAAACTGACCGTGAATGGGGACGTGCTATCATCAAGGATGAAGCCGTGGTAAAAAAAATAGATGAAATATGGGAACAACTGGGCCTTTAACCGCGCCTGTTAATCAAAATGGAGCAAGACAATGAAATATGTAAAATATAATCGACTGGCGCTTATGCTGATATGGGTGTTGTGCACGCTGCCTTCGATTTGTGCTGCAATTGATCTTAGCAATCAGCATGGTGCTTATCAGGGTAAAGTGTATAACGGCAAGATTTATAATGACCAGGGGCAGTATCAAGGCATGATAAGCGTGGATGGCAAAATGTATGATGAGCATGGTCATTTCGATGGACAAATCAAAAACGGCAATATCCTGGATAAAAATGCCGATCCTGACGGCGTGATTAGAGATGGCAAAATCTATGATAAGGATGGGAACTACAAGGGCAGTATAAATCCGTAACAGCCAGTGACTGTGAGCTGAAGTTCCCTGTCCTGTTTCAGGGTGTCGTATTTATCAGGCTGCGAATGGCTGGAAATAAATCACTCACCAGCATACCGTTTTTGCCCTCTTTGGCAGTTAAATCTCCTGCCCTGGCATGCAGGCAGACACCGATATTGGCCGCTTTGACGAGACTGATATTCTGTGCCAGCAGAGCGCCGATAATTCCGGTCAGACAGTCGCCCATACCGGCACTGGACATTCCTTCATTACCATAAGGACAGATGGCAATATCTTCTGCATGAGAAATCATGGTTCCTGCGCCCTTTAAAATAAAAATACCGCCATAGTGTTGTGTCAGGGCATTAAGCATGGCAAACCGGTTGGTTTTACTGTCAGGTCTTAGACTGACATATTTGAGCAGCCTTGCGGCCTCACCAAAGTGTGGTGTATAAATCACATTCTGATTTTCAATGACCCACTCATTTTTGGCAATGATATTCAGGGCGTCAGCATCCATGACGCATTGGTAAGGAGTATTCATTGTGTTAAACAGTTTTGGGTTATCCAGGATGGCAATAATTTTTGCCAGTAATTCCACGCCCCACGGGAGGATCCCCAGTCCCGGGCCGATGGCAATGGTGGTGGCACGTCTTAATAATGGCACCAGATCATCAGCTGTTTCAATACCATGTACCATTAACTCGGGACGGCTGCTGGTGATTGCGGTAACATTTTCAGGACGTGTGGCGATGCTGACCAGGCCTGCGCCTGCCCTTAAGGCTGCCTCGCCGGCAATGCGGCAGGCACCTGCCATGCCGAGATCACCGCCAATAATTAACAGATGACCATAATCTGCTTTACTGCCGGCCGGGTTTCTTAGCGGATAATCAATCAGCAGTTTGTTCCATTCCAGTAATACCGCTGTATGGGCAACCTGCTGATACAGTTCTTCGGGGACACCTAATGAGGCGAAATGAATTTCACCGCAACAAGCTCTGGCATCGGCCACATACATGCCCTGTTTTTGTGCTATGAACGTTATCGTGTCAGCTGCTTTTACTGCAATCCCCTGTACTGCTCCTGTATTGGCATCCAGTCCGGAGGGAATATCTACCGACAGAACCGGAAGATGGCTGTCATTGATCTGCTGCACGGCGGCTGCCCAGTGAGCTTCAAGCTGACGATCCAGGCCGATGCCGATCATGGCATCCACTACCAGGCCGCTCAATTCAAACTGAGCATCCTGCAGTGAATCGATCTGCCCTTCGCAGCCAAGCCAGTCCAGGCAGGCTGTGGCTGCTTCACCACTGAGTAATTGGGGATCAATCAGAGAAATGACCTGTACATCAGCCAGCGGTTCAGGTTTATGTGTTTTAATCAGCCGAGCCAGCACATAGCCGTCGCCGGCATTATTACCTGCACCGCAGACAATGGTGATGTGTTTGATATGTGTATATTTTCGGCGGATAAAATCCAGTAATGAATTGCCGGCGCGTTCCATCAGTTGATAACTGTTTTCAACCACCCCCTGTTCAAGCATGAGTTTATCCAGGGTGTATATGGATTTGCGTGGATAGCAATAGCGTACATAGCTGTATCGCGCTGTTGTTTCAGCACGTTTTTTTTCAGAGGAAGATTGCCTGTAAATCATTAAGATACCGTAGCCCCCGTGCGGTTGGTTTGATCTGCTTGAGATCCCACTGAATCAGGCCCATGTCGACAGCTTGCTGCAGCTCTTTTTCAATGGCATTAATCGCCAGACCTGTGTGTTGTTGAAAAAGTCGGGTTTTAAAGCCGTCCACCAGACGCGTGGTGTTAAGCATAAACTCAAACCCAATATCATGACGCGATAATTTAGTCTCTGCCGCTATGATAGATGTTTTTGGACTGTTTGTGGAGAGTTTTCTCTGGCTGCCCTGCATATAGGCCTGCGGCTGTTTAAATTTACTGCGACGGATAATCTGCTGTCTGTAGGCATCGCTGAGCTTGCCATGCGCTCCGGAACCAATGCCGATATAATCACCAAATTGCCAGTAATTTAGATTATGCTGACATTGTTTACCAGGCTGAGCATAAGCTGAAATTTCATAGTGTCGATAACCGGCCTCTGCGAGGCATTGTTGAGCTTTGATTTGCATCTTGAAACTGTCTTCATCATCGGGTAAGACCGGTGGATGGGCAGCAAACAGGGTATTGGGTTCAAGTGTTAACTGGTAGTGGGATAAATGTGCCGGATTGAAGGACAATGCGGTTTGCAAATCATTCATGACCTGCTGCTGGCTTTGTCCTGGCAGGGCAAACATAAGATCCAGATTAAAATTTTCAAAACCAGCCGAAAGTGCTTTTTCACAGGCAGATACCGCCTGTGTGCCATCATGTATACGGCCGATGCGCAGTAAAAGATCGTCATCAAAGCTCTGGATCCCCATGGACAGTCGGTTGATGCCCAGGGCCTTAAACTCGTTGAATTTGTTCTGCTCTAGCGTACCGGGATTGGCTTCAAGGGTAATTTCGGCAAACGGAGTGAGTTTCACCAGAGCTTTTATGCGGCTTAACAAGATTGCCATTGCTTCAGGCTGCATCAGGCTGGGAGTGCCGCCGCCGATAAATATGCTCTGAATGCTTCGACCCCAGAAATGCGGCAGTTCCTGTTCCAGATCAGAGATGAGGGCATCCACATATTGCAGGTCGCGCTGTAAATCAGTCGTTTTGTTGCCCCCAACGTGCTGCTTGACGGCATGTGAATTAAAGTCACAATAGGGACATTTGCGCACACACCAGGGATAATGAATATACAGAGATAAGGGTGGAAGTGTGGTAAAATTAAGCATGAATTTTCGAGCCTGGCAGTGAGCTTATATCATAACGTAAACCCGGTTAAAATTAATCCGTAAAGTCTGCATCATCAGCGCTTTAATTCTTCCTCTCAGGATAATACTGAGTGATTTAATGCTCATCCATTTATGCCAGGTACTATGTTGCGTCCATGCATAAAAGGATAGTTTATGAGCAATAACAGCAAGAAGAAATTTTTACCTCATTATTTTGCCATGTCATTGTTTATTATCAGTGCCTATTATGCTTTTAAACTATCAGGTACTGTAGCAGGTATTCTGTCTATTGCTGCAGTGCTGGTGGCCAATCCAATGTTTCTTTTTCCGGCTGAGAAAATCCGCTGGCTGATGCTTTTATTCATCGCTGTAGTGATCATTGTATTCTTTCCTGAGCTTATGCTCTTAAAGCAGATTGAAAACTGATAAACTGAACAGTGGTTATGTCTGGAAATTGGCTCAAAAGGCCCTGAACGAAATTTGTAACTACCCGGGATATCTGAAATATAGCAAGCACTTTCTTATAGATACGCTGTATTGTTAGTGAAATTTTAGTGAGAGTACTTTTCATGTTGCTTAAATTTAATAAAATGCATGGACTGGGAAATGATTTTGTTGTTATAGACGCCATTTCACAGGCGGTTGAGCTGAGCTGTGAACAGATACAATTGCTTGCTGATCGTCGTTTTGGCATCGGTTGCGATCAATTGTTACTGGTTCAGAGCAGTGATATCAAGGGTATAGACTTCAAGTACCGCATTTTTAACGCAGATGGCGGAGAAGTTGAGCAATGCGGTAATGGTGCACGCTGTTTTGCCCGCTTTGTGAAAGAAAAAGGACTGATCAAGCGTAATAAAATTGTAGTGGAAACCGCAGGGGGTATTATTACCCTGGTGATCAATGAACAGCAACTGGTGACTGTTAATATGGGAGTTCCCTGTTTTCAGCCCGCTTCCTTGCCATTTAAGCCGGGTAAAGGTGACAGCATTGCTGATAATCGATATGCTTTGAGTATAAAAAACAGTTCAGTTACAGCTAGTGCAGCAGCACAAGATCTAATGGATACAGCTCTAACAGACACCAGTTTAAATGCTACGCATGTTCCCGGGCAGCTTGAAGGCGATACACTGTGCAGCAATTCACAGGAGAATTTTAACTCTATCAAAGTTGAATTTTCGGCTGTTTCTATGGGAAATCCGCATATTACATTAAAAGTTGACGATCTTGATAGCTATCCGGTTAAATTTATAGGTAAAATACTTGAGTCACATCCAAGTTTTCCCAAACGTGTTAATGTTGGATTTATGCAAATTATTGACAGAACCCATATTCGCTTACGCGTTTACGAACGTGGTTCTGGCGAAACACTGGCTTGTGGCACGGGTGCCTGTGCAGCAGTGGCCAATGGTATTTCCCGGGGCTGGCTTGATGAATCTGTCGAAGTGTTACTGCCGGCGGGCAGCTTGCAGATTGCATGGCAGCTGGTAAATAATAATGACTTGATGATGACTGGACCTGCCAGTTTCGTATTTGAGGGACAAATAAGACTATGAATTCATCCAATGAATTAGAATCTACTGAATCTACAGAAACACAAACAAATAATAACCTGATTTCTATGGATGAGGAAAAAATTACCATTAGTTATCTGCAGCAGCACGCTGATTTTTTTAACCAGCACAGAGATCTTCTGCTGGCTTTGAAAATTCCTCACATTAGCGGCGGGGCCACGTCACTGATTGAACGACAGGTCAGTCAGTTACGTGAACAAAATATTTATCTGACAAAGAACCTGGATGACCTGATCAGCATCGCTAAGGACAATGAAAGTTCGAATCAGCGTATGCACAGATTAACTCTGGAGCTTCTCAGTTGCGGAGGTTTTGATAAAGTAGAATCCGTGCTTGACGGGATACTGTGTGAAGAATTTTCTGTAGACAGTGTGGCGCTAAAACTGTTTCCTGAACCTGCCGCTTCTGCAAAGCAGGCAGAACATCTGCTGGTAAAAAATGCTACTGTTCTGCTCAGGGAACTGGAAAAAATACTCAACAAGCGTAAACCTGCCTGCGGCGTTTTTAAAAATTTACCTTTACAGCCACTGTTCCAAGAGCGAGCCGAACATATCACTTCGATAGCAGTGATTCCGCTCTTTGTGGAAAAAAACAGCTGTTTTGGTGCTCTGGTGCTGGGCAGTCAAAATATCAATCGTTTCAATGCCAGCATGGGAACACACTTTCTGGAACAGCTTGGAGAAATACTTAGCCATGCTTTATACCGACTTATTCAGGAGTAATATCTGTCAGATCGCTGTGCAATGATAAAGGCCATTGATGAGTTTATTGAATATCTTAAAATTGAGCGTCAGCTCTCTCCGCTGACGCTTAAGAATTACACTCGTGATTTAACCCAGGCGGCAGAATATTTTCACGCCCTGGGAATAGAATCCTGGTCGCACATTCATAGCCATCAGTATCGTATGTATGTTGCTATGCGGCATCGAAAAAATCTTTCGGGAAAAACCATACAGCGCGAATTGTCAGCCTTAAGGCGCTTATATGAATATTTAATTCGAGAAAATAAGGCGGATAATAATCCCCTTAAGGGTGTTAAAGCCCCCAAAAGCCCCCGTCGTCTGCCGAAAGCTCCAGATATAGAACAACTGGAACAATTGCTGCAGGAGAACGATCAGAATGTCTTCCATATCCGGGATCGGGCCATGTTTGAATTATTTTATTCATCCGGACTACGCCTTACAGAGCTAACCGGTATTGACTGCTGTGATATCAAACTGCAAGAGCAGCAAGTCCGTGTTTTAGGCAAAGGTAATCGTCAAAGGGAACTGCCGGTAGGTAACAAAGCCATTGACGCATTGCATAGCTGGCTAAAAGTGCGCCCTAGTTTGGCAAAAGTAAATGAAAAGGCCCTTTTTGTGTCCCGTTTCGGTACTCGAATCACTCAGCGAGCTGTGCAGCAGCGTCTTGAGCAGCTGGCAATAAAGCAGGGCCTGCCGCTTCATCTTCATCCGCATATGCTCAGGCATGCATTTGCCACTCACCTGCTGGAATCCAGTGGTGATCTAAGGGCTGTCCAGGAATTACTGGGTCATGCTGACATTTCGACAACTCAAATATATACCCATCTGAACTTTCAGCATTTGGCTGAAGTTTATGATAAAGCTCATCCCAGAGCTAAACGGAAAAAATGAACACAGTTAACTGGACGGTTTATGAGCATTATTGCTTTTTACAATCTCAAGGGTGGTGTCGGTAAAACTGCCAGTGCGGTAAATCTGGCTCATCTGTCCTCTCTGTCAGGTCAGCGCACTTTGCTCTGGGATCTTGATCCTCAGGGTGCATCAAGCTGGTATCTGGACTTTGATACTGAAAAAAAATTTAACAGCAAAAAACTTATCGGCGGAAAACTGATCCTGAAAGATCTGGTTAAGAACACTCCCTATAAAAAACTTCACCTGATCCCCGCCAAAGCCAGCAGTCGAAATTTTGACGTACTCATCAACCAGCAGACCAGCAATGATAAATTGCTCTATGAACTCATCTATCCGTTTACTGAGCGATATCCAGTAATTATTCTGGATTGTCCACCCAGTTTGTCGTATTTGACTGAGAATATATTTTATGCTGCGGATTTATTGGTCATGCCCATGCTGCCCACCTGGTTGTCGCTAAGAACTTATGAACAGGTCAGGCATTTTCTAAAAAAAAATGCTTATAGCAGAAAAAAGCTGATGCCTTTTTTTTCCATGGTTGACAGACGTAAAAAATTGCATTCGGACTGGCTGCTTAACCAGCCGGAAGAAATAAAAAGAATGTTTATGAGTTATATCCCCTATGCTTCAATAGTGGAAAAAATGGGTGCGTATCGATCACCCATTCAGGTGTTTGCACCCACAACACCTGTTGCAGCATCCTACCGTGCTTTGTGGAAAGAAATAGAAAATTATCTGGCTAAAGAATATTAGCTGCTGTGCTTTAATCTGTTCCCTTCTCCCTCGTGTGGGGAAGCAGCACTTAAAAACCAGGTAGGCAATAATGTGAAGAAACAATCGTAAGGTTAAGGCTCAATTATCAGGCGTGCTTTTATTGCTGCAGTTGTTTTTCTCTTAAATGTTCAATTTTTTCAATCACTTTCTCAGCGCGTTGAATATTCTCCAGAGCTGATTCGTTATCGGGCTCATAAATTAAAACTGACTGCCATTTTCCTATAGCCATTTCAAACTGGCCTTCTTCATAAAGCTTGTCTGCCTGGGAAAATAAAGAGGTTACCTGCTGCTCGATAGCCTTATCAACTTCATGAGATAATTGAATAATTTCAGGTGACTGTTGTTCTGTTTCGTCCAGCTGAGAGATCAGATTTTTGGTAACAGCGAGCCAGCCGCTATTATAACTTCTCTCGATATTGTCAAACAAAGCTTGCTGGTACTGAGAGTCATTTTTTTGCTGCTGTTTAATTTCCTGGTTAATTTTATTGCTTTGAACAATTTTCTTATTTTTCTCATTTTTCATAATGATCTTATTCAATAGTTCAGTACGCTGTGGTTCGGGGGCTATATTATTGGCTAATGCCAGACGCAGCTGTGCCGTTTTAAAGTGCTTATCATCGATGGCCTGTTCAGCCATCCAGGTTAACTGTTTCGCCAGTGATTCTGCTTCGTATTCGAGCTGATCAACATAAAGATTCAGTGATGTGTTTTTGGGGTTGATGTTGATCAGGTTTTTATACACAGGCAGAGCTTCCTCCATCCATTTAGCGCGTGAAATGACTAAACGCTGTTCCAGTTTTGTTATTTGTTCAGCCTGCAGCTTGTGTAATTTATTATCAGCCTCATAAATCAGCTGACCTCCAGGGTAATTTTTTTTTGCTTGATCTATTAAATTCAATGCGCTATCCCATAGGTTTTCACCGATCAATTTATTAACACGTTCACTAATACTTTTTTCGTAATTCTGCGCCAGCTCTAATACTGATTCCTGTCTGTTTTTAAGTTCCTGGTATTGAGGATGCTCAGGCTGAACATAATGAATGGCTTCAATCGCTTTGCCGTATTCATCTGCAGCAATCCAGCCATCAACCTGGGCGTTCAGGTCTTCCTGCGGAAACGTAGTAAGTTGGGTGCATGAGGAAAGGCTCAGAATGAAAAAGAAAATGGATACTAAGAAACTGATTTTTCTGTCAAGTGGCATCATTGAAATCATGGTTGAGCAGTTTTTCCAAGTTTGTCGACAGGCTATTATGCTGGAGAGGATCTGAAAAGCTGACAATATTATATAATTTTAACGATTTATTTTGAACCGGCAGGGTAACCGCTTTTTTAATTTTATAGGTAAAGCTCTTTTTAATCTCTGGATACTCGAGCATGCTGTCGGGCACTACAATTTCATTGTTCAGTGCATAACCTGCCAGTTGTGATGCTAGGTTGACGGCATCACCAATCACGGTGTACTCCATGCGCTGATTAGAACCCATGTTTCCTGCCAGCATTAAACCACTATTTGCGGCAATGTGAAAGTTTGCTATGGGCTGATTTTTTGTCATGCGCTGTCGATTAAGTTCACTGATAAGTTGCTGTATCAGCAACGCACAGGCAATCGCCTTATAGGCGTGATGCCGGTTATATTTGGGTACTCCAAAGACCAACATGGCACAATCACCGATATATTTGTCAACATGTCCTGAATACATCTGGGCGGCCTGACTGATATAGGAAAAATAGTCATTCAGCAGCTGACTGAGGGTTTCCGCAGAGATTTCCTTGGCAAGTTCGGTAAAACCAATGATATCGACAAACAGCACACTGGCTTCAATCTGTTCACCGCCAAGTTTGGCAAAATCCAGATCATTCAGAACTTCTCTGGCAACATTGGGTGAAAGATAGCGAGAAAAAGCTTTTTCCATTTTCTGCTTACGCAGCAAACCCTCAGCCATGTCATTTACGGCATGCATTAATACACCCAATTCGTCATTTCGTTGTTGATTGAGCCGAATATCATAATCTCCCTGGGTAATGGCTTTGCTGGCATGAACCAGTTCTTCAATAGGCCGTGAAAATCTCTTGCCGATCCAAAAAGATATTAATATTGAAAAAATGAACAGCATGAGTGTTGTTAAAATAATAGTATATAAGGTCTGTTGACGCGCCAGTCTGAACGGGCTCTGATCATAGGTCAGCAGCACATAACCGAGGATAATATCTTTATATGGAACTATGCCGATGTAAGATAAATATTTTTCATTTCTGGATTGTTCTGGATGTTTCCAGTAGTAACGCTGTATTTCCTTATTTTCAGGGAAAACAGGCTGAGGAGGGATGTAGCCGTTATGTCCCAGTAGTATTTTTTCATCGGAATAGAATGCTGCGCCGGGTATTTCAGGTTCCTGAGTGACCTCATTAACCAGCGTGTTTAGTCCCAGGTTATCACTGGTGAGTAAAATTTCCTTGGCAGAGGCTCTGAGCTCCTGGATCAGAATAGTCGCGTAGGCATGCATCTGTTTTTCCAGCAGCTGATTCTGGTTGCGAATGATTAAAGTACCCAGCAAACTCATCCCGGTGCCGATCAAAATGATCATCACCAGCGCCAGTTTGTAGGCAAAGGGAAATATAACTTTAGGCATGATGCCCCATTAAAATGAAAACTCTGTCGCTTGGACCATAGGGATCGAAAAATAATTCAGTACTGTTACCATTGTATCTGCTTAACTGCATGGAATAAACCAGGGACTTCGTAAATGTAGGAATGTACCCTCATGGTGGCTCATGGCTACAAATTTTGAAACTCGACCGATCAATTTATCATTTTATTTAGTATTTATCTATCAGCCCTTGTTTTTGGTTAATAGTAACCTTATTAAAACAAATCTAAAGAAGCAGATTTAACAAAATAAACAGGGTAAAAATATTGGAACAGTACAGAGGTACAACGATCCTGTCCGTTCGTCGGGGAAATCAGGTCGTTATCGGCGGCGATGGGCAGGTTTCTCTGGGTGATACCATTATGAAAGGTAATGCCCGCAAAGTGCGCAGATTATTTGATGGCAAGGTTATTGCCGGTTTTGCCGGTGGAACTGCGGATGCCTTCACATTGTTTGAACGTTTTGAAGCAAAACTGGAAAAACATCGCGGACAACTGGTCCGTGCTGCTGTTGAACTGGCCAAGGATTGGCGTACTGAGCAATCATTGCGCAAACTGGAAGCTTTACTGGCCGTAGCTGATCAAAATGCTTCCCTGATAATTACTGGTAATGGTGATGTGATTGAACCTGAAAGCGGCCTGATAGCCATTGGTTCCGGCGGACCTTTTGCGCAGTCAGCTGCTCGAGCCCTGCTGGATAACACCGAACTGAGCGCCCGTGAAATTGTTGAAAAGGGGCTTTCTATTGCCGGTGATATCTGTATTTATACCAATCAGAATCATACCATTGAAGTGCTGGATCTGGATTGATGAACACAGCCCCGGCCCGGTTATATTTTATCGCAGGAGTCATAAAATAGATGTCGCAAATGACACCCAGAGAAATTGTTCAGGAGCTTGACAAGCATATTATCGGCCAGTCCGCTGCGAAGCGTGCAGTTGCCATTGCATTGAGAAATCGCTGGCGCAGAAGTCAGGTTGAAGAACCCTTATGCAGTGAAATTACACCCAAAAACATTCTTATGATCGGTCCTACCGGTGTGGGTAAAACAGAAATCGCCCGTCGTCTGGCACGTTTGGCGAATGCTCCATTTATTAAGATAGAAGCAACCAAATTCACTGAGGTAGGCTATGTAGGCCGCGATGTTGAGTCAATTATACGTGACCTGGTTGATGTGGCAATTAAAATGACCCGGGAACAGGCCATCGAAAAGGTTCAGCATCGTGCCAGGGATGCTGCTGAAGAACGGGTTCTGGACATTCTCCTGCCGCCTGCACGTACGGATGATGAATGGCAACAGGAACCGCCTAAACAGGAAAACAACACCCGGCAGAAATTTCGTAAAATGCTGCGTGAAGGCAAGTTGAATGATAAGGAAATTGAGGTTGATGTTTCTCCGCCATCTGTAGGCATTGAAATCATGGCGCCTCCTGGTATGGAAGACATGACCAGTCAATTGCAGGGAATGTTTCAGAATCTTGGTGGCAATAAAAAAACCAGGCGAAAGAAGATGCCCGTCATAGAAGCCATGCAGGCGTTGAGCGAAGAAGAAGCTGGCAAACTGGTCAATGAAGATGATGTCAAGCGCCTTGCTGTAGAATCAGTGGAGCAAAACGGCATTGTGTTTCTTGATGAAATTGACAAAATTGCAACTCGTAGTGAGCAGCGGGGCCCGGAAGTTTCTCGTGAAGGTGTGCAAAGAGATTTGCTGCCGCTGGTAGAAGGTTGCACCATTTCGACCAAATTCGGCATGATCAAAACCGATCATATTCTGTTTATCTGTTCCGGCGCCTTTCATTTGTCAAAGCCATCTGATCTGATCCCTGAATTACAGGGCCGTTTGCCTATTCGAGTGGAATTAAGAGCCCTGGATGTCTCGGATTTCAGCCGCATTCTGGTTGAACCCGATGCTTCATTAACCGAGCAGTACAAAGCCCTGCTGAATACTGAAGGCGTGAAGATCACGTTTTCTGAAGATGCAATCACCCGTATTGCGGAAGTCGCTTTCAAAGTCAATGAAGCCACAGAAAATATTGGCGCCAGAAGACTGCATACGGTGATGGAACACTTGCTGGAAGACATTTCCTTTGATGCCTCGGAACAGCCAGGTAAAGAGCTGCTGATCAACGAAAATTATGTGGCCAGGCAACTGGATGATTTGGCAGAGAATGAAGATTTATCACGCTATATTTTATAAAGATGAAGACCAGTCCAGCAACACTGATTTTGCAGTTGCTGATTTTTAATGAGGAAATACCGTGTCAGATAAAACCGCACATAAAACGCCTAATCCGATAGAAATCAATTTGCATCAGAAGTCTCGCGAATTGGAGATTGCTTTTGATGACGATTCGCGATTTCATTTCAGCAGCGAATTTTTACGTGTTTATTCGCCTTCTGCAGAAGTGAGGGGACATGCCCCGGGCGAAGAGACCCTGCAGATAGGCAAGGAAAATGTGAATATCAAAGAACTCGAACCTGTAGGTAATTATGCGGTCAAAATTGTTTTTACTGACGGACATGACAGCGGTCTTTATTCCTGGGATCTGCTTTATGATTATGGTAAAAATCAGCAACATCTGTGGGCAGATTATTTGCAGAGGCTGAAAGATGCCGGCCATGAGCGGAAGATTAACTGATCGCTTTCAAGTGCTCATTGCCAGTATCCTCGATGTGCTGAACAGTCTGGTTATTTTTTCATTTTTTGCACCAGATCATTAGCGGTCCGGTGTATGGCATGGCAGCGAGCGCAAATCTCAACTGCGGCCTCACCCAGAAGTTTCTGGCTATCATTCACCGTTACGGAGCCTATGCCCGCGGTTAAATCAGTCAACAACTTCTGATTCTGCTCACCCAAAATCCGTTCGCGCGGATAATCATCCTGATGACAGTTACTGCAGCTGCTGCCCAGATCCTTCAACCCGGTAGACAAGTTTTCAGACGACTGCCTGGCTTTTTCAGTATGGCCATCATCCAGAGCGATGATTAAACGGTTCATCTCTCGACTGAGGCTTTGCATGAGCTTGTCATAGGATAATTCTTCCATAGTTTCTTCAATTTCTACCTGGATATCTTCATACCCTGGGGTGCGATACAGCGCTGCGGTAACAGCACGGTATTCATTGTGGCAGGAGTTACAGGTCTTACCCAGCTCACGTTGAGCCTTGGCGACTGCGGCATAATCACCCTGCCTGGCAGCCTTCAGAAGATTGTCAGCCCATTTCGAATCAATCTCATCTGACCATTCAGGCACCATTTCTGCAATGCTTTTATAATCCTTGACCAGACGTTCCGACCATTTTATCAACCCGGCATTGTCTTCCAGCGCAGCATAGTCCCCGATGGCCTGAAATTCACGCCGCAGACGAAACATAGTATGCAACCATACCTGTCGTTGATTTTGCGGTTGATACCATTGGGCAATTGAAGCAGGAGGTTTGGACAGCTTGATCTGATCAGGCTCATAATCATTCTGAGCATGAACAGGGCCGGCAAGAACAACAGCGGAGATAATAAAGGGTGTGATTCGTTTCATGGTAAAAATTCCAGTTAAATAATAATTGTTTTCGTAACTACTCAGCGTATCTCGAATAACTCACTAAATACCTGACAGCGAGCACTCTCTTATAGATACGCTGAGTAGTTTCTATTATAGAGTGGCACTGGCTAAAATAAAGGTACTTGTTTTAAAACAGTATAAAAATTACTATATGATGCATCCATGCTAGCTGTTCAGCGAACCTGGCATTGTAAAATGATTGTTATACGCTGAATAGTTTATCAATTTAAATTTAACGGACATATTTCATGGGCATAGAATTTCTGATTGGCGGCAATCCTCAGACACAGGTTCAATTTTCAGCAAAAACGGCCAATCGGCATGGTATGGTAGCCGGAGCCACCGGTACCGGTAAAACCGTCACTCTGCAGATTCTAGCGGAAGGTTTTAGTAAAATCGGCGTACCGGTTTTTGTCGCCGATGTGAAAGGTGATCTATCCGGCCTCGCTGTTGCAGGCAAGATGAATGAAAAGATACAGTCTCGTATTGATGCTATCAGAATTGAAGATTTTATCAATCATGAAAACCCGGTGATGTTCTGGGATCTGTTCGCAAAACTGGGGCATCCAGTACACACCACTATCGCTGATATGGGACCTCTGCTGCTCTCGAGTCTAATGGAGCTCAATGAGGTCCAGACAGGCATTCTCTATAGCGCCTTTGCCATTGCCGATGATGAAGGCATGCTGCTGCTGGATCTAAAAGATCTACGCAGCATGCTCAACTGGATGGGTAAAAACGCGAAAGTATTGTCAACCGAGTATGGCAATATTTCAGCTGCCAGTATCGGAGCCATTCAGCGCCGTCTGCTCATTCTGCAGGAACAGGGTGCTGAACATCTGTTTGCCGAGCCGGCACTTAAACTCAATGATATCATGATGACTGATTTTTCCGGCAGAGGTGTTGTCAGTATTATGGATGTCACTTCACTGATCCATAATTCCCCACGGGTCTATGCAACTTTTTTGATCTGGCTGCTGGCAGAGTTATTTGAACAGTTACCGGAAGTGGGTGATCTGGACAAGCCCAGGCTGGTACTGTTCTTTGATGAAGCGCACCTGCTGTTTGACAGGGCTCCGCAGGCATTGATTGACCGAATTGAACAGGTTGTTCGTCTGATCCGTTCCAAAGGTATCGGGGTCTATTTTATCAGCCAGAGTCCGCTGGATATCCCGGAAGATATTATGGGACAGTTAGGCACCAAGATACAGCATGCCTTGAGAGCATTTACTCCCAGAGATAAAAAAATGGTCAGAATGGTGGCTGAAACGTTCAGGGAAAATCCTCTGGTAGATACTAAAACAGCGATAACCGAACTAAAAACCGGTGAGGCACTGGTGTCGGTATTAACTGAGAATGGCGCGCCTTCCCCGGTAGAGCGCATTCTGATCCGTCCGCCAGAATCGCGCATGGGGCCGGTGAGCCATGAGCAGCGCAAGGAAATTATCCAGCGTTCGCCCGTCATGGGCCGTTATGAACTGTCTGTAGATAGAGCCTCGGCCTATGAAATGCTGAAACAGCGTGCTGAGGAAAACCAGCGTATCGAAATGGCTGAAAAAGCCCTGAAGGAACAGCAGAAAGAGTCAAAAAGCACGCGCAGTTATCAGCGCCAAACCTATGGAGAAGCGATGACTAAAAGCTTTTTAAGAACTGTCGGCACGAAATTGGGGAATCAGATTGTCAGGGGGCTGATGGATACTCTGCTGGGCAAGCGCCGTTAATTTGAGCATACAGGAATGTCGGTAAAATTTTTTACCTAAACGTGACTTAATCAGCAAACCGCAGTTTGTTTCTTTGCTATCCTGCATGGTAATACTAACCAATAGTAGGAGTAAATGCATGGAACCTGCTGTGGAATACAAGATTAACTGGGATTTACTAAGCCAGCAGAGTGATTCACACAAAAAGACTTTAGATAATGAGTTTATAAAAGCCGACGATATTAAAATACAAAAAGACAACTATGGATGGTATTGCCTGGCGCGCTCTGAAATGAATACCTATATTATGATCTGCCAGGCAAGGACTTTCGTTGAATTTCTGGACAAGATGCTGGGAAGTTTCAGTCATACTAACGAAGATGGTGTGTCCTATATCAACAAAGAGTCTGTGTGTGCTGAAGCTGAAAGTATGGATGAACTCAGTAGACATCATCAGCCCGGCTGAACAGTCGGGCATCTCATCACAGACTGATCAGAGTGTAAAATTAACATTTTATTAACTCATTATCCTGGTGCGAGACTTAAATTCTCGTGCCGATGATCAGTCCTTCATTGCTCCAGTTCTGGATAAACATCGCTACACGCTGAGCAGCGTGTTGTTCATCAACCCATTCACAGACGCCGCTGCAGATTTGTGCAAAGGTTTGTTCATGCATCAGCGCATCTATGCACCAGGCTTCATCGACGGGCAAAGAGCGGTAAAGAGTACGCAACTCCTTACGCCAGATACACCATGAGATGGGATTTACATTGCGTTCAATAGCAATGGGTGGCTGCTGATCATCAATGGCCTGCCAGAGTTGCGGTGTATTAAAGTGCAGATTAATTCTCTGCAGTGAAGGATGGAAAATAAATTTTAGAGTCGGCCAGTTATCTGCGGCTATGTTCTGTAAATGTTCAATCTGCAGGGGATTTGCATTTGCCGCATCGAATGCATTGCGTAATAACCATTCAAAATTTGCCATTTCCTGTAATACGGGCTGTTCATTATAGGGTTTTGTCTCCGCTACAAAGCAAGACAGCTGGTGACCGAAATAACGAATTGAAAAATGCTGTGAAGGCCATGCATCGATGTAGGCATTTCCCAGCTGGAACATTGCTTCGTCGCCCAGTAACGTATGCAGGGCAGGGAAGCTGTCTTGCAGAGCTTCAATTAAGCGCAAGCGATAGGCATTGGCATAAATATCAAGACGTGTTTCTAGCGGAACTTTGGCCGTTCCGCCTACATGACTCTTGATTCGTTCGTCATGATGCTGTAACCAGGCCAGCATCTGCTCCTGAATGATTTTGAGTGATGTGTTCCCGTTCATGCGGGCTGCTCATTAAAATTGTGCGTCTGTGGCTGCCTGACGGAGACTTTTTCGGCTATGGCACGAGCCTGGTTAAGTTCTTCCAAAAGCACATCAAGTTCGGGAATGTCAGCATCTCTTTCAATCATCGACGATACGCCTGAATAATATTGCGTGGCTTTTGCATAAAGATCCCAGACGGACTCACATACAGGCATATCATGAGTGTCGATAATATAATCACCATAATCGCTATGACCGGCCAGATGATGCTGCTGTACATGCTCATCGGGAATAGCCTTTAAATAATCTGCTGCAGCAAATTCATGATTAACAGCAGAAACATAGATATTGTTGATATCAAGCAGCAGCAGACAGTCAGAACGGGAAGCCACTTCAGTTAAAAATTCCCATTCATGCATTTCAGATTGCTGATAAGAGACATAGCTGGAAACATTTTCAATAAGCATTCGCTGCCCGAGGAAATCCTGTACCTGCTTGATACGTTCGGTTACGTGATTAAGTGCTTCTTCAGTATAGGGTAGCGGCAGCAGATCATGTGCATTGGTACCATTGCCGCCTGTCCAGCATAGGTGATCAGACAGCCAGCGGGCATCGATACGCTCTTTGAGGTCTTTAACCCGCTGCAGATAGTCAAAATTCAGTGCTTCACTATTACCAAGGGACATTGATACGCCGTGCATGACCAGCGGGTATCTTTCGCGGATTTGATCCAGATAGTAAAGTGGTTTGCCGCCAGGTACAAGGTAATTTTCAGTAAGGATTTCAAACCAGTCGACATCAGGGCTGGTTTGTAAAATTGACTGGTAGTGTTCTTTTCTTAATCCCAGGCCGAAACCCAGATAAGGAAATTTTTTTGCGTTTTTCTCAGGGCTTAGAAGAGTTTGCATAAGCAGACCAGATTGATAACAGGGAAGATGTATTAAAGAAAGGAATAGTCATCAAGTTACGGATTTCATTTCCTCCTTCAAGCATAACTTAAATGAGAACTGAAATCTGTAACTGATTTTAGTTTAACACAGCATGTAATTTAGAGGATTTTACCGCCTTTCGATTCACATTCTTCTTTACTGACTTTAACCCAGCCCGCTCCTTTGCAACTGTTCATCCCTTTACATGAATTGTTGGCAGTTGCACAGGCGGATTTGCCTTTGCAGGAATTGATACCGCTGCATTTTACGTTGGCTTCTGTCTCCTCGGATTCAGCCTGGGCCGGGATAGTAAAACCAGACATTAGTAATGCGGCAGCTGCGGTTGCTAATGCTGCGCCAGATGATTTTTGGAGTGTATTCATTCAGTTTTCCTCAAATTAAAATAACGGGTTTTGTTTGTTTGGCCATCAGCCCTAACAAATCAACATTACGAGCATATCAAAAAGTCATATCTTTTTACTCGGTTTCAGGCAAGTATAGCTTACTTCATCAATGTGTCTATTTCGGAAATTACCTAGTGCTCTTTCTTTATTTTGATGGACTCTTGTGCTAGAGAGAAGTGCTTTAACAGCTAGCAGTAATTTGGAAGCAGTTAAGGCCTGATCCGGTTTGGGTTGCAAAAAACACTTATTGCTGTGGTGATTACTGTGCTTTTGTCCTCAATTCGTCGTATAATTTCCGGGTTAAGTGAATAAATCAAGTGGAAAACGGCATGGACAAAAACAATCACAAGGGTGATACAACTCATTTTGGCTTTCAGACAGTCAATGCTGACGAGAAAGTGGGAAAGGTAGCTGAAGTTTTCCATTCTGTTGCAGGAAAATATGATCTGATGAATGATCTGATGTCCATGGGCATTCATCGTCTCTGGAAAAGGCTGACCATTGAGAAAAGCGGTGTACGGCGAGGTCATCAGGTGCTGGATCTGGCCGGCGGCACAGGAGATTTAACCGCCAGGTTTGCAAAAGTTGTGGGCGACAAGGGGCTGGTGATCCTGGGAGACATTAATGACTCGATGTTGAAAGTGGGTCGGGAGCGCCTGACAGATAAAGGCATCGTCGGTAATGTGGACTATGTTCAGTTAAATGCCGAAAGTCTGCCGTTTCCGGACAACACGTTTGACTGTATCAGTATCGCTTTTGGTCTGCGCAATGTTACTGATAAGGATAAAGCTCTGGCCTCAATGTATCGTATCTTAAAGCCGGGCGGTCGTTTGCTGATCCTGGAATTTTCCAAACCGGTAGCGCCTGGATTAAGCCCGCTTTATGATTTTTACTCCTTCAGGATACTGCCTGTAATCGGCAAAATGGTAGCCAATGACTCAGAAAGTTATCAATATCTGGCAGAATCTATCCGCATGCACCCTGATCAGGAAACCTTAAAATCCATGCTGGACAATGCCGGCTTCGAACGCTGCGATTATATGAATATGACCGGCGGGATAGTGGCTTTGCATCGTGGTTTCAAGTTTTAATTCTAACTGTCAGGAGCCCGCACTTTGGGTGATTTGAACATGAACGAACAAGCCTGCGATTTACCCAGCAATACGCCCATTAATCCTCTGCTGTTACCCCTCCTGGCGGCTATGGAAGCCGGGTTGAATCAGCTGTTTGCTATGGATCCGGAAAGCTTTGCACGGCTGGGTCGATTCCGCGACAGGATTATCGCCTTTAATTTTAACGACATACATCAGACGCTGTATTTTTTTCCGGATCAACAGGGCATTCAAATACTCAGTCATTATGATGGTGATGCAGATACCACCATTGCTGGTTCATTGCCGGCATTTATACGCATGGCGATGGCAAGTGAAAATGAGAAAACAGCCAGTGTGTTTCGAGGTGAGATTACCATTGCTGGTGATATCAATTTGGGTCAGCACTTCCAGTCCCTGTTCAGGCAGCTGGATATTGATTGGGAAGAACATCTGTCAAGACTCACGGGTGATGTGATCGCACATGCGCTGGGTAATCTGACCCGTAATGCCTTGAACCGGGGTAAACAGACGCTGCAACTGCTGGGACAGGATGCCAGTGAATATGTACAATATGAAACCCGGGATCTGGTCTCAAAGCCAGAAATTGACAGCTTTAATTCTCAGGTTGATCAATTAAGAAATGATGTCGAACGCGCTGAAGTACGGATCAATAGACTGATCAACGTTCAGCAGCAGTCAACGAGTAAAACCAGTAACACTCCCCGTCATAAGAAATCCAGCCAGTGAGAAATATCAGCCAGATCTTTCATCTGCTGTTTATAAGCCGGGTGCTGCTGCGTCATGGTCTGGATGAAGTGATCCTCAATACCCACCTGTTCAGACCGTTGCGGCTGGTACGTTTTCTTTCACCGACTTTCTGGTTTAAACATCGCAGTAAAAAACCTCGAGCCGTTCGTATCCGCAGCGCATTGGAAGAGCTGGGGCCGATGTATGTAAAATTTGGCCAGATTTTATCCACCCGGCGTGATCTGCTGCCTGATGATCTGGCGGAAGAGCTGGCAAAATTACAGGACCAGGTACCGCCCTTCCCTGGAGAACAGGCCGTCAGCATCATTGAAAAAGCTTTTAAGCAGCCCATAGCTGAGGTGTTTGCCGAGTTCGATACCACTCCTATGGCTTCGGCTTCCATTGCCCAGGTGCATAAAGCAACAATGCATGATGGCCGTGATATGGTCGTCAAGGTGGTTCGCCCGGATATCGAAAAAGTGATCCAGCGAGATATTTCGCTGCTGTATGTTATAGCAGAAAAAATCGAAAAATACTGGGCTGACGGCAAGCGTCTGAGACCCCAGGAAATCATTGCAGAGTTTGAAAAAAATATTTTCGATGAACTGGATCTGCTCAGAGAAGCAGCCAATGCTTCGCAGCTGCGGCGAAATTTCATGAATTCTCCACTACTGTATGTTCCTGAGGTAGACTGGGATCATTGCCGTAAAAAGGTCATGGTGATGGAACGCATTCATGGTACGCCAGTAGCCAATATGCAGGAGCTGAAAGCTCAGGATATAGATTTCAAACGGCTTGCTGAAATGGGTGTGGAAATATTCTTCACGCAGGTATTTAGAGATAATTTTTTTCATGCCGATATGCATCCGGGCAATATCTTTGTTTCTAATACCGGACAGTATATTGCCGTTGATTTTGGCATTATGGGCAGCCTGAGTCAGGAAGATCAGCGTTATCTGGCAGAAAATTTTCTGGCCTTTTTTAATCGTGATTATTATCGGGTGGCTGAGCTGCATGTGTTGTCTGGCTGGGTACCCGGTGAGACACGAATTGATGATTTTGAGTCGGCTATTCGCTCGGTCTGTGAGCCTATTTTCGAAAAACCATTGCATGAAATTTCATACGGGCAATTGCTGCTGCGGCTGTTTCAGACAGCCAGACGTTACAATATGGAGGTCCAGCCGCAGCTGGTCTTGCTGCAAAAGACGCTGTTGAATATCGAAGGCCTGGGCAGGGAACTCTATCCTCAACTGGATTTATGGGTGACTGCCAAGCCATTTCTGGAAAAGTGGATGAAGGAGCAGTTGGGTTTAAAGTCCTTTGTCAAGCAGATTAAGCATAATGCGCCTTTATGGGCTGAGCAATTGCCTGAATTTCCCAATAAGTTATTTGATGTGGTGCAGCAGGCCAGACAGGGTAAATTGAGTATCAACTATAAAAATGAAACTCTGGAACGTATTGAGCAACGCATTGAACTGCAGAATAAAAACACCATTCAGGCCATCTTTAGCGCAGCGCTGTTAATTGCCGCTGCAATACTCTACTCCGATGCATACCGTATCGAAGCTCAGGTGCTGGCCGGCATTGGGCTCGCGGGTGTGATCTGGACATTTTTTCGCAAAACCTGATATCAATCACGATCTTTTAGATACGCAGAGTGGTTACTAATCTTCTAAGCATTAATCGACCAGTCTATGGGCTGTTGTGCGTTATTTTCCAGAAATTGATTGATCTTTGAAAAAGGCTTGCTGCCGAAAAAGCCCCGATAAGCTGATAACGGAGAGGGGTGAGGGGCTTGCAGCACAAAATGCCGCTTGGCGTCAATGATGCAGCCTTTGTTCTGTGCATAACTGCCCCATAGGACAAAAGCGACAGCTTGAGACTGTATATTCAGTTGGGCAATAATGGTATCGGTGAAGGTTTCCCAGCCTCTGCCCTGATGCGAGTTGGGTTTGCCGCTTTCAACAGTCAGCACGCTATTAAGCAGCAGTACACCCTGTGCTGCCCAGTTTTGTAAGTGACCGTTATGATTGACGATGCCCAGATCATCGGCCAGTTCCTTATAAATATTGAGCAGCGACTTGGGCAATGGTTTAACATCCGGGTTAACGGAAAAGCATAATCCGTGTGCGTGTCCGGGGGTGGGGTATGGATCCTGACCAAGTATGACTACCTTGACCTTATCTGGCGGTGTGCTATTGAGGGCATTAAACCATAAACTGGAATGAGGGAAAATCTGTTTGCCCTGATCCTTTTCCGTCCTGAGAAAGGCCTTTAGCGACCGCATATAGTCCTTTTCAAATTCCTGAGCCAATAGAGTTTTCCAGCTGTCACTTAATTGAATCATTTCGTATACTGGTAAGCCTTAAAGAAAGTTTTAAAAGTATATAGTGTTTATCTTGCCTGTGCGAGCTGGCTTTTAATCTAATATGAGGATTTCCGCAGCGCACTGCAGATTGGGCAGGCGACAGTATAACACGACTGCCCGGATAACTCTGAATGATAGTAAATAACCGCTCTATATCAACCAGTTTAAACTATGGTCAATTTTTTCTCTGATCTTGGCAACGGGCCCGGGAGATTCGCTGATAATGGCAATGCTGCCTTTATGACTCGGGTAGATAATGCCCTGGAAATGATTATCAGCAATTTGTTGTTCGGCCTTGACCGCATCAGAAGGCAGGATAATCACGCTAACAGCTCCCCTGGCAGTGTTGAGAACCAGGTGGATTGCGGTGTGTTTGCCGACAATGCAATGCCCAAGGAAGGTCGCATTGCCAATAGGTGCTGAGAGTTTGCCGCCATAGGATGCCAGCATGGTATCTATATGGCTTTTAGGGACATCCATTTTGACATCGAGAGCACGGGTATCTTCGTACAGATGATAAATGATATGGTCTGAAAGTTGCTGAGAATTATTCTTGGCCGGTAAAAACAGTAATATGCTAAAAGATAAAACCAGTGTTGCTGCAATACCTGCAGCTAAGCGGTAAAGATGTTGATGATGACGGGCATTTTTGTGTTCGTCAAGCTGCCGGGAGAGTATGATTCTATCACTAAGGTTTTCAGGAACATCTATCTGTAGTGTTTTTGACAGAGCATATTGAAAGTCAAGCTGGTCTTCAACGAATTGACGGTTTTCCCTGTTTTCTCTGGCTTTTTGTAAAAATTCCTGGCCCTGGTTAGCGGGTTCTAGAATGGCCTTTCTTCTAAATTCAAGATCATCCAACTCAACAATGCTCAGTTAATAGTGATTAAAATCAATGCTAATTACTCAGTGTATTTAAAAAAACCTGCTTGCTGTCAGTTATTTTTAGAGCCACTTTTAACTGATGGCGTGCACGAAATAAACGAGTATTGACCGTGTTGACATTGAGATCCAGCATGTGTGCAATATCACTGGTTTTGAATCCTCCGAGGGTTTGCAGCAACAGGGGATCTCTATATTCTTTATCCAGCTGTAAAATGGCCTGATGCAGTTCGCTCTGTTCAGCGAGTCGCTCAGGGCTCTGAATATGTTCATCTTCAATGGCATATGCTGCAATATCCACCAGCTCCAGTCGTTTGCGTTCAAAACGCCGTGCATTTTCTCGTCTAAGAATAGTCAGCAGCCAGCTTTTTGCCTTGTTGATGTTTTCCAGTCTATCCAGCGATTTCCAGGCGCGTAAATAGGTTTCCTGCACCAGATCATCAGCGATGGAATAATCTCCGCAGAGCCAGTAAGCAAAACGGTACAAATCAGAGGAATAGGCCCTGACAAGCGATTCAAAGCGTTGATTTTTACCTGACTTATGATTAAAGACCGTAGCTTTGGTGTTTTTCTTCCCGGCAAATAATAATTTTGTATTCAGCATGATGACAGTTTGATTTCCAGCTTGGGATAACTGTTAGTCTAGAACAGTCAGGTTGTGTAATGTATTACGGATATTACCTATTCGATTGTTTCCATCCATAAATAGCCATCCTTGCTATTATGGAACGCATAAAGAAAAGAGGTGATTTTCTTTTGCTGGCACAGGTTTACATTTAAAACAGGGTGGACAGCAGTTCGACAATCTTTGTTTAATAATTGAATAATCAGCCTTTATGGTCTATACAATAAAGTTCGGGATTAATTCTTAAATGATTAATTTGAGTCTAAGCAATATAAGTGAAATTATTTAGTTGATTAGCAGGTCTTAATCCTTAAACCAGAGAAGTTAAGTTGGAAAGCATTTGCCGGTGATTATAAACGAGGGCAAAGTTTTGCAACTTGTCTTAATCTCAGATTTGTGAGGGCAACATAATTTGTCTTCACTGTTTACCATTCATTCAAACATAGGAATATATTATGGGAAATTCAAAAAAAACAGTCCTGGTCAGCTTGTTCGCGATGGGTTTTGCAATGCTGGGATCTGCTGCGCATGCCGGTAAACCTGGTTTTGAGAAATGTCTGGGCGTTGCCAAAGCCGGTATGAACGACTGCGGCAGCAGCAAACACGCCTGTGCAGGCATGGCCAAGACAGATGCAGATCCTGAAGAATGGGTCTATGTGCCTGAAGGCACCTGCGATAAGCTGGCGGGCAACAAAGGGCTTAAGAGTAAGAAATAAACGCTTAAGTATTGGGAAATGAGTCGGTGTTACTGTTGCAGAGATTGAATACCGGCTCGTTCTTATTTCAGTGAGCGGATTTAAAACAGAGAATCGTTACAATTGCAGAGACTGAAAAATAGGGCTTTCTATAGAGTTATGGAAGACGTAGCATACTAGTATATCAATTTTAATGCGGGTATTATTCTGTGTTTTTAATCCATAATCCTCAGTGATTCAGTTAAATTGTCGCAGGTTTAACTAAGTGATGGAGGATCATCTGGCCTTTTGGTTAACACACTCATATAGAAGATAAGATGATGATAAAGAATTTTCTTTTTAAGAACTCAACTTCATCTGTGCAGCTACAATGGCTGGATATCGCCATTCGAATTTATCTGTTTAAGGTTTTTTTCTTTTCCGGATTGACTAAAATTCAGTCATGGGAGTCCACGGTTAACCTGTTTTATGATTATAACGTACCTCTACTGCCCCCTGAAATGGCTGCGGCCATGGCTGCCGCTGGAGAGCTGGTCCTTCCTGTGCTGTTGCTGCTTGGGTTATTCAGCCGTCCGGCTGCGATCGCTTTGTTTATTCTTAATGCTGTAGCACTTTATTCTTATTCGCTGCAGGATTATGCAAATATGGTCGGTTATAGTGATCATCTTTTATGGGGATTTATGATCCTGATTTATGTGATTTTCGGTGCGAGTAAGTTTTCTGTGGATTATCTGATGTCAGGAAATAGACAATGATCATTTAGCCGTTAACTTTCCAAGAGAATAACCAGGGGTTTTACGACTGTTTATTTTTGCTCGGGCGGGTTGCTGGATACTCAATTGCCCCTGAACAGGAAACCCGCAAAATCATCATCCAGTCAAATCGAATGGAAAAAAATGATGGAAACGAGTGGAATCATTGTTATAGCAACAGGGCTTGTGATTTTAACCATCTATCTACTGCTGGTCTGGTTTGTTCGCAAGTGGATGATTAAAAAACAGTTCTCCTGTTTTTGGCGCAGCCTTTTTCTGGCCCTGTTCCTTGCTCCCGGATTGTTGATTTATGCCGAACACGGCGCCATTCCCCTGCCCGCCTTTGCCTGGATGGCTGCTGCTAATAATATCTATGGCTGTGGTTACCATGAATTATACTGCTCCGTTAAACTTAATCTTCTGACTATTATCCTGCCTTTTATAGTAACGGGCATTTTTGCATATACTATGTGTAAAGCCAGAAAGTAGAGCTGGAACCGACCGGACTTATTCAGTATTTTGTTGCCCGGAGAACTTTCAAACGGGTTTCGTTTCTAATAGTTCCAGCGGGAAACTGGGTAAACCGCTGGCTGCAAAAGTATGATTAGGACAATACCCGGAAGGGTTTTTGGCCAGATACTGCTGATGGTAGTCCTCAGCATAGTAAAATTGACCTGCCGGCTGTATTTCTGTCGTAATTTTCATCGACTGTTCCGTCAGGAATGCCTGCTGGTAAATTTTTTTGCTCTTTAATGCCATTTTCTGCTGCTGCTCCGAAAAAGTATAAATACCTGAGCGGTACTGCGTTCCGCGATCATTGCCCTGTCGCATACCTTCAGTGGGATTATGGTTTTCCCAAAATATTTTCAACAGCTCTGCCAGGGTGATAACAGCGGGATCAAAAACGACCAGCACAGCCTCATTGTGGCCGGTACGGCCGCTGCAGACCTCTTCATAGGTTGGATTCGGTGTGATTCCGGCCGAATAACCCGCTGCCGTGGTGTATACGCCCTGCTGCTGCCAGAAGAGTTTCTCTGCTCCCCAGAAACAGCCCATGCCATATATAATCTGCTGGAGTTGTTGAGGAAAAGGCCCCTGTATGGGGTGGTGGTTAACAAAATGGCAATTATTCACTGGTATCGCTTCTTTGCGACCAGACAGAGCATTTTCTGCAGTGGGCATTTCAGGTTCTTTAAAATAAAACATATTGAATTCAATTTGTTGGGATGTTTTGCGCAAGCGCGAAGATATATCTGATACAGCGGTTTGGAGCAAGAAAAAGCCAACTTGCGTGAGTAAAGAATATGCTGACTCAGATCATTATGCTCTGAGTATAGTATAAAAATTTACGTTGGGGATTTATAAAAAATTTACATCTGTTATATTCGTGTTATCTCATTTATTTTGGTTATACGATTTTGACTATTGCTGGAAATAAAGCCTTTCATTCTAAACCTATAGCATCAGGTAGTGTGTTCCATTACAACAATGAAATGGGCTATGAAGATTGGAAAAAACATAAATTAAACGCTTATCCAAAGACCCTTGAGCAACTGCTGGTTTCAATCAATGATCCATTTGCATTAACCAGTATAGAAATAGAGCAGCTGAGATGCTGGTTAAACAAAGCCAATATGGTCATTTACGCCATGGATGCCGAAAAGGCCGAAGACAAGGCTGTGCCCGAGGCGATTGGACATCAGTTGGGCATACATTCACTGGACAGAAATGAATGTGCGGATCACGATGGCTTTACTTCGCTTCAGGTTGTGGATGAAGGCCTGCACAGCATGTACATCCCCTATAGCAATAAAGGCATTAACTGGCACACGGACGGTTATTACAATCGACTTGCAGAGCAAATTTTCAGTATGCTGCTGCACTGTGTGCGGGCAGCAAAAGAAGGCGGTGAGAACCGTCTGCTGGATCATGAAATAGCCTATATTTTACTGCGGGATAAAAATCCTCAATATATCCGTGCCTTAATGCAGCCGGATGCCATGACCATTCCCAAAAATGTTCTTGAAGGTAAGCTGATCCGTCCCGATCGCAGCGGGCCTGTGTTTATGCTCACCCCGCAGGGACGATTGCATATGCGTTATACGGCGCGGGCACGTAATGTGATCTGGCATGATGATCCGCTCACTCTGGAAGCTCAGCAGACCCTGAAGGATATATTTGAGCACTCAAACGAGTACCTGTTGCAGGGGAAATTACAGCCAGGTCAGGGACTAATCTGCAATAATATCCTGCATACTCGCACCCCCTTCCAGGACTCCGAAGACAGCCCAAGGCTGCTTTATCGTGGCCGATATTTCGATGAGATACAGCTCAATAATAAACCTTCAATCGCAGATAATTGAACACTAACCCGTTTCCATCCATAAATAGCCATCCTGGCTATAATTATGCAACGCAGAAGAAAAAAGTATGATTTTTTTTGCTGCATTTTCAATGAGTTGTTATCACTAAAAATGGTAGCACATCCCTGTGCCACAAGTGTGCATCTAAAAATGGATGAGCACTTACTACCAGCGGCTGGTTCCATACAGGTTTTCCAGGCGTCTTAATTTATTTTCTGCCTGCCGGTATTCCTGCTCGGAAAGATTGCCTCTGCTGACTTCACAATAGGCCAGTATTTCGGTGTCTTTAAGCTGCATATTATCTCTTGCCAGGAGTATTTTTTTCAGTCGATCGCTGGCCAGCACACAGCTTTCCAGCGTTTCGTAATGATGTTGAAATGTATCTGTATGAACCGTAGCTGAACCCACTGAGACACTATTGATGATTAAAAACAGAATAACAGTCATGCTGCTGCTGGAATCTATGCTAGAGGATGATTTCTTTTAGCCTAACACTGTTCCCAGGGCAAATCTTCAAATCGCCAGCCCCCCAGAGTACTGCGCTGATGCTGATCATTGAGTTCTCCTTCAAAACCATCTGCAACATTATAAACATGATTAAAACCATCTTTAATCAGCTGATGGCCTGCTTCCAGGGAGCGTTTACCACTGCGGCAGATGAGCAGTATGGCAGGATGTTCGTCATCATCTCCACAGACGCCGCCAAGCACAAGTTTGCGAATGTCGGTGGTAAAATCAGGATTGATATCCCAGTCAGGTTCATCGATCCATGCTATATGCACGGCTCCTTTGGGGTGACCTACAAATAAAAATTCCATGGAGGAACGAACATCAATCAGTAAGGTATTGGGCTTATCAATGGTCATCTGATAAGCTTGTCTGGGGTTGATGGTTTCAGGGACGTTTTGAGCCACGATAGTTTCCTGTTTTAATGGTGTCATATTCATTATAGGTAAATAATTAAAACAGGCAAAAAAAAGATGAACAATTGTTCATCTTTTAAAAGTAAACCTGTTTCCAGGTTTGAGAGAGTGCACTTAACACTGGGTAAAAATTAAAATACTCTAACTATCCTTATCAGAGTTTATGGTTATTATTAGCAACAAATAGTCCTTTAAAATAGCTTCGTCCCTGAATGGTTGATTATTATTATCGACCAAATCCATGTGCGTTAACTATGCGCTTTTTTTGCTAAAGGTATTGTTAGTTTGATCACATTTTTCTGGCTGTTAAACGGCATTTAAAAACAACTGAGAACTGATTCGCAAATTATGCGGGCTGTTTTATATCATTAATCAAATATTTATCTTCCATAAGTTATAATCAGAACATAAGTAACCAGTAACTACTCAGCGTATTTTGATTATTGTTGCAAGTTATTGATATCAGGTGTTTGTGGAAGAAGCTTATATAGCCAGGGATGGCTATATAGAGCCTACATGGATGTATTAACGGCGTCTTCTGTAACAAATTCCTGGTATCAATGACGTTTTAGAAATTACGCTGAGTAGTTACAGTAACCAAAGACCAGTATGAGGGTAAAGTTATGGTTGGAAAACGAGTTATTAAAAAAAAGAAGCTGGACCAGAGCAAATTAGATCACATTGTCGGCAAGGCGCAGAAAGACATAAAAGAACGAGAAGCCGGTTATCGCGAACAATCTCTTAAGCTTCATCCCTGGGTGTGCGGGCGCTGCGGTAAAACTTTTACCCGGGAAAATTTGCACCTGCTGACGGTTCATCACATTGATCATAATCATGACAATAATCCCCCTGACGGCAGCAACTGGGAAAACCTGTGCATTTACTGTCATGATAATGAACACCAGAAGATGAATGAATTTGAAGCACATGGAGATGTACAGACTGGCCAGAGCAGCGGTGCAGCAACTCATAATCCTTTTGCCGCTCTAAAGAGCATGCTAAATAAAGACGAGCAACAGACGTAACTAAGCAGAACTCGTGATAAGTTTGCTAATATTAGGAACTCATACCCGATTCTTCATGCACCTTTTGCTTAAGAACTAACCGGTGATTTAGCACTTGGTGCTGATAATCTTTCATTTATTGACCCACATAGACGACTTCGACTCCTGCCTTTCGCATGTATTTCCACCATCTATGATGGTCATATGGGAAATGCAGGTTAGGCATAAAGCACTTACATGCCCGCAAGATGTTGTGAATACATCTGTGTTATCGCGAATTCAGGTTAATTATCAAATTTTAGAGCAGAGTTAAATGATGAGCCAGGCCTACCCCGTTCCAAAGCGGGTGAAATTCCCTGAACATGAACAGCGTTTTCACTGGCTGTCTTTGCTTCTCGATGCCTATTTAATGACCGATCAAGGGGTTAGCGAAGGCATAAAACGTGAACAGAAACAGGGCAAAGAACTGGCCTGTGCCAAAGGTTGTGCCAGTTGTTGCCGTTCGCATGAAAGCATTCCGGTTTATCCGCTGGAATTGATGGGAATGTCCTGGTATGCGGTCGAGATCCTCGATGGTGAATTACGTGAAAAACTCAAGCTGCAGCTGGCAGATTTGAGTCATATAGACAGCTGTCCCTTTCTGCTTGACAATGCCTGTTCTATCCACCCTCTGCGGCCTCTGGCCTGTCGTAACTTTAATGTTTTCGGCAAACAGTGTGCTGCAGGTGAAGATGCTTACTATACACGCCGTCAGGATGTATTAACTCCGATCAAAAAATATACGGATCAGTCATTCGATATCATGCTGCCGTTTTACGGGGTTAAAAATAAGACCGAACGGCGCAAGATGATCAAAACCGGAGCAATGCACCAGATGGCAAGAGTCATGCGTGAACTCAACTGGCAGAGCATTGCAGATAAAATGGCCGCTGTTGATAAAGCAAAAAGTTAATCTGCGCCCCAGTACTGAGTTTTGATCGGATCGCCCAGATCCGCATGCGTCAGTCGTTGACGAACTTCCAGTAACTTATCTATCAAAACAGGCTCTGAAGCCTCGTAGCCTGATGCATCAGGGGTTCTTTTTACGACCACCCCCAACAGTTCGGTAATCGCATTACCAATAGAATTCTGGCTGATAGTGACAATAAGTTTGCCCTGGTCATTGCGGTAAATCAACTGTTTGAAGGCCGGCTGCCAGCGGATGGCATTGGCATATTTGGCATCTTTGATACACATATCACGTACTTTTTTAGCCGTGGATAGAAATTCATTGTTATACAGCAGATGTTCGTCTATCTGGTCAGGAAAATAGACTTTTTCCGGAATAGGTGCATTGCGTGTAGAGACCTGGGTAAAGAACGTGCGGTAAAAATCCAGAAATCCCTGCAGAATTAGATCATATTCTTTCCAGAAATAGATGCTCTTCAAAGACTCAGCACCGCCCTGTATTTCCCAGCAGGGCAGTCCCTGTGGGTAGCCTGTTAAACCAATCTTCGAAGTATCACTTGAGACTGGTTTAAGAATTTTTAATTCCAGCGTAGCAAAAAAATTTCGATACACATCACGCATATGCGCCTGAAATAAACTGTGCTGACCGCCATCGGTAAGGTTAGGGTTGTGCGGATCGGCGAGTTTTGAGCTACGCAATTGCTGCATATTAAAGACAATAAAATGATTATGCAGCATGCGGATACTGGGTACTCCCGGGGACGTCAGCGGCCAAGTGGCATCCAGGCTGGCTTCTCCGGCCAGCACCAAATGTTGCGACGGATCCGGGTGTTTTTCCAGCATATATTCAATCAGTATCTGATTCATTCGGTTCCAGACGTTTTTGATTTGTTCTGGTAGTTGTGTGCGCCGCACCGGACGGCCCAGAGGATTGAGGATGCATTTGGAGGTGTTGTAAATGATCGAGCAGTCAAACTCATTACTATGCCCCAGTGCCTTGCGATACAGGAGCAGGTTTTCCGGGTTGCTCAGGAGCCCATTATTATTCACCAGATCTTTCAGGTTTTCGGTACTATTGAAAAATTCATTGGGTTTCATTCCTTCCGGAACTTCCAGAGGGATGGGTCTGAAAGGGGTAACTATTTCGCGTGGGCCGGTTTGCATGTAAAGTCCTCGGGATTAATATCATTGATATTGTATTGATGGCTATATTAGCATTTTATTACACAGTTGGAATTGATGTTAATCATGATCACCCTTTATCTTTCAAATTAGTGACTTCTCAGCGTATTTATAAGATCGTGCCTGCAGTCAGGTATTTATTGACCCACATGGATGTGGGAAATGCTGGTTATTCATGGAGTAATGACCTGCCCATAAGCCGCCGTAAAGGGAACCGGCCTATGAAGTGACACAGATAAAGGGTGTTATTGAAGCGCACCGCTTTCTCTCGCCGGATGACGAATTCGCCGATTTTGGCCTCTGGGATGTCGGCAATCTCGATCTCTCTGAGTTGAAGAAAAAGGAGATGCTGGCAGGTGAATATGCACGCGAAGCACTAAAACGCGGTTTGGAACTGGAGAAAAAGTTAGGCATATAAGAGAAAAAATGACGCAAGGAGATTACCCCTATGACCTGGATGTCGAAGTGGAACAACTGCGTAAAGAACTGGCCTTAATGATAGAAGTAATGATCTGGGCTCCCGGGAAAATTGTGTGGGATGACCCGGCGTCTATCAAGACAACGGATGAAGCGTGTGATGTGTTAGCGGCCTTTCGCAGAAAGCTGGAAAAGATACAAGAGTCATTAACGATTGAATCGGCCTATTTTGTGATTGGGGATAGAGGCGTTGAGAACGTAAAAAAACTGATCGACCGAGGCGTAAAGGTACGCATTATGACCAATTCACTGGCATCTAACGATGTGCTTGCCGCGCACGCCGGACATGCGGAATACCGCAAGCAATTGTTGCAGGCTGGCGCAGAAATCTATGAAATGCGTTCTGATTCAGAGGTGATCAAAAAGACCTGGAGCGGAAAGTCCATGGCCAGTCTGCATACCAAGGCCATGGCGTTTGACAATGAGACCCTGTTTATTGGCAGTTTCAACCTGGACCCGCGCTCTGGCAATCTAAATACCGAAGCCGGCCTGTATGTAGAAAGCCCCGAACTGGCCGCACAGGTCCTGACCTATTTGGACGAAGGGGTGCTGCCCAAAAACAGTTATCACCTGCAACCGGATGAAAATGATAACCTGGTCTGGATCACCATAGAAGACGGCGTTGAGGTGCCTTATGACAAGGATCCCAAGTCTACCTTTTTTCAGCGTTTTACTTCCGGCTTTATTGAAATGCTTCCGGTAGAGTCGCAGCTGTAATAAGGAACATTAAATTGGAATAAGAAAGAAAAAATTGAAATTTGTGTTTTTTCATCGTTCTGAGTCATTTATCTACGAAACACCAGATCCTACAGAAATAAAACATATGATTTTGAAATATGTAGATATCCGCCTAAAGTCATCGGAATCTGTATATCATGATCTGGAACAAGCAATAAAAGCTTCTGAAAACTTACAAAGTCAGCTATGGTCTAATGCTGTCAAAAATGCAAAACAAAACCCATCAGCATTATCTTCTCTCTTTTTGCAAGCACTAAATGATATGATTGATATGCATCAATCAAGGATAACTGTCGGACTTGAACATCGAATGCCAGCAGTCTACTGGTATTTATTATACGATCTATTAATAACAGCAATGATAGTGGCCGGTTATGATGCTGGCCTAGCTAGTCGGAATCGTTTCATTATTAGTCTTCTAGCTGTATCTATGGCATTTTCTCTAGTTTTATTGCTTATAGTGGCGCTGGAAAGGCCAATGACTAAATTAGGAATGGTCAGTAATTCATCATTATATGATTTACAGCAAGATATACGTGACTCATTAAAATCACAATGAAAGTGTAACCGCTTATTTTTGACATTTTTAAGCTAATTTTGTAACTATTCAGCAAATCAAGCCGCAGGAAGGCTAACCATCAAAAAGTTACAAACATATAAAATTCAAAGACTTATATTTTTGTTACTTAGAAGCGTAATTTTGAAAAAGTCCTTGACACCAGAAATTTGCTCCAGAAGACGCCGTAAATACGTCCATGGTCGTTCCCGGCTTCCTGCCTCCCACGGCACTTATACTTCCATGTATGTCGTAGGCTTGAATGTGGCATCCATGCCACATACACTTGACCTACAGGGACGACTTCGGCTCCTGCCTCTCGCATGCATTTCCACCATCCATGGTGGTCATGTAGGGAATGCAGATTATACAGGAGCAATTATCTGCCTTACGCAAACACCTGATATCAAGAACTTACGTATAAATCTAAAATACGCTGAATAGTTACCTAATTTTTACCTATCTGCAATGAATGAACTATGGCCAACTCCAGACATTCAAATGCATTTTGCAATGCGAGTGATCTTATGCCTTCTGTGAGACCAGAAATCCTGATTATCAAACCAAGCCAGATCAATTAAAAATTCATGTAGACTGATGCATATACTTGTATCTGAGAGATCGAAATACATGCGGCGGATTGCATATATCGCTGTTTTGCTAGTTAGCCATCGGCTATTGCTGCCTCTTAATACACAAACAAACACATAATATTAATCAAACCGTAACAGATTGAATTATTTGATTAAATTCTTTAGTAAAACTGTAGTGATATAGAAAAAAGCGTTATAATATAGACCTGGCAGGGATTTTAGGTTAATGAAGATTATTATTAGAAACAACTGGAAGAGGGCGGGAATCTCAATCAATGGCGTACTATGCGTCCGTGCCAGGCAGGACTGTCATATACAAGCAAGCGTGCCTCCCGTCCATTGATGGCCTCATGACTCTCTGGTGAAAAAACTACGTGTCTTCGAAGGAACAGGCAAGATATTAATGTCATCCTTGCTCCAATGGCGATATCTGCTGCTTGAAGGAAATAAAGATAACGATTAAAATCCTCGGTTGAGATTTTTTACTTATTTGTCCAATCCATGCTTTCCCTATCTGCTTTACGCTAAACATGTCATCCGGAGATAACAGTTGTTAAAAAAATGGTTACAAGATCCGTTGCTGCATTTTTTATTGATTGGCGCAGGGCTGTTTTTGCTCTATGGGCTGCAGGCAGATGATGCTGGCGAAGAGCCTCATCGCATTGTGATCAGCGAATCCGATATCGATCGAATCATCAATCTGTGGCAGCGGAAGTGGCAGCGGCTGCCGACTCAGCAGGAATTACAGGGACTGATACAGCAGCAGGTGCGTGAGGAAATACTCTATCGTGAAGCACTGGCGATGGGACTGGATAAGGATGACAGTGTGGTGCGTCGGCGCATGGCGCAGAAAATGGAGTTTATTTCCAATGATCTGGCAACCCTGGCTGAGCCGAGCGATGCTCAGCTAAAAGCCTACCTTGACGCTCATACAGAAAAATTTGTGCTGCCAGGGCGGATCAGTTTTGCTCAAATTTACTTCAATGCGGATAAACGGGGTGAGCACGTTCAGGATAATGCCAGCGCCCTGATGCAGCAATTACAGCAATCCCCTGCTGATACAGATATCAGCACTGCCGGCGATCCTTTTCTGGGTGGTTATGAATTTAATGATCTGACAGAATACCTGGTCGCGAGACAATTTGGTAAGGAGTTTGCACAACAGCTATTCAGGCTGCCTGTAGGCCATTGGATCGGACCGGTAAAATCAGGCTATGGCCTGCATTTGGTGCATATTAAATCACGTAGCGATGCGGTCCCGCGGGAACTGGAGCAGGTGCGTGATAAAGTACGTGAAGAATGGCAGGTTGAACAGCGCCACAAGGCCAACGAAGCACTTTTTGATGAGCTGCTTAAACGCTATGATATTGTTATTGAGCAGCCGGCTTCTGCAGTGACGCAAGCAGTCAGCAGGAAATAGTCATGCGACATAATATTGCGGTTTTATTGCTGCTGCTGGTAATACTCAGTTCAGTTTCTGCTGATGAAGTGCGGCCAGGTTACCTGGAACTTAAAACTGCTGATGGAACTGTCTACAGCGTCAAGTGGAAGCTACCCATGAAAGGCGATAGCGTGCTGAGCCTGCAGCCTGGACTGCCTTCATCGTGCATTGATCTTACCCCTCATAGCAGTGCTGCAGTGGCAGGCGCCATGATCAGCCAGTGGTCGGTAAAGTGCGAAAACGGTCTGACAGGACAACACATTGCCGTCAATGGACTCGAAAACACCTCGACCGATGTACTGGTCAGAATCGCAGCGCAAAATCATACCGCGCAGATGTTCAGATTAACGCCCGGCGAGACCGGTTTTCAGGTACCTGAGAAGACGTCAGCACTGGATGTGATCCGCATCTATACCGGGCTGGGTATCGAACACATCCTTCTGGGGGTGGATCACTTGTTGTTCGTGTTCGCGCTGTTGTTGATTGTTAAAGGATGGCGGCGCCTGGTCGGTACCATTACCGCATTCACTCTGGCCCATAGTATCACCCTGGCGGCGGCCACCCTGGGTTACGTGCATGTTCCGCAGGCACCTGTGGAGGCTGTTATTGCGCTGAGTATCCTTTTTCTGGCCACAGAAATCGTACATGGATTACAGGGGCGGCAGGGATTGGCAGAACGTTATCCATGGCTGGTGGCGTTTATTTTTGGTTTGCTGCACGGTTTTGGTTTTGCCGGCGCGCTGGCTGAAATCGGCCTGCCCGAACACTCTATTCCGCTGGCGCTGTTGTTTTTCAATGTCGGTGTTGAACTTGGCCAGCTGATTTTTGTTACCGTGGTGGTCAGCATAGGCTGGGCCATGCGCCATCTGCTAAAGCAGGCTTCGCTGCGCCAGGCTACATTCACAGCAGCATATTTTATCGGCGCTACCTCCGCATTCTGGCTAGTAGAACGAACCTACAGCTTCTGGGCCTGAACCTGGTCTGCGTAGAACGCTCCCTCATGCAAGCGTGAAAAATTACTCAAATCGTGCAGTCTCTAGGGGAGGTAACAAAGCTAAGATGCTTAGAGCTATCCTGACAAACCTGAACTCGAGATAACATTTAAGGCAGCGCCCTGCCGAGTGCAAGCTGCACTAAAAACACAACAAAGCCTGTAAGCATTAGAAGCTTTATGGCAAGACTGCAATTAACCAGCAGGGCAAGCGGTTTATGGCGTCTGTCGGCCCAGGATCCAATCCAGTACAGGGGTTTAAAGGCAAAGATAAGAACTGCAAGATAGAGCAGCAATGAGCTGATGATCAGTTTATGACTAAAAAACACTCCGGCATAGAAAAGCAGCAGGCTGAAATTAGCACCAAAGAACAGGCCGGCATAATGCAGATATTCGATCTCACTCTGGCCCATCCATTGCGGATAATGACTCATGAGCAGACCTGATATCAGCATTATAAAGACGCCGAATAAGCTGATATAAAGGGTAATGTTAGCAACATTCAACGACAGCCTGGCTGGATCAAGCAGTAGCAGTTTAGTTGCCAGCCAGAACAATCCCAGCACGATAGCCTGAAACAAAGCAGCAGTTCCGAGCAGTCTGAGAGGGGAAGAGCTTATGAAGCTCCAGAACCTGGAACGATGCTTTTTATTCTGATGACCAAAAGGTATGGCAACACACATAGTTGTTTTCTATTAAATATTCATAGGTTAGTTCTAAGGTAAAAATGCGCATAAAGAATCATGTATCTGTAGACCCTCAGAGATGCAGTGAATGCAGATTATGCAGGAGAAAACATATGTCTTCTACAAAAAAGCCGATTCTCCTTAAGTACCTATGTATGATAAAATATTAGTGGATGGTAATTTTATTTTTTTTGATCTGAAAAGAACACTAACCAGTATCAACTTGTGTGCGTATATTTATGCGCAAGTCTTCAATCGTTTTTTTCTATTATAAATATTCATTTTTTTTATTAGCGATATTAAGCATGTCCGACTATACTGCTTACTACAAACCATACTGGTCTGTTAAGTTTTTATTTATTTATTTAACTAATGGAGAATATCTATGGAACTTAAAGGTAGTGAAACTGAACAAAGTCTTAAGGATGCTTTTGCCGGCGAGTCTCAGGCAAACCGTCGTTATCTGTATTTTGCTGGAAAAGCTGATATCGAAGGCCAGAATGATGTTGCGGCAGTCTTTCGTTCCACTGCAGAAGGTGAAACCGGCCATGCTCATGGACACCTTGAATATCTGGAGCAATGCGGTGATCCAGCCACAGGTTTACCGTTTGGCAGCAGTGATGCAAATCTGAAGACTGCGATTGCCGGTGAAACTCATGAGTATACCGATATGTATCCTGGTATGGCTAAAACTGCCCGTGACGAAGGTTTTGATGAGATTGCTGACTGGTTTGAAACCCTGGCCAAGGCGGAACGTTCTCATGCGAACCGTTTCCAGAAAGCACTCGATGCTATGTAAGCAACACTGAGCATCGTGCTGCAGGCAATTTACAGTCTATGGTTCAACACTGAAATGAAAGATATTCTGCTGTTGAACCATAATCTTAAAATGATTGAATAGTTCTTTTAAATCAATATTTCTGATTTATTCATTAGAAATAGACCGGTTTGAGTATGGATTTAAAAAAGCTTTTTATATTTAATTCTATAGAGGAATATGGCTATGGCCGTTATTAAGGAAGGAAATCTGGAGGCCCCAACCAGAAACCCGATAAACTGGAAAGAACCTGATTATTATAATAATGATTCATTGTTCAATGAACTGGAACGGGTGTTTGATCTCTGTCATGGTTGTCGACGCTGTGTCAGCCTGTGTAACTCTTTTCCCACGCTGTTTGATCTGGTTGATGAATCAGAGACATTTGAAGTTGATGGCGTTGCCAAACCGGACTACTGGAAAGTCGTAGACGAATGTTACCTCTGCGATCTATGTTATATGACCAAGTGTCCCTATACACCTCCGCATGAGTGGAATATTGATTTTCCTCACCTGATGTTGCGCGCAAAGGCTGTCAAGTATAAAAATGGTGATGTAAAATTACGCGACAAAATTTTAACCAGTACCGATGCGGTGGGTAAACTGGCAGGACTGCCAGTGGTGGCGCAAATAGTTAATGCCACAAATAAACAAACATCTTTACGTAAGGTACTGGACAAAGCTCTGGGTATTCATCCGGATGCTATATTACCTGAATTCCATACCAGCACCATGCGTAAGCAGTTAAAAAAATTACAGCTTGCCGATACAGCCTCTGTGAAAGCTACGCCCGCTGGTAACACCAGCGGCAAGGTGGCATTGTTTGCTACCTGCTATGGTAATGTTAATGAACCGGTTATCGGTGCAGACATGGTGGCCGTTTTCGAACATAACGGCATTGTCATGACCCTGGCAGAAAAAGAGCAATGCTGCGGTATGCCCAAACTGGAACTGGGTGATCTGGACGCTGTAGAAAAGGCCAAAAATGCCAATATTCCGGTGCTGCTCAAGCTGGTTAATGAAGGCTGGGATATCGTGGCGCCCATACCATCCTGTGCCCTGATGTTTAAACAGGAATTACCCCTGTTATTCCCGCAGGATGAAGATGTGCAGAAGGTCAGTAAAGCGATCTTTGATCCTTTCGAATATCTGATGCTGCGTCACAAGGACGGCAAACTTGATACACAATTTAAGAATTCTTTAGGTAAAGTGGCTTATCATGCAGCCTGTCACCAGCGGGTACAGAATATCGGTTTAAAGACGCGGGACATTCTGCAATTGATACCGGACACAGAAGTCAAGACCATTGAGCGCTGTTCAGGGCATGATGGAACCTATGCAGTAAAAAGTGAGTTTCATGCGGCTTCAATGAAAATCGTACGACCCGTGGTCAATCAGGTCAAGCAGTTTGAAGCAGATCATTACGGCAGTGACTGCGCTATGGCTGGACACCAGATAGAAAACGGGCTGGCGAATGGGCAAAAACCGGAACATCCGATCAGCCTGTTGCGTAAAGCGTATGGTATCTGAATAAGCACGATCCTAGATATACGCAGAGAGTTACTAATCACTTTAATTACTTGAAGGTATAATTATGTCAGCATTGAAACGAGAAGATTTATACAGCCTGGAAGATTACGCCGCGATGCGTTCTGACTATCGACGCAAGGTTATGGATCATAAAAAAACTCGGCAGGTGCATCTTGGTGAGCATGCAACCCTGTATTTTGAAGACCAGCTGACCATACAGTACCAGATCCAGGAAATGCTGCGTATTGAAAAAATATTTGAAGCAGACGGTATCAATGAAGAACTGGACACTTACAATGCGCTGATTCCGGATGGCAGCAACTGGAAGGCCACTTTTATGATAGAGTACACCGATGTTGCACAGCGACAACAGGCGCTAGCGCAATTGATAGGCATCGAAAAAAAGGTCTGGGTCAAAGTCGGTGATTTAGCTAAAGTTTATCCCATCAGCAATGAAGATCTGCAACGTGAAACTGAGGATAAAACCTCAGCGGTACATTTTATGCGTTTTGAACTCTCACCGGAAATGGTTCAGGCAGCCAGCTCAGGTGCCAATATCAGCATGGGTATTGAGCATGAAAACTACCAGGTTGACATTCCTCATGTGGATAATGCTGTCAGGGCTTCACTGGTAAAAGACTTAACCTGAGGTAATTGAGCTGCCTTTACAGCCACACTACAGCGGCAAATAGCATGGCATGGAATCAGCTGTTTAATTCATTGTTCAATTGCGCCGCCACTGATGGAATCGCGCCAGCCATGCAAGCACTTTTTCCGGTTTATGTGCCTGTTTCCATTGTCCGGCAACATATTTATTTGCTTCAGCCAGGGTCGGATAAATATGAATGGTGGATAATATTTTGTTCAGGCCGATATTATGGCGCATGGCGCTGACATATTCAGCAATCAGATCGCCTGCATGTTCGCCTACAATCGTGACCCCGAGTATTTTATCCTTGCCGGGTACCGTCAACACCTTGATAAAACCATGGGCTTCTTCATCAATCAGGGCGCGATCCAGTTCGTTGAGTTCAAAGCGGCTGACTTCATAGGCAATATGTTGTGTTTTTGCCTGTTGCTCATTAATGCCGACATGGGCAACTTCGGGATCTGTAAAGGTTGCTGAGGGGATCAGCGAATAATCCACCCTGAAGGCTTTGAATCCGCGAAACAGGCTGTTGACTGAAGCATACCAGGCCTGATGGGCAGCAGTATGGGTAAATTGATAGGGACCGGCGACATCGCCGCAGGCATAGATATTGGGATATTTTGTCTGCAGGTATTGATTGACTTCAATCGTTCCTGCCGCAGTCTTTGGAATGTGCAGCTGCTCCAGACCAAAGCCCTCGGTATTGGCTTTACGGCCTAACGCGATGAGCAGCTGATCGAAAGGGATTGACAATGCCTGACCCTGATAGTCACAGCATAGGGTTTTACTGCCCTGATGCATTTCAAAGCGCAGCGCCTGATGCTGCAGGCGTAAATCAATGCCTTCGTCGCTCAGACGTTGCTGTACGACAGCGGCTGCATCGTGGTCTTCACGCTTCAACAGTCTGCAGTTGCGTTCAACCACAACGACTTTACTGCCCAGGCGGGCAAAGCTCTGTGCCATTTCACAGCCAATGGGGCCGCCTCCAAGGATTAACAGACGGGCAGGAAGCTGTTCGAGATCCCAGAGTGTATCAGAGGTCAGATAACCCACTTCGTCAAGTCCTGGAAAATCAGGTACAAACGGACGGGCTCCGGTGGCGATAACGATGTTTCGAGTGGTCAGGGTCTGGCCATTGATGTCAACACTAAAAGGGGAAGTGATGGTTGCTTTACCCTGCAGACATTCAACCCCCAGACTGGTATAACGTTCCACTGAATCGTGCGGTTCTACCTGACTGATGACCCGTTTGACCCGCTGCATAATATCGTGAAACTCAAACTGTGCATCAGCAGCATGAAAGCCAAATTCGTTGGCCCGGCGTATATGTGACATGAATTTGGCAGAACGGATCAATGCCTTGGAAGGGACACAGCCGGTATTAAGGCAGTCACCGCCCATTTTATGCTTTTCTATCAGTGTCACTCTGGCTTTGACTGCGGCGGCGATATAGGCACTCACCAGCCCGGCAGCACCTGCTCCTATAACTATCAAATTGCGATCATAGTGTTTGGGCTGTGCAAAACCCTGATAGACTTTTCTTGCCTGGATAAAAGTAATCAGTTTATTGGCCAGCAGCGGAAATATACCCAGCAGGGTAAATGAAATAATTAACCCCGGCGAAAGAATGCCGGAAACACTATCAAGCTGTTCCAGTTGTGTGCCCGCAATGACATAGACGATGGTCACTGGCAGCATCCCCAGTTGACTGACCCAGTAAAATGTCGAGGTTTTTATGGAGGTCAGCCCCATCAGCAGATTAATCATAAAAAAGGGAAAAACAGGCACTAGCCTTAGAGTAAACAGATAAAAAGCCCCTTCTTTTTCCATCCCTTGATTAATTACCTGAAGCTGTTGACCAAAACGGATCTGCAGCGTACTTTGCAGCAGGAAACGTGACACCAGAAAAGCCAGCGTGGCACCAATGGAACTGGCAAACGAGACTATAACAACACCCCAGAGCAGGCCGAACATGCCTCCTCCCAAAAGAGTCAGCAGTGCAGCGCCGGGCAGAGAAAGTGCCGTTGAAAAAATATATATCAGGAAATAAATACAGGCAACCAGCATGGGATGCTGACGGTAATTTTGATAAAAAATTGCCTGATGTTCTTTGATATAGGCAAAATTGAAATACTGGCCGAGATCAAAAATAAAAAAAGCAATGATGGCCAGGGCAATCAGGCTGAGCAGCAGGAGTTTCTTTATGGTCATTTTTTATCATTCATTATACTTATAACAGTGTGCTTACAATATCGGGTAAACGAACAGAAAGCCACTGGTAAAATTACCGGCGGCAATTTCGGATAATACCTAATTTGATGAAGATAGCTGTGATAAATTATTCAACTTGTATGCTTTATATGTTCAGTGTATTCTTAAATACTTAATTAACCGTAACTATTCAGCGTATTTTAGATTTATACGTAAGTTCTTGATATCAGGTGTTTGCGTAAGAAGTGTATGTGGCATGGATGCCACATTCAAGCCTACGACATACATGGAAGTATAAGTGCCGTGGGAGGCAGGAAGCCGGGAACGACCATGGACGTATTTACGGCGTCTTCTGGGCAGGTAATTGCTCCATGCATAACCTGCATTTCCCACATCCATGTGGGTCAGCAAATTCCTGGTGTCAAGGACGTTTTCAAAATTACGCTGAATAGTTACAATTAACCAAAAGAAGAGGTAGTCTAATGTCAGATAAAAGTATGTTTGATCGATTGAGTGAACTTCTTAATGGTTCTGCTACTGAAGAACCTGCCCAGCAAAAGGAAATGTCGGTTGAGGAGCGTTTAAAGGACATGCTTAATCCGGCTTCACCTGAAGTAAATGCTGCTGATCAGCAAGTTGTACAGCCTTCGCTGGTGCCTGAAGAAATGCAGGGCAACTGGTGGGAAAAAGCATTGAATGCATTTTCTGCACATCAGGAACAGGAACGTCAGGCTTTCAATAACAAGCAGATACAGGATCAAAAGGTTTTTGCAGATTATCAACTACAGGAAAAAAGCAAATTTGATAATTTTCAGAAACAGGAATTTGAAGCCTTCTGGGCCAATATCGAACGACATTCAGGAAACCGCCCTGCTTCTGCTCCTGCAGCACCGGAACCTGGCAGCTATAGACCGCCAATAAGCTGACGGGATTTTACAATGACTAGCCTGCTTTATCCATTACCCTATTGGCAGGGTAATGGATTGCCGTTGCTTTTCAAGCCGTATCCTTTAACGCATGCCCATAGCCATTTCAATATTTGAGACAGCCTGCTGTGGCAAACCCAGCCCATTGGCCAGTTGCTGCATATAGGCCTGTTCCGCTCTGGTATCTACTTCGATAGCCAGCAGTGAGGCAATATAAACCTGAGCCGCGATCTGCGGATCGCCGTTAACTGCTTTGATCAGCCCATCCAGATCATAAGGTTTTTGCATTTCTGCGATAAGTTGCTGACGCTGCTTTTCATCAACGCCATCTTTTTCCAGATGGCCAATAATACGCTGCATTTCTTCCTTATCAATTTGACCATCGGCCTTGGCAGCATTGATCATGGCACGTATGGCTAAATCCGCTTCCTGCTCAATATCAGCTTTTTGTGCATCAGTTTGATTTTCAATCAGGCCGGCAGGTGTGCGCGAGGGAGCTGAGCCGGCATTTTTTAAAGCTGAATAGGCTAATGCCGCAAGCAGTGCCATAGCTCCACCACCTACGGCACCTTTGACAGAACTGCCGCCGCCGCCAAACAATGAGCCAATCAGTGCGCCGAGTCCGCCAACGGCCACATTATTATTGCTGCCCAGAGATCGTCCGGCATCACCAAGCGCGCCGCCCAGTAGATCACCCAGGCCGCCGAATCCGCCGCTGTTTGTTGGTTGAGCTGAGGTTTTACTGGCTGCGCTGCCCAGCAGATCACCCAGGCCGCCTAAAATACCCCCGGATTGACTATTGTTGCCGGGGATCTGCGTATTGCTGGCTGAGGTACCGGGGGCATTGCTGCTCATGCCGGATAATGCCCCGCCGATACTACCCAGAATATCATTTAAACCGCTATCTGTTGAAGGCCCGCCTGCACCAATGGTATTTCTCATTCGCTGATTTCCTGATGGCGATATTCCAGCTTGAATAAGGCTGCCTAATATATCTGAAAGACCTGACATTTAATTTTCCTCGTTTAGTTATTCAATCTTCATTCGTTTGTACTTAAGGATAATCATGTGTTTGTGGAAGGCAGATAATTGCTCCTGCGTGATCTGCATTGCCTACATGGACGTATTTACGGCGTCTTCTGGAATAAACACATGATTATCCTTGCTCATTTTTGCTTAAGTACATACCTATGATTCAATCTTGACTTTCTTGCCGACAGCAGCTTTTCGTTATGCTGACAGATAAGTGAGCAAGAATACTGCTTAAGCTGAATAATTCAGTTATATTCTGACGCGAAGGCAATTTTGTACTGTAGCTACATGAATTTACAAATTTTTAAGGGGTTTTTCGTAGTCGCACTACGGTCTAAATCCAGTATTTGGCAAATTCAGTAAGATTCAGTGCATTATATGCTCACAGCTGGTTTATTTGCTTTATTCAGCTTTAAAGTTCAATGCTAAAGTTTTATCAGCTTAGTAGCAAAATTTTAAGATTACCAGCGTTTTTCTGCATAAAACCGGTTTTAAATTCAAGCTCTTTTTAGTCGTTAGTTTTGTATATCATCAGTTATCGGTTCCAATTCTAGACGTAAGGCTCCATGTATCATGCCGTTAAACATCAAACCGGCAGGGTGTAAATTGATTTCTTTTACGCTTAGCAGCAGATCAGCTAATTGAATGTTAAGCTGATCAGGTAAACCTGATTGCAGATAATCCTGCAGCTGGTTTTTGAAGGCTTGAGTTTGCTCACTGATAAGTGCGTTGGCAGCTTTTTCAAGTTCGCGATGTATCTTATCCTGAAACAGCCTGGCCAGAATTTTCAGATGCAAATCATCAGGTTCAAAATTATATTCCACAGATTCCAGACTCAACCAGTCAGGGGGTATTGCGCCGGTCAGGCGACCGCTGATTTTTGCCTTGCCTGCCGCTGCACCGGATAAAACAAGTTTCGCGCTGAGTAGTGAATCTCTGGCTGATAATTTAACCTCGCGGATAGTAAAAGCGTTGCCCTGGATGCTGAACTTTTCTGCGGCCAGGATCTGGCTGAGTTCCTGACTGAGCCGGGTATAATCCAGCGGCAGAGCAAAATGGATATTCAGGAGGTTATTCCCGGGGTAGAATTGGCCTAATAAGGGCAGTTCCCGCACTGCTGGATCAGGTTTGTCACCATGCAACAGTTGCGGCTGTAATGATAGCTTGATATGTGTTACTAGCTGATTGCCATAGCCAAAAAATGGCGCAACGGATATAGCTTCTGGTTGTAATTTCAGCCATGAATTAGGCGTCAGTTTGACAGGATGATTAATATGCTCCCAGAGTCTGCTCGCCTGTTGACGAATTTTTTTCAGATCCTGATCTAATTCTCCCAGCGAGTTGCGGATACTTTTATTCAATTCGTGCTTAAACAGCTCACCGATAATGGGTGTCACATCGATATTCAGGGTAGTGATCTGGCAGCGATTAAGAAAACGCGTGGGCAAAACCTGAATATGTGGCTGCAGGGTCCAGTCGCTTTGCCAGACAAATTGCACCTTGACACCAATGATCGCCTGTCTCGGTGCTTCATCGACACCACAGCTGGCTGCAATATCAAATGGCCCTGGAAGCCGGGTGCGCCCTTTCAACCAGTAGCGCACGTGAGCCTGCAGCAAAATACTGTCACCGTCAGCCTGGATTGAAAGGGGCCCCCGCCAGGCACGGTATTTGGCTTCTATACCATGTTTCTTCTTCCAGCTGCGCCAGTGCCCCGCCTGTAAGGGGGTGAGCTGTTCAATTTTTTCTGACCATGGCAGCAGCGGGATTTGTACCGGCACTTCGATGGATGAAAGGGCGGTTTGAGTAACAGGTAAACTCTGTTGCGCAGGATAGGTCAGCTGCTGGGCATGAAGTGCAGCCGGGAAGTTGAGTATTAGTATGCAGCAGAAAATGTATCGGTTCGTGAATTTATGATCAGTCATTTTTGACATAAACCTAAACCTGTTTTAGCGGTGCAATTCGACAGACGGGGCATTGCGATAGACCTATGTTAGCCTTGTTTTCAAAGCCCTAGTTTATCACACTGGTATGTTAATTTTCAGACTGTAGTCTGTCGCAAGGATAGATTCGATATTGAGAGTGCGGATGAATTTATTACACCGAATATTTTATCGCAGCAACTGGCACAGGGCCGGGTCACTCGTGACCGGAGAACAGAGTGATTATTAGCGGGTGATTGTAAGATTGGTTGATGTTTATCAATGATTTGACCAGGCGAATTTGTCAAACTACAATTAATCTTAATTTGGTTGTTCAGTATAGCTTTAAATCTGATCCAGGTTTGTAGTTTTATCTGAATTTTTAGTGCTGCATTGATCCTGACATGTGGAATTGATTATGTTTAGCTGGTTTTTAAAGATCCTGGGAATTAAAGAAGATAAACCTGTTTCATCTGCCAACAATTCCTTTTTGCAAGATACTAAAGCAGATGATAAAAATGCTGCCGCAGCCCATCAGGCAGCCGAAGAAAAAAAGATGACTGAGGTTTTAAATACAGCAGATACTCCTGCAGAAGCAGAAGCAGAAGCAGAAGCAGAAGCAGAAGCAGAAGCAGAAGCAGAACCAGAACCAGAACCAGAACCAGAACCAGAACCAGAACCAGAACCAGAACCAGAACCAGAACCAGAACCAGAACCAGAACCAGAACCAGAACCAGAACCAGAACCAGAACCAGAACCGGTCAAGGCCGGGTCACTGACGAAGGCCTATCCGGGGCTCAAGGCAAATTATATTTCGCTTCTCGAAGAAGCTGGCTTTACCAGTAAGGATTTGATTGACAGAGCAGATGATAAAGAGATCCTCAAACTTAAAGGGATTGGGGCTGCAACACTGAAGATATTAAGGTCCTGATGCCCGCTGAAAACACATCAATCCTGTGTTTGTCAGCTGAAGCAAAGGCTCACCCGAGCTTCTATAATTCTGCAGAGAGTTTGCAGTGTAAAGGCATCGCAGTTGCCTATTGTGGGCTTTGCGGGCTTTTCGCCTGGTTGCTGGCGTTAAAGGTTATGTGGCAAATAACTGTTGTTTAATTGTAACTATTCAGCGTAATTTTGAAAACGTCCTTGACACCAGGAATTTGCTGACCCACATGGATGTGGGAAATGCAGGTTATGCATGGAGCAATTACCTGCCCAGATGACGCCGTAAATACGTCCATGGTCGTTCCCGGCTTCCTGCCTCCCACGGCACTTATACTTCCATGTATGTCGTAGGCTTGAATGTGGCATCCATGCCACATACACTTGACCTACAGGGACGACTTCGGCTCCTGCCTCTCGCATGCATTTCCACCATCCATGGCGGTCATGTAGGGAATGCAGATTATACAGGAGCAATTATCTGCCTTACGCAAACACCTGATATCAAGAACTTACGTATAAATCTAAAATACGCTGAATAGTTACGATTTCAATAGCATTGCCGCTGGGATCATAGAAAAACATGGTGGCCTGTTCACCTGCCTTGCCTTTAAATCTGATATAAGGGTTCAATTGCATATTTGATGTCAGACTGTAACAATTCAGTAGATAACTTTTCCCAGTCCTGCATGTCTAATACAATGCCAAAATGCGGCACAGGGACTCCATGTTCATCGACCGTATTTTTTGTGCAGGCCTGTTGATGCCTGTTCTTTATGCCCGTATTTAAATGACAGACCAGCTGGTGACCAAAAAAATTCAGGTCTACCCAGTTGTTGTCACTACGCCCCTCAGCATAGTGTAGAACGTTAATATAAAAAGCTCTGGCTAGTGCAAGATCATGGACCTGTATGGCAAGATGAAAAGGATTCACCGATTGACTCCAGATTAATTCGTGTTTATCCGTTTTGAGATGGAAATAAATTAAGGTGCATGCGACTGCAGTGTAAATCTGCTGCTCAGTGCTTTGAAAATTACACGCAACAGACAACAGCCAGTGATGCTATCCCTCGCGGGCAGGCTTGAAGTTTTCAGGAGCCTGCCACACACGATAGTGAACTTCATATCCATCAGGGGCATAAACAACAATGGGTAGCCGGCTATTGTAGCGGATCAGGATGGGTGAACCGGTGACAAATTGAGTCACTTGGGGTGCACCTTCAGGCGGTGCCATCATCGTGCTCATCCCTATATCAGAAGCTGACACTTCATAGTAGGTATAGCCCCAGCCTTTAAGCGGCTGTGCCTGTATGTTCGTACCCAGTCGAACCTGATTAACCCCATCGGTGAGCATTTCCTTGCCAGCAATAAGTTCTACCTTGAATGCATCTTCTTCAATGCGTTCTTTGTGCGGCAGATTAAGTACAAAACGCTGCATGCCATTGCTGGCAGCAGGAAAAGCTTTTAATGGTGTGTGATCCGCAGAGAAGGCAGTGGTGTTCATACATACCATTGATAAAATTAACAGTTGCTTGAAGCTTATGTTCATGTGAGTTTTCCTCAAATAGTTACCAAGTTTTATCGATAGATCCTGTTGGTTGTTAAATTAATTTTTCCCAGAATAATGCTTTACCGACCTGCGGTTCCAGCTCATACGCAAGGAAGCCGAATTTCTCATAGGCTTGCCGGGCAATGGCATTGCCTTCAAGCACTTCCAGTGTGAGTTTACAGCAGCTTCTCTGTTTAGCAATTTTTTCCACCCGGGCTAACATACGTTGACTTAGTCCTAAACCGCGATGCTCCGTAGCTACATAAATATCATGAATATTGATAAGCGGTTGACATTTGAATGTTGAAAAGCCCTGAAAGCAATTAGTCATTCCGGCTGCTTCATCATCGACATAACTCAGGATACTGAATGCGCCGGGAATTGCAGATAGTTTTTGAGCAATGGTGCGTCGAACTGATGTATCCAGTAGGCTGTTGCCGCCCATAGGATCTGCAGCATAACTGGAAAGTAAACAGCCCAGATCGTCAGCCTGCTGTTTGTCAGTATACTCAGCGAGGATTATTTTAATTTCCATGCCTGGCCCGGCAACAATAGTTTTGGATAAATAGCAATACGCAATAATTGGCTATTCATTTTATCGTCAGTGATTTTTTTTTCTAATGATTTGAGACCATTTTTCAGGGCCGCTCTGATGTACCGAGTTTCCATGCACATCAACAGCCACTGTCACCGGCATATCTTTGACTTCAAATTCATAAATGGCTTCCATGCCCAGATCTTCATAAGCAACAATACGAGATTTGGTAATTGCTTTGGAAATTAAATAAGCGGCACCGCCAACCGCAATCAAATAAACAGCCTGGTGTTTTTTTATGGCTTCAATGGCTGCAGAACCACGTTCGGCTTTGCCTACCATGCCGATTAGGCCCGTATTTGCGAGCATGGTTTCAGTATATTTGTCCATTCGTGTGGAGGTCGTAGGGCCCGCCGAGCCTACAACTTCTCCCTTGACCGGATCAACCGGACCAACATAATAGATAAAGCGGTTGGAAAAATCCACACCTTGTGGCAAAGACTCACCTTTTGCCAGGGTCTTTGCAATTCGCTGATGTGCCGCATCCCTGGCAGTGAGTAATTTACCACTCAGTAGTAGCTGTTCACCCGGTTTCCAGCCCTGTATGTCAGTTTTATTGATGCTGTCAAGGTTTACCCGACGTGCCTGGGGAGATGCCTTCCAGGTTACTGCAGGCCAGTCCTCCAGTAACGGCGGAGTAAATTCCGCAGGGCCTGAACCATCGAGTGTAAAATGAGTATGGCGTGTAGCCGCACAATTGGGGATCAGTGCCACGGGCAGCGAAGCGGCATGGGTTGGAAAATCCAGAACCTTGACATCCAGTACTGTGGTTATACCGCCCAGTCCCTGCGCACCAATACCAGACGCATTAATTTGCTCGTATAATTCCAGCCGCAGGGCCTCAATGGTTGACTGCGGGCTGCCCTGCCGGGCAACTTTTTCCTGCAACTGGTGAAAGTTAACCGGTTCCAGTAAAGATTCTTTTGCCAGCAGCATGGCTTTTTCCGGTGTACCGCCTATACCAACTCCTAAAATACCGGGAGGGCACCAGCCGGCGCCCATGTCGGCTACAGTTTTTACTATCCAGTCAACCAGATCGGCACTGGGGTTTAGCATGGCAAAACGAGCCTTATTTTCAGAACCACCGCCTTTGGCTGCAAGTTTTACTGCCAGTTTGTCGCCTGCAACGAGGCGGGTATGAATGACTGCCGGTGTATTGTCTCTAGTATTCCGGCGCTTTCCGGCGGGATCTTCCAATACTGAGGCTCGCAGAATATTATCCGGGTTAGTATAGGCTCTTCTTACCCCTTCGTTGATCATCTCGTCAATACTCAATTGCGCATCCCAATCTACATCCATGCCCACTTCCAGAAAAACTACCGCAATGCCGGTGTCCTGACAGATAGGGCGATGTCCTTCTGCGCACATTCTGGAGTTCAAGAGGATTTGTGCAATGGCATCTTTTGCCGCCGGCGATTGCTCTGCGGCATACGCTTCACCCAGAGCCTGAATAAAGTCCAGCGGATGGAAATAAGAAATAAACTGAAATGCATCCGCGACACTTTGTATGACATCTTCCTGTTTTATTTTACTCATAGGTTTTCCTCTGAAGCGGTTATAATGGCTATTTAATTGGTAACTATTCAGCGTATTTTAGATTTATACGTAAGTTCTTGATATCAGGTGTTTGCGTAAGGCAGATAATTGCTCCTGTATAATCTGCATTCCCTACATGACCACCATGGATGGTGGAAATTCCTGGTGTCAAGGACGTTTTCAAAATTACGCTGAATAGTTACACTGGAACTATTGAATATTCCTTAGTTTGTAAGTGCCCGAAGATATTCATCTTTAAAATGATATAACGAGCTGTCCACCACTCTGACCGCACCATCAATCAGCGCGCATTTACCTGAACCGGGTAAAATACTGCATAAATTCATTAATTGTTCCAGGTCTGCATGGCGTCCCTGACCGATATCAATTTTATCCAGTAGCAAGGACATATGATAGCTGCCTGTCTTACAGGAAGGGCATTGCCCACAGGAAGAATGAGCAAAGAAATCCACATACCCGGCTACTTTTTTAATCATATCCGTACCTTCAGACACCACGATCATCGCGCCTGTTCCCAGACTGGCATGACATTTTTTGACGGCATCAAAATCCAGATGAACATCCAGATTGTCAGCAGTTAACAGCGTGTTGGACGGACCTCCGGTAAATACTGCTTTAAACTGGTGATCCTGCAGCAGGCCGCCTCCATAATGGAATACGAGTTCGCGTAATATGGTTCCCATGGGTAATTCATACAGTCCGGGGTTCTGCACATCGCCGCTGAGTGAATATAGTTTGGTACCGCTGGCTTGGCCTATGCCCTGGGTCTTAAACCACTCAGGGCCATGGGAGATAAGAGGCACAATATTGCACAGGGTTTCTACATTATTAACCAGAGTAGGGCAGCCATAGACACCTGCTTCCACCGGGAAAGGGGGACGGCCTCTGGGGAAGGGGAAATGCCCTTCAACGGATTCGATGGCGGCGGTTTCTTCCCCTCCGATATAATGTCCTGAAGCGCACAGCACCCCCATTTCCAGTGGACTGTCCTGGTGTGCAATAACTGCTGCAAACCAGGGATAATCCATCCACTGTAATATGGCCTGGCGCATAGTTTCCAGTGCATCTTGCAGATCGGGGTTGATATAAAAGATAATTTTATTAATTTTGCAGGCCAGCGCTGCAATCAGTGCCCCTTCTATCAGCTGGTGGGGTGTTTCACTGAGCAGTACAGCATCTTTAAAGGTCCCGGGTTCATCTTCATTGCCATTGCAGATAAGATATCTGTCTTTTTCAGCTGTGCTTGTTTGAGCGCACATGGCTTGCCATTTGATATGGGTTGGAAAGCCGCTGCCGCCGAGCCCGCGCAGGCCTGCCTGTTTGATTGCGGGAATAATGCCTGCCGGGCTCTCAAGGGCCTGCTGCAGGGCCCGAGTGCCTCCATTGGCCAGCCATCGTTTAAAATCAGCACCGATGCGAATGTCCGGGTTTAAAAGCACCTGATTCAGTGGCTTATTCATGCAGCAACTCGTTGAGATTGAAATGGGCGCATGCAGGAAACAGTAGCGGACTTGTCAGCTTATCGTCAAAGCCGGCCTGAAAACGTTCGCGGCGAAATTGGCTGAGATGGTCAAGAGTATATTTCTTATCTCCCCTGGCATGAATGTGACTGGCCGCATCTCGTCCGGCACGTCGGCCAAAACTGATGATTTCCAGCAATGCATTACCCATTATCCGGTTATGCCCATGAATACCGCCGCTTGCTTCACCCACACAGTATAGTCCCGGAACACTGGAACGTCCATGAATGTCAATTTCCACGCCGCCATTCTGATAATGCAGTGCAGGATAAACCAGCAGCGGAGTGGTGGCGGGATCAAGGTTTGAATGGGCTGCCAGACGTATCAGTTTGGGGAATCGCTGCTGCAGCAAACCGGGCTGCCTTAACTCCATCCCTGGCGTGTCCAGCCAGACCCCCAGGGCTTTTGCGGACGAGCCTTCTGGCGCTATCGTTTCCCCTGCAGAGGTATGCACTGCCGCTTCAATTCCCCGGCCTTGCTGACACTCACGTAAAATGGCGGCGGAAACACAATCTCGCGCCTGCAGTTCATCGATAAAACGTTTACCATGTGCATTGAGCAAATACACCCCGGATGACCGCACTCCCTCAGTGATCAATGAGCCGCTGAGATGCGGCGGATAGGCAAATGTGGTTGGATGGTACTGAAAGGATTCCAGATCTCTTAATCTGGCACCGAGACGATAGGCAAGCACCAGGCCGTCTCCTGTGGCGCCGAAATGGTTGGTGGAGGGGAACTGATTGAGGTGGAGACGTCCAATGCCGCCGGTGGCAAGGATCACGGCCTGGGCCCTGATGATATAATAACGACGCTCAGATAAAGCGTAAAATACCGCTCCAGCACAATGTCCGTCTTCATTAGAGAGTAATTCTATGGCGGGGAAATTATCTCTGAGCTGAATATCATGGCTGTTGCTGACGCTTTCTCGCAGTACCCGCATCATTTCCAGGCCGGTATAATCACGGCAGGAGAGCACACGTCTAGCACTGGCACCGCCCGCTTGCCGAGCCGCAAGATCGCCGGATTCATCCAGGTCAAAATTCATGCCCTCATCGATCAGCCAGCGGATCACGTCCGGTCCGTCCATGACCATTTCAGCGACCAGGTCTTTATCTGATTGAAAATGACCGCCTTTGAGTGTGTCATTAAAATGCGCTTGCGGGCTGTCACTTTGCTCCACAGAGGCCTGGATGCCTCCTTCTGCCATCACCGTATTGCTGTCACCCAGACGCAATTTAGTAGCGACGATGACCCCGGCTCCATGACGAGCAGAGGTTAACGCGGCGGCGCAGCCCGCGCCTCCGCCGCCAATCACCAGTACATCCGTAGTAATAGTTCGAGCCCCTGACAATGAGGCTTCATCGATGAGTGAGTCTGCCTGCAGCAGGTCTGCCAGCTGTTTATGACAGCGTCTGCCTCTGTTTACGCCAATGGATAAATCAACCGTCGCATTAGCGTAGTGGTCCGGATGGTATTGCCTGAGCAGCTTCTCAGTCGGCAGGGTCTGTTGGGGTAAGGGATGATCCTTGCTGAGCTGATAGCGTTTGAGGGCTTGCGGATATGTAATAGAAGTAATCACCAGACGTCATCCTTATCAATACATTGCCGGCCCTGTCTGATTTCCTCAAGGCGGTTGATTAAATTGGCCGGGCGAAGATGAAAATAGGCATTTACTCTGCGGCAGAACAGACCGACATGATTCGGGTCAATTTTCTCCGGGCAGGCTGTCATACATAAATTACACATGACACATGCAATAAAAAGCTCTGCTGCCTCACTAAATTTGCCCCGATTTGCCAGCAGCACCCCTTTTTCTACCTGAATATCTTTGGGGCAGGAACGGTCACAGCCGCCGCAGGCACGGCAATGACTTGCTGCAGGAAAAAACTGCTGAAACTGATGTTGAACTTCCCAGGAATTTTTTAACTCGCTGAGCTGGTAATGACGCTGAGCAGGGATTGGCAAGCCGAGAAAAACGATCTGCATGCCTTCTTCTATAAAGGTCTGACAAGCCAGTTCTGTGGTGACCTCTGTCCTATCTCGTCGGCGTACCATAACACTGCAGGAGCCGCAAACACCCTGCAGGCAGCCGATACCTTCTACCTGTGTAAAGCCAGCATACCAGAGGGCCTGAATCGCTGACATTGAAGCGGGTGCAGAAATTTCTTTGCCATTAATAATGACGCAGATGTCGGATGTACTCATGCTGGATTCCAGAGTTCAGAAGGCTGAATCTGTGTCATTAAAACAGGAAGCATGCCCCATTTCAATCAAAGCTCACCAGCAGCAGCGAGAAAAAGCTATAATTGAAGCATTAACTATATTCTATACAGGTCGTAACAGCCCTTGAAATCCCTCTCAAAAAATTTACTCGTATGCGATTCGGTATTGATTTAGGCGGCACCAAGATTGAAATTATCGTTCTGGCTGATAACGGCCGGGAACTGTTTCGTAAACGTGTCCTGACTCCTCAGGGTGACTATCAGGCAACGCTTGTACAGATTTGTCAGCTGGTGGCTGATGCAGAGTACTTTCTGCAGCAAGGCAAAGCAATATCCGGGGCTTTTTCCGCCAGGCAGAAAATTCCTCTGGGTATAGGCATTCCGGGAGCGCTGTCATTAAAAACCGGCCGGGTAAAAAACGCAAATTCAGTATGCCTCATAGGACAGCCGTTACAGTCTGATCTTGAAACCCGTTTACAGCGCAAGATCCGTATCAGCAACGATGCCAATTGTCTAACGGTTTCTGAAGCGACGGATGGCGCAGCTGCAGCTCAGGCGGTTGTTTTTGGGGTGATTATAGGTACGGGTACAGGCGGCGGGATCTGTATTAACCAGCAGGTGCTCACAGGCGCTAATGCGGTGGCCGGAGAATGGGCACATAACCCGCTGCCATGGAGACGTGCGGATGATGGAGAGACGCTCAGGTGTTACTGTGGCCAGCTCGATTGTATCGAAACTTTTCTAAGCGGACCGGGCATGTTAAGACGATTTAATCACACAATTGCAGTGACGGGTAAAGCTTCTTCAACTCAGGAGATAGTAACCAGGGCTGAGCAGGGAGATGAAGCGGCGGAATCATTTCTTGTTTTATACGAAGACTGGATGGCCAGAGCTCTGGCCTCGGTAATTAATATTCTGGATCCTGACAGCATCGTGCTGGCAGGCGGCCTATCGAATATGCAGCGTTTGTATCAAAATGTGCCCCGGCGATGGTCTGACTATGTGTTTTCCGATGCAGTGAATACGCGTCTGGAGAAGGCCTTGCATGGCGATTCAAGCGGCGTCAGAGGAGCGGCCTGGTTATGGCCCAGAGGAACTTTTCATGAACCTTAATTATTTGCAAAACTGTTTTTTTTGCCGGCTGTTATGCTATAAATTTAAAGCGTGTTTGATTAATAGTGCATATCCGGCTGAAGGATATCACTGGGTTTTGGCCCTCAGGAGTTGGAGATGAATAACCGCAAATTGCCTGCTGCAGATGAACTGCAGGCGGAAATTGATGAATTTAGACAACAGCAGCAAACTTTGATGCTGGCCACTAATAGTGACGCCTGGCTGGCTGAGGTCAGCTACGCGCCATTCATAGAGGATGAACATGGCCATTTTTATCTATTGCTCAGCGGGCTGTCATCACATAGTCAAAACCTGCACTCGCATATCCTGCAGCAGGCACCAGTGTCCGTGATGCTGATACAGGATGAACAGGATTCCCGCAATCTGTTTGCCAGAAAAAGACTCAGCTATAGTTGTAAAGTGCAACTCCTGGTCAGGGAAGATCCGCGCTGGCAGGATATTATTGGGCGTATGGAAAAAAAGCTGGGTAAGACGGTCAAATTACTGGCCGGGCTGGGTGATTTTAGTCTCTTTGCGCTGCAGCCGCAGCAGGGAAGTTATATCAGGGGCTTTGCTCAGGCATTCAAACTGCAGGGACAGCAGATTATTCACCAGAATCCGGCTGAAGATAAGTCGTATAATAAAACCTGACAGTAAGCACTTAATCCCCATTTTCCACTGCACAAAGGGACCATGGAGAAGCACTTATAGGTCTTTATGCTTTACGGCGGGAAAAACCTGCCAGTCCCAGCAAGGCGGAACCAAATAACCACACGGCCGCCGGAATTGGCACCGCCGAAACATTCATGGCACTGATATAGAATTGTTCATTATTTGAATTAGTATCGCCAGCACCAGTATTTAAATTTGAGAAAACAAATTCACGGCCTGTAAGTGATGTTGAAAATATATGTGTGAGCAGATTCGTACTTGTTGAAACGCTATCAATGGTTAAATCAAAAGATCCAGTAAAATCAGTTCCATGGTTGCCATTACGGAAGCTGGTGGTGTTAATAGTGACTTTCCGGTCAAACACCAGTTTCAGACTTTCATTGAGAGTGACATTATCATCGGAACTAATTTTGCATTCGTTATCTGAGTTTAATTCTTTACAAACACCGAGACCGGCATTGTCTTCATCGAGATAAGCAAAGTAAGCTGTATTTGTGAGATAATCGAAACCACTTGTGGTAACGCTAATACCGTCTTTTAAAAATGTAAATGAAGCAGCGCCGCTTTCACCTGCTGGAGCACCTATGCCATATGAGTCATCTCCATCTGCAACAGCTGCAAAATTAAAAATAGCTGCATGCGCGGAAGAAATGCCTATCAGTACAAGCGCAGCCAGACCTATTAATTGTTTTTTCATCACTTTATGCCTTAAATCAATTATTGTTTAAAAATAAAACTTTTTATAGATTACTGATTAAGCAATCATCATGCCAATAAATAACTATTTATTAAATACAAAGAGATAAGGTGTTTTTCTTGAAATTGAAATTCTATTAACCGGTTAAATGTAAAGATAGCTGACAGGGTCTTGAACGATTCTGTTTTGAGGTGATTTACTATTCATGCTACATTCAACGGGCGTGTGCGTAATATAACCAACCCTGATAGGCTGACATGCAGGCTTACTTTTGAAAACACATCATACTGCCATTATTGTCGGCGGCGGACCTGCCGGCTCGGCTGCTGCGTATACCCTGGCCCGACAGGGCATTGATAACTGTATAGTTGATAAAGCGGTTTTTCCTAGAGACAAGTTATGCGGTGGTCTGCTGACGCTCAGGAGTGAGAAAATATTCAAAAAAGTATTTGCCGGAAGCTGGGAATCCGTGATCGAACATCGTTCCCATGGGGTAAAATTCATTTATCAGGGCCGGCTGCTCAACCACATAGAAAATTACAGTGAACTGCTTTTTACCCAGCGCATTAATTTCGACAATTATCTGCTAAATCTGGCAGGCACCAAGGGTACTGCGATATACCAGGGAAAGGCTCTGGCCGGTATCGATATGAATCAAAAAATATGCCGGCTGCGTTCAGGTGAAGAGATCAGCTATGATTATCTGGTAGGTGCTGATGGCGTCAACAGTGCAGTAGCGAAAGCGCTTTTTGGATCCTCATTCGATAAGCAAACGGTGGCTTTTGCAGTAGAGGTAGAAATCGATAAGCAGTGCTGTAAACGAACGGTGAGGGAACCGGAAATTCATTTTGGTGCAGTGCGCTGGGGCTATGGCTGGATTTTTCCAAAGCGGCAGACTCTCACTGTAGGTCTTGGCGGCTTACACCGGGCGAATCCTGATATCAAGGAGGTTTTTAAACAATTTATCAGCCGCCATTTTGTAGCTGATACTGATGTAGCAATAAAAGGTCATTATCTTCCTTTTGGCTGTTATAGAAAAACCCCGGGGGCCGCTAATGTGCTGCTGGCTGGTGATGCTGCCGGGCTGGTTGATCCTATAACGGGCGAAGGGATTGCCCTGGCCATGGAAAGCGGTCATATGGCGGCACTGGCAATCGAGGAGTCTATACAGGCCGGGCCGAAAACAGATGTACTGGAAGGCTATAAAAAAAAATATACAGACATTACCCGCGGCCTGGATCATGCCAATAGACTCAGATACCTGATCTTTCCCAGACTGAGTGAATATCTGTTTATCAAAGCCCTGCCAAAATCAAAGACACTGCCGCAAAAGCATCTGGATCTGATGGCAGACAATATCAACTATAATGATTATACGAAGTATGTGCTTGGCGGGTTACTCAAGAGTCTGGCGAAACGGGTCTAGCGTATTAAATAACCTGGACTCGGGATAATATTTTAAGCCATGTCATGAGCAATAATATTCCGAGTCCAGGTTAAATTAAGCAGTGTTTTGGTGCTTATTTTCCTGGGCTGTGTGTTTAACCATTCCATAACAAACCTGCTGCTACTTCATCTCGTTTGGCTTTTCCAGCCAGGGTTTCTATCAAGGTGAGGGCAAAGTCCATGGCCGTGCCTGGTCCTCGCGAGGTAATGACTTTACCATCGACGACGACCTTGTCGCTGGAAATACGCGTATTGGGCAGATCCATTTTATCGATAAAACCCGGGTAGGAGGTGGCTGATTTTCCTTCCAGCAGTCTGGCATGCGCCAGTACTTTGGGGGCCGCGCAAATAGCCGCAGTATACTTATCAGCTTTAGACAGTTTAGCCAGCAGCTGGTGGATGCGTGGATCATCGTCCAGATTATCTGCACCGGGCAGCCCTCCGGGTAATACCAGCATATCGTAGTCTTTTTGCAGTGCCTGGTCCAGCGTGATATCCGCCAGCAGGGTCACCCCCCGACTGGCCACTACAGGCGATATAGTGCTGCCGCTATCCAGGCTGGCAGTGGTAACATTGATCTCGGCTCTGCGCAGCAGATCGATAATGGTAACAGCTTCTAATTCTTCGCATCCTGGTGCGAGGGGGACAAGGACATTTGCCATGCTGAGGGTCTCCGTGGTTGTGGGATGAAATTGTCTCGTGCCTGCTGGGCCTGAATTAATTCAGAAACGGGTAATAATTCGATGCCGGCAGTATTCAGCTGAGCCAGTCTTTGTTCAAGAAGATCGAGTGTTTCTTTATGCGGGTGCGCAATGGCAATGGCAAAACCTTCACGTCTGGCCAGATTCAGCAGACGATTGAACTGCTCTTCAATGGCCAGGGGATGCAGATCATGATCCAGAAACACATTGCGCCTGGCGTTGGGGATCTGAAAATCATCAGCAATGACTTCGGCGATGGTCTCGGTGGTGGTACGGCTATCAACAAAAAATAACGCTTTAGGCTGTATGAGCTCCATTAGCCAGGTCATGTGTCCGGGCTCACGGGTAAGCAAGCTGCCCATATGATTATTGATGCCTTTAACGTGGGGTATCGATTGCAGGCTTTTTGTTACCGAGGCTTTGAAATCAGTCTCATTCATATCCATGGTGAGTGCGCCTGGCCCCAGACAGGCTGCTTCGACTGACTGCATGGGCAGATGCAGCATAATTTCATTACCCTGAAGAAAACCCTGCTCTGCCAGCTCCCCGGCAAGGGGCGATTGGGGCAGAAAAGAAAGAGTCACTGCTGCAGGAAGCGCTAACGCGCGTTGATCTTCAAGCTGCTTGTATCCCAGATCATCAATAATAATTGCAATATAAGCTTTTACTGGCCTAGATGCTAAGTCTGCTTCGGTAAATCCAGTCATTGGCAGGATGCCATAGCCGATCATTAACAGGCAGGTAATAAGCTTCATTAAAATTTTGCTGTTTTATTTTGCTTCATAATACTCATGCCTTTTAGCAGATTCAAGGCTTCATGCAGCGGATAGTCAGTGTCAATTTTAGCCTCTGATTTTTTATCCGCAGACTTATCACCGTTGCTTTTATTGCCATTTTCAGGATTTACCAGATGACCTTTAAGATCAGCTTCTTTCACTGTATGAGCAGCCTTTTTCTTATCTTCCAGCTTAACATTGGCCAGGGTAACGTCAGGTTTTATACCTTCTGCCTGAATAGAACGCCCGGAGGGCGTAAAGTAACGTGCCGTGGTAATTTTTATAGCTGTTTCATCGGTGAGTGGTAAAATGGTCTGCACCGAACCTTTACCAAAGGTCATACTGCCCATGACAACTGCACGTTTCTGGTCCTGCAGGGCACCGGCAACGATTTCCGATGCGGAGGCCGAACCGCCGTTGACCAGCACCACGATGGGGGCTCCATTAAGGGGATCACCTTTGGTGGCATAAAATTTTAATTGAGAATCTTTGACTCGGCCTTCGGTATAAACAATGACCCCCTTGTCGAGAAATATATCAGCGACATCAACGGATCCGTTTAATACCCCCCCTGGATTATTACGCAGATCAAGAACCAGGCCTTCCAGAGGCTGGTTGTCGTTCTTCTTTACCAGTGATTTTAAGGCTTTTTTTAACTGTTCAGCAGTGCGGGATTGAAAACTGGCGATTCGGACATAACCGTAGCCGGGCTCGAGTAATCTGGACTTGACGCTTTTGACCTTGATAATATCCCTGATGAGAGTAATTTCAACAGGGTTTGCTTCTCCGTCGCGAACAATCGAGAGCAAAATGCTGGAACCTGGCTTTCCGCGCATCATTTTAACCGCTTCATCAAGACTCATGCCTTTGACCGCTTTGCCATCGATGCGCACAATAAAATCACCAGGCAGAACCCCGGCTTTTTCAGCAGGTGTGTCATCAATAGGTGAAATGACCCTGATAACGCCGTCTTCCATGCCGACTTCGATACCTAAACCGCCGAATTCTCCGCTGGTGCCTTCTTTAAGTTGTTTAAATCCCTGCTGGTCCAGGTAAGCTGAGTGAGGATCCAGGCCTGATAACATACCTTTAATGGCATTTTTTAATATAGTTTTATCGTCTATGGACTCTACATAATCAGACTTGATGCGGCCATAGGCATCAGTGAATTCCTTTAATACATCCAGCGGTAAAGGTTCAGCTGCCTTGGCCGTGGTTGAATTTTGGGTCTGTGACTGAACCGAGGAAGCAGCTAGCAATAATATGCCTGTAGCGATAACCAGAAAAACAATTCGCAGGTGTTGTAAATTTTTAGTCAACATGTCGCACACTTCAATAAAAAATGTAATTACTCAGCGTCTCTGGAATAACTCACTAAGTGCTTGATATCAGGTATTTGTGGAAGGCAGATAATTGCTCCTGTATAATCTGCATTCCCCACATCCATGTGGGTCAATAAATACCTGCCAGCGAGCACGATCTAATAGATACGCTGAGTAGTTACTAAAAAATAAAGATAACAGATCCTTAACCATAGCACGGAATAGCGGCCTAATCCATTTAACGGCGCTGTTTTTTGCACCAGCGTGACGGGTTGGTTGCCTGACCATTATGGCGAACTTCAAAGTAAAGTCCAGGTTTGGATAAGCCGCCGCTACTGCCAACGGTGGCAATGACATCAGCCTCATTGACCCAGTCGCCTTCTTCTTTTAACAAGGTCTGGTTGTGGCCATATAAACTCATATAACCATTTCCATGGTCAATGATCGTTAACAGGCCATAACCTCTCAGCCAGTCAGCATAGGCTACGCGGCCGTGGGAAACAGAAAATACCGGTGTACCTGCACCGGCCTGAATAATAACGCCCTGCCATTTGACCTTATCTATGCTGCGCCAGCGCCCATAGAGCTTTCTGACCCTGCCTGCAGCAGGCCAGTAGAGTTTGCCTTTTTGTTTATGAAAAGGTTTTTCCGTCGGCAAATTGGCTATATCAGCCAGAGCTTTATTTAATTTCTCAATCAACTGCAGGAGATTTTTTTCATTAGCTTGCATGGCCTTGAGTTTTTCGTCAGCCGATAGAATCTCCTTATCCACCTGCAGCAGCAGCTCATTACGTTGCTGCTGTTCTGACTCCAGAGATAATTTCACTGCATTAAGCTGTTGCTGCTGCTGTTCCAGATCCTGCTGGGTAGCTAGTATTTCCTGCTTTTGCTGAGCAATTTGCTGCACCAGAGTATTGACCCTGGCAATCTCTTCACTACGTGCCTGATTGAAATAGTTAAAATAGGTGATTATTCGACTTACTATGGCCGGGTCCTGCTGGTTAAGCAGTAATTTCAGATACTCCTGACGGCCAACTGCATAACTGGCGCGCAGCTGTCCGGATAAGAGCTGTTGATGCTGCTGGAGCTGGGTGTCAAGCACCTGCAGACTTGTATCCAGGTTGATAAGTTTGTTATTGAGTTTTTCGATTTGTTGCGTGGTGGTGTATAGCTGACGAGCAGTTTGTGCAATAGTCAACTCTGCCTGTTTGAGTGTTTGCTGAAGCCGGGACTTTTCTCCCTGCTGCTGCTCAAGGCTGGTTTTAAGCGTCTGGATCTCCTGACGCAGTTGATTCAGTTGCTGTTGTTTTAACTCTGGAGTGTTGTTGCCGGCCAACTCCGAGGCCGAAGCCGTAAAGCAAAAAGCGCTTGTAAACTGCCAGGCAAGCAGCACCAGGGGTATTAAGCTGAAGTTTTTGCACTGCCCGGAGACATTGAAGGTCTTATACTGCTTCATCCGCCAGGCTAACCAGAGAACGGCCATTCATTTCATTAGGGACTTTAAGCCCCATCAGCTTGAGCATGGTAGGCGCAATATCTGAAAGCGCGCCGCTTTCAGCCATAACTGCTTTACGTCCTATATATAAAAAGGGCACCGGATTGGAAGTATGTGCAGTATGGGCCTGTCCTGTTTCATCATTGAGCATCATTTCTGCGTTGCCATGATCGGCGGTTATTAATAGTTCTCCGTCTGCTTGATGGATGCTTTCAACTATCTTGCCGAGTAATTCATCCAGGGTTTCAATGGCTCTGATGGTGGCTGTCATGTTGCCGGTATGACCTACCATATCGGGGTTGGCAAAGTTACAGATTATGGCATCGTATTTATCGGTATCTATAGCTTCAATGAGACGACGAGTTAATTCAGGGGCATTCATTTCCGGCTGCAGATCATAAGTATCCACATCGGGTGACGGGATCAGGATGCGATCTTCGTAGGGAAATGGCTCCTCGACACCGCCATTAAAGAAAAAAGTAACATGGGCGTATTTTTCTGTTTCGGCAATACGCAACTGATGCAGCCCCAGGGAGGAAATGTATTCACCAAAAACATTTTTCAGACGTTCCGGCGGGAAGGCAACAGGAATTTCAAAGTTGGCCGAGTACTCAGTTAAACTGACAAATTCGTCCAGTTTTATCTTACGCTCGCGTTCGAAACAGCTGAAATCATCTTCGATAAAAGAGCGTGTGATCTGCCGTGCTCGGTCGGAACGAAAGTTCATAAAAATAAGAATGTCACCATCTTCAATACGTACCGCTTCAGCCCCTTCGGGTATAATGCACGTGGGCTTTACAAATTCATCGCTTTCACCGCGCTGGTAAGCGGTGTCCAGAGCCTGCATCGCAGATTGTGCAACAAATTTACTTTTAGCCTCTGCCATGACATCATAGGCGGCTTTAATGCGCTCCCAGCGGTGATCCCGATCCATGGCATAATATCGGCCTATAACAGAAGCAAAGCGGCCGCGTCCCTCTTCATCAAAGACGCTTTGCATTGCATCGAGTGAGGCTTTGGCACTTTTGGGTGCAGTATCGCGCCCATCAAGAAAGGCATGTAGATACAGTTTGTCAATCCCGCGCTCTGCAGCTAGTTTGATCATGGCATGTATCTGTAGTTCATGGCTGTGGACACCGCCCGGTGACAGCAAACCCATTATGTGCACAGCTTTGTTATTTTGTATGGCTTTGTCCACAGCTTCAGTGAGGGTACAATTGGTGAAAAAAGAGCCGGTGCGTATAGCACGGCTGACTCGAGTGTATTCCTGATAAACGACTCGGCCGGATCCTATATTCAGATGCCCAACTTCAGAATTACCCATTTGTCCCGCAGGTAGACCGACTTCAGCACCGGATCCCTTTATCAGGGTGTGCGGATACTTTTCCCAGAGCTTATCCCACACCGGTGTTCTGGCCGACATTATGGCGTTATTTTGCGGATTTTCTGAAAAACCCCAACCATCCAGGATGATTAGAGCCACTGGCTTTGGATTACTCGACATAGGCTTAGGAAATTATAGGTAAATAGGCTTTGACCAGGGCCAAATTATTAATGGATACTCATAGCTTGGTTGTTAAGTAAAAAATACCCGATTCTGTTTAAATACCCAGGTATGAGCGCAGGCGCTGAATAGGGCATTAAATCAGTGTTTAAATGGGGTTTTTGAGTCATTTTTCAAGCAAATACTCTCTTTCCGAATATTTTTAATTAAAGCACCCTATTATATACTTTTTCACAACTATGACCAGATTTTAAAGTCCTCTGATTGGGCGCAGCAACTTTGGCTGAGGAGATCTGACACTGCTGCCTGAGCAGCAGTTTTATGATCATTTCTATCCAGGATACTCAGGATTGTACATTATCAGGCGAAAATGTATTTTAACTATGAGTGTCTTTTATGCTTAGCCAAGTAGTAACTGCTCAGCGCAGTTTAAATATCAGGCTGAATATTTGATATCAGGTGTTTGTGCAACACAGATGATTGATCCTGTATCACCTGAATTTCTAAAATGACCAACATGGATGTTGGAAATGCATGCCAGAGGCAGGAGCTAAAGTCGCCCGTGCAGGCCAATAAATACCTGACAGCAAGCAGCATCTTATTAATATGCAAAAAAAGTAGTTAGAGTCAATAATCTGTTAGTCTGATATGAATCATTGGATTGGCGGTAAAATCTGCATAAAAAGCAAAGTTTATCCTTAATTAGCCTGAACTATTGTCGAATAATATAAAAAAATGCCAAAATGAGTGGAAAAATAATACATTCACAGTAATATTATTGTATACTGTTATTATTATATTTGAGAATAATTCTGGGGACTATTAACATGGGTGATCAATTCAATTTAAATGATACAGATTGCTGCGATATGAATCTGGATTTAATGTCCCGTGATGAAGACATTGATCGCGCTTCACGTTCACTGAAAGCAATGTCGCATCCTTTAAGACTGAAAATACTCTGTACTCTGGGTGATTCAGAGATCAGTGTTCAGGACATTGTTGAAAAAGTTGGAACTTCACAAAGTAACATCTCACAACATCTGGCGATTTTGCGAGACAAAGGTATTCTGGCCTCAAGAAAAGACGCGAATCGTGTTTATTACCGTGTGGGTGATGCCAGAACATTACGACTTATCGGCATGATGAGAGACGTTTTTTGCTCATTGGGATCATAGCGGCTTAAATTCGTTTTTCATCTCCGCACATTTTTGTTATGCTACCTCGTTTATCGACTGATAGTCTCTGCAGTTGCATAGTTTTGAGACTATCAGTCAGTTGAATCATTACGGGGCGAGTATCTTCTCCCTTTTATATCGATTAAAATAATTTACGACCGAAACACTTTTTCAGACTCTGACAGGTTTTATCGGCGCTTGTAAAGGTATCTCTGTGCTTTCATCGGTATCACTGTGTTTCGGTTTATCGATAATAATTTGATGGTATATAGGTCATGGAAATTTTGAATGAGTTTGTCACCACAAACTGGATAATGATCCTGATGTGGTTTTTTTTACTGGGATTGATCATCAATTCATTCTTGAAGTCCAGTTTTGATATTGGTCCGCAGCAGCTGGTACAGATGATGAGTCATGAAAAGGATGTGATCATCGTTGATGTCAGAGAAGACAAGGAATATCAGCAGGGCCACATAAAAAATTCCATACATATTCCCCTCAGTCAGCTGTCATCACGAATAGATGAGCTCGGTAAATACAAAAATAGTAACGTTGTCATGGGGTGTCGTTCCGGCAGCCGCTCAGGCAGAGCCTGCAGCATGTTAAAGAGAAAAGGTTTTGATAAAGTTCATAACCTGCGCGGCGGGGTGCTGGCATGGGAAAATGACAACCTGCCTATGAAAAAAGGTGCTTAAATGTCAAGATCACAGGCCAAAATCAGCATTTATTTAACCCAGTTTTGTCCCTACTGTGTGCGTGCAAAAGGACTTTTAAATGCCAAGGAAGTAGAATACGAAGAGATTGATGTGGGGGCAAAGCCCGAACTTCGTGAGGTGATGATAGAAAAAAGCAACGGAGTTACCTCGGTGCCGCAAATTTTTATCGGCGATCATCATGTAGGCGGCTGTGATGATTTGTTTGCTCTGGAATCCGCAGGCAATCTTGACGAATTGTTATTCCCCAGCATTAAATAATGCCTCGTATAAAAGCGCAGCTTTCTTGAATGGCACTAATTTTGCCCCAATTATGATATGAAAAGTGACAGGAAACTTTTCAGGAGTAAAGCAGTGAGTGATTCAGTACATATTGTTTGTCCCCGTTGTGACAGTATTAACCGCATTCCCATGGATAGATTGGCTGCTGGAGGAAAATGTGGCAAATGCAAGCAATTACTTTTACCGGGAAAGCCGCTAGAATTAAATGCTGCAAGATTCAATAAACATATTCAGAAAAATGATTTACCCATACTGGTTGATTTTTGGGCACCCTGGTGCGGGCCCTGTAAAATGATGGCTCCTGTGTTTGAACAAACTGCGCAACATTTCCAGCATCAGCTCGAACTGGTTAAGATTAATACAGAAGTCGAGCAGTCGCTGGCTGCGCAATATGCCATTCGCAGTATCCCAACCATAGCCCTGTTTAAAAATGGCAAAGAAATTACCCGTCAGGCCGGTGCAATGGATCAAAGCAATCTGATCCGCTGGGTGCAGCAGCACCTGTAACCTGAATAACTCAGTTTCGTCGTAACCATTCAGAAAAATACTCAATCAGGATAGAAACTCATGACCGATAAACCGTCAGAAGAAAAAGCAACCAATGAGCAGCCACAGCAGCAGTTTGGCATCCAAAAAATCTACAGCAAGGACATTTCTTTTGAAACACCAAACTCACCACAGCTTTTTACTGAGCAATGGGAACCTGAAGTAAAACTGGATTTGCACACAAGTGTGAATCCACTGGCGGAAAACGTCTATGAGGTTGTATTGACGGTGACAGCAACTAGCAAGGTCAAGGAAAAGACTGCATTCCTAGTAGAAATTCAACAGGCCGGTGTTTTTAGCATCAGCGGGTTTGAAAATGCTCAAAAGGACGGTATGCTGGGTAGTTATTGTCCAAATATTCTTTTCCCCTATGCGCGCGAAGTGATCTCTGATCTGGTCAACAAGGGTGGTTTTCCGCAACTAATTCTGCAGCCGGTCAACTTCGATGCTATTTATGCGCAGCATCTGGATCAGAAACGTCAGCAGGCAGAAAAGGAAAATACTGACGCGGTACACTAATCACTAGTCAATCAGGCTGAATATGAACAATCTTAACAAGATAGCAGTATTAGGTGCGGGTTCCTGGGGAACTGCGCTGGCTATTTTGCTGGCCCGTAATGGACATCAGGTTCAGCTTTGGGGGAGAAACCGGAAAAAAATCTCCGCTATGAAAGCCGCAGGTCATAATTGTTTTTTTCTGCCGGAGCATCAATTCCCTGATAGCCTGACTGTCAGTAGTGATCTTGGTGAGGTACTAAAACAAACTGATGATCTGCTCGTGGTAGTACCTAGTCATGCATTTCGTGAAACCCTCGAAGCTATAAAAACATTCAAGCCCGAGCTTAAACAGATTGCCTGGGCTACAAAAGGCATTGAAAGTAAAACTCAGGAGCTTTTGCATCAGGTTGTAGCCGAAGAATTTGATGTTAATATTGATATGGCTGCTATTTCGGGTCCGACGTTTGCAAAAGAAGTTGCCGATGGGCTGCCAACCGCTGTCGTTGTGGCGTCAAACCACCCTGAGTATGCACAGCATTTTTCGCAGTTATTACGTAATGCTACTTTTCGTCCCTATGTCAGCCGGGATATTACTGGTGTTGAAGTTGGCGGTGCAGCCAAAAATGTAATTGCTATTGCTGCAGGGATTGCTGATGGTCTCGGTTTTGGGGCTAATTCACGTTCAGCACTGATCACCCGTGGACTTTCTGAAATCATGCGCCTGGCTGACAACCTGGGTGGAGATAGCAGAACTTTAATGGGCTTATCCGGTCTTGGAGATTTACTGCTTACCTGCACAGATAATCAGTCCCGAAATCGACGCCTGGGGCTGGCTATTGGTAATGGCCTGACAGTAGCACAGGCCAAGGAACAAATACAGCAGGTAGTGGAAGGCGTTCAGGCCGCCTTGCTGATTCATATGCTGGCCAGTCAAAGGGGCATTGAAATGCCTATTACCGAGCAGGTTTACCTGGTCTTATATGAAAATTTATCCCCTGAACAGGCAGTACGCAATCTGTTATCGAGGGAATACACTTCTGAATAAATAGCTTTCCTGAAAATTTATGCGTGGACTCTGCATTATGCATTCACTATACGGGGCCGACTGTAGAAGGAAACCAGGAAACTCAGCTGCCGTAAAAGTCCAGCTGCCGCCAGGCTTCATAGACAATAATAGCGACGGCATTAGATAAATTTATACTGCGGCTATCATGCTTCATGGGTATACGAATGCGTTGCGCGATCTTGTCGCTATTTAGAATGTGCTCTGGCAGTCCACGGGTTTCCGGACCGAAGAGCAGATAATCGCCTGCCTGATAGTTCGGCCGGGTGTACGCCACCGAGCCTTTGGTCGTACAGGCAAAAATGCGTTGTGAAACGCTATGGTTTAGCGCAGAAGTTAGCAAAGATTCGAAGTCACGGTGTATACTGACATTGGTATATTCATGATAATCGAGGCCGGCGCGGCGCATTTTTTTATCGTCCAGATCAAAACCCAGAGGTTCTATCAGGTGCAACTGCATACCGGCATTTGCACACAGGCGTATGATATTGCCTGTATTAGGCGGGATTTCAGGTTCGAATAAAACAACATTGATCATGTTGTTGTTTAATACGCACTCTTTGCTGCTTTCATTTTACGATAAATTTTGGTGCGCTTGTTGATATGCAGTAATTCAGCAATTCGCTCAATGGAGTGCTGATAGGCGGCATCAAATCCATGCAGGTCAATGCTGATACTTCCCCAGGAAATTTTACCATCAGGCAGGCGGATCCTGAGTTTAAATATATCTACTGTCCTGCCTTTATCCTGCTGTTGCTGACGCGTCAGACCAACAATTTTTCCGTCACTATGGAACTTGACAGGATTGGCGGCCTTGTGTTCTTCGATAAACTCAGACTGAATCTGCAACAGCTCTTTATCGCGGGATTTAGCTTGAGAACGGATTTCTCGTTCTCTTTTTTTAGTGACAGGCCGGCCATTTTCGGTCAGATAATAAACTTCATCATAAATAACATCACCAATTTTACGATACACACGTAAACGATGGCCATAGTGAGCATTGTTTTCTGATACACCCATTTTTTTTATACCCGAGTTTTAAAAAGGAGCTTACAAAATTATGTCTCTGCACTTTCTGTCAGCATTTAAAATCAGCCAAAATGCAAATTTTAAACCTGACATGCAGTACAATGATTAATTTTGTAACTATCCCTGTAAATTGATAATAATGTTTAGAAGAGTTCAGGCTAAAGAATTCAATCTTAAAGAATAATTCCTGCCCCTGAGCTTCTGCTTCACATGAGCCTCTATAAATCAGTTAAATAAGTTCGGCAGCGGTTCCTGCTGGCGCTCTGTCTCATGCATGACCGCAAGTAGCCTTAATCGTCCACAAGCCGTGCGAGCATTTGTTGCACGGAAGCTTCACGATGTTGCAGAACATTCTGGATTCATCCTGAGGGCGGCTATGGATAAAGCTAAATTAACTCCAACTTTGTATTTTCAGCATCTTGATTGCTCTGGTTACGGTTAAACCGAAATATTCAGGATAAATGCTTTAAGATGACTGCCATTGTAGCTAAAAACCGTTGAATTAAAGAAGAGGTGGAATTGATTTTTGTCACGAGAAAGAGAAAAAAGAAATGATATATCGCAAAGGTTATGAGATTGGATGCAGAAGATAGATTTTTAACACTTTATAACCGTGTGCAGCATTCTTATAGAGCCGTCAATTAGCCTCCCGTCATGGACATAAAACGAACGACTTTTTCTGGTTTTTCGTTAAATTCATGTTTCAGGGGTTTCATATTTATGGCATCACGGATCACTTGATCCAGAGCTTCGTCACTGATACCGCCACGCAGCAACGGGCGCAGCTCAAATTTATGCTCATCTCCCAGACACATGTACAGTGTGCCGTCAGCAACCATACGTACCCGGTTGCAGGTGTCGCAAAAGTGCTGAGATATAGGGGTAATGAAGCCGATGTTAAAATCAGTTCCAGCCACCTGCACATAACGTGCTGGTCCAGCGCCGACGCCGGGTATGACGGTGGGAATTAAATCAAATTTTTCACCCAATTGGGCTTCTATCTCATGTAAATCAATAAAGTAATCTAAAGCATTTCTGCCACTGTCACCGATGGGCATAGTTTCAATAAAGCGCAGAGTGAAACCATTTTGTATACAGAAGTTGACCATATCTTCTACATCGTCATCATTTACGCCTTTCATAATGACCATATTGATTTTTATGGGGTGAATGCCGGCCTTTTTAGCTGCCATCAGGCCATCAATTATTTTTTCCAGTTTACCCTGGGTGATTTTCTTGAATTTCACCGGATCGATGGTATCGAGGCTGACATTAATGCGGGCAATACCAGATTCTTTGAGTATTGCAGCGTTTTTAGCCAGGCGAGTGGCGTTAGTACTGAGTGAGAGATCCTCAAGGCCGGGTACTGCAGCCAGATTTTTTACCAGTACAGGCAGATCATGGCGCACCAGCGGTTCTCCGCCGGTGATCCGAACGGAAGTGACTCCCAGGCGTGTAAAGGAGGTAATGACGCGTTCAATTTCAGCAAAACTTAACCATTCATCAGGTTCTTTAAAGTCACGGTAATCATTGGGCATGCAGTAAAAGCAGCGCAGATCACAGCGGTCGGTCACGGATAAACGTAAGTATCTTATGGTCCTGTTGTATTGATCGACTAAGCTCATGTGCAGTCACTTCTGGTCAGGGTTTAAAATATTAATCTTCTGATGCTACTAGAACAGGCAAACATATTGAAGCAAGTCACGATAAATACCTGTTATAGATCAAGCTGGTGGAAATAAATGCAGAACATGCAATGTCTTTATTCTCAAGTTACCAATAACATAGTATAGTTCTGGGTTTTGTTCCAGTCCACTATCGCTGATTTCATCCTAAATAATACTCTAATATACCATCATACCTGGGTACTTAAGGATAATTGAGTGTTTGTGGAAGGCAGATAATTGCTCCTGCGTGATCTGCATTCCCTACATGACCACCATGGATGGTGGAAATGCATGCGAGAGGCAGGAGCCGAAGTCGTCCTTGCAGGTCAAGTGTATGTGGCATGGATGCCACATTCAAGCCTACGACATACATGGAAGTATAAGTGCCGTGGGAGGCAGGAAGCCGGGAACGACCATGGAAGTATTTACGGCGTCTTCTGGAACAAATACTCGATTATCCGCACCTGATTTTGCTTAAGTACCTACCTATTAATATACAATAGGGTTTATTTGCCACAGAGACCCTCGTTTAGAGATGGGTATTTTAATTGAAGCTTAAAATCTTTGAGCATTTTACGGTTATCTATTCGGCGAGATTCGTTCATATAGGACAACATTCCGGCAGAAAGTCGGCTGCGGGCTTCGTCCAGGCTGATGACTGGGGGCTCAGGTAACTGGCAGATTCTGGCAACACGCATAAAATAATCATACATGGTTGTCGGATGACCGTCTGCACAATTATAGATCCCTGTAATTAATGGGTTTTCTGCTGCACGAATACACACTGTTACCAGATCTTCGGCATGAATGCGATTGCTGGAAGGAGAATCTTCTTCCCGCACGATCGGTTGTTGTTCTCTAAGGCGCTGCAAAGGTAACCTGTCTGCTGCATAGATACCTGCCACACGCAGAATAACCAGAGGGATATGCTGGTGACGGCAATAGGCTTGAAATTGCTGCTCTGCATCAACCCTTCGTCTGGCACGATCTGTCTGTGGCTTCAATGATGTGGTTTCATCAACCCATTGACCGTGACAATTCCCATAAACGCCTGTGGTACTGATTAAAATGATTTTTGCAGCAGGTGTTGTATCCTGGAGAGCTGAGATGTCAGACAACAGATCAATAAACCGCAGGGCGCGGGTATCGCTGGCTCCACGCGAAGGAGGGGGAATAAAATAAAAAATTATCGGTGCTGTGTGACTGAATGCCTGGCTCAAGGGAGCTATCTGCTGCGCTGTTAAAGTCTTATCGAGATCCACAGTTAGAGCTGACAATCCGACCCGCTGACAGGCCTCGGCACTGCCAGGACTGCTGACCAGCGGCAGGATATTTTTAGCCTCACAGCGATGTTGATGCATCAGTTGAAAGGCGACTTTCTTTCCCAGATAACCGCAACCAGCGATAATAATAGCTTGCACTGAATATTCCAATTATGAAGAGTCATTTGAGCAATATGGCAGTTTCTAATAGCATGTCGTATAAGTATTAAAAATACATCTATTGAGTTACCACACACTGAGCGGCATTCAGATTATTATATACTATTTCTGTAACTATTCCGCGAATCTTGAAGAATGTGACTACTATCAGTTATTTTTGACCCGCATAGACGACTTCGGCTCCTGTCTCTAGCATGCATAACTGCCATCCAGTTTGCTCAAGTTGCAAATGCAGGATATGCACTTCCCATGTGCGGTTTAAATCATCCCTTGTGAAGAGCATTTGCTGGACTATTGTTTCACCTTTGAAGAAGCTTATCGTCTTTTAGCTAAATAACGCTAAATTTCTGCAGATTAGGCTATAATTGTTGGAGACGGGCAAAATTATTCCAGTACTTACTGTTTGGGTCAAAAAATCAGTGCAAAATGCTCGTTTACTTCGTTTTTGTTCAGTTTTGGTCTGCTATAAAGCGGATCAACAGCTGCACGAGCATCTATAAATAATTTGTTTTTTGAAGCAGGAACTTATTATGATCACTGTGAGTGAAGCCATGTCAACAGAACTCATAACACTAAAAAGTTCGGCTAGCATTTCTGCCGCCAGAGAGCTTATGAGGACAGAAAATATACGCCACATACCGATTGTCGATGACGATCTTGCCCCGGTAGGAATAGTCACTCAACGAGACATTCTTAGAGCACAGGCCTCTGCTCTGGATGATGGGGATAATCAGGCTATCGATGAAAGCGCGGTATCTGTCACACAGATCATGTCCTGCAAGATAGCTTATGTTCACCCCAATGAGCCGTTAAGAAGTGCAGGACTTAAGATTCAAAAATATAAATATGGTTGCTTGCCGGTGGTAGACAATAACCAGCTGCTAGGGATTATAACCGATACTGATTTTGTCGGAGTTGCCATAGATCTTATAGAACAGATGGAATTTTTCGAAGACACTTAATAACTGTAACTGTCGGGCACAATAACTCAGTTAGTTTCCATCTATAAATATATTATGCAACGCCAAAGAAAAAGTGTGATTTCTTTTGGCCGCATTTTCAATGATTGGTCATGATTATTAATGCTAGCAGATCCCTGTGCCACCAGTGCCCATTTAAAAATGCCTGGACACTAGTTAAACTTGCAGCGAGTCAATGCACTGAATCCAGCTATTGATGAGAATGGCTCTGCATCAGCACATTTCGGCTTTACCCCCGAAATGGCTATGAATAAAGCCGTAAAAAGCTGTATGAGTATGAGCAAGCACCCTGGTCGCGCTGGTTAAGAAACTGGGTTATTCAGGAATAAGATTTAAATATGACACTTATAAATACATTGTTGGCCCGGGAAGAATCACAGCTCAGAAAACGCATCATCAAATTAGGCGATGAAACTGTTCAGGCTTTGAATCGAGTTTTACAGTCTTATCCCCAACTGGACACACAATTATGCCGTATAGTCATAGAACACGACCAGTATATCAATGCCTTACAGCTTGAAATCAGGGAAGAGTGCATTATAACGATTGCCCGTCAGCAACCGGTAGCAAAAGATCTGCGTGAGTTGATTGCGGACATAGAAGTAGCCAGTGAACTGGAGCGAATTGCTGATCACGCTGCATCCATGGCTAATATTGTTCAGCAAATGGCTGCTGCGGGTTTGAATGAGGACAAACAGGCTCCCCTGGAGACATTAATAGCTGATCTTTCTGCGATGACTGAAAAATGTATTTCAATGCTAAAATTGGTCATTAAGGCTTATGCTGACAAGCATGTAATTGCTGCGTCTGAAGTTGCTAAAATTGATATAGCCCTTGACCTGACTGAAAAACATCTTATTCACAAGGTGTTCAATTTATTGCACACGGATCCGACTAATGCCCCTGCATATACTTATATTTTATGGATATCTCATAACCTGGAAAGAAGCGGAGATCTGATGACTAATATTGCAGAACGAATTATCTATATTGCTACCGGAGAGATTGTAGATCTCAATTAGAGTTTTTACCGGCCCTGGCTAAGCACCAGATATCAACCTGCCTGATCCCGGCCGCTTTTAATATCCGAGCGGCTTCGTTTACGGTACTGCCGGTGGTCATGACATCATCAACCAGAGCAACGTGCTGAAATTGAATCCCTTTCACCAGGGTAAAGGCATGACGAACATTTTTTTGCCGTTGCTTTTTGTCCAGCCCTGCCTGCAGCTCCGTATTCCTTGTGCGAACTAATGACTGGCCATTCATCGGTGATGGATAATGACTGCAAAGCCGGCGTGTCAGTTCCAGAGCCTGGTTAAAGCCGCGCTGCCTCAGGCGGTCGGGATGCATCGGCATGGGGATAAATAACTGCGGCAGGTTGAGCTTGTCGGTCATCGCCTCAGTAAACAGTGTTGCCAGAACTGCGCTATAATGAAGCTTCTGGTGATATTTTAACTGCCTTATCAGGTAACGGATCCCGTCACTGTAGAGAAAGGGGCTATAGACCAGATCATAATAATAGCGATGACTCTGGCAATTACCGCAAAGTCTCGGACCAGTATACTCTGCAGAGGCTTCCAGCGGCAGTGAACAGCGTTCGCAGTGACTGAAATTACTCGGCAGGTCAGCCAGACAGTCTTTACAGATAGCAAACTGATTGGTGGTTTTTACACGGCAAAACAGGCAGTGTTGCGGCAACAATACAGACAGGACATCAGCGAGGAAGTTGTTTGTTCCAGTACGGTTTTTCATTGACTACATCCTTGTAGTTTATTTATTATGCTATATTAACCTGAACTCGGGATAACACTTTGAACAACGTCCTGCTATGAACGATCTTATCCTGAGTTCAGCCTATATTAGTATTTAGGGAAGAGACAATGCAAGTTTTTCCAGGCTACGATGCATATCTAACAGTTCGTGTCCTCCGTCAGGAAATTTATTGACAGTATGGACGGCATCAGCCCCTGCCTCTATTATATCATGGTGGTTATGCAGGAATTGCAGCTTATGCAGGAGCCATTTACCGGCCTTTCACAAAGACCTGAAATGCTGCACTGAGTGAATATCCTGGCTACGCAGTGTACGCGGGATTTTTCATCTGATTCAATCAGATTTACTTATAAACGACTATAAATTAGATTATGACAACATTAAGACATGACTGGACACTGGCAGAAGTTGAAGCGCTGTTTGAACTTCCAATGAATGATTTACTCTTCCAGGCGCATACGATACATCGGCAAAATTTCGATCCCAATTGTGTTCAGATCAGTACCCTGCTAAGCATCAAGACGGGAAAATGCTCCGAAGATTGCGGTTATTGCTCCCAAAGCGCGCATCATAATACCAGCCTGGAAAGCGAATCCCTGCTCTCAGTTGAAGCCGTGCTCGAGGCCGCGCAGGCGGCCAAACAACAGGGTGCCGAACGTTTCTGTATGGGGGCTGCCTGGTCAAGACCAAATAAAAGAGATTTTCCTCAGGTCATTGAAATGATCAAGGCGGTTAAACAACTGGGTATGGAGAGCTGTGTGACACTGGGTATGCTGGATAGCGAACAGTCACGGCAGCTCAGAGCGGCTGGACTGGATTATTACAACCACAATCTGGATACCTCCCCGGAATTTTACGGTAATGTGATCACCACGCGCACCTTCCAGGACAGGCTGGAAACGATAAAAAACGTACAGGAAGCAGGTATTCATGTTTGCAGCGGTGGAATTCTGGGCATGGGAGAAGAACGCAGGGATCGCAGCAGTCTGCTGATTCAGCTGGCAAACATGCAACAACATCCCGATAGTGTGCCGATCAATATGCTGGTACAGGTTGAAGGCACACCGCTGTATGGCGGCGCAAAAATCCCTGCCCTGGAATTTATCCGCACCGTAGCGGTGGCCAGGGTAATGATGCCAAAATCAGTGGTACGACTTTCTGCCGGTCGAGAAGAAATGTCAGATGAAATGCAGGCTATGTGTTTCTTTGCCGGGGCCAATTCGGTTTTTTACGGAGAGCGTTTATTGACTACGGATAATTCAGGCATGTACAGAGATCAGGCTTTGTTTGACAATCTGGGTATAAAAACCGGCCTCGATAAAAAGAAGGGCAAGCAGAAAAAATGTTCCGCAAAAAATCAGCATGGGTATGAGACCTCGGCTACTGAAAACCGTTCTGCCTAGTCTTACCCATTACAGACTGAATTGAATGGCACAGGGAATAAGGAAATCTTCGTTTGAGCATTCCGCCAGCACTTTCCATGGATCAGGCTCTGCAGCAGGAACTGGATTTACGTCAGCAGCAATCTCTATATCGTCAGCGTAAAGTTATTCAGGGTCCTCAGCAAATTCACCTGCACATCGCCGGGCGTGCATATCTAAGTTTTTGCAGTAATGATTATCTGGGTCTGGCCAATCATCCTGATATTATCAAACAGTTCAAAAAAGGGGTTGATCAATATGGGGCCGGCAGTGGCGCGGCGCACCTTGTCAGTGGCCATTGCCATGCACATCACCAGCTTGAAGAAGAATTAGCAGCATTTACCGGACGTTCCAGGGCTCTGCTGTTTTCTAGCGGATACATGGCGAATCTTGGTATAGCCAATGCTCTGGTTGGTAAACATGACTGGATCGTACAGGATAAGTTGAACCATGCATCATTAATTGATGCGGCTCTGTTATCTCGTGCTGGTTACCTGCGCTACCGGCATAATGATATGGATATGCTACAAAGACTGCTGTCCAGGGAATCGACGTCCTTTGAACAACGGCCGGTTAGGAAACTGGTGATGAGTGATGCGGTTTTCAGTATGGACGGTGATATGGCTGATGTGGTTCAAATCAGTCAGATCTGTCAGCGATATCATGCCTGGATGATGCTGGATGATGCACATGGCTTTGGCGTGCTGGGTGAAACGGGTGCAGGAACTGCACAGGCCTTCGGCCTGGATCAAAATGAGCTGCCAGTATATATGGCTACGCTGGGTAAGGCGATGGGTGTTTTTGGTGCTTTTGTTGCAGGCAGTGAGGCATTAATTGAAACGCTGATTCAGCAGTCTCGCAGCTACATCTATACGACCGCCATGCCAGGTGCCCTGGCGCAGGCTCTCAGGGAAAGTCTCCGCATCACGCTTAATGAGAGCTGGCGCAGAGAAAAATTAAACACTCTGATTCAGCGCTTTAAACAGGGGGCCAGGCAGCTGGATTTGCCACTACTGGATTCTATAACCCCCATACAGCCGATTCTGGTGGGCAGTAGTGAGAAAGTCCTGAAAATAAGCCAGCTGCTGGCACAGCAGGGGCTGCTGATTGCTCCCATACGTCCGCCCTCAGTGCCGCAGAACACGGCCAGATTGCGTATTACGCTGTCTGCAGCCCACCAGGAAAGTGATATTGATGTTTTACTGGAGGCTCTGGATAAACTGATGGCCAGGGAGGAGAGGCAGTGAGCACTCTCTACCATTGCTCGTATTCCCGGACTGAAAACCCGAGCAAACAGGTTTTGTTTGTTCACGGCTGGGGGATGAATAGCGGTATCTGGAATGATATTTTGCCTGTTTTGGTCTCTCAATTACCCGAATATCAATTCACCGTAGTGGATTTACCCGGACACGGACGAAGTTCTCCTCTGAAACCAGGCTTGACTTCAGCCAGCCTGGCGGATGCTTTGCAGCCTTTATTAAGCGTTAAACAGAGCAACATCATTGTTGGCTGGTCAATGGGTGCGCTGGTGGCAATTGATCTGGCTGCGATATTCAGGGATGATATTCATCAGCTGGTACTGGTTGGCGCTACCCCCCGTTTTGTTCAGAATGATGACTGGCCTGATGCGGTTGAAGCAAAGCTTTTTCAAAGCTTTGCAAACAGCCTGCAAAAAGATCACCGGGCAACCTTGAAACGGTTTCTCGCCATTCAGGCGCTGGGCAGCCCTTCCGCCAAACAGGACATAAAAAAAATTCAGTCTCAGCTGAGTCTTCAGGGTGAGGCCGATCCCGTGGCGTTGCAGCAGGGTTTGCAGATTCTGCTCAATGAAGATAAAAGAGAACTGCTGGCTTCTTTAACCATTCCGGTAACCTTTATCGCGGGTCAGCGGGATACGTTGGTAAAGCTCAGAGCTCTTAAGCAGCTTGCTCAATCCTCAAATATTTCTCTACAGACCATTGCGCAGGCGGGACATGCACCGTTTATTTCACATCCGCAGGCATTTGTTGAAATTTTGCTCAAAACAGTATAATAGTTTTGCTAAAATCATCCTCTAGAGAAACACATCCGCAGGCGTCATGCCGGTTTATCGAGAAATCATTTTGCCACAGAAACTTTACAGATTAAATAAACAACAGGTGCGAAATTCCTTCAACCAAGCCGCAGAGAGCTATGATCAGGTCGCTTTGCTGCAGCAGGAAGTTTGTAAGCGCTTACTTGAGCGTCTGGAATATATTAACACTGTACCTCGCATGATACTGGATATTGGCGCCGGAACCGGACAGGGATCCATTGGGCTGGCGTCACAGTATCCCGGCGCAGATATTATCACCCTGGATCTGGCTGAAAATATGCTGCTGAAAATGCGCCAGAATATCGAACATAAAGGCATGAGAAAAAAACTGTCTCACTGGTTTGGCGCATTTAAAAAAACACATCCAGGCAGGCGTTATAAGTTTCTCTGTGCTGATGCTGAGCATTTGCCCCTGAAAGATGCCAGCGTAGATCTGGTTTTTTCTAACTTAACGATTCAGTGGTGTGAGGATTTACCTGGACTGTTTCATGAATTTCGCCGTGTCCTCAGCCCTGGAGGGTTATTATTATTTACCACCTTTGGGCCGGAAACACTGAAAGAACTAAGAGCAAGCTGGTCTCAGGTCAGCGATAAAGTGCATGTCAATCAGTTTACGGATATGCATGAGCTCGGTGATGCACTTTATAGCGTACAGGCCGAAAATCCAGTCATAGACAGTGAAAGGATCATTGTCAATTATCCATCAGTGAAGGACATTTTAATGGATCTCAAGGCCATGGGTGCGCATAATCAAAACCATGGGCGTGAAAAAGCCCTGACCGGTAAGGCCCGCCTGAAATCCATGTATCAGGCCTATGAGCAATTTCGTACTGAAGCAGGATATCCGCTAACTTATGAGGTCTTATATGGTCATGCCTGGAATCCAGTCACACCGCTGCAGCATCGTAAGGAGCATCAGACTTCCATCTCGTTGACCCAGCTTAAAAGTAGCTTACGCTCATGAAAGGTTACTTTGTTACTGCCACGGATACGGATGCCGGTAAGACAGTGATCACTACCGGTTTACTCACTGCTCTGGCGCAGCAGGGACATCGTACGCTGGGGTTTAAACCGGTAGCCAGTGGTTGCCAGATGACAGCGCAGGGATTGCGGAATGATGATGCATTAGCTTTAATGCAGGCATCCAGTGTTAAACTGGATTATACGCTCATTAATCCCTATGCCTTTGAACCTGCTATAGCACCGCATATTGCGGCTGGACTGTGTGCCAGGGAAATAAAGCCCGAAGCTATTGTGCCATTGATCAGAGCTCAGGAATGCCAGACTGACTATATACTGGTTGAAGGGGTTGGCGGCTGGCTGGTACCTCTGAATGAACAGCAGCTGGTTGCCGATCTGGCACACATGCTGGGTTATAAAATTATACTCGTGGTGGCCATGCGTCTGGGATGCATCAATCATGCCTTGCTTACTGCACAGGCAATCGAGCATTGCGGGATGGAACTGGCGGGCTGGATTGCCAATTGCGGCACGCAGGCAGATGAGATGTTTTTTCTGCAGGAAAATGTTAGCAGTTTGCAAACAAGACTGGCCGCCCCCTTTTTAGGTTCTCTGCCGGATTTGAATGAAACGCAACAGGCATTTTCTGAAAGTATTGAAGTGGATCTGTTACGCTGAAGCTGAATTAAACCGTTAAACCATCTGTGAGCATATAATAGCTGTTACAGTAAAGTTGACAAAGACTTTAACGAGGAGCTTTGTTTGTCATTGAAACACTCAAATAAGTTCACTATACTGATTGCCATTTTCCTGTGGCCTGTTAATTCTTGGGGCTGACACCTATTTACAAACAGGTATTCAAGCAATGATGAAACAGAAAAAATTATGGATTTTCCTCATCCTGGCTGTAATAGCCTACTGGCTGTTTTCCAGTTTTAATAACAAACTGACAACGCCTGAACCAGGGGGTAAACAAGTTACTAACCTGCCATGGCAAATTACCCCTGTCAATGACAATCTGCTAAGGGTGTTTGATCTGGATATTGGCAAGGCCACACTCGCTGATGCAGACCGGACACTGCTGAGTGAGTATGAATTGGCCTGGTTTCAAAACCCTGATCAATCCATCAGTCTGGAAGCCTATTTTATCAGGGTTAATCTTTCTGGATTACGTGCCAAAATCATTCTCGAACTCGATCCATCTGAGCTGGATATTGAGTATTTATTGAAAAACTCCGGAAAACCTGAAAAACTGCCTACGGCTTCAATAAAATTTCCCATTGATGATTTGCAGCAAGTGATGTCTGCTAGAAAGATACTTTCGTTAACCTATATTCCCAGCAACAGTGTAGACAAGGAATTGTTGCTCAGGTTTTTTGGTAAACCGGGCGAAGTGATCACTCTGGATGAACATATCGAGCACTGGCTTTATCCCGAAAAAGGGCTTGACGTTATGTACAATGTCAAAGGCAAGGAAATGTTTCAATACACAACTCTTGCAGACTTTAAGCGTATGAGGGAAAAACTGCTGACACCACAGGAAACCTCTGCAAAACTGCTCCCCGAGCAGTAAAATCTGTCTGTGCTAAAAAGCTTTTTTCAGCCGTAAAAGATAGAAAAAACCGCTTTTGTACGCAAAAAGAAAAATACTGCAGGGTAATCTCAGTCATGTTTTTCTGCTCAACATAAAGATATTGGTTAAACAATGATATATCAAGCCGGTAAATGACATATGTCTATATTAGACATCAATTATAGTTGATCGTTGCATTTAAAAAGTGCAAAATATCAGCGTTCTATACTCCCGAAAATATGGGCGATTGAATAACTTATGGGTAAAATTGTAATAATAATTGTGGAGAAACATCATGCAAGAAGCTGCAGCGGAGCAGAAGTATAACTTCGATGTTGTTCGCTGGTTTGCCGTAATGACCGCCGTCTACCTGTTAGTCGGTGCATTAGTAGGAGTCTATATTGCCTCCGAATTGGCATGGCCGGTGCTCAATCTCGATAGTCCTTATCTATCCTTTGGTCGTTTACGACCCTTACATACCAATGCGGTAATTTTTGCTTATGGCGGCTGTATCCTCATGGCAACCGCTTTTTATACAGTTCAGCGAACCTGCGGCGTCAGACTATGGAGCGACAAGCTGGCCTGGTTCACCTTCATTGGCTGGAACCTTATTATTGTTTCCGCTGTTATTACCCTGCCTCTGGGGCTGACTCAGTCTAAAGAATATGCTGAGCTGGAATGGCCCATTGACCTGGCGATTGCTGTGGTCTGGTTGTCATTCATGTTCAACTTTATGATGACTATTGCTAATCGCAAATCATCTCATATTTACGTATCCAACTGGTTTTTCCTGGGCATGATGGTGATGATCACCATTCTTCACGTGGTTAATAGCGCCGTCATTCCTGTTGGAGCTATGAAATCTTATTCATTATACTCGGGTGTGCAGGATGCCATGATTCAATGGTGGTGGGGGCATAATGCGGTTGGCTTTTATCTGACTGCCGGTTTTCTGGGTATTATGTACTATTTTGTTCCTAAGCAGGCGAATCGTCCTGTCTACTCCTATCGTTTATCCGTTATCCACTTCTGGGCGCTGATGTTTGGTTATGTATGGCTGGGTGCTCACCACCTGCAATATACCGCTTTGCCTGACTGGACCGGTTCTCTGGGGGCTGCAGTTTCTATTGCCATGATTATCCCATCGTGGGGCGGCGCGGTTAACGGTATGATGACCCTGTCTGGTGCCTGGGACAAGCTGCGTACGGATTATGTATTACGTTTTATGATCATGTCTCTGGCTTTCTATGCTATGTCGACCTTTGAAGGTCCGATTATGTCTATCAAGACCGTTAATGCATTATCTCACTATACTGACTGGACGATTGGGCATGTACATTCCGGCGCTCTGGGCTGGGTGGCTATGGTTGGTATTGGTGCCCTGTATCACATGATGCCAAGAATTTTCCATGTTGAATTATGGTCCAATAAACTGGTTAATCTGCACTTCTGGACGGCTACCATTGGTACGGTCATCTATATTGTGGCGATGTGGGTCTCAGGAATTATGCAAGGTCTGATGTGGCGCGCGTATGATGAGTACGGTACGCTGGCGTATACCTTCGCAGAAAGTGTGGAAGCCATGCATCCTTATTATGCAATGCGTGCTGTGGGCGGCGCTATATTTCTGCTGGGTACCGCTATCATGCTGTTTAACATCATTATGACAGTGGTGAAAGCTAAGAGCCAGGGTTCAATCAGGGCAGCACAAACTGCTGCTGTGACTGCATAAAGGAGAGCATATAAAATGTCTGATAATACACAACCTACAGGCTTGCAGGATAGAGCGGAACGTAACGTCTGGCTGATGGCTATTCTGCTAGTCTTTGTTGTTTCTATTGCGGGTCTGGTTGAAATAGTACCTTTGTACTATCTCGAAAGTACCATGGAACATAACGCACACCCTGAAATTGTCTGGGACAGAGGGGATAAATCGCTGGATGAGTGGAAAGAAGGTGATGGTGTTCGACCATTAAAACCGCTTGAACTGGCCGGTCGTGATGTCTACCAGAGAGAAGGCTGTTATCTGTGTCATTCACAGATGATCAGACCTTTTCGTGATGAGAAAGAGCGTTATGGTCACTACTCACTGGCTTCAGAATCAATGTATGACCACCCCTTTCAATGGGGCTCCAAGCGCACCGGGCCGGATCTGGCTCGTCTGGGTGGAAAATATTCAGACGCCTGGAATATCCAGCATTTGATCGCTCCACGTTCTGTGGTACCGGAATCTGTTATGCCTAACTACCCATGGTTGTTAGAGAATACACTTGATGCCGATACGATAAAGGCGCATATGCGCGGCCTTAGAACGGTAGGGGTTCCCTATACTGATGCAGATATTGAAAGTGCAGCTGCTATCGAAGGTAAAACCGAGATGGATGCGATGGTTGCTTATTTGCAGTCACTTGGAACCATGGTTAAATTCCAGGAGGGAGTAGATTATCGTGAGTGATAACACTCAGGGATATTTCTATACCGACTGGAGTGCAATGACCACTCAAGACTGGGCAGGTATGATCATTACCGTGGTTATATTTGTCCTCATGGCCATTGCTTACTACCTTGTTTTTCGTCCAAAAAATAAAGATAAGCTTGAAGCTCAGAAGCATATTCCACTGGACGATGAATTTACAGAACACGGAGAAAAATAATGTCAGAAAAAAATCCATTTCCGGATGAAGGTAATACCGGACACATCTGGGATGATAATATAAGGGAACTCGATAATCCGCCGCCTAACTGGTGGATGACAGCGTTCTGGTTAAGTCTCGCTTTTTGGGTTGGCTACACCGTCATATACCCGTCCTGGCCATTGTTAACAGATCATTTCAAAGGTGTTACGGGCTGGACAGCAATGGGTGAATACAAGCGTGATCTGGCCGAGGTTGAGGCTGTTCGTGCACCCTATGAAGAAAAGATTGCTGCATTGTCCGCCCAGGAAATCCTCGCGGATGAAGATCTAAGCACGTATATAGAGCATTCCGGTAAAGTACTCTTTGGTGATAACTGTGCGGCCTGTCATGGTAACGGCGGTTCGGGTAATGTTGGTTATCCGGTACTGGCGGATGATGACTGGCTGTTCGGCGGTACGATTGAACAAATTGTTACCACTATCACCAATGGTAGAAATGCAGTGATGCCGGCTCATGCTGCTACATTGTCAGCTGAAGACATCGATACCCTGGCTAAATATGTCACCGGACTGAGTGAAGGAACCAAGGATGAAGCTGGTGCCGCTCTGTTTACATCCAAAGGCTGTTTTGCCTGCCATGGTATGGATGGAAAAGGTATGGCTGCACTGGGTTCTGCTAATCTGACCGATGGAATCTGGCGTTTTGAGCCGGGTGGCGTGGAGAGTGCTGCTTACACTATTGCTCATGGTGTGAACGATAAAGATCCTAAAACCAGGAATGCTGTAATGCCTGCATTTAAAGATAAATTGTCAGAAGCTGATATCAAGAAAATGGCCGTTTATGTGTATAAATTTGGTGGTGGTCAGTAACACTGAGTTTTAACTACCTGATCTGGTGATTGCTCTTTTGCTTTTACCTGAGCAGGCTGTGGAGCAGAAAATTTTCTACTAAAGGAGTAATCATTATGAATGATGCTGTATTCTGGGGCTCTATCGGCGCAGTAGCCTTTTGTGTAGTCATTTTGATTTATCTTGCAATTATCGCAGTCAAAAAAATCAATACCGACCACAGTCAAGATTGATAGCTATTTATTGCTATAAGAAAAGAGAGGGCTTGCCCTCTCTTTTTTGTTTCTGACATTTTGTTTTAGTGTAATATTTAAAATACTAAGGAAATAATTTTACTGTTAGAAGTGTTTATTATGTAACATTAGTTACTTAATAAATTCTAATATATGTTAAAATCAAAAATTATAAAAAACTTATCAGCTTTGTTTTTGCATTGATCATCCAGGAGGGTTTATGGTTGATCAGGACAAACCATGAAGAATACATTATGAATACTCAAGAAACTGATATCAAGCAGATTGAAGAACTCTATGCTGAAGCACATGAACACCAGATCAATACCGGTGATGTAAAAATACACGCTAAACGTATGGGGGGTAAGTTTCGAAGCCTGAAATGGTTATCAACATTCGCCTGGATTATATTTTTTATCGGTCCTTATTTACGTCTGGGAGATCGGCAGGCGGTTTTATTGGATATCCCCAACCGCCAGTTTCATATTTTTAATGTCACTCTGCTGCCACAGGATTTGTGGATGTTGTCCTTCGTATTACTGTTTTTCGCTATTTTACTAGCCGTGGTCACAGCAGTAGCTGGTCGTGTCTGGTGTGGTTATTTTTGCTTTCAGACCGTCTGGACAGATGTATTTACCTGGATTGAAGAAAAACTGGAGGGTAATCCAGCTAAAAGGCGCAAACTGGATAAGGCTAAAATGGACTTTAACAAGTTCAAGCTTCGCTCTACTAAATATTTTATCTGGCTGGTGATTTCTATTCTGACAGGAATAAGTTTTGTTGCCTGGTTTACCGATGCCTATCAATTATGGGCAGATCTTTTTACTTTCAGTGCACCGAAAACAGCTTATATCGTCATAGGTGCTTTTATCGCTGGTACTTTTTATCTGGCTGGATTTTTGCGTGAACAGGCCTGCTTCTGGCTATGCCCCTATGCACGTATACAAGCAGTGATGATTGACAATACTACGGTCGTGCCTTCCTATGATGTGTCTCGTGGTGAAAAAAGAGGCCGTCTGGTGAAGGGTAAACCCGCTAATGAGTCACAGGGTGACTGCATTGACTGTAATCAATGTGTGGCTGTGTGCCCGACCGGAGTTGATATTCGCGGCGGTCAACAGGAAGGCTGTATTATGTGCGCCCTGTGCATAGATGCCTGTGATCAGGTAATGGATAAAATCAATAAACCCAGGGGATTGATCCGCTATGCTTCCTGGGATGAAATCATGGGCAAGCAGGAAGAGCCGCTCTACAAGCGCCCCAGAGTCTGGGTCTATACAGCTATTTTACTGATTTCAGTGCTAGGAGTTTTACTGGGTCTCAGTGGCATGCAGGCACTTGAACTGAAAGTTCTTCATTCACGGCAACCATTGTTTGTCCTGCAAAGTGATGGTTCTATTCAAAATAAGTACACATTAAAAGTCCTGAATAAAAGACAGGAAGATATAAAGGTCATGGTGTCAGTTGATGACAGTAATTTCAATGAGCTTGAAATCCTGGGTGCGGAAAAAGCAGTGCTTGCAAAACACGGTACAGTAACGCCTGTAACCATTTATGTTCGAATTCCGAAAAAGGAGCTTAAGGAAAAATCTCAGCCGATAGTTTTTGCCATTAAGGGCACAGATTCAGCGGGTGAAGAATATAGCAGCGATCGAGAAAGTGTATTTATCGGTCCTAAAAAATAAATACTCAGTCGGGGTTTCCGTGCACTAAAGAATTACGGTTATATTGTCAAATTGATAACAACACAAGAAGGTTTAACTCGTGTCAGAAGTCATTAAAAATAAGCAAGTCTGGTATAAAAGTCCCTGGGTTATTGGCTGGTTATTGTTGGTTGTGCTTGTGCTCAGCGTCAATGCCTTTATGATCATCAAAGCTGTAGATAATAATCCCGGTCTTGTGGTCGATAATTTTTATGAACGTGGACAGAACTATGAAGAGAACATCAGTAAAAAACTTAGGAACAACCTTAAATGGAAAACTGAATACCTTATTGATGAGGTATTCGTTGGAAAAGAAACATTGATCCTGTTCACAATAACTGATCAGCTGGAACAGTTTAAAAAAGCTGAAAAAATGACTCTGTTTGCTTACCGGCCAGCAGATGCAAAAAAGGATTTTTTCAGTCCAATGACATTGATCACTACGGACGATGGAGTGCAGTATTATGCAGCCAGTATGACATTCAACGCCAAGGGGACCTGGGATTTGCTGGCGGGTGCCATTGTTGATGGCATAGAGGTAAACTATGCCAAACGAATTTTTGTTAAAGAATGAAAATAACCAGTCATTAAAAAATTAATACAAGGTTAGACTTCCTGTTAAATTGTGACCTCAAACAGCCGCTCAAGCACTCCGGATCATTGCGACCATTGCAAACTGCCTATTCCCCGGTCCGGAAAACTCATTACCTCGATCATTAATGGACAGCAGCTTTATTTTTGCTGTCACGCGTGTAAAACCGTTTGTGAAACTATCTATGCTGCAGGAATGGATGGTTTTTACCGCAGAACTCCTGAAGGTGAAACTTTACAGCCTCCACCGGAAATCAACTCAGAACTGGAAATGTATGATCTGGATGAAATCCAGGAAGAATACGTAAACCAGCTGGGGTTTATTCGTGAAATCCATCTTTTAGTTGAGGGTATTCATTGTGCAGCCTGTGTCTGGTTAATAGAAAGAGCTTTATCAAATACGCAAGGCGTGCTGGAGGCTAATGTTAATCTCAGTGCCAGAAAATTACGCTTAAAATGGGATAACAGGGAGGTTAAGCTATCAAAAATTCTCCATATTCTGGGGCAGATCGGTTACGCAGCCGTACCTTTTGATCCAGAGATTGCTGAAGGGAAGCTCAAAAAACAAAACCGGCAAATGTTATTTCGTCTCGCATTTGCCGGTTTTGCAGCAATGAATCTGATGTGGATTTCCATTGCGCTGTACACCGGTGCTGATGAAGGGAAGTTTCGTGAACTGTTTTACTGGCTAGGGCTGGGGCTGGCGACACCGACGCTGCTATATTCCGGGTATCCTTTTTTAAAGGGTGCATGGACCGGGCTGTTAAACCGCCACCTGACCATGGATTTGCCCATTGCTATAGGTGCAGTCATTACCTATCTGTATTCTTGTTATGTAGTGATCAGCGGCTCTGCAGTCGCTCATGTCTACTTTGATACGGTGGTTAACTTTATTTTCGTTATTTTGACCGGCCGCTATCTTGAAGCCATGTCCAAACGCCTGGCTGTTACCTCATCACAGCGTCTGCTGGACTTGCAGCCAAAAGTGTCCACCTTGATCAAGGACGGTGAAAAAAACATCGTACCGGTCCGGGCCCTTAAAGAAGACGACCTGGTGTTTGTTAAGCCAGGGGAAAAAATTCCTGTGGATGGAGTGATCATCAAGGGTGAAAGTATCGTTGATGAATCCATGCTGACCGGTGAATTTGTGCCGGTAGCCAAGTTGAGCGGTGATAGAGTTTCCGCAGGTACCACGAATAAAGAAGGTGTGCTGACCGTGAGGGTGATCGGTACGCTTAAAAATACTGCCCTGGGGAAAATTATTCATCTGGTGGATGAAGCGCAATCGACAAAGGCTCCCATTCAATGTACTGCTGATAAAATTATTCCATGGTTTGTTTCGGTAACATTGATCCTGGCTACAGCAACCTTTTTATTCTGGTGGCAAAAAGATTTTGAACTGGCGCTGATGGCGGCTACTTCTGTTCTGATTATAACCTGTCCCTGTGCTTTTGGACTGGCCACACCAATGGCCATTGCCGTGGCGACGGGTGTCGGTGCACGTATGGGCGTGCTGGTCAAACATGGAGCAGTGCTGGAAATTCTTTCCTCGATCAAACATTTTGTGTTTGATAAAACGGGTACTCTTACTGAGGGACGGATGCAGGTAACAACGGTTTTAACATTGCTCCCGGAAGCGGGTAAAACGACTGCATCATGTGTGCATATAATTGACACAGGTCGGCCTTTTATGGATTTTATGAGTGCGGCGCAAAAAAGGCTGTTTGAAGCCGTTTATGTATTAGAAAGTCAGTCAGAGCATGCCATTGCAAAATCCATCGTTGCGCTGGGACATCAGTTTAATCTCCAGCATCTGCTCAGGTCTGATGATGAGAATATCAGTGACATCAAGATAGCGCCTGGTTTCGGTTTATCAGCACGTATAAACGGTAAACAGGTTGTTGCAGGAACCTTTTCATGGTTGGAGCAGCATCTGAGTAATGACAGCAAGGCCGATTTAGAGTCTTTCTCGAGTCAATTGAAGGCACAAATTCAGCAGTACTTAAATTCCGGAAGCTCAGTCGTCTATGGTTATGCTGAAAAGCTGGGAATAATGTTGTTTGTAGTGGAAGACAGATTGCGCGACAATGCAAAGATGATTGTTCAACAAATGCAGGATAAGGACTACGAATTAACCCTTTTAACGGGCGACAAACAGGAAGTGGCAGACTATATGGCAGCCAAATTGGGGATTACAGACGTCATTGCTGAAGTTCTGCCGGAACAAAAAGAAAAATTGATTAAACATAAACAACAGCAGGGTGAACTGATTGCCATGATTGGTGATGGTATCAACGATGCGCCTGCACTGGTGCGGGCTGATGTGGGTATAGCCATGGGATCCGGTACTGATGTGTCTATTGACAGTGCTGATGTAATACTGGTTAATGGTGAGCTGGAAAAAATACCGCTGGCAGCGGACTTATCCAGGGTGACACTAAAAACTATTCGGCAGAATATTGGCATTTCGATAGTATATAATATTATTATGGTTCCGCTGGCGATGTCTGCATTGATCACCCCATTGGTCGCGGCTATTTCAATGCCGCTGAGTTCACTGCTGGTGATTGGCAATGCAGCCAGAATCCGCTGGAAATTTAAATCATAAGATGGTTCGCCATTTTCTCAGCTAATGTTTTCTGATATTGCTGTTTTATTTAAATCATAAACCCTTAGGCTTTATTTTTATATAAGCTGCTCCAGCTTGGAGGTAAGACAATGGAAGTAATTTATGGATTAATTCCTAGTATGATTATTATCGGTATTATTCTGGTGATAATTCTTTTCTGGGCGATAAAATCAGGTCAATTCGACGATATGGAAGGGGATGCCAGACGTATACTTATGGATGAAGATTTGACAGGTGAAAATAAAATAACTGAAATTGGGGAAAAGAAGGAAAAAGATGCTAAAAAACTTGATTAATTCTCCTGCTAGCATTACTTTAATTAATACATTCATGATTCGTTATGAATAATCACTAATTTGTATCTGTACAGCGTAATTTCAAAAATGTTCTTGATAACAGGTATTTGTTCCAGTAGACGCCGTGAATACATCCATGCAGCCTTTATATTGTCTGTATAAACTTCTTTTACAGACAGCTGCTATCAATGACCTGTGAATTAATCGGAATACGCTGAGTAGCTACACTTATTTCAGCTAAAAGAAATATCAGGGTATCTTATATATGATAAAAATTTCAACGTGTATTTTAGGAGCTTCACTCCTGGTTGCATCAGCTTCTGTGTCGGCGGGAATGAATTTCAGCGGACCATGGGATAATGATAACTATGGGCCGTATGACGGTTATTATGGAGGCCCATCAAGAGGAAGCGGCTGGGGCGGCGGCAGTAACAGGCCCTGGGGCAGCAGCAGCGGTTGGAACAGCAGCGATATGCCATGGAGTAGCGGCAGCGGCTGGGGCGGCAGAAATAAGCCCTGGGGCGGCGGCAGCGGCTGGAACAGCGGGGATATGCCCTGGAGCAGCAATAGCCGCTGGAATGACGGCCCATGGAATTGGGGAAGCAGTCGATCCTATCGAGGCAATAGATCGCCTTATTCTCGTGGCAATCCCAATAGAGGCGGTTATGGCAATCCCAATAGAGGCGGTTATGGCAATCCCTATAGAGGTGGAGGTTATGGTAACCCCTATGACGGCGGTGGTTATAACAATCCCTACGGCGCTGGCGGGTATGGTGATAATAATGCCCCTGCAGCCCCTACAATGGACACTGCTCCCGCTGAATCGGCACCTGTCAGTCAGGAAGCTCCTGCACAGTAAGCATTACTTGTGTAGTTAATTTTAGGGCATAAAAAAGGGAGCAAATGCTCCCTTTTTTATTTAATGCCGATGCTTTAAGTAAAGATCTGTGATTAGCCTGCAAATGCGGTCTTAAGTTTTTTCATAGCATTGTTTTCCAGCTGTCTGACACGTTCGGCAGAAATATCATACTTGCTGGCCAGTTCTTGAAGTGTAGACTTCTCATCACTCAACCAGCGCTGTGAAACAATATCACGACTACGGTCATCCAGTGTCGCAAGAGCCGTATGGAGTTTACTGGTTTCCTGCTCTTTGCTATCTGAAGCCATGACTGATTGCTCGGGTGACGGCTCACCTGATTCCAGATAGTTAGCGGGCACTACCGGCGTATTTTCGTTGTCTTCTTCATCATAACCATCGAAAGCATTATCCTGATAAGTTAAACGTGCTTCCATCTGTAATACATCTTTGGTGGTAACACCTAACTCATCTGCAACCGTTTTTACTTCTTTGTCAGTAAACCAGCCAAGACGCTTCTTTTTGCGACGCAGATTAAAAAACAGTTTGCGCTGTGCCTTGGTGGTGGCAATTTTAACTATCCGCCAGTTACGTAGAATAAATTCGTGGATCTCAGCCTTGATCCAGTGCACGGCAAAAGACACCAGACGAACATTTTTTTCGGGGTCGAAGCGCTTAACTGCCTTCATCAGGCCAATATTACCTTCCTGAATCAAATCACTCTGCGGTAAACCATAGCCGCTATAGCCGCGTGCCACATGCACGACAAATCGCAGGTGTGACATAATCATGCGCTGCGCTGCTTTCAGATCACTTCCTTCTTTGACCTGTTGGGCAAGAGTGGCTTCTTCTTCAGCAGTCAACATAGGGATTTCATTAACAGCACGTATGTAACTGCCAAGGCTTTCTTTTGGATCCGCAAATGATAAAGCTAAAGATGTATTGTTCATATAAGTTCCTCTCAACAGATAACCTGATGCTTAATTTAACAGCGCAATTTTAGCACTCTTTAGGATAGAGTGCTAATCGGTTAAAAAGTTCCACAAGTACCTGATAATATCGTTTAACCTAAAATAATCAGTTCAATCGTAGCGAGAGCGATTAAGGTGCTGAAGATTCAATAATTTACAGGTTATTTTGGACTTATTCGTAGCCACCCTACGGGTGAGTTCAAAATGTTCTGGAAAGTCTTGAAGATTCAGTGTATTAGACGCTCGCAGTAGGTTTAACTGATTTTTTTAGGTTTAAACACAACTAAACCAGATGAGGATGATAACAGAAAATAATACTTGAGTAAAATATTAGGGTATATGGGTTGTGATTATTCCGGATTTAACTGATTAATACAGCTTTATAGGCGTTTATTCAAGCAAAACTGTGTGAAGAATAAACATGCGCTTGTTGACCTACAGGGACAGCTTCGGCTCCTGCATTCCTCAATGACTTGATGAACTGCCAGTATATACGAAAAATTCGGGTTTAAGTCATTGGCATCATTATTTAGCTTTAATAAGGCCGATAATATCGGCAGAATCAGCCTGTTTAGCCCACATCAGTGCAGTGTTTCCGTGATGATCGATGAGTGTCATATCTGCATCGTGTTTGAGCAGAGTTGTAACTGCCTGAGTATGTTTCAATTTAGTGGCCCAGATCAGTGCACTCCAGCCCATGGTATCTTCCTGATGATTGATATCGGCCCCATGCGCTAATAACAGCTCAATAATTGCAGCATGATTGCGTGAGGCGGCCAGCAGTAATGACGTATAATTACCCTTATCAGCCTGATCTACTTCGGCTCCGCTGAGGAGCAGTAATTTAACGATTTCCTGGTGGCCATAAAGAGAAGCCTTCATTAGCGGAGTCCATTTGCAGCTGTCATGGATGTTCGGATTTCGGCCTGTGGATAATAATGCTGCGACCCGGGTGGTATGTCCTTTTTCTGCCAGTGATATCAGTTCGGGAGCTTGATCTTTCGTTAGCGAGATATTGCTTCCATCCTTACAGGCTGAAATAGCAACCAGGTTCAAAATCAAAAAAAGAACTAATATCGGTGGTTGGAATGTCATGGCGGCTCAACTTAAGGGTGTTGATCCATAATTAGACAGCCTGGCTATTTATGGATTAAAAAAAAGCGAGATAGGTGATCTTCTCATATATTCAATGGCTGGCATTTTTTACACAACAGCACTTCCTTGTGCCGAGTAAGTGCCCACGATTATGGGGCGGACAACAAGCTTAGAACGAAAGTCATCATAAATGAAAAGTTTTTTCTTTTCTGTGAGGTAAATTACCAAGATGTAGAGAAAAAAGTTTTTTGCAGAAAACTAAAATAGTGGATATTCAGTGCATTGGACGTGCACAGCAGGTTTAACTAATATATTTGGCCTGTAGGTGAGAAAAGTCACTTAAATCTATAGAAGTGTCGTAATATAATGCAGTTTTAGCAGATAATAAAATGAGTCTTCATCTCAGGGAGTAATGAATAATATGGGCAATACACTTTGGTTCATTACCATCTTGAAAGAAAAACCATGGCTTGGGGTGATTATCGGGCTGTGTTTTTTTGCCTTTATGTTTTTATCAAAAAACCTTATTGTCTATCTGTATTCAAAAAACAAAGCAAAAAAGGAACAGGAACTGGCTGCTGCCAGTAGAAAAAAAAACACATAAGTCAACTGCTCAGTGTATCTGAAATACTGCACTGAGTGCCAGTTGTCAGGGATATAAGACAGATAATTGCTGCATGCATAACCTGCATTTCCCAGATGAACACCATGGATGGCGCAATGCAGGAGCCGAAGCAGTCCATGTGAGCTCAATAAATACCTTACTTCAGCGGGCACGACATTATAGATACGCTAAGTAGAGTTAGCATAAGTCTCTAAGTGGGTTCAATGTCCCTGAGGTGCTTGCCGACTGCTATCCAGGCGCCTGTCAATCCTAAAAAGCAGCCGCTTAGTATCAATGACATACTGTGATTAACCCCCATCAATCCTAATGAAAACAGATCATGTGCATACAGTGTAGATAAATGCGCCAGAGGATCATTCATAATAATTAAACAAATATTTACCAGCAGCACCGCTATCAGGCTACCCAGGAAACCATACCAGAGACCGGTGTAGAGAAAGGGCCGGCGAATAAAGCTGTTGGTTCCGCCAATGAGTTTCATAACCACTATTTCATTACGTCGATTTTCAATTGCCAGTCTGATGGTGTTGCCGATAATCAATAACGCCGCCAGAGCCAGTAAACTGCCAATGATCAGCACGCCAATTTGAGCAATGCGGATGATGGCATACAGGCGCTGCAGCCATTGGATGTCCATCTGGGCAATATCGACCTGTTGCAGCCGTTGCAGTTTTGTTAATAACTGTTTAATTTGCTCAGGCCTGGTCTGGTCAGGGTCAGGATAGACAATCAGCAGTTGCGGCAGGGGATTTTCTTCCAGGGCCTGAAGTGCATCTCCGAATCCCGAATAGTGCTTGAACTCAGACAATGCCTGCGCACTGGAAATATATTTCACAGCAGATATTTCGGGATAAGTTGACAATTGGCTTTGCAGCTCCAGTGCCTGCTCCTGAAGGGTGTTTTTTTTCATAAACAGGGAAATCTGGTTGATACTGTCGATATCATTACCGAGCTGTTTAACATGGTCCAGCAAAACATAGAGTCCGGCGGGTAAAGCCAGTGCTATTCCCAAAGCCGCCGCAGTCATCAGTGTGGACAATGGATTGCGGCTCAACTGACCAAGAGAATAAATCAGCATCTGCAGATGCCGGACAAAAAAATTCTTGATCTGCGCTATGAAGGTCGGCTTTGACTGCCTGAACTGAACCGTTTTATCCTGAGCCGGATGTGTCATAAGGGTGCGCCGTTTAGCAAGGGTGTTTCTGCAGCAAGCCGACCATGACTGAGATTGATAATGCGTTTATTGTATCGCTGGATCAGGGGTATGTCATGGGTTGCAATTAATACCGTCACTCCCACCTGGTTGAATTGTAAAAACAGATCCATGATTTCACCGGAGAGTTCTGCATCAAGATTTCCGGTGGGTTCATCAGCCAGCAACAGGGCAGGTTTGTTTACAACAGAACGGGCGATGCCCACCCGCTGCTGTTCACCCCCGGAGAGAGTTATAGGATATTTTTTTTCAACCTTCAGCAAACCCACCTTGTCCAGTGCCGCATGGACCCGCTTTCTTATCTCCCGGGAAGAGAACCCGCTGATGATCAGCGGCAGTGCGACATTATCAAAGACTGTGCGGTCATAGAGCAGCTGATTATCCTGAAAAATAATACCCATATTACGACGCAGATAAGGTATAGCATGACGTCCTACCCTGTTAAGGTTCTTGCTGTCAATGATCACATTGCCGCGGGAAGCGCGTTCGATCAAGGCGATTAATTTCAGCACGGTACTTTTTCCGGCCCCGGAATGTCCGGTCAAAAAAGCCATTTCTCCTCGATGCAAACGGAAGCTGACTTGACTTAGAGCTTCATTGCCGCCGGAATAAAGTTTACTGACCTGATCAAATACAATCATATCAGGCCGAAGAATCTCTGCTTAAAAGAGCATCAACAAATTCTGCGGCATTAAATGGCCGTAAATCATCGATGCTTTCTCCTACGCCGATAAAGCGTATCGGAATACCCAATTTTTTGCCGATGGCAAAGATAATGCCACCTTTTGCGGTGCCGTCCAGTTTGGTCACGGTAATTCCTGTCAGGCCGACCGTCAGATTAAATTGTTCAGCCTGGTTGAGGGCGTTCTGCCCGGTTCCGGCATCTACTACAAGCATGATTTCGTGGGGCGCAGTGCTATCGGTTTTCGCAGCAACCCTTTTAACTTTTTCAAGTTCATCCATCAAGTTTGCCTGGGTATGAAGACGGCCAGCCGTATCTGCGATAACCACATCAATTTTACGAGCCTTACCGGCTTCAATGGCATCAAAAATGACTGAAGCTGAATCAGCACCGGTGTGCTGGGCAATAACAGGGATATCATTACGCTCCCCCCAGACCTGTAATTGTTCGACAGCTGCAGCCCTGAAAGTGTCTCCTGCGGCCAGCATGACCGAATAACCTTCATGTTGAAATTTTTTCGCCAGTTTACCAATCGTAGTGGTTTTACCGGCACCGTTAATACCGACCATTAAAATGACATAAGGATGTTTGCTCCTGTCAATAGATAGAGGAATACTTACCGGCTCGAGCAAGGCATACATATTTTCTTTCAGGGCCGCAAACAGTGAGTCGGCATCATTAAGCTGTTTGCGGGACACCTTATCCGTCAGGTTCTGGATGATCTCCAGAGTTGCCTCGACACCCATATCAGACATCAGCAGCTGGGTTTCAATATCTTCCAGCAGATTGTCATCAATTTCTTTTTTACCCAGCACGACGTTGCTGATACCATCGGTTATCGAACTTCGGGTTTTCTTCAGGCCCTGTTTCAGACGACCAAAAAGACCGGGTTTAGATGGTTGAACCGTTTGTTGTTGCACTTGCTTCAACTCGGCAGGTGAAGAGCCTTCAGCGGGTAGGGAGCCTTCAGCGGGTAGGGAGCCTTCAGCGGGAAGGAGCCTTCAGCGGGCAAGGAGCCTTCAGCAGGTAAGGAGCCTTCAGCCTCTGCAGTTTCGTCCAGCGTTAAATCACCTTTTCTGGTATCATTTTCGGTGGATTGAGTATTTTTTGCTGAACTGTTGTCTTTTTTGTCTGTCTCTTTATTACGTTTTATAAAACTAAACATGGCGTTTATGTCGTGTTAAAGTTAGTCTGTTAATTTTGTATTATCCTAAATTTTGTTCTCGAAACCTACTAAAAAATAAGCATTACACAGATAAGGCCCTTTATGTTGATACAACTGTTAAGAAAAAATTTTTATAAATCTGTTCCCGTTGTGCTGCTATTGACAGGTAACATAGGTGTTGTATCTGCACAAGATGCAGCAGCAATAACTAATTTACCCACCCTGAACTTAGCGGTTCATAATGCACAAAATAAGGCTGAGGTGGCAGAAAAAACACTGGCTAATGGTCTTAAAATAATCGTAAAGCCTGATCACAGAGCACCAGTGGTTATTTCACAGGTGTGGTACAAAGTTGGCTCCAGCTATGAGAGTGGCGGCACAACTGGTGTCTCACATGTACTGGAACATATGATGTTCAAGGGATCAAAAAATTTTCCTGGCGGTGAATTTAATAAAATTATTGCCCGCAATGGCGGTGAAGACAATGCCTTTACCTCAAAAGATTACACTGCTTATTATCAGAAACTGGAAAAAAGCCGTCTGCAGGTCAGTTTTGAACTTGAAGCCGATCGTATGCGTGGCCTGACACTGCCCGAAGAGGATTTCAAAAAAGAGTTAATGGTGGTTATGGAAGAGCGCCGCTGGCGTACCGAAGACAAACCGGAATCTCTGACCTATGAGCAGTTTTATGCCACTGCATTTGATAACAGCGGTTATCATCACCCGACCATAGGCTGGATGAATGATCTGGAAAATTTGCAGGTAGAGGATCTCAGGCAATGGTATGAACGTTATTATGCGCCCAATAATGCCACTATAGTGGTGGTGGGTGATGTAGAGCCTGAAGAGGTCTTTGCTCTGGCTGAAAAATACTTTGGCAAGTTGGAACCTTTTGATGAAAAAATTCTCGCTTCTGACAAGCCCCGTATAGAACGTCAACAAAAAGGCACTAAGCGGATCACTATGGAACTGGAGGCAAAACTGCCTTATTTGATGATGGGTTATAAGGTACCAGTGATCAATACTGCTGAAAAGCAATGGGAACCCTATGCTCTGGCCGTGTTGAGTGGCATTCTGGATGGAAGTGACAGTGCCAGGTTAAGTAAACATCTGGTTCGGGGCAGTAAAATTGCGCTTGAAGCCGGAGCAGGATATTCGCTGGATGCGCGTATGCAGAGTCTGTTTTTACTGGACGGCAGACCATCTCAGGATGTCGCTACAGAACAACTGGAGCAGGCAATGCTGGACGAGTTAGAAAAAATCAAAACTGAACCGGTTAGTGCAGAAGAACTGCAACGGGTGAAAGCTCAGGTTATTTCTTCTGCGATCTATGAAAAGGACTCCATGTTTTATGAGGCAATGAAAATTGGTGCTGCTGAAACCACAGGTGTGGGTTGGCAGGCAGAAAAAAAGTATGTTGATAAAATTCAGGCTGTCACTGCCGAACAGCTGCAGCAGGTGGCAAAAAAGTATTTTGTTCCTGAAAGTCTGACAGTCGCCTATTTAATACCTGTGACGACCGACAAAACTGAAGCCGCCAAGCCAGTCAGTGATTCAATACAAGGGGTCCATTAATATGCCATTGTCAAATTCAAATAAATGCCTGGCGGCTTTTATTAGCATTAGCATGTTCCTGGCTATGTCTCTGAGCCAGTGTTTTGCCGTCGCTAAAGCGCCTGATATTCAGACTGTGGGGAAAATCAGTCAATGGAGCACGCAAAACGGTATGAAGGTTTTATTTCAGCAAGCTGAAACGCTACCTATTATCGACTTTAGACTGATTTTTGATGCTGGCGGTGCCCGTGATGTGAGTACTGAACGAGCACTGGCAGGTACCGCAAAACTGACGAATGGATTGATCTTTGAAGGTGCAGAAAATTTAAGCGCGAATCAGATTGCGGAAAAATTTACCAGTATTGGCGTCGAATATGGCACGGGCAGTTACCGTGACATGGCCGTTGTTAATTTACGCACTTTGAGTTATGCCCAGCAGCGTGATGCCGCATTGGAGCTATTAACCCATATTCTGAGTACAGCGACCTTTCCCGAGGAAGCGGTCATGCGTGAAAGTGATAGAATGCTGGCTGCCCTGGATTATCGGGATCAGACACCGGCCAAAAAGGCTTCGCTGTATTTTTACCAGTTCCTCTATGGCGAACACCCTTACGGCTCCCCCCCTGATGGAACTCGGGCAAGCGTCAAGGAAATTACTCGGGATGATCTACAAGCTTATTATGAGCAATTTTACGTGGCTAAAAACGCTGTCCTGGCCATGGTTGGTGATTTGAATTTAACCCAGGCACAGGCCTATGCGGAAAAAATTTCACGCGCTTTTCCTGCAGGTGAAAAAGTGCCAGCCCTGCCTGAAGTTGCTATGATGTCCAAAGCTATAGTCTATAAAGAAGAACATCCTGCTACCCAAACTACGGTGCTGATGGGGAGCCCCTTGCTCAAACGGGGAGATGATGATTTTTATCCACTGTATGTGGGTAATCATATACTCGGCGGCAGTGGTTTCAGCGCCCGATTGATGAAAGAGGTCAGAGTTAAACGAGGCCTGACCTATAGTATCGGCAGTCACCTGGTACCCATGCGGGCCAAAGGACCATACCAGTTTAGCTTTACTACCAAAAAATCTTCTACTGGAGAAGCTATTGCACTGGTTAATGACAATCTGCAACAGTTTATTCTGCAGGGACCGACTGAAGCAGAACTGGAGCAGGCCAAACTCAATATTACCGGGAGTTTTCCACTGCGTATGGCCAGTAATAAAAGTATTGTCGAAAACCTGGCGGTGATTGGTTTTTATGACTTACCCCTGGATTATATGAGCGAATACAATAAACACATAGAGGCTGTCACGATAGAACAGATCACTGATGCTTATAAACGACGGGTATACCCGGACAAAATGGTCACCATTGTGGTGGGTCCTGAAATCGATGCATTGCAGATAGGAACTGACATGGTCGCTAGAGATGAACAGCAGGCTGTTGAAGAACTGACGGTTGAAAAGAAAAACTAAACCTGTATCAGCCGCAAACCGGTTAAGAATTATTGGCGGTCAGTGGCGCGGCCGAAAACTGCGTTTTGCTGATGAGGAGGGATTGCGGCCTACTCTGGACCGGGTGCGCGAAACCCTGTTCAACTGGCTGCAGTATGATATCGCCGGTGCGCGTTGTTTTGACCCTTTTACAGGCAGTGGAGCGCTGGGGCTGGAAGCATTATCACGCTTTGCGGATGAAGTCGTTATGCTTGATACCAACCCGGCCGCGATACGATGTATTCAGGACAATTTAAGGCTGCTCAGTGCTGCAAATGCCCGTCTGCTAAATACGGATGCGCGAGACTATTTAAGTTACACACAGGCTCATCCTTTTGATGTCATTTTTCTGGATCCTCCCTTTAATCAAAATTTGCTGACTCCCATGATTCAATTGCTTGCTGCGGATCAATGGATTAAAAAAGGCAGTCTTGTTTATATAGAAGCAGAAAAAAAGCTCGGCTGTCCTTCGATACCGAATTCATGGGAAATTTTGAAAGAGAAAAAAACCGGGCAGCTGGCTTATTATTTAATGGCTGTAACATAGACGCATCAGGCAGGTGGTGCCTGATTTTGAACTGACTCTTTTCTGAATTATTCGAATTATTTAAAATTGGCAAGACTGCAGGATGATATGGATGCAGCAAGAGCATCTCAAGCAGGCGCTTCTCTTCAGGCGGTGGCAGATGTCGAGCAGGTTATTCAGCTTTTTAGTGCCGATGATTTTAAACCAGCCTGTTCAAAAAAATGTCTTAGCTCAACCACCTCTTTGTGGCTGGCAATAAATTTATGCGTCTGTTTAGGCAGGATGATTTCACAATCATTGAGTCTGACGATCGTTTTACCACTGTGTTTGTTTAACTCTAGCTCGGCATCTAGTCCTTGCAGGAGTTTTATGACATCATGCCACTGGATATTATTACTGATAGGATGCTGAAAAAATTGCCCCAGGGTTTTAGCATGTTTGTGGTTCATAACTTTCCTTTGTGGTTTTAATCCTTATCAATGAGCTGCCGAATGTATGCAAACCAGCGTATCCAGGATATTAAGCACGATTTTTTGAAATACGCTGAATAGTTACACCCGTTAAGTATAACCAGTCATTGAATTTAATAAAACGATAAAGTTGGAATCTCTGCATCCAGGCGTGTAAAATACTCCGGCATTTATCATTTAGTCGCGGTGTTTTCTCTATGCAGTTTGAAGTCAGTGAAGAAGAAAGAAAAAAAGCCAAAATACCTCATGATCTTTTTCTGGTAAATTTAATTGGTAACCACATTTTAATGTTTGTATCAACTCTGGGGTTAGCTACTAGCTGGATCTGGCCGATGTTTCTCGTTCCTGCGGTATCATTTATGATTCTGGCGTATATTATTTATCGTGGCAAGAAATCAAAACAGCGCGACAGCTGGTTTGTGATGTGCCATTGGCAAATGGCGCTGCGGCGTAGTCTTTTTTTTATCAAGATGCTGATTCTGTTATGTATTGTTGTGCTCATTGGCTGGTATGGCTATACTAATCTGGGGTGGATGAAGGAAGCTGTTTATGCTTTGACCGGCGGTGTGGCTATCTTGCCGGTAATGGTCACGGTACTAGTGCTGATTATTATGGAATCTGACAGTTTGCATAGTGCCGGGCATGGAAAGTTACCGGACAGTATGCTTGAAAAATATCCCAATACCGATGTCATTCGTATTGATGAGTAGTTACGGTTTTCCAAGGTTATACAAGATGATTAATGCAGTCTATCCGGGTACATTCGATCCCATAACAAATGGACATCTTGATCTGATTAAACGTGCATGTAAACTGTTTGATCAGGTTATCGTCGCTATAGCGGATAATGCCGGTAAGCGGCCGTTGTTTGAATTGAATGAACGTGTGAGACTGGTTAAGGATGTGCTTGTTGAATACCCGAATGTTCAAGTAGTTGGCTTTAACATATTATTGGTAACCTTTGCGCGGGAACAAAATGCGCGGATTATTCTCAGAGGACTGCGGGCTGTGTCTGACTTTGAATATGAATTTCAGCTGGCAGGCATGAACCGGAATCTGGCACCGGAAATAGAAACTGTTTTTTTAACCACTGCCGAACAATATGCTAATTTATCTTCAACTTTAGTCAAAGAAGTAGCGTATTTTAAAGGTGATATATCACGTTTTGTGCCGGCACAGGTAAAAGCTGAAATAGAAAAAAAATTAGGTTAGAATAGTCGCAGCTAAACAGGTATTTTGCAAAAAGCAGTATTTTGTCTCTGTCTACAGAGCGGTAATAACTGTGCTGGGGTTAGAGAGGTTTTTGCAAAATTGCTGTTAGTTGTCTCATCTGAGGCAATTCAAATCAAATATTGAGTGGAGGTTGCTGCTAATGGCACTGATGATCACTGATGAATGTATTAACTGTGATGTATGTGAACCTGAATGCCCTAATGAAGCCATTTATATGGGCGAAGAGATTTATGAAATAGATCCGAATCTTTGTACAGAATGTGTAGGCCATTATGATGAGCCGCAATGTGTAGAAGTTTGTCCAGTTGATTGTATCCCCAAAGATCCTGATCATGAAGAAAGTGAAGAAGAATTGATGGTTAAATATAAAAAACTGGTGGGTGAAGCTTAAGCTGGTTTGAATACTCTTTTGACTTATTAAGTAAATCCTTTCAGGTTGCTTATTCCTTAAAAAGCCCCCGCTAAAAAAATTAGCAGGGGCTTTTTAATTGAAGTATTGCGCAGAGCCGCCTTGCGTGATGCTTAAAGTGCTAGTTCGAATTCAGCTTAACAACAAAAATGCAACGATTGGATTGACTTGCTATGTGCTTGTTTAGAAATAGTGGTCATTATGAGATGCAACATTGACTGGAGTGAACTGTATCATGAGAAATTTGTTCCCTGTCCTGCTGCTGGTTTTCATTGCCTGTGGAGTTAAGGCCATTGAACCACCGCTGGCTGCCGTTGCAACAGCGCATCCTCTGGCAACAGAGGCCGGTAAGCAGATTTTGCAGCAGGGTGGTAATGCCTTTGATGCTGCAGTGGCAATTTCTGCTGCCCTGGCCGTGGTAGAGCCCTATAGTTCTGGTCTGGGAGGTGGCGGATTCTGGCTATTGCATCAACAGCAACTGAACCGGGATATCATGCTCGATGGACGAGAAAAAGCGCCGGCTAAAGCCTCTCGTGATATGTATCTGGATCCACAGGGTCATTATATACCACAGAGTTCAGTCGATGGTGCTCTGGCCGCAGGGATCCCCGGCACCGTTGCCGCGCTGGTGCACTTATCAGAAAACTACGGCGTGCTGCCTTTAACGCAGGTCTTGCAGCCGGCCATTGAACTGGCAGAAAAAGGCTTTCCGGTGACCGAACACTATCGTAAGATGGCTGGGTTTCGTCATCAGGTATTGTTAAACTCAGCAGTTTCAGCAGGCATTTTTTTATCTGCGGGTAAAGTTCCTCGTTTACACTCGTTAATCAAACAGCCGGATCTGGCTAAAACACTCAGGATTATTGCTGCAAAAGGCCGACAGGGCTTTTACAGTGGCGAAGTGGCTGTCAGGCTGGTGAATGGGGTGAACAAAGCCGGCGGGATCTGGAGTCTGGATGATTTGCGAAACTATAAGGTTATTGAACGCCAGCCAATCCGCTTCAGCTATCGTGATATGCAGGTGATTTCGGCAGCACTCCCCTCATCAGGCGGAATTGCTCTGGCAACGATGCTGCAGATCCTGCAGGCCTATGAACTGCGGCTGCTGCCACCGGCCCAGCAAAAACATTTGATAATAGAATCCATGCGGCGTGCTTATCGTGATCGTGCTCAATACCTGGGTGACAGCGATTTTGTTGATGTTTCAGTGTCAAAACTAATTCACACCAGGCATGCGGATAAGTTGCGTGAATCGATAGATTTAAAACAGGCCACGCCCAGTGAATCATTACCCGGTTATAGTCTGGAACAACTGCCGCGAGCAGAAGGCTTTGACACTACGCATTTTTCAGTGCTCGACACTCAGGGTAACAGGGTTGCGGCAACGCTGAGCATTAATTATCCTTTTGGTTCGGGATACACGATTGCAGGTACCGGAGTGCTGCTCAATGATGAGATGGATGACTTTTCGGTTAAGCCGGATGTACCCAATGTTTACGGTTTGATCGGTTCTGCGGCAAATGCTATTGAGCCAGGTAAGAGACCTTTATCCAGCATGAGTCCTACGTTTGTGACCAGCAACAGGGGGGTGGCAATATTGGGTACACCGGGAGGCAGCAGGATTATTACCATGGTCCTGCTGGGTATTCTTGCTCTGGAAAAGGACGAGACTCCACAGCAATGGGTATCCACACCGCGTTTTCACCATCAGTATCTGCCTGATGTGGTTGAATATGAAGCAGATACGCTAAACTCAGAGGAAATCATAGAACTCGAGTTTATGGGCCATAAACTGAAAGCTAATAACGGCGCCTATGGAAATATGCAAGCTATCTGGTGGGATTTTCAGCAGGGAGTAGAGGCTGCATCTGACCCACGTGTTGAAGGCGAGGCCAGTGTTTTTAGTATCCCCGATAAAACTGGACATGATGTTAAGCAGCAACGCTGAATGCTTGGAGATGAGTGTACTTATTCTAGTTGCAGAATTTTTTAGAAAAGTATCAGGCAAAAAAAACCCCGCAGTTTCCAACGGGGTTAAGAATATAACACCACTAAATGGTGGAGAGTTAATGCAGTAGAATTTTGAAATACCTGGAGAGTAAGCAGTAATTCATTCAAAATGTTAAAGCAATGATTGGAGAGTATAATAATTGCTTAATTCTAATGCATCACTTAATTAAAAGCATGATTTGTGCCAGTGTGCTATTTTATAGTTAAAAATATTTTTTTGTTTTAATTAACAATTGGATATGTTTTTTGGCATGAATTATGATATTTGTCTGATGGGTGTTAAATATCAACTATACACGAAATATCGAGCTATAACAGTATCAGCATGAGAAATAAACGGTTATAAATCGTGGGCATTTTGCTATGCCTGAGAATGTCCGCTCCTGTAGTTGATTTACGATTTTTGACAAGCAGGACAATAATAACTATTTCGCTGGGCTATAATTTTGCTTTTTATCGCTGTGCTGCAGTGGTAACAGGGCAGAGCCTTGCGTCCATAAACATTCAGATGCTGTTTAAAATATCCCGGATTGCCGTCACTTTGAGTAAAATCTTTTAAACTTGTACCGCCTTCACCGATGGCTTTGATCAAAACTTCCTTAATAGCTTGAGTCAGTTGCAGGTAATTGTTTCTGCTAAGCCTTCCAGCAGCCATGGCTGGACGGATACCAGCCAGAAATAGTGCTTCCGAAGCATAAATATTCCCCACACCGACAACCGTTTTGCTGTCCATAATCAATTGTTTAACGGGTAATTTCCTGTTTTTAGCGGCCTGATGCAGGTATTGATGGTTAAACTCATCACTTAAAGGTTCAGGTCCAAGGTGAGTTAAAAGTTTGTGCTTGCAGAAAGGTTCTTCGGTCCATAATACTGCTCCGAAACGCCGTGGATCTTTAAGACGCAAGCAGCTATCGTCTGCAAAAACAATTTCAAAGTGGTCATGTTTTTCGTAGCTTTTGTGCCGGGATGTCATTCTCAAGCTGCCTGACATACCCAGGTGTATGATCAAAGTACCTCTGTGAGTTTGCAGCAACAAATATTTACCCCGGCGTTGTACTGCAAAAAATTGCTCTCCGAACAGATGTGTTTTCAGTTTGAGGTCAATGGGCCAGCGTAGTTTTGAGTTTCGAATATTAACTGCCGAGATCTTATTATGCAAGATATGAGGAGAGATGCCTCTGAGAGTGGTTTCAACTTCAGGGAGTTCAGGCATAGCAGTATGATAGACCAGTGCTTAAATAATGGGTGCTGGATATGCTTTAACCGGCATAAGCACTGGTGTTGAGAGGTTTAAAACTCGCGGAGATGAAGGTTGTTGCTTAATAGGCATAGGAGTCTTCAAAATCACCTAGTGGCCGGTTAAAAGTATAAGAGACCGGTTCTTTAATCAAAACCTCAGCTGCTTCATCACCATTGCCGCCCAGTATGCTGAATGGCAAACTGACTACCCAGGTCACAAAACCTGCAGCTGAGCCAACAAGCCCCAGGGGACGCACCAGAAATGCATCAACAATCATATCACCTTCTTTGGTATTGTAATTGCCGTGAGTATAGTATCGCCCGCTATTGTAGTAATTGTCACTTTCACTATAGACTTTGTTGGCATCATTCATATCACCTGAAAAAGCTGTTGAACTGGCAGCAACTAGCATCATCATGATCAACGTTGGTATTATTTTTTTCATTTATTAGCTCCATCTGTGCATAAACAGGTTTGTTGTTAGCCATTATTCCGGCCTGATTCTTGTAGTAATCCAATATCCTTGCTGAAAATAATAGGTATAGTGTGTCAATTACAGCCAATGATACATGAGTATTATATAAATAATAGTGAACTAATATTTGTAAATCAATAATACTGCAATGAAACTATTAAGTGAATCACATTTTGCAGATCTCAGGAGGCTAAATTATTAGTTGGAATTAAAAAAATCATAATGGTACTCATTTCTTGAGCTGAGCAGTGACACTGGTTTAAAGATATTTCTATCGTAACTATTCAGCGTAATTTTGAAAACGTCCTTGACATCAGGAATTTGCTCCAGAAGATGCCGTAAATACGTCCAGGGTCGTTCCCGGCTTCCTGCCTCCCACGGCACTTATACTTCCATGTATGTCGTAGGCTTGAATGTGGCATCCATGCCACATACACTTCTTACGCAAACACCTGATATCAAGAACTTACGTATAAATCTAAAATACGCTGAATAGTTACTTTCTATCTTGAGTTAGTGAAAGTGTTCAGCTGTTTCATGGTTTGGGGTGTGAGATAGTAGGTGATTTTCCACGGAAGTCTGATCAATTCAGGCGTTCTTGCATCACCCGTGAGGCGATATTGTATTTGTGACTCGTCCTGCAGGGTTATGCTGATAAGGTTATTATTGTGCTGGGTTGTCGCGGACTTTTTATCTAATCCGGTTGAAGACTTTTTATCTAACCCGGTTGAAGACTCATTATTTAACTCAGTTGAAGACTCATTATTTAACTCAGTTGAAGACTCATTATTTAACTCAGTTGAAGACTCTTCATCCATGCTGGAGATGGGGCTGGTTTTTATTCGCAGGGCCTGGGCTGTTTTCCAGCTCTGCAGCAGTGCGCTGATACTGTCGGAGGAAACATCAGGCATATCGGGTGACAGCTGCCATTTTGCCTGCTTGAGGTTCAGAGTCCAGTCAGGGAATGTTATGGTTTTTATGTCTGCCTCGGGCGGCAGTAGTGACAATGAAATAAACGTGTCCAGATTAGCTCGCAGTTGGTAGTAAATTTTGCCGTTAATTAAATGAATAGTATTGTCAATCAGGGCATAGCGACGCTGATTAACCGGATCTTCCCCGCCAATAGCTATGTCTGTGTTATCCAGCCTGACAGTGATCAGAGGATCATCAAGGTGATATTTTTTCAGTGATTTGTCCTGTGCAGGAAACTGGCTAAAACTTCTTTTTTCGGCTAATGCTGTTATCGTTCCAATGCGTAGAGGATTTGCGGCTATTTGCAAGGGCTGGGTCATAAACCAGCCCGCTGCGGTTTTATTCAGCTCAATAGACTCGAGGCCCTTGCGCTGAATATAGATAAACTGTATTTTCTCACTGTTTAGTGGAGTCAGGTATTTTTTGTCCGGCAGCTGTAAGCCGGGTTCATAATAAAGGATCAGTGATAAGCAGACAACGCCAGCAAGTAGCAGAATATTGGTTTTCATAGATAAGCGCTCTCAGCGACTGCGTCTTCTGAGCCAGATGACAGCTCCGGTAATGATCAACAGCAGGGGGATAATAATTAAAAACAGGCCGCCCAGCAGAGTCAGCACGGTGGGAGATAAATCCAGGCGTACATCACTTCTGGGACGAGTAGGTATAGCAATAAAATGTTCATCGTGGCTGAGCCAGTTAAAAATATTTTCACCCAGAATAAGATTTCCTCCATTGCCGAGAAATGTGTTGGAGAGAAAATCCCCATCACCGATCACAATGACTCTTTGTTCCCGAGTGCCCGAATTATTAATTATTTGACGTGAAAGCATCATGCCAATAGTGATCGGACCGGTGATATCCAGCAGATCATTAAATTCTACCTGGTCAACAACGGGGGACGTCTCTATCCAGCTTCTGTCCACCGTTTGCAACATTGGTATGGCAGTAAAACTTCGGCTTATGGCCGGGCTGTCTGTCTCTGAGCCAGCGGGCGGTGTTTTGTCATCAGCCGTTAATTCCTGTTCATTGACTGCCGAGTCTCTTCCATGCAGCACTGCATAGCCGGGAAGTACTTCAATCCCTGCAGCCTGCGGAAACAGGGTCACCGTATCAAAACCATTGGTGATCGGGTGATTAGGATATTGCGTAATGATGGCATAATCGGGACGGTTAATACCCAACTGCTGTGTGGTGGGATCGACAATCACACCATTTAATATTTCAATACCCAGCAGTTCCGATAAAGCCAGTAATCCGAACATGGGATCCTCAGCCGTTTCTTTCAGAGGATCAGACAGCCACAGCAGATTACCGCCTGATGTCAGGTAATCTTGTAACAATTTAACTTCGGCAGGTATGAAACTCGCCTGCGGGCCTGCCAGAACTAATACAGATACATTATCAGGAATTTGCATCGTTTCTGCCAGGTTGAGGGTCTCAATTCTGAATCCCTGTTTGGTCAGGTGCTGGGTGAAACTGGACAGGTCAAAATTGGCCTGGCGTTCAGGACTGCGTTCTCCATGCCCTTTAATAAATACAATAGTGCGTTCCTGGGCGCGGATCAAACGATACAGGGTATTGGTAATGTTTTCTTCAGACAGTTCAGTCAGGTTTTCTTTTCTGCCCTGATAAGTAATCATTAATTCACCGTCGATAGTGATGTTCAGATCCCTGACTGTTTCAGGATCTTCTACTGGATCCACAAAACTTAGAGATATATCGGGCTTGGCGTGCTGATAACGGGAAATCAGTTCCTTGACTGCATCCTTAATAGAGGATTGATTAGTATAAGAGACGATCGCTACAGAATCGTCCATGTTTTTAAGCAATTCCAGTGATACTTCATTCAGAGAGTTCTGTCCGTTGATTGTCCAGTCAGAGAGATACGTATAGCGATTGCTTAAAACAGCCAGCAGCCCAATCAGGGTTAGAAATAAAATCATAAAGATAATATTTCGCAGTTTAAGCAATCTGGTTGAAGTTTTGGAAATATCCATAAAAATTCTTCGAATTCTTCAATATAAATGTAACCGTTCAATGCCTCTAACAGTTCTGCCTGTTGCCAGAGATCTTTAATGAATCTTAATGCGGCAGGCGCAGCCGTTCCATTCTGCGTATACTCAAAACCAGAAAAAGCAAAATAAATAACAGGTAATAACTAACATCAGCGGTGGAAAAAACGCCTTTCAGAAAGGGTTCGAAATGAGTCAGTACAGAAAACCAGGCTAGAACATTAAAGTGTTCGCTATTAAACTCACCGCTGCTGCCTGCCCAGTTTATGATCCATAGAAACAGCAGTAAGCCGAAACTGCTGATTGCGGCGATAGCCGGCTGCCTGGTGAGCGTTGACATATAGAGGCCAGCCGCGGCAAAAGAAGCCAATAGCAGACACAAACCTAATAGTGCAGCAAACAATTGTCCCAAATCAACAGGGGTTCCCAGTAATAATGAAAAGGGCATCAACGAAACCATGGCTACCAGCAGCAGCAGAAATAGCAGAATGCCCAGATATTTGCCCAGCACAATTTGCTGCATGGATATCGGGGCGCTAAATAATAAGGGTAAGGTCTGATTTTTTTGTTCATCACTGATCAGACGCATGGTGAGCAAAGGTACTATCAATATCAGTATAATTGCCGCTCCGCCTAGGAGGGGTGCAATGACCAGATCAGTAATTCCTGGTGAATTATCCAGCACTGAAAGCCTGGCTTGAAGCATCAGGTAGGCATCCAGTTGAGTTAAAAACTGGTAGCTCAATATAATCTGGGTAACGGCTAGTATTGACCATGCCAGAGGCGACAGCAGCAGGCTTTTTAATTCCCTTGAGGCAATAACACTAATCATGTAGGTCCTTTTCCTGGCTAACGGTTGGATCCACATGAGTTAATGCCATAAAAATATCTTCCAGAGTGCGTTTTTCGGGGAATATTTCATACAGTCCCCAGTGGTTGTCCAGGGAAAGTTTTATCACTTGCTGTGCGATGGAAACAGCAGACAATAAACTGCCCTCAGGCTGAATGTTTTCGGCTTTGCAATGGATCAGTATACTATCTTCATGCTGCTCAACGTCTTGCACCTGGACGAGCTGTTCAATCTTCGAGATATCAACCGCCTCAATGCAGCGAATACGCAGAGCCTGGGTCTGCATCTGCTGGTTAAGTAGTTCGATAGGGGCATTAAAAACAAGTTTGCCCTGATTAATAATCTGTACCTGATTACAAATAGCCTGTATTTCCGGCAAAATATGGCTGGAAAGCATTACACTGTGCTGCTGCCCCAGTTCCTTGATAAGTTTGCGGATTTCCACCATTTGAATAGGATCAAGACCGACGGTAGGTTCATCCAGAATCACAATATCCGGGGAATGAATAATAGCCTGGGCGATGCCAACCCGCTGCTGGTACCCCTTGGATAAATGGCTGATGACTCTGGACCCATAGTCAGTCAACCCGCAGCGATGTTTGGCAGAGGCCAATGCCGTATCAAGCTGATTACGAGGAATTTTATTTAGCCGGGCACAATAGCGGAGATATTCATTGACCGTTAACTCTTTGTAAAGTGGGGGTGTGTCAGGCAGATATCCAATCTGGGCTTTGGTTTCAAGCGGATTATCCATTAAATCAATGCCGCCGATTTTTATTTCTCCCCGGGTAGGTGCCAGGTTACCCGTCAGCATTTGCATGGTGGTGGATTTGCCCGCACCGTTAGGACCCAGAAAGCCAAGGATCTCCCCTCGATTTAAAGTAAAACTGATATCATCAACAGCTACAGTATGGTGAGTACGTCCGGGAAAATGACGCGACAGGTGATTGACTTCAATTAATACTTCACTAGGCATAGAATATTATTGGGAAACCTGAAATGGCGACGGTGTCGCCATCGCTCAATTTATGATGTAAAATTTTTTTTCCATTAAGATAAGTGCCATTGGTACTGCGCAAATCGGTAATATAATACTGGCCTTCATAATTAATGCGTGCATGGCGGCTGGAAACACCCGGATGATCCATCACAATATCATTTTCACTGCTGCGGCCAATGGATGTGGTACGCTTATCCAGGGTAATGTCTTTTTCTACATTATTTTGATAGTGAACTCTAAGGAATGCCACTTTAATTACCTTTTTCTCATAGTATCTATGCGTTATGTTAACAAAAAAAGCTCAAGACTACTGTGCATAACCGGTAATACCAGAAAAATATGAAATCAGGATACACTGAACAGATACATTTCGTTTGCATGGACTATAACGTTATCAGATGGGAAATTCAATCCTGATGATTTCTTTCCCGGCTTGCGAATCAGCCATTGCTAATATCTATACCTTTAAAAGATCTTTGCCTATACTTTAGCCTGAATAACTGAGTTAGTTTCCATCTATAAATAGCCATCCTGGCTATATTATGGAACGCAAAAGAACAAGTGTGATTTCTCTTTTGCTGCATTTTCAATGACTTATCTTTATTAAAAATGGTAGCACATCCTTGTGCTACAAGTGTCCATCAAAAAACGGACGGACACAAGTTATCAACTGGAGAAATAATAATGCCGGTTCCTTTTATTCAAAAAGAATTGACTATCGAACTTGATTCAGGCCAATGGGGTATTCATGATATTGATAAAGATGAGGAGATTTTTGGACCAGTAGATTTTGGCTGGAAAAGATATCAGCAAAATCAAAATATTTTTAGCTTTGGTGAAGGGTTGCTGGCCAGCAGTGCGATCCCAGGTTCAAGACGTCTGGTGTTCTGTGGCTTCAGTCCACAATGGGACAGTTTCTATATCTCGTCAATGGGAGGAGCCGCCTATACCTTTCAGCATGTTGGTGTTAATTATGTCAGCCTGAAAGGACGCAGTGAACAACCTTGTGTTTTGCTGTTAAATAACGACGGAACTGATTTGTCTGTTCGCTTTGAACCCATACCCGATTATAGAAATATCTGGGAGGGATATCAGACGTCTGATGGTGAAGAAGTCATTGGTATTTATGCTCTGCAGCATGCTGTTTTTGATCGCTGGGCCAGTGAATATGATATCAAACGGGTGCGTACGTTTGTGGTCGGGCCGGCTTCTGAGCTTACAAATGAAGGAACAATCGCTTCCAGTACGGTAAAAAAAGGTAAGTTTACTGCAGTGGTTGACTGGTGTGGCCGGGGAGGCATGGGCAGCAGACTGTTACAGCAGCATAATATTATCGGTTGTCTGTTTGGCGGCGACTGGGTGGATCCGCATAAACCTAAAGCAAAAGACACCGATCCTTACTTTCTAGAACATTTTGGCAACAAGGGGGTCAAGGTAGACAAGGCAGCGACAGTAAAATATTATTATGACCCGAAAATAAACAGCGGCGGTACCTTTGGTGCTAACTTACATAATATTGGTGATATGCTGATGTCGTTCAATTATCGCAGTACTTCAGCCAGTAATGAAGAACGCTCACGTCAGCATAAGGACTTTATCGTTGATCATTATCTCAAACAATATAATGAAGAAACGATAGCTACAAAAAACTTTGACCATTGTGGTGAGCCCTGTGCCACTGCCTGCAAAAAGCTGAATGGAAAATATAAAAAAGATTACGAACCATATCATGCATTGGGGCCGCAAGTAGGCGTTTTTGACCAGCGAGCGGCAGAATTGCTCAATGATCATGCCGATGCCATGGGTATGGATGCGATTCAGGTCGGTGGCACCCTGGCGTGGATCATGGAATGCGTTGCAGATGATTTATTTGCACCTGAAACATTTGGCTTTCCTTCCAAATCAGAGATGAAATTTCAGCAGTTTACGGCTGATAAAGCGGAGTTTGACCTGGTCAGTGACAGTATGCTGAATGCTCAATATGCTATCAGCCTGATCGATAGCATTTTATTTGATAAACGTGCGGCGCTATTTCGCCGGGGGATTCGTGCAGCCGCTCAAGAACTCAATGAGCGTTATCCACGCACACTGCCTATGGAGCGGGCGGTATTTCTCTCTCATGGTGACAATGGTCATATGGTGCCAAATCAGTACTGGGTACCGGGCATGGGAAGTCCAATGCCGTTGATGGGTAAATATTATGTCTATTATGGCGGAGGTTACACCACGCCCAATGAACTGGGGCGTAAAAATGTAGAACGCATGGTCTATGAGCTGATCAATGATAATTGCGGGGTGTGTCGTTTTCATCGTCAGTGGTCGGAACCGCTACTGGGAGAAATGTTCAATGACCGTTTCGGCCTGAATCTGGATTTCAAGGCTCATCATTTTAAAATAGCTCAGGAAATCAATTATCACGAACGGGGAAAAAGTGTTCCCTGGGAAACGGAACGCATGGCGGAACTATTTTTCAATTATCTTGAATATTGCGGAGACAGTGGTTCAGAAGATCCGACGATATTTCGCTGGCAAAACCATGAAGATAATTTAATGACAGCGCAGGCTTTCTGGCAGGCCATTCTCGATGGTCAGGAAATTGCTTTCAGGGCCGGTGCGGATTTTATTCCTGATTCATTGACGCCGGCGCAATATAAAAGCAAATTACAATCAAGGGAATAATTTTTTCGGAGGCACTTAATGAGAGTTAAAATTCTTTTTGTATTCCTGGCAGGACTTTGCTTGCACCATGGCCCTGCTATGGCGAGAGAACAGAGCATTAACCCTGGTATTAATAGTCATTACAAGGATCCTGACTACCAACATTGGGTCGATGTCTTTGAAAGCCCGCAACGGGAAATTTACATTTTCCGTAAGGCTATAATAAATTCATTGAAACTTAAACCGGCAATGCATGTGGCAGATATCGGCGCAGGTACCGGGTTTCTGAGTTTTATGATGGCGCAAAAGGTAGGTGAGCAGGGAAAGGTTTATGCGGTAGATATTGCTAAAAATTTTATCGACAATCTGCAGCAGCGGGCAAGGCAACAGGGATTGATGCAAATAGTCGGTGTGGTGAATGAACCCGGCAGTACAGGACTGGCCGCTGATTCAATTGATCTGGCGCTGATATGTGATACCTATCATCATTTTGAATACCCTGGCAGTATGATGGCTTCGCTCCACCAGGCGCTGCGTCCAGGTGGAGCGTTGATCATTATTGATTTTCGTAAAATACCGGGCTTGAGCACAAACTGGGTAATGCATCATGTGCGCGCCAATCAGCAGCAGGTGATGGATGAAATTCACGCCAGCGGTTTTGAGCTGGTGGCTGAAGAAAATATACTCAGTGACAATTATTTTTTACGTTTTAAAAAAATTCCTCAAGCAGATAACGAGAAATAATTCCGCGAAAGCCAGTATGCTATGTTGTTGTGCCTGTTTTACCTGAACTTAGTGCTGAGTATGATCGCTCTTATCCCGAGTTCAGGTAATGTAAATAATCGATGCACTATTGCATGGCAAAAGGAGCCCCGGTGTCGTATTTCAGGAGTATGGGATCGCCGGCTTCCAGCTTGATGTCGATATAACTTTCATTACCGTCCACTGAACTCATGGGCAGTGTTTCCACCTCTCCGGTGAGTTTATTCAGGCTCAGCAATGAGGACCGGCTGATGTTTTCGGGCGCTGTGCTAAAATCAAAGGAAACCCTGATTTTTTCTTTGCCCGTTTTGTTCAGCGGGATATCTTCATAATATCCATGTTCATGGGACACATTTTGCAGCATAAAGTAAATTTCACCGCTGTCATCTGCAAAAAATCCCACCGAAATATCCAGTAAAGCGTAATTATTTTTGGGTTTGATATCTTCAATATAGCTGTCACCGCCGGCCCCGTAAGACCAGTCAGTAGTCTTGAAGGGTTGTAATAACTTGAATTTGGGAATGTAACGAACATCGGTACTGGTTAACTGAGTCATTGAACGACCCAGGTTCTGCATCTCTTTATTAATTTGAGCGGCAACGTACCAGAGTTCAGTGGTGCCGGCATCGAAATCCGCTTCCCGGATAAACAGCGCAGGGTTGACTACCGGGTGCTCTCCGGTGTTGTAGGTAAACCAGGAGTGGCCTGTATAGCCGTAGACCAGTCCGCTGAAAGCATCCCAGCGCAGGTCGGATTCAGATAAGGAGCTGTGGCTGCCGTCATCAAAATAAAAGGACTTGATATAACGCCAATAGGGTTTGTTATATTTCAGTCCGGCCGCGCGAAAAGTTTCCAGCGCTTCATAGGCTTCAGCGTCCTGACTGTAGTTATCGTAACTGATAATATCGCCGTCCATATACTGACCATAGTATGTGATTAATTCCTCTGCATAGTCTTTCATTTCAAAATTCAGGTAAATCAGTGCTTGCGGATCAGCACTGCGAACGGCATCAATTCCAGCTTGCATGGCTTTTATATCATCCAGAGCACATTGCAGGCTGGGACAGCCAAAGCCAGGTTCATCTCCTACCTGATAACCAATTCTTGCAGAAGAGTCAGCCAGATAACCGCCGATCAATTCGCCATTAGCCAGACTGGTGCCATCGTCATCCAGCCAGGATACAAAGCGAAATTGGCTGTTTTCTGCTGCTGCCCAGGTATCCATTTGCCAGGGTAAACCGTCTGCCCAGAGATGAGCGGCGGTCGCATTAAAATCATCGAAGTAAATATCAACGAAGTCAGCCGGAGGAGCATCCATAGTGACCAGACCACTGATGAACATGGGGTTGTTTCTGACCCATTGCCAGCCTCTGGAAAGCTCTGCTGCAGGCCCATCAGTCTCGATAAAGTCACTGATAAGCCCAACTTTTAACAGGCCGCCAAAAATATCACCATAAATGTAGACGTCTTCACCATCTGTACCAATGTAGGTGTCGCTATGCGGGTAATATCTCAACAGGTATTGTTCAATTTGCCGGGTTTTTGTACCGGCTGGACTGAAATATTGGGGCAATTCAGTTTCTGCCCAGTTGAATAGCCTTTCAGAATCATCAAAATTATCCGCAATACTCGGGTTGGTAATGGCAAATAACAAAATCAGGAATAGTTTTTTCATATCAATACAACCAGGCTGGTATACCCATAATAAGTTGAGTAGGAAAGTTTAGACACTGTAAACAGTTGTTTGGTTCCTGCAGTCACAAGTTTTAAAGGGTTATCATTATCAAGAAAATATCCATAGAACAGTTACTCTATGATTGTGCTACAAATCCCGGTCTGATTCTTGTCAAAATACGCCATTAATTTGACCATACCCGCCATTTCAGGGGGCGGTTAAGACTGGATAGATTAAAAAAGGAGGAGTTTTCTGATGATAAAAACAATGGAAATAAGCAGCAGTATGCCCAGAATCTGCTCCATTCGTTGCGGCGGCAGTTTTCCTGCTCCCAGGTGAGAACCCAGATAACCACCCATAGCGACGGCCATGATTAAGGGTATATAGCTGGACAGATCGACCGTGTTATACTGGGTTCTCGCTATCAGTCCTGAAAGTGAATTCAGCCAGATAAACACGGCACCGCTGGCCGCTGCTTCTTTTTCGGAGCCAAGACCAGAGAGAATAATCAGCGGTACCAGATAAATGCCCCCGCCCAGACCCACAATGCCTGAAATCAGTCCCAGTATTGCTCCGGATGCTAAACAAAAAATAAGCTTTTGCAGTGGCTTGAGGCTAAGTTTCAGGGAAATTTGTTGCCAGAAATAAATACGTAAGACCACGGCAGTCAGCGAGATCAACAGCAGCCAGTAAAATACTTCCTGGGGCAGCTTGAGATAACCGCCCAGAAAAGCCATGGGTATGGAGGTGATCACAAAAGGCAGTATCAGTTTAAATCGCGTGTGTTTATTAAGGATAAAATGATAACTGGCGATACTGGTGACGACCAGATTCAGCATCAATGACAGCATTGGGATCACCAGCATGCCCATACCTGCCAGAGTCATCAGGGCGGTATAGGACGAGCCGCCGCCGAGTCCTACGGTTGAATAAGCCAGAGCAACAATAAAAAACAGGCCGGACAACAGATATATGGTACTGCTATCAAGGATCACAAAGAAGGGGCAGTGCTGGATGATTTTAATGCACGGACTTTATTCAGCAGCGCATCAGAGTCCCATTCTCGACCGCCAATGGCCCGATAAATAATACGCCCCTGAGGATCCAGGACGAAAGTAGTCGGCAAACCTTTGACTGGCCAATGGTTAACGATGTCGCCTGTACGGTCAAGCAATAAGTCAAATTCAATCGGATAATTGCCCATAAAGGCAAAGACAGTGTCTTCGTCCTCGCCTACATTGATGGCCAGCATAGCGATATCTTCATCCTTGATCTTTTCCCAGCCGCGGTTCATCGAAGGCAGTTCGGCTCTGCAGGGCGGGCACCAGGTGGCCCAGAAATTGATGATCACTGGCTTGCCGCTATAATAGGCAAGGGTTTTCAGATTACCATCCATATCTTTCAGTTCAAATTCGGGTGCCTGCGGTTGATCGGCAACCGGGCTAAGGGTTTGTTCAGCCAGAGCTGCCACATTCACAAAAAGTAAAGCGATAAAGGCTAAATTAAGGCTAAGGTAGGTTTTCACTGTTTCTCCTGATAATTTTCTGGGCATTGAAGTGAATCTAACCACTGTTGTTTCTGTGCCATGCCCTGTTTCCAGACAAACTGTCAATCATTCATCCAGTCTGGGTAATTGAAGTATAGCCGGACTATCCGCGCCCTGCATTAACAGTTTTGGATAAGATCCCGTCCATTTTTCGATAGCTTTATACTGGATCAATTCAGCGGTGATAGATTTTGCGATTTCGGTATTGGCCTTGGCCATAGCTTCTGCTTCAATACGCACTTGATAGGTCATGGCATCAGCGGCAATTTTCTGTTTTTCGGCCTCGGCCTTGGCTTTGGTGGTGACTTCTATAAGCCGGGTATTGGCTTCAATGGTTTTAATACGCTGCTGTTTTTCGGCCTGTTTTTCAACCATAGCGAGTTTTTGTTCTTCCTGTTAGGCAATTTGAACTTCTTCGACCTTTTTCAAAACAATCTGTGGCAACTGTATATTTCTCAGGGATACTTCATTCAAGGTGAAGGGCATTTTTGCAAACTTATGGCCTATCAAGGTCTTGAGTTCTCCACTGATTTTGGTTCTGTCGGCTGGTATTTGCTCAGCCGGATATTTTCCGACGACATCTCTGACTACATCGCGAATATTGGGGTTAATGAGTTTATCGAAATAATTCACACCGTATTTGCCCAAAATATTACTGGCTTGATCAGCCATGGGGGTATACATCACCGTCAGGTCGATACCGATGGGCAGGTTTTTATTGTCCAGCACAGAAATATGCGGTTTATTGATAACCCCCCTTTTATCGGGCTGATCCTGCCTACCAATATAATTTGCGGATTGTAATAATTTGATATCCAGCACACGGACTTTCTGCATCAGCGGAATTTTTAAATGCAGACCCGGCCGGACAGGTTCTTCCTGATACTTGCCAAAAGTGGATAGTATCCCCACCGTACCAGCTTCTATAGTATAGGTTGCGCTAAATAGTGAAAAGATAATAATAAGCAGGATAGCAATGAGTGATAAAGTTTTAAGGCGTCCGGAAGTTGTCACTTGAGACATATTGACGACATTAGCCATAATGTTAGCAGACCCTATTTTATTGATAGAATATAACTATTAGGATTGATATCCATTTATAGCATCATAGCAATATTTATTTGTCATTTGATATCACGTTTACAATAAATAACGAACGGGTCTAAAGTAACCTGAAAAATGATGTATATTTTTATAAAATAAGTGTAACTACTCAGCAAATCAAGCCGCGGGAAGGCTAACCATCAAAAAGTTACAAACATATAAAATTCAAAGACTTATATTTTTGTAACTTAGAAGCGTATTTTTAAGATCGTGCTTGCTATCAGGTATTTATTGACCCAAATGGATGTGGGAAATGCAGGTTATGCATGGAGCTATTACCTGCCCAGAAGGCGCCGTGAATACATCCATGTAGGCTTGGATGTGGCATCCATGCCACATACACTTGACCTACAGGGACGACTTCGGCTCCTGCCTCTCGCATGCATTTCCACCATCCATGGCGGTCATGTAGGGAATGCAGATTATACAGGAGCAATTATCTGCCTTTCACAAAAACCTGATAGCAAGCACTTAGAGTATAATCTTAAATACGCTGAGTAGTTAAAAATAAGTTTTATTATCCATTTTTAGGTGAGTTCTTAAGCAAAAATTAGTATTAAGAATCTACGTATGATCGTTCATTGAAAGGATTTTCCCTTGCAGCAACACAACCGTATTCTTGGCATTGACACCGGCGGCACTTTTACTGACTTTGTTTATTATAATCAGGGACAGCTGAAAATCCATAAGGTGTTATCCACTCCTGATGCACCGGAAAAAGCCATTTTGCAGGGTATCGCTGAGCTGGAGCTGGATGTGCAGTTGGATGAATTATGGATAGTGCATGGCTCAACCGTGGCTACTAATGCCGTTTTGCAAAAAAAAGGGGTTAAAACGGTCTATATTGCTAATAAAGGACTGGCTGATGTCTTAACCATTGGTCGTCAGGCACGCAGGGAATTGTACAATCTTAAGCCCGAGCCTGAGCCTCCGCCAGTGGCAAAATCATTGTGCCTTGAGGTTGATTGCCGTGTCGATGCAGGCGGCAAACGGATAAAAGATTTGTCTGCGGATGAAATCAACGCATTGCTGGGATCTATCCACGTATTAAAACCTGAGGCCATTGCGATCAACCTGTTATTTTCGTTCCTGGATGACAGCGATGAAAAACGCATAGAAAAGGCTATAAAGGATAAATTTACAGATGTCTTTATTTCACGTTCATCTGCTGTTTTGCCGGAATACAAAGAATATGAAAGAGGTATTGCCACCTGGTTAAATGCCTGGGTAGGTCCTCTGGTGCAGGGTTATATCAGACGTTTGATGAATGGAGTGTCTCCGGCACAGGTCGCTGTAATGCAGAGTTCAGGCGGAACTATGGCCTCGTCAAATGCCGCAGAACATGCGGCCAGAATGTTATTATCCGGACCTGCCGGCGGGTTGACCGGGGCAAAATTCATCGCTGAACAAATCAGCACTGACACTAATGCTGTGGGCGGCATATTGACTTTTGATATGGGAGGAACCTCCACCGATGTAGCGCTGATTGAAGGAGATTTACAATTAACCAGCGAGGGCCAAATTGATAATTATCCTGTTGCTATTCCCATGGTCGACATGCATACCATCGGCGCCGGCGGCGGTTCTATTGCATCCGTGGATGATGGGGGTATCTTACAGGTAGGTCCGGAATCGGCAGGGGCACGACCAGGTCCGGCCTGCTATCTGCAGGGTGGAAATCAACCTACGGTGACAGATGCCAATCTGGTTCTTGGAAGACTGATGGTGAGCAGTTTCCTTGGCGGTAAAATGAGCCTGGATCTTGAGGCTGCTTTAAACGCCATACAGCAGCTGGCAAAAACATTGTGTTTGAGTATTGAAGAAACTGCCAGCGGTATTATAGCACTGGCTAATGAACATATGAGCCGGGCCCTGAGAGTGATGTCAATACAAAGAGGTATAGATCCCAGGCGTTTGATGTTGATGCCATTTGGCGGTGCCGGAGGGCTGCATGTCTGCGCCCTGGCCGATAACCTGGGAATGAGAAAGGCGCTGGTACCGGTTCATGCCGGTGTCTTATCAGCTCTGGGAATGGTGGTGGCGCCGCATTCCAGAGAATTGTCACAGACTATTAATGTGTTCCTGGAAGGCATTGATGAATCTACTGTGCTACAGCGGTTTGAGGTGCTGGCTGAACAGGGATGCAAGGAGTTGACGGCTGAAGGTATCCGCGCAGCAGCAATTAGTATTTTCTATTCCGTCGATTTACGCTATAAAGGGCAGTCCTATACCCTCAATGTGCCCTGGAAAGGCAGTCATCGCAGTATGGCTTGTTTTCACCAGCTGCATCGAAAACGTTACGGTCACCAGCATCAACAGCCCATAGAACTGGTCAATGTTCGAGTTAAGGCCAGCGCGCCGGCACTGTCTGTAGCTCTGGAACAATTACCCATGAGTGAACAACCACCGCAGCAAAAAACCGCAACCAGGCTGTTTGGCCTGAGTGAAAAGGTACCGGTTTACCAGCGTGAACAGCTGCTTTTTGGCCAAATTTTGAATGGCCCCGCGCTAATAGTGGAGCAGGTTGCCAGCACCTGGGTCGAGAATGACTGGCAGGTACAGGTGGACAGGTTTGGCAATTTACTGCTGCATAAACGCTGACAGGGATTTTTGTGCCTTGCGCGCAAAGATACCAGAAACTCGAATGTATAAGCTTGTGCCTTTAGGTAAGAACATTGCGTTCCAGGCAAGACACAGCAGATTGCTTAACCATTGCTTAACCATTGCTTAACAACAGGCTATTTGGGCTTTAAAGAAAAACAGGATCCTTAGCTGGGTGAAGTGGCCGCGGCGGCCTGTTAAAACATCCGCTGTATTTTAACAGGCCGTTTAAACGGCTATCACTTAAGCGACAGGAATTACTTAAGCAGGAGTGTACAGCGTTAAATGACTGTTACATTCACAGCTTGAGGGCCTTTTTGACCTTGTTCAACTTCAAACTGTACTTCCTGTCCATCGGCAAGTGTTTTGTAGCCAGGACTGTTTATTGCTCTAAAATGAACGAACACATCATCACCGTCTTCTCGCTCTATAAAACCAAAACCTTTTTTTTCATCAAACCATTTTACTCGGCCAGTCGTGGTAGCCATAAAAAATCTCCAAAATTAATTGATAATATTCGATAGCGATTATACGCCAAAATAATAAAGTGCGGAAAGATGCAGGAATTACTTACGAACAGACAAGATGTGATATGAAGGGTCATCGAAATTGCACAGACATAAATAGCCGCTGTAATCTTTACCAGCGCTCGAAGTATAACGTATATTTTAATAAAGTAAAACTCAGAAGCACAAATAAGTGATGCATGACTACTGATAGTAAGATGTGCTGGGAGCCGGCTATCAGGACGCTAGATCCGGGCTCAACGCCTGAGTTCAAAGGTTTCAGTGTCTGCTTCTTTTTATTTTTTGCAGGCCGAAATAATCTGCGTAGCAGGTATTTCGCCAATGACGTGAACTATGCATGATGTCATTAAAATAAAGGCTGCGTGGGTATGGCCGGTGGTAATCAGGTACAATCAAGGACAGATTCTGATCGGTTAACGCCTGTTCAATGAGTTGATAACGTGCTGTCAGATACTCATGGTAGGGCCTGGCATCATAGCGCAGATCATTCCAGGCCAGCTGCAGATTATGATTATTGAGCACAGCAAGGGTGAAAAGAATGGCTGCCGACAGTAGCATGATATTGACTCGTGTTTGATTAAAAATTTTTCTTGATATTGCCGATATTTCTTTTTTGCGGTGAATAAAGTATAGCGTCATGACACCAATGGATAAAAACCAGCTGAGCAGAAAGATAAAATAAATAGCATCGACAGTACGAGCCGGCGGCCATCCTCCCATGGCCCACCAGGCCGGAAACTGCAGCAGGATGGGAATAGCCAGGGTCGTGAAAAAAAACATCATAAGCAGCGAAGCCGATATGTTAAATACTCTGTCAGATAAAAGATACAGTCTGTAGACCGCAAAAGGTGTGAGTATGCTTGCAGTAAGCAGGAGCGGATTAATCATCCAGCTGAAGAGGATTTTAATGCCCATGTTCAGGCTGCCGGTGATTGAACGGGACAGGTCATGGCGCAGGGGGAAATCAGCAGCGCGTATGACGTTGCCGGGTGATAAAAAAACCACCGCAAAGCATATCAGGGCAATGGCCAGTAAGAACAGCCACGGCATTATGGTTAGTCTGTCTGAGGGCAATTTTATGATGACGATCAGGCCGATGATACTCATCAATATCAGCATACTGGTCTCATTGGTTCCCATGGCAATGAAGATGACTAAGAGTAAGGCGGTGAATGTCCAGACAGTGTTTCCTCCCTGGGTCTGTTGATCCAGAAAGCGTATCATCAAGGCAAATGCCGTTAATAACAGTATATTAGCAGACTGATAGGTCAGTGCGCCGGCCATCCAGTATAAGCTGCTTGCGGTGCTCATCATGCCCAGCACGAAAAGGCTTACAAAAACGAGTGATGAGAGTAAAACGGCTGGGATCGTGATGTTTATTCTGAACAAGCTGGAGAGAAAAAAAGCACTTGCTGCAAGCAGTGCAGTGAGGAGCAGCATGGGTAACAACTTATACCCGTCAAATAAGTCAAAGATCAGTGGATAGATACCGTACAGTGCATTGGCAGAATATCGCCCGCTCCATTCAAGATAGTGTCTCCATAAATGCCTGAATAAACCTTCCTGATTGATCCCGCTGGCCAGACAAAAATCGTCTGATGAGGGATTTGCATAGACGCCTAGCAGCATAAACAATGCGAGCACCAGCAGGCAGACCAGGAGCAACAGATAGCAGGATATGTTTCTCAGTTGAGTCATGTTTAATCCTTGCGGGAGCCGGCTTTTGTTCCTCTGACAGCAGGAACTTTGCTAGGCTAGAGATGTGTTATGTTAAGGAGTATAACGATGCTTTTTTCTTAACACAAGATGTCTCTGCCTGCACAAGCAGAGCGGATAAAGCGGATAAATATAAAGGCAGAAATTAAACAATCACAGCTAAATCTAAATTCAACAAGGGTAGTATTATGTTTTATATTAATTATTACGTTCCTCTGCAGTATCACGAACAGGTGAAGCAGGCTTTATTTGCTATTGGTGCAGGAAAAATAGGGGCTTATGATCAATGTTGCTGGCAGGTAAAAGGCGAAAGTCAGTTCAGGCCTTTACAGGGAAGTTCCCCAGTTACAGGCAGGGTGAATGAATTGAGCAAAGTAGAGGAATACAAAGTTGAGATGGCGTGTGATGATGGGGTGATCAAGAAAGCGATTCAGACCCTGCTGGCCGTGCATCCATATGATCAACCGGCTTATAGTGTTTATAAAGTGATAACAGATAAAGGGGCTAATATACTGGATGAGCTGATGTACTAATTTACTCAGCTTAGCCAGTATTTTGTTTTGTTAATGGCGAAAAAAATCCCGACCTGGTCGGGATTTCAAATAGCAATTGTAACTAATCAGCGTATTTGGAATAAGTAACTAAGTGCTTGATATCAGATATTTGCGTAAGGCAGATAATTGTTCCTGTATAATCTGCATTCCCTACAGGGATGTATTTACGGCGTCTTCTGGGCAGGTAATAGCTCCATGCATAACCTGCATTTCCCACATCCATGTGGGTCAATAAATACCTGATATCGAGAACGATCTTATAGATACGCTGAATAGTTACCAGCAATTTACATTATCCTCAAATCTCAGCGGATCTACCTGAGCAGCTGCTTTGGTTTTATGCACTCATTTTATGCACTAAGGTAAAACAGATATCAGGAATGAGCAATTATTTAATTTTTGCTTCCTTGTACATGACATGCTTACGTACTACAGGATCATATTTTTTTATTTCCATTTTTTCAGCCATGGTGCGCTTGTTTTTGGTTGTAGTGTAGTAGTGGCCTGTTCCCGCAGAGGATACTAATTTGATTTTATCACGCATTTTCCAACTCCCAATATTTCTTCCAAAAAAGTCTTTTGCTCAGACCTTTTCACCTCTGGCACGTATTTCAGCCAGAACAGTGTCAATTCCACGTTTATCAATAATACGCATACCCTTACTGGTAACGCGTAATTTTACATAACGGTTTTCATTTTCAACCCAAAAACGGTGTGTATGCAGGTTAGGCAGAAAACGACGTTTGGTTTTATTGTTGGCATGAGAAACGTTATTTCCTGATACAGGACGTTTACCAGTAACCTGACATACCTTAGACATTTGTAATTCTCCAAATCGCTCTTTAAAAACTTCTCATATCCCCTGCGATGCAAAACAGGAAGGGATAGTCATACAATACATGCTCGAGTAAGAGGCGGAATTTTACGCAAAAATAGCCATTATAGCAAGCCTTTTAGAGGCTAATTGAATAAATGTTGTATTAATATGGCGGATTGCTCAAAGATAGTATATCTTTAGGTAAATCATAAAATGGAGTGTTTCATGAAAAAACTACTGACGAGTCTGTTTCTGGGTTTTACGCTTGTAATAACTGGCTTTGCAACGCTGATAGAAAGTGCGCTGGCACAACCTCCGGGCTACTATCCATCAGAGAATTATAATCGATATCAAGCCAGACAGGCTCCCGTGCAAAGACAGAAGTCGCCGGTGGATTTACTGGAAGAATCAATTAATAAGGTGATTGTCTTTGTATCACAGCCACAACCCCGAACCGCTGAAGAGATAACTCGTTTTCTGAATGCAGAAATTACTCCGCATTTTGATTTTCAATATATGTCCCAATGGGTTGCCGGGCGTTATTATCGTCAAATGGACAAGCAGCAGCAGGTGGAGTTCACCAACACCTTTACCAATCTCTTTGTGACTACGTTTGTACAGAAGTTGACGGCTTTCCAGGCATACCCTCCTGTAGTTGAAGCTTTCGCATCAAAAAGAACAGGGTCCAATGAAGCTCTGGCCAGCGCCGAGGTGATACAGGAAAATGGCCGCAAGTTAGATGTCGATTTTAGATTTATCCGCACCAAAAACGGCTGGAAAGTGATTGATGTCAAAGCCAATGATATCAGTGCGCTGTTTCATTATCGAAACTATTTTGCACAGCAAATGTACAGTAAACAGCAGCGCAACACTGCTTCAAGATAAAACTGCTCATATTGCTCAAAAGCAGGAAATAAGACCAGCCGTAACCTGATCTGTACGGTTACAACTACGCTGTATTTACTGCTGCAGCCGCAAGACAGTCACTGTTTCAGCACTTGCGGCAGCCGGGTAATTGCAGCGCTATTATGTGCACTAGTTTGACTTTTCTCGGATAAGTATTAACCCTGACTTGCAACGCAAGACAATATTAGCTTATTATCGGTTTATGATACAGTTTAAATCTAATTATAGTTTCAACGTACTGCTGCGGCTTATTGTGCTGAGTGCTGCGGTATTAATTCTGGTTTTTTATAATTTTGATTATATTCAAAATATCTACCTGAAAAATCAGTTGACCAATACGGGCTATATTATCAATGGCTCAATTTTGGGTTTGTTCGCTATAGGCATGATAAAGCTGCTCATGTCCCTGATTTTTTATTGGCGGGAAGAAAGGGCCCTGGGACGTTTTATTATCAATATACGTAAAGAGTCATTTAATCCTGCTGAAGGCATCAATGACAGCAGCCTGATTTATCATCGTTATGCGACCATGCAGGAAATTTATCGCCAGCAGTCACCGGTTAATCAGAGTGCACTGGCTGCCACTATGGTTGCCTCTGAAAGCACCCGTCTGAGCTTCCCGAAATTTGTCTCCAATATTCTTATTCTCACGGGTGTTTTTGGTACCATTATTTCCTTATCCATTGCCTTGTTGGGGGCTTCCAGTCTTATGGAAGAAAATGGCATTAGCAGCATGGGGCAGGTCATTCATGGAATGTCTACCGCACTTTCAACAACCACGACGGCCATAATCTGTTATCTGTTTTTTGGTTACTTTTATCTTAAGTTAACCGATATACAAACCAATCTTTTCAGTGCTATCGAGCAGGTCACTGCGCAATATTTGCAGCCGCGCTTTTCTTATCAAAGTGAGAATATGGTTCATCAACTGGCTGAACTGATAAAATCATTGCGCCATACGGCAGCTAATATGCAGCTGGCTCAAAAGCAGTATCAGGAAATGAGCAGCCGGGTCAATGAAATCACCACCCGCTATGATCAGCGCATTCACGGTATGTCCAGTGATATCAGCAGTATCAGGGAATTATTGCGCCAGGGGTTTCGATTACCTGAAGATCCTGCGTTGCAGAATACGGCCCCGCAATCCGCACAAGATGAAACTTCAACCCTGACCATTAATTCCGCAGTTTAAAGTCATGAATAAATCTTTCGGTGATTTAACGAGCCTGAAATATGAATGACGGATTTATTGACCTAAGACAAAATCAGGGCGGTTTGCTGGAAGAAAGCTTCTGGCCTTCATTTACCGATATTATGACCGTAGTGGTGATGATTTTTCTGATTGCCACCACTATTCTCATTGTCAACAACTGGGAACTGGTTGCTGAACTGCAGGACAGTATAGAGGTTGAAAAAAATATCTCGCAACGCCTCAAGGAAAGTATCGCTGCACAGCAGGAGACCACCAGTGCTTTACAGGAAAGCCTTTCTCAGCGGGAACAAATCAAGCAGAAACTCCAGGCCAGTATTGAGGCAGAGCAGCGAACGGCTGAAGCGGTAAAAACCTCTACGGCAATAAATGCAACCCTTGAAGAGCAGCTTGATGATGCTCAGTCTCAGATCTCAATGCTGCGCCTGCAATTGATGCAGGCAGGGGAAAGTGCCTCAGAAAGAGACCGGTTAATAATCGATCAACAACAGGAAATTACCTTATTGACGGGCGAGAAAAGGAGGCTTGATCGAGCACTAGCCTCAGGTAAAAGTGAAATCGCTGCATTGACTGAGCAGATAAGTCAGTCCGGCAAATCCATTCAGTCTCTCAAGAGTGAGCTGGCGCTTAAAGCGACAGCACTGGAAAATAAACAAAATGAACTGCAGCTTAAGCAGGTAGCCCTGAGCAATATTCAAAATGAATTGCAGCAATCAGCCGGCTATGTAAACAAACAGAAAGAGCAGATGCTTATTATGAATCAGCAAAATGAACTGCAGCAGAAAAGCATTGAAAATTTCAGAGAACAAATATCAGCGACCCGTCAGGAGCACTCTATACTGGTCGGTGACTATAAGAAACTGGAAGATAAATACAATAAACTGATCCGTCCTTCACGATCTGCCATCGGAAAATATGTGGTCGAAGTAAAATATGAAAAGCGAGCGGGTGTTGAAAAAATCCTGCTTAAAAAATCAGCTGACGAGGGCTACCGTCAAGTATCGGAAAGCGAGCTTCACAAGCAGTTAAAACGCCTGAAAGAGACGTATAAAGATAAATTGTATGTGAAAATTATTATTCCGGATGACAGCGGACTGTCTTATAGTGAAGCCTGGGCGTTTATGAGCGGGATGCTGGATAAATATGACTATTACTATCAGAATTAATGCTATCCACACCGCCTTTCAGATCTGAGCGCTGACCAATCAGCTATTATTAACAGCCGTTGTGATGCCTAATAGAGCTGCAATATATCGCTCTTACCGGGCAACCAGGGTTTTAGAAAGTATTACTAGCCGCCTTCTACTCTGTTTCTTAAACAGCGTTCAGGTTGTCACTTAAATAATACCTCTTTCAGCCAGGGATACAATCTCCCCATCTCCAATGATCAGATGATCCAAGAGTCTTATATCTACCAGTTCCAGCGCCTGTTTAAGACGCTCTGTGATGCGTTCATCTGCCTGACTGGGTTCGGCAATTCCGGAAGGATGATTATGCGCAACGATCAGGGCTGCAGCATTCCTGGCCAGGGCCTTTTTAACCACTTCGCGAGGATAAACGCTGGCACCGTCGATGGTACCTTTGAAAAGCTCTTCATAATGGATCACATGGTGACGATTATCCAGAAAAACGGCCGCAAAGACTTCAAATGGCTGATCGCGTAACTGGCTTTTAAAATATTGTCGAGTATCATCCGGGCAGCTAAGTGCACACTGGCGTTTAATGCTTTCATCGAGATAGCGTTTACTTAATTCAAGCACGGCCTGTAATTGGACATACTTAGCGGGTCCAAGACCGTGGACAGCGGTAAATTGCTCCAGGCTGGCATTGAAGAGATGTCGCAAAGAAGAGAATTCATGCAGCAGCAGATAAGCCAGATCGATAGCTGAAGAACCTTTGGTTCCGGTACGTAAGAAAATGGCTAAAAGTTCTGCATTACTCAGGGCTGCAGCACCTCTTTGCAGTAATTTTTCACGCGGACGTTCCTGTTCCGGCCAGTCTGAGATGGGCATTCCTTGCTCCAGTTTGGGTCTGTTAGTGGATCAATCAGGTATTATTTTCAGCTTAAAATACACGTCTGGCTTTATGGCAGCGCAAATATTATGACGCTAATGAATATTGTATATAAATTCTACTATCTTAAATAAAAAATGCTGTCAGGCAAGACAGTATGTTCCTACAAACGGCTGCTAAAAATGAAATTTGTGCTCATAAACACCCATTTTGAGGCCTCAATGAGTAAATAATATAAAAATCAGCTGTTGCGGTAAGTACTTACTAATCGGTAAAATGATGTGATGTCAGTTTTTAAAGATAAACATATTCTTCTAGGTGTTAGCGGCGGCGTGGCAGCTTATAAATCAGCTGAGTTGTTGCGCATGTTCGTTACACAGGGAGCGCAAGTCCAGGTAGTGATGACTGCTGCTGCGACAGAATTTGTTTCGCCACTTATCTTTCAAGCTTTATCTGCCAGACCAGTGCGGTGCGAATTATTTGATGCCGAAGCTGAAGCAGGTATGGGGCACATCGAACTGGCACGCTGGGCCGATTTAATCGTGATTGCTCCGGCTACCGCAAACAGTATTGCAAAAATCGCTTTCGGTTTGGCTGATAATCTGCTGATGACCCTGATACTGGCATCCAGCGTCAGCAAAATACTGGCACCAGCCATGAACCAGCAAATGTGGCGTGATGAAGCCACGCAGTCCAATGTGTCACTGTTAATGCAGAGAGGCTATTTAATCACTGGTCCTGCCAGCGGTGAGCAGGCCTGTGGCGATATTGGTCCAGGGCGCATGGAAGATCCGCAAAATATCGTAGCGTTTTGTAAGGATGTTTTATTACGAGAGCAAATGCAGAAAGGGGGGGCAGATACCGTTTTCGGCAATTTAGAAAATGAGCAACTGCTTAAGGGCAGAAAACTGGTTATTACTGCTGGTCCGACGCTTGAAGATATTGATCCAGTACGTTTTTTAACCAATCGAAGCAGCGGTAAAATGGGCTATGCGGTGGCACAGGCTGCGGTAGAGGCCGGCGCAGAAGTTATTCTTGTAAGTGGACCTGTTGCTTTGAAGCCCCCCGTGGGCTGTCTGCTAATTGCTGTTAGAGGTGCTCGTGAAATGCATCAGGCTGTAATGCAGGTTATTGATACGGCAGATATTTTTGTTGCTACTGCGGCTGTTGCAGATTACCGTCCTGCAGAAAAAAAACCACAGAAAATAAAAAAAATGTCAGACACCTTATCTCTGGAACTGGTAAAAAACCCGGATATTCTGGCTGATGTCGCTGCGCATCCTAAAAATCTGTTTACGCTTGGATTTGCCGCAGAAACAGCAAATCTGGCCGAGTATGCCACCCGTAAGTTGAAGCAAAAGAAACTGGATATGATTGCTGCTAATATGGTGGGTGAGAATAAAGGTTTCGATCAGGAACATAATGAACTGCATTTGTTCTGGCATGAGCAAGATAAAGTTTTAACTTATGCGCCAAAAATTGTTCTGGCCAGACAATTGATCTGCGAGATTGCAGCTCAAATCCGAAAACAATGAAACCGGTTTGTTTCTCTAGCATTTCTGTTTACAGTAATGCATTGGCCATAGTGCTGGAATTACATTAATAATAATAAGAGTGGATAATATGAATGAAGTCGATATAAAAATACTGGATCCCAGAGTTGGTAATGAATTTCCTTTACCTGAATATGCAACTTCAGGCTCTGCTGGGATGGATTTACGAGCACTCATAGAGGGGGAAAAGGAACTCGCTCCTGGTGAGACTTTGTTGATACCTACCGGTATTGCCATTCATATCGAGAATAATAACATGGCAGCTATGATTTTGCCCCGTTCCGGACTGGGACATAAACATGGCATAGTGCTGGGTAATCTGGTTGGGCTGATTGACTCTGATTATCAGGGGCAATTATTTGTTTCATGCTGGAACAGAGGCAATAGACGATTTATCATTAAGCCGGGTGAACGTATTGCACAGCTTGTCTTTGTTCCCGTAATTCAGGCCCAGTTAAATCTTGTTGAGTCTTTTGAGGCCAGCAGCAGAGGAGATGGCGGTTTTGGACATACGGGCCGATCATAGCAGGTATACGATCATTTTTATTCTTTGTGGTTATAGGCAGGATTTTTATGAGTGTTAAAAAACTGGCCGATCTGTCGAGTAACAGCATCTACGCTAACAAAAATTCACTCTCCACGGGGAGTATAATTCTTGCTCTGGTTCTGACTATAGTGGCATTTTTATTGTTCTCTCAGGGCATCGATAGCTGGGGTAAGGCCCGGGAAAATCAACAGCAGTCCCTGAGACAACAGGCTGATCAGGTGTTATCTAAAAGCGTCAGCGAGATGACGCTGGTTATCAATAAAAGCATAAAAACTATTAATGAAGTCTTACCCGCCAGGCTTGATATCAATGATTTTAATATCAATAACTGGCAAAATTATCAGACTGAACTTTCTGTGCGTTTAGGAAGGAAAATAGAAATCTATGGGATACCCCATAATTATAATCCTGATAAAATCATCGATAATCCTAAACTGGGGTATGTAATATTATCTTTACTCAATGATCTACAGGAACAGGATAGTGTTAATCTGGAAGCTCGTCAGGCTGCAGACAGGCAGGGACAGGTTATCTTTGTCCATAAAGTAAATAACGCTGTATCAGAAGCAGAAGTCGAAACCGTGGGTTACCTGGTGATCAATATAGATAGCCGTCTGTTCAGTCAATTTATCAGTCATTTTGATACTGAGCAGGGTTATATAGAAATGATTCAAAGAAGTGCTGCTAAAGCACTTGTGCTGAACAGTAAGGGCGATTCATCCCTTAAAGCATCAGGGTTCAGCGTCATAAAAAAAATACCTGGCAGTCGATGGCTATTTAAATTATGGCCTGCTCCGTCGGGTAAGCAATTTTTATTTTCGTACTATTGGCAGCCAGTGCTTTATGGCGTTCTAGGCCTTCTGGCTTTAATAGCGGGATTAATGGTATTTTATAAATATGTCATTAAAGCTCGCAAAGCAAATTATATTTCCTTTCCTGAGAGACAAATTAGCCCTTTTTCAAAGCAGAAAGAAAATGCTCATCTTGATAGTTCAGTCGCACAGGAGGGGCTTGATGGAATAATGTCAAACGAATCTTTCAGCGATATGATCGACAAGATTTTTCTTCCCTACGATATCAGAGGTATTACAGGAGAGCAGGTCACCCCCCAAATTTTTCAAAAAATCGCTTACGCCATTGCTCAGGAAGCAATGGATAAGGATCAGCATGCTCTTGCCGTAGCACGTGATGGCCGTAATAGTAGCCCTGAACTTGCAAATGCACTCATTGATGGTTTGCGACAAAGTGGTATAAATGTGCTGGATATAGGAATGGTTCCGACGCCTGTACTGTACTTTGCTGCAGTGAATAAATGCGATGGAAACGGGATCATGGTTACCGCAGGCCATAACCCGGCGAACTACAATGGATTGAAAATTATGCTTGCCGGCAATACTTATAGCAGTCTCGAGCTTGAGAGTTTAAAAGAAAAAATCTTCTCAGAGGCAACGGTGCAGGGTGAAGGCAGTGTTAATAAATATAATATACTTGAAGAGTATGTAACAAAAATAACCGCCAATATCATCCTCGCCCGGCCAATGAATATCGTCATCGACACCGGCAATGGTGTTGCAGGAGTAATAGCACAGACATTGTTTGAACAATTAGGCTGTAATGTGACGTCGATAAACTCAGAAGTGGATGGGAGCTTTCCAAATCACATGCCGGATCCGAGTAGACCCGAAAATATGGCCCAGTTGAGCAGTACGGTAATAGCTCAGAAAGCTGATATTGGCTTTGCTTTTGACGCTGATGGTGATGCTCTGGGTATCATTTCGTCCGGCGGTGAAATTGTCTGGCCTGATAGAATTTTAATGTTTCTGGCCAAAGATATTCTCTCCAGAAATAAAGGTGTGAGCATACTCTATGATGTCAAATCCTCGAAGAATGTATCCAGGTTCATCTCTCATCATGGCGGCAAGTCCAGCATGTGTCCCTGTGGACATTCGCTAATGAAAAAGCAATTACGCGAACTAGGAGCGATACTTGCAGGTGAAATGAGCGGTCACTTTTTTATTAAAGAGCGTTGGTATGGTTTTGATGACGCTTTATTTGCTGCCGCTCGTGTGCTGGAAATATTGTCGATTGATTTAAGAAAATCGCGCCAGGTTTTTGCTGAGTTACCGGATGCACTGAATACCCCGGAAATTCTACTGCCGGTAGAGAATCCGCATGCAATTATAGTCAGCCTGTTAGCGGATACCAGAGTATTTAAAGATGCCAAATTGTTCACTATGGATGGTTTGCGCGCAGAATATAGCCGCGGCTGGGGGCTGGTCAGAGCGTCGAATACCGCTAATAATTTAAGCTTGCGTTTTGAAGCAGATGATGAATCTGCGCTGCAGGAAATTGCACAGATTTTCAAAGATGCTGTTCTGGGCGTGGCTCCTGAGGTGCAATTTCCTTTCTAATAACAAACTTATTTAGTAACTATTCAGCGTATTTTAGATTTATACGTAAGTTCTTGATATCAGGTGTTTGCGTAAGAAGTGTATGTGGCATGGATGCCACATTCAAGCCTACATGGACGTATTTACGGCGTCTTCTGGAGCAAATTCCTGGTGTCAAGGAGTTTTTCAAAATTACGCTGAATAGTTACCTTATTTAAAATTTAAAACGGCTAGCATACACGATCTGATAGACACTGAAGAGTAAGCGTCGATTCGTTTTTGATGAATACTACTCAGTTCTGTTAAGCCTGACATGAATTGGACAAAGAAAGAGATACTATGACTATTAATCGCAGTTCTGCTGTAAACATTGCCCATGTGTTAACTGAGGCTTTACCCTACATCAAACGCTTCAGAGGTAAAACCATAGTCGTTAAATATGGCGGCAATGCTATGATAGATAATGCTTTAAAAAACAGTTTTGCGCGTGACATAGTGCTGTTGAAACTGGTGGGATTAAATCCTGTTGTAGTGCATGGCGGCGGGCCGCAAATTGGAAATATTCTCAAGCGCATGGGCATTGAATCAGAGTTTATTGATGGTATGCGGGTAACAGACAGTGAAACCATGGATATTGTTGAAATGGTTTTAGGCGGACAGGTGAACAAAGAGATTGTCTCCCTGCTTAATTCTCATGGTGCCAAGGCGGTGGGGCTTACGGGCAAGGATGGAGAGTTAATTCTTGCCAGAAAATTGAAATTTACCCGCAAGGCAGAAGAGATGAAAGCACCGGAAATTATTGATATCGGTCATGTGGGAGAGGTCATTCATATTGATACATCGGTTGTTGAAATGCTGGTTAATGGAGACTTTATTCCAGTTATAGCCCCCATAGGGATTGGTGAAAATGGACAATCGTATAATATTAACGCTGATCTGGTGGCTGGAAAACTGGCAGAAGCATTAAATGCTGAAAAATTAATCTTATTGACCAACACCACCGGGCTGCAGGATAAACAGGGCACATTGTTAACCGGGTTGACAATATCCAGAGTAGATGAATTGATTGCTGATGGTACTATTTATGGAGGCATGCTGCCAAAAATTGCCTGTGCTTTGGAGGCTGTACAAAACAAGGTCTGTTCGGCACATATTATCGACGGTCGTGTTGAACATGCAGTGATGCTGGAACTATTTACAAATGAAGGGATCGGCACTGTGATTGTCGGTGACTGTAACCCGTCTTCGCCGGTTAGTTCTTAAGCAAAAATTCCCTTATTCTCTTTATCTACCCATGTGCGGACCGGCGCTGGTTTTACCGGAGACCCTGCATGGGAACAGAGTTATGCCCTGCGTAATAAATATCCTGCAGAGGCCATCAAGCTAAAAGGTGTAAAAAGTTTTACAAATGACAGTTACCAATAAAAAAGGAACTCAGGGGATTAACAGAAAACTGCAAATTCTTCAGACGCTGGCATGGGAGCTTGAACAGCATCCAGGGCAAAGAATTACTACTTCTGCATTGGCCAGGTCGGTTGGAGTATCAGAAGCTGCCCTTTACCGCCATTTCCCCAGTAAAGCTAAAATGCTGGAAGCTTTGATTGAATTCAGTGAAACCTCGGTATTTGGCCTGATCAATCAAGTGCTTACTCAGGAGCAGGATGTGTTTCAGCGTGTGGAAAAGATCATAGCCGTGATACTGGGCTTTGCTGCTAAAAATCCAGGCATTACCAGAGTATTGCTTGGAGAAGTTCTGATCGGCGAGCATGAGCGCCTGTTAAAAAGGATAGAACAATTTTTTCAGCGTATTGAAACCCAGTTAAAACAGATCCTCCGGGAAGGAGAATTGAAAAAACAATTCGCTTACCATGGCAACGTCAGCCTGTTTGCAGAGGTCCTGTCTGGATTTGTTCAGGGTCAGATGTGTATTTATGTTCGCAGTCAATTTAAAAGATCGCCGTTGGAGCATTGGCCTGCTCAATGGCGCTATTTAATAAAAGCCTTGAATGAGTGATTGTGCTTTTGTGTTTTGTGGAAATGCTTGTCGCGAACTGCCGTTATCTGACTTAATAATACATTTCAGATTTAAATTCACGCAAAATATTGCTGATATTGTCATCCTGGCAATATTTTTGACCCTGTTTGCTCTGATGGCAGCGTAGCTGAAAAATAATGTAGTTGTCAGGTGCTTTCTGCAAACTCTTAGCTTCAAGATAGGTCAGTCCCATGGCAATATCATTTTCATTTTCGGGCGTAGCGGTGAGCAAGATTTTGTCACTGGAAAAACGTACATCTGTGGTTGCATATTGAGTAGCATAGTCGTTAGCTTTTTGCCAATACTCCTCACATTGCTTGTCATTGCTGCAGGATAAGCGCACTGCATTAGACTTCCTGGCAGCTTGCGGCTGGGCCAGATTATAATGCATTCTGCTTGCAGAGGTGAGCATAAAACGCTCTATATCGTGTGCATAAGTTTCCTGAATTTTATCGGCTTCCTGTTTTTCAGCATTAATTTTGGATTGCAGGTTATGTATTTCTGCACGTGCTGAGTTTAGTCTTTGTTGCAGCTTTTCTGGTATTTCATTGCCTGATCGCTCGACATCCGCTGCATTTTTCACCAGTTCATCAAATTGCTCTTTTCTTGTGTCGACAATCGATTCAAGCACGGTAATTCTGGATTGCAGTATTTCAAGTTTGGAATTGAGGGCATTAAGCAGGTCATCAACACTCAAATAGGTTTTTAATAATATTTCGTCATGTTCTTTGAGCTTTTTTTTCTCTGCAAGCCGGGCATCGAGAATACGCTGTTTTTCCTTTTCGATAGCCAGTTCTTCAATGCTTTTGGTTTGTTCTTTTACTTTTCGAGTGATCCCCTGACTGTCGATGAAACGAACTTTTTTAGAATAATATTCACGCGGGATCCTGTTTCCACATTCAGTCATACCTTCACTGTTTTTCCAGCATTTAATATAACCCTGTGCAAGGCTGGAAGGTGGCTGAAGGAGTAATGATATAACGACTAAAGTAGTCAGTATGCCGCCAACAGTAAATGTCCGCGATGTTTTGACGGAAAATCGGAGTAGTTGATGATGTTGTAAAATATTCATTAGCGCGATTATCGTGAGTATATGTCTGGCATAAATGTAATTTTTACTGATGCATTTAGGTTTGATAGCCTGCTTCGAGCCATTGTGATTAGAAACATGCTCTGTTCAGGCCTTCAACACCTTATCTTATAGTCATTAAAATTAAACTGAAAAATCTGAATATCCGGGAATTAGACCCTGTCAGTATTAATAATACAGGGATTAATGCTGTCATTAAGTGAACAAGTTATCTTATTTGTCAATTACCTGAGAGCAAATACCTTTTCTACTTTTGCGCAGGGATGCCGGGTGACAGATTCTTTTACTTTGGTCTGGTGGGAACAGGTTTTTGCGGGCTTATTCTAAAATGGAATCGGAGCAATTACTGTTTGGCTGGTCAGTGCAATCAAATGGGACTAACTGCCAGTCCTGAGGCTTATTGGCATAGTTGGGTGCCTCGCTGGAGTGGCTTTAACTTAGCGTAATTGCTAATTTAAGAGTGTACTTCAGATAGTAAATGTTACCGTCGGATTAAAAGGAGTTTTTATGAGTGTCCCGGTTAATGGGGATCCTCATTAACCGTTATTTCAAACTCAGATTCTCGCAAATAGCCAGAGTCGCCTTACTCTGATTTAAGGTATAAAAATGTAAGCCAGGAGCACCCGCTGTCAATAACTGATCACACAAACGGGTGACGAATTCCAGCCCCAGGGCCTGAATGGACTCGATATCATCGCCATAGGCTTCGAGGCGCTTGGCTAGCCAGCGAGGTATTTCAGCACCGCACATATCGGAAAAACCTGCCAGGCGAATATAATTGGTGATGGGCATAATACCCGGGACGACAGGTTTGTTCAGTCCGGACTTTTCACAATTATCTACAAAATAAAAATAGGCATCTGAATTAAAAAAGTACTGGGTAATGGCACTATCTGCACCGGCATTCATTTTATGCATAAAGTTTTGCAAATCAGTGGTTGCATTTTTGGCCTGTGGGTGAACTTCCGGATAAGCGGCTACATCGATATGAAAATGATCACCCGTTTGTTCGCGAATAAATTCGACCAGTTCATTGGCAAATCTGAATTCACCAATATCCCGATGGCCGGATGGTAAATCACCTCTCAGGGCCACTATTCTATCTATCCCTTTGTCAATAAAAGTATTCAGCAACTCCAGGATACCCTCCCGAGTTGAACCAATACAGGAAAGATGGGGGGCAGCGGCATAACCGGCATTTTTAATACTCATCACGGTATCAATTGTGCCTGTCTGAGTGCTGCCGCCCGCACCATAAGTGACTGAAAAATAGCCTGGTTTCAAAGCGGCCAGTTTATCTCTGACAAGGACAAGTTTTTCTGCCCCTTCAGCTGTTTTGGTGGGGAAAAACTCGAAACTGATATGCTGTGGGTGTTGTCGTTGTGATTTCATAAGTTTTTACTTGCAGTTAGGCGTAATGAACTAATGGTTATTGATATTAATAAACGGTGGTTTTATTCAAAGACGTTATGTAGTTAACCTGAACCCTGTTTCTTAAACAGTATTCAGATTAGCTATATGGATAAAATAAAACTCTAACCTGATGCTAACTATGCAACGAATCTAACCGCTATCAGTATCGATAATGATCAGGCTTAAAAGGACCCTCCTGGGGTACACTGATATAGTCTGCCTGTGCTTTGGTCAGCAGCGTCAGATTAACGCCAATTTTCATTAAATGTAAATGGGCTACCTTCTCATCCAGAGCTTTGGGCAGCACATAGACTTTATTTTCATATTTTTCACCGTGATTCCATAGTTCAATCTGGGCCAGCACCTGATTAGTAAATGAAGCAGACATAACAAAACTGGGGTGACCGGTGGCACAGCCTAAATTCACCAGGCGGCCTTCAGCCAGTAAAATGATACGTTTCCCATCCGGAAAGATAATATGATCAACCTGAGGCTTGATATTTTCCCACTCATATTGGCGTAAAGCTTCCACCTGAATTTCGGAATCGAAATGACCGATATTGCACACAATAGCGTCATTTTTCATACGCAGCATATGAGCATGGGTAATGATGTCGATATTGCCCGTGGTCGTAACAAAGATGTCACCCTGATCGGCTATATCATCCATACGTACAACCCGATAGCCTTCCATCGAGGCCTGCAGTGCGCAAATAGGATCAATTTCTGTAATCCAGACGGTCGCACCCATGCCGCGAAATGCCTGAGCACAGCCCTTGCCGACATCACCATAGCCACAGACAACGGCTATCTTCCCGGCAACCATAACATCTGTGGCACGCTTGATGCCGTCCAGCAGGGATTCACGGCAACCATACAGATTATCAAATTTGGATTTGGTGACTGAGTCATTGACGTTAAAAGCGGGCACTTTCAAAGTTCCCTTTTTAGCCATTTCATATAAGCGATGCACGCCGGTAGTCGTTTCTTCTGACAGTCCCTTAATATCTTTTAATAGATACGGGTAATCGTCATGAATCATCTGTGTAAGATCACCACCGTCATCCAGGATCATATTAGGAACCCAGCCATCAGGACCTTCAATGGTTTGCTGAATGCACCATAAAAATTCTTCTTCTGTTTCGCCTTTCCAGGCAAATGTTGGAATTCCTTCAGCCGCCATGGCCGCTGCTGCATGATCCTGGGTTGAGAAAATATTACAGGAAGACCATCTCACTTGTGCACCCAGAGCGGTTAATGTTTGCATCAGCACTGCAGTTTGTATCGTCATATGCAGGCAGCCTGCAATGCGGGCTCCTGCCAGAGGCTGGGTAGTAGAATACTCTTCTCTAAGGGCCATCAGGCCGGGCATTTCCTGTTCCGCAATCAGAACTTCCTTTCTACCCCAGTCAGCCAGGTTAATGTCGGCTATCTTATAATCTGTCATTATTATTGCTACCTTGAATAAAATTTAATATTAATAGTTATCACCCCTCTATGCCAGTTAACGCTGCTAAGGTCTCCTATTGATTTGATAATAACTTGCTACAATCCTGCTGCTGCTCTCAGGGCTTCAGCTTTGTCTGTTCGTTCCCAGGTATACTCGGGCTCTTCACGGCCAAAGTGGCCGTAGGCGGCAGTGGAACAATAGATGGGTCTGAGCAGATCCAGCATTTTAACCAGGCCGCCGGCACGTAAATCAAAATGTTCCAGGATGAGTTCAATCAGTTTTTCATCACTGACCTTGCCTGTCCCAAAGGTGTTGACAGATATGGATGTAGGCTGAGAGACACCAATAGCATAGGAAACCTGTATTTCACAACGATCCGCCAGGCCGGCGGCAACCAGATTTTTTGCTACATAGCGTCCGGCATAGGCGGCACTGCGGTCCACTTTGGAAGGATCTTTGCCGGAAAACGCGCCACCGCCATGACGAGCCATGCCGCCATACGTATCGACGATAATCTTGCGTCCGGTCAGACCACAGTCGCCCACAGGTCCGCCAGTTACAAAGCGCCCGGTGGGATTAATATGATATTTGGTTTCCCTGGAGAGCCATTTTTCCGGCAACACGGGTTTTATGATCTCATCCATGACTGCTTCGCGTAAGGTTTTTATAGAGATATCTGCTCTGTGCTGTGTGGACAATACCACTGCATCAATACCTACCGGCTGGTTGTTCTCATAGCGGAATGTGACCTGGCTTTTAGCATCAGGGCGCAGCCACTCAAGAATGCCGCTCTTTCTGGCATGGGCCTGGCGTTTGACCAGTTGATGGGCATAGGTAATGGGGGCCGGCATCAGTACCTCAGTTTCATTACTGGCATAGCCGAACATCAGTCCCTGATCCCCTGCGCCCTGCTCATGTCCAGAGGTTTCATTCACGCCGATAGCAATATCTTCGGATTGTTTATCAATTGATAGCAGCACGGCACAGGATGCATAATCAAAGCCCATGTCGGAACTGTTATAACCAATATCCTTAATCGTCTGGCGGACTATAGACTGCATATCGACATAAGAGTGAGTGGTAATTTCACCGGACAGTATGACCATGCCGGTATTGATCAGGGTTTCGCAGGCAACCCGGGCCGTCTTGTCTTCTTTTAATATGGCGTCAAGAATGGCATCAGAGACCTGATCGGCAACTTTGTCCGGGTGACCTTCTGAAACAGATTCAGAGGTAAATAAATGACTACTGGCCATAGAGTGTATCCTGTTTATTAGTTGAGTAGATATAAATAAGCCATTTTAGCCGCAAATACGATTATTTGAAATAAAGAGTACAATTTCTGCAGTTTGATTGAAAACGTTTCATACTTTTTAATAGAATAAGCAGCATATTCTATAGCATGGAGAGATTTTATGGTCAGTCTGGAAACACCAGTATGTGAATTTGATAAACCAGCGGTAGATTTTCTCCTGCCCGATACCGGCGGAAAACTATGGTCATTGCAGGATTGCAAGGGTGAAAAGGGCCTGCTGGTGATGTTTATCTGTAATCACTGTCCTTATGTGAAAGCTATTCGTTCAAGGCTGGTTCGTGATACTGCAGAATTAAAAACACTGGGGATCAATAGTGTCGCCGTTATGTCCAATGACCCCTCACAATATGCAGAAGATTCGCCTGAAAATATGGCCAAAATAGCCAGGGAATTCAACTTTTCATTTCCCTATCTGCTGGATGAAACTCAGCATGTGGCTAAAAGTTACGGTGCAGTCTGTACCCCCGATTTCTTTGGCTATAATGCAGATCTTAAATTACAGTACCGGGGGCGTCTGGATGCTTCGCGAAAGGACACTGCTGTAAATGCAAGACGTGATTTGTTCGCTGCGATGAAAGAAGTCGCAACCACCGGAAAAGGGCCACAGGAGCAAATTCCCAGTATGGGGTGCTCGATCAAATGGATGGATTAGTTGATTTTTATCAACAATAAGGTAATAGCTTTTCAAAGTCACTGATCATTTCACTGGCAGATGTAGTTAATCTGTTGTAACAGACGGTCCTTTAAAAAAGGATTTGTTATCAAAGGCTTAAGATCATTATAAGCGTTCTGGTTGCGATATGAGGTATAACTATAAACTTATATTATTCATTAACAAATAAAGTTTTACTTTATAGTAATAATCCATTATATTTCTAAAACTTCCCGGGCAGGGGGATGATAATTTTCTGAGCGGTTGCTGTAAAGCATGAGATCAGCGACAATAGGCTCCGCTATCGATATTAAATTATGCAGTTGCATGAAAAAATACCTGAAATGAATTCGCTTATTGCGGTTACTGATACAATTACTGGCCGATAAAATATCTGCATCAAATACAGTAACTATGTCACCGGTGCTCGAATGAGCTGCCAACAGGTGCCGTAATAATATATTTTTACTTTTAAAATAAAATCCTTAAATCCAGGAGAAACATATGCCAGAACGTAAGGTACTAGCCAATGCTATCCGTGCATTGAGCATGGATGCTGTACAAAAAGCAAACTCAGGACACCCAGGTGCGCCAATGGGTATGGCAGATATCGCAGAAGTACTATGGAATGACTTCATGAAGCATAATCCTTCTAACCCTGACTGGGCTGATCGTGATCGCTTTGTGCTGTCTAATGGTCATGGTTCAATGCTCATCTATTCACTTCTTCATCTGACTGGATATGCTCTCTCTATCGATGATTTGAAAGATTTTCGTCAGTTGCATTCAAAAACTCCAGGCCACCCTGAATATGGCTATGCGCCGGGTATTGAAACCACCACAGGTCCTCTGGGACAGGGTATCACAAATGCCGTCGGGATGGCATTGGCTGAAAAAACCATGGCTGCCCAGTTTAACCGGGATGGTTTTGATATTGTCGATCATTGGACCTATGTGTTCCTGGGTGATGGCTGTATGATGGAAGGTATTTCTCATGAATCTTGCGCTTTGGCTGGTACCTGGGGATTGGGTAAACTGATAGCCTTTTATGATGATAATGGTATTTCTATTGATGGACATGTAGAAGGCTGGTTTACTGATGATACACCCAAACGTTTTGAGTCTTATGGCTGGCACGTTATTCGTGATGTTGATGGACATGATGCTGAAGCCTTACGCAATGCAACACTGGAGGCGCGATCGGTAACTGATCGTCCTACACTGATTTGCAGTAAGACAGTTATTGGTAAAGGTTCGCCAAACTTGAGCGGTACTCATGATTGCCATGGCGCGCCTCTGGGGGATGAAGAAATTGCCCTCACGCGTGATAATATTGGCTGGTCGCATGCCCCGTTTGAAATTCCAGATGAGGTCTATAACGGCTGGGATGCTAAAGCTAAGGGCGCAGAAGCAGAATCAGCCTGGAATGAAAAATTTACTGCATATGCCGCAGCACACCCCGAACTTGCGGCCGAATTTACTCGTCGTATGGCGGGTGATTTACCGGCGGACTGGGCAGCCACTGCTGATGCCTATATTCAGCAAACCGTAGCCAATGCGGCATCCATTCCTTCCCGAAAAGCTTCACAGCAAGCTATTGAAGGTTATGCAAAAGTTCTGCCTGAATTTTTAGGCGGTTCAGCTGACTTATCCCCATCCAATTTGACTACCTGGTCTAACAGCGTTTCTATTATGGATGATCCAGCAGGTAACTATATCAGTTATGGTGTGCGTGAGTTTGGTATGTCTGCAATTATGAATGGTGTGGCACTGCATGGCGGTTTCCTGCCATTTGGCGCAACCTTCCTGATGTTTTCAGAATATGCCCGCAACGCCCTGCGCATGGCAGCCCTGATGAAACAGCGAGTATTGTTTGTTTACACGCATGATTCTATTGGACTGGGTGAAGATGGACCGACTCACCAGCCGGTTGAACAGATAGCTACCTTGCGTATGATCCCTAATATGTCAGTCTGGAGACCAGCAGATGCAGTAGAATCTGCCGCTGCATGGCGTGCCGCAATTGAGAAAAATGACGGGCCTAGCTGTTTGATCTTTTCTCGTCAGAATCTCGATCATCAACCACGCTCTGACGAAGCACTGGCAAACATTGCCAGGGGTGGATATGTACTGTCCGATTGCGAGGGCACAGCAGATGTGATTCTGATCGCAACCGGTTCTGAGGTCGGCATCACAATGGATGCAGCGAAAGAATTGACTGGCAAAGGTAAAAAGGTACGTGTTGTTTCCATGCCTTCGACTAATGTCTTTGACGCACAGAGCGATGAATACAAAGAATCTGTACTTCCTTCAGCGGTGACCGCACGTGTTGCTGTGGAAGCCGGAGTGACTTACGCCTGGGGACAGTATGTCGGTCTGAAGGGCAAAGTCATTGGCCTGAATCGTTTTGGTGAATCCGCACCTGCGGGCCAGCTGTTTAAAGAATTCGGTTTCACCGCTGATAATGTAGCAGCGACAGCTGAATCTCTGATGTAATCTCAGCTTAACCGGGCAGGTTAGTGTTTTAACATTAACCTGCCCGGTTCTCGCATATGAAGTAGTACATTTTTATTACAAAATTTTAACCACAATTTAAAGTTTCAACACAATTTCAGGAGAAATAATAATGGCGATTAAAGTCGGTATTAATGGTTTTGGCCGTATCGGTCGTATGGTGTTCCGTGCAGTCTATAATGAGTTCGACGATATTGAAATTGTAGGTATCAATGACCTGCTGGACGCTGATTACCTGGCATATATGCTTAAATATGACTCGGTTCACGGTCGTTTTGCTCATGAGGTTTCTTCAGAAGATGGTGCCATGATAGTTGATGGTAAGAAAATTCGTCTCACTGCAGAGCGTGACCCTTCCAATCTGAAATGGGGTGATGTTGATGCAGATATTGTTATCGATTGTACAGGTTTCTTCCTCACTGAAGAAAGTTGTCAGAAGCATATTGATGCGGGTGCCAAGAAAGTGGTTCAAAGTGCTCCTTCCAAAGATGCTACGCCAATGTTTGTTTATGGTGTAAACCATAATGATTATGCAGGTCAGGCAATAGTATCCGCAGCCTCCTGTACCACCAACTGTCTGGCACCTGTTGCCAAAGTTCTAAATGACAAGTGGGGTATCAAGCGTGGTTTGATGACTACGGTTCATGCGGCAACGGCAACTCAGAAAACCGTTGATGGTCCTTCCATGAAAGACTGGCGTGGTGGACGCGGTATTCTGGAAAATATTATTCCTTCGTCAACGGGCGCTGCAAAAGCAGTGGGTGTTGTTTTACCAGAACTGAATGGCAAACTCACCGGTATGGCATTTCGTGTCCCTACTTCTGATGTTTCTGTCGTTGATCTGACAGTAGAGCTGGAAAAGGAAGCTAGTTATGATGATATCTGCGCGGCTATGAAAGCAGCATCAGAAAGTGGTGATATGAGTAAAACTCTGGGATATACAGACGAAAAAGTCGTTTCTACTGACTTCCGTGGGGTTAGCTTTTCATCCATCTTTGATGCAGGTGCCGGTATTGCTCTGGACGGAACCTTTGTCAAGGTAGTTTCCTGGTATGACAATGAATATGGTTACACCGCTAATATGCTGCGTTTTGTTGAACACGTTGCTGCTAACTGATAGTTAGATCTGGTGCAGGGCATAAAAAAGTAAGAAAGAGCATTATTCGTATGTACTTAAGGGTAATCATGTGTTTGTGGAAGGCAGATAATTGCTCCTGCGTGATCTGCATTCCCTACAGGGACGTATTGGCAGCGTCATCTGGAATAAAGGCATGATTATCCTTACACATTTGTGCTTAAGTACATAGCTGTGAAAGCGCATTCAAGGTTTTGTTCTGCCTTCCTGATGCTCTTTACTGCTTAAGCTTTTAACAGTTATGTCAGTAATACAGGTTGATGCAAAAGGTTACTATTTGAATGTTTTTTTGAGTCAGGCAAGAAATTATTTAAATAGTAATTATAGATTCTAGCCCATTTTACAAGATAGAGAGGTATACGCATGGCAGTTATAAAAATGACCGATTTAGACTTATCTGGAAAACGTGTCTTAATCCGCCAGGATTTAAATGTGCCCATCAAAGACGGTAAAGTCTCTTCTGACAAGCGTATCAGAGCGTCCTTGCCGACGATTGAACATGCCATAAAGAATGGCGCCAGAGTGATGGTTATGTCCCACCTGGGACGCCCCACTGAAGGTGAATACAATGAAGAATTTTCAATGGCGCCTGTGGCAGAGCATATGTCTGGTCTGTTGGGCCAGCAAGTCCGCCTGGTAAAAGATTATCTGGATGGTGTAGATGTGGCCGATGGTGAAGTGGTGCTGCTGGAAAATGTGCGCTTCAATGCCGGTGAAAAGAAAAATGCTGAAGATTTGGCCAAAAAATATGCCGCTTTGTGTGATGTGTTTGTGATGGATGCTTTTGGTACTGCTCACCGCGCACAGGGTTCGACTTATGGTGCGGCACAGTTTGCACCTACTGCCTGTGCAGGTCCGTTACTGGCGGGTGAACTGGATGCCTTAGGCAAAGCGCTGGATAATCCTGCTCGTCCGATGGTCGCTATCGTGGGCGGTTCCAAGGTTTCTACCAAATTAACGGTACTGGAATCTTTGTCCAAAGTGGTTGATCAGCTGATCGTAGGCGGTGGTATTGCAAATACTTTTATTGCTGCAGGCGGACACAATGTTGGCAAATCATTGTATGAAGAAGATCTGGTTGAAACCGCAAAGAATCTAAAAGCTGCCGCCCAGGCTCGAGGCGGAGATATTCCTGTACCTACCGATGTGGTCTGTGCCAAGGAATTTGCTGAAACAGCCGCTGCCGAACTGAAAAAGGTAGAGGATGTTGCTGATGATGACATGATTTTTGATATTGGTCCTGACAGCGCAGCAGCTTTGGCAGAGGTTTTGAAACAGGCTGGAACTATTGTCTGGAATGGTCCTGTCGGCGTGTTTGAATTTGACCAGTTTGGTGAAGGAACCAAAACTATTTCCATGGCTATTGCTGATTCACCTGCATTTTCCATTGCTGGAGGTGGGGATACGCTTGCGGCTGTGGATAAATATGGTATCGCAGACAAAGTGTCCTATATATCCACTGGCGGTGGAGCCTTCCTGGAATTTCTGGAAGGGAAAAAATTACCCGCTGTTGAAATTCTGGAAGAACGTGCCAAAAGTTAAGCGCCTGTGGTGTTATAGAACTAACTTTTTTAGGGAATTATCGGCTTAATGAATGTTTAGACGTACAAAAATTCTGGCTACACTCGGACCAGCTACGGACGATCCAAAAATTCTGGATAAGATGATTGACGCTGGATTAGATGTGGTAAGAATTAATTTTTCACATGGCCATGCGGAAGAGCATCTTTCTCGGGCAGAAAAATTACGCTCCCGTGCCCGCGCTCACGGGCGTCAGATTGGTGTGTTAGCTGATTTGCAAGGGCCTAAAATTCGCATTGAAAGATTTAAGTACGGCCCTGTAGAGCTTACTGAAGGTGACAGTTTTATTTTTGACAGTTCGCTGGCTGAAAGTGATGGCAGCAGCGAAAGAGTGGGTATCACTTATAAAGAACTGGTCAATGACGTTAAACGCGGTGATACTCTTCTAGTTGATGACGGCCGTCTCATTTTCTGGGTGGATGCAGTTGAAAATAATGCGGTTATTACTCGGGTCGTTGTCGGGGGTAAGTTATCCGACCGTAAAGGCATCAATTTACAGGGCGGAGGTCTGTCAGCCTCAGCACTGAGCGAAAAAGATAAAAATGATATAAAAATTGCAGCGCAGATGGGGGCCGATTATCTGGCCGTTTCCTTTCCTGTGAATGCCGATGACATTACCCTGGCAAGGAAATTATTCTGTGATGCCGGTGGTCATGGCGGTATCGTCGCAAAAATTGAACGTGCTGAAGCGCTGGATTGTATTGAGGCTATCATAAGCGCATCGGATGCGATTATGATAGCCAGAGGCGACCTGGGTGTGGAGATTGGTGATGCTGCTCTGCCGCCGATACAAAAGCACCTGATCAGTCTCGCCAGGACCATGAATCGTGTGGTGATTACCGCAACGCAAATGATGGAATCAATGATAGATAATCAATTGCCCACACGTGCTGAAGTCTTTGATGTTGCGAATGCCGTTTTAGATGGAACAGATGCAGTGATGCTGTCGGCGGAGACAGCTGCCGGTAAATATCCGGATAAAGCAGTGGTCGCCATGGACAGGATCTGCCGAGAAGCTGAAAAACAGCGCCAGGTAGTGCAGTCTGATCACCGGATTCATACTAAATTTTCGTTTGTTGATGAATCTATCGCGATGGCTGCCATGTACACAGCCAATCATTTAAATGTCAAGGCTATAGTGGCACTGACTGAATCGGGTTCAACACCTTTATGGATGTCTCGAATTGGTTCCGGGATCCCTATATTCGCTTTTACTGGACATGTGGATACCCGTCGTAAAGTCACCCTTTATCGCGGTGTAGTTCCCGTAAGTTTTGATATCACTACGACTGACCACGCCAAACTTAACTGGGAAGTGGTCGATGAATTAAAACGTCGAGGAACGGTCAGGGATGGTGATATGATCATTATCACCAAGGGTGATCTGGCGGGTGTGATGGGTGGAACTAATGCAATGAAAATATTAAAAGTCGGTGAGATGATTGAGCCGGACTTTGGAGAATAACTGATGGTTGTCAGGTATTTGCTGGAAGACAGGTAACTGTTCATGCATCGCCGGAATTTACCACATGACCACCATGCCAGCATGGATGCAGGGACATGCTCGCGAGAGACAGGAGTCAAAGTAGTCCATATGAGTGAATAGAGATCTGACAGTAATTACAACCTTCAAAATGCACTGAATAGTTACAATTTTTATACAAAAGAATAAATAACCATTCGATTAACAGAAAACTTAAACTAACAAATTAAGGAGAGCCAAAATGGCCTTGATTTCAATGCGACAATTATTAGACTATGCTGCTGAAAACAGCTTCGGTCTGCCAGCATTCAACGTAAACAATATGGAACAGGTTCAAGCCATCATGCAGGCTGCTGATGAAACTAATTCACCTGTTATTATGCAGGGGTCCGCAGGTGCACGTTCATATGCGGGCGAACCATTTCTGCGCCGTCTGATTCAGGCAGCCGTTGAAATGTATCCCCACATTCCCGTGGTTATGCACCAGGATCATGGTTCCGAGCCTGCTGTATGCCTGCGTTCCATACAATCAGGATTCACATCAGTGATGATGGATGGATCGCTGATGGCCGATATGAAAACGCCTTCAAGCTTTGAATACAATGTGAATACTACCCGTGAAGTGGTTAAAATGGCCCATGCGGGAGGCGTTTCAGTTGAAGGTGAGCTGGGTTGCCTTGGTTCTCTGGAAACCGGTGAAATGGGAGAAGAAGACGGACATGGTGCTGAAGGTAAACTGGATATGGATCAGTTATTGACTGACCCTGAAGAAGCAGCCACTTTCGTTAAGGAAACAGGTGTAGATGCACTGGCTATTGCGATTGGTACTTCGCATGGAGCCTATAAGTTTACCAAAGAACCAGAAGGTGATATCCTGCGTATTGACCGTATCGTTGATATCCACAAGCGCATCCCTGATACCCACCTGGTCATGCACGGCTCTTCATCGGTCCCTCAGGACTGGTTGGAAATCATTAACAACTATGGCGGTGATATGGGTCAGACCTACGGTGTTCCAGTTGATGAAATCGTAGAGGGTATCAAGAACGGTGTGCGCAAGGTAAATATCGATACCGATTTGCGTATGGCTTCTACGGGATCTATCCGTAAATTCCTGACGGATAATCCAGCAAACTTTGACCCGCGTAAATTCCTGAAAGCTTCAACAGCTGCGATGAAAGATATTTGTAAAGCTCGCTACGAAGCCTTTGGTTGTGCCGGTCATGCATCTAAAATTAAACCCGTAAGTCTTGAGATCATGTTTGCACGCTATGGCAGCGGTGAACTGGATCCAAAAATTTCATAATTTAATTCTGCAACGAGAAAGGCAGTTTGACTGCCTTTCAGCAGACAAGAGGACGGCCTGGCCGTCCTTTTTCTATTTAGGAACGTGAATAAATGTCGTCAGAAAGTGTGAAAGCATGTGATAAGCCATTGATAGGGATAGTCATGGGCAGCAATAGTGACTGGGATGTCATGAAAAATGCCTGTCAGCAACTCAGAGATCTGGGCATAGCCTATGAAACCAGGGTGGTGTCTGCTCACAGAACACCGGATCTCTTATACCAATACGCCGAACAGGCGCGTGCAAATGGGCTAAAGTGTATAATAGCCGGGGCAGGTGGAGCGGCTCACCTGCCGGGGATGCTGGCAGCGATAACTACCTTGCCGGTGTTAGGTGTACCGGTCAATTCGCGTTATTTGAAAGGCATGGACTCACTGCTCTCTATTGTACAAATGCCCAGAGGTATCCCGGTCGCAACGTTTGCTATTGGTGAGGCCGGTGCGGCCAACGCAGGTCTTTTTGCTGCTTCAATATTATCCATAGATAATAAAAGTATTGCTGACAAAATACTGTTGTTCAGAAAAAAACAGGCTGAGATGGTTCATGCCATGGATTTACCCGAGATTTAAAGTGTATCTATCTAAACTTCTGCAATGAGGATTAAATCATGATTCTGCCAGGAAAGACCTTGGGAATGCTGGGTGGCGGTCAATTGGGTCGAATGTTTGTCATGGCTGCCCACAGTATGGGGTATCATGTTATCGTGCTTGATCCTGATCCTGATAGTCCTGCGGGTCGAATTGCTGATGAACATATTCATGCTTCTTACAGTGATCAGTGGGCTCTGGAACAGATAGCCGCAAATTGTGATGCTGTTACCACCGAGTTTGAGAATATACCCTTTGCCACTTTGAAGAAACTGGAAAAATCGGTTGCTGTCAGGCCTTCGTCACGAGCAGTTGAAGTGGCGCAAAACCGGATCGCAGAAAAAACCTTTCTTGCCGATAATGGCTTTGAAACAGCACTTTTTTTTCCAATTTATGAAAAAGATGATCTGGAATTTGCTCTGCAGCAAATATCGGGTACGGCCCTATTGAAGGTCGCCAGTTTTGGCTATGATGGAAAAGGCCAGGCCATTGTCAATAACCTGCAGGAAGCAGTAAAAGCATTTGAAGCCATGGGTTCGGTTGCCTGTGTGCTGGAAGAAAAGGTGACGCTGGAAAACGAAGTCTCGGTGGTTCTGGCACGCGGCAGTGATGGACAGATCAGCTGTTATCCGGTCGGTGAAAACCACCACGTGAATGGTATCCTTGAATATACGGCTGTTCCCAGCAATCTGGCTAAAACACTGCTCGATAAAGCCCTGAATCAGGCTTCCCTGTTTGCGGATAAACTCGATTATATCGGTATACTGGCGGTGGAATTTTTTCTTACCGACGATAATCGTTTATTGATCAATGAAGTCGCTCCCAGACCTCATAATAGCGGACACTATACACTGGATGCCTGTAAAACCTCCCAGTTTGAACAACAGGTAAGAATGCTCTGCGGCCTGCCTGCGGGAAGCACGGACCTGCTTTCACCGGTGGTGATGTTTAATATTCTGGGCGATGTATGGAGTAATGGCGAGCCTGACTGGGGACAGTTATTATCCAATCCGAACGTAAAATTACACCTGTACGGTAAAAAGCAGGCACGGGAAGGGCGCAAGATGGGACATTTCACCTGCCTTGGACACTCAACCAGTGAACTGCTGCAGGAAACCCGTCGCCTGGCCAATGCATTGCCAAAACCATAAAGTAAATGGCCAATTGCAAAATGAAAATTACTTTCGAGAGCATCGGCATTGTTTATTCCTGCTACAAGGAAAAATTTGCTATTCCACGTCAGGCAGGTTTGGTAACAGCCTCTACCGCCAGTATCGAACTGCTGGCGCCTTATAATGAACTTGAAGCAATCAAGGGTCTTGAAGACTTTTCTCATTTATGGGTCGCCTTTATTTTTCACCAGCATATAGGTAAGGACTGGAGTCCAACCGTCAGACCGCCGCGAATGGAGGGTAAACAGCGCTTAGGTGTGTTCGCGACTCGTTCAAGTTACAGACCCAATCCCCTTGGGCTGTCGCTGGTAGAGCTGGATCATATAGAGCAGAAAAAAAAACGACTGCTGCTGCATATTAAAGGGGCAGACATACTGGATCAGACGCCAGTGATAGATATTAAACCCTATATTCCCTATAGTGATAGTATTTCGGCTGCCAGGGGCGGTTTTACCGATCGCCTGGAAAATAAGCCTCTGTCAGTTCGCTTTTCAGAAATAGCCAGAATTCAGTGTCAACAAGCTTCCAGTCGCTACCCACAGATTGAACAATTCATTACCCAGCTGTTAAGCATTGACCATCGACCTCATTATATGAAAAAAATGCACAAGCCCTATTCAACCAGGGTCTATGATTATGACTTGAGGTGGGAAATTGATGATGACAGGGTCTTGGTCTTATCAATGAATAGCATTGCAGGAGCCTGAACATGATTCAATACACTTCCTGTCAGTTTTATGCAACTTCTCAGTGTATCGATAGGCTTGAGGTTGCTTGCTGTCAGGTACTTAACTCAGTTATATGTAACATCTCAATAAGTCCGTGCAAGATCCCCTCCCCATATCAGGGGGAAGAAACTTAAACTGCATGGACTTATTGAGAAGTTACAGTTATACAGGTTGACATGATGCACGATTATTAACTTTGCCGGAATCTCTCAAGTTGTAAATTCAATATTCGGGTTTATTTTATTTTCCGAGCTTCGAGATAAAAGCGTTTTTCATCTGCTTCACCCATGGAAAAGGTTTTTCTGGGCAGGGCTCCATCAAAAATAATGGTTTTAAACAGGCTGTGCTTGGAGATAGGTGGAAAGAAAAAACCCATATTACCTTGCTTGACACCCAATTCATTAACTACATCATCGCCATGAATAAAGTCGACTTTGCCGCCGTTGGACTCCAGGTAGTCAGTTAAAAAAGATTCGAGTGTTGCCAGCTCGAGGGTGAATTTCGGATTGTTGATCTGAATAAAACCATAACCGCTGGCATTAATAAACGGGATAATGTGGGTGTTTTCTGCTTTTGCCGCCTCTGATATGCGTTTCATGTCGGCTTCATTGTCACATCGGTTGATCGTGCAGTTACCACTGAAATGCTGCTGTATCCCGGCAAGCAGCTGGGCTGGATCGACATTGAAGATAACACGGTGAATAGGTTCAAACTGCAGTCCTTTATCATGAATATTAACCAGTTCAACCAGCGCATAACGGGCTGGATTATCCATAACAGACTGCTCCTCAGCGGCATTCTCTTTTATCTTTTCCCAGATGGCCCTGGCAGTGGCCAATGAATGATTACCATCACCCATGGCATACAGCAGGACATCTTTACCGGCGGCATTATATTTTTTTGCAAACACCTCGGCAGATGCCAGTTGCTGAAGATTTTCAGCAACCTGCTGGATCATTTCCGGGGTATCAATGGCGTAGCCCCGGAGGTGTCCACTATCCATCATTAATTCAAAGTCATACAACGACTCCGGGTTCTGATCAAACAGCGGTTCTATAACAGTACGTTCAGGATCATCGATTAACACCATAATATGTGGTAGTTCAATGGCCGCGTCCTGTCTGACTTTAATACGCGGTGGCAAACGATCAACAATGGTGCCTTCTGTGGCCCGGATCAGGGTCTGTGAGCCTTTGCTGAAGTCATATTGCTCCAGATCAATAGCTACCACCAGACCTTTGCGTGAAGGGGCCTGAGACGTTTTGCGATCCACCAGCACAAAGCCCTTGCGGTGCATGGGGATCAGTACGTTTTCATCCAGATACTGCTGCATGGTCTGATTTATCATGCTGATACGCTGTTCACCATCAGGATCTTCCAGAAAGACTTCAGGATAGATCACATTCAGTGTCGAAGGGCTTCCTGCAGCAATTTTTTTCACCTGCTGCCAGTATTCTGGCTGAGCGGTGTATTGGTCGCAGGCTACCACCGACCATTTGTGCAGATCGATGTCTCCATTAGGCAGTAAAATTTCAGGGACCTGTAAGCCAATTTTTTCAAAATTCATAATTTTTCACTGTTACTCTATAGTTAATAAAGACAACTGGTTAGCGCATTGGATAAATGACTGCTGTCAGTGAAGCCTGTGTAGCTTCACTGAACAGGTCATTCTTCATCTGGTTATTCTTGATAATGCTTCCTGATATCTGCTGGCGGTGTTTTCAACCACCTGGGGTGGTAATTCCGGTCCGGGTGATGTTTTATTCCAGTCCAGAGTTTCCAGATAGTCTCGAACATATTGCTTGTCAAAGCTTTGCGGGTTTGTTCCTGGTGAATAGGTATCCAGCAGCCAGAAGCGGGATGAGTCGGGTGTCAGAGCTTCATCAATCAGAGTCAACTGGTTATTGTGATCTACACCGAATTCAAATTTGGTATCAGCAATAATAATGCCGCGGGGCAGCGCGTAGGCAGCGGCTTCATTATAAAGCTTTAAACTGACGCTTTTTATCTGTTGAGCAAGATCTTCGCCGACCAGCTCGACAGTTGCTGCATAATCAATGTTTTCATCATGTTCGCCTACGGCTGCTTTGCTGGAAGGCGTATAGATAGCTTCGGGCAATTTATCAGCCAGCTGCAGCCCTGCAGGCAGCTTAATACCGCAGATGCTGCCACCAGCCAGGTAATCTTTCCAGCCGGAACCGATAATGTAGCCGCGCACAATGGCTTCTACAGGAAGAGATTTTAATTTTTTCACGATAATAGCGCGACCTTCAAGCTGTGCCCTTTCTGCAGCATCCGGGACGGCCTGTGCAAGTGGGATGTCAGCTAACTGATTGGGGATGGTGCTGTTAAAATAATTGAACCAGAAATTAGAGACGGCGGTTAATATTTTTCCCTTGCCGGGAATGGGCGTGGGTAAAATCACATCAAAGGCAGAAAGACGATCAGTAGTGACAATCAGCATATGCTCATCACCGACGGCATAAATATCTCGAACCTTGCCCCGGTGAAGTAAGGGCAGGCTCTTTAAATGGCTTTCAAAGAGAACAGGAAGCATGAAGTCAAATCAACTATTTAGGAATAAGCTGCCAATTATAAAACATCGTTATAAAAAAATCAGTTTAAATAAATAACTCCAGCCGCGCATTCATGAGCACTTAAAACATGCGGCACAGGGTTTCTGTGCATACGATTACGATAACGAAGGGGCTCCACAGAGTATGGGCTAATAATGGCTGTTGAGATGGCATGGAATTTCAGGCAAGAGTCCCATTAAGCATTTTCAGAACCGGACCGGAGCGTTCAGTGATCTGGATACGTGAGATTTTACCGTTATCAATGGCTAGCTTGTAAAGTCCTGCGGGCTCACAGAATAAAATTTGTGCGATGATGGCCCGTATTACACCGGCATGAGTCACGATTAACAGGTGTTTGCCATGATATTTCATTATCAGTGCTTTCCAGGCTACCAGGACGCGATTGATAAAATTATCCAGCAGTTCACTGCCCTGGGGGCGATTGTTGACCGGATCGTGATAAAAATTCTGGTAATCCAGCGGATCGATCTCGGCAGCGGTTTTTCCTTCCCAACTGCCGAACCCTACTTCTTTGAATGCTTCGACCACTATCAGGGGAATATCGTTCTGCTCGGCAAGTTTTTCAGCAAAATCCTGGCAGCGGCACAGAGGAGAGGTGATAATGCGATCCCAGAAATTATAGTCCCCGATAGCATCATACATCTGCTGCCAGCCCAGTTCTGAAAGCGGGTCATCGATAGTGTGCCCACGGTACATACTACCGCCTGTAGGTGAACCATGGCGGATAAGATCTATTATCATCAGCTATTTACTCAGCCAAAACCTTTTGTGCGGCATCCAGAGCAACACCGGTATTGATATTGGCCTGCATACCTGACAGAGTGGCTTCCAGCGAACTCAGGCATAAAAAAATATTTTCAGCGCGACTGCTAAAGCCCATCAGACCAATGCGCCAGACCTTTCCTGCCAGGGTACCCAGACCGGCACCAATTTCCAGATTAAACTCATTCAATAACTGATTGCGGACCGCAGCATCATCGACGCCTTCTGGAATTGTAACCGCATTCAGTTGCGGCAGCCGATCATTCTCTGCCACTACAAAGTTCAGACCCATGGCTTCGAGTCCGGCACGCAGGGCCAGATGGTTTTTTCGATGCCGGGACCAGGCGTTTTCCAGGCCTTCCTGCTGCAGCATAAGCAGTGACTCGTGAAGTGCATATAGTGCATTGACCGGCGCCGTATGATGGTAGGCGCGTTTGGCATTGGGGCCCCAGTAACCCATGATCAGGTTCAGATCCAGAAACCAGCTTTGTACCCGGGTGCTGCGGTTTTTAATGGTTTCAATCGCTGTGTCGCTAAAGCTTACTGGTGAAATGCCCGGTGTGCAGGAAAGACATTTTTGTGTACCGGAATAAATGGCATCAATGCCCCAGTCATCAACACGAATTTCCGAACCGCCCAGAGAGGTAACCGCATCAACAATAGTCAGACAGTCATATTGCCGGGCCAGTTTACACAGTCCCAGAGCATCAGAGCGGGCTCCTGTAGAAGTTTCTGCATGCACAAAGGCAAGAATTTTGGCATCGGGGTGAGCTTTTAAAGCCTCCTCGACTTTATTTAAATCAACGGCTTTTCCCCACTCATCTTCAATCATTATGGCTATGCCGCCAATACGTTCTACATTTTCTTTCATGCGTCCGCCAAACACTCCATTTTGACAGACGATTACTTTGTCACCGGCTTCAACCAGGTTCACAAAGCAGCTTTCCATGCCGGCGGAACCAGGTGCTGAAACAGGTATGGTCAGCTGGTTACTGGTTTGAAAGGCATATTGTAAGAGCTCCTTGACTTCATCCATCATGGCAACAAATTCAGGATCAAGATGACCAATGGTCGGTCTGGCCTGGGCTGATAAAATGCGTGGATGTACATCAGAAGGACCGGGGCCCATTAAAGTTCTTACGGTCGGATTAAAGCTGCTGAACATTTTCTTTCCTTCTCAGTTCGGTAAAAGTTTTACCTGTATTATAAGGCATTTGGTGTTTGTGAGCATCTCCAAATGCAAGCAAGCCAGATTTTAGGCAGTACTAAAGTAAATGTAACTATTCAGCGTATTTTAGATTTATACGTAAGCTCTTGATATCAGGTGTTTGCGTAAGGCAGATACCAGTTCTGCAGCGGCAGTGCTCCGCCGGATAAACGGGTGCCTGCGCCGCGTGATACCACAGGTACATGGTACTGAGAACACAATTTCAAACTGGACTGAACCTGCTTGATACTGTTTGGCAGTAACACCAGCATCGGAATCTGCCGATAGGCTGATAAAGCGTCACATTCTTAGGGCTTTAAATCTTCCTCAGCAAACAGCAGGGGATCATCCGCAACAATACCCTGTAACAGGCTGCTGTTTTTCAATTTTGGGCTTGACGCCCCAATCATCAATGGCTAAAGACATAGTAAAATTTTCAGTTATAGAGTACCTTACAGGATTTTTTCGCCTGGTCAATATGCCGGGGGAATTCTGCAGGGTGTATTCAAGATTATCATTATATCATTGTTTAAAAGAGGCTCTGGAAAAATTAATCTCTATGCTTCAATAGCAAACTGCAACTGAGTGAAAAGGAAAATGTATACAGGGACTTAATGAGTCTTTGCAATTTCACATAATGGATTATTACTGCTGTATTGCATGGCATGGGTGGATGAACTCAGGTACAATATTTGTCTACTGAATCAGGCGGTCATCAGTATTATTGTGAAATCACTTCTGCTCATTTTATTTATTCTCTGCCTCAGCGGTTGTGCCGGTTATATTACTTCAACATCAGATGCGGCCCTGGTGACACGAATTGATGACAAAGTTGATCTGAATAATAGTGTCTGGGTTAAACAGCAGCTTTTGAAGCAATACATCGAGTGGGCGGGTACACCCTATAAAGTTGGTGGGTTAAATCGTCATGGTGTTGACTGTTCAGGATTCGTCTACCTTACATTTCGTTCCAAATTGGGCTTTGAGATACCTCGTAGCACTGAACTGCAGCAAAAAATTGGCGTTAAAATTAGTCGTTCAAAGCTTCGGACAGGGGATTTGATCCTGTTTAAAACGGGGTTTTTTACACGCCATATTGGAATTTATCTTGGTAAAGGGCAGTTTATACATGCTTCCTCAAGCCAGGGTATCAGCATATCAAATTTGAACAATAGCTACTGGCAGTCAAAATACTGGAAATCTCGAAGACTGAATGTATAAATTTATCAACTGTTCAATACACATAGCTGCTTCTGTTCTTCTACGCTTAAGCTTAAAGTTACTATAACGGGATTAATTATCGCAGTGGAATTGTTACGCAAGATTTATGGAATGTTAATCAATGGACTATAAAATAAAACATCATGGAGCGGTTAATGGCGTGACAGGTTCATGCCATGAGCTTTGTGTGGATAATAAAAATAGTATACTGATTGATTGCGGCTTATTTCAGGGGGCTGAAACATCAGCCGGTGGATCGGCTCAGGAACAACAACTGGCTATCGATTTTCCAGTTCAGAACGTCCGGGCTCTGGTGGTCACACATGTACATATTGATCATGTAGGCCGTATTCCTTACCTGCTGGCAGCAGGCTTTCAAGGTCCCATTTTCTGTTCCAGACCTTCTGCTTTGCTGCTGCCCGGAGTTCTGGAAGATGCGGTAAAAATCGGTTTTACCAAAAACAGGTATCTGGTAGAAAAATTTATCGACCTTATTAAAAAGATGATAATTCCCATTGACTATGGTCTAAGCCAGAGAGTGACATTGTCCAGTTCAGATGTCAGTCTGAATATAAAACTCAGACGGGCGGGGCATATACTGGGTTCAGCGTATGTCGAATGTCAGCTCAGTTCTGTCGCACCTGCACAGAAGAAAAAAATAGTCTTCAGCGGTGATCTGGGAGCCCCCTATGCTCCCTTATTACCCGCACCAAAATCACCCTACGGTTGCGATGTGCTGGTCATGGAAAGCACCTATGGTGACAAGCACCATGCGTCGCGTAAAAATCGTTCCATGCAATTAAAAAAAATCATCGAACGAGCCTTTGAAAATCGCGGGGTTGTTCTTATTCCGGCTTTTAGTATAGGCAGGACTCAGGAATTGTTATATGAACTGGAAGACATTATTTATCGCTATCGACAGCAATATGCGGCCAATAATATACTCTGGGAAGATTTAGAAATTATTGTTGATTCTCCTTTGGCGAGTGAGTTTACAGAAAAATACCAGACATTGACTGACTATTGGGATGACGAAGCATCCAGTCGGCTCAAACAGGGCCGCCATCCGCTGGATTTTTCGCAGCTAATGACTATCAACCATCATCAGGAACATTTACAGACGGTAGAATATCTAAAGAAAACGGCCAGACCTGCAGTGGTTATTTCCGCGAGCGGTATGTGTACCAGCGGCCGTATTGTCAATTATTTAACTGCACTGATAGGAGATCCGCGTACCGATATCGTGTTTTCCGGTTATCAGGCCCAGGGTACGCCAGGACACTTTATTCAAAAGTATGGCCAGGGAGGCTATGTCATCATCGAAGGGGAAAAATATCCCATCGAGGCTGAAGTTCATACTATCAGTGGATATTCTGCACATGCTGATCAGCAGAATCTGTTCGATTTTGTTAAACGCATGTGTAATAAACCTGCACAAATTCGACTGGTTCATGGTGATCATAGTGCAAAAAAGGCACTTCAGCATTTGCTCAGTAAACATTATCCTGATATTGAGGTGATCATCCCGGCTAATTAATAAGTTTCCTACAGAATTTATTCATTACTTGAGCTATGCTAGAGCTCGTTTAGCTTGGTTTTTCGCCAGGAATACAGCTGCAGCATAAACTTTAACAGCGCGCTTGAAGTCATTGATTCTGTCCACGCTAAAAATTCCTGAGCTTGAAACGGACACAAAATTCTTAAATCTGACCGGACATTTTTCTAAACAAACAATAAACAACTAGGTGTGAAATCGAGTTTATGATTATTCCTGTTATCTTATCAGGTGGCTCAGGCAGCCGCTTATGGCCCATGTCGCGTGAAATGAATCCGAAACAATTTCTGCCGTTATGCTGTGAGCAGACTATGCTGCAGGAAACTGCGACACGTCTGGAAGGAGTCCCTGAACTGGGTGACCCTGTGGTGGTTTGTAATGAAGAACATCGTTTTCTGGTCGCTGAGCAATTGCGAAAAGTAGCGGTTCATGTCGACAAAATTATACTCGAACCCGTGGGTCGAAATACTGCTCCAGCCATATGTGCAGCAGCGGAATACGTGTCTGCACAGCAGTATGAGCAGGAACCTGTGCTGCTCATACTGTCTGCCGATCATGTTATCGGTGATCGCGAAGCATTCCATCAGGCGATTGAAAATGGCAGAAAACGAGCTGAGGAGGGACTGCTGGTAACTTTTGGTATAGTGCCTGACAAGGCTGAAACTGGTTATGGATATATTAAACGCAGTGAATCTCTGGGTGATGAAACTGAGCCTGCTTACCGGGTGGGTGAATTTGTTGAAAAACCGGATATAATCACTGCCCAGCAGTATCTGGATAGCGGTGAATATTACTGGAATAGTGGTATGTTTATGTTCACCGCATCCAGTATATTAGACGAGATGGAACATTTTTCACCCACAATTTATGCAGCGGTTAAAAAATCGGTTTCCAACGGCAGTAAAGATATGGATTTCTGTCGTCTTGAGGTTAGTGCATTTACCTCCTCGCCTGCTGATTCCATTGATTATGCGGTCATGGAAAAAACTGATAAGGCTGTTGTCGTGCCGCTGGATGCAAGCTGGAATGATGTGGGCGCATGGTCCGCAATATGGGACATAAAAGAACACGATCAGCAGGGAAATGTGTTTGAAGGCGATGTCCTGGATCATGAAGTGACCAATAGTTATGTACATGCCGAAGAACGTATGATTGCTGTGATAGGCCTGGATAATTGTATTGTGATCGAAACTGCAGATGCTGTACTGGTGGCAGACAAGGATAAATCACAGGATGTCAAAACCATCGTCAGTCGACTGAAAGACCAAGGACGGGAAGAAGCACTTTTGCACCAAAGAGTCTACCGCCCCTGGGGCAGTTATGAAACCCTCGAGGAAACCAGTCGATTCAAAGTCAAACGTATCATCGTTAATCCCGCTGCTCAGCTTTCATTGCAAATGCATCACCACCGTGCAGAGCATTGGGTTGTGGTCAAAGGCACAGCAAAAGTAACCTGTGGTGAAGAGACTATGATGCTAACTGAAGATCAATCAAATTATATTCCCCTGGGTACTCAGCATCGCCTGGAAAATCCCGGAGTGATTCCTCTGGAAATCATTGAAATACAAACAGGTAGCTATCTGGGTGAGGATGATATCGTACGTTTTAACGACACTTACGGTAGGGTCGAGAAGTCCGGCTGTCAATCTTAGAGTTTCTGGAAAAGTATGTCTGGATGAGTATTTAATTGTAAGACCTTACTCTCAGAAATACATAACATATAATGTTAGAATTTAATTCCCGTTAACAAGGTTAAGCTTTCTTGATATCGCCTTGATATGGAACCGAAATGATCAGAATTTTCAAACACTATATCCCCTTAAGCCTGGTGATTTTATACCTGCTGGAAACCTTAATTTTCTGGAGTTCAGTACCGCTGGCCAGATACCTGAATGATTTTGATTCCAAGCCATTTGAGCAAAGTGCCTTTACAGGAATCGTGTTTACTCTGGTAGTGATTTTCTCACTCACGGCCGTCGGTTTGTATACCCGGCACCATAGACTGAATCTAAGAGGGACTTTATATCGCATTACTCTGGCTCTGTTTATTATTTTCTTCACCATGAGCTTTATTTTCTATATGCAGCCTGATTTATTTACGGCTCGAACCACATTTGTCTACGCACTTGCTATTACTGCAACAGGCCTGTTTATTACCCGATCGAGCATGGCCTTATTTTCCGACCATGATTATTTTAACAAACGGGTAGTGGTTCTCGGGGCCGGAAATCGAGCTGCGCAAATTAATGAGTTGAAACGTAAATCTGATAAGAAAAACCTGATGTTACTGGGGTTTTTGCCAATAGACAATGAGCCTGTTGAAGTAAGCAATGAACAGTTAGTCACCACAGGTGATAGTCTGTACAAATATATTAATTCCAACCGTGTCGATGAAATCATCGTCGCAATTGATGACAGGCGTAAATCCCTCCCTACCGATCAATTGCTGGAATGTAAAGTGCATGGTACCTCAATCATTGATATTAATGATTTTTTTGAAAGACAGACAGGCCGTATAAAACTACAGTCATTAAATCCGAGTCATCTTATTTTTTCTGATGGTTTTATTCATAAGCCGCTGGATATATTTATAAAGCGCTTATTTGATCTTTTTGCGGCCTTAATTTTACTGCTGCTAACCTGGCCTGTGATGCTAATTACTGCTATAGCCATTATGCTGGAGTCCAAATTTACAGGCACCGTATTCTATAAACAAATCAGGGTTGGACTGAATAATAAGCATTTTACAGTAATGAAATTTCGCAGTATGAGCATGAATGCTGAAAAACATGGTGCGCAATGGGCCCAGGAAGTTGATCCGAGAGTAACCAAAGTGGGAGTAGTGATACGTAAATTTCGTATTGATGAACTACCACAGATATTTAATGTATTAAAGGGAGATATGAGTTTTGTCGGACCGAGGCCGGAACGCCCCGAATTTGTGGAAGAACTGGCTGAAAAAATCAGATTTTATGAAATAAGACATTATGTGAAACCGGGAATAACAGGCTGGTCACAAATCTGTTACCCCTATGGTGCCACAGAAGAAGATACTCGCAACAAACTGGAATATGATTTGTACTATATGAAAAACTACAGCCTCTTTCTGGATGTTATGATCTTGCTGCAGACTATTCAGGTGGTGCTCTGGGGTCAGGGGGCACGCTAAAGGATGCATCCATAGATAATGGAAAACTATGCCCTGTTCAGTTATGCGATGGCAGCGCTTGCGTATGGAGGACTGCTGTTTTTAAGTCTCTGGGGGCTTGGAAAATTTCGTACCAGCGTGGCTTTTTTTATAGCGGTGCTGTGCTCATTTATCTGGAGCGGCTTCAGCATTTATGCATTGTACAACGAGGATGTTTTTAGCACCAGTATTTTACCATTTGAAACGCTGCGCAATTTAAGCTGGTTTTATTTTTTACTCAGCATGATATTTTCTTACAGAGTGCAGCAGTCCGACAGTGACACAGATGAGGGAATGTGGCAATACAAACATATTGTGCTGTTGGCTATAGCCGGTTTGTCTGTATTGATTATTGAGTTATACCCACAATGGCTTTATACACTCAACCAGATTTTTAACATTGATGTCAGGTTTATTACTCATATCAGTTTTTCCATTATCGGCCTGATCCTGGTTGAACAATTGTATCGTAATACCCTTGCGGAAAATCGCTGGACGGTAAAGTTTATCTGTCTAGGCCTGGGAGCTATGTTTGTCTATGATTTTATAATCTATAGTAAATCTCTGATGTTTGCTAATGTAGATTCGATGCTGTGGAATGCTCGAGGGATCGTAAATGCAATGATAGTACCCTTGCTGGCTATATTTGTTATTCGCCTGCAGGAATATGGAAAGAGTTATACTGTTTCCAGAAAAATTATTTTTCATACCACCAGTCTGGTTGCAACAGGCTTATATCTTATTCTGATGTCGCTGGCTGGCTACTATATCAAACAATATGGAGGAGACTGGGGGGAGTTCGCACAGATTCTGTTTGTTTTTCTGGGAATATTGATCCTCATTGTGCTGCTATTCTCCGGCACCATCAGGGCCATACTGAAAGTATACTTCAATAAACATTTCGTGCATTACAAATATGATTACCGGGACGAATGGATAAAATTAAGCAGAAAACTTGCAGAACTGGACTCTTTTAATGAATTATCGAATGTAATCATCAGCACCCTGGCAGATCTGTCAGACAGTTCGGGCGGAGGATTATGGATAAAAAATGAAAATGGTGATTTTTATCTGGCAGATGGAATGACCAGCAATGAGTTGGAATTGATTGCAGGGGATGCACCTGTAATACAGCTTATGACTGAAAAGCAATGGGTCATTGATCTGCAGGAATATGAGGACAGCCCGGAAGTTTATGATGAGTTGGACTTTAGCTGTTGGAGAGAGGCCGATAAGCATATCTGGCTGATTGTTCCATTGCTGCAGCAAAATGCACTGGAAGCGTTTGTTGTATTGCGTAAGCCTCGTGTGGCCAGAAAGCTGAACTGGGAAGATCATGATCTGCTAAAAACGGTTGGTATGCAGCTAGCCAATGCTCTGATACTAAGCAAGTCCAGTGAAGAATTATCCACGGCCAGACAATTCGAAGCCTATAGCCGCTTATCTGCCTTTTTGATCCATGATCTAAAAAATCTGGTGGCTCAGGTTTCTCTGATCGTGAAAAATGCCGAAAAACATAAGCATAATCCGGAATTTATTGATGATGCGATAGAAACCCTGGAAAATGTGGTTCACAAAATGCAGAATCTGGTGGGGCAGCTGAGAAAACGCAATGTGGAGGTGAAAAGAATCAGAATTGATCTGGTTGAGTTAATCAATGATGTTATCCGGCAGCAATCGTCTAATCTGCCCCGGCCCGAATTTAACACGGCATTGAAACAATGCTTCATTAAGGGAGAATATGAAAAAATCGCATCCATAATGGGACATCTGATACAAAACGCTCAGGATGCAACGGATGATAAAGGATTTGTTAAAGTCAGCCTGAGCCGGGATGAACAGAAAGCAATTATAGCCATCTCGGATAATGGCATGGGCATGGATAAAAAGTTCATTTCCGAACGACTGTTTAAGCCATTTGATACGACTAAAGGCAATGCCGGCATGGGTATTGGTGTGTATGAAGCTAAGAATTATATTCTTAATCATTCAGGGAAAATATCGGTCACCAGTGAGCTCAATAAAGGCACTACTTTTTGTATTGAACTGCCATTGATGGAAAGCAGTCAACAACCATCTGCAGAAGAGAGCAACCGTATCGCCGCTATGGGTGTCAGTGCTCAGGATGAGAGGATAACCAGCTATGAAAGGTAATTATTTTGGAACAAGAGAATAAAACATTGCTCATTGTGGAAGATGATCCTGGACTACAAAAGCAATTAAAATGGAGTTTTCAGGATTATAACGTAGTTATCGCCGGAGACAGAGAAGAGGCAATTAATGCGTTCAGACGATATACGCCTGCAGTGATTACACTGGATCTTGGCTTGCCGCCGGATCCGGCTAATGCCAGTGAAGGACTCGCGGTCCTGGAACAGATTCTACAATTGTCCGGTGAAACTAAAGTGATAGTGGTGACCGGTAACGATGATCGTGAAATTGCGGTTAAAGCTGTGGCAATGGGAGCTTACGATTTTTACCAGAAGCCGGTCGAAATTGATATATTGAATTTGATCATCGATCGGGCTTTTCATCTGGTAGAACTTGAACAGGAAAATAAACGACTCGCTCTCAAATCAGATGAACCATTGCAGGGACTGATAGCAAGCAGTACAAAAATGCAAAATCTTGCCCGCACGGTAGAAAAAATTGCTCCCAGCGATGTAACCACTTTGTTACTGGGTGATAGCGGTACAGGTAAAGAACTGCTGGCACGAGCGCTGCATAATTTAAGCAAGCGGAAAAACAATGAATTTGTAGCTGTAAACTCAGCAGCTATACCTGAAAATTTACTGGAAAGTGAGTTGTTTGGCTATGAAAAAGGCGCTTTTACCGGAGCGGTGAAACAAACTAAAGGGAAAATTGAATATGCTGATAAAGGGACTTTTTTTCTTGACGAAATAGGAGACTTGCCTTTGCCTTTACAGGCCAAACTGTTACGTTTTCTGCAGGAAAGAACGGTAGAGCGTATAGGAGGCAGAACTGAAATCCCGGTCGATATTCGAGTCGTATGTGCAACTCATCAGGATCTGCAAAAACTTATTGCAGAAGGCAAATTCAGGGAAGATTTATATTACCGGTTGAGTGAAATCACGATTAATATTCCTCCCCTGAGGGAAAGAGAAGGTGATGCTATACTTATAGCAACTGCATTTGCGAAAAAATTCAGTGGACAGCAAAAAGTCAAAGCTAAAGGTTTTACCAGAGATGCCGGGCAACTTATTGAAAAATATTCCTGGCCAGGCAATATCAGGGAACTGGAAAACAAGATTAAACGTGCAGTGATCATGTCAGAAGGAAAATATATCACCGCAGAGGATCTGGAATTAACCGATACCAGTGATGACTCGAGCTTACCCCTGAATCTCAAGGAAGTCAGGGAAGCTGCAGAAACAACGGCTATCCGACGTGCTCTGAGTTATGCAGATAATAATATTTCCAGAACAGCCAATTTATTGGGCGTTACCAGGCCGACGTTATATACTCTGTTTAAAAAATACGGCATCCAGATCTAATGTAAGCTGATTAAGAAACACTTATGGAGAGTACATCAGGTAGCGGATTATGCTGCAAACCTATTTGTGTTCTATTAATGTCAGGTAATAATAATTTTGATGTCATGCTGAAGAACTTAATGTTATTCCGAACACTGATAAGCTGCTTTAATTGAAACTAAACCATGATGAAATTCAGGAAAACTTAGTGATGTTGAAAAAAACTATCATTATTTCACTCGTTTCGCTATTAACCTCAACTCTTGCGCTGTCTGCCGATTATATGCAGGATGCCAGAGATTCTCTTACTCAAGGTGAAAATCAGGCCGCTATTATCCAGTTAAAAAATCAGCTTAAAAACAATCCCAAAGATGCTCAGGCGCGTTATTTATTAGGTACTACATATCTGTCAACGGGTCAGGTTGACGCTGCAGAAAAGGAGCTAAACAAGGCATATCGACTCAATGCAGAAAATTCTCAATTCACTTTGGCGTATGCTGAAATATTGCTGCTTAAACGCGAATATAAGCAAGTCACTGAATTACTTAATCAACCATTCAGTGATAAGGCCGACGAACAGCAGAGACAGATTTATCAGGCTTACGCCTATCTGGGACTTGGGCAGCGTGATGATGCAGAGAAAATTTTTACTGAGCTGGAACAGACACTTCAGGATGTACAAATTTACCATGGTCTTGCCCTGCTGGCATGGGAGAAAAGTGATATAGAATCTGCCTCTCAATGGATTGAAAAAGCACTGCTGCAGGAACCGGATAACAGGAAAGCATTACAACTCAAGGCAAAAATTGCCAATATTGAAAAAAAACATGCAGATGCTCTCACCATCTATGATGAGTTAATCAAACAATATCCCAATGATCTGCAGCTGTATATTGAGCGTGCCGCTACACTGATGCTGCTCGGAAAACTACAGGATGCTGAAAAAGATATTCAGCAGGTACTGAAAGAAGCAGCAAACTTCCCTAAAGCTAATTATTTGCTGGCGCAGATAAAAATACAGGAGGGTGATTTTGCGGCAGCCCAGCGAGCTGCACAACTGGTACTGAACTATGTTCCCAAGCATACGCCTTCTATGCTGATCCTTGGATTTATAAATCTGCAACAAAGTCATTTCAATCAGGCAGAAAAATATATTATTCAATACCTGTCGACAAATCCGGATAATATCAATGCACAGAATATGCTGGCGAATGTATATTTGAGGCAGGGAAAAGCCGATCAGGCACTTTTGCTACTGGAAACTATTAGTGAAGAAGTAAGAGAGCGAAGCCCACAACTATTAACCACAATGGGTAGTGCATACCTGTTGCAGGGAGATCATGAAAAAGCCATAGCCGTTTTGACTCAGGCCAGGGCGTTGTCGCCTGAAAGTGAAATCATTCAACAAAGGCTGATTGCCGGACAATATCATTCGGGAGACATTGATAATGCGATTTTCGGTCTGGAAGCTATGCTGGAACATGGGCAAAGTAGCGCTAAAGACAACTACCTGCTGATTGTTTCTTATTTACAGAAACAACAATTTAGTAAAGCAGAAGCACAGCTCAAAGAGTTTATCAAACAGTCACCAGAAGACCCTCAATTGTACCATTTTCTGGCTATAGTGGAAAAAAACAAAGGTTATGAGAGCAGGTCGAAAGCTGCCTATGAGCAAGCGCTGCAACTGGATGAAAACTTTATTCCTGCCTATTTAGGCCTGGCACAACTGTCGATAGAAAAACAACAACTGGAACAGGCCAAAGGTTACTTAAATGAAGTTATTCGCATCGATCAACAGTATGCAAAAGCCTATATTCTCCTGGCAGGTATTGCGAAAATTGAAAACAATCCGCGGGAAATAGAAAATCAACTGCTCAGAGGGGTTGAAAACGCATCAGACAATGTTGAGGCGAAAATCACTATGGCTGCTGCGCTTGAAAAATGGTATATCCGTCAAAAGCAGGCGGAAAAACTGCTGCCTTTAGCCCAACAGCTGGTGATAAGTCATCCTGAAAATAAAGGCGCGCTATCAATTTTAGCTGCTGCAGAGATAGCCAGTAACAATGAGAGAAACGCAGAATTGACCCTGGAAAAGATTATTAATCTCGATGATACGGACACCAGGCATCGTTTGCTGCTGGCAAATATACTGGCCAGGCAGCCGGATCGCAAGAGTGATGTTATTACTCTTATGGATGCTGTGATTAAGCTGAATCCTGGCAATTCCGAATCGATTATAATGAAAGCGGACTACCAGTTAAAAATCCAGCATTATCAGCAGGCGCTGGAAAATTATCAGTTGGCCTACAACATTCAGGCTGATAATAAGGTGTTGATTGTAATCACAGAAATCCTGTTATTTCAGGGCCAGGAAGACGAGGCGGTTAAATTTCTGCAAGAGGAATTAGAAAAAGATGGCCAGAACCTGGCAGCGCATTTCAAACTGGCTTCTATTTATCAGCAAAGTAATCGGCCAGATAAAGCTATCGAACATTATCTGACAATGCTTGAGATAAGACCAGACAATACTCTGGCGTTGAACAACCTCGCATGGATCTATGCACAGCAAGACAATCCTGAGGCCATCTCTATGGCAAAAAAAGCCTATGAAAATGCCCCCGATTCTGCTGCCATTGCTGATACTTATGGTTATATATTACTGAATCAGGGCAAACTGGAAGCCGCTATCAATATTTTAGAGGAAGCGGCCAGGAATACACCAGAGGTGCTGGATATCCAGTATCATCTGGCGAAAGCATACTATTTAAATTATGAAGAGCCGAAAGCGAAAATAATCATTGATGCCATTTTAAGTAAGGATAAAAACTTTTCAGAAAAAGAAAATGCAAAGAACTTACAGGGCAAATTAAAAAACTAAGCATGGAACCAGGGGCTGGTTTTCCCGCGATAAAAGACTGGATTCGTGCGCATTTTTGCTTAAGAATAAACCTATGCAACAGGAATAATAATGATATTGAGAAAAACTGTACTTGCGACATTAGTTTTAACCACATTGATCATTTGTTCTGGCCAGGCGTTGTCAGCAGACTATGTCAATGAAGCTAAAGTGTATCTCGAAAAAGGAGAGTTCAGAGCTGCAATTATTCAGTTAAAGAATCAGCTAAGAAATAAGCCTAAAGATGCTCAGGCTCGTTATCTCTTGGGTACTGCTTATCTTAAAAGCGGACAGCTTTCAGGCGCAAAAAAAGAGTTTCAGAGAGCTTATTCTCTCAATCCAGAAAGCCCTGAATATTCCTTGACGTATGCACAGCTACTACTCAGGGATAAAGAATACGCAAAAGTAGATGAAATACTGGATACCCCGTTTGCAGATAAAGCGGACGAAGAGCAAAGACAGGTATATCAGGCCAGCGCCTACCTGGGACTCGGACAGCGAGAAAAAGCCAGACAGATATATACTAAAATAGCGGCAGAAAGTGCAAATGCACGCGCTTATATGGGGCTGGCCAGGTTAGCTCTGCTGGATAAAGATATGGATAGTGCATCTCAATGGACTGAAAAAGCCCTCGCAATAGACGCAGATAATGAGGCCGCATTGCAGCTTAAAGCAAAAATGTATCTTGCAGATAAGCAGAACGACCAGGCACTGGAGCTTTATGATCGGCTGATAAATCAAAACGCTAACAATCCCACTTACTATTATGAGCGTGCGGTCATTTATCTGGCACTCAAACAGTATGATGCCGCAGAACAGGATATCCAGCGTGTGCTGCAGGAAATGAATAATCAGCCGCTGGCCACTTATTTACTGGCACAGATTAGACTGCAGCAAAAAAAATACCCGGAAGCTCAAAGCTTATCGCAATACGTACTGAGTGTTTTGCCGAGACATTATCCGTCTATGTTAGTGTTAGGAGTTGCCAGTTTGGAACAGGGCTTTTTTAACCAGGCAGAAAAAAATATCATCCAGTACCTTTCAATAAACCCGAATAATATTGAAGTACAACACTTGCTGGCAACCATCTATCTCAGACAGGGTAACAGTGGGCAGGCCGTTTTGATCCTGGAAGGTATAGATGCAGAACAACGGGCTCAAAATGCCGAAATATTAACTACACTGGGAAGTGCTTATATTTTACAGGGAGAGCACGAGAAAGGTATTGAATTACTCAACCAGGCTAAAGCATTGGCGCCTGACAGTAAACTGGTACAACAACGATTAATGGCTGGTCAATTTAAAAGCGGGGATATTGATACAGCGATCACTAATTTAGAAAACACCTTAAAGTCTGGAAAAGGCAACCAGCAAACCAATAACCTGCTAATTCTCGCCTATATTCAAAAGAAAGATATTATTAAAGCAGAAAAACTGCTTAGAACGTTAATAGAAGAGTCACCTCAGGATCCTCAGCTGTACAATTTTTTAGCTATTGTTGAAAGGCTCAATGGTCATAATGACCGTGCTAAAAGTGTCTATCAGAAAATTTTACAACTCGATAAAAATTTTATTCCTGCGTATTTTGGGTTAGCACAACTGGCCCTTGAACAAAACAACTTCGTTAGCGCAAAAAAATATTTGACCCAGGTTCTGAATATCGAGGCAAAAAATACAAAAGCTTATCTGGCATTGGCGGGTATTGCTGATAAACAAAATAATCTTCAGGACGCAGAGAAATATCTTCTGACTGGATTGGAAATAACATCGGCTAATCAAAAGGCACGCATCGCAATGGCTTCTTTACTTGGCAGGTGGTATGCAGAAAACCAACAGCCGCAAAAGCAGTTGCTATTAGCACAACAAATGATTAAGTCTTATCCTGATGACAAAGATGCCATGTCATTCCTGGCCAGAGCTGAGATAGCTGACAAAAAGGAGAATGAAGCCGAACAGACACTAAGAAGCATTATTAAGAGTAATGCAAAAGACAGCAAACACCGCCTGATGCTGGCCAATTTATTATCCACGCAGCCTGGCCGTGAAACTGAGGTCATTAAGCTTATCGACGAAGTCATTGCTATTTCACCAGCGGATCCACAGCCTCTGGGAATAAAAGTATCTTATTTGATAAAAATACAACGTTACCAGCAGGCCATGGATGTTGCCGATGATATGATAGAGCGTTTTCCCAATCAGGCTATAGGCCTGCGTTTGAGAGGGGATGTTTATTTACAGCAGAAGGATTATGAAGATGCGCTCAATTACTATCAACAGGCCTATAACATACAGGCGGATACAACACTGCTGCTGATGATCGCTGAAATTCTCTTGATACAGGGGCAGGATGATAATGCCATTCAATTGTTGACTGAAAAGCTGCAAACAGACAGTAATAATATTCAACTTCATTTCAAGCTGGGCAATATATATCAGCAGAAAAATCAACTGGATCAGGCCGTCAGCCACTACCAGTCAATACTTAAAATCAAAGCCGATCATGTCCTGGCGCTGAATAATCTGGCCTGGGTCTATGCTATGCAGGGTAATCCTGAAGCTATAAGTCTGGCAAAGAAAGCTTATATGCAAGCACCAGATTCCTCTGCTATTATTGATACATATGGATATATTTTACTGAAGCAGGGCAGTATTGAAGAGGGCATTAAAATGCTGCAAAAAGCCGTCAAACTCGATCCTGGTTCAAATGATATCCAGTATCATCTGGCTGAAGGCTATTATTTAAACAATGAAACCAGGCAAGCCAAACAGATACTGGAAGGCATTTTAGGATCAAACACTGGTTTTTCAGAGAAACAGAAGGCCATAAATCTGTGGAAAAAATTATGAACTGCTCTTCATATACTCAGGCCAGCAAATCAGCTCTGAAGAGTTGAGTATTATTTATTCTGTGCAAGGATGCTTAAACAGGAATATTTCATACACTGAATTTTAATAATGGTGTTTTAATGGCAATCAGGCTAAAAATAGCATCAAATGCAAAGGAATTGAATGAAGTTTTCAAACTTCGATATGATGTCTATGTGAGAGAAAAAGGCAGATTTTTATCAGAAAATGAAACTGCAGATCAATATATTGTCGATCGTTTTGATGCTGTACCTGATGTCGCTAATATTATTGCCTATGAAAATGATGTTGCTATAGCATGCCTGCGTGTTAACAAAGATTCAGCGATTGGTTTACCAGCGGAAATACATTGTGATTTTTCCCGTGCACGAGAAAAAATTGAACAGGCCTTAGTCAATAATCAAGCTCAGGAACCGATAATTGTCTGTGGCGGCATGCTTGCCATTCATAGACAATGGAGAAATCGACGCAATGTTATTTATGCTTTATTTCGTATGGGCTTTGGTATCATGCATTGCTGGGGGGCCAGGTATGTATTTGCCTCAATCAGTGAAGAGTCGCTGTCACTGTATGGCAGGATAGGTTTTAAACCGATTGCTAAAGCTGCATGGGTAGAATCCATAAGTGATTCTCTTATACCAATGGTCGCATCATTTGACAAAGTTTTTCACTGGGCTTTTGGTTCTGCTGAGTCAGTAATAGGCCCCTTCTGGTCAAACAATTACTGCGGCAGTTATGAAAGGTTACTGCTATCTTCCGGAGAAGTGGTTTTTTTTCAAAATGAATCAGCAGATTTCGCGTATTCCATTGCTGATGGCTGGATATCCATTTCTCAAAGTGATAACAATAACAATGAAATGGTCCTGTCTAATTTATCAAAAGGTGAACTGTTTGGAGAGTTAGCTATTTTAGATAACGAACCGCGTTCGGCAACCGCTACAGCTATTACAAATGTAGAACTGGTTGTTATCCATCGTGATAATTTACTGAATATGGTCAAACAGAACCCGGAACAATTAGGGCATATCTTACGCCATTTTTCTAAAAGAATTCGAGAAATTGATGACTTTGCCATGGTCAGCACATATGCTCCGCAGTCGGCAAGAATACATTTTGCATTGAAAAAACTATGGGAAGCTTCAATACAGGATAAGAAACATCCGGACATAAGAACGGTTAAGGTGGGGGCGGGTCAAATTTCTCGTTCAGCGCATGCACAGAAAGAGGAGGTTCGACGTATACTGGAAGAAGAGAAAGCTAAAGGCAATCTGGAATTTGGTAAAAGTGTGTTACGCTTTTTTAATAAGCCATCAGGTTACGAACAGTTTGAGGAAGAGGACAAGTAACAAAAAAACTGGCGGATGCATAGAAACACACTACATTTTAACTCAGGCAAGAATGTTCTCTAAAGATGTCAGAGAAATCAGCCCTCGATAAAGTATTTTATTTTCTTTCAGCAGGCCATAGCATTCATAGGTTATGATCTTGTGATACCTTTTAGCTTCCTGTTGCTGCATTTTTCTAACCAGTATATTTAAAACGTCATTACTTTTTAGTTTAGCAAGATGCTTGCGGTCAATGCTAATCTTATGAGAGGTATAAACCATCGGGTTTCTTTTGAGGTCGTTATTTTCCTTAAAAGCCTTTTCCAACAAGGCGCAGGAGATCAGTCCACAAGGGAAAATTTCGGGGAAAGTGGCTTTGTTTTCTAATTCATCAAAATATTCAGACTGATCGACCAGCGAACCACAGAGGAAGTTTTTAGCGTTGCTGGTATTCATAAACTTACGCTTCAAGAAAAATGAATCATTCGCCTTATCAATGTTTTTTTCAAAATGTGAACGATCCGGATGATTTCTAATTTTATTAAATTCAGGAAGTTCTGGTGTGGGTAAAAAGAGAGGAGATTTTGATTCTTTTTTATAACCAACCATCGCTAGCTTATTATCAGCTTTTAAGCTTATGCGGTTGCTAAGTAACTTTTTAGGTGTTTCTAAATAAAGCGATGGCCGTATGTCAACCAAGATAACTTGCCCGGGTTTGACTGCGTTTACAAAGGAAAGCTGGTAGTTACTAAAATGCAATTTGTTTTCTGAAATGATAGTGTTTTCATCATGCAACAGACGGTAGCGTCTAACTTCCTCTTCGATAAGGGCCTCTAACTCGAAGCCCAGTACGATTGGACCCTTAAAAGGATTATTACGTATTTGCTGCCACTTTTTAATGTTGTGAAATAAATTAAAATCATCTGTAGCATTACGGGCCACATCAATATGTAGCTGGCTAAAAGTATTATTATTTATGGACATGATTTGCACATGGGCTGATACAGCTTTAGCAATGAGTATAAACCAGTAGTTATTTTTCCTATGCTCATATAATTTTTCTATTCAAACCACGTAGTCTTTCACATTACTGATTTTTGCTGCTGATTTAAAGTGTATGATTTGTGCTGTGTCACAGTTCATCTACTTACAAGATGTTATTTTTTTCCTCGTGATCGTTAATATTGAAACATCATCAGGGAACCATCGTGAACAAAACAATTGAAGATATTATCAATGATCCAGCTTTTCCAGAAGGCAGTGCATGGAAGCGGTATGATTTTAAAGCTCAAAAAACTATTATTTGTGAAGGAGAAGAGGGACGCTCTTTATTTTATATAGAAGCAGGGACAATGCGTGTTACAGGTAAGATTGCGCTGGATGAAAAACGGACATTTCAGACGGGTATATCCGAGCTGATTGAAGGTGATATCTTTGGTGAAGTTTGTTTGTACAAATCACAGGTGAGAACAGCAACGGTAAGTACTCTTTCAAGTGGAAGGCTGGTTGAAATTGATGGTGAAAGTCTGAATCTGTATCTGGATGACCATCCTGTACTGGGCTATCTTTTTCTTAAAGATTTATTTGAGATATTGATAACACGTCTTGATCGAGCAAATCACCGGGTAGAAGACTTGTTTTCGTGGGGGCTAAAGGTCCATAGTATCGAATAATATTTATAGTCAGAGTGAAACTATGGATGAGAAGAAACAAATCAGGACTGAACCTCTAGCGGAAAACTTCATGAAGTATTTTCGTGTTGATTTTGCCGGAAGTGATGCTCAGAAAAAGCAGGTATATCGCATTAGATACAACGTATATTGTAAAGAGTTTGGCTATGAATCAATAGAAGAATTTCCTGAGCAGCTGGAATATGATGTCTATGATGAGTATTCATTTCATTGTCTGATCACTCATAAAAACACAGGTATTGCGGCTGGCTGCGTTAGACTGGTACCTGCGATCTCGGATATCGTTGATGACAGGCTGCCTTTTGAACGCTATTGTTCCGACAGCCTGGACTCTCAGCGCATACAGAGACTGGATCTTAAACGGCAAAACGTGTGCGAGATTTCCCGTCTGGCCGTAGATGGCGCTTTTCGAAAACGCCCGGGTGAATTATTAACTCGTTTTGGTGAAGTCACTACACAAATTTCCCAACAGGAACAGCGAACCTTTATGATGATAGCCATAGCCGCATTTCTGGCTTCTACTGCACTCACTGAACTAACCGCTCGTACCAGGGTTTTTGCCATGATGGAACCTTTTTTGCCTAGGCTGCTGAAGCGATCAGGTATTATTTTTCATAAAGTAGGGAAAGACATTGATTACCATGGTATCAGAGCCCCCTATTTTATAAAGACACAGTCAGCATTGGATAATATGCGCCCTGAATTACTGGAATTATACCAGTGGATTAAGCAGGAGATAGAACTATCCTACTTTTCCGAAATTAAGACGTTAGACAACAGGATCTGTATATGAACTTCCAGCAGCGAAAATACATGCAATAAAAATGAAAGTCATGCCCCAAAATAAAAAAACCGCTTCAGGTGAAGCGGTTTTTTTAACGGAAAAACAGCAAATTTTACTTGCTATCGCGTCTTTTTTTCCATGCCAGGCCGATTAAACCAAGACTCATCAGTGCCAGCGGAGCAGGCTCAGGAATTGCTTCAGCATTTGCATCCGAAGCATGGTCGATGGTTATCTGATACTCGGCTCCTTCTGTAATCGCAAAACTTGTTGTGAAAAATGTAGGATCCAGTTCATATAAGAAGTCATCACCAGGATCAGTCACTGAACGGCCCGTATTAAGGGCAAGAGGTGCATACTGGAGGATTGCTACTCCGCCACCGCTAACATCTATAATGTTAATCGACCAGCTAATACTTGCATCAGAGCTAACGCCTTGCAAATTTGAAGTTAACAATGCTCGAACATAAGCATCTGCATTAAAGCTCAGATTTACGCCTCCGGTATATCCAGCCACGAATTCAAATTTACCCTGAACGCCGACATTGTTACCCGCGGCAGAGCCGTTACCGTCGCCCACAATTGAGACTTCAGCCAATGTTTGGGCATCTGCATCAGGCGTTACAAGTCCAGGAAAATCAACGATAGCTCCCGTCAGCAAAGCGTCCCCTACGGAATAAGTCGCACTGGCATCAGCAGGTTGGAAAATATGCGTGAAGCTGTCATCGACATAACCGGGGTTATTGACGTCTGAGCTTTCTACCAATAAACCAGCTGCGCTTGCAGGTCCGGAAGCTGTATGCTCGTCAGATGCACCATTAAGCTCGGCATTGGTATCACCGTTATTGGTAACCGTATTCACAAAAGTGAGATCCTGGCCAACGACTAATTTTTCACCGGCATCATTGGTCATTTTAAAATCAGCGATATGCAGATATGAAGTAGCCACTGCACCCGCCTGAGCAACGCTTGCGGCAACTGTCAAACCGCCCGCAACAGCCAGAGACAGTAATAGTTTCTTATTCATTTTCTTATCCTTAAATTGAATTTAATAAACATCAGTGTGTATGTATTTATAAATAAGCACGCAGTGTGCCAATATTTTAAATTATATATATTACAGAGACATACAAGTAGTTAGTATGAGTATTTGTTAAAATGTGTAAAAAAAACTGACATAATCACAAAGGATTTATGAATAAAGTGTAAAATCCTGCAAATGATTATTTCTCAGTACTTAAATAAACTATGTATCAGATTTCAACTGCAATAGAGTGACTGTGACAACTGGATGATTATTTAGTTAAAAACACTATACTGTATGAAAATGAACATTCAAATAAATACCCGGAGCAGAACATTTTATGACAGGTTCATATCAACAGGCTTTTGATTCTTTTACTCAAGTTGTCGGTCAGGAGTATGTGATTCTTGATTCTGACATCTTAAATGAGTATGAGAAAACCACTTTTTCGGTCAGGCATCGTATTCTGGCTGTCATTCGCCCTGCTAATACTGAACAGGTCCAGGCGTGTATGAGGCTTGCAAATCAGTATAAAGTGGCCATCTATCCTATCAGTACGGGCAAGAATGTCGGCTATGGTTCACGCGTACCTACGGCTGATAACTGTATTATCCTTGAGCTTAAACGTATGAATCAAGTTGTAGATTATAATGAGGAACTGGCCTATGTAACACTGCAGCCCGGAGTTACACAAATACAGCTTTATGACTTTTTAAAAGACAAGAATTCTGCTCTGTGGATGGACGTAACAGGATCCTTTGTTAACCATAGTTTAATTGGAAATATCGCAGAACGCGGCTTTGGTCATACCCCCTATAGTGATCATTTCGATAAAGTCTGCGGACTGCAAGTGGTATTGCCCGACGGCAGCTGTATCAATACCGGCTTTGGCAGATTCAGGGATGTCAGGGCCAAAAGTGTTTACCGTTGGGGGTTGGGGCCTTATAGCGACGGCATGTTTACCCAGTCAAACCTGGGGATCATAACAGGCCTCACGCTCTGGCTGATGCCCAGACCGGAACATTTTATGAACTTTTTTTTCAGTGTTGAGAAAAACAGTCAACTTGAGGAGATTGTTGAATTGCTGAGGCCGCTGAGACTGGATGGCACCATCAATAGCGCACTGCATATTGGTAATGATTATAAAGTGCTCTCCTCTATTCAACGCTATCCCTGGGACAGGACCGAAGGCAAAACACCATTGTCGAAAGAAGTGCTGCAGGCTTTTGAACAACAATGGGATTTTAGTGCCTGGAATGCAGCGGGTGCACTTTATGGCTCTAAAGCAAGTGTTGCTGCAGCACAAAAACGAATCAAAAAGCAGCTCAAAGGAAAAGTTAAAAAACTGCGGTTTCTGGATGAACGTAAACTTAAACTTGCTGAGTTACTGCAAAAACCTTATCAAAGATTGACCGGAGTCAACCTTCCTGCCATGTTGAATTTACTCAAACCGGTATTCGGGATGACCAGAGGCGTGCCGACTGATGCCATGATCCCCAGCACTTACTGGAGAAAAAAATCACCCGTTCCAAAGCTCCCTGACCCGGATAAAGATAATTGTGGTTTGCTCTGGTGTGCACCGGTTGCACCTACTGAGGGCAAGTGTGCAATGGAAATCTGGGATATCATTGAAACAGTTTTTGCCCGTTACGGATTTGAACCTGCGGTGTCCTATACGCTCATCACACCAAGAGCGATGGATTGTATTATTGCTATATCTTATGATCGTGATGTAGAAAATGAAGATAAAAAAGCGCAGCAATGCCATGATGAGCTGCTAAGCAGATTGATTTCAAGAGGATATTTCCCCTATCGACTTGGTGTGCAGTCAATGTACCTTATGTCTGAACAGGAGAATAATTCTGCATCATTTTATAAAACCATTAAAGATGCACTGGATCCACAGGGCATTCTGGCGCCGGGTCGTTATGACATAAAGTGACATCAATCACTCATGCAGCTAATCTGATCCGCTAAAATAGTGTCCATGCGTTTATTGATGGAACGAAATAACCTGTTTAAATACTTTGTAACTATTCAGCGTAATTTTGAAAACGTCCTTGACACCAGGAATTTGCTCCAGAAGACGCCGTAAATACGTCCATGTAGGCTTGAATGTGGCATCCATGCCACATACACTTCTTATGCAAACACCTGATATCAAGAACTTACGTATAAATCTAAAATACGCTGAATAGTTACAATACTTTTAGGCTTAAAAAAATGAAGAACAGTCAGCTGGCTCTACTCCGCAAAAACTACCTGTTTACAAGCATTATTTTTATGTCCGGGTTATGCCTGCTTCCGGTTTTGGGCCATGCCTATGAATCGGGGCTGGAACTGGCCACTGCCGTACATGGCAGGCCTGATGGTGATAATGCCTTTACTTCCGGTGCAATGGCTTTGGTAGAAAAAGGACATAAACCGCGAGTTCGACAGATTATTGCTTTTCGTGAAGATGAACCCAACGGCAATACCCGCTCATTAATTCGCTTTAAAAAACCGACAGATATAAAAGATACCGGTCTGCTGACCCTTGATTATGCAGAGGATAAAGATTCCGACCAATGGATTTATCTGCCCGCAATTAAAAAATCACGCAGGATTTCATCAAAAAGGAAAGGTGGACGCTTCGTTGGTTCTGATATTTTTTATGAAGACCTGAGAAAACGCCGAGTTACAGATGATGATCACAGAATTTTAAGAAAAGAAAAATATAATGGAATGGACACCATCGTTTTAGAAAGTATTCCCAGATCTGCGGATAATTCAGTTTATGATAAGCGTATAAGCTGGATACATGAGAAAACGCTGATCCCGGTGCGGGTGGATTTTTATCAAAATGGCGGCAGTGAACCCGTCAAGCGTGCTCTGGTAAAGCAAATTGAGAAAAAACAGGGGCTGTGGAGCATTATGAAATCCGTTACCCGCGACTTAAAAACGGACCATGAAACCCATATTCAAACGAAAAAGATTTTATATGATCAGCTCATACCGTCAGAATTTTTTACACAAAAATATCTTGAAGATCCGCAGCGGGAAGCTGAACTGATAAAACAATTTACAGGAAGTAATCATGCGGTACCGCTGGACAAGCTTACTTTGCCTTACCATTTTATTACAGCCTTTTCTGCTGTTCGCCCAGGAACACACAGACGCCCAGAGTAATCCATCTATCTTTGCTACCAAAGCCCAGGCTGACGAATTTATCAAAACCCAGCAAACTCTGGGAAAAAAAGTCAATCTAACTCAACAAAAGCAGCAAACACAGCGTTATAGCGTTATTAGCACAGGTTATCATCAATGGGCTGAGGCATTAAAACAAACCCGCTGGCTGGAAAAACAGGGATATACTCAGCTGGAAGTGGTTAAAGATCGTTATGAGCGGGATTTCTCCATTATAGTGGGGCAAACTTTAAATAAAAAAAGTGCCGGCCAGATTTTTAACGAGCTAAAAAGTCTGGGCTTAAAAAACCTCAAAGTACATAGTGATGATGTCCAGCTGATCAGCTATGTGGTGCAAGTCGATGCAGCGCAGCCTTCCAATACACTGAGCAATGCACCACATTCCACCGTCGATGTTAAGGAAGGGCAGCAAACGAAACCGTCTGACCCATTCAGAACACCTGCTGCCATTATCTCTGTTGAGCCTGACAAACAGGCCGAAAGCCCACCAGAAACAGTCATTCAAATGAATGACACAGAACAGATAGCTGTTGCTGAGGATGAAAAGCCGGATCAGGAGATCATGATCGTGGTCATGTCAGATCCCAGCGATATAACCGATGAAATCAACTTTGCAGAAGATGAAGAAGCACCACACAAGGATTTTGAATGGGCGCTGGATAAGCTTGTTGCTGAAGCTGAACTGTTAACAAGAAGTGCTTCACCGGTTGATCATGTTGAATATCTTCATGCTTCCGGGCATCTGCAATGGCAGCTATCGAGACAATGGGAATTGCGACTCGCTGCTCGCGCTGATGCTAATTATCAGCATGGCGAATCTTTTGCGCAGACCGATGAATTAAGCCTTGATTATGGAGACAGCTATCTGCGCTATCGTAATGCAAATATGCGTTTCACCGTCGGCACGGACACCGTTCGCTGGGGCAAAGCGGATATCTTTGCTCCTACCGATAACCTGGCAACCCTGGATTTGACCCGAGGTGTATTGTATGAATGGGGAGATGAGTATCGCTCCTCTGCGGTTCTGCGAGGTGAATTTTTTCTTCAAAAAAGTAAGCTGGATATTGTTTATTTGCCTTACTTCAGGGCTGCAGAGCTTCCGCTTGAAAATAATGTCTGGTTCCCTATTAACAAGAACAATGGCACTATATTAGGTTTTGATCAGAATCCTCGATTTAAACCGCTGGTTCAAAATGGCACAATTGATGATGATCTTGACGAAACAGACGGCGGTTTTGGCTTGCGCCTGAGTTCAGCGTTTAATTCTCTTGACTATGATTTAAGCGTGCAGAAAGTAAAACGTTCTGCACCCTATTACCAGCTTAATCCCCTTATCAGAGATGATCCCGCTTCGGCATTTAATCAGCCAGTCACTTTTATAGAAAGGCATCCGCGCAGCTGGGTACTTGGCGGTGATGTGGCGTTTCCCTTTGCTAGCCTGACCATGCGCCTGGAAGGCGCCTGGTTTTCCGATCTGCCCGCTACGACAGAATCCTTCGAATATGTGACTTATAACGGCTGGAAGTGGGCTGGCGGGGTGGAATTTTATCCTGGTGATCAGGACACGCGCGTGAATCTTCAGTTGTCAGGCATCAATATCAATGCACAGGAAAAAATTCTCGACAGGAATCATATTCTGACTCTAAGTGGAGAAGTGGAAACGTTTTTTGCCAATAATCGATGGAAGGCAGGAGGACGTTTTAACTTTGGACTGGATGACAAAGATATTTATCTTGCACCGGAAATTTCCTATCTGGGCTGGGAACCCTTTGAGGTATATTCTGCGATTCATTATCTTGACGGCAATCAAAATACAGTCGGGGGATTTTACCAGCTAAACAGTATGGTGACTTTCGGGGTAAGAGGTCAGTTTTGAAAGAAATCTTTAAATCTATCGTATCCTGGCCAGTATTTCTGCTGCTGTTACTGAACATTATCCCATCTGTTTTTTTATCCCAGTTGATATTTGATAATGCCCCGGAGGTTTATCTTCCCGCCGATCAACCCGGTGTAGTGCTGAAAAATGAATTGGCTGAACTTTTTCCGGGCGATCAAAACGCCATTATCCTTTTCCATGGAAAAGCGCTCTATTCTGACCAGTTTCTGGATCAACTACAGGCTGCAGTTAACCAGCTAGAAAGAAATTCCATGGTGGAGCGAGTCTTAAGTGTCATTGATATGGAACATATTGAAGGTACTGACGATGGTTTTGAGGTTTCTGAACTATTAGGCAAGGAACAGCGAAAAGTTTTAACTCAGCCAGGTTCAAGGTATCAATGGGCCAAATCTGACCGAATTGCGCATAAATTAACCGTCGCTGATAATGCTGACTATATGGCAATGGTCATAAGACCCCACCAGTTAAACACAACGACTGAGCGCATGAGTCTAATGAATCAGGTCTATGATGTCCTCTCTGAGCATCATTTATCACCTTACATCGTTGCCAGTGCCGGACCGATAGTGGTTGAAATTGAGCAGTTCAGATCTATGGTTAAAGACACTCTCATCTTTGTTCCGGGGACTATCATTATCGGTCTGATGCTTATATGGCTTATGTTTAAACGTATTCTGGCGGTGCTTGTTGCCGGTTTGCTGACGGGAGCTGTGATCAATACTTCACTGTTGCTGTTTGTTATTTTTTCTCTTCCCTATACGATGATTTCTGTGATGCTGGCACCCTTGCTGGCCTCGCTGACGACTGCTTTTCTGGTGCATTTTTACACCTATATGAAATTGTCGGCCGCGCATGGTTATGAAGGCATAGACAGAGTCAATTTTGCCATTGCGCAGATAAAAAAACCGGCGTTTTTTACTGCGCTGACAACGGCTTTGGGGTTAGGTTCTTTAGCTGTCAGTCCTATTCTTCCTATTGGGCATTTTGGTCTGATTGCCGCGTTTGGGGTTATGTTACTATTTAGCCTGGTCATATGGGTTGTGCCTTTGATCTTTGTCCAGTTTGATAAACACAGCTGGCCACAAAAGCATCGTCGCTGTTCATGGATGGATAAGCTGCTTAAATTGTTTGTGGATCTGGCAATAAGGCGTTCAGGCTGGGTAATAGCCATCACCATCGTGTTATTTTTTCTGGGCATTCCTTTTGTTTTTAAAGTTAGTGCTGAAACTAATTTGTTAAAATTCTTTCCAGAGAATCATTTCGTTAATCGAAATACGCAATTAATTGAAGCTCAGTTATCCGGTGTAATGCCTCTGGAAGTGATTTTGTATGGATCTTCCCGAGACAGTATGAAAAAACTGCACAATTTAAAACAGATAGAACAATTGCAGCGCTGGCTGCAACGACAGGCGGAAATTGACAAAACCATTTCACTGGTGGATTTCTTGCAGGATATGCATCAAGCTATGAACCCGCATCTGAGCCTGGACAATGTTAACGATACAGGGTTACCGGAAAATAATGCCTTAATTAGCCAGTATTTTTTAATTTATGATGGCGATGATGTATATGAGCTGGTAAACCGTGAGTTTAATGTCAGCCGTATTGTTCTGAGTTCAAATGTGCATAATTCAGCCAAAATAAGGGAGCTCATTGACAAAATTGAAACATATCTGGCGAATAATATGACTGGAATGGAAGCTGCTGTTGCAGGCGAAGGACGGTTATTTGCCGATCAGGATAAGCTCTTGATCACTGGTCAGATCTCTAGTCTGATATTAGTTATTTTGCTTATTTTTTTGATTATGCTGTATTTATGGAAGTCTTATCCGGCAGCTGTACTCAGTTTACTGCCCAATCTCTCACCCATACTGGCTATTTTTATGTTTATGGGCATCCTCGGCATATGGCTGGATATGGCAACCGCCATGATAGCCAGTGTGGCGATTGGTATTGCAGTCGATGATACCATTCATCTGCTGCATGGTTATTATAAAAGATTAGAAAATGGTCATTCGGTGATTTATTCACTGGCGCAGAGTTATTTCAAGACAGGCAGGGCTTTGTTAGCCACAACTTTAATACTTTGTGCGCAGTTTTTTCTGGTTTCTCTGTCACAATTCGTGCCTACTGCACATTTTGGAATGTTAACCGCCGTGGGATTACTAATGGCTTTACTCTTTGATTTATTGTTACTGCCTGCACTTATTGTGGTTTTTTACAGGTGGAAACATTCAGTGAATAATCTTACAATGTAGGATTTGTCCACTGTATCAGCCATACAGCGGGGGCTAGAATACTCGTCACCCGATAAGTGTAAAATTGATTGACAGCACATCTTTTTACAGACTCTATGGTAGAATAGCCAGATGGCGAGCGTAAGTTTTTTAGAGATTTTAATGGTATTAATTTATCCCTGTTTGTTAAGCAAAGTTTTTTGAGAAAATGATAATGAATATTAAACCGAAATTGGTCTTTTTGCTGGTTTTTATTGCTGCCCTGGTCCTGCTTGGCGGTTGTTCTAATAAGCCGGTCTATCCGGAACTTTCTCCCAGCATACCCAATAAACCAATGACAACCAATCCTGAAAATTATCAGTATCTTATTGGCCCGGGTGACGAACTGAACATTTTTGTCTGGAGAAATCCTGAAGTGTCAACCACTGTTATTGTTCGGCCTGACGGCAAGATTAATACCCCGTTGGTAGAAGATATAAAAGTCAGTGATAAAACACCTTCGCAGGTCGGCAGGGATATTGAAAATGCTTTGCGTGCCTATATTAAAAGTCCCAATGTAACTGTATCGGTAGATGAATTTGAGGGACCCTATAAAGAACAGGTGAGAGTGATTGGCGCGGCTGCTGAACCTCAATCTCTTCCGTATAATGAAGATATGACCTTGCTGGACCTGATGATCGCTGTCGGCGGATTAACCGAGTTTGCGAATGGTAATAAGGCGGTTCTTGCGCGCATTGAAAATAATCAGCAGATGCAGTATACCATTCGCATTGAAGACTTGATTCAGGACGGCGACATGACGGCCAATGTAGATATTTTGCCGGGAGATATTGTAATTATTCCCGAAGCCTGGTTCTAAGATTTTCGATCCAGTTGTTTTTTTTATTTTTACATATGATTTTTTTTGAAAGTGCACAAGTCAGGTAGTTAAGGGATGCAAGAGATTGTTGAACAGATATTCATTTATTTAAAAGGGATCTGGAATAAGCGCTGGTATGCCATGGCAATTGCATGGCTGATCTGCATTATCGGCTGGACTGCTATTTATAATATGCCGGATGAATATCAAACCCGAGCCAGAATTTATATTGATACTCAATCATTGTTACAGCCCCTGTTAAGAGGTTTAACGGTACAAATTGATGTCAACCAGCAAATAGAATTAATGGTCAAAACGCTGTTTAGCCGGCCTAATATTGAAAAAATAATACAATTGGCCGATCTGGATCTGGAAGTCACCAATCAGGAAGAGCATGAGCTGTTAATCAAAAAACTGAAAAAAGACATCAAATTTAAAAAGGCCGCGGTAAAATCTAACGATAACTTATATGATTTGGCTTACATTGATAATAACAAAGATAAGGGTAAGGATATTTTACAGTCAGTATTGACAGTATTTATTGAGAACTCCATTGGAAAAAGCAGGGAAGATTCAGACTCGGCTAAAATTTTTCTTGATAAGCAATTGCAACGATATCAGCAACGACTGCTGGCTACTGAAAACAGATTAACAGAATTTAAACAGAAAAATATGGCTTTATTGCCTTCTTCAGGTGAAGATTACTACAGCCGCATGCAGGAACTTTCAGCAAAACTCGAAGAAGCAAAGCTGGAGCTGCAGGAAGCTACTACTCAAATGGAGTCCATTGAGGCCGAACTGGAGGGTGAAACGCCGTCATTTGGATTAAGTTCAAGTACTCTGGATTTAAACACCAGCACTTCGTATGATGCGAGAATCGATGCTCTGGAACAAAATCTGGATAATTTGCTGCTCCAGTATACCAACAATCACCCTGATGTACAGTCTGTCAAGCGTTCACTAAACCGACTATATACAAAAAGAGACAAGGAACTTGCTGAGATCCAGCAACAGGCCATGGCCAACAGGAATAGTGGTTATAACCTGGATGAAAACCCTGTCTATCAGCAGCTGAAAATAAACCTCGGTGAATCCAGAGCGCGTGTTGAAACACTTAAAGTCAGGGTTGCTGCCTATACCGCCAGACATGAAAAGTTAAAAGAAATGGTTAATACCATACCTGAAATTGAAGCAAAATTGGTTGCCTTGAACCGGGATTATGAAGTAACCAAGAACCAGTATGATGAATTTTTTACTAGACGTGAATCCGCAACCATTGCTGAAAACGTGGATAAAACTGCCGACAGTATTCAGTTTAAAGTCATCGAGTCACCCCGGGTAGAAAGTAACCCAGTCGGACCGCCACGTTTAATGCTGTCTACGGTGGTGCTTATTACTGGTCTTCTTGCCGGCATTGCATTTGCTTTTGTCCTCACTCAACTGAACCCGGTTGTTTTATCAGCTAATGAACTATCCAGATTCACAGGCTTACCCATGCTGGGGAATGTCTCAGCGATAGATTCGCCAGGTCAACATCAGCGAAGAAAGATCATGGTTATGTCTTATTTATCATTATTGGTGTTGCTACTGGTTATATATGGAATTGTTATGACCTGGTATAGCGTATTGCTGCAAAATGCATAGGGTTTAAAAAATGGATACGATAGAAAAAGCAATTGAGAAACATCAGCCAGTTCTTACATCGGGTAAAGCTGCTGTTTTTAAAGAGCAACAAGGTTCCCATGAACTCGATGATGTTGCTAGAAACAGCGAAAAAAATCAACTAAACAATGCAGTAACTGAGGATTTTCTGAACAGGGAGTTTTCAAAATCCATAGAAGTTAATCTTAAACGCCTGGAGGAATTTGGCTTCCTTTCCATGTCTGATTCTAATACCTTACTGCATCAGGAGTTTCGTGAGATTAAAAGGCCTTTACTGCAAAATATCAAAGGTAAAACGGCTCATGAGATTGAACGTGCAAATTTGATCCAGGTGACCAGTGCCTTGCAAGGGGAAGGTAAAACATTTACCTCAGTGAATCTGGCGCTTAGCATTGCCAAGGAACTGGATTACCGTGTACTGCTGATTGATGCTGATATTTTAAAATCCTCTGTCAGCAAGACCTTCGGCATCGAAGTTGATAAAGGGCTCACTGATTTTCTGCATGGTGATGTAAGCAATCTTTCTGATGTCCTGATAACAACCAATATCCCTAAACTTTCGTTATTGCCTGCCGGAAACAAACATCACCTTTCAACAGAGTTGCTCAATAGTGAATTTATGGATAATCTGATAGAGGAATTATCCGGGCGATATAAGGATCGGGTTATTATTATTGATTCACCCCCCTTACTGCAGACCAATGAGTCAAGAGTGCTGGCACAAAAGGTCGGCCAGATTGTTTTTGTTGTAGAACAGAACAAAACCACTCAGCTATCCGTGAAAAATGCCTTGTCACTGCTCGACCCTGAGATGGTGATTGGCCTGGTCATGAATAAAAGTATGGGTACGAGCTCGAGTAATTATTATGGCTATGGCTATGGCTATGGCTATGGCTCCGAATAATTTTTATCGGGGTTTTGAAAATTGATTAGAGTGTTTGGTATTTTAAAACAGAGACCTGTATGCTGCTTCACCGGTTTTTTGTTTTTCTCAGCAGCCTTCTCTGTAACCACCGTACAGGCAAAAGATATCGAAAAAGGTGCTTCCATTGAAGTAGCAGTAGATTTTTCAGATAACATAAACCTCACTGATACAGATGAAATATCTGACGCAGTGCTGCGGATTATACCTGGAATCAGCTTTAACAAGGAAGGTGCCAGAGTTAAATCAAATCTAAACTATTATCTATCCGGTTTAATGTACGCAAGAGAAACAGATAAAAATACGGTCAGGCAATATTTGAATGCAAATATTGATTCTGAGTTAGTCGATAATTCAGTATATCTTGATTTGAATGCGAGCATAAGCCAGCATTTACTTAATCCGAATCGAGGTGCCTCAAATGATGGTGTGTCAGGTTCAGATAACTTAACCCAGACTTATATCTATGGTTTAACACCCTACTGGAAAAAGAACTGGTCTAACTGGCTTGAATCAGAAGTTCGCTATAATTATAACGAAATTATTTTTGATAATAAATTTGTCGATGATAGTAAACAGCAATCGATTAATTTAAAATTTGACAGCAGCAGAAAATTTAATGACATCTTCTGGGGCATAGAATTTGAGCATGTAGAAACCAATTATGAAACATTGCAGGATACCTCAGCGGATATAACCATATTGACATTAGGTTACCATTATTCAAGAAAACTGGATCTAGTACTTAATACGGGGTATGAAGATTATGATACACCACAGTCGACCAGAAATTCAGGAGGATCAGGCGTAACCGTTGGTTTTAAATGGCGACCAAACACCAGAAACTCACTTGATTTCAATTTCGGCAACCGGTTTTTTGGTAATACCTATCATCTGGATTATAAACGCCGTGCCAGAAAAATTACCTGGAATGTCACATATGCTGATGATATCACCGATCTCAGGAATCAAACCCGGCAGAATGTCTCATTCATTGAAGAGGATCCAGATGGAGTGGTAGTGCCTGAATCAAGTACAGCGGCCAGACAGGGACAATATTATCTAAGCCGCCGCTTAACTAATAACTTAATTTATGCGTATAAAAAATCCACTATCAGCTGGCGCTTATACGCTGAAAAGCGCTTCTATGATGTCTCCGAACAGGAAAACGAAAAGCGTCTGGGCACTTCTCTCGGCTGGCAATATCTGCTAAGTCAGAGAACCACCATGGAAACAGGTATTTACTGGGATTTCTACGATAATATCTTTAGTGTTGTAGGCGATAACGAGATTGATGCTGGTGCAGGTAAAAGGACACGCACCACGTTCTTATGGTCTATGAATCACTTGCTAACACCGTATACTTCTGCATTTTTGCGGCTAAGAATACAAAACAATGATGCTGACCGGAGTATTAATAATTATCAGGAAAACAGGATATCCGTAGGTCTTAAAAAAGCCTTTTAGAGAATTTACTTATGTATAAAGAATATTATAAATTAGACAAAAATCCTTTTCAGATGACACCTGACCCCGCTATGTTTTTTGCCAGCAAAGGTCATAAGCGGGCACTCTCCTATCTGCAATACGGGCTAAGCCAGGGAGAAGGCTTTATTGTCGTTACCGGTGACATTGGTACGGGAAAAACAACCATTGTAAAAAGTTTGATGAATGGACTGGATCCGCAGACATACATTATCAAGCAATTGGTAACAACCCATCTGGAAGAGCAAGATCTCATTGAAATGATCTGTGAATCATTCGATCTTATTTCCACTGGATTGACTAAAGCAGCATTACTGAATCAGTTCAAGGCATTTTTGAATTCTGCGCATAAATTGAAACGCCGCGTCGTTCTTATTGTTGACGAAGTACAGAATTTACCACCCCGAACGGTTGAAGAATTAAGAATGCTGTCTAACTTTCAGATAGATAATAAACCACTAATCCAGAGCTTTCTTGTTGGGCAAAAAGAATTTATCAACACCTTGCAAGATGAATCTATGGAGCAGTTGAGACAGAGAGTTATAGCTTCCTGTCACCTGGGGCCTTTAAAGCGGGAAGAAACTGCTGAGTATATAAATTATCGTTTGCAATTAGCAGGATGGAATGAAGGCGAACTTTTTGAAGAACAGGCACTCGGATTGATTCATGATTTAACCGAAGGTGTACCGCGTCGAATCAATGTCTTTTGTGATCGAATTATGTTGTTTGGCTATCTTGAAGAAATAAGATTTTTCAAGCAGAAACATATAAGGATGGTTGCTGATGAATTATCGCATGAAATTACGAGTCCGATAAAAATAAAAAAGACTGAAGAAGACTCATCAATATCAGCTGATGATTCTTCAAAATCCGTTGAGGACAATAAAAGACCCGTTGAAGACTCTTACAAACCTTCTTCAAAGGTAAAAAAAATAGCAGTACCTGAACCTGTCCAGTCAGATAAAAAAACAGTAAATGACAAAGTACGCAAAATTTCATCCAGGCAGACTGGTTCAGCTACAGTTAAAACCAATCATGACTTTGTTGATATCAATGACACCATCAAGAATTTCGAAGACAAAGTCCAGGATGAAATAAACGCTTACAAAAAAAACAATGGTAACTAGCATCTTATGAAAGTCACACGTAACTTCTCAAAGTCCATGCAGTTTAAGTTCCTTCCCCCTGATAGAGGGAGGTGATCTCGCTCGGACTTATTGAGAAATTACAGTCGCTCAAGTTCCGGTACACAATGAAATGGAGTACGATGAGTTAACCTCCGTATCGAAACGGGATCTTCCTACAAGACATGTACTGTAGTGGATTAGTTCAGTGCAATCCGCTCTAATACTGAAATAGAGAGTAGTTAATAAAATAATGGACTCAAATTGATATCGCCTGGAATAATTAAATGAAAAAACAACCACAAATCACCAATGCGATGTCGGTAGATGTTGAAGACTATTTTCAGGTTTCTGCGTTTGAAGGCTGCATTGATAGAAATCAATGGGATAAGCTGCCTCACAGGGTAGCAATGAATACAAATCGTATTCTGGACCTTTTTGCGGAACATGGTGTTAAGAGTACTTTTTTTGTTCTCGGCTGGGTGGCAGAACGCTATCCTGAACTGGTTAAACGCATGGTGTCAGAAGGACATGAATTAGCCAGCCATGGTTATGGACACCAGCGGGCTACTGAGCAGAGTATCAATGAGTTTAGAGCAGATGTGGTAAAAGCAAAGCAGATCCTGGAAGACATTGCTGCTATTGAAGTCAAAGGTTATCGTGCCCCCAGTTATTCGATTAATAAAAATAATTTGTGGGTACACGAGGAGCTGTATAATGCAGGGTATGTTTATAGCTCGAGTGTTTACCCGGTGAAACATGATTTGTATGGTATTCCGGATGCACCAAGATTTGCTTATCTGTGTGATAACGGCTTATTGGAGATACCCATATCTACTACCAGAATTGCTAATAAAAACCTTCCTGCAGGCGGTGGCGGATTCTTCAGGCTATATCCCTACACACTTTCAAAATGGAATATTCAGCGCACTAATGATAAGGAACACCAGGCATCCATATTTTATTTCCATCCCTGGGAAATAGACCCGGGACAACCCCGCCAAAAGGAAGCAGGAATCAAGTCAACATTCAGACACTATCTGAACCTGAAGAAAACTGAAAACCGGTTAAAAAATTTGCTGATTGATTTTAAATGGGATCGAATGGACAGCGTTTTTTTAACATAAAATCGTATTGCTTTTCCCAGGCTCAAAGGGGCTTTTAAATACCAATATGTTAGGCTCTTTAAATTTGTTTCAGCAACATCCTACAGCAAGCCCTCCCATAATTATATATAATGACCGTCAAATTCTAATCCAGACATATTAGGCAGCACATTGAGTACATTAATCCTGAAACAGGCACAGGCCGGCGAGAAGAATCAATGGGATGATTATGTAAATCAGCATCCTGAAGCGACTTTTTTTCATCTTTATGGCTGGAAGCAGGCTCTTGAAAACACATTCAGACATAAATGCTACTATCTTTATGCTATTGATGGAGAAAAGATCGTAGGGGTTTTACCGCTGGGGCATATTAAGAGTTTGCTGTTTGGCAACACCTTAATCTCTGTTCCATTTGCTGTTTATGGAGGTATACTTGCTGATAATGATGATGTAAAAGGTTTTCTCAGACAAAAAGCCTGTGAACTCGCAGAAGCATTAAAAGTAGATCATCTCGAATTTAGAAATATCAAGCGTGAAAATCCGCAATGGCCAACCAAAGAGCTTTACGTCTACTTCAAAAAAGAACTTTATGACAATGACGAAGATAATCTTAAGGCGATTCCAAGAAAACAGCGAGCCATGGTGCGCAAGGGAATAAAAGCAGAACTTAAGTATCATATTGATAAAGATGTTAATACATTTTTTGAGGCTTATTCAGAGAGTGTCAGAAATCTTGGCACGCCTGTCTTTCCCAGGAAACTGTTTAAATCACTGATTGATGTTTTTGCAGATAAAGTCGATATTCTGACTGTGACCAAAGATGATGTTCTGGTAGCCAGTGTTCTGAGTTTCTATTTTAAAGATCAAGTATTGCCCTATTATGGGGGTGGTACAGCGGCCGCTCGAGCACTTAAAGGCAACGACTTCATGTACTGGGCACTAATGCAGCACGCAGCCACAAAAGGGATAAAATGGTTTGATTACGGAAGAAGTAAAGAAGGAACCGGTTCATACAGTTTTAAAAAGAACTGGGGATTTGAGCCCACGCCTCTTTATTATGAATATTACCTGGTTAATGCAAAACAGGTATCTGAAATTAACCCCCTTAATCCCAAATATCAGTTTTTTATTAAAGCATGGCAAAAGCTGCCACTTAAACTGAGTCAGTACCTGGGCCCCATTCTAGCCAGAGATCTAGGGTGAAAAATAAAGCAAAAGAGCCATTACTGTACCTGGTGCATAGAATTCCTTATCCACCCAACAAGGGAGATAAAATTCGTTCGTATCATATGCTGAAATTTTTTGCGGCACGCTACAAAGTGTTTTTAGGCACTTTTATTGATGATCCTGCTGATAATCAATACCAGGTCCAACTGCAATCGCTTTGTGAGGAATGCTATTTTGAATCCCTGAACCCTGTAAAGGCTAAACTAAAAAGTCTGCAGGGGTTTCTACGTGGGCAGGCGTTGTCCGTCCCATATTACTCATCGGCAAAAATGCAGCAATGGGTCAAAGACGTTATTGTTAACAATCATATCAGCAAAGTCGTTGTTTTTTCTTCACCGATGGCCCAATTCGTCAGCGAGCTTGCTGATGACATTAATAAGATTATGGACTTTGTCGATATTGATTCGGATAAATGGTCTCAATATAGCCAGTCTCATAAAGGACTTATGAGTAAGGTTTATACCAGAGAGGCCGAATATTTGTTTCACTACGAAAAAAAGATTGCCAGAGATTTTAATGCCAGTCTGTTTGTATCTGATAAAGAAGCACTATTATTCCGGGAAATGGTTCCAGAGTTTGCTGAAAAAGTATATGGCATATCCAATGGGGTTGATTTTAATTATTTTAATCCTGATATCGACTATAAGCCCCCCTATGATGCAGAAAAAAAAGTACTGGTCTTTACCGGGGCTATGGATTATTGGGCGAATTGTGATGCGGTTATTTGGTTTGCCAGGGAAGTGTTTGCTAAACTGCAGCAGAAAAACAATACGCTTCAGTTTTATATCGTGGGCTCTAATCCTTCTGAACAGGTACTGGCATTATCCTCACAACCAGGCGTGTTTGTGACCGGGCGAGTTGAGGACGTCAGACCTTATATCGTCAATGCATTTCTTTCAGTAGCTCCCTTGCGCATAGCCCGAGGGATACAAAATAAAGTCCTCGAAGCCATGGCGATGAGAAAGATGGTGATCGCGACAGAAAATGCGATGGAAGGCATTAATCTTCCTGCTGAATTGAGAGTAATGGTAGCAGACAGTGCTGCAGAGCAAATCAAATTAATCAGACAGCTTATTGAATCTGATGAACAGATCAGGATTGCAACAATGGCCTGTGAATGGATCAGAGAAAAATACAGTTGGGGAAATGTACTGGATCCTTTGACTGTAATTATTGATGGCACCGTGTGTGAAGAATAATAAACCGCTGTACATCCTGGCAGGCGTTTTGCTGTTATGGTTTTTATTATACCATGAAACCCTGTTTTCCATGGCAGAGATCTGGTGGCGTTCAGGAACATTCGCCCATGGTTTTGTGATTTTTCCCATATCCATTTATTTAATTTGGCGCAAAAGGAAACTTTTTTATACGACTGAAAAAAAGTTCAGTTTGGTTTATGCCTTTATTTTATTACTGTTGAGTCATTATCTGGGCTCTGGCTAAATCCGTAGATGTACTGGTGGTACAGCAATTGATGGTCGTTTTGATGATACCCGCAATTGTAGCTTCTCTGTTTGGGCATAAATTACTCAGCCATTATCTTTTCCCTCTCCTGTATCTATTGTTTGCTGTCCCTTTCGGCGAATTTTTAATTCCCAGGCTACAGGAAATAACCGCACATATGACGATTGCCGGTTTAAAACTGACCGGCATACCTGTTTATACGGAAGGGCTTTTTATTTCCATACCTGCCGGCGACTTTGAAGTTGCCAAGGCTTGCAGTGGTATCCGTTATTTGATTGCTTCGGTTGCCCTGGGAACACTATATGCTTACCTGACTTATACAAAGTGGTATAAACAGTTTATTTTTGTGGCTGCTTGTGTGATAGCACCAATTTTTGCGAATGGGTTAAGAGCCTATGGGATCCTGTTGATTGCACATCTGAGTGATCTTAAATATGCTACGGGTGTCGATCATCTTATTTATGGCTGGCTGTTTTTTGGCCTGGTTATGCTGGTACTGTTTTATCTTGGCGGTTTGTGGCAAGACGATGCTAAAACAGAAACAGCGGTTATTGATGAGTCAACGCCTGATGTTTCTATGGAACCAGGAAAGAGCTATCTATCAATAGCCATTATCCTGATGATGGGACCAGTATTGAACACCTGGATGAGCTATCAACCTGAAAATCTAATAATTTCTGAACAGCAAGTCCCTGATGTTAACGTCCCATGGATACATATAAATGACAAACCTCGTAACTGGATACCTTCTTTTAAAAATGCAGACATTGAAATAACAGCTGTTTATAAAAATAATCATAAAGAAGTATTCTATTATTCCGCTTTCTATCAATTTGAAAGTCAGAACAAGGAACTGGTTAACTCCGCCAATGAAATATTTAATAAAAAGAACTGGATCCTTATTAATCGTCAATCAGAAAAAATAACTGTCAATGATGCTGACTTTCCAATAACTGAATACAATGTGCGAAATAACAATGAAAAATTACTCATCTGGGGTTGGTATAATGTGTTTGGCAGTATTTTGACTCATCCAGTCAAGATTAAAATCATGCAGTCCCTGGGTAAACTGACGGGTACAGGCAGGGGAGGACGTTTTGTGGCAATAGCGACAGTCTATAAAGATGATAAAGCAAAAGCAGCTAAACAATTAGAAGCGTTTTTAAGCAGTACCCCCCAGATAATCAGGTCTGAAAGCAAGAAGTGAATAAATTACAGACCCATATTCCTTTGGTGGCACATATTGTTTACAGTTTTGATGTAGGCGGGTTAGAAAATGGTGTGGTTAATTTGATCAATAATTCAAACCCTGCGCATTATCGGCATGTAATTATTTGCCTGTCTCACTATACTGATTTCTTTCACAGAATTCAGCGTGATGATGTTGAAATCTATGCATTGAAAAAAAAGCCTGGCAATGATATGAGTGTGTTGTTCAGATTTTTCAGACTGTTAAAAAAAATCAAACCAGATATCGTTCATACGCGCAATATTGCAACCTTAGAGAGTCAGTTGCCCACATTACTTGCAGGCATTAAAGGACGAATACATGGTGAACATGGCTGGGATATGGGTGATATCTCGGGAAAAAATAAAAAATATCGTCTGCTGAGACGTTTTTTCGTTCCAATGGTAAAACAATATATCGCTTTATCACTGGAAGGTGCTGATTATTTACGCCGAGAGATTCATATACCCGAAAAGAAAATAAATCATATCTACAATGGCGTTGATACCTTGAAATTTTCATCCAACAATAGTCACAATGATATAACTTCAGAATATCTGCCGAAAAATTTCCTGCCTGAAAACAGTCTGGTTTTCGGTACGGTAGGCCGCATGGCTGAGGTGAAAAATCAGCTGTTTTTTATTAGAGCATTTTTAGAGCTCATTCAAACATACCCTCAATACCAGACAAAAGCACGCCTGGTGCTGGTAGGGGATGGAATATTAATGCAGCCGGCACAGCTATTGGTAGAAGACTTCTGTAGTAGAAACCATTGTGAAAATCAGCTGGTTTTTTTTGCAGGAAAAAGTGATCAGGCTGATCAATACCTGCGTTTAATGGATGTTTTTGTGCTTCCTTCATTGGCAGAGGGTATTTCAAACACTATTTTAGAGGCTATGGCGACATCATTACCGGTGATAGCAACGGATGTCGGCGGCAACAGCGATCTGGTCGTTGAAAATGAAACAGGCTTTATCATACCTGTAAATAATATTCAAAAACTGACCCAGGTTATGAAAATATATATTGATAATGAGAGACTTCGTTTATCGCATGGGCTGGCGGGAAGAAGAAGAATAACAGAACATTTCAGTATGCAGAAAATGGTCTCCAGCTATGAACAAGTTTATGAAAAGGTTTTAAATTAAGATTATGTGTGGTATCGCAGGTATTTTTGACTTTACAGCTAAACGGGAAATCAACCGCGAAGTGCTGAATAATATGAATCAGGTTCAATTTCATAGAGGACCCGATGAAGGCGGTGTTTATACTGAACCGGGTGTCGGTCTTGCGCATCGAAGGCTATCCATTATCGATCTCTCATCAGGACAGCAGCCGCTGTTTAACCATGATAAATCAGTCTGTATAGTGTTTAATGGTGAAATCTATAACTTTCAGAAGTTAACCAGACAGCTTAAAGATAAAGGCTATGCTTTCAAAACTCACTCGGATACAGAAGCCATCGTGCATGCCTGGGAAGAATGGGGTGAGCACTGTGTTGATCATTTAAGAGGGATGTTCGCATTTGCTATCTGGGATCAAAATAAACAGCAGCTGTTTCTGGCCAGAGATCGATTAGGGATCAAACCCTTATTTTATACCCTGACCGAGGATAATTTTTTTCTCTTTGGCTCAGAGCTGAAAGTTTTGCTCGAACATCCTGCGTTTAAAAAAGATCTGGAAATAACCGCTATCGAAGATTATTGCGCGCTGGGCTATATCCCGGAACCAAAAACCATTTATAAAAACGTGCATAAATTACAGGCTGGTTATTGTTTGTTACTTGGCAAGGGCAGGCAGGATATAGTACCTAATCAATACTGGAATATTCCCTGTAAAGCTCATGCTTCAATCACTGAAACACAGGCTCAGGAAGAACTGATTGAACGTTTAAAAGAAGCTATTGATATCAGAATGATTGCGGAAGTTCCATTAGGCGCCTTTTTATCTGGCGGCGTAGACTCCAGCGGTGTGGTTGCCCTGATGTCGCAGCTTCAGAAAGAACCGGTGAATACCTGTTCTATTGCGTTCAATGATACTAAATATGATGAATCTGATTATGCGCAGTTAGTATCACAGCAATACCATACAAACCACTATGTTGAGACCGTGGAAACAGATGACTTTTCCCTGCTCGATAGACTGGCCCTGCTCTACGATGAACCTTATGCTGACAGCTCCGCTATACCTACCTATAGAGTCTGTCAGTTAGCCAGAAAAAATGTAACTGTTGCTCTTTCCGGTGATGGCGGGGATGAAGCTTTATCCGGATACAGGCGACATATCTGGCACATGAATGAAGAAAAAATACGTTCATTGCTTCCCTATAGTATTCGTAAACCTGTTTTTGGATTATTGGGAGAACTTTATCCCAAGGCTGACTGGGCGCCAAAGATATTTCGTGCCAAAACAACTTTTCAGGCATTGGGCAGGAGTTCCGTAGAAGCCTATTTCAATACGGTTGCCATTATGCCTGATTTTCAGCGGGAAAAATTATATAGCAACAAGCTGAAACAGCAGCTGGCAGGCTATCAGGCAGTAGAAGTTTTTCAGCAATACGCGGATAAGGCACCAGGAATCGCTGCAGAAGATCCGCTGGCTTTAATTGAGTATCTGGATATGAAGACCTATCTGGTGGATGATATTCTGACCAAAGTGGATCGAGCCAGTATGGCTCATTCACTGGAAGTGAGGGTGCCCATGCTGGATCATAAATACATAGAATGGATTTCAGGCCTGCCGAGTCAGTACAAGTTAAAGGGGCAGATGGGAAAATATATTCTTAAAAAAGCGCTGGAACCTTATTTACCCCATGATGTGCTGTACCGAAAAAAAATGGGCTTTGCTGTACCATTAGAACACTGGTTCAGGGGACCCTTAAAAGAGCGGATGCGGGAAACACTTCTGGGTGAGCAATTTTTAGACTCCGGGTATTTTAACCCGGACCATATTCGCGCAATGATTGATGATCACCAGTCAGGCAGGCGTGAACATAGTTCAGCCATCTGGACCCTGATGATGCTGGAATCCTTTCAGCGGCAGATTTTATTACAGTAGCTTAAAGTTTTTAACAATTTAAATTGGAAATACTATGAAAGTAACAATATTTGGTACCGGTTATGTTGGTCTGGTTACCGGAGCTTGTCTGGCAGAAGTGGGACATCATGTCGTATGTGTTGATATTGACCAGAAAAAAATAGACGGGCTGAAAAATGGTGTCATGCCAATTTATGAGCCTGGTCTGGATACTATTGTGGTAGAAAACTACAAAGAAGGACGATTATCTTTTACCACTGATATTGAGGAAGGGGTCAAACATGCAGAAATACAGTTTATAGCTGTTGGTACACCTCCGGATGAAGACGGTTCCGCTGATCTGCAGTATGTCGTTGCCGTGGCCAGAAGTATCGGTCAGTTTATGGATGATGACAAAATCATAATTGACAAATCAACGGTGCCGGTTGGAACCGGAGATAAAGTAGCAGCGGCTGTTACTGAAGAATTAAGCAAAAGAAAGCTGCATACTCCTTATATCCCTTTCCATGTGGTCTCTAACCCGGAATTTTTGAAAGAAGGCGCGGCCGTTAATGACTTTATGAAACCTGATCGTATTATTATAGGCACCGATAATGTCGAAGTAGAAAAGAAAATACGTGAACTTTATGCGCCGTTTAACAGGAATCATGAGCGTATTATTTTTATGGATGTGCATTCTGCAGAATTAACCAAGTATGCAGCTAATTCGCTGCTGGCCACAAAAATCAGTTTTATGAATGAAATAGCGAACCTGGCAGAACGTCTGGGTGCGGATATAGAAAATGTGAGGCTGGGCATTGGTTCGGACCCAAGAATAGGTTATCAGTTTATCTATCCTGGCTGCGGTTATGGCGGTTCCTGTTTCCCCAAAGATGTTCAGGCCCTGGCGCGCACAGCCAGCGAAGTAGGTTATGAAGCAGAATTGCTTAATGCAGTTGAAGCCGTCAACTACCGTCAAAAAGAAGTGCTGTTTGATAAAATCACCACGCATTTCAAGGGTAAAGAAGCATTGAAAGATAAAACGGTTGCTCTGTGGGGACTGGCTTTTAAACCAAACACTGATGATATGCGTGAAGCATCGAGCCGTACCCTGATGGAAGCATTGTGGGATGCAGGGGCCAGTGTAAAAGCTTATGATCCGGAAGCAATGGAAGAAACTCAGCGGATCTATGGCAAGCGGGACGATTTAGAATTAATGGGTACTAAAGAAGCCTGTTTAAAAAATGCAGACATGCTGGTGGTTTGCACCGAATGGAAACAATTCAGGGCGCCGAATTTTGATGACATAAAATCAAACCTGTCTGAAGCAGTTATTTTTGATGGCCGTAACCTTTATGAACCAGAGCTGATGAAAACCAAAGGATTCGCTTACTATGCAATTGGGCGTGGGGATAGTATTAAGCGTTAAAAACCAGGTGATTATGTTGGTAAGTTTTTAGGTTAATAAGATTGGTTCTTCACCAAAATGCGTACATTCCAGGTAAAAAATACTTTGGCAACTCTGATATAGTTGAGTTACCTATAATACCTGTACGCTATGTTTCTTCCCACTTTAAGGGGGAAGGCCAGGATGGGGTAATTAATGATCACCCATCATGAAAAGTTAACGGATGTAAAATTTAAATATCGAATTCGATGATACTCAACATGCTCTAAAACAGAAATACGATACTGATAGCTACCCCCATCCCAACCTTCCCCCTCAGATGGGGAAGGAGCAGAGCTTTTTACAAATCAAGTAAGCAATAATGTGAAGAGCCAGAATTAAGATACTTTTTACTTCTATCACTGGATATGTTCTATGTTGATAATCATACTTACGACTATTTTGACTATAAATTAGAAACAATCAGTAAAAGGCTAAATGGACTAATAAAATCCTTAACAACTTAACAACTTAACAACTTAACAACTTAACAACTTAACAACTTAACAACTTAACAACTTAACAACTTAACCTATATTATGAAAATTCTTGTTACAGGTGCAGCTGGTTTTATTGGCTCTAAACTTTCTGAAGAATTGCTGGCTCGCGGTGATGATGTCGTTGGGATTGATATTATGAATGACTATTATGCTGTCAGTCTGAAAGAAGCTCGTCTCAGGCGCATTGATGCATCACCTAAAAAAGGCTGCTTTACATTTATTAAAAGGGATCTTGCGGACAGAAAAGGGATGGAAAAGCTGTTTGCTGATGAGCAGTTTGATAAGGTTGTGAACCTGGCTGCACAGGCAGGAGTTAGATATTCCATAGAAAACCCGCTGTCTTATGTAGACAGTAATATTGTCGGTTTTGCCCATGTACTGGAAGGATGTCGGCATACCAAGGTTAAACATCTGGTCTATGCCTCTTCAAGTTCGGTTTATGGATTGAATGAATCAATGCCGTTTTCTGTTCACGATAATGTGGATCATCCTATTTCTTTGTATGCGGCTTCGAAAAAATCGGATGAATTAATGGCACACACCTATAGCCATTTATATCAATTGCCAACCACCGGGTTACGTTTTTTTACGGTGTATGGTCCCTGGGATCGTCCTGATATGGCTTTACAAAAATTTGCTAAAGCTATTTTTGAAGGCAGAGCTATTGATGTCTATAACTACGGCAAACACAGACGAGATTTTACCTATATCGATGATATTGTAGAGGGTGTGATCCGGGTGCTGGATAATATCGCCGAATCCAATCCTGACTGGAGCGGCAAACAGCCAGATCCTGCATCCAGCAAAGCACCCTGGAGAATATACAATATTGGTAATCAGCAGCCGGTTGAATTAATGAGCTATATAGAAACATTGGAAAAATATCTGTGCAGAACAGCAGAGAAAAATCTGCTGCCGATTCAGCCGGGTGATGTACCTGATACTTATGCAGATGTCACGGATCTCATTAATGACGTGGGTTATAAACCATCAACCTCGGTGGAAGAAGGTATCAAAGCATTTGCCCTCTGGTATAAAGATTACTACGGGATAGATTAATTTATAAAATACTCTGCCAGTTCCTTCCCCCTTATAAGGGGGAAGGTTAGGATGGGGGGTAAAAAGTGTAACTCAAACTATATGTATATAAACTAAACTAATTAAAACTATTGAGAATAAAATGATAACTTTAGAATCCACTAAATTAGCTATAGTCGGTTTGGGCTATGTTGGTCTGCCGTTAGCAGTAGAGTTTGGAAAAAAAATGTCTGTGGTTGGATTTGATATCAATCAACCACGTGTTGCGGAGTTGAAATCAGGTACAGACAGTACGCTGGAAGTGAGTAATGATGAACTGAAAGAAGCCGTGAATCTTCAGTTTACCAGCAATGCAAATGAGCTTAAAAACTGTAATGTCTATATCGTTACGGTTCCCACTCCCATTGATAAAAGTAAAAATCCGGATTTAACACCGCTGGTAAAAGCCAGCGCCATGCTGGGGACGGTTATTTCCAAAGGTGACGTGGTTATTTATGAATCTACTGTGTATCCCGGTGCTACAGAAGAAGTCTGCATCCCTGAAATAGAGAAAGCCTCCGGTCTGAAATTTAATCAGGACTTTTATGCGGGCTATAGTCCGGAGCGAATCAATCCGGGCGATAAAGAACACCGGGTCACCAATATTTTAAAGGTGACCTCGGGTTCTACACCTGAAATAGCTGATTATGTTGACAGCCTCTATAAAAGTGTCATTACTGCAGGAACACATAAGGCCAGCAGTATGAAAGTGGCTGAAGCCGCAAAGGTGATAGAAAACACTCAACGCGATGTTAATATTGCCCTCATCAATGAATTATCCCTGATTTTTAACCGCCTCAAAATTGATACTGAAGAAGTGCTGAAAGCCGCCGGTACCAAATGGAATTTTCTGCCCTTTCGTCCTGGCCTGGTAGGAGGTCATTGTATCGGTGTGGATCCGTATTATCTGACACATAAAGCCCAGGAAATAGGCTACAATCCTGAAATGATTCTCGCGGGCCGCAGACTGAATGACAATATGGGCTGTTATGTGGTCTCTGAGGTTGTCAAGCTCATGCTAAAAAAGCGTATCCATATCAGCGAAGCAAAAATCCTTATTATGGGATTAACGTTTAAGGAAAATTGCCCTGATTTAAGAAATACCCGTGTTATCGATATGATTGAAGAGCTTGACCAATATGGTGCGCATATTGATGTTTATGATCCCTGGGTTGATAAATCTGAAGCTCAGCATGAATATGGTATTACACCTATAGAAGCCCTTGAAGATGGTCAGTATGATGCGATTCTGCTGGCTGTATCACATGAACAATTTACTCATATGGGTGCTGAAGCCATTCATAAACTGGGCAAGAACAAGCATGTCCTGTATGACATTAAATACATTTTAAAAGCAGACGAAGTGGATGGAAGGCTTTAACGGCTGTCCTTAGCTCTTTCCTTATTAACGCCTTCCCCTTTTAAGAGGGAAAGGCTGGGATGAGGCTAAAATTTTGCTTTGCAAGACTTTGGCTAAAAATGAAATAGAGACTGTACCCAATTTCCGGATGAAAACTAACCAATGAACAAATATGAACAACAACTAAAGCAACTCAATGAAACTCCTAAAACCTGGCTTGTAACCGGAGTAGCTGGTTTTATTGGTTCCAACCTGTTAGAAACATTACTGGCCAATAACCAGAAAGTTATTGGCCTGGATAATTTTTCTACCGGGCATCAACATAATCTTGATCAGGTTAAACCACTGATATCGAATTCTCAATGGAATAACTTCACCCTTATCAAAGGCGATATTCGGGATTTCGATACCTGCAGTAAAGCTTGTCAGGGTACAAATTATGTACTGCATCAGGCCGCACTGGGTTCAGTTCCGCGTTCCATTGAAGATCCCATTACTACGAATGAAAATAACATTTCAGGTTACCTGAATATGCTGGTCGCAGCAAAAGAAGCAGAAGTCGATCGATTTGTTTATGCAGCTTCAAGTTCGACTTATGGTGACCATCCGGATTTACCTAAAGTTGAGGATAAAACCGGCAATCCCCTTTCTCCCTATGCGGTCACAAAACTGGTTAACGAGCTATATGCAGAAGTTTTTTCCCGCACTTACGGTTTTAACACGATAGGACTACGATACTTTAATATTTTTGGACAACGACAGGATCCCCAGGGAGCCTATGCGGCAGTTATACCTAAATGGGTAGCCAGCATTCTCGCTAATGAGCCTGTTTATATTAATGGCGACGGAGAAACCAGCCGTGATTTTTGCTATATAAAAAATGTCATGCAGATCAATATCCTGGCGGCAACAACGCAAAACCCAGAGGCTGTAAACCAGGTCTATAATGTGGCACTCAATCATAGAACTTCTCTAAATGAACTGTTTCACTTTATCCGGGATAAACTCAAAGTGAGGGTTTCAGGGCTCCAGGAAACTTCCCCCGTATATCGTGATTTTCGCGCCGGGGATGTCAGGCACTCACAGGCGGATATCAGTAAGGCACAAAATCTGCTGGGTTATCAGCCGACCCATGTGATCGACGAGGGTTTGGAAGAAGCCATGGACTGGTATGTTAATGATTTAATGTGATCATTATTGTCTAGCCATGGAACAAAAAATAAAGTTATTGACCTTTACTTCATTGTATCCTGATTCAGTCAGAATCAGACACGGTATTTTTGTAGAAACTCGTCTCAGACATCTGGTTAATAATGGAAAAGTAAAAAGTCTTGTTGTTGCACCTGTGCCCTGGTTTCCATTTAAATCCTCTTTGTTTGGTGAGTATGCCGGTAATGCACAAATACCCCATACAGAAACAAGACACAATATAAAAATAGAACATCCAAGATATCCTCTGTTGCCGAAGATAGGCATGACGATAGCACCTTTATTAATGGCTGTTTTTCTATACCCGGAATTGAAAAAAATCGTTAGGCAGGGTTATGATTTCCAGCTTATCGATGCACATTATTTTTATCCTGATGGGGTGGCGGCTGTATTATTAGGTCAATGGCTAAAAAAACCGGTAACGATTACTGCCCGTGGGTCAGACCTGAATCTTATTTCCCAGTACAAGTTGCCCAGAAAAATGATCCGCTGGGCAGCACAACATGCATCAGGGCTTATCACTGTTAGTCGTGCTCTTAAAGACATTTTACTAGATTTGGGTATACCTGACAGTAAAGTTCAAGTACTAAGAAATGGTGTTGATCTGAATTTATTCTCACCCTCTGGTGATAGAGAAAAACTGAGGTCATGTCTTTCGATACAGGGTAAAGCCATATTAAGTGTTGGTAACTTAATTGAACTTAAAGGACACCATCTTATTATCGAAGCGCTTACGAAGTGCCCTGATATTACTCTTTATATTGCAGGAAACGGCCCTGATAAATCAAAACTTGCAGCTTTGGTGGAAAAATTAGATTTGCAGAACAGGGTCCATTTTTTAGGAATTTTAGAGCAGACTGCATTAAAGGATTACTATGGCGCAGTGGATGCACTGGTGCTCGCATCAAGCAGAGAGGGATGGGCTAACGTTTTACTGGAATCTATGGCATGTGGTACGCCTGTTATTGCAACAAATGTAACCGGAACTCCTGAAGTGGTTACTAAGCCGCAAGCCGGATTACTTATAGAAAGAACATCTCTGGGTATTGTTGAAGGTATAAAAAGATTGTTTGCTAATTACCCTGACAGATCTCTGGTCAGGAAGTATGCAGAAAATTACAGCTGGGATGAAACCACGCATGGGCAGGAGATGTTATTTTCTTCAATTCTGGATTTGGAAACATGAAAATTCTTTATCATCACCGGATTGTTTCCAAAGATGGTCAATATGTTCACCTGGAAGAAATGGTTAAGGCGTTAACCAGACAGGGCCACGAAATATTACTGGTCGGGCCTAAAATTGTCGAAACGACTGAATTTGGTTCAGAGGGTGGAATGATTTCGTGGTTAAAAAAATATGTACCGAAAGTGATCTATGAAATACTGGAATTTTCCTATTCATTTTATGATTTTTTCAAGGTGCTGTTTTATATCGCAAAATTTAAACCGGATGGTATTTATGAGCGCTATAATCTATTGTTTGTTTCAGGAATCTGGGTAAAAAAATTAACGAACTTGCCTTTGCTGCTGGAAATCAATTCGCCGCTCTATGAAGAACGAAGCAAATTTGGAGGCATCGGTTTTCAGTCTCTGGCTCGCTGGTCAGAAAACTATTGCTGGAAAAATGCAGATTACAGATTACCTGTCACTCAGGTGCTGGCCCAGAGAGTCATCGAATCAACAGCAATGACTAATAAACTGGAAGTCATTCATAATGGTATCAATTATGAACGCTTCAGTGAAACCAAAGAGACTGAGTATTACAAGCAGAAATCAGGTCTGCAAGGGAAGCTGGTACTGGGGTTTACTGGATTTGTCAGAGAATGGCATGGTATTGAGCAGGTCATTGATATTCTCAAAGAATATCAGGCAAAAAATCTTCACTTGTTACTGGTTGGAGACGGGCCTGCGAGAGAATCACTGGAAAAATACGCTCTTTCGCTAGATGTTGCATCCTCAGTATCAATAACCGGTATTGTACAGCGTGATGATGTGAATCAGTATGTCAGTGCTTTTGATATTGCTTTGCAGCCAGCCGTAGTACCTTATGCTTCACCGTTGAAGATGTTTGAATATCTTGCTTTAGGCCGATTAATAGTTGCTCCGGATGATGACAATATAAAAGAAATACTGCAAGACGGTGTTAATGCCATACTGTTTGAAAGTGGTAATGATTCGGCCTTTAAACAAGCTATTATTCAGGCCATTGAAATTGACGATGCTGAAAAAGCAGCTTTATCACTCAGAGCTAAAGAGACGATAAAAGAAAAAGGCTTTACCTGGGAAAATAATGCATCCCGCGTAGTGGACTTGTTCAATAAGCTTAAAATCAATAGAAATAGTTAAAATATATGAGTTGAAAATGATTAATAACGTTACTCTCCTTTTTGGAATGCCCCGTTCAGGTACTACATGGATTGGGAAAGTTTTTGACAGTCATCCGGATTCGGCCTATCTCCATGAACCGGACAGCCATCAACGAATTAACACTATTCCTCTGTTTCTGACACAAGATCTATTTCAGAACTATGAACTACAAGCCAAAGAATTTGTTGCAGGTTTTTCAGAAATAAGAAATGTTAATGTTATGGCGAAACAGCCATTATTTGACAAACAGTATTTATCAGAGCTACAAAAATATTTATTCAGATCGGGGCTATATCTTTCAAAATTTGCACGACTGGATAGTGTATTATATCAGCCCTCCTATCATAATCCGGAAAAAGTTAATTATATCTGGAAATCTATTGAATCATTAGGTCGCCTATACTTGTTTTTAGAAACACTACAAAACTGTAAAGGCATACATATCATCAGGCATCCCTGTGGCCAGATTGCATCTGTTATTAAAGGTGAGTCAATCAACAAATTTTCGGGTAATTATCAATCCAGTGAGGATTACGATTTATTTTCAATTTTGATGGATACTGAAATTGCAGATAAATATAAACTTTCTCTTGAAGATATGAAAAAAATATCACCTATTGAAAGGCTTGCATGGAAATGGGTCATCTATAATGAAAAAGCATTTAATGACTGTGAGAATCATAGCAGTTACAGACTTGCTGTGTACGAAAAATTATGCGCTCATCCCATGGATGAATATAAAGGGCTTTTTCACCATGCAGGTTTGAGCTGGAATCAACAAACTGAGAACTTTTTGATGAAAAGCACACTAAAGAGCAGTCATTCATATTATAGTGTATACAAAAATCCGCTTGAATCTGCAAATAAATGGAGAAAAATGCTTGCAAGCCCGGATATACAAAAGATTATGCATATTGTCGAACAAAGCCCTCTAATTGAATATATTGATTAACAACATAGACCTATTTCCCTTAAATACCTTGCACGATGCAAGTGCCGTAACTAGATTTAATTTCTGATACATGAAACTATATAATGCGTGATCTCCTGGTAACTGCAATCGTTTTTTTAACGATACCGTATATTCTACAACGTCCTTATATTGGAGTTTTAGTGTGGTCATGGATAGGGTATATGAATCCCCATCGTCTTACTTTCGGCTTTGCATTTAATTTTCCATTTGCCCAGATTATTGCAATAGTCGCGTTAGTTTCCGTGCTATTATCTAAAGATGAGAAGAAAGTACCGGTTACCCCGGTTACTATCACTCTGCTCATATTTGTTATCATTATGATCCTGAGCACAATATTTGCACTTTCACCTGAACTAGCAAGAGAAGAATTGATTCGATCAGTAAAAATTCAACTGATCATTTTTCTGACTCTGATGTTAATGACCACAAGGGATAGAATTGAAAAATTACTCTGGGTCATAGTTGGCTCTATCGGCTTTTTTGGTATAAAAGGAGGTGTTTTTACCCTGCTAACGGGCGGGAGTGGAAGAATCTGGGGACCATCAGGTTCGTTTATTGCAGGTAATAATGAAATAGGTCTTGCGATGCTGATCATCTTACCTCTAGCCTATTATCTCAGAGGTACTCTGACGAATATATGGGGCAAGAGACTCATGTTGCTGGGTATGATACTCTGTCTTATCAGTGTAATTAGCACCTATTCCAGAGGTGCGTTTATTGGCATGATAGCAATGTTGATTTTCTTCTGGTGGAAAAGATCACAGAAAATATGGACGGCTGTTATAGTGTCGATACTATTAGCCCTAAGTCTTAATTTTATGCCGGAGCAATATTTCGACCGCATAAGCTCTATTCAAAACTATGAAGAAGATAGTTCAGCAATGGGCAGGATTAATGCCTGGGCGGTAGCAATAAATATTGCATCGGACAGAATCTTTGCGGGTGGATTTAGACACTGGTCTCTCGAAACTTTTGATCGCTATGCGCCTATAGCAGATGATGTACACGATGCACATAGTATTTATTTTGAAGTTCTGGGTGAATTAGGCTATCCCGGGTTGTTTGTTTTTCTGCTGCTGCATTTTTTAACCTGGATGGATGCCTCATGGATTATAAAAAATGCTGCAAACTATGATCAATTCGCGTGGTGTAATGATCTTGCTCGTATGGTACAGGTCGCATTGATAGCATATTATACCGGCGGTGCATTTCTAGGTTTGGCATATTGGGATTTACCCTATCATCTTATTGCCATTGTTGTCCTCATAAAGCAGATCATGAAAAATGAATTGAATATTCTGGAAACCCAATTATCAACGCATAATAAAAAGAAATGGCCATGGGAAAAATAGATAAGTTTATTTGCTTTATCATTTCAGGATTTGTCAGGCTTATTTATAACAATCGACTGCTTGTTTTAAATTACCACCGTGTCCATGAGCATAATGATATATTTTTCTCCAGTGATATTGACAAGGTTATATTCGACTGGCAAATCTATCTGGTCAGTAAATATTTTAATCCTTTACCACTGAAAGATGCTTGTGCCAAATTGTATGATAATTGTTTACCAGCAAATGCTGTTGTGGTTACTTTTGATGATGGTTATAAAGATAACATTGAAAATGCATCACCAATTTTGAATAATTATAATATTTCAGCTACCTTTTTCATCGCAACAGGCTTTTTGAACGGTGGGATTATGTGGAATGATGTTATTATCGAGTCCATAAAGAATACCACTAAACCATATATTGATCTCACTAAGATTGGTTTGGAGAAATATCCTGTAAATACCGATAAACAAAAGGGACATGCAATCACAGAGTCCATCAATAAAATAAAATATCTGAATGTGAATAAAAGACTAAGCTTGGTTGCAGTGATCAATAAACAGTGTGAAGTAAATGTCCCTACTCACATGATGATGGATGATCAAGATATTCTTGAACTTGATCAGATGGGAATGGAAATAGGCGGACACACAAAAAACCATCCTATTTTATTGAGTGAGCCGGATCTGGCAGTTGAGTCTGAAATTATAGATGGTAAAGTTTATTTGGAAAAATTACTAAGGCATGCTATTACATCATTCGCTTATCCCAATGGAAAACTCAATGTTGATTACACGGACAAGCATGCACAAATGGTGGATAAGGCAGGTTTTTCTCAAGCAGTAACAACCAATTGGGGGTTAAACACTAGCAGTACGTCACGTTTTGAATTGTTCCGATTCACTCCCTGGGATAGAACACCGATAAAGTTTATGCTAAGGATCCTGAAACTTTATCTTTTCAATAAAGTTTGAAATTATTAATCTAATGTAAAATGGTTTAGATGAGATGGGCTATACTGTACTTCTTCTTAACAACTAAGAATTAGCTTAAGTCTGAATCATTAAAATTTGTATGTTTTTCCAGCCACAAGCCCAAAATCATTAGAATCCAGATCAGTTCTCCATAAAAGCCGGCATGTTCTTCCTGGTGTTTACGGATAGCTTCATCAAGAAACTGATCATTGAAGATATTTTTGCCGCGTAAATAGTCGATCGAATCATAAGCAAGCTGCTGCAGTTGTTTGTCTGTTTGTGTCCACACGCCGAATGGCAAACCAAATCCATGTTTGGGCTTGTTGATAATTTTTTCAGGTAGAAAACCCTTCATCGCCAATTTATACAAGTAGCGAAGTTTATTTGCAGTCAGTTTTAATTTTGAAGGGACTTTACAGGAAAATTCTATCATTTCACTGCTAAGCATAGGATAGTTGACGTTAACATCTGCCAGTTCACACATCATATTGACTTTACGTAAATCATTATCAGAAAGAGTATGCTTCCAGTCCAGATACAGCATCCGGTTTAAAGAGCTTGCTCCAGAAGGGTGATTATAAACACGATTTAATAAATTGATGGGGTTTTTGGGATCTATTTTATCTAGAAATTCAGATGTAAATACTTCTGCAGGATCATGCATATGCAGGAAATTATAAGTCTCTAATCTTTCGGGTAGTTTGATATTAGCCTGCTCAATATACCTGCTTATTTTGCGGCCGATAAAATTTGATGAAAAAAGCTTTATCTGTGCTAATGGTTCGATTAAATGTTTTCTTATCGTTTCAGGTATTAAAAAGTAACGCTCAAAGGTTTGCTGCTTGGAGTATCTTTTATTGCCGGCAAAAATTTCATCACCCCCATCACCTGCCAGTAAGGTATTTATCCCAGCTTGTTTGGCTAATTTTGCGCAATAATAAACAGGAACTACCGAGGAGTTTCCAAAAGGTTCATCCATAAATGCAGTTATTTCATTTACTACATCGTGGACATCCTCGGGCTGAATAAAATATTCATGCTGATGAGTATTAAATTGTTTGGCAGCAATACGGGCATATTCTATTTCATTATACTGTTCTACTGGAAATCCTATAGAAAATGTATCTGCTGGACGTTTAATATTCTTTGCCAGCATGCCTGAGACGGCTGAACTATCGAGTCCACCACTTAAGAAACTGCCAATATTATGCTCTTTCTTTGTATAGAAGGAGACGCTTTTATCCAGAATTGTTCGTATAGTATTTGCCAACTCATTTTCGCTGGAGTGGGTCTTTTCATTGAAAACAGGATCCCAGTAATTATGTACAGCATAATCGCCATCTTTGGATAATAAATATTGTCCAGGCTCAAGTTTGTAAACGTTATCGTAAATCGTATCCGGGCTGGGGATCATATGAAAATAAATATAATTGAAAATTGATTGTAAGTTCAGTTTAAGACTAATAGTTGGTGTTTTGGCTAATAGATCCAGACGATTGGAAAATATAAATTGTTTATTCTCGGTCAGGGTATAAAAAACTGGCATGGTTGCCATCGTATCATTGGCAATAAGGCATGAGTTATCATTCTTATTGAGAATTACAAGAGTAAAATGGCCTTTCGCCTGTTTGAGAAAATCGCTACCCTGAGCCTGGTATCTGTCAATGATTTTATCAATTAATGGGGCCTGATTACCTGCCAGGGGAGTAAAATCTTCCCAGTACAGGTGGCCGCTCAAGGTAATAATATAATGTTCATCAGTATGGGTTAAAGTGGGTTTGTATTTTGTGTAACTGGCAATGCCCATGTTAGAGCTTGATTTTATTATCGATTGTACTTTATAAGCATTATCTATAGCCTTGATGACAAAATCATTAAAATCCGTTTTATTATGGGTTATGGTATTCCAGCCATAAAGAATATTAAGCATAACTTCGTTTAACCTTTATGAGGCATTTATCAGAATTGACTATTTATAGCGGCTATATTATACAATTAAAGACTCGATAATTATATTTGGTTTTGAAGAAAATCAATTTTTGTCAAAAATGACTGACAAGATAGTGATTAGGATATCTTTCTGTATTGTTTTTAATCGTTTATAATAACATTAATTATTATTTTAAAACATTTACGTTAACTATACTTTGCTTTTTAATGTATGAAAATCCACTTTCAAAAAATTGATGCAGGGGCCGCATTTTACCCAAAGCCAAAGGTATCAGTGAATTCTTACTTAGATATTTCCTGTCTTCTCAGTTTTTTTTTAACCAAAAAAGCTAGCCTTTTTAATGTAAATGCCATTCATTTATTAAATGGAACAAATGCCCTGACTCATGCTCTGAAACTTTCAGGGGCTTCTGCACATACTTCAATACTAATACCTGCCTATCATTGCGGTTCCATGGTCGAACCTGTCATTTGGCTGAATGCTGAAGTACTTTTCTATAAGCTAAAAGCGGATTTAACACCTGATTTTCAGGATATAAAAAACCGAGCAAAAATAAACACCGTCGCAATGGTTGTTCCTCATTATTTTGGCCTGCCACAAAAATTAAAAGAAATAAGCCTGTGGTGTAATGAAAACAAAATCACGTTGATTGAGGATTGCGCTCATGCCTTCTGGGGGAAATCAGAAGGGCGTATGTTGGGTAGTGTTGGCGATTATGCAATATCCAGTTGCAGGAAATTTTTTCCTTGTGCCAAAGAAGGTATGATTGTATCTGCAAGGCATACGCTCGAAAAACCTGCATTCACTCCGATGAGTCCTAAGCATCAGTTTAAAGAAATTATAAATTGTATTGAAATCGCTATTAAACACTTTGGCCCAATACGTAAAATTATTAATAATAAAAAGTCTGTATTACAGTCAGGGACGTCTTTAAAAAAGAAGCTCAACAATGAAGAGATGGCTGGCTTTAAATGGTTTAATCCTGAAAGTCTTTATTCAAAACCATCTAGATTCTCAGTTATCATGACAAAACTTAATATGACAAACTGGGCAGCGGAAAAAAGAAGAAACAACTATACCCAATTACTTGAGGCCAGCAGTGCTATGCACAGAGTGACTGCATTTCTGCCTGAACTACCTGAAAATGCTGTGCCCTATGTGTTTCCACTGGTATTACACTATCCTGATATAGATTTCCCTAAACTGAAAAATGCCGGAGTTCCTATGTTCAGATGGGATGAACTGGCGGAGTCTCACTGCAGCATCAGTCAGGAGTATCGTTTAAAACTGATACAAATACCTTGTCATCAATCTCTGGATAATAAACAAATTGAATGGATAATATATACTTTAATAGGTTGTCTAAACAAGAATAGGGAATATTAGTATATGGTATGGGAATTTGTTAACGCAAAAAAAGAATTTACGAAATTTTCTTCTGATTGGGATCAATTAAACAGTAAATTAAATAATTCTCATCCAATGTTGGACAGCCGTTTTGTATCGACCTTGTTAGAATATTTTGCTTCAGACAGTCTACAACTGGCAATCTACTATGACAGAACAACTGTTTTAAACATGCTATTACTTGAAAAAGAAAATGTATTTAAATGGAAAACATTTCAGCCAAGTCAAACTCAGATTGGTTGCTATCTGATAAGTAATGAAAAAGCCATCAAACCCTTGATTAAAAAGCTTGGGCTATTCTCTATTATCCTTGATATGCACTGTCTTGATGCGTCATTTTCTTCTGAAATATCAGAATCTGTTGATGACCAATATTTTCATGCTAAAACATTTAATATTCAGAACAACCATAGATTTGATGAATATTGGGATGCCAGACCCAGAAAGTTGCGACAAAATGTGAGACGTTATATTAAACGTGCCAGTCTTGACTTTGAAAGAGTTGAATTAAATGTCATAGATGAACAACAGAAACTAGCGACTGCGTTAAGTTACTATGGAAACATAGAAACACAGGGATGGAAAGGTAAAATTGGTACAGCGATCAATATAATGAATGTACAGGGTGAGTTTTATAACAAAATTATCGAAAAATTTTCACCTTCTCGACAATTTAAAATTTACGAATTATATTTTGGCGATGTGCTTGTTGCTTCAAGAATGGCCATCACTAATAGTGAAATGCTTTTAATGTTGAAAACAACTTACCTGGAAGAATATAAAAAATATGCACCAGGACGAACCTTATTATATAGGGTTCTTGAACATGAGTTTGTGAATGGAACACAGGAGACTATTGAGTTTTATACTAATGCATCAAGTGATCAACTTGAATGGTCTACATCTGATAGAAATATTGATCATATAAGGATTTTTCGTAATAAGACCATAAAATTATTAGTAAATTTTTTGAAAACGATTAAAAATATAATAAAAAAAACATTGTAAATAAAGATCTAAACTATCCAAAATGTCACCAATAAAAATAAAAACAGGAGTTTGCAGTTCAATTGAAAACTTGCCAAAAAGCTTCAATAAATTGTTAGAATGTAATTTGGATAAAAGTTTTTTTTTCTCAAAGCTTTGGTTTAAGAATTTTGAACAAACAGTCATAAACACTGACCCATGTAAGGAGGTTTTAATATACTATGCAGAGACGTCTGATTCAGAACCTCTAATGATTTTACCTTTATATATAACAAAAAGTAGCAACATTCTTTCAACTAGAATGATTGAATCTGTATCAAATTATTATACTTCACTTTTTTCGCCTATATATACTGATAAATTCCTTTTGGAAACCGTATTTGCTCAAATACTGATATTTATTAATGAAAACAGGCCAAATCATGACGGGATTTTGTTAAAACCTCTGGCCAAAGATTCTGTAAGCTTTAATATCATATTACGTGTTTTGAAAAAACAGGGTTATAGTTGTGATAATTTTTTTTGTTTTGGTAACTGGTATTATAAGGTTCAAGAGAAAAATTATAATCAATACGTTTTCAATTTACCATCAAAACTAAGAAACACAATAAAACGAAAATATAGGAAGCTGCAGCAAAAAAGTAGTTTTAGGCTAGAAATCTTAACTGATGTAGATGATATTATTTCAAGATTACCTGATTTTAGTAACGTATATAATAAAAGCTGGAAGAGATCAGAACCTTATCCGGATTTTATTAAAAATTTGGTGACTTTGTTTGCTAAACAGGGTTTTATAAGATTAGGCATGATTTATTTGGATAATAAGCCCGTTGCAACACAGATATGGATTGTTATGAATAATGTGGCATCCATCTATAAACTAGCTTATGATCCTGCCTATAAAAACTTATCGGTAGGTACAGTCCTTACTTCTATGTTGATGCAATATGTTATTGACACGGACAGCGTTGCTGAAATTGATTATTTAACAGGAGATGATCCTTACAAAAAGGACTGGATGTCACTAAGACGTGAACGTTGGGGAATAATTGCATATAATAATAAAACTCCTACAGGTTATTTGCTTGGAAAAAAATATCGAATATTAAAGTATATTAAAAAGTTAAGGTTTAAATTATGATTGCTTTTATGTTAAATAAAAACACATGGAAAAATATTATTTATTATTCCTTAATTTCCATTGTAGTTATCTTACCTTGGTTTTCCAATCTATATGCTTCTTCAGAATGCGGTGATGTTTTTCGTACGGAGAGAGTGGGACCTTTTGACTACACAGATCCTTTTAATCATACTCAGGAATCCATGCCTGGATCAAGATTTACATCCCGGATACATGTTGTTGAATCTGCACATTTCACCCCTGATGTAGAAAGTCTTCGTTCGGGAAATACCGGAAGTATTATGCAAGATCTTACTTATACGCTTACGGTTTTCCCAAATCATCATAGAGCATTGTGGGCAATGGTAAAATATGAGAAGAAAAATAAAGGGAATTTACCACAAATTCATGAAAATGATTTTCCAGAAACAGCAGAATGTTTTCTCAAGAGAGCTATAAATTTTCGTCCTGAGGATATGACGGTCAGGCAAATATATGGTAATCACCTATTTATGCAAAAAGAATATAAAAAAGCACTAGAACAATATCGTATTGTTGAGTCTAAACTGTCTGAGACAGGCGAATTAGCTTATAACATGGGGCTGACTTATTTTGAACTAGGAGATTATAAACTAGCTAAGGAATATGCAGAAAAAGCGGAGAATTCAGGTTTTCCATTAAAAGGTTTACAAAAAAAAATAGACCGCAAAGAGAAGCAGTAGATATTTTATGAGTCTTAAAACAGAGTTAAAAAAAAAGCTTTTGATAACAGGTGGTATCTTAAGGGAAAATGGGTTTGAATTAGGTGAAGGAAAATATTATGAAAAGGCTGTATTGCTTCGATTAAATCTGGTATCTGGTTTATTCGAAGAAGTTTTATCGATATCAGAAGGAAATGATAATTTCCCTGAAGAACACCCGAATCTTGAATTTACCGTAGGGGCTGTTGAGAAGGATAAAATTTGGTTAAGCACTGATACAGAAGTGCGTTTATATCAATATCCCGAAATGAAATTACTGAAACTGTTTTCGTATCCATGTTTTCATAATATACATTCAGTGGCAGTAAATGACCAACAACTTTTTGTAACATCAACTGGACTGGACCTGGTTGTGATTTTAAATAAAGAAACAGGTGCAATTGATAAAATACTAAATGCTGAAGGAAAAGAAACCTGGCACCGATTCTCAGCAGAGATTGATTATAGAAAAGTTCATTCAACACGACCTCATGATTGTCATCCAAATCACATTTTTGGATAAATGAAGAGCCTTGGGTAACGCGCTGTACTCAGGAAGATGCTGTTTGTCTAGGAAATTTTTCTAAACGTATTGAAATTAGTGGGCCAGACAAAATAATTAGCGTACATGATGGTATTGTTTACGAAAGCATGTGTATTTTACTTCAGTTGATGGATGTATAATTATCGCAGACATAAATCGTTAAAAATTATTAGAAACTATTGAACTGTATGTTATCAGGGTTATGGTGGTATCAGAGGATGGTGCCGAGGTCTGCTACTTGAAAACAATTTATTATATATTGGTTTCTCAAGATTGCGCAAAACGCGTGCCAAAGGAAAACTATCCTGGTTGAAACGGTTTTCAGATGTCGAAGCACCGAATAAATTAAGTTCAGTGATTGTGTTTGATTTGGTGGAAAGAAAAATTATTGGGGATTACGCAATACCTGATGGGATGATTGATGCAATTTACTCGATATTACCTGAACCATGCAAGTAATAATGCATGCCTGTTATTCATGTCCCTATGTCGATTATTTTTACAATATGTGTTTTTAGCTTTTTATGAGTACACAAAAGCTAAAAACATTAATTAAGCAATATATAAAATTATCTTTGTTTGGCAAGATTTTTGCTAGAACATTGTTCTAATTTATTTATAATGTAACAATGATTGATTTTTATCCCTTAACTTTTACAGTCAAATAGTCTCATAACTAAGAAAAGTGTACGGATACATCTACATAAAGTCGTCTTAATATCAGAACAATTAGCTATCAGTAGGGTTTATACTGCTTTCTTTTGTTCAATTGGAGATTTTTTGAGCAAAATATAGGATGTAAAAATATAAATAGCATACCAATGCATGAACGTTTGATTGCTAAAAAGTCTGATAGAGTTTTAGTCAAAAAAGTAGAATTATTAAGGTGATAGTAATCACTTTTGGAAAGGAAAACATGCCCAGTTTAATTTTATTAATCGTTACGGTTTCTACATTATTTATTCAATCTTCGGTCTGGTCTTTTGAATTATCAAATCAGACGGACGTATCTGTAATAAACCAAAAAAATACCACTTCTAATGCTCATGCATTCATTGAACGACTCTATGTTAATATATTGGGTCGAAGCCCCGATGCTACGGGGATGCAGTATTGGCTGAATCAGTTACAAACACAAAAGCGAACTGCTGCAAAGATTGCTTCAGGCTTTTTTTATAGTCTGGAATTTGCAGAAAAACGTTTGGACAATACAGGGTTTGTTGATATTCTCTATCAATCCCTGTTTAAACGTCCCCCAGATCCTGCTGGCCTAAAGTATTGGCTTGGCAAACTTCAGTCAGGAACTTTAAGAAAAATAGTACTTAATGGTTTTCTAAGTAGCCAGGAGTTTATTGAACTTACTCAAAGTATTAAAGATATCCATATAAATTCAGAACCAGTAGCATTAGATGATTTAGTTGATGTTGTTATGAACGAATCTTTCAATATTGACGTATTGTACAATGATTTTGACCCGGATAATGATATGATTAAAATTGATAGTTTTAATATGCCGGTTTATGGAGATGTAAAATTTTCTACTGATGAACTCCTTACTTATACTCCTAAACTAAATTTTAGTGGTCAAGATAGTTTTGTCTATAAAATAATTGATGAGTATAAACTTACAGCTCAAGCAGAAGTCACGATTAATGTTCAACCAAAATCAAGTAGTAATTTGTTGAAGGTAATAGAGAATACACCATCAGAGAGCTGGGTTAAAATCAATAAAAACCGTTTTGATGATGTGTGGGCAAATGAAGATCAAATACCCGCTCCAATTGGCTATACTATGGGAAACCCTGATAGAGTTATATCAGCTTGGGGTTCTATGGCCATTGATTCGAAGAGATCACAGTTAATTTTCTTTGGCGGAGGACATGCAAATTATTCTGGGAATGAGATTTACCTCTTTGATCTTAATACTCTACTCTGGAAGAGAGGTTCGTTACCGAGTGATGTGATTAATCTTCATGGGGACGGGCAATTTTTTGCTGTTGATGGGCCATTTAACGCTCCAGCATCAGCTCATACATATGATAATTCACTTTATTTACCCATAGTTGATCGATTTATAACCTTTGGGGGGGGGAAATTTTATAATGGTGTTATCTTTGTAAAAGAAGATGGTATCACACAGACCGGTCCATATCTTTGGGATCCAAATCTGGCGAACGCAAATAAAGTTGGCGGTACTACAGGTTCACATGTTAATCCTGAACTATATCCTGATGTTTTAGGTGGTCAGATGTGGGAAAATCGAGATACTATAATTTCTCACGGGATTGGTGAAGATCGCCCTGGCTGGTTTGTTAACAGTACTACTGCTTACAGCAAGGAAAATGAAAAAGATGTTGTTTATATTAGTGCATCACCTAGAAATGGAGGTGATTTATTTAAATACACTGTGAACGATATTAATGATCCTGACCAGGATGTATGGGAACTTGTAGGTGTAATGACAAAAGATCCTTATGCTAATCAAGGTGCTGGAGCTTACGATCCAGTCAGGAAAATATATGTGCGAAATGCAAATTTCTCTTCAAAATCTGGCTTCGTTTATTGGGATCTAAATAACCCTGGAGCAGACAATAGAAGCCATAACTTTTTGCCTTTAGACATAACTGGAAGATATAAACAAGATGAACTTTTTGGCCTGGATTATGACCTTGAAGGCAAAAGATTTGTTTTATGGGATGGTGGACCTGAAGTATGGTATCTCTTACCCCCACAATCAGGAATATGGTCAGATGAATGGAGAATTGAAAGAACAAAAGCACATCTGTCTGTTGAAACACCCCTGCAGCAAGATGGAACAACATATAAGGCTAATGGTACAGAAGGTGTATCACTTCGAGGAGTCTTGGGTAAATGGAAATATTCTCAAAAGTATAATGTTTTTTTTGGTGTGATAAATCAGTATGCGGGTGATATTTGGCTTTATAAACCATAAAAGTTAATAGTATTTTGGGTATTGAGTGAGGCCAATTAAGGTGAAAATTAGAACTGGTAATAACCTGCACCTTCCCTATTAGTGCTGTTTACATTATAACTTTTTAGAGTGTACCAATATTTCACTATTACTGATAATTTGCTGAAAACAACTCCAGCTGTTCTAACTTCAGTACCTAGCCGTTCCTCAGGCGTATCACCTAAGGCATTGTCAAATTGAACACCAGAAACCAATCTGGCTCCTATCGCTATTCTCAATGCTCCCTTCCATTCTCCATTCGAGTTCTGGAGGCGTACGGGCTGCCCAATATGACAGCGTTTTCTTGCGAGTTCATATTCACGATCAGAAGCCTGAACAGGCAGATAACGTGCAATATCGATGTTAATACATCGATATGCGAATCGAGCTTCGTCATAGTTTAAAGTTTGATGCTTAAGATCAGAATTTCTATAAATGAAAAATGTAAAAATACTTGGGAGCTGATCCCAACAAAGATCCGAACCCAGATACCCACGAGTGTGTGGTGGTGCCATTATTAACTCAAGATCGGGGTTTGTTTGTATCATGTTGAATATTTTAGAACCAAACACACTAACAGAGTTAAACTGCTCTAATGCTGTTGTGCTATAAAATGCTTTCATTTCCCATAATGCCGCGCGCCATCTGAATAAAAGACCAATATTTGCTTCTTTTCTAAATGTTGATTTTGTGAGGTGTTGCCATTCCGTGGGTAATTCATAGCTTGTGCTATAATCAGCCAAACTTGCAGGTAAGGTTGTAAGTTCATGAACTCCTTTTGAAATACTTGGTGGGATAAGCAGTGCACCAGAAAAAGGAGGCCCTGTAAAAAATTTTGAACCTGAAATAAGGACCATGAAGCCTTCTTCAAGATAGAGATGAAGTGCACTTTGGCCAACCCGCATCTGAGCTGCATCGACCATTACATCGATTTGAGAAGGATAAGTTTTTCGTAATTGTGTGATTTTGTCAAAACTAGGGCCGCCAATGCCGGTTTTTGAACAATCAAGCAAATGTATCAAAACATGATGGCCTAATGTTATCGTTTCCTTTACCATATTTTCTATGCTTTGATCAATTTCATTCATAGACTTTAGTTTACCGTCTTCATGACGGAGTTCAAGCACAGAAACTTCAACTTTTTCACTGGAGAATCCGTCTAGATGCTCGCCTTTCTTGACTTTTTTTCCAAGCGGAGTAAGTTCATCAAAATGATAACCTCCCGCAGCGTATACAGTGCCGCTTCCTATCTCAGTGGAGGATATTAAAATATTATGGACGGGAGTGGATGGTTTTTGCATTGATAAATATAGTGCATATAACTCGCTATCCGTTCCTGAAGGAGTAAGAATAATTTGAGTCCCAGGGATCCTTTCCAGGTATAATAGCTGGGATATTTCTTCCCTTATTTTTTCATATTCCTCAGCGCAACGATTTACTAAGTGATCCTTAAATGCGTGAGTTATCAGTGCCTGTCTTAAATGTTCAGCTTTCTGATATGCAAGATCAGAAATAGAAGATGAGGTGCAGGAAGAAAAAGTGATAGCCCATGGTCGAGGACGAGAACTGCATCCATAGGTATTAAGACCTGATTGTTTGTTTATCAGCAGGCGGTTATCGCCGCCCATGGTCAAAATATCATCAGCAGGATATAGTAAAGGTAGCAGGGTTAAGGCTTGTTGTATTGCTTGCTGTATATCAGAATCTGTAATTATTTTTGTATTTGATGGGTATGCCTGTTCCTGTATAGGTAGCAATTTTTCAATTACAGTAGATATGACTTGAAGGCATTTATAGTCATGGTTTTCCAGTGATTTATAGCTATTTACTTTAGCCGCTATCTCTTTGATCCAATCAGGAATATTTTTCCAGACTACATGATGCTCCTGCTCTATCATATTATCCAGATATTGCAATGCAGTATGAAATGATGCAATAGCCAGTGCTAAAAGATTGATGTGTGTGACTTTATTGTCAAGACATGATCTTAATGCAACCAGTTCTAATATGTGACGCAAATAGAATGCGGTGGATGCGGGATCTTGTAGAATGTTGTTATTGACAGCTATTACCTCATTTTGCATGAGTATAATAGAGTTTTTATCAATTTTTGTAACTGTAAATTTTACATCAGTGAGCAGCGGTTTTAATTCAGGACGCCAGCAAACCTTGCTGATAGCGAGCCGATCTTCATTATCCACTTTCTCAGGCTCAATAATAGTATATAAAATACGCTTGCTGAAGTTACTGTATTCGCTTAAAACTTCTGCTTTTCTAATTTCGAAGGAACTTGTAGGCCGACTATCCATGATATTTACACATAAAATAAGTTTTTTTAATCTAAAGAATAAGTTTTTTCAAGCCTTTCAACTGCAAGTTTAGTAATATCCAATGATGTATTGGTATTTTCAGTGCCACCATAAAGTATAGCTTTGCGTTCAATACTTTTTGGCGGGCGTTTTTTTTCAACTTTAATTGCATTTTTTAGATCAGATAAAAATTCATCGATAATTGCGGCATGGTTTGGAGTTGCAATCATATGTAAGGAAGAAGGATTGTTTTGTCTATTAATTCGCCAACCATTCGAATCAAGTCTGTCTCCAACCGCAAATAAGTCAATAGAATCTGAAGCGTAAGCAAACACACTCATTACTGGTTTGCCTAAAATAGTTATGTCCTTTAAAGCTGTAATTCCATCCATAAGTCTGTGAGTCGTATTCATGGTGTGTTTTGCTATATCCATGTATCCGTTCTCTCCGAGAGCCTTTAGCGCAGCCCAGGCAGCAGCAATTGCCCCACCAGGACGGGTGCCCATCATTGTTGGTGACGCATAAATTCCACCTGACCAGTTAGAGAACACTGTAAACTGGTAACGCCTTAAACGGGAGTCTTTGTATAGTATTGCTGAGGCTCCTTTGGCTGTATAACCATTTTTATGGAGATCTGCAGAAATTGAGGTCACACCGGGAACATTAAAATCGAAAGGTAATATCTCATAACCTAGTTTTCTGATAAATGGAAGCAAGAATCCTCCCAGACAAGCATCAACATGCAATCCGATATTATTATTTACTGCAATAGCCCCCATTTCAGTTATTGGATCCATGACTCCTTGTGAAAATGTTGGTGCTGAAGCTATCAGACAAATGGTGTTATCATTTACTAAATCCTTGATTGCAGGGATATCAGCCTGGTAGCTGGTGTCCACAGGTACTGGAATTACCTTGAGATTAAAATATTGTGCAGCCTTAAGAAATGCCGGGTGTGCAGAAACCGGCACTAGAATTTCCGGTATGGTTATATGTGGTTTTTTTTCTCGGGCGAAATCGCGGTAAGCTTTCATTGCCAATAGAATGCTCTCCGTTCCTCCTGAAGTCATGGTTCCGGCAGTATCTTCATTACCACCTAATAGCGATGACATCATAGATAGAACTTCTGCTTCCATAATGCGCAAGCTTGGAAACATCGTTGGCCCTGCTGCATTTTCTGAGAAATATAAATTATAAACTTTTTTTAAAAAATCTGTGTGCTCCTGTCCCGCATAATATACAAGGCTCCAGCTACGACCATTTTTCCAGTCTACATCATTTGATTTAGCCGCATCCAATTCATCTAGAATTATTTTATGATCTATGCCTATCTCTGGTATTTTCATTGTCACAGGTTATTATAACTAAAATATGATTAATGTGAATTCAAGCTGAATTTATAAGTTTATACAGTATTAGCAGGCCTGATTAAACTTTAGAATTATGTGTTGATTTTCTGTTAATACTAAAGTCCTTGCGTTATCGCATGGAATTTAAGTGCATACTTGATTTAATAGGGCCAGTGTGAACCTCGCCAGCCAAGTCTTCCCGTTGGATTCATATGACATGGTCTTGCACGTCCTTTTAGGTATTTATCCAGATTTCTGCTTTTCATAAGCGAAAGAAATTTTTGATCAAGAAAGCCATGTCTTCCAGAATATTGTGGAAGTTCTACATCCCCAAACCAATTAACCTCAATTGCAACTGGCCCATCTTCACAAATTGCGATATCCCAACCCTGGCATATGAAACCGGGAAACAAAATTGCAGCATCTTTTACAAGCTGTATTGCTTCATTGAACCATGGCAATTCAAAACCAACCAGAGTCTCTCCCGTTGTTGGATGTTGCTGTACTTCTTTTTGATTTAAGCCAATGCCTGATACCACTCTTGTGATCCTGCCTGTATTCAGGTCAACATCTGCTAGCATATTTCCAGTTAAACCCGATGAAAAATTATCTGTATCATTCGTGCCAACATTGATTTTCCAGAGCACTCTATGAATATAAAGACCATCGTTGCCTAGAAATGGGTGAACGCGAAGTCCGGATATTTTTTCACCACATAAATTTACAATTTTTGAATGTGGTTTTAGTGTTTCTTGAATTAACAAGCCGAAACCAGAAGGATCTTTAATTTGTTTGCAAAAATCATATATGTTCTTTTTTGAATTATCCCCTAGAATTAAGGAGTCATTTTCTATACCAGTAATTTGTGTATTCGTGCTTCCATAAGCCCCAAAGGAAGGTTTTAAATATATTGGATATATAGTGTCATTTCTAAGATAATTTATTAATTTATTTTGGTTGGTTATGCGTTTTCCTGAAAAGGGCCTGCCAGTTTCTGTATAAAGTGCTTTCAGTCCAGGGACTGAAAATCCATAACTTTTCATAATATGATGAAATGTAAGCTTGTCCAGGCTTAAAATTTTTGAATAGTCATCAACTAAGATATCCTCAAGAATAGCCTGACCTCTATAACCACAAAACTCCAATTTTTTTTCGAAAGAAATATCATCGTCAAATAATCTATAATCAAAATATTCTGATATTCCAATTTTTCCGGTTGATAAACGTAGTTTAATTATTTCCAGGATAAGGTCTAAATACGAACGCCCAGTTATTTTTCTTGCCGTTTGTAGATTAGTGAAGTTATCTATTTTTTTCATAATAAATTCCAATTAAGTTGTTGAGTTTCACTGTACCAAAAACTAAAAGATTGTAAATGCAATAATTGAGAACAGTAATTAGTCATACAATATTAAAATGATGGAGTTTGGATTCTTTGAAAATATAGGTTTTGATATTATGTAATCAATCTGGGGTTAAGCATACTATATCACAGTTATGTAATTCAGCTGAATTTATAGTAAAAGACATCAAATAAGCAAAATACTGTCTCAATGTTCTCGTTTGACTTATGTATGATTGCCAGAAACGTAATATACATGCTGGTGAGTCTGAATTTATAAACCGCAATCACTTCTGCATACAGTGCGGGGTAAATTCTTGATGTCAAAGATTTTGAGAGATCAAAGAGTGTTTTTAAAACGAGAATCCATATGACGGTATGCCACAGTTTGTATTGGTTTGTAATGGAGGTAATAAGCTTAATAAGTATCCTCGATGTGCCCCTTTGAGATAATTTATGAGGAATTTAGAAGATAAATGCTCAATTAATCAAAATTTTTAAAGATGGTGAGCTGTTTTGTGATTTTTTAAAGTTTTAAAAATATAACTGGCAAATGTAGATGTAACGCTGAATTTAGCAAGCACTCTAGCAAACTTGTCCAGAATAAAATCTTCACCACCAATATTCATGCCTGAGACAAACCACAATGTAATCACAGTGATTGAATAAATTACGACTCCGGCGATTGTTTCACTAAATAATCGGACGATATCAGGATAGTCGCTTAAAAAAGTATCAAGATAATAGATGCTAAAACCCATAAAGACCGATGAAACAGCAGGTCTAATAACTGCCATTATCAGAAGTGGAGTTTTTATACTAAGTGAACGAAGCAATATAACAATAAATACTGGTAAAAAAATTATCGCAAGTGCGGTTCTGCCAAGGATCAACTCTTCAAGGTTTCCATCTATTGCTATATAAATCATGCTGGGGATTAATATTATAATAAGTACCCAGTTAACTATGGCAATAATTTTTACTTTATCCAGCGCGGTGAGTAGGTTTGAAATAATGGTAATATAAATCTGTACACCTGTAATTACTATCATTAATTTTAATATAGGTACTACGGCGCCCCAGTTGTTTCCAAGAAAAAGTGTCGTTATCATTGGTGATAGTATAAAAAGTCCTGTAAGCAAAGGCAAAACGATATTGCTTATAATTCCAATGACCTTGATGAAAACGAGTGATAATTGATCTATGTTTTTTAATATATCTGAATAAGCGGAATACAGTGTAATCATTAATGGCTGAATTAATTCTGTCATGGGAATGCTGGCAATCTGCTGTGCCAGGGAGTATAAACCTATATCCCCGACCCCCAACATTTTTGAAATAACGATTTGTTCAGATTTTTGTCTGCCAAGATTGGTAATATTGTTGAGAAGAACCCATTTTGAGAAGTTCCATTGTCTTTTAAAACCCGTAAATCTAAAAGAAGGTCTGTATGTTGAAAGAATATAACTTAAAATAACTGCAGTGAATCTAAAGGTAAACAAACCAATAATGACAGCCCAGTAATTTTTCAAGTAGAAAGCCAGGGCGACTGTGGTAACAAACCCACTGATTTTTTTTAAGATATTAAACCAGAATATAATTCTGAAATTAAAATTTTTCCGGTGAATTACCATTCCTATATTTTCGAATGCAGAAATAAATAACACGAAAGAAAGGAAATAAAAGACATATATCAGCTTGCTGTCCTGAAAAAAATCAGATAAAGATTCTGAACAGATACCAAGAATCATAGCCATGATTATTAGTATGACAAGTCTTATACTCCAGGCTGTATCATAGTCAATAGAATTGATATGCTCTTGGCGGATAAGATAGTTTTCTGTTCCATTTTGTAATATAACTTCAAGAAAAGCCATGACAAGAAGCGCTATAGCAACAATACCGAAGTCTTCAGGAGAATATATTCTTGCTAAAATTGCAGTGCTGATGATGCCGAAGAAGCGTATTATCCATTTGCTGAATATAACCCACAAAGAACCAGTAAATGTTTTATTGCCTAAAGTGCTCACTACTTATTCAGCTCGTTAACTTAACCAGTGCCTGGTATCAAATTCTAAAAATTCATCTAATAATAAATTTTTTTCACGGTAATAATTTATTAAAAAATCTTTATCCTCATCTTTGATAGTTGGTGTCTGATGAGTGATTTTATTCCCAAAAAATTGGATAAGATACTCAGGGAAAGCGGGTTGAATCGTCTTTATCATTTTGTTTAAGCCGCCATGTTTTGATGTGAGGCGGTTTAGTGCTTGTAAATACTTTGGGTATATAAATGAACGGTTCTTGCTTTGATTAGTTAGGGTAAGATTGAAATCATCAAGTTCTAAAAATTGAAAACATTTTTTGGTTACTGTAACCGGATTATTAATAAAATCTTCAAAACTTAAAAATAAAAACTGTTCACATTTAAAGTATTGTAAATATAACTGTATCTGCTCATAATATTCACCAAGACGTAAATAATAGCTGCTGGCAGTGAGGGCTTCTCTAAATTCATTATTTTCATGTCCAGCACGGACATTGTGCCAGTAAGATGAATAGGCTCTTTTGACTGGATCTCTCATAATATAAATAAAGCGTATATTATTTGTTGTCTCAGCAATTCTTTGTGGAACATCTTTGAGAGGTTGCAGGTGTTTTTTATCGCTGTTAATTTCATTTGGATCAAGCGGGGCTGCAGTATAGCTAGTTGATGCGTCAAGATAAAACATGGATTTGTCATCTTCAACATTTCTGTAGTACCATTCTTTACCTTTATACCAATGCCGGGTAAAAAAATCAGGTTCTTTTATCTCTTGCAATAGTTTAATTTTTGGGTGCTGTAATAACAAACTGGATAGATAGGTGGTGCCAGATTTTTGTGAACCTACAATTAATAAATGCTTAATGTCTTTCATAATAATAAATTGTTGCAGTATTTCTTGATGAATTAAAGAGAAGATTAATGATATAACTTTAAAAGAAATTTAGCTGATTGAAACAGCGATATTATCAAATATTTGCTAAACATTATACATTTTTAGGTATGAGTCACAGATTAATGAACAGTTATACAAACATTTAGAATATTGTTTGTAACTTCTCTATAGCCATAACCATTTATTCTATGTGTCTCCGGCTGTTAAACGGGCAATGGGAATAAGATTGTGATTACGTATTAGACTATGAATTAATCCCCTGAATGGACTCCTGCTTGATAATTGTATTTAAGTCTGCTTGCATCTAACGAGCTAGAGATTTAGTAGATAATTTAAAATACAGGGGATAAACTCTATAATAGTATGCTCTTTATGGTTGAACAGCTATTAATCAGTTGACAACTAGTCTGCTTTATCGTTGTAGCTGTAGTATTAAAGAGCATTATCTCTCAAACATAAAATAAATTTAGTACTTTTCTAGATAAATGGGAACTATTTCAAGATAACATTTTTTTTATTACTGTTAAATCTGATGAAGGATTAAATTTAATGGATTAAAAAAATGACACTTCAAATAAAAGTATTGCATTTCTTATTTATATTTCTCACTATTTGTATTTACTCTTCTGCCGGCATTGCTAAAAAGCCAATGCGAATGGATATTTCATCCTATGATCTAACTCAAAAATCAGTCAGAAATAGTGTTTCACAGAGAGCTTTCTCTAATAGACCAAGTAGAATAGATAATTTACCATGGGAGATAAATTGTACTAATACAGAACGCCCAAGTTGTTCCAATGGATTATTGAAGTTTAAGCCTGATGATGAAACATTATTTTTTAGATATGCAGAAATCCCTGATATTGTTTTCATAGAAGGTTATACAGACAAAGAGAATATGGGTATTTATATGCTTAATCCAAATAACCTGTACCCAAAAGGTGGGACACACTGGTTAACGGGTGCTGGTTGGAATCCTGTATTACAATCGATAATACAAGGTGATTTACCGACAGGCGTAAGCTTTGATGAGAATACAGGCAAATTACATTATGATGGTTCACAAATTGATGGTGATATCGAGAAAATAATCACTCTACATCAGCCTGATACAAATCAGACTAGTATTGAGTTTAAGGTAAAAGTGCTGGAACCCGATGTTATTTGGGGCAGTGACGATACCATCACATTTCACGAAGCTGTTAGCAGACTTCCAGCAACAGGTAATGGCGTTTTATTGATCAAAGGTGGTGAATATAATTACACCAAGTTGCATGGTAATAACTCATGGATAGGTGGCGGTCAGAAAAAAGAAGCCTTGTATATTATTGGTGAACCTGATAACAGACCGCAGCTTAATGTCCCTGACGCAGATGGAAAGAATTTTAATTTAACCTTTATGACAAAAGATAATAAGTATATCTATTATAAAAATCTGGATATTGAAAGAGGCAAGTTGAGTGCTGCTGATTACACAGTATATAACAATATCTTTCTGCATGATTTTTTTGGGGGAGATTCAATAACGGGTTCAAACACGAGCGGACAAAGGGCTAGTACTGTTTTTATTTCAAATATTGAAATGACAAGATGTGGCTCAGATAGTGTTTATCATTGTATTTATTTACATGGCATTACAGAAGCGGATGATGGCATTGCACAAAAAGCTGCGTATATAAATAACCTGAAAGCCTATGAAATGATTGGCGGAAATAAATCTTTTGGCGGTATCACTGTGAAATCGCTGTCGGATATTACAAAATTGAGAAATTTCTGGATCAGTCAATGGAGAGATCCATCTCAACCTGATATTGGAAAAACATCAAGATCAAATCCTATAAATATAGGTGAATTTACCAAAACAACTATATTTAACGGTGTAATGTGGACTGATCCCATCGCTATTCTGTTTCCAAACCGGAATATGGCGAGTGCAGGGAACATGAATCCTCGATATTTCTCAACAGATTATAATCAAATTTACCCTATGTCTGAAGTTAGTGGAATAAAAAGCGAGGCATTTCATGGTGAAAATGCATCTCATACTTATACAGCAACGGGTGAAGTTGGTGGCATTGAACCTGCTCCTGACTGGGAGCCTGTCAATGCACCTTTCTGGGATATGATTGGCGATCCATCCGATCCAGAAAATACTAAATTAACCTTTCAAAAATACATTTCTTTTGTTGAGTTTAATCCTGAAGGTGGAACTCTTACAAATGGCACATCTCTGCATAATACTGGAATCGATACAAGAGGCACGGCACCTAACGCCACGGTTGCTAAATTCACTTCAATGTTTGATAGATTGCCAGCGCCACCCAATTGGAAAGAAAGAAGTCATGTTTTTGCTGCAAATAATATTTTTAATGGCTACAACCAAACCAAGTCTCAATTCAAATACAGAATAGATTTTAAGGAACCTATAAGATACATTTATCCTTACGCGCCAGATCCCGATGTGCCAAGGGGGTTAACTCATTTAGGTGGTGATATTGATGATGGTGAAGGTTCATTTGTTCAATTACCATCATGGTTCAAGATTTAAAATGTTTCACTATATAGGTATAGATATAGTTCAATAAATTTAAGTGTATATCTGAAATATATTATGCGAAATAATGATTTTTCGCATTGTCTTCATTGAGTGTAAAGGAATAGACCAATGTATAAATATCTAACAAAGTTACTTTTAATAATCGTATTGTGTTTCGCAGGTCAATTAGCTGTCGCAGAAGAAATTGAAACAGTAATAATAGAAGGAATGATTACTTTTTCCTCGCTGCCCGACTTTATGGAAGGTGAATATCTCGTTTGGGAAATATCTCTTGATAATAGCTACATCGAGGAAGAAACATGCGATATCTATTCTTGTTCAATATTAGAGAAGCTTGCAGGGCCTGGTAATGAATCTTATGGTTTCGCCAGGTCTGATGGAGAGGTTTCTTCATTTGAATTTGATGATTTGTCCTTCGTTTTTAATAATGCATTACCTGAAAATTATGGTGAAGGTTCTTATTATGAGGGTGATAATTATATGAGATTCCAGATTATTGGTCGAGAAGGTATATAGTAATTGTAACTACATACCTTATACTACTTGGTAAAATCTTGTTTGACCGTTTGTTGACAAAGATGAAATATAGGCCTTCCAAAGATTTAAAACGGGTTTATTGTCAAAATTAATTCTTCAATTTATTTTTCATTATTTTGATGCTGCGGAGTGCCATGAGTAAAACATTGACATGCTTGAATACACCGGCATTTAACTATTATTACATCGATGAAAAAGTGTTCGCCGCCAGCTCATAACGATGTTCAATGCAATTTTAAGGCATCACATCCATCAGTTCAGCTCCAATAATTCAGGGACTTTACATTATATCTCTGATTACGCGGCCCCCCTGAACTTAAATAGGTATTGAAGCTTTATATGAGTAAAACAGTTGCTTTAATACAAGAATAATTCAGCTGAACAAATTTAATGTGTTCAGGTACCAGCTTTGACTCATTGTTCAATATAGGTATAAGCAATAAAATATCAGTTTTTTGGTGCCAGGCTGATATTATTAAATAGAGCAAAAAATATGACGATTTTTTTGCTTATACATTCTATAATTTAACTCCATCCAAAAATTCGATAAAATTTCTTCTACTTTATTAGGGGGGATGGATTGGGTAAGAAAGTAAAGTATTACAACAATAATTCCTTTAAGATCATAATATTATACCCTATTCCAACCATCCTCTGAACGGCGTGTTAACTTGATTAAAAATACATGGGGAAACATATGTATGGGTATTGTTAAGTATTTGTTCTATTTATTTTTTTTCTATGTCGTTAATTTTAGCGTGTCTTATGCTGCTGATTTTGAAAAATTACGTAAGCAAATTGAAAAATTAAGTCCTGGCGAGTGGTTAGAGCTGCCTCAATCCAACCCTCCCTTATTCACTAAAAATGAAGTGATAAATATTCAAGACGAGTATGGAGGAGGTAATATCTGGGGAAGTTCAGGTTCGAAAAGTGTTCTGGAGGCCTGGAGTGGAGCTGCTTTTGATGGGCGGCGCTGGTGGTTTTTTGGCGGAGGACATCGTGATTATGGTGGTAATGAAGTTTATCAATTTGATTTCTCATCTCTGAGTTGGAAAAGGTTGACTTCGCCTAGCCCCTTAACTGGTCCTAATATGCCCTATAAAGCAGGTATGAATTGCCCTATGCCTGCTGATGGACCTTCTGCAACTCATACTTACGATGCTATAACATGGAATCCAGTTTCTAAATCTATATGGCTGATAAGACCTGGGGGATACTGTTTTAAAGGCCGATTTTCTCAGATAGAAAAACCTTTTTGGGAATTTGATCCTGAATTAAAAAAATGGATCAGGCACGATTCTCATGGGATTTTTACCGGTTATGCCATGTCTGAATGGAACCCTGAAACTAAACGAATTGCGGTGATTCCAAAGTTTTACTCAGGAGAAAGTGTAGGGCCATTTGAGCTTGATGAAAGGGGTAATATTCATCGACGTGGTAATATCAGATTTGGTGTCATGCCCGGGATTATGGCTTATGATTCTAATAACCATACGATGTATACGACGGATAAAAAAATGATGAGGAAACTGGAACTGTCAGGGGAGATGCTTGGAAACTGGAAAGCAGACTCAAAATTCCCACAGGCAATGATAGATGCTGGTGTTCGTCAGGGCGGTATGATTTTTAATTCATCTATAAACAGTTTTATCTTCTGGACCGGGCAGAGAATAGTCTGGTCGTGGAATGTTGATACTAAAGAATTTCGTCAATACTCAAATAGCTTAAGTGAGACAGCACCTGACGGTTCCCGTCTTGTTTTCAGTAAATGGATTTATCTACCCGAGTTTGATGTATATGCCGGTTTGAATAACCACGAACATGGGATCTGGATTTATAAATTGGGTGGAGATAGCCAGATCCTTAATCCGGATGAACCCCGTGCCTGTCTTAATAATCAATGTAATTTTACCAGCATAGGGGATGCTTTTCTTCAGGCTGAAGATGGGGATCAGATAAAAATCTTACCCGGTAGCTGGGCTGAAGGCGCAATCCTCAAAGCTGATAATGTAACAATCAAAGCAGCGGACGCAGTTCTCACCAAAGCCTTTGCCAATAAGGCCGCACTGGTAATTAAAGGTAACAATACTGCAATTGAAGGGCTGGAATGTAAAAATATTAAGGTATCAGACGGAAATGGAGCTTGTATAAGACTGAAAGGAAAAAACCTGACATTAAAAAATGTCTACTTTCATCATAATCAGCAAGGTGTTCTTACTGGCAGCGACTCAGGTAAAGTTGTTATAGAAGATTCAAGAATTGAGTATAATGGCAATCAATCACATCCCCTGGGGCGTTCTCATGGGGTGTATATTGCTGGCGATACATTGAAGATCAGGCGATCTAAAATTATAGGTACGGGGAATGAAGGTCATGAAGTAAAAAGCCGAACCCGCGTGACTGTAATTGAGGAGAGTGTTGTTGCCTCGGTAGATGCTAAGGATAGCCGTTTAATTGATATTCCAAACGGCGGGAAAGTGATTGTCAAAAATAGCATACTGCAGCATGGAAAAAATACCGGCAATCAGCAATTAATCGGATTTGGCTGGGAGCGAGGTAAGCGTGGTATTGACTGGGAAGAAAATGAACTGATTCTGGATAATAATATGATTATCATGGATAACAATGATGATCAATTATTTGCTGCCAGGGGAGAAAATGTCCAGCCGGTCGTCTCCGGCAACCTTATTATTGGCGGAAAAAATGTTTATGAGGGGAACTGTTATTTTGAAAACAGGGAAACAGCAAAAATTCCTGATTATCCTGATATCGATTTTCCTTTTCGTCAATGTAAAGATCAACACAGTTTACACAGGTAGCTCAGATCTGGCCAAATAACAATAACTTGTAATATTTTATGCTGGATACACGATATAAATCCTAAATACGCTATAATAAGTATCAGGTTTGATAAATTTTTTGATTGTTCTTCAAATTTCCGGGCAAATATACAAATCAGTAAGTCAGAAAATTTTACAAAGTAAATTCCTGTAAGAATTTTACTAATATTTATGTATTATTTATCAATTGGATATTGTAGTTGGCGCAATAGATGCTTATTATAAGTAGTAAGGACAATGTTTTTTAATTAAGGTTAATAGTTATGATTGATACGAATCAAGCACAGGGAAAAAAACAGAACACAAGTTATCTGTTAAAGCGCAGAAAACTACTTAAAGCAAGTGCAGCGGCTCCCCTTGTGGCCACTTTAACACCTAATGTAGGCGCGGCGGCTGCCAGTGCATTCCAATGTGCAGAAAAGCTTGCTGATGAAGTTCCGCAAGTAGATTGTGGGATTAAGAATTATTGTGCCGGTAGTGGCGGTGATACCTGGAAGAGGCAAAAAGTTGAACTGGGCTACGTTCAGCCTGCAGCTTTTATTCCTCCCGGTGCTGCTAAATCTTCAAAATCATCAAAAAGGCTTACTGATAGTAAAACCAGCAAGTCTGCCAATGCCTCCAAATCAACTAAGGCGTCGGATTCCTGAGGTGTTATAAATGGTTTGTCATGCTCCGGTGAAAGAGTCTATTTAATTCAGGGTACATTTTATTATTCAGATGGTGTCCCATATAGCGGTGAACAAAAAATGATTTGCCGAAATGGTGATTGGGTCAAAGTTCTTATATTATATGATTCTATTACTTATAATCCAGTAACCATCTGGCCTGTTCAGAAGGTAGGTGATCGCAACGTACTGGGTGGTGTAAACCAGGGATTGACTCAGTCCTGTTATAATTCTATTCAGGACGCGAAAAAAAGTGGTGCGGTTTTTCCAGGCTGACAAATGACTATATGGTCTATATGCCGAAGTAAAAATAGTACTTTAATACCGGAGATTATAGAGTGGGAATCAGAGTTTAGCGTTTATAATCCTATTTCCGGAGAAACACATCAGTTGGACTTTTTTCCGGGTGAATTATTGTCCCTGCTTATTGAACAGCCTTACACCTTGTCTCAATTATCAGAACTGATGGCTGACATGTTTAACGCAGAGCACAGTGAAAAGTTTAACAAGGAAGATTCTGACGACTGGGAAGAAAAGATTTTACATGTTTTGCAGCAATTTGAAGAACTTGAGCTCGTCGAGCAACAGCATATTGAACAGCAATAATGCAAGTTGCTGATTTAACAGCACAAAAGTTGTTAGACATTGCGGCTGATAAGGGTATTAAATACCGCATCGGGCCATTTAATATTGAATTGAAAACTGATATTCAGGAACTGATATCAGTTTTATTGTGTCTTTACGGCCCTGTACATTTAATTGAAGATGAAGAAGTTTATGATTTTCATCTCGATGTCAGGCGACCTCTTAGTCTTCGCCGCTGGTGGCGAAGACAGGCAAACTTCTCCATTGAAGGTGTCTATCCGTTTGAACCTTATCCCCTGAGTCACTCATACCCTCTTTATGAATGGGGACTTAACTGGTGTATTGGCTTATCAGCTCATCAGTATGTGATGCTGCATTCAGCCGTTCTAGAACATAGCGGCAAAGCCTTGATTATGCCTGCCATGCCTGGCTCAGGCAAAAGCACCTTATGCTCCGGTCTAATGCTAAGAGGCTGGCGTCTGCTCTCCGATGAATTTGGCCTGGTTGAGCCTGAAACCACAAGTCTGGTACCCATCCCCAGGGCAATCCCGCTTAAAAATGAATCAATCGCTGTGATCAAAGCGTTTGATAAAGCAGCTCTGATGGGACCTGTCTTTCCTAAAACACGTAAAGGGGATATAGCGCATCTGGCTCCAACACCGACATGTTTTCAACATCAACATAAAAAGGTTCATTCTGCGCTGGTCGTTTTTCCTCAATATACCAGTGAATTCAGCTGTAAGTTGCATTCAATCCCCAAAAACCAGGCTTTCACCCGTTTAAGCAGCAACTCTTTTAATTACAAATTAACCCAGGAAAAAGGCTTTCGCACTATAACCAGGATCATCCAGCAGAGTGATTGCTATGCACTGCAATATAATGATATGGATAAGGCCATCAAGTTATTAACAGAGTTGATGGAAGAAAAGGCCACTATATAAGTTATGAATCCCCTCCTTGATGTCATTTCCAGACCCGAAAAAATACCGGACTTATCTATAAAAGAATGGGATACTATTATTCGCTTTGCCCGTCATGCCAAACTTCTGGGGTATCTTCAGCTGCTGGTTGAACGAAATGACTTTGCCCTGCAAGTACCTGAAAAAGTTATGGGCATACTGGAAGGAGCCCGGGTTAATAATAGCTTTTATCGCCTGTTGGCGAAACATGAATTAAGGCATATAGCAAAACTGTTCAGGGATAAGAATATACCCCTGGTGCTGTTAAAAGGCGCAGCCTATATCGAGGCACGACTGTCGCCCTATAGTGGACGCAGATTATCTGATGTTGATTTACTGGTGTCTGAATCAGACATGCAGCCTGCAGAAAAAATTTTTCTGCAGGCAGGCTGGGTGCATCGAGAGGCAAACGAGTATGATCAGCATTATTACCGTGCCTGGATGCATGAGATCCCGCCGCTGGTTTATCCGGAACGAGGCGTGGAAATTGATATGCATCACAACCTTGTTCCGCCTGTGAGCCGAATTAAACCCGATGCTCGAACCTTATTGGCTAAAGCTGTTCCCATAGAGAATAGTTTTTTTCTGATGCTGGAGCCTAAGGATATGTTCCTGCATAGTGCGACGCATCTATTTTTTAATGATGAATTGCGCGGTGGCTTAAGAGATCTGGTAGATATGCATGAATTATCTGCACAATTCTCAGTTCGGGAAGATTTCTGGCCAGAGTTAGTGGAACGTGCCAGAGAGTTGCAGATGGAACGGCCGTTGTATTATGCTCTAACAGCATTACAGCGTATGCTGCACACCAACATTCCGGAAGCAGTGATGATTGATATTTCACACGATCGCCCAATGATGTTAATTGATTTGCTGATGCGAAATTTCATCAACCGTTTGATTGCCCCGAAGAATGTTGAGCATATGCAGGCGCCTATTACTCAATGGCTATTGTTCGTTCGTTCTCATTGGGTCAGAATGCCGCCTCTGATGCTGATCAAACACCTGAGTCATAAGGCCTGGGGAAATACCGCAAAAACTTCGCCAGAATCATAGTATTCAAGGCTACAAACTTACAAACTTACAAACTATTTTAGAGATTTAATTATGAGTGTTTTACAAGATGTGATCGATGTTTTACAGGATGTTTTACAGGTTGAAAGATCAATTTTAACAGAAGATACAGTGCTCCTTGGCGGAATGGCAGAATTTGACTCTATGGCAGTTGTTTCTGTGATCACTGCTCTGGAAGACAATATGGGAATCACTGTGGATGATGATGAAATTTCTGCTGAAACATTCGAGACAGTCGGTTCTTTAGTGGGTTTTGTTGAAGGAAAAACAAGCTGAACTTTTGACATATAAGTACTAATAGTAATTCATACGCAGGTACTTAAGGATAATTGAGTGTTTGTGGAAGTATTTACGGCGTCTTCTGGAACAAATACTCGATTATCCGCACCTGATTCTGCTTAAGTACCTACCTATGAATAGTAATTAAGAAAGGCCATGCTAAGCAGCAGACCCGGCAGGGTATGAAGTGATGGAGATTAGATGGTTACTCGGTTGCTGCTACTTTATTAAATTAATATTTCCTTGACAGGATCATGACCGAGGAAGGCCTCGGGGCTGGCACTTTTTCCATAAGCGCCGGATTGTAAGATCACCACCAGATCACCTACTTCGGCTTGCGGTAATTCCATCTGGTTGGCGAGAATATCCAGCGGTGTACACAGGGGGCCTACGATATTCACCAATTCGCTGTTCTGGTCTGGTTTGCTTTGACTGATCCTGACTGGATAGTTTTTTCTGATAACCTGGCCAAAATTACCTGAATTGGATAAGTGATGATGCAACCCGCCATCGGTGACAAGATAAGTTTGCTCCCTGGATATTTTTTTATCAATAATGCGGCTGACGTATATTCCGGCTTCACCGACAAAGTAACGTCCCAGTTCGATAATAATGTGTTTATCATTAAATTGAGCATAACTATCGAGTAAATGCTGCAGGTTGTCAGCAATGGGTTGAAGTTCCAGAGGTGTTTCACCCGGGAAATAGGGGATCCCAAAGCCTCCGCCAATATTAATAAACTGGTACTCTATATCTCCGCGGCCAACGAGCTTGTCGGCTAGAGCAAAGGTTTTATTGTGTGCTTCAATGATAGCCTCGCTGCTCAGGTTTTGTGAACCGGAAAATATATGCAGACCCTGAAAATTAACCGGCAGATTTTTTAATTGCTCAAGTAGTTCTGGAACTCTTTCAGCGTCTATGCCAAATTGCTTGGGGCCGCCAGACATTTTCATCCCAGAAGATTTTAGTTCGAAATCGGGATTGACTCTGATGGCCACATTGGGGGTGACTGAAAATTGTTGGCCCAGAGCCACTATGCGGGACAGCTCCTGTGCCGATTCAACATTGATCACTATTTGAGCGGCGATGGCACCGCTCAGTTCACGGTCTGTTTTTCCCGGACCGGCAAAACTGATGTCTGCGGCTGAAATACCGGTATTAACGGCTGTCAGCATTTCCCCCTGTGACGCAACATCAAGGCCATCCACCAATCCAGCAAGATGCTGCACGACTGCAGGCATGGGGTTGGCTTTCATGGCATAGTGCAGCTGGATTTTTGAAGGCAACATGCTGCGAAGTTTAGCAACCCGTGCACTGATCAATTTTCGGTCATAGATATAAACCGGGGTTTGTCCCGTAATGGCAACTGCTTGCTGCAGCGGCTTTCCGGCAACATACAATTGTCCTTGTTTGAGCGGAAAATAATTCAGTGGTGTGTGACTAACAGCTTTTTTTTGCATGCTTAATTTTCCTGAAACAGATCCTTATATTCTTCAGCCAATTGTTTGCGGTCGATTTTACCATTCTGGTTTCGAGATAAAGAGCCTTTAACGATTATTTCCGCAGGATGCATGAAGTTGGGCAGGTTTTTTTTACAATAGTTGAGCAGATCCCCTGCAGTATATGAGTCAGCCAGGGGAACAACTATCAGCACCACAGCCTGGCCGAGTGAGGGGTGAGTTATACCCAGTGCAACGGCCTCTTTGACCAGCTCGGACTGATAGGCTATTTCTTCAATTTCGTTAGGGCTGACCCGGTACCCGGAAGTCTTAATCATATCATCCTTGCGGCTGATGAAATATAAAAAACCGTCTTTATCACGACGAACTGTGTCACCGGACCAGACCGCCATTTCTGCTATCACTATTCCTGTCAGGCTGGATGGAATCGGCTTAAAGCGTGCACGGGTTTTCTCCAACGCGTTCCAATAACCCAGTGATACGAGTGAGCCGCGATGTACCAGTTCGCCGGGCTCGTTATCGGCACATTCAGAGCCGTCTTCATTCAGGACCAGTACTTCGGCATTGGGTATAGCTATACCGATGGAGTCCTGATGCGTATCAAGTGCTTCGGGGGGGACATAGGTGGAACGAAATGCTTCGGTTAATCCATACATCAGATAGGGGGTGCTATAAGGCAGGGCATGGCGTAATTTAGTCAGAATTTCAACCGGCATTGCCCCGCCGGAATTGGTAAAATAACGCAGCGATGCTTTCGCCTCTTCCGGCCAGTCCAGCTGAGCCAGTTGTATCCACAATGGCGGCACCGCTGCCAGTCCGGTAATGTTGTATTGACAGACGGCCTTAATGACATCTCTGGGAAACAGGTAGTCTATTAAAACGACCGAGGCGCCGACTTGAAAAGCCGTGGTTAGTTGACTCAAGCCATAATCAAAGCTGAAAGGTAAGACCGCTAAAAGTCGATCACTTTTGTTATTACCGAGATATTGGGCGACGCTGTTAGCACCTGTGATCATGTTTCTATGCGATAAAACCACACCCTTGGGTTTCCCCGTGCTGCCGGAAGTATAAAGAATGGCTGCTACATCTGTATCAATCGTTGTAACCAGGGGTAAGTGATTATTATCTGTCGGAATCTCATCCCACTGCATCACTTTGATATGCGAAAGGTCCAGTGAGGTTGCTGATTTGGGCCTGTCAATCACAATGACATAGAGCAAATCATTGCAATGCTCCAGGGTTGAATGTAGCTGTTTTAAGCGATCATGACTGGTGATCAGTAAACGGACATTGCAGTCGTGCAGAATATAACCCACCTGTTCTGCTTTGAGTATAGGATTGACCGGTACAAAACAGGCACCTGCAGCTGATGGCGCGAACATGGACACCACGGTTTCAATACGTTTGGGTAAATAGACTGCAATCCGTTCATGGCGTTCTATACCAATATTGATTAACGCTTGAGATAAGCGGCTAATTTCCAGGACTAACTGCTGATAGTTAATCGCTTGATCTTTATACAGCAATGCATCTGCGTCGGGCGCCTGTTGTGCAGTTTTAGTAATCAAGTGGTGTATTAGGGTGGGCATTTAAAGCTCTCAGTCAAATTTTGTCTATTTTACTCATATTTAATAGCGCTGATAAGGACTAATATTGATTTTTGTTAATATGTCAACATTTTTTCCAATTTACAGGATATTGATATTTAGAAATAAGGCTGGCTTTTAGTAAAGGGTCAAGAACTATAGCCCAGGTTACTAATAGTCAAGTTTCTTAAATTATGGCATCAATATTGCTTTAAAAAAGCAGAAACAATTATTTTTCCTGGCCAATATAGTGGTGATTAATCGTAATTAGAGTAACAACGTATGATAAGAGACAAAGGAGATGAAAGAAGGAAAAGGGTTAAGTCGCCGTCATTTCCGATGCTGGATAGTGAAGGTAATAAGGTGTCTGAAGACCGGAGAAGCGGTAAGGAGCGCAGGAAAAATAATCACGGCGATGATATTGCGAAACAGATTATTGATCCATAAGACTGATATTCAGCTGTACTCGTTTTTGTGGAGCATTGTCTAATGTGTCAAATTTATTTACAATCATCCCATTCAGCAATAATTGCTTGAGTCTACTGATTGGGTTTTGTTTATATTCATATTCAACCTGGCCTTCCTAAACCACCGAGCAGTCTGATCTGCCGCCTGTATTAACCAGGAAAATAAATGTTCCGCATAAATAAGTTTCACATCATTTTCATTATCTTTTTGCTGTCAGTAAATTCTAATGCAATGGAAATGCCTTTGGGAACACTGGTTCATGACGGTCCGGTTACCCCGGAACAGATTTCACTTTATCTTCCGGTTACCGGAGAGTTTAAAATGACTGCAACTGCAACGGTCAGATATCAGCCTGCATCTAATGCTAAATGGATTGCTGCACACCCTCTTTATCGTATCCGTCCAGATAATTCTGTGGGCAAACGCAAACCTGCCAATGCGTTTGCCGGGGTCATTACAGGACTATCTCCGGGTACAGTTTATCTTGTAGAAGTCACCGTCAAACTTGGAAAACAGAAAAATGTTCAGAAAATCAGTATTGAGACTAGAAGTCTTCCTGAAACCGCCCCTGAAGTGACGAGAAATATCACCTCAAGTTCAACATCAAAACAGATCCAGGAAATCTTTGATAGAGCTGTTCCAGGTGATGTTATACAGTTTGAAAATGGTACCTATAGCGTCGATGGCCTGAATTTTAATCGCAGCGGTTCGATAAAACATCCTGTTTATATCAGAGGTGCAAGCCGACAGGGCGTTATTATAAAAGATAACACACAAAAGATCCTGCAGCTTAACGCCAGCAATGTGGTGCTGGAAAATCTTACCCTGCAGGCCTCCGGTGCAGATAGAATGCAAATGGATGCCTCTATAGGGATTACATTAGGCAATAATATTGAGCGTGTGACCTTGCGTAATGTGACTATTAAAGGTGTTGATCGGGGCATCCTCTCATCGAGCAATAGCAAACAGATCCTGGTGTATGATTGCACCCTGACAGGTAATAACCGATGGAAAGAGGAGTTTATAAAATCCAAAATAACCTGGAATGATGATGGTATTAGAGTACCCGGGATGGGGAATGCCGTTTTTAATAATACCCTCTCAGGATTCGGTGATGCATTGGCCATGCATCAAGGTGTGGAGAATGTTGGAATCCATTTTTATCGCAATGATATCCGTATGACCGGAGATGATGCTTTTGAAGCCGATTATGGTGTGCGCAATATAACTTATTATGACAATCGTACCCATAACGCAATGACTCATATCTCAGTTGATCCCATTTATGGGGGACCTCTGTTTGTGTTTCGAAATATTGCGATCAATGTGGGCCGAGGGCCTTATAAGCTGAACTCCAGGAACAGTGGTTTTTTTCTGTATAATAATACCGTTGTAAGGACCCGCAGCTTTAAGCATTATGCCAAGTGGGGCTGGCTGCAGCACAACAATGGTCCACTGGTCGCCTGGGGGTACCGCAATAATATTCTGATTTTCTATGGGGGAGAGAAGGCTTTTAACATGGGGGCTCCAGGCCATAATCCGGTCGATTTTGATCACAATGGATGGTATCCTGATGAAGGTTTTTCATGGCCCGGTGGTCGAAATTCTTTTAGAACTCTGGATGAAGCACAATATAAAATTAAGCCTACTCAACCTGTATTTGGATCTTCAACACAGCGGCATGAAGATGATTTAATTTCTGAAGCAAATCCATTCAGCGCAAAAATTAAATTGGGTAATGATTATCTGCAGGAGATCACCAGTTACTATACACCCGAATTATCAGATAAGAGCAAACTTCGCAATGCGGGGGGCATTATTCCCGGGGTGACTGATGGTTTCAGCGGCAAAGCGCCTGATATCGGTGCGATTATAACAGGCAGGCCTGCTCCTCTTCGGGGTGATCGTAATATAAACAATGTTCAATAAGGCTTAACATCTTAAAAACCTGTTCTTCTTTTCCCCAGGAAAGTTTACTTTTTGTTATCATTATTAGCTAAAATGTAAATTTTATCATCTTACGTTATCATCAAGTGAAGCCATGAGTGCAACAAGCATAGAAGAATTAATGCAATCCAGTAATGTTAAATTTGGTACCAGCGGTGCTCGCGGACTGGTAACTGATATGACAGATGCAGTCTGTTATGCCTATACCCTGGGATTTATCCAGTATTTAAGAGCTGCAAATCAGCTAACTAAAACCGATACCATTGCTCTGGCAGGAGATCTGCGCAGTTCCACCCCTGCTATTTTAAATGCCTGTAGTAAAGCCATACTCGACAGCAGTCTAAACGTGATTTTTGGCGGTATGGTGCCTACACCGGCGATAGCATTGTACGGTCTTGAACATGGGTATCCATCGATAATGGTGACCGGCAGTCATATTCCTGATGATCGAAACGGCATCAAGTTTTACAAGCTGGGCGGGGAAATTCTCAAAGCGGATGAAGCACTGATAAAACAGCAAATGGTTGCTTTGCCCGAGGGCCTGTTTAATGACAGGGGGCAGTTTGCTGCTGATGAAAATTATTTGCCTGCAGTGGATGTGGCCGTTGCCGGGCAATATCTGCAGCGTTTTACCGATCTGTTTGCAGAAAACGCACTCACCGGACTAAGAGTTGGGGTTTATCAACATAGCGGTGTGGCGCGTGAGATGCTCGCAGATATACTTGAGACATTGGGCGCGCAGGTTGAAAGACTGGGACTGTCACAACAGTTTGTACCCGTCGATACTGAAGCCGTCAGGGCAGAAGATGTAGAACTGGCAAAACAATGGGCCAGTCAGCACCAGCTGGATGCCATTGTCTCTACTGATGGTGATGCTGACAGACCGCTGATTGCAGATGAACTTGGTAACTGGCTGCGCGGAGATATTGTGGGTATTTATTGCGCCCGCTACCTGGGTATTGATCATGTTGTAGCCCCTGTAAGCTGTAATACCTGCCTGGAAAAATCCAACTGGTTCTGCGGCGTTAAGCGGACCAGAATTGGTTCTCCCTATGTCATTACGGGGATGAATGAGTATGTTGATGATCACTATCAGGCCGTAGCCGGTTATGAAGCCAATGGCGGTTTCCTGCAGGCGACGCCGCTGAGAAAAAATGCACACCTGTTAAGTCCATTACCAACACGTGATGCCTTTATTGTTATTTTATCCGTATTGCATAGCGCCAAAGAACAGAATATCGCTATTTCACAGTTATCCGCCAGTCTTCCCAAACGCTTTAGTTATAGCGATCGTATCAAAGCATTTGCTAGCGAGAAAAGCCGACGATTAATTGAAAAATACACTTCGGGCAGCGAACAGGAGAATAAAAACGCCATTCAAAATGATCTGCCTGAGTTTGGAGAAATAACTGAGATCAATACCCTGGACGGTTTAAGAATCACTTTCGCCAGCGGTGATATCATTCACTTCAGACCTTCCGGCAATGCGCCGGAATTTCGTTGCTATAGCGAATCGGATACTATGCACAGGGCGCAGTTAATTAATAACCAGGCTTTAACCGCGATTCTTGCCGCCACCTGACTATCTGGAATATCCCGGCAGGGCGTGGAAACGAAATTAAATTCCGCCAGTGCTGTCATTTGTTATAGGTTCTAAGGGGGGATTCGCCGGTCCGGGATACGGCTGGCTAAAATCAAATTCGTCGGCTTCGCGAAAGGAAATACTCCCAAACAGACTGTCAGTATAAACCCTTCCACTGATCACATAGCTCAGTGACTGGTTTTTGTTTTTCTGCATGGCCTGGATCTGGCGAATAATACCGATCAATGTGCTGCTCATTTTCACTTCCATGATGGTATCATTAAAGGCTCCAATGGTAGCTTTCTGATCACTGCTTCCGGAAGCAAACTTTTTGTTGTTGATGTCGATATCAAAACTCATTCCATAAACAGATAACGCTTCCGGAGAGCGATTCTGGATACGTAGATCCACTAAAAAGCGCTGTTCCAGTATGGTTGACTCAAGCATCTTAATATTGACCACGGTCACATTAATATCTGCAGGCGTTTTACTCAGTCCGGCACAGCCAGTGAGAAAAAGTAATATTAAGCTAAGTATAAAATATTTATACATGTTGAAATCTTGTCCTGAGCAACGGCTATTGGGCCTGTATTAATGCCTGAAGTGCCGCATTCCAGTAAAGACCATGGCGATACCGTGTTCATTGGCTGCATCGATGACTTCCTGATCACGCATGGAACCGCCGGGCTGGATAACCGCAACGATGCCGGCTTCGGCTGCTGCGTCTATCCCGTCACGGAAAGGGAAAAAAGCATCGGATGCCATTACTGATCCAGCCACCTGCAAATTCTCATCAGCGGCTTTGATACCGGCAATTTTTGCTGAATAGACACGGCTCATCTGGCCTGCACCGACACCAATGGTTTGTTGGTTGCGGGCATAAACGATGGCATTGGATTTGACAAATTTTGCCACTTTCCAGGTAAACAGCAGATCCTGCATCTGCTCCGATGTTGGGATTTTCTCGGTAACCACCTTCAGGTCCGCTTCGCTGATCATGCCCAAATCACGCTCCTGGACCAGCAGACCGCCATTCACACGTTTGTAGTCCAGGCTGTTGGGGACTTTTTTATGCCACTGGCCGCAGCATAAAACCCGCACATTTTTCTTTTCCGCCAGGATGGCCTCGGCCTCTTCATGAATTTGCGGAGCGATAATGACCTCGACAAACTGACGTTCAATGATAGCTTTGGCCGTTACTGCATCCAGCGGTTGATTAAACGCGATAATGCCTCCGAAGGCAGAGGTAGGATCGGTTTTAAAGGCCAGATCATATGCTGTCAGCGTGGTCTCAGCCAGTGCTACACCGCAGGGATTGGCATGTTTTACAATCACACAGGCAGGGGCTTCGCTAAATTGCTTGACACATTCGAGGGCTGCATCGGTGTCGGCAATATTATTGTAGGATAATTCCTTGCCCTGAATTTGTACCGCAGTGGCCACGGATGCTTCAGCAGGATCAGGTTCGACGTAAAAAGCTGCCTTTTGATGGGGGTTCTCTCCGTAGCGCATCAGTTTGGATTTGTTGAATTGCAGGTTCAGGGAGTGAGAAAATTCATTTCTGCTTTGAGCTTCAAAATTTACCGTTCCCAGGTAATTGGCAATGTACCCGTCATATCTTGCGGTATGTTCAAAGGCTCTGACCGCAAGATTAAACAGGGATTTTTTACTTAATTCAGCATTAGCCGTTTTCATTTCAGCGATAATATCATGATAATCACCGGGGTTGACCACAATAGCAACATTGTCATGGTTTTTGGCCGCAGCACGTACCATGGTTGGTCCGCCAATATCTATATTATCAATGGCGTCGCTCAGACTGCAGTCAGGCCTGGCGACTGTGTCAGCAAACGGGTACAGGTTAACGACTACCATATCAATAGCCTCAATACCATGCTCATGCATTAGCGCATCATCGATACCACGGCGTCCTAAAATACCACCATGAATTTTCGGGTGTAATGTCTTGACCCTGCCATCCATCATTTCAGGAAATCCCGTATAATCAGATACCTCGGTCACGCTTATTTGATGATCCTGTAAAAGTTTTGCGGTTCCTCCGGTGGACAATATTTTTACCTGCATGTCAGACAGTGCTTTGGCAAAGTCAATAATATTATCTTTGTTGGAAACACTGATTAATGCTGTTTTTATAGCAGCCATGGATGGACTCCGATAATGAAATGAGATTGAGATTTTATCAGGCTTATCTTATGAGGGAATTTGTTATGTGTCCAGTTTTCGCTGTCCGTGGCTAACCGGAAAAGCATTTATTCAGATTTGTCGCTTATATCATATTGTTTGAGTTTTTTACGTAAGGTGCCGCGATTAATGCCCAGTAACTGAGCAGCTTTACTCTGGTTTCCACTGGTGTGTTCTAAGACGGATTCTAATAGCGGAATTTCTACTTCAGTTAATACCAATTGATAAAGATCCTCTACTGTGTGACTATGATCCTCCAGATCATGGAAATAACTGCTCAACACCTCTCGAACACAGTCTCTCAAAACAGCTTTTTCGGTTTTTTCATTGAAGTGTGACGCCGACGATATGAGTATATCACTGGACTGGATTTGTAACTTTGGTTCTATGTGCATGTGCTAAAACCTCTAGCAATGAAAATTAACTGAAAAAATGTATCTGTTCAGTATTTCAGATCGTGTAGTGGCAAACCGTCTATGAATACTATGAATCTATTAAAAAACTGACCAGGCCAGATGAGTGGAATGCAATCCGCCTCAGGTTTGCTGAATTTAAACGTGGTTTAATACGTTAAAAAAAATATCGTAGTTAAATTGTTTGCAAAATAATTCATTTTCAACATTCGGCGTAGAGAAAAAATAAACTACGCTGCGTTTTTATCCTGCAGACAGCGGTCAAAAAACTCCCGGGTCATAGCGAGCTGCAGTGCCGCATCATTTATGCCATTGACCTGTTGCCAGAAGTGCTCTCCACCGGGCAATGGTTTAATATTCCAGGCCAGGTGTTTACGGGCAATCCTGACACCTCGGTGATCGCCATAAAAAGCATACAGCGATTTAAGTAATTCCAGTAATACTGTGGTTTTTTCCTGAAACGTCGGCGCTGCTGGATGTTCACCGCTAAACAGAAAATGATTTATATCTGTAAATAGCCAGGGATTATTTTTTGCAGCACGGCCTATCATGACAGCATCGGCTCCGGTATATTGTAGTACAAATTGTGCGGTTTCTGCACTATTTATATCACCATTCGCAATGACAGGTATATTAACGGTTTGTTTTACCGCCGCAATAATGTCGTATTCTGCTTTATTATTATAACCGCAGGCGCGAGTACGGCCATGAATCGTTAATGCCTGGATGCCGCTTTCTGCAGCAATTTTAGCAATACTCAAAGCATTGCGGTTATTTTTATCCCATCCGGTACGTATTTTTAAAGTGACAGGAACAGGCACACTTTTTACCACGTGATTTAGAATAGCTGCGACCTGAGTCTCATCTTTTAATAAGGCAGAACCTGCCGAGACATTACAGACTTTTTTGGCCGGGCAGCCCATATTAATATCAATAATATCGGCGCCATGCCGGACATTAAATTGTGCAGCCATTGCGATTTGCTCAGGATCAGTACCCAGCACCTGTACCGACACAGGAGAGGATTCACCATCATGATTGATACGAGTGCGGGTTTTTCTGCTGTACCAGAGATCGGGTCTTGAGGTTACCATCTCTGAAATAGCCAGACCAGCACCCATTTGCCGGCAAAGTTGCCTGAAAGGGCGATCGGTGATTCCAGCCATTGGTGCCAGAATGCTTTGCGAACTTAATTGATAAGGACCAATGTTCATCAGAGTTTAAATAAGGTGAATGCTCAAGCTGGGCTGATATTACAGATAATTAAACTGGAAACTTAATAAGGATTTCGGATCAGGATCTACTATTTCCAGGTTAACTTCAACCTTTTGTTTGGGTTTTATGCCTGCATTTAACTCTGCGGTGAGTTTTGCTGGCTCAGAGAATGATTTGGCAAGGTACTCCATGGCCGTAAATTTTCGCCGTGCAATTACTTCTCCCAGACTGTTGGAAAAAATTATTTCCAGCAGGGGGTATGCCTGAGTTAGTGAGGCATTGTTTCTAAAGGTCAGTTGTAACTGCAGAGCATTTTTCACTGCTGGATGGGAGTGGACATCATGATTAAAGGTGACGATGGAGCGTGGTTTTCTGATCAGTGGCAGAGAACATGCTGTTATGGGGCAAATTTTTTCCAGCCATGGACGATAGGTAGGATCCTGGGCAAATTGTAAGCTATTAAAATGTAAATACTGAATAAATAACATTGCCAACAAAATAACGGAACCTGCCATCCAGGCAAACATAATCAGAGGCTTGCTGGCTGCCCTGTTTTTTTGAGTTAAAAAGGAAGGTACAACCTCTTCCTCGCTCAGGGGTCTGGTTGAGATCGAAATTGAATCAGCATCAGGCAGGTTTTCCGCCACAGCTTCTTCTTCCAAAGGCCGCTGATCTGCATACAACTCCGCTGAGCTGTCATAGGCATTGTCCAGATTAAGGTTGCCACCTAATTCTTCAAGTTCCGCCAGCAGTTCGTCATCATTTTTCTCATCAGGTATCCGTTGAGGATCGGCAAATTCATCATCGAGATTGACCGTATGACCGCCCGAGAATGTTCGGTTGAGCTCGTCGAGTTCATCATGCAGAGAATGATTGCGGTTATCTGCAGAGGGTTTACCGGCCGATGACTCTTCAATAAGACTGTTGAGAATTTCAATATCGTCCTGATCGATCTGGCTTTTCTTAAAATTCGATAAAGGCGAAGGAATATTTAACTCATCAACCGAAAAATCATCAGGCTCAGCTATATCGATATTATTAAACGATTCTTTTTCAGTATCGTTATCCAGCACATCGGATTTAGAGGGTTTTTTGAGTAAAGAACCTTCAGCGGGAAGAGAGCCTTCAGCGGGAAGAGAGCCTTCAGCGGGAAGAGAGCCTTCAGCGGGAAGAGAGCCCTCAGCGGATAAAGAGCCTTCAGCGGGTAGAGAGCCCTCAGCGGATAAAGAGCCCTCAGCGGGAAGAGAGCCCTCAGCGGATAAAGAGCCTTCAGCGGGAAGAGAGCCCTCAGCGGATAAAGAGTCCTCAGCGGGAAGAGAGCCCTCAGCGGATAAAGAGCCTTCAGCGGGTAGAGAGCCCTCAGCGGATAAAGAGCCCTCAGCGGGAAGAGAGTCCTCAGCGGATAAAGAGCCCTCAGCGGATAAAATATCGTTATCTTTTTCGATATCGATATCGATATCGATATTACCCGTTTCCTTTGCCACCGCACGGTCATTTTCAGGATGAAGGATATCCAGTGTCCCTATCTCATATTCTGAGGTAGAACCTTCAGCTGTTTCATTTTTTATCTGTTCAGTGATTAATCCCGTTTCTTCAGCAACATCCCGTTTTTCTGCAGACAGAGGAAAAGAAGTCTCCTGGAAACTTTTGGAAGACTCTCGTGCATTGCGGAGATCCAGTGTTGCAGCAGATAATGAAGCCGCAATACGTTCCATTTTTTCTTTGATATCCATCCCTGAAGCAGCTGTCGTTGATGGCACGGGTGATGCCTTTGCGGCATTGAGTGGTGACGATGGCTGCTCAGTGGTGTTTTCCCCGGTGTGGCTGATTGTCGAGCTAAGTGCTTGCTGTAACTGGGTTAATTTGTCAATTGATTGAGCATCTGCCATGACATTATCAGATGCGGTTCCCGCAGGCAATTCATCGTAAAGAGAATCTAGTGCATTAAATATTTCATTACAATTGCCACAACGCACTTTACCATTTGCAACATCCAGATGTTCTTGGCTAACACTAAAATAGTTATGGCAGTTTGGACAATAGGTGTACATTGATAAAAACTTTCCTGACTGGACAATGAGATTAATAATTTTTTCGCGTATTTGAATTAAGTTGCAAGTAAATAGAGCGTCTTAAAAATTACTTATATCAGATACGCATAACAAATAGGAATTCTAGCACTTTTTATCTGCCTGATCTGTTGTCTGGTTTACATTATTGTATTTTTTATTGCCACAATGCGAACCCAGTCTTCCTTCTGGCTAATATCACTGACCGTAAACCAGGGCTGGTAAGCCTGAATAATTTTATCCGTTTGTTCTGCCAATATTCCGGAAAGTACGATGAGCCCTCCGTGAGATACATGAGAAGCCAGCACTGGCGATAATTCTATCAGCGGTCCGGCCAGAATATTGGCCATTAACAGAGGGCATTGCAGAGCAGCATATTCTTTATTGAATTCATCGACGGAACAGGTTTCGATTATTTCCTTAACATGATTTTTTTCAGCGTTGTCTGTGGTGGCTATCAGTGCCTGGGGATCAAGATCAACCGCGTAGACATGAGGTGATTTTAGCAAGCTGGCGGCAATGCCCAAAATACCAGAACCACAGCCATAATCAATCACTTCAACAGGCTCAGAAAAATGCTCATCTAACCAGGCAAGACATAATGCGGTGGTAGGATGCGTTCCTGTACCAAAAGCCAGTCCTGGATCGAGCATAATATTGACCGCCTGCTTATCCGGCGGGGCATGCCAGCTAGGGCATATCCAAAGCCTTCTGCCAAATTTAATGGGTTTGAAATCATCCATCCAGGCACGAATCCAGTCCTTGTCTTCCAGAGGGTTGAGAGTGTATTTGAGTGACGCGCCATGTTCTGACTGGATAAATTCAAGCACCGCCGTCATGTCACTATCTGCTGCAAACAGACCGGTTAAAATGATCCGCTGCCAGAGCGGGGTGGTGCCCGGAGGAGGTTCAAAGATTGGCTTGTCTTCAGCGTCCTGTAACGTGACCGCAACAGCTCCGGCCTCAGTCAGAAGTTCAGAAAGGTCTTCACTTTGGTGGCGATTAGCTTCAATACTCAGTTGCAGCCAGGGCATAGTGGGTGTTATTTATTGGGCTGGGAGGGATATGCATAATGATCCCTGGAATCCTTTCCCCGGGGTTAAAAATCGACTCATCTGCTCGCTCTAAATTCCACTTTTTCACTGATTTTCATCTAAATGAAACGACACAATCATTAATTTTGCAGGCATTGACAGGGATTAAACTACATGCCAAGTTTTTTCTCCAGATAATGGATATTTGCCCCGCCCGCCCTGAAAACGCTGTCATTAATGATATCGCGTTGTAGCGGGATATTGGTTTTAATTCCTTCGATGACCATTTCGCTCAGGGCGGTATTCATTCTGGCGATAGCAATATCACGGGTGTTGCCATAAGTGATGAGTTTTCCAATCATGGAATCATAATAAGGCGGTACGGTATAGCCGTTGTAAATATGAGAATCGACCCTGACACCCGGGCCGCCCGGAGCATGGTAAGTAATAATTTGTCCAGGCGAAGGCATAAAGTTTTGAGGATCTTCTGCGTTTATACGGCATTCAATGGAATGTCCCTTAAACTTGATGTCATTTTGGGTAAAACTCAAAGGCAGTCCGGCTGCTACCCTTAGTTGTTCACGCACCAGATCGATACCGGTAATAAATTCAGTAACCGGGTGTTCAACCTGCAGGCGGGTATTCATCTCAATAAAATAGAATTCACCATTTTCATACAGAAACTCAAAGGTACCGGCACCACGATAACCAATTTGCCGGCAGGCCTCGGCACATCGGGAACCAATTTTATGGCGCATTTCATCCGTGATCCCCGGTGCCGGTGCTTCTTCAACCACTTTCTGGTGACGCCGTTGCATGGAACAGTCACGTTCACCCAGGTGTACGGCATTGCCATGTTCGTCAGCTATCACCTGTATTTCTATATGACGCGGGGTCTCAAGAAACTTTTCCATGTAGACCTGAGCGTTATTAAAGGCCGCAGCAGCTTCTCGTTGGGTTAATGTAATGGCATTGAGCAGGTTGGATTCTGAATGAACCACTCGCATACCTCGGCCGCCACCGCCGCCGGAAGCTTTAACAATCACTGGATAACCGATTTCCCGGGCTATCTGAATATTGTTTTCTGCGTTATCATCCAGCACTCCGTCAGATCCGGGAACGGTAGGCACACCAGCCTTGCGCATGGATTCAATGGCGGCAACTTTGTCACCCATGGTGCGAATGGAGTCGGGACGCGGGCCAATAAAGACAAAACCGCTCTGCTCAACACGCTCAGCAAAATCTGCGTTTTCGGATAGAAAACCGTACCCGGGATGGATAGCTTCTGAATCAGTCACTTCTGCAGCGCTGATAATGGAAGGGATATTCAGATAACTGTCTATCGAAGGTGCGGGACCAATACAAACGGTTTCATCAGCTAATAATACATGCTTAAGATTCTTATCCGCTGTAGAATGAACAGCAACGGTTTTGATGCCCATTTCACGGCAGGCTCTTTGAATACGCAATGCGATTTCACCACGATTGGCAATAACTATCTTTTCGAACATCAGATGATTCCATTTGGTTAATGGTATATAAAGTCAGAAATCAGAACCGGCTGGTTGTATGGCAGCTATTGTTTATTCAATGATGACCAGAGCCTGACCATATTCAACAGGTTCGCCATTTTCTATACAGATTTCCTTCACTGTGCCAGAGACATCGGATTCAATCTGATTGAGCAGCTTCATGGCCTCAATAATACACAGAGTATCACCTTTTTGAACTTTTTGGCCGACTTCGACAAAAGCAGCGCTGCCTGGTGAGGGTGAGCGATAAAAAGTGCCCACCATAGGGGCCGTAACTTCATGCCCAATGGTTTTTTCAACTGGAGAAACTGCTGCAGGTTCAGCAACCGCTGCCGTAGCAGTTGGGCCTGCCTGAGACACCGGGTAATAACTCTGTGGCGGCATCATGAAGGGCGCAGAAGCAGGAGCAGGACTGTTGCGTGAAATGCGTACAGATTCTTCGCCTTCATGAATTTCAATTTCCGCAACTCCGGAATCATCCAGCAATTCTATTAATTTTTTGATTTTACGGATATCCATAATTCAACCTGTTAATTTTTTTTATATGACAATGCATATTGCAGTGCTAACTCATAACCTTTGCTTCCCAGACCACTGATAACACCGATGGCAATATCAGAAAAATAAGAGAAGTGGCGAAAATCTTCACGCTGGTAAATGTTCGAGAGGTGTAATTCAATAAACGGAATTTTAACGCCCAGCAAGGCATCCCTGAGAGCTACGCTGGTGTGAGTATACGCTGCAGGGTTAATAATAATAAAATCAATACCTTCCTGAAAAGCCGAATGGATTTTATCCAGCAGCTCAGATTCAGCATTGCTTTGAAAGCACTCCAGCTCATGGCCGCCTGCCGCAGCCTGGGCAAATAAAATGTCGTTAATGTCTGAGAGGGTTGCATGGCCATAATGGGTGGGCTCACGAAGACCTAACAGATTCAGGTTTGGGCCATTGAGAACCAGTATCTTACTCATGTTGAGATAGCAACCTCATGATCGATCTATTATTACCTGTGGCTAATATTAATTTTATCGTAGAGATGTATAAAACGTGCATATTAATGACAGGAATATCGCCGAATGGGCGTATAATTATCTAATTGCTGGTAATTGTGCTATAGATGAAAATATTTGTCCAGAAATTTTGCTCAAACTTGCATAATTTTACCATTCAACGCAGATGTCAGCACAATAACTGCAAATTAAGCTAAATATTGAAAATTTTGGTAACTGCTCTCTGTTTCCAGGATAATACACTTCTAAGTAACAAAAATGCAACTTATTGAAATTAAATCATTTATGTTAATTGTAGATGGTTGGCCGACAACGGGCTGGTATGCTGAATAGTTACCAGCAGTGGTGTAAATGAGATTATGCTGAAGTAATTGTTATTAAAGTAAAGGTTCGATCCGGGAGACTAATTGCTCTTTTGAGACCAGACCGGCAGTTTTATAACGGATCATACCCTGCTTATCAATAATGATACTATACGGCAAAGCTCCATGCCGGTTGCCATATTGGCGAGAGACATTCATGGCATCTTTTTCTCCGGTCAGTACAGGATAACTTACCCCCAGGGTATCGACAAAATCAGCAATATGCTGCTTATCATCAATACCGACACCTACAATCACAAACCCCTGATCTTTATATTGTTCGTAAACGTCGATAAAATCAGGCATTTCTCTTCGACAGGGCGGACACCAGGTGGCCCAGAAATTGAGCAGCACTACATGATTATCCCACTGCGAAAAATTTTGCGGCTGACCCTGCAGATCAGTCAAGGTGAAGTCTGTACGCTTTATCAGGGCCTGATCTTTATGGAGGTTATGTATTTCACTCACTATCTGGGAATTGCTGTCAGTTCTGAGGCTGGAATACCACCATGCAGCGGCTGGCAGAATGACTAGCAACAGGATAATGAGAAACTTTTTCATGGGTTCTGGAAGTGATTTGTTTCAGGGTTTAGAATGCTTACGGGTTCAAAAACTGGTTTACATGTTCGGCAAAGTCATCGCCATTTTTATAACCGACCACACGAAATCCGCGTTTTTCCCCAGCCGCTGGATCAAAAAATAAAATGGCCGGTGGAGCAGGGATCTGTAAATGTTTCATCAATTGTTCATCAATTTCGTCATTCTCCGTAACATCTGCCTGAAGCACAATAAAATCTTCCAGTGCGGTGATAACATTCTGGGACTGAAACGTGGTTTTTTCCATACTCTTGCAGTAAGTGCACCAGTCGGCATAAAAATCCAGCATGAGCGGTTTGTTTTGCTGTTTGGCTGCCTCAAGCTGTTGCTTAAGATCAGCTAAGGATTTGATGCGTTTGAATGCGACATGCTGTTCACTAGCGCTGCCCGGTGCTGATGAAAGGCCTTTAAGCGGGCTAAAATAATCACTATTGCCTGAGGAAACACCTACGATAAGCACCGCAGCGTAGAGCATCATGATCAGCCCAAGCCCTTTCCATAAACGATCCCAGCCGCTAGTATTGTCATGAATTGGAGTGAGTGCTCCCATATAAATACCAGCAATAAACAGCAGCAGTGCCCAAAGCCACATAATGATTGAAGCTGGGAGCACGCGTTCGAGCATCCAGATAGCAACCCCCAGCATCATGACCCCGAACACGGCCTTAACCGTATCCATCCATACGCCAGCCCTGGGCATAAATTTACCGGCAGAAGTGCCGAGGATAATTAAGGGTATCCCCATTCCCAGACTCATGACAAACAGTGCCATTCCGCCCAATATCGGATCGCCGGTTTGTCCGATAAACAGCAGAATCCCCATTAATGGAGGAGCCATGCAGGGGCCGACAATTAATGCCGACAGCACGCCCATGATACTGACCCCAAGCAATGATCCGCCTTGTTGTTTGTTACTCATACTAGAAAGTTTGGACTGCAGTCCGGAGGGCAGCTGCAGGTTATAAAAACCAAACATCGATAAAGCCAGCAGCACAAAAATAAGTGCAAAAGTGCCGATGACCCAGGGGTTCTGGAAGATCACCTGAATGTTCTTGCCCGACAGGCCGGCAATAATTCCCACTGCGGTATAAACCACAGCCATCGATAAAACATACACTACTGACATGGTAAAGGCTTTACGCGAAGTGACGTCACTGCCCTGACCAGCAATAATGCCCGATAAAATCGGGATCATCGGAAACACACAGGGAGTGAACGCAAGTCCCAGGCCGATAACAAAAAAAGTCAGCAGGGCAACAAAACTGTTATCTGCAACCAGCATCTTGGCCAGGGCATCCTGTTCAGATCTTACTTCAGGCTTACTGACTGCTGCAGACGTGTCCGTGGCAGCACTATCCATGCTTGAAGCGGCCAGTTGAGTAGAAAATTCGGAAACATCCAGTTCTACGTTCTTGTGCACTTTTGGATAGCAGATACCGGCTTCAGAACAACCCTGGTAGGACACTTTAACAGCCAGAGGTCTGGAGTTATCGCCAGGACCTGTGACAGGAATTTTAATGCTCAGATCCCGATAATAAGCCTCAAAATCCCCCAGATATTCATCGTTTTTTTGTTTGCCTGGCGGCATCGAAGGTGTACCCAGGGTAAAACCATTACCATCAATCAGTTCAAATTTGAATTTGTCCTTATACAGATAGTGACCGTCGGCGATGGACCAGATAGCAATCAGCTGGTTGTTTTTATCTGTTGAAAGATCAAATATGAATGCATCATCAATTTCCAGGACTTCATCTTCAGAATTGAAATCTGCAGCGGCAGAATTGCTGTTTCCAAGATTTGTCAGAGCATCTGTGGAAGGGGTTGCTGCAGTGTTGGTTAAAGCGGCGCCGACAGTGGAAGCAGTCGAGGTCTTATCAATATTAAGCGGTAGTTTAAACGTCACTTTTTGTTTCAGGGGAGGATAGCAGATCCCTGCTTCAGCACAGCCCTGAGATTTTGCCGTCAGGGTATAAACTTTGCCTGCGTTGGCGTTGGCGTTGGCGTTGGCAGTGTAAGGGATTTCAGCTTGCAGCTCATGTTTGTAGACCTGTATTTCACCAAAGAAAGGATCGTCTTTGGTCTCGCTGTCAGAGAGCCTGACGTCTCCCAGACTTATTTCTGGATCGGCAGACAGAAAAGCGACTTTATTTTTATAGATATAATATCCATCAGCAATTTTCCAGGAAATAATAATATTATTTCCATCAGCCTGAGTGCTTATGACCACAGGCTCCTGGATGGCAAATGCCTGTTCAGGGGGTAAAAAGTCGTCCTCCGCAAATCCGCTAGCAGAAGAAAGTATCAGAGTAAGAATAAATAAAAATCGACTTAACATCGTGGTTAACCAGGTTTGTGAGTTGGAACTATTGCGTATTTTTAACATCGCGCTTGCATATTAGCTATGCTGAATAGTTGCGTTAGTTTGTTTGATTATTATGCACCAATAATAATGGCGAATAATCAGGTTATACTGTTTTCAATCCATTTTAGATAGTGTGGTAAACCACTATTGATATCCAATGCAATGATTTCGGGCACTTCATAAGGATGTAATGAGACAATGACTCGTTCAAGTGAAGAATAACGGCTCTGCAGAGTCTTTATCAATATCATATGTTCTTTGGCAGATTCTACATTTCCCTGCCAATGGTATATGGAGTAAGATTCTGGCAGTATGTTGACACATGCGGCCAGTCGTTGAGCCACGATGTTTTCCGCTATGCTAATCGCAGTGGCTTCGTCAGGACAGCTGCACAGCACCAGTTGATAAGTGCTCTCACTTGTTTCAGCATGGGTATTTCCTGTGTCGCTTTGTTGGTCCTGGGCGGATTTCATGCCTGGTGTCATTGTTATACTTAAAAAACCTTGATTTTAATTGAAAAAAGTTCTTGAATGCCTTATTAAAAGGATATATGTGTTCTATTTTATACTGCAAGAACTCTGCAGAGAAAATCTTTGCAGGATAAGGACATTGTAACTGAAGCTGCCATATAATACTGATTAATATGACTATAAGTCAAAAGCAGTAATAACTGCTTCTCAGTGTGACTGGCAGGCAGCTGAAAGGTTCAATATTAAGATATTCAACTGCAGAAGCAAAGTAAAACCCCCTTAATACCTTTGAGAATCCTATGCCCATATTATTTATCATACTTTTTTTATTTATAACAATACCTCTGATAGAAATTTATTTTCTTATTCAAATAGGCTCTGCTATCGGAGCATTGCCGACAATACTTGCAATAGTTTTTACGGCTGTTCTGGGGGTGTTTTTGATCCGCATTCAGGGATTCTCGACCATGCTAAAAGCCCAGACTGCGATTCAGTCAGGTCAGGTACCTGCGCTGGAAATGATTGAGGGTGTCATGCTGCTGATCGCTGCCATATTGCTGCTGATCCCTGGTTTTGCTACTGACACAATCGGTTTCGTACTGTTGATACCGCCGGTGAGGAAATATCTGGCAGCTAAAGCCATCAATGGGCGTCTTGGTGCTGGTTTGGGTCATGCTGGACAATGGCGAAGCGGCCATGCAGGCACGGGAGAATATTTTGAGGGCGAATATGAAGATTTATCACCAGAACAACAATATGCGGCCCAGCAGCATTCTTTAAAACATAAACTGCTTATAGATGCCCCCGAAAAAAACAACAACAAAGAATAACTGTTCAGCTGGGCTAAAATTATTGATGCTCTTCTTATATACTCTAAACAGCGATAAAAAAGAGTTATTTTTTTCGCCTGATACTTGAAATTTTTCTCGCTGTCCCAATTTGTAAGAAGCATAAGTTAAGCCCTGGTTAATTTTAAAGTATGCCCGGGTTTTTTTAGCTATCCTGTTTAGCACTCGCATCGTTAGAGTGCTAAAAAGTTAAGTTTACATTCTATATTTGAGGAGATGAGTTAAAGTGAATATTCGCCCACTTAGTGATCGCATCGTTGTGCGTCGACTAGAAGAAGAAACACAAACTGCCGGCGGAATCTATATCCCGGATTCAGCGACTGAAAAACCATCAGAAGGCGAAGTGCTTGCCACGGGTAAAGGACGTATGACAGATAAAGGCGATCTTGTCGCTATGGAAGTTAAAGTCGGCGACAAGATTATTTTTGGTAAATATTCCGGCAGTGAAGTCAAGGTTGATAATGAAACACTGTTAATAATGCGTGAAGAAGACGTGCTTGCAATTGTTGAGTAAGTAGTCGCTTCAATTATCGATCAGTGTTAATGCAGCAGGCAGTCGAATCAGTTGATTAATGAGCCAGCTGCTAAATAATAAGCGGATCGGTTTGAATATTTAAATGATAGTCCAGCATTAATAGAAATTATTTTAGAGTTATTGGAATTAACTGCCATTAACTCAAACAGAACATAAAAATTTGAGGTAAAAAATGCCAGCTAAAGACGTAAAATTTGGTGATGACGCACGTCATCTAATGGTTGCCGGTGTTAACACACTGGCTAATGCAGTCAAGGTTACTTTGGGACCTAAAGGACGTAATGTCGTTTTGGATAAAGCTTTTGGTGCTCCAACCATAACTAAAGACGGTGTTTCGGTTGCTAAAGAAATTGAACTGGAAGACAAGTTTGAAAACATGGGTGCGCAAATGGTCAAGGAAGTGGCTTCACAGACTTCCGATGTCGCTGGAGACGGAACCACTACAGCTACCGTTCTGGCACAATCCATTTTAAATGAAGGTCTGAAAGCGGTTGCTGCAGGCATGAATCCCATGGATCTTAAACGCGGTATTAACAAGGCTGTTACTGCTGCTGTTAAATACATTGAAGACATGGCTAAGCCATGCGAAGATTCGTCAGCTATTGCACAGGTGGGTTCAATCTCTGCCAACGCTGATGAAAGTATCGGCAAGATCATTGCCGATGCCATGGAAAAAGTCGGTAAAGAAGGTGTTATTACCGTAGAAGAAGGTTCTGCCCTGCATAATGAACTGGATATTGTTGAAGGTATGCAGTTCGACCGCGGTTACCTGTCTCCCTATTTTGTGAATAATCAGGACAGCATGACAGCTGATCTGGAAGCGCCTTATATTCTTCTGCATGACAAAAAAATCTCCAATATTCGCGAGCTGCTTCCTGTGCTGGAAGCTGTAGCTAAATCTGGTAAGCCGTTATTTATTATAGCTGAAGATATTGAAGGTGAAGCGCTGGCTACACTGGTTGTTAACAATATGCGCGGTGTCGTTAAAGTGACAGGCGTTAAGGCTCCTGGTTTTGGTGATCGTCGTAAGGCTATGCTGCAGGATATTGCCATTCTGACTGGTGCTACGGTCATTTCTGAAGAAGTTGGTTTAAGCCTTGAAGCGGCGACAATTGATGATCTGGGAACTGCCAAGCGGGTACAGGTTGGCAAAGAAAACACTACCCTTATTGATGGTGCTGGTGCTGAAGCTGATATCAAGGCGCGCGTTGAGCAGATCCGTCGTCAGCTGGAAGAAACTACCTCTGATTATGATCGTGAAAAGCTGCAGGAACGGGTTGCCAAGCTTGCAGGCGGTGTTGCGCTGATTAAAGTGGGTGCAGCTACAGAAGTAGAAATGAAAGAGAAAAAAGCTCGTGTTGAAGATGCCTTGCATGCTACTCGTGCTGCCGTTGAAGAAGGCGTTGTTCCCGGCGGTGGTGTTGCATTGATCCGTGCAATTCAGGGGATGGGTGAAATAGAAACCCTGAACCATGATCAGAAAGTGGGTGTTGATATAGCCAAACGCGCCATGGAAGAGCCTTTGCGTCAAATCGTGCTTAATTCAGGTGATGAAGCTTCGGTCGTGGCCAATAAAGTGGCTGAAGGTGAAGGTAACTTCGGTTACAATGCGGCAACAGGTGAATATGGCGATATGATTGAAATGGGAATTATGGATCCTGCCAAAGTTACTCGTTCTGCTTTACAGCATGCCAGTTCGGTCTCTGGACTGATGCTGACCACTGAAGCCATGGTCAGTGAAAAGCCTTCAGAAGGCGGCGGTGGTGCGCCTGATATGGGCGGCATGGGCGGCATGGGCGGCATGGGCGGCATGATGTAACCTGGCATCATTCCAAGCATCGCTCTGCTTGTCAAAGCCTCATTTTCGTCAGAAAGTGAGGCTTTTTATTTTAGGCCCTGGGCCTGTATTAATTGAGTGATTTAGGTTTAATACTGCTTGTCAACAACTTCTGCGTCAAATATGAACATCAAAATCTGTTCTCAAATCAGTGACATTGACCCTGTTCAATGGAATCGTCTGCTTGAGGATAATAATCCATTTGTCAGACATGAATATCTCGATGCTCTGGAAAAACATCATTGTGTAGGTGAACGTTTTGGCTGGATCCCGCACCATATAGCCATATATGATCAAGAACAACTCATAGCGGCCATGCCGTTATATGAAAAGCATAACTCTTATGGTGAGTTTGTGTTTGATCATGCCTGGGCTGATGCCTACGAACGCCATGGGTTCAAATATTTTCCAAAGCTGGTCTCTGCGGTGCCTTATACACCGGCACAAGGACAGCGGATGCTGGTTTCGACTGAGTACCTGAAAGTAACAAATCAGCCCTGTGATAGCTTATCCCGGCTTTTGTTAGGGACGGTAAAAGAACTGGGGGAGCAAATTGGTGCAAGCGGTTTCCACTGCCTTTTTCCACTCTACAGGGAACATCAATGGTTCGAATCCCAGGGTTTACTGTCTCGCCATGACTGTCAGTTTCACTGGGCTAATCATAATTATGCTCAATTTGATGATTTTCTTGCTCGGTTAACATCTGCCAAGCGTAAAAACATCCGCAAGGAGCGGCGTAAAGTGGAACAGGCAGGGGTTACGTTTAGACTTCTGTCAGGACATACTGCCACAGCACAGGACTGGCAGGATTTTAACCGTTTTTATCAACATACATTTGAAGAAAAATGGGGCATGGCTACCCTGAATTTTGATTTTTTTTATGAAGTAGCACAACGCTTACCAGATCAGGTGCTGCTGGTACTGGCTGATCAGAAGCATCGATGTATTGCAGGCTCTTTAATGTATCGCAGTGACAGCACTTTATATGGCCGCTTCTGGGGCACTGACAAAAGGGTGGATCAACTGCATTTTGAAGCCTGTTATTATCAGGGTATTGAATACTGCATCCGAGAGGGTTTAAAAACATTTGAGCCGGGAGCTCAGGGAGAACATAAAATTGCCAGAGGGTTTGTGCCAACCTTAACCAGTTCCAGTCATTTGATGTTAAAGCCTTACTTCAGGAATGCGATTGAGCAATATGTAATGCATGAGCAGGAAAGTATTGCTAATTACATGCAGCAGATGAATCGGCATCTGCCTTATAAAACGACAGCTAAAGTGAGTTAATATATGCGTTTAAAGGCATATATTCGCCCCTGCTTATCACGCACTACAAACTGACCGGGTTCCATATAAAATTCAAAAGTCAGAGTCGTTTGTTTGGCTGGAATATAAGCAAAAAACTGCTTTCCGCGGATAATAATTCGTCCGGCCAGGTGCCGTTTAAGACCATCGCTCCAGAGAAACCGGTTATTGTTGTAGATAGCGATTACATCGCCCGACAATGCCTGCCAGATCCCATTCAGATTATTGCTTCCAGCCGGTGATGTTTCTTTGTCATTAATTGCTTTCCCGCTGCTATCCTTGTTAGCTATAGAACTGTTTTCAGAACTATTAATGGCGTTAAATCCATCGGCTAAAAAACTGTTACTATTCAGTGGCGACATGTTGTTCCAGGCTGGAGACATGGGAAATCCGGAAAAGTTACCAAAACCGCTGCCTGGCATGCTGGTATAGGGGGAATTCCCCCCATAGTTCATCCCCGGGTAATAATTTTTATTGCCGCCCATAAACTTATCCATAAAATCCATCATGACTATCATCATCTGAATAAATGGCAGGGCACGGATATAATTATAGTTATATGACTGGACAAGATTAACTATTGTCAGCCAGAGAACTATTATGATGGTGAAACGCTTCAAGTAAGAGAGTCCTTAATACTTTATTAGTCAACCACTAAAATCACATGGTTTCGTGGTTTTAATTTCCAGTTTAGTAAGGCAACTGTAAAGTATAGCCGGTTTTTAAATAATAGTTAATTGGTATCTTATAATTTTATGATATTCAATAATAAGTAGCTACTTTTGAGTGCCGCAAAACATAAGTTGTCAGGTATCTGTCAGAAACATCAAAATATTATTTAAAAAATTCCAGCGGCTGATTAGATTTTATCAAAGACGCCTGCTGTTGGTGAAATGTATTGCGCCGTTAATCAGGCTTAGTATGATTTCAATCACAGAGTCTAATATTTTAAGTCGGTTAAGCAGTTACAACAAAGGCTATATTTTTGGACAACAACACAGGTCGGTTGATGCAAATTCAGACCATTTTTTTTATCAGTATAAATGCCATGAAAAACGTACTGAGAGTCATAAAGGATGCACTGATAAAAGGATAGAGATGGTACACCAGGCCAAATTGTGCCGCAATCATGTTGGCAATGGTAAAGCTGATGCCGATAATGAGCCCGATCATTATTTTACTCCCTGTGCCGCTGGAGCGGGTGGAGTCAAATACAAAGGGTATAGCCAGCAGCAGCATGGCTGCCATTGAAAAGGGGGCGATAATTTTATTCCAGAAGGCCAGCCAGTACTGTTCACTATCCAGATCATTGTTATCCAGATAAGCAGCATAGCGATACAGTCCCATGGCAGACAAATTTTCCAGTTCAGAGATGATGACATCGACCAGCTCCAGATTCAGCAGCGTAGGCCAGCGAGCTTTGTCAAGTTTGTTCTGGCTAAGACGCTCTGGAGCAAAAAAAGTTTGTCTGACATCCTCCAGTATCCACTCGTTATTAGAGTAATAAGCGCGTTTTGCAAAAGTGCTCACTTTCAATGTCCTGTCTTCATTGAAACTGAAAATATTTATTCCTGTTAAACTCTTATCGGCCAGCACTGACTGAATATTGGTATAAACATTACCGTCACGCACCCAGATTTCATCTGCTACATTGACCGTAACATTGTCATGCGTGGCCATAGAATAAAATCGCTTGGCAAGATTTTCTGACAGCGGCACGATATATTCACTCAAAGCAAACATCACGATTGACAGTATCATAGCTGCTTTCAGGACTGCAAGGGTAATACGCAATATGGAAATGCCTGCTGCTCTTATGGCGATTAATTCACTGCTGCTGTTTAAAGCGCTCAAGCCCAGCATGGTACCGATGAGCACAGAAAAGGGTAAAATATCATACAGGCGTCGAGGCGTGGTCAGAATGGTATAATAAAAGGCATCATAGAGACTAAAATGGCCTCGACCAACGGCCCCCAGGGTATTTGCCAGAGCCATTAAACTGTACAGTGCCAAAATGGCTATCAGCACCATTACCGTCGAAGATAAAATAATTTTAATGATATAACGATCAATAATATTCATACAGAACGGGGCTTGAAGCGAGAATATTTTTCCTGGTGTAAGACGGGGTGTAAGTATCTAATGACCAGTATTTTGATTAGGTACTCGGTAAGTCAAGCGGCTGAACACACTGATCAGCATCCAGAGCAGACTGATAAACAGGATCTGCAGACTCAATAGTATAAATGACAATAAGGTAATGATAGCAGCAAACAGGCTGAACATAAATTTGCTGAAACGAAACACTATTTTTTTCATCTGTTGGCGTACCACTGTATCTGATCTGTGAGAGTGCAGTAATAATACCGGCTCTCCTGGTATAAATTAAGTGGGTGTAAGAGAGCCTGTGTCATGAATTGTTACTAAAATTATAGCCCTAATTCTTCACAATTTATATAGTGCAGCGCTATGCTATTGGCGTACAGGTTGGAAATTGACCTGCATTAGTGCAGGAATTGGGGCTTTGCCAGGGTAAAAGGTAAAATTTCTGCATCGAACATTTTGCCGTCTTCAGCTTTCATCTGGTAACTGCCCTGCATACTGCCGACCGGGCTGTTAATGGCTGTACCGCTGGTATAGGTGAAATCTTCGCCTGGCTGGAGGTAAGGATGCTCTCCAACAACACCCGGGCCTTTGACTTCCTGGGTTTTGCCCTCAGCGTCGGTAATGATCCAGTGCCGGGAAATCAATTGAGCACCAATATTTCCTTTATTAAGGATGTTTATGGTGTAGGAAAAAACATAATGATCATTGGCAGGTAAAGATTGTGCCTCAATATACTGCACCTGTACTTCAACCTGAATGTTATATTTTTCTCTATCAAAGGGCATGTTTATAAACCTGTTAGAACATCTGCGCATTATCCTGACTGTCAATTATACTCTTTTTGCAGCTAGATATCTGTAGTTAATGAAAAATTTTTGTGACCTTTCAGCCTGTTTCCAGGGCAAATGGATACTGGTTTATTGCCTTAAATTCCAGGTGGGTAAACCCTGCGGGTCAATTAAATCATGATGTCTCAGCCAGGCTCTGGCATCTTCTGCATCACTGCTAAACCAGGCTTTTGTTGAACCGAGGCGAAAACTATATCCCCAGCTATCCATGTCGTTCATTATTTTGTCTGCGCCAATGGAGGGCAATTGATCGGCCAATACAATTTGTAAATAACACACAGCCCCTTCTTCAGCAAAATCACCGGCTGCATTGGTATGTAATTCGGCCCTTCTCGATTTGTCCATACAAATATAATGACATGCTTCATGCAGTGCTGAATGGACAGGCGTGTCAATTCGAACATAGAGTTTACTGCCAATCAGTCCAGCTTCACAATCGCCCCAGAAGCTGCCAGGAATATCCACTCCAGAATCAACCCGTTCAATTTCAAGTTGATAGTGGGAAAGTAAACGCAGCAGATTGAGCTGATGATCAATAGTGCAAAAGAACATGTAAAATATCTATTTTGAGAACAGGTTTGTGTGTCTAAAAGAGAGTTACCCTAACTGAGATAAATACAGTTGGCATTTTATTAATAAAAAAGCATTGAGTAGTTGAAATTATATTAAAATATGTTATTGTTTAACAAGATAGCGTTAAAACTTAAAATATTTATAAACTAATTCGCTAATTTAATAGTGAACCAGAAAAAAAAGGAAGCTGATATGAGGAAAAAACCTGATATCATACTGGTTCTTGCTGTTTTGGTTGCTTCTGGTGTGATCCTGAGCAATCTGGTAATAGCAAAAGCACCACAAAATTATAATAAATCATTACTCGTTATGCAGCAGACTAACAGCCAGTCTTACCCATATTTGAACAGGGACTGAAACCTGATATCGGCAATCAGGTAAATTTGTCAGTTCAAGATGAGCTCAAATTGGCCTGATTCTCAGGGGTTCGCCGCTGCATATTGATTAGACAGACAGACAAACTCATCAATAGTTAAGGTTTCAGCACGCCGAGCTGGATCGATATCGCATTGTGTGATCTGTTGTTCCGTCAAAATTTCTTTCAGATTGTTGCGCAAGGTTTTACGTCGCTGGGCAAAAGCGTTTTTGGCGATATAGGCCAGATTGACGGCTGCAGTTGTTCCTGAACTGGGGGCTGGAAACGTGTCTCCATATGGGATAAGCCTGACAATAGCAGAGTCAACCCTGGGCGCAGGGTCAAATGCTCCAGGCGGTACAGTGAATAATAATTCACTATGGCACAGATACTGTACCAGTATACTCAGGCGGCCGTACTGTTTAGTCCCAGGCGATGCAGTGAGACGCTCCACCACTTCTTTTTGCAGCATAAAGTGCATATCACTGATACAATCAAGCTGTTCCAGTAGATGAAAAATCAGCGGAGTGGAAATATTATAAGGTAAATTTCCTACCAGTCTGATTTGCTTGGTCTCGCTCTCACTTTCACTTTCACTTAGTTCAGCAGTGACGGCTGGCTCGATTAAACTGCAAAAATTAAACTTCAGTGCATCTGCATTATGAATTCTAAATGTGCGGTGTGCTGAAAATTTTGCTTCAAGTCCGGGTATCGAATCCCGGTCCAGTTCAATCACATCAACCCGGCAGCCTGACTGAACAATGTGGTCGGTCATAGCTCCCTTGCCCGGTCCGATTTCAACCAGATGCTGTCTTTTGTCTGGTGAAATAGCATCAATAATGCGTTCGATGACCCTGCTATCATGCAGAAAATTCTGGCCGAACCTTTTTCTTGCCTTATGACTCAATGGGTTACCCTGTAATAAATGTCAGTTTTCAATGAGTTAAATCGCTGCCAGGTAACTTCTCAATAAGTCCGTGCAGTTCAAGTTCCTTCCCCTTTTAAGGGGGAAGGCCAGGATGGGGGTAATGTGTTTAATCAAGAACTTAACCCCCACCCTAACCCTCCCCCTGATAGAGGGAGGGGATTTTACACGGACTTATTGAGAAGTTACGCTGCCAGTAAAAATATCCACGCAAAACACACAGATAGAATCAATGGGGTGCAATTGTAACTCGCATCGATTTTCGCACCGGTAAAAGATATGATAATAAAATAATTGTGTGATTAATGATATCACTTGTGGGTGAAGATTGATCGGGTGGGTGTTAAATGATTTATTGTTATTTGAAAGTTCCTTAGAACTTGCCAGGGTTGTGTTTATATCAATGGTTGATTTACTTAAGTCATTACACATTGATATGGCAGAAAATATCAATGTGTAACACAAGATGCACAATATAAGACCTGGTACCTTTATGTGCCAGGAGGAGGGGAGTCACCGATTGATTGATTTAGCCAAAAAATTTGGATTAAAGCGAACGGGCAGTATTCCCACGGTCATAGGAAAATTATAAACACAGCTCAAGTTAGACAAAAATTTGAAGGATAAGGTAAATAGTGCAATATGATACTTGACCCTTACCCTCGCCTCCGCATCCAGAACCGGCGTCGCAATGGCCTGATAGGGAGTGATGAGCTGCTGACTATCAGGGGCAGGTAAGGCAATGGCTGCGCCTGACCACTATAGTTCCTGAAGGGCCAGGCCGAGCAGCAGAAACTGTCGCGGTGAAAAAATACTGAAACACAGATCGTCTATTTAATTTATTATTCACCACAGCCTCCACAGGATATAATCCTGGAATAATGTTTTTTTTACATCCTACTGCCTGCCCTGGCAGCAGGCTTTTCCGCGTCAGTAGATATATTAAAGTTCAATGAATCCCTGAGGCCTTTTCAAACTTAATCTTATCCACATTATTATAAATCTTACAGGTTATCTCTAAGGATAATAGAGAATGATGTATTATCATCACATTCTTTATCAATGGTATGAGAAACCGGAAACACATATCGCTCTTCTGATACTGTCGTCAAAAAATCACACACGTCCTGACCTTTCAAAGTGAAATAATGTCCGTATGTGTTATGATAATAAGCATAAGGTATTTCTCCTGAACCTTCATATTTCAGTATTGTATCCAATTCACCAGCCTTGCTTGACCATTCACGCATAACATTCAGATAGGTAATAGCATCACCCGTTTTGTTAAATTTGAAGCTAAGGATACCATTGCTGTTGAAAATAGCTGTATAAGTCTGCACAACGGAATCCATAGAGATACTACCAAAAGCCAACACACCCGAATAAAATAAATTTTTATTGAAAGTTCCCTCAAGTTCATCTTCATCATACTCATTAATTAGTACCAGATTAGTATGTATTTCAACGCCGCCTACGGCTGAAAAATCATACTGAAAGTCCGGAGCCTCAGGTGCGGCATTTGCTTCTATCTGATGTGTTTTGGTTATCTTTGTCCCGTCCGCATCGGTCATGGTGAGTGTTATGGTTTTGGGCTTATTCAGTTCATCATAACGATGCTTTAAGGTATAAGCTGTTTCAATGCTCTGATTGACCGTCTCACGGGTTTCATCACCAAAATCAATGCTATAGGTATAAGGTTTCTTGCCGCCGGTCACGGAAAATGTCAGCTCAATAGCCAGATCATCTGCGGCAGACTTGCTGGAAGTACAACACTGCAGCTGCATGTCTTCATACACGGTAACAGAAAACGGCTTCAGCGCCCCGGTGATCTGAGAGTCGGCAATGGCCTTATCGCTGTTTTGATCAATAACCGTCACCCCGATGTTATAAGTGCCCGGGATATCATAGATATAGGGAAAAGTGGCACCGTAGTCAGACGTCAGCGCTGAAGGCCGGCTGAATTCGCCATTATCGCCAAAGTCAAAATCAAACAGGAAGGGCGGTTTACCGATCCCTTCGACCACGGCGGTACGCCACTCTCCCCGCCTGTCCACCTTGATCTGATCCGGACCGTTGCAGCAATAAACCTTAAACGGCGCCTGTAAACTGGCCCTGCCGTCACGCATCCACAAATAGGTGCCATAGACCTTATTCACCAGACTGCTTTTGGCAAAACTGGCCGCATCCATTGCCGTTTTGATACATTGCGCAAATTGCAGTGATTTTATTTTGGCAACGCATTCTGCAACCGCAGCACCCAGACCCGGCAGGCCATTGACATCATTGATTCCGGCTGCTGCCGCCTGCTCCGGTATCATGGCTATAAAAGCAACCAACGCCGTGCCGCAGGCAACAGTCGTCGCGCCCGCAGTAGCGGAGATATCAAAAAGAACAGGGATACCGGGGAAACTCTGCAGTACCAGCAGCGCCCAGTGCCCCGCCCGCAGTCACTATCGCACTGGTCAGACAGCCAGTAACACTCATCGTAACGCCAAAGGCGCCGTAGAGATTCAGAAACTTTTGTCTGCGTACTTCTTCTGCATTCACAGGTTCGGCTGCCCTTTGCGTTAGATCACTGAATTTAAGCGTTACCGGCGTTGTTAACGGGCCAAAGGAAAAGTCCTGGATAAAGGCATCACTTCCATCCGGATAAATCACCCCCATATCCAGCAGGCCTTCATCAACCCGCACATTACTGAAAACCAGCACGGCATCATCTGACACAAGATAATCAGGCAGTCCGGTAGCCGGATCTGTGGCCACAAAGGCGCTTTGACCCGCTGCGTTCAGAAATGTCATTCCCGTCGGTTTGCCGGAATCGGGATCCACATGAAAAGTGGTCACCATGCCGTTGCCGCCTATGGTTCTAAAAGGCGCCGCGGGTTCACCGGTTTCAAGTATAACGCCCTTGCTTATTGTTAGCGTTGTCGCCCACAGGTAATAGTTTGCCTGAGCCGGGTTTTGTTGTGCGGCATTCAATAAAAGGTAAAAGTAGTACGTGCCGTCGGGCAATGCGGCCAAAGGGATCGAGCCAAAGGGTTGCTCGTCCAGGGAACTGATACTGGTCTTCCAGGGGATCAGGGGGTCTTTAAAAGGCTGCAGAGCCCCCTCGCCATCCAGCAGAAAGAGTGTGTCGGGGACAATCTCCGGCGCCATGATACCGAAATAGGCATCCATCGGCACATCCAGCGCATCAATGCGTATCTGCAACTCCAGATCCCCGCTGCCGTCAGAGGCTGCGCCTACGGCAACAGGTTGTGAAGCACTCGCTTTGGCATCCAGAACCGGCGTCGCAATGGCTTGATAGGGAGTGATGAGCTGCTGACTGGCAGGGGCAGGTAAGGCAATGGCGGCGCCCGACCACCATAGCGCCTGGAGGACCAGGCCGAGCAGCAGAAACTGTCGTGGTGAAAAAAAATACTGAAAAACAGATCGTCTATTTAATTTATTATTCACCACAGCCTCCACAGGATATAATCCTAGAATAATGTTTTTTTTACATCCTACTGCCAGCTTAGATAAGTTTCATTAACATTTATCAACAAAGTACGGCATCATCGCAGAAACAACGGGGTTTTCATACCTTGTGAATACAGGCCTGGTCAAAACTACATGTTAATTTTTCCACCGTATTGCGACAGCCCTTGGCTGAGTATCAAATATATTAAATTTCCACGGACTTCTTTTCTTTCTCAAGATATGTTCTAAACTTAATAAAATAAGGAGAAGGAGTCAAATCTAACTATTTACACTTAATATCCTATGCGGGTGCAGTGTCTTACATTGTGCACCAATTAGAATAAACACAATCCTGAACAGATTCACTTTACCATCCTCAAATCTGGCTGCACAGGCTGATCAAGCAAATCAATCGTCTGCTTAAACCGTTCATTCTTAACAAAGGCAGCATACGCTCTCTCAGTAGTCTTTACCGAAGAATGCCCCAGCAAATGCTGAACATCCGTAATGACAGCCCCACGACTCAATAAACGAGTAGCAAATGTTTTTCTCATATTGTGAGATGAAATATCTGTAATCCCCGCTCTCTTAAATGCTGCTTCCAATGCCCGATTATTCTGAATCGTTTTGTGTCCACCAAATCTACCGGGGAATACATACTCACCATCAACAGAATTCTGCCTATTTAAAAGGGTAGTATGAAGACGAGGAGTCATCGGGATGAAATCATCATTGGATACTTTTGTTCTGTACAGATAGATCACACCATTACCAAAATCAATATCAGCCCATTTTAGCGTACTCGCCTCATTGATCCTGAAACCAGCATCAACCATTAAAATAAAGATATCTCTGGCTGCCTGACGGGATCTCTTGTGGTAGGGATCTTTAACTGGTTAAGGGTCGAGTTCATTTAAAATTCTCTGCTCTTCATCATCCGTCAGGTAACGGATCGGTTTATCCTTGATATTCCATTCGCCCCATTCATATTCAGGGATATAATAACCAAGACGTTTTGCATTGCGGCAGATCTTATTGAATTGTCTTGACCACAAACGGATCGTGATATCTTGATCCCACGCTGACGTTCATATTCAACCCAGCGGGATAACTGTCGGTTTGAGATACTTCAAGATAAACATCAGTGAAATAGTCCTTGAACCGGTTAATTGCCGTAACCAGGGTGCCGTATGCTCCAGAATCTTTGCTGGTATTCAGTAATGTTTCACATGCATCATATAATTTGATGTGTTCACGATGGCCAAGGACCTGCGTATCAACCAATTGTTGACGCATCTGACGTTCTAATTCCTGGGCATCACGTTTACGGGTAGATTTTGAACTGCGAGTATAGGTTTTCTTGTTGTAATTGAACTGTACAACCCAGTATTTTCCTCTTTTGTAAACGCTCATAATTGTCTCCAAAGTTCCATGTTTTTTTAAATTCTTTTAATAAAACTATCCTACCAATCAGCCCATAAGACAACAGCAAATTGCGGGATATATAAGGAATTATGGCGGTAAAAAATGGGAGATATAAATGAGTTATTTGATATCAGGAAATCTGTTTTTTTACTTTATATTTTTAATTGCACATTCAATAAATAACTGTTTTTCGATATCTGATATGCTATCCCATTCCTGTTTTTCAAGATTCCAAATGATCTGGGAAAAGTAGTCGTTAATCAATGTCTATGCTTCGTCTGTTGATGTTCCTTTCAATTGCTTACCGAGTTCTTGTATCACTAATGGTTTCATTTAACTGCCCTCCATGTAGCCTACAATCCCCTGGATACATGAAAAGGACAACGGTTTTTATGAATTATTGGTTTAGTTTTTACTGTTTAAATATTCGGATCCGGTTGCCAATGATCATAAATACTCCTGAAATCAAATAATATGTAATACAAGGGTGTCAGATAGGTCTTTAACCTTATCTTGGGACCCAATACTGAACCTACAATACGTAAAACAGCACGATTTATGCGGGGATAGCCTGACAGTTACTGGGGACCCTAAAAAGGATAAAAAATGATACTGAAAGAAATCAAGATAAAAGCGGGTGGATCCGATGAAATGAGATATCAGGTAACACTGACCACAGATGTGGGTGGTATTGATATGTACTGGCGAACGAATATCACAGCTAATTCACCCCAGCAAGCATTGGTAATTGCTCAGGATGTATTTAAAAACAACCGGAAGAAGTTTCAGGATGCCATGCTGCGTCAGTGGAAAATCGATGATATTACACCAATTGAAAAAAAGGCTGGGTGATGTGTTGGTGGATAAGGACTTTGTTATTAATACCTCTATATATAGGTATTAGTAAAAAAGTCCTTATGTGTGTAGGTAATGAGGGATATATAGGGTGTCAGGATTATTCGAACTCTCAACAATGTTTTTAAACAGATCATGACTGCTGAAGTGACATTGTGAAAATTTCGGTATCGTCCCAAAGGAGTTATTTGTGGTACATAAGGTTAAAACAAACTCATAATTTTGAATAACAATATCGACAAGATTTTATGGTGGATGCTCTTGTTTGCGCTTTTTACGAACATAATATTTATGTAATTTTCTGCAAACCATATCAAATTCGTTCTGCCAAGTTTCTTCATCTTGAAAAAGAAATGGACCTCCTTCATCATCTATGGACATAAGAAGCAACTCTTTAGCAGTTTTTCCCATCAATTCTTCGGATGTGGATTGCTCTACAACATAACTACCTAGCGATATAAGAGCCGCGCGATAACGATTTAATGTGGATTTGGATTTTTCTTCAATCCCTTCATCACTCCAAAATTCAACAAACAACTCTAAAACTTGCCGTGATATTTCACTTTCTCTGGGAATATCAATACCAATTTCCCAATCTTCTGTCCACTGTAGTATCGGTTTCATAATAAACGCTAATAAGTTCGAACGTTAATCTTTGTATTAATTTGCCAACTCAAGTAGCTAATCCTCATCTTTGGGTAACATCCCAGATTCCTGGAGGAATTTAGAAAAACCTCTTAGATTTTTCTTATATCTTGTTATCGCCCATGGTGAGTCAGAATATCTTCTCTCAAATTCATACATCCATGGTGGAGAGTAAAAACAACTCAGTATCTTTTCCGGCTTTCTTCCCTTAGGGCTATCGTATCCCATCACTAACATGCCCGCAGCATCCAAGTCACTATAAACCCCAGAAAGACTTCGAGACGATGCTCCCTGTGACTTGAGGTGCAATGTGTAAAGAGCCATAGCATCAACAATTATTTTGACTATTTCCTTTTTAATACCATATTCCGCATGCCAATTATCTACCCAGTGTATCAAACCCTCACGAACCGCAGGGGGTTCTGAAATTTCCTCTTGAATGGAAATAATATACTTTTTTAGGTATTTGACGGCTTCATCGAACGGCGTATCCAGAAGCATAAGAGTTTCTGTGGATGTTCTATCAAGACTACGAAATTCCCGACAACCCGTCCCGTCACGGCCAAAACCACCTTTTGTTTTTAGTCTGGCAACTGGAGTAAGAACAGATTCAGAATGTCCGGAGCGTGCTTGCATTTCCAAAGGATGAGCCCAAAGTAAGAGCAGACATCCAGAACGCCGAGCTAAGGTTCGGATATTTTTATCCTGCTGTATACGCCAGGAAAGAGCCACTACATCAGCAGATTTATCCTCAATCGCGCTTTCTAGTTTTTATTTCTCCGATGTCAACGACGCACTCTGAATAATAGGTGTTGAGAGATCAAGAAACTTAAGACTTAGATCACTGCAAACACCACTTCCTAAACTACTTTTTCCAACGCCTGGTGGGCCTGCAAGAAAAATCATTGGTGGTTTATTTTGCTCCGCCATCTCTTTCGCTTTACCTTTTAGAATAAATATTTTCAGGATATAATATCTTGTTTACCCTATAAAAAACAATTATTAATGATGCATTCGCAATAGCGAATTCACTGATTTGGTGGTTGAAAATATTGTTTTTTGCATCACTATCGGTAATGGAAGCAAAAATGAGCATTTAATTACCACAATCGGATTTATTTAAGATGGTGAGGAATATGGACACCAAAGCAGGTCACAAATTGGTAGAAACCGGTGCTTTGATCAATTTCGAAGTCACCAAACAAGATATACAACCCACGGTCGATGGTGAAAATCTACACATTAAAATAGATTTACAAATGGTCGACGAAGACAAAAAACCAACGGAAGAAGATGTTGAATGGGGAGCCTTCGGATTCATTTTCGTATTGGCCGTTTTGTCATTTGATGCCGCCAGACCAAGAGGAATCTCAGATATCGACTTTGAAGATAAAGATCAATTTACAGTCGCCGATCTGTTTGACGGCCTTGAATTTGCTGGAGGCATCTTGAAATTCTATGCAGATTATATTCGAGGTCGCTGCTTAAAAACCGGTATTACCGTTCGCAAAGATGGCTCAGTCTCCATTTTCACAACCAATCGTGGCAAAACTCTGGTTCATTGGTTAGATATCTTGAAGGGTAAAAAAATGTTGCAGGCGGTCAAATGAAATGCATTATTCACGTTTTAAGCTTGTAATATTTTCTTTATAACACTATATCCGTTGAAAGGCTGCTTAGTGCAGTTTTCTGTATTTCGAGAGTTATGTATAACGTGAGGGAAAGTAACCTATATTAGAGAAATTCCAAGTAGTACTAATGCTGTTGTGGGGTGAAGATTTGGTGGGAGGAAAAGAGGATAATATAGTGAGAAACTATTTATAATAGCCTCATTCTGAAGAATGAGTGGGTAAGTTTTAATTGAATAGTTCTTAACTACTACAAAAATATGAGGTTTTATATTGTTATGCTGGCAATAATCGGTTTGACTTAATCGACTGACTTTCCAGGCTTCAATATAATCTCGCATTTCTTCATTTCTTTCGTGGGGCATGACGTAACCTTTGTATGATTTGCAAAGTAACAGTCTGAACAATATTGCTATCAGATAAAAGGTGGGATTAATTGGCGGTTACGTATAAATCAATTTATCATTTTTCTGTAGAAACAGCAGGAAATTTTGATTTGGATTCTGAACTGAAAATATGGGTTTCAAGCTCACATACACCAACGGTAGTAAAGACATTTAAGAAAAATACAAATATTTTATCTATACAAAAAGCATTAGCTACTTTTGTTTTGAAATAAAATAAAAAGGGTAGACGGTTAGCTAGAGATCAGGAATTAGTATGAAACATACAGCAATTTTTTTAGTGGTATTAGCCTCTTACTCTAACCTTACCTATTCTGATTGGAGTGACTCAGTTAAAAGTGGTTGGGAAGCAACTAAAGAGTATAGTGAAAAAGGTTGGGATAAATCCAAAGAATATAGCTCAGAAGCCTGGAACAGCACTAAAGAAGCGTGGGATTCAACCAATACCACATCACCAGAATCAGAAGAAACTCGAAAACAAATGCGGGCTGATCAAGAAGATGAGCGATTTCGTGATATGTGGAGCAATGTTTTTAGTCAACTTGAAGAAGGTTTAACCGTTGTTGATGAAATCAAAATAGCGCCTGATAGCGCCCTCTTTGGTGATGACAAAGAGTCTCTACAGAATGATTTGAATAAAATTCTGGATAAGACTTTGGTAATGTTAGAGGACGAAAGCATTAACGACTATCAAGAAAAAATTGCAGATTTGAACCAGAGAATCGAAGCCTCCAAAAATAACATTTCTCAATATAGAGAAGACAAGATCACTGCACCACGAATTCACATGGTCAAAACTACTAAAGAAGGTTTTGATAAAAAGATTGAAGAAAAAAAGTTAAACATAGCTGACTATGAAGCTGAAATCGTCAAGATTAAAGTGCATTTTAAAGAGCGCCTGAATGATATTGGTGTCGTCTTAACTGAGCAGCAAGTCGATATTCTTCTGGCACGGGTCGATGCTGACGATATTATTCAAATGTCTGTTGTGTTTGATGTATTAAAGAAAATCACTGTTCAGTTAATGGAACTGACTCAGGCTTCAAACGAAGAAATAACGCAGGCCAAGAAATACTATGGTATGCACGTTGTTCTGCTTGAAATGGTAAACTACATGCAGCAGAAATACATTGATATGGTTGAAACGGTTTATATTCCAAAGATTGATAGCATCATTGAAAAAACGACTGCCATTAAGAAAGATGCCAGAAAGAGTATGCAAGAAGAGAATAGCGACGAACGCAAAGCGATCTATAAAAATAACCTGGCTGCACAGGAACTGACTCTAAAAACTGCAAAACTCTACAAGCAAAACCTGAGAGAACAACAATCTAAAGTGGCCGAAGCTCAAAAGATGGTACAAAAAGACCTTAAGTTGTCACAAAACACTTATGATACGGTTGAAGTCAGTGCTGATCTGCTTTCAGTACTGAAAACCAGTAAAGATTCATTCGATGTACTAATGACGATACAAGTGCCTCAAATTGTACCGTTTGAAAATATAAAAATGCAGGATAAATATCAAGAATTGTCAAAGCTGATAAGACAATAATTTTTTTGGGGGTAAAATAAGACACCCATCTATTGAATAACCCAACAACAGGACATGTTTCTCAAATGAATGTTGATTATTTTATTTTTTAGCTCATGAACTTCTTGAAATAGCAAAAAAATTAAGATTTAAGCGAATTGAGACAGATAAAACAGATTTTAAGGAATGGATGCTTCTGCAAAGATCTTGCATCGATGAAAACGGGGATTAGTGAGTATATGTTTTATTAAACAGGACAGGGATCTGGTTTATTAAACAACCTGCGACATAGCCTCACACCCCGAAGCCACTTTTTCGTTTGTTTCTGGCAGACCGCTTTTAATTGTTCTTCCGGCACGATGAAGGTATGAAACTGGGAGGAAAAGCCCTGCACTGTTTCTACCCAGGTGTAGGCATCCAGTCCGAGTTTGTGCAGAATTTCTGGTGTATCGGATTTAATAAGCCCTCTTTTATCCGCTCTGACACAGCGTGAAATGCAGTGGTAGTAGGGCGTATCTGAAAGACTGATTTGCTGCTTCCTGGCTTTGGGCATCTGACTAACTCCATTATTATCCTGATGGTTGTGTCTTACTAGCAATAATAGATGATAATAGTACAATAATCAAAGATACATTAATTGGGTCTCCTGATTCAGGAATATGTGTTGGCAAAGAATAAAAAAACATTTATATTTATGCTATCTCAATGTGATTTTTAAGATAAGGGTATAGCATGACAATGTTGCAGCAGTACACCTCTGATATTTTACAAATAGCCACCAGGCACGGCGCAAAAAAAGTTCGGGTTTTTGGTTCTTTTGCCAACGGCATACCAACACCATCAAGTGATCTGGATCTGTTGGTGAATCTTGAACCCGGACGGGATCTTCTGGATCTGATAGCATTGAAACAGGAGTTGGAAAGACAGCTCGGTCGTAAGGTGGATATAGTTACCGAAAAGGGGCTGAGTCCCCATCTTCGAGAAACCATTATGCGTCAGGCCAGGCCCATATGAAAAATGATCTTGTCTATCTTCGTCATATTGCTGATGCAATCACTGATATAGACAAGTATACGGTTGGCGGTAAAAGTGAGTTTTACGCCACAAAAATGATTCAGGATGCTGTCATTCGTAACCTTGAAATTATCGGCGAAGCAGTTAAAAACATTAGCCCCGCCACCCGCGAACAAAATCCTGATATCCCATGGAAACAGATAGCCGGTCTGCGCGATATTCTGATCCATCAATACTTTGGAGTTGACCTTGATTCGGTTTGGCTGGTAGTTGAAAATCGCCTGCCTATTGTATCAGAACGCATCCAAACCATCTTTTCCAATGGGTAACTCTCTCTTATAAAACAATTACTGTCATCAAAAGTTGCGATGGTCGAGTTGTACTGGCTTATAACTTACTGAATAATGCAGGAAAATAGAGTCGGGGAGGACTTCTGGCCGAACCTTTTCCTTGCCTTATGACTCAATGGGTTATCCTGTTATTAATGTCATTTTTCAATGATTTACATCGCTGCCTATAAAAAATACCCATGTAAACCACACAGATAGAATCATCAGGGTGCGATTGTAACTCGCTTCGATTTTCGCGACGGTAAAAATATGATGATAAAATAATTGTGTGATGAATGATATCAGTTATGGGTGAGAGATTGCATTTGAGTGACGAAAAATTTTATTTTGGTGTGTGAGCGGGGCTAAAGGAATCATCCCGAGATAATGGGGGGAAGACTCGATTGCTTTTTAATATTTACTTGTTACATGAACTGCAATAAGTTAATGTTTGTACATTCATACATCAAAAGGAGTTGATTTATGGCACTATTACATCGTTATGCCCTACCTGGACATCCTCAGCATGTCATTTAACATGGCAGCAATCGGCAGGACATATTCTGTACAGATAAGGATTATTGGTTCTATATCGCAATCAATCCAGTCTGACCCCACCCGACATTAACCAGGGTTTAATAAGTTGACCAGAGGTCGTTATGAAGAAGCTAAAAAATGAAAAAGACTTATTAAAGAAGGCGATTATAGATGGCGTTAAATATGGTGAAGGCAGAGGTGTTGTTGAGTTTGAACCCACTGATTCGGCACATGAAAAAATTGAGTATATCTATCGATTGCTTGTCCATGATAAGGTGATACAGGCTATTCCGGAAGACCAGGTGTCGCAGAAGTCAATGATGCATAAACTAGCTATTTGGGCATCAAAGAACAAATAATCCTACTCGAGTTAGTTTATATTTTATAAACTACAAAAATGGACCAGGTCATTTACCACAATCATGCTAGATAGCTGTTCGGAAATAGTGGCCATCGTATTGAGGCATCGCACAAGACCCTGTAATACATCATTTCGCTCATATTAGCATCAAATCCCGAAATGATACATCACAGGTTCTCGTGCTGAATGGACACCTTTTAAGAACCTTTATTTAGATATAACACTTTTTTATCATGCCTTCTTTTGAATCAACAATTAACCATGTAATAAATAATATAAGTTTTTTAAGTTGATATAACATTATCTTTCATAAGGCTAACCGGTAAGTAATTTCTTGTTTTGCTGAGCACGGCTAAAGATTGCTTAGAAGATGCTTCCAGCCGTTTAGTTCACTTTCAGCAGTAAACAATACCTGCCTTGCGATACAGGCTTGCTGTAACTGTTTATAAAACTTTTTATCAGATTCTATTTTTAGCAGAATCTCTGATAAAGCCTGCTCATCTTCAACCGGGTAATAACCGGCATAGTCCTCACCGAGTAAGCCGATCGAACCTTCTATATTTGAAGCGATGACTGGAATTCCGGCAACTATCGCTTCCGAGATAACATTGGCACCGCCTTCCATCCGCGAAGGCAAAACCAGAACATGAGTGCGTTGATAAACCTGTCGAATTTTGTAATGAGGGATTTCTTCATGCCAGTGATAACGAGTATTGATTAGCATCTCCTCTCTGGCCTTTTGTGCCCATTCGGGTGAACACGCCTTGCCAAAATGATGCACTCTGATGCGGCTACAGGCAGGCAGGTTGCGTACCGCCATGGCAGGTCGCATGGGGTCTTTTTCCTCGCGTAAATGGCCCATCACCGAAACATGGAAATATCGTTTGTATGGATGACGACAAGCGACGGGTTCAGCTGACTGATGAATGACATGCATTTTATGTCGTTGTTCTACCGGTAGGGTATTACCGATTAAATCATGCAACCCTACCAGCTGATGTGCCAGTCGAATGGAACGCAAGGTCGGCTGCGGGTGACTATGGATGAAGCGATAGGCATCGGTGCCGGTGATAGCGACGATTAACGGGCGATGCGGAAATTTTTCAGCAAACCGTTGAATAGAATCGGCGCTGCGCCAGGCATGCAAAGCCAGCATCATGTCTGCGGCCTGGTTTTCATAGGACACACTGATCTCGACTTTATGTCCTAATGTTCTGAGAATATGAGCCCAACGGGCCGCAGTGGCACGATTGCCTGCTCTGGATCGGGGGGGTGCCGGTGTAATAAGAAGTATGCGCATCGTTTAAATTTTTAATCTTTCGCCGTAAGAAACAATAACATAAATAATCGTCAAGATGACATCTGCTCTTCAGCGTGGGACAATGTTGATCAAACAGTTAACTGACAATAATTATTTTAACAGCAGTATGCAAAAATTGAATCCACATGTTATCGCTCAACAGGCACAGGATGCACATTTACGCACATTAGCATTAATAGAAGGACTGAATGCTGAACAGTTAATGGGGCCGTTGTTGGCAACAGTAAACCCGCTGCGTTGGGAAATAGGCCATGCAGCGTATTTTTATGAATACTGGGTATTACGTCATCACTTGCAGCAACCCTCGATGCGAGAAGATTCCGATGATTTGTATGATTCCATCACCATCGCCCATGATGACCGCTGGAATTTAGCATTACCCGAGTTGTCAGAAACATTGAATTATATTCAGACTGTTCTTGATAATATAAAAAAATGCCTGTCTGGCGGAGAAGATGCCAGACGTGATTACCTCGCTTTATACGCAGTATTTCATCACGACATGCATAACGAAGCCTATACCTATACCCGACAAACGTTAAATTACCCGACTCCTGACATTGGCAGGGGAGACAGTAAAATTTATCATGCCGGTGCTCTTCCGGGAGATGTTCAGATACCCGGTGGACGTTTTATGTTAGGAGCTGCACAACAAGATGGTTTCGTCTTTGATAACGAAAAATGGGCGCATGAAGTTGATATAAAACCATTCAGTATTTCTAAAGCAGCAATCAGTCATGCTGATTTTTTAAAATTTGTTGAAGCAGATGGCTATAGCAAAAAAGAATACTGGCTTGATGACGGCTGGTTATGGTGCGAAAAATCTGCATTGAATCATCCTGTTTACTGGCGTCAGGTCTCATCCGGCTGGGAAATAAGGCAGTTTGATCAATGGAAACCGATGCCGATGAATGCGGCCATTATTCATGTAAGCTGGTTTGAAGCCCAGGCGTATTGTCGTTGGGCGGGAAGGCGTTTGCCAAACGAAGCGGAATGGGAAGTTGCGGCGTCGGCAGAAGCGAGTGCAGATGGAAAAACATTATCGGCCCGCAAACGTCACTTTCCCTGGGGTGATGAGCCTCCCCGTTCAGATCAGGCTAACCTGGATGGTTATGCACTCGGAACAGTTGATGTTGCAGCATTTCCTGCCGGTGACTCGGCTTTTGGCTGTCGTCAAATGATCGGCAATGTGTGGGAATGGACAGAGGATACATTTACTCCTTATCCTGGATTTGAAGCGGATATGTACCAGGATTATTCGCAACCTTTATTCGGTATCACTAAAGTTTTACGCGGGGGTGCCTGGCCTACACGTGCCAGAATGATTAGAAATACCTGGCGGACTTACTATGGCCCTGATAGAAATGATGTGTTCGCCGGTTTTCGTACCTGCGCCTTAGACGAGTAAACAGAGCATTGAGCAAAAATAAAATTCAATTTCATGATTTACATGCCAGCCGCAACGAGTTCGCCAGCGATGTTTTAAAGGGGCTGAGTGAACGTCCTGCCTCCATACTGCCGAAATATTTTTATGATGAAAAGGGCTCAAAATTATTTGATGCCATTACACAATTGCCTGAATATTATCCGACCCGCACCGAGATTGAACTTTTATCGAAGAATGCCGGACAAATAGCACAACATATTGGCACCGGAAGTTTACTGGTTGAACCGGGTGGAGGCAGTTGTGCCAAAGTGCATATTTTATTGGAAGGGCTGAAACCCAGGGCATATGTGCCTATGGATATCTCTAAAGACCATTTACAGCTGGCAGCAGAAGAACTGGCGATTGCCTTTCCGTGGCTGGAAATTCATGCCGCCTGTACCGATTTTACGCAAGAAATGTTACTACCTCCGAGTGCGCCCAAGGGCACGCATGTTGCCTTTTTCCCGGGGTCCAGTATCGGCAATTTCGATCCCGATGCTGCGATCGTATTTTTACAGGCAATTGCTGAATTAGTGGGACCGGGAGGTTATCTGTTAATTGGTGTCGACCTGAAAAAAGACAAAGCTATACTTGAAGCAGCCTATGATGATTCGGCTGGTATAACGGCTTTATTTAATTTGAATTTACTTTCTCATTTAAATCATGAGTTAAATGGCGATTTTGATTTATCGAAATGGCAGCATAAAGCTTTATATAATGATGTAGCCGGGCGCATTGAAATGCATCTGGTGAGTCAGCAGGATCAAACGGTCCATATCAATGGAGACTCGTTCAGTTTTGTCAAAGGTGAAACTATTCACACCGAAAATTCGTATAAATATAGCAGCGACGAATTTATCACGCTGGCATCGAAAGCCGGTTTTCTATCAGATGAGTTATGGATAGATGAAAATCGTTTATTCAGTGTTCATTTGTTCAGAGTTAAGGATTTACAACCGTAATTATCCTGGGAGCCGGGCTTTTAAAACTGTCTGCAATGAAGTTGAAGCCACTGTTCCAGTCACTTAAACAGACATATGAAATGAAAAGTAATAATTCTCCCGTAGTAAAAGATCTGGTGCTTATTGGTGGCGGCCATGCACATGTTGCCGTGTTAAAACGTCTCGGTATGAGACCTGTAGCCGGTTTACGTATCACCCTGATTACACGAGATATTCATACACCTTATTCCGGTATGTTGCCGGGTTATGTTGCCGGTCATTACGATTATGATGATTGCCATATTGACCTTGGACCTTTAGCCAGGTTTGCCGGAGCACGTCTGTATCATACGCCGGTGATAGGTCTGGATGTAAACAATAAGCAGGTGCTGGCCGCGGGTCGCCCGGCTATAAATTATGATGTGGTTTCCATTAATACCGGCTCCAGACCCAATAGCGTCAATATACCGGGTGTCGATGAATTTGCCATTGCGGCAAAGCCTATCGATATTTTTTTAGTGAAGTGGGAGGCACTGGTTGAACGTGTTCGCAACCGTCAAGGTGAATTCAAGGTCGTAGTAGTAGGTGGTGGTGCCGGTGGCGTCGAACTGGCATTGTCGACTCAGTACCGGTTGCAAAAAATATTACGTGAACAGGGTGATGACCCGCAACGGTTGAGTTATACCCTGTTGACACAAAGTGATCGTATTATGCACATGCATAATGACGGAGTGCGGGAGCGTTTTGAACGCATATTTTGCGTACGTGATATAACCATTAAAATTAGAAGCAGAGTGACAGAAGTTAAAGCGGATCAGGTATTGCTGGATGATGGCACTGTATTTGCTGCCGATGCAATTATCTGGGTAACAACAGCTGCTGCTCCCGCCTGGCCTGCAGAAGCTGGTTTGACGGTTGATGATGCAGGTTTTATTCGTGTCGATAAAAACCTGCAGTCTCTATCACATGAAGGAATTTTTGCAGCTGGTGATGTAGCGTCAATGATCGATCCGAGGCCCAAGTCAGGTGTTTTTGCGGTACGTCAGGGACCGGTTTTAGCGCATAACCTTAAAGCTAGCGTGACTCATGGACGGTTAAGACGATATCGACCACAAAGGAAATTTCTGGGACTGATTAGTACCGGTGACAAATATGCCATCGCATCACGCGGAAATTTGTCGTATGAATCAGCCTGGTTGTGGAAAGTTAAAGACAGGATCGATATGCAGTTCATGCGCAAGTTCAATGAGTTACCCGAAATGGAGGAAGAAGACAATCCGCAACTTGCTTCGGGCATCGCAGATGCCGAGGCGATTAAAGAGCTTTCCACGCTGGCAATGCGCTGTGGCGGTTGCGGTGCCAAAGTGGGTGCTAGCGTTTTATCCAGAGTCATGCAACGTTTACCTGATGAGAAACGTGATGATGTACTCATAGGCAGAGATTCCCCGGATGACTGTGCGATGCTGGCAGTACCGGCAGGCAAGGTCATGGTGCAGAGTGTTGATTATTTTCGCGCGTTTATAGAAGATACCTATACATTCGGGGCCATAGCCGCTAATCATGCACTGGGAGATATATTTGCGATGGGCGGCGAAGCGCAGTCAGTATTGGCCATCGCAACTGTTCCGTATGGCCGCGAACGGGTCGTGGAAGAAACATTGTACGATGTAATGGCTGGTGCCATGTCTGTTATTCAGCCCAGCGGTGCGGTATTAGCTGGCGGCCATTCCAGTGAAGGGGCCGAACTGGCGTTCGGTTTGACGGTGAATGGGCTGATAGATCCGAACAGGGTCTGGCGCAAAAGTGGATTACAACCCGGCGATGCCATTATTTTAACCAAGGCTGTGGGCACAGGCACCTTATTCGCTGCAGAGATGCGTGGTAAAGCCAGGGGGCGTTGGGTTGATGCTGCCATCCAGTCGATGTTGTTATCTAATCAGCAGGCCGCAGAATGTTTACAGTACTTTAATGCGACGGCATGCACAGATCTGACCGGTTTTGGCATCATCGGACACCTGATCGAAATGACCAAAGCTTCACAGGTTGATGCTGAGTTATTCATGGATGCCTTACCGTTACTGGATGGTGCCATGGATACCGTGGCTGCCGGTATATTATCTTCGTTGCAGCCTGCCAATCTTCGATTGCGCCGGGCAATTCATGATATTGAAAATGCAGCCAGGCATCCTGCTTTTCCTCTGTTATTTGATCCGCAAACTGCAGGCGGTTTACTTGCCGGTGTACCCGGAAGTCAGGCACAAGCGTGCGTAAAAAAACTGACTCAACTGGGGTATGCAGATACTAGAATAATTGGCACTATTAAAGAGTTATCTGATGAACAGGCCCCGGTAAAAATAAAATAATTTTAGCCTTTTTGAATTCACAAATAGGTCAATTATTGACTACACTTAAACGTAATAACTCAATAATCCCTGGTATAAAGGCGGGACTATTTGTAATTTATTAGAAAAAAGGGATGAGGTTAAGCTAGGGGTTAACTCCTTTTATTATCAACATCGAAGTTTCTGGATTCGATCCGCTGAGTTATCCGATAGCAGTCGGTATCGCACTCGAAAATGGAACTCGATATTCCACTCTGATTAACACCTGGTGTGAATAACGTACATACAGATAAAGCAACTTAAATCGTAACTACTCAGCGTATCTTATAAGATCGTGCTTGATATCAGGTATTTGCGTAAGAAGTGAATGTGGCATGGATGCCACATTCAAGCCTACGACATACATGGAAGTATAAGTGCCGTGGGAGGCAGGAAGCCGGGAACGACCATGGATGTATTTACGGCGTCTTCTGGAACGAATACCTGATATCAAGCACTTAGTAAGTTATTCCAGATACGCTGATTAGTTACCTTAAATCAACGTATCTAATGATCTGCGTCATTGTGTCGAAACTGAATCAGGCGTAAAGTGACAATAGAGGGAGTAGTTTCTTTGAGGAGGTTGAGATCATGAAAAAATTTATCTTATTTTTCGTATTGTTGTTTTGTGTTTCCTCTACAACGGCTTTTGCTGAAGGGGAATTTGATGGCATTTGGTTGACCCCAATCGGATTTATATCCATGCATGAAAACGATGGTATTCTAGTTGCTGTTCAACTGCAAGCTGATGCAAGACGATGGTTTCCTTACACTGGTGTACTGAAAGGCAATAAAGCAACAGTTACCTCTGTACCCTTTATCGCAGATGAAGATGCAGTAGTGGTGCTTGATGTTGAATTTCATGATGATAGCAATGCCACAGCAACGGGTGTTTCCTGTGAACCTGTTGAATTATGTGCTGAATTTGGAGCATTAGTTGAACAACTCGGTGGTGAGTTTGAGGCTCAAAAAATTTGGTAATGCCTCACATCGTTTAATCGAATTGTGCTTCTGAACAAAATGATTCATTATTTAGTTCAGAAGAGACTTTTTGCCGTAATCCATGCGAAATTTTATCAAACAAGTATAACGGGTTGATATCCGCTAGTCGTTATTTGAAACAGCCTGTCAGATCGGGTTTATACTTCCATATTAAACCTAAAAAAATCAGTTAAACCTACTGCGAGCGTCTAATACACTGAATCTTCAAGACTTTCCAGAACATTTTGAACTCACCCGTAGCAACTGTGTTAATAGTCAAGTGGTTTTATGCAATTTCTGCATGCCATGGTTCATTATTTTTGACCATGGTATTGATGATTGTTAATAACTTTCTCATGCATGCTGTCAATACCACTTTTTTTGCTTTACCTTTTGCTATCAAACGTTGGTAAAATATTTTGATAGCTGGATTATGTCTGCTAGCCGAAAGAGTAGCCATATAAAGTGCAGCTCTTACCGATGATCTACCACCCCATGTTGTGCGTTTTCCTTTCATGGTGCCACTATCTCGGCAGAATGGAGCCACACCGACCAAAGCGGCAATTTTATTATTATCTACTTGACCTAACTCAGGTAATTCTCCAATCAGCGTATAGGTGGTTACTTCACCCACACCTTTAACGGTTTGTATTAATTCTGCTTTGGCTTGCAATTCATCATCTTTATTCACAGCTGACGCTAATTTTTTGGTGATTTTATCGATTTCACCGTTATAGAATTTTATTGCTCGCTTTATCGATCTCTGACCTTCTCCATGCTGTATTGTAGCCAAGTGCTGTTTCTCTTTAGTTCGACTTGATATCAACTGAGTCCTTCGACGAGATAGCTCATCAATTTCTTTCTCAAGTTTACTTTTAGCCTGCTGGACATGAAGTTTATGGCCAAATTGTTGACCATACTCACGGATCACTCCAGAATCTATGTGATCATTTTTAGCATATTGTCCCATGGCTTTGGCATAGTCTCTCACTCGTCTGGCATTGGCCACAACAACCGGAATATGCCTGGAGACTAACCATTCTACAACCTCTTTTTCATACCCACCTGTTGCTTCTAATACCACTAGAGCACGTTTTTTATTTAATGGTATATAATCATTCAGCTTTTTAAAATCACCTTTGTGATTCTCTATGGTAAGTATTTTGCCTGTTTCATCATACTGGATATCCAGTTTTTTTTTGGATACATCGATTCCAATATAGATTTTATCGTCTATCTGTTTCATAATTAAAATACCCCTTAAATTCTCTGCCTTGTAAATACGGACTCACAGTCCTGGCAACTGTTCGAGATAGTTGAGGGTACGTGTGGCGACCCATGCTACGGCACGACCTTTATGGTCATAGGGTGAACGGTCTGCCACACGTTTTGTTGCAAACTCTATAGATTTTGCAACAAAATACTCATTTTTAATTATAGTCCATGTGGATAAAGCATGAATTTCTTCACGTGATGGATAACTTTTATTTTTTTGGCCTAAGAGGGGCCAAAAATAAAAGTTACCCACACTAAAATTCACCCTTTGTCCACATTCATTCTGTATTAATTATTCCCTCACTTACTCTGTATTTTCATCATACAAGGGTGGCTACGAATAAGTCCAAAATAACCTGTAAATTATTGAATCTTCAGCACCTTAATCGCTCTCGCTACGATTGAACTGATTATTTTAGGTTAAAGCCTCATGGGTACACCTCTATAGAAGTTAACCCACTTTTTTGTTGCTTTTATGATAACAGGGTGGTTTGGGGTTCCTTCGTTATCGTTGATTGCCGTTGCCAGTTGACCAGTTTCTCATGGGGAAAATTGTTGACAAAACTGGAAGTCAGTTTCAAATCATTGTTTAATTTGTTGTGAGGGAAATCCATTTCCTTCAAAAGCCTTACTTAATCTTCTGTCTGGCTTACTAATTCACCCAGCCATTTTATTGCGAGTATTTTCAGTGCCGGAGTCTTGTCCATCCGTTCCAGAAAATTGCGGGCCCAATTTACAAACAGTGCATCATTGGGCGGCAGAGCAATACCTATAGGTTCATAGGTGAAGGTGGAAAACACAGAGACAAATCCAGATTCTGGATTCTTGTTGATGGTGTATGCACAAACTGGGAAATCAGCCATCATGGCACCGATTTTGTCATCAGCCACCATTTTGATACCTTTATCAATATCGACAACAGTCTTTAACTCAATTTTTGGCATCAATGTGCGTACGAGGTCCTCACTGGTTGAACCTTTCAGGACCACAATATCCATATCAGGTATATTCAATTCACTGGGATCATCTGTTTCGGCAAGCTTTTCCTTTTTGGTTATCAGACATTTACCTGAGGTCATATACGGTCCGACAAAAGCGACACGCATATTGCGTTTCTGGTTAATGGTCATGTTTGAAAGTACCACATCCACCTTACCTGACTCAAGTGCATCCAGTAATTCATTAAAGGGTAAATGTTTTATGACCAGTTTTACGCCCAGTGACTCTGACATCAAGGTGGCCAGATCGACATCAAAACCAACCACATTGCCGTTTTTATCAAGCATCGTCATTGGCGGCTGATTGCCTGAGGTGCCTAATACCAGTTGCCCGCTTTTTGCGATACGTGACAGGACAGGTGCATCTGGCGATACCTGTGCTGCATGACTGTTGAGGGAGATAAATAGCAGTATCAGTACGATACTGAAAAAATTAAAGAACTTGTTCATTGTGCTTCCTTTATTGTCTTTAAGGTGTATTGAATGAGGCGTTGCTAGCGCATTATAATGACTCCAGATAAATAGTCACGCAGTTGCAGGAAAATTATTCAATCACATATGCCCAGGTTATTTAAAAAGGATTAATGTTTGCATGGCAGCGGTGACAAAAAAAGGGGTCAAATATCATTATAGTGGACTCCAGAATTTGGACAATAGGTTAAGATATAAGAACTAACCTAGTGGGGGATCAAAAAATGAGTTAAAAGAGAAAATCATTCAGTCATGAATTTAAAGCCAAGGTGGCGATTGAAGCACTCAAAGGCCAGAAAAGTGTAGCCGAAATTGCTTCAGAATTTGAAATCCATACCATCCAGGGCAACAACTGGAATAAACAGATGCTGTAGAGTGCAGCAGAGAGCTTCTCAAAAAAGCTTGAAAATACAGAAGCCAAACATGAAAAAGAGAAAGACCAGCTCTACAGTCAAATAGGCCAATGACAGGTGGAGGTAAACTGGCTGTCAAAAAAGTTGAAGATGTTCAACTGAGTACCGATGAGAAGCGGTGCTGTATTGAAAAAGAGTACCCTCAGTTGAGCATCAAAAAACAGTGCGAGTTTATTGGGCTGACTCGTTCCAGCTATTATTATCAGCCTCAAAAGCATCAGGACAACAAAAACCTGAAACTGATGAATCTCATTGATGAGCTGTACACAAAGCGACCATTTTACGGCAGTCGCCAAATCAGGAATGCCTTGAGCTCAAAGGGGTATAAATTAATCGTAAAAAAGTACAACGATTAATGCGGATAATGGAATTGGTATCAGGCGCCCCAAAACCCAATACCAGTAAGCCCTGTAAGATGAATAATGTGTACCCATATTTGCTCAGAGGAATGGATATCAGCCGACCTAATCAGGTATGGTGTAGCGATCTGACCTATATCCGCATGCCTCACGGATTTGTTTACCTGACGGCGGTTATGGACTGGTACAGTCGGTTTGTTCTGTCCTGGGAGCTGTCAGTCACCATGGATAATATTATGATTGAACGACTGTGGCGGAGTGTGGAATATGAGGAAGTTTACCTCAGGGATTATGCCAGCATCGATGAACTAAAGGATTCATTGAAGGCCTATTTTTAATTTTACAACTATGAACGGCCGCATCAATCACATAATGGAAAAACACCAGCTCAGATGTATGGTATTGAAGAAGTGGCAGTGCCTGAAATGAAATGGGCTGCCTGACGAGATAGCCTGCATTTCCTGTGGACGAGTCCTTCAGACCCGCCAGAGCCCTGCGGGACGTATGGATAATCCTTGGATAACTCATGCATCAAATGACGACAAAACAAGTTTTGATCATATTTGCTACACCAGTTACCCACAAATTGACTGCACTCTCCGGCTTCTCGACCACAGGAAATACAGGCACAACAATGACAAGTTTTTTATCTTATTTTTAATTGATTTGTCTTGACAGTGAGGGCCGCTTTAGCACTTGCATCTCTTCATTTCGTTCGTGTGGCATAACGTTACCTTTTTATAAATTATAAAAAGTAACAGTCTGAACACTTTTGAGTCAGATCATAGGTGGGATTAATTGGCGCTTACTTATATAGAAATATAGAGGTAAAGATAGAGTGAATCCGATTACAGTTTGCCTGCGTGGATAAAATTTGAAGAGGTAAGAGTTAAGCTGAGAAATTAAATAATTTCAGATATAAATTAAATATCCAATTGATTAACGGGATTGTCTCAAAAGTAGTTAATCCACTTTCGAGACAATATTTGTATATTTTGAACCGGGTTTAGCTTTTTACACTACGCTTGAAGCCAAACAATCCCAACAAAGCACTGCCAAATAAAAGTACTGCACCAGGAACTGGAACTGGGTTCACAGAAACTAAATTATCCGTATCAGTTACGAATGATAGGGTTTCATTTGTTAAGAGTCCGCCATTGGTTCCAGCCAATGTCAAGCCTAGGTTACCATACAAATCCCCACCATATAAGGTTCCATTAAGAGTTACTTGATTAGAGTACAATGCAGCTAATGTCAAACCTGCAGGACCATCCACAGAACTGATCGGTTTACCAGCTGCAGAACCAGGAGTGATTTCAGCGCCTAAAATAGTATCGAATACTGTTTTACCAGGTATGCCATTTAAGTTCAGGCCCGTCAATATAGCATTTGTTGTATTTTCGATTGTAACAATCCAAGATTGGAAGAAGGTATCACCAGCAATAGACAGTGACCAATCATCACCTGCTGCAATGCCACTATTAGTACCATCTGTACCAAATGTAGCGACTTCGGATACCCCATCTGAAAATGACGCTGTGATTAACATGCCATCCATCATATTACCATTGGTCTGAAATTCCGATATTTCCGAGACGTCCACAGTTACCCCAGGATCATAAGTGATGGTAGGAGTTATCGGGTCTGCTGTTGCAGACATTGAAAGTGCCAACAATCCTAGTACAGTAAAAATATTTCTATTAATTTTCATAAAAAAGCAACCTCTTAATATATTATTATATTTAGGATTATAGTTAAAAAATCCTTGCACATAAAAACTAAAGCAAAACATATGCCATAATTTATATTTGATATAATATCAAACAGTTAAAGAGTATTTCACCAAGTGTCACTGGGCTGAATTCAAATTATGTAAAATATTTTGACACTCTTAGGTTTCTCTTTAATATACTGGAAATAGAACGAATATAAACTAAACGAATTCAAAGGATATTTCTTATTTCTATGATTTTAATCGAAAAAAAAGCCTCATGGGTGAAGCGTTAAGACTTTTTTCTTGCAAGGACCGAAACAATCAGTGGGTTCCACTTTACTTATAAGCTTAATTTTCTGTGAATATTTGCAGGTTTATACCTCATATATTACTAAAACTTGCAAATTCTGCACCTTGACAATACAAGTATACCTATACAATTCAACATGATACACTTTATTCGGGCTTAACCATATAAAATCTTACTCATTCTAAAAACTAAACAGACAATTGTTAAATTCAATATTTTCTCTATTTAGTTTAAAAATTACTCTCAGTAAACATTGCTGTTTGAGGTTATATTGAAAATATGGATACTGAACTTTTAAAAACATTTCTGGAAGTTAAAAAAACTCGCCATTTTGGTAAAGCCGCTGAAAATCTACATCTCACCCAGGCCGCAGTCAGTTCCAGAATCAAACAGCTAGAAACATATCTGGGAACACCTTTATTTACCCGCTATCGGAATAATCTGCAGTTAACAGCTATGGGTGAACGTCTTATTCATCATGCAGAGCTGATATTAATTGCCTGGAATAGGGCCAAAGCCGATGTTGTTTTAAAAAAGAACCAAAAAAAAATTCTAGCAATAGGCTCTACCAGCGGCCTTTGGGAGCTAATATTTCAGGATGCCTTGAACAGGATTCATCAAAACATGCCTGAAATCGCCTTACGTGCAGAATCTCAGGAACCAGACGTCATTATACGCCGCCTGATGGAAAGAACACTGGACCTGGGCCTGGTTTATGAATCAGCAAAAATTCCAGAGCTGATTTCAATTCCGGTAGCACAGACTGAACTGGCTCTGGTTACCACCGATAAAGGAAAGAAAATAAACGAGGTATTAAATGAAGATTATGTATTAGTGGATTGGGGTGCTTCATTTCACATAACGCATGCCAAATTTTTTAAAAATATTGAGCCTCCGGTGCTACATACAACTTTAGCAAAAATCGCCTTGAAATTTATTTTACACCATGGCGGCAGTGCCTATCTCCCATTAAGATTAATTGACCACCTCCTTGGAGATCGTCTTTACCGTGTAGAATCTTCCCCAGTTATCATTCGACCGATATTTGCATGTTATCATGCAGAAAACATTAACATGAAGAGTATTACCAGGGTAATAGAAATCATCAGTGCGATTGATGAATCTTAATAGAATGATATCTTCATGTGATACATTGACAGGGATGTTTGGTTTGTTTTAATTTAACCAAAACAACAATATACCTGCATTTTATTCTAACAAAGTGTAATATATCCAGAAAATCTTTTAGAGGATACAATGTGATTTATTTTAGACTTGCTGTTATGGTCACTTTTTTTCTACTCGCAGTCGCTGCATCTGCATCAGCTAATATCCCGGAAACGACTGATTATGAACAAACCTGTCGTCAATATGCAGAAGAAGAGCAAGTAGCAGAAGAAGAAATCTCAGCCTATATCGAGAATTGCCTGGAAAGTATAGCGAGCAGCGAAGATGAAAATCAATCCATTGATACGATAATAGAAGATGAAGTTATAGAAGATGAAGTTATAGAAGATGAAGTTATAGAAGATGAAGTTATAGAAGATGATGCCATCATTACGCTAAGTGAAGATGAAGAAGCCTGTCTACAAAAAGCAGATGAAGCTCAAATAACGGATGATGATTTATCTGATTATATGGATCTGTGTGTTGAGGAGATGTTAAGCATTGAAGGAGAAAGTGAAGTGATTGATACAACCTCAGAAGATGCAACCTCAGAAGATGCAACCTCAGAAGATGCAACCTCAGAAGATGCAACCTCAGAAGATGCAACCTCAGAAGAAGTTACTGATTAATTAGCAACAGGCCTCTTCAATCTTCATGTTCTGCATAGAAACTGAATCAATCCGGCCGGAGCTTTTATTGATTTTTAATACCCACCTGTTACTTAAACTGCGTTAAGCTTATAATTTTTCATATACATTAAAAGGAGTTGATGTATCGCGTAATTACCTCGTTTTGTCCATTCCAGACATCTTCAGCATGTCATTCTGCATAGTCAATATTGTCCTGCACCAATTCAACACCTCCGTGCACCAAAAAAGTACGGAAAGCATTAAAATCTTTTTAAAAAATCCAGTTCTTTTCTGCAAAAGTATTTCTTTAATTCTAATAATAATCATTGTAATACTATTAAGCAGGTGACAAAATGTGTTTTATATACAATCAGCTGGGGAAGAGTAAAAAATACCGGCAGTTTAGTGTTCCACGCGAATTTTGAGCAAGCATCTGCGGGCCTGGTGCAAGCATCAAATATCTCCTTCCTTAACCACAGTTCATCCCTCATTCAGCTTGCCTGGTGTAAATTTAAACCAAAGCTGTAAAATTGCATATATTTACGGATATATGCTGGTTAACATACGAAGGTGTATTATGAAAAAATCGACACTGATGATTATACTTGTAACAATGACAATATTATTAGTCTCAAATTTAGCGATGGCTGGAGGCCGATATTATCGAGGAGCTCATCATTATAGCGGTGGCCACCATGGCCATTATAATCCTGGGTACAGGCACGGCGGTTATTATGCCGGAGCAGCATTAGGCGGTTTAATCGTGGGGGGCATCATCGGCGCGTCGATCAATCCCCCGGTTTACCAAAGACCCGTTTATGTATATTCAAATCCGATCCCGGTCAATGTAGGGACAGGAAACACTTTCATGCTGAATTCGAGCGGAGACTGCTTTCTGGTCACTGAAACTTCCAAAGGCAACAAAATTCTTTCATCCGTGCCTGTCAGAAATTGCAGGTAACCCGAAGGAGCTTGCATACTTAAATTTGTCACGTTCTATAATTAATCTAGCCAGTGTATAATGAGTAAGTGCTACTTACTTTAGATTTCTCTAAAAGTTCGAATTTTCGGTATAATACAGAAAAGGACAATAGCGTTAGTATCCATTCATGCGGGCTGCTTACTAGTGTCCATGCATAAGTAGCCATCCTGGCTATTTATGAAACGAAAAAGAAAAAGTGTGATTTTTCTTTTTCTCACATTTTCAATAACTTGCAATTATTGAAAATGGCGGTACATTCTTGTGCCGCATTAGTGACCACCATAAATGGATGGCCACTAACTAATTGACGAAAAAAACCAGATCGGGCGTTAATCCGGGGTTTTGTGAGCTAAAGAAGATAAGGAACACAAACAATGCGAATGATCAGTGTCGCTATTTTGTCGCTGCTATTTTTTCTGGCCAGTGGAGCGGGTGATCTGGCACTGGCCAAAACACCCAAACCTCTTATTACTTCCAGTGGCGAAAAAGTCTCCTTCAACGATACTCAAACCCGTCTGAAAGCTCTGTTGCATGAACTTGGCGAGCCCAGCTGGACAAGTAAAGAACTGGCACGCATGAGTAAATCAGTCCACGCCTATCTGAGGGCTTTCTCTGGTAGACAATATGATCAAACGCTGGCGGCCCTGCAGCGAGGTGATCGTTATCGAGCCATGATCCGTGCTAAGTTGGCCCGTTCAGAAATCCCTTTACCCTTCGAAGCTTTACCTATGGCCGAAAGTGCTTTTCGCTTTAATGCCCGCAGTAAGGCGGGCGCGCTTGGATTGTGGCAGTTTATGCCTGCCAGCGCCCGCCACTACGGTCTGCATGTAGGAAAAAAACTGGATGAGCGCACCGATCCCGCCCGTGCTACGGACGCAGGTGTGAAATATCTCAAGTTTTTAAACGCAAAATTTTCAAACACTTCTGTCTTGTTATCGGTGGCAGCCTATAATGCAGGCGAGGGGCGTATTGCCCGTGTTGTCAGAAAGAGCGGTCTGAAACGCGGAGAACGAGGTTATAGCCATGTACTGCGACATTTGCCTAAAGAAACTCGGGGTTATGTGCCGGAATTTCTAGCTGCAGCTTTGCTGCTTCAAGATCCAGAACATTTTGGTTTTCCGGTTTCTAAAGCCCGTCCTTATCGGTATGTACAGTTAGTCAGGCCACTGCCGGTAAAAAAAATAGCCACGATGGCAAAACTATCAGAAACAAAAATCCAGCAGTTAAATCCTGAACTGGAAAAATACAGTCGTACTCCGACGAACAATTTTATAGTGCGGCTGCCGTCAGAGGCTGCAGTGCATCTGCATAAAAAAAACAGCTCAAGCAAAGTCTGGAAACCGGTCAGCAATCCGATCGCACTGACTGCATCCAGTAAAAATTCCCGGATTGCCGGAAAACAATCTACTAATCACACCATCTACACCGTTAAACAAGGTAACCATCTGGAGGGCATCGCAAAAATGTTTGCTGTCAGTGTCCAGGATCTGCGCAAAAAAAACAGTATCGAGGATCACCAGATCTGGGTCGGCCAATCATTGCTCATCCCTGGCAGCAAAAAGCTGGAGAAAAAAATTTATCGGGTCCGTTCCGGCGATATTCTGGGAAGGATTGCACGACGGCTTGGTGTTCCCGTGCAGCATCTGAAATTTGCGAATGGAGTCACTGACCCTCGCAGGCTGCGCCCCGGACAAAAGCTGATTTATTATGTTTAGCCTCCTGGCCGGCATTCTCGGCAACTCTATCAGCGCTTATTGACACCGTTGTGTTTTCACAAATATCTGCATAGTCACGCTAAAGAAACCTGACTCACAATACCCAGGGTTTAAATCCTCTAAGGGATATCCTAACGATTGGCACTACTTTTGTGTGTAGATTTCTTTCCTTTCAGCTGCAATCATTTTACACGCTGTACCTATAGCATATTTTAAACTGCCGGTACTGGCTCTGCCGCTGCCGGCAAGATCCAGGGCCGTGCCGTGATCCACCGAGGTTCTTATAATAGGCAATCCCAGTGTGACATTGACGGCATTGCCAAAGCCCTGATATTTAAGCACGGGCAGGCCCTGATCGTGGTACATGGCCAGAACGGCATCAGCCTGAGCGAGATTATTGCGGGTAAACAGGGTATCAGCGGGTAGAGGACCCGTTAGATTAAGTCCCTGTTGCTGTAAATGCTTAATCACCGGGATAATAGTCTGCAGCTCTTCTGTGCCGAGATGGCCGTCTTCTCCTGCGTGGGGGTTCAGGCCGCAAACCATAATATGTGGACGGGACAGTCCAAATCTGTGCTGGAGATCGTGGTTTAAAATGCTTAGCACTTTGGTCAGGCTTTCCTGGGTTATGGCGGCAGACACTGCTTGCAAGGCTAGATGTGTGGTAGCAAGAGCGACTCGTAATTCATCGCTGGCCAGCATCATTACGACATGTTCAGTGCGAGTCTGTGCGGCCAGAAACTCGGTATGCCCGGTAAAAGGAATGCCCGCTTCATTGATAATGCCCTTGTGGACAGGTGCGGTAACCAGGGCATCAAAGTCAGCACATAAACAACCCTTAACCGCTTGTTCCAGAGTTTTTAATACATAGTTGGAGTTGCGTTTATCCAGTTGTCCGGGAATGACCTTAGAGGCCGCTGATACAGGTCGGATATAGAGTACTCCGGGGAGAGAAGTTTGATGGTTCTGACCCGGATGCGGTAAATTGTCTTCGAGTAATGTGAGCGGCAAATTCAATAAGGCTGCACGCTCTTGCATAAGCTCCGGATCTGCAATAACAACCAGTTGTTCTGCATGTGTCTGCTGGGCATATTGAATGCAGAGATCAGGGCCAATACCAGAAGGTTCACCTGGTGTGATCACTATACGGGGATATTTTCGAGCAATCAATGTGTTTACAATACTCATTGAGGAAACTGGAATTACTGGTTATTCAAACGGATGTCCACATAGGCTTCATCACGGAGACGCCGATAAAAGTTTTCTGTTTCTTCTGCAATTTTCCGTTGTGTGATCAGTTCACGGGCTTTTTCGCGTATCATGTCATCGCTGTCATCATGACTGCGACGGCCCAATACTTCAATAATATGATAGCCAAACTCGGTCTGGACGATAGCGCTGATTTCACCAGGTTGCAGTTCATCGGCTGCCTTCTCAAAGGCTGGGACCATGGTGCCGGGTTTAAACCAGCCGAGATCTCCTCCGCGCGTTGCAGAACCCTTATCTTCAGAATGAGCTTTGGCCATGGTGGCAAAATCTTCACCATTAATAATTTGGTTACGGATTTTATTCAGGCGAATTTTAACCTGCTCATCATTATTGACGATACTGGGTTTGAGTAAAATATGCCGCGCATTTGTCTGTGTCACCATATACTGTTGCCCGCCTTTGGCATCGACCAGTTTGATGATATGAAAACCGCTAGGACTGCGAATGGGATTGGAGACTTCACCAATGGCTAATTTAGCTGTGGTTTCGGCAAACAGGGAGGGTATTTCACCTGATTTAAGCCACCCTAGATCGCCGCCGTTAAGCGCATTCTGACCTGCGGACAAGGCTATTGCCGCGCCTTTGAAATCACGCCCGTTGCGAAGCTCACGCACTAGTTGTTCAGCCTGTCTTTTGCTGACCTTGATTTGTTCCGGTGATGCATCTTCAGGGGTATCTATGAGTATGTGCTCAAGGTGATAACTTTGCTCCAGTCCCCCCTGTTTTTCAACGTTAAAGAGAAAATTATCAATTTCCTGTTCGGTAACTGTAATAGTGTTGACAACATTACGCTGCAAAAGTCGTTTAAGAATGATCTGCTTTTTAATCTCATCGCGAAATCTGCGGTAATCGACTCCCTGTTCTGACAGAGCATTACGAAATTCACTGATAGACATATTATTTTGCGCAGCAATACGAGTAATCGCAAGGTTTAAGGTTGTATCATCAATCTTGATGCCGGTTCGACTGGCCAGATCCAGTTGTATGCGCTCGAGGATCATTTTATCCAGTATCTGTTTTCCGAGCACATCCGCAGGCGGTAGCTGAGTATTTTTAGCCTTTAGCGTCTTTACAATTTCCCTGAATTGTTGTTTTAGTTCCAGCTGGGTAATCACATCGTTATTGACAATCGCAACTATACTGTCAAGTGTGGTGATCTCTTCGGCATACGCAGGCATTGTGAGCTGCAGAACAAAAATAAGCCCGCTAATGGTACGCGGGATGTTTTTAATCAATGTCATTGAAGGTCCTATCATATCAGGGTCTAATAAGTCAGGGGCTCAAACCCTGGAATATCATTGGCCAGAGAACGGCCGCTGATATTGCCTACTGATCCCAGACCCTTGAGCTGCAATTGCAGCATGATTCTGTTATCAGCTTCAGAATTATAACTATCCTGTTCTCGGCCTACAACCAGACGCAGGGCGTAACAGCAACTGTCGTATTCTACTCCAAGCAGCGCCTCCAGAGTATAGCCTTTGTTTTTGTTATCTTCACCAAGTGCTGCCTGATCATAAAATGAGTAATTCCAACGGCCCAGGCCGCGCCATCTGGGAGTAATTTTCCAATAGGCGGACACGTCGATCTGTTCATAATCATTCACGCGATACAGGTAGTCAAAATTGGCAATGTGGTATCTGTCAGATTTAAATTGTAATCGGTATCGGCCTTCCTGTGTCTGACCGCCGTCGTAGGGGTTATAAAGCAGAGACGCGCCCGTATACCAGTTGTGAGCAAACTGACTGCTCAGCTCTGCTGCGATACTGGAACCTGATTGTGTATCTTCAGGCAGCTGTATTGGCTGGCCATTTCTGTCGTAACGCAGAGTAACATCACGATCCTCAAAATAGTAAATTTGTCCTATAGAGGCGACGAAACGCTCCGCGCCATTTTGATTGTCAATAAAACGGGTGGTCACTGCCGCTGTTAACTGATTGGCATCACCCAGGCGATCATGGCCGTTAAATCGGTTTTCTCTAAATAGCTGGTTAAAGGAAAAAGTCGTACGGCCAGTATCAAATAATGGAATGTCAGACTGGTCTTTGTCAGGCACATATAAATAATAGAGGCGTGGCTCGAGTGTCTGCTGCATGGGCAGATTGAACAGCGACAGTTCACGATCAAAGTACAGCCCGCTGTCCAGGCTGACTATGGGAGCAACGCGTGAGGGTGAATCATCATCATATAGGTGTGCATAGGGATCCTTATCTTCATTTCTCAGCTTGTAGGTCACCATGTCCAGGCTAATTTTGGGGATGACAAAGCTGTAACTGTTACGAAAAGGCATACGGATAAATGGGCGTAATTGATAACGGGTTGACTCGACCCGATCATCGAGATAATCCTCCCAGTTATTGCTAAATTGTGTTAAATCCGTCGAGAATCCGGTATCAATGTCTGCCCCGTAGAGTTCATAATTTTTATTCGCAGTCAGTAATAATTGCGGCAGGCGGCTATAGGTGTGGGTATAACTGCGCAGCTGCTGGTATCCCTGTGCCCGTGCCATAAAGTCAAATACTTCACCGTTATAACTCACAACGCCTTCGCGTACGAGATTTGTTTCACTTTTATCCCTGATATTATTGCCGAAGTCTTCGAGGTAATAATTGTCGCTGACATAATTATAATCGACAAAACCAGACCAGCCGTTACGCCAGTTAGCTCTTTGCTGTAAACTGAAAGCTCCCCGATTTTGAGGAATATCTTTTGGCACGAGCTTGCCATCCACAGGCACTTCACCGATGACGTTTTCTCTGGCCGCTACGTCAACTACCTCTCTTGGTTCATCATAGATCCGATCATGAAGCCATTCACCATAGACTTCACCGGAATAATTTTTACCTAGATAACGATATTGACCTCCCAGCATTAAACCGCGATCCGAGAGTATTTTCGGTGTAACAGTGGCATCCTGTTCGGGCGCAATATTGAAATAGTAAGGGGTCGCCAGTTCAAATCCATTATTGCTTGAACTGCCGATAGTGGGCAGCAGGAAGCCACTTTCACGTTGGTCTGTTAACGGAAAGCGGATGTACGGAGTATAGGCAACTGGAATGTCCTTGAACTTCAGGATCACATTTTTACCTTCGCCATAACCTTCTTCCGTATACAGTTGAAGATCACTGGATTTAAGCACCCAGTCCTGAGCTCCTGCTGGACAGGTTGAATAGGTTGGATTGCTCAGTTTAACCTCCCCAGGCTTGAAATTGATATTGTCGGCTACTCCCTGAGCTGGACGTGAAGGTAATTCATAACGGGCATTGTCCAGACGTCCTTTGCGTACATCGGTTTGATAACGTGCACTATCACCTTCCAGGCGAATGTCAGGCTCGGTGATGATCACATTGCCCAGGGCATCGAAGGTATTGCTGGTTTTGTTATAGATGGCTTTATCTGCAGTAAGGGACTGAACATCTCTGGTGATGATCACATTACCTTCAAATTCTATTTGATCGCTATTGGGAGCATTGGCATCGTCTGCTTCCACATTCGTATTGTCATCGGCCTGTTCAGACATTGTGCTTTTATCTAACGCTGGTGTGGGCTGCACGGAACAATTAGACCAGATGCCTGGAATGACTGCCGCACCCTGACTTACTCTGGGCTGAACAAAGGCTATTCCGCCACTGGGACCCTGCGGAGTATCAAACTGGGGAAGCGGAAAATTATCATCATCATCGGCAGGTACTATCAGCGGAGAAGCTTCCGCGGTAAATGCATTTGTGTCGACTGCCTGCTGGGGGGTGGAAACGATCGGGGCTGAATTTGTTTGCACCGTAGAAGCTTCAGGTGTCACGGAAGTTTCTGTTGCGGGTTTGGCCGATACCGCAGGCGAAACTGTCATTGTCTGCGGGGTATAGGTCTCAGACGCGGTCTGAACCTGTTCAGGCAAGGGCTGATTTGTTTGTGAAACGATGTCAGTGTCTTCTTCAACAACAGTAGGCCTGACTTCAGGAGCAGGTGTGGTTTCTGGAACAGGCGTGATTATCGGCGCAGGTGTCTCCGGCATGCCATCCGGCGGGGAAGTGATCGGTGTCCGGGCAGGTTGAAAATCCGCCTGGCTTGCTGGGCCGCAATCCCATTGGCCATTATCCAGTGTACGGCAGTTCCAGCCATTGGCCTGATAGTCGGCTGCTGCTGGTTGAAGCAGGCTCATTGCTGCCAGAAGTAACAGCCCTGAGCGAAAAAACAGCCCTGAGCCAAAGCAAACTCCTGACAGAAGTAATGACCAGGAACAAGAAAATAGCCTCTCGATTGCTTTTTTCAAACTGGCTTTTTTACGGTCCTGTTTTTCCATTATGTATTCTATCAATGATTTCGATGCGCTAGTTTACCATTGAATACCTCCCGAGTTAAGACAGGCGGATATAAATTGTCGTGAGAGCAAATCTTAATCACTTGATCTGAATCATTTTTTATTGCTGAGAATTTCTGCTATGATATCTGATAAAAATATAAAGTGCTTAAATAGTGTCCATCAAATAACGAAATTATTTCAGTGCTACTGAAATAGTGCCACAAGATTATATCCATGGACACTCACAATAATTGGTAAATGACAATGATTGATTTCGAACATGACCTGATCGGTCAGTCACCGGAGTTAAATGGTGTATTATGGGCTGCGAAAATTACTGCAGCATCGGATGTTACTGTACTTATTCAGGGTGAGAGCGGCAGTGGTAAGGAAATATTTGCCAAAGCGATCCACAACGCCAGCCGGAGAAAATCCCAACCGTTGATTTCTGTTAATTGTGCGGCGATACTTGAAACATTAGCTGAATCATTGCTGTTTGGACATATTAAAGGCTCTTTTACAGGTGCAATTTCTAATCAGCAGGGTTTTGTTCAGTCTGCTCATCAGGGAACACTTTTTCTTGATGAAGTGGGTGAACTGCCACTGGCGGTCCAGGCAAAATTATTGCGCTTTATTGAGTCAGCAGAATGCCAGAAAGTTGGCGCAACCGCTATTGAAAAAGCTGATGTGCGTATCATTGCTGCAACCAACAGAGATTTAAGACAACAGGTCGCTAACGGGGACTTCCGTGAAGATCTTTTTTACCGCCTGAATATCATTCCTCTGGACATTCCACCGTTGCGAGATCGCACCGGTGATCTGTCGTTGTTACTCAGTCATTTCAGTCAAGAGTTAGCTGCTGCTTACCAGGTGCAAGCTCCGCGCTACAGCAAGAGTGCTCTGAAGTGTCTGAATGCTTACCATTGGCCGGGCAATGTCCGTGAATTGAGAAATTTCTGTGAACGAATGACCATTTTGCTGGCCGGTAAAACGATTGATCTGCATAACATTCCGCAAGAAATAAAACAACCTTTAAAAACTGCAGATGTCCAGGTCGAAAACCTCATTTCTTTACCTGATAACGGCATTTCACTTGAAAAAGTCGAAATTGAACTGATCCGCCAGGCCCTAGATAAAACGGCGGGTAATCGCAGTAAAGCAGCACGGCTGCTGGGCTTAACGCGAGATACGTTACTCTATCGAATGAAAAAGTACTCATTAAATGTCTAATAAAAAAACGGATCTAAAAAGATCCGTTATAAACAGTAAACATCGTTGCCAAACAAGTGTAATGGCAAAATAAAGTGCAATAATAATTGGTCAACATGATAGTCAAACCATGCTTTCATTATAGCGCAATCCATGCCAGTTTTTATAACCCTTTGTTAATCATGGAAATTTAATTTTTTTGGTAAAAAAGCTGATGTGCGAAACAAGTCGGAATGGGTTAAATCGCCTGTTCGACTGTGTGAAATAACCTGATTATTAGTGCCGGGTTGCTGACTGATTTATTCAGGCTGCATATTAATTATCGAATAATGAGAAAGAAGGCTGGCCTTGTTTATAACCCAGTTCGATGCAGGCTTTGGTGGATAATTGAGCCTGAAAATCAGTTTGTAGTATGGTTTTGTAACATCCATACTCCTGAGCCAGATTTGTAGCGTACTCCAGTAATTGGCGAGTAATAAGATAGCTCTCCTCTTCGCCAGATACTATAAGATCCGTTATCAGTGCAGGGGTTGCACCCTCGTGGCTCATTTGCATGATAATCACCAGAGTGAGCATTCCAACGATACCGCTGTCTGCAGTGGCTACTATCTGAAAATAATTAGAGTCGTCCAGCATGGTCTGCAGCATAAGCCCCGCATCAACCTGGCTCATGGCATTGCCGTTGTCAGCCATGGGTGAATTCAGCAAGGCCAGTATAGGCTCAAGATCATCCAGATTGGCTTTACGTATAATTAGGGAATCAGTCATAAGCGGTAATAATGGTGAATATTGTCTATGGTCAGGCTTTTGTTTTTGGTTGATCTTGCCCTGATAACAGGGGGAGAGCATCTTTTTGTATAATCTGTTCAATGCCGAGAAATCGACAAAGCTGATGGATCAGTTCACTGCCGGCATCCTGCAATGATACCTGTTGATTAAAATCTGCTAACTGGATGATTTTCAGATCAGGATAGCCGCAGGGATTAATATTTTTAAATGGTGACAGATCCATGTCAATATTTAAACTTAATCCATGAAAACTGCAACCCTTTTTTATTCTCAAGCCTAAGGCCGCTATTTTCGCTTCTTCAATATAAACACCCGGGGCCTGTTGTTTAGCATAGGCATCCAGATGGAACTGCCGCAATGTCTTAATGATGCAGTGCTCGATACCTGTGACCAACTCTCTGACTCCCATGCTCCTCCTTTTCAGGTCAATCAGCACGTAAGCAATCAATTGGCCCGGACCATGATAGGTAACCTGTCCGCCGCGATCAATATGAAGCACCGGAATGTTTCTCGGATTGAGCAAATGTTCCGCTTTGCCATTGCGTCCGAGAGTATATACAGGAGGATGTTCAAGCAGCCAGATTTCATCAGGTGTATTGGCTTCGCGGTTTAACGTGAATGCCTGCATGGCTTGCCAGACAGGCACATAGGCTTGTTGTTCTAATTGTCTGACAATCAGGGGCAATGGCTGTATCATTAGTGCTGACTATGTGCGATCTTATCCCGGCTTCAGGTTAAATTTATAACGCCATTCTGGTATGTTCATGGGCATTGAGCTCAAGGTATAAATTATCCAGCTGTTGGCGGCTATGTGCGACTAGCTGGATACTGACGGCTATGTATTTCCCATTCCGGCTGGGGCGGATAGACATACAGCTTGCGTCCACACCCTTAATATGGCGTTGAGCAACTTTCAGTACCATTTCTGCGTAGTTGTCAATATCTTCGCCCATTACCTTGACAACAAAGTCGCAGGGAAAAGTCATAAGGGGTGTTTCCTGTTCGCCTGATTGCTGATTTGAATCTGTGGTCATGTTTTTCATATATCTAAAGATAGGGTAAATATTACTTAAATCAAGTTTACCAGAAGCTCGATTCGTAACTGCTATAAAAGTGGGGCAGTGTTACTGATATTGACCTGAACTTAATCCCTGTTTGTACTGTTGGAAAAGATGATGCATCTGCTTCCAACAGGGGCCGGGCGTTCCTTCACCTACGGTCTTTTCATTGAGTGAACAAACCGGCAGTATTTCTTTGGTTGAGCTGGTTAACCAGATCTCTTCAGCAGCGAGCAGTTGTGCTTCGGACACAGGTTGTTCCTTGATACAGAGTGATTCTTTATGGGCCAATTCTAGGATCAGATCACGAGTAATGCCAGGCAAAAGTAAAGGACCCTTGGCAGGAGTGATGATACAACCTTGTTGCACAATGAAGAGGTTACTGGCAGCACCTTCTGTGGCTTCACCATCACGCAGCAGTATGGCCTCCTGAGCACCATGATCCAGTGCTTGCTGTCGCAACAGGATATTGGGCAGCAGTGATATGGCTTTGATATGACAATTAAGCCAGCGATTGTCAGTCAATGTTATGGCTTTGATACCTGATTGCCTGATGCTTTCCGGTATTGGTTTCAAGGGTGTAGCCATCATAAAAACAGTGGCTTTGATAGCGGCATTGGGAAAACCGTGGTCCCGGGGGGCGACCCCGCGGGTGAGCTGCAAATAGACTGATAAATCTTCCGCAGCATTTTTTTCAATCAACTGAATGATTAATTTTTCCCAGTTTTCCATGCTATAAGGATTTCTCAGTCGTATGGCCTCCAGACTATTTTGTAGACGTTGTAAGTGATGAGTGAGTCTAAAGGCGTTACCATTGTATACCGGGATCACTTCATAAACCCCGTCGCCAAAAATGAAGCCGCGATCCAGTACGGGTACTCGGGCTTCATTCAGCGTTAGAAAACTGTCATTGAGGTAAACCGTGGATGCTGGATCCGGGGTTTGTGATAAGCTATGAGACACTGATGCTATATCCCGCTTATTCTTCATAGAACATGATAGCGCTGTCGATGGCCTGCTGCCAAAGACTGCCTTCATCAACATTCTCCAGTGCAATCACCGGGGACTGGGCTATGATTTTATCCTCTAGCCTTATTTCAACCTGCCCGAGCTCCTGCCCCCGGGTAACAGGAGCTTCGATCAATGCGCTAATATTGATTGATGGTTTAAGTTTCTTGTATTGGCCTCTGGGGACAATGACATTCATGTCCTTAGCCAGTCCCACGGATAATTGCTCTTTTTCTCCCTTATATACACGTACTGTCTTAAGCGGTTTGCCTGCCTTGTAAAGTGCATGACTGTGGTAAAAGCGGAAGCCAAAATTGAGTAGCTTTTGAGTTTCCTGGGCTCTGGAATTCTCACTGCTGGTGCCCAGAACCACAGAAATAAGACGCATGTCTTCCCGCCTGGAAGATGCCAGCAGACAATAGCCAGCATCTTCAGTGTGTCCTGTTTTCATCCCGTCAACCGATTTATCACGCCAGAGCAGTTTATTGCGGTTAGGCTGTGTAATGTTATTGTAGGTAAATTCTTTGGTTGAATACCAGTGATAATATTGTGGAAATTTGGCGATTAAAGCAGCAGCAAGAATGGCCAGATCACGTGCTGTGGTCAGGTGCTGCGGATCCGGCAGACCGGTACTGTTCATAAAATGAGTGTTTTTCATACCCAGCTCTTTGGCATGCTGATTCATCAGTGTGGCAAAGGTTTCTTCACTGCCGGCAACAAATTCTGCCAGCGCTACACTGGCATCATTACCGGACTGAATGATCATGCCCTGCAATAAATCTTCAACCGATACCTGACTGTTTACTCTGATAAACATTCTCGAGCCCGGAGTTCGCCAGGCTTTCTCACTGATGGTGACCATGTCTTCCAGCTTGATATTGCCCTCCTTCAATTCGGAAAAAACGGCAAAAGCAGTCATTACTTTGGTAATGCTGGCCGGGGCAACAGGAGCGTCAGCGTCCTGCATGGAAATAATTCTGCCGCTGCCGTAATCCATTAAAATATAAGATTTGGCGGCGACTGCAGGAGCTTTCGGGATAACTTTTGGCGCAGCATATATAATTTGTAGATGAAAGCAGAAAAGAATAAAAAGTAACCAGCTGTGTTTCATTAATTTCATTTTTATGTTCAGTAAGATAGTCATTAAGAAGATGAATGGAAATTAGTTATGGCAATTCTTCAGCGTATTTTAAGACCATGATTGCAATCACTCTGTGCAATATTTCTGGTTCACTGAATAGAATTAGAGTTAGGAAGAATTTTAACTTAAAATCAGGCGGAACGGGTAATTTTTAAGTAAAAATGCAAACCAGCTCCAATTTGACTTTTCGCCTGAGTAAAAGTGCAATTACCGCGCATTTTATTTTAGATAGGCTGAATTGATGTCGTGTTGTCAGGGATGCAGGAGAAAAATTTGCTCATGACAATAATCAGGCGCTTATTCAATTAGAATGCGGGGTGTGCCAAATCCCTGTTGATATAGCTGTTCGGATATCTGGTCGGCCTGTTCTGCCTTTGACAGCGGACCGATGCGGACCCGGTAAAATTTTTGTCCATTGGTTTGAGTTTCTGAAATGCCGGCCTGCTGGTGAAACTTGTTATTGATACTCAACTGAAGTTTACGGGCATTTTGCATACTGATGAAAGCCCCTATTTGCACAAATAGCTCAACCGGATGGCTGCTTTTCTGCGGCTGTGGCGGTGAAATAACTGATTTGCTATCCTTGTTCCAGCTATCAGGATCGATGGCCTCAACCTCAACCAGGCCTGTTCCCTGGCCAATAATCCCCAGCTTGGTGGCTGCCGTATGGGATAAATCGATGATACGATTTTCGTGGAAAGGACCGCGATCATTGACTTTTAAAATAACCTGACGATTATTGCGCAGATTGGTCACTTTAACATAGGTAGGCAGCGGAAGTGTTTTATGCGCAGCAGTCATTGCGTGCATATTATAGGCATCACCGCTGGAAGTACGGTTACCATGAAACTTGCTGCCATACCAGGATGCGATACCGCGCTCTTTATAACCTTTACTGCTGGTCAGCGGGTAGTAACGTTGGCCAAAAACTTCGTAAGAACCTGGATTGCCATAACGGCTTCGGGGTTCTTTTTGTGGAATAGCATCGGAGATATCTGCCACTTCAACAGCCTGTGCAGGGGGACCATCCTGAGTGGAAAAATTATCAGGCTGGTCAGTTCCATCGGCGAAGGGGCCGCTCTCAGTGTGAGTGGGGGCAGCACAGGATAAGAGTATGAATGAAATGCCGGTCAGTAATAACGTTGTTTTATAATGACTCATGATGATTTTTTAAGATGTAGTTTTTTGATTTCCTGGCTCAGCTGATAAACGGCCATGGAATACATACTGCTGTGATTGTAACGTGAAATGGCATAAAAATTATTATAGCCCAGCCAGTATTCTTTGCCATCTTGAAGTTCAAACATCAGTAAAATAGCCGGGATCGTTGCGGTACTTGCGATTTTGGGGGAAATGCCCAGCTGTTTGTATTCAGCAACGGTTTTTTTCGGTTTACAGCTGCGTTTACAGACATCGTCTTCGGCTATTACTGTACCTGTTTTAACTGTGGCCAAAGAAGCAACCGGCTTATCTTTTATCCAGCCATGACGCTTGAAATAATTGGCCACACTGCCAATAGCATCAGCATGATTTGTCCATATATTTTTGCTGCCGTCGCCATTAAAATCTATGGCATAACTGCGAAAACTGCTGGGGATAAATTGCCCCATGCCCATGGCTCCGGCATAGGAACCGGTCTTGCTCAGTGGATCAAAATCCTGTTCCTTGCTCATGATCAGGAAGTGTTCAAGTTCAGCAGTGAAAAATTTTGATCGCTTGGGATATTTGAATGCCAGCGTTGATAGTGCATCCATAACCCGGTAGGTTCCCTGCCGTTGACCATAGAATGTTTCTACCCCGATAATCGCCACGATAATTTCTGCAGGCACTGCATATACCTTTTCTGCGTAAGCAAGAATGCCTTTGTTGTCCTTCCAGAATTTAGCTCCCAGTTTGATGCGTTTATCAGTCAAAAAAATCTGCCGATATTCGTACCAGGGCTTGGTACGCTCAGCCGGTCGGCTGATGGCATCAAGAATGCTTTGTTTTATTTCAACCTGGTTAAAGAGTTTTTCCAGCTTGGCCTGCTTAAAATTATGTTCCCTGACCATCGTTTTGATAAAATCCTGTACCTGGGGTTGTTTGGCCAGATCATCTGCCTGAGTTTGACTGAAAGCAGCAATCTGCAGGATAAATGAAATGAATAAAATAAACAGCTTAGTTGGTTTCGGGTGCATGAATGATTCCTGATAAACAGCATTAAAGGGATTTTTTATTGTGTCTGAGACTGTCTTTAAAGCACAGTCCTTAATGAGCCAGCATTTTTCTATGGGTATGTATGGACATCAAAATACCAAAACCTATCATGAGTGTTACTATTGATGTACCGCCATAACTGACTAAAGGCAGGGGAATACCCACCACGGGTAAAATCCCGCTGACCATGCCTATATTGACAAAAATATAGATTAAAAACGTTAACACGACACTAGCACCGAGTAAGCGTGAAAAAGTCCCATGTGCCTGCGTGGTGATATAGATGCCGCGAAAAATAACAAACAGGTAAAGTGATAACAGGATCAATATCCCGCTAAAGCCGAATTCTTCCGCAAAAACAGAAAAAATAAAGTCAGTATGACGTTCAGGTAAAAATTCCAGGTGGGATTGAGTACCGTTTAGCCAGCCTTTACCAAACATTCCACCGGAGCCAATAGCAATTTTTGACTGGATAATATGATAGCCACTGCCCAGAGGATCTGATTCAGGATTAAGCATGGTCAATACCCTTTGGCGCTGATAATCTTTCATTAGAAACAGCCACATGGGCACTGTAAACATAATAGCGGCCACAATAAAGCCGAGAATAATGCGCCAGCGAACTCCGGCCATAAAAATGACGAAGATACCGGCACTGGTGACCAGTAAAGAAGTGCCCAGATCAGGCTGTTTGGCTATTAAAAGTACTGGAATGATCAACAGGATCATGGCAACAAATAAGCGTTTGTTGCTGGGAGGGATATCGGCATCAGCCAGAAACCAGGCGATCATCATGGGTACTGCCAGTTTCATCATTTCAGAGGGCTGAAAACGAAACAGACCCAAATCCAGCCAGCGTTTAGCACCCAGCACGGTAACTCCGGCAAACAGCACCGCGATGAGCATAACAATGCCAATAGTAAATAAAACCGGAGACCAGCGGCGTAGTGCGTCGGGGGAGATCTGTGCTACTGCCAGCATAACCACAAAGGCTATTACCAGACGAATTCCCTGCCGCTGCATGAGCGCAATATTTTCTCCGCAGGCACTATAGAGAATGACCTGACCGGCAATGACAAGCAATAACAGGCCCACGAGCAAAGTAAGATCTATATGAAACCGAAAAAACAGACTTTGCTGGGCTTCGCGACTAGCCATGAACTTTTTCCTGCAGTGACTGAGAATTCATTTCTGTGACTTTAGCTGCGGGGGTTGCTGCAGGTTGCTGATAAGTTTGCTGATCAGCCGCTTGAGCAGTGGATTGAGTGTCCCCTGGCGGTGCATGCAACTCTTCATCTGAGAATCGGCTCAGGTAATATTCAATGACCTCACCAGCAATAGGTGCAGCCACTGAACCGCCGTGACCGCCATTTTCTATGACAATGCCGATAGCAATTTTGGGACTGTCCACTGGTGCAAAGGCCATAAACAATGCATGATCCTTGAGGCGTTCATCCAGTTCTTCGTCTTCATATTCGGCATCCTGGGCAACGGTAAAAACCTGCGCTGTACCGGTTTTTCCAGCTATGGTATAACGCAAGTCCGGTTTGTTAAGACGTCGGGCTGTTCCCCTGGCACCATGGATGACATCGGTCATGGCACTATACACATGATCCCAATGGAATTGATTTTTGTTCGTGTGTTCATGTCGCAGTTGTTTGGAAACCTGTCTGGGATCTTCCTCGGCTTTGCTTTTTATCGAGCGCAGTAATTGAGGCTGATAATATTTACCGCCATTTGCCAGCGTTGCTGTGGCCAGAGCGAGCTGTAACGGGGTCACCAGCATATAACCCTGGCCGATGCCGGCAATCACTGTTTCACCAGGAAACCACACCTGACCGCGAGCCTTGCGTTTCCACTCGCGTGAAGGCATCAAACCGCTCCTTTCTCCGAGTATATCGATGCCGGAGCGTTTACCAAAGCCAAATGAGCTCATGAATTCATGCATTTTATCAATGCCCATCTGGTTGGCCAGATCATAATAGAACACATCGCAGGACTCGACAATAGATTTAGTCAGACCGGTTTTTCCATGACCCCATTTTTTCCAGTCACGGTATTTATGCGCCTTGCCTTTTAGCTGATAATAGCCCGGGCAGAAAATCTGATGATCATCTGGGATAATATTCATTTCCAGACCGCCCAGGGCATAAAAGGGTTTGACGGTTGAGCCCGGAGGATAGCTGCCTAAGATGCTGCGATTAAACAACGGTCGTTCCCATGAGGTATTAAGTTCCTTATAGGTTTTAATGTCGATGCCATTGACAAATAAATTGGCATCATAACTGGGCATGCTGAGCATAGCCAGAACATGCCCATTATTCGGGTCAATGGCAACCAGCGCCCCGCGTTTGCCTTCAAATGCTTCAGTAGCGAATTTTTGCAGATTGATATCAAGATTTAGATGCAAATCGTCACCCGGGGTTGGATTGTGTCTTTTTAGCACGCGTAACACACGGCCTCGGACATTAGTCTCAACTTCCTGATAACCCACCTGTCCATGCAGCAACGCTTCATAAGATTTTTCAATACCCAGTTTGCCGGTATGGTTGCTGCCGCTGTAGTTGGTGGTATCCAATGTCTTGAGTTCCTGCTCATTGATTCGGCCTACATAGCCCACCACATGTGCTGTTTCCTTACCAAAAGGATAATGGCGTGTCAGCTGGGCTTTGATTTTTACTCCCGGTAAACGATGCAGGTTCACAGATAAAACGGCGACCTCTTCTTCACTGAGTCGAAAGCGTAATGGTACACCTTCAAAACGCCTTTTTCTGAGTACTTCCCGGGCAAATTTTTTCCGGTCGATATCCCTGATATTGATGAGTTGTGACAGAGCCTCTAAGGTTTTATCTATATTGCTGGTTTGTTCCGGAATGATTTCCAGGGTATAGGAGGGCAGGTTTTCAGCCAGAATAATTCCATTGCTATCATAGATAAGCCCTCGGGTTGGCGGAATGGCCTGGACAGAAACACGGTTGTTTTGCGACAGGGTGGTAAAATGCTCATTGTTGATGATCTGCAGATAAAACAGGCGTGCTGCAAGCATACCAAACAGCAGCAGGGTAATGAACAGGGCTACCAGGCTACGGTTATGAAAAACTCTTAGCTCCGTAAAATGATTTTTAAGACGATGTTTATTAGCCATAAGGCATATTCAGTCTGGTTAATTGGAAGTCGCAGGTACTTAATTCGTTTCCATCCATACATAGCCATCCTGGCTATGAAAGGAACGCAATGAAAATGTAATTTTCTTTTGCTGCCTTTTCAATGATTTGTCATCATTAAAAAGCCCAGCACATCCCTCTGCCGCAAGTGTCCATCTAAAAACAGATGGGCATTAATTGACACCATAGAGGCGGCGGATAAGCCGCAGCAGGTAAAACAGCCATGGCCATACCAGCATACTGGTGATTGAGGGTATCCAGTAGTTCCAGCTTTCCGGGGTCTGTCCGGTAATTCCCTTAATCCATAAAACAATCATTTGCGCCAGCGCAACCAGTAATAGAATGATCATGGACTGCTGCAGTATAGGATATAAGCGGATCCTGACATGCAGCTGATAACTTAAATAAGCCACAATCGAGAAAGTCAGGGCATATTGGCCTAGTACATTGCCATAGGTCACATCCAGCAGCAGTCCTATTGCCCAACCGGTAAAAACTCCAACACGATGAGGCAGAGCAAGACACCAGTAGATCAATACCAGAGTGACCCATTCCGGTCGATAAATGTGCCAGCTATCTGGGATGGGGATCATCGTAAGGATAAATGCGATTCCAAAACTGGCCAGAATAACAATACCACCATGATAAGCCGGTTTACTCATGCATGGCCTCACCAGTGACTTGCTCAGCAGAGCTTTTTTCCTCGATGTTTTTCATGGAGGGTGCCGCCTGTTTTTCTTTTAGTATCTGCTCGTTTATCAGTTGCTGCTTTTTAGTTTGTTCCATAACCAGTAAAATTTCACGGCTCTGTTCCAGGTGAGCGGCCGATTCGGCGATGATTTTAGCAAAGGGCTGGCCGGGATCACGTTCTATTTTTTTTACTACTGCAACCGGGTAACCTTCCGGAAATCGCCCACCCAGACCGGAAGTGATCAACAGATCTTCTATTTCGATATCAGCATTGTTGGGCAGATTAGGTATTTCCAGCAGGTTTGCTGAGCCGGTACCGTATAGTACCGTTCTCAGTCCGTTACGATTGACCTGTACAGGGATCGCATGAGAAGGATCGGTAATTAAAATCGCAGTACTGGACACTGAACCGGGCTGGATAACCTGCCCCATGATCCCATAGGCATCAAGGATAGGTTGACCTGCGTATACACTATGTGACAGCCCCTTATTGATCACGATCTGGCGTTTGTAAGGATCCAGATCTACAGCAATTGTTTCTGCAATTAACATTTGATCACTGATCTTACGTGAAGATTTCAGTAATGAACGCAGACGAATATTTTCAGCCTGAAGGGAAGTGAATTTTTGCAGCTGAGCTTTAAGCAGCAGGTTTTCGGTTCTATATTGTTCATTCCTATCCACCAGCGATTGATGCGAAGTGAGTCTTTCATCCAGCCACAAACCGGTATCTACCGGAATACTGGCTATGGTCTGCAGTGGATAGATCAGCAGGTTCAAAAAGCTTCTGACGCCATGCAGCATATTGGTGCGATGGTCGGCGGCCATAATAATGGCAGAAAATACGACCATAAATACCAATCGTGCCAGATTAGTGGAGTCTTGATCAAATAACTGTTTTATGGTTATTTCCCCGCGAGCAAAACCTTAAGGATGGAATTCAGTTGTCGCATAATGATGCAGGAATCAGAGTACTAATATACATAGCCTGGTGCTGTTGTTATTTTATGTAAAAACATTCAATTATTCAGCGCTAAACAGGTCAGTTCCCACCTTGTCCATCATTTCCAGGGCTCGTCCGCCACCACGTGCCACACAGGTCAGAGGATCTTCTGCAACCATGACTGGCAGGCCAGTTTCTTCGCACAGCAGACGATCCAGATCTCTTAATAGAGCACCGCCACCGGTAAGAACCATGCCTTTTTCAGCAATATCTGAGCCTAGTTCGGGAGGCGTTTGTTCCAGTGCTATTTTCACTGCGCCCACGATGCCGGACAGGGGTTCCTGGATTGACTCGAGGATTTCATTACTGTTAAGGCTAAAACTTCGGGGTATACCTTCTGCCAGATTGCGGCCGCGAACCTCGATTTCGAGTAATTCGTCACCGGGATAAGCAGAGCCGATTTCTTTTTTAATCCGTTCAGCGGTAGCTTCACCAATCAGGCTGCCATAGTTGCGGCGCACATAGTTGATAATCGCTTCATCAAAACGATCGCCGCCAATGCGGATAGATTCAGAATAGACGATACCACTTAGAGACAGCACTCCCACTTCTGTGGTACCGCCGCCAATATCCACTACCATGGAACCACTGGCTTCACTGACAGGCATTCCAGCACCTATAGCAGCAGCCATGGGCTCTTCAATCAGATAGACTTCTCGGGCACCGGCACCCAGTGCTGATTCTTTGATGGCTCTGCGTTCAACCTGGGTTGAGCCGCATGGAACACAAACCAGGACACGCGGACTGGGTTTAAGAAAACGGTTTTCATGCACTTTGTGAATAAAGTGCTGTAACATTTTTTCAGTGACCGTAAAATTGGCTATAACACCGTCCTTCAAGGGACGAATGGCCTCCATGTTGCCTGGCGTCCTGCCCAGCATTAATTTCGCTTCTTCACCAACAGCAGCGACCATTTTTTCATTGGTGGTTGGCTCCTGACGTATGGCGACCACTGAGGGTTCATTTAGGACTATACCTTGACCGGGTATATAGATGAGAGTATTGGCTGTTCCCAGATCAATTGACAGATCATTGGAAAAAATACCGCGTAAACGACCGAATCCAAACATGATTGGCAGGTTTTCCTTTATAAAATGTTGGCAGCTTCAAACCAGCGTGCACAGTTTTGATGAATAAAGCCTGATGTCAAAGCTACTTAATGTCAGTGAAATAACTCGATGTACTTTATAACAGGTATTGTTTATTTTTTCAGGCATAAAGTTGCGTATTTTAAAAATAAAGCAAAAAAATGTCTACCTAGTTTGCTGTTAGAGCTTAGAAATGTTTCGTTTTTATGTTAACTTATGCGCCTTGTGATAAATAAAGTCAACAGGTTTCGTACCTGAATTATTACCCTGAATTTAAAATTGTTGTGGGAATTAGTGATGTCCACCTTAGATAAAACTGATGTTGAAAAAATTGCCTACCTGGCCCGGCTTGGCATTGATGCAGAGGATATTCCTGAATATGCAACCAATCTGTCGAATATACTTGGCCTGGTCGAGCAGCTTAATTCAGTCGATACCGAAAATGTCAAACCTATGGCTCATCCTTTAGATATGATTCAACGGCTGCGCCCCGATATCGTCACGGAATCCAATGACCGAGAAAATCTGCAGGCCCATGCCCCAGAAATTGAGCAGGGCCTGTTTTTAGTACCTAAAGTAATCGAATAAAGGTAGGAAAGTAAATGCATAACAAAACTATTGCAGAGTTGGCTATTGGGTTGAATGCAGGTGACTTTTCCAGTGAGGAACTGACTCGTTACTGTTTAGAGCGTATTGATGCGCATGATGACAAGCTCAACAGCTTTATTACTGCGACTCCTGAGCTGGCACTGGCGCAGGCAAAACAGGCCGATCAGCTGCGGGCAGCCGGTCAGGCCAGGCCTTTAACCGGTATACCGCTGGCTCAGAAGGATATTTTCTGTACCCAGGGTATAAAAACGAGCTGCGGCTCAAAAATGTTAGAACCCTTTATTTCTCCTTACACTGCGACCAGTGTTGAAAAATTTAATCAGGCCGGCTGCGTCATGCTGGGCAAGACCAATATGGATGAGTTTGCCATGGGGTCTTCGAATGAAACTTCATTTTTCGGGGCGGTAAAAAACCCCTGGGATTTAACTGCAGTTCCGGGCGGTTCTTCGGGAGGGTCTGCCGCTGCAGTGGCTGCAAGACTGGTGCCTGCAGCCACTGGAACGGACACTGGAGGATCTATACGCCAACCGGCATCATTTTGCGGTATCACCGGTCTCAAGCCAACCTACGGACGTGTTTCCCGCTATGGCATGATTGCCTTCGCTTCCAGTCTAGATCAGGCAGGTCCTATGGCCAGAACGGCTGAAGATGCGGCCATGATGCTTAAAGTCATGGCCGGTTTTGATGCCAGAGATTCAACCTGCAGTGAGCAGCCGGTCGCGGATTACACCGCCGGGTTAAACAATTCTCTCGAAGGTCTGAAAATCGGTATTCCCAGGGAATATTTTTCTCAGGGCTTAGATGACAATGTTGCTAAAGTCATACAGGAGGCCATTAAAGAATATGAGAAAATGGGCGCCCTGGTCAATGAAATCAGTTTACCCAATAGCCAACTGGCTGTGCCCACCTACTATATTATCGCTCCGGCTGAATGTTCCTCCAATTTGTCCCGTATGGACGGTGTACGCTTTGGTTATCGTTGTGAAAATCCAGAAGATCTGCAAGACCTCTATATCCGCTCCCGAGGTGAAGGTTTCGGTGCTGAGGTGAAACGCCGAATTTTGATGGGCACCTATGCCCTTTCAGAAGGTTTTTATGATGCATATTATGTCAAAGCACAAAAAGCTCGCCGCCTGGTCAGTGATGACTTTATGCGGGCATTTGAACAAGTTGATGTTATTCTGGGACCTGCAGCCCCTTCCACAGCATTTAAACTGGGCGAACTAACCGATGATCCCATTACCATGTATTTATCCGATATTTATACCATAGCCGTTAATCTGGCAGGCTTGCCGGGCATGTCTATTCCGGCCGGTTTTGTGGATCAGCTGCCGGTAGGACTGCAGTTGATCGGTCCTCATTTCGAAGAATCGCGATTGTTAAATATCGCACACAAATTCCAACAGGCAACTGACTGGCACACCAGAGTTCCGGAGCAGTTTGCCTAATTTTGACATATCTGAGGGGTTAGAACACTATGCAATGGGAAGTCGTTATTGGCCTGGAAATCCATGTACAGCTTGCAACCAAATCCAAAATATTTTCCGGTGCTTCTACGGCCTATGGTGCAAAGCCCAATACCCAGGCCTGTGCTGTTGACCTGGGCCTGCCTGGCGTATTGCCGGTGTTTAATGCCGAGGCGCTCACCAAATCAGTACAGTTCGGGCTGGCTATTGATGCGCAAATTAACAACCGCTCGGTGTTTGACCGGAAAAACTATTTCTATCCGGATTTACCCAAGGGCTACCAGATCAGCCAGCTGTATTATCCTGTTGTCGGCAACGGACATATTGATATTGAGCTGGACGATGGGCGTAAAAAAAGTATTGGTGTTACGCGTGCTCATATGGAAGAAGATGCAGGCAAGTCGCTGCATGAAGATTTTCATGGTCAAACAGGTATCGACCTGAACCGTGCCGGAACACCATTGCTGGAAATAGTTTCTGAACCCGATATGCGCAGTGCTCAGGAAGCTGTTGCCTATATGCGCAAGGTACATTCTATCGTGCGCTATCTGGGTGTTTCTGATGGTAATATGGAAGAGGGATCGTTTCGATGCGATGCCAATGTATCTCTGCGGCCCGCAGGCCAGGAAGCCTTTGGAACACGCGCCGAACTGAAAAATATCAATTCTTTCCGTTTTGTAGAAAAAGCCATCAATGTAGAAATAGAACGGCAAATGGATATTCTTGAAAACGGCGGCAGCATAACACAGGAAACACGTCTTTATGATGCGGAAAAAAATGAAACACGTTCTATGCGCAGCAAGGAAGAAGCAAATGACTACCGTTATTTCCCTGATCCGGATTTGCTGCCGGTGATGATCAGTGATGAACTAATCGAAATCCTGCGCGCTGAACTGCCTGAGATGCCGGATAGTAAATGCAAACGTTATATCAGTGAACTGGGTTTGCCTGAGCAGGATGCCAGAGCATTGACTATTGATCGTGAGCTGGCGGACTATTATGAAGGTGTGCAGCAAACCGTTGCAGATCCCAAACTGGCGGCTAACTGGGTTTTAGGTGATGTGTCCGCTTTTCTCAACAGGACGGGCACGGACATTAAACATTGTCCGGTCAGCAGCAGTGCACTGGCAGGATTGTTAAGCAGAGTTAAAGATAATACTATTTCAGGAAAAATCGCCAAAGAAGTCTTTGAAGCCATGTGCCATGGAGAAGGCGACGCTGATACTATTATCCATGACAAAGGCCTGAAGCAGATCACTGATAGCGGAGCTATTGAATCGATCATCGATGAAGTGATTGCCAATAATCCTGCTCAGGTAGCCGAATTCAAGGCGGGCAAGGAAAAATTAATCGGCTTTTTTGTCGGTCAGGTCATGAAGGCATCCAAAGGCAAGGCCAATCCTGCGCAGGTCAATCAACTATTAAAACAGAAATTGAGTTAATCACACAGCGGAGTGATTTGAAGGTTATGAGTAATGATAAACTGCATCGTTTTCTGTTTGATAAGGATAATATCCGCGGCGAAATCACCCAGTTGACAGACACCTGGAAAACCATTCTTTCTCACCACCAATATCCACAGGTCATTCGGGACTATCTGGGTCAGGTAGTTGCTGCCTCGGTGCTGCTGTCCGCTACCTTAAAATTTGAAGGTTCTTTGACGGTCCAGGCCAATGGAGACGGAGCTCTGAATTTAATGGTGGTTGAATGTCGCAATGACTTCAGCGTGCGTGCGATAGCCAAATACCGTGAGCCTCTGCCATTGCCCGGCTCTGATGAGAGCAGTCTGAAACAGCTGCTGGGTAATGGTACCCTGGTTATCACTATCGAGCAGGCAGTCACCAATGAGCGATATCAGGGGATTGTATCCCTGGAAGGGAATAGTATCGAAGAATTTCTGCAAGGTTATCTGGAACGTTCAGAACAATTGAAAACACGTATTTTTCTCGCAGCTGATCAATATGCTGTTGGCGGCCTGTTATTACAACAACTGCCGGGACGCTACTATGCGGATCCCGACAGCTGGGATCGCATTACGCATCTGGGAAGCACTATCAGGCAGGATGAATTACTGACGCTGAATGTCAGAGAAATTCTGCATCGCTTATATCACGAAGAAGATATTCACCTGTTTAAAGCTGAAACGGTATCATTTCAATGCAGCTGTTCACGCAAAAAAGTGTCCAATATGCTGCGTTCTATCACCCAGCAGGAAGCTGCTGATATTCTCAGGGAGCAGGGTAATATTTCGGTTGATTGTGAATTTTGTGGTCAGAGCTATGAATTTGATGAAATCGATATGGCCGAGATTTATACTGATAGTCATAATCTTACCAGCTCTTCTACAAAGCATTAATGGCTGATTTTTTCGCTATGACTCCTCATGACATCATCCTTTACTGGTATTCAGAACCCGTCAATAAACAGTGGTTTTCTGCCTCGCCCGGGCTGGATGCTGAAATACAGAGAAAATTTTTTGATTTATGGTCTGCTGCGGCTAATGGAGGGTTAGATCACTGGATGGATTCAGCCGAAGGTTGTCTGGCGTTGTGTATTATTCTGGATCAGCTTCCGTTAAATATGTTTCGTGGTCAGGCCAAAAGTTTTGCTACTGAGGCACAAGCCATCGATGTCAGCAAACACGCTCTCAAACAGGGGTTTGATAAACAGATGAGTACTGAGCGGCTGCAGTTCTTATTTATGCCTTTAATGCATAGTGAAAATCTGGCTGATCAAAGACTCTCTGTACAATTATTTACCGCCGCAAAATTGCAGGATAATATCCGTTTTGCCCAGCATCATTGCGCTCTGATAGAAAAATATCATCGTTTTCCCCATCGCAATGCTATCCTTGGACGTCAAAATACCGCGCAAGAGACAGCCTATCTGAATTCAAAGCAGGCGTTTAAAGGTTAAATATAGAGCTGCTCTGTTTTTTATTCCAGAGGTAAAAAAACAGTAACGTCTCAGCATATCTATAAGATCGTGCTTGCTGTCAGGTTTTACAAAAAAACAATGAGATGCCATTTATTGTGCATCAACTACACGGAATCACTTCATCTTCTGGCTGGCGTTTTTTTCTCGTGCAGAGGCTTTTAGGCGCCTTTTTCTAAACAGGTTTGTGTCCACAGGCATAATAACAGAATCTATACGGGAATTTTCCTGAATTATAGTTGACATAGACCAAAAGTCTAAGTAGACTAATAACCAAGCAAAATACTCAACTAATCAAAGGTGCAAAAATTATGCGTAGAGCAATTAAAGTATGGGGTGCGGAACTAGATAATGGAAACAGTATAACTACTGCTGATGAAGGCGTTGTTTCTGTCACTGTTCACCCTGACAAATCGGTCACATATCTCAATCCTCAGGGACAAACTATAAGTGTGAGTGGGGCCTGGACTTCATATAACCCAAGATTTAATTAAACCTTATTAAAGCAACAGGTCCATCAGGGAAATTCCTTTTCGGCCTGAGGTTTTTATTGTAAATCAGATTTCAGAATATTGGATTTAAAAATAAGTTCGGATAAATTTCTCGCTGCCATTTTTTCCATCGCTTTGGCACGATGTATTTCAACCGTTCGGGTACTGATACCCAAATCATAGGCAATCACTTTATTCAACTTACCTGCAACGACTTCATTTAAAATCTCTTTTTCACGAGGTGTCAGGGAGGCAAATTTTTCCTGTATAGCCAGCTTTTCAGCCTGGTTATTGCGCCGCGAAGAATCCAGTTCCAATGCCTGAGCAATCCTGTCCAGAAGCTGCTGATCGCTGAATGGTTTTTGCAGGAAGTCAATAGCCCCGTTCTGTACCGCTTTTACGGCCATAGGAATTTCACCATGGCCAGAGATCATAATAATTGGCAGAATTGACTGAGAAGCGTGTAATTTTTCCTGCAGATCCATGCCGCTCATGCCGGGCATTCTAACATCAAGGATCAGGCAACCTTGTCGCACCGGATCGTATTGGGTAAAAAACTCATCTGCAGATTCAAAACATTCTACCTGAAAGCCGACTGATTTTATTAACAGGCGCAGAGCCGCCCGGACATCCGGTTCATCATCAACAACAAAGACGGTCTGTTCAGCAGTTGATGTAGACACAGTGTTCTCCAGTAAAAAAAATACAAATTCTGTAAAAAATCATTGCCAGGATGATCATAGCTTATTTACGATAAAGTGGTAAGCATATGCGAACACATGTCCCAGGTTTTTTTGTATTATCTGATTTATGGTTTGCATCAAGGGTGATCTTGCCGTTATGCAGTTCAATAATGTATTGAGACATGGATAAACCGATACCTATACCTTCTTTTTTCGTGCTGATAAAAGGTTCGAATAATTTGTCTTTGACCTGGTCACTTATGCCTGGGCCATTATCACAGATAGTCATTAGCAAATCTTCTGCGGACAATTTTGTTTCAATAGTAATTTTAGATTGCTGTAATCCCATACCGGAAAAAGCTTCTATAGCATTTGTCAGCAGACTTAATATTACCTGTTTTATTTGAATTCTAATAATTTTTATGGCCGGGATATTATGATCAAAGTGAAGTTGTAGATTGATCTCGCTGGCGGGGGTGTTGAGTTCTGTAAGAGCAATGGTATCCATAATTAGCTGATTTAGATCGACATAATCAAAATTAACGACTGTCGTGAGTGTTCTGCTGCGTATGTCTTTAATAATTTGCGCTGCATGCTGAGCATTGATCACGACTCGTTCCATGGCTGCTTCGATTTCTTTAGAATCAGACTCGGTTAAATACATTCTTTGCATAGCCTGTGTGTAACTCATGATCGCGGTTAATGGCTGGTTGAGACTGTCTGCCATCGAGGTTGATATTTCGCGCATAGCACTGAGCCGTGAAAACTGTTTTAATTCTCTGAAGCTTTGATTTAGTGAATTATTCTTAGAAGATGACCCAGATGAGGTTTCAAAAGTAATCAGGTACAACGGCGGGAAATGTTCATCTGAGAGGATGTATGGGACAATATTAATCTTATAGCAGGCTTTTTCACGCCTTAGTTCAAAACTCAGATCAGCCTGATAACTGTCATGCTGGTTCAACCAGCCTCTCGCATAGCCAAACTTTTCTGCAGAAAAATCCGCGGATAGACGGGTTAAATTAAATAATTTTATTGAAGCCTTTAAATCATTCCCTGTTGATGCTGGAAAAAAAATTCGCGCCGCTTTGGTATTCATATAATAGCCTGTGGCATTATCATCGACAATAACAATTGCTACCGGCAGCATATCCAGTAATTTTTTATCTGCAGCAAGTGGATCAGGTATACAATTATGCATAGTCAGGCAGTCGTTTACTATCAGAGTAACTTCATTATCTGTGACAGACTGACAATTGACAATATGTATAAACCGAAGGATTATTTGCTTTAACGTGTAATGCAACACCGACAAAAACGTTCTGTTATATAATTAATATTAAAACAACGGTTTAATCCAGATGACCAATGATGCCTAAGAATATGATTCATTCTCTGAAATTTCAGATTGCTGCAGTACTGCTGCTGTTATTATCGCTTTTTTCATTTGCCATTATTTATACCCTTTACACTATTGATGAGCGTGAAGAAGAGATGGCAGCACTGCATGTGTTACATAGAATGCAGTTAATCACCAATTATATGGCTATGCAAAGTAACAATTATTTACTGCATTCACCCACCAACGTGCAAGCTTATGAGAGGGATATCAGTTTATATTATAGAGATTTGAAGAGGCAATTAAACAACAAAAACGATATTATTACCTGTTTTGCTGATGAACATTTACCGGCTGCTCTGGTTGGTATGGAGAAGGGAATTAATCTCAAGCTGGAGACAGAAACTAAAAATATTCTGCAAGAACTGCAAACTACCTGGAACCATTACTACCACGAATTAAAACAAACCCTGGGTGACAGTGAGGATATGCCGAAACTGGCCGCCGCCGCAAGATATATCAGCGATAACCAGCAGCAGATCAAATTGGTCGAAGATATCGCAGTGGAACAAATGTCTCAGGAATTGAGTCATCGAATCAAAGCGATTAACCGGGTCAATAAATTCGTTTTGGGAGCCTCCTTTTTGATTGCATTAATGACTCTGGCAGGATTCTATATAAAGGTTATCGTGCCTTTAAATAAAGCTATGGAGGGCTTTGACCGAGTCGCCAGAGGAGATTTTGGTCATCAGGTAGCCATTGGATCCAACAATGAAATAGCCTCAATAACGCGTAGTTTTAACCACCTGTCATTACGACTTTATGCGATATTCAAACTTATTGACCGGATCCAGCAAGGCAGTGATCTGAATGAAACGCTGGGATTTATTGCAGAAGAATTCAGTGCTATTTTGCCTATAAACTGGACCAGTGTACTCTTGCATAATGGAGATACAAAGATCCTTGAATTGCAAAATGTTTTCCTCGACGGCGAAGCACAGATGCTGCCTCGGTCTTTGTATTCAATCGACAGTACTTTGCTGGAACAGGCTATTCATAGTGACGTGCCCCTGCATATTTCTGATGTACAGGGGCTTGCCAGGCAACATCCCGACTATGTGTTTTTAAACCTGCTGGCTGAAAACGGAATGCAGAGCAGTATCTTTTTACATTTGACTGATGCAGGCAAAATGCTGGGCATTCTGGTGTTTGCTTCAAGACAGGCTGATGCTTATAAGCAGGAGCAAATTGAATTGCTGAATAATATTGCTTACCTGATGATCCATAGTCTCGGTAAAACAATCCGTATGACAGAACAAAAAAGTCTGGCCGCGATTGGTGAATTTACTTCCGGTATCGTGCATGAAGTACGAAATCCTCTGACCACGATTGGGCTTGCACTGAACTATTTCAGTAAGCTGTCTCTGGATGAAAACGGGAATGAATGGTCAGCTATAGCTAACAGAGAAACAGAGCGAATGGGGCGCTTGTTAGAGGATGTGTTATTGTACGCCAAGCCAGTCATGCTGAAACTCGAAACGATTAATTTGTATCAGTATATAAATGGTTTTATCGAACAGAATCAGGTTTTGGGTGAAGATAAAAATCTCAATTTTTCGTTGCGCTATAATGAATCGGAGAATAACATTAAAAAGCAGATGATCAAGGCTGACACGGACCGTCTTAATCAGGTATTGATGAATATCTATCGCAATGCTATTGAGGCTTGTTACCCTGACAGCGAGATCCTTTGCACACTGATTTTTGACAACACCGCACATACGGTTAATGTACTCATCAATAATCAGTGTGATTTAATTCCTGAGGATGTATTGGTGCGTATTGGTGAACCATTCTTTACCACTAAAAGAAGAGGTACTGGGCTGGGTATGGGAATAGTAAAGCGCATGGTGGAAGCTCATAGCGGACATTTAGCTTTGACTTCCAGCGAGACTGAAGGCACTACAGTTACCATATCACTTCCAGTGTTTAGCTAGTACCCTTCAGGGGGGATTTTTTGGTAGCTGTTGAGCATCTCTGCAATATTGGATTGAGTATTGGATATCAAGCACGGTCTTACCGAGAAGCTGAAGCGTTTTTCTGTGTTATCAAATCAATGGCCAGTTGCGGATCTTTTATGATTTTTAACCGGGGAAAAATCTGTTCTGCCTGAATATAATTTGGCATCAGCCATTTCACCCATAGTTTTAATCTTGGGGCGATATACCTGTTATCGAGTAATGGTTCTGACAGCATCAACTGATATAGCTTATCAAGTATGGCTGTTATTTGTTGCCACGTCATGTTCTGGTAGCTCTGTCCTGCGATGGCAGCTTTAATATGCAAGGCCAGATCAGGAGTAACCATTGCGCCCCGCCCGAGCATGACGCTTTCACACTGACTGCTTTCACGGCACGTAAAATAGTCTTCAATACTCCATATTTCACCATTAGCTATGACGGGGATTTTCAGTGCTTCAGCAATAGGAGCCAGTAATTCCCAGTAGGCTGGCGGACGATAGCCATCCAGTTTGGTTCGAGCGTGGATGGTTATACTGCTGGCCCCGCCAGTCTGTATCGCCAGGGCATTCTCTTGCGCCAGAGAGGCATCTTTATAGCCTAATCTCATTTTTGCTGTCACCGGTATATGTACAGGTACAGCGCTGCGCACTGCTGCAACTATAGCAAATATTTGTCCTGGATATTGCAGCAGGCTGGCACCGCCCCCGCGACGATTGACAACTTTAGCAGGGCAGCCGAAGTTAAGATCAATGCCTTTGGCTCCCAATGAAACGGCTTTGGCTGCATTTTCACCCAGGCATGAAGGGTCACTGCCTAATAATTGTAAATAAACGGGAATATTAGATTTTGTACAGCTGATATCAGGCCGTTGAGATAAGTGATCCGGTTTCAGTTCTGGAAAGCGTCGATAAAAAACACGATCTGGAAACAGGTCATCTGTAACACGTAAAAATTCGGTGATGCAGAGATCATAACCGCCAATAGCGGTTAAAATTTCACGCGCGTAGTAATCTGTCAGCCCGTCCATGGGAGCAAGAATGATCTGCATGGTGTTAGATCAGGCCATCGCTGAACAAACAGGACATTGAGGATCTCTGGGTAATTTCAGGGTTCTCCACTCCATGGTGCAGGCATCCAGTAATAACAGCCTGGAAGTGAGCGGAGTACCCAGAGAAATGAGTATCTTTATGGTCTCGAGTGCCTGGATACTGCCAATAATCCCAACTACAGGAGCAAGTATTCCATTTTCAGCACAGGTATTATTAGTGTCGTCGGCATCCTCTTTATACAGGCAGCGATAACAGGGACCTTGTCCCTGATTATCAAAAACAATAACCTGTCCCTCAAGACGAATAGCTGCACCAGACACCAGAGGTGTTTTTTCCTGTACACACAATTCATTCAGCAGGAAGCGAGTCGCATAATTATCAGAAGCATCAACTACAACATCTGCCTGGTTTATCTGTTGTTGGAGTTCAAGGCCAGTTAATCGATGATTAATCGCGGTAACTTTTATGTCAGAGTTTAATCCTGACAATATGGCTTTCGCTGATTCGGCCTTGTTTACACCGATGTTGCCTTCATTATGCACTATTTGCCGTTGCAGATTCGATGCTTCAACTTGATCAAAATCACAAACCAGCAGATGACCTACGCCTGCTGCGGCCAGATACATGGAAGCAGGTGAACCCAGTCCGCCCATGCCGATGATCAAAACCCGAGCATCGAGTAATTTTTGTTGTCCTTCGTAACCAATTTTAGGGATCATTATCTGTCTTGAGTAATGTAAGAGCTGATTATCATTCATAGTATACAGAGCCTGAAGTATTATTTTTCGGCCAAAGTTAAAATGTTCCTGGTGTGCAAAAATCGTGAATTCCTGATGGAAGCTAGAGCCGGTTTCTAAATGGTATTGATTTAACTTGTACTACTGTTCAAGTTTGCCGATTGCTTAAAGGTAACTTTGTCATAAAATCAATATTTTAACTCATTTGTACAAGGCAGTGAAATACACGCAATGCTTTACTTTATTAAACACTCAGCTAGAATAAGTGTAATAGAAGAATATACTTTTATTTTTAAGCTTAGTGTAAAAAAAGTTTTCAACTAATTCATAAAATAGTGTGAGATTATAATGAGAATCGTATTATTAGGCGCACCAGGTTCAGGCAAAGGTACTCAGGCAAAACGTCTTGATGAAACATTTCGTATGCCGCAAATATCCACGGGTGATCTATTACGTGCTGCTGTTAAAGATCAAACTTCTTTAGGTATTAAAGCTAAGCAAGCTATGGATGCAGGAGAGCTGGTCACTGATGATATTGTTCTGGGTATTATTGGAGAACGTCTGAAGCAGCCAGATGTTAAACAGGGTTTTATATTAGATGGTTTTCCAAGGAATATTCCTCAGGCTGAAGCACTGGATACCATGCTGAAAAAGATTAATCAGACTCTGGACAAAACGGTATTGATTGATGTTGACCTGGATGATTTAACACAACGTCTCACCGGACGCAGAACGTGCACGGCCTGTGGACAGGTATACAATGTTTATACTTCTCCTCCCATCGTTGATGATGTTTGTGATAAATGTGGCGGTTCATTAATTCAACGAGCTGATGATAATGAAGACACTATCAGGCATCGATTGAAAGTTTATACCTCGCAAACTGCTCCCTTAATCGCTTTTTATGAACAACAGGGTAAAAACATCAAGATAAAAGGAACTGATGGTATTGATGAAATATTTAACCGCATCGTTACTTCATTAGGCCTTATTGAACAAGCAGGATCTGATACAGAACCTTCAGCACATAAAGATCTGTTAGTTCATAAAGAGCAATTACCGGGTGAGACAATACCCAACCAAGAGAAAGAATTGATTATCGCTGAGAAAAAAGCCAAATTGCCGCTGGTTAAAGAAACTGGTGAGCTTGCAGGGCAAAAGAGCGTAGCAGAAGAATCCAGTCAATTAGCCTCTAAGGCTGCCAGAAAGAAAACCACGGTGAAGAAAAAGGCCGTGGCGGTGAAAAAGAAGGCCGCGGTGAAGAAAAAGGTCTCTGTGGCGAAAAAGAAAGCCGCAGTGAAGAAAAAGGCCGTGGCGAAAAAGAAAGCCGCGGTGAAAAAGAAAACCGCGGTGAAGAAAAAGGCCGTGACGGTGAAAAAGAAAGCCGCGGTGAAGAAAAAGGTCTCTGTGGCGAAAAAGAAAGCCGCGGTGAAAAAGAAGGCCGCAGTGAAGAAAAAGGTCTCTGTGGCGAAAAAGAAAGCCGCGGTGAAAAAGAAAACCGCGGTGAAGAAAAAGGTCTCTGTGGCGAAAAAGAAAGCCGCGGTGAAAAAGAAAGCCGCAGTGAAGAAGAAGGTCTCTGTGGCGAAAAAGAAAGCCGCGGTGAAAAAGAAAGCCGCAGTGAAGAAGAAGGCCGCAGTGAAGAAAAAGGTCTCTGTGGCGAAAAAGAAAGCCGCGGTGAAAAAGAAGGCCGCAGTGAAGAAAAAGATCTCTGTGGCGAAAAAGAAAGCCGCGGTGAAGAAGAAGGCCGCAGTGAAGAAAAAGGTCTCTGTGGCGAAAAAGAAAGCCGCGGTGAAGAAAAAGGTCGCTACGGTGAAGAAGACGGCAAAAAAGAAGGCATAGAAAAATGCCTTCCTAAAAAGCATCTAAGAGGGCCTCGTCAGGCCCTCTTTTGATTTGAAATATAAAATAGTGATACAAGGATGTGTTTAAGTTCACACGGAGGCTTTAATTACAACTATTATGGGCAGATATCTATTAATCGTTTTTTGTTTATATCAATTTTTTAGCATCAGCGCTTTAGCTGAACAGTCGCAAATTTATTTGATTGAGCCTGATAAAAATGCAAAGTCTGAATTATCAGAAAAATTCAGTAAAGCTGAAATCAACTGGCTCAAATCACATTCAGTGATCAGAGTAGGAGGAGAAAAGGACTGGGCTCCTTTTGATTTTGTGGATAATAGCCACAATTACGCGGGTATCTGTTACGAATACCTGAAAATTTTAGCGGATCAGACTCATCTTAGCTTCAAGGTAGAAATAGATCGCTGGGATGTATTACTGGAAAAATTAAAAAATAAACAGCTTGATCTCCTGCCAGCCCTTTATTTCTCTAATGACAGAAGTGCGTATATTAATTTTACTGATCAACCCTATCAGAATGTTGTTGATTATATTTTTGTGCGTGATGACTCTGGTATTAAGAGCGTTAATGATTTGCCAGGTAAAACGCTGGCTCTCCCAAAGGATTATGCCACTATTGAGAGGATAAAGACGGCAATCCCGGGGATAAAAATTCTGCCAGTTGCATCTCCTTCTGCAGCCGTCAATGCAGTGATAACTCATCAGGCAGACATATTGTACGACTCATTAGCCACGATGTCCTATCTTTTAAAAACCAATAGTATCACGAACATAAAACCTTTAACTACGCTGCAGGATTTTGTGCCTACACCGCTTTATATGGGCACCAGAAAAGACTGGCCAATATTTGCACAAATTATTAGTAAAGTCCTGAATTCAATCCCACTGACTGAAAAAAATAAAATTCTGACTGCCTGGAAAGCTGAGGAGAATGAAATAAAACAGCTTCATTTAACGACACAACAGAAACAATGGTTGTCTAAACATAAAAATTTCCGCCTTGCAGGTGATCCGAATTGGCTGCCATTTGAAGGTTTTAATCAACAGGGGGAATATATCGGTATTGTTGCCGAGTATCTGGCTTTAATTGAACAGAATATTGGTATCGAGTTTAAAATCATTCAAACTGCAAACTGGAGTGAATCAATTAAGCTGGTAAAAAATAATCAGATAGATGTACTTTCTGAAACAGTAGATTCTGATTTAAAAAAGGATCTGCTCTTTACCAAACCTTATCTGAGCAACCCCATTGTTATTGTTATGCGTAATTCACAGAATTATGTTGATTCGCTGAATGATATTGCAGGTAAAAAAATTGCTGTGATCAAAGGCTATGGCTATGTCGCCAGGTTAAACAAGCAATATCCACAGATAGATTTCATTGAAGTTAATGATATTGATGAAGGTTTGCTGGCTGTTTCGGCAGAAAAAATAGATGCTATGTTATGTACGATGGCGTTGTGCAGTTATAGGATTGCAAAGAATGGACTTAATCAGGTTAAAATTGTTGGTAAAACCAGTGTTACAACACAATTGGGGTTTGGCATTCAGGATGAATTCGAACCTCTGGTGGGTATTATTAATCAGGCCATAGATATGATTGGTCAGGAAACACAGCAAATTATTTTAAATAAATGGATAAAACAGAAATACGTCGAGAAAATAGATTATACTTTGATCTGGCAAATTTTAGCTGTTTCTGGAGTGATTTTAGCTGTAATTCTGTACTGGAATAGAAAATTGATGGAGGCAAAAAAACAGATCTCATCACTCAATCATAAAATGCAGGATTCAATCAAATATGCCGCTCAGATCCAGCAGACGCTGATACCTGAAGCGGAGCTGTTTGAGCAATATTGCGAAGACTATTTTGTTATCTGGCAACCAAGAGATGTTGTGGGCGGTGATATATATTTTCTGGAAAGTATTTCAGAAGATGAAATGATTCTGATGGTTATTGATTGTACCGGCCATGGGATACCCGGCGCCTTTGTTACTATGCTGGTCAAAGCAATAGAACGGCATATGATTGCCAGGACAAAAAGCACCCGTGAAGAAGTGAGTCCAGCCAATATGCTGGGTATTTTTAATCGCAGTATGAAGCATTTGTTAAAACAAAATGATGATACTTCAATGTCCAATGCTGGTTTTGATAGCGGGATTATTTATTACCATAGGAAAAAACAACTGCTGAAATTTGCAGGTGCAGAAATTCCCTTGTTTATAGTACAACAGGGACAGGTTAATGTTATTAAAGGTGATCGTCAATCTATTGGTTATAAAAAATCTAAAAAAGATTTTCAATATACGGATCATTCATTGCTAGTTAATACAGGGGTGTGTTTATACCTTACCAGTGATGGGTTTCTTGATCAAAATGGCGGAGAAAAAGGATTCCCTTTCGGCAAAAAAAGATTTGCAACATTATTGCAGACTTATTCTAATGAACCTTTTGACAGGCAGCGAGATATACTGCAATCTGAATTAAGAAAATATCAAAATGGATATGAAACAAATGATGATATTACCGTAGTTGCTATAAAACTTGGCTAAATGAATTGTAACTATTTAACATGTTTTATAGGTTGCAATCACGCTCCGTGTAAATGCTGATTTTAAATGAATGAATGCACGGGCTGGTATGATGCTGCAATACATATGAACAGTATTTAGTTTCTATCCATATATAGCCATACTGGCAAAATTATGCAACGTAAAAGGAAACGTGTGGTTTTTATTTTGCTACATTTTCAATGATTCGTGATCATTAAAAATGCTAAATCATCCCCGTGCCACATGTGTCCATCTAAAAATAGATGGACATTATCTAGAGAAATTGAGTTTATTAAATGGATATGTATCAATTACGCACTTTATTTGAAAAAGAAGGCATCATTTTTAGTTTTAGCGGCACTATTTCTCAAGCTATTGTCAGCAGTGTGGCAGAAACTATTGAACAAGAACTGGTGTCTTTGGGTACTACAACAAAGATTATTCATAATCTTTTTTCCGTGTTGACTGAGCAAATGCAAAATATTATGAGCCACTCCAGAGATACAATAGAAAAAGGTACCAATATTTATGAGAGTTCCGGTATTACTCTGGTGGGTTATGACAGGAATAAGGAAAAGTATTTCGTCTCCAGCGCCAATGTGATTAATCTGTCTGATCAGTCTGTAATTGCCACAAAAATAAATAAAATCAATACCATGGATGTTGAACATTTGAAGCAATATTACAGGGAGTTGAGGCGAACCGGCACTAACACACATGCGCGAGGAGCCGGTCTGGGATTTCTGGAAATGGCCAAAAAATCATCCGAACCCTTGAAATATCACTTCCGAGAAATAAATGAAGAGCAATCATTTTTTGAGATTTGCGCTTATATCTAAACATGAGCATTGTCTGAGAGTCTGGAATTATGAAAAAACTGTTTTTTGAAGCCACCAAATACACGCCTTATATTTTACTGGATCCGCAATCGGGTATGCTGGAAATAAAAGGCAAATCCTATCCGGAAAACACTTTTGATTTCTATCAGCCGGTTATGGATTGGATGGCCGAGTATTTTACCGCTCATGTCTGCGACAGGACGACTGTTAATATGGAAATTATCTATTTCAACTCCAGTAGTTCTAAATTATTTTTCGACCTTTTTGACTTACTTGAAGAAGCCCATGATAGTAATGAGATAGAAATAAACTGGATTTATGATGAAGAAAATGAAAGCGCTGAAGAGTCAGGTCAGGATTTCAAAGAGGACTTTGAACACCTGAATTTCAACCTGGTTAAGAAACAGGATATTAGTTAATGTCAAGGGATGACAAATTGATCTCAATTCTTGAAAATTTTCTTCAGGCTGATACTGAAGATATTCGTAATAACCTGGTCAGCTATAAGAATAATCTTGAAAATGCACTTAAAACCTACCATCGAAGCAGGAAGCGTGATGAGAAAATAAGAGTGCAAAGCGATCGTGAGCAAATGCGCATGATCAGGGAAATAGAAGATACTCAGCGAGAGGTGGTGTTCACCATGGGAGCAATTGGTGAAAGCCGTTCAAAGGAAACAGGTAACCATGTTAAACGAGTGGCAGAATATAGCAGCATATTTGCTTTGCATTATGGTTTATCTGCCTATGAGACTGAATTGATCAAGCAGGCATCGCCTATGCATGATATCGGTAAAGTGGCGATACCTGACTCAATTCTGAATAAACCTGCACGTTTTACTGCAGATGAATTCGAATACATGAAAAAACATGCCGAATTAGGTTATGAAATGCTAAAATCTTCGAGGCGGGATTTATTAAAAATGGCCGCTATCCTGGCTCATCAACATCATGAAAAATGGGATGGCAGCGGTTATCCGCAGGGATTAAAAGGCGAACAAATTCATATTTCAGGACGCATCACCGCCATAGCTGATGTATTTGATGCCCTGGGCAGTGCCCGTGTCTATAAACCTGCCTGGGAAGATGAACAGATTTTCAAGTTATTCAGGCAAGAGCGTGGCAGGCATTTTGATCCGCAACTGGTGGATATTTTCTTTGAGCATGTGGATGAATTTATTGCTGTGCGAGACGAACTAAAGGATCAATTTTGAATTTCTACGTATGTCTTTGCTTTACAAAACACCAATTTAACAATAAGTCGTTATCACATAATCTTTGTAAAATTGTAACTATTCAGCGTATTTTAAGATCGTGATTGCTATCAGATATTTATTGACCCACATGGACGACTTCGGCTCCTGCCTCTCGCATGCATTTCCACCATCCATGGTGGTCATGTGGGAAATGCAGGTTATGCAGGAGCAATCATCTGTCTTCCACAAACACCTGATAACAATCACTTATATAGAATCTTAGATACGCTGAATGAATAGTTACGTAAAATTTATGGCCAGTCATTTATTTCCATAGCGGGTGTGATTTCTTCTAATTGAGGGCTTGCTATTAAACGCCCCGGCATCGCTACGCCCGTTTCTTGTGTCGCATCGCAGGAAAATATATGCGCAGGCGGATCGATCAATTCAAAATTAAAAAAATTCAGTAATGCATTTGTTGTTATTGTAAAATCAAAAGGATTTAATGAAGCCGGTAAAGGCGTCTGTGCTGTATCACTATCGTTAGAATAGTACTGGTTTAACTCACCGGCATTCATCCTGGCATTATGGAGGCAGACTCCGCCGATACTTTCAAAGAGAGTAAGCCAGTAATCTGTACAGCTAGCACCATTTTGTAAACCATCATCTACCAGGTATATTTTTTTATCATTAAAATCACCAGACCATTCGTATTCCAGTTGATACGGGAATAGATTCAGCCAGTCATGTTCAATGTTATGCAAAAGTGCTTTTTCATTTAGGACTAGTTTTTCCAGTTCGGACGGAATCAAACGCTTTGACCAACGATTTTGATACTGCCAAACTGGTTTGGTGACGACAGCTGTGGGTATATTATCACTTTCTGAAAGCGCGTTATAAAATTCTGGAAGACGGATCAGACGAAAATCCACGATTTCATGAACAAAGCTATGTGTCAATTCCATCGCATAGGCTGTACCCACAGAATTACGTCCAAGATAAATAAGTATGTGGTCGTAATCTCCGGGTATGTAAATGTTGTTTTCAGCTTCGTTAAAAGCCGGTGTTAGCGGATCATCTTTTAGATCACCCATAAAAATAATATCCCAGCGCTGAAGCGGCAGGGGGGTTATTTCATTACTGCCGGGCTGAATACCTGCAAACAGGTATGATTCATTTTTTATCTGATTCAGCTGAATCTTCTCCAGAGCAGATAGTGTAATTGAAAGAGCAGCGATATTGCTTAACCAGTTTACAGTATCTGTCGGCTCAGCTCCCTGTTTGACGAATAGAGCGTAGAGTCTGTATTCGCCTGTTATGCTGCCCGGCCAAACAAGGTTATTAAAAATATCCGTCTGGCTATCTGCCGTGAGCCTGTTCCTATCGTGGGGTTCAATTTTGTGCACAAATCGGGATTGTTCATTTAGGAACCAGAATTCACCAGAAGGCGACAGGGCGGCGATATATAGATCAGCCTTGACTACAGACTGATTTTCACTCTGCAGTGTTGAGAGAGTTATTTTTATGGCTTCACCAGGCGAGTAATTTTTCTTACTGCTCCATAAGGCCAGATTGGTTCGTGTTGATTTAGCTTTTAGCCATAGCGTTAACCAGGTATCACGGATATCTTCTACGGCTCTTTGAACATTAATCCAGGTGATACCCTGACAATTTTCAAATCCATTCTGTTCCAGATAAGATGAATAGACAGGATAATAAAAACGGTTAGCCTGTGCAGCACTTTTTCTGACCATCTGCAGGGGATCAAATCGCAAACGTACTCCGCTGTCAGAAAAGAAAAACTTATCGTGCCAAAAATAAACATCACTTTCGTATTGACTATGCAGCAGATTTTCATGAACTAGCTGGTCGGTATGCAACGGCTGGTTTATATCCGCCAGATAATGCGAAAGCATTCCCATCTCATAAGCAACACGAGAAAAATCAGTATCAGACTGGGTGAGTTGGTTTGCTATGGATTTGTATAATTGGGTAATTCTTGCAGCTGCAGCTATTTGTTCTTTTTCTGCAGCGTGAATATTAAGATCGTGATTCATCCAGTCTTGTAAGATCAGGTCGGGATCCATTGCCCCGTTAGTGATGAAGTTGAGATAGGGGCTTAATTGCTCCTGCATTGGTTGTGGAAGGGAATTAAAAGCCGTCAGGGAAACCTGGGCATGCATTAAAGTGTTCCATGCCTGAGCATTGCTGCATGCAAGACTCATAAAAAGTAGCAGATAAATGAGTAAAAATCTGATTCTCAACCTGGCAATAAAAGGCGGCAATAAATATTGTTGCAGAAATTCAAAATACAAATTGACACTCCCCGGGCTCAAATGACATATTTTGAGCCCTGTTGACAGGCCTGTGGACTATTAATGTTTTGACGGCACGTTTAGTCTGCAACTTGCAGCAGAGAAAATGCCTTTGTCATTAACAGCTCAGTGATTTCAACTGATGCCATGAAAACACTTTCCGAAGTTGCGGTTTCCTGAAAATAGAATTCCATCCGGTTGAACTCATCACCTGCAGCCGTAGTTGATTTTGAAGTGCTAATTTTAATGAATTTGCTGCCGTTTGACATTAAAGAGAGTAAATTCATTAATGGTAAAGGATCAGCAATTTCTATCGCACCCGCAAACTGACCGGAAGGATAATCTGTATTCCACAGATAAATATCCAAGCGTATACTGGAACCTTTTGTCTTACTGATTTTAGATACATCGACCTGGTAATAAGTCTGGAGACCGGGTAATGCCGAGACTATCAGCTCATGCAGTTGAGCACCATTGTAACCAGCATCCAGTAAAACATTGGCCGGAACCGGTGTTATGGTGCCCTGGTCTCCTAATTGAGCAAGTAGCGACATACCTATAGTTTGCCACTCATTAATGGACTCCATGTCGAAATCATTACTGAAATTCATTCCAATAACTGAAACTTCATTGCCATTGAGAATGACTGCACCTGCGGGTATGCCGCCTGCTCCGCTAGAATGATTATCCACAGTCTGGGGTGAACTTTCTTCCTGGATCGCTGTAAGAGTAAATGAAGTGGTATATTCATTCCAGTTTAAGACTGAAATATACCAGATACCTGCTTTCAGAGCGGGGGTACTTGAAGCATTTAAAGTAATTGTTTCATCAGCCGTCGGGCCAGTGGACGAAGCATCTGCGTCGGCAATGATTTCTTCTACGGTGGTACCGGAAACAGGACTTGCATATTTTAGAAAAAGATCCAGATCTCCACTGCTGTCTGAGATAGTGACCATAATACTGCTCGAGTTAGCAGGGACTGAAAATTCAACTACGTTTAGATTCATGAATTCAAGTGAAGTTTGAAATGGTACCCCGTTTTGCAATGTCTCGGCATGGCTGATAGTTGAAAACAGCATTATGATACTTAGCAAAATATATGATTTAATTGTTTTCATCAACATTCCCCGTTTTAAATGGTTGCCCTGGTGTAACTACTCAGCGTAATTTCTAAAACGTCATTGATACCAGGAATTTGTTACAGAAGATGCCGTTAATACATCCATGTAGGCTCTATATAGCCATCCCTGGCTATATAAGCTTCTTCCACAAACACCTGATATCAATAACTTGCAACAATAATCAAAATACGCTTCTAAGTTGCAAAAATATAAGTCTTTGAATTTTATATGTTTGTAACTTTTTGATGGTTAGCCTTCCTGCGGCTTGATTTGCTGAGTAGTTACGCCCTGGTTTAAAAAGTAACTTGCTGATATTCATTTCTTAGTGAACTAAATAGTTGTCCGGAAATAGTGTCCATAAGTATTAAAGCAACGCACAGGACCCTGCAATGTATCATTTCGCTCATATTCGCATCACTTACGTTAACCAAAAATGTCGTAATTAAGTGCATTACAGGATCTTGTGCTAAATGGACATCGTTTAGGTACACGTCTTTAGTTCAGATGTATGAATAGTCACTATTTAATATGCATATTAAATGCCTTTATTAGTAAAAGCTTATAATATCAACGTCGGGGTAAGGCATGCTCTTTGGAGAGGAAAATTTTATAGTCAATTATGTAAAGAAAATTGACAAGTAACTACTCAGCGTATTTTAGATTTATACGTAAGTTCTTGATATCAGGTGTTTGCGTAAGGCAGATAATTGCTCCTGTATAATCTGCATTCCCTACATGACCACCATGGATGGTGGAAATGCATGCGAGAGGCAGGAGCCGAAGTCGTCCATGTGGGTCAATAAATTCCTGGTGTCAAGGACGTTTTCAAAATTACGCTGAATCGTTACATTGACAATTGCATGCGACTAATAAAGACAGCGAGATGGAATAATAATGCCAGGTTGAAGTGCTTTAATGTGATCAGGCGCCAATATCACCCGGTGCCTCATCCAGAGGATAAGGATTTTGATTATCCAGCCAGGCTTGCCAGTGTGCATGGTGAGTCACATCGATGCCTTCCCGGGAAGCAGCGTTTTGTAGATGTTTTTGCAGATCGGATAATAATTCCGAATCCATCAATTCAAAATGAGATGAGACATTAGCATGCAGCAGATTATAGATGAGTTTAAGCTCTGTGATTGAATAGTCTGCAATTGTTTTCATCAAATTATACCCACTGGATTAATGATTGTTGATTTTAGCACAAATTTGCCGCAAAACCGGCTCTTTTGTATACTCATGGATGTTTCATAATTTTTTGTCAGGTATTAGCTTTTGCGGACATCATTACGCTTTAAAATTATCGCTCTTACAGTGATCCCTATTGCCGCTATTTATCTGGCTATTCTGGGGGTTGGGGTCTATCAGATTCAAAAGCATTCCCGCATGGATATTGATGATGATATGAGGCGACTTACTCAGCATTATGCTGGTGTATTTTCTGGTTTTTTGCGTGAAGCTGCGCAAATAGCTCGCTCCACGGCCGCTATTATTGAACAGAACCCCAATATTCCGGAACATCAGCTGTTTGCGCAGGTAAAATCCAACCTTCGTTATAATGATATTGTCTATGGAAGTGCTATCGCCTTTGCACCTGATCCTGAATATGATAATGAGCTTTTTGCTCCCTATGCCTATCGTGCGTTTAATATTATTCGAACGGTAGATATTGGCGCAGTCAGTGATTATACCTCAGGCAACTGGCAATGGTGGGACCTGGCCGAAGAGACACAGCAGCCCCTCTGGACCGATCCGTATTTTGAAGAAGGGGTGAATAATATATTTATGGCGACTTACTCACACCCGTTTTTTTATAAAGACGAATTCAGAGGAGTAGCCACAGTAGATGTGGAACTGGATGTTCTGGAAAAAACGGTAGCAGATGATTTTGATCCTAATCTGGATCTTCTGATTGTGACCCAGAAAGGGGATTATGTTTTTCATTCAGACGCTGCACAAATCATGAATAATTCAATTTATGCCGATGCAGAAAATTATCATCGTGATGAGTTACGTCAGCTGGCATATAAAATGACTTCCGGGCAAGAAGGCATTATGCAGCTGCAAGGCTGGGTAGATAATACACCACAATGGGTGGCTTTTTCACCCATACCTAATACGAAATGGAGTATCGCACTGCGCGTTTCTGAAGACAGTGTTCTGGCACCGGTGCGTGAACAGGGACTCAAAATGGCTATTATACTGCTGTTTTCTCTACTGTTGATTATTTTTACTGTCTGGCTGGTGGTTGGAAAAATAACTCAGCCTCTGGCTCGATTAACGACAGGGGTCAAATCGGTCGCTGAAGGAAATTTGCATGCGCAAGTTGAAGTTAAAAGTAATGACGAAATCGGTCTTCTGGCGCGTAGTTTTACCGACATGGCAGCAAAACTTTCAAAGCGCGAAGAGGATATCCGTCAGGCGCGCTCACAGGGTTTCAGCCGCATTGTTCAGGGATTAAAGGGACTTTATTTTTATTTTACTCATGATCGCAGCGGGAATATCTCCTACGTCAGTGATTCTATAGTGGATATACTGGGTTTTGAGGCAGATGAATTTCAAACTTTTTTCAGGCGTTATTTTATTGACAGTCCTGTTAATGATCGAGCCCGAGAGATGACTCGTTTAACTCTGGAAGGAAAACAGCAGGAAGCTTTTGAGCTTGAGCTTCTGAATAAACAGGGTGAACTGCACCAGTTTGAAGTCATTGAAGTGCCTATGAGAAATGAATCTGGAGAAGTTATTGCTCTTGAGGGTATGGCTCATGACATTAGCGAGCGTAAACGTGAAGAAGAAAAATTTCGCGTATTGTTTGAAAGTTCTTCGCTGGCAAACCTGCTGTGTTCTGATAAAGGAATTCTGGATTGTAATCATGCTTTTTTATCCCTGTTTGGTTTTGATCACAAGTCGGAAGTCCTGGGTATGAAACTTTATTCTCTGGCCCAGTCGATACAACCGGACGGACGCACGACTATGGACGCCTTGAAACAGATGATGCTGCAGTCGGTCAAACAGGGCAATCAGCAAAGTGAGTTTATCTATAAGCGGGCCAATGGGGAATTTTTTACGGCAGAAACGATTTTTACTGCAACGACTATGAATGATGAACGAGTATACATCGGTATTATTCAGGATCTGACGGAGCGTAAACAGACAGAAAGAGAAATTATTCAGGCCAAGGATGATGCAGAACAGGCAAATAGAGCTAAAAGTGAATTTCTTTCAAGTATGTCTCACGAGTTAAGAACTCCGTTAAATGGAGTCCTGGGCTACGCGCAGATTTTACAAAATGACAAACAGGTTACCCAATCGCAGCTGGAAAACCTTGAAGGTATTGAAAGTTGTGGCCAGCATTTATTGACCCTGATCAATGACGTGCTTGATTTATCAAAAATAGAAAGTGGTAAGATGGAATTTAATATCTCTCCGATTAATTTACCAAAGTTGATTAAGGGCGTTTACGATATGCTGTCTCACCGGGCTTCCGCCAAAGGGCTTGAACTTAAGCTGGAAATACAGCCAGGTTTACCTAATGTTATCAACACAGATGCTACAAAATTAAGACAGGTGCTGATTAATTTATTGGGTAATGCGGTAAAGTTTACCCAGCATGGAACAGTCACATTAAAGCTGTTTGAATCCAGGAATCAGCAAGATATAAGCTGTCTTAGATTTGTTGTGATAGATACTGGAGTCGGCGTGCCTGAAGAAAAACAGGAAGTTATTTTCGATGCATTCAAGCAGGCTAAACATGGTATGGAAGCAGGGGGTACAGGTCTTGGTTTGGCGATTAGTCAGCGTTTGATCGAGGAGCTGGGGGGTGACAAAATATTACTACACAGCATTTATGGAAAGGGTAGTTCTTTCTCCTTTACTTTGCCCGCAGATATAAGCCAACAGGCTCTGGAGGATGCGCGATACAGTGATTTGAATGTTACAAAAATTCCCTTATTACCAGAACATGTCAATTTGACTGTATTAATTGTAGACGATCGTAAAATCAATCGAGATATTTTGCGGCAACTTCTGGAAATTTCCGGGTTTGCTGCTCTTGAGGCAGAGAATGGCAAAGCTGCCTTGCGACAACTGGAAAAGCATGATGTAGACCTGATCTTGATGGATATTCGTATGCCGGAAATGGACGGCATAGAGGCAACCCAGATCATTCGTCAGGATATTAATAATCAGGAACTTGTTATCATAGCCATAACTGCCAATGTCTTTCCTGAATTTAGAGAAAAAATATTACAGGCTGGAATGAATGATTTTATCGCCAAACCTTTTAAGTTTGCAGAGGTCTTCACAACGATTGAACGTCAACTGCATATCAAGCTGCTTGAAAATCCTGAAAATCCTGAAAATCCTGAAAATCCTGAAGATCCTGTAGCTAAAGACCTGGTTCAAGTGAGTAAACCCGCAGACAATCAGCAACTGCTGGGACAAATTCATAGTGCCAGTGAGCTGGGTGATATCGCGGAGATTAATCGGCTGTATAAACTGATTAACCGAGAAGGAATGCTCAACCAAACGTTTCACCATACTCTGGGAAATTTAATTAAACAATTTGATTTTGATGGAATACAAAATTATATCGAACAGGTGTTGTCTGAAACAGAACAGACATGAATTATATTTCTGCGGAGTTCGAATAAATGAGTACAACAAGATTAAACAGCCAGGAAACAATATTGCTGGTTGATGATAATCCGACGAATTTGCAGGTTCTGTATCAGACTCTTGAGGGGCTAGGCTACAAATTATTAATTGCCAAAAACGGTGAAGATGCCTTAAATATAGCAGCCAAAGTTGAACCCGCACTGATTTTACTCGATATCATGATGCCAGGTATGGATGGTTATGAAGTCTGCAAGAAATTAAAATCTGCTCCGTCATTGGCTGAATCTGCAATTATTTTCCTTTCTGCTCTGGATGATGTCAAAGATAAGGTGAAAGGATTCGAACTAGGAGCTGTCGATTATATCGCCAAACCATTTCAGGCTGAAGAAGTCATAGTACGAGTTAATACACATATCAAAATCAGACAGCTGGAAAGGTCTCTGGAGGAAAAAAACCTTCAATTGACTAAAGATAATAGTCTGATTCTCGAAACCATGGGTGAAGGTCTGCTGGGGGTTAATAAGCAGGGCTTGATCACCTTTATTAATCCTGCAGCCTGTGAAATGACCGGCTGGCTGATGCAGGAAATAACGGAAAAAAGCCTGCACAGTTTATTGATGCATACGGACGCACAGGGACTGCGAAATCCTCTGGAAAGAAATGCAATAATGAAAACATTGCATGATGGCCGTTCGCGGCAAATTGAGAATGACGTGTTCTGGGCTAAAGACGGTCATAGTATACCCGTGGAATATACAGTGACGGCACTTAAATCTGATTCATTATTAAGTAAAGGTGTTAATGCTGATGATTCTGTGTCTCCTGTAATTCAGGGAAGTACTGATATCAATGGTGTGGTTGTAGTTTTCAAAGACATAACCCAGCGTCTACAACGTGAGCACTCACTGCACCAGGCATTGACTAAAGTGGAAGAGTTAAAGGAAAAACTGCAGGCGGAAAATAGCTATCTAAAAGAAGAAATCCGCAGCGAAAAAAACTATGATGAAATCATTGGTCAAAGCAGAGCGCTGAAAAACACTCTGCAGGAGGTATTACAGGTAGCCCCCACGGATACAAGTGTTTTGATTAATGGTGAATCGGGCACGGGTAAAGAATCTATTGCCAGGGCTATTCATCTGCATAGTCTTCGCAAGGATCATCCAATGATCAAGGTGAATTGCGGAGCTATCCCTGAATCTCTGGTTGAAAGCGAATTATTCGGTCATGTGAAAGGTGCTTTTACCAGTGCTGTGACTGATCGTATTGGTCACTTTGAGCTGGCCGACAAGGGAACTATTCTGCTGGATGAAGTTGGTGAGTTATCTCTTGATGTACAGGTTAAATTATTACGGGTACTACAGGAACAGGAAATTCAGCGAGTAGGCAGTGGTGAGGTGATTAAAGTGAATGTAAGGTTCATCGCCGCAACTAACCGTGATTTGAAACAGATGGTGGAGCAGGGTAAGTTCCGCATGGATCTGTTTTATCGATTAAGTGTCTTTCCCTTGACCGTACCACCGCTAAGAGACAGAAAATCGGACATACCGCTGTTGATTGAAAAATTTCTGCATGACTTTTCTATCAGGCTGGGCAAGCCGCTACAGGCGGTTTCCAGGGAAAGTCTGGATCTGTTGATGGATTATCATTGGCCGGGTAATATTCGGGAATTACAAAATGTCATAGAACGTTCTTCAATTCTGGCTAAAACTGATATTTTGGAAATTGATGATGCGTTGGTGCCGGTTCTCAGCAGGCAAACGTTGTCTGAAAATAATATTTTTTCAGCACCTGAAACGGAACAGGAAGAAGATGTTGCGCAGCGGCCAGAGGCTGAGTCAAAGAAGAATTATAAAACGCTGGCTGAAAATGAAAAATCCTATATTACTGAGTTACTGAATGACTTGAACTGGGTCATTGGGGGTAAAAAAGGGGTTGCCGAAATACTGGGGGTTCCCGCCAGTACTTTGCGTTCCAGAATGAAAAAACTCGGTATTGAGCGCCCCAATTGATTGATTCAAAAATAACCTTTTCTGCATTGTTAGTTTCCATTCATAAATAGCCATCCTGGCTATATTCATAGGTATGTACTTAAGCAAAAATGAGTAAGGATAATCATGTGTTTGTGGAAGGCAGATAATTGCTCCTGCGTGATCTGCATTCCCTGCATGGACGTATTTACGGCGTCTTCTGGAATAAACACATAATTATCCTTAAGTACATACGAATGTGGCTATATTATGCAACGCAAAAGAAAAAGTGTGATATTTATTTTGCAGCACTTTCAATGATTTGCCATCCTTAAAAATGGCAGCTTATCTCTGTGTCACACGTGTCCAGCCAAAAAAGGGCGCACACCAGGTATGTCGATATCCCGCCCAGGCTGTGTTTATCCATCTTTCATTATTGATTGCTTGCTGCTATTTTGCTCCAGAATATTATCAATAGGTTCAGGTTTACCCAGAGCATAACCCTGCGCATAATCCACACCGATTTCCCCCAGTTTTTGCATGATCTTGTCATTTTCTACATATTCAGCAACAGTTTTTAAGCCCATAAGATGACCAATTTCATTGATAGAGCTGACCATTGCCGCATCAATGGGGTTAGCCAGCATTTCCTTGACAAACATACCGTCAATTTTGAGAATATTGACCTGCAGATTTTTCAGGTAAGCAAATGAAGATAAACCACTGCCAAAGTCGTCTAAGACAAACTGACATCCATATTGTTTGAGTTTGCTGATAAAAGCCGTTGCATCACGTAAATTGGCTATAGCTGTCGTTTCTGTTATTTCAAACTTGATTTTTTCTGTTGCTATATCACCTGCTTCAAATGATTTTACAATATGCTCCAGGATAGCTTCATCTCCTAAAGACTGTCCGGACAGGTTGATGGAAATAGAATTAACGTGTTCAAGTTGAATCGCATGCTTGCATAGCCACTGCAGTGTTTGTGTCACGACCCATGTATCAATGCGTGTTACTAAATTATAGCGTTCAGCTGAGGGTAAAAATGCACCTGGCGGAACGATAGAGCCATCTTGCAACTTCAGGCGGAGTAATACTTCATAAAGGCATTCTGTTGAAGTACTGGCGACAGGTACAATGGGCTGGATGTAAAGTAAAAATCGGTTGTTTAGCAAAGCGTCACTGATTTCATTGCTCCATTGAATTTCAGTTTTATGTAGTTTCAGGCGATCATCACCCAATGAATGGATCTGGACCCGATTACGCCCTGCATCTTTCGCCGCATAGCAGGCACTATCGACCTGTATGAGTGCTTCGTGACAGTCTTTTATATGTTCATCAATAAGGGTAAGACCTATACTGGCTCCAACAGTAAAGATCTTGTTCTGCCAATGAAAGCGAAATTTTTCCAGTAGTTCAATAATACTTTCGCAAACCGTGTTGGCTGAGTCCAGATCAGAATGCTCCACCAGAATTGCAAACTCATCACCACCAAATCTGGCGATGGTATCCCGTTGTCGTATGTGTGACTGCAAAAGTGTGCCGATTTGACGTAATAACTCATCACCAGCAACATGACCGCAGGAATCGTTCACAATTTTAAATTGATCCAGATCGACAAAGCATAAAGCATGCGTGGATTTACTGGTTTTGGCTGTGTCAATCACGCGTTTAAGACGCCGATCAAACTCATGACGATTGATTAATCCTGTTAATAAGTCATGGGTTGCCTGGTAATTGGTTAATTCATTAAGACGTTTTGATTGAGTAATGTCTTCCTGGGTTGCAACAAAATGGGTAACATTACCATGCTCATCCAGCATAGGAGCTATGACTACATCAGCCCAGTATAAATCTCCATTTTTCTTGCGATTATGCAGTTCACCACGCCAGTTTTTGCCGGCTGTTAGCGGTTTCAACAGTTCTCTGTAGGTATCAGAGTCAATTTCTCCCGAGGTGATGAGGTAAGGATGTTCCCCCAATGCTTCATCTGCAGTATATCCGGTCAGTTCTGTAAAACTGGGATTTACATACTCAATAATACCTGCTCTATTAGTAATAAAAATAGCACTGGGACTGAATCTAACGGCTAGTGAGAGCTTTTCTAATTGTACGTTAATCTGCTCTCGTTTGGTCACTTCTTGCTGGAGATGTCTGGTTCTTTCTGCAACACGTTGTTCAAGTTCCAGCTTTGATGATGATAATTTATTCGTGAGTTTATGCAGCTTTAGAGTGTGTTCATTGAATAGCCGGACAATTAAGCCTAATTCTCCTTTATCGGGTGTTTGAAGTGTTGCAGTCGGTTGTGGATTATCATTTTTCGAATTTAACTGTGAGGTTATATCAGTGACTCGTTTAATAAAAAAAATATAAATGAATAGATAAATAAGGCCGATACTGATTACCGCCGTAATAATAAGGGGCCACAGCAATTGATGAATTACTTTAACGACAGCTGTTGTAATCTGAGAATAAGGCATGACCGTAACGACTTTCCAGAGGGTTTCAGGCATGACGGTCATTGAAATAAAACTAGCTTCATTTAGAAATGGCGCTGCATCCACTTTAAAACTATAGGTTTGAAAAGAACGTTTTGACGTTGCGTGTTTAGACTGCTGAATTATTGCCGAAATCAGCTCAGCCTCATTTTCAGATATCTGATAACTATCCTGCGCAATATGAGATTGCAGGTTGCTGTCAAATAGTGTGTTGATCTTGCTTTGAAGATATGCTGCGGTTAAGTTTGAGCTGGCGGCTTCGATAGGCTGAAATTCAGGCTCGTAAGTTGCAAGTTGTTCCAGGGTGGGGAAATCATCTATGATTGAGACGACTTTTTCTTTAAGTTTGGAAATAAGCTTACCATTTCTATCAACAACAAAGGCATATCCGCCAAAACTGGCTGCCCTGGAGCTAACCAGCTGGTCTAAACCTGATAAATTCAGATCGACGGTTGATACGCCGTAAAACTGCTCTCCTTTAAAAATCGGAATACTGCAGGTCACCATAGGTTCTAAAGAATAAGGGTCAACATATGAGCCTGACCACATGACGTCACCTGCTGATTGGTAGCGCGCGGGGACATACCAGGCTTCGTGATGATAGCCTTTACCACTGGGAGCATTGTAATCATCGAAGAACTGGAGCTGATTATTTTTATCTTTACCCCAGAAGAAACTACTGCGTTTCTTATCAGGGCTAAATAAATAAGGTTCTGGCCAAATACCTCCACCCGCAATCAAATGTTGACTTGGGGAACCTGCCAGCAGATATTTAAAAATACTAAGATAGTTTGTTTCTTCTGGGGGGATAGCGATGGCCACATTTGCCATCGAAGCAGCCAGAGAATGTGCGATAGTGGTTTTTTGTTGTAGTTCTTCGACTATGGCCTGGATCGACAGCTCGACATTTTGCCATTCTCTTTTTTCCAGTACATCACGTGTCCACGTTTGCAGTAAAAAAAAGCGGCCAATAAAAAGAGAACCAGGCATATAACAAAAACTGCCGGGAGCCTGAATTGGAGTCTATGCCAGAATTTAGGGTAGAGATTAGCCATTAAATCACAAAAAATTTGATTCATTTTGACCTGTATTTTGCCTGAATATGGGTTAAAAAAACAGCCATTTCATCGTATCGTTGAGAGAATACATGCACCTGGTTATTTATGTTTTAGAACTGGTATTTTAGTTTTCTCAGGGCAATATAGAAATAACGAACGGATAATGTCAAATAGTTGATATATGCTGTAGATCTGGAAAACTCTTTTATCATTTCAGGACCTCCTGACGTTAATAAATGGCGCCCTTGATTTTAGCTGTGCACAGCTTGGTTATGTTTGAAAAAAAAGCCAGGATTTTGGTATCATCGCGTTCTTACTGGTGATACATCCTGCTTGAAAGTAAAAAAGAAGCTGGGCAAGTTCAGTTATTTTTTGCTTTCTTTTAGCGACATTTATACCGATAATATAAATTGAGTTGTCATTATTCAGCGTATTTTTAAGATCGCGATTGCTGTCATGTATTTATTGACCCAGCTGGAATGTGGCAGCAAATGCACTTGTCCTAGAAGGATTCAGGAATTGCCGGATCTTAGACACTCTGAATAGTTATATATGGTTTAAATAATGTTCTTAACTAACTCAGTTTAAGCCTAAAGAAAGGGGCTAATTTGAGTGTATAAGATGCTTTCATGGATGTATGAGATAGAGCATCAAAAGTAGAAGCTTTATGCGGCGCAGGAGCAGTTACCGAGAAGGTTATACTGATTTAGTTTAGGTTTTTTTCTTGACTCGTTAAGACTGGCTGCAGGTATGAAGTTCATTGTTAATCGTTTATTCACCGGTATCTTTTTTACCTGTTTGCTTCCTGCTGTCTTATTTGCCAGTGAAATGGAACCAAGACGCTGGACTCATCTGCCGATTGGAGCCAGTTTTATAGCTGCGGCTGCGGTTCACACCAATGGTGATATCTTTGCTGATCCTGTGCTGCGTATTGTAGATGGAGAAGTCGAAGCAAATACTGTATTGACCTCTTATTTGCACTCCTTTGATCTGCTTGGCAAGTCCGCACGCGTGGATGTCCGGCTGCCTTATCAGCGTATTAAATGGCAGGGTTTGCTGGACGGAGATTTTCGCCGTGTAGAGCGGGAAGGCATGGGAGATCCGTTTATACGCCTGTCAGTAAACTTTCTCGGGGCGCCTGCTCTTAAAGGTGAAGCCTATCGTGCCTATCGCTCCTCTCATACAACGAATACCCTGGTTGGAGCTGCGCTGGGAATTAGTGTCCCTCTGGGACAGTATAAAAGTGATAAACTACTCAATATCGGTGAAAACAGATATATCTTCAGGCCGCAATTGGGATTTGTGCATACTCGCGGCCCCTGGTCCTATGAATTGACTGGAACAGTTAATTTTTTTACGGACAATAATGACTTCTGGGGAGGTAAAAAACGTGAGCAGGATCCACTCTATGTATTGGAGACTCATCTGATTTATACATTCAGCAACCGCATCTGGACTGCCCTGAGTGGCGGTTATGACTGGGGAGGACAGTCCAGAATTAATGGTGTTGATAAGGATGACTATCGGCAGGATTTCCTTTATGCCATTAGTCTTGGTTCCCCAATTAGCCATAATTCAAGTGTAAAATTTGCCTATATAAACGGTAAAAAGCAGGAAAATATAGGCACAGATACTGAAAATTTTGTTTTAGCCTTTTCATTAAAATTTTAAAATATTTTTTCCGAGTATCTGCCTTCCACTAATATCCGATTATACTTACAGATCTTGACTAAAATACATACCTGCAATAACTTTTTAGATGGAAAAGAAAGCTTGAAAATTTCAGTGATTGCCGCTATGGCAGAAAACGGGGTTATCGGTATCAATAACCAGCTGCCCTGGCGATTGCCTGCTGATCTGGGCTGGTTTAAAAAAAATACCTTAAACAAACCCGTGGTCATGGGTAGAAAGACCTGGGAATCATTGCCATTACGGCCATTACCCGGACGCCAGAATATAATTATTAGCCGCGATATTCAATATCAGCCGTTGAATGTTCAGGGACAGGAAGTTGCTGACATCATTATTGCAGATTGCATAGATAAAGCCATTGCAACGGCTGAGGCTAAAGGGTTTCAGGAGCTGATGTTTATTGGCGGGGCAATGTTATATGAGCAGGTTTTACCTCGGGCCGATTGTTTGTACCTGACTGTGGTACAGGGCGAGTTCGCGGGAGATGCCTGGTTTCCAGAAATTGATTTTTCTCAATGGCGCGAAAGTTATCATCAGGATAATGAAGCGGATGAGAAAAATCAGCATTTTTACAGTTTTAAAATATACGAGCGAATCTAAACAGTTGTGCGGAAATAGTATGCATAAGTTTTGCACAGGAGCCTGCGATAACTGATTTCGCTCATGTTAGCCACTAACATTAACAAAAAAGTCGACCCGCTACATCACTGGGGCCTCTCTAAATGGAGATCTTTCAGGAACTCTAATCGAGGTCACTATGCTAGCAAATATTTAATGTGTACCCGGTTAATGGAATCTTACTCTGGCCAGATTCACCCGAATAGAATGCCCCGCTTCATAGTGT
>CAWIHS010000001.1:0-1073961 GCA_963836005.1 uncultured Gammaproteobacteria bacterium | reverse complement strand
ACCGGCGCTTTCGATGCATGGTATCTTGAAGGCTCAGGTACGTGACTATGGCGCGCGTAGTTCTTCGGACGTGTTGGTCTTTGCTAACCGGATGAACTCCGAACCGCTGTGGCTGACGGGCAACGTCGACAGCATCTACGCGATGCTCACAATTGATATGAAAAAGGACGGACCGCTGGTAATCGAGGTGCCGCCCGGGGTGATGGGCCCGCTAGATGATGCCTACTTCCGGTTTGTCGTCGATTTCGGTGCGACCGGACCGGACAAGGGCAAGGGTGGCAAGTACCTGCTGCTGCCTCCCGGCTACGACGGCCCCGTCCCTGAAGGATATTTCGTGGCTAGATCGACCTCTTACCGGTTGTGGGGATTGTTGCGTTCCAACCCTGGCGAGGGCGACAAGGCCATGAACTTCTACAAAAAGCTTAAAGTCTATCCTCTCGACCAACCCGGCCGGAAGGGTCGCTATACCAACGTCAGCGGCCTGCCGCTCAGCAGCCTGGCACCTGAAAGTATGGAAGCGTTCCAGTGGATCCACGAGATCATCGAACACGAACCTGTAAATTTCGTCAACAAGGAACTTTTGGGACGATTGGCTTCATTGGGCATTGAAAAAGGCAAACCCTTCAATCCTGATCGCGCATGCAGCGCATTTTGGAAAAGGCCGCCAAACTCGCTGTAGCGATGGCGCGGACCAACACTTTCGACAGCCGCGATCCTGACGTAAAAGTCTACAAGGATCGCCAGTGGGAAACGGTGTTCATTGGTGGCAGCGCGGCATTCGAGAAAAATGGATACCGAAACCTGGATGCACGCGCTCTGTTTCACTTTGGAGCAATCGTGATCACCCCTGCTATGGCAGCACCGTTGCCTGAAGGCGTCGGCTCGAAGTACCTGTTCGGTTATAAGGACGCCGACGGCAATTACCTCGATGGCAGCAAGAACTACAAGCTTCACATACCGCCCAATGTGCCGGTCAAAGACTTCTGGTCGGTGACTATTACGACCCCGCAACCCGTTCGCAGCTGCAGACCAGTAAAGAGTTCCCGTCGATTGGTAGCCAGGCCCTGCCGGGGACCAACCCGGATGGGTCCATTGATATCTACTTTGGCCCGAAACCACCGAAGGGCAAAGAGAAGTTCTGGCTCGAGACCCTACCCGGCAAGGGCTGGTTCCCGGTATTTAGGATCTATGGACCGCTCAAGGCTTACAACGACAAGAGCTGGAAGCCGGATGACGTCGTTTTGGTCAAGTAGTGACCAAGCCTTTAACCTGGGGGCGATGAGTGATTCGCCCCCACACAAGATTTAAACGTTGAGGAAATAAAAATGAAACTTACTTCACTAATGGCTCTGGCAGCCTGTGGACTGATGGCAACCAATATAGCGCTTGCCGCGCCATCTTCGTTACCACCTAAAATGAAAATGACCACTGAGATCCCGGCGAAAATTAGCATAGCGGATAAAGTGGAAACCCGTATTGGTACATTAAAGTTTGAAGACGGTTTTCCCACCGAAGCAACAGCACAGAAGATTTACGACCAGCTGGATTTTCAACGTGCTGTGGAGAGCGTGATGATGACCACGCCAGCGGCATCGTTAACCGGATTCCGTAACGGGATTAGAGAATATGGGCCAGACAATGAAACCGCGATTATCTGGCCGCGTATGGACTCAAAGGTGCAATTGCTGACACCCAATACCACGGTGATTTATCTGTTTCTCTGGCTCGATCTCAAAGATGGACCGATGATTATGGAAACACCGCCGAATGTGCTGGGTTTAATTGATGATTTCTGGTTCCGCTATGTAACGGACTTCGGACTGGCCGGGCCTGACAAGGGCAAAGGCGGGAAATACGTGGTTTTGCCTCCCGGCTATAAAGGCGAGGTGCCAGAGGGGTATCATGTAACTCAATCCCAGACGTATGGAAACTGGCTGCTGATTCGTGGTTTTCTAGAAGACGGTGATGCTGCACCCGGTTTAAAAAATATTAAGGATAATTTTAAACTCTACCCATTAGGTAAAACAGCCAGCGCTTCCAAAGTGAAATATCACGATATTTCAATGAAATACCTTAATACCATTCATGCTTCGGATGTGAGCTATTTTGATGAAATCAATAAGGTTGTACAGGAAGAACCTAGTGAATCCCAAAGTCCTGAAATTCTCGGTATGCTGGCCTCCATCGGCATCGAAAAAGGCAAGCCGTTTAATCCCGATGCACGTATGCAGAAGATTCTAAAAGACGCCGCTAATGTAGGTTCAGCAGCAGCGCGGGTGGTGCTGTATCGCAATCGTGATGAGGAAGCAAAAGTTTACCCCAATAGCGGTTGGGAGCACCCCTGGATTGGCGGTAGCCATACCTTTACTCGCAATGGCGCGCGTCTGCTTGATGCTCGCACACGTTTCCACATCGTATGCCACGGTATTACACCCGCTATGGTTACACCGAAGGTTGGCAGTGGCACACAATACATAGCCGGCATACGTGATTCGAAAGGACTGCCTCTTGATGGCAGCAAAACCTATAAAGTTCATCTACCAAAAAACGTACCAGCCAATCAGTTCTGGGCATTTACACTGTAACGACATACAAACATGTTTGATGCCTACTTACCGCCCAGCGCTTCCCTGAAATCACCAGTGCAGAAGGCAAAGTACATGAAAAATGCCGACGGTTCATTTGATGTTTATTTTGGCCCTGAAGCGCCAGAGGGTAAAGAGAGTAACTGGGTGCAGACAGTTCCTGGTATGGGTTGGCATATGTTGTTCCGCCTTTACGGTCCAGAGCAGGCCTGGTTCGATAAGACCTTGGCGCCCAAGTGAAATTGAGTTGGTAAAGTAATTTGCTCAAAAACAAATGAGCAGCGGGTGCGGATTAGAACGCGCCCCGCCAAGAAAATTAGGAGACGTATCGATGAAAACTAAATTATTGGATATTAAACGGTTTCGAATTATTAAATTAAAATTGAAAAGGAACTAATTATGATTAACGTAAGTAAAAGCCTTATTGCTGCTAGTGTAACTCTGGCACTGATGGGTGTTAGCTCAACTGCTGTTAAAGCCAATGAATATGTCCCTAAATACAAAGCTGACGTTAGCGCTGAGATGTTAACCCCAGATTCAGTAATGACAAAATACGCGGGTGAATTAACTTTTAAAGATGGTTTTCCAACGGATGAAACGTTCATTAAAGCGAATGACTATATGGATACTGCTAGAGCTTTTACGTTATTTGGATCAGCTGTACCAACAGTAGCCATGCATGCCATGTTAAAAGGTCATCGTGATATAGGCGTTATACCCAATAAAACGGTTGCCCTTACTGAGCAATTAATCGACGCAAGGTCATTGTGGTTAACACCTAATACAACGACTCCTTATGCTCATGCAGAAATCAATGTAAAAAATGGACCTGTTGTGATTGAAGTGGGTTCACCGGTAATTTCAATTTTAGACAATGCCTATTTTTTGTATGTGGGTGATATTGGTTTAGGTAACGCCCAAGACGGTGGTAAAGGCGGAAAATATCTTGTTGTAGGTCAAGATTACAAAGGGGAAATTCCAAAAGGTTATATTGTATTAAAAACCAATACATACCGTCAGTGGATGCTAACACGCCCATTCCAGTTGCCTAATGAATCACTTGAAGAAACCTTATCTAAATTCAAAAAGGGGATTAAAATTTACCCACTTGCAGAAGCTAATAACCCGCAACCAGTTGAATTTATGAATATATCAGGTAAAAAATACAGTACGCTTCATGCAACTGACTCATCAATATATGACGAACTAAATGAAGTGATTCAGTACGAGCCTGCAAATTCGGGTGACCCAGAGCTATTAGGTTTAGCAAAAGCAATTGGTATGGAAAAAGGTAAAGAATTTAAACCCGATGCACGCATGCAAAAAATATTGACTGAAGCAGCAAGCTTAGGCAATGCAGCTTACAGGGGCGTAATGTTTAAACCTCGTAACCCAGATGTTTATTTTTACCCTGATCGTAAATGGTTTTCACCGCTTTCAAGTGGCAGCTATGAATTTTTGTCTAAAACTGGCGCTAGACTCATAGATGATCGTGTTGGCTTCCACCTTTTTGCAACCGGCGTTACCCCCTTTATGGTCAAGCCTACTGTAGGTAAAGGATCAGTTTATGAAATTGGCTCAATGGATGAAAGCGGTAAAATGCTTGATGGTGGTAAGACCTATAGCGTTACATTACCAGGGCCTGTTCCTGCCCGTGATTTTTGGTCATTCATGGTTTACGACAACCAAACACGCTCTATTTTGGAAACGGATCAAAAAACAGGCGGCGTAGACTCTAAATTAGCAGGCATGAAAAAGTCTGAAGATGGCAGTGTCACTATTTTCTTCGGACCTGAAGCCCCTAAAGGACAAGAAAAAAACTGGGTACAAACTGTGCCTAACAAAGGCTTTAACGTACTTTTACGCTTATACGGCCCAGAACAAGCATGGTTCGACAAAACATGGAAACCAGGTGATTTTAAACTAGTTAAGTAACCCCAATTCGGGATAAAAAATTGACCTAAATGCCTGTTCCGTGATCGGATCTTTCGACCAAGAACGATTCAATCACACAAGGAACAGGCATGAAGAAGCTAGTTGATTCAAATCAACTTTAATAATTTTATTATTTGCAGGAGGAAAGATGGCGTTTAATGACAGGCTATTAATCTTCTTTGGTGATTCAATACGCTTAAGAGGTTATTTTTTTGACTTTACGAATCCGTTTTAACGGGAGATCAAAATGAAAACGAAATTATTAACCCACAGGTCGCAGCCGGTGTGATAGCAGGCAGCATGACAACAGCCGTTGCTGCACAAGCACCGAAAAGGAGAGATACTATGAAAAACAAAATTACCATCCGAACCCTGCTGGCAGGACTGCTGGCAACCGCGCTGATATCTTCCGCTAGTGCGGCCGATAAGCCCAATGTAGTACTTATGCTGTCAGACAACATGGGATACGGTGACTTAGGCGTCTATGGCAGCGGCGGTGAACTTCGTGGTATGCCCACGCCACGCATCGATCAGCTGGCAAGTGAAGGGATGATGCTCACTCAGTTTTTCGTGGAGCCGGGCTGTACACCGACCCGCGCGGCTTTGCTGACAGGCAGATATTCTCAACGTGCAGGATTGGGAAGTATTATTATTGCCGGTACACCTAGTACTCTGCAGGCTGATGAAGTAACCATGGCAGAGCTTTTCAAATCAAAAGGCTACGCCACTGCCATAACGGGTAAATGGCATCTGGGCGAAGAAAAGCAAAGTCTGCCCATTAACCAGGGCTTTGATGAATGGCATGTTGGGATTTTACAAACCACCGACGGTGTATTGTATCCGGATGGTATGCGTAGAAGCGGTTTTTCGGAAGCAGCAATTGCCAAATCGCAAACCGCTATCTGGGAATCAGAACCCGGAAAGGATGTGTTGAAAAAGGTTCGTCCCTACGATCTTGAATACAGACGGCATATCGAAGGTGACATAGCGCAAGCCTCCGTGAAGTACATCAAAGAACAGGCAAAAGAAAAGAAACCATTCTTTCTTTATGTGGGATGGTCACATGTGCATTATCCAGCCTTGCCACATCCCGACTTTGAAGGGAAATCGAGTGCCGGGCTTTTTGGTGATGCTGTGATGGAACTTGACTACCGTACAGGCCAGGTGCTTGACGCCATAAAGGAGGCCGGCATTGAAGACAACACCATCGTCATATGGCTTTCCGACAATGGGCCGGCTACAACCCAGGGGTCCAATAACGATTTCCTGGGCAGTTCAGCCGGACCGTTCCGTGGAGAGGTTGGTGATGCACTTGAGGGTTCACTGCGCGTTCCGGGCATGATCAAATGGCCTAAAAAGATCAAACCGGCAAAGAGCAACGAGATGGTAGCTATCCACGACTTCTACCCTACATTGGCCAATATTATCGGGGCCAAAGTACCCACTGACCGTGCCATTGATGGCGTCGATCAGGGTGATTTCTTCCTGGGTAAAAACAAGCAGTCAGCGCGCGAAAGCCTGATCACGTTCATGGAAGGCGAGGTTGCTGCAGTGCGCTGGAAGCAGTGGCGGATTTATCCAAAGCAATTCGTTGCCTCTGAGGGCAACCCGTCCCTCATGGGCGTGGGCGGCTATCGTGCCGAGGGGATGGGGTATCCTTCTGTCTACAACATTGCCCGTGATCCACGGGAACAATGGAACCAGACTGCAGTCTCTGCCTTTGTGCTCGGACCGTATATGAAGATTGTGGGCGAATACCAGAAGTCGCTGAAGAAGTATCCTAATCCTCCAGCCTTCAGCATGACAAAATTTGCGAAGTAACGGGGGCAAAAAAGCATTGTATGCTGCGCCGGGGATTATCCTTGGCGCAGCTGAATGAAAAATATCAAATGAGCGTGGGGCGTTCGCGTCCTTCACTATCGCCAAGAGAGGTGATTTGGATACTGATAATGCAGTTTTAGTCGACCAGGGTTTCTTCGTCTACATCCGCTACTACGGCCCGCTTAATGCGTTCAATGAGAAGAAGTGGATTCCAAATGATGTGGAACTGGTTAAGTAGTTATAAATAATATTAACGGGAGCGGGGCACGAAAAGTCCCGTCTCCCATCCAAGCAAGTAACGAGGAGTAAAAAAATGAAAACCAAATTGTTAGCAACCATGGCTGTCAGCGGATTTCTGGTGGCCGGCTTGACAACGACATCATGGGCCGCTTCACCAAAAATGATCACCCAAAAGCCTGTTATGAAAATGACGACACCGCTTCCGGAGAGCATCACCACGCCGGCCGAGGTTGAGTCACCCATAGGTACCCTGGAATTCTTTGATGGGATCCCAACGCTTACCACAAAAGATGCCGTGTACGATTATGTCGACCGGGCCCGTGCTGTGCAGATGTATATTACTATGATGCCCGCAGTATCCACCTACAGCCTGCGTCAGGGAAGTAAGGACGTGGGTATGGGAGACGCTCATCAGGTTGTGCTTTGGGAGCAGATGGGAGATTCAAAGTCGCAGGTGCTGACCTATAACAACACCTCGCTCTATAACTGGAGCTTTCTCGACCTTGAAAAAGACGGCCCAACTGTAATTGAAGTTCCGCCGGATCAACTGGGCATTCTTGATGATGGCAATATGCGCTATCTCAGCGATATGGGCGCAGCTGGTCCCGATAAGGGCAAGGGCGGAAAATACCTGGTGCTGCCTCCTGGTTATGAAGGGGATGTTCCGGATGGGTATTTTGTCGTTAAATCCACGAGCAATGTGGTGTGGAACTTCTCCCGCGGTTATGTCAGGGATGTGAATGACCCAGCTGATGTCAAAAGGGCTGCCGATAACGTCAAGAACAACCTGAAAGTCTATCCGCTGGCGAAGAAGGATAATCCGCCGAAGATGGAGTTCAAGAACATGTCGGGCGTTTATTACAATACGATTCCGCCAAATGATTTCACCTATTTTGAACGACTCAATGAGATCATCCAAAAAGAACCCATCGATTTTATCGACCCTGAAACCCGTGGAGCGATCGCGACACTCGGTATCGTCAAGGGCAAACCCTTTAATCCAGATGCGCGCATGAAAAAACTGCTCAACGAAGCGGTTGATATCGGCAATGCCTACGCACGCGCCAATACCGTGTATCCCCGTGATCCCGGACATTATTTCTATCCAGAGACCGACAGTGAGTGGGTCATGGCATTTCCTGAAAAAGATGCCTTCTTTCTCAAAGATGGAATTCGTCGCATAGATGCTCGACTTTGGATGCATTACAACGCTGTCTGCGTCACTCCGGCTATGGCAGGGATTAAACCTGGTGTTGGTTCGGACTACGGTATTGTCGGATTAGATTCGAAACGCCAACCGTTGGATGGCGCAAAAACCTACAAACTCAACCTGCCGCCCAATGTTCCGGTAAAAGACAATTGGTCAGTGACAATTTATGACCCGCAAACACGCAGCATGCTTCAGAGCGACCAACCCTTTGCCGGGCTAAATAGTTTGAGCGGAGAGGTCAAAGCCAACAAAGATGGTTCCTATGACATCTACTTTGCTCCCAAAGCGCCAAAGGGCAAGGAAAGCAATTGGATTCAGACTATTCCAGGAAAGAGTTGGTTCATTCTATTACGTATGTACGGCCCACTTGAGCCCTGGTTGGATAAAACCTGGCGTCCGAGTGAGCTTGAGCTGGTGAAATAATTCTCGCAAGACAAATATGCGGGGCGGGCTAGAGCTCGCCTCGCCAAAAAAATTAGGAGACATATCGATGAAAACGAAATTATTAACCACCCTGGCTGCTGCCGCGGCGATGGCTGGCAGTATGGCAACTGCCATTGACGCGCAGCCACCGAAGATGAGCACTAAGCAAACATGATTGTCAGTTGCGTCCAGATCAACGAACAGTTGCAGCTTGTTCCGGTTGCTGCAGAAAAAGTGGTGCAAGTGAGTGAGTCTGACGATACAAAAGTTTGGCTTGATTTGGTTGATCCGTCACCGGCTGAGCTTGAACAGTGGCTTGATGAACTAAAGATTGAGGGGCTTGCACGACGGCTGTGTATTGAAGCGCGTGACAGGCCTGGGTTTTATCCCCTGAAACAAGAACTTTTTTTTGTGCTGCCCATTCTCATAAAAAACGAGGATTCTCATAACGAGGACTCTAATGAGGTGGACTACATCACCTTTATCTGCAGGGAAAATTTGTTGTTCAGCATGCATCGCAAAGTCATTCTGGACTCGAAACAAAAGTCGGTTCTGGAATTGTCAGAAAGCTGGATTCCGGCGCCTAGCATTGCGGGCCTGCTGGCTGGATTACTGATTAATATGTCACTTAATTACCTGAGTCACAGCATTCGACTGAGAGATTCGATACTGGCCCTGGAGGAACGCATGGATCGTGCCCCCGACAAGGTCGGAGCCGAAGAAATAATCGACATGCGATCCAGGCTCATTGAGTTAGGAACAGTGGTCTCTGATCAAATACCACCTCTGCAGGCAATAAGCAAAATACGCAAACCGTTCTTCAATATCGATGAGGCAGAGGAGTATATGAACTGTGCCCTGGTCAATATTCAGACGGTTGATAGTTCACTGGACTGGCTGGATGGTCGCATTACTGCCATACGTACCGGTTACGATATGCACGCGCAGGATCAGACGAATCGCCGGCTTAATGTGCTGACTATTTTGTCGGCGATTTTCAACCCAGCGGTACTGATGGCTGGATTCTGGGGAATGAATTTTACCAATATGCCGTTGCTGACAGCATCCTATGGCTATTTCGTCGCGGTCAGCCTGATGCTGCTGGCCGGTGTGTTCATGTATTTATTTTTCCGCAAGGGCGGCTGGTTCGACTAAGCGAACAGTACCCTACTGCATCACAACTTAATAGTAGGAGTATTAGTATGAAAACGAAATTATTAACCACCCTGGTCGCTGCAGCGGTAATGGCAGGCAGCATGGCAACAGCCATTGCCGCCGCTCCCAAGTACAAGGCCGACGTGCCCGCGTCACTGATAACTCCTGATACCGTGGAAACAAAGTATCTGGGGGATCTGAAATTTGTCGATGGATTCCCAACAGACGCAACACTGGAGAAGAGTTACGACTTCCTGGATACCTCCAGAGCGGTACAGCTCTTCACCAGCGGTATTCCAACGGCTTCCATGCTCGTCTTGATATCTCGAAAGAACAACTCAACTTGCCAGCGTTGGTAATACAAGTCGGCTAATGACTCAGCGCTATAAGACATGGCATTTAGCAAGGTTGTGATGATATGAAAGGATGTGGTTCTGAACCCCGGCTCGTTAACTGTAACTTTAATTTGCCGTAGTCGTAAGCACTCTGGCAGCGCCTCCCAATCCACCCTGGAATAACTGTAATTCTTATTCCATTTGGGTTTTTTCCATTCGATGATTAAATCATTCTCACCTAATATCTCAATTGCATCAGATGCTTTAACCGGCTTGCGGCGTGCCAGGGTGACCACCGAGTCTATCTTGTTTTCGTGCATTCTGGACTGGTCGTAATAGCTGCAAAAACCTTTGTCCCCAAGGAAAATATCATCTTCTTTGAAAGTGCCAGACTGTTGACGTAGCATCGGCAATTCAGCACTTTTTTTGTTACCGAGTTCATGACTGAGCGCAATACCTGTATGCAAGTTGAAGCAAACACATAAGGCTGCCTGCGGGAAGCCACAGCCAGGTTTCTGGTTTGCTTGTTGAGGCCATTCTGACTGGTTCTCTTCAGTATCGGGCATACTTATTCCACTACCATCGACCACAATGACACGACGGCCATTGAGATGGCCTGATGAAGCTTGTTTAGACAAATACTGTGACGTGTGTTGATAAATGTTTTGCAGATTTTCCAGTTGTAATTTAGCGCGTGCCTTGCAATACGCCGCCGTGGATGATGATGGCAGGGTTAGGGATTTACGGCAGGCATGAGCCTGAATTTTTCGCACCGCCTCCTGACATCCTCCATCAGCATCAAGAACCTGGGAAAAGAACATCCAAAAAGTGTTCTCAAAGCTGAATATTCTACGGCGACTCATGACTCCGTTGTTGTTCTGTTTTAGCATCGTTGAGGGGATGTATTGACGAAAACACTCACCCAGTTGGCTCAACGATTTTTGCTTGATTTTCTTAAGCTGTTCAATTAGTTTATGCTGTGCTGATCGAGGTTTTTTGCGAAGGGTCGAGAGATGTAATCCAGGCAAATATTGGGGTGTCATTTGCAGTGCTGTCCTATCGGTTTTTCAGTTGATGATAGGTCTATTTTCTCACGCTGAAGCGGCTTAAGTTAGTGCCATTCGGGTCAGACCACCATTACCTCAGATCGGAAACCGTGGTCTGTCCCTGAGGTATCCCCACGAAATAAACATTGATTTCAATAAGTTAATATGTATAGTTGATCTAAAACAGCATGTGCATCGGATTTTTTCCCCTGAACTCATTACTTTTCGGGGGATCCGATGCACACAGTCAAAGTATTACACAAATTACTTTCTCAGTCTGTCCCATCTATTCATACTGTTCGTCTCAATACTTTTATGGCCGCTGTTCAAGCATTAACACGAGGTGGAAAAGCAACAGTCACTTCATTGGGACGTAACCTTATAGGGCGTGTTTACGATAAACATAAAATCAAAAGAATGGATCGTCTTTTATCAAACAAACACCTTTGCAAAGAAAGTCATGCTATTTACACAGCGTTAACACAACGAATTTTACAATGCATAGCTGAACCCATCATAGCGATTGACTGGTCGCCGTTATGTGCTGACCAAAGTTGGCAATTACTGCGTGCGGCTATTCCGGTAGGCGGACGTTCTCTAACTTTGTATGAAGAAGTTCACCCACGATCTAAACTTGGAAATAGAAAAGTCCAGCATCAGTTTTTAGATAAACTGGCGGCCATGCTGCCTGATTGTTGTCGCCCTATCATTGTGGCTGACTCCGGTTTTAAAACACCTTTCTATAAATATATAGAAAAGCAATTTCAGTGGCATTGGGTTGGTCGAATACGTGGCCGTGATTTTCTTTGCAGGGATAATGACAACGATAATCAATGGTTTAGTGCTAAATTACTTCATGAGAAGGCAACTAGAGCGGCAAAATATTTAGGTTGCATTCAATGGGTTAAAAGTAATCCACTCTCTGCTTTTATCGTGCTGGTTCGTAAAACAAAAAAACATCGTAAAGCCCTTACGTTCAAAGGTAAAAAGCGCCAATCTAAGAGTAATAATGTTCATGTAAAGCGAGAAAATGAACCCTGGTTATTGGTCGCTTCATTATCATTGATGGAACGAACACCTAAGCAGATCGTAAAAATTTATGGTACAAGAATGCAAATAGAAGAAGGTTTTCGTGATTGTAAATCGGTACATTATGGTTTGGGTCTATCTCAAAACATTCGAATGAATCAGGACAGAAGATCTGTTTTGTGCCTAATGGCTGCATGCACAATATTTGTTCTCTGGTGTATTGGTGTTGCGGGTAAGCAAACGGCCATCGCAAAACAAGTTAGAGTAAATTCTTCGAGTAAACGAGAACCATACTCTGTTATTTTTTTAGCACGATTGCTTCTTACACAACAACATTTTCGATTGCCTGAAAAAAATATAAAGGATGCATTGACCAATATAAAACCTTACATGGAGGTAGTGTTATGCTAGTCAATTTCGTGGGGATACCTCAGGGTCTGTCCCCATTTACGTTCGCCAGGATGCCGACCAATAGGGCATCGTCAACTTGCGGGGCCTGATCTGAAATCGTAACGACGGCACCACAAAAGCCAAACATTCCGGCGCCTTCAAATCGCCCGGCCAAGCACAGCGTTTTTTATCCGTCCATGATCAAGTCCAAACCGTATTTCGCCCTCGTCGTCACAAACTATCTGCCCCGGCATATCGGCAATCTCGCTCAGATGCCCTTAACATTTGGGATCACATCACGTGTGAGTTGAAAGCCGCATGACCAAGGGTGCGGGTCTTCTTTTCGGCAAGAGCCGATAAGTTGACCACGGCGAATCGGTTCTAACGACCATTGATCATATTAATAACTCACCAAAAATAGCGAGTTATTGGTCATTCGCAGATAATCAAACACAAGCCTGACGTTACGGGCAAGTTTTTTAATTGTTGCTGACACACTATCTTTGCTTTTTGACTTAATCAGGCCGGTAGCAAAGCGGCGTAGGCGCGTAATATTTTCTGGCCCATAGCCTTTGGATATCATGCAGCGATCTTCATTCCAGTTCCAGTCGAGGATGTAGTGGTGACTCTCTACGCCCCAGTGAAGTCGATTATGTGCAAGTATTTGTTTAGCATTTGCACTGTGTGATGTATGGCTGCTAACGCCAAAGACAAGTTCATTGGATTCTTTCCCCGTTTTTTTGTTGATGGCGTGACGATGTATAGCAAAGACCTGGCCGACAAAGGGAAAGTCGAGATAATCGTTCAATTTATCGGAAACCCGGATTGAACGAGATTCAAGGCGACCATGGGTCAGAGAACAGGGCTCTTGATAGTCGGATTTTTCGCGGTCTTCAAAAAAGAGTTTAATCGCCTCAAGCAACGTCGGCTGATTGTCTTTGACGGTGAACACGTAGTGTGCCGAGCGTTCCTTAACCAGATAGTGTGCGAGTTTACGCTGGGTAAGCAGTGCATCTCCGGTCACTGTTTTACCGGTAATATCAATGGCATCAAGTACCGGTATGAACATACCGATTTCATTGGTTTGCTTGAGTTTATCGCTGCCGGCTATCGGCAAAGCGCCGACTTTTTTTGAGTGTAACATTGCTTCGACTGATGGCCGACAACCCCAAGAATATGCGTTTGGCGACCCTGCTCATCAAAGGCATGACGCATGGTTTTACCATCAATCGCCAGGCCTTCATCGGTATGGCCAAACTGAGCATTCCAGTTGCACAAAGCAAGATCAAGCTGGTCAGGGTCAACGCGAGTCAGCAGGTCTCGAATCGTGGTTCTGCCAGGAACCGAGTAGTGGCGATGACGATGGCGACAACCTAATCGAGCACGGGCTTTTTGCCCCAAATCATTTGCCCAATCGCTAATCGCCTTGTAGCCCTCCATACCACACAGTACAGCAGCGGCTGAAATAGCCAGTACACAAGGTAAAGAATGACGTTGCCCCTGTTTACGGCGTGGATCAGGGATTTCGTGCAAAATAGGCAGGTAGCATTCGCATATGATCGGCAGATAGCATAATTTTAGGAGCTCCATACTGATAGTGAGGGGCGAGAATTGGCTGAGACAAAACATGCTGAGTGAAGGATTGCAAGGGGCGAAGGAAGACCAGCTTGGGATGTTGCGCGGTGTTGCTATAACCCTCACGGGTGCGGCGAAAACCACGGGTCTTGCCAACAGGTAACCAGTTGGCGGCACGATAAATCGTGCCGTGAAAATAGCGCGGGTCAACAAAGGTTTCCAGTAGCAGGAGTGGATAGCCAAAATGGGTTTGCCAATCCATGGCGATGCGACGTTCGCACAGAGAAAGAATGCGCGAAGCAAGATTGGGATAATGGTGTTCTGGCAGGATCAGAAAACGGCTATTATTCGCAATCAAATGCAATCGATCATATTGGTAGCGAAAGGTCCAGCCAATCCAGTGATCACGGGCTGCACATTTACGGGCAGCGGCTGAAAAACTTAATAACGCCAGCCATTTGCCATGATAACTGACGACATATCGCAGTGTATGACCAATCTTGGGCAATGAACCCAGATAATGATGCTCATCCAATAAAGACTGAAAATGTACCTGCTCAGCAGGCTCAATGGGTTGCAGGATAATCTCTTGAAGGTTCAAGGTTTTTCTCAAAGGGTTATTTCGAGAGACTTTATACCTTAAAAGTAATGCTTTGTCCAGAACCAGGGGTAACTATATGACTTGTATTACTAAATTATTTAGAAGCGATTCGCCGTGATAAGTGACGGTGCCCCCGTGACAACGTGCCGTTTTGTGGTAAACTACGGGTGCAAGGTTTAAATTGTGCCAGCCAACTCGAGCCAATCTAATGGATTCCAAACCAGAGTATCGGGCCTCTCTTCCCATCTGGCTCACGACGATGATCGCCGCCATATGGTTCGGTCGCGACTTCCTCATTCCCCTCGCCATCACAGGCCTTCTGTTCATACTCTCGTCGGCGCTCGTCGACAGGTTCAAGCAGATAAAAATTCTGGGGCGGTCGCTTCCCGGGTGGCTGGCGCATGTGCTGAGCGCCACGACGGTCATAGGTGCGATCCTGGCATTCGGTCTGATCGTGTCCTCATCTGCCGAAGAGGTCGAGGAAGCCCTGCCTAAGTATCAGGAAAGGCTCACAGCGCTTGCAGACCAAATCGAAGGTTTTCTGGGGCCGCGTCTTGTGGAATCGGCAAAGGGCGCTTTTGCCGAGGCGGATATGGGAGGCTGGGTTGCCGCCTTGGCTTCCGAGTTCACCGGCGCCCTTTCGATGTTCGCGCTCGTTGCGTTGTATCTGGCGTTCCTGGTCACCGAACGCGTGGCTTGGACGGAGAAGCTGCCACGTCTTGCATCATCGGAGACTGAAACCCAACGCGTGCGAAAAATCATCAAGCGGACTGCGGACGGTGTGAAGCAGTACATGTGGGTGAATGCCGTGACCAGCGCCATGAGTGGGGTCGTTGCGTTCCTTATCTTTTCCTGGATCGATCTGGACTTCGCAGCGCTCTTGGCGTTGATCGTCTTCGCAGCGGGCTTCATCCCCAATATTGGCGCGTTCATTGCGATCACCCTGCCGTCTCTGGTAGCACTCATTCAGTTCGACGATCTGACGCCCTTCCTTATCGTGCTGTTCGGATATGGTCTGGCAGACCAGTTCATTTCAAATGTCATCCAGCCTTCGATGCAAGGGCGGTCGCTGAATCTCAGCACTTTCATGGTGATGGTTTCGCTCACTTTCTGGGCGACGCTCTGGGGCGGCATCGGGGCGTTCCTGGCTGTCCCGATGATGGTGGTTACCATGGTCATCTGCGCCGAGCTTCCGGGGGCGCGCTGGATCGCTGTCCTGCTTTCGAGTGATGGGCTGCTCGACGATCCTGAGGACCGCTCGTCAACCAGCTCAGACTTACATGCTGGCATTATGGCGTCGACGTGATCAGCGCAAGAAACTGGAAAGGCTGTGTCGTTACCATTTGTCGTCCGGCAGTATCAGAAAAGCGTTTGGCTATTGCCTCCAGTTCACGATGTATGACACCCAGACCCGTTCACAGCTGCAGACTGATCAGGAGTACCCAACCAAGGGCAGTCAGGATGAAGGCATTAAAACCAATCCCGACGGCTCAATGGATATTTACGTTTTCTCCAAAAGCCCCGAAAGGCATGGAAGGCAACTGGCTGCAGACCATTCCTGGCAAGAGCTGGTTCATTGCCTTGCGTATCTATGGACCCGAACAGCCATGGATCGACCAGAGTTGGAAGCCTGGTGAGATTGAGTTGGTTAAGTAGTAGTGGCTTGGTGGCGGCCGGGAAGCTGGCCGTCATCCTCAAATAAAATACATAATTTCAGGATATTAATGTGCATACCAAAACAACGTTAACCATGATTGCAGCCGGTTTGATGGCCGCAGCTTTGGCTGTGCCGGCAATCGCGGGTGACAAGCCCAAATTAATTTTGCAAATAACGGTCGACCAGTTTCGTGGAGATCTGCCAACTCGCTATTACGATCGACTCGGAGAAGGAGGACTTAAGTATCTTCTAGATAAAGGTGTGGTTTTTAATAACGCCCATCACGCCCATGCAAACACTGAAACGATCGTTGGGCATGCCACTCTTGCTACAGGCGCTCACCCATCGGCACATGGGATGATCGGAAATATTTGGTTTGACCGGTCGACAGGTGTTACTACCTACAACATCGAAGATTCAAATCATAAATTGCTAACCGAGGGTGCGGATGTGGATGCCAGCACCGAGATAGACCCAACTCAAAAAGCAGCATCGAGTGATGGCCGATCACCTGCCTCTATTCTTACAACCACCTTTTCAGATGAACTGTCTTCACTGACTGCCGGAAAAGCAAAAGTATTTGGTATATCTGTCAAGGATAGGGGTGCAGTTTCCATGGCCGGACATTCCGGGAAAGCATTCTGGTTTTCAAAATCTACCAACGAATTTGTTACCAGTAATTATTACTATAAAAAGTATCCACAGTGGGTGGTCGACTGGAACGCAAAAAAACTGCCCGAGCAATATTCAGGTAAAGCCTGGGAGCTTATGCATAGCAAAGACACATATCTATTCGGTGATAGGGACAATCAGGAATGGGAATTCGATCTTGCCGGGTATGGACGAACTTTCCCTCACAAATTCAGTACGACCGAGAACAAGTACTTTTCCACCTATCTTACGGTAAGTCCTGCAGGTGACGAGCTCACAGTCGAGTTTGCCAAAGCTGCCATCGAAGCCGAACAGATTGGCAGCGACGATATTACCGACTTTCTTGGCGTCAGCTTTTCTGCGACAGATTATATAGGCCATTTTTTCGGGCCTTCGAGCCTGGAATCGGAAGACAATATTCTGCGCCTCGACCGCACACTGTCAAACCTGTTTGCGTATATCGACAAAAAAATTGGTCTGGATAATACATTAATCGTTCTCTCTGCCGATCATGGTGCCCCGGAGGCTCCTGGATATCTAAAATCTATGGGGATCCCGACCGGCTATGTTTCTCCCGATACATGGGACAAGCAACCCGCAATCGACAGGATCAAAAATAAGTTTGGTATTAAAGGAAAGCTCATTGAAGGATATGACCACCCCTATATTTATCTCAGTAATAAAGTGATCAGCAATTCCAAAATCGACTTGCAGGCACTTGAGCAGGCTATTGCTGATGAACTGGTTCGTTTTCCAGGTGTTTCGATAGCTGTCTCTAGCAACGCTTTGGAACGTGGCGCCGTAGCTGATAATTTCCTTACCCGGGCTATAACCAATAATTATCATCCCAAGCGCTCCGGTAATGTCTATGTAGTTTTTGATCCGGGCTGGTTCATCAATAACCTGGACGGTCTTTCAGTAGCAGTGGTGCACGGTTCTCCGTGGCCATATGACACCTTTGTTCCAATTATTTTCGCAGGGTACAAATTAAAGCCACAGACAGTTTCACGCAGAGTCCATACGGTTGACGTTGCGTCTACCTTAGCGAATATCGTCGGCACCAAACCCCCTTCCGGAGCTAGTGGAAATGTGCTTTTGGAAGTAGTCGGGCAGTAAATATATTTGCGCCGACTGATAAAGATAGAACCAATGAAGTAGTAGTTGACGATCAGCATCCTGCAGAAGGCGATTACTTAATCGCCCTCTGCAGGGCACATCGAAATGATCCTGTGAAGGTTTGGTTCGACAAGACCAAATGGCCGAATGGGATCGAGTTGTAGGATAGCTGAAAGGCGAATTCAATAAGTAATCTAAATGAGGAAGGAACATGATGAAACAGATGAAACAGATGAAACAGATGAAACGGAAGTTTAATCAATTCGTCGCTTTGTTTGCACTGATGCTCTTAACCCTCGGACAAGTGACTTCCGTGCAGGCGAAAGAAAAACGTAGTCTGGAAGATAGTGTTGCTCACCATCGTGCCATGGAGGCAATTACCTGGAGCATACCGTTGGTGAGTTCCAAAATGATGCGTGACGGCTTAAAACAGGACGCCGGTGTTGGTTTAAACGATGTCGCTTATTTTTCGGAAATTCAGAACTGGAAAATAGATTTCACCACCAACAATAACACCACGCCCTACATACACTTTTTCTGGAATGCAGAAAAGGAACCGGTAGTCATAGAAATTCCACCGAGTACTAAAGATGTTGGGCTGGTAGGTACCTTGCTCGACTTCTGGCAGCGCTCAATGATAGCTGTTGGTGCTTCGGGATATGATGGTGGGCGTGGCGGTAAATATCTGGTCATGTCGCCTGATTACCAGGGCTCTTATCCTGAAGGTTACACTGCGGTCTACCAGAAAACCTTCAATGGTTCGGCGACCTTGCGGCCAATTATCAAGGACACCAGCCCGGCAACTCTTAAAAAGGTTACAGCGTTTGTAAAAGGCATCAAAATTTACCCACTGTCAAAGGCCAAAAATCCGCCTGCGACGCGTCATGTCGATATCTTTGATAAGAAAATTAATGGGCTACCTCCCTTTAATGCCAACTATTTTGCAGAACTCAATGAGATCCTGCAGGAAGAGAGGATTGAAGAAAAAGACTTAACTTTCCTCGGTGTTTTAAAGAGCATTGGTATAGAAAAGGATGCGCCATATAGTCCGGATAAAAATCAGATCAAAATGTTTGATGCTGCAGCGAAGGATGCCCAGGCTTATCTGCGTGAATCTTACCTGGAGCGTGCTGCACCACGTTACTATGATGACCGGCAATGGACCAATGCGATACCAACAAGTGGTGTGATTTCGTTTATGGACTGGCAGTTCCCGAGTCACGTGAATTACGACGAGCGTGGTGCAGGGTACTTTGGTTTTTATACCAGCTTCCGCAAGCTCGGCACCGCAAGTTTCTATCTAAAAGTAGCGCGTGACGAGAAGGGTAAACGACTCAGTGGTAGTAACAACTACAAGCTGACGGTTCCTGCCAATGTGCCCATGCGTAACTTCTGGTCGGTAATTGCTTACGAGACAGAAGACGCCACCTGGATTGACAACGTACCCAAAGCCGGAGTTGCCTCTATCGATAAAGGGGTTGCAACTAACTCAGATGGCACGGTTGATATCTACTTCAGCGCGAAACCGCCAAAAGGCAAAGAAGCAAACTGGGTGCCTACCGCAGCCGGTGAAAATTTCTTCCTGTTTTTCCGTATGTATGGTCCTGAGAAAGCGGTGTTCGACAAGAGCTGGAAGCTGAATGACCTGGTAAAAGTTAACTAATTTGGCGACAGCCTAATAATTATTTTGAGGTTTCAGAAATGAAAAACACAATTATCAATGCTTTGTTATGCAGCGCACTACTGTGCGCGCCGATAGCAGCGCAGGCGCAGGAAACGATTGATACGCGGATTGGCAAGCTAGAGTTCACCCACGATTTTGCGACCGGCTATCCAACCGATAAAACGATTGCAAAGCTATTTGATGAGATCGATTTTCAGCGTGCAAGCCAAGCCTACATCTGGTCCATTCCACTGGTTTCCATGGCGCAATGGCAATATGCCTATAACGTGACACTGGGAGCCAAAAACGGCCAGATCGTTTTTCTGAATGGTTATGACGATATTCTGGGTGGACTGACATTCAATGCCACGACACCTTATGCGCTGGTCTTTATTGATCTGGCTAAGGAGCCCTGGATTGTTCACATGCCAGAGGGGGAAGTACGCGGTGCCGCTCACGATATGTGGCAGATGGAAATCACCACAATGACCAAACCCGGTAAATACGTGTTTGTCGGCCCCGGACAGAAAGCACCGGCCGGAGCAGAGAAGGCGGGTTATAAGGTGCATAAATCACCCACCAACAGTATCTTCCTGGGCATCCGTCTGATACCTACCGATCCCGATGAACGCAAAGCACTGCTCAACAAGGTGGATATCTATCCTTTTGCCGAGCGTAAAAAGCCCAATCCTCGCAGATACATCACCCCGAATGGTCGGCGCTGGTCAGCGGCCCATCCCCGCGGCATGGAGTACTGGCAACGCCTGTCAGACATCATCAACAATGAACCGGTATTCGAACGTGACCGTTTCTTTATGGCCATGCTCCAGCCTTTGGGTATTGAAAAGGGCAAACCCTTTAAGCCAACAGAGCAGCAAAAACGCATCCTGACTGAAGGCGTACTGGTGGGTGAGGCGATGGCCAAGGCGATCGACTTCAAAAAGACGCCACGACTTGAAGATGCACTCTACGTAGAGGGATCCGGCTGGGATATTGATACCACCTCGCCGCCGGATCAGCGTCGCGAGCATTATGATGCGCTCGATGGACGTGCGTCCTGGTTCTACGAGGCGGTTACCAACAACCTCGCGATGCATGGCATGGAAACCGGCGAGGGCCAGGTCTACCTCACAGCCTACAAGGATGACGATGGTGATTGGCTGGATGGTGCCAGGAACTACACCCTGCACATTCCGCCGAATGCGCCTGCGAAACTGTTTTGGTCGCTGACCCTGTATGAAGTAGATGGCCGGGATATCATCCACAACAAACAAAAAGTGACTGACAGATCTTCGCGCATGGACCTGCTCACTAACTCGGATGGTTCTGTTGATCTTTACTTTGGTCCAGATGAGCCAAAGGGTAAAAAGAAAAACTGGATACCCACAGAATCCGGTCGTGCGTTCTTCGCGATGATGCGTTTCTATTCACCCGGCAAGACCTTAGTGGATCGGAGCTGGATATTACCGGACATCGAGAGGGTGAAGTAGTAACCAAGCAGCTAACTGTGGGGGCGATGAGTTATTCGCCCCCACACAAGATTTAAACGTTGAGGAAATGAACATGAAGAACAAAACATCATTTACTGCTATTGCGGCTGGATTGATTATTAATCCAATATAAAAGGATGAAAGATTATGTCACAAACTTTCAACGATTAAAGGGGACGGAGGGATTATTTTTTAACCACTTTTTTAAATTGGTCATTATTTATTCCCTACGTCCCCTTTAACCTTAAAAAATATCATTTGCATTTAGTTGGCGTGAAATGACGAGAACCATTATCTTGTATGAATTAAATTAACTATGTGAATGAAAAATATCAAATGAGCGTGGGGGCGTTCGCGTCCTACACTATCGCCAAGAGAGGTGATATGGATACTGATAACGCAGTTTTAGTCGACCAGGGTGTGCTTTGGCTATGCAGGGAGATAGAGAGTGACGATTAGTTTACCATTGTTGACGCGTGCGCAGCATGTGCTGTCTTTTACTGACTTGCTGCGACAAATCGGTGCGCCAGTTGATCGTGAACTGGCTCGCGCTAAATTGCCCACATACCTGGAAGAAATGCCGAATGCCTATATCAGTCAGGATTTTTCCTACCGTTTTCTTATGCGCTGTTCAGCACAAGAAGGGATCGACGACTTGGGCTTTGAGGCCGGGTGGGGGTTTCATCTTGAAGATCTAGGCCCTGAGATGCTCAATGCGATAAAGAGCAAATCAACAGTCAAGGAGCGCATCAAAACATTCAATCGCTTTGCGCAACTCGAGGCCAACAGTTTGCAATGCATGCTTGTTCCTGAAGGTAATGCAGTTCGTGTCTGCATTCATGAGTTATATCCGCCAGATGTGGACATACGTATCTCTGAATGGCAATCGATCAAGATATTTGTTGAAATCATACGAAGTGGCATTGGGACAGATTGGCTGCCTTCCGAGATAAGTTTGCGGTCATCTCGCAAGGTATGTCTCTCGGTACTAGATCGGCTGAATGTCCCGAACGTCCTTGTGGGCCAGCCAACGACCTCATTTTTGGTGCCTGCATCACTCTTGGTTGCATTAGTTAAACCTTGTGGTATTGCCGACACTTCAGTCGTCAATCAGTTGTCGGCTGAACCAACTTGTGACAGTTTGGTAGGAACACTTCAGATGGTGCTGAAGCCTTATCTTCTTTCTAGCAGCTATCCATCAATTGATCTGGCAGCAGAAATCGCGGGCATCAGTTCCCGCACTTTACAACGTTTGCTCAAGCAGCATCAAGTTACGTATACTGATTTGATCGAGAATATGAGATTCGATCTGGCAGCCCACATGCTGGCTGATTCTGAGCAGAATATTATCGATATCGCCTTACAGCTTGGCTACGAACACACCCCCAACTTTTCACGCGCCTTCAAACGCATATTTGGCGTTACGCCCATGGAGTTCCGTAAAGATAATTTGTTTGCAATTTGATTTTCAGTAATTTTGTCGTGAAATGAACAGAACCACAAGATGTACTTCGGTAATGTATAGATTAGTTCCGCTTTCCATCTTAGTTTTTTCAACCCAATAGGGAGAAACCACATGAAAAAATTATCACGAGCCCATCTCATTCTCGCCGGGTTGGGGGCGATATTCGCTACCTCTACGTTCGCCGCCGACAAACCCAACGTCGTGCTGATGCTGTCAGACAACGTTGGCTACGGAGATATCGGCGCCTTTCAGGGCGGCGCGATCCGGGGAGCTCCTACACCGAAAATCGATAGCATTGCGGCCGAAGGTATGACCTTGACCCAGTTTCTGGTGGAGCCGGGCTGCACGCCGTCACGCGCGGGTCTACTGACCGGGCGCTATTCACCACGCGCCGGTTTGGGCACGATCATCATCGGAGGTACGCCCAACACCCTGCAGGCCGAGGAGATTACGCTCGGTGAGCTTTTCAAGAGCCAGGGGTATGCAACGGGATACGTTGGAAAATGGCATCTGGGCTCGGAGGAGCAAAGCTGGCCAGTACGACAGGGCTTTGACGAGTATCGGGTGGGGGTCATCGAAACCAGCGATTCGACCTTGTACCGGCCGCAAATGGAACGCCTCAATTTCCCCGAGGCAGCCATCGAAAAAAAGGCACCCGGAATCTGGGACGGCACGACAAAAGATGGATTGAAGAGAGTCCGTGAGTACGATGTTGAATACAAGCACATTGTCGAGGATGAGATTGCCACGGCGTCAGTGAAAATTATCAACAAACACGCAGCGGCCAAAACCCCTTTTTTCCTCTTGGTCGGTTTGACACAGACGCACTATCCGAATGTGACCTCACCAGAGTTCTCTGGTAAGTCGGAAAACGGACCCTACGCAGATGCGCTGCTGCAACACGATCACGCGGTGGGCGAAATCCTGGATGCAATCCAGAAGTCCGGCATCGAAGACAACACCATCGTGATCTATATCTCTGATAACGGTTCGACACCTCTCGGCGGACCGGCCGAGTTCCGCGGTGGCTCCAACGGTATGTACAGCGGCGAATTGGGTGACGGACGAGAAGGTTCGATACGGACACCGGGCATGATCAAGTGGCCGGGCAAAATTCCGGTGGGAAAAAATAATGGTATGTTCGCGATTCACGATTTCTTCCCAACCCTGGCAAATATCATCGGTGCGCAGGTTCCGAAAGATCGACCCATCGACGGCATTGATCAGACGGATCTCCTCCTCGGCAAGCAGGAGAATTCCAATCGCGAGTCTTTTCTCACCTTTATCGGGGACGAGATTGTTGCGGTTCGCTGGCGTCAGTTCCGCTTGTATCCCAATCAGTTTGTGAGCGGCCCCGGAAATCCGTCAATGCCAGGAACTGGCGGCGGCAGGATAGAGGGCAACAGCCTGCCTGCCACCTTCAACATCGAGCAAGATCCCCGCGAAGAAAATAACATGTTGGCATTGGGTGGGTGGATCTTCCCTCATTACATGAAGGCAATCGCGGAATACAAGAAGACACTGGAGAAATATCCAAATCCAGGCTCGGCGAGCCTGTATCCTTAACGAACACCGGGTTATAGGTTTTTAAGTTATAACTCGGTGCCCGGCACCATAATCACTGCGTTAAACAACAGAAGAAAGGCAACAATTATGAAAACTACTTCAATCGTCAAATCGTGCCTGGCGCTGCTCGTCACGATTGCGACAATGAGCAATGCACTCGCCGCCGACAAACCCAACATCGTGCTGATCAACATGGATAACTTCGGCTACGGCGAACTCGGCGTCTACGGTGGGGGTATTCTCCGGGGTGGCGCCACGCCGCGCATCGACAAGCTGGCCAGCGAAGGGATGCGGCTGTTGAATTTCAATGTCGAGGCACAGTGCACGCCCAGTCGCGCGGCGCTGATGACAGGCCGCTATGCCATTCGCACGGGGAACGGTTCTGTGCCGCTCGAAACCCCGAATTATGGTTTGACCCAGTGGGAATACACCATGCCGGAGATGCTGGGCGATGCAGGTTATGCCACCGCCATGTTCGGCAAGTGGCACCTCGGCCAGGCGGAAGGACGCTATCCCACCGATCAGGGTTTCGATGAGTGGTATGGTATCCCCAATTCGACCGACGAGAGCCTTTGGCCATCGCAGGAAAAATTCCAGAAGTATCGGAAACTGGCGGAGAAAACCGGCAAAAATCCGATGATCAAGGAAGAGCACATTTATTCGGCCAAAAAAGGCTCACCGGCAAAGGTGGTGAAGGTTTACGACCTGCCGGCAAGGCGCCAGATCGACCGTGAAGTCACCGACCATGCCAAGGACTTCATGACACGCCAGGCCAAAGCCGGCAAACCGTTCTTCGTGTATTTGCCCTACACCCAGACGCATATGCCGGTGTTGCCGAGTAAGGAGTTTCAAGGCAAGAGTGGCAGTGGCGACTTCGGTGATGTGCTAATGCAGATCGATGCCTATACCGGTGAATTACTCGATAAGGTGAATGAGTTGGGTATCGCCGATAACACCGTCTTTATTTTCACCTCGGATAACGGCGGCGAAATGACCCCCGATTACCAGGGATGGAACGGCCCATGGAGTGGTTCCTATTTCACGGGTAAGGAAGGGTCGTTACGGGTGCCGTTTATTGTGCGCTGGCCTGGTAAAGTTCCGGCAGGCAAGGTCTCCAACGAGATCGTCCACCAGTTTGATCTGTACGCTACATTGGCAAACATTGCCGGTGGTAAGGTGCCGACAGATCGTATCATTGACAGTAAGGACATGACGGATTTCTTCCTCGGGAAACAAGAGCAGTCCGGTCGAGACGGCTTTGTGGTCTATGTCGGTAACGATATTCACGGCGTGAAGTGGCATAACTATAAGATGATGTTCATGGAGTTTGAAGGTGGGCTGGGTACTGGGAAACTGAACGTGTTCCCGATGCCTCACTTTTACGACCTCCATCTTGACCCTAAAGAAGAATATCCCGTAACCAAAGCACTGGGAGGTAAATTATGGCTACGTTGGGGGACTGGGCCGATTCTGGTAGAGCATAAGAAGTCGCTGGCCGCAGAACCACCCATCAAGCCGGGCACGCCTGATCCATACAAGCCGGCAAAAAAGAAATAGCAAGCCGAGCCGTGCAAGCCGCGCCGGAGATTCCTTCGGCTCGGCTTGTAGACTTGTTGAGAACAGAGGGCGTAATAAAAAAGGAGAGTCTAAATAATGTTAACCATGTTAACCATGTTAACCATGTTAACCATTAACCATAGATTCACACTCGCAAAAAACGCAGCAGTGGTACTGGTCAAGTAGATTAATATTTAGCTGTCCCCGGCAGGCTTATCTGCCGGGGCCGGTGATATGAAAATAGAGAGGAACACAAAATGAAAATACAACTTTTATTGTCCTGCGTATCTATGGACCCGAACAGCCATGGATTGACCAGAGCTGGCGTCCGGGTGAAATCGAGCTGATTAAGTAACAGTCATTAAACCTGCAGAGACGTGGCGCAACTTGTCACGTCTCGTTTCTCGTTAGTACCCGCCTCAGGCGAGAATCTGTTTAGTTCAACAGCTGGCCCTTTATAAACTGAGCGCGATATTCACTCGGGCTTATCCCTGCTATTTGTGAAAACGCACGGGTGAATGTTGTTGGGCTTCCCCAGCCTAATTCGTTGGCGGCATCGATCATTTTAATCTCAGGATTTTGTAATAGCTGGACTGCAGCATCATAGCGTAAGTGTTGCACCAGTCGTGAGTAACTGAGACCTTGCCTTGCAAGGCGACGCTGTAATGTCCTGATGCTGGTGCCGGTAATCTCCGCGGCTAGTTCGATATGGGGGTAGCCATCAGCCAGGTATGGCCTGAGAATGGTTTTCATAGATGTAGTGAAATCCGCAGGTTCGAAGATTTCTCTTGACTTCTGTTGTGTTCCGGGTCTTTGCTGCTGATTATTATCTACCTGTGGCGGCAAACTGAGCATACCCCGGGGTAGCGTGATCCAGCTTGCTTTCTGCCCCAGAACAAAATGCGTATTGGGAAATTGTGACATGGCATCAGAGCCAACAGGTGTATCTGAGGTGAATGCCATTTCCTCGGGATACCAGTCGCTCCCGGCAAACCCCCTGACCACAGCTACCAGTGTCATATTCTGGCTCCATTCAGCAGAGCGTAATCCCGCAGGTTCATCAGAGGCATCAAGGAAAGCACATAATTTAGCCTGCCTGGACTCGTAAACAGGCCAGAAACGTACATTGGTATTTTCCAGTGAACCCATCCGGCAGTAAGTTTCCAGTGCTATGCGCAGGCTAGGTGAAGCATGTGCAGCACGTACGAAATAAGGATTGAGGTCTGACAAATGTACAAATCGCGTTGTCGCCAACCCCAGTTCTTCAATACCTTCGAGACGGCTAGCCAAACTCAGGAACCGTAATGCAGGCTGCAGCGGCAGATAGGCTTCCAGGTTATCTTCAAACAATGTTGGCAATCTTGCCCGTGATAACAGGCGATCGACGGGAGTACCCACATTCCGAAGAAAATGCACATAGGGAAGCAGGTGTGCTGCACGGAATGAAGGAATACTTAACATGAATATGTACCGGTATTAAATCTTGTCAATAAGTTTAATAGATAAAAACACGTCAGACCTGACTATTTCGGGGGATAAATGGGGGATTTTTAAGGTGTTTCTAAATAGTGGCGTGATATGTAAAGCCTGAATCTCTGGAATTAATATAATTAGAAATGAAAATGGTTGGCAAACATTATGAAAAAAAACAGACAAGGAGATCTCATAATGAAACGGAATACTCATCGATTGATTGCGCTGTTAGTCACAGTGGTTCAGAGGTTGAAACCCGAAATTTTAATTATAGAGAGGATTAATATCATGAAACAAAAATTAAAATCATTGAAATCACTGGCCGTGGCCGGCCTCTCGACCACATGCCTAGCAGTCTTGGTGCTGGCCGGTGCCGGAGGATTGACCGCACATGCGGAGGTAAAACTCCCCACCTACAAAATGACCACTGCCACGCCAAATCAGGTAACAACACCTGATAAGGTTGAAACGACCATAGGAACGCTAGAGTTTTTTGATGGTATACCCATTGGCGATACCAAAGAGAAGATATTCGATTATATGGATCAGGCCCGTGCAGTGCAGGTTTATGTGAATATGATTCCAGCTATTTCGATGTTTAACATACGTAAGGCGCAACACGAATTTGGAGCAAAAACATCGAATCAAATTCTCATCTGGGAAGATTTAATGGACTCAAAAACCCGTTGGTTAACGCCTAATGGTACTGCGCTTTATACGCTTGGCTTCTTCGACCTGAAGAAGGACGGCCCGACTGTGATCGAGGTGCCGGCCGACGTACTGGGCATGTGGGATGATATGTATATGCGTTGGGTTGGTGATATCGGTATGGCTGGTCCTGATAAAGGAAAAGGTGGAAAGTACCTTTTACTACCTCCGGGGTATGATGGAGATATTCCTGAAGGTTATCATGTATATCATTCAAAAACCTACACGGTATGGAATTTTATGCGAGGTTATGTAAGAACAAGTGTAAAAGATGCTGCTGAAAATATAAAGAATAGTCTAAAGGTATATCCTTTGGCAATGAAAGACAATCCACCAAAAATGGAATTCAGAAACATGTCGGGTGTAGAAGGATATAACACGCTGCCACCAAATGATTTCAGTTTTTATGAAGATTTAGACCAAATTATTCAGGAAGAACCTCTTGACTTTATTGATGTTGAAACGCGTGGTTTAATTGCTTCCATAGGTATTGTAAAAGGGAAAGTGTTTAACCCAGATCAACGTATGCGTCGTATTCTTACTGAGGCCGTAAAACTTGGGAATGCATATTCACGTGCGAACACAACTTGGCCTCGCGACCCGGGGGCTTACATTTACAAAGACACCGACAGCGAATGGGTGATGGGCTATGCTGATAAGGATACCTACTTCAACAAAGATGGCGCACGTCGTTACGATTCCCGTTTATGGTTGCATTACAATGCCATTTGCGTGACGCCCTCTATGGCCGTCACCAAACCCGGCATTGGTTCGGACTACGGCATTGCCGATATGGATGGCAATCACAATCCTTTAGATGGCTCAAAAACTTACAAATTACATTTGCCTCCAAATGTTCCGGTAAAAGACAACTGGTCGGTCACTATTTATGATACGCAGACCCGTTCTATGCTGCAGACCGACCAGCAGTTTGCCAGCATCGACAGCTATGGTGAACCTCCTAAGATAAACAAAGACGGATCCATCGACATTTACTTCGCTCCGGAAGCGCCAAAAGGATGGGAAAAGAACTGGATTCAGACGATCCCCGGAAAAAGCTGGTTCATCATTTTGCGCCTCTACGGCCCGCTTGAGCCATGGCTGGACCAGACCTGGCGGCCAAGTGAAATTCTGGTGGTTAAGTAGCGAGAAGCGATCAAGAGGAGAATTGAAATGAGAACTACGATAGTCAGAAAGTTGCTGTGCGCTGCCTTGTGCTGCGTGCCATTGATGGCAAGTGCCGAGGAAGTGGTGCAAACCCGCATCGGTGAGCTTACGTTCACGCACGATTTTGCCGCCGGTTACCCGACGGATGCCACCATCGACAAGCTGTTCGACGAGATCGACTTCCAACGCGCGAGCCAGGTCTATATCTGGGCGATCCCGTTGGTATCGATGGCGCAGTGGCAGTACGCCTATAACGTACACGCTCGGTGCCGAAAATGGCCAGATAGTTTTCCTCAATGGCTACGACGATATCCTGGGTGGGCTTACCTTCAATGCCACTACGCCGTACGCGCTGGTCTTCATTGATCTGGCTAAGGAGCCCTGGGTCGTGCACATGCCGGAAGGCGAGGTTCGCGGTGCCGCCCATGATATGTGGGAGCGGGAAATCACGTCGATGACCAAACCCGGGAAATACGTGTTTGTTGGGCCCGGACAGAAAGCACCCTGCTGGCGCCGAGAAGGCGGGTTACACGGTGCATAAGACACCGACGAACAGCATTTTCCTCGGTATTCGTCTGATTCCTACTGATCCTGACGAGCGCATGGCACTGCTCAACACAGGTGGATATCTATCCTTTTGCCGAGCGCAACAAGCCGAATCCTCGGGGTTACATCACGCCACAAGGCAAGCGTTGGTCGGCAGCGCATCCGCGCGGGATGGACTACTGGCAGCGTCTGTCGGACATAATCAGCAAAGAACCCGTTGAAGAGCGTGATCGCTTCTTCATGGCCATGCTGAAACCACTCGGTATCGAAAAAGGCAAACCTTTCAATCCTACCGACCGGCAGAAACGCATCCTGATGGAAGGACTGTTGGTCGGCGAAGCAATGGCTAAGGCGATCGACTTCAAAAAGACGCCACGACTTGAAGATGCACTCTACGTAGAGGGATCCGGCTGGGATATTGATACCACCTCGCCGCCGGATCAGCGTCGCGAGCATTATGATGCGCTCGATGGACGTGCGTCCTGGTTCTACGAGGCGGTTACCAACAACCTCGCGATGCATGGCATGGAAACCGGCGAGGGCCAGGTCTACCTCACAGCCTACAAGGATGACGATGGTGATTGGCTGGATGGTGCCAGGAACTACACCCTGCACATTCCGCCGAATGCGCCTGCGAAACTGTTTTGGTCGCTGACCCTGTATGAAGTAGATGGCCGGGATATCATCCACAACAAACAAAAAGTGACTGACAGATCTTCGCGCATGGACCTGCTCACTAACTCGGATGGTTCGGTTGATCTTTACTTTGGTCCAGATGAGCCAAAGGGTAAAAAGAAAAACTGGATACCCACAGAATCCGGCCGCGCATTCTTCGCGATGCTGCGTTTCTATTCACCCGGCAAGACCTTAGTGGATCGGAGCTGGATATTGCCAGACATCGAGAGGGTGAAGTAGTAACCAGGCAGCTAACTCCGGGGGCGATGAGTTATTCGCCCCCACACAAGATTTAAACGTTGAGTAAATGAAGATGCAGAACAAAACATGATTTACTGCTATTGCGGCTGGTTTGATGGCTGTGGCCCTGGCTACACCGGCTCAGGCGCTACAGGAAAAGACGATCTTTGAATTGGGTGCTGCAGAGGCAAAACAGAAATCAAATGTCTTAACAAAGCCCCGCATGGGTAGCGAATGAAATGTTCCAGAAGTATCGGAAATTAGCGGAGGAGACCGGCAAAAATCCGATGATCAAGGAAGCGCACATTTATTCGGCCAGAAAAGGCTCAGCAGCAAAGGTGGTGAAGGTCTACGATGTGCCGGCAAGACTCGAGATCGACCGTGAAGTCACCGACCATGCCAAAGACTTCATGACACGCCAGGCCAAAGCCGGCAAACCGTTCTTCCTGTATCTGCCCTACACCCAGACGCATATGCCGGTGTTGCCGAGTAAGGAGTTTAAAGGCAAGAGTGGCAATGGCCGCTGGGGCGATGTGCTAATGCAGATCGATGCTTATACCGGTGAATTACTGGATAAGGTGGATGAGTTGGGTATTGCCAACAATACCATTTTCATTTTTACCTCGGATAACGGCGGTGAGATGACCGCCGATTACCAGGGATGGAACGGCCCATGGAGTGGTTCCTATTTCACGGGTAAGGAAGGGTCCTTACGGGTGCCGTTTATTGTGCGCTGGCCTGGAAAAGTTCCGGCAGGCAAGGTCTCTAACGAGATAGTGCACCAGTTTGATCTGTTCGCGACATTGGCAAACATTGCCGGTGGTAAGGTGCCGACAGATCGTGTCATCGACAGTAAGGACATGACGGATTTCTTCCTGGGGAAACAAGAGGAGTCCGGTCGAGATGGCTTTGTAGTCTATGTCGGTGAAGCTATTCACGGCGTGAAGTGGCATAACTATAAGATGATGTTTAAGGAGTTTGAAGGTGGGCTGGGTACTGGGAAACTGAACGTGTTCCCGATGCCTCACTTTTACGACCTCCATGTTGACCCTAAAGAAGAATATCCCGTAACCAAAGCACTGGGAGGTAAATTATGGCTACGTTGGGGGGACTGGGCCGATTCTGGTAGAGCATAAGAAGTCGCTGGCCGAAGAACCACCGATCAAGCCGGGAACGCCTGATCCATACATGCCGGCAAAAAAGAAATAGCAAGCCGAGCCGTGCAAGCCGCGCCGGAGATTCCTTCGGCTCGGCTTGCAGACTTGCTGAGGACAGAGGGCGTAATAAAAAATGAACGGTTGTTTTTCATGAAAAAAGATACACAATATATTCCTATTCTTCGCACCAAACTTTACCGGCCTCCGATACCCGATGATTAATTTTTGTCCGGTAAAACACGAAAAATAGACGAATGATGAAGTGCGTATGTTGAGACTTTAAATTCTTAAGGAATAAAAGAGAATGCAGGAGAGCCGTATGCAAGGCTCCAGTCTTAAAGATAAAGACTGGGTTCTTACCACCAAGCTTAATACACCGCTGATCCGATCGGATATTTTAGATCGGCCGAAACTGCTGGCACATCTGGAGCAGAATATTGGGCGGACCCTGACATTTATAGCGGCCCCGGCAGTGCATTTGAATCTGGATCTGCAAGTGATAGACTCGTCCCTGCCGAACATAGATACGTCGACGATCCTGGGAGCGTCAATGCAAATCCAGTTTTAGAGCAGGTAACGAACACTGACTTTCAAGATTATTGGAATTCAGCAAGCACTTAGTTAAATAAATATTCAGAAGGGGGGGGGCATTTACGGGTGTTCTCTTTCCAGGAAATTAAATGTTCAAGACAACAACTTTCATATTGTTTTCCTTTTTATTATTTGGAGGCAGTGATAACTCTCACGCGACTGAGCCGTCACCAAATTATGTTGGATCACAAAAGTGCGCCAGTTGCCATGCACAGGAACATAAGGCATGGCAAAACTCGCATCATGATTTAGCCATGCAACCGGCTACAGAAGAAACGGTAGCGGGAGATTTCAATAACACCACGTTTAACTATTTTGGAACTGTTTCTGAATTCTTCAAAAAAGACGATCAGTTTTTCGTGCGGACAGATGGACCGGATGGAAAATTAACAGAATACCCAATTGCCTACACCTTCGGTGTTGATCCATTACAGCAATATTTAATCAAATTCCCTAAAGGGCGATACCAGGTGTTGAGTATTGCCTGGGATACACGTAGCAAACAACAAGGTGGCCAGCGCTGGTTTCATTTGTATCCTGACGAACACATAAAACATAACGATGAGCTGCACTGGACGGGTATTAATCAAAACTGGAATTTCATGTGTGCGGATTGTCATTCCACTAATTTGCATAAAAACTATGATTTAAAAACCAAAGAATATAATACAACCTGGTCAGAAATTGATGTGGGTTGTGAAGCCTGTCATGGGCCGGCTTCCAATCACATAGCATGGAGCGAATTAAAAGAAGAGGGAGGCGAATATAAAAGTCTCAAAAACAAGGGTTTTTCTATTGCCTTTAATGAGCGGAAAAATGTTGAGTGGGTGATGAATGCCAAGACAGGCAGCGCGCTACGTGCCCAGAAAAAAACTACCAATATTGAAATCGAAACCTGTGCCCAGTGTCACTCCAGACGTGGGACAACCAGGCATGGCGCAAGACCTGGCGATGCATTATTGGATAACTTCAAAGTTTCGTTGCTAACAGAGCCGCTATATTATGACGATGGTCAGATTGACGGTGAGGTTTATGTGTATGGTTCTTTTGTGCAGAGTAAAATGTATCCATGCAGGTGTCACCTGCAGTGATTGTCATGAACCTCATAGTATAAAGCTTCGTGCAGAAGGAAATAATCTATGTGTGAAATGCCATCTGCCTGAAAAGTACAATACGGAACAACATCATTTGCACAAGGAGAATACAGATGGCGCGCAATGTGTTAGTTGTCATATGCCAGAAAAAACCTACATGGTGGTCGACCCAAGGCGCGACCATAGTATGCGCATTCCTCGACCAGACTTATCTGTACGAATCTCTACACCGAATGCATGTAATAACTGCCACACTGATAAATCTGCACAATGGGCTGCGGATGTGCTGGCGAAAAAATATGGTAAATCTGATAAGCCGCATTATGCTGAAGCATTATATGCAGGCCGTCAGGGGTTGCCTGGTGCAGAGAATTTATTAAGCCAATTAATACTTGATGAATTACAACCCGCTATCGCCAGAGCAACCGCAGTCACTCTATTGCCGCCTTATCTTACGAGAGAATCAGCCTCGGTGTTGCAACTGGCGGCTAACGACAAGCAACCGCTAGTGGGATTTGGTCTGGCTAATGCACTTGATGCTATTTCGAAACAGCACCGATTACCCTTTGCAATACCTTTATTGTATGACGATATGCGCAGCACACGCATATTGGCAGCAAGTTCACTGACAGGAAGCTCATTACAAGGTAGTGGAGCAGAAGTTGCCGCCAGATTTAAAGAATCCATTGATGAATATGTAAAATCAGAATTATTTAACGCCGATAGACCGGAGTCATTGGTTAACCTGGCGAATTACTACGCGCAAACAGGCGACAGACAAAAAGCTAAGCAATTATATCAGCAGGCAATATCCACCGCGCCTTATTTATGTGCCTGCCTATTTATATTTAGCTGATCTTTATCGCGCTTTGAATGATGATGCTGCAGGTGTTGAATTACTACAGAAGTCTCTGTCTAAAGTCAGGGATAAAGCGGCCATTCAACACGCTCTGGGATTGGTGTTTGTGCGGCAGAAAAAATTACCACAAGCGGTTAACTATCTGCGCTTGGCGGCTGAAAGTCCTGTGAGCAATGAACGTTACATCTATGTCTATGCAATTGCCTTGAACTCAACGGGTAAACCGGAGGAGGCTGTTGATGTGTTAGAAGAGGCTTATAAAAAGTTTCCACGCAGTGTTGATATTGTTAACGCGCTTGTCTCAATTAATAGAGAAATTGGAGATGAAAGTAAAGCTAATCAATATGAGAAAATCTTACATTAATTACTTCGCTACCAGGCCGCCCAAAGGAAAAGAGGGTAACTGGATTCAGGCCATTTCCGGTAAGAACTTCTTCCCATTCTGCGGTATCTACGGTCCGCTTAAGGCTTTCAATGACAAGACCTGGAAATCTTTAAATATCGGAAATAAGGCACAGACCACCATTGGCTCGGATCAGAAACCGTGGTCTGTACCCACTTGCTACCGTTTTCATCAGGGTGCAGTGAAACTGAACCGGCGCGTTGCGGCGCTACTCGCTGTCCTGCTTTTCACTCCTGCAGGGCCGGCAGGGTCGGAGGAGATGCGTGGGCTGCTGGTGATGGGCCACGAGGCGCGCAGCCTGCAACCCTGTGATGATGACCGGACCCTGTGGGTGAGCGCACGCGGTGCGCTGCTACAACAGCTGACGGTAGCAGTGCAACAGCTGACCACGCGTCCCTACGAAGCGGTCTATGTCGAACTGGATGGCAAGCCCGCCACGGAGCCGGCAGGCGAATTTGCCAAAGACTACAACGGGACTGTCGAGGTTCGCGATGTGCGGCTTGTTTCGAAGCAGGGTATTGACGCCTGCCGACGTGAGCGCGCCATGGTCAGGCCCGGTGCGGCCCCGGTCGTCGCGCCGAAGACCTACGTGTTCGTGTGCAGCGACAGCCTGGCGTACACGATCCGCGCCAGCGGTGCCGAGGCGTGGTTATTCCACCACGCGGGGACGCGCCGACTGCCCGCCGTTCCGGCGGAGCGGGGGAGCAGGTACTCCGATGGTGCCTTCGAACTTTGGATCGACGGCGAGCAGGCGCAGCTCAGCGAGAGCGGCGGTCCGCACCGGTCCTGCCGTAACGACCCGCGCCGCGCCGTGTGGGAGCGGGCCAAGCTCGATGGCGCGGACTTTCGCGCAGTCGGCAACGAGCCGGGCTGGAACCTGGAGATCCTGGCGGGGACTCGCATGGTGCTGCTCGCCGATTATGGTGCCACGCGCGTCGAGCTGCCGTTGCCGGAACCGTCGGTGGACCACGCAGCTCGCCGCACCCGGTGGGATGCCGGTGAGATCGTCCTAGAGGTGATCGGACGTCCGTGCCGCGATTCCATGAGCGGTGAATCATTCGAGACGGAAGTGAGCGTGCACTGGCGGGGCCGCACACTCAGGGGCTGCGGACGGGCGCTACATTGAATGCATATTTGTAGGGTTATTGGCCGAATGAATTCGGCCCTACAACGGTAATTTACCCGTTCGATTTGGGGAAGAGCCACATTATATTTTACTGAGTGCAGGATTTTATGAGGATTGAGAGCTATGCGTAACGTGTTCAAGCAATGTGTTGTTCTGACAATTGTATGGGGCATCAGCCTCGGGCTTGCCGGATGCAACGGCCCGGACGGGGACGAAAGTTCTTCGACGATCCCGCTGATTGGCACTTCATGGACCCTGGTGTCGCTGGGGGAACGGGGGGGCTCGGACGGTCCTGCCGTGACGCTGCGTTTTGAAACCAAAGTGAAGCTGGGCGGGTTCGACGGTTGTAACGCCTATACGGGTGCGTTCAGCGTTGATGGTTCGACACTGCACATACCGGGGGAGATGGCCGCGACGCGCGCGGCCTGTCCGGAACCGATCGCCGGCCTGGCCCGCGCCTATGTCGAGGCGCTGGCGCGCGCGGCCTCATTCGCAATCGAGGGGGATCGACTGCAGTTGCAAGACGACAGCGGACAGATGATCGCGGCATTCAAAGCGGCCAGCCTCACACTCGCCGAAACAGCCTGGGAGGTTGTCGGTTACAACAATGGCAAGCAGGCGGTGATCAGCGTGCTGCGCGGCACGCACATCACGGCGCGTTTCGCGGAAGACGGCCGCGTCACGGGTAGTGCGGGCTGCAATCAGTATTTCGCCTCCTGGGAGACGGCGGCCGAATCGATCACCGTTGGCATGCCCGCAACGACACGCATGGCTTGCGCCGAACCGGATGGCATCATGGAGCAGGAGGCGCGCTATCTCGAGGCGCTGCATACGGCCGCAAGCTTCCGCTTCGACGGCGACAGACTGGTACTGCGCACCGCGGAAGGGGTCATTGCTGTGACCCTGGCGCGCGACGCCGGGGTGCCGCCTGTGCCGGGTTCATCGCCCGCGGCCAGGCTTCGCTTTGATCTCAATAAGTAAAGGGGCCGGAGGGAATAAATAATGACCAATTTAAAAAAGTGGTTAAAAAATAATCCCTCCGTCCCCTTCAACCCAAAAGCTAAACAATTTTATCAACAGGCAATATCCACCGCGCCTTTTTATGTGCCTGCCTATTTATATTTAGCTGATCTTTATCGGGCTTTAGATGATGATGCAGCAGGGGTGAAATTATTGCAGAAGGCTCTGTTTAAAGTCAGGGATACAGCAGCCATTCAACACGCACTGGGATTGGTGTTTGTGCGGCAGAAAAAATTACCACAAGCGGTTAACTATCTGCGTATGGCAGCAGAAAGTTCAGTGAGCAATGAACGATACATCTATGTCTATGCAATTGCCTTGAACTCAACAGGTAAAGCGGAGGAGGCTGTTGATGTGTTAGAAGAGGCTTACAAAAAGTTTCCACGCAGTGTTGATATTGTTAACGCGCTTGTCTCAATTAATAGAGAAATTGGAGATGAAAGTAAAGCTAATCAATATGAGAAAATCTTACATTAATTACTTCGTGGTGTTCCGTTTCTATGATCCGCTCGAAGGCTATATTGAAAAGACCTGGGTGATGAACGATTTTGAGCGCATCTAGTGACGGATAGATAAACACTCCTGCGTGTGCTGCGTTATTCAAGCGCTTACGTTTTTATCTCTCACCGAGATTGATGCCGCATCAGCCTTAAATAAGAATAAATTTAACTGCCAGTTATTTTATTGCTGGATTTTTGACAGAAGTATCTTTGTGACTATGTAGGTAGTTGCCATATGAGAAAAAATATGGCTGACTGGGAGGTATGGGTACAGAATCTTTTGAAAATATTGATGTGGTGCTGCAGACAAAACTGCATCGGCCACCTTTGCCGGTCGACCTGGTTAAGCGCGAGTACCTTGATGAACTGCTAAATAAAGAGCGTACTCGTCCACTGATACTGGTCTCTGCACCAGCCGGATACGGTAAAAGTATGCTGGTTGCCAGTTGGCTGGAAGAAATGACTGGCCGTCGGTCTGGTTATCGCTGGATGCAGATGACAGTGATCTGCGGATCTTTTTAACCTATATCGTAGTAGCCCTGCGCCAGACATATGCTGGTGTCTGTGAACAGACGCATAACCTGCTCAAGGCAGCGGAGTTACCTTCTGTCAATATACTTGCAGCAGTACTCGCTAATGAGCTCGATGACATAGAGCAACCGTTTATTCTTGTGCTTGATGACTATCATCGTATCAATGCAGCTTCTCCGATCCATGATTTGCTGGAAAGGTTACTTGCGCATCCACCCATCCCACTGCATCTCATCATTATCACGCGTCTCGACCCGCCCTTGTCTCTTGAAAGGCAACGTGCACTGGAACAGGTGACAGATATTCGGCTGCTGGATCTGCGCCTGAACCTGAGTGAAACTCGCTTGCTACTTAAAAAGACAGTCGGGGCTGAAGCAAGTGAAACTGCGCTGCTTAATCTGGATCGGGAGTTGGAAGGCTGGGTTGTTGGTCTGAAGCTTGTGGCGTTAGCATTACGTCACTCTTCTGATACTGATGAGCTGCTCTCGCGTTTCCATGGTGGTACCCGTGAGATACAGGCATACCTGGTTAGTGAAGTATTGGCAACACTGCCTCATGATGTACGCGACTGTTTAATCAGAACCGCTGTGCTGGACAGGTTTTGTGCACCACTTTGTGATGTGCTCTGTAATCAATCTCATGATGTATCGAATGTCTTGCTGGACGGCAAGTTATTCCTGCAGTCTGCCTACAAAGAAAATCTGTTTATGATTCCGCTGGATAGCAGGGGAGAGTGGTATCGGTATCACCACCTGTTCCAGGAGTTATTGCAGCGTGAGCTGGCTTCACGACTAGATACACAGACGATCAGGGCGCTTCACATTACCGCTAGCCTCTGGTTTGAAAAGAATGAATTCATTGAAGAAGCAATTCACCATGCCCTTGAGGGAGGTGATGAACTGGCGGCTGTAGAGATTGTTGAGCGTTATCGCCATGCTCAGCTCAATGCGGATAACTGGTATGTGATAGAACGCTGGCTGGAGATGTTGCCCTCAATCAAGGAACACCGGCCTAACCTTTTGCTTGCACGGGCGTGGATTGCTTACGAGCGGTTTCAGATCTGGGCTTTGCCGGCGATCCTGGATCGAGTCGCCGAACATCTCGATGAACAGGCGAAAGAAACTGCCCTGTGGGGGGAGTTTCGGCTTCTGCAGGGTGAAGTTTTCTACTGGTCGGGGAACGGCAAGCAGGCGCATACCTGCTTTGCCGAAGCACGGCTCAGGTTGAGCGAAGATCTGCCGTTGTATGCGGGGCTACTTGAATTGCAGGATGCCCTGAGCCTGCACATGTGCGGCCAAACAAAGCAGGCGATCGAGGCCCTCAACAGGCGGGTCCAGGAAGCATCCAATAAACAGGGTGTATATTTTTCACGTCTGGTCGCCGGTCTGTTCTTTGCCCACCTGATGTCAGGGGATTTGCATCACGCGAGATCCGCAGCGGTACACCTTGAGTCTGTGGCGACCGCTGGTAACATCCAATACACGAAAGCCTGGAGTTCATACATGCGGGCCTGCACATTCCTGCATAGACATGAACTGGAACAGGCTGCGCGCCACTTCGAAGTCGCGGTTGAACAGCGTTATATCCTGCATCGCATCGCAGCAGTCGAGAGCCTTGCCGGCCTGGCGCTTACCCAGGAACTGATGGGCCAGTGGGATAGGGCAAGTCAAACGACGCTGCTGTTACAGAATTTCGCTGAGGAACTGAGCGATCCCGCTTATCTGTACATCGCGCAGTCCTGCAAGGCACGTATTGATGTACTGCGGGGTGATCTGGTCAACGCATCTGTCTGGGCTGGCAACAACACTGAACCGCCAGAATTTGCGGAGATGTTTATGTGGCTGGAAGTGCCTGCGCTTTGCCGCACACGAGTGTGGATTGCACAGGGTAGTGAAGAAAGTCTGAAGCGTGCTTGTGATCTGCTGGAAGAAATAGTAACTCGCAGTCAATCATGGAACCTGGTCAACCATGAGCTTGAAGCCGGAGCCTTGCGCAGCCTGGCCCTGGAAAAACTTGGGCGTGCAGAAGAGGCGATTGCGTGCCTGGTTAAAACCCTTCAAATGGCAACACCAGGCGGCTGGGTACGTCCTTTTCTGGAACTGGGTCAACCAATGGCTGCACTTATGGCTCGTCTGCATCAGCAGCAGAAAATATCGGATTTCAGCCATCAGCTGGTGTCACTGTTAAGCAGTGCATCTGTTTCCACAGAAAGAAAAGTGGCGAATGAGCCTGACCCGGTTGGCATCTCCAGCTTGATTCAGGAAAAACTGACCCGGCGCGAACTGTCTATTTTGGAACTGTTGGCGCAACGCCTGCAGAATAAAGAAATTGCCGCACGTCTGTTTGTTTCACCAGAGACCGTTAAAAGCCACATAAAAAGGCTTTACCAGAAACTGGATGTGCACAATCGCCGTGATGCGGCGGCAATGGCCAGGCAAATGATTACTGCAAAAGAAATGAATCAATAGCCCCTTATTTTCCCCCGTTTTGGGGGTTTCGCAAAACACCTTCCTGAGCAATCATTATTTCATCCGGAAAACTTTCAGTTCGGCCGGTTAGTAATCATGGGAAGTAAAGTTTATGTCTAAAGCCAATGAATCAGCTTTTTCAGCACCGGGGTTTTACCGTATAGAAGTGCAAGGTCGATTGCATAAAGACTGGTGGAGTCGTTTAGGTGCGATGCAGGTTTCTTCCTATGTGCCTGATAGCGGTATAGAAGTGACCGTATTACAAGGTGCTATCCGGGATCAGTCTGAGCTTGCCGGTATTATAAAAACCTTGTACGAACTTCACCTGGTTCTGCGCTCGGTGAGCTATCTGGGCAAAGTAGCCTCCACTGTCTGATTCTCAGTCAGCCATAATTCACCCGTTTTGGGTGACTACTTTCAAGTTTCAATTGATTAAGCTTGTGACAGGTGAAACAAACAATGGTAATAACTAGAGGAGAAAAATGATGAAATCAAATAAATTTATCAAAGCATTGGGAGTCGGTTTCATGATGACCGGTCTGATGAGCACCGCCGGGGCGGAGCAACAAATTCCCAAACAACAGAGTGAAAAAGAGTTCCAGAGCCTGATGCCGATCACCGGGACGGTCGAGACCATGGGCGGTGACTTCGAGCTCGACCACAGCTTCCCGGCGCCCGGCGAGGCCGACAAGATCTACGATCTCATGGATCACCAGCGGGCCACGCAGCTCTACCTCTGGGGTCTGCCGATCGTGGGCATGACACGCTGGCACCTGGGCTATGTGGAGAATTACCCGGACTACGATTACAACAAGATCGTCGCAGTCAAGAGCTTCAACGAACGCAGAGGCATACTTACGGCCAACGAGACCACGGACTATTTCTGGGGTTTCGGAAATACCCGGGAAAGCGCCGTGATTTTGGAGATTCCGCCCGGCGTAGCAGTGGGCATGATCAATGACATGTGGGAGCAGAGTCCGGGCGACTATGGCGTCTTCGGCCCGAATGACGGCAAAGGCGATCTGGTGGCGGTCGTGGGGCCCAATACCCCCGCGGATATGGTGCCGGAGCGCAGCGACGATTTGCGGATCATGGAAATTAGTACCGATCAGGCTTACTGGCTTTTCCGATTAATCGGCACAGAAGATGAGGTCAAGGCGTTCACCGGTAAACTGAAAATCTATAACTACGGTGATAAACCGACGCCGGTCGATATCATCCCCGGTGATGACAAGTTTACGGCTGAATACCAGCCGCGCGGCCTGGCCTACTGGGAAATGCTGCATACGGCGATCAACAGGGAGGTGGTCCAGGATCGCGACCGCTTCTTCATGTACTGGCTACGCCAGCTCGGCATCGAGAAGGACAAACCCTTCAACCCGACCGAGCGCCAGAAGAAAATCCTCATCGACGCCGCTGAGACCGGTGAGCTGATGGCCAAGGCCCTGGTCTACAACGAGCGGATGGAGGGCGTCCTGCGCCAGAACAACTGGCGGATGATCCTCGGTGGCACCTGGGGCGACGGTCAGAAGTACACCAACCGGATGAAGTACTGGGATGCTATCGACCCCCGCACTCGCTATACCTATGAGGCGATCACCACTTCTCCGGCCATGACCATGCCCAAGCCGGGTAAAGCCCAGCTCTACATCGGCAAATTCGAGGACGAAGAGGGCCAACGCCTGCAGGGCGGAAACAACTATGTGATCCGCGTTGAGAAGGATGTGCCCGCGAACCTGTTCTGGTCGATCGTCGTCTATGACACGGACACGCGCACCATCATCGACAACCGGGAAGGTGCAGCCGGAGGCAAGGCAACGGCGGGCAGCAAGACCGAGGGCATCCGGATGAACGCCGATGGGTCCTTCTATGTGCTGCTCGGTCCCGATGCTCCGCCTGAGGGCTGGGAAGCCAACCACGTGCAGACCCTGCCGGGGCGCGGCTGGTTCCCCTACTTGCGTATGTATGGCGCCACCGAGAAGGCATTCAACGACGAGTACAAGTTCCCGACCGTCAACAAGGTCAAGGACTTCTCGGAATACATCAAATAGAAAGGTCGAGGCGGTTGCTAGTGCATCCGCCTTGAATTGCTTTCTTCTAAAATCAACTAAAGAGAGAACATCAACATGAAAAGACAAATTCCACTCATTTTGGCACTGACCGGTCTGACGACTATTGTTTCAGCTCAACCACCTGAACTGAAAATGACCACACCGATTCCGGCAGCGATCACGGCTCCGGCCGAGGTAGAAACCTCGATAGGTACACTTAACTATTTTGATGGTGTACCAACGGATAAAACGGTTGAAGCTGCCTATGATTATCTCGACCGTTCGCGAGCGGTGAATGTACTCATGAACTCCATTCCTATGTTGTCTATGTATATGATCCGTGAAGGGCAGGCAAAGGCAGGTTGTAAAGCAGTAAATGAAATCTGTATTTGGGATAACTTGATGGATTCTAAAACGTTATTACTAACGGGTAATACGTCGACTATGTATGCGTATGGTTTTCTCGACCTTGCTAAAGATGGCCCCGTCGTTATCGACTTGCCAGAGGGCATGCTAGGTGTATTAGATGACATGGCATTTCATTACATGACTGATTTAGGTGTTGCAGGTCCTGACAAAGGTAAAGGCGGTAAGTATTTAGTACTACCACCGGGTTACAAAGGTGAAGTTCCAAAAGGCTATTTCGTTGTACCATCAAAAACTAACGGTCTTTGGGTGTTTAACCGTGGCTATTTAGACAAAAAATTACCACTTGATAAAGCGATTTCAAAAGCATCTGCCAACATTCGTGCTAACTTAAAAGTGTATCCGCTATCAACAAAAAATAACCCACCAAAAACCAAGTTTACCAATGTTACTGGCAAGAAAATGAATACAATTTTGCCGAGCGATTACAGCGCCTTTGGGATGCTTCATGATCTGATCCAAGGTGAACCAGATGACTACTTAGGTCCTGAAGCTAAAGGCATGATGGCGGCCATTGGTATTGAAAAAGGTAAACCATTTGCCCCTGACGCACGAATGAAGAAAATTCTTACCGATGCCGCTGCAATCGCTAGTGCAGCTGTGCGCTCGATCAGCTATTTTCCTCGCAATCCGGGTAACATGACCTATGGTGAAGAAAGCGCATGGATGACGCCCTACGCTTATAAAAATACCACGTTTAAAAAGAATGGCGCGTACGACTTAGATGGGCGTGCGTTCTTCCACTATGGCTACATAGTAGTATCGCCTGCTATGGCGGTTACTGTGCCAGGTAAAGGCTCGGATTATGGTTTAGCTGCATTAGATGCTAATAAGCAAGCGCTCGATGGTAGTAAAACATATAAGTTAACGCTGCCAGCTAATGTGCCAGTAAAAGATTTCTGGGCATTGACCATGTATGACACGCAGACACGTTCGCAGCTTCAAACTGACCAGCAATATCCAACCTTAGGTAGCCAGACTGAAGGGGTCAAGAAAAATGCTGATGGCTCTTACGACATCTATTTTGCTCCTAAAGCACCAAAAGGCAAAGAAGGGAATTGGTTACAAACAATTCCAGGAAAAAGTTGGTGGGTAGCACTACGTATGTACGGACCTGGACAAGCATGGATTGACAAAACCTGGCGCCCCAGTGAAGTTGAATTGGTGAAGTAAAAGCAAACAAACAGATTCAAGAAATAAAGGGTTGATCATGAGAGTGAAAAATATTCAAACAATGAAAAGTAAATCACTGGGCACGCTGGTAATGATCGGGTCACTACTGGCTTTCGGTAACCCCGTTATCGCCGAGGAAACCAGACGATATCGTTCGCCTGAAATGAGGAATTTAACATGAAAACAGAACTACTTACTAAGGGGCTGGTTACGACGATTATAGCAGTCAGCCTCGTATTAACTGCGTGCACCGAGAGCCATGACGAGACTCAAAGCACTGCATCAACGGCAGGCTCCGAGGGTACGCTTACGCAGGAATCCATCCAGGGATATTACGACGAGCTCGACTACCAGCGAGCGGTGCAGGCCTATCTCTGGTCGATCCCCTCGATGTATATGTATTCGTTACGTAAGTCCCTGGTGGATACCTTTGGCGCTACTCCGAACACTAATGTGCCGATCTGGGCAGACCTGATGGACAACGAGACCGTCATGCTCACGCCCAACAGCCAGGTGGTCTATGTGTTTAATTACCTGGATCTGAAAAAAGACGGGCCAACAGTACTTGAAGCACCACCAAAGCTGGCTGCCATGCTGGACAGTATGTGGGATCAACCGATTGTTGATATCGGCGCAACCGGTCCCGATAAAGGCAAGGGAGGCAAGTTCCTGGTGCTACCGCCTGGGTACGAGGGTGATGTGCCCGAAGGTTATTTCGTGGCTCGCTCGCCCACCTACGGTGTAATGGTCGTTCTGCGCGGTTATATCGAGAACGGCTCGACAGCAAATGCCGTCGCACGGATGAAACAAACCCGCATCTATTCGCTGGCGAAAAAAGATAACCCGCCGAAGACGACGTTTCTGAATGTTTCCGGTAAGCCTGTTGACACGCTGTTCCCCACCGATGAGCGTTTGTTCTATAACCTTGCGGATCTGGTGCAGCAGGAACCTGTTGCTGATAAAGACAAGGTTATGTATGGCATGCTTGCCACCATCGGCATTGAAAAGGGTAAGCCCTTCGAGCCCGATGCACGCATGCAGAAGATTCTGAAGAAAGCGGCAAAAACGGCACACGGTATTGTGCAGTCGCTTTTCCTGGCACCACGAGATCCGAAAGCCTGGTATTACCCGGGCAAGACATGGACGCTACCATTTCAGACACCCAATGCTTTTTTTGAAGTAGAAAACCGTATCCTGCTGGATGAACGTTCGCAGTTCTTCTACAGCGCCTTTGGTACCTCGGCTGGAATGGTCAAGGCCTTTGTCGGCAAAGGTTCAAAATACATAAATAGCTACACCGACAATAACCGCGAGTTCCTGCATGGTGAAAACACCTATCGCCTGGTTTTACCACCCAATGTACCGGTGAAGGATTTCTGGTCGTTAACGATCTACGACAACGAAACCCGCGCGATGCTTAAGAATGGAACACGGTTCCCCAACATTGATTCTTACCACCAGCTCAAAACCAATGAGGACGGTTCCATCAATCTGTATTTTGGCCCGAAAGCACCCGAGGGTTATGAATCGAACTGGGTGAAAACCGTACCGGGCAAAGACTGGTTCGCAATGATGCGCTTCTACGGACCGGAGCAACCCTACTTCGACAAAAACTGGCAACTCAACGATTTTGAAAAGATCAAATAGACCTAACGAGGAAACGGCGTTGCGATCAGAACTCGAGAGAGGCGGCGGGGCGCAGAGACTCAGGGATATACTCCTTGCCGAAAGCGCACTGGGGTATTTAATAGAAATAAACACTTTACAAAAGAGGTAATTATGAAGAATAAATCTAATTTTGTAAGCAAAGCTCGAAAGTGGGCAGCGGTAGGTTGCGTACTGGCGGGGGTAACCATTGCCGTTGCTGCAATACCACAGGACGCGGCGGCAGCTCCTAAAAAGGCCGATAAGCCCAACATCGTTCTGATCAACATGGACAACTTCGGCTACGGTGAGCTTGGCGTCTACGGTGGTGGCATTACCCGCGGCGCGCCGACACTGCGTATCGACAAGCTGGCGGGTGAAGGTCTCCGACTGACCAACTTCAACGTTGAGGCGCAATGTACTCCCAGCCGAGCCGCATTGATGACCGGGCGTTATGCCATACGCACGGGGAACGGTTCTGTACCGCTTGAAACCGCCGATCGATGCCTATACCGGTGAATTACTGGATAAGGTGGATGAGTTGGGTATTGCCGACAATACTATTTTCATTTTCACCTCGGATAACGGCGGTGAAATGACCCCCGATCACCAGGGATGGAACGGCCCATGGAGTGGTTCCTATTTCACGGGTAAGGAAGGGTCGTTACGGGTGCCGTTTATTGTGCGCTGGCCTGGAAAAGTTCCGGCAGGTAAGGTCTCCAACGAGATCGTTCACCAGTTTGATCTGTTCGCGACAGTGGCAAACATTGCCGGTGGTAAGGTGCCGACAGATCGTATCATCGACAGTAAGGACATGACGGATTTCTTCCTCGGGAAACAGGAGGAGTCTGGTCGAGACGGCTTTGTGGTCTATGTTGGTAACGATATTCACGGCGTGAAGTGGCATAACTATAAGATGCTGTTCAAGGAGTTTGAAGGAGATCTGGGTACTGGGAAACTGAACGTGTTCCCGATGCCTCACTTTTACAACCTCTATGATGACCCTAAAGAACAATATCCAGTGACCGGAGCATTGGCAGGTAGATTTTGGTCACGTTGGGGGCTTGGGCCGATTCTGGTAGAGCATAAGAAGTCGCTGGCCGCAGAACCACCCATCAAGCCGGGCACGCCTGATCCATACGTGCCGGAGAATCGCAAATAACACAGGCAGTGCGGAATGGGCCGAGCAAGGAACTCGGCTCAGCCGCCTTGTTTGAGCAAGCGGGAGATTAATGCCGCACAGAAAGGTGATTCATTTGCAATCAGAGGCGAGCTCGAGAAAGAGGCGGGAATGCGCTCGACGAAAGGATAGAGGCTGTTCCACGTGAGCAGATCAATATAACAGCGGACAACGCGTGGGTGTTCAGGCACTACCTGAAAATCATAGCGGATTATAAGAAGTCGCTGGTGAAGTATCCCAATCCGCCGGGTGTCTCACTCACAAATCCTGGGCTGTAACTAGTGGCAAGGTAAATCTACATGAATGCAGTTCAATACTTTCTCAACAGCGGACGACTGTATTCGTTGCGGTAATAACGGCATGTTTAGCCGTTACCTTAAAGAACGCCAGGTTTAGGTTTTCAGATCAGTCGAAAAGGTAAAGATCTCCTTTTCGACTGGTTTTGTTTTTCTAGCAGCTAGTACGGGCAATTGGATATAGAAACCAGGCCAAAAATTACTTAATTCTCAAAAATCCCCCAAATCTCCCCCATTTCGGGTGCTTCGCTTTCCGTCATTGTTGATTAAGCTTACAAATGAATTAATAGTATTGGATTTAAAGGTATGAAGGTAAATCAATACAAACATAGCTTCTTCCGTGTCCGTGACAAGATGTTCCGCACCCAATACTGCTCGGGTGATTCACTTGCGAAATTCAGTTAATAACCTCTCAAAGGAGAGTGTCATGAAAAAAAGAATCAATTATTCAAACCACACTGGCTGGGTTAATGACAGTCGGGATAGCAATACCAGCACAAGCTGAAAACCCGGATGAAATGAGAAACCTGTTTGAAACAGCCGGTGCCAAGCAGACATCGAAAGACTTCAAACCAGCAGGGGACAGCATCAAAACCAATTTCGGCAAACTGAAATTTGAAGGCGGTGCATTCCCTACCGAGGATTCAGTTCAGAAAATTTATGATGAGATGGACCTGCAGCGCGCGACACAGGCCTACATGGACTTTTTCCCGGCTCTTTCTCTCTACGGCATTGTCAAATCGCAAATACGAGATTTTGGATTTGATTCAGCATCTGATGTTGGAGTCATGGCTGATTTCATGCATCCGACTGAGAATTACCTGACCGGAAATGATGTCACCGTATACGCCTTTGCATCTCTCGATCTGAAGGTGGATGGCGCGACGGTCGTCGAGATCCCGCCTGGCATGTATGGCAATGCCAATGATGCAGCCTTCAAATACCTGACGGATTTTGGCCCAACGGGGCCTGACAAGGGTAAGGGCGGCAAGTATCTCTTTGTACCTCCCGGGTACGATGGAAAAATACCTGCTGGTTACCATGTATTCCACTCTCCCAGTTACAGGATCTGGGCGATGATGCGAGGATTCGGTGAAGTTGGAAATGGCGACCAGGCCGTCAACTGGTTCAAGGAACGGCTTAAAGTCTATCCACTGGCAAGTGGACCTCGTAAGCATAAGGCCGTCAATACCTCCAGTATGGGCGCCAATACATTGCCACCGGAAGACGGCTCCGTGTTCACTATGCTCAACGAAATAATTCAGTATGAACCATCAGAGCTGTTCGATAAGGAATTGCTTGGCAGGCTGGCAAGCCTTGGTATTGAAAAGGGCAAGCCTTTCAATCCTGATGAAAGAATGCAGGGAATCTTCGAGCAGGGAGCAAAGCAGGGCGTCGCCATGTCACGGGCCATCGTCTATGCCTCAAGGGACCCGGAAATAAAATACTGGCCTGACCGTTACTGGGAAAAAATGTTTATTCGAAATACCGAATTTATGATAGATGGCCACGATGATATCGATGCCCGTACCCTGTGGCATTACCAGGCTATTTGTGTCTCCCCGAACCTGCTTTCTACGACCCCGGGCGTGGGCACAGCCTACCTGACGGCATTCAGGGATAAGCAAGGTGCCTACCTGCTTGGTAACAATTCTTATCGTTTGCGTGTGCCGGCTAAACCACCGGTGAAGCGCTTCTGGGCAGTGACTGCCTATGACCCGTTAAGCCGGAGCCTGCTCGACTCAGGTGGCAACATTACCGTCAGCAGTACCAGGGATCCTGAAGTGAATGCCGATGGCTCAGTCGACGTGTATTTTGGACCTGAAGCGCCTGCTGGTCACGAAAACAACTGGATTAAGACTGATCCGGATAAAGGTTTCTTCGTTGTGTTCCGTTTTTACGGGCCGCTTGAAGGTTACATCAATAAGAGCTGGGTGCTGAATGATTTCGAGTTAATGAAATAAGCCCGGAAACAAAGTAGAAATAGTCGTGATCAACCAGAATGATGATTTACATAAGGACCTGGTTCAAGACTACGCGGGCGCTCGGTGTTGAGTGCCCGATGTGAGTGATGCTGAAGTGATTGAGCTGTTTATAAAAATCTGGGTAATGAAATGAGAGTAGGGAATATTTTTTAGATGTCGAAAACCTGATTTATAACGGAAACAAAAAGGAGAATATGATGAACGATAAAACTGAGCAAGAAACCGAAAAGGTAACAGAACAAGTTGCCGAAGAGAAAACAGAACAGCCCGCCGCAATTAAAGCGGATAGCGATAAACTGCAGGATCAACTGTATTCCTGGCAGACCAAAATTGATGAAGCCAAGCTGCAGATGCACCTGGGTGCTAAGGAAGTCGAGGAAAAACTTCAACCTCATGTTGAACAGCTTGAAGATGAGTTCGCCAAAGCAAAAGATCAATGGGCAAAACTTGATAACGCTTCAGATAACGCCTGGGATGATATTCAGAGCGGTTTCAGCAAATCTGTAGAGTCCATGAAGGCGGCTTTTGATAAAGCTAAATCACATTTTCCAGATGAGGAAAAAAAGTAATTTCTGCTGCTGTTGATATAACAGAAAACAGGTCACTCCCAGCCAGAAATAAGCCGGATGGGAGTGGCTAGATCGATACCGGTTATGACAGGAGGCGAGAAGGCCACTGAAATGGTCATAACAATCTCACTTCTGCAATGAGATGCACATGATGAATACAGAAATAGACTCCAGGGAGCGATTCCGCAAAGGCTTTGTGTTAGTGATGACGCTTGCGTATGCAGCGATGTTTTTTGCGATGATAAGCGGTTTTGTTATGGCGCTGCTGCTTGCAGCGGTATTCAGTGGCATTTTGTATCCTTTGTATAGATGGCTGGTGAAAGCATGGGGTGGCCGTGAAACGCTGGCCTCATTGATGACCCTGGTTATCTCACTGGCAGTCATCATTGTACCGCTAATTTTCCTGCTCGGCCTTATTGCAGATCAGGCAGTTCAGGTTGGCGAAGAAGTCACACCATGGATTGAACAACAGCTTGATAAGTCAGGGCAGGAACAATCTGCTACAGCAAGCTGGCTACCTTATGCAGATCGACTCGAACCCTACCGGGATGAAATCACGTCCAAGCTTGGCGAGCTGGCGGGCTCCACTGGTGCCTACCTTGCATCCGGCCTGGGGAATCTGTCACAAGGAACACTCTCATTCTTTTTGAATTTATTCATCATGCTGTATGCAATGTTCTTTTTCCTGATGAGCGGTCCGGCATTGATCAAAACGATCATGGGATATGCGCCATTATCGCAGGCTGACAAACAGAAGATGCTCCAGGTAGGGCTCTCGGTCAGTCGCGCAACAGTTAAAGGAACGTTAATTATCGGCGTCATCCAGGGCGCACTCGGCGGACTTGGCTTTGCCGTGGCAGGCATCGAATCAGCGGTATTCTGGGGTGCTGTGATGGCGATGTTTTCAATTCTTCCCGGCATTGGCGCGACATTAATCTGGGCACCGGCTGTCGTTTATTTGCTTATATCCGGAGAGACGCTGACCGGGATCGGCTTGTTAGTGTGGTCGGCGGGCGTGGTCGGAACCATTGACAATTTTCTAAGGCCTTTGCTGGTAGGCCGCGACACTGAAATGCCAGACCTGCTAATACTGCTCAGCACCCTCGGCGGTATCGGGTTATTTGGCGTTGCCGGCATTGTCCTGGGCCCCATACTTGCAGCACTGTTTATAACTGTCCTGGCGATATACAGCCGTGTCTTTGCGGACTGGTTAAATCCAGATCAACAGACCCAGGATCAGTCTGATGATTAAATAACAGCTACTTGATATGAACGGCTTCCATCTATTGAAAGCTCGATTTAGAAGGAGAGAATATTATGAATTCGCAAAGTGATATTGAAGAACTGAAGAACATGCAGCGTGAAGCATCAGAGCAAAGAGATAAACGCAAAAAGGAGCGCGTGAAAGCCAGTAAAACTGGAGAGCAGCAAGCATCGGCCGGGCAAGCTCAAACCGGGGATGCGAAGGTGGCTGAAAATGATCAGGCCAGCGAAGCACAGACTGAGAATCTGAAATCTGCTGAAAACGATCAAAATAGTGAAGTACCGTCACAGGAAACGGAACAGGCCATTCAGGATATCGCCGGCCACATTAAAACACTCGTAAAAAAATGGAAGAAACGGCCAGCGAACGTCCCGTGCTGACGATAATGGCTGCATTTTCTCTCGGCATCATCGTCGGTCAACTCTTCTCTCGCAAATAGGAGGTGTTATGGAACACTTAGTACGCAGTCTTAAGGTGGCCTGGCGGTCAGAACGAATACTCAAACAAAACGAGTTCCGGCTCGCGATGAAAAAGGTTCTATTCAGCGCGCTGGCTGGACTGGTGGCACTCTTCGGTCTGGTCATGCTGAGTCTTCCGGTGTTTTTTGCCTTGGTACCTTACTGGGGCCAGGCGCTGTCAGCACTTAGCATTGGCGGTATTGACCTTGTATTGGCAGTTGTATTGATTGTCTATGCCGGATCGTTAAAACCGTCTGCCGAGGTTGATATAGTGAAAGAGGTGCGCGACATGGCTCTTGGGGATGCTGAAGAGGAACTCGCTTTGGCAGAAGCTGAACTCATTTCGTTAAAGGACGAAGTCCATAGATTTGTCCGCAATCCACTCGACACCTTGCTACCGGTTGCCATAGGTCCGCTAATCGGCGCCTTTACGCGTGGTTTGAGTGGGGCGAAAAAATAGTGTGGCCAATCGGTTTTACATACTAATCTTGTGTGGCGCGAAGGGACCGGAAATCTAACAGATTTCAGACCATATTTAGACATAAGAAAAAGTGAAAAACACGATGACTCTTGTCTCTTTATTTGATCCAGAACAGCGCACATTTTACTACGGTCGGGTGATCGAAATCCCGACACCACGCTGGACCGCCTATGATGCCAAACACTACAAACTCAAACTCGACAAAGATATAAATATGGTAACCGCGGAGCGGGCCCATCCCTCGCCAATCTGGTACACGCCATAGCGTGTCATGAACTGTGGGCGAATAGTTTAAATTGATGCTAACGTCCCCAGTGGGCTGAGTATTATTAACGAGGTGACTTAAAATGAATGAAAGATTAGTTCAGCGTGACAAGGTGTTCATGAAGTTGTTTTTGACGGGCTCGTTTACGAAGGTGACCGAGGAGGAAGTCGATTATTTCCGGCAAAACCCTGATCTGATTGATGAAGTGACTGCGCCGGTTAATGTACACAAATGGTTCCTGTGGGGCGGCACAATACTCGGTATCATTCTCGTCGGCTTGTCCAAGGTACTCAAGTTTAATCCGATACTGGATGGTCTTTCAGAAGGTGTGCGTGAATTTGGCATTGATATTGTTTTCGAGATTGGTGTAGCGCTGATTGGTGCTGCCGTTACCGCGTATATACTTGGGATTCTGCTGAATAAGCAGCAGGACAATGCAGCAACCTGGCGCGCAGAACTCAGGCGCAGGATTGATACGTCGGATTAATATTTTTCTTTTATCTCCTCCACATCTAACTAACCCTATTAAAAAATGTCATCAGCAGTAAGCCTGCGGAATGATGGCTAGAAAAAATATACAACCGACCCCGAAAGGCTTTCTGGATTTAACCAGAAGGTTATCGAGCACGAATTCGGGAACTTGTAACAGGAATTAAAGCACGGCATATACTCTTTACCCTTGAAAATGCAGGTTCATTATCTGCGTCCTTCAGCCCAATCATGTATTATTTATACACTCATGGACTTCAGGATTTGACAGCTTCCCTGCATTTCCAATGATTTTGAGTATAGTCAAAAAAGTTATAGGCTGAGAAAAGTTTACGTTTTGGGGTCTTCAGAAAAATTCGTGGGTAAAAAATAGCATTTTGTATAGAAATGGGTAAGGAATAAATAGAGATAGCGCATCCTGTGCTCAATCTGGGAAGATAAAAAGTGCGAACAAATATCAGATCAGAAGAGGAACCCAGGATGCTGATCAAGACTATCTTAAATCAAGTACAGAAATTCAAGTCTTTTGTTTATACAAAAGCAGTTTTGATTGACAATGGCTCAGTTCCAGAGCTGGAAGTCGAGATCAATGAACGAAGTAACAGCAAGCCGATTTGCTCAGATTGTGGACAAAAATGCAGCGGGTCCTTGTCTTGCACCGTGTTGTAAGGCTTCATCAATAAGATGACAGTAATTTTTGCGATCTGGGTAGGCGATCAATCGTCCTCCTTTCTCTTAAGGAGCCTATTTTTGGTCCCCCCAGATCGCCTGGCACTTTTTTGATAACACCAGTAATGCCGCTGTTTCTGATAACTCTTTGTCCTTGCGATTGAGCTCTTTCTGTAGTCGCTTGTTTTCTTGTTTGAGCTTCTTTTGTTCCCGCCTGGATACCGCTTCAGTGCCTTGATTATCGGATATAAACTCTGTTTTCCATGCTTTTAAATGGTGTGGATAAATTCCATTTTCTCGGCAATAAGAGCTAATCTGCTCATCATTCATGCTGTGACAGTGCATTATGGCTTCAAGACGCTGTGCTTTATTCCAGTCCTGAGGACTCTTCTCTGTTGAGCCTGCTTTTGGTTCTTTTGACATTGGGGATTCAGGTTTTTCCAGTTTGTTTTCTTTGGCTAATCGTATCCATCTTTGAAGTGTTGATTGACTAACTCCTAAATCATCTGCTATGTTTTTTAGTGTTTGATCGGCTCGCCTGGATAGTGCTTTTTCTACAGATTGTACTTTAAATTCCTGGGTAGATCTTGCCATTTTTGTCTCCTAAAACTAAATTTCTAAGGCGACAGGTATGTTGACATGGGGGAAATTTAACAACAAGGTAAAACTGACTGTCAGAAAATCTTATGGGTTTTGGACTTTTTATGCGAAAAAAATTGCACTATTTCATGCACTTGGTGCATTACCCGTTCCGAAAACAACCCACGAATTTTTCTGATGAGACACGTTTTGTGATTGCAGGTACAAAGGAAATAAATAATGGTATCTGCTGAAAATACTCTTGATTGATCTGCTACTAATGCATCAACACTAATAAAAGGGCACCTGTATTCAAATATTCCATATAACATTCAGCCAAGTATTACGCTAATGGATCTCACACACCAGGAACTGGTTTTACTTTTAGGATTGTTGGCAGCGACTGTCATTGGACTGCTGCTGTTTGCTGGTTCGCGCATCACAATACGCCGCATGAATCACGAGATCGCTCTACGACGCAATGCCGAACGCGAGCTTGAGCTTAGCGAGTCACGTCTGCGCGAAGCTATGCAGGGGACCGAAACCGGGCTGTGGGAATGGAATCCACAGAACGGCGATGTCTATCTCGATCCTGTCTGGTTCACCATGCTGGGTTACCAGGTGGATGTCCTACCGCACAGCTTTGACACATTCGCCTCACTGTTGCATCCCGATGATCGGGCATCAGCGCTAGAGGTTATCGAAGCGGCTGCCAGCGGCAAGCGTGAGCGATTTGAGGCGGAATTCCGTATGCGCTGCAATGACGGCAGTTATCGATGGATTCTTTCCAAGGGCAGGTTGCTGGAGTCGGATGCAGCAGGCAATCCGTCCAGATGGATCGGTATTCATTCTGACCTGACTGAACGGAAAGAAGCGCAGGAAGCGCTGTATAAAAGCGAACAGCGTTTTAGCCGGCTGGTGGCACAATCTCCCGTGTCGATTCAGGTCCACGACCTGGAAGGAAAACTCGTTCTGCATAATCCTGCCTTTGCCGTATTATATGGGTTAAACCAGCAAGCGCTCGCAGGACTCTACGAAAAATATAATGTTCGCGAGGATGATCAGGCCAGGCAGTTAGGTGTGACGCCATTCATCGAGAGGGTGTACCTCGGCGAAGATGTCATTTTCCCAACCTATGAATATAATGGCATTGATACACTAAAGACGCTGAATGTTGACGATCCAGTATCAAGAAAGTGCTGGGTTCAAACGCTGGGATTCCCTATAAAGGATGAATATGGCTCAGTCACTAGCGTGGTCTTTATGAGCGAAGATTTCACCGAGCGAAAACAGGCAGAGCAGGAGATTGCAGATTATCAGAAAAGACTCAAAGACCTGGCTTCTGAGCTCTCACGTACAGAAGTAAGAGAGCGGCGCAGCATAGCAACAGACTTACATGACCAGGTAGGTCAATCTCTGGCAGTTATGCGAATTCAACTGGCAGCAGCAATCGGTAAAACGACGGATCCGGCAATAATAAAATCCCTCGAGGATGTCTCTGATTCATTACGCCAGGCGATACAGGAGACGCGCAGCATCATGTATGATATCAGCTCGCCTGTGATCAACGAACTCGGACTGTCCGCAGCAATTTCAGAGTGGCTGGAAAAGCATATCGGAGAGAAATATAGCCTGCGGACACAATTCAGTGATGACGGCGAAGACAAACCACTGAGCGAGGACACCCGTTCAATACTTTTTCGCAATGTACGTGAACTACTGGTAAATGTCGTAAAACATGCCGCAGCCAGTCAAGTCAGTGTAGAGATCACACGAAAAGGCAGCAATATTCAGATTATCGTTGAAGACGATGGCCAGGGCATGGGCAAAGAGATGATAGCTGAGCAGCAGAAGCAGAGCAGGGGATTTGGGCTGTTCAGCATCGAGGAACGAATGCAGGATCTTGGCGGTTCACTTTCGGTTGAGAACATTCCTGGTCATGGTGTCAGGGCTGTTATCACCGCACCACTGGAGAACAGGTAATCGATAATGACAGGAATGGACAAACAGACTGCTACTGTTCTGCTGGTTGATGACCACCCCCTGATGCGTAAAGGCTTACGCGCGCTACTGGAGAACGAGCACGGTATTATCATTGCTGGTGATGCTGCCGACGGGGAAGAGGCTGTTGAGCAGGCCAGGTTGCTTACACCAGATGTCATCATTATGGACATCACGATGCCCCGGCTTAATGGCATAGAAGCAACACGGCGTATCTTGAGCGAACTGCCGGATACCAGGATCATTGCTCTATCCATTCATTCAGAAAAGCGTTTTGTCGAGGAGATGCTGCATGCTGGTGCTGCCGGATACCTGTTAAAGGATAGTGTTCCTGAAGAACTGGTGAGAGCAATACATGCCATGCAAAGAGGTGAGGCATTTCTTAGCGCGGCTATCACCAGCACGGTGATCGAAAGCTACCGCCAGCATGATGAGGCTACGGCAGTCGATATCACTATAGAGGCACCCCTGGTGGATGACACTCTCAAGAACCTTCTACAGACCAAGCTGCAACGACCGCTTATTCCAGGTGACCTGGTACAGCGTGCAGATTTACTGGCACGCCTCGATAGCGGTCGTGACCGACCTCTAACACTGGTTTCAGCCCCCGCCGGTTATGGCAAGAGTGTATTAATCAGTGCATGGCTTGAGCAATCCGACTGGGACAGCACATGGCTGTCTCTAGATCGTAATGACAGCGAACCACGTCAGTTCCTGGCCTATTTTATCTCTGCCGTTCGGATGATTTTCCCTGATGCATTCGAGAATACTTTTAACCTCATTAAGGTAGCGGAACTGCCATCACTGCCGAAAGTCGCCTCGACACTGGTCAACGAATTAAATGCACTAAACGACCCCATCCTGGTTGTGCTCGATGATTATCACCTGATTGATACCCAGTCGCCAGTCAACGAATTAATTCAGTGGATGCTTGAGCGTCCTGCCATTCCTCTTCACCTGGTAATCATCTCTCGACGAGATCCGGCTTTGTCACTGGTTTCATTGCGTGCACAGGGGCAGGTCAATGAGATTCGAACAGTCAATCTGCAATTTACTAACGACGAAGTCCGCTCACTGCTTGAAAAGACAGTTGGTCATGCGATTAGCGAGGCAGCGCTATACAACCTGCAGCAGGAACTGGAAGGCTGGGTTGTCGGTTTACGCCTGGTTACACTGGTATTGCAGCAATGTGATGATGCTGATGAGTTCCTGTTGAACCTGCATGGAGGAATGCAGCAGATACAGGATTACCTGCTGCATGAAGTTATTAACAAGCTGTCACCAGTACTCTGCGAGTGGTTGCTGAAAAGTGCCATTCTTGACCGGTTTTGTGCCCCGTTGTGTGATGCCGTCTGCCTGTCTCCCGGGCAGATTCAACCATCAGGCTACAACGGTGCCAGCTTCATCAAAGCTTTATGTAACGATAACCTGTTTGTGATCCAGCTGGATACAAACGGTGAATGGTTCCGCTATCACCATCTTTTCCAGGTTATGCTGAAACATGAACTGACTGAGCGGTTGTCAGCAGAACAGATAGACAATCTCCACTTACAGGCCAGTGGCTGGCTGGAAAGCCAGAACATGATTGACGAGGCCATTGTGCATGCCCTCGAAGCAGGGAAAGCGAACGCTGCGGCTGAGGTCGTCGAACGTCACTGGCGCGCCGAAATGAACCATGACCGCTGGTCTATCGTCAGGAAATGGCTTGATATGCTTCCAGCTGGTCTATGTCAGCACAGGCAGCAGCTCTTGCTATCCGAGTTATGGCAGGCAATGGCCCAGCAACTGTTCAACAGGCTTCCTGTGCTCATCGAACAGCTGGAAGCAACGCTAGTCGATGAATCAGACCATTCATTGTTAAACCGTGATGTTAACTTTTTCCACGCTTTGATTGACTACTGGCAGGGAAACGGTGAGAGCAGTTTAACTTACCTTGAAGATTCAATAAAACAGCTCCCGGAACAGCCTGGAGTGATAGATGGCTGGGTAGGCCTCTACTACGGTTTGGCTTTGTGTATGAATGGCCGGAAAGACAGGGCAATACAGGACATATCCGACCTGATGAATGGCGTCGGCATCTCTGTGCTTTATCGTTCGCAATTGATGGGTGCTCTCGTCTTCATTCACCTGCTGTCGGGTGAATTGACTGAAGCCAGGAAAAAGGCACAAATCTTTGAAATGCTGACGCATGAAAACCATATCGCTAATAGTGAGGCCTGGAGCAACTATCTGTTAGGTAGTATTGCTTTCCACCGCTTTGAACTTGATAAGGCTGCAGAATTTTTCTTAAAAGCAGACCGGCAACGCTACATCCTTGAGCCGAAAGCTGCCCTGGATACGCTGGCAGGGCTGGTGATTACACAATCTCTTCTAGGGCAGAGTGGTGAGGCCACCGAGACTCAACGCCAGTTATTGGCCTTTGCGAAGGAAAGAAACGATGCGGAGTCCTTTTCAATTGATCAGTCGTGTGAGGCCAGGCTGCAGCTATTGCGTGGAGAACTGGAACCCGCAGCAAAATGGGCGAGATCAACCAGTACTGCGCCTGCCCCGGATGAGCTTTTTTCCTGGCTGGAGGTGCCGTCACTCACTCGTGTCAGGGTATTGCTGGCGATTGGTACTGAGGAATCTCTGCAGGACGCTGCAGCTCAGCTCGATTTAATCAGGCAGTTATGTGATAGCTGCCGCTACATCGGCCAGGCGATAGAAGCCGCTGTACTACAATCCCTTTTGCTGGAAAAACAGGGCCGCACCGATGAGGCCCTGTCCAGTTTACAACAGGTAGTCGCCATGGCTGCACCGGATGCATGGGTACGACCTTTTATCGAACTCGGTCAGCCGATGGCTGAATTGCTTGAACGTCTTGAAAAAGAGCAGGGACAGAATGATTTCGTGACACAACTGCTTAATTGTTTCCAGCGCCTCAAAAGTCAGCAGACAATCGTTGTTAAAGATCATCCTGACGTAGAGTCCAGGCCGAAGCTAGTGACAGAGCCTCTGACGAACCGTGAACTCGAAATACTCAATTTGCTTGTCAGGCGTCTACAGAACAAGGAAATTGCTGCAAGCCTGTTCGTTTCGCCGGAAACAGTGAAGACCCACCTTAAGCACTTATATCAGAAGCTTGGCGTCAACACTCGACGAGAGGCAGCAGAAATGGCAAAGCATATCCTCCAGTCATCAGAGTGATGCTTATCTGATTTACTGCATCTGTCTGAATAACTCCGTCTGATTTACCCCATCTGTCTGATCCATTTCCTGTCATCAAAAATTGTAGTACTACCCCGTAAATCCCCCATTTAGGGGGATGTGAACTTTTTTATGGGCATTCAAAATGTTAACCATCCGGAATGTACCGGTTGAGTTGATTTTGAGCTTTACAAGAAAAGCGGGATTTATATGAATAAACAATATGCTTTCACTGCCCCGGGCTTTTACCGGATTGAGGTGCAGGGGGCTCTGCGCGCAGGCTGGTCTGATCGCTTTGGTACCATGCGGGTTATACCCGCTTCTGATAAAAAGGAAAACGATGTTTCGGTACTGGAAGGTTGCGTCATCGACCAGTCAGAACTGTCTGGGATATTGAACTCTCTTTACGAACTTCACATGTCACTGATTTCTGTGAATTATCTTGGCGATGAACCCCCTGCTGCCGAAGTGACAGATGAATGAGGTTCCGTAAATCAGCGTACAATACGAATTCAACCTATAGCAACAGGAGCTGCCAAAATGGCGTTCGCTGACAAGGACACCTGTTTCCTCAAAGACGGCGCTCGCCGGTTCGATTCACGCATGTGGATGCATTACAACGCAGTTGTCGTTACGCCAGCCATGGCATTGACAAAACCCGGTGCCGGTTCCGACTACCTGATTGCCGGCCTGGATTCCAAACACCAGGCCCTTGATGGTGGAAAGACCTACAAGTTGCATGTCCCTGCCAATGTGCCGGTGAAAGACAACTGGTCAGTCACCATCTATGACACCCAGACCCGTTCCACGCTGCAGAGGGATCAGAAATTTGCCGGCATTAACAGCCTGGGTGAAGGGCTTAAACAGAATGCAGATGGTTCCTACGACGTGCTCTTTGCACCCAAACTACCCGAAGGTGTTGATGAACGTAACTGGATCCAGAGTATTCCGGAGAAAAGCTGGTTCATCATCTTCCGCGCCTACGGTCCGCTGCAGCCGTGGCTGGACAAGACCTGGCGGCCGGGTGAACTGGAACTGATTGAGTAACCGATTAGATTTCACGTCTCTGGAACTGAAATTCTCAACTACTATGATGATCAGAGGAATCGTAACAAACTATTTATATAAAAAGGAAACATGATATGACACACATCTTGACAATGAATATGCACACGTTAAATATTAATACGATAATAAATAAATTTTTAATATCCCTGCTATCAGCAGCAGTAATACTGGGTTACAGCAATGCGTCTGCTACTACGCAAAGTAATTTATCCGCCGCATACAAGATGGACAGAACTATTCTGCCCATTCAACCTCCGCAGCATACATCTGTTACAGAAATGGATGCCCGCAATGCCACAAAGCCAGAAAGGTTTGAGATAAAACCCCCGAAAGGCGCTCCAAACGTGGTCATTGTTTTAATTGATGATATTGGCTTTGGCGCGACAAGTACTTTCGGTGGGGCCATTGAAACACCAACGCTTGATCGTCTCGCAAATGAAGGCCTGCGCTTTACTCAATTTCACACAACCGCTTTGTGCTCGCCTACAAGAGCGGCTTTACTCTCAGGCAGAAATCATCATGAAGTCAATGTCGGGTCTGTAATGGAAGTTTCTACGGGCTTCATCGGTAACCAGGGTGAAAGACCGAACGATGCAAAATATTTTGCCGAAACGCTTCGCCAGAATGGCTATAGTACAGCCGCCTTTGGTAAGTGGCACGAAACACCCACATGGGAAGTATCGGTGTCAGGTCCTTATTTCCGCTGGCCTACTCACTCCGGCTTTGACAAATTTTATGGATTTATTGGCGGCGAAACCAACCAATGGGATCCCGTTATTTTTGACGGGGTCACTAAAGTGAATAAGAAAGACGATCCCGACTATCACTTTACTACGGATATGACCAATGAAGCGATCAACTGGGTTAAGTTTCAACAGGCCATGACGCCAGAAAAACCTTTTATGATCTACTTTGCTCCTGGTGCGGTGCATGCGCCACATCATGCTCCCAAAGAGTATATTGAAAAATACGATGGTAAATTCGATCAGGGCTGGCTCACTTATCGGGAAGAGACTTTTGCTCGTCAAAAAGCAATGGGTATCATACCTGAAAATACCAAATTGGCTCCCATGCCAGAAGACATCAAGGATTGGGAAAAACTCAGCGCCAAAGAACGTGAACTCTTTGCGCTTCAGATGGAGGCGTTTGCCGGTTTTACCGAACATACTGACCTTGAGATCGGAAGACTGGTAGATGCCATTGACGAAATAGGTGTACTGGACAATACCCTGTTTATCTACATCATGGGTGATAACGGTTCCAGTGGAGAAGGTGGCTTAACAGGTACCTATAATGAACTTGTTCACCTGAATGGTATTTTTGATGCTGAAACCACTGAAAGCATGTTAGCCAGGGCAGATGAATGGGGCGGCCCGAATTCTTTCCCTCATTTCTCATCGGCATGGGCAGTAGCGACTGATGCGCCGTTTACCTGGACAAAACAAATGGCTGCCGATTACGGGGGTACACGAAATGGCATGGTGATGCATTGGCCCAAAGGTATCAAAGCCAAAGGCGAAATTCGCAGCCAATGGCACCACGTGAATGATGTAGCAGCGACGGTTCTGGAAGCGACTCAATTGCCGCAACCTAAAATGGTGAATGGTGTTGAACAGAAACCGTTATCCGGGGTCAGCATGTTGTATGCGGCGGCTGACGCTAAGGCAAAAGATCGGCATACCACGCAGTATTTTGAAATATTTGGAAACCGGGCTATTTATCACGAGGGCTGGTTGGCGCGTGTGGTACATCGTGTACCCTGGGAAAATTTACCCATACGGACGTTGCAGGAAGACAAATGGGAACTCTTTAATACAAAAGAAGATTTCAGCCTGACGCATGATTTGGCCAGCCAGAATCCTCAGAAACTGAAAGAATTACAGGATCTGTTTGAAAAAGAGGCTATTGCAAATAATGTATATCCACTGGATGACCGTTCATACGAGCGTTTCAATGCTGCTATCGCCGGAAGGCCTGATTTAATGGGAGATAGAACCAGTCTAACTCTTACTCAAGGGATGACGGGTATTCTGGAAAATACCTTTATCAATGAAAAAAACAACTCCAAAATCGTGGTCGCCAATGTCCAGCTTAAGGGCAATGATAGAGGCATTATTCTTACTCAGGGAGGGAAGTTTGGCGGCTGGGCATTGTATATGGATGAAGGAAAACCCGCTTACACTTACAACTGGTTTGGGTTAGAGAGCTACACAGTGGCATCGCCCAGGGCCATTGACAAAAAGAATGCCGAAATCAAATTACAGTTTGATTATGACGGTGGCGGTAATGGCAAAGGCGGTTTGGCAAGCCTTTATATTGATGGTGAAAAGGTAGCCGAGGGTCGTGTCGAGAAAACCCAACCAGCGGTTTACTCGGCAGACGAAACGGCAGATGTAGGCAAAGACGAAGCGACTCAGGTAGCCGACAAGGTTTTCAAAGATGTTGAGGATTCTGAATTTACCGGATATGTGAACAACGTTATCATCAGTATTCCTGAGAAATAAACAACAGGGCTATGGCTTAAGAAGTGGAAAACCGCGTCCTGCTGGACGAGCACATCCACTTCTTCTACAGCGCCTTTGGTACCTCTGCAGGAATGGTCAGGCCTTACTTGTTGGCTTGAATACCATTATTATCGGCGGCACCCCGAATACGCTGAAGGCGTCGGAGGTCACCCTGGCTGAGCATGAAAAATCACTGACCGCAGAGCCACCGATCAAACCGGGGACGCCAGATCCGTATGTGCCGGCGAAACAGAGCAAATAGGGCAGCCTCGATGGAGAGGCTGCGCCGGAGAGCACACACGGCGCTGCTTTAAGACGTGCCGAGGACAGAGTACGTAATGAAAATAGAGTGTTTATATAATGTTAATGAATAGATTCACACACGCAAAAAACGTAGCAGTGATACTGCTCCTTGTGATGAGCGCGCAGCTCTTCACACTACCGTCTGCACAGGCAGACGGTGCCCAGGCAAAGAGCAGCGGCATCCTGCCTCTGCCCGACTACGCCGGTGATTTTGCCGAACGCTCGTACCTGTTGGGCGATTTTGGCGGCAAACGAGCCGAATGGGCCAGGAAGGGATTTAGCTTCGATATTGATTACAACCAGTATTTCCAGGCTGTTACGGATGGAGGGGCAGACACCGGCTCCGAATATGGTGGTACGATAGACTACAATATCAACATTGATTTTGATCGAATGGGCCTTATCCCCGGTGGCCTGCTACAGATGCGCGCCGTGTCGCGTTATGGGCGCTCGGTCAACGGCATCAGCGGTTCTTTTGTCCCGGTCAATACAGATGCGGCGCATCCCACCACTTCGCCCCCGGATGAAGATGTCGCACTCTGGCTTCCCGTGATCAACTACACCCAGTTTTTCAGCGAGAAGTTTGCCTTGGGGTTCGGTAAGTATGACACCTATGACTCCGCCAACGAGTTTGCAGGTGGCCGCGGCAGAAGCCAGTGGTGGAACCAGAACCTGAACATGCCAGTGTCTCCTCTGCTAATTATTCCCTATAGTACTCTGGGGGCTAATGCCTTGTTCATGCCCAACCCAAACCTGACGATCACCGGCATGGTGGCCACGAGCACAGATACCTCCAACCGCTCCGGGTTCAATGACCTCGACGACGGCCTTTTCGCATTGCTCTCTATTAACTACAAATACCAACTCGGTGATCTGCCGGGCGGCTTCAATCTCATGCCCGGATACGGATGGGATGGTAATTTCGCTGAAATAAACGGGCGTATGAACATTGAAGCAGGACAGCTGAAACCGACTACGGAAGATGACACCTGGTTTGCTGCGTTTGATACCTGGCAGTACCTTTGGGTTGAAGGTGACTCGAATCAGGCCGTCGACCTCAACAATGGGCGGCAGGATCTGCAAGGGGTGGGGGTCTTTTCCCGCGTTCAGTTTGCCGACTCAGACACCAACCCATTGGACTATAACATCAGCTTCGGTGTTAACGCCAAGGGGCTCATTCCCGGGCGAGACAATGACGCCATGGGTATCGCATACAACTACAACAGGTTGCGAAAGGGGCGGTTCCTGGAATTTGTCGGGATCGCTAACTCGTCCTCCGTTTGGGAGGCCTTCTACAACATCGAACTTACCCCGGCAGTACACTTGACCCTGGACGCACAAGTGTCAGACTCGGCCCTGCCGGACACTGACACGGCGACGATCCTGGGAATGTCGATGCAAATTCGTCTCTAAATCAGTTAACTAAAGGCCGGGGTAACAGGTTTTATAGGTCACTTAAACGGACATGGACAGCCTGGCGAAAAGAAAGAGTGATAAAAGCAAAAGGAGAATATAGAAATGAAAACCAAATCACTGATCAATCCGATCATGGCAGGACTAGTGGCTGTCAGCATGGCAGCACCGGTGCAGGCTGAACTCGAGGCAGAAACGAGAAATTTGTTCAAGACCGCTGGTCCGAAACAAACCTCAAAGAATTTTAAACCGGCGTCGGACAAGATTAAAACAGACTTCGGTACGCTTAAATTCGAAGGCGGTGCTTTTCCCATGGATGCCTCTGTGCAGAAGATTTATGATGAAATGGATTTGCAACGCGCTACCCAGGCCTACATGGACTTCTTTCCTGCCCTTTCGCTCTACGGCATCGTCAAGTCGCAAATACGAGACTTTGGCTTTGAGACATCTTCGGATGTCGGGGTCATGGCTGATTTCATGCATCCCAGTGAGAACTATTTGACGGGCAATGATGTCACCGTGTATGCCTTTGCTTCCCTCGACCTCAAAGTGGATGGCCCCACTGTGATCGAGATCCCGCCCGGCATGTACGGCAATGCGAACGACGCGGCCTTCAAATATCTCACGGACTTTGGTCCGACCGGACCCGACAAGGGTAAGGGTGGCATGTACCTCTTCCTGCCGCCAGGATACGAGGGCAAAGTGCCCGGTGGTTACCATGTATTCCGTTCACCAAGTTACCGGATCTGGGCCATGATGCGTGGCTTTGGTGAAGTCGGTAATGGAGACCAGGCGGTGAACTGGTTCAAGGAACGGCTGAAGGTCTACCCACTGACTAGCGGTCCCAGGGCACATAAAGCCATCAATACCTCCAGCAAGGGCGCGAACACCCTGCCACCGGAAGACGGCTCTGCATTTACGATGCTCAATGAAATCATTCAGTATGAACCTTCGGAGCTGTTCGACAAAGAACTGCTGGGGCGGCTGGCAACACTGGGCATCGAAAAGGGCAAACCCTTCAATCCGGATGAAAGAATGCAGGGGATCTTTGACCAGGCCGCCAGGCAAGGTGTCGCCATGTCCCGGGCCATCGTTTACGCCTCCAGGGATCCGGAAATCAAATACTGGCCTGACCGGCACTGGGAAAAGATGTTCATTCGCAATACTGAATTTATGAACAACGGCCACAGTGATATCGATGCCCGCACCCTCTGGCACTATCAGGCGATATGTGTTTCCCCTAACCTGCTCTCCACCACCCCGGGCGTGGGCACAGCCTACCTGACCGCGTTCAGGGATAAGCAAGGAGCCTATCTACTGGGTGATAATACCTATCGCCTACGCGTCCCCGCCAATCCGCCGGTGAAGCGTTTCTGGGCAGTGACAGCCTATGATCCCCTGAGCCGTAGTCTGCTCGACTCGGGTGGAAACATCACCGTCAGCAGTACCAGAGATCCCGAGGTGAATTCTGACGGTTCAGTCGATATATACTTCGGACCAAAAGCCCCTGTAGGTCATGAGCGCAACTGGATCAAAACCGATCCAGATAAAGGTTTTTTCGTGGTATTCCGTTTTTATGGTCCTCTTAAGGGCTATATCGAAAAGAGCTGGGTACTTAATGACTTTGAACGGGTGAAATAGTTTCCTATGGTCGTGTTTACAGTGGGGCAGGTTGAAGCTTGCCCCGCTGTTTTTTAACCGTGTTTCTTGGAGTCTTGCATCGCTTGAAGTTTTGAAGCGATGTAATGTTATAGATTTGAATGTGGAGAGCTTATGACTTTTATCGACATTTTTACCTGGATCGTGTTGTTGATCACGGTTGCCACAGTGGTCGGTGTTTTTGTTTTTATGGGTTTATGGCCGGGCAAAGTAGCGAGCCAGAATAATCACCCGCAGGCCGAAGCGATTAAAATCGGCAGCTGGGCTGCATTAATCATGGGTTTTGCACTCTGGCCTGTGGTGCTGGTATGGGCCTATACAAAACCGACCAATGCAAATACTGCAGAACTTAATGAAAAAATCATGGCACTGGAAACACGCCTGAGCCAGCTTGAAGCAAACCAGGGAGGTGCATCATGATTTTAGTTCTGCTGCTGGGCTATCTCGGCCTGCTAATGCTGGCGTTTAAATTTAAACTGATCAAGCCCACGCTGTTCTGGAAGCTGTCACCTATTATCTGGGTCGTTTTTCTGCTGCTTGCTTTATTCTTACCCCTGCAATTCTGGGCACCGGGTGGATATATCCGCGTGCTGCAGCCGACGGTACAAATAGTGCCCAACGTGGCTGGCGAGGTCACCGAGATTATGGTCGAGGCCAATCAGCACGTTAAGAAAGACGATGTGCTGTTTCAAATCGATCCGCTGCCGTTTCAAGCTGCCGTAGATAAATTAAAGGCTCAGCTTGAACTCGATACTATTCTTTTTAAACAGCAACAGGAGTTAAACCGAAAGAAAGTAGGGCGTAAAGTGGATTTAGATCGCACTCGTGCAAACATGCAAGCAACACAGGCCCAGTTAGACGGTGCCAATTACGACCTTGAACAGGCCACGGTGCGCGCGCCGGGTGAGGGTGTGATGACCAATGTAGAAGCATTGCGTCCCGGTGCCAGGGTGGTGGCAGCACCCCTTAGGCAAAGCATGGCGTTCGTTGATGACAGTAAAAGGATCGTGGCGGCGCAGATTGAACAAATCTATATGCGATATATCGAACCAGGTCAGCCAGCGGAGATCGCCTTTAAACTATATCCTGGTAAAGTGTATGCCGCAACCGTTGAATCTATAACACCCGGTTCAGCTCTGGGGCAAATCAGTCCGACGGGACAACTGCCCGGCGAGTTCCCGGAAGTGCATGGTCCATTGTTTGTACGCTTGAAACTGGATGATGAGCAGTTTGCGAATACATTGCCTGCCGGTGCGACTGGTGAAGCTGCCATCTACAGCCCCAAAGGCAAGCCGGTTCAGATCATTCGTAAGGTGATGATTCGTTTGTCTTCGATAAAGAACTACATCGTGCCTAATTGATTATCCAATCGGTTTCAGGGGGTTCAGTGAAAAAACATCGCTAGCCGAAGCTGCGGGAGTAGGTAAACAGAGCACGGAGCTGATGTTGACCTACAGATATCCACCAAAATCCCCCGTTCAGGGGGATGTAAGACTGCCTTAATTTGTAGATAATTAAGCGAAATGTCACTTTCTACATAGGTGTTTTTAGATGAGATTGAGGTTACTGCTTGTTTTTTTAATCGCCACCGTGAGCAGTAATGTATCTGCAAGCCCACTTGCGCCGCTCGACACATCAAGCCCGCGAGCAACCGTGGAGAGCTTCTTTTCTCTTACAGAAGAGACAGCCAGGCGATATGACGCGTATCGGGATTCCCCTGATGAGGAGACGCAGGATGCGCTTCAGGAAATAACAATCAAGGCTAAACAGCTGTTCGACCTGAGAGAGGTGTCTCAGAACAATAGAGAGAAAGTTGCAGAACAAAACTTCTACCTGCTGTGGGAAGTCCTGTTTCGCATGCAAGCTCCGGATATAGCGCTGATCCCTGTTTCTTCCACACAGCAGGATGGTGAGGATGCCAGGATAACAAAAAAATGGCGATATCCAGATACCGACATTACCATCGTACTGATCGAGGAGGGTGACCAGGCGGGTAACTACCTGTTTGATGCGCGCACGGTAAAAAATCTGTTACATTACTACAACACGGTCGCAGAGTTGCCTTACCAGAGGCCAATGCCAATACCCAATGTGTATCGTTTGAATGAGCTGGTCACCGGATGGATGATTCCGATGAGCTGGGTGGAAAGGCTTCCAGAATGGCTCAATCTTTCTGTCAATGGTCAGGTTGTTTGGAAATGGCTTGTTGAGTTACTGCTTGTTCTGCTGAGCATTGTTTTTGTCGCCATAGTCAATCGATGGTTGCAGGGTAAAAAGGATGGCAATTCAGATGGCTATTCACTTGGCTGCTACCTTCGCGATTTATCAATTCCCGTTATGATTCTGATGGTAATGTCGTTTATTAAATACCTGAATGCCGAGCAGATTAATGTTACGGGTGCTGCATTGCAGATCATGCATTACATGACCTTTGTAATTGCCGGGATATCGATAGTCTGGATCATATGGTTGTCTTCAAATCATTTGGCAGAACTGGTCATAGCATCACCAAGGATTAAGACCGAAGGCCTAAATGCGGCACTTTACAGACTGGTTTCAAGATCAGTTGGCGTTATTGCTATGACCGTGGTTATATTTCTGGTTCTACAGGAGTTTGGTGTCCCGGTATATGGACTAGTAACAGGAGCAGGAGTAGGCGGTATTGCTGTGGCCCTGGCGGCAAAGCCTACCCTTGAAAATTTCATGGGTGCCCTCAACCTGTTTGCTGATCGTCCTGTACAGGTCGGTGATCTATGCCGTTTTGACGAGGAATCAACACCCGGTTGGCGACCTGTTGGCAGGGTAGAGTCGATAGGACTGCGCTCAACAAAGATACGTCGCATCGACAGAACGCTGATTACTATTCCAAATGCAGAGTTCGCTCAAAGAAATATCGTTAACCTGAGTGAGGCTGATACGTTTTTAATGAACCCTGTTCTCGGGCTGCGTTACGAAACAACAAATGACCAGCTTCGTTTTGTGCTAGTCGAACTACGTCGGTTACTGCTTGCACATCCAATGACTATTGATACAGCCAGGAGTCCGGTACGTGTGCGATTCATTGGTTTTGGTGATTACTCGTTGAATGTGGGGATACGTGCCTATATCAGGGCATTTGATTTTAGTGAATTTCTGTCTATCCAGGAAGATATCATGTTGCGTATCATGGATATCGTTACAGAAGCAGGAACGGGTTTTGCATTTCCTTCAAGTACCGTCTATCACATGCAAGACGAAGGACTCGACAAAGATAAGCAGAAGAAAGCAGAAAAGAAGGTCCGCGAATGGGCTGCTGCGCAGGAGTTACCTTTCCCCAATTTTACTGAGAAACAAAAGAAACAGTTTTGCGACACACTCGACTACCCGCCTGATGGTTCACCAGAGTCGGATTCGAGCTGAAGCTATGAGCCGAAATGGCAGTATTTTTTTTTAATATGACATTGAGTTAATCAAGAGATAAACATGAGAATGATTCAAGAGAAAAGCACAGTCCGAAAAAGCTTGTTGATAATTGTGATCGTTATCAGTTTTTTCAACATATCATGTACCTCCTTTGGCCCGAAAAAGGTTGTCTCCAGTCATACGGCTTACAATGAATCAGTCCAGTTAACCGTGGCACGAGAGGTTCTGGCCAATATTGTTCGGTCCCGTTATCTGGATCCGGTGCAGTTTCTTTCAGTAAGTGCGATTAATACCCAGTTTTCTGTCAGCGCTGATGGTTCTGCCGGTGTTGCTGGTGTTGGTCAATCAGGGGCTGTAGGTAATATTAATGGCTCGATTGGTTATAGCGATTCACCAACAATTACCTTCGTTCCACAGTCCGACAACGCGTTTTATCTATCGCTGAATTCTTCTTTCGACGTCAATGAAGTCATTGCATTTGGTCAGCAATACCGTTTTGCCCAGTCCCAACCGGAGTTACAGGCCTTAAGCTTTGTCCTGTCATTTGCATCTATTAATGGTGCCGACGATTTTATCGGCGGAGACATGAACCAGCAATATTGGCAACGTATTAATGCACTAGTATTGTTGTCTCAACTGGGTGCATCGTTCAAGCAAATACCAGAATGGGATTTTGATACTTTAACGATACCAAAAAGTTCAGTGACGGCCGAAGATAAGGTTAATGCCTTTAAAGCCGGTTTATTTTTCATTGAAGAAGGCGATGGTAAGTCTGTCAGGATGGCGAAACCCCGAAGGGTGCTTGCGTTTGTAGTCCCCAACACGGGTGATCCCAAAGTAGTATCTGCACTGGAAGTATTAGGAGTAAAACCGGATCAAGACCATTATATCTTCAGACCACTGATGCACGCAAAACCGGGCTTTAAAGATCCTCATGCCATCTGGGTTACTGTAAGGTCGATGATGGATATCATCAATTTAACTTCGTTTTTCGTCAACGTGCCGGATGAGCATAGAGTCATAGTGCCTGAAATGGTCAACAGGCTTGGTCTGTCGCCATTGATTTCGAAGATCAATATCCGCAGCTCCCGCGAAGAACCCTCGTTTCCATACAAGGTGCAGCATCGTGGTTACTGGTTCTATATCGATGATACCGAAATTTCCTCGAGAATCTTTCTGGAAGGAATGGTGGCGGCATACTCATCAAGGGTGGGATCAAAACAGCTAAATGAAGAAGGGCAGCCCCAGGTTGTAATCCCTGTTGGTGGAGGATGAGTACCACGGTGAATGGAGTCATTCTTTACCAGTGCTGCAGGGCGAGGGACAAAAAATAAGACATATATGGACGCCCCCTGAATGTCAACTAATTTTGCTCTAAATCTCTTTATTTTTTGCTCAGCAGCTTGTATTTAAGCCAAAACCACCCATCAACCTGATGAAGTTTGAGGGATCTGCTCTTTCTTTTCCTCATAATCAGATCGCTTTTTCTTCATGGAAAAATTACTGGGGTCGGACCTGAGTAACTCACTGAAATAAAAAGCAATATAATCTAAAACGATGATAGAATAACGCTTATAATGGTATTTTTAAGGACAAAATTAATACTTTAAGGAGAAAGTGCTATGCCAAGAGCCAACCGATATAAGAACCCCCAGCAACTTACGAGGCTGATTTTATGGGCAAAATGGTCTGTTTAAGGGGAAATCACAGAGCTTAATCGAGAAAGATTGCATAGAAATCAACGTGTTGTGCTGGTCCGACCCCCACTACGTTCCAAGGTAGTATTATTGTCCAGGGCGGCAGCCAACACCGAGACACCTTCCAGGTCATAAATGCGCACTGCAATCTGATATTTATAAAAATTGACACATCTTATTGAACCACTACACGTGCCTTCATGGCCATTAATTTGATAAACCGATTAATACAAAGCCACAATTTTGCCACGGTATCACACCGTATTCAGCAATCATTCCCCACAATAAACTATAACTAAGATGCGATTGAGATCACCCACAGTGATTATCTGTACCCGGTCAATGCACTGAAAAAAGTGTTTCGAGGCAAACTGGTTGGTTTGATCAGAGAAGCCTATCAACAAGAGTATTCAAGGGGTCAGAGTACTTGAAAACTCCTTGAAAACTAATCGGGTTTATATATGGATCAAGGATCAAGCACTCTGACCCCTTGATTGCAACCATATTTTGGCACTGGGTTCACTGAACCACATCAGGCTTGTCTCATGCGTAAGGTGACGCCATTACCCAGTGATAATTCAATGTCCCATTGTTTTTCTGGCTCAGAATGATTGAATGATTCTGTGGGTAATTCAATAAATGGCTCTGGGAGTTTTAATTCCGCTTTTCCTTCATGACGCAACTTTTTTTGCCATTTGTTAAAAGTACTAATGGCCAGATCATTTTGTTGACAGAATTGAGGTTGTGTTAAGCCACTGGTTTTCCATTTATTCATTTGCTCTTGCCAAAACTCAGCTGAATGGTGAATAATTTGGCGATGGGGAATGTTTATTTTTCCTCCGGAAGTGAATTGTATTTCAGAGGCTTAAGAATATTTTATGTCAGGGGAACCTGAAAGGACGCCTTAGTTTGATCGCTTACACCTGAACTACAGTAGTTCAAATATACAGTATTTCTACCAACAAAATACAGTTAAGACCTACCTTTTTTTTTGTCCATACTTTTGGTATGGTTTATACATAATTTGGATATGTTCCTGAAAAGTGTTGGTGAAAATATGGTTTTTAATAGAGCCCCCGAATATGTGGCCTCATAACTAAAATGAGTTCCAAATCCAGCAACACTTATTGGGAACATAGCCGTGATTTTAAGTGACAAAATAAATATAAACTGGCGATTCTTCGTTAACTGTGTTTGAGCAACCGATTTGGATGCATGTTTATGGATGCATGCATCTCAAAAGATGTGCAAGACCACACAATTTCCGGAGTTTACCTATTATCCTGAAACCAACTTCTTCGAGAAATATTATGAAACTCACTGTATTTAAACTAGCACCGGTTGCCGGTGCCTTGTTGCTTCTGGCGACATCACCCATTCAGGCGCGCTCAAATCTTGAGACCTTGGGTGGCGCTATCTACAACGACCTTAATCTTTCAATCAATCAAAACCAGAGTTGTAAGACCTGCCACCAGCAGTCAGCCGGTTTTGCCGACCCTGAAAACCGCGTAATGCCTCATCAGCTACCAACGTCTGATGGTTCTATTCCGGCCTTGTTCGGTGGTCGCAACGCGCCGACTGCTGCCTATGCCGGATTCAGTCCGAAATTTCATTACGATAAAGGTGAGGAGTTGTTTATAGGTGGACTTTTCTGGGATGGTCGCGCGACCGGTCGAGATGACATTACTGCCACCGGAGGATTAGGTGATGGTCCCACCGGGGACCCACTGGCCGACCAGGCCAAAGGGCCTTTTGGCAATCCAGTGGAAATGGCGTTGACAGATTCTACGGAAGAACAAGTTATGGCGATTATCCAGGCGTCTGACTATGCGGACAAGTTTGCGAAAGAGTTTCCTGGGTCGTTCGTTGATACTGCAGCGGATTACCAGAATGTGAGTATCGCCATCGCTGCTTTTGAAAGGTCGGACAAAGTGAATAAATTCAGTTCGAAATTCGATGACTTCGTCAAGGAACAGGGTGGTGATGTGAGTACTTTTGGTGTTGTCACTGACAGCGGAGTAAGAGTATATGTCGGTCCACCTGATGGTTTCAAATCCAAAGTCTTCAGTTATGATGAAGCTGATGGCCTGGCTATCTTTAATGCGGATTCCTTTACACAGATTGGATCGGGCGATACTGGTTCAGTTAACGGTGGGCAATGTTATCTATGCCATTTGACAGACAATCATAAAGTTGATGTGACTGATGAAAACTATCCAGAAAATGGCCCTGCGGAAGGAATCTATAACCCAATCTTTACTGATTTCAGCTATGACAATCTCGGTATTCCGGTGAATCCGCAGGTGGCAGTCAATGCAGGTTCTCAAGAAGCTGACAAGGGACTGGGTGGTCAAACAGCTCAGTTGGATGCTGCTTTTGGCTCAATCTATTCTGGTGCTGCTGATCTGGAAGGCGCGTTCAAGGTTTCATCTCTGCGCAACCTGTCCCGGACGGCTCCCTACAGTCACAACGGCTACTTTTCCACGATTTATGAGATCGTGCATTTCTATAACACGCGTGATATAAAATCAGAGTGTCCGCAAGTTCAAGTTGTTGATGCTGATGGAGAACTGGTTAATGTTAATATGAGTGCCCAAGCCGCTATCGCCAACAACTGCTGGCCTGTCGGTGAATTTGCAGGTACCCAGAATACCGATGAGCTTGGTAATCTGGGAATGACTCTGGAACAAGAAATGAAACTCGTGCAGTTCATGGAAACTCTGAACGATTGATAAGTGAAAAACCGTCTGTTCTTCAGGGCAGGCGGTTTAAAATCGTTTCACTTCGAACGAATCGGGGCCTGGTTATTAACCGGCCCCGGTTTTTTTGTGCCGGTTACCCTGCTGCTATCACACCAGGGAGAATGTTACCTTTGAATACGATGCGGCCTGACTCGAAGATGCAAACCGGTTTTCGATTGAGCCAGCCCTGGCTGCTGATAGGGTCAAGTAAAGTCATAGTCGAACAATTAACCTATTTTAATCAGTTCAAAATGGTCTAAAATGTCAAGTATTTGAAATTAAGGACAAATTGATGGTACTTCCACCAGAATCCGATCACCCAGGGGGTGAACAACTTCCTGCAACCAGAAATCCACTGTCTGAAGCAGTTGAAGTAGATACTTTTGCCGGAAAACTCCATATTGAGTGTGTATTTAAGGGGTCATATTTAAGGGGTCAGAGTACTTGAAAACTCCTTGAAAACTAATCGGGTTTATATATGGATCAAGGATCAAGTACTCTGACCCCTTGATTGTATTCCCTGGACTTCTAATCCCGCCTTAATCTCATCGATGAGCCCAGGTCCACCTAAAGCAAGGTTATCTGACCATTCGCTATTTCGCATTTGTCGTCCGGTCCGTATACCCAGCTCAGACCCCAGCCACAGGCTTATGTTCCGACATTAGCAACACTGATACCCGCTTTAATCAACTATTTTATTTCTTCAAACTGTTTTAAAACCAAATCCCCGAAAGGATAATCGTAGAGTCGATTGATACGCTCAAAACGGTTAATATCAATCACCAGTAAAGCAAGCTTGACCTTGTGATCGTGGACTGAAACGATATGTTTGGCAAGTAATTTAAAAAAAGTTTCTCGATCATAGAGTTGAGTCAGTTTATCTTCCATAATATATCGATTTAACTCACGATGATCAGTTCAAATAATGCTCAAGCCTGAATGGGAAGCACATAATTGAATAAAGCATTAAAAAAGCCCATTCTGTCACAGGATAAATGGGCTTTTTGTGTCTTACGTTATGTATTTGACAAGGAGAGTTAGTCTGTGCGTTTGCCCAAAAAGCGCGACTGGCCTATACCCATAAGCTACGAATTTCTTACTGAGTTTCCCTAAAAGCGGCGACTTTCTTACTTACTTATTTATTTCCTTACTTCGAGGGAAAATTTGACGGTTTATTCAAGCCTGAAAGTAAAACAGGGAAATGTCAACTATCTGATTGATATAAATTTTTTCGAGATGTGTATCGGGGTTTTGATGTTCTTATTGGTATTGACCTCGATCTTACACAACCATCATAAGGATTGAATCTAATCTTACAATTTCGCCGGTCATGGCCTGTCAGCAGCAATTATGTCACTTATAAAAGCTTTCTCCTGGTGCCTCATCTAGCAGTAAGACTTAGTCTTCCGGTGGTTCCATACGGGAAATGAAATCAGCGAGATGATCCAGTTCACCCAGTGACATTTGGCTGATAACTTTTTTCATCTCTTGATTCGCATTTTTTCTCTCATTCGACCGAATGTGTTTAAGTTGACGCAACAAGTATTCGTAATGTTGCCCCTGTAACAAAGGATAAAACTTTTCAGCTTTACCTTCCCCATTCGCCCCATGACATGAAGCACATTTTTCTGCATAGGTGACTTCAGCTGTTTTTAACATTTCATCATCTGCTTCACCCACTTCTGGTTCCGGATCCGTTTTCAATGTTTCGATATAGGCTGCAACGTCCACAATTGCCTGGTCACCGTAACTGGATAATTCCAAAATAACCGGACGCATTACTGGATTTTTTCGTTTGCCGGAACGGATATCAAGTAATTGCTTTACTATTACACTTCGATGCTGTCCGGCAAGCTGTGGGAAATCGCCATTAGATGATCCCCATCCTTCAATCCCATGACATTTTGAGCAGATATTAAATAATTTTTTTCCTCCCTCGATGTCTGGGGTTTGAGATAAAACAGTGGTGAGTTCTGTATTTGCTTGTGCTTTTATCGCATTCATTGCAATGATGCTGAAGAGAGTCAGAATAAATATAATGATTTTTTGATTCAACTTTAATTTCCTTTTTTATTCAGATACTTGAACAATTTATTAACACAGTATGGGCAATCGTTTAATTTTTCAACTTAAAGCAGAAGCGAGAAAAATTGTTATCATTATCATGTCTGCGTATGACATAAGCTGTAAGCATATTTTTTTCCTGTTAGCTGATAAAAAGTTCTATAAGATACGGTATTCAAATCAATGTCATTTTTAGCCCAACGAGAAATAGAAACTCCGCAAATGCGCTTTTCAGCTGAGGGACATTGAGATGAAACGCAAGTTTAACCCCAAATACCGCCAGGCAAAAACTCAAAAAATTGATCAATGCAGTCATCTCCACCCAAGCCTCGAAACTTAAACTGAAAACTTGAGCGCACATCAGGGCAAACAATGTCATGCTTGTTATTTTAATGGCACTGTCAACCATTTTACTTAAGTACCTATGAATCTTTATAAGGATGATCATGCCCTGGGGATAACGATAGATCTTGTGAATAATTACTTGAGCGTATACTTTAGATCGTGAAAGCACTCCAATAAATAAAAGTGAATTAGGAAGAAACAATGAAATCAATATTATTTGTAATAGTGTTAGGGCTGAAGTTATATAATATGTCCGCATTTGCGCAGGATGAGGGTGATGAACAGGTGTAATTTGCATATGGTGACAGTAGCCCCCGATGTTAGGCTATCTGCCTATTTTACCTGTAGTTTGGATCAGCTTGCAGAATATGCTCCTTTAGAGTAAAAAGGTAGTAATGGACAGCATATAAATGATCGTAAGGAATCAATCTCCAGAACAGATAGCACGCGACAATATTGATGATTTACTCAAGGCGTCAGGCTGAAGCGTCCAGGATAAAAAGAAAATTGATCTGAATGATGGTCTGGGGCAGGCTATACGTGAATATCAGACCGATGTAGGCCCGGCTGACTATGTACTTTTTGTGGGCAAGAAGGCTGTTGGAGTCATCGAGGCCAAGCGTGAAAGTAAAGGTGAATAAAGGGATCAGGTGTCATATTGCACTATTTACTTTATCGTTCAAGTTTTTATCCATGCTTAGCAACTTTTTTAACTTTCCTGGTTATTGTTGGAATACCCCACGTTCGCTTTAATTCAAACTTTAAAGTGATATCAGTTCATCGGTGCCTCTCTATCTGACACAAATACAGGGCCACCCATCGAGGAAGATTTCTTCTACCTCGCACACTGTTCAAAATTGAATCAGGCAATACGTCAAAAATCTGGTTCTTCACATTTTTGCGTACTTAATTTGAATGGGATAAGAAAATAGTGACTCAATTGATAGTAAGATCTGCTCCTTCCCCTTCTGAGGGGGAAGGTTGGGATGGGGGTAACTCTCTGTATCATATGACTGTTTTTGCGCATGTTAAACCCACCCTCTCATTCGATCATTAAATATTATTCCAGGTTCATTGTTCAAGATGAGTCATCGATTTGACCCCCATCCTCGCCTTCCCCCTTGAAGGGGGAAGGAAGGTACGGTACCTGTATTTTAGTCACTCGACAATACTGAGTGAGTATGCTCTTTATCCTTGAAAATGCAGGTTCATTGTCTGCGCCCTTCAGCCCAATCATGTATTATTGATACACTCATGGACTTCAGGACTTGACCGCTTCCCTGCATTTCCAATGATTTTGAGTATAGGGTACATTTTAAATGTAAAGTACGCATTTTTGTGATGAACCAAAAATCTGAGCCACGCGCTCTATGATGACTTGCATCTCGGGTAGAAAGAGAGATTTTTCATGCTCACTCACGTCTTTATCGTTTGTCACCCGTTGTTCATAAGCCCATGACCGAAATTCATCACTGCCAAGACAGGGCATTATATTCCCTTTGCCATAAAATGGTTTCAGTTCTTCATCAATACCCAACTCAACATAGGCTCTGTATGTATCTTGCACTTTTCTTTTCATTGATAGCTGGCTCAGTACTTCGTCAGTAGACAACCCAACAGGTGTTTTTTTACTGATATAATGCTGATAACTAGACCAGGGATAATCATCTAATGTTTCAACCATCCCTGCCTCTAATGGGTTGCGATGAATATAGCGAGATAATTGTAATTGATAACTCTCTTCTTCCACAACGATTGATTGATAGCGACCACGGAACAGCGAGCCATCCTTGGCTACTGAAGTTTAAGCAACTTTATCCAGACCACAGGCCATATTGCCAGGAACCGCGATATCAATTCGTTTCGGTTGAGGCAAATTAAGTTCATCCATTTTTTGAATAAATTCTTTTTCAGAGATATCAGCAAAATAAGGGTTTAAAGCCTTCTCCTCACCGATGCTAGAGGCTGTTCTACCGTTGTAATCATGCCCCGGATAGACCGTTGTATTCTCAGGTAACTGGAACAATTTTTTTGTGATCGAGTGATAGAGCACTTGACTGTCACCGGATTGAAAATCAGTTCGGCCACAGGCACGGATCATCAAAGCATCTCCAGTAAAGACAGCACCATCAATTTTATAACTGATGTCGGTATTCGTATGTCCAGGGGTGTAGATAACCTCAATCAGTTTATTTCCTAGATGGATAGACTGACCCTCAAGCAGCAGTTGATCGGCACACTGGGAATGACTGTTCTCATGCAGCGCCACAGTTGCACCAAAACGTTCCCGTAACAGGCCGGATGCCGTAATGTGGTCTGCATGTACATGAGTTTCCAGCGCATACTTTAATGTGAGTCCCAACTCGGTAATAAGGGTGCTGTCTCGTTCAAACTGCTCACGAACTGAATCAATAATTGCAGCCTCATTAGAGGCTTCATTCCAGAGCAGATAGGTGAAGGTACTGGTCTCACTATCAAATAGTTGTCTGATTTGCATATTACACCTCCATTAACAACTGAAATAATTTTGCACTGAACCGAGATTATAGACTTTGTTAAATCCCATCCTGTTTAAAAAATGTTTGGCCTGCTCACTACGAGCGCCACTTTGACAGTAGACCATCACTGGCTTGTCTCTATCTAACCTTTCAATGGCAGCACTAATTTCTTGTAATGGAAGATTAGTTGAGCCTGGGATTGCAAACTGCTGATGTTCTGATGGTGTTCTAACATCAACCAGTTGTCCTCCCTGATTAAGGAGAGCCTTAGCATCTTTGCATGGAAGTGTTTGAGTCAACATAAAATTAACGCCTCACAAATTAATTTAGCCATAGTATATCTGTTCAATGTGAAATCTTTGAATCAATAAAATTAAAACACATGAACAAATACCTTGTAATTTATTAGTGAGGTCTTACAGTAGAATTTCAATACCTACTAAAGTAGTCTGGTATTGCTTTTTCCTCAAACTATGAAAAAAACAAAATTTAACCAGATAGACAACAACAGGAGAGGGCCCTACTAAAGCCAATATTAAACAGGTCCAGGTTATAACTATGATATATTTGTAGTATTATAAATTCTGTTTAATGTAGCTGTTTTAAACAACAAATCAGGATAATTACATTTGAAAGAAATAAGAAACGTAAGTAGAAAAGCCATTGAAATCACTGAGAATATTGGTCTGGGTATTATTTCTATATCTACACTGATAGCATTCGGGTTTGAAGTCTCATCTATGATTGAAGCAAGAGTCGTTACTTTAGCTGATCTCTTGTTGATGTTTATCTATTTGGAGGTGCTGGCGATGGTTGCAACATACCTTGATTCTGGCAAGCTTCCAGTAAGAATGCCGCTGTATATTGCCATTGTTGCATTAGCAAGATTTCTTATTCTCGATATGAAAAATTTAGAAACTCTACAGCTTATTGCGATTGGCGGCACCATTCTGATTCTAGCGATTACTGTATTTGTTCTTAGGTTTGGTCATTGCAGATTCCCATATAATGATACACATGAAAACTAATAATTAATTCCTGAGAGTGTTTAATAGTATGAAATTTGATAGTTTATTCTTGTGAAAGATATGTTTTATTTTAATTCCAGGGTCAGCTTTACACTTGAAACTGAGTGCATAAGAAATGTCAATACTGTGGGTTTGGGTCGTTTTCTACCCTGGACTAATAAAATATCCTAATTTGAGTTCTTCTACCAAAGAAGGTCAATCATTAAGTAATCATCTGTTAAAGGCGATACGTGGAGCAGAAAATAACGAACTGAGTTTGTTAAGGAGTTAAGTATGAGTTCAGAAATCGTCAACGACAAAACAACGACGGTAGACACATTTAAACAATTTCTACTAGCACACGGTGGTCCTTTTTATGAACTGCAGCGACAACTGGGTTTGTTACATGAAAATGCTTTACATGCCGGGTCAAGGGCGCTATTGATTATTGGACTGTGCTGGGGGATACCGCTGTTAATGACACTGTTCTCCGGCAAAGCCTATGATTCAGCTACATCAGGAGCTTATCTGCTTGATCTCAATGTATGGGCAAGATATTTTATTGCAGCCGGTTTGTTCATTTTAATGGAACATCAGGTTGAACGGCGGCTGCATCGTTACCTGTTACAGTTTGTTCGGGCTCCTCTGCTCGCACCTGAGTCATTTAAGGCCGCAGCCGATGCTGTGTCACGGGCGCTACGGCGACGTGACGCCTTTATCGCCGAAGCGATCTGTCTTATTATCGCTTATCTGGTATCAATATTACTCTATGTACATTTATTGAACCAGGACGCCTCAAGCTGGTCTGTTCAGATCACACAGCAAGGCAGATCTCTTACGCTAGCAGGCTGGTGGGTCATTATTATGAGTAATCCCATGTATTTATTCTTAATGCTCCGCTGGCTTTGGCGAATGATTTTATGGGGCATTTTGCTACATGAGCTGGCTGGGCTTGAACTGCGCCTGGTCGCAACCCACCCCGATGGCTATGGAGGACTTGCCTTCATCAGCCAGTATCCCAATGCTTATTCCATGTTCGTGTTTTCCATAAGTTGTGTGCTGGGTGCTGCAGTAGCAAATGCTCTGATGGATAACGAACTGACAACCACCACTTATGGTTTTATCATGCCAGGCTGGCTATTGCTGGTACTGGTATTGTTCGCGCTACCATTGCGGGCATTTTATAAGCCATTGCAGGTGCTTAAAGATCAGACTCTGTTAGCTTATGGAGCACAGGCTACTCGTTTTAACCGCGCAAACGAACGTGAAATGATAGGTCGAAACATCGTGGCCAACTCAGATGACAACTCAGAAACCAGCGAGCAGTTTCACGATCCTGCCAAAGCTTATACACTGACCCAGAAACTTTCAACCATGTTGTTTAGCCGTTCTACTTTACTACCATTATCTGCTGCTTCTTTATTGCCGTTAGTTGCTGCAGGCGCAACTCAACTGCCGCTTAAAGAAATTATTAAATCCGTAAAACCCTTGCTGTTTCTATAGTCAATGCATATTTAGCTCATTTCAATCTATTAAAACAAAAAATTGACTGCAATACCAAATGTTTCAAATTTTACTTTCTCGGATTGGTGAGTCAATTCTTCTGAAATGGCGGCTTGGTGTATACTGTTTAAAAAGCTAGAAGAGATTAATGATGTCAAACTTTAGTTCACTTTCTGATTTGGGTTGGCAAACCTTTTTTCAGCAACAGCTCTCGTTAGATGAGTGGGATGAAACTCTTCCTGCAAGAGTTGTTGAGCAGTATAAATCTGAAATAACCGTAGCCTCAGAGTCGGGTGTTTTTAATATACCTTTATTAGCGACTATGCCTGAAATGGTAGTAGGTGATTGGCTATTGTTAGATAGTCAGCAACATATAATGCGCCTGCTTGATCGTAAGACCTGTTTCTCAAGAAAAGCCGCAGGCAGTAAATTGAAGAAGCAACTAATATCTGCCAATGTTGATACTGCCTTTATTGTATCTTCAATGAATGATGACTTTAATCTGAACAGGATAGAACGTTTTCTTTCTTTGGTGAATGAGTCAGGTGCAGAACCGGTCGTGTTGTTGAGCAAAAGCGATCAATCAGAAACACCTCAAAGCTTTGTTGAGCAGATTCAAGCGCTTGATCCATTTTTGATGGTTGAAGCCATTAATTGTTTAGATGAAGAAAGTGTCAGCAAACTTTCTCCATGGATAAAAGAAGGAACCACTATAGCTGTCTTGGGCTCTTCAGGCGTGGGAAAATCAACACTGATTAATACACTGCTTGGTGAAAAACGGCAAAGTACAGGAGGCATAAGAGAAGATGATGACAAAGGTCGACATACTACAACACGACGTTCGCTTATTTCTTTAGGTGAACGGGGGGTGATTTTAGATACACCCGGTATGCGGGAAATCCAAATAGCAGATTGCAAGGAAGGCATTGCAACGACATTTGCGGATATTGAAGCTTATGCAGAACAATGTAAATTTAGTGACTGCCAACATCAAACTGAACCTGACTGTGCGGTTCAACAAGCTATTGTCTCTGGTGACTTAGACCAGAGACGTTTAAATAACTATCTCAAGTTACTACGAGAAGAAGCGTTTAATTCAGCCTCTCTGTATGAACGTCGATCCAATGACAAAGCATTAGGTAAGTATTACAAGCACACACTATCAGAAGCTCAGAAACTAAAAGGCAGATAACTTGGATGTCCGCCTTGGGGCGGTTACGGTCTGTTAACTACCTCTAATATTAGAAGTCACTAAAGGTCTGCTTGGGTCGAAACCTGAATATATTTTTGTTTACATCCAGTGTAAATTTATCAAAAATGCACTTTCTTTAAATTGGTTCATCACAAAAATGCGTACTTTACATTTAAAATGTACCCTATACTCAAAATCATTGGAAATACAGGGAAGCTGTCTAGTCCTGAAGTCCATGAGTGTATCAATAATACATGATTGGGCTGAAAGGCGCAGACAATGAACCTGCATTTCCAAGGATAAAGAGCATACTCACTCAGTATTGTCGAGTGACTAAAATACAGGTACCGTACCTTCCTTCCCCCTTCAAGGGGGAAGGCGAGGATGGGGGTCAAATCGATGACTCATGTTGAACAATGAACCTGGAATAATATTTAATGATCGAATGAGAGGGTGGGTTTAACATGCGCAACAACAGTCATATGATACAAGAGAGTTACCCCCATCCCAACCTTCCCCCTCAGAAGGGGAAGGAGCAGATCTTACTATCAATTGAGTCACTATTTTCTTATCCCATTCAAATTAAGTACGCAAAAATGTGAAGAACCAGATTTTTGACGTATTGCCTGATTCAATTTTGAACAGTGTGCGAGGTAGAAGAAATCTTCCTCGATGGGTGGCCCTGTATTTGTGTCAGATAGAGAGGCACCGATGAACTGATATCACTTTAAAGTTTGAATTAAAGCGAACGTGGGGTATTCCAACAATAACCAGGAAAGTTAAAAAAGTTGCTAAGCATGGATAAAAATTTGAACGATAAAGTAAATAGTGCAATATGACACCTGACCCCTTTAGTGCCCTTGACCCCTTTAGTGCAATATGATACTTGATCCCTTTGCTGTTTTTTTAACCACGCGAACCGCGCTATCTTCTGCAATGTAGTCATCCAGCCGCTCAGGGAATAATGTACTCTGGAATCGGTTATCGCCTTTGATGAAATCGGTCATCGCACAACCCTTCGTTTGGATTACACAATCATACCGACTACCGAGTTTTCACACGGTCTAGAACCCGAGCGGTCTATAGATGGTCCCGGCAGCCGACGTTCGCCAACGTATAAGCGGACGTTCAATGCCGTGTTTCGGCGGAAGTGCAGTTCCATCTTCGCCAATCTCAAGCGGAGGAGCGTCCTACCCTAATGCGCCGTCGCAGGACCTTCTGCTGCCGGAGGCTCTACAACGAGCTTGGCGCCCATGTCGTTCAATAGACGCTGGAATTCCGGCGACGATTTCATGATCTTTCCTGCTGCGGCGCGTAGCCGATCGACTGCCTCTGGAGGCAACACGAAGCTCGTGGGCTGTTGATTCAGATAGTCCCGTTCAGCTTTGTCTTTCAGTCGTGGGAAAGATACATCGATGGCGTAGATCTCTGCCTGGGGGACGTGTAATGCAGCCTTAACAGCAGGATCCTTGACGTTCTTGTAGGCAGGCGATTCACGAACTGTACGCAGGGTCTGCCACCTGTGTGCAGTGTCTCTCAAGAGTTCGGTCGCCTCGAAGGAGAAGGCGTCGATCGGAGTGCCTGACGCCTTGAGCAGAATGTCCGCGGTGCCGGGCGGATCCTCAGATTCATCCCAGTCGGTGGGTGGGGAGGACAGCGAATTGACGACGACGACAATAACCCTGCGCACATTGTCGAACGGCGAAGGAAGCCCGGCGAAGTGCAGTGCCTCGAGGACTTGCAGCCCGTCGAGCCCTGCGCGCATGCCTACGTTGTCAGATACACCACCATCTACAAGATGGAGGTAGGGTCGATGGACGCTGTCGCCGTAGGCCTGCTCCGCCTTGATTGAGCGTATCGCACGGGCTGCGGGCCGCGGCGGGGCCTTGAAGTCAAGGAACGGCTTAATCCACTCGGGAGTGGTCGCGTTACAGGTACCGCCATAGTTGTTGATCGTGACGGGCGAGAGCACGACCGGCACTGCAGACGAGGCCGCCGCTGCGCGGGACAGCGGAAACGAATTGAGATCCGAGCAGATGATGTCGAATATGCGCTGGCCGAAGATAAAGCGGTAGCCGGTCGAGAGGTCGGTGGCCGATGCGACGATCAGCGGCCCCTCGCCGCGGTCGAGATCGCCGAAGGTGGCACCGTCGAACAGGATTTCGTCATACAGCTCGGCTGCCAGTTCGGAGCGACCCCAACCCGTCGACCACAGTTTTCCCCAGTTGCCCGGGTTGAATGTGCGGGAGGCGATTTCACCCTGCACATTGCGCTTCAGGAAGCGTTGCTCGTACTCGTCAAACAGCTTGTCACCGTAAAGGCCATAGGCAAGCGCTGTAAAACTGCCGCCCGATACACCGGTGATAATGTCGACTTGGTCGAGCAGGCGGACCTTCTCGCCGTTCGGTCCAACCACCTCGGTATCGCGAAGAAACTCAAGCACACCGTACGAAAAAGAAGCAGCGCGCGTACCGCCTCCGGAGAAGGCCAGTATGACCAGGTTCTCCTTTTTCTTCTTCTGCGCATGTGTCTCGAATCGGTAACCCTTGCTCGGGTCCGTCTCGGTGATCGGCAAATTTACCGGGCGAGCGGCGCACCCCGCGAGCAGAATGAACGACGCCAGTGTCAGCAGTGGTTGGATGCTTAATCTATTCATCACGAGATCTTACCTGATAATGCAGACGTTCAAAATGCTTCGTCTTCGGCCACGAGGCATTGCCAATTGCAGCAACAAACTGGAAACATGAAAGATAAAGGGCATTCGAGTCCAGGCAATGGCCGCCATCTCGCTGGTGTGACCGCTACACATCAAACGCGAATCTGAAAAAGAATCAACCAAAAGGTTGAGTCCGCTCCCGGGTGAACCAGATCAAGGATTACGTTGCCACTTGTCTGCCTTAAGAATAGGAAATTCAATGACGTTTTTCAACTTTTAAATCGGCAATTGTGTTATTTTGATGTTTCGCCTAAAGCGCCTACTCCTGGTGAATCTGGTGATTGGTGGCAGAGAATTCAGAAAAAGGAAAAAGTGATTCGAAAACCCGAAACACCCTGCTTTGTCTGAATTTACACGATTTTTGAGCGAGAATGTTCCTACCCGCAAATTTTGAATATTGCAGCATTGTTAGAAAATTGTTCTTTGTTCTCACCAGGAAACACATTGATTGAATCCACCTTCGGGAATAGACGCTCCATTCTCATCAACAGGTATGTCCTGGTTATAGTCATCACTGCTCGGTGGACGCTTTGGTTAATTTTCCTGCTCCTGCTCTATTGGTTCCTCGTCATCTTTGAGTAAAGGGGTCAAGTATCATATTGCATATTATTTTCCAGTCTGCCAGAATCGCTTTATGCCCAGACCCTTACGAATAGAAAACGAGAATGCCTACTACCATGTGATAAACAGGGGAAGGAGACAAAATGATATTTTTCATTCTGAAGAATATTTCCAAAATTTTTTATTGACATTGGAAGAGGCACATCAACGATTTTGACTACAGATACTCTGCTATTGTTTGATCTCAAACCATGACTATTTATGGGTAAAAAACACCTGAAGCAAATTTGCGGCGAGCCATGCGTCCTATTAATGGTGTTTATACCCAACGACATAATCGCTTGTATAAAACGGATGGCTCGCTGTTCCTTGGTCGCTATCAATCAATCGTTGTGGAAGAAGAGAGTTATCAATTACAATATATTGGATTTACCCATGTGCGTTCACGCACTCATGGTCGTGTTAGATGCTTATTGCTTAATGCCTTCCACGGACAATATCATCTCGACATCTTTCGATTTCGGGCCGAGGTCTTTTACGATGCCAAAGTCAGCCATAGCAAAACGGGTGGTACCTTCAAAGCCGACACGGTAGCCGCCCCAGGGATCCTTGCCAGCACCGATGAACTCGACGTCGATCTCCAGTGGTTTGGTCACGCCGTGCAAGGTGAGGTTGCCTTTGAGTATGCCAGTGCCATCTTTACCCTGGGTGAAACTGGTGCTGACGAATTTTGCTTCCGGGTATTTGTCGACATGCAGGAAATCATCACTGCGCAGATGCTTGTCGCGTTCAGCATGATTTGAGTCCACGCTGCTGGTTTTTATGGTGACCTCAACGGATGAATTTTCTGGCTGCTTTTCATCATAGCTGAACTTGCCATCGAATTCGTTAAAGCGGCCATATAGCCAGCTATAGCCAAGATGTTGCACACGAAACTTGATAGATGCATGTGCGCCTTTTGTATCGATGACATAATCGTCAGCCATGAGGGCCGTGCTGCCAAAGGTCAAACCTGCAATAAGTAATGAAGTTGCTAATGTTGGTAATTTCATAATTGTTCTCCAGTTATGTATAGAATGAACTTATCTTCCGAAAATGCGTTTTAAGGTGCGGTCCCGGTCGAAGAAGTGATGTTTAAGGGCGGCCGCTGCATGCAGCACAACCAGCCCGATTAAAGTTGAAGCCAGTATTAAATGTACCCAGCCTGCGATATCTTCCTGGTTGGGCAGGGAAGTAATAGTCGCTGGAACGTCGAACCAGCCAAACACTTCGATTGCACGGTTATCGGCAGTCGAGATGAGGTAGCCGCTTACCATGATGGTCAATAACAGCAGATACATCAGCAGGTGAGCCATGTGTGCCAGTTTTATCTCCAATGGTTTGTGGCTGGTTAGCGCCGCTGGCGGTGGGTTCAATAGTCGCCAGCACAAGCGCGTGATCACAACAAAGAATAGCATCATACCGATGCTTTTGTGCCACCATGGAGCCTGTTTGTACCAGCTGTCGTAATAGTCCAGCCCGGTCATCCATAAGCCCAGTGCAAAAAGGCCAAGTACCGTTATTGCTACCAGCCAGTGTAAACTGACGGCGATCAGGCCAAAGTGGGTGCTGCTGTTTTTCAATTGCATAGACATACTTTTTACTTTTTCTGTTTGATCCATGCACGGTCACGTACGAAGTTATTGGACTGGTAGTCACGCATGGCCTCATCGATCTCTTCTCTCGAGTTCATGACGAACGGGCCATACTGAACAACCTGTTCATTGATCGGTTTGCCGCTGACCAGCAGGAAACGTAGCCCCTGTTCACCGGCGATAAATTCAGGTGTGTTGTCTTCCGTACCCAGTTCTATGAGTGTATTCGAGGGAATGTATTGCCCGTTGTATTTACCATCCCCTTCGAAGACATATATAAAACTGTTGTTGCCGGCAGGCAATTCATGCTGAAAATGTCTACGCGCTTCTAAGCGGATATCGAAATACGATACTTCAGTGATGTCATCCACGATCGGTGCATCAGCATCACCGAAACGTCCGATGAGCACTTTGACGCTGTAATCGGATGTTTCGACAACGGGAAAAGCATCGGATTTGAATTCCTGGTATTCGGGTGTATCCATCTTGTTCGCTGCGGGCAGGTTGATCCACAACTGGAAACCCCGCATCAGGCCGTTTTCCTGTTTTGGCATTTCCGAGTGGATGACCCCACTGGCTGCTTTCATCCACTGCGCACCGCCCGGACCGAGGTTGCCGGTGTTGCCCATGCTGTCTTTATGTTCCATATCGCCATCGATCATATAGGTGAAAGTATTAAAGCCACGGTGAGGATGTGACGGGAAACCGGCAATATAGTCATCAGAATTATCGCTGCTGATCTGGTCAAGCAGCATGAACGGGTCATAGTTGTGAAGAGCGGGTATACCGATAGATCGCTGTACGGTAACACCTGCACCTTCTGACGTTTCCATCGCAGGAACGTAACGTGTTGGCTTTACCTTTGTACTCATCATATTGGCCTCGCTTTCTGAATGCGTCGTTGTTAAACAGATTATGGTCATTGTGTAATAAAGAATAAACAGCGATTATTGGAAATAATTGTTCTATATATAGCAACAATAGAGAAGGGTGAAATGGATCGCTTTAAGAATATGAGAACATTCATTCGGGTCGTCGAAGCCGCTACTATCAGTGCTGCTGCAGACAGACTCGGTGTCGCAAAATCCGCGGTTAGCCGGCGTCTGAAAAAACTGGAAGAACATCTTGGCGTAGAATTTTTTCACCGAACGACCCGGAAGATGAACCTGACCGATACTGGACGGGCTTTTTATCATCAATCAGTGCGTATACTGGAAGATGTCCTCGAAGCAGAACTCGCGACATCACAGGCCCACGGCACTTTAAAAGGCAGTTTGAAGGTAGCCCTGCCTTAATATTTGGCCTGCGGGTCCTGCCTTTTTTTACCATTTCATCGGCTTTCTCAGTCCAAAGCTGATTTATCCCCTGAAAAAATTTCAGGGCCACCCAGCATAAAAAAGCAATTAATATTGTGGCCGATGGCAATTCGAGAAATGGGATAGTTGGACCGATAAGCGGACTTACCACTGCCAACAGCATAACGCCCATCCCTTTTTTAAATCTATTTTAGAGATATCTAAAAGTCTGCAGTGGCTGATCAGTGCTCATTCGGTTGGCGAAATCATAAAACATCATCCTAAATTTAATAATTAAATCGAAAATGATAACATTAAGGAAGTTTTAGTAACTAGAAATAAAATCAAAAAACAACTATTCTTAATGATAATCTTTTATGGCATTTATCATGCTAAAACATAGAAACTGTCACCAAAATATGTAAAAAATCAATAAACGTGATAATCCTAAAATTAACATGCTCGCTAAATACAGAATTATATAGTGATTAAATTATTCTGGTCATCTGCTCGCTGGGCTGTTATTCCGTTACTATCAGGCTTATTTCTAACGCTCATCTTCCCTGAGTTTATCTGGAAAAATGAACTTTTTCACGCTATTGTAGAATCTGGCGGCGCTCTCATTGGCTTCGGGTTGGCTTTTGTTATTTATACTATGATTGTCAGAGGAGAGCTGCCAGATAACTTTGTCTGGTTGATTGCCTGTTTTATTTCAATGGGCATACTGGATATTTTTCATGCGTCCCAGCATCCTGGTCAATTGTTTGTCTGGTTTCATTCATTAGCTACATTTGTGGGAGGCCTCTTTGCCTGTCAGGTTTGGCGCACACCAGAAACATCAAAAAAGTATCTGTCGCAATCCTATCTAACCTTTTTGGTGATATTGACCGTTAGTGGTGCAATGGCATCGTTTTACTGGCCAGCAGACTTCTCGCTGCCAATGCTCAATTCAGACGGTCAGTTTACTGTTGCAGCCGAATGGCTCAATTTTACGGGCGGGATCGGCTTTATTGCGACCTGGTTCTATTTTGCACGTGAATATCACCACTTCCGCAATCCGGAATCACCCTATTTTTCTAACCACTTTTTTTTGTTCGGACTGGCGGGGCTCATTTTTGAACTGTCAGCATTATGGGATGGTAACTGGTGGCTCTGGCATATGTTGAGAGGGGTGGCCTACCTCTTTTTATTAATTCATTTTGTGGCAGTTTATCAGAAAAAAATGGCACAAAAGCTCCATTATACCGAGAAGAATTTACAAAAAAGTAAGAATCGTTTTCGCTCTATTGTTGATACCAGTCCTGACTGGATTTGGGAGATTGATGCCAATGGGATCTTTACTTATGTTAGCCCTCGTATATATGGACTACTCGGCTATCACCCTGAAGAGATGACAGGAAAAACACTTTTCGATTTAATGCCTAAACAAGAAGCTGACAGAGTAGGCGCTATTATTGCTGATATCATGAAAAAATGCAGAGCCTTTCATGGACTGGAAAACGTTAATCAACATCGTCGTGGTCACACGGTTATACTAGAGACAAGCGGTACACCTATCTTGTCAGAGGATGGCAGGCTGCTTGGCTACAATGGAGTTGTTCGTGACATCTCTAAACGCAAAAAAGCTGAAAATTTACTCAAACAGAGTGAGGAAAAAATATCTTTACTGCTGAAATCGACGGCCGAAGGGATCTATGGAATCGATAATGAGGGTATTTGTACCTTCGTTAATCCGGCCTGTTTAAAGATGCTGGGTTATCAGGGTGAAAACCAACTGATAGGTGAGGATATGCATAGTATGATCCATTACTCCAAAACAGATGGTAAGTACTATCCTTTTGATGAGTGTCCTATCTACATAGCCCTTAAAAAGGGTGAAGGCATCCACATTGATAATGAAGTATTTTGGCATAGAGGCGGATATGGCATTCCCGTAGAATATTGGTCTTATCCTATTTATCAAGGCGATAAGATTATTGGTGCCGTTACCACCTTTGTTGATATTACCAAGAGAAAAAAGTTAGAAGATGAAAAGAAAAAACTGCTGCATGATATGGAGGAACGTATAAAAGAACTTCAATGTATGTATAGGATCACTCAAGCAATACGCAAAGATGATACTCTTGAAGAGATTCTGCTTCATGCAGTCAGAATTATCTCTTCAGGTTGGCCTTATCCTGAATTTATTAAGTCTCGAATTATTTTTGATGAGAAAGAATTTGTGATTGAACCTTTTGAGCTAACTGAATGGAAACTAGAGAGTGAACTAATAATTAACTCAGAATGTAGAGGTATAATTGAAGTCTATTATACGAAATCATTCCCAATGCTTGATGAAGATCCATTTTTGAATCATGAACGAAATCTCATAAGTGGTATTTCAGAAACATTGAGTGAAGCCATAGAACGCCATGAAGCTGAAATTTATATACAACATTTAGCGACTCACGATCCATTAACAGATATATATAACCGTACAACATTTGAAAAACGAATATTGGATGATACCTCCAGAGCTAAACAAAACAATCACTCTCTATCAGTTGTTATGCTGGATATTGATCATTTCAAAAAGATCAATGATACCTACGGACATCAAGTCGGAGATACAGTGTTAAGTGGTTTTGCTGAAGTATTAAAAAATTCACTGCGGGATACTGATTATGTGGTTCGTTATGGAGGTGAAGAATTTATCATTATATTGCCAGAAACTGAATTAACTAAGGCAAAAGATATTGCTGAACGGTTACGTAATATGATAGCTGAACACCCTATTGTTATCGCGGAGGATAAAGTTATTTATATTACCGTCAGTATAGGTATTGCAAACTATCCTGAACATGGACATGATTGGCAGGAATTAGTGAAAGCCTCAGATAAAGCAATGTATGACGCTAAAAATTGTGGTCGTAATCAAATAAAGGCAGCATCTGCATAAATTCAGAAAGCAGCCGAATATTATTGGTAAGATTGATTCGGCTCCCCCGTAGCATTGAAATAAAAGAGGGCGATAAACGGTCAGATTTTAATAAGAAAACCGGAACTATACTCAAAATCATTGAAAAGGCAGAAAAGCCGTCAAGTCCTGAAGTCCATGATTGTATGAATAATACATGATTGGGCTGAAGGGCGCAGACAATGAATCTGCATTTTCAAGGATAAAGAGTATACTTGCGGCTATGAAACTGTTTCTCTCCTTGATACCAAAACACATCAATCAGACAGGAAATATCCTCATGCACACATCCATCAGCCAATGTTCAGGCGTCTTCGGCCTGGCTCTACTTATGCTGGTTGGCTTTTACAGTGCCGCATCTGTCAAAGCTGAGCCTCCCACGGTGATGCCGGAAGAAACCGAGTCGATCGTATTGGGGATGGGATGCTTTTGGGGTGCAGAGAAACGAATGGAGGCCTTGCCGGGTGTCGTGGATGTCGTTGCCGGTTACGCGGGGGGAGACTATCCCGATCCAACTTACTCCAAGATCCTCGCACGTGAGCGTGCGCGCGAAGTGCGCAATCACGCGGAAGTCGTGAAGGTCATCTTTGATCGCCGGAAAACCTCTGTCAAACAGATACTAAAGGGATTCTGGGAGAATCACGATCCGACCGAGGGAGATCGTCAGGGTAACGACGTCGGGTCGAACTATCGCAGTGCGATCTATTTTTCGTCGGAAGCGCAGAAGAGTGTCGCTTTGATGACCAGGGACATCTATCAGAATGCTCTCTCAAAGGCTGAGTATGGAACAATCACCACCGAAATTGCATCGCTCGAGACTTTCTACCCGGCGGAAAAAGATCACCAGGATTATCTCAAGAAGAATCCCAGGGGCTACTGCGGTCTTGGAGGGACGGGGGTCGAATTCCCGTCTGGCATGGATGAGGAGGGGCGAAGTCAGGAGACACACTGAATGAAGTCCTGGTCGTGTGAGACGACAAGTCTATTTTCTCGAACCCTCAGTTAGCTGCAATTACATATGCAAGAGCAAACCAATGGCCCCGAATCCTAAAACCAGTAGCACGATTGGAACATGCATTGTTCTCAATGCAAATTCCATTGAGGAGGATAATTTCTTTGGCAAGCACGTGAACCAGGAACCGCGGCCACAGCGCTGGGAGCATGTATCCAAGCAGGGTTTTGGCAAGACTCATTATACCTGGCAATACACGGCGTCAGGCTATGCTGCGGTGTGGGCCAAAGAGAATACCCGCGAGGCGTTATGGGACGCTATGCAGCGCAAGGAGGTGTACGCCACCTCCGGCTCACGCATGACCGTTCGCTTCTTCGGCGGCTGGGACTTCAAAGCGGAGGACGCCCTGAGCCGTCAGCCTGCAGAAGTTGGATACGCAAAGGGCGTACCCATGGGGGCCGATCTGCCCTCCCCAACAGCAGATGCCAAGGCACCAACCTTTCTGGTCGCGGCGCTTAAGGATCCCCTGAGCGGAAATCTTGATCGTATCCAGATCATCAAGGGCTGGCTCGATGCAGATGGCGCCACCCACGAAAAAATTTACGACGTTGCCTGGGGTGACGCCGACAAACGACAGATTGGCGCAGACGGCAAGCTGGCACCGGTAGGCGATACGGTCAACGTGCCGGAGGCCACCTGGACTAACACCATCGGCGACCCGGACTTGCAGGGAATGTGGACAGATCCGGATTTTGATCCGTTACAGTCTGCCTTCTATTACGTGCGCGTTATCGAGATCCCCACGCCGCGCTGGACTGCCTACGATCAAAAGCGATTCGGTATCAAGATGGATGATAATGTACCCATGAAACACCAGGAACGTGCCTGGAAATCACCCATCTGGTACACACCGAAGAGTTAACATAAATTTAATTTAAACGGAGAAACGAACCAGCATGGTAACGAACACCATGGGAGCAAAGACGACTTCAGCTGCATCGTGGCTGAGCAGTCTTAGATTGTCATCAGCGATGCGATGCGCCGTTTGGGTTGCGGGCTGGCTGATGCTGATGCCCTGCACGGTAAGCCACGCACAAGAGGTCATAAGCAATCCGCTCAAGGATGCCTTTTTTGGCGAGCAGCATCTGCACACTGCCTACTCACTCGATGCCTACATCGGCGGTGCACGCCTGACCCCTTCTGATGCATATCGATTTGCCAAGGGCGAAGAGGTCGAGGTCAACGGTGAAAAACTCCGTATTAGCGCGCCGCTCGATTGGGCTGCGGTAACCGACCACGCCGAGTACATCGGCGAAATGTACTCCACCATGAATGAGGGGGCACCGGGTTATAGCCAGGAGCAGATCCAGGAGCTGCGGAATCTGAGTTCCCTCGAGGAGCGAGAGAAATGGTTCCTCGAATACGTGGTAAAAAGCAACCGCGGTACAACGCCTCAACACCCGCCATTCTATGCCGGGCCCGAGACTGCAGTGAGCGGCTGGCAACAAATCCTTGCCGCCGCGAAAGAACACTACGAGCCGGGAAAGTTCACCACCATTCCAGCGTTCGAGTGGAGCGCAGCGCCCGAGGGAGGGAACCTCCATCGTAACGTTTTCTTTCGGGATATGAAGGTACCAAAACGGCCCATGAGCTACATCGACATCAATCGGGAAGATGGTCTCTGGGAGTGGCTTGCGAGCCTCGAGAAACAGGGGATGCAGGTCATAGCCATCCCGCACAACTCCAACGCCAGTAAAGGCACAATGTTTTCCGCAGTCGACGCGACAGGCGAACCCATTGACCTGGAATATGCCAGTATGCGCAGCCACTTCGAACCTCTTATTGCGATGATGCAGATCAAGGGCAACTCCGAGGTTCACAGGAAGTTCTGGGCAGCTGACGAATTTTCTGATTTTGAGAATGCAGACTCGATTGGAGAGTATAGCGATCGAAATTTTGAAAAATACGGCAAGCAGAATTGGGTTCGCTGGGGCCTGACCAAAGGTCTCGCTTACCAACAATCACTCGGGGTAAATCCCTTCCACTACGGCATCGTCGGTGGTACGGACAACCATAATGGCACGCCATCGAACGTTGCGGAGGATAATTTCAGGGTCGGCAGCCATGGTGCGGCAGACGGCAGCGTCGAGCTACGGCGAACGGGTGAGGTCGGCGGCTGGATAAAAGGTAAAGATCTGAATCCCGGCGCTCTGACCGGCGTCTGGGCGAAGGAGAATACTCGCGAGGCGATCTGGGATGCAATGAAAGCCCGCGAAACCTTCGCCACCAGCGGGCCTCGCATCAAGCTACGCTTGTTCGGCCAGCTGGGTAAGAGCGAGCCGCCAGCCGACCAGCGCAGTCTTGTCGATCGTGGATACACGCAAGGCGTCCCGATGGGCGGGACGTTGCAGGGTAATGGAGATGCCCCGACCTTCACTGTGTCTGCCATGAAGGATCCCAACGGTGCCAACCTTGATCGGATTCAGATTATCAAGGGCTGGGTTGACGCAGATGGTGAACCGCAGGATCGGGTCTACAATGTTGTGTGGTCGGGTAAACGTGCTCCAGATAAGAACGGCAAGTTAGCGGCAGTCGGGAATACCGTTGATCTAACCAATGCCACCTACACCAATAGCATTGGTAATACTCAGTTGATGGGGAGTTGGAGCGATCCTGACTTCGACGCAAAGCAGCACGCCCTTTACTACGTCCGGGTACTGCAGATCCCCACACCGCGCTGGTCCACCTATGATGCAGTGCGCAATGGTTTAACGTTACTAGAAGATATCCCTGCTACAGTGCAGGAGCGAGCCTGGAGCTCTCCTATCTGGTACAAACCCGCAGGATGATCTGTTATATGAACTTTAAGTAAATATTTCTTATTCTCGATTTATAGATTGAAAAACGTCATTGAATTTCCTATTCTTATTAAACAATAACGCCCTTAACGTCTTTTAAGTATTAACAAGGAATAGACCTTTGAACAAAAATATCATTGCCGCGCTTTCTGCGGCACTACTACTTCAAGCCTGTGCTTCAACGTCACACCACACCGCGCATCATGGCCCGGTATCCGATGAAGTGGTGGCAGAACAACGTGCAGCCTTAGCTAAAAATACCCAAGGCAAAGGGTTTGGCCCACAAGCACCGCGCGATATTGATTCGGCAAACGGCACCAATACCATCGCTTTTACTGCCACGCCGGCTTACACCGACATGAACCTATGTAACATTCACTTCCATAAAAATGCTGAACACAAAGGGGGCGAGTTCACTAAATTTGCGGGTAATGGCGATGGTCATGGCTACCTAAGTGGTTACGCCTATTCTGGGACACTTACCGAAGCCGAAACTAAAAAGATTCATGCTGAAATTTGCCCAAGTGAACATGGAGGTCTTTATCCTGGTGACACCATTGAAGTGCATTACGTCCATTCAACGGCTCAAATCACCCCAGGGCCAACATTGGGTGCGTGTTTGAGCGAATCGATTAACAACCCACAGTTACGTGTTGAAGCGCAAGTGTACGTTTTAGTGAATGATGAAAAGGCACTCGACTTTAATAAACTGACCGAACACGGCATGAAAAACGGACTTCACCAAGCTTTTAACATTCCAACCAACACCGGTGACCCTGTGCAATACGCTGGTTCAACCACCGGCCCTGGCTACAATGAAAACGGCTCGCCTTTTCAAGTCACTTGGAGCGTTCACCCTAAAGTCGCTAAAGTGAACATTGAAAGTGTGGCACAGTGGTGTAAAGGCAATACCTTTAAAGAAGATCACGCGCATGGCGTTCGTAACTTAGTAATTAACCCAGAGTTACTCTCTAAGATTCAATAATCAATAAAAGGCTCACTCAGCCGGTTTACAACCAAACCGCGCAGCCATAAAACGATTCAGTCAAAACAACCCGCTCCCCTTTTTGGTGTGCGGGTTTTTTTTATGAGTATTCATACGTGATAATTTAAAGCGAGTATAGTCACAAAATCTCGTAGCGATTTTTAAAATGCTTGTAGCGTTTACACCCACTAAAAAGGTCGTTTATGTCAACGCTGTGTTTTCGTTATCAAGGCATTGAATTTGATGAATTTGACATTCATCTTCGATGTCTCAAAGACAAACAACAATTTTCCGACCCATTATGTGAAGCGGAAGCCTTAGGCATTTCTTCGGCACAATGGTCACTGTTTGGCGTCATTTGCCAATTCAGTGAAATTTTGGCTCAGAAAATGCAAGATTTTGATATAAAAGCTAAACGCATCTTAGAGGTCGGTTGTGGCCTTGGCCTGTCAAGCTTATTACTCAATGCCCGACACGGCGACATTCCCTTTTTAAGAACCGACTGGAATGACAGCAACCTGGGCTTAGGTAAATTTGATTTAATTATTGGCTCGGATTTGCTTTATGAACACGACCATATTGAGTTGCTGTCTGATGGATTACCAAATAGAATCAGCACGGTTTCTCGTAACTCTAACCCGACTTTTTTATGTTCCGTCATGAAGAACTTGATATCGCAGACGTAGCGCGTTCTCATTTAGGGTACGAGAATCTAGAAGTTTCAGCCGAGTCAGGCCCAACGCATCCCCGAACACAGGCGTGCCTACACCGAAGGTTACCAGTTGGAGGTCAATAATGATGTTTTCAATAAGTTGCTCGCGCATGAACCCCATGTTGCAGTAAGTACCAAAGCAATAGTATCCAACTTTATCTGTTCCTGATAAATACCTTACCCAGATAAATACCGACGCCCGCCCAAAGCATGGCAATTAAAGCGCCTATTCCTGCAACTGTTGCCAGGCTAAGACCAAGACCCTGGGTAAGTGCGGTAAATGCCCAGGCATTTAGCATATCCCCGCCACGGTAAACGACAATATCAATAACAGGTTTCACCTTGAAGCGCGTGTCCCTGCTTACGGCGGTAAAAAGCATTTCTCTAGCGGGTCTCGTAACCGCGTAGTTGCCTGCCCTGCGAATAATTTGTATGGCTATGACTACGCCGATTAAAGGTGCAAAAGCCAACAGGGCCATACCCATGGCAATTAATAGTGGAACAATTGACAAGGTGAAGGAGAGTCCTAAACGTTTTGCAATTCTTCCTGTCGCAAAAGCCGCTATGCCAATGGACAAGGTATTGACGACCAGGTCCATGCTTGCCCATATTTGGGAGCGGGCCTCCCGATCGTAATCGGCCAGCAGGTTTTTAAGTTCGAAATAAACAAAGGAGCTTATAGATGTGTAAAGCAGGATGAATAAGCCGATGGCCAGCAAATAGGGGCTTTTCAGGAAATCCTGGAATCCTGAAAAGGGGTTGCCAGCAACATACTCTGCTTGTTGCGGGGTTCTGGTTTCCAAGGGGTTGCCTGGATCGATAGATTTGCTTTTTTGTAACCAGCTACTGAGGGGTATAGTGAACAGAAGTAAAACGCTGGCAATCAGCAGCAGATTATCAGTGCCAATATCGGCGGCTAGAAAAGCCGGAATGCTCGGACCTACAATGGCCCCCACACTGGCACCTGCGCCAATGAAGCCAAACAGGCGCGTAGCTTGTGAGCGAGAGTAAGTTTCTGTCATCAGACTCCAGAAAACCGAGATATGAAAAAGGCTGAATACGCTGATCCATACGTAAAATGACTTATCGATCAAAGTAAGGTCGGACAGGGTCTGGGTGCCGATATAGAAAAGCACAAAACTGCTGGCAAAGAAGGCATAGACAGAAGGAACCAGGTGTCGAAAACGAATACGGGTTATGAGATCACCATAGAGTGACACAGCGATCGCGCTAAAGAAAAAGGTCAAAGTCCACAACAAGCTGACCTCCGCATCGCTCCAGTCGCTTGCCATCGCGTCCCTTACCGGACGCAGAATGTAATACGATGCCATGAGTAAAAACACCAGCAAAAAAGACGACAGCGTGGCACGGATTTCGTCTGGTTTTATATCACTGGCAAAATTCAGCATGCGCTGAAACAGGCGGGGATCAGACTTGGGCACTTTGATTAGAAGCTCCTGAATATACGCAGCATTTCGGCCCGTTGCTGCTTGTCAGGCACCCGACCAAAGTTTGCCTGCATGTTATCCACCATGTGATGGGGTTTGGATGTGGCAGGTATCACCGTAGTTACCGACGGGTGCCCCAGAATGAACTTGAGATAAAACTGCCCCCAACTGTTGCAATCAATCTCTTTTGCCAAACCAGGTAACTCCTTGCCCTTGCTTGTCCGGAACAGGCTACCACGCTGGTAGGGACGGTTGATCATGGTGGCTATGCCGCGATCATGAGCGAGCGGCAGAATTTCTTTTTCAGCGCTCAGATTGGCAATGTTATAACTGAACTGTACAAAGTCCAGAGGTTCCTTTCGCATGACCTCAAGAAACTCATCATGGTCTCGGCCATGTGAGGTGGTAATGCCGATATAACGTACCTTGCCTTCTTTTTTCCATTCTTTCAGCGTACCGAGTTGGGTTTTCCAGTCCACCAGGTTGTGTACAGCGATCAGGTCAAAAAGTTTGACGTTCATACGCCTGGCAGATTTCTGCATCTCAACAATTCCTTGTTCGCGCCCGGAAGTCCACACTTTAGTCGCGGCAAATACCTTGGGTGATCCTTTCATCTGGCGTAAAACATCTCCAACCCGCGATTCTGCATTGCCATACATAGGCGAGGAATCGATGACCGTGCCTTTGCCTTCGAAGAAAGCTCTAATGACTTCTGTGAGTCGCGCAAGACTTTCGGCATCGCCTTCAATATCAAAAGTGCGTGAAGTTCCCATACCAATAACCGGTAAAAGCTCTCCTGTACTTGGTATAGGACGCTCAATGAGGGGCAGGGTACTTGTTGTGGACGGCTTATCTTTGCCAAGAGCAGTACCAACAGGCAGCGCCAGCAGGCCGGCACCCAGTTGCAAAAGTTGGCGACGTGTAATCATAGAATTTCCTCCATACCTGAATTTTTATTGACCAGTAAAGGTAAACGAAACGCTGCAAGAATTTTATCATACCTGGCGAGTGTGGCAAAAAAGCCGGCGGGATCGCAACAGCTCTCTGGTTTGTTCAGTAACCCCGTTTCAGGTCCACCACATTCAACATGGGCTCCCCAGCGACATAACGGCGCAGATTCTCCCTTACCAGTGTCCAAAAGCGCTCCAGCATCTGATCAGAAGACGCACTGTTATGCGGCGTGATAATTATATTTGGGACTTTCCAAAGTGGATGTTCATAGGGCAGGGGTTCAGGGTCGGTTACATCGACTCCCGCACCTGCAATTTCATGATTATTCAGAGCTTCGATCAAATCAGCTGTGACGACACTTTTACCACGTCCCATATTAATGAAAGAGGCTGTGGGTTTCATGTTCTTGAAGAAATTGCGATCGAACAGACCCACAGTAGCCTTTGTCAGCGGCGTAATGTTGACAATGACGTCCGCCTCTTTTGATAGTTTGGTGAGTTCATCCGGCAGCCCTACGTAATTCACATAAGCAGGGCCGCTACGGCTACTGTTACGAATGGCCGTGACACGCATACCCAGACCATAGGCGCGTTTGGCGATTTGTCAGCCGATGCCACCCAGGCCAACAACCAGCATGTTTTTTCCATTGACTTCCATGACTTGTTTTTCCGGTTCGGACAGTCTTTTCCAGACACTATCCTGCTGCTGTTGATAAAACACATGAAGTTTCTTCGTCAGCATTAACATCAGCGCCATGGTGTGCTCTGCCATTCCGGGGCCTGGAATGGCATATGTATTGGTCAGTAACACATTGTCATTCAGTAATTTCTCGTTGCTGGCACAACGGTCAACACCCACATAGAAGTTTTGTACCCAGGTAAGGTTTTCCATGTCTGGTGTTACATGATTACAAAAACCGAGATATACATCGGTATCCTCTTTTTCCAGTTCGAGCTCTTCCACCGACTTGATGGTGAGAATTTCAGCGTCGCCTGCTGCAGATTGAAGCCATTCCATGTAATCAGTGCGTGTGGGGACCCGGTTGTCGGGCAACATTATCACGATTTTCTCCGGTTTTTTCCATTCGGGCATGTCACGAGCCGCTGTCTTGCTTTCCCGGATTTCCAGTTCATTTATCAGTTTTTTTGCAGGGTCAACTGCATCGCTGGCAAAAAGTGGAAAACACAGCAGGGTGATCAGGAAAATGGTTATGAACTGATATCGAAGTGTGGCCTGAAGATATCCAGGTTTGTGATGAATTTAGCCACTATCATATACAAAAACTTCTCCCGAACAAACAGCTATGAGCTGTCGGATCAACCGATGGATGCAACACATGCATTTACTCGTTCTACAGGTTTTTCCCAGCTTGCCCAATCTGTCAAGGATAGGAAATGTAATGATACTTTTTAATCTATGACTTAACAATCATCTCATTTGTTGATTCAGGTCAGGTAAGAGGTGGAAGAAATATTCAGAAAAAAAGGGTTAATTGACTAAAATGGATTCAGGGACGAAGCTTTCAATGGTGCACAGAGTGGCAACAAACAATGTTGATTCGATCAGTATGCGAACAACCCAGTAAGCATAGGTACTGATCAGTCCTTCAACCCCTCCCTGGGTAACTTCATTAGCAGCAAGGAATAGGGCAGCCAAAACGGCTACCAGACCTATGCGGATTTCCTCAGAATTGTACAAACCGGCATTCACTAAAGTAATTCATTCGTGCTTCTTGAATAATTATATAGCTTTAAGTGACTGATTGTTTTGTTTAATCTTCATTGCTTGAATGTAATTTACGAACCGTTCATAACATTTATGAAATTGCTTGCAGTGAGCTGTTGCAAGCTAAATAAGAGTTCCAAATTAGTGAACATTTAATTGAACCTAAACCTTGTTTGTTGATCAAATTTATCGACCAAACTTGGCCGGTTCCATTGCTGCCAAAAAAAACTATTTAATAGATAGAAAAGAAGCTCGTGTTTTCTTTAGCGAAGCTAATGGAAGAAAAAAATTGACAAATGAGTCGTACGTAATAGTTCCCTCTGAAACTGCGTATATCAGTTTAAACATCGTGTCTGTATACTTAGCATTTGGTCAATGGACAAAAAATTCTGTTCAGAGGCCTTTGCAATCTATTTATTATGTGCCTACGGGTTTTAAGTGGGTTGGTGATGAGGTTACTTGCAAAGTTACTTTAAGAGCTTGGGATTGCCAGAAGTGGCAATATGATAATATCCAGATTTGAACCACCGTGGTACGTGATCCGTATGCCCGGTGGTGTGGGAGGAGAGGCGCTGTGAGGCATCTCCCTGTCCTGATTATGTGCATTTCGTTAACACATGAAGCTTCCCTATATGTTTTGTATTCGTAGCAGATTGGCCCGTGTTCTGTCTATAACTTGTCAGGCAGAGTTTGATAGATAAATTCTATCGCAATAATAGTAATAATCAGTTTTACAAATATCTTTAAGTGATTAATACTGGGGCATGAGCAAAATACAAAGCTGTATTGATAACAAATCATTTTCACGTACAAATTGGAGATTAACTGATGTCTGAAAATAAATGCCCAGTGATGCACGGTGGTGCCACAGAAAGCAGCATGTCGAACATGGAATGGTGGCCGAAAGCCCTTAACCTCGACATTCTGCATCAACATGATAGCAAGACCAATCCGATGGGAGCGGACTTCAACTATCGGGAAACGGTTAAGAAGCTTGACGTGGCTGCGCTCAAGAAAGACATGCATGCACTGATGACTGACAGTCAGGACTGGTGGCCGGCAGACTGGGGTCACTATGGCGGTCTGATGATCCGCATGTCCTGGCATGCGGCGGGTACCTATCGTATCGCTGATGGTCGAGGTGGTGCCGGTACGGGTAACCAGCGCTTTGCACCCATCAATTCCTGGCCGGACAACGTGAATCTGGATAAGGCGCGCCGTCTGCTCTGGCCGATCAAGAAGAAATACGGCAACATGCTAAGCTGGGCTGATTTAATTGCCTATGCGGGCACTATCGCTTATGAATCCATGGGCCTGAAGACCTTCGGCTTCGCCTTTGGTCGTGAAGATATCTGGCATCCAGAAAAGGACACCTACTGGGGTTCGGAGAAGGAGTGGCTTGCTCCCAGCGGCAGCGAGGGCAGCCGTTATTCCGGTGAGCGCGACCTGGATAATCCGCTGGCCGCCGTGATGATGGGGCTAATTTATGTAAATCCCGAAGGTGTGGACGGCAATCCCGACCCACTCAAGACCGCTCATGATGTGCGCGTGACCTTTGAGCGTATGGCCATGAACGATGAGGAAACCGTGGCCTTGACTGCCGGTGGACACACGGTGGGCAAATGTCACGGCAATGGCGATGCTGCGTTACTGGGAGCAGAACCCGAAGGTGCTGAAATCGAGGATCAGGGCTTCGGCTGGTTAAATAAGACCAAGCGCGGCATTGGCCGGGATACGGTGTCCAGCGGCCTTGAAGGTGCATGGACGACGAACCCTACCCAGTGGGACAACGGCTACTTCCAACTGTTGCTCAACTATGAGTGGGAACTGAAAAAGAGTCCGGCCGGTGCCTGGCAGTGGGAACCTGTCAACATTAAAGAAGAAGACAAGCCGGTCGATGTCGAAGACCTTACGAGCCGCTACAACCCAATCATGACCGATGCCGACATGGCCATGAAAATGGATCCTGAATATCGGAAGATCTCCGAGCGCTTCTACAAAGATCCTGCATACTTCTCCGAAGTCTTTGCACGTGCATGGTTCAAACTGACGCACCGCGATTTGGGGCCGAAGATGCGTTACATCGGTCCCGACGTGCCGCAGGAAGAGCTGATCTGGCAAGACCCGGTTCCCGCCGGAACCACTGACTATGACGTTCAGACAGTGAAGGACAAAATTGCTGCGAGTGGTCTGAGCGTGAGCGAAATGATCTCCACCGCCTGGGACAGCGCCAGAACTTTCCGTGGTTCAGACAAGCGCGGTGGTGCCAACGGCGCACGTATTCGCCTCGCCCCGCAAAAAGACTGGGAAGGTAACGAGCCTTCGCGTCTGGCCAAAGTGCTCACCGCACTTGAAGGCATAGCAGCCGAGAGTGGTGCAAGTGTTGCTGATGTCATCGTTCTGGCAGGTAGCGTCGGTGTTGAGCAGGCCGCCAGGGCCGCTGGCTTTGATATTACAGTTCCCTTCTCGCCTGGGCGTGGAGATGCAACAACAGAGATGACCGATGTCGATTCCTTCCAGGTGCTGGAGCCCATCCATGATGGCTACCGCAACTGGCTCAAGAAGGACTACGTAGTCAGCGCGGAAGAGCTGATGCTCGACCGTACGCAACTAATGGGGCTGACTGCCCATGAGATGACGGCGCTGGTTGGCGGGATGCGCGTGCTTGGCACCAACCACGGTGGTACCTACCATGGTGTATTCACCGAGCACGAAGGAACACTCACGAACGATTTCTTCGTCAACCTGACAGACATGAATTACACGTGGAAGCCTGCAGGTAATAATCTGTATGAAATCCGCGACCGTAAGACAGACAAGGTCAAGTGGACGGCGACGAGAGTGGATCTCGTCTTCGGGTCTAACTCAATCCTTCGTTCGTATGCTGAAGTCTATGCGCAAGATGACAACAAGGAAAAGTTTGTGCAGGACTTCGTTGCAGCATGGACGAAGGTTATGAACGCTGATCGCTTCGATTTGGCCTGATTCTCGGCGCATATCCCCGCACTGCTATGATGAAAGGTGTGGGGATATGTAAGTGGCAGTGACCAGGGAAGATGATTGAGATTGATGCAGTCATTTTAGATACTAAATGTTTTGCTAAGAAAAATATAGAAGTTTAGTTTTTTAAACAGGATAAATAAGAATGAAAGCATATTTGATTGATGCGGAAAACCACGCTATCGAGAATATTGATGTGAATAACATGGATGACATTATCAGGCTGATTGGATATGAAACTATTGAGTCTGACACCGTTGGGAATGCAGGGGATCGCTTGTTCTTTGATGAAGAGTGTTTTCTAAGAGGCAGTGCCGGTCGTTTTCAGATTGACACGCTTATTCCGGTATCAGGTAAGGGAATTCTGATTGGTGCCAGTGAAGATAGTGCAACACTATCTAACGTGCATACTGATCTAGATGATCTTATTAGTCGCATAAAATATCTCTAAACGGGCTGTCCAAGGTTAGCCACACATAACGAACAAGGTTAGATTGTGAGAGCGAAGCGAGCCACAATCAGAAGGGGTTCCCTTTGTTTATATGGGCACTTTCCCGTCAGGATAGAAATACTTTGGGATATTGGTTTTCACAATCTCCATTGCGGTACCACAGCAGCAGCAAGCCATTTGAACTCTTTTTTTGATTTTAGCGATCCATGCGCCGGGATTAATTTTAAACAAGCACTGTATTATTTGGATCAGTTTTTTACTATTGTGATGGAGAAAGCCATACTCCCTGGCACGGCGAAATCCTCTGGGCAAAATATGCTGAAAAACCAACCATAAAAACTGAACGGCTGAAATCGTTCTGGTTTCATATTGTTTGGTTTTACTGTTTTGATACCGGAAAGAGACCTGTCCAACAATTAGCTCCAGCGGATGCTACGCAAAAAACGCTTCGCACCGCTGAGCATGGTCGACTGCCCCCACTGCACACCACAGAACACTGCGTAAGCCAGGTAACTACCCATGGCCCTGGAACTTTTTGGTTTGTCCTGATAAAGAGGAAAAATTATGATCAGAATAATGTTGCATAACCAGAAGACAGGTGAGACCCGGTATGGAGACGAAAACCTGATCACTGAATGGACAAGTAACCCTGACTTGTCGTCTGCCACTCCAAACACTCTGGGCTCTATGAGAAAAGACAATGTTATCAAAGATTAAAAATTCCCTGGTTTTTCGCATCGAACAGTTCATGATGCGTGGTCCTCTTGCACGTTTCAGTATCGTCCTGTTTCTCATCGTGTTCGTCTCCCTGATGGCTGGCACTGTTGTCCACCTGATTGCTCCCGGATTTCAGTCCACCACGGATGCTGTCTGGTGGGCCTTCCTGCGTCTGACCGATCCGGGTTATCTGGGTGATGATGAAGGTGTTGCCAAGACCTCGGTCTCTACAATAGTGACTTTGCTTGGTTATATCCTGTTTACGGGTGCCCTGATTGCCATACTGGTCCAATGGCTGGGTGACACCATGGAACGCCTGGAGCAAGGATTGACTCCGGTCGTCCTTAATGCGCACTTTGTTCTTTTGGGTTATACCAGCAGGACAGCGACCATTCTGGAAGAAATTTTGGTGTCTCAACGACGGGTAGAACGTTTCCTGCGTCAACGCAATGCGAATCATCTCTATATTGCGCTATTGGCTGAGCATGCAGATGCAACGCTCATGCAGGAGCTTCGACTGCAGATTGGTGATTGCTGGAACTTTCGGCAGGTCATTTTGAGAAGTGGCTCTCCTTTGCGTGAGGATGACCTGAAACGAGTCGATTTTGCCCATGCCGGTGCTATTTTGATTCCCGCTTCTGATACTACTGAAAGCAGCCCTATAGATGCCGATACCCGTACAGTGAAGACCTTGATGACAATGAGTGTAGCGCTCAGCAAAGAGCCTCCAGAGGAACTGCCCCTGGTGGTGGTAGAGGTTCAGAATACACAATATGAAGGAACGCTGCGCGCACTTTACCAGGGACCCATGGAGATCGTTGCAGGTGATGAATTCATTAACCGGCTCATGGTTCAGAATGTGATTCATCCGGGATTATCCTATGTCTATGACCAGTTTCTTTCGGATGTTAGCGGTAGCCAGATATACGTCCGTGAAGAGCCGCAGCTTATTGGTATTTCGATACAGCAACTGGTTCTTGCTTTTTCCAGGGGGGTATTGCTGGGTGTGGTGAGACCTCGGGGTGACAGCTTCGAGGCATTGCTTAATCCAGCCAGCGATATGTTGATTGAAGCTGGCGATCGCATTGCTGTTCTGGCCCCCGGCTTCGAGTATGCAGTGCCATCGGAAAAGATTAAAGATGCCATCGAGTTACCGGAACAGGTTCCTGTGGAGCGTCACTCGAATTTCCGGCATCGGGTATTGCTGCTAGGTTGGAACCACCGGGTTCCGGGTCTGCTGGAAGAGTTTGCTTCTTATCCTGAACATGAATTTACTATCGACATTGTTTCGCAGGTATCCGCTCCCAAACGCGAGAAACGCATTGCTATTGAATCATCTTTTAAAGAAAAGCTGGAGATTAGTCATCTTGAGTTTGATTATACTGAACCCTCATTGCTTGAAAGTATTAATCCTGACGTCTATGACCACGTGGTGCTGTTGTCCAGTGAGAGACTCAAGGATGGTGCCGAATCCGATGCACGAACCATTCTGGGCTATCTATTGTTACAGGAATTAAAACAGGCGTGGGAGAAGGACTCACGGGTACTGGTTGAATTAAGCGATCCGGATAATATTGCCCTGCTCGAAAGTCGTCGAGGGGAAACGATAGTCAGCCCGCTTATTGTCAGTCATTTGCTGACTCGGGTTGCCCTGCGTCGTGAACTGTATGCGGTATTTGATGAATTATTCAGTTCGGGGGGCTGTGAAATCTTCTTTCGACGCATCGCCGATTACGGTCTGGCTGAAGTAGTGTCTCAAATTGAAGGCTATGAATTGCAAGCTGGTGATTATAGCTTTGCTGATCTGCAGCGTGTCGCTCATATCCGTGGGGAAATTGCCATTGGTATTCGGCGGTTCGGGCAGGAATCAATACCAGAAGGCGGTGTTGAGCTCAATCCGGAAAGTGAGAAAATTCTGAAACTTCACAAATATGATGAACTGATTGTACTCACCACCTGATATTGACTCTAAATTTCGTAAGCTTAAAATCTATATTGCAGTTAAAGGAACAAGTATTATTGAATAAGACAACGATCTATTGTGCACCGAGATGTATACCATTGAAGAAATAAAACAGGTTGAGGCTGTCACCAACATCATCGATGTCAGCGTCGACGACTGTTATTCGAGCATTTGTAACAGCGTACGTCTTGGCAACTCACTCCTTAATGCCTCACATATCCATGAAATGAAGCGCACCGATGAGTATTACGATGACGAAAGAAACAAAAATCGCTCCCTGGAAGATATCGCGACACGTTATGCCTTTGAGGTTTCCTTCTTCAATCTGTGTGAATTTCTGAAAAGTGGCGCCTTACTGTCCTGTATGGTCATGCATCTTAACCGCAAATCCTATGACCTGGTCCTGATGTAAATGCGCTTTCGCCCAACCTACCGCAATTTCTGGGGTGTTTCATTCCCTCTTATTATTGCGGGTATCGGCGAATCGACAGCTTGGCGAAGAGACTCTGGCTAGCGCCAATATCATTTTCAGCGTCTACGCTCTACTGCTCATTCCCGTCGACAGTTTTTCAGAAACCGTCTGCTCCATGGCCAGCAACCTGATTGGGCAACGACGCATTGAGCAACTCAAAACGCTGATCCGTCGAACCATCATGCTGAGCTACCTGGTTGTGTCGCCATTATTGCTGCTGACCATGCTTTACCCGGAACGGGTGCTTTCCATTTTCACCCTGGATGAATCCATGATCGAGACTTCAGTCAACGGGCATGCTAGTCATCGCATTAGTCGCGCTGGTGGCGATCCCGGCTGATGTGATCTTCTCCGCAGTGGTAGGTATATGTGATACACGTGTGACATTTGCTATCCAGGCATTTGTCGCTGTGTGCAGCCTCTTTTATGCGTGGTATGCCGCTATCTATAAGGCTTATGCGCTGGAATATGTGCTGCTGGCAGAATTAGTTGGCTGGAGTGTTTGCCTGTTTCTATCCTGGCTCTGGTTCAGGACGGGGTTCTGGAAAAGACTCAATCTCTGACAGAAGTCAGTACTTAAAAATCAGGCGAAGGTTGTCGATATTTTCACACATGACACTCATGAAATCTCCTTCTACTGGCTTGTTGCCTATCGGTCTGTATACAATACTTAATACCAGGATCATTTAATAGCGTGTTAGTCAAATTCACTCAATACAGCCTGTTGTAGACCATTGAGTGACCATCTCTGAAATTTTCATAACTATTTTGCCAGATCTTAATCAACAGAGTGAGTCGATTTTTGACTTATAGATTGAAAAGCGTCATTAAGTTGGTTCATCACAAAAATGCGTACTTTACATTTAAAATGTACTCTATACTCAAAATCATTGGAAATGCAGGGCAGCTGTCAACTCCTGACATGAGTGTATCAATAATAAATGATTGGGCTGAAGGGCGCAGACAATAAACCTGCATTTTCAAGGATAAAGAGCATACTCACTCAGTATTGTCGAGTGACTAAAATACAGGTACCGTACCTTCCTTCCCCCTTCAAGGGGGAAGGCGAGGATGGGGGTCATATATGATGACTCATCTTGAATAGTGAACCTGAAACAATATTTAATGATCGAATGAGAGGGTGGGTCTAACATGCGCAACAACAGTTATATGATACAAGAGAGTTACCCCCATCCCAACCTTCCCCCTCAGAAGGGGAAGGAGCAGATCTTACTATCAACCAGTCACTATTTTCTTATCCCATTCAAATTAAATACGCAAAAATGTGAAGAACCATTAAGTTTCCCATCTTTTACGCTACACAGGTAAACGTCTATTCGCTTTCACGGTATTTGCAGCTCATAATGCATTGGATAGGTAAGCGGAGAGCCTGAAAGGACTGTTTAGATACTATAATTACTTATTTGAACGAATAATTCAAACATGGTCAATCGCAGCGTCCAACTTGATAGGGACAGTCGTCTTGTTGCCCTTATCCGCAACCGTAGCCATACTGCCATCGGACAGTGAGTTGCCAAAACGTATTATTGTCGCAAATTCCGCGAGCTGGGTACCGTACTCCTTCCTTGAACCCGCCGGAGAACCCAGGGGGATGCTGAAGAGGACTTCTTGCGCAAGAGTTTTTCCCGTATCCCGTTGAAACTATTTCCTAACGGTGAATCCCTTATCAAGTCGGCGATCGATGGCGAAATATCGGGGTTCGTTTCCGATTATCCTAAAGGGTACTACCATCTCATTTTGCAGCACAATTTGGTTCGGTTCGAAACAGGGCCCACGCCTTTTACCCGACCGATACAAATTGCCGCACGATTGGGCGATAGCGCGAAGCTGAATCGGGTTGCAGCAAATGTTGCGGAAATCCCTCGCGTGGAAATCCATCAGGCCCTCAATAAATGGCCTATCCCGGAGGACGAGCTTCCACCCTGGATTTGGCCTACCGTTATTGCCGCTATCCTGGCGTTCGTAAATGTTGCTATTGGCACACGTATTTGCCTTGCGAAGATCGCTTGACATTAAAACCCGAGAATTACGCTTGTCACTAAAGGAACTTAGTGCTGCGAATCAGGAGCTTGACTGTCTCGCTCGCTTGGATTCGTTAACGGAAGTACCGAATCGTTTCGTCTTTTTAGAGATCGCGCCAAGCGCATGTTCATCGAAGGTGCGCGCTGGGCAGACGATACAAAAGGGACGATACATGATCGCCCTACCTGGCACACGGCTCGCTGGCCTATCGTCGTGAAAGACGCTCCGCCGGCAGCAAGGTCTGCAGCAGAAGCTCGCAAAGGACGGCCAGCCGGGCAGGCGATCGAAGCCCTGGTAATGAACTATGCGATGCTTTCGAGTTCTGAGACCAATTCTGCCGAACGTGCGAGCGCTTTGAGCTGGCTACTACACCTGGTCGGTGACATTCACCAGCCACTGCATGTCAGCGACCAGTACTCGAAGGAATTTCCCGCCGGGAACGCTGCTGGCACGCAGGAGTACGTCATGGATCCGGTCAATGAGAAACCTATACCGCTGCACCTGCTTTGGGACAGTAATATTTTCCGCTCGACGGCATTGGATGCCGTTGAACAAAACGCCCAGGAGCTTGTGAAAAAGTATCCGCGCTCGGCATTTCCGGAATTGAAGGCTCTCGAAGGCCCGGGGGATTTTGAGAAATGGGCACGAGAGAGTTACGTCGTAGCGGTGGACTTTGCGTACGGGTATGGGATTGAGACAGTCAGTGACCCGGAAAAGGACCTGGACCCGGACAAAGCAGTCAAGAAAATGGTGGCATACGTACTGCAGGGGGTTCCCCCGTTGGAGGAGGCCCCGGCGGTGCCTGCCGAGTACTGGGAACAGCTGCAGCAGGTTGCCCAAAGGCGAATTACGCTGGCGGGATACCGCATAGCTGATCTTGTCATTGCAGCTGCCGGTCAGATTAATGCAGAGAAATCATTTTCCGGAAAAGCATTGGATACGCTGGATTAGCCTCGATGTATTTCAGCAGCTGTAAACTGCTGAAGAGCCTTCAACGACAGTGATGAATAGGAGCATACAATGAATAACCAATTCTCGACCATTCTAGCCATCCTGCTGGCCACGGCTGTTGCCGCATGTAGCACGATGGAGACGACTCAATCGGGTAACACCCCTGAAGCGATGGCTGTTGGGGGACAAGTACAGGAAATAATGCCGGGGATGCTTCAGGGCTATCTTACCAAGGAGCAGCAGATGGACAGCAAGGAGTTTGTACTTCCCTCACCGGCGGCGGACTCGACACGCCAGACGATGGATACCGCGTGGGCCGATAACTTGAAGGCGTTGCGTGGAACGGCCCGCTGGGATCTGGCAAAAAGCGATGCAGATCTCGCCTTTCCGGCCGCAGCCAGAACCTTCACTTGTGCGCTGGGAATCCCGGTGACCGAACAGGATACCCCCGCCCTCTACATGTTGCTCAGGAGAACCCTGACGGATATCGGCCTGGCTCCATATTCCGCCAAGAATGCGTACCAGCGGGAACGTCCGTTCATGGTACGCGGGGAAGTGGTTTGTACCCCGGAAGACGAGGAGGCGCTGCGTAAGGACGGTTCCTATCCCTCCGGGCACACTGCCATCGGCTGGGGCTGGGCGCTGATCCTGACCGAGCTGGCGCCAGATCGCGCCGAGGCAATCCTTGCCAGAGGCCGCTCCTTCGGCGAGAGCCGCAATGTTTGCAACGCGCACTGGTACACAGATGTTGTGGCAGGAAGATTGGTCGGTGCAGCCGCAGTAGCCAGGCTGCACGCCAACGAGGAGTTTCTCGCAGCAATGAAAGCAGCCCGTGCAGATATCGACCGGGCACGTCGAGGTGGCTTTTCGCCGCAAATGGATTGCGTGACAGAAACAACAATACTGGATACGATGCTATAGAGGAGTCTCACTGCAGAAAGCCGAAGAAACGAAGTGATTATGACAAGTGGCTGTTCTCCCCGTGGTCCCGGGAGGACGGTCAAGTCCTGGCAGAACAATAATTAAGGAGAATCACATGAACACATTGGCAAAACTATTAATCGCAGGCACTACTGCCATGCTGGCTACGGTGACAACGGCGTCGGCAGTCGAGCTGACCGACGAAGATGTAGATAACCTGGTGAAGCGCTCCTACCAGTACGTCGCCATGTACAACGTCAACAACAAGAGTGCGCTGGCACAGGGTGGCTGGAACAGGGTGGCAGCCGACACCGAGTTGAAAGACCACACGATGAAGGATATTGCACGGCCTAACAACGACACACTCTATATCTCCGCCGTACTCGATCTGCGCAAGGACCCGGTGATTCTCGAGATGCCGGCCATTGACTCGGATTACGTCTCGCTGATGGTCACTGCTTATGATCATTACGTCAACGTGCCAATGACGACGCGGCTCGGCGACTTCAGGAAGCCGGAGAAAATGCTGTTCTACTCGGCGCGCACCGAGGGTTACAAAGGCGAGCCAGTGGAAGGAGTCGACCGGATCTTCGAGGCCAGCGGCGACTTCATCACGGCGATCCTTCGTGTCATGCCGCATGCCAAAGATCAGGAGCGATTCAAGCGTATCATCGGGCAGATGAAGGACGTCAAGCTTGTCACCCTCTCTGAGCTTCGGGGAGGCAAGGCCAGGCCGATCGACGACATCGAGTTCCCTGCAGTCGGTCAGCGGGACGCGGACATCTTCGAGAACAACCTGCTCGAAGTGATGCAGTTCGTCTTCAACCATACCAGCTTCGACCCGAACAACGAACTCGACCGCGAGATTTTGGCCGCCTACAAGCCACTCGGGATCGTACCGGGGCAGCCCTACGATGCAGCAAAAGTGGCGAAAATCGACGGCAAGAAAATCCGCCAGGCCAGCGAACGGATCTTTGCTGAAGAGATGGACAGGACCTCGGACAAGGAGTTCTACAAAAAGGAACTCTTCGACAAGTTCCTGACCAAGGGAAACATGACCCTCGAGCTGTTGCTGTTTCAGTCTGTGCTCGGTCCGATCGGTCTGCCTGCAGTCGAGGCGGTCTATCCTGCTGTCACCACCAGCGACGGCAAGCCAATGAATGCTATGCATGACTATGTGATCCGCATGACGGCTGATGAACTGCCACCCACCGATGTATTCTGGTCGCTGACGCTATACGACCTCAAAAACGGCTTTTTCATTCCGAACGATCGCAAGAAGTACAGTGTCGGCGAGAACGCCGGCATGCAGCTCGATGAGAATGGCGGCATCGAGATTTATGTCGCTGCCGAGAAGCCCGAGGGCGTGCCTGAGGAGAATTGGCTGCCGATCAACCGCAAGGATGAGAACATGGACATCGTCCTCCGTGTCTATATTGCAGACCTGGAAAAAATGAAGACCTGGCAGGTGCCGAAAGCGGAGAAGCTGTCTCCGTAGGCAGCGACGTCAACAGGCAACTATTCCATAGAGAGGTACAAAATGGAACTTGAATCAATTTTAATCATACTGGCTTTGGGTGCGGTTGTCGGCTGGGTGGCCGGTCTTATCGTAAGAGGCGGTGGATTTGGGCTGATCGTAAATATTATCGTCGGAATCCTCGGTGCTTTCGTCGGCAAATATATCTTTGCCGAACTCGGAGTAACCGTCGGCAGCGGTTTAACCGCAACACTTGTATCCGCTACCGTTGGTGCAGTTATACTGGTGGTGATAATCAGCCTGATAAGAAAGCTGGCGAACTGACTACCTGCTGCCGTAAAGATGTGGGTAACGATCCGGCTTGTAGAGGCCCCAGGGGGCAGTACTCTCGCGCCAATTCAGTGCTTTTATGATCGGGTACATGAATATCCCGATGGCAACGCGATTCGGTTGAAGGGGGACCATGGGATGGTGGCAGCAAATAGTACTTGCTAGTTTTGATTTTGTCAGGAAAGAGGAAATAAAATAAGACAACCATCTATTGAATCTTAGCTCATGAACATCTTGAAATAGCAAAAAAATTAATATTTAAGCCAATTGAGACAGATAAAACAGATTTTAAGGAATGGATGCTTCTGCAAAGAGCTTGCATCGATGAAAACGGGGATTAGTGAGTATATTTGTTATTAAACAGGACAGGGATCTGGATCATTAAACAACCTGCGACATAGCCTCACACCCCGAAGCCACTTTTTCGCCTGCTCAGACCAGTGTCCTGCTTTGTCCGCATTGATTTTCAGAACATAGTGAGCGTGGTTGACCATAATGGCATAGGCACAGATATCGATGGCAAACACCTCAGACAGTACAGCCAGTCGGTCAGCGACCCATTGTTTGCGGTGTTCATAGTCTTTTCCTGTAACACTATCGTGGCCACATAAGAACGCACGTCTGACACAACGTGAAATGCAGTGGTAGTAGGGCGTATCTGCAAGGCTGATCTGCTGCTTCCGGGCTTTGGGCATTAGACTATCCCCGTTTTTTTCTGATGATTGTTTTTTCTTAAAATAAGCATAAATGATATACGTACATTAATCAATAATAAATTGGTGTCCATAATAATCTTCCATAATCTTTCTTATTGGGTATCCAGAACTATTGCTGCCGATTATTGGGTGTTCAAAAATGTTTCCTACAAAACACCTATTTGACAATGTAACCTTTTAGATCACTGGCTTCGCCCACAAAATGCCTATGACCTTTGGCAGCTTCGCCAAAATAAGTCTAATTTGCATGTTCTGCCTTATCGCAATAATTACGCGTAAAGGCTTAACACATATGGGCCGAAACATGTCAATAGGCAAAAAAATATCATAAAGAAAAAGTGGCCTTTTTTCTTTTGTTCTTTAACAATTTAATTGATCTCACTTACTATTCACTGTGGTTTTTAGTTAGACTAAAACAAACAAATATAGATGATCACTTACATAGCTTGGCTCATACGTAGGTACTTAAGGATAATTGAGTGTTTGTGGAAGACAGATGATTGCTCCTGCATAATCTGCATTCCCTACATGGAAGTATTTACGGCGTCTTCTGGGCAGGTAATTGCTCCATGCATAACCTGCATTTCCCACTTGACCACCATGGATGGTGGAAATGCATGCGAGAGGCAGGAGCCGAAGTCGTCCATGTGGGTCAACAAATACACGATTATCCGCACCTGATTTTGCTTAAGTACCTACCTATTTAGCTTGGCTAATGGATTGTTGTGTCAGAAAGAAAAAGCAATCTGAATTGTTAACAACAAACGTCCTGGAAACTTATCGGTTAACCATAAGTTGCCCTGGTCAAGGTGCTGGTTTTTCAAATATCCAGTTATCTTCAGGGTCAGTTATGGCGTAGTTCAATAAAAACTGTTAACACTGTTAACGGTAATGTAGTGATTCTAATCAAGGCGCAGTGGTTGCCAACCATTGTATTATTAACCGCATTATCATGGTCAATGCCATAATGGATTAAGCGGTTGGTTGCAATTTGTCGGCCTTAGTCCCTGTTAGGCGTTGAGCCATTACTTTATTATGCTATCCAACGCTATGGCGGGGCTTTTTTAATGGGATACCTATACTTAATATAGAAGTTAGCCGCATCATAAATTTACAACACCCCAAATCAGCCACTCACTGCGTAACACTTACCCTATAGTCTGCATAAAGCCTATTCTTATGTGGTTTGTAGTGCAATTAATACCCGTCTCAGAAGCGGAATCTCGCGCCCAGCGCCGGACCGCTGACATTCAGATCATCAAGTATAAAGTCCGAATCGAAGTTATAGTCAAGATAGCGGTAAACCAGCAGCACATCACCCCACTTGAATTTGTAACCCACACCGGCCATGGCTTGCCAGGTGGACTGGGATCCACCCGTCCCGACATCCGCATAGTATGGCAGATACCAGTTATTGTTCAACTTGATCTGTCCCCTGACGCCTACGATGCCGTCCCAGACCTGGTCTGACTCGGATTCCTTTTCCTTCCGCGAGGTCTGCAGAAACTCCCCACTATAGCTGAGATTCAGTTTGGTTTCCAGGTCAACCCAAAAGTAACGTGCGCCGCCGACGAGATCAAGCGTCGCTCTTTCATTGTCGATGACATTGTAGCCAGCGCCGAACGTGGCGATCCATGATTTCATATCGACGTCAATATCGACGGTCCTGGTGATGTCAATAGCGCCCCCGAGGATCGGTATTGTCTCACTGCCGCCATCGCTCTGAGAGATATCCAGGTAAATGGCATCTGCCAAAAATGACCACTTGCTCTTGCGCGCCACAAATGTGCCCATAAAGGCCATATTAAGATCATCAAGGATGTCGTTGAACGAGATATCGAAATCAGCACCGGTTTGCGTTGTACCGTCCATGCCGGCCCCCCACAGATAGATCATGGCGTCATACTCCCACTGGTCACTGTCGCTGGCTGCTGCAGACGTGACAGGTACTGCTGCCGCCAGCAGCAAAGCGCCTGCAGTAAGCCATGTGAGTCCCTTGAAGTTTTCTCTTGATTTACGCATTACTCTTTTCCTCATATGAATGTTGTTGGTTGAGTGTGTTAACTAAAAGGATTGGATAATCATCAATCACGAATTATTAATAACTATGAAGTAAAGTTATAGCTATTCCTGCTTGTGAAACAGAATTATATTACTTTCGCAGATGCTATTCCAAAGATGATTTGATTGAAGACTGAAATAGAATAATTGTTCACCAGAATCCGGAGACTCCCAAAATGAATGTGTCCGAATCAAGGCCGGTATTTTCCTGGGTTTGTGTGCCAAGATAAGCCAGCTTGAAACTTACGTGGCGATTGATTGGGAAACCAAGGCTGAACGCCCAAAGCAGATTCTGTTTTCGATCGTCCTTTTTCGTCCCATCCACAGTGGATATCCCTCCATAGTCATAGCCAGCACTTGCTCCCGCCCAAATCCCTGGACGAAATGTATAAATGAGATGGCCGTGAATCATGTAAAGCGGATCCTGCTCGAGTTTTTTTCCATTAAAAAAATCATTGTTGTCAGTGTATAATTCGACGATTCCTGTAGCTTCAGCCGACCATTTTCCACGTGTATGCACTGCGCCGAACTGGGGCCGGAGAGTAAATCGATTGGTACCGAGGTTGATCAGTTTATCATCCATATAATCACCTGTTGGCAACTGTACTGATAATCCTGCACCTACGATGGTTTCAATATCTGTTGAAGACCGGTATGCAAGGTATTCCTTGCCTTGCAGAGGCGGTGCACCGTACAGGTTTATCGCAAATCGTAGTATTGAGTCTGATAAACCTTGCCGTTTAACCGTCTTAGGAATGCCTTCATGTAGCCCGGACCAGGTTCCCTCCTGGTAAGTTTGCAGTAAGCTAACCCGTGCCGATTTATCAAATAATGCAAACGACCGGATATACTTCGCAAACCAGGTATGCATGTCCATTTCTACATTTTCGAGATGTAAAACGGGATCAAAGCCAATGTCCGACTCAGTATAGGCGTATCCAGTGCCTAAAAAGTTCGTGTCAATAGGAATATGGCTCCACTGCCTGGGCTCCAGGTTCTCTGCCAGACATGGAGATGTGAATAAAGAAAACAGCTGAACGAAAAACAGATATCGGGCAAAACTAATCACATAATTTAAGTGGTGACCACATATCGGTTCTTTTGACATCATCCTGATTAAACTATTTTTAAATCTTTGCATACGTTCCTTTGTAAGTATCTTATTTATGGTGTCTAAATACAAGTAGAAGCCCATCACCAGGAAAAGTAATTATTGTTATTATCAAAAAAATCCGGGCTACTTATGTTGAATAATCAGGAAGCGGTCTTTAGAAAGAAATAAGCAACTTCTGGAGACCGCAATGAACACCAAAGGATACGGCAATATCCTCGCTGAACTGTTTTATTTCATAACATTCTTGTACTTCGCGCCGCCGACGAGATCAAGCGTCGTTGTGATCTGGCAACTCCTCCATGTCCAGCACCTCCAGGATACGCCGTTGATTCTGACCGGAAAATTACTCAGGGAAAAACTGGTAGGAATTTATTAAAAAACTGTTGCTCTTGCGGATCGATAATATCATTCATACTTATTCAGGTTTAAGGCTGCTTTTCATTAACTCCATAGTGGTGGTGTAACGCTGTTAAATGAACATCACTCATAGCGAAAATAGTTTCACCTGACAAAATTCGCCGGCTTGATGAACCTGCCAACGAGTTTTGTGCTCCGTAATAGAAAACAGTTTTACCTGTCGTCAGGCTTCTTCACGATAGGCTATTTTAAAAAATATGGAATACAAAACGGGTACAAAGATAAGTGTTAATACCGTGGCAAATGCCAGCCCGGCCATAATGACTATGGACATATTGACAAAAAAGACATCGGAGAGCAGCGGCAGCATACCCAGAATAGTGGTAGCAGCGGCCATCATGACCGGCCGCATACGACTGACCGCAGAATCCAGAATGGCTTTAAAAGATTCAATTCCGGAATCGATTTGCTGATCGATTTCATCAATCAGTACAATGGCATTTTTGATCAGCAGTCCAATCAGACTCAACGCACCCAGCAGACCCATAAAATCAAAAGCACCATCAAGCAACAGCAGCCCGGCGGTTATTCCTATCGTAGCCAGAGGGACCGTCAGCCAGATAATCAAGGGTTGTTTGACTTTGCCGAATAATAAAATTGTGGTTAATATCATCATCAAAAAGCCGCCGGGCAGGGCCCTGGCTAAAGAAGACTGGGCATTTGTGTTGTCTTCATATTCACCGCCCCATGCCAGTGAATAACCGGGTGGTAATGGCATTGCTTCTATCTGAGGACGCAGGCGGTCAAATAATTCGGTCGACTCATAACCCTGTTCCGGATTGCAGGACGCAATAATGGTCTTGCTTCTATCACGGCCTCGAATAACGGTATTTTCCCATACCGTTTCAAACCGTTTCACGACCTGACCGATAGGAACGGACTGCTGCAGTACCGGGCTCCATACCTGAATATCCCTGATATTGCTGATGTCCTCACGTTCTACGTCTGATGCGCGCGCATACATAGGTAACAAACGGATGCCGTCACGATAGAGGCCAACCTGAGTGCCGTCAAAAGCATATTTTAGTGCCTTGGACAGATCCTCGTAATTGATCCCTAATTGGCGTCCAACTTGTTCGTTAAAGACCGGTTTGACCAGTTTTACCGGCTGACGCCAATCATCGCGAATTTCTTTAGTGCCGGCATTGTTCCGAAAGATATCCTTGGCCTGTTCGGACAATTCGCGCAATATGGTTTGGTTGGGTCCGCTGAAACGTGCTTCGATTTTGCTGTCACGCCCCGGACCAATACGCATCGGTTTAATGATAGGTTCCAGGTTTGGCATGGTTTTTAAAAATTGATCCACAGCGTTCCAGACCTCAGGGATCTGTTCACGCGTTTCTGTCTGCACAATAATTTGCGCATAAGCTTGACTGCGTTCCTTGGGTTCATAGACCAGTGAAAAGCGCTGATCACCGCCGCCGATGAGTTCCGTGGTTTTAGTTACGCCGGGTAAGCTGCGAATAAACTCGCTTATTTTTAAGGTATCGTCCCGGGTTTTATGAATATCGGTGCCTTCAATTTCCCACACCTCGACAAAAAACATCGGGGTATTTGAATCTGGAAAAAATCCTGCACGAACAAAACCAAACCCATATAGAGACAGTGCAAACAGTCCTGCGATGATCACAATAGTCAGCCAGCGAAACCGCAATGCTTTTTTTAAAAAGCCGCGGTAAAGAACGAACAGCGCACCGGAATAGGCGTCACTCTGGTCTTGAGCAGCACTCGATTCCAGAGCATTTTTCTGAGCAGTTTTTTTCGGTTTAACAAAGATAGCACAAAACAGGGGGGTAATGGTGACCGCAGTAACCCAGCTCAATAGCAGAGAAATCAGGATGACATAAAACAGGGAACGAGTGAATTCACCGGTAGAATCCTGAGACAGTCCAATGGCCGAAAATGCCAGGATCCCGATGATAGTCCCGCCCAACAAAGCCACAGCACTTTTACCGACGACCTCTCTAGCCGCTTTAGCTGCAGCCATGCCGGACTGGATCCGAATCAGCAAGCCTTCTGCCACGACGATAGCATTATCCACCAGCATGCCCAGGGCAATAATCAGCGCACCCAGGGAAATCCGCTGTAATTCGATGCCGAACATTTCCATAATGAGCAGGGTTCCGGCAACAGTGATCAATAACACCGAACCAATGATTAAGCCGGTTGTCATGCCCATAAATAATAACAGCACGACAATCACAATCACTATGGCTGCGACCACATTTTTCATAAACCCGGAAACAGAATTTTTAACTTCATACGGCTGATTGTAAATAACGTCCAATTGCATTCCCAGGGGAATCAGCGGTGCAATTTCGTGGAACTTCTGTTTCAGCATCTCTCCAACCGCAACGACATTTTCGCCTTCCTGCATTGAGACTCCGAGTGTCAGGGCAGGCTTGCCATTGTGGCGGATCAATAAATCCGGGACTTCCTTATATTCTCGACGAATGTCGGCAAGATCCTTTAAAAAGACCAGTGTTTTATCTTCAGAACTGAGGAGTACATCACCAATTAATTTAACGGATTTAAATTCTCCTGTAGGCTGGATGCGCAGATATTCATCACCCACCAGCACCTTGCCGGCATCAGTGACCACATTTTGAGATTGAAGTGTCTGCGCAATGTCCTGTAATGACAATCCCAGTTCACCCAGACGCTGTCTGGAGATATCCAGATAGACCACTTCTGTCTGTGCACCGCCAATCACTACTTTTTTGACACCATTGACCAATACCAGTTCTTTTTTAAGGTAGTCCGCAGCATCCTTTAAATCCCGATAGGAATAACCATCGCCGGTAAGTGCCAGATAAACACCATAGACATCAGAAAAGCTGTCCACAATAATGGGTTTTTGGGCACCAGGGGGCAATTTGTGTAACATATCTTCAATTTTACGCCGTACCTCATCATAAATACCCGGAAAGTCTTCCGCATTGTATTTATCCTTGAAGGTGACCTGAATATCAGACATTCCGGGACGCGAAATGGACATTTTGATCCATTTTACTTGCGGCATTAACTGCAGCGCTTCCTCAATATGGTAGGTGACTTCGTCCAGTACCTGTTGCGCAGTGGCTCCGGGATAGTAGGTAATTATTTTGACATCTTTAATGGTAAAGGCCGGATCTTCCAGCTTACCCATTTTTAGGAAACCATTAAAACCGCCGGCCAGAAAAACAATAACCAGTAACCACGTCACCACCCGGTTCTTTACCGAATATTCACCAATATTCATACCCGGCTATCCCTCGTTGTTTGCGTTGTTACTGTTTGGCTTCATTATTGGACGTTCATGCTTAAGATTGTCCCTGGCCTGTTCGTCTTCTTTCATCAGGGACACTTTGAGTCCCTTATATAAAAATGGCACACCCGCGACAACCACACGCTGACCTTCTTTGAGGCCTTCTGAAATTTCTATCTCATTGCCTTTAAGCTTGCCTACTGTGACTGACACGGGCTCCACTTGCATGGTCTCTTGATTGACAATCCAGACGGTACCCTGTAAGTTGATATCGGCCACCACCGCGCTGACTGGCAGATAAAACATATCTTTTGTTGCCACAACCTTGCTTAAATCAACTTTTACGCTGGCGCTCATACCGGGTAAAATCATCACATCATCTGGACGTGGCATGGTATAAGTCACAGTAAATGTCTGAGTGTTTTCTTCTGCTTTGGTAGCGACTTCTTTGAATGTCAAGGCGTATTCTTTGTCTTGTCGAGATTGAAAGGAGGCCATCACCTGGATATGGTCTTTGGCCTTGAATCTTTCGGTAGAGCCCTTGCTCTCAATTTTCCGGAGAGTTAATATCAGATTTTCAGGTACGTCAAATTTAACTTCCAGTAGTTCCACGTTATTAATGGACACAATATTTTGTTTCGCCTGAACTTCTTCAAAACTCTGGATATATCGCCGGGCAATGACACCGTCAAAAGGCGCAGTTAATTCTGTGTAGGCTAATTGCTGTTTTGCCAGATTCAAATCCGCACGGGCACTAAGAAAATTCGATTCGAGCTTATCGTAATCAATCTTGGAAATATTCCCGTCTTTAATCAAATTCTTGGCTCGTGAAAAGTCATTTTTCGCCCGATTAAACGTTGCACTCTTGTTATTCACAGTGATCTGAAAGTCCGTAGGATCCAGTTTGGCAATTACCTCGTCCTTTTCTATCATGTCGCCTTCCTTGACCAGTAGTTCCTGGATTTTGCCGGAAACCCGAAACGAGAGGTCAGCACGTTGGCTGGCATCAACACGACCTGGGAAATTTCTTATTCCTCCCGCATCGACAGAGCTGACAACCAGGGATTTAACCGGCCTGATTTCTTCAATCTGTTCAATTTCCGGTTTTTTATTACAGCCGATGCTAATAAAGGAATATGTAAATACAGCCAGTGCAAGCAGGTATTTTGTTTTCATCATGACTCCATTAGTCAGAATGTTAGTAGTGGTCAAGGAATTTTAGCCACAGTTGTAGAATTAATCCAGAAACGTCTTTGCGCCTCATTTGGAGTTAACGAAATGTTATTAAGTGCTATTCATACGTGGGTACTTAAGGATAATTGAGTGTTTGTGGAAGACAGATGATTGTGCTCCTGCATAATCTGCATTCCCTACATGGAAGTATTTACAGCGTCTTCTGGGCAGGTAATTGCTCCATGCATGCGAGAGGCAGGAGCCGAAGTCGTCCATGTGGGTCAACAAATACTCGATTATCCGCACCTGATTTTGCTTAAGTACCTACCTATGAAGTGCTATTAAAAGGTTCTTCCTGGCTTATTTTTCATGTGCTTAGCCAGGTTATACGTAACTTCTCAATAAGTCCATGCAAAATCCCCTCCCTCTATCAGGGGGAGGGTTAGGGTGGGGGTTAAGTTCTTGATTAAACACATTACCCCCATCCTGGCCTTCCCCCTTAAAAGGGGAAGGAACTTGAACTGCACGGACTTTTTGAGATGTTACGGTTATACTCCAATTGAAAGCAGAAAAAATGAACTGTAGTGTTCAACCGGGCTCTATCGTAAGTCTCGATCTGCTATGAGTATATCAAGTCTCAACATAAACCTAAATGAACTTCTGTATCATGTGACTAATGTTGTGCCTGTTGGATCACCCTCTCATTCTCTGATTAAATTTTGTTCCAGGTTAATTGTTAAAGATGGGTCATAATTATGACCCCCATCCTGGCCTTCCCCCTTAAAGATGGAAGGAACAGATCGCATCTATGGCCTGTTGTCTGTGATTGTCCATTATGGATGCGATCAATATGAATAATGACAGATATGTGCGATGATATCCTGAGAGCGACATACTTGATCGCCCAGGGGGCTTTTAAAAAATGCTGCACTTGTTAGCATTGATTATCTGCTTCTGCTTCTGTTTTATTGAATTTTTTATATTATAATAAAAATCATAAAGCGCACATTGAAATATAAATTATTTTCGAAATATTCATAACAACCAGCCGGATTAAAGTGCATGCCCCATAGTTACCACCGCTTCGGAGATTTCCAGAGACTCCGTGATGCAAGACGCAACGAGGTCAGTCTCAATGCTTTCATTCCTGAACCGGAATTTGATAGCGAAGGTAACCTCATCCCCTGTCCGCCGCGGCGCATCAAACTGAATATCAGCGAATTGCTCAGACTCCTCCAGCCCTATGTCTCGGTACGTTTTATGGAACAGGTCAGGGCCGTTGTTCCGCTAGCGCTGTACCTGGTCCTGTTTCAGATCCTGTTCCTGCAGCACATGGTGGCAGATTCCTGGATAATCACTGGCGGCCTGTTTGCCGTTATTGTAGGTCTGATGCTTTTCATGGAGGGGCTGCAACTCGGTCTGATGCCCTTCGGTACTGTCATTGGGAGACAGCTGCCGCGTAAATCACCCCTGCTGCTGGTGCTGTTTATTACCCTGCTGCTGGGTATCGGAGTCACCTTTGCCGAGCCGGCGATCGGTGCGCTGAAAGCCGCCGGTGCGAATGTTGCCGTGGAACGGGCGCCTTACCTGTATGCCATGCTCAATGACTGGTCGGATGCACTGGTGCTGGTGGTGGGGGCCAGCGTCGGTCTGGCGGCAGTGATGGGCACCTTGCGTTTCCTTTATGGCTGGAGTCTGAAACCTTTGATCTATGCTGCACTGCTGCCGGTGCTGGCACTCACCGTGTTTGCCGCGAATGATCCGGAGCTGCAGAAGATACTCGGACTGGCCTGGGATTGCGGTGCTGTCACGACGGGTCCGGTCACTGTTCCCCTGGTGTTGTCACTGGGAATCGGTATCGCGGCAGCGGCCGGCAAAGGCGACTCGGGGCTGTCCGGCTTCGGCATTGTGACCCTGGCTTCCCTGTTTCCCATCATCGGTGTACTGCTGCTTTGCCTGTATGTTTCATACAGCGTGACGCCAGAAGAAATTATCGAGGCGGCCAGGCAGGCCGCAACTGCGGCTCAGTCTGTGGAACTGGCCTGGTATGAACGCAGCCCTGGCGTGGAGCTTGTTCTCGGAGTCCGCGCAATCCTGCCGCTGGTACTGTTTTTGTTTGTGGTCCTTACACTGGTATTGAAGGAAAAACTTAATAATCAGGCAGAGATATTCTATGGCATCATTCTCACCATCATTGGGATGTGCATCTTCAATCTTGGGCTTACCTACGGACTGTCCAAACTGGGTGCCAATGCGGGAGGCCTGGTTCCAACAGCGTTTATGGAAGTATCGGGAATAGCATCATCTCCGCTCTATGTCTATGCGGTGGGATTAAGTCTGGCACTGGTGTTTGCCTGGTTTCTGGGCTTTGGCGCGACGCTGGCAGAGCCGGCGCTGAATGCCCTGGGCATTACCACCGAGAAGCTCACCAACGGTGTATTTAAAAAGCAGACCCTGATTACTGCGGTCTCCATCGGTGTCGCGTTCGGTATTGCAATCGGCGTGGCCAAGCTGATTTTTGACTTGCCGCTGGTCTGGTTGATCCTGCCCGGCTATCTGCTGGCCATGGTGCTGACGTTTTTCTCAACCGAGGAGTTCGTGAATGTGGCCTGGGACAGCGCTGGCGTCACCACGGGGCCCATTACCGTTCCCCTGGTACTGGCCATGGGATTGGGACTCGGCAATGCCACACATGCCGTGGAAGGCTTCGGGATCCTTTGTATGGCCTCTATCGGGCCTATTATCACGGTGATGCTTACCGGATTGTGGGCACGCTACAAGATCTGGGCGCAAACCCAGGCAGCAAATCGGACATTGACAGAAACACATGAACAGGAGGCAGAGTCCATTTTATGAGTGAACGCAACATAATCTATCTAACCGATGTGGCACTGCTTACCTGCGTGGTGCAAAGCGGTCTCAGCGACGTTATCCTCAAGGCAGCACGGGAAGTGGGTGCCACGGCCACGGCCATCAGTCATCACGCCCGGGGAACCGGCATGCGTGAGCGTCTTGGCATACTCGGCATTGCCGTGGAGGCCGAAAAGGAGGTGATCAGCATCCTGGTCTCATCCGAACAACGCGATCTGATCTATGACGCTCTTTACCGGGCTGCGGATCTGGATGTGCCGGGCAGAGGCTTCATCTACGTCATGCCGGTGGAAAAAGCCTCAACATATATTCCGCAGAGCATGCTGGATCAGCTGGATAAAAATGAGAAGCAGTCATGAACGGCAACCCGCCTGAAGGCCGAATCGCACCCAGTGAAGCCTGCAAACTCATAAGCTGTGTCTTGCCCAATGACGGCACCGAGAAGAAACTGCTACGCGCCCTGCGTGATGAGAAGCAGATCATCCGCGCCAACAGCGTAAGCTGTCTGGGCATGGCGGTCTACGCAGACACCTTGACTAAATTCGGTGAATTGCCAGAACCGACCCTGGTATGGACAGTTGATGTGGTGGTTGCGGAAGCTGACGCCGATGATGTGTACGACTATATTTACGAAAAGGCGTGTATCGGTCGTCCTCAGGGCGGGACAATCCTGATGAGAGCATTGGCTCTGACCTCACCATTTTCATTTCCCGAGGATGTGCCGCTGGAAAAATCCTAGTCCAGTCAGCTTGAAATAGCCCGAGCAAAAGCAAGGGCTTATATCTACGGATTTAATGAGACTTTAGGGGTTACTTGGTTTTTAACGCTTTCTCCTGAACAGTCATTTCAGGCGGAAACCCAGGCAACCGCACCAGCATAATCCTCAGCATCGAAGAACTGGGTACGGGCATTTACAAATTTTGACATGACTTTTTCAGCCAGCTGTTGCCACGCCTTATCGCCCACAATGGCTATGCGCTCTGGAACTAGCCGATGTTCGCGAACCAGCGACAGGTGATCGCCCATTGCAGACAAACCGGACCAGCCGTCAAATTCGCGTAAATCCAAAACCAGCCGAACATGTTCAGAGCGGCTCATAACATTATCTATTTCTTTACTAGCCCCATCGTAGACGCTCGGTTCCAGTGTTCCGAGCAGGCGTGCGATAACAACATCCCCCTCATTGCTGAGATAAATGGCGCCCAACGATTCGCTCAGCCAGCGCTTGGCATCGTCCAGTTCATCGATATCAAACAGCTGGACAGGGCAAGGCATCATAAACCCCATCGCTTTAATGCCTGTCTTCATCCAGCCAACATCCGTAACCACAGCGATGCGCTCAAAACCGCTCCAGTGCCTGAGCCCAAGCCTGGTATCGTCCCAGGCAGCATCCAGACTGTAACCGTCAAAGTCCGGGCCTATCTGCGCTAGCAACTTTATCCGCTCATATTTTTCTATAGCGTTATCGATAGCAGGTGTAAGCACGTTATCGTAGTCGTCACCACTTACATTTCCAGAGATCTTGAAACCCAAAGTAGCGCTGGGTAATCCAGTCATTTCCTCAATCATTGAAGTTACTCCTTAAAATTGCATACATATACCATTTCATATTGCCGCTGGTGTTTATTGTTTACAGCAATATCTTAAGCTCTAATTTAGCCCGTCTGGGTGTTACTCTTTTTCAGCAAATTTTTGCTGATGATTTAGCCGGCCGGGAATGTTAAGTATCGGTCACATCAATTTGACGTTATCCAGTAGACTAACAAACTCATCGAACTTGATGCGTTGGCCGGTGGTTTTTCATGCTGTCTTTTTTTTCTATAGCCTGCGCAGCTTAAGCGTCACTTCAAAATCTCATTCCAGATGCTGCGCCCAGATAAGCTTATTAGGAAGTATAGACGGTACTTTCTCAATAAACTATGCTTTCATACAACTGACTATTCACCTCTGAGCCAGGGGGCCCCGATGTTAAAATAATAGTTGTCTTTTGTAAGTTTCTGCGAAAATTCATTTTAAACGAACTCTGTTATATACTCGAAATCATTGGAAATGCAGGGATGCCGTCAAGTCCTGAAGTCCATGAGTGTATGAATAATACATGATTGGGCTGAAGTGGTCAGATAATGAACCTGCATTTTCAAGGATAAAGAGTATATCAATTTAATAGTTGAAAGTGCGGGTTACCATAAATCAGCAGTTGTAAAAGAAGAAGCAGAGAAATTAAACATAAAGCTACATGTTCTGCCCCTTATAGCCCAAACTTAAACCCCATAGAACGATTATGGAAGGTAATGAACGAAAAAGTGAGAAATAATCGATGCTTTCATAATGCTAAAGATTTTCGACAGAAAACTGATGAGTTTTTTGAAGAAATTTTGCCCGACATTGGTGATTCTTTAGATACCAGAATCAACAATAATTTTCAGGTGTTTGAGCCTGCACTTTCAGGTTAATCGGGTATATTTGGTTTCAGGGAACCCATACAACTTCGCCAGGCGTGTCGGGAATGGGTTGAAGTGAGTTTATAGACTGAACAACACATTCGAAATGGCGAATGGTCAGAAAGTCTTGCTATAGGTGGTTCTGAGTTTGTCGATGAGATAAAGATAGGATTAAATGTGCCTGGAATGCACTGCGAGTCAGTTGAAACCGGAAGGGGTCATTGTACTCAAAGAATCCCCAGCAACTTACGAGGCTGATTTTATGGGTAAAATGGCCTGTTTAAGGGGAAATCACAGAGCTTAATCGAGAAAGATTGCATAGAAATCAACGTGTTATGCAGGTCCGACCCCCACTGCCTTGTTATTATCGTGCTTTAGAATCTCGAACAAATAGCCGATTCTCCTTCAGTACCTACGTATGAATGATAACAAATCATTGAAAATGCAGTAAAAGAAAAATTACACTTTTTCTTTTACGTTCCATAATAAAGCCAGGATGGCTATATTATGGTTGGAAACTAATTAGAGCACAAGTCAGGTTTAGTCAAAGTAAGTTGTAACGTGCTGATAGAGCGTTGCCTGAAACCGCCTTCACAATAACATAAATAAAACTCCCAGAGACGTACAAAGGTTTCGCTGTAACCTAATTTTCTTATTCTCGATTCATTCTGAAAAAAACGCTCACGCCAGTCATGTAATGTCCTGGCATAATGTAAGCCAATATCTTCAATATCATCAATACTCATATCTGTTGTGTGCTTGATTGCTTTTGACATAGCCTTAAGAGAAGGCAGGCTGCCGCCTGGAAAGATATACTTCTGAATAAAATCAACCTGTTTTTTAGCCTTTTCATAGCGTTCTTCTGCAATAGTGATGGCTTGAATACAAATGATACCGCTGGCTTTGATCAGCTGGGAACATTGCCTAAAATACAGCCCCAGATTATTCAACCCAACAGCTTCAATCATTTCTATAGAGACTAATTTGTCATATTTACCGCTCAGGTTTCTATAGTCTTTAAATAGAAGCGTAATTTTATCTTCAAGCTTTTCTTCTTTAATTCTTTTTTGAGCATATAAAAACTGTTCTTTTGAGATGGTGGTTGTAGTGACATGACAGCCATAGTTTTTTGCAGCATGAATTGCCATTGTGCCCCAGCCAGTACCAATTTCCAGTAAATGATCCGATTCACAAAGCTGAAGTTTTTGACAAATATGTTCCAGTTTATATCTGGCTGCCTGTTCCAGAGTAGTCTGTTTATTGCTGTAAATGGCAGAGGAATACATCATGCCGGGATCCAGCATAAGCTCGAAAAGATCATTGCCAATGTCATAATGTGCCGCAATATTACGCAGACTGCCTTTACAGGTATTGCGGTTTGCCCAGTGTAAAATTTTGTTAACTGCTGCTTTGAGCCGACTAAAGCCGCTGTCCATTGTATCTATGACATCACGATTAATGATTAACAGACGGATAAGATGAGTCAAATTATCACAATCCCAGTCGCCCAGAAAATAAGCTTCTCCGGCCCCAACACTGCCGCCAAAAGCAACGGCACTATAAAATCCTGGATTTCGTACCGTGATCACGGCTTTAAGTTCATTATTTTTTAATGAACCAAATTCATGCATCTGATCACTGTCTACGATCCTTAAAAAACCATAACTCATATGAGTTAATTTTTCTAATACAATGCGTTTTGCTATTTGATCAATTAAGCGCGATGAATCTTTTGACTGAATTTGTGATGCAGGAATGATATTAGCTTTCATGAGCTACCTCATTTATGTCTGGTTTGCGGTTGTAAAATTTTATCAGGGTGTGGGTAAAGCGGGGTTCGCTTGAGCAATAATTTGAGAGCCTGGTAATAAATGGTCGCAGTTACTTTAGCTGTCATCAGTGGAAACTGTTTCAAGGTTTTGGTTAGCGAAGCTGAATTGACAGGTCGTGCCTGAAGAGTCAAGGAGGCATCGAAGACTTTTGCGTCCTCTTTCCAGTTTTCAATATGCACGCTCAACTGCTGCTGAGGCGAAGTAATGGACCATTTATAATGCTGGTCCATTGGATTAAATGGCGAAACATGGAATGATTTTTCGAGCTCATATCGATGCTTTTTTTTACTACCCTGATTATCGGTATCTGGAAAAACATAGCAATATTGTTCTCCCCAGGGTGTATTGTTAACCTCTGCTACAATCGCCACAATATCGTTGCCATCTTCAGTGAAGCAATAAAAAAAACTTACCGGATTAAACCCATAGCCGAAGTATCTTAAATTAGTCAATAAACGAACAGGTCCATTGAGTTGTATGCCGGTTTGCTCTAACACCAAATCAAATACAGATTGTTTAAGTGATTGCGCAGGATCCCCCATATGATCTTTGCGATTAAAATACGCCAGATTAAATTTGTCTGCGGACCAAAACATAAATGGATCAAAAAGTTCGGGCAACTCATCCAGATCTAGATACATCATAAACAGCTTATAACTGAAATGGTGGTCATGAGGTATATGACGTCTATGTCTAACTTGCCCGGCGTATATCTTGCTGTTCATAACCTGTTTGCTCCTGAAAGTCTTTAAGTGCATCAAGAGCACTCACAACACCATCTTCATGAAATCCAGAACGCCAGTAGGCGCCTGCATAAAAACAACGATTTGTACCATTTAGCCGGCTGTGCTGTTTCTGAGCATCAATTGTTCTGTGAGTAAACAGAGGATGTGAATACTCTAGCCGCTTTAGTATTTTATGTTCATTAATGGCACTGCTGTTATTCAAGGTAACACAGAAGGTTTCCTTGCAGTTAATATGCTGTAGAATATTCATATTATATGTAAGTGCGACTGGCTTATCTTTATTATGCAGGCGATGGTAATTCCAGGAGGCCCAGGCCAGCTTGCGTTTGGGTAATAAATCTGTGTCAGTATGTAATATAGCTTCATTTTTCTGGTAGGGAAATGCCGACAGGATATTTTCTTCAAACCGATTAATGTTATTGAGCATGGCTAAGGCCTGATCGCTATGGCAGGCAAAGAAAACATAGTCAAATTTTTCCGGCAGTCTGTTTTCACACAGTATTTCAACATGATCCTCATATCGATTGACCATTTTTACCGGTGTGTTCAAGCGGATTTTGTCTTTAAAACCACTGATCAGCTTTTTGAGATAGGCATTAGAACCGCCCTTGATTACAAACCATTGTGGCCTGTTCTTTACATTTAATAATCCATGATTGATAAAAAAACGGATAAAAAATTGCGCTGGAAAATCCAGCATTTGTTCATAACTGCTGGACCAGATGGCTGAACCCATCGGTATAATGTACTGATCAATAAACTGCTGTGAATATTGATTAATCTTTAAGTAGTGACCGAGACTCATGATGCTCTCAGGAGAATTCATGATATCCGGGGCTTCACGATTAAATCGTAAGATGTCTGCTATCATCTGATAGAAAGAGGGTCTGAACAGGTTGCTGCGCTGTGCAAATAAGGTGTTAATGTTGCTGCCATTATACTCAAGACCTGATAATTCACATTTGACACTGAAACTCATTGTTGATGGTTGTGAAGCAATGTTGAGCTGATTCAATAATGCTATAAAATTTGGATAGGTTTTTTCATTAAAAACAATAAAACCGGTATCAATTTTATACTGCTGACCATTGACATCTATGTCATGAGTATGGGTGTGTCCACCAATATAATCATTGGCTTCGAATACACTAATATCATGATCTTTATGTAAATGATAAGCCAGAACATTGCCTGAAATTCCTGTGCCTATAATTGCAATTTTCATAAGATATATTTTCCTGACTTAACAGTTAACAATTGATAGTTTTTTATATCGGAGTTTGTATTTGATGGAATAGCGGCCTGAGGTGATTGCGAAGATATTTGATGGGGAATTTTCCGTATATCACTTTTCCTGTAACCCATCTCTACACATAAATTAATTAAGTGGTTATAGGTGTCATCACTGATAACTGGAGTCCGCGCCATAATCCATACATAATCACGGTTGCTGCGGGCAATAATTGTTTGCTGGTAATCCGGGCTAAGATAGGCAATGATATATTCTGCTTTAATGGGCCAGATAAATTGCATACCCCACTGACTATTATCCTCAGCATTTACAAAGCCCTGAGGATGATAGGAAACACGTTCGCCATCAAAACTGTTTTTATTAAAACTAAATGTCGTAGCAATAGTGCCGTCCTCATTCATTGAATAACTTTCCAGGGCGTTATAGGCGTTTTTTTCCAGAAAAGTAGGTTTGTTGGCGATAACATACCAGTCACCCATAAATTGCTGCAGATCTATATTCTGTGCTCTGGGTAGAGGAAGCATTGGTGCAGAAGAACAGCCAATAATAAAACCGCAGGCAACTGTCATTAAAATCATTTTCATGTTTATTTGTCATCCTGTAACTGGTAGTAAATACTTTTACCGCTTTCTGTTTTTGATTTTAAGGCTAACCACTGATTATTTATTGAATACCAGAGATCGATTTCTATGTTTTCACCCAGCAATTGATAGTGTTCAGTGTCTATGTCTTTTTTATTTAAAGTTATTATGTCTGAGCCAATGTGATTTAATTCAATATCGACAAGTTCACCCGTTTGTGTATTAAGAACTTTATCAGTTTTCAGTAACTGCAGATCCCAATAGGCAAAACTTCTTATGCATCTATTAAAAGTCTGCTTACCTTTGGCTGTTTCAACAACGGTAGAATTGAACTTTGCGTCGACGTTGTTAGCTCTGTCAGTGAAGTCATTCTTATGCAGCTTGACATAATTAAGCTCACCATTGCTATCCGTTTTCGATGTGAGATTCTTTAGACATTGATTACTCCATATTTCTGTGTTTTCATGATCGTATGTAAACACTGATAGAAACAACAATTTGATATCAAATTTTGCTTTACTGATAATCTGCTGCTGGTTGTCTTTCTGCTTCAGCTGGAAACGGTGATATCCAATTGGGGTATCATCCAGGTAAACTTTAAACATCCAGTCTCGTTCATTCTGCAGTGAGCTGGCTTGTGAGTAAGAAGCAGGAAACAACGCCAGACATGCAAATGCAACTAATACTAACCTGCTGTTCATTTTTCTCATGATTGCACCTTTTTGTTATTAGAACTATTAGCTGAAAATTTGCTGAATGCGGGAAAGAAAGCATTGGTATTGAGCATATAGTCTTCGTAACCGGATCTTTTTTTCATACTTTTTTCCAATAAAGCCACCCCGGAAAATTTCATTAACAGAAAGGTCATTATAAAGGGTGAAATGACCGCTATGAAAACCGCAACACCACCCGCAGAAAGGCTTAAACAAAAATACCCCCACCAGATCAGAAACTCGCCGAAATAGTTCGGATGGCGGGTGTATGCCCATAACCCCCGGGTGTAAATTTTTCCTCTGTTACTGCTGATTTGCTTAAATTTCCATAGCTGGTAATCACCAATTGATTCAAAATACATGCCTGTGAGCCACAATAAGATCCCCAGCCAGTCGATATATCCGAGTTCCTCTGTTGAATGTATGGCAAAGAAAAGCGGTAATGAAATAATCCATGCCAGTAATGCCTGTAAGATAAAAATCAGATAGAAGCTTTTGAGTTTGAAATTTGGCTGGTTATTGTTTCTTATTTGCTGGTAGCGATGATCTTCCTCATGCCCCCAATGGCGCAGGGTGATGTAGAGTGAAAGACGTAATCCCCAGATAAACACAAGCAGCATCACTATCTGAGCGCGTAAACCAGGGTCATCCAATTGCACATAGCTGGTCATACAGCCAGCAATAAAAAATACCGACCATAGACTGTCAACGATACTGACGTCTTTTTTTGCGATGCTTATTAACCAGAATAAACCTGCCAGCACCAACATGGGGATCAATGTCTGAAAATAATTTTCAAATGTCATTTGTATACAACCTTTAGTTCAGATTTGCAATCCAGTAGTTCGGCCATTTTAATAGTAACGGGTAAGATCACAGACCAGCCTATGGCAAGAATAATAATTGCAGTCAATGGTTGCGGTATCACTACTGCACCCAGTGCAGCCCCGGCAAGATAAGTCAATGGTCCTGAAATTGCCCCTATGATCATGGCGTACCAGTAATGCCCATATAACCAGCGGAAAGAAACATTGAGAGTAGTAGCAAATAAAGTCCACATCGTGATTATCCAGTATGGAGCAAGAAACGTTGCTATAATGCCGGTATTGAACACTAAAACATTTTGACTGCTTAGCAAGCTGTCCCATAGACTGCCTAACAGGGTGACAGATAAAAGCAGAATGATTGTTTGAGTTTTATTTTTAGCAAGATAAAGATGAATGGCTACAATCATGTATGCAATCATAATTCCGGCAACAGGTTGATTGTTCGCTGCAGAAAGCACACAGGCAAACCAGCCTAACTGGAAGCCAATCACATTAATTAATAATGCCTGGAGTGACATCGCCATTATCTCTTTTTAAATGAGTAATGCATGACATGCCATTGCTGTCCATTGTCAAAGGCGAATAACTCTGCACAGGCCATAAAAAATATTCGCCAGCGCATCCACCAGGTAAGTGCCATATCATTACCATAAGTAGCATTTAGCAAAGATATTATCTCCGCTTTGTTTTGATCCATATTTTTTAGCCAGGCATTAGATGTTTTAGCATAATGATCACCATTCCAGGCCCAGCTTTTTGTTAGCTGTAAATCGTCCTGAAAATAGTGAGCTAAATCGGCACTGGGCATCATGCCGCCGGTAAAAAAATACTCGCTCATCCAGTCACTGCTACCCCTGCTCTCAAAGGCGTAGGGAACAGTGCGATGGGTAAATACATGCATAAAAAATTGACCATCTTTATTGAGCCATTGTGCAACATGGTTAAATAATTGCTGCCAATTGCGCATGTGCTCGAACATTTCGACAGAAACAACCCGGTCAAACTTCTCGTTTGTGGCAAAATCGTTCATGTCACTGGTAATGACCTGTATATTGTTGATACCCTTGGCTTTTGCAAGCTGCTCCAGGTAGAGTCTCTGTGACACGGAATTTGAAATAGCCGTAATCTGACTGCCCGGGTAATGTTCTGCCATCCATAATGTTAATGAACCCCAGCCGCATCCCAGTTCTAGAATGTTTTGACCATCAGCCAGATCAGCATGCGAGCATGTTTGCCTGAGTGCATTCATTTCAGCCTGGCTGAGTGAGGTTGTTTTATTATCCCAGTAACTACAGCTGTACTTTCTGTGATTGCCCAGCACCAGTTCATAAAATTTTGCCGGAACTTCGTAATGTTGCTCATTGGCTTTTTCCGGGGAAACAGCGATGGGAGAATGGCACATGCTTTTTATAAACTGATGTTTTGATACAGTTGCCTGTTCTATGTCATTTGCAGCAATCTCAGTAAGACGCTCTTTGAGGAGTCGGCGAATCCCTTTACGTATTATGCTGTCAGGAATGTAACCTTGTTCTACCCAGTTAATCGAACGTTGTGCAGTCATGCTCATTGGTTTCTCCTGATAAGATCTTAGCAAAGTTTTTAGTTTTTTAAAGCGGACTCATAATTTGAGCTGTTGAGTGAAGTATAATTCTAAATTATATTAATGTCTAGGACAAATAAATAATATAATTATTTTAATTTATGTAAAATTAAATAAAAAACACAAATAAACAATAAAAACAATACCATAAAAAAATCTAAAAAGTTTTGTGTCTACGTCAAAAGCGTGTATAATTGCCTAAAAAAATGAGTGAACTGAATTATGTTTCCAATTGGTGCGGTAGAGAGAGATACAGGTATAGCAAGAGATACGCTTAGAATATGGGAACGCCGATATGGTTTTCCTGTGCCTGAACGAAATACAAAAGGTGAAAGGGTATATACCGAGAAGCAGGTAAGAATCCTGCAACATATTAAACGCTTACTCGATCAGGGAATGCGCCCAGGTAAGGTGGTGGGGCTGCAGGAATCTGAACTTGACAGCATTTCGGACACATTAGCTACACAGGTTACACAATCAAAAATACAACCTGTCAATCAATCACGCCTTGATGCGTTGATTCACTGCGTGGCCAGCCATGACAGTATGCGCTTTTCGGAACTTCTGGAACAGACTCTCATTCAGCAGGGTTTAGAAACCTTTATTATTGAAACAGTTGTACCATTGATTCAAACGGTAGGACATCAATGGGCTAAAGGCGAGTTAAGGATCTTTGAAGAACATTTTATCACTCGTCAGTTAACTCTGTTTCTCGATTCGATAATTAGTAAAATCCCATTGGCGGCTAATGCAAGTAATGTAATTCTGGCAACCTTACCAGGTGAACCGCACAGCCTTGGACTATTGATGCTGGAGAGTTTGTTGCGTAATCGTGGTGTAATGGTCGTTAATTTAGGTACAGAGGTTCCAATGGATCAACTAACTCTGGCCTCTGAGCAATATCAGCCTGATGCTGTTTTGCTGTCTTTTTCCGGAGCTTATAATAGCAATGGCTTACGAGCTGAATTGCTCGATTTAGCGCAACGACTACCAGACGATATACCGATTTATGTCGGCGGTGGCGGCGTAAAAAGAATGCGCAAGTTGCCTGAACAAATTATTATAAAAAACCAGCTTGAGGATATATTTCAACTAGATTTTACTCAGACTTAGCTAAGTTTTTTTTTGCTGCATGAGATGCTGGTATCGAAGCAAGGCATCTTTACGACTCTGCGCAACATCAATAATAGCCTGTGTCGATGCGTTTTTTGCTGTGTTTCTGTTCCAGTGATTGATATAAGCATGCTCTTTATCAAAACGCTGTGTTTGCGTGTAGGGATTAAATATTCTGAAATAAGGCGCTGCATCAACTCCGCACCCCGCGACCCATTGCCAGCCCATGGAGTTGTTAGCCAGATCTGCATCGACCAGCGTATGCCAGAACCAGCGCGCGCCTTCCTGCCAGGGTATGCCAAGATTTTTAGTCAGGAACGATGCTGTCAGCATTCGAACCCTGTTATGCATCCAGCCAGTTTCCCATAATTGCTGCATTCCTGCATCAATGATAGGAACACCGGTTTTTCCACGCTGCCAGAGTTGAAAATTTTCCTGATCGGCATGCCAGAAGGATTTGCTAAAATTTTTATTCATGGATTCGTTGGCGGTATTGGGAAAATGGCGCAAAATATAGCGGGCAAACTCTCGCCAGCACAGTTGCCTTAAAAAGCTTTCAGCACTGTTTGAACGCCGGCTATCAGAGAAAGTTATCAGCGGCGCTAATGCAGTTAAAATCTGATGGGGCGAGATCTCACCAAAATGTAGATGAGGTGACAGTGTGGAGGTACCATTGATTGCGGGTATTTCCTTTTGATAAGTATAGTCTTCAAGATTGTGTGAAATAAAATAATCCAGCCTGTCTAAAGCTGACTCTTCACCAGGGTTCCAGTACTGTGATAACTTGCTATGCCAGGAGTGACTTCCAAGCAGACCAAGTTGTTCGAGACCTGACTCATCTTCATCTGACAATTTGGAGGAGGGAGGCCAGTGCGGCGCTTGCATATCGACTTGATGAGCAGACGGATTGAGTTGCTGCCGCAAGCGCTTGTAAAATGGGGTAAAGATTCTATAAGGTGTTTTTTTTGTCCGGGTGAGAAAATTACTGGCATTATCAAGTAGTCCGTCATCAAAACGTTTGACGACAAAGCCTCTACTCTTCAATGTCCGCTCAATTTCTGCCTCACAAAGGACCCGTTGCGGTTCATGTCTATTGGTCCAGCAAATGGTATCAGCCTTGAATGCAGACAGCAGTTCGGGTATTTTTGTTTCTGAGCCGGCGTTGAAAAAATGCAGTTTAATACCGTGCGGTCTTAAACTTGCCGATAGTTTTTGCAGGCTGTGATGAAGCCACCAATTAGTAGCAGAACCCGAGTGCCAGGGTTCATCTTCTTGCGAACTATGCACAAACACTGCGACAACCGGATTACCTCGTTGCAGTGCCCAGTTAAGAGCGGGATTTGCAGTAAGGCGTAAATCACGCTGGAACCATAAGAGAGTATTCATTTTACACTTCACCTGTCATATGAGTGAACCGTCGATTATTTCTGCACACGATTAATTGGCTAATAAAAGAGTGCGTCCTGAACTTTTTATTATCGCCCTTAAATATCTGCAGCAGATGTGCGAATCTGCTGGATTGTATAGGGCTCGCACTGGGCTTTTGCCATTGACGGCACTTCATGGTGGCGTATTCTTAACCAGACAGCTATTGTTGACAATTATTGTTATAAACTATAGTTGGTGGCTTAATAAAAGGATTGATTGTACAAGAAAAACTGACATGTATAACTATTAAATATACATACGTAGGTACTTAAGGATAATTGAATGTTTGTGGAAGACAGATGATTGCTCCTGCATAATCTGCATTCCCTACATAGAAGTATTTACGGCGTCTTCTGGGCAGGTAATTGCTCCATGCATAACCTGCATTTCCCACTTGACCACCATGGATGGTGGAAATGCATGCGAGAGGCAGGAGCCGAAGTCGTCCATGTGGGTCAACAAATACTCGATTATCCGCACCTGATTTTGCTTAAGTACCTACCTGTGATTAAATATAATATTTTTATAAAGAGTTTATGTAAACATAGTCGGTTTTTCAATAATTTATTCTGAAAAAGCTCAGGTGTTCAGTGTTTTGAATTTTACTAATTATAAGGCTGCAGCAATATCAGTAACCATATCAGTGGGATACAGTGAAGATGCGCAACTTCTCAATAAGTCCGTGCAGTTCAAGTTCCTTCCCCTTTTAAGGGGGAAGGCCAGGATGGGGGTAATGTGTTTAATCAAGAACTTAACCCCCACCCTAACCCTCCCCCTGATAGAGGGAGGGGATTTTGCACGGACTTATTGAGAAGTTACGAAGATGCTTCATTATAAAGAGCATCAGTACGTTCTACGCTGAAGTCATTAACAGCATTTAAGGTCTTCTGCAGAAAGTCTTTCCAGATATGAGTTAAGACTGGTTTATTATCGAGAGGGGAAGGGCAGGCACAGAGCTATTGGCCTGCCTGCCAGATAAATCTTCAGTTGATAAAAGTTCGGCTATATTGGGTAACGAATGTCCATCCTGGAGTAAATCGAGAATTTTAAGGACACGCTGTATATCGGAATGGCGATACAAACGATGCCCTTTGGGTGTACGCGCTGGAGTTAGCAATCCATAACGTCTTTCCCAGGCTCGCAATGTGGACGTCCCTACATGCGTCTTTTCTGCCAGCTGTCTTATAGGAAAATATTCCTGAGTCTGGTCTGAATGCGGCTCAGTTGATTCCAGCGTCTTGTCATTGAAAGCATTCATCTTTATCACGTACAATAAAATCTTATAGGTACAATTATATTGTGTAATAATTTATTGAAAAGAAGGAATGCTATCGCCAGGCAAGTTTTACCCATTGAGGATTTACTCGCGAATGTTGTTGTGTTCGACAAATATTAATTCATCAGCAGGAAAGCCCAGCTTGTGCGCCTCCTGTATAAAATGCTCCAGCAGTTGCTGTGATACTTGCGGTGTTCTGGAAAGAAACCAGAGATAGGATGTATCTGGACCGCAGACAAACGCATATTGATAATTCTCTTTATCTAATTCAAAAATTATATACGAACCATAAAAGGGTCCAAAAAACGATACTTTCAGATACCCTTCATCTGCTCCTCTCACAAAATAAGCTTTTCCCTGTGCGTCTTTCCACTCATTTTCGTCTATAGAGAAGCCTTTGTTCAAAACTTTTATTCCACCGTCTTCAAGCAGAGAATATTCTGCTGTTACATTAGTTAAACCTCTCTCAAAAGAATGATCCAGCCGCGCTATTTCATACCATTTGCCAAGGTATTTGTCAGCATCAAAAGATTTAACAGGTTGTATATTGTCGGGTATTCCTGTGCATCCGGTGATAAAGAGTAAAAGCGGAACAATTATAAATTTAAGCATCGTATTAATGACCTTTTTATGAAAATATTAATGTCTGTGCAGAGTCTAGCATAGAATCGAATATACACAGGGAAAATGAATGTTATACCCGGGAAATGTACATAATTATACAACAGTGCACATGATAGGTGGTGTTATCAGTGCAATAAAAAACTATATATCTAAGTCATAAATATACAAAAGAAGAATAAAAACAATATAATAATTTAAATTGTCCTAGACAATATAGATTAATTGTTGTATTGTATTCACAAGCTCAAACACAAGAGTTGTAAATGAATAACTTCTATTTTTAACACACAGGGGAAATATTATGACCAATTATGAACAGCAAATGATAAATACTGAAAAGTTTTATGACGAAGCCATGATGGCAATTGAAAGTCAAACAAATGAGATTTTCAGATCATATGTTACCGGAGATAATCTGCATCAAATTATCAACAATCCTGTTACTGAAGGTATTGATGAAGGGTAGGCAATTGAATCGCCAGTGATTCTTATAACTAAACGCTGACATTTTTCTTAACTATAAGTTATTGAAAAATATAAATATATTAAATTATTTTATTTCACATTAAATTAATCTGGAGAAAACATCATGAACACTACCAATTTTATGAACTCAAAAAAAATCGTTAAAAAAAATCATATGCTCATAGTTGCTTTTTTCTTTGCAATAATGACTTCTCTTCCTGCAGCAGCTGCAACGACTTCGGAAATATTGGACAACAGCGGTTTTAAAGTGTTAAAAACCGCACTGGATTTGCTGAATTTAACTCCGGTGATTGATGATTATACGATAACGGTGTTTGCGCCTACTGATGATGTTTTTACTGAAACGGCACAAGCTCTTGGATGTGATAGTGCTATTGATCTGGCTTCAAGGCTTGCAGATATTCCTGTGGGTGATATAAATGCCCTTGCCTATGTGGTTGGCTACCATGTTTATGTGGGTGAACTCGGTAGCAGCGGGGATATTCTTTTAGCAGGGACTATCAACACTCTAATCAATGAGTCTCTTTCTACCGGTGTTGATAAAAATGGTCTGTATGTTATGGGTAAGGTAAATTCAACCCCTTCAAGCATAACCACTGCAGGCATAGAGTCTGATAATTCTTCCTATGTGTATGCGATAGATCAAATATTATTACCCATAAATCCTGCAAAAGTTTGTCAGGACTAATAGCAGGCAAGATTTTGGATACGCAGTAGAGTATTAAATTTCATCAATTTAATACTCTATCCGGCTAAAATATATGTCATGAAAAACTGGTGTAATTATTCAGCGTAATTTTGAAAACGTCCTTGACATCAGGAATTTGCTCCAGAAGACGCCGTAAATACGTCCATGGTCGTTCCCGGCTTCCTGCCTCCCACGGCACTTATACTTCCATGTATGTCGTAGGCTTGCATGTGGCATCCATGCCACATACACTTCTTACGCAAACACCTGATATCAAGAACTTACGTATAAATCTAAAATACGCTGAATAGTTACAAACTGGTTAGGTTCATGATTTCTCATTTGTGTAGTATAATTTTCCTGAAACACCTTATAGAAAACTGATTGATGTTGAACTAAGCGGTCTATTTTTAAGTATTCGGCATATCGAATGTCTGATATTCGCTCAATAGTTACTCCTTATCTTCTGAAAAATGCACTTAACATTACACCACAGGGACTTCTTTTATGCTTAGTTTACGTAATTCCGGAAATTATTTTGTTATCTTCTGCCTGATCCTGATGATGTACTCCAGCGCTGTTATGGCTGAGCAACAGAATACCACTGTCAAATTAACTCAATATACGATTGAAGCCGGTTACCTGAGCCAACTGTCAGCTGATATTGACAGTGGCGGCGATTTCAGTGCTGATCGATTTTACTTGCAGGCCGGACTCAATCACTCGTTCAGCCAGAAATTATTCGCAGGTTTAAGCATTGGCGGCGGCCAGGATCGTTATGATTTTTCCGGTTCGACCGGCATGGGCAGCCAGGATCCGTGGTCAAATATAAACAATCTGCGTCTAAGCGCCCCAATACGCTACGCCCCGGGAGGTTCCTGGAGTTATCTGCTGGTACCTTCGCTTCGATTTAACTATGAAAATGGTGCCAGTATGTCCGACAGCCAAACCTGGGGGGTGTTGGCGGGGGCTTCTTATCGTGTTTCTGACTCATTCAGTATTGGCCCTGGTATTGGTGTGTTCTCTCAACTGGAAGATAACACCAACATTTTTCCGATCCTGGTCATTGACTGGCGCATAACGCCCACATTAAGTCTTGAAACAGGCCGTGGTTTTGCCGCAACGCAGGGACCTGGAATACAGCTGCGCTGGCGCACCTCTGATAAGTGGACGTTAGCAGCGGGCGCGCGCTATGAAAAAAGCCGCTTTCGCCTGGATAACAAAGGCATCGCTGAAAATGGCGTTGGTGAAGACAAATCGGTTCCACTGTTTGCAACAGCTCAATATAAAATAACATCCAGAGCAAGTATTAGCGGGCTCGTCGGTGTGGATGTTGACGGCAGCCTGAGACTCGAGAATGAAGACGGACAGCGTCTTAATAAAACGGATTACGATCCGGCTCCGCTAATGGCGCTGATATTCAAGATGCGTCTGTAATAAAGTATTTTGCAGTAAACACAGTGTGCAGGTCATAAGCGATTTCAGTGCGTAAAATTGCAGATACAAAAGATCCTAACCGGTGAGTTCGACCTGGCTCAACAGACATTTAAACAGCCTATGGTTTTATGAAATATGAGATTTAAATGTCAGCATTTTAGCTGACCATGCAAAATAAGCTGAACATGCAATAAATGAAGAATCCGAACCGGGATACTGTTTCACAACTTACAGCACTTCCTAATATTGGGAAAGCAATGGAAGATGCTCTTAATTTACTGGACATAAAACATCCACGCAAGCTGATAGGCAAAGACCCGTTTAAAATGTACGATGATCTTTGCTTATTCACGGGTAAAAAACAGGACCCTTGCATTATTGATGTATTTATGTCGGTTATTCGCTTTATGGAAGGTAGTGATGCCCAGCCATGGTGGTTTTTTACTCATGAGCGAAAAAAACTGTTGAATTCTCGAATGAAGAAAAATATGTCGATTCAACAGGACACTGTTGCTAATAATCAACTGTAAAAAATTGTTGCTGTGCTTGAGCTAATACACCTGCTGTGTGAGGAAATGCAACAATCAATTGGATGCAGTCTCTTTCAGCTTCTTGATCACCTGTAATTTTTCATTACCAGCAGCTCTTACCAGGATGATTAATAAATCTCCTTCTTTCGCCTGCTCCAGCCCGCAATCCACTGAGGCCAGGATGTCCGGTTCCATTTTGATATGTTGTGCGGATACACCCTGTGTAATCAGTTCCTGCTTTAACATCTCCGGCACTTCCGCATAGGAGCGTCCACGGAGGTCATGCTGCTGGTAGTTTTTCAATATATAGCGGTCAAAATTACCCGCCGCGACTGCTGCAATTTCTCGAATAGTACTATCAGTTAATGAACCTCTTGCACCAAATACGATGATCTTTTTTCCATCGACCGGCAATTGATGGATAAATTGAACTAATGCATGATATCCATGCACATTATGTGCTGCATCAACCAGAACCTTAAAAGGAAAACCCTGTATTTCATTCAGCCGACCCGGGGTGGAATCAATGCCCATTTCAAATCCCTTTAACCCGGCAATGATGTGTTCCTGGCTGATGCCAAGCCCGAGGCATATGCCGACAGCAAACATGGCATTATACACATTATGGTAGGCGGCACCTCTAAGGGTGGCAGGTATATCCTCTATCGCTATGAGGGTGTTAAGAGGTTGTCCGGTGTTAGCTACTGCAATCTTAGATACCCCGACAGCAGTGTCGATGACAACCGCTCTTCCCCCAGCCTGGCAATGAGCTTCTATAGCCGCATGTTCAACGCTGTTTGCTACCAGTATCACTGCCTGGGCAGCAGTATGTTCACGCATGGCCAGGCATCGCGGGTCTTCTGCGTTCAGTACTGCTACTCCGATGGCTCGCTCGATCACCTGCCGCTTGAGTGCCGCCAGTTCATCCAGTGTTTCTATCCCTTCCTGTCCCAGATGATCATTTGCTATATTCAGGCAGGCGCCGACTTCACAGCGATCGAATGCGATCCCATACCTCACCATTCCGCCCCGGGCTGTCTCCAGTACTGCAGCTTGCATATGAGGATCCATCAGCACATCATTGGCACCCCATATCCCGGACTCATCTCCCGCACTCAACAGCTTACCGTCAAGGTAAATACCATCTGAGCAGGCCAGGCCTACTGTCTGGCCTGATGCCTGCAGTACGTGGGTCACCATACGGCAGGTCGTGGTTTTGCCGTTGGTGCCGGTCACCGCCACGGTCGGAATGCGTGATGGATGGCCTGCCGGAAATAGTTGCATCAGGTATCTGTCTCCGATGTGATATGCTTCATCTGCTGATAAGTGATCATGCAATTGCAGATCTGGGGTCGGCGAAACATCTGTTACCGTACAGTTAGGCATTTGAGCCGGCCCTGACAGATCATCGATAATCAGCGCTATCTCGGCCAGATGTCCAATCCCTGATGCTTCAGCAGCCTGAATTGCCAGGGTATTGAATTTGGCGGGCACTGCTGGGGTCACGTTCTTTAAATTGCCGCCATTGTAAGGCGTGCCCGTTGCACGCAGGACAATCCTGGTTCCTGCTGCCGGAATGCTGTGCAGATTCATAGCTGCCAGCTGGAGTCGGCAGAGCACGTCTTCGTCACCCTCTGACAGGCTGTACCAGCTTCGTCGTGACACTGCATCAGTCGCAGCGTCGGCCTGATTTCTGGCCAATTCGGTAATGCTGTGTACGCCATCTCCACTAAGCGTTGGGGCAGTGCATTGAACTATTGAAAGGACTTCGTTATTCAAAATCAGAAAACGGTAATGGCCTCCCGTAACATGGGATTCTACCCAGACATCCTGGCCAGCATTTTCTCTGAGATGGTTTACCACCAGTCCAACCTGTTCGTCAGTATGCAAAGGGCCAAATAAATGATCTTCGGCTAACCGATACTGAAACAGATGCTTCACTCTAGGCCTGAGTGTTACCGGGTAGCCAATACGCCGGGCTGAACGCTGGGCACGCCTTGGCTGATTGCGGTTGATAAACTCAAGATCCTGATTAGCCAGAGGGATATCGGTATTTTGCAGCCGTGGTAATAGTTGAGCCAGATCGCAAGTCTGATGCAGAGTTTCCACTGTGGTTAATGTTTCTGCTATGGAACTTATACAGCGTTGTTTGTAGATCCCCCAGCCAAATTGAAGCCGGCCGTTTTGTATTACATCTTCCGGCGGTGGCTTTCCATAAGGAGGCTGATCCAGACGTATCAGGGGTATATGCAGGCGTTCGGCTGCCTGCATCAACAAGCGTGAATTCGGATCCAGGCAGCGTGCAGCAGCATAGCTCACATACTCATCAAGAGACAGCTGCAGTGAGGCAAGAGACTCTAATCCTGCATTGTCTTTGCTGACCATGATGGCGTTGAGCAGTTCAGTCGCCAGTTCCGCGGCATACAGGGCTGTTGCCTGTTCTTCATATTCAATGAACGCTCGAAATTCGGACGCGACTTCACTGGTCTGCAGCCGGGAATATTGCACCGAGTGTCCGGCATAACGCTGCAGCTCTAACACTAGAGCAGTGTAAATTGCTGCAGCTGATCCAGCGTCAAAAAGTGACAACGGCCCGCCTGAGCTACCTGAACTGATCTGAAAAAGTCCGGCGTTAATCGCTGTGTGGTTAAATTCGGCAGATTTTCCTGGCAGGATCTCCATATCCAGCTGCACTACTGCAACCGGAGCAAAGCTGGAATTTGCATAGAAAACTTTGGTAGTATTCAGGTGATAAGGCATTGGGATTTCCAATTATTCAGTTCATTGAGTGGATAAAAAGGTAAAAGTGGTCGGACACATAGCGGTGAATATGATCAGACGGTTTCTATTTTCCACGCAACCATTTCCCGGTTTTCTTTCTGTTGTCGATTATGGTGTGTTTATACAAGACTGGATCAGTGCTCGCGCTGCCTTCCAGGCCGCTGTCCAGACCCAGCAGGTCCAGCATGGTCTGAGCGTTTGAACCCATTTTTGACATGCCTGTGCCGCCTTCGCCAAAGCGCACGACCATATTGTCAGTTATGTGTACGATTTCACCGTTATTGGTACCATTTACTCCCCGGACACAGGGCCAGGCGCACACAGTGTCCACATACTCCAGGCCGCAGTCTGGCGTCAGGACTCTCAACATCCCGGCCAGGGCGCTGATTGGGTAACTTCTGCTGTAAGTTGACAAGCCAATATTACCACCCGAGGTGAGTTTAACCAGTAAGTAATTACCATGCCGTCCCATTTCTACGAAATGGGTTTGTTTTAATCCGGTATGAGGTAGTTCCGTGAACTTTGCCGAATCTGTAATTTTAAACAGAATTTGCCCGGAAAAACCAGTGGCAATGGTTTGATGCGGCACCGGTTGTCCCAACATCTTTGTCCGCCAGTCATAATAGCCGGGTGCAGAACTGGATTGGTATTTATAGGTTGCAGAGGCCCCCAGGGACAGTCCAAGATAATCTGTCGGCAAGAAGGTTTCATTTTTCTTTTCCTGATCGTACAAAAGTACGCCTACGACTGCCGATTGTTTATTGGTATCTTCTGCTTCGTCGATAAAAATTTCTTTAATTCTAACTCGTTCACGATAGTCTATTGGCAATTGTTGAGCTATTTTCCTGATCTGTTTATCGAAACCGTGAGTTAAACAATTATTTTCAAAAAAGATATCTACCGAGCAGATGTTTTTTAACGTTGATGGGCCGAAATATCGCTCAATTTCCCGTGCAGATAATTTCTGAGGATGCAGATCCAGCGAATGTCTCAAATGCATATTTTCCTTTAATGACGCACTATGTTGGGACTGACTGGAAGTGACGAACAATGCACGGGGAGAGCTGGATTTGAGTCTTAACTTTACGCCGGTTTTGGTTTCGATATAATCAAGCACATGGGTAGAGTGTTTGCTGGCAAGGCGGCTCTTGTCATGGTCATTTCTTAACCCCAGCAATTTTTTTAATCTCTGCACAATACCATGAATCTCATATTTCAGATAAATGGGAACATCTATTAGGCGTGCAGCTGATGGCCACAGATCGACACGCTTGAAATCAGGTTGCAGCACTGTTTTTGCGTCGGGTTCTCCGAATATAGCTGTCTTCAAGACATGGGGTAATATACCCAGTGCGGTATTATCATGCTCAGCATTTAATGCGTTAGCATGATTGATATGCTCATAACTCGCAGATCCGCTTTCATTGGATTGTTCCGGACCATCAAACAGAAAGCTGACCGAAGTGTTGGTGTTGTTTCTGGTATTTAGTGCGAGTAACAATGACGCGATTTTTGGCGCTGGCCCTCCGCAAAATAAGGCTCTCTTTTGTTTCCTGCCAGAAGCAACGTTTAACTGATGTTCTTTCAATATGGCACGATGTGCTGATTGTGCATTGCACATTCTTGTGAGCAGAATGAGATTTTCCCCAGGTTGTTTCACTTTTTCCCTGTTGAAGTATGGGTTGAAGGGACTGTCACTGTGCAAATGAGGATTTCCACTCAAAATATTTTCATAGATCTGCCTCACTGCAGGATCATCGTTGACCCAGATCTGCTTGCCGGAATAATAGTCGCCCTGCAGTAAATAATCCAGGAAGGCATCACCGGCTTTGTTTATCCGGGTTAAGATTGACCTCAGATCGTCAAGTGTGAGTATAGGATTGTCGGGCTGAGGATTATAATATCCCTCGTCGGCAGGGGTTTTACTTCTACTAACCATATATTTTCAGGTTATAACGGTGCTGTTGTAAAGACACTGATCTGTGGAGTTAAGAGTTTGTTCCGGATATGCAAAAGCCGATTTTACAGCATCGACCTTTAGTTGTCATTGAATCCTTGTCATCGTTCTTATCTTCCTGGTTTCCATCCATAAATAGCCCTCCTGACTAAATTATGCAATGCAAAATAAAAAGTATGATTTTTCTTTTGCAGCATTTTCAATCATTTGTCATCATTCATAGGTTAGTTCTTAAGCAAAAATGTGGATAAAGAATCGGGTATTTGTTGACCCACATGGAAGTGGAAAATGCAGATGATGCAGGAGCAGTCATCTGTCTTGCACAAATATCCGATTCTCCTTAAGTACTGAGTTATCCCCACGAATTATTGTAACATCTCAATAAGTCCGTGCAAGATCCCCTCCCCATATCAGGGGGAGGGTTAGGGTGGGGGTTAAGTGTTTGATTATAGACACAACCCCCATCCTGGCCTTCCCCCTGTCAGGGGGAAGGAACTTAAACTGCATGGACTTATTGAGAAGTTACGAATTATTATGATAACCCACTGTAATTTAGGAAATTGATCGACTTTCATCGTGTTCTATGATCAAATGTGTTCACCACAAACTTATAGGAAAAAGAACACGATGAAAGCCATTAAATTATTACATTAAAACTTAACAACTGCATGTCCTGATATGCATGAAATAAGATTAAACGCTGTAATGGCAGGTGTATCATCTGCAGTGACAGAGCACCAGGTTACTGTTACCGGATTGGGAAGAAACTTAAAGTCTTTTTCAAAGACAAAACCAAACATGATATTAAATGAATGGACAGGCTGATAGGTAATAAACATTGACATAAAGAACGCAAAGATGTCTATCAATGCTTAGCAGCTCATTTAATAGGCCCACAAAATTATCCGATATTAATAGCGGATTGGTCGCCCATTCCCGGCAATGAGATTTTTCAGCTACTGAGAATATCCATTCCAATGGGTGGACGATCGTTAACCATTTATGAACAATGTTTTGAAGAAAAGAAACTCAACAATACTCAGGTGCATGATCATTTTCTGGATGAGTTAGAACAAATACTGCCTGATGGATGTCAACCTATCATATTATCTGATGCTATTTTTAAAACACCCTGGTTTGAAACCATAGAATCAAAGGGTTGGTATTGGGTAGGCCGTGTTGGTGGCAATGTGCAGTTATCACTGAATGGTAAAGTTTTTAAAGGTTGCACTTCTATCATGAAAAAAGCGACTACAAAACCGACAGGATTGGGTACAGTGTGGTATAGCAAAAGTACAAATTTTTCATGCCAGGGCGTTTTGTATCATGGTACAGAAAAAGGTAAGCACAAAAAGAAAAAGCGTGGCGGTATCTCGCAAGATACCAAAAGCCTTTACTATTCACGAAAGGCTAAACAGCCCTGGCTACTCGTTTCTCATTTACCAGAAGCCTATCGTAGCCCTAAACAAGTCGTAAAAATATATCGTCAGCGCAGGCAAATTGAGGAAGGATTTCGGGATACTAAAAATCAGCAGTATGGAATAGGCTTGGCTCAAGCGAAGTCAAAATCAGCCAAACGCTACGACAACTTACTTTTGATTGCTGCGCTAACGCAGTTTTTATTATGGTGCATTGGCAAAGTGGCAGTGGATAAAAAATATCACTATCAACTACAAGCAAATACAACGAGGCATAAAACGGTGCTATCTAATATTTATATCGCCATGCAAATGTGCCATTCATACGATATCTCAATTAACCATAATACGTCAGAGGTAACTATTCAGCGTGTTTTTATTAACTCGCAAATTATTGATATCAGGTGTTTGTGAAAGAAGTTTATATAGCATGGATGCTATATAAAGCCTGCATGGACGCATTTACGGCGTCTTCTGGGCAGGTAATAGCTCCATGCATAACCTGCATTTCCCACATCCATGTGGGTCAACAAATTCCTGGTATCAATGACGTTTTTCAAAGTACGCTGAATAGTTACAGTTTTTTTTCTTCAATTCGCTGAACAGTTACCGTCAGAGGATACTTTCAATCACCAGGTGTTTTCTCTTATTGATTCTCAGCTCACAAAGCCCGAAGTGCATATTGATAATATCGCCGTGAATCTGAGTTACAGCTCACGCAGCCTGCAGCGGAGACTGCAGAATAACGGGCTTTCATTTAAACATCTACTGGCTGAGGCGCGCATACGACGCGTAGCCGACTGGTTGGAAAATTCCAACAAACCGATATTTGAAATAGCGCTTGAGCTGGGCTACTCTCACTTATCCAATTTCACCCGTGCCTTCCAGCGGCAGACCGCTCTCTCGCCTCAGGCTTTGCGCAATTCAGCGACTACGATACGCTTTTTAAGATGGTGCAGCAACTGGTCGCTTTCGCCGAGTAGTCCTTGATACCCTGAATTGAGTTAAAAAAATTGGGCACCAGTAATATTTACTTACTGGAAATAAATATTCCCATAAAGAACAATTAGTTAAAAGCCTATCAGTTTTTAATTAACCCACTCATTATTTGGAAGAGGCCTTATTTAATAAACCGGGAACTTATACCATTAAAGTTGAAGCGTATGACTCTTCTTTCAATTTTAATGACAGTAATCCTTTTAACTTAGAAGTTTTGGAACAACTGGAACCACTGGCCATAAATTGCTGCAATGGTAAATTGCTGGTTGATGCCAATGTCAAAAATACCTGGCAGCCGACCATCAAGGGAGGAGTGACACCCTATGAAGTCAGTATCGACCTATTTTAGTCATTCTAGGAGCTACAGCTATATTGTTTAAATTCCGTATAGCGGCTATTTCCAATTGTTATGAAATAGTGCTAAATAAATGTTCTTAAAAGCTGTCCATTTAGCACAAGACCCTGTAATGCATCATTTCGGGATTTGATGCTAATATGAGCGAAATGATGTATTACAGGGTCTTGTGCGATGCCTCAATACTTCATACTTAAAACCACATAAATCCAATGATTGCATTGTAATTTATAATCAAATAATGACTCCGCCTTTCCATGTCTTTACTGTATTAACCAGGGTGGTGCCGATAAACAGTAATTCCATTAAACGATACAAAAAATCGTCCTGACTTAATACTCATATTTATAACCGACCCCATAGACCGAATGGATCACTTCATCCTTACTGCCTGCCTGATGAAGCTTTTTCCTGAGGTTTTTAATATGACTATCAATCGTACGATCGGTTACGATACGGTGATCTTTATATAAAGCGTTCATGAGCTGCTCACGCGAAAAAACTTTACCCTGCATTTTATGCAGGGTGGACAGCAGTCGAAACTCTACAGGTGTCAAATCCAGTCTGGTGTGATTAAAACTGGCGATATACTTTTCTTCGTCAAAGTGTAATGCTGATGTATGTTTTTGCTCCTGATTGTTCATTGACTCCAGGCGGCGGAATAGTGCTTTAACCCTTGCCACCACTTCACGTGGACTGAACGGTTTACAGATATAATCATCGGCCCCAATTTCCAGACCCAGGATCCGATCGATCTCATCCACCCTGGCGGTGATCATAATAATTGGAATATTGGAAAATTGTCGAATTTCACGACAAATATCCACACCATCTTTGCCCGGTAACATTAAGTCCAGCAAAATCAGTGAGGGCTCATTTTTCTTAACCCAGTCTACTACCTGATTCCCTTCATGGATTGTGGTCGTTTGAAATTGGCTGATCCGAAAATAATCTTCCAGTAATTGGGCAATTTTGATCTCATCTTCAACAATTAAAATATGCTTTGACATTCGTTCGCTTTATTTTGGCAGTACACAGGTGATCACTATTCCTCCCAGTTCAGAGGGGAGAGCAGCGATAGTGCCCTGATGGGCGAGTACAATTTGCCTGGCAATCGCTAATCCTAATCCAGCCCCACCATTGGATCGAGAACGAGAGTTTTGCAGACGGAATAGACGATCAAATATCCGTGGAATTTTATTTGCGGGAATACCCGGTGCTGAATCTTCTATTGAGAGGATGATCTGACTTACATTCTCCTGACAATGCATCACAACCATACCGCCAGGATCTGTATAGCGCAATGAATTTTCCAATAAATTCGTCAATAACTGGTAAAGACGCTGTTTATCAGCATTAAATAAAAGTTTATCGGAAATACTGTTATCAATGGTCAAAGATAAACCTTGTTTAATAAAACGAGGGTTAAAACTCTCCTTTATTTCATCAATCAGATCGTTAAAAATAAAAGGCTGTTTATCATATTTTAAAGCCCCCATGTCTGAAATGGAAAGCTGGTAGAGATCATTGATTAATTTATTCAGGCGTTCAATTTCCTGTTTAAGAGACTGGACTGCTTGCTTGTTCAATGGGCGAATGCCATCATCAAGCGCCTCTATTTCACCTTTGAGGATGGCCACCGGGGTACGCAGTTCATGAGAAATATCTGCAATCCAGTGTTGTTGTGATTGTTGATTCTGTTCCAGGGTTTCGGCCAGGGTATTAAAATCCATCCCTAATTGTCCCAGTTCATCTTTCTGCTTTATATCCACCCGCTGCTGATATTGTCCTGAAGTCAATTGCCGGGCAATGTGTGTCAGAGCATTAATGCGCCTGCGAAAATAAAAGGAGACAAGTAAAGCAACTGATACTGAAAGAATTAATGACAGCAGGGTATTGATTAAGAACGCATGACTTTGCTCAGAAGCAAAAATTTGATCCAGCTGATCGGTGATTCCCCTGAATTTTTCACTTTGAATATACGCAATGATCTGTTCTTCACTTTTTAAAGGATAAAGTTGTGAGTTTTCCAGAGCGGCAGGTTTCCCGACGATCAGCTGTTTTTTAGCATCTAGTAAAGCCATTCCGGATCGTTTTTGTCTAAAGCCCGAAGGGCCGCCAGGCGGTAAAATGGGACGCCCAGGTCGATTTTCATCGCCTGCGGAAAAACTATTGTGCCGTTTTTCTCTGATGTGGCGATCTTTTTCGGGATGAAAATGTCCAGGTTTAGGACGTAAATAGAAAAACCATAAACGGTTATTGTCACGAATAAAGTCCCAATTGCCATTTTCTTCATAGGCCATCACCAGGTTATTACCCAGAACAGCCAGACGACGCTGTTCCTGTTGGTATATATACTCTAAGAAGCCATGCTTAAAGCTGCGCTGGGACAGGCCAACACCGATTACAACCGATACAGTTGTCATGACCAGCAATATTAACGCTAATTTATGCCAGATTTTTAGATTCATATTTAATGTATGATATTTCACTATCCTCAGATTAATGGTAGCGCTTTTTAAGCTGAAAAGGACAACTCAATCATAAACTCCATAATTTCTCCATATTTCATTCATATTCACTGCGCATTTAAGACATACACTGTTCATCAAGTTAAGCAAACAACTTTCTTACATTAACCAGAGGTACACCATTATGTCCACTAAAACAAATAAACTGCTCATCGGTTTAGCATTGATTTCATTAGCATCTGCCAGTTTGGCTTTCGGATCACCAGGCGGTGGTATGAAGTCCTGTCAACAGCGTGGATTTAGTCCTGATGGCGGTGGCTATCGCATCGTTAATGAACTCAATTTAACGACCGAACAACAGAACCAGATGCAGACTATCATGCAGGAGCAGCGAGAAGCAGCAAAGGCATGGAGAAAAAAACAGGCAGAAGAAACTGAGGTGAAGTTAAGCAAAGTTCTTAACCCGGAACAAATGGAGCAGTTCAAGGTATTTAAACAACACCAACGCTTCCATGGTAAAGGCAGAGGTTTTAATCCAACTAATAAATCTCTCTAAACGGACTTAATTTCGAGACAGTAAGCTGAAGTAACAAAGGCTTATATACCCTGATTGTAACTAACGGGTATCATTGATAATGTTAATTACAATCAGAGAGTGTTTGTTAAAAAAACTATTTGAATAAAGGAGTATATACCATGAATCTATCATTAATGCAGTTGATGTTGATGTCTTCCAGTATCTTCATGCTGGGTACTTTGAGCATGATAAGCGATCAGGTGTATGCTGATCCGAAACCGTCTCACTATAAATACAGCAAGAACTACCACCAACCAGTACATCGTGGACCCGTGTATCGTGGTCCAGGGCATGCTGTACCAGCACATCGTGGGTATCGGTATCGAAACGTCAATGTCATTCGCCGTCATGGACCAGTGTATCGTGGGTATGGGTATTATCATTTTGATAGTCATGCTTATCCCTGGCTGGCATTTACTGCTATTAGTTTAAAAATTCTTGATAACGTGAATGAGCAACAACAAAGGGCTCATGAGTCTGCACAGATCAAGGCAGCTGCAGCTCCAGTGGGTGAGAAGATCATCTGGAATGAGGGCGGGGCAACCGGCTCTGTCACCACGATAAGGGATGGCTCAAGCTCGTCAGGACGTTACTGCCGTGAGTTTCAGCATGAGGTTACCATAGCTGGTAAGAGTGAGCGGGCATACGGTACGGCCTGCAGACAGCCTGATGGCTCGTGGGAGGTGATCACGTCTGGTACACCATGATCTGAGCCTAATCATGCGGACAGAATTCAAGCACTAGCCATAGTCAGGGGGATAGTATGACCAGTATGATTCTGAAAATATCTTCAGAATCATAAATTATTAACCATCATGCCCCCTGAACAACATCTAGAACTCATGTATATTCATTCGAAAAAGATTGCATCAAGTAATTCTTCTATGACGGGCTATTATACACGTTTTCTTTAATCCTAGATTGAATGAAATGAGTCAATTTATATCAAAAGAAATATCTATTCAGGAGTTTACGCTAAATAGCTGTTCGGAAATAGTGGCCATAGGATTGAGGCATCGCACAAGACCCTGTAATACATCATTTCGCTCATATTAACATCAAATTAATGTGGCATCCATGCCACATACACTTGATCTGCAAGGATGCAGGAAATGCAGATTATGCAGGAGCAATCATCTGTCTTACGCAAACACCTGATATCAAGAACTTACGTATAAATCTAAAATACGCTGAATAGTTACGAAAAAATATAGATTAAACTCAATTTGCTAAACTTCTTGTTTATGTATGGAAATTTTACACCAGGAACCTTTACTTAAAATTAATTCAAAACAATAGGGGGAACAAAGAATTTATACGGATTTTAGCAGTTCATCCGTTTCTACGATGAGCGGAGTTAATCAACAGGTTACTGTTGCTGGCTGGGAGGGAAATAGTTTGGTCATTGAAACAACAAGACCCAATGGCCAAAAAAGCTTTCAAAAATGAAAACTACTCTGCGATCCACAACGGCTAGAACGAATAACGGAACTATCCATTCAAAGTCAAGATAATAATTCTGTTAAGATTAAGCAAGTTTATTTGATGAACTATCAAACAACCGAAAGGTATGTTAATACAACATCAGATTTTTAATTTTAATCTGATGGTATCAATGACACGAATGCCAGCAGAGAGATTTAATCGCTTATGCACCAAATCATTTTGCTGCGCAAACTGGATATATGACTTGTAACCATCGCTACACAGCACACTATCTTTTTCAATTTTTCCAATTAACTGCTGACTAATCCCCTGAATATGATGTGCGTAAATGCCCGACTCGCGGCAATATTGACTGATCTCTGCGGTATCTAAAGCACTGCAGTTAATAACATGTGCAAGGCGCTCTTTTAAGCTTAAATCCTGCGGTCTTGTTTCTTTTTTCATCGACTGGTGAGCCGTTCCTTTAAGAGATTGCTTTCCAGATCCCAATATCCACCGGGTGAGTGTCGAACGTGCTATACCCAGGCGTTCCGTTATTTCTTCTAACGTAGTGCCTTCCGTACGAGTTAATGCTTTTTCTACTGCCTGTAGTTTAAATGATTCAGTAAATCTTTTGGTCATTTTTTTTGCCTCAAATAAAAATTATGAGGCGACAACTACCCTATCACAGGGGGGGATCCGAATATCGTGAAGCCAATGCTCGAAAAAATTATACTCGTAGGTAAATCGGTCGCCGACATCGAAATCAAAGTCGTCAAAGTACACCAAATAAGCGTCATTAGAAAAAGCTAGACCTCCCACATAGGCGATACCATAATCTTTTCCATAAATATGGAAGCAATGTAAATGGTCATCGTCCCAACCATTGACGATTTGGATCATGTGGTGTAAATCGGCCAATGACGTAGACCCAGGAATCCGAAGGCGACGCCATATCATCGGGCTCACGCCTCGAAGGGCGATCTTGATGGAATAGTTTTTCATTCTGGACAGTACTCAAATCGGTTTAACTTTGAGTATCGCCGAGATCGTAGGCGCGGGAAAGGCTAGAGAAAAATACACCCCGCTTTTTTATGCTTTCCATTCAGATAAAACATATTAGTGTTTTCTAAAATATTTCTTAAGGTCATGTGTCTATGAAATTGATAAAAGCTATATACTTAATTCATCAAATTAGATTGTAATTGGCAAATATTGTCAAAGTCTGTCATAATTATCATAAGCAATATCTTTGATGAAAGGCTAATATTATGGCAACAATGAATGTATCTCTCCCAAACCCCATGAAAGAGTGGGTTGAATCACAGGTCAAAACTGGACAATATGGTAATGCTAGTGATTATGTCCGCGATCTTATTCGACGTGACCAGCAAGATCGAGAACAAATAAAAATATTGCAACAAGCAATTAGTAAAGGTATTGAAAGTGGTATCAGTGATCGTTCTATGCTCGAAATATTAAAAGAAGCACGTAAAAAAGCCCGTACATAAATGAATTATAAACTCTCAAAAGAAGCTGACAATGATCTGATTAATTTGTATCTACATGGCTTTAAAAGTTTTGGTGAAGTTCAAGCTGAATAGTACTATTTTGAATTAGAAGACTGTATTAAATTACTCAGTGAAACACCTCTTATGTGCAGGGAACGAACAGAGTTTACTCCTTCTGTTCGAATCCATCATCATGGAAGTCATCTTATTATTTACCTCATCCAAGAAGATCATCTTTTTATTGTTCGAATTTTACATGATAGTGTAGATATTCAAAGGCATTTAAAAAATCTAGAATAACTGCTTTGTAGAATTTATAGCTTGATTACATTCAGGCTTCAAATGCAGCAAAAGGTCAGATCCGTCCGAAAGAGGAAAAAACGGCTATGGCTGCAATACGCCCATACAAACTGGATAAGACAAAATTAATTCTTCCGCTAAGAGGAGGATAGCAGATATTGGCCAAATTCCTTATCAAAAAATGTTCCTGACAAGCCTGAAGTAACTGTATCTGGTGTAAAGCATTGGTATTAGAAAACCTGTGTTTCGCAAGCTCAACACAGGCTACACAACTGACTAGTTGCTAAAAAATGTGTATTCCAGCTTAACTGGCTAATTTCTTGTACTTAATCCGATGCGGGTTATCTGCATTTGTACCTAAACGCTGATGTTTGTCTTTTTCGTAATCTTCGTAGTTACCTTCAAACCACACCACTTGGCTGTCGCCTTCAAAGGCTAAAATGTGGGTGGCAATACGGTCTAAGAACCAGCAATCATGGGAAATAACCACGACACACCCAGGAAATTCTAAAATCGCATTTTCTAAAGCGCGTAAGGTTTCGACATCTAAATCATTAGTGGGTTCATCAAGTAATAACATATTGCCCCCACTTTTAAGTAATTTAGCCAAATGGACGCGGTTGCGTTCACCGCCTGATAAGTTTTTGACCAATTTTTGTTGTCTTGTCCTGTGAAGTTGAAACGGCTGGCATAAGCGCGGGAGTTGATTTCGTATTTATCCACCGTGACTAAATCTTGCTCGTCAGAAATTTCTTGCCATACGGTTTTTTCATCATTTAAAGCATCGCGGCTTTGGTCAACGTAAGCGGGGACAACGGTTGAACCCATGCGCATTTCACCTGCACTGACAGGTTCGCGCCCTGCCATCATATTAAATAAAGTGGTTTTACCCGCACCGTTTGCACCGATAACCCCGACAATCCCGCCTTTGGGTAAGTTAAAATTCAAGTTTTCTACTAACAATCTGTCACCAAAACTTTTGCTAACATGGTCTGCTTCAATGACCAAATCACCTAAGCGCGGGCCAGGTGGAATATAAATTTCATGGGTGGCGTTGCGTTTTTGGGTTTCTTCTGTCATCAGTTCATCAAAACGGGCAAGTCGCGCCTTGCTCTTGGTGCGTCGTCCTTTGGCGTTACTGCGTACCCATTCTAATTCTGCTTTCATTGCACGTTGGCGATTGGATTGTTGTTTTTCTTCTTGTTCTAAACGTGCGCCTTTTTGTTCTAGCCATGAGGAGTAATTACCCTCCCAAGGAATGCCATGCCCACGGTCAAGTTCTAAAATCCAACCAGCAACATTGTCGAGGAAATAACGGTCATGGGTGACAGCAACCACAGTGCCTGTATAGTCGTGCAAAAATCGTTCTAACCATGCGACGGATTCGGCGTCTAAATGGTTGGTCGGTTCATCGAGAAGTAACATATCTGGATGGGATAACAATAAACGACACAAAGCCACGCGCCGTTTTTCACCCCAGAAAGTTGGCTGACATCGGCATCCCAAGCAGGTAAACGCAAGGCATCGGCTGCTACTTCTAAAGTACGCTCTAAATTGTGTCCATCGGTGGCATGAATAAGATTCTCCAGCTCGGCTTGTTCTTTTGCCAAGGCATCAAAATCCGCATTTTCTTCGGCATAGGCAGCATAAACTGCATCTAATTGGGTTAAAGCATCTTTCACATTGGCAACCGCTTCTTCTACATTGCCACGCACATCTTTGGTTTCATCTAATTGTGGTTCTTGGGGTAAATAACCGACTTTAATCCCTGTTTGTGGGCGGGCTTCGCCGTGAAATTCGGTATCTAATCCGGCCATGATTTTGAGTAACGTGGATTTACCTGAACCATTTAAGCCCAAAACTCCGATTTTTGCACCAGGGAAGAAAGACAAAGAGATGTCCTTTAATATTTCACGTTTGGGCGGGACAATTTTACTCACCCGATTCATGGTGTAGATGTATTGTGCCATTGGCTTTTATCCTGTATTTGCTTAAATTACCAGCTAGGTGACTGGTTTTATAGTTTTAATTGTCTGTTTGAGTTTAAGGAAGAAAGAGTATAGCATTCAAAGGTTTTTAATGTTCAGGGTCAGAGTAAATTTAATTTAATAATGTTCAGGGTCAGAGTAAATTTAATTTAATATATTGGCTATGTTCCCTATAAGGGTTGTTGAACAATAACTTTGAACTATACTTGTAGTACAAGCTGACAGAATAGGAGATATCAATGACTCCATCTGAATTTAGCCACTTATTACATCAACTTAATCATTTAACTGACAAGCAGAGACAAAAACTGGTTGATAGCTTATCAGCGCAGGATCCCGTTCAAAAAATTATTATTCAATTGGAACATCGTCTACTCACTAATCCTGAGTGTCCGCACTGTCATAGCAGTATTATTAATCGATTTGGCAAAAAAGGTGATATGCAAAGATACCGTTGCAAAAATTGCCTGAAAACCTCTACAGCAACCAGTGGTACACCGTTAGCTCGCTTACGGCACAAGGATAAGTGGAGCAATTATCTGGAAGGCATGTTAGAAAGTAAAGTATTACGCAAAGCGGCAGCTGATTATCATATTGACTTGAAGACGGCATTTAGGTGGCGCCACCGTTTTCTTGAGCTACCAGCACAGTTAAAGGCAACCTTGCTGGAAGGCATTGTAGAAACAGATGAAACCTTTTTTGCTTATTCTGAAAAAGGCAACAAACAGTTGTCGAGAAAAGCAAGAAAACGAGGCAAACGAACCGGTAAACAAGGACGTTTAAAAGAAGACTGGGGGCCGGTATTAACAGCCAGAGATAGAGGTCATCATACGTTTGAAGCAATTCTTGACTCTACATCTATCCAGGGGATTAGTCAGCAGTTAATTGGAAAAATTGAAAAAGATAGTGTGCTGTGTAGCGATGGTTACAAGTCATATATCCAGTTTGCGCAGCAAAATGATTTGGTGCATAAGCGATTAAATCTCTCTGCTGGCATTCGTGTCATTGATAAAGTATTCCATATACAGAATGTTAATTCTTATCACAGCCGTTTAAAGGGTTGGATAAATAAATTTCATGGCGTTGCCACCAAATACCTGGAACATTATCCAGGATGGTTCAGATTAATGGATACTTCTGAAAACCTGAACAGAAACAATATGTTCTTAATTCAGCAACACTTAATGGGAACATAGTCAAGATAATAATTCTGTTAAGATTAAGCAAGTTTATTTGATGAACAATCAAACAACCGAAAGGAATGTTAATACGACATCAGATTTTTAATTTTAATCTGATGGTATCAATGACTGAAATATACATGTTTAATGCTTTTTTGTGCTGCAGGAGTATGTGTTTCAATATAACAGCAGATTATTGTAACTTCAGTATAAATAAGGCCATACCCAACCAGCTTATTATCAGTAAAGCCCATGGAATCCATTGACTTCTGGATTTGATTTTCTCATCAGTTGAGGTCTTTATTGGGTGATTCGTTTCTTGTTTGTGGGGTATTTTCTTTTTTAATTTATCCAGTTCACGGTTTTTAGCTTTTTGTTGTTTTTTGTATTCTGAAATTCCTTTTTGTATCCCCTGGGCTATCAGTTTGGTTTGTTCCCTTGTTTGATTAGGTCTCTGAATCCCCTTGGCGATTTGTTCTGCCGTAATGATAGTTTCAGAAGAGGGCGGTTGAGTTTTTTTATATTTTGACATTTTATGTTTGGAATATTTTTTTTAAAAAATCGTTATGGGAATTTTCCTGCTGCTCATGCAAACCTGGAGCGACAAATACTATAATGATGTCTTCGTCTGGCTGAAATCCAGCAAATGCAACAGCACACTTTAAGGATAGGAAATTCAATCACACTTTACAATCCATACACTGAAAAATTAGTCATTTTGTTTATTCAGAGCAAGCTATTAATGCTGTAACTCCCCGGGGAAAGTCATCTGATGACCTAAATAACCGACTTTCACAGATTAGGTTTTAAGCCAAATGTACATGAAGAATCGGGTTTTTGTTGACCCACATGGACGACTTCGGCTGTTACCTTCTTGTTCGTCTGATGATGTCACTAGTTGCTGTTATGCTAGGGAATAAATAACAACATTTTTAAAAAAGATTATTCTTGCCAAAGTCAGCTATACTGAAACAAGTAACTTTTTAATTATCTGAACAAAAGGGAAACTGGAGCCCAGTGCCTATGATGATGTCAGTGAAGATATTGCGGATGTAATGAGTCAGTCGTCTCACGTTAGGCTTGTTTTAGATTTGCGTGAGTTTGATGGCTGGTCTGGTCTTGCTGCACTGAGTGATCATCTTTCATTGATTCGTGAGTATCACCGTATACCGGAACGCATTGTGGTTGTGGGTAATAAGAACTGGCAACGACTTGCTGAAAAAGTAATGTCAAAGTTCATAAATGCTGAAGCAAAATACTTCGAGGATATTGACAAAGCACGGCGGTGGATTAATGAGTGAACGGATCACTACCATGGCTACATTTGTGAAAGGCAACCTCTACTAAATGTTTTTTTCAGAAATGCTAACCCCTCTGGCCGTTACATCCGCCATGGCTGACCTCGATCCTATAACGATTTCTGCCGAGCAGGTGTTCGATACGGTGACGTCACCCGTCTCGTACCTTGTGCCTTGTTCTTACGGGGTTCCAGCTTATTCGTCATTGGTAGCGGACAAGCCGGGATTCGGTGCTGGCATGGATGAACTAGTAGATTTAGGGGATAAGGGTGTCGATTATGATGTATAGCTCGGGTGGATGCAGCATCCAGTGTCCTGCGAATTTCCTCGATGAGGACGTCGTCGCTGGATTTCAAGCTTTTTATGAGATTGATCGGGCGGATGACCAGTATATCGTCTCAGCGCAAGGGACGGTGCTAAGGCTTCCAGTAGGATTGCATATGGCCCTGCTCGGGGGTTACGGAAGCGCCGTATCAGTCTGCCTACAACGGTTTTGTAGGCTTCCCCGGTCCGCAGACGGCCAAGCACAGCCTGTCCGTGGATGGCTGGACGTAGAGACAATTCGGCTGTCCCGACCTGGCGGGCCGTCTGTGTCCTGGAAGGTTACCGGCCAGCCCATCTTTATGCCGGATACGGCGTGCATCATTCCTGAGTAAGGTACCCGTGACACGCGGCCTGTTAATTGCATTTGTTATCGTCTTGGGCGGTTGCTCCCATACACCCACACACGTTGTGGCACCACCGGCTCCGCTCTACCAGGTTCAGCCTGAAACCTGGCAGGCCATTGATGAACAGATACTAAACGCCTCAATATTTGCAAGGCGCGAATCCATAGCCTATGCTCGGGTTGCCATGGAGGATTGGCGCTGGCACGTGCGCCGGCGCACCAGGGACGTTTTTATTCCCTGGTACAGCAATTACTGGACACAGCAATGGATGGCCACCCGGGTAGCCTGGTACAAGCTGCAGTACTCTGAGGGGGATGTCCTCCCTGAAGAGCGACTGTTCAACTATCTGCAGCAAGAGTTCTATGAGCAGGTGTTGGAACCGGTTAATAGTTTTGTTGATCCTCACACTGTCCTGCAAGAGACGACTGCCCGTTATCTGCAGGAGATTAAAGACCGTCTTGAGCAGTTGCCGTTTGAGTACAGCATACCGGTTGCTGCACTCAACCAACACCTCAAATTTATCCCCGCAATTGTTGTGCCGGAGGCGATACTGCAAAATGCATCCTTGTATGAGGTTCTGCAAGCCACCGATCTTTCTGTCTTGCCTGCCTACAAGACACTGCTGGCACAAATTGCTGCTCTAAGCGACGGTGTCACCCCAACATCATCAACGGACGGTCTCGATAGAGTAGCGAGAGCAGCAGTGAGTGAACTGTTAGAGCAAATCACGTTGCGCGGCGGTGTGACTGCTGCCTCTGTTTTTATGGGCGGTTACGGGGGGATTTTAATTTCCGCGGGTGTCATAACCTGGAGTGCTGCGAAACATGTTCACGACAAGCCCAAGATGGAGGCTCAACTGAGTAATAACCTAGACATAATGCTTGACGTGATGTGGCAAGATTTGGTGGAGGACCCACTCAGCGGGGTGACCTCCGTAGTGCAGCATATGAGCAGTCAGATTGAATATGCGGTGTTTAACCTCGACTCGACCGGAACCGGGTTATTCTGATAGAAGGATAGCAAAATCCAATGTTACTTTGCTCTGTACAAACTGCATTACTGGGCATTACTGGGTCTGCATTTCTGGGGTCGGACCTGAGTAACTCACTGAAATAAAAAGCAAAACAACCCAAAACAATGATTAAATAACGCTTAAAAGGCTATTTTCATTGCCCCCTCCCCCATTGCCCCATTGCCCTGCAGTCCGACCTCCACTGCCCTGAATGACAAATCTAATACCCAGTGTAACTTGTTTTTGACTTCCCAATGACTTTGAATGATGGATTACGCTTGTGCTGCATCTGCTTGAATTCAAGAGTTAGCCGGGTGATGCCATATACAGGCAGCAAAGCGTTTCTGTCGGTTTGAGATTGTATAACGGGGGATTTGTTGGGAGAAGATTAAAAGACCCCGCTCAAAGGAGGAAAAGCGGGGTCATGCACTTCCATGTGCTGGAGAAAATCTCCTGACTTGCTACAATTATCCTTGATTCACTGGAGAATAGTTGTGCAACAGTTCCCACTTCTCGATTCATTCACTCTCAATCCTACCCAACGTGCCTACCTCATCACAGATCACGAACAGAACGATAACCTGGATGTGCTATTCAGCAAAGCCGAGGCATTCACTGAGATCAATATTAGAGTGATTCTGCGCAAATCTGGGATTAAGTACTATCATGGGGCGGGTAGTCGTGTTAATAATATGGCTTTCTGGCAGACTAAGGATAGAATGCCAGTTTTAGTTGATTGGCTAACATATTGGATAATAAAAAAGTATACAAATCATGAAAACTATACACACAAAGGCTTGTAGCGTAGCATTAACATTCTGTCATTGGATGTTATTTTTCATAATAATGACGATGGTCTCATCCTCAAATGCCGATCCGCTTGCCAATATACCCGATGAACTTCAGCCTTGGGTTCCATGGGTATTAAAAGATGATCCGGACTTATCATGCCCGATCATTTACAATCAAAATCAGCACTATTGCGCTTATCCCGGTTTTCTCACTATAGATGCAGGTAAAACTCAAGCCCGGTTTGAGCAACAATGGAATATTTATGCAGAATCCTGGATTCCTCTGCCCGGAGACAATAAACACTGGCCTGAAAATGTCAGAGTTAAACAGTTCTCAGCGCGGATTAACCAGGAGCCTCAGCAGGTCAGTCAGCTGTCACAACCGGTAAATGAAGTCCCATCGCTCATAAACAAAGTGCCGCAGCCAGTAAATCAGGCGTTTGCACAGGTAAGCAGCCGCGATGGCAAACCGTTTATGCGACTAAAAAAAGGTCTTTACCATATAACAGGTGAATTTTTCTGGCAGCAACAGCCCCTGTCGTTATCTATACCTGAAGACACGGGGCTTATCAATTTGACGATTGATAATAAAAAAGTACCGCTTGCTGATTTTCGTGAAGACCAACTGTGGTTAAAAAGTAAAGCTACAAAAGCCCATCAGAATAATCGTCTGGACTTACAGGTTTTTCGAAAAATAACAGATGCTATACCGCTAAATGTTACCACCGAAATAAAACTTGAAGTCTCCGGTCAGCAACGTGAAATTATTCTTCAGGGTGCATTATTAAAAAACTTTATGCCTGCAGCTATTAATAGTCGTTTACCTGCATTACTCGATAAGCAGGGACGTCTCATTATTCAGGCACGACCTGGACAGTGGAACGTCACTATAAGTTCATTTTATCCACAACAACTTACTTCTATTCCTTTGCCTGCTTTTAATAAACCCTGGCCAGCCAATGAAATATGGGTTCTGGATCAACAACCACAACTACGACACATCAATGTTATTGATAAAAAAAGTATTGATGCCAGGCAAACACAATTACCGAAAAACTGGAAAATATACCCTGCATTTTATATGCAAAGCGGCGAACATTTAGGCTTTAATATTATCAGGCGAGGCGATCCGGAACCGGAGCCCGATCAGCTCAGCCTGAGTAAAAAAATATGGCTGGATTTTGACGGTGGTGGTTTTACTGTGAATGACATCATAACCGGTAAATTGTCCCGCCAATGGCGCTTAAATGCCGCAGCGGATGTACAGCTCGGGCAAGTAACATTAAACGGAAAGCCGCAATATATTACTGAAGATGATAAACAGCAACAGGGTATTGAAGTACGTCATGGGAATCTGAATCTTTCCGCTGATAGCCGCATTAACAACGATGCCCGGGTATTTTCTGCTGGAGGATGGAATATTGATTTTAATTCGGTGAATGCAACACTGTATTTACCTGCGGGATGGAAACTCTTTTCCGTCAGTGGCGCAAATGCCAAACAGACCTGGCTCAAACTATGGACTTTACTGGATTTGTTTGTGGTCTTGATCACCGCGATTGCTGTTTATAAACTGTGGGGTTTAAAGTGGGGTGTCATTGCTTTACTGGCCCTGGTATTAACCTGGCATCAACCCTGGGCGCCGCAATTTATCTGGATTAACCTGATCGTTACCATCGCATTGTTTCGCGCATTACCAGAAGGCCGATTATCCAAAGTCGTGAGAAGTTATCGGTTTATCACCACCGCTGTTTTAGTGCTTATCGTATTACCTTTCGTGGTTGATCAGGCCAGAACGGCTTTGTATCCTCAGCTTGAATTTCATCATGTGGGCATTAACAATAATTCATCACCTGCAAGACATGATCAGGCTATTATTTCTAAACCTGCCAGGGATGCAGTGAAAGAGGGGATTGAAAAAAGTAGTCGCTATGCCGCTGAATCGATGGCGGAAAAAAAATTTGAAAAATCTGCTGCCTCTGCTTATTATGCTTCCCGTCAGGCCAGTAAAAAGATGGATAGTATTGATCCTGATGCGATGATACAGACAGGTCCTGGTTTGCCGTCATGGACCCTGCATCAATACCAGATTCAGTGGGATGGTCCGGTCAGCAGTGATCAACTGATATCAGTAAGGCTTCTGTCTCCATTTCTGAATTCTGTGTTAAATGTTTTACGCATTGTTCTGATTTTACTCATGGTCTGGAAGCTGCTGGATATTCCATTTTTGAAATCTCTACAGTCGGAAAATAGTTCTAAATTCAGTTCTGGCTCTGCCTCAGCCTCTAAATCAACACTAGCGAATTTACTCATGGGCTTTTTCTTAAGCTTACTGCTTGGACTGTCACCTGCGACCTCGGAAGCGGCTTTTCCAGCAAAAACATTGTTAGATGAATTGCATAGTGAATTAACAAAACCCAGTGAATGTTTACCAGAGTGTGCCAGTATTGAATCCATACTGATAGATTTGTCGGCACAAAAATTAACCATGCTATTGAAAGTTCACGCTCTGGAGGATATTTCAATACCTTTGCCGGTGCCGCTCAAACAATGGACACCATCAGCGGTCAGTATTGATGAACAGCCAACGAGCGGCATGTTTCGTAAGGATTCAATGCTCTGGTTACAGGTCAGCAAAGGCAGTCATCTTATCAAGATCAGCGGACGTGTTGATTATTTAAATCAACTGCAGATCGCCTTTCCAGTAAAACCTCATCATGTTCGCTTAGCTGTTAAAGACTGGGCATCAGAAGGGATGGATCAGGATAATCAGAAAACCAGCGCATTAAGCTTCACAAGAATCACTAACGCAAGCAATGCAGCAAAGCCATCCTCGCCAATCAGCGAACAAAATGAAATTTCTGTGTATGCTGAAATCACCAGAACACTTAATCTGGGACTAAACTGGCATGTCAATACTCGTGTACGAGGTCTTTCCGGTACGGCTTATCCGGTTATATTAACTGTACCATTAATGTCTGGTGAGTCTGTTATTAGTGACAATGTAAAAGTGGAGGGACATAATGCTATTGTTACCCTGAGTCATGAGAACCATGCCGTTGTCTGGACATCCAGTCTGGCCATCAACAGTCAAATCAGGCTCAAGGCCATTGAGTCCAGGCAAATGATAGAGAGATGGACATTAAATGCCAGCCCTATCTGGCATATTGATTATCAGGGGATAGCGGTTATTTATCATCAGCGTCAGGGTGATTTGTGGCAGCCTGAATGGCAGCCCTGGCCAGGTGAACAAGTGCTGGTGAACGTTACCAAACCCAAAGGCGTCAAAGGCAAAACTATCACCATCGACAGCAGCACTCTGACACTTATACCGGGGGAGCAGATCACTGCGGTACAACTGGAGTTTAATCTTCGCAGCAGTCTGGGCGGTGAACACACACTCTTCTTACCCGGGGATGCCGAACTGCAATCCGTGAGCATTAATAATCGAAGTATACCCATCAGAAATACCGCTGAAGGCTTGTCGTTACCCGTGCTGCCCGGCAATCAAAAAATCAAAATTGAATGGAATGAGCCGCGCGGGGTTTCTGGTATATTTCATGCGTCTAAGGTATCCCTGGGTATCGATAGTGTCAATAATCTACTCAGTGTCAAACCAGGATATAATCGATGGATACTATTCACCCGGGGCCCGGAGATGGGGCCTGCAGTATTATTCTGGGGGGTCTTTGGAGTCATACTCCTACTGTCATATGGTCTGGGGCGTATCAAAGGCACGCCTTTAAATACTTTTCAATGGGTGCTGCTATGGATTGGATTGAGTGCATCTGCTCCCTGGGCAGCGGTTATTATTCTCGGCAGCATCCTGGCTTTAAAGGCACGCAGCGAGATAGATACCCAATCCATGAGCACGCTTTCATTCAACACTTTTCAGTTGACCCTGGTGATTTTAATTCTTTTATCTTTGATGCTGCTCATTGTATCCATAAAGCAGGGACTTTTGGGTACACCCGATATGCAGATCACGGGTAATGGCTCCTCTGCGTATCAATTGAACTGGTTCAGTGACCGCATCAGCGAAATGACTCCTGACGCCAGTTTTATTTCTGTACCTGTTTTTATTTACCGATTGATGATGCTGGCCTGGTCTATCTGGCTGGCGTTTGCACTGATTAAATGGGCGCAGTGGGGTTGGGCTGCTTTTACCCAGCAAGAATACTGGCGTCACATCGTTAGAAAACCCAGACAGAAGAAAAAACATGGACTTAGTGAAAGCAAAGATGAAAATGAAAAAAAAGAAATCCAGAACTAAAACAAAAACAGCAGCTGCAATTGGAAATGGATGGATATCCACCGATGAAGAAGAAATAGAACGCCGTCGTTTACGTTCAATAGAAGAACCACTAACGGTTAAGAGCATCAGGACAGGTATTGAAAAAGCAGGTTTGTGGTAAACAACAGGAGAAAATTGATTTATGCCTTATTCAAACTCAGCTTATCCCCGAGTTTGATGTGCCCGAACCGTTATTGACGATTCAGGCCAGCCTGAAAGAAGGGTGCATTGAACTCTATCAACAGGAGGCCATGCAGTTAATCAAACAATTACTGAATAAAGTGGATGAAGAACTGATTGCACGATCACTATCATAAGCCTTTAGGTATATCATGACACACACAGAGATGAGCGTGCCATTCCAGCAGAATTGCTTTGATCTCATCGGCAGGTATGAATTCTTGTTCCAGCCGGCCCTTTGGGCTTTGCAGCAAGCTCTGATAAAGCTGTATTTCATTATCCGTGAGTGGTTGTGGTGCTTGATCACCGGCCTGTTTGGGTTCTGCAACGGCAAACTTCTGGTATTTACGAAATATGTCACTGTTCATAAGAACCGGGGTCAGTTTCGGCTGTGTCTGGCGGGCCATGGCCAGCATTTTAAGACCCCAGGTATCGATATCGCCCCAATAGGCAATGTGCTTATGTTTAAAATCAGGATTATTCATCCAGCTCAGATTCAACCCGGCTCCTAATATGGCCAGCGTATTATCCAGCACGGGTAATTGATATCTACATTGTTCATTTTCAATCACCAGCAAATATTTGCCCGGAAGCTTGAGTCGTTTTAGTTCAAATGCTCTCAGGCGTAATTGTTCATAGGCGAGTAAATTTTTACTCAGAGGGATAATTAATAACCATTGATCTCTGTCATCTGCGACATCCAGAAACTGTTCCAGGGTCATTGTTTTTAGCAGATCATTAAAACGTATATTCAGGAGTTTGACGAGCAGGGCGCGATGCTGTTCAATAAACTTGCTGTCAATATTTGCCACCTTAAGTGCCCGCAGAGGCAGACCTTTAGCAAAACCCGGCTTTAATATCATTGCCACCTGGCAGCATAGAATGATTTCACTGGTTTGATTTCTATGCCATATACTTCGTTGACGAACCAGCAGGGAATGAAACAGCGGCTCAACCTGAGTGACAATTTTGGAAAGCTTGCTGTATTCCTTGCTGATCTGCTGATCGCGACAGGCCGCAACCCATTCACTCGGATTTTGAATCAGCCAATAACAGGGAATGTCAATTGAATGACTGGCAGACTGATATGATACAGGTTCCCATATTACCTGACCGAGAGGTTCTTGACGCCAGAGTTGTAGATGTTCTCGGACCTGTGCTGAATCGTATTTAAGAACTTTTCCCTGCGGACGTCCTATTGTTAGTTTCAGCGGCCACAGATTTCTTCCCAGCAGTTTTTGCTCCCGATGATCAGCAGCATACCATTGTTGGGCCAGTTTATGACTCAGCTCAGCCGGTGTTTTCATTGCTGCTGTCGCTGCAGAATGTGCTGGTCTATTTCCTCCCAGCTCAAACTCAGGGCATAGGACTGTTGTTTACGGCGATGTACCAGAACCGCTGAGGCGGTATGTGTGCGTAATAAACGCATTTCCTTATTGGGTGTTACAAACAGGGGATGCAGACCGAATTGACTCAGGGCGGCAATAATACGCGCAGCTACGGCCTGAGAGCTTTTGGAAAAGGCTTCATCCAGAATCACGGTCGCAAACATGGGTTTATGCCGGTGTTTGGGACACAGGGCATAACTCAGAGAAGCGGTGAGGATATAACTGGCAATGATTTCCTTCTCACCACCGCTGCCGCCTTGCGAACCGGTGCGGGTTTCCAGCACGAGTTCACTGCCTCGTTCAATTATCGAGACTGAAAATTGCAGCCGATAACGAGGGTCCAGTAAAGACAGAGCAGGACGTGTTTTTTTACGTTCTACAGCATCACGTAATTGCTGGATTAGAATCATTAATGATTTGTAATGAGATTCACCATGATCGTCCATCAGCGCAGCACTGCGTAAATCTCGTTGTGAACGTTGCAGGCTTTGTAATGATTCATGAGATACTTTCTGGGGAATTAACTGTAAATAACGTCCAGGCTGAAAGTCCACCTGCTTCATCGTAGCATTGAGTTCTTCAATGCGTTCTTCAATAATGGATACCTCGTTTTCAATACGGGTCAATAACTGGGTCACACCCTGATCAGATGATTGATTTAAGTAGTGTAAAAATCGTTCCAGTTTTGCGGGCAAATCTTCTTTGCTGAGTACATTTAAGCGTTCAATATAATGAGGGATATCTTCCAGTTCTGTGCCAGCTTCACTTAAAGCCCCGGTATCTTCCTTTAAGGCGGAAACCATCAGTTTGCCTAACCGGGCTTGCAGATCACTGAGCTGTTTTTGTTGTGCAGAACTTTTCAGATTAAGTGCCTGAGTTTGTTCCCGTTCCAGATCGGCTAATACTTCGAGTTGCTCAGCATTTGGTGTGTTATAGTTTGCACCTAGCCACTCAAGCTGTTCCTGCGTCAAAGCTATGGTCAAACGCTTTTGCGTCAGTTCAGCCTGTTTATTTGCGCTGTTTAATTCTTTCAGAGCTACTTCTTTATTAACATTCAGTCCATTAAGCGTTTGCTGAATGTTGTCTAGCTGTTGTTTTGCTGCCAGCCATAATTGCTCGGATTTTGCTGTGTCAGAGGCCGGATTTTGCAGATTCTCAAGACGCTGTTGCAGATGAAGCAGAATATTTTTAGACGTGGAATCATCCAGCTCGGTAAAACTGATCTCCTGGACATTTTTTAACAGAGTTTGTTGCGTCTGCAGTTTTTGTTGCTGCTCTTTGAGGTGCACTAATTGCTGGCGCAACTGTCGAGCCTCTGAGCTTATTTGTTGATGATTTTGCTGCAATTCAGCCAGACGGGCCTGATTATCGAAGCCGGTAAGCCATCCTGAAGTAATGGGTTTCTGGTCCTGTTTTTCAAACAGCCCCCTTTTGCCCGACATCAGCCCCTCACGCGTCATACCATAAGGGGTCTGTCGAAGTTCATGGGCAGAGGCTACGCAATGGCGATCAATACTGGACAGAAAGTTTTTCACGCTTTGATGATGGATACTGTCCTTGAATTTGAGCTTGTGACAAAAACCATCGTCCAGCCTCGAAGCGGTTTGCTGATAGTCTGCATTGTTTAACAAACGGACATGTAATTGATTATCGCGTTGATTGATCCAGTTTAAAGCCGCAGGCATATATTCAGCATCAATGAGCAGACGTAAACGATGGCTGCCAATAGCCCGTTCAATGGCACCATGCCAGGCCTTATCCTGTACCTCTACACATTGGGCAATATAGGGTATGTCATCTGCATCAATGTTCAATTGCTGCGCCAACTCGTACTGGAAACTTCTAAATTTACCCGGGATATTACTGTCCGGCGCTGCCTGGACTTCTTTGATTTCATTGCTCTGTTCACTTTGCTGTTCTTCTGCATTGCGCGTTTTCTGTATCTGCTGTTCCAGTGCCTGTTCAAGTTTTATGAGCTGCTTTGTGAGTTCAGCAAACAATTTTTCTGCCAGTTGCTTATTGTGCTGAAGTTTTTCCGGGCTGAGTTCAGTGTCCAGCTGAGTGGCTTTACAGATTTGTTGATAATCGCGGATATTTTGCTGCAAACGTGCAATATCCTGATGTTTTTCGACTATCTGACGCTTAAGATCTTCAATACTGGCACCGCCTAATTGCTGATATTTTTCATAAGCTTCATCTACGAGGGCCTGTTGCTGATACAGCTGAACCAGGGTTTGTTCAAGCTGAGTTTCATATTGACTGATGTGTAATTGCAGCTTTTCGGCCTGTTGTGACCAAAGTTCAAAGCCATGATGGGCAAACCATAAGGGTAAAAATTTTTGTAACTGGATAAACTGTTGCAGTTTGTTTTGGCTTTGCTGAAATTTTTTATAGGTCTGAGCAATCGGTAATAATGTAGTATGTTGTTTTTTTGCGATTTGCAGCTCAGCATGTATTCCCTGTAATTCATCGAACTCATTAGCAACTTCTGCGGCCCGTTCAAACGCAGAATGATCATCCAGAACCAGCTCCCGAAACAGGGCATCAATACTGTTCAACTGTTTTAAACCTGCTGCCCGGTTAAGCAGTACAAAGGCATTTTCTCCGACTTCAAAAAAGCGTCGACAATGCGCCAGATAAGCTTTTTTCTTGTCAGTTACTATTACACCCTGTCTTTCCTTGAGTTCAATTTTAAGCCCTCTGGAACCAAGTTCCTGAAGTTGCTGCAGATAATCACTCAGACCCTGGTGATTGCCCGGATCGAAAATCCACAGTCTTTTCATATCACTCTGGCTGGTACTGGTGCTGTCCAGCCAGAGTAGACTGCTGAGACGTACCTGACTCTGATTAGATGAAAACTCGGCACTGATAGCGGTCATTGTTTGACCGGGTCTGGCAATATGGGCTGTTTCATCTTCGCCGCCAATACCGGTGACACCGCGGATATAAGACATTAGATCCCTGTCTGATTCATGACCACCGGTAGAGGCCAGGTTGTATTTGGGCTGGGCACAAATCAACGTCATTATGGCATCGACCAGCGTAGTTTTACCACTGCCTGTCTGGCCAATCAATGAACAGCCGTTGGCGTCAAAATGAATGCGATGTAAACCACTGAACGGTCCCCAGTTGAACACTTCCAGTTGAGTCAGGCCATGGGTTTGTTCTGTGAGTGCTTGATCCTGACCCCTCTTGCAGGTTTGTGTTTTATCCTCAAACAGGTTTTGTTGTAGCTCGATGTCTGTTACAGGCGTTGTGGTCATGACGGGAAAGTGTTTTTATCAGATTGATTTTCTGAGGCATTGTCCTGCAACGGGTTGTGATAATTTTCCTGGTGTTGGGACTCTGTTTGCTGTTTATCTTGATCCGTCTCATTTTTAAGCAGCTCAGCTTTACGCAGCTTTAACTCAGCAATAAGGCTTTGCAGATGTTCAGGATTATTTAAATGGGTGATCAGGGGACGTATGGTGACTTTATCATTATCATCAATTTCAGACACCAGGGCATAACCTCTGAGCTGTTCTAACAGGTTGCGCAGGCGTTTATCATCGCGTTCATCAGAGCCGCTGGCACCCAGATACTGATTTAACTGAGGCAAGAGATCATCCAGATGAACAATGGCTTTGAGAGAACCCGCCCCTGCTTCCTGTTCATGATTCAGATAATGTTGCCGTAAAATGGCGACCATCAGGCTTTGTTCCAGATTCATACGCTGACGGCGAACCAGGGGGTGCTGCCAGTCATCTTTATGTTCCAGTTCTTCTGTCGGTGCGATAATTAAAAATGCCAGACCTCGCGTGTCATCAATTTTGAGTTGTAAATCCAGTGGAGCAAGAATGGTATTAATAATTTCTTTTTGATGCAGGCAGGTTTGATAATGCTTAGATTTATTGCTTGCTTCCAGCAAACCAAACTTGAGCAGTTCCTGAGTTGTTGCTTTGACCTGCCGGCTATAGACTAAAGCCGGGTGTTGTTCAGGTTCTTGATTATGCGTGTCCTGTTGCGCTTCCTGGGGTTGCGTTTGAGAGTCAGCAGTCATAGCTCCCGATAGTTGATCGAAAATATTACTCATTTATATTTCAAAATCCATGTTTACAACGGCTTGATGGTTTAATGCCACTTTAGGTGTCGTAAAACGTACGGTTTTGCCATCTGTTTGTTTAATATCAAATTGTTCTGTTTCTTTTTCACTCACCGTATCACTGGCCATAGCGATACTGAGCCATAATGTCACTGCTTCGAGATCATGGGTGGGCGGTAATTGTTCTACAAGTTCGGCAATACTCATGCTGCCTGAATGTTGAGCAAGCAGATCGCTGGTTTGTGCCAGCAGGGCAGTCTGATTCAGAGCATCAAAACTTTCCCAGAATGCTTCGTCCAGATCACCAAGTTGTGCATCCTGCGGCAACAGGTTTAGCTCATCTGCGATGTCGCTATTTAATTCCTTGAAACGTAAACGCTCAACCACCGGCAGGCCATGATTGGCTATGGCAACAGGGGGAAGGGGAGCGGGACTTCGGCGCAGTTTCTGATTGCTCCATTCCAGAGACATAGCCTGGGAAAAGAACTCATTTAACAACTGCCCCACGCGATGATGCTCTGCCGCCAATCCGGTTTTCAAAAAGCTGCGCACATCTCTTTCGCTACGGGCACGTGCTTTGACCACGCGTTCCGACTCCAGCACCAGACGCATGATCAACCAGCGTAAATCAGATTGCTGTTTGGCTTTGAGGGCTTTATTGCTACTGGGGTGGGCCGCAATATTGCGTAATTGCAGTTTCATTTTTTCCAGTTCCAGGGCGCGTCCCAGTTGTTGATGGAAACCATTGAATACCTTGCCTTCAGCAGTTTCAAGCAAGGCATCGTGACTGTCCATCAACTTGTCCACAATTTCTCCGCGGTGACTTTGTTCTGCGATAATGGATTGTCGCAGTCGTTGATCCGCCTCCCGGTAGGAATCTTCAACTCGTCTAAAATCATGGGATAAACTGGTGGACAGGGCATAAATTTCACGGATGGATTCAATGGCCTGATCTTCAGACAATACTTCAACATGACCTTGTTCTACTTCATTCAGCTCTTTTTCCAGATCAGCAATTTTATTTTTTAAAAATTCAGTTCTTTGATCCTGATTGGCATTGAGATTAGCATCCAGATGCTCTATTTCACGTTGTACGATGGCCAGGCGAGAGGCGGAACTGCTCATGATGCGTTGATCCAGTCCCTGTACAAATCTCAGCGCTGATTCAAGGGCATCGGTGGCAACGATGCGTCCCTGACGTTCCAATAGCAGGCCACGCTTGATCCAGTGGCGAATTTCTCGTCTGGCTTCCAACTGATAATTATTACTGCTCTCAATTTCACCATTTTCATACTGTTGCTGCAGCATTTGAGAAAGTTCCAGGACGGCAGAATCAAATTCTATGCCGTCGGGACTGTCTTTAAACAGAAGCTGCAAAACAGCGATAACCAATGGACCCTTGGTTGCGGCAAGTAATTGCCAGGCTGGGTGATGCTTGCGTAGCTGGATATTATCTGATGTATACATTGGTTATTTGAAAATTACAGTATTAATTAATATTTTGACCATCTTGAGGCATTGAGTCAATTAAAATCAGAGACTTAAAGAAATGCGGGGTTGGACTAGCTTTTGCTCAGCCTCTGGAAACTCGACAAAATTAAAGTTGATAGAGTTTTTTTAGTGAAAAGAACATATCTTTGTGAAGAACCGAAGAGTCTCTACTGATTCAGTCTGTAAAGTGCTCCTGTGGTTTGCGAATTTTCCATTTTCCTGCGATGTGTTTTAGGCTGGTGTCTGCCTGTAATTCAAGGTAAATCGGTTGTGCATGATACATGCTTAGCTGTGCAATCTGGTCAAATTTCAGTATGCCCAAATGGTATGCGGCGTGCCGGAAGGAAGCGCCATGGCCGACAAAAACCATTAGCGTATCTGTTTCTATTTGACGTTTTAGATTGATCAGGCGGTTTGTTAAATGTTGTGCAACACGCAGTCCGGCGTCCATTAATGATTCTGCTCCCGGAAACGGCAAGCAATAATGACTGTTAGATTTCCAGTGTTCCGGCGCAGTTGCAAATCTTGGGTCATTGTTTAAAATGGCTTCAATCTGATCAATGTTCAGGTTAGCAACACTGCCAACGCTGCGTTCACATAAGTCAGCAAAACTTTCAATGACACAGCAGTGGACATTTTCCTGTTCGAATATGGTTTTTATTTCATGAGCTGTCTGCCAGGCTCTGAGCAAACTGGAACAATCAATAACTGGGTAAATCTTCCATTCTGCCTGTCGGCTCTGATTCACCAGTAATTCTGCAGCGCGCTGCGCTTGTTGTTTGCCCTTTTCAGTAAGCGCAAAAGGCTGCAGGGCACTGGGGGTATTTGTTAACTGATGATATTCTCCATGACGAATAAAGGCGGCGATCAGGCGGGACATTTGATTACTCACTTGTTTATTGTAGAAATTTATCCACGGACATGGTGTTATTATCCACAAATTCAGGAAATTCTCGAGAAAATAGTCTGTTCAGCAAAATTTGGAGTCTGGCGCTGATAGCAGACGGCTGGCATTCCTGAGCATATACAATACAGATGTATGATTGAGCTTAATTTTTGAATCGAGTTTCGAGTACTATGCATAAGCTGAATTTTTGTGTAATAATTCAGTAATAAATGATATCCGGTATTAATTGAAGGTTTAAATAAGGTGTTTAAATGAATAACAGCAAGATTATAGTTATTGCTTTCTTTTTTACGTCATTTGCCCATGCTCACCCAAATCATATGACTTTTGAACAGGTCAGCCATGATAGCCAGCAGTTATCTGACAATGCTCTGCAAGCCCAGCAGCTAACCCAACATGATTTTTTGAAAAACCAGTCCGGGCATCAACCTGCTAATGCAACCTGCATGCAAATAAAGCAGCAGCAACAGTCCTGTAAAAAGAAGGATTAACAGCTGATTTGTTGCTATTAACCAGTGCCACATGAGTTTGAAAAAGCGCGTATTTCTCTATGGAAATGTTTGAATCGTTAAATGTTTTTGACGAACCTCTTGAACCCTGTGGAAATGAACCAAAGACAGGTTTTTACAGGGACTCCTTCTGCAATACCTGTAAAGAAGATATGGGTTCGCACACCGTCTGTATCAGAGCATCCAGAGAATTTCTGGAATATTCCCGTTTCAAAGGTAATGATCTGTCAACGCCTATGCCGGAATATGGTTTTCCTGGAGTGAAACCCGGTGATTCCTGGTGTTTATGCGCTGCAAGGTGGCTGCAGGCTTACCAGGATAAGATGGCACCTAAAGTGTATTTACAAAGAACCCATAAGAGGGCTCTTGAAGTTGTTTCACTGCAACTGTTAAGAGACTTTTCTGTCGATCTTCATTGATTTCTTAGATGCATAAAAGAGGTATACCCGACTGGGTTAACTGGATTGCCCAGGATGCAGACGGCACTTACTGGGGTTATGAAGCGGAACCGCATCAACAGACTAGCGGATGGTATGAAAACGAAGTTGGCAGATATATTAAACTTGATAGCGGGCCGGTAAATTCCAAATGGAAAAAAACCTTAAAAAAGCATGCCTGAAGCTTTACTTGTGATTCTAGCTCAAATTTGAAAGTGCTGTGTTCAAGGCCTGCTGAACATTATTATTGAAGCAGGCAAAAATCACCCTGTTAATTTGTGTACTGTGCTGTAGAAAATGAAGTACCTCTTTGACCGCAATTTCGCCGGCCTCGTTCACCGGATAACCATACACTCCACAGCTGATAGCTGGAAATGCTATGCTGTTGAGCGCATAAGCCTGAGCCAGTGTAAGGCATTCCCGATAGCAGGAAGACAGCAGCTTCGCTTCATTTTCGTTGCCTGCATGCCATACCGGACCTACGGTATGAATGACATATCGGGCTGGTAGATTATAAGCTCTGGTGATTTTGGCTGCACCTGTCTCACAGCCATGGAGCGTGCGGCATTCGGCGAGCAGCTGAGGCCCGGCCGCGCGGTGAATTGCACCGTCTACACCGCCGCCGCCGAGTAAAGAATTATTCGCCGCATTAACGATTGCGTCTACCTTTAGCGTAGTAATATCAACAGGAATGATTTGTATGTATTCCCTGGGAATTATTTTTAAGGGCCGCATTCGTGCTTAACCTAAGTGGATGGCAAAAAAAAAGTGTGATTTTTCTTTTGCTACCATTTTATCAGAACCAGATTTAATTTTGAGGGGCCTGAATGAAAATAATTGCCATCACCACACTAATCATTGTTTTGCTTATAGTGCTCGTATTTTTCTATCTGGCGCTTAAATCCAGAACAGCTGTTGCTCCCGGAATACAACAGGGGCAGCTGCTATCCTGTCCTGCTTCACCGAACTGTATTAGTTCAGAAGATCCTGTTGATCTTGAACATTACATTACCCCGGTTGAATTGCCTGGCGGTTTCGAGACCGCCATCCTGCCGGTCTGTGAGATAATCATCAACGATATGGGCGGTGTCATTCAGCATCTGAATAATGATTATCTTGCAGCCACTTTTTCTTCACCCGTGCTGGGATTTGTGGATGATTTTGAGATAAGAATTGACCAGCAGACTCTCAAGCTTCACCTGCGTTCTGCTTCCAGAGTCGGTCATAGTGATTTTGGTATTAACCGCAAAAGGGCTGCTTTATTCAAGCTGCTGTTAATTCAGCAACTGGATAAAAATTAACAACTTACCTATGAATTAGTAATAATATCCTGTAAGCTACATGCCCTACATCCAGATAGTCTGGTGTTCCAAAAATGCAACGACAGGAGACGACTCGATGAGTTTTGCTTCCCTGGGCCTGTCTGCCCCAATCCTTGAAGCTATAGCTGAGCAGGGATATGATATTCCCACACCCATTCAGTCCAGAGCAATACCTGCAGTCATTGAAGGCAGGGATCTTATGGCGGCGGCTCAGACGGGTACTGGTAAGACAGCGGGCTTTACCCTGCCCATTTTAGAACGGCTGACAAAAGGCGAACGAGCGCAGGCAAATCAGGCTCGTGTTCTCGTGCTAACCCCTACTCGAGAGTTAGCGGCCCAGGTAGGGGACAGTGTTGCAACTTATGGAAAACATTTACCTTTAAGTTCTACGGTGGTGTTTGGCGGAGTGAAGATAAATCCGCAAATGATAAAATTACGCAAGGGCGTGGATATACTGGTGGCTACTCCCGGGCGCTTGCTGGATCTGTATAATCAAAATGCCGTCAGGTTTAAGCAACTGGAAGTACTGGTACTGGATGAAGCTGACCGAATGCTGGATATGGGGTTTATCCATGATATCCGGAAGATTTTGTCGTTATTACCCAGACAGCGCCAGAATCTGATGTTTTCCGCGACTTTTTCTGAGGAAATTCGTGATCTGGCCAGAGGAATGGTGAATAATCCGCTTGAAATTTCTGTCAGTCCCCGTAATACCGCTGCGAAATCGGTAAAGCAGTGGATTTGTCCGGTGGACAAGAAAAGGAAGTCTGCCCTGCTCACGCAGTTGATTCATGATAACCAGTGGCAGCAGGTGCTGGTCTTTACCCGAACCAAACACGGAGCCAACCGGCTGACCCGTTATCTGGAAGATGAGGGCATAAAAGCCACCGCCATTCATGGCAACAAGAGTCAGGGAGCACGCACAAAGGCTCTGGCTAATTTTAAAAACGGATCAATCAGAATTTTAGTTGCCACTGACATAGCGGCACGCGGCCTGGATATTGATCAGTTGCCGCAGGTGGTCAATTTTGATTTGCCTAATGTAGCGGAAGATTATGTACATCGAATTGGACGTACAGGCCGGGCTGGAGCCAGCGGTCAGGCGGTCTCGCTGGTCAGTGCAGATGAGTTTAAACAGTTGTCTGATATTGAGCATCTGACGAATGAATTACTAACGCGCCAATTTGTTGATGGCTTTATACCAGTACATGACTTACCAGCATCGCATCTGCGTCAAGTTCACAGCCAAAAATCCAGGAAACCTAAAAAACCGAAATCAGGTCATAGAGACGGCCAGCGTTCCGGTGAAAATGCCAGAGGACATAAACCCAGCAGCAAGAATAAGAAGCATACCGGTGGACGAAGTTCTGTCGGCAATAAAACGGGCAACAGAAATAGTAAAGTGAATCATCGCAGTGGTACAGCATCTCGTCAGAAATGACCCAATCAATAGTCGGAGATGCATTTAAAAGTTTCTCTATGCTTTTGTCGCTTGATGCTGCCTCGATAGCTGTTAAAATCTAATATGACCTTACCGGCATTCACAAAAAACTAAAATCAGGCATTCAGGGTAATTTTTAGATATGCAGAGTAAGTAGAATAAATTTTTATTTACGGGAGTAAATGGTGAAAAAACGCTTTACACTTAGGCAAACTTTATACCGTTCAGGAAATTTTTCAGATGTGATAAAACTGCTGCTTTTTTTATCGGTTATGTTGTCAGCCTCTATGGCAATGGCTGATGCATATTCTGTGGCTTTGCAGGAAATCGAACAGGGCAATTATGCACAGGCCTACATGCAGCTGGAGCCGCTGGCTGTAGAGGGCCATGCAGAAGCTCAGTATCTGCTGGGGCAGATGCTGATTGATGAAGTGCTCAGTGAGAAAGACCCGCAAAAAGGGGTGTACTGGCTGGAGCAGGCGGTGCAAAACAAACATTACCAGGCGGCTCAAACGCTGTCTAAAATGTATCTCAGTGGTATGATTGTTCCTTTAGATGTCAAACAGGGGACAGTCTATATGCAGTTGGCTGAAAAGTACCGAACTGCGGATAAACCCGCGGAAGAATGCGATTAAATGCGTTGTGCTTATATTTCCCATCCGGTCTGTCTGCTGCATGATAATGGTGCAGGGCACCCTGAGTCACCACAGCGGCTGACAGCAATTCTGGAACATCTCAGGAATTCTCCATTATATGACAAACTGGACTTTCATGCAGCGCCTCTGGCGACCAGAGAGCAACTGCTGAGAGTGCATGCCCAATCCTATATAAAAAACATCGAGGAAATAGCCCCGCTGCAGGAAAATGCGGCAGTTTATCTTGATCCTGATACACGGCTTTCAAGTTTTTCCCTGGAAGCAGCAAAACGCGCTGCAGGCGCAGTGGTGCTGGCTACCCGGCTGGTGATGGAAGGGCAGAACAAACATGTTTTCTGCGGGGTCAGACCCCCGGGACACCATGCCAAATACGATCGGGCCATGGGTTTTTGTATCTTCAATAACGTAGCCGTGGGAATAGCCGAGGCTCTGGATAAATATCAGCTGGACAGGGTGGCGCTGCTTGATTTTGATGTGCATCATGGCAACGGCAGTGAAAACTTTCTGAAAAATGAAAGCCGGGTTATGTTTTGTTCCAGTTTTCAGCATCCCTTTTATCCCAATGAACCTTTTGCCATAAATGATGAACGCATCATCTGTACTCCGCTGGCAGCAGGCTCAGGTAGTGAAGAATTCAGGGCTGCGGTTCAACAGCGATGGCTTCCGGCCCTGGAGCAATTTAAACCCCAGCTGATATTTATTTCAGCTGGTTTTGATGCCCATAAAGATGACTTCCTGGCCGATTTGAATTTAACCGAGGCAGATTATTTCTGGGTCACAGAAATTATCGTCGACATGGCTGCTAAATTTGCAGACAACCGCATCATCTCAACTCTGGAAGGCGGTTATAATACCGTAGCGATGGCCCGCTCAGTTGAATCACATTTGCAGGCACTGACAGAAAATATTGCTATTCAGAAATATTCACATCCTGACCACTATTGAGTAATTCAGCGGTTCTGATATCCAGATAATCATAGAAATTATCCGGATATTTCTTATAATAACCCTCACCTACGTAGCGCAAAATCTCCTTGAAATGAAATCTATACAGCATACTCTCGATACGGATGATTTCCTTGCCATGAGCAAATAAAATTAGCCCGGGTCGATAGGTCAGTCCCAGCGTTTCGGCATAAGCGCGAGGTGTGGTAGGGTTGCCGTCGACATCTGTAATCTCCTCGTCTGACTGTGTGTCCAGACGGACAACAGTGAAGTTTTTCAACAGCTCATTGACTTCCGGATCTCTCAGATGTCCATCGTGCAAGGCATTACAGTCAAGGCAGCCACTGTCTTCAAACAACAGCGCCAGGGGCTTTGCGGGAACAGTGTTGAGCCTGGTGCTTGTGGTCAATTGAGGGTGATCACGCAAGGTATATTCAGTTTGTTTTTTACTATCAATGTATTTGGCCAATGATGTTTTCTCGTAGGCTTTCTGCTGCACATAATCGAGCACAACTTTAAAATCAGCGACCGAACGATAACCGTTGATGCGGGCAACAACCTCGTTTTGGCTATTGAGAAAAATAATAGTAGGGGTATACATTACCTGCCATTGTTGAGACAGCTCCTTCTCACTGAGTGTCGTATTTTCATCCAGCGCGACTTCACGATCACCCAGGATATTCAGCGCAATGACATCGAAATTTTGCTTGATAAATGACGTATAAGGGGCATGTTTGAAATTTTCTTCTGCCATTTTATAGCAATAAGGGCAGCCGTTTGTATACATAAATAATACAACATGTTTAGCCGATTCATTCGCTTCTGCAATGTCTTCAGTAATGTCAAGAAAGCTCTCCTTGAACCAGCCTGGGAACTGAGTTTCCCTGGCTCCTGTGAGTTTTCCTTTGGCTGTGTTTAGAGCATGACCATTTGCTGAGAAAAACAGTATCGGGAAGAGTAACAGCATAAGTGAAAAGGTGAGGTGTTGACGGTTCATTTGGTTTCTCCTGCAATTGAATTTTCGAGCCATCATATGCAGCTGATTTTATACCAGCTTGACTGATACCTCCAGGCAAAAGTGTTCAAAAGAATATATCTATCAGCGAAAATAGCAAGCCCATATTTGAAGCGGAAAAATATTTCAGAGACAACTTTTACAGCAAAATATGTTAGACTCAGTTTTTTTAAAATCCCTCAATCCAAAGCGGGTGGCGAATACCCGATAGTTGAAATTCCAATCCTTTCAGGAGAGTGCACTAAATGTTGATTTTGCATGGTAAATCCGCCCTGTCATCCTTTCGAATTGAAAAGTTACTGCATAAATTACATGCAGATGTGCCGAGTATCCATGCAGTCAGTAGTCAATTTATTCATTTTGTTGACACCGTCAAAAAACCAAATGATGCTCAGATGATGGTGCTGGAACGTATCTTGATGTATGGAGAAAGCAAAGAACAGGCTGAGTATCAGGGTGAAGATTTTATGGTCATTCCCCGGGTGGGTACCATTTCACCCTGGGCCAGCAAGGCTACCGATATTGCCCATAATTGCGGTTTGAGCGAGATAAAGCTTATTGAACGGGGAATTTTATATACCGTGACTATGAACCACGGAGTGTCTTTGACTCAAACACAGCGGCAAATGATCTCTCAGTCTCTGCATGATCGGATGATTGAAACGGTATTCGAAGATATCAATGATGCAGAATATCTGTTTTCCCATCATCAACCTGCACCGCTCAACAACATCCCGGTGCTGGAAGGCGGACGGGATGCACTTATCAGCGCGAATCGGGAACTGGGATTAGCTCTGGCAGAAGACGAAATTGACTATCTGGTGGATAACTTTACCAGGCTGGGCCGTGATCCCAGTGATGTTGAATTGATGATGTTTGCCCAGGCTAACTCCGAACATTGCCGCCATAAAATTTTTAATGCTGACTGGACTATTGACGGCCAGCAGCAGGACAGATCCCTGTTTGCTATGATCCGAAATACCTATAAGCAAAATTCTGCAGGTATTTTGTCTGCATATAGTGATAATTGCGCAGTGATTGAAGGATTTAACATCCGCCGCTTTTATCCCGATCCCAATACGGGACATTACCAGCATCATGATGAAGACAGCCACATCTTAATGAAAGTTGAGACTCATAATCACCCGACGGCTATTTCTCCTTTCCCCGGCGCTGCTACAGGTTCAGGGGGTGAAATTCGCGATGAAGGCGCCACCGGCCAGGGATCCAAACCTAAAGCCGGTTTGTGCGGATTTTCGGTTTCCAATCTTAAAATTCCAGCCCTGCCGCAGCATTGGGAAGTGGACTATGGTAAACCCGAACGTATTGTCTCTGCGCTGGATATCATGCTCGAAGCACCGATAGGCGCAGCGGCGTTTAATAATGAATTTGGACGCCCTAATATCTGTGGTTATTTCAGAACTTTTGAAGAAAAAATCCGCACCAGAAAGGGCCATGAAGTGCGCGGTTATCATAAACCCATAATGCTGGCTGGAGGTGTGGGTAATATAAAGTCTGAGCATGTACACAAGGGTGAAGTTCCCGTCGGCTCAAAAATCGTACTGCTCGGTGGCCCAGCCATGCTAATTGGCCTGGGCGGCGGAGCGGCTTCTTCCATGGCTTCCGGCAGTAGTGCAGAAGATCTGGATTTTGCCTCGGTACAGCGCGGTAATCCTGAAATGGAACGACGTTGTCAGGAGGTTATCGATCGATGCTGGCAACTGGGCAGGGAAAATCCGATTTTATCTATTCACGATGTAGGTGCGGGGGGCATTTCTAATGCTTTACCCGAGCTGGTGAATGATGCAGGGCGGGGCGGTCATTTTCAATTACGCAAAGTACCCAATGACGAACCAGGTATGTCACCTATGGAAATCTGGTGTAATGAATCCCAGGAACGCTATGTGATGGCAGTGGCTCCTGACAGAATTGATCTGTTTGAAAGTTTGTGTCAAAGAGAAAGAGCGCCTTATGCTATTCTTGGCGTAGCAACCAAAGAGCAAAGGCTGGTCCTGGATGACAGTCATTTTAGTAACCAGCCGATTGATATGCCGCTGGAAGTTTTGCTGGGAAAACCACCTAAAATGTCCCGTTTGGTTGAACATGTTAAGTGTGACCAGCCAGCATTTCAATACCGGCACATTGAGCTTGCCGAAGCGGCAGATCGTGTGTTACACCTGCCTGCGGTAGCGGGCAAATCTTTTTTGATCACTATTGGTGATCGCTCTATCACCGGAATGGTGGCGCGTGAACAGATGGTTGGACCGTGGCAGGTACCGGTAGCTGATGTGGCTGTGACATGCAGCGGGTTCAATGAACTGACCGGCGAAGCCATGGCTATCGGCGAAAGAACCCCTCTGGCACTGATTGACCATGCCGCATCTGCCAGAATGGCTATAGGTGAAACGTTGACCAATATCGCCGCTGCACGAATAAACAGTCTGTCGGATATAGTCTTTTCCGCAAACTGGATGTCTCCTGCCGGGCATGAAGGTGAAGATGCCGGCTTGTATGATGCGGTAAAAACGGTCGGCATGGAACTTTGTCCCCAGTTGGGTATTACTATCCCTGTGGGTAAGGATTCCATGTCTATGAAAACCGTCTGGCAGGAGCATGGCGAGAATAAATCAGTAACCGCTCCGCTGTCTTTGATTGTTTCTGGTTTTGCACGTGTGCAGGATGCTGCAAAAACCCTGACACCACAATTGCAGCTGGATCAAGGTGAAAGCAAACTGATCCTCATCGATTTAGGCAAAGGCCGTAACAGATTAGGCGGTTCTGCTCTGGCACAGGTGTACAATCAGACCGGCAACACGACACCAGATTTTGATGATGTGCATGCCTTCAAGGCCTTTTTTACACTGATCCAGACACTCAATAATGACGATCAGTTACTGGCCTATCATGATCGTTCAGATGGCGGTCTGTTTACTACGCTGGTAGAAATGGCCTTTGCCGGTCACTGCGGTCTGCATATTGATTTACATGCTTTCTGTGTCGATCGGCAGGAATTAAATGCGGCGCTATTTAATGAAGAGCTGGGGGCAGTAATACAGATCCGCTCATCGGATCATGAAAATATCTTTGCGCTTGTTAGGGAGCTGGGTCTGGAAAGTCTCTGCCACGTTATTGGTGCACCTGTAATTAACGATACTATTCGTTTCAATTTTAATCAGCAAGTGATGCTGGCCGACAGCCGTAGGAATTACCACCGTGCCTGGTCTGAAACTTCCTACCATATGCAGAAATTACGTGATAATCCGCAATGCGCGCAGGAGGAGTACGACAGTTTGCTGCAAAGCGGCGATCCGGGCCTGAAAGTGGAAGTAGGTTTTGATCCCAGTGAGGATATTTCTGCGCCCTATATTAATTCCGGTATTCGTCCTGAAATGGCGATTATAAGGGAACAGGGAGTGAATGGTCAGATTGAAATGGCTGCCGCTTTTAACCGCGCAGGATTTAAAACCATTGATGTACATATGTCAGATATTATTGAAGGACGGATATCATTAGCACAATTCAAGGGGATGGCTGCCTGTGGCGGTTTTTCTTTTGGTGATGTACTTGGTGCCGGGGAAGGCTGGGCAAAATCCGTGCTGTTTAATTCGCAAGCTCGTGATCAGTTCCAGGCCTTTTTTGATCGCTCTGATACCTTTGGCCTGGGTGTCTGTAACGGCTGTCAAATGATGTCTAATCTGCATGAATTAATTCCCGGTACCTCACATTGGCCCCATTTTGTAAAAAACAAATCAGAGCAGTTTGAAGCCAGAACGGTTATGCTGGAAGTATTGAAATCTCCTTCGCTGTTTTTTACTGATATGGAAGGTTCCCGTATACCAGTGGTCGTGGCTCATGGTGAAGGGCGTGCAGAGTTTAAACTCGGAGGCTCTGCAGAAGAAGCCAGAAAAACCGGCTTGATCAGTCTGCAGTATATTGACAATGATGGCCGTGTGACTGAAAAATATCCGGCCAATCCCAACGGAACACCTCTGGGGATCACTGGACTGTGTAATGAAGACGGCCGTTTCACGATCATGATGCCACATCCTGAACGGGTTTTCAGAGACATTCAAAATACCTGGAGCAACAGTTCCGGCAGGGAAGATGCTGCCTGGATGAGAATGTTCAGAAATGCCAGAGTGTGGGTGGGATAAAGAACTATAGCTGGTTTATTGATTAAGATAATGTGCTTTTCAGCGTACTTACTGATCCGGCCTTGATGGCCAGTTCCATTCTAGCAGATGTAACCACCAGTTCGCTGTTCATTGGGTTATGTGCTTGAAGGCGCACATACTACCTTTTCTGGTGATCAGACCGGGGTGCTTGGGTTCAATTATTTAACCTCGGTGGGGTTGGGTCTTGAACTCGATAGCAGTGCGTATGATATTTATCTTACCCGAACCAGAAGGGTTGGCCGATATGTGTCTGGGAAAAATATATCGGGATGCTCTATGGGACTGGCGGTTAGTTTTTAGCGTTTTCTTTTATCTGCAATATGTATGGCTTTGCCGTTTACTGCCAGCGCGGCTTCATGTAACGCCTCAGAAAGAGTAGGATGAGCAAATATACTCAGGGCAATATCCTCTGCGCTGGCACCCAGTTCCATGGCAATGACTGCCTGAGCAATCATTTCCGAGGCATGCCCACCCATTATATGGACCCCTAGAATTCTGTCAGTAACAGCATCCGAGATCATCTTTACCATACCGATGGTTTCGCCAGTTGCCTGGGCCCGGCCGCTGGCAGCAAAAGGGAACGTACCTATACTGTACTCAACTCCGGCTGCTTTGAGTTCCTGTTCTGTTTTTCCAACCCACGCCAGTTCGGGATCGGTATAGATTACGCAAGGGATGAGCTGATAATTGACTTCATGAAAATGACCGGCAATACGTTCAGCCACCATAATCCCTTCTTCGGAGCCTTTGTGGGCCAGCATGGGGCCGCGAACGACATCGCCAATGGCATAAACTCCGGGCAATGAGGTCTCACAATGCTCATTGACATGGAAAAAACCCTGTTCATCAATGACCAGCTCAGTGTCATCCAGTACCAGACCATTGCTATTAGGCTGGCGCCCAACAGCAATGATCAGTTTGTCGAAAGTCCGGGTAAATTCCTGATCATCTTTTTTGAACCGCACCAGGACTTTTTTGTTTTTTACTGCCGCAGACATCAGGCGACTATTTAAATGAATCTCAAGACCCTGGCGGGTAAACTGTCTGTAACTTTCTCTGCTTATCAACTGATCGGTAAAAGAGAGAAAATTATCCTGGGCTTCAAATATAGCCACCTCAGAACCAAGGCGGTTCCAGACACTTCCCAGTTCCAGGCCAATAACACCTGCGCCGATAATACCGAGTTTTTTGGGTACCTGCTCAAATTCCAGTGCGCCGGTTGAATCGACGATGTGATTATTATCCAGTTCAGCATCGGCTAACTGTATAGGAGATGAACCTGTGGCAATGATAACAGAAGTGGCGGAGAGAGTAAGTTTTGCCGGCTTTTCCCCATGCTTAAGAACGTGTACCGTCTTATCTGAAGACAGGGTTGCACTGCCCGTTATCCAGTCTATCCTGGCTGCCTTAAACAGGGTTTGAATTCCCTGAGTCAGGTTGTTGATAATTTGCTGTTTACGCGCCATCATTTGCTGCAGGTTCAAAGTGATCTGCTGGCATGAAATCCCGTGCTGCTCCAGCTCCTGCAGACTTTTATCATACAGAGATGAAGATTCCAGCAGGGACTTGGATGGTATACAGCCTGCATTCAGGCAGGTACCGCCTAATCTGGGCGTATGATCCTTATCTAACCACTTATCTATACAGGCTGTTTTAAGTCCAAGCTGAGCGCAGCGGATTGCTGCCACGTAACCTGCTGAACCTGCACCGATAACTACCACATCGTATTGAGTTTTCATGGGCTTACCCTGTCTAGATATTGAGTAATATACGTGAAGGATCTTCGATATAATCTTTTATCGCGACCAGAAACTGCACTGCTTCACGGCCGTCAATTATTCGATGATCATAGGAGAGAGCCAGGTACATCATGGGGCGGACTACAACCACGCCATTTTCTACCACGGGCCGCGGCTGAATTTTATGCATACCAAGAATACCACTTTGAGGAGGATTCAAAATCGGCGTTGACAGCAATGAGCCAAAAACACCGCCATTTGTGAGGGAGAAGGTTCCACCAGTAATTTCATCGATGCTGAGGTTATTATCTTTTGCTTTCACGGCCAGTTGACTGAGCTGTTTTTCCATCTCCGCCATACTCATACGATGAGCATCTTTCAAAACCGGAACGACCAGTCCCCGCGGCGATGACACGGCTACGCCTATATCAAAATAACCGTGATAAACAATGTCATTGGCGTCAATGGATGCATTCACAGCCGGGAACTGTTTCAGTGCCTCTACCGCGGCTTTAATAAAAAATGACATAAAACCCAGTTTTATTTCATGTATTTGTGCGAACTTTTCTTTATGCCTTGTTCTTAAATCCATTACCGGCTGCATATTGACCTCATTAAAGGTCGTCAGAATGGCTGCGTTATGCTGTGCTGCCAGCAGCCGTTCTGCAATGCGTGAACGCAGGCGGGTCATGGGAACCCGTTGTTCCTCTCTGGCTGTTGATGTTGCTGAAGGAGCAGAGGTCAATATCGGCGATGTTTCACTGGCGGAAGGTTCTGCCGGTTGATTTTCGTGCCGGAATTTTTCATCATTATCGATATTATTTTCAACATCGTTGTTTTGTGCTTGCAGTAAACTCAGTACATCTTCCTTGAGTATACGTCCCTGTTTACCTGATCCTTTAACCGTATGAATATCCAGTTGATGTTCCTGTAGCAGTTTTTTGGCAGATGGCGTGATGACAGGATCATTCTCCTGCTGAACATTTTGCTGCCTATTCTCCAGGTCTGCCTGCATTGCAGTGGGTTCTTTATTGTTGCTGAAATTAGGGGGCTCGGAAAGTTGCGAATGCTGATCCGCTGCTTCTATAAGACCCAGGATCTGTTTAGCAGTCACTGTGGCGCCATTAGCCTCGATGATCTGTTTCAGGATGCCGGAAACAGGGGCCGGAACTTCAAGTACCACCTTATCGGTCTCAATATCTACGACAGGTTCATTTTTGGCAACTTGATCACCGGGTTTTTTATACCAGCTGAGCACCTCAGCGTCAGAAACCGATTCAGGTAATAAGGGGACTTTAATTTCTGTCGTCATTTAGAACGTCTCCTGTTATTTGTGGGATTTTTCTGCATCCAGGCCTAATGCCTGTCTGACCAGTTGCTGTTGCTGCTGGAGGTGAATTTTAGCCACGCCAACAGCTGCAGCAGCAGATGCTTCTCGGCCTGCATAATGCAATGTCTGTTTTTTAGATAAGACGGCTTCCAGGTGATGCCGGATTGTATACCAGGCACCCTGGTTAACAGGTTCCTCCTGACACCATATAACATCAATAGCTCTGCTATACCGACTGAGAATGTGTTTTAGATCAGTTTCAGGAAAAGGGTAGAGCTGTTCTACCCGAAGGATCACAATCTGTTCCAGCTGGTTTTCCCTGCGTGATTCCAGCAAATCATAATAAACCTTGCCGCTGCACAACACGATACGTGCTATTGATGCAGATTTGTGCGGATCTGCTTCAACCAGCACACGTCTGAATTGTCCCTGAGTAAAATCTTCCAGCGTGCTGACTGCCAGTTTATGTCTTAACAGGCTCTTGGGGCTTAGACAGATCAATGGTTTGCGGGTTTTGCCTAACATCTGCCGCCTGAGCATATGAAAAACCTGGGCCGGGTTGGTCGGGACACAAACCTGCATATTATTTTGTGCACAGAGCTGTAAATAGCGCTCCAGTCGTGCCGAAGAATGCTCTGCACCCTGACCTTCATAGCCATGGGGAAGCAGCAGGGTCAGGCCGCAAAGGCGTTGCCATTTTTGTTCAACGGCACAGATGAACTGATCGATAACCACCTGCGCATTATTGGCAAAATCTCCAAACTGAGCTTCCCAGATAACCAGTGTGTCGGGCACAGTCGATGCGTAACCGTATTCAAATGCAAGCACGGCCTCTTCGGAGAGCAGAGAGTCAATAACCTGGAAATGACCAGGCTGTTTGTTTTTTTGTATTGCGGATAGATGATTTAACGGTACATAGGCCTGATTTTTTAGCTGGTTATGCCATACGGCATGCCGGTGGAAGAAGGTCCCGCGCCCGCTGTCCTGTCCTGATAAGCGGACATTATATTGTTCGTTCAGCAGTGTTGCATAGGCCAGGGTTTCACCAAGTCCCCAGTCTATGGGCAGTGCTCCGGTGATCATCTTATGCCGGTTGGACATGATTTTTTCCAGCCGGGGATGCAGGGTAAAGTTTGGCGGCAATGTTTCCAGCTGAAGTGCCAGTTCTTTTAAGATAGAAAGATCCACTGCTGTATCGATATCCTGATCAGGGATCTGGCCGATAAATTTTTTCCAGCGTAACACATGAGGGATTTTTTCTTTATGGGTTATAATATTAGGCGCTACGCACTCACCTGCATCGAGCCGCTCACGGTAGTTGTTTTTCATCTCTTGCGCCGCTTCATCGCTCAGCAGTTGCGCCTGTTTCAGTATTTCTATATACAACTGCGTAGTGGTGGCTAGTGAGCGGATCGATTTATACATCATGGGTTGTGTTACAGACGGTTCATCGGCCTCATTATGTCCGTGACGGCGATAGCAGATCATATCGATCACTACATCTTTCCTGAAGAGCATCCGGTAATCGAGAGCCAGCTGCATGATATAGACCATGGCTTCGGGATCATCGCCATTGACATGGAAGATAGGCGCGTTAACCATTTTCGCTACATCGGTGCAATAAGTGGTTGAACGGGTATCCTTTATATTGCTGGTGGTAAAACCTATCTGGTTATTGATTACGATATGTATCGTACCTGCAGTGGAATAACCGCGTGATTGAGACATTTGAAAGGTTTCCATCACCACCCCCTGACCGGAAAAGGAGGCATCACCGTGGATTTGCAGCGGCAGTATCCTGTTAACCTGATGATCATCCAGATTATCCTGTCTGGCACGGACAGAACCTTCTACCACGGGTGCTACTATTTCCAGATGGGAAGGATTAAATGCCAGTGCCAGGTGAATGTTTGCGTCAGTTGATTTAATATTCGAGGAAAAACCCATATGATACTTAACATCGCCAGCGTAATCTTGCTGGCCATTAATGCCTTCAAATTCCCTGAACAGTTCAGTCGGTGTTTTACCCATGATATTCACCAGCACATTCAGGCGCCCGCGATGAGCCATACCAATGACAATTTCGCGTATCCCCCGAAGGCTGGATTTATGGATTAATTCATCGATGGCCGGAATAAGTGATTCTGCACCTTCCAGCGAAAAGCGCTTTTGACCTACATATCGAAAGTGCAGGTATTGTTCCAGTCCTTCAGCTGCAATTAAACGACGCAGAATGCGTTTTCTGGCCTTAAAATGAAAATTCGGTTTTGCCAATACGGATTCGAGCTGCTGCTGAATCCAGCGCTTTTCCGGTGTATCTACAATATGCATAAATTCACTACCAACTGACTGGCAATAGGTTTTTTGCAGTACGCGAAGAATATCTGCCAGTGTTGCCCGATCATCAAAATGCAGGGAACCGGAATCAAATATGGTATTCAAATCAGCATCAGAAAGTTGATGATAGGCTAGAGATAACTCGGCAACTTCGTTGATATTTTCGGGCTGAAGCGGATTCAGGCGAGCCTTCTGATGCCCCATAAATCGATACGAATTAATCAGCTGCAGGACCCGGACCTGCTTACGGTCATGCTCTACGGCCTCCAGATCGGCACAGGGCTTGTCTGCAGTGTATGAATTGGCAGACTGGGCTAATTTTCTGAAATGGGATTGAATACTGCTATGTGAAATATCTGTGCTTTTTAGCTGAGATAAAGCAGGATCATTTTGCAGACTATTAAAGGTGTTTTTCCACTGTTCAGGAACAGAATCGGGATTATTAATATAATTTTCATATAAATATTCGAGCCAGGCAGCGTTTTCTCCTTCAAGCCAGGATTCCTGCCATTTTTGAATCATCCGTTTTTCAGTCATTAGCCGATTTCCAGTGTTAACTATCGATATTCTATGAATTTATAATAGACGGTTTTGGGCAAATTTCCTTAATGAATGGCATTTTTATATAAAAATGGTAATTTCTTGGTAAAAACATATGCATAAATTCATAGGTAGGTACTTAAGCAAAATCAGGTGCGGATAATCGAGTATTTGTTCCAGAAGACGCCGTAAATACTTCCATGGTCGTTCCCGGCTTCCTGCCTCCCACGGCACTTATACTTCCATGTATGTCGTAGGCTTGAATGTGGCATCCATGCCACATACACTTGACCTGCAAGGACGACTTCGGCTCCTGCCTCTCGCATGCATTTCCACCATCCATGGTGGTCATGTAGGGAATGCAGATCACGCAGGAGCAATTATCTGCCTTCCACAAACACTCAATTATCCTTAAGTACCTACGTATGTGCATAAATTAGAAACGGGGGAATAATTGATGTTCAGCACTTATATTTATTCTGTGTCTGCTAAAGCTGTTCTGTTAGCTGAGTCAGCATGAGACTTGAAATCAGGGGTTTGTGTTACTATATAGGCCTTGATGTATAGTGTTCTTTACCTCCCTATCAGCAGCCTTAATTATTGGAGTTTTTATTCAGTATGACCTTACCGCAACATGATTTAAACCTGTCAGAACAGTGTCATCCTGCATTTCAATGGGTCAGAAGCGAGCTCATTGAATCATTAAATATACGTGTTGAGCAATATCAGCATATCGGGACGGGGGCGCTGCATTACCATATCGATGCAGACAATAATGAAAATGTCTTTCTGGTTGCGTTAAGAACCATTCCTGCTGATTCCACCGGGGTTGCACATATACTAGAACATACAGCTTTGTGCGGCAGTGAAAAATACCCGGTCAGAGACCCGTTTTTTATGATGATTAGGCGTTCCTTGAATACTTTTATGAACGCATTTACCAGCAGTGACTGGACGGCCTATCCTTTTGCCAGTCAGAATCGAAAAGATTTCAACAATCTGCTGGATGTTTATCTGGATGCGGTGTTCTTTTCACGTCTGCATGAGCTCGATTTTGCTCAGGAAGGGCATCGGCTGGAATTTTCCGAGCCTGACAATATTAATTCAGAACTCGAATTTAAAGGCGTGGTTTATAATGAAATGAAAGGGGCGATGTCATCACCGGTCAGTTGCTTATGGCAAACAATGAGTAAATATCTGTTTCCCATCACGACTTATCATTTCAATAGTGGCGGTGAGCCTGCAGACATCCCCGATCTTAGTTATCAGCAACTGAAGGAATTTTACCGGATCCATTACCACCCGAGCAATTCGGTGTTTATGACTTATGGTAATATTCCCGCCTGCGAACATCAGGCAAAGTTTCAGGATCAGGTTCTGTGCCGCTTTGAACGGCTGGAAAAGCTTATCACGGTGGATGATGAAAAACGATATTTTTCACCGGTTTGTGTCGAAGAAAGTTATGCCCTGGATACAGAAGATGATGCGGCTAATAAGACCCACCTGGTGATGGGCTGGCTTTTGGGACACAGCATTAATCTTGAAGAACAGCTGGAAGCACAGTTTCTATCCAGCGTGCTGCTGGAAAACTCCGCCTCACCATTGATGCAGGCACTGGAAACCACGGATCTGGGCAGTGCTCCTTCGCCTCTCTGCGGTCTTGAAGACAGTAACCGGGAGATGAGTTTCCTGTGCGGCGTGGAAGGTTCTTCTCCCGAGAAGGCACAGGCCCTGGAAAACCTTGTACTGGATGTGCTGGAAAGATTGGCTCGCGAAGGTGTTGCTGAGGAACAACTGGAGGCCGTATTGCACCAGTTGGAACTTCATCAGCGAGAAATTGGCGGCGACCACTATCCATTCGGCCTGCAGCTGATTTTATCCGGCCTGCCGGCGGCTATTCATCGCGGCGATGTGATCGGTGCATTGAATCTGGATCCGGCGTTGAAAAAATTAAGGGAAAAAGTCAAAGATCCTGAATATATCAAGACCTTGATCAAGACTCAGTTGCTGGATAATGCCCATCGCGTACGATTGACTTACAAACCGGATCAACAGCTTGCATTGCGGCGTACTGCAGCAGAAAAAGCACGCTTAATGCAGCTAAATGCTGCAATGAATGAAGATGAAAAGCATTCTATCGTTGAACTTGCCCGGCAGCTGGAACAACGACAGGCAGAAAAGGATGATGAAAGTATTTTACCCAAGGTGACTGTTGACGATGTACCTGAGAAACTCAATGTGCCTGAGGGTGCCGATGAAAACATCGATAATTTAAAGGTTACCCATTTTGAGCAGGGTACGAATGGACTGGTTTATCAGGAAATCATACTCGATTTGCCAGATTTAACTGCTGACGAGCATCAATTACTTCCCTTATTGAGCTATTGTGTGGGCGAAGTCGGTTGCGGTGACAAAGATTACCTGCAGATGCAAATCTGGCAGTCCAGTGTTTCCGGAGGTATCGGTGCCCATGCTTCAATGCGTGGTAATATTGACAACGAACAACAGGTTAAGGCCTATTTTATAATTTCTGGCAAGGCGCTCAAACGTAATCACGCTGAGCTTACAAAATTATTGGCGCAAAGTTTCTGTGCTATGCGTTTTGATGAGTATGAACGCATCAGGGAGCTGGTATCACAAATCAGGACGCGTAAGGAAAACAGTGTCACCGGCAGTGGTCATTCGCTGGCGATGCAGGCCTCAGCCAGTGGTATGAGTCCGGTAGCAAAACTGACTCATCTGGGCAAAGGCCTGGCCAGTATCGCTTTTATCAAACAGCTTGATGATCAAATGGATGAGAAAGCTATTGTTGAATTAGCTGACAAGTTAAAGCATATCCATAGCAAATTACTGGCCGCACCCAGGCAGTTTTTACTGATTGGTGAAGAAGACAGTTATGTCGGCTGTGCTGAAGATATTAAAAAGATTTGGCAGCAAAATGAAAATCAACAGCCTGGAGAAGCCCAACTGCATGTGGATGAAATCAGAGAGCAGGTCAAACAGGCCTGGCTAACCAGTACTCAGGTTAATTTTTGTGCAAAAGCTTATCCCACGGTAACATCTGAACATTCTGATGCCCCAGCATTAACGGTCCTGGGCGGATTTTTAAGGAATGGATTCCTGCACCGAACGATTCGAGAGCAGGGCGGGGCTTATGGCGGTGGCGCCAGCCAGGATTTGATGAATGCCTGCTTTAAATTTTTTTCCTATCGGGACCCCAGACTGAGTGATACACTCAACGATTTTGATGCATCAATTCAGTGGCTGCTGGACGAAGAACATGACTACCAGTCTCTCGAAGAAGCGATTCTAGGTATCATCAGTTCGCTGGACAAACCAGGATCACCCGCGGGCGATGCTAAACAGACATTTCACAATGATTTGTTCGGTCGTGATGAAGCACAGCGTCAAACCTTTAGAAAACGCATACTTGCTGTGACACTGGAGGATCTTAAAAGAGTGGCAGGCAAATATTTTTCTGCTGATAAAGCCAGTATTGCGGTGATCAGCAGTCATGCTCATGTTAAGGAGTGTGAAGCTTTAGGACTAAAAACTTTCAGTATTTAAAGGTAGCTGCTTTGATATCCCAGACATTAAAGGATTCCTTCTTTTTCTTTAAGCATAATATAGCCAGACTTTTGTTATATATTGTTTTAGTTTCAATGCTTTTTGTACTCTTGTTACAGGTGTTGATGCCGTTATTCATCAAGGAACTAACGCCGGAAAATATCGAGAAGTTTGTCCAGGTAGTGAACCTCTTGATCAAACCTGTTTATGTCGGAGGATTCATTGTACTGCTGCATACTTTGCTCTACAAAACTGGAAAATCAACAGCAAACTGTTTTATTGCTGGAATTATGCGTTGGCCGCAAATGCTGCTGGCCAATATTTTGACTTCCGTGCTGGTTTTTGCCGGTTTAATGCTTTTTATTGTGCCAGGGATATGGATATTTTCCCGTCTTTTTCTGGTTCCTTATCTGGTGATGCTGGATAAACAGTCGCCTGTTAACTCGATTATTAACAGTTATAATATGACAGCCGGTTATGCATTTAAAATCCTTAATGATGTCGCAATCCTGTTTCTCATGCTGCTGGCAGTGATCGTTCTACTATCAGTTTTAAATATCGTTTATTTACCTTTGATGCTCTTTATTCTGCTGCTGTTTCAGGGGCTGTTGCAGGTCGTTTGTTATCGCCATTATGAGATACTCAGAGACAGCAATAACAGCGAACTGGCTGAACAGGAATAAGTGTCTATGTCTGAAAATACAGTGTTGCCGGAAAAAATATTCAGCAGGATTAAGCGTCACACTGAGCAGGGTGATCAGATGATGCAGGCAGAAAATTTTAACCAGGCCGTCAAGGAGTATCAGAAAGCCTGGAACTTATTACCGGAACCCAGACAGTTATGGCAAATATCAACCTGGATTAAAGTGGCTCAATCAGAAGCGCTGATAACGATGGAGAACTACACCGCGGCGAAAGAAAAAATCCTCGAGGGAATAATCTGCCCTGGTGCTGTTGATAATCCGCTGGTCCATCTGCTGCTGGGCATAGCCTGCTATGAAACCGGAGATATGGATTGTGCCGGAAAAGAATTACAAATAGCCTATGAATTACAGGGGGAAGATATTTTTGCAGACGAAGATGAGAAATATCGGCAGTTGATTAAGACGTCTTAGTACACATGGATTATATACAGGATTAGAAGTAGCCTTTGCAAATTATGACGACATGGATATCATTTTATCATCTGCCTAAAGGTTTGGCTTTAAATGGATATTACTGATTTTAAATGCTTCACTGAAGCTAATTTATTGCTTGACTGTGACACCTGTGGTGCTAATGCAGCCGTTAGATGTCCCGTCTGTGGGCATCCTGTATTGTTTACTGCAATCAGAAATAAAAAAGGCAGTTCACCTGCGAGAGCAGCAATCTGCCCGGGCTGCAGCAATCAGTTTTATATTAAAGTTGCTGAAGCTGAAAAGGAAATTGTGGTGTATCAAAAAGTTGCAGATAAACTATAGAAAGATTTTTTAGTAATCAACCAGCGTATCTATAAGATCGCACCGGTAGCTGAAGGGATGTGCTCGTATTTTTGATGATGACAAATCATTGAACAAGCTGCAAAAGAAAGCTCAACAGCCCTGAATAGTTACAGTTTTTTTAAAGAGCAGGTCAATTTTCTGTGATATAACCATCGGGAAACAATTCAATGCTTAATATGCAATTTGATCAACGGGTAGTGCTCAATACCAATGAACAATCCTGGGAGCCAAGTCCTTTGCCGGGTGTGTGGCGAAAGACACTGGCTCGTGAAGAAGCCGAGAGCGGTCATGCAACCAGTCTGGTTCGCTATGATGCCGGATCTTCATTTGCACGGCATCGGCATCCCAGGGGTGAAGAAATTCTGGTTCTGGACGGTATTTTTGCGGATGAAAACGGAAAATATCCGGCGGGAACTTACCTGCGTAACCCTCCAGATTCATATCATACACCCTTCAGTGAGGATGGCTGCATGCTACTGGTCAAACTGGATCAGTTTGCAGCAGATGATGACAGACAGGTGAGAATTGATACCGCACAGGCCGAATGGCTGGCTGGGCAGGGCAACCTTCAGGTCATGCTATTACATGAGCATGGCGCTGAGCATGTCGCTCTGGTTAACTGGCCGGAGGGCGAAAGATTTCAGCTGCATCAGCATTTTGGCGGTGAAGAAATCTATGTTATTTCTGGTGAATTAAGAGATGAACATGGTATTTATCCGGCGGGTACCTGGATACGCAGCCCGCATATGAGTGAACATTTCCCCTTTGTGGAGCAGGAAACACTTATCTGGGTTAAAGTTGGACATCTGCCTGAATAATGCATAATAATTGGTTTTTCGCGCTCGGCAGCTGCTGTTTTTTGGGTGTTCTAAATAAATGTTTCTGAAAGATGTCCATTTAGCACAGGACCTTGTGAGACAAGCGTTGCTGCTGATGTGGTAATTCGTAGGTCAGCTAAAAAATACATTTTCTGGCGGCAACAGGTTGTATGAGAGTTATTTTTTCTACAGGATTATTCAGAGACCTTGAGCTGTTGGCCACTGGGTAGTGATTTTTTTTGTCTAATCGGTTTGATGTTTTTCTGTTTTGCTGCAGGCAGCAGTGCTGAGGTATCAGCAGACAGCCGATCTTGTCTGGCCCTGACCAGGTAGCCGGCCAGACCGCTGCCGGAAGCCACCAGTACCATCATTCCCACCGTAACCAGTTGGCTCAGGATCATAATTCCTCCTACCCCAACGGCGGCGGCAAAAGCTGCGCCTACCTTGAAATTGGCTTTGGCATGGGCATTTTTGGTGGCTTTTTCTATTTGTTGATAACTTTTTGAAGTGACTTTTGCTTTATCGCGTTCAGCCCTGAGTAAAATTTTTTCCCTTTCCTTTGCATGTTTTTCCTGTAATTTGGCATGGCTTGAATGATGCATATTCGCAACAATGGAGCCAAACCAGAATGTACATAATATCGCAACAATAATTGCAAATGCTACTAGAACAATAATATGCTGGGGTGAGTGTGACCAGTTAATCCCTAGAACGACCAGGCCGGCAGTAAATATTTCAATAAGTAGTATGCCGGGTAGAAATTTAAACATTAATTTCTCTTTTTGTGCTACAGTGACAGCGAAAACAGTCCGTGTTTAAAGCAATTTAATTTTTATTGATATTAACCGGGGCAGATGCACAAATCAACAATCCTGTGACACACATTTTACCTGAAATTAATTGAGCAATGTCGAAATATAAGCTGATATTGCGATAAAATATCATCACAAGATGCTGGATGTATATTCTTTTGTATAGCATGGAAATTAATCAAATAGTCTATTGACTTAACGAGAGATAATACTTATTATAATAACATACTAAAACACTAAGGTATTAAAAAGGTAATATAAAATGGCTAGAAAAGGTAAAAAACGTTCGATACAAGTCTGGGGTTGTGATCTTGAAGATGGAACAAAAATTACAAATAATGATGAAGGTATTGTGAGTGTTATTGTCAATGGAGATCACACCGTTACAGTGACTGACAGCAGCAATAATGAAAGAATCGTAGAAGGTGCGCGCTGGGTCTCATATGTACCTCGACAAAATTAGTTTATCCGGGTGAAGCCTGGGTACTATTCACAAGTTCCCAGGCTCAACGGTTCTGAGTTCTACAGGCTAAAATGATGGTTTATTTATCAGATTATCGGTGATGGTTTTTTCCTGTCTGATATTTATTTTAATCAGCAGAATTAACTACCCCAGAGGCGTTGCATCCACGATTTCTTTTTCAATTCAGGCTTGGCGCCTACGGAAAGAAAAAAACCGCTATATTGCATATCTTCTTCCAAAATATGTTTAGATAACCAGGACTTGAGGAAGTGCATTAATTCAAAGCTGATGGCTGTTTTCCCTGACGCAACTTTTTGCTGAAGCTCCACTACATGTTCAAGCAATTCATCATGAATCTCTTTATGCTCCTCATAACCAGGATAATCCAGAATGCGCATAAGACTTTCTTCAACGGCAAAATGTATCTTCGTATAATCTGCCAGATCAGATAAAATTCCCAACACAACTTCACTGCCATGATGTTCTTCTATGGCGTCATGCATGCGGTTAATGAGATCCACTAAAACTTTGTGCTGTGCATCAATCTCTTCGATGCCAACGCTCAATTCTCCCGACCAGGTAATAAACTTACTCATGATTTATCGTTTCCTAATTATTTAGCATAAGCTGCTTTTTTAAAGGCAAAAAATAATATAGAACATTATTTTAAGTCATGTTGAGAACCTGGTTATAAAAATTACAAGCAAAAGAAATTAATTTGAAAATAGCCGGGGCTCACAGCTTAGTTTTTAAACAATATTGGGTCAGGCATTATTCATAGTAATACCCATGCTTTAACATAGCTATTAATTTCCGTCCCTATGGAGAAGTTGAAAATGTGCGGGGCTGAACAGTGGAACTTTATCTAGCGCATGTTTCGTCAATGCCGGCTTTTTTTGAGACTTCAGACTATATTGCATCCATTGATGTTTGTTCAGCATGAAAAACATTAGGTATACGTATGATCTGTTTGAGCAGCCGTTCAATTTTATTTTCTGCATCGAGTTCAATCGTTAATTCCATTTTAACTGATTGATCAATCGTATCTGTTTCAGTATTAGCCTTTAACACATTAACCTGTGCCTGGTTTAATAATGTGGTGATATCCTGTAACAGGCCTTGCCGATCAAAAGCGTCAATATGAATGCATATTTGTTCTCTCGGTATTTCTTCTCCCCATGATAATTCAATGACATGAGGTTTGTTTTCCTGGCATCTTAAATCAGGGCAATTGAATTGATGAACTAAGATAGATTTATTTATCTGCAATTCACCGGCTATTCGGTCACCTACCCGGGGCTTACAGCAGGATGCTACAATAGCGGTGAGATTTCCAATACCTCGAAGGTTTTTACTGGAGACAATCAGGTTATTGTTGTTATCTTTATACAGGGTTTGAAACCACTGGCGAATACGGGACCTGGCCTTCACGGTTTTTACAAAGTTCCTGCGATGGTTAAGCCAGGATAAATGTGGGCTGGATTCAGGGTCACTAAGAATTTCAATGCACTCACCGGAATTTAAAGGATAACTCAAAGGTACCCGGTGGCCATTGACCACAGCGCCGATACAGTGATGACCTAATTCAGTATGAATGAAATATGCAAAATCGAGAGCCGTAGCACCTTTAGGCAGGTCAATGACTTTTTTTCTGGGTGTTAACACCAATACCCGATCAGTAAAAAATTCGGTCTTAAATTCTTCCAGTAGTAAATCATCATTCCCATCTCGGCTTTCCAGTAATTTACGCAGGTTCGATATGGCTTTTTCCAGTACCAGGTCCTGTTTGCTTCCCTCTTTATAACGCCAGTGAGCGGCAACGCCATGTTCGGCAAAATCATGCATTTCCCTGGTTCGGATCTGGACTTCAATCACCTGTTTTGCCGGACCAATAATTGCGGTGTGTATCGACTGATAGCCATTTTCTTTAGGGTTAGCGATGTAATCATCAAATTCATGCGGCAGGTGCTGCCATAAATTATGCACAATTCCCAATACCAGATAACAATCAGGCAAGCTGGATACAATCAGACGAACTGCCAGCAGATCAGCCAGTTCATTTAATTCAAGCTGTTTTTTCTGCATCTTTTTTTGAATACTGTACAAATGCTTTGGACGTCCATAGGCCTTGGCCTGGATGCCTGTCTGTTGCAGATGAGCTTGCAGCTGTTGAATAAATTGCTTGATATAGAGTTCACGATCAGAACGCTTGTCATCCATGGATTTGGCAAGTGACATATATGCTTTCTGGTTACTGTATCTAAATGCCAGATCTTCCATTTCCCATTTTAAGCCTGCCAGTCCGAGGCGATTAGCGAGAGGGACATAGATGTCCATGGTTTCTTTTGCAATACATTGTTGTATTTTTTCAGGTTCTTTACTGAGACCTCTTAATCGCTGTACTCTGAAAGCCAGTTTGATCAGCACGGCTCGGACGTCATCGACTGTGGCCAGGAGCATGCGGCGTAGTGATTCAGTCTCTTTGGGGATATCATTTACAACATCTGTACATTCTTTAAAAGTATTCAGCCAGTTCACATGACTGACCATATTGGCAATGGTTTTATTAAAATTTTCTTCAATGCTCAGGGGGTCCAGGGAGTCCCGCAGACGCGGATCGCTTAACAAAGCAGCAGTGAGGGTTTGGGCATCGACGCCCAGGTGTTTCAGTGTCAAAGTGATATCCAGTGAACTGGGTCTCAGGTCAGCTGGATCGTTCACCTCCAGCACACAGTTCAGTGCAGCTTTTAGATAATGTAAAGAAACTGGATCAATCAGATCGGCTGATAATTGCTGATAGAGATCAGCAAAATTACTTTTATCGCTATAAGCAGGATAATTAATATGTTTCATTCTTTCTCACAAATTATCCTCCCTTGCAGAAGGTATAAGATTTAACCCGTGTAGGCATTTGTGTAATTATATCATTTTATCAGGTTTTGATAGCAGAGCTGTAGATAGTTGTTTGCTGGAGAATTAAATTTAAATAAAGCGCTGATTTGACAATGTTTAAGGCTTAGTCTATTGATGAATTAAAAAACGACATGTCTTTCATCTTAAGGAAATCTGTTAATGAACGTCTCATCTATAACGGCCCGCCTGGACACCCGACCTGACCGCATCGATCTACGCGATCGTAAATACCTGCCGCCCTTACGTAATCTTATCGCTGAATATCCGCCAGCAATGGTGCTTGGGCAGGCAGTTCCCTTATATCAGCAGCATAAAATGATCCTTGATCAAGGACAGGAGGGTGCGTGTACAGGATTTGGTCTCGCGGCAACCATCAATGCGCTGCTGTGGCAGCAAAAAATGTTACACATTGGTTCCGATGGTCAGTTAGCCGTGAATGAGGATTTAGCTCCACCCGAAAAAGTAAGTCAGCGTATGTTGTATCATCTGGCACGATTTTATGATGAATGGCCTGGTGAAGACTATCAAGGTTCAAGCTGCAGAGGGGCAATTAAAGGCTGGTTCAAACATGGCGTATGCAGGGATGATCTCTGGCCTTATAAAAATCCCGTCAATAAACGCAATGAATTTGTCGAACCTGATAAGGTTTGGGATATAGATGCGGCTTCGCGTCCTCTGGGTGTCTATTACCGAATTGAAAAAGATCAAATCAGAGATATGCAGGCAGCCATTCTGGATGTTGGGGCCATATTTTGTTCATCCAGGGTGCACGCAGGCTGGGATGTATCCACGGTTAAGGGATCTCCAACGCATGATACTCTTCCGCTGATTGTATGGTCAAAGAATAATGAAATGACGGGTGGTCACGCGTTTTGCCTGGTGGGTTATAATAAATCAGGTTTGATTGTGCAAAATTCATGGGGTGAAAACTGGGGGCTTTCGGGGTTTGCCGTATTAACCTATGATGACTGGCTGGAAAATGGTTCAGATGCCTGGGCCTGTGTCATGGGGGCTCCGATGGTACGTGACATTCCAGATTATTATTCTTCTGCCAACATGTTGCATGAACAGCAAAAAGTGGATTCTCAACGTCAACTGTTGTGGTTCTTTGATGCTCAAAAAAATAACACCAGTAATAGGCTTCGATGGACTGAGAAACAGGCTTTTTACCATAGTATAACAATGGGCAATGACGGCAAGATAATCAATCGCCTGATTGGCAAGGAAAATGGCCGTGCAGCAGTGCAAGAGATCCTGATCGATAATGCTAAAGCATTTTTCAGGCAAAGTACTCAGCCTCCGCGGCTGGTCATATATGCTCATGGCGGACTGAATAACGAAGGGGCTTCGATAGCCCGGATAAGAGCCATGGGAGCCTATTTTGAAAAAAATGCTATTTATCCGGTCTTCTTTAGCTGGAAAACAGGATTTATTGAATCTATTCAATATATTATTAGTGATGCTTCAACACCGTTTTTTCCCAGTAGCGGCGGAGTATCAGAGATGATCGATGATATTTCAAAGCATATATCTGAGTCATTTGATCGAACCCTGGAAGTTGCCTGTGAAAATTTAGGAGCCAAGGCCATCTGGATGCAAATGAAACAAAATGCTGCAGCGGCGTCAAGCAGGGGAAATATGGACAGAGGAGCCTTCTTGACTGTATTGGCGTTGGCAGAACTGAGACAAGCCATACCAGGACTTGAAATTCATCTTATCGGACATTCTGCCGGTTCAATTATATTGGGGCACATGCTGGATGACCTGTCCCGATATAAGTTAAAGGTGAATAGCTGTAGCTTGTATGCACCAGCCTGCAGTGCTGATTTTGCTTTGCGTCATTATAAAAAGGCGGTGGAGAAAAATGTATTAAAACTAGAAGCCCTGCATGTCCATGTTATGGATGATCTAAGAGAGCAAAATGATACTGTAGGACCCTATGGTAAATCTCTTCTTTATCTCGTCAGTCGAGCACTGGAAACTCAGCATAAAATGCCTATCCTGGGTATGTTAAAGATGTATGATCCTGAAACTGTGCAAAGCAGAGATTATAATCATTGGCATAGCAGCACTCTGGGCTCGGTAAGAAAATGGCAGGCTTTCTGGGGAAAGCGCTCTCTGGATATTATTAGTACTGACCAGGTTATCAGCCGTGCACAATGGAAACAGGGCAAAATTACTCAGCCTGTTCGAAAAATTGCTACCGCACATGGATCTTTTGATAATGATGTACGGGTAATAGACATCACTTTACGGCGTATTCTTGGTTTTTCTTCCAGCAGGAAACTTCCTCAACCTGTGGATGATCTGGATTTTTAAAGCCATCACTCGTTTATACCAGCAATTATCTTTCAGATAGAAGATGATTTAGGCATTTTTTTGTGACTTAGTACAGGTTTTCCCTAATAGGCCGAGGGTAAATATTGACATTCTGTATTAGAGTATTATAATAAACCTATTGAGATTAATATTTAAGAGGAAACAGTAATGCTTACATCCGCTTGTAGTGTCATGAAAAAAATGGTGATTTTTTCGGTTTCTTTAATTGTTATAGGCAGTTTTTTTGAAGTTGCTGCCCTGTTAATGAGTCTGACTTCTGTATTTCCAGCCACTTTTACCTATCTGGGACTAGGTTTTATTTTACTGGGTATCGCGGGACTGGTTGCAACAGGTATTGCTATCATGCTGCCCATGGTTAATAAACGTCTGGATGCCTGCCAGCACTGACTAGTGTCCATGCATAAATAACGCTATCCTGGCTATTTATGGAGTGAAAAAGAACAATGACTACTCAGTGTAAAATCTTAAATACGCTGTGGTTCAACACTTATCAGCGGTTTTTTAGGTAGGTTGCTATCAGTATAAGGGGCACCATAATTAACAGCAGTGTGCCTGAAATAATTATAATTTGAGGGAGATACAGGATTTGGGGTATGATCCAGATCCCCGCGAGTATCAGACCAAGCCCCATGCTGAAAAAAATACTTGCTGTAGTCAATCCATCCTGAATGGTTTTGCAGCCTAAAGACAGAATTTTCATCAGAGATTTCTCATTCCTTGCGGATACAGCGTATCTTCAGCGTATTTCTAATGTTCGCATTGATCCATTCTTTCTTTGGCTTTGGGCAACACCGAAATTAGAAAGGTTGAAACCAGTACAACCGGAGCGAGTAATAACAGCAGGAAACCGACAAGCACGATAATATGGTTTAAATGCCAGATTTCCGGTACAATTTTGGCTCCTGCAAGAGTAATCAGTACACCTGCAATAAAAAATATTACTGTTGCAATAACGCCTTCACGCATTGTCTGACAACCTAAAGATAATAGCATAGTAATTCTCAATAATTATTTTTCGGTTTGCTTATATTATTAGACTTTTCTGGTATATCCTAATGTCCCAGTAATTTTTTGGCCGCACCTTTTTCCAGTCCAAATTCCTCTTCTATCATTGCATTCCATTTATCCTGTTTAAAAACTTTTTCATCAGGGATTTTACGGTGTACCAGATTATAATGGCACTCAATACAGGTCTTGTCTGTGGCATCCTCAAGATGTATCTGTAACGTATCAGGCCGGTCTCCATAAATTGCTTCCTTTACATGACAGCGTTTACAGGTGGCGGAGTTCCTTTTCTTAAACCACTTACGTGCATCAAAAGCTGCTTCTGGCAGGTGCAGGGCATTGACAACAGGATCATCATAATCAGGGCCAAACAATTGTTTGAATAAATCCTTACTGCCCATAAAATGATCCCAGGTGGCAGCCAGCACACCTTCGGATACATGGCAGTCTCCACAACTGGCCCGGACTCCAGATTCAGGTCGATAATGCGATGAGTTTCGATAAGGTTCTGCTGCCAGTTCCATGGAATGACAGGTGGTACAAAATTCCTCGGTACTGGTGTAGTGATCAAATTCGGTTAAAAACAGAATGAAGCCGATACCTCCAATGCCTCCAATGATCAGGGCAAACAATACATGACGGGTGATAAAAGTGGGCAGCAATTCACTCATTTTCATGACTGTTGCCTTTACCATAACCGAGGATAGGGTTTGATTTGTCGGGATGATTCAGCCAGTCATGATGCTCTGATGTCTGGATAAATTGCTGCAACAATGCCTCCGCTTTTTCCTTGCCGGCCACTTCACGTACCTGAGCCAGGAATTTGCCGTAAAACAGTTTACCTACATCAGACATGCCTTCCCAGGTATTGCTAGGGCTGCCCATGGCCGCCCCATGACGGGCACGTGTACCGCCATTATGCCATAAGCTCCAGTAGGTAATTTCCAGAGGCTCATCGAAAGGCAGGGGGGTTAGCAGATTGTCAGAATACAGGGTCTGCATAATGTTCTGGGCGGGCTTGCCATATTTTTCATTATACAGCTCTACAACCTTATCAAACTGCTGCAATGCGCCATGAGTAAAATTCTTACTATGACATTCCAGACAGGTTTTGCTCATGGCATCGCGGCGGCGTTTGGGGGTAGCTACTGCCTTGACCTTACCCATGCTGCCATCCATTTTGCTGATACTTTCCCCTTTACGTGGGACAGGATCTGAGGTCGATAGTTCACGTTTGTCCCCATCTTCAAAGATCACCAGATATTGTTGCGTTGACACGGCGGCATTTAGATTCCAGCTATCACGCATGCCGACATCATGGGTTGCTTTCATTTTTCCTGCTGCGCCCATATGACAGCTGACACAGGTAGGGGCCGCAGAATAGTCTTTTCCTGCTACCCAGGTATCACTGTCCAAATTCATATCAGCCTTATGGGCCGCAAACATCATTCCATGCCTGGAGGTTTCATAGATGGATTTATCCGGTGAGTCAGGGCCAGAATGGCAAAAGGTACAGGCAGCGGGTTCCCGAGCCTGTGCTTTAGAAAACTGATGTCGGCCATGGCAGGCAGAGCATGACCCCAAAGAACCATCTGGATTGATACGTCCAATGCCGGAATTGGGCCAGGAAGAAGGATCCAGGGTTCCATCACCTTTTACCCTGACCTGTGAACCATGACACTTGGCGCAGCCGGCATCATTAATGGACAGACTGCCGAAGTGTTCTGCCAGAGCCGGCATACGGTTGTTAATCAAGGAGACTGCTTTTGTATGCACTGAACCTTCCTGCTGCTTGAATTCAGTTTCATGGCAACGCCCGCAATCTTTGGGAGACACGATAGTGGCAATAATGCTGCCTTCGTGTTCCATGGCATCACTGTCATCTTCATAGGCCAGGTGGCAGTCCAGACAATTCACATTGGCCTGCGCATGTGCGCTGTTTTTCCATTGATGTGTCAATCCGGCAGAAGATTTTGCATGACAATCAATACAGGCCTTGCCTTCCTCCAGACCCCAGCTGGATGGGTCCAATGTTACCTTGGCAGCTGAAGCGGAATGAACAAACAGGAACAACATCCCGGTGCTTATCACTAAATGGATTAAGAACTGTGCTGACCGGTCCATTTTATACTCCTTCTATTTATTCATTTTCATAGCCGGTGATCATTGCCTTGAGGTATCCCAGCGGCTCTTTGCTGGTTGTCAGTGCCAGATAGAGGTGGACTACCAGAAAAGCTAATAAAGCAAAGGCCGCTGCGGTGTGGATCAGGGCGATAGTACCCAGACTCCAGCTGCCTATACCAATAGTGTCCCAATAAGGATAAAACAGATACAGCAGACCGCTTATCCAGATGGCTGGTGAAATGATCAGGTGCAGGGACAGATAGGCCATACGCTGCATGGGATTAAGTTTTTGCGAGCGAGTTTTGTGATGGGGATGTCCGCCGCCCATAAAAATGTCAATTGCATAATATTTCATCATGGCAACAATCTTGTTGGCGCTGGAAGGGATATATTGCTTCCACTCACCCGTAGTAAAGTGCCAGAAAATGGCAAGTACCCACAAACCCATAAGCAACCAGGCGGCAATCACATGAATATCCACAGCCTGTTCAAAGTCAAAAACCTGGTAGGTACCGTGAATATTAAATCCGGTAAACAGCAGGGTGAGAATCAACACGGCCTGGGTCCAGTGCCAGAAACGCTCAAAGCCTTTATACATCATTACCCGGGACATCAGTTATTTCTCCTTTTTCTGGAAAAGAAGTAGCGAGCCGCTCCATGCAGGGAGACTCCGCCCAGTGTGCCCAAAACTGCCAGCCAGCCAATTAAATCCAGTACATTGCTTTTATCTCTACCAGGCAAATAAAAGTCAGTCAAATTTGCCAGTCGCCCATCCTTGCTATGGCAGGCATCACAGGACAGGGCCTGTTCTTTGGGAGCTACCATATGAGCCAGGGGCCAGTGCAAAGTGGTTTCTATAAAGCCATACTCTCCGCTAAAGTTTGCCTCAGCCTCGTCCATGGCCGATTTTATGGCGCTATTCCAGTCATAGGTTTTCCAGTAGGCTTGCTTGTCCTTGCCAAACAGATGTATCAGCGCCAGCGTATTATTGACCTTGTCGTAGGGTTGTTTTCCGCGCATGACTTTAAAAGGCCAGATTCGTGCATCGGGATCATCATAGGAGCCTGAAAAGGTATTAAGAGCCACCACCTGGCTAGGATCGATCTTTTCATCCAGCTGCTTGTACCTGATATCACCGGATAACCATGCATATTCAGGCACCACGTCCTGATCCCATCTGAAATCTCCTTTTTTGGTGAGATAGGTTACCTGACCTTTATCATTTTTAATTTTAATGGGGTTGCCGTCAGTATCTTTTTTTCCTGCTGTAGACCAGTCCCACCACATTTTTGTGGCTACACCGCCTCGTGCGAAGGCGGGAATATGGCAGGTGACGCATGCAACTTTATCGGTGTGATCATTAATTTTGTTATTGATGGTCTCAGCATGAGGCGTCATACCATGACAGGATTCGCAGCTCGCCCGGCTCAGATCATCACGGCCGGGGATATCGATTCCATGAGTATCCTTCGCTACAATGTTGTAGCGACTGCCCTTAACATCATGCCCGTCTGTGGTGTGACAGTCGCTGCAGCTAAAATTTAATCCATTCACGCCCAGGTGAACGTCCAGTTGTTTGTCAGGATTGGTCATGGATGAATCCAGATCACCATGCTTGACTCCGTCCCCACCACCGCCATAGAAGTGGCAGGCGCCGCAGTTTTCCCGACGTGTTTTACCTACATTCTGGGCTATATAGGATAGATCAGGTGCCTTCCAGATATTTTTACTGCCTTTGGGGAAGGCTTTATCCTTGTAGTTGGGATGCCCGGCTGCGGTGGGAAATTTTTTATAAGTATCCGTGGTATCGTGACAGACCAGGCAGTCTACATTTTCTTCTGAAGTGAAATCGAAACTTTTGTCTTTCCAGCCATACCCGATATGACAGCTGGTACAGCGTGGATAGTTTTTGCTAATGGATAGACAGAAGTTATTGATAATTTTGCTCTTACCTACTTCCTGACCTGTATCAGGGTTGGTAAACTTCCAGTTCCAATGTTTGGTTTTATGTAATTGTTTGCTGGCTTCTGTATGACAGCTAAGGCAGGCTTTGGTCACATCAGGGCCGGTGGCAAATTTTTCCTGCAGAATTTCAAACTTACTATGATCAGCAGTTGAAGAAGATTTTTTTATATCAGCTTCTACTTTGTCTTCATCAGTAACCTTACCTGTACTTGCGTTGCTGACTGAACAGACTATGAAAAGATGAGCAAACAGTATTGCGGACATTAAAATACTGCTTTTCAGTTTTTTGAAAAACATACTTACCCCAAGATTTTTCTTTTGTAATATAGCTCGAACAGAGGGTTCATTTTGATGATCCCCCTGTTTAAACGGGTTTAAAGGGAATTTTCAGCTACACCAATCAGTTTGGGTGCAGTGACTTCTTTGGGGATCTGGGTAAATTTCTTAACCAGGCCCGGCCACAGCAGGTTGTAATATAATTCTGCTCTGACCAGAACCACGTCCTGGGCAGGAATATCATATTTAAACTCTCTGTTTTCAAAAGGTTTGAGCCGGTTATCCTGTCCAGGCTTAGTGGCCGTGGGAGGCGGCGCTGGTTGATCTTTATCGTCCGTCAATCCGTAAAACAGAAATGCCTGACTGTCCTCTTTGGCTGGATGGCCTTTGGCATTTTGCCACACGACCTTGCCGTCTTTGTCATAAGCTGCAACTTTGAGGTAAAGATTCCTGAAGGGAGCACCTGTTGGCATGGTGTGCGGCTGCTTATTGATCAGTGAGATGATTGAATTAATTTTGTCGCCCTGTTTATTACTGTCCATGGCAAACACTACAGAACGCTTGAGCATACCTTCACTATGACCACCGCCAATACTGTGATCAGCAAAGCCATTGCTGGTTGGCATGTGGCAGGATAGACAATCTACCTGAGTATTACTTTCAGCGTATTCATTACCGGTTGCACATAATGGCACCCCGTGCGGGTTATTGCGTCGGTCATGACAACCCATACAGGCATCAGATGTCCTCATTTGTATGGGGTTGCTTTCCATGGGCAGGGAAGGGATCTCCACACCGTCCATCGTGACACTTTTACCCAGGTGCGGATTGGGTTTTTGTTCATCACCGCCTTCACCACCAAAACCAAATTCATCACCTGCTGCGCTCAAAGCCGCTAATTTATTAGCTGAATTATGGCCAGGTCCCTGTAATTTGTCGGCATAGTCATAAGATTTCAAACCCAGCTGCAGTTTACCATTAGGAGCATCAATACCATTGTATTTTGACAAAGTGTGGCAGGCGACACAGTTGACGCCTTCAGCGTATGCAGGCATGGCATCGAGTTTAGTGACCTTATCTTTGGCTGCATTGGGTGCATGACATTGAAGGCATACCGGGTATTTACCTGAAGCCTTGTGTTTTACTCCTTCTTTCCCGGGATCGCCAACCACTTTGCGGTAAAAAGTTTCATGAATCGGATCGTTGAGCGCCGTGCTGTTGGCATGCATGGAACCTTTCCATTGCTTATATATTTCCTTGTGACAGGTTTTACATACTGTCGATGGAGTGTGGTGGATAGATTGTTCTTCGGCTGCATTGGCTACGGGTAAAACACTCACCCAGCTAAACGCAATACCTGATACCCATAGTGGAATCTTTCTTTTAAACATGGTCATACCATTCCCGCCCTTGATTGAATTTATAAAAAGTCCTGATAATGGACAAGTTTTCTACAAAAAATCATATAAAGTTTTGATAAATGGCAATAGTAAATTGCCATTCCCTCGGGGAAAGCAAATTTGAAAAATATAATTCAGTATTATTATGTATACACCCAGTCTGGGCTATTATTTATTCCAGTAATTCGATTTCAGCCGCTGTAAGCTGTAGCGTAGTCGTTTTAAAACTGATAAGTACTGATATTTATTTTATATTTTTATGAATTTTGAGGACACTCATTTATTCTATATAGAATAGTAGGTGATCAAAAAATGAATTTCAATCAATAATTGAAATTTATTAAACCACAGAATATCTATAAGTACGAAATTAATTTATATAATAATTATATTCTTATTCTGTATGCTCATTTAAAAATGCTATAACCATCCTGATTTGTAAATTCATTCTGAGTTTTAAATTAAAAGCGGGCTGTGAGTCATTTCATTGTTAATGATATTGACGTAAATACCACCACTCAAACAGACGTTTAAGCCAGTGAAAAAGACGCATTGAAGGTAATACGAGATTTGTTTTGTCTGTGCGCAACACCAGCATCCCGGTGTTGTGACTGTCAACAATGCAAATCAGTTCGGATTTAAAGGTTTGCTGCGGTGTTTTTCCATCTAATTCATCGAGCAAATTGACAGCAGCGGCCTTTGCCTGCAGATCGGCCATGTGAGCCTGTTTGGGAAGCCACTCGGGGCCGGGAAAACTGCCGGAATCGCCCGCTACATAGACTGATTCAAAACCATCAACCTGACAAAACTGATTGGCCTGAATCAAACCGCCCGGAGAGCGGGGCAGATCGGTATTATCAAACCACTGATTACCGGTCATGCCCGGCATAAATAAAATCATATCAGCATGAAAACGATCAGTTTCAGTGACTACTTCGGTGCTGCTAAACTGTTTTAATTTGCTCCCCAGATAGGTTTTGATATTTCTCTTTTTCATTTCCTTAAGCAGGCTGGATACAGCTTTGGGGCCAAGGCGCGCACCTGGTTTTGGTGCTGGGGAGAAAAATACCAGCTCAAATTTGTCACGGCGTTTTTCATGCTTGAGTAGATTATCAATACCGAATAAAAACTCGAACATGGGACCGCCGCGCATGGAAGAGGGTTCATTAGGATTGCCGGCAAAGCCGACAGCTATTGTGCCCCCTTGCATGCTGTTGAGTTGATCCCTGATTTTGACGACCGCGGGTATTCCTTCACAGGGAGTTATACTGTGTTCTATGCCGGGCAATTTTTTAATGAATCGCCCACCGCAAGCGATTATCAGGCCATCATTACTCACCTTGCCATTGTTAGTTACCAGGGTTCTGCCATGATCTTCCAGAGAGACCGCCTGGGCCTGGAGATAGGTAACATTCATACGTCTGAAAAAGTTATCCAGAGAAATGACCAGGTCCTCGGGCTTACGTATTCCGGAAGGCACCCATATAGTGCCTGGATAATAGACAAACTCCGGCCTGGGTGCAACGACAGTGATTTGTGCCTTTTTAAGAGTTTTGCGAACAGTTTGAACAGCTGTCAGGGCCGCAAAGCCGGCACCTACAATCGTAATTTTTTTCATTGTGACCTGTAACATAGATAAAATAATTTGTTCAAGTATAAGGTCAATCTGTCAATTATGAAAGCCTGCCGCTGCCGCGTTTATTCATCTTTTATTCCGTTTTAGCGTAGCGTATTCATGCTGTTCCAATGAAAACACCTTAGGGACTCAGAGCATGACTCTGGCGTCACTCTTAAGCAGCCATGCACTTTTTATTGGGAATGAGAGCCTTATAAGGGATAAAATCCAGCTAACATAGAGTAGTTACTTTAAATCTTTAAAAACGCTGCTGAGTAGTTGCCTTAATTATTCAATAAATCCAGCAGGGTTGGTGAATGAAATGACAACCGGTATAATTTCTGTAACGCTTAAGGCTCGGGGAAGAATATGAATCTAATTGAACAAATAGCAGCGAATAACGAACAGTTGACTGATTGGCGACATGCCCTGCATGCAGCACCGGAGATTGCCTTCAAAGAAGAACAGACCGCTCGATTTGTGGAACAGAAACTGCGGGAATTTGGCATTAATCTTCATCCTAGAATGGCAGGAACCGGTGTTATTGCTTCTCTGACATCAGGGACTAGCCCGCGCAGTATTGCATTGCGGGCGGATATGGATGCTTTACCTATCATAGAAAAGACCGGGGTGTCCTATGATTCGAAAAATAAGGGCATGATGCATGCGTGTGGTCATGACGGCCACACCATTATGCTGCTGGGAGCGGCACAATTTCTAGCTAAGATGAGAAATTTTGACGGTACGGTTTATTTTATCTTTCAGCCGGCTGAAGAAAACGAGGGCGGAGGGCGTAAACTGGTAGAAGAAGGGCTGTTTAAACGCTTTCAGATCGATGAAATTTATGCTATGCACAACTGGCCGCAATTGGGGGCGGGTAAAATTGCCCTGCGCAGCGGTCCTGTTATGGCAGCCTATGATGCGTTCGATATAAGTATCATCGGGAAGGGAGGGCATGCTGCAGCCCCCCACAATGCCATTGATCCCATTGTAGTGGCAGGCCAGGTGATTGCCGCTGTGCAAACTATTACCAGCCGACAGAGCAATCCTCTGGAATCAGTGGTTGTTTCCATCACGCGCATACATTCGGGTGACAGTTATAATGTTATCCCTGAACAGCTCAGCCTGTCAGGCACAGTAAGAACCTTTAACCCTGAAATACAGGCACAGACCATTGCCAAACTCACTCAATTAGTGAGCTGCACCTGTGAAGCCTTTGAGGCAAAGGGTGAAGTTACCTATCAAAAGCGATATCCTGCAACCATTAATTCAGTCGCTGAAACTGAGTACGCCAGACAGGCGGCAGTCACTGTAGTGGGTGAGGAGAATGTTATTATGGACAGACCGCCGAGTATGGGCTCGGAAGATTTTTCTTTTTTGCTCAATCAATGTAACGGCTGTTATATATCCATTGGCAATGGCGACAGTGCTGATCTGCATAGCCCTTGGTATAATTTTAATGATGCTATATTACCGATCGGCGCCAGTTTCTGGGTGCGTCTGACCGAGCAGCAACTGGCTATATAGTGGTTGTTTTTGTATAATTTGTTGCCTCTGCAAACATCTATCTGTAGAGGTGAATTTATTCACCTGTTAATAATGTTCGTCTTAACTCATTACTCCGGGAACGTAGCAGGCAGATTTTTTATCCTTGTTAGCAGATAAACTGAAAAACCAGAGTTACATTTATGTTGAGACTTGATCTGCAGCAGATTAAACGTTTTATTATCAGCGGTGGTTTTGCTACTTCGCTGCATTTTACTGCAATGGGGCTGTTGATTTATCTGGGAATGGATGCCGTCTGGTCAACTTCGATAGGCGCGGCTGCAGGTGCTGCCTTTAATTACGTTTTACAGTATTACTATACCTTTGCCTCCGATCGAAAGCATTTACATTCCCTTGCTGCTTATCTGGTTGCTGCAGGACTGGCCTGGTTGACCAATCTGTTAGTATTTGCTTTGCTGCATACAATACTGGGCGCTGGCGTGATTTTGTCTCAACTGGTTGCTACTTCGATAGTGACCCTGCAAAATTACCTGGTTTATAAAAAACTGGTGTTTTTTCAAAATACCGCAATCGTGAAGATGGATGGTCTAAAATAGCATGTTCAATAATCCTGAATTATCCATTGTTATTCCTGCCTATAATGAACGCAAGGTTCTGCCTATCTGTTATTCAAAGATCGCCGAGGTTCTCGAGGGTCTGGGTAAAACTTATGAGATTGTTTTTGTCGATGACGGAAGTAAGGACGGCAGTGCGGATTATCTGGCGGGTCTGGCTGAACATAATCATCCGGTCAGGGTGATCTATCTGAGCCGAAATTTTGGTAAGGAAGCTGCACTGACAGCCGGAATCGATTACGCTGCTGGTGACGCGGTTATTATTCTTGATGCGGATCTGCAGGACCCGCCGGAGTTAATACCTGAGATGTTAAAAGCATGGCAGCAGGAAGCTGTCGATGTGGTGCTGATGCGTCGACGAAGCCGTGCCGGTGAAACTGCAACCAAACGTTTAACCGCTTACTGGTATTATCGTCTGCTGAATAAATTAAGTGATTTTGATATTCCGGAAGATACGGGTGATTTTCGTCTCATGAGCCGAAAAGCTGTTGATGCATTAAAACAATTGCCGGAACGAAATCGCTATATGAAAGGTCTGTTTTCCTGGATTGGGATGGATACCACAGTAATGGAGTATGATCGGGATCCGCGAGTTGCAGGGGAGATGAAGTTTAGTTATTCTTCTCTGTTCCGTCTGGCTGTTCAGGGGATCACTTCATTTTCTGTTGCACCATTACGGCTGGCTATAATTGTGGGCTTAATAGTGGCTGGTTTTGGCACTGTTTTCGGCTTATGGATCATAATTAAAGCCCTGGTTTTTGGTGACCCGGTGCAGGGTTATCCATCCACAATGGCAGTGATGACCTTTTTAGGCGGGACGCAACTTTTTACCATCGGTATTTTGGGTGAGTATGTTGGTAAAACCTATATAGAGTCTAAACAAAGGCCTAATTACCTGGTTAAAAAAGTGATTGGCAGTGTAAATTCAGCAACATCTTCACACACATCTCAGGCAGAATAAATGATGCATAAACTGCCTAATACTTTACTCTTTGTCTTGGCTGCGGTACTAATTTCACGGCTGATTTTGATGTTCATACTTCCTCTGACTGATACGACGGAAGCGCGGTATGCGGAAGTCGCCCGGATCATGATGGAAAGCGGTGACTGGATCACACCATACTTCGATTATAATATACCTTTCTGGGGCAAACCACCGCTCTCATTCTGGTTGCAAGCGTTGTCATTTAAATTCTTTGGCGTGAATGAATTTGCGCCCAGATTTCCCTCCTGGATTGCAAGCCTGTTAACTATGGGGCTGATTTATCATTTTCTGGTTTCCGTGGCTGATCAACGTACAGGCTTGTGGGCCTGTCTGATCTACTCCAGTATTACCCTCGTTTATGTGCTTTCCGGAGTCGTCATTACTGATCCGTTTTTGACTTTGGGTATCACCCTGAGCATGATTTCATTCCTTATGGTAATTAAACATCAGGCCTCTTTTTGGGGGTACCTGTTTTTTACCGGCATTGCCATTGGTTTGCTATCCAAAGGTCCTATAGCTCTGGTGCTTATTGGCGGAACGCTAGGAATGTGGCTGTTATTTTCTCGCCAACGCTGGCGTTTATTAAAGTTATTTCCCTGGACTGGAGGGATAATATTGATGCTGGTGTTAACCCTGCCATGGTATATCGCTGCGGAGCTTAAAACACCGGGTTTCCTGGAATATTTTATTCTGGGGGAGCATTTTTATCGTTTCGTCATTCCTGACTGGAAAGGCGATCTCTATGGAAGTGCACACGATAAACCTAAGGGAACAATCTGGCTGCTGTGGTTCCAGGCTTCTTTTCCCTGGGGAATTCTGGCGATTCTGCTTATTTTCAAACAACTGTTAAAGCAAACTTCACGAACAAGCCTCTGGCAGATGTTAGTAAAAGAAGATATCAGCTTGTGTATTCTATGGACATTGTTTCCGATGATTTTCTTCACTCTATCCGGAAATATACTCTGGACCTATATTCTGCCTGGCTTGCCTCCACTGGCTATCTTGACTGCTCTTTATCTTAACCAGACAGGAAATAATCTGGGTGAGCAATATCCGCGATTATTGTATATGATTGTGCTTATTGTGCCTCTGAGCTTAACGGTCTTTACTGTTTATGCTTTCCAGAATGACAATTTAATCCGCACGGAAAAAAATCTGGTTGGATTTTATGAATCAGCTGCAACCGCAGATGAACCTCTGATTTTTGTCGACGAGCGTTCATTCTCAGCTCGCTTTTATAGCCACGGCAAGGCTCAGTTGATGTCCTGGGATAAATTTAAACAGCGGTTCGAAAAACATGAGCCTCTGCTGAACGAGAATATCTATATTGCATTACCCGAAGATCTGGTTAGCAGGGCGAAAAAGAAAAACCTTTTACCAGAGCAAAAACTATATAGCAATAAACGTTATGAGCTGTATAAAATAGTTTTGTAATTCAGCGTATTTAAGATTTTACTCTTCTAAGTTACAAAAATATAAGTCTTTGAATTTTATATGTTTGTAACTTTTTGATGGTTAGCCTTCCTGCGGCTTGATTTGCTGAGTAGTTACCCAAAATTTTTACATAGAGCCAGTAGTATGAAAATTCGTTGCCAATGGTGTGGCGAAGATGAGCTATATCAGCACTACCATGATCATGAATGGGGCGTTCCCTGTTATGATGATCAGCATCTATTTGAAATGCTTATTCTTGAAGGTGCTCAGGCCGGATTGAGCTGGATCACGGTGCTAAAAAAACGCGACAATTATCGTCAAGCCTTTGATCAGTTTAATGCGAAAAAAATAGCCCGTTACAGTGAGGAAAAAATAGCAGGTTTGTTGCAAAACCCAGGAATTATCAGAAATCGCCTCAAAGTTAATGCCGCCAGAATCAATGCCAGGCAGTTTTTACAGATTCAGGCACAATACGCTTCTTTCAGTGATTACATCTGGCAATTTGTGGATGGCAGTCCGATGATAAATCACTGGCAGGAAATGTCGCAGATCCCCGCAACTACTTTGCAGTCAGATACCATGAGTAAGGATCTAAAAGCCAGGGGCTTCAAATTTGCCGGCAGTACCATTTGTTATGCCTATATGCAGGCTGTTGGCATGGTCAACGATCATACTACAGATTGTTTTCGCTATTCACAAATATAGACTATGTCAGGGACAGGCATAGGATCAGTTTGAGGTAGTGGTATCTCCTGTATTATGCATTTCACCCCATTTGCTTTTTAACTGAAAATTTTCTGCCACCATTTTCTACGATTGCCAGTGGGTGGCATGACCGCCTGAAGATCAACAGGCCGCAGTTTGCTCAGAATCCAGCCAGGCAGCGGCGGGGGAGAGCCGTTGGAACCACAGACATGTCCCAGGTTATGAGGATCATAGATTTTTATAAATGCGGGTGTTTGTTTATCATCTACATAAACAATTCCACAATAGTTCTCTTTATGATCCTCGCGTAGGAGTTTGTCTATTGCAGCTATAAAAGTGCTTAATTGCTCAGCGGAGCAGTGAATTTCCGGGGGCTGTTCGCCGACAGGGTAGATATACCAGTCATCTTTACTGGCGGCAAGAAGATTTGTCCATAATTCATCCAGCTGGTGCCAGCGGAGAATACCTGTAAATCCGCCTTTGAATTTTTCTACAAACGGGTTGTCCTGCCAGGCAGTTGATTGGGACACTATAAGGGCTCTTGTATTAGAATTTTTTGCAGTCAGTAGAGTTTCTAACGAGTTAGACAGTTGTTTAATTTAAAACTAATGGTCTGCATATTTTCCAGTCCATGGAAGAGATCATTAAAAAAATCATACTGGCGCAATGTAAGTGCAGGCTGGTAAGGAAAAACTGAAAAAATAAAGGAGTATAAAATATCCTCCCTTAATGGCATCAAATCGGTGCCAATTCCTTCAGTGAAAATGACTCCTGGAAGCTAACTTAACTGCTGCCCAGCATAAAATGGATGGGCACTAAATAACAGTTTTTTCTTTCATTTCATCCAGTTCTTTACAATCGATGCATTGAGTCGCAGTTGGTCTTGCTTCGAGGCGGCGAATGCCAATTTCTACACCGCAGGTTTCGCAGTAACCGTAGTCTCCGGATTCAACATCTTTCAATGACTCATCAATTTTTTTAATTAATTTACGTTCACGGTCACGGGTGCGAAGTTCCAGAGCGAATTCCTCTTCCTGAGATGCACGATCGTTCGGATCAGGGAAATTAGTCGCATCATCTTTCATATGCGTTACAGTTTTATCCACTTCCTCCATAAGCTCTTTTTTCCATGCCTGCAAAATTATTTTAAAATGAGCCCGCTGGTTCTCGTTCATATACTCTTCACCATCTATCAATTGATATGGTTCGATGGTTTCTATAGCACTCAATGTTGAGTTTTTTGTTGATGGCATCGATTAAACTCCGGCCTGTTCCCTAAAAGATGTGAATATATATCAAACTGAGAATTATATATCAAGGTGTTTGTTATAAAAAGACGATTTTCTTTGCGATATATTGATTATCATACGTAGGTACTTAAGGATAATTGAGTGTTTGTGGAAGGCAGATAATTGCTCCTGCGTGATCTGCATTCCCTACATCCTTAGTAGGTCAAGTTTTTATAGCTTTGGACGGCTATAAAAAGCCTACATGGAAGTATTTACGGCGTCTTCTGGAACAAATACTCGATTATACGTACCTGATTTTGCTTAAGTACCTACCTATGTATTGATTATAGTCTTAAAACTGCATAAAACAGTGAAACCTGCTGCAAACTGCAAGAAGCCAATGCATTAATTCGTGTTTATTTTGCAGAGCATTTTCCGGGTACATCCGTGGTTGGCTGCAAATAAACCCGAAATAACGCGTTTAAAGTCATGCGTCCTCAATATCTTGAACACTTTCGTAAGGATTAAACTGAATGACAAAATTAAAAGTATTTTATAGCGTTTTGGTTGAATAACAAATAGCTGACAAGGTAAACTAGCCAATTGTTTTTTACATTTTGGGTGAAGTATTTATGGGGCAATTACAGGCCTTGATTTTTGATGTTGATGGGACCCTTGCTGATACTGAGCGGGATGGGCATCTGGTTGCTTTCAATTTGGCTTTTGAAGCGGCTGGGCTGGACTGGAACTGGAGTGTGGAACTTTATGGGAAACTGCTTTCGGTTACCGGCGGGAAGGAGCGCATTCGCTATTATCTGGATAATTTTAATAGTGGCTTTGTCAAGCCAGAAGGGTTTGATGATTTCGTGGCTGAACTACATGCTGCGAAAACCCGGTATTATACGCAATTAATGGCTGATGGCGCTATTCCTTTAAGAACCGGGGTAGAACGATTAATTTCCCAGGCTCGTAATGACGGTGTAAGATTGGCCATAGCGACCACTACAACACCCGCTAATGTCACCGCACTGTTGACCTATACGCTGGGTCCTGAATCTCCAGACTGGTTTGAAGTCATAGCCGCAGGTGATGTGGTACCGGCCAAGAAGCCGGCCCCGGATATCTATGATTATGCTCTGGCGAGGCTAGATCTTAAAGCAGAGGACTGCCTGGCCTTTGAGGATTCACACAATGGGTTGCTTTCTTCCGATGGTGCGAATTTGAAAACGGTCATTACGGTCAATGATTATACCTGTGAGCATGATTTTACCGGTGCTGCATTAGTGTTAAGCGATTTTGGCGAACCGAACCAGCCGTTTACCTTGTTAGCAGGCCAGTGCAGCGATACTTTTTTTAGCCTGGAAACTGCGCGTAAAATACATCAAACGCAGATTATATGAAAACAGCAATGGTTGCTCTGGCAAAGCGCATGCAAAGCATCGAGCCTTTTCATGTCATGGCTTTGCTGGGCAGGGCCAAACAACTGGAACAACAGGGCCGCAGCATTATTCATCTCGAAGTTGGTGAGCCTGATTTTACGACCCCGCAGCCCATCATTGATGCAGGCATCAAGGCAATCAGCAAGGGGGAAATACATTATACTTCCAGCGTTGGTTTGCCTGAACTTCGGGAGTCGATAGCGCGGTATTATGCGACCCGCTTTAAAGCGTCTGTGTCCGCTTCTCAGGTTATTGTTACTCCTGGGGCATCAGGAGCGTTGCTGCTGATCATTGGCGCCCTTATAGATACCACAGATGCAGTAATGCTGGCTGATCCCGGGTATCCCTGTAACCGTAATTTTGTAAGTTTTGCTGATGGACAGGTTCAATCTATAGCAGTCGATGAATCAACAAATTATCAGTTGACCGCCGAGCTGATTGATAAGCACTGGCAGACTAATACCCGGGTGGTAATGCTGGCATCTCCGTCTAATCCAGCCGGAACGCTGATTCCCAGGCAGGAAATGGAAAAAATTATTGATCTGGTGCAGCAGAAAAATGCTTTAGTGATTGTGGATGAAATTTATCAGGGACTGGTTTATGGCATTGAGGCTAGCACTGTTTTAAACATCTCCTCAGCAGTAGATTCAAACGTTGTTGTCATAAATAGCTTTTCAAAATATTTTCAGATGACCGGCTGGCGTCTTGGCTGGTGTGTGCTTCCGCATAATCTTGTGAAAGCGTGCGATTATCTTGCGCAGAATCTATTCCTCGCGGCTTCGACGACTGCGCAATATGCTGCTTTGGCCGCATTTCTCCCGCAAACGCTGGAATTACTGGAACAACGCAGAGTTATTTTCCAACAAAGACGTGATTATCTGCTGCCACAATTGCAAAAGCTGGGGTTCGATATACTGCAAATACCTCAGGGTGCTTTTTATATTTATTGTGATTGCAGCAAGCTGTTAGCAAAACCCGGTATTCAGAAAAAGCAACTTGCTAACAGTATGGCGCTAGCCCATGATATGCTGGAAACTGCAGGTGTTGCTGTGACCCCAGGTATTGATTTTGGCCGCAACAAGGCTGATCATTACCTTCGCTTTGCCTATACCAGAGATATCAAGCAGCTTGAAGAAGCTGTTGTAAGAATGTCTGATTATTTCAATGAAGTTTGCTGAACCTTTGCTCAGTGCAACATTGCTTAAACGATATAAACGTTTTCTGGCTGATGTCGAGCTGGACTCAGGAGAGCAGATAACCATTCACACTGCCAATACCGGTGCAATGACCGGATGTGCAATTCCCGGCAGTAAGATCTGGATCAGCAATAGCCATAATTCTGCCAGGAAGTATCCCTATAGCTGGGAGCTCTCAAGTACAGAATCCGGGTCGCTGGCGGGGATCAATACCAGCAGGGCTAATAAACTGGTGTATGAGGCAATAAATTCGGGTGTAATTGGTGAAGTAAGTTCAGTGTCGGAAATACAAACAGAAGTTCCTTACGGCCAGGAAAATAGCCGTGTTGATATACTGCTCACTCTTGAAAAGGGACAAAAATGTTATATTGAAGTCAAAAATGTAACTGCATCGTTTGAACCTGTGACCGCTGCTTTTCCCGATGCGGTAACGCAAAGAGGGAGTAAGCATCTGCGAGAACTGGAACGGATTGTTCTATCTGCAAAACAACTGAATCATCGAGGCATAATCCTGTTTTGTGTGCAACGTAATGATATTGATCGGGTCAGAGCAGCACATGAAATTGATCCGGTTTATGCAAAAATATTAAACCAGGTTGCCCGCAACGGAGTTGAGGTGCTTGCTTACGGAGCCCATGTTTCTACGCAGGAAATTACCTTGAACAGAAAATTGGATGTTATTATATAACCTGAATGACTCAGTTCAGTCGCTCACAACAGGTCTAACTGATTTATTCAGGTTCAGGCTAACCAGCGGGTTGAAGCATGTTTAAACCACTCTCAGTATTTGTCGGTTTTCGTTATACCAAAGCCAAGCGCAGGAACCATTTTGTTTCCTTTATTACCCTGAGTTCCTTTCTTGGGATAGCTATAGGTGTCTGGGCCCTGATTACGGTACTTTCTGTTATGAACGGTTTTCAGGCAGAAATTCGCGAACGGATACTGGGTATGGCATCGCATGCGACTATCAGCGCTGCGGGTGGCAGGCTCTCTGACTGGCAAAGCATCGACCGGTTTATAGAACAACAGCCTCATGTAGTGGGCTCTGCCCCCTACATCCTAAAGGAAGGCATGTTGAGTAATGCGTCGAATGTACAGGGTGTGCAGATCCGAGCGATTGATCCTGAGGAGGAAAAATCAGTTTCAGAAGTAGCGACTAAAATTATTGACGGCAGTTACGAGGCTTTGAATGAAACAGCTTACGCTATCATCCTGGGTAAATATCTGGCTCGTTCAATCGGGGCTTCTATCGGATCTAAAATTACCCTGGTTACGCCGTCAACCAATATTACTCCGGCTGGTATCATGCCGCGGATGAAGCGTTTCACGGTCGTGGGCATCTTTGAAGTTGGGCATAATCAATATGATTCATCGATGGCTTTAATTCATATCAGGGATGCACAGAAACTGTTCAAAATGAAGGGTGAAGTCACCGGTGTGCGACTCAAACTGGATGATTTATATAATGCGCCGCAAATAAGCCGTGAAATCGAAGCAAAAATTTCTGGGTATCATCGAGTAATAGACTGGACTCAACAGCATGCCAATCTGTTTCGCGCGATTAAAATTGAAAAAACCATGATGTTTATTATTCTATCCCTTATAATTGCAGTAGCAGCTTTTAATATCGTATCGACGCTGGTTATCGTGGTGAATGATAAGCAGGCGGATATTGCTATTTTAAGAACACTGGGTGCCAGTCCTGCTATGATTATGCGGATTTTTATCTCACAAGGTATGGTCATAGGTATGGTTGGAACCTTGCTGGGGACTTTCGCCGGTGTGCTCACTGCGCAAAATATCGAAACCATTGTCCCCGCACTTGAACATGTGCTCGGGATTAAATTTCTGGCTCCGGATATTTACCTCATCAGTGATCTTCCTTCACAGATGAAATGGCCTGATGTGATAAAAACTGCTGTGATTGCATTTACACTTACCGTGCTGGCGACTATATACCCAGCCTGGCGTGCGTCACGTGTACAGCCTGCAGAGGCATTGCGTTATGAATAATGTTTCCAGGCAGACAGAAGCTGCCGGGAATAAAGAAATTATTCTTGAATGCCAGAACCTCACACATTATTTTAATGAGGCAGAGCAGAGGGTTGAAGTCTTTCATGATATTAATATGCAAGTTCGCAAAGGTGAAAGAATTGCCATTGTCGGGGCATCCGGTTCGGGTAAGAGCACCTTGTTGTATATGCTGGGCGGGCTGGATAAGATAAAATCAGGAAAAATTTTCATCACCGGTGAAGATATTTCTAAGCTCAATGCTAAACGTATGGGCATATTAAGAAATCAAACCCTGGGGTTTGTATATCAGTTTCATCATTTGCTGGCTGAATTTACTGCGCTGGAAAATGTAGCGATGCCTCTGCTGATCCGGGGCGAAAGCTCGCAAACTGCCGCAGAACGTGCATCCTGGATGCTCGAGCAGGTTGGATTAACAGAACGCTTGACACATAAACCCGGTGAAATGTCGGGCGGAGAAAGACAACGTGCTGCGATTGCCCGGGCATTGGTCACAGAGCCTGCATGCTTGCTGGCGGACGAACCCACCGGAAATCTGGACAATAAGACAGCAACTCAAGTCTATGATTTATTGATGACATTAAACGAAGATTTAGACACAAGTCTCGTTTTGGTAACACATGATGTGAACCTGGCCGCAAAAATGGATAGACGGTATTTATTATCTGAGGGTAACTTGTTATATTAAGCTCAAACATGTATTTAACAGCGAAGGACGAAGTTAATAATTCTATTGTGACTGGATATAGTTATAAACGCTTTAATAACTATATGTTTATGGTGTGGTTACTTAGTTAATTTACAGGGATTTTAACAATCTATAACATGAAAAAAGAAGCTGTTTATAATCAATTCACAAAAAAGAGAGTAAATGTTGCTGATCTCAAGATGGGTATGTATGTTACCGAGCTGGATCGGCCGTGGCTGCAATCCCCTTTTTTGTACCAGGGTTTTTTTCTGGTAAATGAAAAACACGTTTCACAAGTACGGGATTTCTGTGATTACGTGTATATAGACACCACCAAGGCAATAGCCTGTGACGATCCCATTCTGGCTCTGGATACAAAATATAAAAAATCTATCCTGCACGATGAGCCTCCTCCCCCCTATAAAAAAACTTTTGCTCAGGAATTTGATAAAGCTAACGAGGTGTATAACAGAACTGCACGTATCGTAAAAAGTTTTTTAACCGGGGTCGGTATTGAAAAGCAGATTGATATTGAGGCAGCAAAGAAAGCGGTGGATGAGTGTGTCAAAAGTATCATTAATACCCCTGATGCTCTGATGTGGCTGACACAACTGAAGAAAAAAGATGAATACACAGCTCAACACAGCATGAATGTTTGTCTGCTGTCGATTGCATTAGGGCGTCATCTGAGCATGTCTGAAGATGAACTCAGGGAACTCGGTTTATGCGGTATGCTGCATGACATGGGAAAAATGCAAATTCCGCTAAGAATTCTGAATAAGCCGGGGCAACTGGTCGGCAAGGAAATTCTTATCATGCAGCATCATACCACTTTGGGTTTGCAGATTTTGAAGAAATCCAGAGGGCGTGTTCCTCTTGCTGTATTGAATGTGGCCTACAGCCATCATGAACGCATGGATGGAAAAGGCTATCCGCGCGGCCTGACGCAGGAAAAATTAACCCAGGCAACTCGTATCGTCAGTATTGTGGACATGTATGATGCTATTACCAGTGACCGGGTTTATCAAAAAGGGCGCAGTCATCTGGAAGCCATTAATATTTTAAATAAAGTCAGCGGAACTCAGGTAGATTACGGGCTCGTAGTGAAATTTATAGAATGTCTCAGTGTCTATCCACCGGGCAACATCGTAGAAATGACTAATGGCGAGCTTGCGATAGTGATTGAAATTAATCAGCAGGAGAGATTGCGCCCCAGGGTGATGCTTTTACGTGATAAAAATCACCTGCCTGTGGAAGAAAAACTCATTGATCTGACAAAAAGAGAAAAGGACAGCCAGGGGCAAGTTTACACCATAAAAAGAACAGTAAGAGCTGCAGATTATGATATTGATATCAGTCACATTTATAGCAGCAGTATTATGCAGGGCCGTATAAACTCAATGATGCAGCCATCACAAAATGTACAGTAATTAGTGTCCATCCGTTTTTAGATGGACGCTTGTGGCATGCGGTACTCGGATGTGCTGCCATTTTAGTGATAATAAATCATTGAACCTAAAATAATCAGTTCAATCGTAGCGAGAGCGATTAAGGTGCTGAAGATTCAATAATTTACAGGTTATTTTGGACTTATTCGTAGCCACCCTACGGGTGAGTTCAAAATGTTCTGGAAAGTCTTGAAGATTCAGTGTATTAGACGCTCGCAGTAGGTTTAACTGATTTTTTTAGGTTGAATATGCAGGGAAAGAAAAATCACACTTTTTCTTTCGCCTTCCATAATATAGCCAGGATGGCTATTTATGGATGGAAACTAATCAGATTAAATATAATTAATCTACGGGTATACCTTAAAAACCCGCTGAATATTTTATTCAGCGGGTTTTTTTCAGGTATATCGCTATTAAAGCAAAGTTAAAGTTAATTTCGTTTGATATCAGCCTTGCTATTCAGATCAATAATATACGCATTTAATTTTTCTTTAAGAATGACTTTTTCTATACTGTCTTTAACCTGAGCATAATCTGCTGGTTTTGCAGTACGTTCATCATCCAGGATAATGACATGCCAGCCAAATTGAGATTTAACGGGTGATTTGGACAGTTCTCCTTTTTTCAGCCCGGCTACTGCCTCAGAGAAGACGGCCACCATATCATTACTGGAAAACCATCCCAGATCTCCACCCTTGGCTCCAGAAGCGGTATCGATGGACTTTTCTTTAGCCAGCGTGGAAAAATCAGCCCCGCCTTCAATCTCTTTTATTAAAGCCTGGGCCTCTGCTTCATTGTTCACCAGTATATGGCGAGCTTTGTATTCCTTTGGCGCATTGCTGACAACATTTTTTTCGTAATAGTCCTGCAGCTCTTTTTCGTCAAATTTTATTTCTTTTGCCTTTTCAGCAAGATAACTTGCAGCTATATAGCTTTCAGTGAGAGCGCTAACGCGCGATACGGTTTCAGGTTTCTTGTCAAAACCGTCTTTTACGGCTTGCTGCATCACCAGCTGGCGATTAATAAGTGCATCCAGCAGTAACTTATTTTGTTCAGGAGTGAGAGCTTCGGGGTTAATCTTGCTTTGGCTTGCAGCCAGATTCAGTTGTTCCGTAGTGATTGTTTGCCCGTTGACAGTGGCTATGACATTTTTGTCTAAGGCTAAAAGAATCGGGCTGCTAAGTAACAGGCCAGAAAACACAACGGACAATGAGATTTTTTTTCTGAATAACATTAGTTTTTAATTCCTTGTTGCAGAGTAGGTAAAAGTTAGCTAATAGTTGTTAGCTGTTTATGAATAAAAGTTTACTGTGGAGCAGTAAACGTTTAGCTGGATAAGTGTTCAGGGTAAAACTTTTTTAAATGGTTTAACCATTACACTGGCGAAAACACCGGCAGAAACATAGGGGTCATCATTGGCCCACTCAGCGGCTGCTTCAAACGAATCGAATTCAGCTACAACCAGGCTGCCGGTAAATCCTGCATTTCCGGGATCATCACTATCAATGGCCGGATGTGGACCTGCAAGCACCAACCGTCCCTGCTGCTTCAATTTTTCGAGGCGTTCAAGGTGAGCAGGTCGGGCAATTTTTCTTCCGGGCAAAGAGTTGTTTACATCATTGGCAATTATTGCGTACAACATCAGGATGATTCCTCGTCATTAATGATATGACGCTGCAGATAGAGTGTTTGAAGAATAATAAACAAAATGGTTAAGCCCAGTAATCCATAGAGTTTGAAATTGACCCAAATATCGGTTCTTTCTTCTAAAGTCAGATTCAAACCATAAAAGAAGGCAACATAGATATTAAGCAAGCCGCTGAAAAGAAAAAAACTGGCCCACATGAGGTTGAGGCGAATCCATACGGGTTGGGGCAAACTGATGCTTTTACCCAGCATGCGCTGAATGATATTTTTTTCGCCGATAAACTGGCTGCCAATCAATACCAGAGCAAATAACCAGTTGATAATAGTTGGTTTCCATTTGATAAACGTATCATCCTGAAAAAACAGTGTCATACCACCCAGTACCAGTATGAGCCCCAGGTTGATTTTATGGGTATTTTCGAGTTTTTTGTGTTTTGCCCATTGCACAGCCACCTGGATGCCAGTGGCAATAATGATGGCCAGCGTGGCATGGTAGATATTAGCGGTTAATTTATAGACGATATAAAAGATAATAACCGGCAGAAAATCATAAAAGAATTTTAACATGGTCTGGTTTTCTAAATGGCCTGATAAAACATAAATAATAGCAAATTATTTTACATTATATTGGTAATTGAACAATCTTTGACAGTCCAAATCGTTTATAATTCACCAAAATGGAAATTAACGTAAAATTCATGCGTTTTTTACAACTCTCGGGTTATATAGAAATTAATGCAAATTGACTTTCATACTCATTCTACAGCATCTGACGGCAGTTTGTCTCCGGATGAACTGGTTAAGCATGCTGCTGAGGCAGGCATACAGGTCATGGCTTTGACTGATCATGACGGTACTGATGGTTTGGCACAAGCTCATAAAATGGCAGAACTTCAGGGGATCCGTTTGATCAATGGTATAGAACTGTCAGTGACCTGGAATAAACAAACGATTCATATCGTCGGTCTGAATATTGATCCGGATTATGAACCATTAACAGCAGGTATTGAAAAATTACAGCAGTTTCGTGCCTGGCGAGCCAGAGAAATTGCTGATCGGCTGACAAAAGCCGGAATTGAAGGGGCTTATGAGGGGGCTTTGAAGTTCTCTGGGGGTAAAATGCTGGGCAGAACGCATTTTGCACATTTTTTGGTGGAGGCAGGATATGGCAAGAATGTCCGCAGTATCTTTAAACATTACCTGGTCAGAAATCGGCCAGGGCATGTTAATGGTGACTGGGCCTCTATGGAAGAGGCTGTCAACTGGATTACTGGTTCAGGAGGTGTTGCCGTAATTGCTCACCCAGCCAGATACAAGTTAACCCGTGGCAAACTGCGACAGCTGATCAAAGATTTTGTTTCCATGGGTGGACAGGCTATAGAAGTGCTTTCCGGCAGTCACGATGTAAACGAGGTAAACACCATGGCTAATCACGCCAGAGATTTTGACCTCTATGCCTCAGCGGGTTCTGATTTTCATAATCCTGAATTTTGCTGGATCAAACTAGGACAATTACCGCCTTTGCCTTCAGGTTGCAGGCCTGTCTGGGAACTTTTTTTGTAGGATTTTATGAGTCAATTTTTTCAGATACACCCGGATAACCCGCAACAGAGATTAATTCATCAAGCGGTGGAGATCATCCGCAACGGTGGAGTCATTATTTATCCTACTGATTCAGCCTACGCCATTGGTTGCCGTATCGGTGACAAAACTTCGATGGATAAAATAAGGTCAATCAGGAAACTGGATAAAACTCATAATTTTACCCTGGTATGCCGGGATTTATCTGAAATTGCGACTTTTGCTCAAATAGACAATAGTCACTATCGCCTGCTCAAGGCACATACTCCAGGAGCTTATACCTTTATTCTCAAAGCAACACGTGAAGTACCCAAGCGCCTGATGCATGGCAAACGCAAAACAATTGGTATACGTATTCCCGATAACCAGATTGACCAGGCATTACTTGAAGCTCTTAATGAACCTTTATTAAGCTCTACTTTGATTTTACCCGATGATGAAGTTCCGTTGACCGATCCCTATGAAATCAGGCAGATGTTAGAACATCAGGTCGACCTGATCATTGATGGAGGTTTCTGCGGTCTGGAAGCTACTACAGTGATAGATTTTGAAGATGATGTACCGGTTGTAGTAAGAAAAGGACTGGGAGATAGTTCGGCTTTTGCATAGCAATTAGCATCACAAGTTGCTGCTGTAAATTTAACTAAAGACTTTATGATACAATAATATATGGATGCCAGTATAATTCAAAAAATATCTGTGTGGGTGATCCCCGTTTTGTTTGCCATCTCTCTGCACGAGGCTGCACATGCCTGGATGGCGAATAAGAAGGGGGATGCAACGGCTAAATTGATGGGCAGACTATCTTTCAATCCGTTCAAACATATTGACCCTATAGGCACGATTGTAGTCCCTGCGGTTATGGTTGCCCTGACGGGTATTGCCTTTGGCTGGGCCAAACCGGTACCGGTGGACGCAAGGAATTTTAAAAATCCCCGAAAAGATATGATGTGGGTGGCCATGGCCGGGCCTGCCAGTAATTTGATTATGGCTATATTCTGGGCTGTGACCCTGCGGCTGGGTGCTATGGCCTATGATGGCAGCTCTTCGATCAGTCTGTTTGTGATTTATGCTTCGGTGGCAGGGATCATTATCAATACCGTTTTGTGTGTGTTAAATTTGCTGCCGGTTCCACCGCTTGATGGCAGTCGAATTTTATCCGGATTTTTGCCCGCCAGGGCATCCCTGATGTATAACAAATTTGAGCCTTATGGTTTTTTTATTATTGTAGCCCTGCTTGCAACAGGCCTGTTAGGGGTTATTTTAGGCCCGTTTATTAATACAGTCCTGTATACCATGGCGAATATTTCAGGGATCGAACTGGTAACCTTTGTGAAACTGCTTTCCGCAGTCCAGTAATTAATTATTTGATTATTATTTGCAATAACAGGAGTTTATTTTGCTAGCACCAATTCACGAGCAGCGTGTATTATCGGGAATGCGGCCGACAGGAAGGCTGCATCTGGGACATTATCATGGTGTTTTACAAAACTGGATAAAATTACAGCATGAATATGAATGCCTTTTTTTTGCGGCCGACTGGCATGCTTTAACCACTCATTATGCTGAGCCGGAAAATATTGAAGCAAATACCTGGGAAATGATCATTGACTGGCTGGCCGCAGGGGTAAATCCAGGTTCCGCTAAGATTTTTATTCAGTCTCAGGTTCCCGAGCATGCAGAACTGCACCTGTTATTATCCATGATAACTCCATTGGGATGGCTGGAACGAGTCCCGTCTTTCAAGGACCAGCAGCTCAGGCTGAAAGAAAAAGATCTGACAACCTACGGCTTTCTGGGCTATCCGTTGCTGCAAAGTGCAGATATTCTGATTTACCGTGCAGGGTTGGTACCGGTTGGTGAAGATCAGGTGGCACATGTTGAATTGACCCGTGAAGTGGCTCGCCGATTTAATCATATCTACGGCAAGGAAATCGGTTTCGAAGAAAAAGCAGAGACAGCGGTTAAAAAAATGGGTAAAAAACAGGCCAAATTATACCGGCAGCTGAGGACCCGTTTTCAGGAGCAGGGTGATCATGAAGCTCTGGAAACGGCCAAAGCGCTGCTTGAAGGCCAGAATAATATATCCATAGGGGATCGGGAGCGACTATTTGGCTACCTTGAAGGGGGCGGCAAGATTATTTTACCTGAGCCTCAGGCTTTACTGACACCTGCTTCCAAAATGCCCGGTTTAGACGGGCAGAAAATGTCCAAATCTTATAATAATACCATCACTTTACGTGACGACATGCAGCTCATTGACGATAAATTAAGCAAAATGCCAACCGATCCATCCAGAGTGCGCCTGAGCGATCCGGGTGATCCGAATAAATGCCCTGTTTGGCAATTACATGAAATCTACTCTAGCGAGGATCTTAAAACCTGGATTCAGGAAGGTTGTAAAACCGCTGGAATAGGCTGTCTTGAATGCAAACGCCCACTGATAGAGGCCGTTCAGGCTGAATTGAAACCTATTCAGGAGAGAGCCAGAGAATACAGTGAGGATATTAAACTGGTACGTAATATAGTTTCTGAAGGGCGTGAACAGGCTTCTGACCTTGCTAAGGACACGCTGGATGAGGTGCGTCAGGCGATTGGAATTCAATACCGCAAGCGGTAGGCCGTCATGGTTGGAAATTCATCAAACGAAACAGATCCAAACCGCGAACAGGAACCTTCTGCTGTTGATAAAACAGTTAAAGATAATCCGCTTACTCCCGCAAATAAAGCAGCCCCAGCGTTAACAGAACATAGCTTTACGAGTGAAATTCCGGCTACAGAAACTACTGCTCAGCAAACGCTTAATGCATCAGAGCATGTAACTTGTGAACAGCTTAATGATGCTCTTTCCAGCGGTGATCATCACGATGTGAAGCCGCAGCAGGAAGAAATGCCATTTGCCATAGTAATGGGATCTCCGGTTACTGAAATTCCAAAGGATCTGTACATACCTCCAGAGGCTCTGGAAGTTTTCCTTGAGGCCTTTGAGGGGCCTCTGGATTTATTGCTTTATCTAATCAAACGGCAGAACCTCGAAATACTGGATATCCCTATTGCCGATATTACCGACCAGTACATTAAATATGTCGAATTAATGCAGGATTTTCAATTTGAGCTGGCTGCAGAATATCTGGTGATGGCTGCCATGCTGGCAGAAATTAAATCCAGAATGCTGTTGCCAAGACCTGAAATTATTGATGACGAGGAAGATGATCCAAGGGCTGAGCTTATTCGCCGACTACAGGAATATGAGCGTTATAAAAAAGCAGCGCAGGATATTGATGAACTGCCCAGAATGGATCGCGACGTTTTTGCGGTATCGACTGAGTTAAATTATAGTTCAGATATACAACCGCCTGATGTCAGCATGCAGGACTTAATCAGCGCCTTAAGAGATGTCATGCAACGCGCTGAAATGTTTACCCATCATAATATTGAACGGGAAACCCTGTCAGTCAGGGAGAGGATGGCTATCGTCCTGGATAGAATTAACAGCGAAGGCTTTACTCGCTTTACTACGCTGTTTACTTTTGAAGAAGGCCGAAGCGGCGTCGTCGTCACTTTTCTGGCTATACTGGAGTTAAGTAAGCAGCGTCTGTTGGAGATAGTTCAAAACGAAACTTACGGCGCCATTCATGTCAGGCCAATTTCCGTTGAGGAATAACTGGAACATAAAAAATGAATGAAAATGAGATGATTGATGGTATGGGAACTGAACATGATGCTGCACAGCAGCCAATCGATATAGCCGAACTTCCGGTTGTTCAGGGAGAGCTTTCTGCTGAAGACATCAAAACTATCATTGAAGCAACAATTTTTGCTTCCAGCAAACCTGTTTCCCTTGACAGGATATTAGCATTGTTTGCTGACAGTATTGCCGATATTCGTGCAAAGGTACATTCAGCCCTTGAATCTCTCACCAATGAATATCAGTCACGCGGGGTCGAACTGGTTGAGGTGAACAGCGGGTTTCGTTTTCAGGTCGTCCAGAAAGCGGCTCCGTGGGTGTCCAGGCTGTGGGAGGAAAAACCGCAGAAATATTCTCGCGCATTGCTTGAAACTCTGGCTCTGATAGCATATCGTCAACCTGTCACACGCGGTGAAATTGAAGAGATCAGGGGGGTGAGTGTCAGCAGCAATATTATGCGCACTCTGGTTGAAAGGGAATGGGTCCGAGTTGTGGGACACAGAGATGTACCGGGGAAACCGGGTATTTATGCAACAACCCGAGTGTTTCTTGATTATTTTGGATTGAAACGTCTGGATGAATTACCTTCTTTAACTGAAATACGTGATTTTGACATGATCAACAAAGAACTTGATTTTGGCAAATATGATATCATAGAAAACGAAAACGAAAATAAACAGAATATCAGTGACCAAACAGATGCTGAATTGCCTGCACAAGAGCAACAAACCGAAATTAGCATTGCTGATTCTCATTCAGAAACAATATCTTTGAATGTTGATAAATCAACAGATCCTGCAGAAGAAAATCATTAAATATTTCCTCATCAAATGCTTGATCGGAGATGTTTTCAGTCCTGAAAAGTTATGACAAATTATTACAGAAAAAAATCATCAGAACCAAAGCCGTCAACAAAAACGAATGCAGGATCAAGGGAAAAAACTGCACCTTTGGTGAAATCTGGCACTGAGAAACTACAGAAAGTGGTTGCACGCTCGGGGCATGCGTCACGTAGAGAAGCTGAGAGAATGATCGTTCAGGGACGTTTTAAAATAGATACCAATATTGCTCAGCTGGGCGATAGAGTCAGCCCCGAAAATCGAATTTTTCTGGATGATAAGGAACTATTTATTGCCTGGGAAAAGCCCAGACCAAGGGTGCTGTTATATAATAAACCGCCCGGGGAAATTTGCAGCCGGCATGATCCTGAGCATCCCAACACCATTTTTGATGATTTACCCAGTTTAAAAATTGGACGCTGGATATCGGTAGGTCGACTGGATATCAATACCTCGGGGCTATTATTGATCACTAATGATGGTGAGTTGGCTAATCTATTAATGCACCCTTCCAGTGAAATAGAACGAGAATATGCTGTCAGGGTACTTGGTGAGGTTACTGATGGAGATGTTGAACAGTTAAAAATCGGCGTTCAGCTGGATGACGGCATGGCCAGTTTTGATAAGCTCTGGTATGTCGGTGGTCAGGGAGCCAATCACTGGTATCATGTGGTCCTGAAAGAAGGACGAAATAGAGAAGTACGCCGTTTATGGGAAGCGCTTGGGATCACAGTTAGTCGGCTTTCACGGGTCCGTTATGGAGATATCGAACTGCCGCGTCGCCAAAGGCCAGGCCGCTGGGAAGAGCTTGATGAAGCTTCGTTAAAAAAGCTCTATGCGAGTGTGGATTTGAAGCTTGCCAGACCCCAGGCTGATGTACGCAATACCGCATCACATTCCAGAGATAGAAAAGGCCGGGGACAAAAACGTCTGGTAATGCCCGATAACAGGCGTAAAACGAAAAATAACAAATCAAAATATTCAGGCAAAAAAACTTAAGCCGTTATTCAGTTCGTTATCTGGAAAATTTGAATGATTCAAATTAAAGGGTTTTTAGCGGACAGCTGAAAGCATTCTAGCCGCTGAAGGCTCTTGTTCATGCCGCTGAGGGCTCTTTTATTCATGCCGCTGAAGGCTCTTGTTCAAGCCGCTGAGGGCTATTGTTCATGCCGCTGAGGGCTCTTGTTCATGCCGCTGAGGGCTCTTGTTCAAGCCGCTGAGGGCTCTTGTTCAAGCCGCTGAGGGCTCTTGTTCAAGCCGCTGAGGGCTCTTGTTCAAGCCGCTGAGGGCTCTTGTTCAAGCCGCTGAGGGCTCTTGTTCAAGCCGCTGAAGGCTCTTTATTCAAGCCGCTGAAGGCTCTTGTTCAAGCCGCTGAAGGCTCTTTATTCAAGCCGCTGAAGGCTCTTTTATTCATGCCGCTGAGGGCTCTTTATTCAAGCCGCTGAAGGCTCTTTATTCAAGCCGCTGAAGGCTCTTTATTCAAGCCGCTGAAGGCTCTTTTATTCATGCCGCTGAGGGCTCTTGCATCAATAAAAATTGATTTAACAGTTTTTCAGGCAGTTTAAATTTTTTATCCAGAAAAATAACTGATTTTTGAATTTTATCCATGCCTGGTTCTGGCATTTTCTCGGATAACTGCTTAAGTTTTAATAGCAGTTCCTGATTTTGTATGAATTTGTTAAATCCTTTTATCAGGTAAATTCCGAAGTGGTGACTGTTTTCAATATAAGTTAATACCTGCAGTGGAGTTTCAGTATTTGGCAAAGTAATATGTGCGGCTTCCAGCCTGGATAGTCCCTGCTGGTCTTCCCAAACATACGTGGCACGTCCGGTTCTGCCAAAATATCTGAAGGAATTGATGATTTTTTCCGGAGAATTCGTTTCCAGGGCAAAAAGGGTATAGTTGGTTGCGATTAACTTTTCAATGTGTCCATTCATCATGTTATAACTCTCCTGTTATTGAGTTATTCTACAAAAAATCATCGATGTAAACTGTGAATTTGAACAAATCCCTGATTCTTTATGCACCTTTTTGCTTAAGAACCAACCTGTGCAGGGATGCTGGTAATTGTTTAAAACTATAGAATTTAGAGTGTCTTGATGAGTATATAGACTGCTCCTGTACCGCCATCTCTGGGCTGAGCAGATGAAAAGGCGATGACATCGGGGTGTTGTCTGAGCCAGTTGTTTACTTTGTTTTTTAATATCGGTATGCCATTTTCAGCCCGGTAGCCTTTGCCGTGAACGAGCAGGATACAGCGACTATGATTTTTTTGCGCAAAACTGATAAACTGCAGCAAATCCTCTCTGGATTCTTCTATCCTCAAACCATGCAGATCAAGATGATCATCCACAGGAATTTTACCCTGACGCAGTTGTTTTTGAGTTTTGTATTGCAGTCCGGGTTGTGAATAAAATATAAACTCCTCGCCTTTGACCAGGCTGGATTCCCACTCATCTGACAATGGATCAGGCAGATCCTGTTGTTCATCGCTGGATTTATCATAAAACGGACGGGTATTTTTCAGATCTCTGAATACTTCTATTTTATCTGTTTGCAAAGGTTTGACATCCTTCATATGGGCCTGAAACAGCTTGCGTTCTGCATCTGTAATTTTATTGTTATCTTTCTTACTCATCTGGTCAGTTTCTGTCTACTGCTAGGATTTCAACACCATTAATCTAGACACGTTCAATAGATATCTCCTTCAGCCGAATAATAAAATGGAAATTTTGAGAAAAAAACAGAGATAACTATATGAAAGGTATTTTTTTTTAAGTATTATCTCATGTGTTGATACAAAACTCATCCTGTTCCTAAAGGATAAAATGATTAACCGTAATAATAATGAAGATAATCTGCCCGAGTTAGTAAATCAGTCACTGTGCCGCATTAATGGCCATTGTAACTGGATGGACTCTCATCAGAACAGAATAAAAATACAACTATTAAACAATGCATATTCTTATTAGCAATGATGATGGCTATCTGGCAGAAGGGTTAACGAGTCTGGCTGAACATTTAGCTAAAATCGCCCGCATCACGGTTGTTGCACCTGATCGTGACAGAAGTGGTGCAAGTAATTCATTGACCCTTGACAGACCTTTATTGCCGGAAACCAGAGAAAACGGGTTTATTTCTATAAACGGTACACCCACTGATTGCGTACATATAGCTGTCACCGCATTGCTCAAAGAAGATCCCCCCGATATAGTTGTTTCGGGTATCAACAGGGGGCCTAATCTGGGTGACGATATTCTCTATTCGGGCACAATAGCCGCAGCAATGGAAGGTCGTTTTCTCGGTTTGCCGGCTATTGCGGTGTCTTTGGCCAGTTTTACCGGGGAACACTTTGCCACTGCCGCTCGTATTATAGTGAACATTGTCCTGCAGCTGACAAAAGCATCCCTGCCGTCGGATACGATATTAAATATTAATATCCCTGATGTTGCTTATAAAGACATCCAGTCCTGTCAGGTTACCCGTCTTGGAAAACGGCACAAAGCAGAGCCGGCGATTAAAATGACCGATCCTCGTATGCGGCGGACGGTCTATTGGCTTGGCCCCGTTGGTGAAGAAGCAGATGCTGGTCCGGGCACAGATTTCTACGCAGTCAATCATAACCGGGTGTCCATTACGCCTATAAAAATAGATCAAACTCATCATGATTTACTGCCCGAAGTTGAGGACTGGCTGAATAAAGGTATGATTTTATGAGTATGTCAATCACTGGCGCAGGAATGACATCTCAGAGAACAAGGGATCGAATGATCCGGCTGCTGCGTGAACATGATATTAACGATGAACGGGTCCTCAATGTTATGGCTTCTTTGCCAAGACATCTGTTTGTTGATGAGGCTCTGTCCAGTAGAGCCTATGAAAATATATCCCTGCCCATTGGCCATGGCCAAACGATTTCACAGCCTTATATGGTCGCCAGAATGACGGAATTACTGCTGCAGGCAGATAATGTTAATCGGGTACTGGAAATCGGTACAGGTTCAGGGTATCAGACGGCGGTTTTATCAAGACTGGTAAAAAGCGTTTATACCGTTGAGCGTATTAAACCGCTGCTCGATTCTGCTAAAAACAAGTTCAGATCTTTAAAGCTTAATAATGTCCTGACTCATTATAGTGACGGAAGCTGGGGCTGGGATGTCAAGGCCCCTTTTGATGCTATTATCGTAACGGCCGCACCAGAAAAACTTCCTGTTTCCCTGCTGGAACAATTGATTGACGGCGGCAGACTGATTATACCTGTAGGTACAAGTGGAAATCAGGAATTATTGTTATTACAACGTACTGGCAATGAAATTACCAAAAAAGCGCTGGAAAAAGTAAGTTTTGTGCCGCTTCTCGAGGGTAGAATGTGACTTTTTTCTTTATTTTAAGGAAAATTTATAGAGTATGAGAATTTTTTCAAAGTTATATGAACGTGTCATGATTTGGTCAAAACATCCTCATGCCGAACGCTATCTGGTCGGGTTAAGTTTTGCAGAGTCATCTTTCTTTCCTGTGCCGCCTGACATTATGCTGGCGCCTATGTCGCTCGCAAGAACTGATAAGGCGTTATTTTATGCTCTGATAACTACGCTGGCTTCAGTGCTTGGCGGAATTTTAGGTTATATCATTGGTTTCTGGTTTTTTGACCTTATTCAACCGCTTGTTGCAGAAGGCGGCAGATGGTTTGTTTATTATCAAAAAACTCAGAACTGGTTTAGTGACTGGGGCTTCTGGGCGATATTTATTGCCGGTTTCTCGCCTATTCCCTATAAAGTGTTTACTATAGGCGCAGGCACTCTGGGTATGAGTTTTATTCCTTTTGTTCTTGCTTCCTTTATAGGTCGAGGGGCACGTTTTTTTCTGGTGGCCTCATTAATGAAATGGGGAGGGAAAGAAATGGAACTTAAATTAAAACAATATATTGACTTTTTAGGCTGGTTTATAGTAATTTTAGGGGTAATTGCTTATATTATTTATAAATTATAAGCGTATCATGGAAAGCGAATGTTATTCGTCAAACAGCGGGAACAGGAAGTTCTATGTCCGGATAAATTTGATGGGCATCCGTTTTGACAGGGCGTGATTCAGGAAAGTTTTCTGGTTTAAATAGCGGAGCTATGACTGAAGATACCCAGTCAAGTCTGATTTTGCGAACAGGTAAGCGAGTTCTGCGGATATTTTTATGTACCTGTCTGATACCTATGTTATCTGCCTGTACAACAACCTACGCTCCCGTTGAACAACGCACTATCAAACCTTATGATTCCAGGGATTACTATACAAAATATAACAGAATACCGGATTACTACAAGGTCAGAGCAGGAGATACACTTTATTCTATTGCATGGAATTACGGGCTTGATTATAAGTCACTGGCGAGATGGAATAATATCCGCTCACCCTATACCATCCATGCAGGCAAGAAATTACATTTAAAAGTAGGAAAAAGCTCTGCTTACACATCCGGGACAGCAGATATTCATGCCAGGCAGAGTAAGCTGAAAAAAAATACAGCACCCGGCAGAAAATCCGTAACCAGGACAAAAAATACTCACTCTAAAACAGTAAGTACAACAAAAAGTTCGCAATCTCATTCCGGCAATAGTAAGAAAAAGCCTCAACATAATAATAAACATCAGAGCCAGAAGACTTACAAAGTAACTACTGTTAGTAAAACAACATCTAATGATAAGAAAAAAACGAGTAATACCAGTAGCCGAAAGAGCGCTGATTTCAATAAATCACTCAGCTGGTCCTGGCCGGTAAAAGGAAAATTACTGCAAAGCTTTGCTCCAGCAAAAGGTAAAAAAGGCATAGATATAGTGGCCAGAGAAGGGACACCTATCAAGGCCGCTGAGAGTGGTAAAGTGGTATATAGTGGCCAGGGATTGAGAGGTTATGGCCTGTTACTGATTATAAAACATAACGAAACGTTTCTCAGTGCCTATGCTCATAATCAGAGTTTGCTGATAAATGAGGGACAAATCGTTAAAAAAGGGCAGACAATAGCCAGACTGGGGAATACAGGTACGGATCGAAACAAGTTACATTTTGAAATCCGTAAAAACGGCCAGCCTGTGAATCCATTGAGTTATTTACCCTGACAAGCAGTTGAGCTTTTGTGATTTTTTTAAGTAGGATGGAAATCGATGTTTTTATTTTACTTACCTCAGTAATCCATTTCATTTAAAAGGTGCACTTAATGGAATCCAAAAACCAAAGTCTGGATGCTTTTATGACATTACCTTGTGATACGATGACGAACGATTGCGAACCAGAGATACTGGTGATGGATAATTTTAACGGTGAGACTGAAATATTGATGGATGATAAAGATCTTTTAATTCACACTAAACAATCGATAAACAACCGCAAACTAAAAAATTCGTCAAATACCAGTACCCCTGTAAATAACTCCAGTTCGTCCAAAGCGGATGTCGCCCTGGCGCGAGATAGAAAATTCTCCAAAGGGGATATGGATGCAACCAGACTGTACCTGAATGAAATCGGTTTTGCTTCACTGTTGACTGCAGAAGAAGAAGTAAAATATGCACGCATGGCTTTACAGGGCAATGAAGAAGGCCGTAGACGTATGATTGAATGCAATCTCAGGCTGGTGGTGAAAATTGCAAGACGCTATTTAAATCGTGGTTTACCGCTGCTTGATCTGATTGAAGAAGGCAATATTGGCCTGATAAGGGCCGTTGAGAAATTTGATCCTGAAAGAGGATTCAGATTTTCAACTTATGCGACCTGGTGGATTAGACAGACCATTGAACGTGGTTTAATGAACCAGACCCGGACTATCCGACTCCCTATTCATGTTGTCAAAGAAATAAATATTTATCTTCGAGCCGCTCGGGAACTCACTCAGGCTCTGGATCATGAACCTTCCCCTGAAGAAATAGCCAGACTTCTCGACAGACCTATTGAAGATGTCAAGAAGATGCTGCGGCTGAATGAACGTGTCGCTTCAGTTGATGTTCCAATGGGTAGCGAAGCGGATAAGCCATTACTGGATGCTATTCCTGATACCGTTCACCCTGAACCCTCCATGCTGCTGCAAGATGAAAATATGCGTAACAATCTGGATAAATGGTTGTCACAGCTCAATGATAAACAAAAAGAAGTGGTTGAACGACGCTTTGGTTTACATGGACATGATACGGCCACGCTTGAAGAAGTAGGCAATGAAATTGGTGTTACCAGAGAACGAGTCCGCCAAATACAGCTTGAAACCTTAAAAAGACTTAGAGAAATCCTTGAAGGCGATGGTTTTACCGGTGAAAACCTGTTTAATGACTAGGTTTTTCAATTTCCTTATTACTGGTTAGTTTGACTTTCCTGCCGCATCCAATTAAACTTCCGGATGCTAAATCCTTTGGTGCTTTTAAACACTCTACATTGCCTGATAGCAACTAACTGATAATGACTTATCGTTACTAGCTGCTCGCTAACAGTTCAAAACATTACAAATCCCTGGATCAGATCGGGTTTTGTAAATGATGTTTTTAAGCTGGGAAGCTGGTTAAACTCCAGCGCTGCCCCCGCAACGGTAATTGAAGTATCACATAGCGTAAGCCACTGTGTATTGACTACATGGGAAGGGTGCTATGTGCTGATTTGATGCTGCCTGACAGCATTGAATCTCTTCCTGAGCCCGGAGACCGACCAAAGCAATTTCAAGCACGAATTTGCGGAGGGCGAATTGGGTTTACAGATTTATTTCTGCTTTTCAGATCCTTCGATTTTAATCGACCCATATCTATACACGGGGTGTGTATACAAGGATACTGAATGTCATACCAAACTCCCATCACAGGCTTAATCGCTGTTATCTTATTCTCATCAGCTGTATCCGCTGAAACATTGCCGTCTGCAACACCTGAAATTGTTGTTACTGCTGCTCGTACCTCGCAAACCGTTGATGAAACACTGGCCCCGGTGAGTATTATAACCCGTAAAGATATCGCTCGTTTACAGGCATCTTCCGTGGCAGAAGTATTGAAGATGACTCCCAGCATAAGCTTTAGCAGCAGCGGCGGATTTGGCAGCAACCAGAGTTTTTCCATTCGCGGTACCAATAGTGACCAGGTGCTGGTGTTAATTGATGGTGTTCCCGCTGGATCATCAACTTTAGGTACTACCGGTTTTGAATTTTTACCCATTTCTCAAATTGAGAAAATAGAAGTGATCAGAGGACCGCGTTCCAGCCTGTATGGTTCAAATGCCATCGGCGGCATTATTCAAATCTTTACGCGTAAGGGCGGTAAACCCCAAACCAGCTTCAAAGCTGGTTATGGAACAGAAAATAGCAGAGAATTTTTTGCCAACCGATCAGGCGGCAACGAGACCTCTAGCTATAATGCAGGATTTAATTATTTTGCCTCTGACGGTTATAATTTTGTTGGCGATGATGGCCCGGATCTTGATGATGATGGTTATGATAATTATTCCATTTCATTAAATGGAAGTCATCAGTTTAACGAGCAATTCAAGCTGAGCGGGTCGTTTTTAAGAACCCAGAGCACCGCTGAATTTGATGGCTATAACTACCGCGACAGCAGAACCGATAATACTCAGCAGGTCATCAGTGCCGTTGCGGACTATGTGATCAATGACATTTGGGATAGTCAATTACAACTCGGACGCAGTGATGATAAAAACCATAACTTTTTGCACGATGATCCTGTGAGCAACCCATTTACCGATCCTGAAAGCCGTTTTAACACGCAGCGGAATAATGCGATCTGGAAAAACGATATTTCCGTTCGTGATACAGATTTATTGACCCTTGGTCTTGACTATCAGCAAGATTTCGTTGATGCGAGCGTGGACTATACGGAAGACAGCCGTTGGAATCGGGCTGCTTTTGCTCAGTATCTCTTTTATGGCAATGATCTGGATGCTCAGTTTTCTTTCCGCCATGATAACAACCAGGCTTTTGGTGCGTATAATAGCTGGAATATTGGGGTTGGTTATCCAGTCAATGATAATCTACGTATCACCGGTACTTATGGTACAGCGTTTAAGGCCCCTAATTTTAATGATTTATATTGGCCCAATGACGGTTTTTTTTCCGGAAATAAAGACCTTCAGCCTGAACAATCCAGCAGTTATGACCTTGGTCTGGATTTCACCACCGGGCCGGCAAAATGGACGGCGCACTATTTCAATACCAGAATTGATAATCTGATCGCTTATTATTATGTACCTTTCCCAGCTGTCAGTACCATGGAAAATGTCAATAAGGCAAAAATTGACGGGTTTGAGCTTACAGTCTCTGCGCAGTGGAAAAACTGGGTGTTCAGGAGTAATTTATCCTTAATGGATCCACGGGATGAAGAAACCGCAAACCAGCTGGCGAGACGCAGCAAATACCTGTTTAATCTTAAGCTGGATCGTGTGCAGGATAAATGGAGTTACGGGGCTTCTATTATTGCCGCTTCGAGCCAGTACAATGACAGTCATGAAATTGATTTAATTCCGGGCTATGGAATACTGAATATCAGAGCAGCTTTTCAGTTTAACAATAGCTGGAGCTTAAAAGCTAAAATCGAAAATCTTTTTGACAAAGAATATGCTTTAACCCGGGACTTTTATGGCCGTGATTATAAACAGCAGGGACGTTTTTTCTTTACCTCGATACATTACAAACGCTAATACTGTAACAGGCGGTGTTAAATTAGCAGAGCAGCCACTATTATGCAGATAACTTTGTGCTCTGCTGTCACCAGCAGCATAAAAAGTGCGGATTATGTTCTCCAATTATAAACTTGCAGTATGCATTATATTGCTGCTGCTTGCTGTGATAAGCATGTTTTTTGCGCTCATAACCGGCTCTTCCCAGCTCACAGCCAATGAGCTTACGGCTGTCTTGCAGGGGAAAGGCAGTGATTTGCATCATGCTCTTATTTTCGAATTACGACTGCCGCGGGCTTTAGCCGCCTTTGTCTGCGGTGCCACTTTGTCCCTGGCCGGTGTTCTGATGCAGGTCCTGTTGCGTAATCCACTGGCTGATCCTTATGTATTAGGCGTTTCCGGCGGGGCCTCATTTTTTTCACTGCTTATTATGCTGCTGGGACTGGACAGTATCTGGTCAACAACTGCAGCCTTTTCAGGGGCGTTGTTATCTGTTTTTCTGGTATTTGTTTTCGTTCAGGGCAAGGGAAGCTGGACTATCACCCGGCTGTTATTGACGGGCGTGGTGCTGGCTTCCGGCTGGGGAGCTTTGATCAGTTTTACCCTGGTGATCACTCCGCCAGAAAAAATTCACAGCATGTTATTCTGGCTCATGGGTGATTTAAGTTATGATCGCTCCTTAACTCCGGCCTATCTGATACTGCTTGTCGGGTTCATTTTTAGCATGTCTGTGAGTCGTCAGCTGAATGTTATGCTTTGGGGGGATTTACAGGCCGGCAGCCTGGGGATCAATGTCAATCGGTTACGGGTATATCTTTTTGTGCTCGCTTCACTGTTAACTGCCGGTGCAGTAACTGTTGCCGGCAGTATTGGCTTTGTCGGACTGGTGGTTCCTCACCTGATCCGACTGCTTATCGGTAATGACCATCGGCTTTTATTACCTGCCAGCGCACTGGCAGGCGGTGCACTGTTGATCATTGCAGATACACTGGCGCGGACCGTGATGGCGCCACAGCAGATTCCGGTTGGCGTAATTACCGCTTTACTGGGGGTGCCGCTGTTCCTTTATTTATTGCGCCGGAGTGTATGAATTGGATTTATTGACCAAAGATCTCGATATTCAAATCGGCACGCAAGTTATATGTCAGCAGCTAAATGTTAAGTTTCAAGCGGGCCAGTTCTGGGGCATCCTGGGCATCAACGGTGTTGGCAAAACAACTTTGCTGTATGCCTTGAGTGGCCTGATTCATCCGCAACAGGGGCAGATATATCTGCACAATCGTAATATCAGCCGTATGAACCGAAAAGCGATTGCCCGGAAAATAGGCCTGTTATTGCAGGAAAACGAATTCAGTTTTCCCTGTAATGTTCTTGAGGCCGCGTTGATTGGCCGACACCCCCATTTGAAAAACTGGCAGTGGGAAAACGGCAATGATCATCACATAGCCATTCAGGCACTGGCACTTACCGGCTTATCAAAGCTGAAAGATCGTCCAACCAGTACGCTTTCCGGAGGAGAAAAAAGAAGGCTCAATATTGCCACCCTGTTAACGCAGGATCCGGATATTCTGTTATTAGATGAACCTACCAACCATCTTGATTTGAAAGCTCAGCTGGAAATACTGACTTTATTCCAGCAATTGATCCGGCAACAGAATAAAACAGCAATCATGGTGATCCATGACCCGAATCTTGCGGTACGTTATTGTGATCACATTCTTTTACTCACAGGACAGGGACAATGGCTTTCTGGCGAAACATCCAGGCTCATTAACTGCACCAATCTGAGCCGGGTGTATGGCTGTGGTATTAAAAAAATATCCAGTGACGATGCTGCCTTTTATTTTCCAGCATGAAGATATTTAATCAACTGCTTTGCCATCAGAGTATCAAATGTGATTTTGTCGGGTCCACAGGTAAATCATGAAGCTTAGATATTATTTTGTCAGCGTTTTGTTAGCATGCATTTATTCGATATCAGCCCAGAGTTTAAGTGTCGAGAACTCTGTTTCCTGCAAGGATGACACGAACCACAGTATCAGCCTTAAACAGCCTGCGCGACGTATTATCAGCTTATCTCCTGCTATCACAGAATTAGTGTATGCTGCAGGGGGGGGGCAGTATCTTAAAGGCGTGGTCAGCTATACTGATTATCCGGAGCAGGCAAAATATTTACCTGAGGTCGGTAGCTTTAACGCCCTGGACCTGGAAAAAATACTGAGCCTGAAACCAGATTTGATCATTGCCTGGAAAAGCGGCAATCCATCCATGCAGATCAAAAAATTAAAAAAACTGGGCATCGCTGTTTATGTCGCTGAACCTGCCGAAATATCTGATATTCCCCGACTGATAGAAAAACTGGGACAATTGATGGGCACCGGGGAGACGGCAGAGAAGTCAGCAATGGCATTTAAATCACGTTTTGAAAAGCTCAAATCAAGCTATCCGCCGATTGAAGAACCTGTCAAAGTATTCATTCAAATTTGGGATAAGCCTCTCATGAGTGTCAGCGGAAAACACCTCATATCCGAGGTTGTTTCTCAATGCGGCGGCCATAATATTTTTGCCAATTATCCTGGTCTGACCCTGAATCCTGACATTGAAACAGTGCTGTATAACGATCCCGGGATAATAATTACCACTGCTTCGACTGAAACAGCTCAGCAATGGCTAGACAGATGGAAACAATGGGATTACCTTGATGCAGTGAGACAGAAGCGACTTTATGCAGTTAACGCAGATATTCTGGTCAGGCACACGCCCAGAATACTGGATGGTTTAGAACAAGTTTGTACTTTGATATATCCTGTCAAGAAAAAATAATGTAACTATTCAGCGTATTTTAAGATCGTGATTGCCATCAGGTATTTATTGACCCACATGGAAGTATTTACGGCGCCTTCTGGAACAAATACTCGATTATCCGCACCTGATTTTGCTTAAGTACCTACCTATGAACAAAAACTTACTGATCCAGAAAAATGAGTGCAGCTACTTTTCTGTCTTCACCGGTAAGAATGTTATATGTTCTGCAGGCAGCTCCGGTATCCATAAAGTCAATCGCCAATTTGCGCTCATAGATTTGTTTATGCATCGATATTTCAGGAAATTTTGCAGTTGTGCCGGTGCCAATAAGGTAAATATCCGCATGATACTGGAGCAGAAGCTCCAGGCAATGTTCATCAAACTTCGCAAATGTTTCTGGAAATTCTCCATTCTCAAGCTGGTTCTGATATACCATCACTGTTGTGCCAAACTCTCGAATACTGAAATCACTGCCCGAAGTGTTACTGCTAATGCTGTTATCAGAATCTGTATTTTTAAATTCAGTCTGCTGACGAAGGTTTCCGGGCACCGCTATTCTGATGAGGTTTTTTTCATACGAATGAAATGAGTAAACATGGGATACTGACTCAAGCTGTAACATAAAAAAGGCCTGTAAATAACTGCAAGAGTTTTATTTTATAAAAAGTTATCTATAAGTATACTTTTTTATCGTCTAATTTGTTAAATTTACTCTGCATAAGCACTAAAAATTGCTTGCAAAATAATGCATCAAAAATACCTGCAAAAAAACAGGTTTATGACCAGGGTATCAATAGATAAAAGCAGCGTATCAATAATTTTGCACTGAGCGCTTGATATCCAATACGATTGTAAAGAGACGCTGAACAGTCACATCAACGATGATGCCTGTGATTTTCTCATTCCACTTTAAATTTAGCCGAGGCCATACCTTTGAACGATGATTTTCAGCGTATTAAACGCCTGCCACCTTATGTTTTCAATATTGTCAATGAATTGAAAGCCAAAGCGCGAGCGCGCGGAGAAGACATCATTGATTTTGGTATGGGAAATCCAGACCAACCTACCCCTCAGCATATCGTTGATAAAATGGTTGAAGCCGCCCAGCGTAATGATACGCATCGCTATTCAGTATCCAGAGGCATTCCACGTTTGCGCAAGGCCATCTGTAACTGGTACAAACGCTGCTATGATGTGGATCTGGATCCTGAAACCGAAGCAATAGTGACCATTGGTTCCAAAGAAGGACTGGCGCATCTGGCACTAGCCACCCTTGGGCCAGGCGATGCTGTGCTGGTGCCTAATCCGTCTTATCCTATTCATCCTTACGGGTTTGTGATTGCCGGGGCAGATATCCGCCACGTGCCGATGGTACCAGACAAGGATTTTTTTGCTGAACTGGAAAAAGCGATCAAGGATTCATGGCCGAAACCCAAAATGCTGGTGCTTAATTTTCCGGGTAATCCAACCACTCAGTGTGTGGAGCTGGACTTTTTTGAAAAAGTTGTTGCTATTGCAAAAGAACATGGTATCTGGGTGGTGCATGATATTGCCTATGCTGAAATAGTTTTTGATGGCTATAAGGCGCCTTCCATCCTTGAAATCCCAGGAGCTAAAGATATCGCGGTTGAGTTTTATTCCTTATCCAAAACCTATAATATGCCTGGCTGGCGGGTCGGTTTCATGTGCGGTAATCCTACCCTGGTATCGGCGCTGACGCGGATTAAGTCTTACCTGGACTACGGCATGTTTACACCGATTCAGGTAGCGGCTATTCAGGCACTGGATGGCCCCCAGGATTGTATCAAGGATATCGTGAGTATGTATCAGTCACGTCGAGATGTATTGTGTCAGGGGCTGCATGCTATTGGCTGGCAGGTTCAGATCCCCAGGGGAACCATGTTTGTCTGGGCGCCTATTCCAGAGAAATACAGGTCAATGGGATCGCTGGAGTTTTCAAAGAAATTACTCAATGAGGCAAAAGTTGCTGTTTCTCCCGGCATCGGCTTTGGTGAGTATGGCGACGATCATGTCCGTTTCAGTCTGATTGAAAATGAACATCGTACTCGCCAGGCATTACGCGGCATCAGGGAAATGTTCAAAGCTGATAATGTCGGAATATTCTGCAAATAACGGGGATGCTATTGCTGGATTCAGAGTGTCTTTTAAACTTATCTGCAGACTCTGAAGTTACAGTTTGCGTATTTACTGCTATAATAATGGCCTTAAAATTTATTAATACTGGAGATAAATTTGAAACCGGTAAAGGTTGGCTTATTAGGTTTGGGCACCGTGGGCGGTGGAACAGTTAATGTGTTACAACGTAATGCTAATGAAATAGCACGTCGCGCTGGTCGAGGTATTATTATCTCACACGCATCTGCCAGAAATATCAATAAACCGCGAATTTGCAGCACTGATAATATAAAATTGACAGAAAATCCGATGGAAGTGGTCTGTGATCCTGAGATTTCCATTGTGGTTGAATTATTTGGCGGCGATACTCTGGCCAGAGAACTGGTTCTAAAAGCCATTGCTAATGGCAAACATGTTGTCACCGCGAACAAGGCTCTGATTGCCAAACATGGTAATGAGATATTTTCCGCAGCTCAGAAGCAAGGTGTGATGGTCGCTTTTGAAGCTGCTGTTGCTGGCGGTATACCTATTATCAAGGCTATTCGGGAAGGCCTGAGCGGGAACAACATAGAATGGCTGGCTGGCATTATCAATGGCACCGGCAATTTTATTCTTACTGAAATGCGCGACAAGCAGCGTGACTTTGATGCTGTTCTGGCCGACGCACAGAGACTTGGCTATGCAGAAGCCGATCCAACTTTTGATGTAGAAGGAATCGATGCAGCGCACAAACTCACTATCCTGGCTTCCATTGCATTTGGCATCCCTTTGCAGTTTGATAAGGTCTACACTGAAGGAATTGCTGGCATTACAGGTGAAGATGTGGAGTATGCCAGTCAACTGGGTTATACCATTAAACATCTGGGTTTTTCGCGCCGTGATGACAGTGGCATTGAGTTGCGGGTGCATCCAACGCTGATACCCAAACGTCGTTTGATCGCCAATGTCGATGGGGTCATGAATGCTGTGCTGGTGAAAGGTGATGCCGTCGGAGCGACGCTTTATTATGGTGCCGGTGCTGGTTCCGAACCTACTGCTTCTGCGGTGGTTGCAGACATTGTTGACGTGGTCAGGGTTCTGACTACAGATCCTGAGAATCGTGTTCCGCATCTGGCCTTTCAGCCTGACGCTTTATCAGATATTCCGATTCTGCCTATTGAGGATGTTACTACTTCTTATTACCTGAGGATGACTGCTTCTGACGAAACTGGCGTGCTGGCTGATGTAACGCAAATCCTGGCCTACAATAGTATCAGTATCGAATCAATGCTGCAAAAAGAGGCGCATGGGAACAAGGCCACTATTATTATTTTAACTCATGAAACTGTTGAGCAGTATATGAACAAAGCACTGCAGCAGATAACGGCACTGGATGTTATTGATGGCGAAGTGACTCGTATACGTCTGGAGCACCTCAATAGCGATTAAATTAACAGTATTTAGCGCTGTTAACATGTCTGAATACCCAATGGCAATGAATAGTGCATTGCCATTAGGAATTTGAACCGTTGTCAGTCAAAGCCACTCTTACTCTGATTGTACCAGGCTTACTGGATGCGGTCGATCATCTGGCGCAGGTTCCTGCTCAGGAATTACCCTCGCTTGAGAGTTTTTCCCGTCTTTTATCCCGTGGAAAGTTTCGTTACTTTGACAAATGTGACTATTACTCCTACCTGTTTGATTACTTCGCTATAGATCCGCAACATCCTGAATTCCCTGCAGCGGCAGCGGTTGACTATTTTTATCAATTCCATACACATCAGGCATATATTGATTGTCTCAGAGACCATTGCTGGGTCATGCGAGTCGATCCCTGTTTTATGGCGGCTGATCGAGACCAGTTAGTGTTGCTGGAATCAGCTAATATTGATCTCTCGCACCAGGAAGCCATACAACTGGTCGATGAGATCAACAGTTTTTTTCAGCCTTATATTGAAGAAAGTTTCTGGCGGCTGGAGCTTGCTGCCGATCGTTCATCTCCCTTATCCTGGTTTTTGAGATCTTCAAAACCCATTAACGTGCATACTCAACCAACCTCAAATGTAAAAGGCCGTTCGATTAAACCCTTTCTGCTAAAAGGTGAAAATCAATCTTCATGGCTAAAACTTTTTAATGAATTTCAAATGGTGCTGCATCAAAGTGAAGTTAACCTTCGTCGTAAACAGCAGGGAAAACTGCCCGTCAATAGCGTTTGGTTCTGGGGTGCAGGAAAACTTATCAAACCATCAGAGCAGACAGCGCAGACCAATTTGAAAACTGTTTACAGCAATGATCCGATCGTAAAAGGTTTATCAGTAATGGCCCATTTTAATATACATGATCTACCTCACAATCTTGATGAACTATTCATGGTAAAAAGTACAACAGATACAGTAGTTATCATGGATCACCTTGCTGAACCCGTTCGTAATGGCGATGTGTATGCATGGGTAGATATGATGCAGCTATTTGAAAAAAGTTGGCTTGAGCCGTCGTTAAAGGCTTTGCAAAGCGGCCGCCTGGATCAGTTAACTTTTTTGACTCCAGCAGGTATTAGACTGGAAGTCTCTGGAAAATGTATAAATCACTGGTGGAAAAGAAATCGCCACTACATGCATTTTTTTAAAAAATGATGTCATAGTTCAGTGTATCTGAAATATTGTATCTGCATAGTTACAAAATAATAAACAAAAACTTAGCAAGTACTGCCGCCATATTATAACAATAATGGGATATTTAAATGAATCACAGCAAATCAGGTGTCATTTCTATAATCTGGTTACTTTTTACCGGACTAATATTTACTACTTTAGCATTGGCTGATGACGGTTTTCCCGGACGTAAATTATATCCGAGTGTAAAAACTATCACCAAGGTAGAACTGTACGAAAAAATTAAAAATGATTCTGTCATTGTCGTTGATGTTCGTTCTGCCTATGAATATAACACCCTCAAGGTATTGAATGCGCTGAATATCTCTGCTTCATCCAAGGACTTTGGTACTAAATTACAGAAGCTGCGTGACTCTTCACCCAAGGAAATTATTTTTTACTGCAATGGACGTACTTGTTATAAATCCTACAAAGCGGGTATTAAAGCTCAAAAGTATAATGTTAAAAACTGTGCTACTTTTGACGCTGGAATCTTTGAATGGGCCAGTCAATACCCTGATCAATCTGAGTTGCTAGGAAAGTCGCCTGTTAAAAAGGAAAGCATTATTTCCAAAGATGATTTCAAGGCCCATTTAATTGCGGCCGAAGAATTTGATGATTATGCAGCAAACACTGACAGTCTTATTGTTGATATACGTGATCGGGAGCAAAGAAGAGGCGGAGGCGGTCTGTTTATGTTCCGGGATAAACACGTTGATCTGGATAATACCAAGAAACTTGATAAACTCATTAACCAGGCAAAAGAAAATGAGCTAACCATGTTGTTTTATGATCAGAAAGGTAAGCAGGTCAGATGGCTGCAGTATTATCTGAAACAGCAGGGACTTAAAGATTATTACTTTATGCGCGGCGGTGCCGGTGCTTATTATGACAAACTTCGTAAGGATCAATCCTGAGGGAGGCGTGATATCAGGTAAGCAAGTTTCTGGTTGTTAGATTGTTATAGCTGAATAAATCAGTTAAACCTGCTATGAACAATTGCTCACGCTGCAAGATGATCCAGTAATTCACTCAGAAAATCGATTTGACGGTTAAAATCCGGTTCTTTTTTCAGTAGTTTTAATTTGCTATTACCATCAAGCTTATATAGCTTCGACTGAGTCTGGATCAGGTTAATGATTTTCATGGGATCCAGATTGGGTTTTTCACTAAACACCATTCGACCGCCATTGCTGGAAAAATTAATACTTAGAATATCCAGTGGTGTTGCTTTAAGTTTCAGTTGGGTGATGGCGAACAGATTTTTGATTTGATCGGTTAATAAGCCAAAACGATCAATCATTTCAACCTGGATATCTTTTAGCTCGATATCATTATGTGCATTGGCTATACGTTTATACATGACCAGACGAGTATGAACATCCGGCAGGTAATCCTCCGGTATTAATGCCGCCACATGCAGGTCTATTTCAGTGCCATGATGTGATGCCGTTTCCAGTTGCGGATCATTGCCCTGTTTAAGTGATTTAACTGCACGTTCCAGTAATTCTGTATACAGAGTAAAACCAATGGCCTGCATCTGACCACTTTGATCTTCTCCCAGTAATTCGCCTGAGCCGCGGATCTCCAGATCATGGGTCGCCAGGGTAAATCCTGCGCCGAGTTCTTCAATAGCGTCAATGGCTTCCAGGCGTTTTTGGGCATCAGCTGTTATCAGTTTTTTACCCGGAATAGTCAGATAGGCATAGGCTTTATGGTGGGAGCGTCCAACACGACCTCTTAACTGATACAATTGGGCCAGACCGAATCGGTCAGCACGCTCAATGATGATGGTATTGGCACTGGGAATATCAATACCTGTTTCAATAATCGTAGTGCAAACCAGAATATTAAAACGTTGATGATAAAAGTCACTCATGATCTGTTCAAGTTCTTTTTCCCGCATCTGACCATGAGCGATATTAACTCTTGCTTCCGGGATTAGTTTTTCAAGCTCGGATGCTTTTCGGCTGATTGAATCAATATTATTATGTAATACAAAAACCTGACCTCCGCGCATAATTTCACGCTGACAGGCTTCTTTAATGGTTGCATCTTTCCATTCACTGACGAAGGTTTTTATAGATAAACGTCTGGCTGGAGGCGTAGCTATAATTGAAAAATCTCGGATTCCGGCCAGTGACATATTCAGCGTGCGCGGAATGGGTGTCGCGGTCAGCGTCAAAATATCGACTTTACTGCGCAGAGCTTTGAATTTTTCTTTCTGACGAACTCCAAAACGATGCTCTTCATCGATGATAACCAGGCCGAGATTTTTGTATTTAATATCATTTTGCAGCAGTTTATGGGTGCCGATAATAATATCCATGGTGCCTGCTGCCATTTCTTTTAGTATCAGTTCCTGTTCTTTTCTGGTTTGAAAGCGTGATAATCCGGCAATCTTTATGGGCCAGTCAGCAAAACGGTTCTGAAAATTTTCACTATGCTGCTGACTAAGCAACGTGGTTGGAACAAGAATAGCGACCTGTTTTCCTGCGGCAACGGCAATAAATGCGGCACGCATGGCGACTTCTGTTTTACCAAAGCCCACATCCCCACAGATCAGTCTGTCCATAGGCCTGGGACCTGACATGTCTTCAATAGTCTGTTCGATTGCCTGTTGCTGATCCGGAGTTTCTTCAAAAGGGAACCCGGCGGCAAAGGCCTGATATTGCTGCTGGTCAAAACGGTAGACGTAACCCTGCTGTGCTTCACGAAGTGCGTAGAGTTCCAGTAATTCGGCAGCAACGTCTCTGATTTTCTCACGTGCTTTGCGTTTGGCTTTCTCCCACTGTCCGCTGCCCAGCTTGTGCAGCGGAGCCGTGTCCGGGTTTGCTCCCGTATATCGGCTGATCAGATGCAGTGATGATACCGGGACAAATAATTTGTCACCATCCGCATACTCCAATGCAAGATATTCAGTCTGTTCTTCATTAATGGTTATCGTTTGCAGGCCAAGGTATCGTCCTACGCCATTATCTTCATGCACCACAGGGGCACCTATTTGCAGTTCTGCAAGCGTGTTAATGATGGCATCATTATCCCTTGATCTGAGCTTTCTGCGGCGTCTCTGCATGACTTGCTGGCCGTACAGCTGAGATTCGCTGATCAACGAAATGTCCGGTGCAGATAAATGCAGACCTTCTTCAAGAGGTGCAGTGCAGATGGCCAGTGTCACCTCCGACTGAATAAATTCCTTCCATCCAGTTATCGTTTGCGGGTGTATTTTATAAGGCTTCAATAATTCCAGCAGGTTTTCACGCCGCCCCGCGGTTTCTGCCGCAAACAGGATCCGTTTGCCGGAAGTCTGAATAAATTGCTCGAGTTTGCTCAGTGCCTTTTCTGTTCGTGTATTAATATTCACAGCGGGTGCTTGTTGAGAGTTAAAATTGTACACACCGGCTTTGGGCTGAAACTCAAAATTCTGACTGATGATTCTGGGATATTGTTTAAAACAGCCAAACAACTCATCCCTGGTCAGAAACAAATCTACAGGCGGCATCAACGGACGCTGTATATTGTATCTGTATTGTTCATATCGCTGATGGGTGTCGTTAATAAATTGTTCTGTCACCTGCTCCAGCTCAGTGAAATTAACCACGACGGTGTTAGCGGGTAAAAAATCAAACAGGGTGGTCGTTGAGTTATAAAACAGGGGGATATAGTATTCGATTCCGGGTGAAGCAATACCCTGACCAACATCATTGTAAATCACGCTTTGGGTTAAATCTCCAGCAAGTTTTTTCCGGTATTGTTCTCGAAATAGTGAAATGGATGCTTTATCCAGCGGAAACTCACGCGCAGGCATCATGTTTACACGCTCAATGTTTTCAATGGAACGCTGTGATTCAACATCAAAGGTTTTGATGCTGTCTATTTCATCATCAAATAAATCGATTCGATAGGGAAGCGGATTACCCATGGGAAATAGATCAATAATACTGCCTCTGACTGCAAATTCCCCATGTTCATAAACATTGGCAACACAGCGGTAGCCGCTTTTGTTCAGCTCGGCGCGAAACTGATCAATTTCCAGAGTCATACCAGCATTGAGCAGCAGGGTGTTATTATTGATATAGTCTACCGGCATCAGACGGTGCATCAGGGTGCTCAGCGGGACGATTAAAATACCTTTTTCAAGCCTCGGCAGGTGGTACAGGGTGGCCAGTCGTTCAGAAATTATGTCCTGATGAGGAGAGAAATTATCATAAGGCAAGGTTTCCCAGTCAGGCAATGTCAGAATATCAAGATGTGTATCCTGCAGATAAAACTCAAGTTCATGACGAATTTTCTGTGCTGAAGGCATATCAGAGGCTATCAGCATGATAAACCGCCCGGAACCGGTAGCAAGATTGCTTAGCGCCAGACTGAAAGCACTGCCATAGAGTTTTCCCCAATAGCTTTTCATGCCTGGTTTATTGACATAGTCCGGTTGCAGCGGAGAGTAAACCTTATCCATTTTGTACGCTTGATTGAGTGCCTGAAAAAGCAGTGATTATAAAGAATATCTGCTTCGATGAATAGTCCCGGGCATTTCCTCGGCAAGATTCACTGCAGGTCTACCATCATGCGCAGGAATGCTCCATGAGACAAAGTTACTGGGGGTAATCACAACCTTTAATTTACGTAGAGGCTGCAGCAGTTAAATATTATGTTGCTGAATCATAATTATTTTCATGATAATTTCATCTTGATGTTTTTTTTAATTATAATTAGGTTCTTTAATTTAACCCTGGTCATAATAACTCATGAACTTTATTGAAACTCGCGGCAATGATGGACAGCATCCACTGACGGTCAGTTTTTCCGCAGCCATTTTGAATCCTATTGCTTCATTTGGCGGGCTATATGTGCCTGAAACGCTGCCTGATCTGGGGCATGCGTTTTTAACCGAACATCTGCAAGCTGATTACAAAACACTGGCGCGTGCTGTGCTGGCAGCTTTTGAAGTTGATATTGAGCAGGGCGTAATTGATCAGGCATTAAACCTGTATGATCATTTCGATGATGCTGCCAATCCGGTGCCATTGTCGAAAATCAATGATGATCTTTATGTCAGTGAGCTATACCATGGTCCCACGCGTGCTTTCAAAGATATGGCCCTGCAACCTTTTGGTCTGCTGTTATCTGCGCTGGCACAGCAGCGCAGCGAAAATTATCTGATCCTGGCGGCGACCAGCGGTGATACCGGCCCAGCAGCGCTGGAAACCTTTAAAAACAAGGCGAATGTTCAGGTGGCCTGTCTTTATCCTGATGGCGGCACATCAGATGTGCAACGCTTGCAGATGATCACTGAAGATGCTGATAATCTGAAGGTTATCGGCATAAAAGGTAATTTTGATGATGCTCAGGCCGCTTTGAAACAGTTGCTGGGTTCAGCTGCGTTCAAACAAAAGCTCAGAGAAAAAAATATCCATTTATCTGCGGCTAACTCGGTCAACTTTGGAAGGATCATTTTTCAGTTAATCTATCATATTTTCAGTTATCTCGAACTGGTCAGGAACAAAGCCATCCAGCTGGGAGACAAGGTTTACCTGGATGTTCCCAGTGGCAATTTTGGTAATGCACTGGGCGGATATTATGCTATGAAGCTGGGCCTTCCGGTCGAAAAAATCCTCATAGCATCTAATCGCAATAATGTTCTGACCGAGTTGATCAAAACCGGACGTTATGATTTGCGTGAAAAGTCTCTTATTGTGACCAGTTCACCTGCCATGGATATATTAAAGTCTTCCAATGTTGAGCGGGTACTGTTTGATTTGTATGGCGCAGAACGGACCAGAGCTTTAATGCTGCAGCTGGACAATGAAAAACACTATGAGTTAAGCAGTGGTGAGCTCTCTCAACTGCAGCAGTTTTTTAGCGCTGATTTTTGTTCTGATAGTGAAGGTAAAGACTATATCAGAAATGCTTTTGATCTGGGGTATTTAATGGATCCTCATACTGCCACCTGTTTCAAGGCCTACGCCAGCTGCAGAACAAAACCTTTAACAACCATTGCCTATTCCACCGCTGAGTGGACCAAATTCTCACCAACCATTGCCAATGCATTAACAGGGGAGAACGATTCTCGAGATATGGATGCCCTGAAATCCATTTCGGCAAAAGCAGACATAGAAATACCTAAACAAATCAGTGGCTTATTCGAAAAGGTACTTGTTCATAAAACGGTAATCGACAAGCAGGACATTGAAAAAGAAATTTTGGCGTTTTTATGATCAGTGATGAGATGGACACTTGTAGCGCAGGGATATGCTAGCCTTTTTAAGGATGACAACTCATTGAAAATGCAGCAAAAGGAAAATCACACTTTTTCTTTTGCGTTCCATAACATACCCAGGAGGGTTATTCATGGATGGAAACTAATCAGTTCTGCACAAGATCCAGTACATTTGCCGGCGGACGTCCCAGCACAGTTTGGTTTTTTTCACCAATCACAATGGGACGTTCTATCAGTTTCGGGTGTGCGACCATGGCTGCAATAAGCTCATCATCAGACAGAGATTCATCAGCCAGATTATTTTCTTTGTATTCAGTTTCTTTTTTTCGCATCAGTTCGCGCGGCTTCATGCCCAGTTTATCCAGGATCTGTCGTAATTGATCTGCCGTAGGTGGTGTTTTAAGGTATTCAATTATCTCAGGCTCAATGCCTTTATCTCTAAGTAACTGTAATGTTTGCCGTGACTTGGAGCAACGGGGATTATGAAAAATAGTGGTTGCCATAACTGACCTCAAAATTTAAACCTAATAAAATACTCTGAAATAATACTATATAACCGCTGCAGACTAAAGCGCTACCTGAGGAATGCCAGTGGATGGTCAGGATCAATCTCATCCATAAAGGGTTTATTGCGATCTTTATGCGTCAGTTGATAGATTAAACCCATCCAGTTTCCTACTACTGCAACGGCTGTATCATGCCAGGTGTTATTGATTTTATCCTTCAGCAGCATTTCAGGAAAAGGCAAAATTTTTTCAGGGGCTGAAGGAAAATGCTGCAAACGAAACGTATATTCGTTGAGAATGGCTTTTTCATAGATACCAAGATAATTTTCCGGGAATGGAGGATACTCCCTGTCTGGATCAGTTTGGGCCAACATTAAGTCCCTTTTATATTCCTTGAGTAAGGAAATGGTGTCATATTCAGGATGACCCTGAAAAAAAACCTTACGAATACCATCTTTACTGGTTGCAAGATGCACAAAATTGCTATCGCTCTTGACCAGAATGTTTAATCCTGCCTGTTCAAAATCTCTGCTGTACACTTCATTCCAGCGGGAATGGGGCACGTCAAAGCGGGTATTCACATCGTTAACCAGCGGATGGTGACGATCCGCCAGATAGTGTTCGAACACACCCCATATTTTCTGTGATTGCGGATGGCGTTTTATTCCATAATGAAATTCCATGGCGGCGTGCGTAGCCAGGCAGGAATAAAGGGTAGAAGTAACGTTTTCAAAAGCCCAATCTGAAACCCGTTTCAGAGGCTCCCAAAAAGGTTGCGAGGACAGCTCGGGACCGCTGACATTAGCACCGGTGATGATTAGTCCATCAAGTCCCTTTTTTTTCAAATCCTCAAAGGGCTCATAATATTGCTGAATATATTTTTTTGCTGTAGGGCTGCGTGGTAATTCATCCAGAGTAAAGGGGTGGACATAAAATTGCGCAATAGGGTTGCTTTCGCCAATCAGACGAAAAAATTGCCGCTCTGTTGCCGCCAGTGCAGTATCGGGCATCATATTCAGCAAACCAATATGAAGTTCTCGAATATCCTGATGCTGAGCCATCCGGGGATCTAGTACCTTGATACCTTCACTGCTTAAACGGCCGAAGGAGGGTAAAGCATTATGTGCAACTAAGGGCATATTAACTATCTCTTTATGTTTGTCTCTTTATAGCAGTTTCCAGTAATTGCAGAAAATCCCTTTCATCTCTAACTTGCGCGACCTCTCTGGAAGTAACGGTGTATCCATAAGGTTTGGAGATCGCATCATAACGAGGAATACGTGAATGAAACAGGCGCGGAAAGATCCAGCGGGTGAATGCATCGGGATCCATCTGTACCGCATATTCAATGTGGTGTTCCCGTAAATAAATTGCCAGCTGTTGCTGTAAAAATTCTGGCCGGTAATACAACGGCTTGGGTGCACTTTGAGCACGGCTAATGAGTTTATCTTCCTCTTCCTTATCTGTGACCTGAATATAAAGAATGTAAGTATGCCTGACCAGAGAGTCAATCACTGAAGGTTCGTCAAGTTCACAGAGGCTGCCGCCGACATCATTGACAAAATGCTGATAGCCGTAGATAGTCTGCGCCTTATTGATAAAGTCGGGCACATCGTGCATAGCGGCGATTTCTGCTTCCCGGTAGAGTGCCTGGTGCTGGATGAAGGTTTCAAGCTCCATGCCGCCCAGTTCAGGGTTTCCCAGTTTGCCGACAAAACTGAGTACCGGCCCCAGATCATGTACTTTGATATTATTTTTAATGGATATCCAGTTACCTCTGAACAGCTGTTTTAAAAAAGGGACCTGCATGGCCTGCTGTTTGATCATATCCATAATGGGTTCGTCAAGATAACGGGTACCAATACGATAATCACCGGAAAAATGAAACCAGTCGGAATCCTTCAACAGGGTAGAAAGATAAGTTTTACCAACCCCTGACATTCCCAGCAGGGTTATTTTTTTATTGTCCCAGGCCTTGAATTCATCAACAGTAAATTTCATTAAATCTCCAGGAAATGTCAGGCATAAGAATGGTTAAAAAAAGTTGCAGAATCAGTCATAAGACAAAGACGCTATCATGCATTATTTTGTAATTTAATGCCAGTATGTGCAAATACTTTACCAGCGTCTTTAGTGGGGGTGTTATGATTATAAATAAACTATTTAACAGTAGCTTAAATGCATTATCTTATAAAGTAAATTAATATATCTTATTGCTCAATAAGAGCTTCCTTTCTGCATTCTTATTCATCATCTCCGTCAAGTTTGTCAGTGCGGATAATTTCCAGTTTAAAGTCTTTGATCAGTGCCGCTAACGCGCCAATTGCAGCAAGTACGGGAGCTATTATCGTAACTACGCCACCTACCGCTACACCCGCGGTAAGGGGTATTTCCAGCAGACTGTCACCATTAGGTTTGCGAATGATCAGTTTACGGACATTGCCTTCAGCGACCAGTTCCTTGATTCTATCAACCAGCTCACCGCCGGCGACTAAAATTTCTTCTTTCCAGTCGGTGTCTTTTATTTTGTCTTCCCAGTCAGGATCTTTTTTCTTATCTAGTTCATCATTCATGGTATTCTCCTCGGCCTGTAGCGAACAGGCGAAATTATATTTTTGTTCAATGGCATCTAGCCTTGTTCATGTTGAAACGCAGTACAGGAAAGTTAAAGCTCAGCTTTAATTTATAGACTGTGTTGCCTTTGCATTATTTATCATGGGTTCAAGTGCAGGATTTATCAACGACGGCACATGCAAAATTATCACTGGACTGCCTGACCTGTATTAATTAACCGCTCAAAATGTTTATTGACTGACTGTAAACGACATAATATCAAGATTTCAATACTGGCACGAGTTTTCACTTATCAACCAGTTTAGCCGTAATATTCTGGCCATTTTGCAATAGTAAAAGGCAGTGCTAAGCTGGATTGAATATCGGATGGAAGAGTGTCAGAAAATTTTACAATAAATAGTAGCGAACTAATTTTCTAAGGTATTATCAGTCTGATATCTATAAGGAAAATAATTCTGGTATGGATTATGCGTTGAAATTAATAGTTAAGAGCGCATGATAAAAAAGTTCTTTGTGCGGTGGAGTATTGCAAGTTTTTAGTTTCAGAGACCCCGGTGAAGGAACTCTCCTGGGAGGTTGAGCCTGAGGTATCATATTCTTTAGTAAGGCGGAAACTTGAATGAAGATAATAAGAGTGATCACTCCAGCTTTTTAACTCCATGATACTGCCGGTCGTAATTATTTCCCTGGCCAATACACTCCTGCATTCAAGAATGTTCTGCAAAGTTATGAAGATGCTTTGCATTAGACGCTTGCAGCAGGTTTAAATGAATTTTTCAGGAAATATGGAGTTAGTTATGAGATATGGTGTAATTCAAAAAATAACCCGTGGGTTAATAGCCACTCTATTGTTTTCCGCTTCCATGATTTACGGTCAGTTTACTGAGCCTGATATCAAAATAAATGCTCTCGATGGACACTTAAGATTTATACCCGCAGAAGAGAATATCTCTGTTTCCGTGCAGTTAGACCCTGTTGGCAGGAACGACAATGCAGATTGGTTTCTGGCAGTTAATACGCCTTTTGGCGTTTTTTTCTATTCAGCAACAGGCTGGACTAACCTCGTTGTACCCGTGGTTCAGACAGCGCTGCAGCCTTTACAAAAGATAAATCTAATGAATTTTCCTGCTTCGGTTCTGCCTTCTGGAAAGTACGCATTTTATTTTGCAGTTGATACAGCCATGGATGGTGCCATTACCTGGGATCAGCTTGATGTTGATACAGTTGAACTCACTATATTGGATACGAACCTTCCAAATGACAGCCGTTTGATTGACGCATTGGCAGGTGGTAAATTAAATGTTACCAACTCTCGTGGTGATGAGATCAGCCTGACGTTTCCTGAGAACAGCCTCAAAGAGTCCACCAATATTACTATCACTGCTCTAAATTCAATTGTGTCCAGTCCATTCGAGAACAATTTATTACCCGGTATAGTGCTGTCACCACAGGGTCTCATGCTGGAAAAACCTGCGAGACTCAAAGTCAAGTTTGCCACGCCTCTGACCAAACCAGAATCTTCAGCACTCTTTCATGTGAAAGACGCACAACTGGCCTTGCCGCTCGCAGAACGTGATTTTAGCTTAAATGAACTGCAAGGAGATATTAACCATTTCAGTACAATTAATGCTGCGGGTGTTGCCTCGAAGAAAGAAATATTAAACGTCGTAAATGTGATTGCAAATCAGTCAAGATTAGACGCCGGTTGGCATGATACTTATGACACTGTAAAAGGTCTTATGGAATTTTCGGCCATTGCCCAAATCCTGGGTTCTGGAGATACTGCAGATCAGGCCTGGGAAGAAGCGCAAGCTATGATCAGCGCAGATTGTGCGGCTTTTTTAGCAGGACCTATACCTCAAGACCCCTGTGGTAGCTACAAAAATTCCTTCTTTGATCGAATTGAATTGTTACAGTTGCTGGGCCTTGAGAATTGCAGAAATGATAAACACTTTTTTTCTTATGAAGTAATTCAAGAACGTCTCTACTCTCTTAAAAATAAATGTGACAATAAAAAGATTGCTGGTTTATGGCATTTGGATTCTAGTACAGAGTCTCAAAGTTGCAGTTATGCAGGTGGTGTACCTATACCTCCGCCAGAGGATCTGGAAATTCCATACAATGTACAAATTAGTCATCCACGTGCTGAAGATAGCAGCTATATTGAGGCATCCTATTCGAACGCAATCGACCTTATCATGAAGGGGACATGGAATGGTAATACAGGTGAATTTGACTTGTCAGCCAGTACTGAAGATGTATCAAAATGCGGTTATTTATTTTATGAATCGGACATTTGTGGTGAAACAGCCATTAATTGCACACTGGTATCATGTGGCATTATAAGCGACCTTAAGGGTAAAGCAGCAGATTCCGATGTCACAAGTATAGAGGCTAAGGCTAACGTGTTATATTTAGTAACGATAGAGGTAGGAGCCCCTGGTTTAAGAAATCAAGTGCCTTATGTATGTAAAGGTTCTATCCATTTTCATGGAGAACGATAGAAATCAAGTCCAGGAATTCGAAGAATCCAGTGATTGATGGAGAATAACCACTATTCTTATGGTATAGAACCTAATCACAATTCACTGAACTTTATTTCACTATTCTTATCAACAGGGTCTATGCAGTCGAAAATTCACCATTGAAGAGCTTTTGAACCGGCAAGTATGAATCTCACTGAATCTCAAGCATAGAACGTTCAATCAGGACCAAAAAACCATCTCAGAAACAAAACCTGACTTTTAAAATATTTGCCTTACAGTTTGAAAATTAGCATTGAATTTCCTATACTTTTTTTGATCAGGCATTCAGGGTGGTGACACCACCGGCTTTTTTGTACTCATAACCTCGAGGCCTGGATTCAGTAGACAAGCGATTGTGCATGTAATTTGTGATGCTTCAGGATAAGCTCCACTATGAAAGATCCAGTACTGATTGATCTCTTTCTGCGTTTCGGCCTTGCGGCACTGCTTGGCTTTGCCATTGGCCTGGAACGCTCTATTGGTATAGAGGAAGAAACTCAGAAACATACCAGTCTACGCGATTTCGTGCTGTTTGCGCTGCTAGGAGCTATATCCACCTTCGTTGCGCTTGAATTCGATAATCTGCTGATATTACTAGCAGGTTTTGTCGGCTTTCTGGTGCTGTTGTTCAGCGGCTACTGGAGCGATTTCCTGCGTGATCCGGATGGTGATCCGGGAGTTACGACCGAGGCGGCGGCGTTACTGACTTTCTTCCTCGGGGCTTTGGTCATCGAGGGCTCAATAGCGATTGCCATCGCGGTGAGCATAGTGATCCTGGCAGTCTTATCACAGGCAGGTCCTATCGGGGTATTTCGCCGCAACGTCAAGAGCTTCGAGCTCGACGCCGCGTTAAAATTGTTAGTGATAAGCTTTATTATCCTGCCGGTGCTGCCTCATGGTTCTTTAGATCAATACCTCAGCTTTCCTCTGGGTGAGGTTGAAAAGATCCAGGACAAGCAACAGTTGGTGACCGTGGATCTGGTGCCTGGTGCTGACTATGAAACCGGTGAGCACATCGGCATATACACCGACAAAGGGAACTTTCTCGGTCAGTTGGAGGTATTGAGTATCTCCCGCTTCGAGATGACCGGGCGCTATTACGGTGATGAGTTGAAGCGCATCCAGCCAGGAGCTAAACTGCGAGCAGAGTTTGGTATCAGGCTGGTGTCGGTGATGCTGTCCGCGATTCGGCCTTATAAGGTATGGCTGATCGTCATCCTGGTTTCATTCATCAGCTTCATTGGTTATGTGCTGGTGAAGGTATTCGGCAGCAGCGCCGGTATCGGGCTGACCGGGCTAATCGGTGGATTAGCGTCGAGCACGGTTACTACACTTAGTTTTGCCCGTCGCAGTATAGAATCACCGGCATTGAACCGACACTTCGCAGTTGCCATTCTGCTTGCTTCTACGGTAATGTTCCCACGTCTGCTGATGCAGATCGCGGTGGTCAATCAGGCCTTAATGGCACGCATGGTGGTACCGATTATGGTGATGGCCTTGACCGGCTTAGGAGTGGCGGTATGGTATTTTTTCCGTACCCGTAATGACAAATCGAAAGCGGAACCCCTGACACTCAATAATCCGTTCAGTCTCAGATCGGCCTTAAGTTTTGCCCTGGTCTTCGCGACCATACTGATGCTTACCCGTCTGGCGATCACCTATCTGGGTGGAACCTGGTTGCCGGTGGTTGCACTGGTAAGCGGTTTGACCGACGCGGATGCGATTGCGTTCTCAGTCAGCAACGCCCAGCAGGACGGTCTGATCACGCTGGACTGGGCGGCCTTCAATGCGGTACTGGGTGCGATTGCGAATACTTTCATGAAGCTGTTGCTGGTCTTCTCGCTGGGTGACAAAGGGCTGTTCAAAAAGCTGCTCGGACCTGTGGTGATTATCGGTATTGCCGGCCTGGTCAGCGCCTTTTTTTATTATGATTTTTCCACTCCGGCCGCTGCTGCTGCCATGGTCGGCTAGATAATCTCCAGGACTGTAACTTGATAGCTTTGCCCAGGATTTTGATAGCTATATCCTTTAAGCTGTTATCCATCGTCATAAGCGTGGTGCGGTCACAGAGAAAATTCATCGATAGTTGTCACCAGAAACCTGCTGATTTGCAGATCTGACCAGGCCGATCTCCGAATTTCACGCTCTCTAACAAGGAAACAATATGAAAAGCATAAACTCTCGCGAATACAAACTGATGCTGAGGGCATCGAAGTTTAACGGTGACAGGGAGGCCCTGCGTGATAGGGCCCATACCTTATGGAGTGAGCTAGCTGCTATCATTGTGCCGCATGCGATCGCCGTCAGTGGTACCGAAGAGGTTGAGCAAAAACGGCGCCAGGTGCGTTTCCTGGACACCAGAGAGCATTGGCTTAGGTCCCATGACTACGTGGTCCGTGAGCGGATTGACCTGGACAAGGCTGAACGCACAGTGACGCTGAAGTTCCGCCACGCCGATCGCTATATCAGCCAGGATAGAGATATGAAGCCGGCCGAAGATTTTGAAGGGGACATGAAGTTCGAGGAAGACATTAAGCCGGAATTTCAGAAAGTGTACAGCTTTTCCAGTAATACCGTTGTACCTGCCGATACCAGCTTCGACAAGCTCGGCGATGTGGCGGATATCTACCCCGGCCTGGCCTTGGCAGTTGATGAGTTTCCGCAAGACGAGGAACTGGAAACAGTGCGTGGTTTTACCGCCTACGAGTTGGTCGCCAAGGGTACTAGCTTCCAGATCCGCAAGGATCCAGAGGTACCCGCCGAGTGTTCATTGACTATCTGGTATGCCGATGAAACAGATGACAAACCGATTATCGCGGAGTTTTCGTTCAAATACCAGGGCGATGAAGACAGCTACAGCGCCAAGATGGCACAGCGCGCCTATAACGCCTTTATTGCAATACAGAACAATCTTGGTGATTGGCTGGATCCCAAGTCCATGACCAAGACGGCATTCGTTTACCAGAAATAGTCGTGGTTTTCAGCTGGCAGTCATTCATGTTAGATCTGGTATCGGTAAATTATGAGCAATTGCAGCTATTCGAAGAATATAATTTCAGATATTTTTCGTGATAACCGGGGTATGCTTAAGGGGGGAATAATATGGCAGCAGTTGATGATGGACTGATATTATATTCCTGATTTCTGCAGATACATTTCCATCTCATCAACTGTCATGGGTTTAGCATAAAGATAACCCTGAATGTTTGGGCAACCGTGTGCGACTAAAAATGCTTTCTGGGCTTCAGTCTCAACCCCTTCGGCAATGACCTTCAAGTTTAAATTTTGAGAGAGCGCAATAATTGACCTGACAATAGCAGCATCATCCATATCATCTGGTAAATTTTTTACAAAAGATCGATCAATCTTTAATTTGTCAATCGGAAGCCGTTTCAGATATGACAGTGAAGAATAGCCTGTGCCAAAATCATCAATAGCCAAATCGATGCCCATACCGCTAATCTGATCGAGCATAGCAATAGCATTATCTGGATTGGTCATGATCTGACCTTCAGTAACTTCCAATTCAAGCCACTCAGGCTTGCATCCCGTTTCTTTCAGCATGGTGGCAAGCAGATCAATAAATTCTTTTTGATGAAGCTGTTTCATCGCCAGATTGAGTGCCAGAACCCCTGGATTAAGACCTTCGGCATACCACTTCACCATCTGCTTCATCGTCGTTCGCATCGTCCACTGATCAAGTGGTACGATAAGCCCAGTCTCTACTGCAAGCGAGATAAACTTGGCTGGCGAGACCATTCCCATAGTCTCGTGTTTCCATCTTATCAGTGCTTCCATCCCAATAAGTTCACCACTCTCACCATTGATCTGCGGTTGATAATAAACAATAAAGTATTCATTATCCAATGCCTGGCGGAAGTTGGTTTCCATAACGATACGTTCAAACGCTTTCTCGGTCATCTCTTCAGTATAGAAACGATAAGTATTTCGTCCTTCATCTTTAGCTTTATACATAGCCGTATCCGCATTTTTCAGCAAAATATCACTGATGCTGCCATCATCTGGAAAAATGGTAATGCCAATACTAATGGTTGAATAAAGCAGATGCTCATCTATTTGAATGGGTTTATTCATTGCATCAATCATATTTTGGACAATATCAATAAGCACATTGGTATCATGCAATGCATCAAGGATCACAGTAAATTCATCTCCTCCAAGACGTGCTACCGTATCAGTTTCACGTATCTGTTTTTGCAGTCTTCTGCTTGCTTCTTTAAGCACTTCATCACCTACATGATGACCAAGTGAATCGTTGATCTTTTTAAAGTGGTCGAGATCGATAAAAAGTATTGCAATCAGACAGGCAGAACGCTGTGCTGCTTTTATGGCCTGTGAAAGTCTGTCTAAGAATAGATCTCGATTGGGAAGTCCAGTAAGATGGTCATAATGCGCTTTATAATCAAGAATATTTTTTTGCTTTCGCAACTTATTTTGTGTCTTCAAATGTGAGGTGACATCGCGAACAACTTCAATGACACCCATATGGTTTTTATCTTTATCCAATAATGGGGATGTAGTGAGTTCAAAGTATTTTTTATTGTCATGTTTGTCAGGATCGAAGTGAACGACTGTGACAGGTTTTTTGGTACTGATAACCACAGACATTGGGCAATGAGTATAAACCCCATCGCAAGGTGTGCTGCGGTTATGTAAAATCTCATAACATTTGATATGCTCTATATTCGAAATAAAGCGCTGTTCCAGCTTTTTTCTGACTGATGCATTCATCAGTAAAATTTCAAAATCCCTGCGGATAACCATCACTGGGTCACTGATACCATCGATAATAGACTGCAGAAAGAACTTCTGGTCTTCGAGATGTTTAGTGGCATAGTGCATCTGAGTAATATCCTTATCAATACCGCGATAACCTAGTAGTATGCCTGTTTTGTCAAAATAAGGAGTAGCATTGGTCTGCAGGTATATTTTTTGTCCATCCTTATGACGATTAATATTGACCAGATTGACAATTTTCTCTCTATTTAAAATTAATTGCTTATATATCAGGCTTATCTTCTCTGCTTCATCAGGATCCATGAAGTCAAAAGGTGTTTTTCCCAAAACTTCATCAGGCAAATAGCCAAGCGTCGATTTTACCTGATGACTGACATAAGTATAAATGTTTTGGGCATCAACCTCCCAGATCCAGTCGTCAGTACTTTCAACAAGATGGCGAAATCGTCGTTCACTGGTATCAAGCTGTCTTTTATGCTGGTTTAATTCATGTTCATAATGTTTTAGATTTGTCAAATCACTATAAATTGCTATGACATCCCCATTGGGAAGCTTAAAGACCCGGTTTTTTCGCCAACCACTGATACGGTGATCTTTATATAATTTCATATCAAACTCTTCATAACCACCATTATTGTGAACACGCAGTAATACATTAAAGAGACCAAATTCCTTAACACCTGGAAACACTTCGGTCAGTTTTTTTGCTAATACCTCTTGTTTGCTGATTTTCTCAGTTTTTTCGGCCATTTCATTAAAGTCAATAAAAATAAAATCGCCATCCACATAACGATAAACAGCTATATTTTGGGGAATAACATCGATGGGAAGCTGTAAATCAGAAAAAATATGCTCAGGCATTTATCAGACCTTAATGAATGTGCAGTGTGAGTTAAATTTCATTTTAGTCCAGGAATTTCTAAATGGGGGAAATTAAAGAATATATGTAACTATTTTGTTAAAATTATATAAAAATCCTGTCAGGCTTTTTTTTACTTTTTTCACTTAAATACGCTGAATAGTTACATTATTTTTAGTGTTTCGAAACCCCGCCTCATGGAGAACTTCAGCATCAAGTATTACACGCGGATAATTTGCTAGCCGTTCGAGTGTGATGGCGTCGTTTAATGCGGGTCCAAATACAAAATTTTATCATGATATAACAACTCGGATGTGATCGCACCTCGAAGCAATATGCCTTGGTTAACGAGTTGTAGTTGAAGACTGTGTACATCATTGAGTATAAAGAATAGGAATAAAGTATCATATTGACTGTTTAAGTTTTGAAACTGTCATCTCCATCATGCCAAGACCGCTCCGTATAGAATATGAAAATGCTTATTATCACGTAATGAACCAAAGATGTGATTGGCAAAATATATTCCATAATGATGAAATTTCCCTCTCAAAAGAAACGCTCCATTTACTTCGTCCCGATTAGACTAAATAATAAACAAGGTTGTGAAAGAATTTAATGTAAGCAACGAGTCCATTATTAAAAATTAGCGAGGGCGTGTTGCAAACAACATACCACGGTGATTGACGATGTGTATGGCGCAGCAGTATGGTAGTTTGAAGTTAAAAGAAATTGCTGAGGAAGTTTAATTGAATAAACAGTCAATATGATACTTGATCCCTTTGTTGTGTTTGCTCTGAAACAAAACGCCATTGAGGTGGAAGGTTATGAGGCAATGCTGCTGCAATGGCTTAACGAAGTGCCAATACCAGGTTTGATACCGCATGCAGAACTGAGTCGAATGGATAAACGCTTCCATGAAAAAATATGGCTGATTGATGCAGAAACCGATCATGGCGTGGCTATCGTTGACGGTCTGAATGTAGCCAATGAATATTTGCGGGTTGATCCTGATAATGCAGATTTTTTCTGGCGTGATCAGGATGTGATCATTAAAGGCGTAGTTATCAAAGACATGGTTACCGCATTTGATAGAAACTATAATTATTTTCTGGCCATAAAAAAAGCCGGGGTATTTTCAATACCAATCTGTACTGGTATTTGAAAAGCAGAAACTGGCCAGGATTTTAGCGGACTTATTTCACCGCAATGATCTTGTGTTCAGTGAACCGATATCTATGCAGCAAGTAAAAAGACTTTTCAACCCCGGCTGATCCCGTTTATAAGCTGGAAAAAAATCTGAGCGACTGGTTTAAAAACGAATTATAAAAAGTCATTCTGTATCCTCATAACTATACAATAATACCCTGTGGAGAACTGACAAGCCAATTTACTTTTAAAGCTTATATCTTTTTTTCCACAGTATTTGCCGATTTATTGTCAAAATTGCTCTTAGCTACAGCACTGCTAACAGCAGCATAAAAAAGATTTACAAATTAGATCTAAGGTGACATGGATCATTGACATTACTTGCGGCAAGCATAAGATTGTATTAGAGACTATAATTTTTGTAAAAAAAAGACTCAATCTTTACTACAAACAATTATACAAATTAACGACTCGCTGGAAATATACCAGCTATTATGTCAGCAGGTCGAAGCAAATTAAAGCGGATAGTTTAAATATTTATTAACACGTTCAAATTCGCTGATTATTTACCTTGTGGATTAAGGAAAAACCATGAAAAAATATAGCCTTACATTTTTTCTTTTGCTAGCATGTCATTTATTTGTGTTTGCCATGGATCCTCCCAGGAGTGTTCAGATCACTGATTATGAGCCAATAGCTTTACCGGTAATTAGCAATAGCCAGGAAACGGCTTTTCCGCTTGGATTGGGTTCGATCGCTAATTATGGAGATAAACTCGATCTCATTGTAGGCATTGATGCTTTCACTACGCCGGTTGATCTCTATCTTGGACTGTTTGCACCGGCCCTTGATCCAAATGATATTTATTTGTTTACTCCATCAGGTGATTTGCAGGGTGTCTATGCAACCGGATTTGAACCCTGGAAGCAAAATCAGACGGCTCCCGTTGCATCAACAGTCCTAACTGAAATTCCCACTGATATTCTACCGCACGGAACATATACCTTCTACTTAATGGTCACACCCACTGATACGTTGACTCCCCTATGGCTATGGTCCACTGCATTTCAGTATCCTCATCTTATCAAAGGTATTTTTATCAATACGGTAAAAGATGACAATCTGGTCATGACCGCAGTTGACAAGAATGATCTTTATTATTCATTTTTTGGAGTAAAAAATGAAACCGGAGATATACAGTATTTTAATCAACTGATACTGGATCAAAGGGACAGTGCTGGTGATTTTAACCATTACCTGAGCATTGATTTCGATGAGTATAGAAGACCTGTTGCTATAATAATGTCTGATGCAGGTGGCCGGATGTTACTGGATTATATTTCAGAAACGCAAGTGAGCGTTTCAATTCTGCTGGATGATGGTACTACCAATGTGGTAGTGGTGGATAATCCTTATCCAATTGTTGACACTCGTTATGCTGAATATCAGAGTGATTTATCTGTCGAAACAAGGGATTTATTGCGGCGAAGTTCAGCCACGGATAACGACTGGCATGTGATTGGTGAAATTGCAACTTGCAAAGACGGGGAGATCCCCAAAGTCAGAGTCAAACGGGAACTAGACGATAAATTATTGGCGGCGGCACCTCAATTGGCATTGATCACACCCACAGTTGCTGCTGATGAAAATGGGATTAATGGAGATGTTTCCTATACCTATTCACTACAGGGATTGCCGGATTATGCAAGCTGGGAAAAAAGTTGTTGGTGGGATTGGACAGGAGGCAATGTCATAGACACTGGCAAAAATATTCTTACTGGTATACTTGGTTCGGTGGTCACTACTGCGGATCAATTATACCAGTTTGGTAGCGGTTTCTTTAACGATGTGAAAGACGGAACGGTAGAAAATACGGCTGCAAATGTGGTTGATCATTACGCCGAGGGCGTTGTACCCATATGGACATATTTAAGAAAACTGTATGATTTGGGTAAATTACCTGTAGACGCCAATAACGGGCCTTGCAGTCAACAGGTATGGGATTATATGAACCAGGTACAAACGGCCGAACAGACAGTAACAGTGACTCTGAAAGGGGTAACAAAACAGCAATCTTTTATACCGAAGGCTGATTTAGAGGATATTGCTTCAGTATATGCACCTGACTTTGACTTTTCTGGTATTTGTGCTGAATGCGGTCTAATAAACAATTGGGTATTCGACGATGCCTTCTTCGGCGTGGGGTTCAATCCTCAGGAAGGTGGTTATGTGGTCAACAAACCGGATGCCTCGAATGGTCTGATCTTTCCGTCTTCACCTGGTACATCACTGGTAGCATCATATTCTTTCAAAAGCTGGACCACCATCAACCTTATTATCAAATCCTTTGACAATGATGGTATCGCAAGGGCCGAATTCGAGCAAGAGAGAGATAGAACTGATGACTGGTTCTCTGAAGGCATGTACGAATGGATAAGTGACGACACCTATGGGTATGTATATCCCGGTAACCATGAAGAAGGTTTGGTCGATACTGCCACCATGATTGCAGTATACAGAGGGAATACCATCGAAATCGTGGATGTGGGGCTAACAGATCTCGAAGATCGAAGTGAAATAGTGCTGTTTTACAACACCCTGTTGACACACGCCAAAACCCTCATCGACAGTAAATGCGGCGCAGACTAAGCTGGGCCGGAGTAATGACAACTAATAAATCTGAGCCCGTACCTTGTTGAATGTTTTGTGCAATTAACGGGAGCAGTTCACTTTTAAGGAATCTGAAGATTTCAAGCGAAAAATTCTGTTCCAGTGCTCTCATAAATATTTGATTGGAAAAAATGCTGAACCTGCCATGTAAATTTCGTAATGTTTTCTCATCTCGGCCCTGGCTGCAATCCATAGCATAAGCAGACCTCTACATTACAGTGCTGGGAATACTTATGCTTTGATTTTATTTGGTCTATTTTTGCATGATCTGAATCAACAAACTGAGTCAATTTTTGAATGATAGATTGAAAAGTGTCAACCCCATAAAATCAGATTCGGAGAAAGTCGATGTCAGATATCAGCGCGTCATGTACAGGTAAAAACATAGTGATCTTTTCTGATGGGACAGGCCAGGAAGGAGGTAAAGACCACAACACCAATGTGTACAAGTTGTTCAATATGATCGAGAATCGTACTAACGCGCAAATAGCGTTTTATGACCGCGGATTAGGAACGGGCTTCAGAAAAATAACAGGGAATGTTTTAGGTGCGGGTTTCTCAGAAAACATATTCGATTGCTACCAGTTTATCTCTGACCATTATCAATGGGGCGACCGCCTGTTTTTCTTCGGCTTCAGCCGTGGAGCTGCAACAATGCGCAGTTTATCTGGATTTATCTCTCTGTTCGGTATTCTTCCACAATCCAGACCAGAATTGGCAAAACAAGCATACGAAATTTACTCTATCACCGATCCAGATGATCGAAAGCTCAAAGCAAGAGAGTTTATCCAGCGTAATAATACGACCTTTTGCAATATCGACTTTTTAGGAGTCTGGGATACCGTTTCTGCACTCGGCGTTCCGCTCAAAACAGTAGATGCGCTTTTTGATAAAGTCCCTTTCTTTAAACACTCCTTTCATGATTTCAAACTTAGTGCCCGTGTCCATCACGCGTACCATGCCATGTCGATTGATGAAGAGCGTGAAGTTTTTGAGCTACTGCCGTGGGAAACCATGAACGGTGATGATTCTATTCTTGGTGAAATTATGACGGATCCAAGAGACGGAGACGCCAGTGAGCAGGTTGGTAAAAACCGCAAACAAACCGTTAGGCAAGTCTGGTTCTGCGGAGTTCATACGGACGTAGGCGGTGGCTACAAGCAAAGTGGCGTGTCCGATATTCCTTTATGCTGGATGATAGACAGAGCAACAGACGATAAAGTATTAGCGCATCCCTTAAGGCTGTATCCATACAACTGGGTTACACTCAAGCAAAATGTCGAAGATGTGATTCATGACTCACGCCTTACATGGCAGGACAAGTTGTTATTTAAACAAACCAGTAGGGATGTATTCTGGGATACAGATAAGCATGGGAAACCTATTGTCCATGCCAGCGTTTTGGAGAGAATAGGTAAGCAGTGCCCGGTACAAACCGGAAAACCAGACAATAATGCAGATAACGTACCTACCAGTAATAAACTCTACGCACCTTGGATACAGAAGCTAATAAACAGTGGTGCATGTGAAATAGAGCCCTGGAGCAACAAAGAGTACGAGATTAAATATGGCATCAATGTCGAACTGGATTACCTGAGAGATTACGACCAGCACAGCGGCTGATTTCCTGGGCGAGTATTTAGAATAAAAAATTCTGTACAAAAGACGTTCCCACACTCCTGATCCCTGATAACCTTAAAAGCACTACTACCCGAGCCTGCCGTTATGATCCGGACATCAAGTAAGTCACATAAGCAGGAAGACCACATAATGTTGATTATGTTTTGCAAAACATAATCAACAACTGGCAGCCCATTATGGCACAGCCATCGTACCCGCCAGAACCAGAAAACCACAGGATAAGGCAAAGGCTGAGGTGGGTGTACAAATTTTCGAGCGATGGATCCTGGCTCGTTTGCGTCATCATACCTTCTTCTCACTGACTGAACCCAATCAGCATATTGACTTCTTACTGGAAGAAGTAAACCACAAGCGTTTTAAGTAGCTTAAGGGGACACGACAACAGTGGTTTGATTCACTGGATAAACCCGCATTATCACCGCTCCCCAAACAGGCCTTTGAGTTTACAGAGATTAAAATCGTCAGAGTGAATGTGGGTTATCATGTCCAGTATGATGAGCATTTGTCTTCTGTTCCCCATCATCTGGTCGGAGAAAAATTAGAGCTCCATGCCAAAAAATTCTTAATAGAAATGTATTTCCACCATCGATGTGTTTGCCTGCATGCCGGACACTATCAGCCCGGGGTGACCACTACGCCAAAGCACATGCCAGAGCGTCATGATAAGCATCATAAGTGGACGACCGGGCGCTTAATGAAGTGGGCCAAAGACATTGGAGATGAAGTCCTGCTCTGGGTAAAAAGCCAACTGCAACAGAAAGAGCATAAAGCCGATGGCACTTACCTCAAGACACTTCAGGCTTTGGGTAAAGCGGAACTGCTCAACATTAATTGATGACTGGGGGCTGGAACCTTTAAAAGCAGCTCAACGAAATGATTTGATGGAACTTATGGATGATCGCCATGGCAGTGCATCAACCATCATGCTCAGTCAATTGCCAACGGATCAATGGCATCAGTCCATTGGGGATAATACGATTGCCGATGCCATATTAGATCGGCTGATGCACAATGCACACAGACTTAAATTAAAGGGGGAATCGATGCGAAAAACACGATCTTCATTGACTGATGGTGAACACCTAGGGTAAAAAGACTATACGCCAATGTGTGGGCATGATCAGGTGTTCACGATGGTTCAGAATGGGGGTTCACCATCAGCAGAATACGCATCGAAATGGCTGAAGATCCGCCGAAAGCCCTTGAGGCGGCGGAACAGGCGCTCAATTTCATTGCGCCGCCGATACCAGACCTTGCTTTAGGTCCACGAATTGACGCGAGTCGAGAGCGGCGGCACGACCGGTTCAAAGCCAAGGTCGAGCACTAGTTGGCGTGTTTCGTTGCCTTCGTACGCGCGATCCATGACGACCCGACAGCCTTGCGGTAACCCGTCGAGTGTGCGCAGCAGTTCGCGTCCGGCTGGCGCATCATGCGCTTGTCCCGATGATAGCGAGAACGTCACGGCCGTGCCAGGCATCCGCGGCAACCATATGAATTTTTGTGTTCCATCCGCCACGGGACTTGCCAATGGCTTGTGGTCCGTTTTTTTTAACGCTCCCATGCCATCAGGATGAACTTTGACGCTGGTGCTATCGACCGACACCGCCTCAATTTTGATGCGAATAAGTTGCTGGCGCAGCATTTCTTCGAACACACAATCGAAGACGCCGGCTTTGGCCCAACGATTCATCCGCGTATAGATCGTGTGCCAGTTGCCAAAACGTGCGGGCACCAATTTTCAACAGCTTCACCCGGATCGTCGTTCTCTGCGCTTTGGCATGCGCCGTACCGGCAAGACCCGGTCGACGCAAGCCATGCAACAGCACGTAAGCAAAACGACGATAAGTACAAGCGGAGCTGGTTCGCCCGCATGGTCGCGGTGCTCGTGCGATGACTCAGCAGGGAGGTCCATATATGCGCAAGAATATTGACACTACCGCGAATGGCGGAAGTGCCGGTCCGAATAGCGAAGATTGATCGGTCATTGCACATTTGTCACACTGTGCTTGACGCGAGTGCCATATTTGCCAGGGCTAAAGAGGCGCCAAGGCTATCTCAGCGAATTGATCGATTGGAGCAGCTCGTAGACCCAGTCTAGAAAGTCAGGAAAAAGAACTGGTACCAGAATAATCGAGGCTGCAACGAGTTTCCCCCAGAGTGCTCCGAACGCCCCACCAATGGTCAATTTGTCACCATGTTGCGTGAACATCCGACCGAGCAGTGGATGTTGCTCAAGCCGCAGCGCAATATAGATGGCCATCGCAAAGCCGATTACGATTAGCGTGACGGAAGCGGTCGTCAACAGGCGTTCATCGAACGGTGGATATATGCTCATGCTTAACAGCACAGTAATAGGCGCCAGGATCCCACACCACGCTGCGCTTCTGACCGCCACAGCAGCACACCGCATCTCGGCAACCAGGCGGGCCTGCCAAAGCTCAAAGGTGTAGCCTGTGGTGGGGGCGAAAGGCCATTCGCCCTTCAGAAAATAAAGAGTCTGACTCGCCCAAAATTTCTTCGATTCGCGATTAAGTGCCATCAGATCCCTTTCGCGAAAATGTAAGCTGAACGGAGATTGAGGCAATTCATTCAACAGGACGGGGCTTGGCCAGCGGAATTCGCCACCGTTGTCTTTCAGTATCTCAGGCCGATATCGTGATCGCCTCAGCATCTCGATTGTTGGCGCGAGCAACTGCGCGAGTATCGCCCAGCTTCTTGACTCTGTCCATAGGATTACAAGGAATAAGGCGCCAAGACCCAGTAACGAAAGACTGACGGCGACTGACGGCCAAGGCGAATCCACGGCAGTCGGAACTCCCCTGGACAAAACATAAAAAAGGGTGACCATAAAGAGAAAGAATAGAGAGAAAAATCCAACTATCTTTAGATATATATTTTGATTACTCCCTGTCTCGTTAGACGCTTTCCCCGCACCGGTATCCAAAACGCTCATGTAAATGTGGCAATGGCTGCCCCAGAGGTACAATCGCCAGAACGCCAAGAGTGCCACACACAGATAGATGACATAGAGACATGTCAGCGCGAGAATGTCCCTGCCGTGGGCCAGATCCCAGACCCACCATGGGAGATTGAGGTCCCCAAGCGAACCCCAGGTATAACCCTGCCCACGATAGGGAGGCTCTAGCCATCCATACAAACGGCCAAGCTGTGCGATCGCAATCAGGGCGACGAGCCCTCCAGCCGCAATTAGTGTGACGGTGATCCGGCGTGACCATGTTGTCGCGGTACATTGCTCGCCAGACGTCGGGCTGCCCGTCGCTGATTCTCGGCAAGTCTCGCGCTCTTGTATGCCGTGGAAAGGATTCGAATTGCGTACAGGCGACATCATTACGAGGTAATTGCAGCAATGCCGGCGAAGCCAGATGGAAACTACGATGATTGAGATCCCGAAAAGTAGGAAGAAAGAGTAAGCTGGCCGTTCCAGGGAAAGTCGCGAGTCTGCAGCTAATAGTCGTGGAGATGGACGATCTTCCGATATCTTTTGAAATCCAGCTAATGTTGTAACCCAAAGCGATACCTCCACGCTCTTGTGAGAAACTTTATCGTTGTCTTTTTTGTTATCTATCTGATCGGAGGCATCGTTATCGTTTTCCTTAATGAGGTTAAATATCGCCTTAAACATGTTTGCGGCATAGTCCGAAGGAAAAGCAAGATAGATCGTGTTTTTGCCGCAAGGCGTGAGCTGCTCGAACGTCTTATCTAGGCAAAGCAATGTTTCGCCGTTGGGTATCACCATCGCGCCACGACTGATCTTGCGGTAGTCGGGATGCGCAGTCAGATAATCCATTTCCATCAATACGGGAAGAGCAGTGGGGATGGATTTACGGATCTCATTGAGCAGGAACAATCGGTCTCTGACATCAGTTGCGACGATGGCAACGATGGCTGGTTTTACCCATACGCTTAATGCATTGAACGTTCCGTAAAGCATCAATTCATCGGAACGTGAGCTGAGGCTCCGATGATACGCTGGAGGACGGTCCATGCTTTCGTCCACCGTGGACAAGTCGAGTTTGAGCAAGGAGCTTTGCGATTGCAGCGATTCGCGCAAGAGTTCATTTGCCTGTTGGTCCGAGCGCGAGTGTTCGGCGCGAATCGCCGAAATGTTCTGGGAAAATGAAGTGACTCTTGCACTTTCTACGAATTTCCGCCATTCGTCGGGGTCCTTTTTGCAGGCACTGTCTTGACTTGAGGCGTTTTCTTGCCCCTGTGCCTCTCCATTGGATTTTAGGAGATCTGCGACGCCACGGCCGAAAGTGGACTCCTCTGCGAGAAACACGATCGGCTCGTCAATCCTGTGGTCACTCATGTAATCGCATAGCGCAATCAATTGATCTTTGAGACTGGCCGCGAGAGGATGATAGTCGACTTTCCTTACGCTAGCTGAGAGTAAGTCCACCCAATCGCCGACATTCTTATTGCTGGTTACGGTCGCCGAGGGGGAAATTAACTCAATCTTAAGCCAAGGATTCGCTTCGCCAAGTGAACCGGCAGCCAGGGCCAAAGATTGCATTGATCCTGAGAAAGACGGGCCGATGACTTGCAGGACGGCTTCTGAGTCTCTTTCGCTGATATATTCCCAGACATTCGAACATCGTTTACTGATCCAGTTGTTCGGTTTTTCGGGTCTGTCGTTGTCAATATCATTGAGAGCTGCGGCACACTGAGCCGCCTTTCTGAAAGCATCGGGTTGAACGCCGAATGTCGGCGATTCACCGACCAGAAAGACGATGAAATATTCCGCCCCTATGGGCTCACCAGGTCCCGGCGCCCGTTCCCTCCAAAGATCTTTTCGGAACAGCAGAACGCTTGGCATGCTTCTCTGCTGCTCGGCAAATGCCGTCGCCCCTCCTTCTGGAATGCGCTTGCCGGTGCGTGTGCTGCCCGAATATTTGGGATCCCAAGTAAACGCAAACGCGTCAACAACGTAGTCCTGGCTATGGAAGGCTCGGATCAGAGAGGACAGCTGAATGTCGAATGCGCGCCCCAGATGCGTTTCCAGCGGGTCAGCCACGCTGACGACTGCAGCGTGGACGATTATATGCTCAGTCATATCGCTGGCGATATCCGCCAAGTGCAAAAGCGGCTTCAATGGATCAATGATCTGGGGTGTAGACAACAGATACTCGGGCAATACCGGATTGTCACGCTTGATACTCGCGGCGCCCGAGATGTTTGTCGATGGGCCAAAGCCAGGCGGAGCAAAATCACGGTTCTGGTCGGTGTTCGCGGCAGCGGTCATTGACACCGAAGCGAAAAGAAAGACCAAAGCGATCAGGCAGAGTTCTGGGAACGCGCACCGGCGCGAATTCAGCGTCCGGGCAGCCTTTGAACTGTTACTGGTGGGGGCCATCTCGAAGCGCGGAATTGACAGGAACGCTTGATACCCTTCAGCACCCGACTTGTTTCGCCTCGCATTCCGTATGTTTCGCTTCGCTACCAGCCGGTTTGGCGGGTGTTCCTTCCACTTCCTGTGCATGTGCACGTCGCCTCCGCATCAAAATCTCGGTACGGCCAAACCCTCCACTTTCCCAAGCTACAGGAGAACCCACCGTTTGGCCTATTCGGCCTATCATTTCATAATTGTAGTTCTTTAAGACAGGAAATCCATTTTTTAGGAAACGCACAGGCTGATTGTGAGCTTATAGGCGTGCAAATAGAGTTATACGGCTGGACATCTGTGATACATATATCCAGCTAGAGGTACATCGATTGGAGAACAGGAACTATACGAACTCAGAGGGCCACAGGTTCAGGCTGGTTCGAAGGTGCGAACTATAACCTGAGAGAACTTGCCTGACTAAATCGTATTATTTGTGCTTAAATTGTCGGAGTTCGGTCTTCATTCACAATTGTTGAGATAAAGGGGTAGAGAAACAATATTCACATGGTATTCAGCTGCCTTAATTGCAGGAATGCATGCTAGAAAAGTTAGATTTATCTGCAATTTCCTACACATCCAAACATCAATTTCTTACAAATAGTTCATACCCCGACGTCTATGGCCACAAGCTGATATTTCTTATTCTAGGTGGATGGACGAGAACAATGACAAGGATTGTCATCATCGCGTTCCCGGACTCTATCAACCACGACACCCTGAAAACACTGTTTTATATCAGGTCTTTCAGGAGTATCTGGAAACCTGGATCACACAAACACAGGAAGAGGGTGGCTATGTCCCTTCACATGTAGAAAAAGATTTCCGTAACTATCTCGAATGTGGTTTGCTGTGCTATGGATTCGCCCGCGCACGATGTACCTGTGGTCATGAGTTCCTGGTTGCGTTTTCCTGTACCAAAAGTAGGCTCCTTAAGAGAAGGACATGGTATCTGCCCATCCTGTAATGCTCGCCGTATGGTTGAAACGGCTGCCCATCTGGTTGACAACGTTTTCCTACCAAGAGTAGGCGCTTTAGGCGAAGCTCCGGTACGTCAATGGGTCTTATCACTGCCCAAACGATTACGCTATTTTCTATACCATAACCCCAAAGTGGCCAGTAAGGTGTTACGAATATTTTTTGATGAGATCAGAAAACAACTCATTCAACATTATCATCCTGCTTCAAATAATTTAGTCAAAATCGGCGGTGTCAGTTTTATCCACCGTTTTGGGTCTTCACTCAATGCTCACCCTCATTTACCAACTGAACAAGCCTTCGCCTAAAGCGCCTACTTTTGGTAGCCAATGGTCAGATCCAAGTCAGACTGGGTTCACTGGAGTTAATCGATAAGCTGGCGGCACTGGTACCACCGCCACGCATTCATCGTCATCGCTATTATGGTGTCCTGGCACCCCATTCACCTTTTCGCGCCTCAGTCACCGCTATGGCCGGACAGTCATCGCCCCTCGTGGTGCCTACTTTTGGTGACTCCTGGCGCTATTGAAGTGCAACCTGAGCACAAAAAAGATGATGAAAGACAGCAATGCATCGAAAATGAATCAAAACGGCCACCCAATCACTATTTATGGGCAATGCTTCTGGCCAGAATCTATAACCTGTTTCCTTTGTTATGTCCTGAGAGTGGTGCCGAAATGCGTGTTATCGCTGTCATTCAGGACAAACCCGTTATCAACAAGATACTGAGATCTATGGGTGAAGCAATCGAGCCACCTTCCTGATCGCCAGCGCGAGGGCCACGCCACCGAGCTGGGATGATTACAACCAGGATGCACCGATTGATATTGATGACAGGGATGGACTGCCTGTTCCTGATTATGAATTCAATCAATGTCTTTCCTGGTGAGCCATTAAACAATCTTCATTTTCTGGCCATACTGCAATATTCTGCGAGTAGGGTATTTTACGTCTCGATACTGGGAAAGTTCAGTTACAAGCGAGCATGAGAGGAAATTGGGTGGTGTTCTCTGAAATAATTTGGTCTATTTTTGCATGATCTGAATCAACAAACTGAGTCAATTTTTGAATGATAGATTGAAAAGTGTCATTGAAATTCCTATCCTTAACAGACTTAACAGACTTAACAGACTTAACAGACTTAACAGACTTAACAGACTTAACAGACTTAACAGACTTAACAGACTTAACAGACTTAACAGACTTAACAGACTTAACAGACTTAACAGACTTAACAGACTTAACAGACTTAACAGATATTGAAGGATTAAGGTTCAGATACACATCCACGAGCTATTCTTTACTTCTCATCCTGTTTAGCCCAAGAAAAATCCTTACTGGATTCAAGGCACAAGTCCAACACGCCAACCAGTAAAGACTTCTAGAGGGATTGATTGGAGTTGTCAAAAATAATATTTTCAATTTTTATTCACATAGGGCAAAAAAGGTGAGTCATGCCCTGCTGGTTTCGGTAAAATAGTTTTCACTACAAAAACATTTAATCATGGCCTGAGTCTTTACTCTCAATACCTTTCGATGGGAAAGTTAAGCAACGAAGCGTAACTTTAAATGTTCTTGCTGAGCTGCAGAGCCAATTGTGCGAACTCTTTTGTAGATATATGTATGTTGTCTGAATCTGGCAATTGCTCAATTGCACATGTGTCTGTTGATCAACTGGATTCTGCTCTGCATTTATTGTTATGGCTCCATGCTGAAAGTTTCAAGTAATTTTTTAGAAACACTGAAAATTGTACACCCACTGTGATCGATTTACGAGTAATGTAGCCTGATATTGAGTATCGAACACAGTGGATTCACCTTCCTTTGATATGTATCCATGGAGATCTTCATGCGTGTATCAAAAATAAAAAGAGTAGTCGTGACTGGTGGTGCTGGATTTTTGGGCTCACACTTATGCGAACGTCTTCTGAAAGAAGGCTGCGATGTCCTGTGTCTCGACAACTTTTACAGCGGTACCAAGGGTAATGTAGCGCATCTTATGGGCAATCCGCGTTTTGAACTGATGCGGCATGATGTCACATTTCCCCTCTATGTGGAAGTTGACGAGATTTACAACCTGGCTTGCCCGGCGTCTCCGGTTTATTACCAGTGGGATCCAGTGCAAACTACCAAAACCAGCGTCCATGGTGCCATCAACATGCTTGGCCTGGCCAAGCGCACCAAGGCAAAGATTTTTCAGGCCTCGACGAGCGAGGTTTACGGCGACCCCGAAGTGCATCCGCAACAGGAAAGCTATTGGGGCCGTGTTAATCCGATCGGTATCCGCTCCTGTTACGACGAAGGCAAGCGCTGCGCCGAAACCCTGTTTTTCGATTATTATCGCCAGCACGACGTGGAAATCAAGGTGGTACGTATCTTTAATACCTATGGCCCGCGTATGCAACCTAACGATGGCCGTGTCGTCAGCAATTTTATAGTTCAGGCCTTACAGGGTGATGACATTACTATTTACGGCGACGGCTCCCAATCCCGCAGCTTCTGTTATGTGGATGATTTAATAGAGGGTTTTGTTCGACTCATGGCAAGCCCCAAGGAGATGACTGGACCGATCAACATGGGGAACCCGGTTGAATTCACCATCAAGGAACTTGCCGAAATAGTATTGAAGATGGTTGGCGGCAAATCAAAACTGGTATTAAAAGCTTTGCCGCAAGATGATCCTAAACAGCGCCAGCCGGATATCTCCCTAGCCAAGGCAACTCTGGGTTGGGAACCACAGGTTAAACTGGAGGCAGGCTTAGCAACAACGATTGATTACTTCAAAAAGTTTCTCAGCATATGAATATCAATCAACATCTGATCATCGTTACTCCTGTTTACGAAGACGCCGAGGCGAGTAGCCGTCTGGTCAAAGAGCTGGCGGCACAGTTCAAACAAGATATTTTTGTGGTGGCCGTTGATGATGGTTCGGTCAAGCAGCCACTTGAAATCACAAGTCTTGAAGATGCCGGAATCGATGGTGTAGTCTTGAAACTGCGCCGAAATGTCGGCCACCAAAGAGCAATTGCGATTGGCTTAGGGTATGTCTCCGAGCAAATTCAACCCCACCAGCACGTCGTGATCATGGACTCAGATGGAGAGGATCTACCTTCTACCATTCCCAGCCTGTTAAAAAGCCTTGAGGCCGATCAAGTGGATGTTGTGGTGGCTCAACGCAAGAGCCGGTTAGAAACTTTTCGCTTCAAAGCATTTTACGCAATCTATAAGCGTTTTTTCAGATTGATGACAGGCCGCTCCATTAGTTTCGGTAACTTTATGGCGCTCAAATCGCACGCCGTCAAACGCCTGGTTGTGATGCAGGAGCTCTCTATCCATTTAGCAGGGGCGGTGCTGGCATCGAAACTGCGCGCTGGAGTTTGCTCGCTGGATCGAGGCCCACGTTATGCCGGCCAATCGAAAATGAACTTTGTCGGATTGACTCTGCACGGTTTCAAAGCCCTGATGGTCTTCGCCGAGGACGTACTGGTGCGTGTGGGAATTGCCTGCGCATTGATAGCAAGCCTGTCAGTAGTTGGTGCTGGCACAGCAGTAATACTCAAACTGCTGGGTTATTCAACTCCTGGCTGGTTCTCTGTGGCTTTGGGTATTCTGGTATTGATGTTCCTCCAGACTGGTGCTCTGGCACTTATGACCTTGATGCTTACTGGCGTTATGCGGGGAGGCACGGTGGCCACGGTTATTTCTTACTACGACTTTGTGGAGCAGGTTGTTGAAACGAAACAACAACCAAAATCAACATGAATCAGCGTGCACAGGAAATAATTCGATATGGCATCAATGGCATAATCGCCACATTTGTGCATTATGGAGCTCTAACATTCAACCTGAATGTACTCAATTTTCCCTCTGCTGCAGTGGCCAACATGGTTGCCGCAGTATTTGGCATAAGTACCTCATTTTTGGGCAGTCATTATTATGTATTTCCACACACTGGCGAAGCTATAATCACTCAAGCCATAAAGTTCAGTGGGTTGTATGGTGCGATTGCAGTCTTACATGGGTTGGTTTTGCTTATATGGACCGACAGGTATTTCCTTGACTCTTGACTACAGGCTTGGATTTTTGATTGCAACCGCACTAGAGGTATCGCTGAGTTATCTAAGTAATAAATTTCTGGTGTTCAAAATATGAAAATTATTCGTGCCATCGCCGCAACCACATTGTTTGTTGTGTTGCTGATAATTGTTTATTACGTTCACATTTCTTACTCCAGAGTGAACGTGGTTTTTTATGCTGCCATCGCTGATGTGATCATTGCAACAGTGTTCGCTGGTATTACGCTTTTTACTGTTGGTTATTTTCGTGTACTCGGAAGCTTTGAGAAATTTCAGATGCTTGTAATCTGGCTGTTGGCAGGTTACGCAATCGCAATATCTGTACCAACGGTACTTGATCGGTCATTGTCGTTTTATATCCTTGAGAAACTCCAGCAACGCGGCGGCGGAATCCGGCAAACCAGTTTTGAGCAAGTTTTCACGCAGGAGTATGTAAAAGAGCATCGCTTGGTGGATGTAAGGCTCACTGAACAGCTCGAATCAGGCACTATAAAAATTGAAAATGGTTGTGTTACACTGACCCAAAAAGGAGAAAATTTAGCGAGTTTTAGTCGCTATTTTCGTAAAAATTGGTTGCCCAAGGAGAGATTTCTTATGGGTAAATATACCGACGACTTGACGGATCCATTCAGGAATGGTAACGCTGCTTCACCCAACTATTCATGCAAGTAGTCGAAAATGTGCATAAGTAAAGATGTTGCCTTGCCAAAGGGATGAAAGATTTTAAATGAATCAAGCGAACAATTCAAAGGCAAAGCAAGAACTGCGAAAAAACGCCGCAACCCTGGGTGCGCTTACATGGCTTACTATCATTTCTGCACTAACGGCCATCAAGTATTCGCCTGAATTCCTAAATGCAGATATCCTGATAAATTCTGTAATGTCCTTGCAGAACGTTACCCTATATTACTGGGGGCAAAATAGGCTTTTAAATATATTACCGCTAGTAGCATCACCGATTCATGATGCTACATACAATTTAATCTTGGTCTTGTACCTTTCGGCAGCAACATTTTTTTCGCTGATTTTTTTGATTGCAAAATTTATTAATAAAATAAAAGATGGGGCTGATTTAGAATCTGTTAAAGTTTTTGTCACTCTTTCCTCTTTATTTGTTTTTATATTTGATGCCCGCGCAATCTCAGAAATTGCGCTTGGTCATATCGAATACTCGCTACCTGCTTTTTTGACCGGTCTGGCAATATATTTAATCTGCTTTAAAAAACTGGAGCCTTATACAAGATGTGCTGCGAGTGGCGTTCTTATAGTTATAGCTGTTGGAATGAATCCATCTACTCTTCTTGTGCTACTATTTATGGTCTTTGCAGCGGTTGTTTACAGTCAAAAAATTCGAAAGGACGATGTATTTGTAGCTTCCGTCGCAATTCTTTCATTTGTCTCTTGGACTTATGTTTCAAAACTGCACGGCAGCTTTTCATATAGTAGCTTTGCATTTAGTCAGCTCTCTGTTGGACTGGATAAAGTTACATCCGGCCTTATTGGTGCGACTAATTTGCCTGCCATTTTCTTCCTTATAGGATTTTTGTTTTTATGGAAGGTCGCTACTTTAGTTTTAAAGATAAACAATGGTGGTGCTAGGGCCCCAAGCGAAAGATTCGTAGTCTTGTCCATTTTATTTTTTTCGATTTGCTGGCTAATTATCTTCAGTTGTAGCAAGTGGGTTGAAATGAATAACTTCTCATGGCGATATTTTATCTACATAATTTTTGGTGCGTTAGTTATTGTCGGATTTGAGCTGTCTTCAATCTTCAAAATTATAGGAGATAGATCCAGTTGGATCCTGGTTGTTATTTTTATGATGGCTGCAACTCTATCAACTTATCGCACCCCGGTTTCTTTTAAGAATTTCAAAGTATTTGAAAAAGTTCATGCGTTATCGCCTGTACCTCATGGACTTTATGCGGGTGATTATTGGGTTGTATGGCCTGCGGTACTACGTGACCTCATGCAAGGAAGATCATCTTTTGGTCTTACATTTAGAGGCAAAGGAAATGCAGCGACGGTAGCCGAATATGTTTTAAAAGAAATTGAGGATAAAGGTAATTTTTCTGTGCTTTGTCTTAAAGATACGCCTCAGAACTGCTCAAATCAAATTCAAGGTGTTGTTGGTCCTGTTTACTTAGAAGATGTTCTACTTCGAAACGATAATGTGGCGGAGCTTAAATTTTCAAAGGGTGCTTCTCAATCTCAATTAGTCTATTCGAAGGATTTATTCTCTCAATTACCCGGAAACGCTGGGGTAACTGATGATGGCATTCGTAAAACGAATGGTACTAGTGGTTATTTATTTTTTGGTCCCTATGTTCCCGTTAAGGAAGGTAGATATTACTTAAGTGTGGAGGGGACTTCAAAATACATATCTTCTGCAATGATCGACGTTGTGTCAAGTAAAGGGAAAGTTGTTCATGCAAGATTTCCGTTGTCATCAATGACCAGCGGCCTCATAATCTCGCAGGCTAAAGTGCAGATCCCAAAAAATGTAGTTGATTTGGAGATTCGTCTCAATGTGAGCGAGGATGATGAAGTTGATGTAGCGGGCTACCAGTTAATCCCTGCAGCGAATAACTAATTTTGGATTATCCGACTAAAGGATTCATGTAGGTACCAGGTCTTACATGGTGCATTTATATACTGTAATATTAAGTGAAATTTATTGAATAAGGAGCCAGGGATGGCAAGACCCTTACGACTAGAGTTTTCAGGTGCGTTATACCATATCACTTCACGTGGTGACCGACGAGAGGATATTTATTATAACAACTGTGACAGAGCGCTTTTTTTAGAAATACTTGAACATGCCGGTCAAAGATATAATTGGATCAGTCATGCTTATTGTTTAATGAGTAATCACTATCATTTGATCATAGAAACATTGGATGGAAATTTATCCAAAGGTATGCGACAACTTAACGGTGTTTATACTCAGCAAATTAATAAAAAATATGAAAAAACAGGCCACTTGTTCCAGGGGCGTTATAAATCCATAGTAGTGGATAAAGAAAGCTCTTTATTGGAATTAAGTCGATATGTCGTGCTTAATCCTGTAAGAGCTGGCATGGTATCCCATGTGGAAGAATGGCCATGGAGCAGTTACAGAGCCATGATAGGTGAAGACTTTGTCCCTGGTTACCTTGAAGTGGATTGGCTGTTATCACAATTTTCTGATAACCGTCACCATGCCATCGAAACACCTACAGCACTATAATTTCTGATTTTCCTGTAAAATAAAACAGCTTTTATTCTTGTATGAAGGCATTCTTTGACTGTATAGGAATTGAGTTATTTATTTAAATGAATTTCAATATCATTAAATACTTCAGACGGCAAACACGATCTTAATAGATACGCTTAGTAGTTACATCTGAATTAAAAATATTTCAGCCTTTAGATTGCAAAATATTATTGAATTTCCTATCCTCTATTCTAAGTTATAACCACTGTGGTGAGGCTTTATCAGGAGAAAGAAATGTCCTCGAATACCACTGCATCGCTTAAACGTAGTCTGGGTTTCTGGTTGCTGCTCTTTTACGGAGTAGGAAATATCCTTGGCGCAGGGATCTATGTGCTGGTGGGTAAAGTTGCAGCACAGTCGGCTTATTTTGCCCCGCTCTCATTCTTACTGGCGGCATTTGTTGCCGCCTTCAGCGCCTTTACCTATGCTGAGTTGTCAGCACGTTATCCATTTGCAGCAGGCGAAGCGGTCTATTTACAGCAGGGCTTTGGCTTGACCTGGTTATCGAGTGCAACCGGGCTGTTGATTGCAATAGCCGGCATACTCTCTGCCGCTACCATTGCTCGCGGCTTTGTCGGCTATCTGCAGTTTTTCGTTGAAACACCACAATGGCTGGCAATTGTTGGTTTGCTGTTCATGCTGGGAACAGTAGCCATCTGGGGAATTGCCGAGTCTGTCAGGATGGCAGCTGTTTTTACCCTGCTGGAAATTATTGGGCTGTTGATGATTATTATTACAGGCAGCACGCAGTTTGAGAGGCTTCCGGGGATCATTGAAAATCTGCCTGCATTAAACCAGTGGCGTCTGTGGCCGGGAATTTTTCTTGGCGCATTTCTGGCTTTTTATGCATTTATCGGCTTTGAGGATATGGTCAATGTGGCGGAGGAGGTGCGCGAACCTGAAATCAATATGCCGCGGGCAATCCTGTGGGCATTGATCATTACAACCCTGCTGTATGTGCTGGTGTCGCTTGTCGCAGTGATCAATCTTTCACCGCAGCAGCTGGCTGGCAGTAAGGCGCCGCTGGCGGACGTTTACAGTGCCGCAACAGGCCGGGAACCCGTAGTGATCTCACTCATCAGCCTGTTCGCTATCGTCAATGGAGCACTGATCCAGATAATTATGGCATCCCGGATTTTCTATGGTATGAGCCGGCGCGGGTGGCTGCCCGCCATCCTCGCTCAGATCAGTCAGCGTACACATACCCCAGTGATTGCCACACTACTGGTGACAGCTCTCATTATGATATTCGCCTTGTGGTTTCCGCTGTTGAAACTTGCTGCATCAACAAGTTATTTGATTCTGAGTGTGTTCCTGCTGGTCAACCTTGCGCTCCTAAGAGTTCGTGCAATCTATCCTCTGCCGCCGAATGTCAAAGGCTATCCAATCTGGGTTCCGTTGATGGGGGCGGCTGGCTCCCTGTTTTTGCTGGCAGCTCAACTCAGCAACCAGGGCTGAAGATTGTGCAAGGATTTGTATTTTTAATGTTTTTTGTGAGACGATAAAAAATTCGTAACTACTCAGTATTTATAAGATTGTGCTTGCTGTCAGGTATTTATTGACCCACATGACAAATCATTACAGTTATCATTTGGAAATGAAGATTGAACTAATTCAAAGTGTTCTTGGAAACATAGAAAATGTGTGCTATAAGAAGCGTTTGGTGCCCAAATATGAAAATTTTAGGTAGCATTTTCTATAAAAAGGGCAAGTCTAGATTAAATTCATAATAAAATTATTTTTAAAGGTAAGCACTCATGGAGCAAAATGAAAGTAAAGAAGAAATTGAAGTAACGAGGGAAGAAGATTCAACATCAATAAATGATGAAGCAGAAGCTACACTTACCACAGCAACTAAAGTCACAGATATTGAAGTCACAGATATTGAAGTCACAGATACTGAAGTCACAGATACTGAAGTCACAGATACTGAAGTCACAGATACTGAAGTCACAGATACTGAAGTCACAGATACTGAAGTCACAGATACTGTTACCCCAACCATAACTTCAGAAGCTGAAGAAAAACAGGACAATAAAACTAAAGATAAAAAAGGTAAAAAAGGTAAGAAAGGTAAGAAAGGTAAGAAAGACAAGAAAGGTAAGAAAAACAAAAAGAAAAAATAGGATGTTAGTATTCTAAATAATTGTTCTTAAAAAGTGTCCGTTTAGCACAAGAACCTGTGATGTATCACTTCGGGATTTGATGCTAATATGAGCTAAATGATGTATAACAGGGACTTGTGCGATGCCTCAATACTATGGCCACTATTTTCGAACAGCTATTTAGATACTCTGACTAAGAACTGTTTTTCACCGACTTATTTTAAATGTCGGTGAAAATGATTCTACTGATATTAAATGGTGTTTATTATCATTATTTTCAAATTATTCATAATACTTAACTCCAGGCAGTCTATGAGCCAAATTTTTTCTGGCTTGAACGACTGTTTTGAGCTAAATCGTAAATTCTAGCCAGAATACTGCAAAGACTGTACTCAACACAAAGCGGAAGCTTCATCACATTGCACTTTTTCCTGCTGCTATTTCATCACTTTAATAAGAAAGACTGAGAATTAATATATTCAGATGGTCTGTTTTATTTTAATTCGTCAATTTAAAATCATCTTTAAATAAGTTTAACTCCATCGCAATAAGACAAACGTTCAATTGACTGCTAGTATATTTCCCTTACAATTAATAATAAATGACAAGCTGAGTCTTAATTAAAACCATAACCAGTCAATTTTGGCCAGAATAACGCTTTGGCTAATAAAAATATCAGGAAAAGGCAAATGATCCGTTTATTGTTAATTTTCGTTATTCTATCATTTAGTTTTCTATCGCCTTTACAGGCTCAAGATTCATACACCGCTAATGACACAACTGCAACATCTCGAGCAACGCTAGAATCAGAATCTCAGGCATTTATTGAGCGTTTCTACGTTAATATTTTGGGCCGAGCCTCAGATGAAAATGGGATGAATTTCTGGCTTAATCAAATGCAGACCAAAAGTGCCACTCAGGTTGCCTTTGGATTTTTTAACAGCCCTGAGTTTGCTGCACTGGAGTTAAATAATGAAGCATTCATTAATATCCTTTATCAAACGATGTTTGATCGACCCGCAGATAGTGGTGGTAGCAAGTATTGGCTGGAGCGGTTAAAAGCGGGTACTCTGAGAGAATTCGTACTGTATGGTTTCTTTTTCAGCCAGGAGTTTGACGCGCTTGCGCAGAGCTTTGGTGTCAGCGCCGTTAATGACAGGGACCTGTATATTTACCAGCTCAAGGAATTTGTCGCTCGTTTTTACCAGCTGCTGCTGAATCGAATGCCAGAGCGTTCAGGGTTGAATTACTGGACTGAGCAAGTGCTGAGCGGCAAAAAAACCGCCGCAGATATCGCCACAATTTTCTTTTTTTCCAATGAATTTAACAACCTCAATAACGATAACCGGAGCTTTTTAGAGATCGCCTATCGTGCCTTATTAAACCGTGAGCCTGAAGCTGCAGGCATTACCTACTGGCTAAAAAAATTGGCCGAAGGCGTCACCCGCAAACAGATAGTGAATCGATTTTTACAGTCGAACGAGTTTAAAGAACTGGCGGTTAAAATAGATAAGTTTGAGGTTGATGGCAGTGCCAACATAGCTCCAGTGGCCAATGCAAATGGCGCTTATAGCGGGACCAGGGGATCTTCCTTGAACTTCTCCAGTGAAGGTTCAACAGATCCTGACGGAGAAATTATTTCCTTTGCTTGGGACTTTGGTGATGGTGAAAACAGCAGTCTGGCTAAACCAGGCCATACTTACAATGCTGTGGGGACCTACACAGTTACGTTAGCAGTGACAGATAATGGTGGTAAAACTGCCACTGATACAACTTCGGTGATCATCACGGATATTACTCCAGTTGTTATACCAGATGTATCCATTAACTCTACCAGTAAAAATGGAAGGCCGCTGGCTACACCGGTGGTTGAACAGGCTCTGGCCGGAATGAATGACTATCAAATATTTGCGATAAATGATCTGGGCATGCACTGCGGGGATCTGGATACACGAATATCCAGTATTCTGCCGCCATTTAACGTGCTGCATGCTACAGTTGTCAGAAGAGGCAGTAAACCGGATCTGCTGAAACCTGCTGATGGTATCAGCGTGATTTATTCGGCGGCCTCAAACCCGCATGACCCCATCCTGAGCGGTATCAACTCGGCAGGATCAGGTCCTGTGGCCTCGAGCATGCTTGCTGATGGAAATGTCTACAAAACTAATTTCTGGGATACTGTCGATGAAGGCGCATATGATCCCTTCTATCCTGAGAAAAATCCTTTTACAGGTGATTCTTTGACACCTCTTGGGGAATTTCCATTTAATGTTTTCAACGATGTTGGTCTGCCTATGCCGGATGTTGAATTACTGCATTTACATATACCATCAGGACTAGAGGCCAGTCAGCAATTGATGCCGGGGATCCTTGCTCCTTTTAATAGCAATGAACCCCAGAATTTTAGTCAGTTTGTTAAGGATCAGCCTTTCTTTATCCAGCCTGGGTTTAAGTTTGGTTATGTTTCAGAAGGAGTTAACTGGTTCGAGGCTGCGGGTATACCACTAACGGCCTACGACGACTTCGGGCGTGAAAACCCCTGGCCGCTTTATAGAGTCCAGGCCATCAAAGATGGCAATACCCTGGCTTCTATTGACACGGTGGTACCTATCTCCGGCGAGGCTAATTGCGGCTTCTGTCACAATGATCCGGAAGATGGCGGTAATGGCGCCGCAACAGAGAAGCTACATGATAATAATGTGCCCATAGCACTTGCCAGTGATGATAAAGCTAATGTCCCGGATGATGTCAGCAAAGAATGGGCTGCTGATCTTAATCTGATCCGCCTGCATGATTTAAAGCATGCTACAAACCTGGAGAGTTCTACGCCAGTAGTCTGCCAGACCTGTCACTATACTCCAGCATTGGACCTGGCCCAGCTAGGACCACTTGGGCCTGAAAATGACCCGAGCAAGACACTTTACAATGGGCGTGATCAGTTCCGCCATAAGAGTATGTCCAACGTTATGCACAGGCATCATGGTATGCTCGATGTCAATTCCAGATCCCCGGGTGATCCGGGCTATGATGGGAAAAACCGGATGTTTCCGTCCATGCCTGCAGCTATAAAAAATGAACTGGGTATAATCGACAACTACCAGCAACGCCGAAAAGCTCTGGAGAAAACCTGCTACCAGTGTCATCCGGGCCGACGTACAGACTGTTTGCGTGGTGCTATGTCAAACGGCGGTATGTTGTGTCAGGACTGCCATGGTAATATGGAGCAAGTGGGTGATGATTTCACCCGCAATATCAGTTCAGTCAATTCAGGTGCTTTTGAATTAGGCGGTGATTTCTACACTAACGCAGATCAGCCCCGTGTACCCTGGGCCAATGAGCCGGGCTGTGGTTCCTGTCATACAGGCGATGCTCTGGATAATCTGTCGGGAACACCTGGTACCGTGGTCAACAGAGTAGACACCGAGGGAAATAAGGATAATATCCGGCTATTCCAGGCATACCTTACCGGCGACCCTAAGGCGACACCGATCGTGCCGGATAACAAACGTTTTGCCGAGAACGTGATTGAAGCAGACAATCCTGCCGTTACTGACTCGAATGATCCGCGTATTGGCAACCCGATGCTCTACAGGGTTAGTACCGGTCATGAGGGTGTCTTTTGCGAGGCCTGTCATGGTGCCACTCATGGCATCTGGCCGAACAGGAACCCGAATGCAAACGACAATATCGCGTCAATACAGCTGCAAGGACATAGAGGCACAATTACCGAGTGCAATACCTGTCATACAGGCGATCTGGGTGTGAATCTGGGTGGTCCGCACGGCATGCATCCTGTCGGTAGTGCAGGCAGAAAGTTTGCCGAAGGTGATCACGAACACCTGGCAGAGCGCAATCCAGCCGCTTGCCGAGCTTGCCACGGACGCTCTGGTGAAGGTACAGTCCTGTCGGCAATGGCTCGGGATCGGGTTTTGAAGTGCGATGATAAAACAGCTTTCTGTCCCAATGGAAACAGCGTTCTGTTCCCAGAAAATTATCAGGTAGGCTGCACAGAATGTCATAAAAATGAGCTGTAGTGTCTTTCTTTACTTTATGAGCCATAAAGTTCCGCTACCTCTGCATAATGAGCGGTAATTAAAAGGTAATTTTTTACGGGAATATCAATAATAGCCAAGAACAAAATACAGTTTCAAGAAGGTTACAGTTTGTTTGAACTGTTTGATAACAGGCGTCTATCCTGAATAAGGATGGACGCTTGTTATCTTTATTCAGCCGGGTAGTAGTCTTCTTGTTGGGCTAACAGCAGATAGTCCAGCCATTCGTGGTAACCGCACCAAAGCAATCGCTGCCTCCGGGATTTCCAAAAACAAAGATTTGGTTATCAACTAATTATTCCATGAAATCCCTTCAATCACCATTTAACCTAAAAAAATCAGTTAAACCTACTGCGAGCGTCTAATACACTGAATCTTCAAGACTTTCCAGAACATTTTGAACTCACCCGTAGGGTGGCTACGAATAAGTCCAAAATAACCTGTAAATTATTGAATCTTCAGCACCTTAATCGCTCTCGCTACGATTGAACTGATTATTTTAGGTTTAACCAGTCGAATCCAAATGCTGATTTCCATATGTTGGGAATGTTTGTCTATAACAATAATAAAGATGTCATTTCCTGATAGATTTCGATGAGAAAAAAATATCTTACGTTCATAATTCGTATGCTTTAAACAAATATATCTACCGCCTATCACGCCAGCTGTGCCGTTTTGCTCAATTCTATAGTGCTTGTTTCGCTCAAATGCGGCTTAATAATACATTTAATCCTTATATGCACAAAAACAGTGCAGAAAAAATCATAATTACAAACATTTGAGCCTATTATTAATAGTCTGTCATATCATTTTTAAGTCACAAACTCACACTCTTTTGACTCAATAAGTTATTTTAAAAATGTCAGGTCCAAAAATTGCATGAATTGCTCCGATAGGAGTGAATGTTCTGGTGAAGTCATAAGATTGCACAAGTATACTGGTAAACAGAATTTCAGGGCACTTAATCTTTGTTTAAGTGACACAGCATGTCTGAGTGTAACATTTGATAATTTCTGAAAACTATGCGGAGATTCTAAAAATACTATGATACTCATTGTTATTGCACACCCATATCTCAAACGCTCGCATGCTAACAAACAATTGTTGGCTGAAGTTTCAAAACTGCAACAAGTGGTCATCGATGACCTGTATGAAAGATATGCAGATTTTCATATTGATGTAAAGGCAGAGCAAAAGCTTTTAAACAAAGCAAAGCTGGTAATCTTTCAATTTCCTATTTACTGGTACAATGTGCCAGCATTGTTAAAGCAATGGCAGGAAGTGGTCTTAACCAGAGGGTTTGCTTTTGGTCATAAAGATGAGGATACAATGCTAAAGGGTAAATTCTGCTTTGCTGTTGTAACAGCCGGACATAAACGTCTTTCCTATCAGGATGGCGGCGATGATTGCTATGCCCTTGAGGATTTCCTGCGTCCTCTGGAACAATTGGCATATCATTGCGATATGCACTATTACTCACCTCTTGCGTTATATCAGGCTCACCTTGCAACAACAGCTGAACTCAGGCAAAAGGGTGATGAATATCGTCAACGCCTCCAGGAACTTTATTCACTGGTCAATTGTTGATATGAATGAACACAGCCTTTTAGTTAATATTGTGATTTATCTTTTATCTGCAGTTATTGCTGTGCCGCTGTTCCGAAAAATTGCTCTGGGTTCAGTTCTGGGTTACCTGTTTGCCGGCGCCATAATCGGTCCCTGGGGGTTAGCTTTAATAACTGATATTCAGGATATTCTGCACTTTTCTGAATTCGGTGTAGTGCTATTATTATTTCTTATTGGACTGGAATTAGAACCTAAACGTATACAGGCTATGCGCCACAGTATTCTGGGTCTGGGAGGAGGGCAGGTCTTTCTTTCCAGCATATTACTCACTCTCATTGGTTTAGCATTTGGGTTAAACTGGAGCAGTGCGTTAATTATAGCCATGATTTTCTCTTTATCTTCCACCGCGATAGCTCTGCAATTATTAAATGAAAAAAATTTACTGCCTACTCATACAGGCAAATCTGCTTTTTCAGTTTTGCTTTTCCAGGATCTCGCAGTTATTCCAATGATGGCCTTAATCCCGTTATTGAGTGGTAATGAAATTACTGGTGATGAAAATTTATTATTCAGTCGTTTATCAGCTTATTAAGAAGAAATAACGTAACTATTCAGCGTACCGATAAGTTAGTGTTAGCTAAGGACGGAGCAGACCTGTCACGGGTTTAACCCCACCGGATTTTGAATCGACTTTTGCTAATATCTAAATAGCTGTTCGGAAATAGTGGCCATAGTATTGAGGCATCGCACAAGACCCTGTAATACCTCATTTCGCTCATATTAGCATCAAATCCCGAAATGATACATTACAGGTTCTTGTGCTAAATGGACATCTTTTAAGAGCATTTATTTAGCAAGTCAGAACGGTAGCTCATCACACCCATGAGTGATCGCCTTGATGTGCACCATGGACGCGTCCATGACCTCGGGCCGCTGCAGTAGATCGGCCACACGAGCCTCGTCCGCTTCGCCGAAATCAATCAGTGCCTTGAAAGCGAGGACGAAATCCTCGATATCCCGATTGATCTCTCTCTGTGTAGCGGGGGAATTGCCGTTAAGGCGCTGCTGGACCTGCATTCCGTCGATCACCCGCTTGTAAGCGGATATCAGGCGAAAGAGGTCCCGGCGGTGCTCCGCGATCCATGCAATCCTCAGCACCTTGTCCACAGTACCTTTCGCCTCGCCACGTCCATATTGGGCAAACGATTCGATCATCTCGAAGTAGACCTGCTTGAGGCAGTTGAAATCCTGGGTTCGCTTCGCCCGGTACAAGGCAATGAGAAGATAGAACAGCTCGCTGAGGAAGCGCACCGCCTTCCTGTTCTCGCGTATCCAGGAGATACGGAACACATCACGCCAAGTGGAGAACGGAAGCATAAAGATATCCCACCCCTGGAAATCACTTTGAGAGTACAAAAGTATAGGAAATTCAATGACGCTTTTCAATCTATCGATTAAACATCATCACACTTTGTTGATTGAGATCGGTTTAGAAGTGGATGTAATATTCATAAAATGTGATTCAAGGAGCTTGAATAGGCCGTTTTGGCTGAATTTTCTATTTCCATTTACCTGATCTGAACCATTAAATTGTTACAATTTCTGGTTTATAGATTGAAAAGTGGCATTGAATTGCCTATCCTTGAGAGCCATGAATACCGAAGTCGAATCAATGAAACAAGAACTGCCGAAAGGCGTCATATTTAACGCCTACCCTGACAGCATTGGCCGCAACCTGACTGATATCGTACGCATGCTCAAGAGGCCGGAGTTCAAGGATGTTTTTTCCCTGTTCTACATCCTTCCCACCGTTTTTAACAGTGATCTGGACCGCGGCTTTTCCATTATTGATTACAATCTTAATGATGAGCTTGTTTCCCGGGAAGATTTGAAAGAACTCCATGAACTGAACATTATGTTCAAGTTTGACCTCGTTTTGAATCACCTCTCCGTAGGCTCTCCCCAGTTTCAGGATCTCTTGAAAAAAGGGGATAAATCAAACTACAAGGACTTCTTTATTGACTGGAATGAATTCTGGCATTCGCATGGTGAGATTAGTCCTGATGGTCATGTGGTGCCATATGAAGAACATCTCGATAAGCTTTTCATGAGAAAACCCGGACTTCCGGTATTGAAGGTACGCTTTCCGGATGGCATCCGACAGGCCTTACTGGAATACGTTTTATCAGGAGGTTGTCTATCACGAGATCGCCGCCCACGATCTGCTGCGGGTCCTGGGAATCAAGGAACTCTACACACGAGGACGCGGAGTACATTGCATCGATCGTGAATGATATGATGAATGCGAATCGGGATATTACTGAAATCGAGTTGGGCGATCTGTCACATCACAAGGAGGAAATCGTTTCCCTGGTTGAGCAGAATCGGAAATATCTGGGACAAATGGATTTAAACGCGCAATCGGAAGAAGTCTGGAATTTTTATGATGAGACCCTGAAAAAGCTGCACGAGCACGGCGGAAAGCTCGTCCGGCTCGACGCCTTCGCGTATTTGCACAAGGAACCGGGTGCGGTCAATTTCTTCAATAAACCGGGTACCTGGTCGTACCTGGAAAGACTTAAACAGATAGCGGACAAGTATGACCTGGTTCTGCTGCCGGAAATACATGCTGAATATGGCGATGGGCTCCATGAAGAAGTGGCCGGCAAGGGGTTTCCCATCTACGACTTTTTCTTTCCCGGCCTGGTGATTGACGCCCTGGAGCGCGGCACCAACAGGCATCTTTTGCGCTGGATTGGCGAGCTGATAGAGAAAAACATCAAAACGATCAATATGCTTGGCTGTCATGATGGCATTCCTGTGCTTGACCTGAGAGGGAAGGACAACGCCGGCGTCTCAAAAGCAGGCTTGTTAAGCGATGACGAGATCGACGCCGTCATTGACGAAATAATGGATAGGGGCGGACGAGTAAAAAACCTGTATGGCCCGGATGGCAAGAAAATATCCTATTACCAGATAAATGCGACGTTCTTCAGCGCGCTGGGAGAAGATGAACGCAAGTTGCGTCTTGCCCGGGCCATTCAAATGTTTATGCCGGGAATCCCGCAAGTTTGGTATCTGGACCTGTTTGCCGGCAAGAACGATTACGCCGCGGCGGACAAGGGCGGTTCCGCCGGGCATAAAGAAATCAATCGCACTACTCTCACCATCAGTGATATTGAGCAAGGACTCTCGCGAATTGTTGTGCGCGACCAGCTGGAGCTCATGAGACTGCGCAATAAATCGCCTGCCTTTGACGGTGAACTGGAGATTCATCGCTCAGATGAACATCGCTTGCACATGACATGGAAACATCATGGCTGCATCGCGACACTGAACGCTGACTTGCGCAACTATCGGCTTTAGTGTGACACACAAGGGTAAGGCCTGCGAAGAATATGTAACGTCGTATCGCTAGTCTGACATGCGGCAACGGTGCCGACTCGATTCGTTGAGGATAAATATGAAAATACTGGCTACTGATCTTGACCGGACGCTGCTTCCTAATGGCAGCTGGGAAGCTGATAGCGAAGCCATCGAGCTGTTTAATGAGCTGACGGAAAAACATGATGTGCTGGTCGTTTATGTGACGGGACGAAATCTGTCTCTCACTGAAAATGCGATCAGGGAATACGGGGTCAGGTATCCGGATGTTCTGTGTGGCGATGTCGGTACCTCGATAAGAAAGTATGAGCATGGTGAGTGGCAATTCGATGATGGCTGGATTGCGCATGTCCGGCGCGTGAGTCCCAGATGGGATGCCGCTGCAATAAGAGATGCGGTTGCCGGGGTTGATGGTATGCAGGAACAGGAACGCGAGCATCTTAACCCGTTCAAGCAGAGTTATTATGTTGAACATCATAAAAATAATGAGGTGTTGAAAAAGGTCGATGAACTGGTGACGGGAAAGTTTGATGAAGTTATCGTCTACAGTTTCGATTCGCAGGACGGCAAGGGGCTGCTGGATTTCCTGCCCGCAAGTGCGACAAAGCAGACTGCCCTGGAGTATGTGGCCAGGGAGTTCGGCGCTGCTAAACAGGATGTGGTATTTTGCGGGGACAGCGGCAATGATATTTTCCCTCTGACAGCAGGATTCTGCGGTGTTCTTGTTAAAAATGCCGATGATCAACTGGTAGACAATGTAAAGCAAGCGATGGATGAGAGCCCTGGCCTGAAGGTGTATTTTGCACAGGGGGATTTCAAGGGTTTGCAAGGTTACTATACGAGTGGTGTCATTGAAGGCGCCTATCATTACGGAGTGTTTGATGATGAACTCGACCCTGTATAGCAGACTTTCACTACAATAACTTTATAGGAGCACCCGTTGCTCAGGGCAAGCAGGATCGGGCCTGTACAATCCAGGTTCTGTGTTCCATTAACCGGGGGTGGTTCGTAAACATGCAGGATATAACACTGGGCACGATTGATCTTGTCATCGTTGCCGTCTACTTCCTGCTGGTGTTTTTCATCGGCTTTCGCATGGCTCGGCGTACCCACAGCGCCGAAGACCTGTTCCTGGCCGGCCGGCGGCTTGGCTGGGTACCCATTGGCCTGTCGTTGTTTGCCTCGAATATCTCCAGCACCACCATGATAGGCCTGACCGGCGCGGCCTATACCTGGGGTATCGCCGTGGCTAATTACGAATGGATGGCGGCACCTATCCTGGTAGTGTTTGCGCTGTTCCTGGTGCCAATCTATCTGAATGCTCGCATTGGCACGGTCCCGGAGTTCCTGGAATACCGGTATGACCGGCATGTGCGCCGCTATTTTTCCCTGCTCACCATCGTAGCGAATATCGTGGTAGACACCGCGGGTACGCTGTTTGCCGGCGCCATCGTACTTACCATGTACATGCCGGGACTGGACCTGTTTAGCGCCGCACTGATACTGGCGGGCATTGCTGGACTCTACACGGCAGCCGGCGGGCTTGCCGCGGTTGTCTATACCGATGTCCTGCAGGCGGTGATCCTGCTGGTGGGGTCCACAGTGGTCGCGGTACTTGCATTTGCGCAACTGGATTTTTCCTGGGCACAGCTGGTGGCACACACCCCGCCAGCGCATCTGTCCCTGATGTTGCCGCTGACAGATGAGAACCTGCCCTGGCTGGGTACGCTGGTGGGCGTACCGATACTGGGTTTTTATTTCTGGTGTACCAACCAGTTCATTGTGCAACGGGTGCTGGGTGCGCGCAGCATTGCTGATGCACGCCGTGGTGCATTGCTCGCTGGCCTGCTGAAGCTTCCAGTATTGTTCCTGATGGTATTGCCGGGAGTGATGGCAAGCGTTTTCCTGCCTGGTCTGGATCAGGGGGACCAGGTGTTTCCTACGCTGATCGGTACACTGCTGCCGCCTGGTCTGGCCGGGCTGGTGCTTGCGGCACTGGTGGCAGCGTTGATGTCCAGTATCGACTCGACCCTGAATTCTGCTGCCGCCCTGGTGACGCTGGATTTCGTCAAACCGATGTGGCCACAACTTACGCCGCGCCGAACGGCATGGATCGGCCGTACGGCCATCGTGGTGTTCATGGTGCTGTCCGCACTGGTCGCGCCGGTTATCGGCGGCTTTGAGGGTTTGTTCCATTATCTGCAAACTGCACTGGCGTTTCTGGTACCGCCGGTGGTTGTAATTTTTCTGTTCGGCCTGTTCTGCCCTCGTGCGGGGGCAGGAGCTGCGCTGGCAACCTTGTTGGGCGGGCATGCCGTTTCGGCGCTGTGTTTTGTCGCCACATTAACGGGTTGGCTGGACTTGCACTTTACCCTGATCGCAGGGGTGATTTTTGCCGTGAGCAGTGTGATTTACTGGTTGACCGCCAGGCTAACGGCACCGCCATCATCGCAGCAGGTTGCCCGATTTACCTACCGTCCGGAGATCCTGGCGCCCACTGTTCCAGGTCCATGGTGGAAGGATTATCGTACCCAGGCCGTGGCTCTGCTGCTGTTGACTCTGTGGCTGGTGGTGGCCTTCTGGTAATGCGGATTTTAACGGGGGATGCGAACTGTCACGAGCCACATCAGAACCAGGTGGCTATCATTGGATATTCAAGGCTGTTTCACAGCTAGCCGGATGTACATTAGCGTCCGGGCTAATGGAATGGCCATCCTTTCCTCTGTCAACGCTGTGTATGTATTTCTATATAAAAGTCAGCGGTTGACGACACAGCATGGGCTGTCTTTCTAACTTAATACAAGAAGCCAATGAATGCCCCCATCTTTTCAAGGTATTTGTGCCTGTGCTGTTACCTTTGTGTTGGAAAGCTTAATCGTCATTTTGAGCACAAACCGCTAGTTGAAGAGTCTGCAATGTGGTGATGGCAGTCGTTTCAGTAATGTGCCTGGAATCTCCAAGTAAGCCTAAACCGGTCATTGCAGATAGGGATAAATTGTGCGTGGAAAGCTGTCAGACAATCCTTAGCAAAAGCAGCTAATTGAAGGTAAAGATCCGAAACACGAATTTGGCAGCATCAATGCCATGTAACCAAGAGGTAAATAGGTTTTTGAATGTTTTTCCATAATGTTTATAACAATCAGCAGTAGTAGTGACGCAGGTCAATGACATTAATAAAACATAATAGTAATATATTACCAAGTAATAAAGTATAAATGATTTTTTATGTGTGTGCGTGTCTTATTTAATTGAGGGGGGATTACTAAGGAGATAGTCATGAGAAATTCACTTCTAATGGTTGTTATGTTTTTTGTAGCAACATCATCAGCCTGGGCCTATGATAACATGCTGGCTGAAAGTTACGCTCAGTATTTCAAGCCATTTTCTGCGAAAGCCACTTCCAAGTCCTTACACATGGTGAAGACCCCGGATTTTGTCAAAGATGTCCGTGCGGGAAAAGTGCTTGTACTGGATATCAGAACACCCGGTGAAACTGGGATCTATGGTATTACCATTCCCGGCAGCTTAGTGATTCCAATGGATCAGGTGTTCAGCGCAGAAAATCTGGCGCGCCTGCCTACTGATAAGAAGATTGTTATCGTCTGTAAAGCAGGCCTTCGTTCTGTGGCTGTGAGTACTGCATTACGTCATATTGGCTTTGATAATGTGTATTCACTGAAACTTGGGCTCGAGGATTTAGCAAAGTATCTTTCACCTAAGACGGCCTATTAATTTATGGCTCAGTCGGGAAAATATTAACTTCCCGGCAGGGTGAAAAATGCTGCTGATTTCTATTTTAAATTAAAAAATAGTATGAGGTGTTTATCATGAAAACTATATGGTTTTCTATTAAGACTACAAAATTTAATATTGCGCTCATCACTGGTATTGTCTACTTGATTTCTATGACTGCAAGTGCTGATTGGTTAACGATTCTGATGCCGGTTTATCTATGGGCGATCCCCAGGATATTGTAGTGACTTTAAATTCTAATCCCAGAAAAAACCCTGATGCTGCGTGTCTTGCCGTGACATTTGCTCGGATGTCTAAAATGGGAGGAATGATGATGGGAGTCAATGTTAATGTAACCTTATTTCCAACACTTGACGGTGTAGCGCTTGGTAATAAGAAAGTAGTAAGTGGCAAACGACTCAGACACTTTAAATGCAGTATACCCCCAAATATGGATATACGAGGATCCTGGTTGATGGATATATATCACTTGAGGATAATCTAAATATGTTTCTCTATGGCCAACCAGATATTGCGGCTTTCTTGAGCTGACATTACCAAGGTAATAATAATGGTGATCTGCCCTCTATGCTGGATTGAACGTTATGGTAATATGCCGCCCGATTATGGGATACTTCCACCCCCATGTCACGGATACAGGAGAGCCAGTAATCCATGTATGGCGGTCATGAAAATGACACTGGATGCTGATAAAGTGTTTGATTTCTAAACAAAAAGATACCTTCCCATATGAAAAACCGTGTCTAAAGTGACACGGTTTTTTTATTTAAATGAGCGGCTGTCGTTTTATTTCTGTCTTTGTATATTTCGTCCCATATTTCCCGGGTCGTTTACACAATACCGTATCAATTCTAACCTGATCAATGATGATTATCCCACATACCTGTATCGATTGGATAAACGAACGTCGCATATACCAACTATCCACCAGGACAGTGACCACTCTGTCTTGAAACTGCTTGAGCAGTGCTCTGATCAGCGTTCTTGCCGTCGTTAGTTTGCTGCTATTACCGGCTTGCGGCGTTAAACGAAACAGCAAGGGTAAAACCGTATTATTTCCTGCTCGGTTAACGACGGCTGCCATGGCAACTCAGCATTGCCCACGAATATACTGAGCCAGGTTTGTCTGGCTGCCATGTTGATGATGTATTTTACATTCAGGGGCTTTTTTGGAGCTCCTGAGTACAATGGGATCATCAATGGCCAGATAAACTCGTTAGGCCGGAAACAACTCCCGATTGAGTTAACAGACTACCCATTAATAACTCAATAAAGGTTTTTATGCTCCGTGAGGGTAGCGCACGAGCTAAAAATGTTATGTAATAAAACAGTTAACTGGGGATATTGCCGTATCCTTTTGTGTTCATGGTAGCCTCCAGAAGACCACTCTGGTTCCATCGCTGATAGGTGCGGGCAGATATTCCCACCCGTTCACAGGCGGGTCTTTGTCTTGCCCCGCTTTGTACGGCTTCATTAATAAGATCACAGTAGTTTTTGCGATCTGGTAGGCGATCAATCGTCCTCCTTTCTCTTAAGGAGCCTACTTTTGGTTCTTTTGACATAAGGGATTCAGGTTTTTCCAGTTTATTATCTTTGGCTAATTGTATCCATCTTTGAAGTATTGATTGACCAACTCCCTAAATCATCTGCTATGTTTTTTAGTGTTTGTTCGGCTCGCCTGGATAGTGCTTTTTCCAGGGGAAACAGTAGCAGGCTTTCATTGAGTATTATGAGCAATTGAAAGCGAGAGCATCAGAGCAAGAGTCTATCTATTTCATGGATGCAGTACATCCCACACAAGCCACCAAAGTGAGTTCAGGGTGGATCAAGACAGGGACAGACAAGCCCATAAAAACGACGGGCAGCAGAACCCGATTAAATATTGTTGGTGCAATACAGTTAGGTCAAATTGCTCAAGCAGTCACTGCTCAATATAAAACCATCAATGGTGAATCCATCATAGATTTCATGAGTACTTTACGTACCCAACATAATGGTCAAAATACCCTTCATTTAATTGTTGATGGAGCGGGTTATCATAAAGCCGACATCGTAAAAGAAAAAGCAAAAGAGCTAAAGATTGAACTGCACTATTTACCGCTCTATAGTCCAAATTTAAATTCAATCGAGCGACTTTGGAAGGTTATGAACGAAAAAGTCAGGAATAATCGATGTTTTCATAATGCTAAAGAATTTCGAGAGAGTATTAATCAGGTTTTTGATCATGTTTTGCCTGCAATCGGTGATTCTTTAAACTCCAGAATTAATGATAATTTTCAGTTGTTTGATCCTGCACTTTCAGGTTGATTGGGTATATACGCACCGCACAGCCTTGAGTAATCAGCGGTTCCAGGCCATTGACGGTGACAGGATCCAGTTGAGTTATAAAGATTATCGAGATAATAACCGCTGGAAAACAATGATCTTATCAGCAGAAGAATTACTCAGACGTTTTTTGCTGCATGTGCTGCCCAAAGGACTGATGCGCATTCGCCATTATGGGTTTCTGGCCTTAAGCTTATGTACGTCGTATTTTGCAGGCTAACCTGCTATCCTTCACTGTAAATAAATAATAAAGGGAACAAATCATGGGTGTTGAAGAACTATTGGGTTTGATTTTTAACTTTTGGACAGGGCTGGCCGTATTAATTATTATCCTGGTCAAATCATCGATCAAATTTGTACCGCAGAATCGCGCGTATGTCGTCGAGCGATTCGGTAAGTACAACAAGACTATGGTCGCCGGTCTGAATATGCTTTTTCCCTTCATCGATAAAGTGGCTTATAACCAGTCATTAAAAGAACATGCTTATGATGTGCCCAGCCAGGCGGCAATCACTAAAGATAATATCTCGCTGGTGGTCGATGGTGTTCTGTATCTGAAATTACTTGATGCTTATAAGGCATCCTACGGTGTGGATAATTACGTGTATGCCGTTACCCAACTGGCGCAGACCACGATGCGTAGTGAAATCGGCAAGATCGATCTGGATAAGACGTTCGAGGAACGCGAGAGTCTGAATATAAATATAGTTAATGCCATCAACCTGGCTTCAGAACCATGGGGTGTACAGGTAATGCGTTATGAGATCAAAGATATCGAACCGCCGCGTACTATCCTGGATGCGATGGAACGCCAGATGAAAGCCGAACGTGAAAAGCGCGCCACTATTCTTGAGTCTGAGGGTAATCGGCAATCGGCAATCAACGTCGCCGAAGGTGCCAAACAAGCGCAGGTTCTGTCTGCTGAAGCGGATAAGGCTGAACAGATCTTACGTGCCGAAGGTGAGGCACAGGCGATTATCGCGGTTGCAGATGCGCAGGCGAAAGCACTTGATACCGTCGGCCAGGTGGCCAATACCATAGAAGGTCAAAAAGCCATTCAACTGGATCTTGCGGGTAAAGCAATCGAGGCTAAACGGGTCATCGCCAAAGATTCAACTGTGGTTTTATTGCCAGAGAGCAACACTAATGCAGCCAGTGTGGTCGCTGAAGCGATGACTATTATCAACACCATAAATAGTGATAAAACTAATAATCAATAAGCGGAGTAGGTCGAGATGATTGCTGATTATATAGTCAGTCACCAGGCGGAGTTCTGGTTGGTATTTGGTTTTACCATGCTGGTTATCGAAGTGGTCACAGGTTTTACCACCGGTGTTTTTCTGTTTGGTGGACTGGGTGCGCTGAGCACCGGGGTGTTGATGAGTTTTGGCGTACTGCCAGAAACATGGATCGCGGGTATTTCCTGTACCGGTATCAGTTCCGGAATCATCACTATGCTGCTGTGGAAGCCGCTTAATAAATTACAGGGCGACCGTCTGGTAGAAAAAGACAATAGCAGCGACCTGGTCGGACATGAGTTTGTTGTTGAAACCGATATTGCACTGAATAAACCCGGTGCGACAAATTATTCGGGCATCCGCTGGAAAGTTGAGATCGCTAAAGATGCCGGTGTAGACGCTATAGCGGCTGGGCAAACAGTGATTGTCAGCTCGGTTGAAGTGGGTCTGTTCAAGGTTAAACCCAATCAATAAAAGGACGAAACAATATAAGCAACAAATAATATATAAGCCGCCCATCTGCTAAAAGCTGAATTCCTGTTTGAAATAATGAAATCAATTCCAAAAAAAAGAAGACGAGAAATAGCACTACTGACAGGGTCTTTTTATGTTTATTCAGGACGTTTTATATTTTCTGAACATGCTCATATCTACAGAGAACTCTGTATGATGAAAGAAGAAGAGTTGTGTTATAAATGACTTACGACGAACAAAGCCTTGGTGCAGCAAATAATTGTCGGCATAAGCGGATACCTTTAAGCCATTTTTTGCCTTGTTTTTGACAAATCCCAGATAAGGTTTCTTCTGCTCCAACAAAAGCATGAAACTGAGCGGTAAAGCTCGACACCGTTTCAATCCAGGTGGCTTCATCTATTGTTAATTTTTTCAAAATAGCAGGGGGCTGGCTTTAATAAAGCCTCATTTATCGTTTCTGATGCGATATAAATCCCTTCGTCTGCCAGTATGGGTACAATTTGTTGAGGAGGAAGACGACGATATTCCGCCTGATCACAAATCTCCAGGATTTGGGCTTTTTCTTCTTCTGTCAGTTTATTGGATGGAGGTGTTTTTCTGTTGCTTCGTTGATCATTGTGCCAGCGCTGTAAAGTACGCAATGATATTCCTGCTAATTCACAGGCTTTGGTTGTTCTGGCACCATTGCTACAGGCTTCTGTTATTAAGTTAATAGCCATCTGACGTTCCTCAGAAGAGATTAATCTTCCTCGCTTTCCCCCCAGATGGCCTGGCACTTTTTTGACAGCACCAACAATGCGGCTGTTTCGGCCAAAGCTTTTTCTTTTCGTTTTAGCTCTGACTCTAATTTCTTGATTTTCTTCTGATCTTTTTTATGTTCGCGTGTATTCTGTTTGGCAGCTTGAGCATTACTCTGAAAACCCGTCAGAGCCGCTTGTTTCCAATGTTCTTGCATAAAGACCCTTAGTATGACAATACTCGCTCAGCTCTGTTTCATTGAGAGGCATGGTTTCAACGATAACGGCCAGTTTGTATCCTGCTGACCAGTTTTCTGGATGACTACTATCTGCCGGCACGGCTACACCTTTATCTCTGTATTCTTTTCTCCATTTATAAAGAGTGACATCGGCTGCCCCCGTCTCCTTTACAAATTGAGGGAATGATACGGCATTAGGTGGCATCATCTTTTTTGTATTATGGATCCTTTAACTTCTATTGGATAGCGTCGCATTTATAATTCTCACTTCGCCCCATCTGGTTTATTTTACTATCAATTAGAGGCGACATCTATCCTGACACATGGGGTCACAAAGCAAACAAATAGAATATATAAGATACTGTATATTTTAGTACTTCTTTGAAGGTTGGTTAACAATGAGATAAATAGCTACAATTTTATTAATTTATTACTTGCCATGCTGCTATAAGGGCAAAAATCAGAAAAACACCACCACTTAATCTATGCAGCCAACTAATAGGTAATTTTTTCAAAACAGTACGACCGGCCCAGACACCCAAAGCTGAGATTGATACAAGAGCCGTGGTTGCACCTAACCAGACATATACAGGACTCAGACTACTTGCCAAACCGGCAACGGCAATTTGTGTTTTATCTCCAAATTCAGCCACCAATATCAATAAAAAGGTAGTAATGAAAATATTATGTCCTGTTTTTTCTAAGACTTCATCAGTATCATCTTCATCATGCGCTAATAAAGCATGGACACCAAAGACACCAAATAATACCGCAACTAATCCCGCTATAACTTTTTCTGGTAACCATGCTGCAACACCGGCACCAAAAACTACAGCTAATATATTAAGAATTGCGAAGGCAAAAAAGGCTCCTAGAAGCACAGGCCAATGTCGATGACGAGCAGCCAGTGCCATACAGACCAATTGGCTCTTATCACCTATTTCAGCAAGACTAATGAGAGTAAAGGAAGTAAAAATAACAGAAAGAAATTCAGGAATTACCATCAGACTATTATATACCAATTTTATTTATATGAATTGTTCGAAACCGTCCCTTATGCGTAGATAAAACAATGCCCAGCCTGTCATTCAGAGGTTAAAGCTTCGTTTCCTGCTGATCTGCACGGTCCCCTGCAATATGGTGACGGTCTGAAGGCTTTTGTGACCAATCCTCTGTTAATTTTTTCTCCACAATATGACATAATTTTTTATTTTTCTCCAGAATACAAGCTTTTGGGCGTTTGGCTCGTTTCCAGGCATTTTTATCCGATACAATGGCACGATAAGATGAGCGAGTACCATTTCGAGAAATCTCTCTGCTAATTGTTGACGGAGAACGATTTAGCTGAAGAGCAATTTGGCGGACAGAAAGATCAGATGCCAGCCCTCTGGAAATTTCTTCTCGTTCAGCAAGGCTAAGCGCTCTATCTGAACGTTTTCTTTCTCTTGGCTGGATACCACCAGTGGTTTTTAATACCGTAAAAATACTTCCAGGATGTTTACCAACCTGACGACCAACTTCACTAATGGATTCACCTAAGATATGGACACCTAAGATATGGACAGCCAATTAGTAATCTCTTCGTCAAGTACAGTTTTGTAACATGATTATTGATAAATTTAATTTTTTGAAATTAAAGTCGCTGAAACAGCGAAAACAATCAAGAAATGTCGCTTATTGATAGATAAAATTCTTCTTTAAGGAATGGGAAGGCCTGCACTGGATTTGCATGGGTGATACCAAGCAGAAGAGAGCCTATTTTTGTTTTAAGCAGAACAGGAAGTGGGACTATTGAATAGCCTGCGACATAGCCTCACACCTCGAAGCCACTTTTTAGCCTGTTTTTGGCAGACCGCTTTTAATTGTTCTTCCGGGCCGATGAAAGTGTGAAAACGGGAGGAAAAGCCCTGCACAGTTTCTACCCAGGAGTGGGGATCCAGGCCGAGCTTGTGCAGAATTTTGGGTGTATCGGATGGAATAAATCCTCTTTTATCCGGTCTGACAATACGTCCCGTCCAGTCTACCAGTTCCAGATAGTCTTTTAAGGCATAGGGTATGCCGTCATCGGTTTGTGAACTGGCAATGAATTTTGCCAGTGGCAGCGTTGTTTTTGTTTCTTTACCGCTGAGCTGTTCAATACGTTGTTTGACTGAGGTGAATTCTGAATCTTCAAGGGTCTCACTGAGCCTGGCTCGAATGGGGTTTAAATCGACATAGGCCATACAGGCCAGCAGCGCCTGTTCATTAAGCAGGGCCTGGCTTTTAAAGCGACCTTCCCAAAAACGCCCGGTGCATTTATCTTCCGCATTGGCCTTGCGGGCAATGTATTCATTCAGACAGCGCATCATCCAGCTGATATCCATCAGGCGTTCGCGCCAGGTTTCAAGCACCTTTCGGGCTATGTCCTGTTGTGCTTGCGTGACGCATTGACCTGAGAGGTACTGCTGAACCAGTACGGGCAGGGAAAACAGACGTTGCCAGCGATCAGTTATTTCCTGCTCAGACCAGTGTCGGGCTTTATCTGCATTGATTTTCAGGACGGTATGAACATGATTATCCATAATGGCATAGGCACAGACATCAATGGCAAACACCTCGGCCAGCTCTGCCAGTCGGTCAATTACCCATTGTTTGCGGTGCTCATAGTTTTTTCCTGTAAGGCTATCGTGTCCACATAAGAAGGCGCGTCTGACGCAGCGTGAAATACAGTGATAGTAAGGCGTATCTGAGAGGCTGATCTGCTGCTTCCTGGCTTTGGGCATCGGACTAACTCCATTTTATCCTGATGGTTGTGTCTTACAAGCAATAATAAATGATAATAGTACAATAATCAAATATACATTAATTGGGTGTCCTAATTCAGCTGTTTAATTGAGTTGTAACGCAGCTACATTTTCAAGATTGTATAGATTTAATATGACAACTTGATGACAGATATTAATCTTTTCATGAGCTTCTGTAGTATTAGCAGGGAAAGTTCATATACAGTGAAATACTCTTGTGAATTGTCACAAAACGTTAATATTCCTGCAGTAAAATTCAACCTGAACTTAAATTACAGGTGGAATTAAAAAATGAAATTAAAGAATTCTTCTTTGTCGTTAATGGCCTCTACAGTCATTTTGGCGACAGGCATTAATCTTGCTCAAGCAAGAGAACAAATTAAAATAGTGGGTTCTTCAACGGTGTATCCTTTCTCAAGTTCTGTAGCAGAGGAATTTGGGGCAACCAGTAAATACCCAACCCCCGTTGTGGAATCAACGGGTTCAGGCGGTGGGATGAAATTGTTTTGTAAAGGTAATGACTTGAATACGCCTGACATTACCAATGCATCACGTCGTATGAAAACAAGTGAATTTGAACTGTGTGCAAAAAATGGTGTTAATGACATTACTGAGGCTGTTATAGGATTTGACGGTATTGCAATTGCACAAAACAAAAACAACCAACCATTGGAATTAACAAAAAAGCATTTATTACTAGCAGTTGCTGAAGAAGTTCCTTCTAAAGATGGAAGCAGTCTAATTAGAAATCCATACAAAAAATGGAACGATATTGATGCGACTCTGCCTGATAGAGAAATTATTATTTATGGTCCACCCACCAGTTCAGGTACTCGCGATGCATTCGAAGATATGATCATGAAAGGTCAGACCAAGAAAATGGATGTCTATACCTCTTTATATAAAAAGGATAAGGATAAAAATAAAGCTTACAAAAAATACCATAAAGTCAGACAAGATGGTGTGTATGTCCCTTCTGGTGAAAACGATAATCTGATTGTGCAAAAATTGAATAAAAATCCAGCAGCAATTGGTATCTTTGGCTACAGCTTCCTGGTAGAAAATGACGATAAGGTAGCTGCAGCAAAAATCAATGCTGAGGTACCGACACCTGAAACCATTTCAAGTGGAAAATATCCCATTTCACGTTCATTATTCTTTTACATCAAAAACTCGCATAGAAAAGATGTTCCTGCCATGGATAAATATGTGGATTTATTTATGCAAGAAAATATGATTGGTCCCGATGGTATATTAAGTGAAATTGGTTTGATTGCTTTACCTGAAGAACGCAGAAATGCTATCAGAGCTAAAGTTGCAAAACATACTCAATTGACTCTGGAAGATCTAACTAAAAAATAAGAGGTTTTTTGGGGATCGAGCAAATAATGACTATATGTTTGTTTTTATAGAGCGTTTACTTCCTGATAATCCAGGTTAACTCTGGCTATAGTTTCAAGTAGTTGTTTAATCCCCATTTTTTTATTTATGGCAAAGTACACTATTGATAGTGTATTTTGCCATAAGATAAATTCAGTAGTATCTATCCTTGCCTGATTTGTAAATTTGAAAATACTGGAATAAACTTGCAGAAAATTGAACCTAAAAATAAATACAGTCTTTTAAAAGAACAGATCATAAAAGTCTTTCTGTTCATTGCTGCTACGGTCTCAATTTTAACAACATTTGGTGTGCTGTTTTCCATTCTGTTTGAAGCCATTGAGTTTTTTCAAATGCGCAGTTTCTGGTACTTTATCACAGGTACTGAGTGGTCTCCAGGTGTTGATAATAGCAAATTTGGTGCAGTGCCAATATTTGCGGGTACGTTTATGATCACATTCATTGCAATGGCTGTAGCTTTACCCATTGGCCTGGGCAGTGCCATTTTTTTGAGTGAATATGCTTCCCCCGATTTGCGTAATAAACTGAAACCCTTATTAGAAATATTAGCCGGTATTCCAACGGTGGTGTATGGTTTTTTTGCAGCCATTACTGTTGCTCCTTTTATCGTTAATTTTTTTAAGTTGTTTAATATTAACGCAACATTTAATAGTGCACTAGCCAGTGGGATCGTGATGGGAATTATGATAATACCGGTCATTTCTTCTTTGAGTGATGATGTAATTCGGGCGGTTCCGGACTCTCAACGTAAGGCATCTTTAGCTCTGGGTTTGACTATGAGTGAAACTATAAAATCAGTTGTCTTACCTTCGGCCATGCCTGGGATTATTTCTGCCACCTTACTGGCGTTGTCAAAAGCACTGGGCGAAACCATGATTGTGGTGATGGCTGCTGGATTACGACCCAATTTATCCTGGAACATTCTGGAAGATATGACGACTGTAACCGTTCGAATTGTCGATGCCCTGGTAGGAGATCATGAATTTAACTCACCGGATACTTTATCCGCTTTTGCCTTAGGTTTGATCTTGTTTTTTGTCACACTGGTCTTGAATATTATTTCAGTTGCCTTAATTCGTAAATTCAAACAAAAATACTTAATTAATACATTATGAATACGAACAACCCATTTTATGATCCTTCGCTGAAAAAGCGTCATGCCAGTGCCAAACGTTTTAAACTATTTACCACTTTCTGCATAGTCGTTGCATTTGGTTTTCTGGTATTTTTTCTGGCAGATATGATTATTAAAGGGATACCTGCTTTTCAACAATCCTATGTGTTAATTGAAGTCACTTACAATGATAAAACGATCAGTTCAACGCGTAATGCAATTGATAAAAAATATCGCCGCATAGTCAGCCGTGCCTGGTTAAGGGATATTCCTCAACGAGTGGAAGAAATGCCTACATTGATGGGAACGACACAATCAACCTGGGTATTGTTAAACCATCAGGTCGACCAATATCTCAAAGGTCATTACTCTAAGCTCAAGAACAAGAACATCAAACTTGTTGATCAACTCAATCAACAGGGAAACATTGATCTTAAATTTAATACCATACTCTTTACCCATGGAGATTCAAAAATTCCGGAAAATTCAGGATTAAAATCAGCTATTATGGGGTCAGTTTTTACATTGTTTGTCACCATGGTGATTGCATTTCCATTAGGTGTGATGACTGCGGTTTATCTGGAAGAGTTTGCTGATGACAATCGTTGGACGCAGCTGATCGAAGTCAATATTAATAATCTGGCTGCAATTCCTTCTATTTTGTTTGGATTATTGGGGCTGGCAGTCTTTATTAATTTGTTTGGGCTGCCCAGAAGTTCTCCTATGGTAGGCGGTTTAACATTAGCCTTGATGACTTTGCCAATTATAATTGTGAGTTCCCGCGCAGCATTAAGAAGTGTTCCTGAGTCTATTCGCCAGGCGGGGTATGGATTAGGACTGACTAAAGTACAAGTCGTTCAGGATCATGTTTTACCTTTGGCCTTTCCGGGTATTATGACAGGATCCATTATTGGTCTGGCTCAGGCAATGGGCGAAACAGCACCATTAATTATTATTGGTATGATAGCTTTTATCCCAGATACTCCCGATTCAATTTTCCAGGCAGCCACCGTAATGCCGGCCCAGATCTTTACCTGGGCCGGGATGCCTGAAAGAGCTTATGTTGAAAGAACAGCAGCAGGTATTATGATTTTATTATCAGTACTGATTTCCCTTAACGCACTGGCAATCTATTTAAGGAAAAAGTTTGTCGTAAAATGGTAGATTTTCAACGCGAAAAAAAATAATCGAGCCAAACTGTGGGATTGACTAAATAAAGAACATTAATAATGGTAATCAATAATGAATAGTACAGAAACAATACCTGAAAAACAGCCATTAAAAACAAAGATTACTGTACGTGATTTAAATCTGTATTATGCTGAGAATCATGCATTGCATGATATTAATATGCAGATATACAAAAATAAAATTACCGCTTTGATTGGTCCTTCCGGTTGTGGTAAATCAACCTTTTTGCGTTGTCTTAATCGGATGAATGAGCTCATTAATAGTGTGCGCGTAGAAGGAGATGTGGTTATAGATAATAAAAATATCTATGACAAAGATGTAGATGAAGTTTCTGTTCGTAAACGAGTGGGTATGGTCTTTCAACAACCCAATCCATTTCCCAAGTCGATCTATGACAATGTTTCTTATGCACCGATCAAACATGGCCTGGTAAGAAAGGGAAAGGAATGTAATGAACTGGTTGAGAAATCATTAGTTCAGGCAAATTTATGGAATGAAGTAAAGGATAAGCTTGCACATCCTGGTACTTCGCTATCGGGCGGACAACAACAACGATTGTGTATTGCCCGTACTATTGCGGTACAACCCGAAGTGATATTAATGGATGAGCCGACCTCTGCGCTGGATCCAATATCCACTGAGAAAATTGAGGCCTTAATGCTAGAGCTGAAAAAAAAATATGCTATTATTACCGTTACACATAATATGCAGCAAGCAGGTCGTGTTGCAGATTACACAGCCTTTTTTCATCTGGGTGACTTAATTGAATACAGTGATACGGAAACTATCTTTATAAATCCGCAAAAGAAAAAAACTGAAGATTATATTACAGGCAGGTATGGATAATGTTACCCACTCAAAAAGAAAAACTGCATACTATTCTGACAGAAATTATGGGCTTGGGTGAATCTGTTTTGACCACGAATCAACAGATTTTACGCTCATTGGAACAGTGCAGTTCAGGCAATACTTGTACCCTGAATGAAATACAAGAAATTCCTAAACATGATCGCTACAAAACCATTGATGCAATAGATAACTTGATCATTAATGTCTTTGCGTTATATGCTCCGGAAGCAATCGATTTAAGAGAATTAATTGCTTTTCTTAAAATAACCAATGAATTTGACCGGATAGCTAATAATTGCCATTCTTTTATTCGAGACTTTGAAATTGGTCTTTCAATTGATGTAGATAGGGATTTTATTCTTGAATATGCTGTTCCATTGCAAAAATCAGCAGTGAATGCCTTAAGTAGTGCATTAAAAATAATTGCGTTAAAAGATAAAAAATCTGTTACTGAATACTATAAGAAAGTCGTTATTGAAGAAGATAAAAATGATGACTTGTATAAAATTATTGAAAAAAGTTTATTAGAGAAAATTAATGAAGATATTCATTTATCCAGGGATTATCAGAATATTATGGCCGCTTTACGTCGTCTGGAAAAAATTGCCGATAGAGCACTTAGTATAGCTTCGTTAATGCGCTATGCCAAGCTGGGAGAAGAAAGATCATAGTTACCATAAAACAATATAATAACGGTGCTGAAATCTGGATATGATCATTTAATATTATCCAGCATTAAAATAACAACTGAAACTACTACCCTTACCTATTTCACTGGTAATTTCCAATCGTGCATGATGATGATTGAGTACGTGTTTGACTATTGCTAAACCTAGTCCGGTTCCGCCTTCACTTCGAGAACGACCTTTATCAACACGATAAAATCGTTCAGTTAAACGATGCAAGTGTTTTGTTGCAATACCCTCTCCATTATCACGCACTGAAAAGCATATGAGGTTATTTTTTTTTCCCCAGTTAATTTTGATAGCTCCATTAACCGGTGTATATCGTATCGCATTACTAATCAGGTTGGAAAAGGCACTTTGTATTTCATCTTCATTACCAGTGATCAATAAGGAATCATCAATATTAGCTTCTATTTGCTGTTTTTTTTCTTTGCTGAATAATTTAGCATCTTTCACCATGGATTTAATCATTTCAGGAACAGGAACTAACTTTTTGCTAACGTCTTTATCTGCATTGGCTTCCAGTTTTGATAACTGTAATAAATCTCTTACCAAATTTTCCATGCGTTTAGATTGTTCCTGCATGGTTTTAACAGGTAGCAAAATAGTTTTATCATGATGAAGTAGAGTTTCTAATGTTTCCAGATAGCCTTTTATAACCGTTAATGGCGTGCGTAATTCATGAGAAACATTCGCAACGAAGTCTTTTCTCATTTTATTAATACGGTGTGTTTTAGAAATATTTCGTGCCAATAATAATTTTTCACCACCAGGATAAGGTAATATTAACAAGGACAATATCAAGTTTTTATTATAGGGTGATGCTAACTCGGTACCTTTTTTTATTTTTTCTTCAGCATTTTCTGCCGATAAAAATTCTGCAAGAACAGGATTCTCTATGACACGTGTAATAACTTTACCCCGATGTTTTTTCTTTTTTAAGCCGAGGTAAGATTGTGCTTTTTCATTAAAGCACTCAATTTCATTATTCTTTGTTAAAAGTATTGCGGCGTCTGGGATGGCTTCTATATAAACTTGATAGTTATCCAGTATATTTGTCATTAAGTTATCTTAAAAGGTTTCTGTTTTACATGTAGATAAGGAAATTTAAGCAGTTATATTTGAGTAGAAAATCTATATCCACTCCCTCTAATGGTTTGAATCAACTTGTCTGATTCAAATTCAGCTAAAATCTTTCTTAAACGCCGAATATGTACATCAACAGTTCTTTCTTCAATATAGGTATTTCCGCCCCAAACCTGATCCAGTAATTGGGATCGGGAAAAAACACGTTCAGTGTGGGTCATAAAAAAATACAAAAGTTTGTACTCTAATGGGCCTAAAGAAACTTTTCTACCTGCACAACTCACCCGGTGGGATTCAGTATTAATTTCTAAATCTGCCACCTGTATCAGTGGTTCATTTCTATGGCCTGAACGCCTCAAAACGGCATGAATACGCGCAATTAATTCCTTTGGAGAAAAGGGTTTAACCACATAATCATCTACACCTGCGGTTAATCCATTAATTTTATCCCGTTCTTCATATCTTGCGGTAAGCATAATGATGGGTATATCGGCTGTTTTTTTATCAGCTCTTAATTCCTTAGCAAAATCAAGTCCACTTTTACCTGGCAACATCCAGTCCAGTAGAATCAAATCAGGTCTTTTATTGGCGATTAAATCCCTGGCTTGATTGACGTCTTCAGCTTCAGTAAGTATAAATTGACTATTAAAGAATGAAAATTTAATCATATCTCTGATTGCTTTTTCATCTTCTACGATTAATATATTTATTTCCATTATGACTACAAATGTTCTTAATTGGCAGTCTGTATTGTAAATGACAAATATGACATATTTATTACAAATTCAATATCCATGCCCGCAGGGCCTTGAAATACATACACAGCCTGCAAGCGTCCTAAGTATACTCAAAATCATTGGAAATGCAGGGAAGCCGTCAAGTCCTGAAGTCCAAGAGTGTATAAATAATACATGATTGGGCTGAAGGGCACAGACAATGAACCTGCATTTTCAAGGATAAAGAGTATATTAGCGTTACTGGTTTTACCCACATTTGCTCATCACAATACTCGTGAGACCTTAGATTTTTACTTATTTTCTTTATTTTTGTTACAAAAGACAAAACGTTTAAAGATATTCATTCACTTTTGTAATAAATAGCTTAATGCTAGAGAATGTACCGACTCCTCCCTAAATAACTCGGCTATCATACCAGGGTGGATGGGGGTAGATATTACATACCTGAAAGCCTCAAGCTTGGTACGCAAAGCCAGGCAAGATTTCAGGAGGCCAGCGTGCAAAGCTCTAGCGAGAGCAGCACATCGATGGAAAGAACAGAGGGCGTCCTTGAAATATCAGAAAAGAAGGCTGAAGAACACCCCAAGAGCTATGGGCGTGCAACTAATACATCTAAATTATCGTAGACCTCATCAAACTGTATCTCACTGTCCAAATTTATGAACAATTGAGTGTTTGATTCATTGAAGCCTTTTATCAATACCTCTCTTACCCTTTCAAAGTCTTTACAGCGTATGGGTCCAAGATACACATCCAGTTTGCGAAGATGAACCGCAACAAGATATCCGTCGTCTACAGAGATTATCTTGATGTCCTCATCGTTGATGGGAGTGTCTCTCACTTCTTCCCAGAAAGCTGTGGTTTCCGGAAAAGGGGGGATTTGTTCAGCCAGTTCGAACATACCATCTCCTAATGTTGTTATGGCTAGAGACCAGCGCAGTTGAGCTAGCCAGTATTGTTACTAGAGGCCATAAGAATATCAAGAAAGGCTAGCCAGATCGGGGGTTGGGTTCACATTTTTACATTTCAATTTAAAGAATGAACCTGGAACATTGATGCATTTCTGTATTTATGTATGTCTCTTATTGAGAAGTTCTATCTGCCGGCACGGTTACACCTTTATCTCTGTATTCTTTTCTCCATTTATAAAGAGTGACATCGGCTGCCCCCGTCTCCTTTACAAATTGAGGGAATGATACGGCATTAGGTGGCATCATCTTTTTTGTATTATGGATCCTTTAACTTCTATTGGATAGCGTCGCATTTATAATTCTCACTTCGCCCCATCTGGTTTATTTTACTATCAATTAGAGGCGACATCTATCCTGACACATGGGGACCAGGAGCGACCATCTATGTGTGAAAACTTAATAATGAAAAAATAAATCTGCTCTCACGTAAATCTTTTTATTACATTACACCTAAACTCCAACGAGCTGCATTAATGGCTCAAAAGAATATAATGCAGCATATTTATTATTTTGAGGTACAAAGCGTATAGAGGTTAAAAAATTAAGATCAAAACAGTTTGATTGTCATTTTTCTGTATTTTTGATAGGCAACCAGGTTAATAGGAGATGTGACCTGATTTTGATACATCAATGCCCGCCTTCTGTTAATTTATTATTGCTGTCACACTATATAAGCTCTCTTTACATTATACTCATTGCTTTAGACGTAAAATCAAAATGGAAAGCATCAATGGAATGAGCAGCAAAAAATCAGATATTTCGTATAATGAAAGCAAATCTACGATTGAACCTATAGAACCATTTGAAATTATTGACACGGAAGCATTTTCTTTAGCCCAAACTCTTAGGGTGTTTTTCTTTCGATTTATATTTATCCTTTCATTGTTTCTGGTATCAATTATTTTGGTATGGTATACCTCAACTGAGTCACAAAGAGCTCAGACTAATTTATTTATTCAAGAAGCATTAAAAGGAAACATTGACTTTACTATTCTTCAAAATACTAAACTCCAGGCATTGGGTTACTTTGAATGGCCATGGAACATTAAAGAAAATAAAATCAGTGAAGAAATAATCAAGGTACCCCAGCCAAAGTACCCAAGAAGTATAAAAGTTAAATCTCATTTCTCTTCTGGTAAATATCAGAACTTATATTCCTGCAGGTCAAAACCTAAACACCTGGACAATATATTGAGAATTTACCAGTGGAAAGATACTGAAGGACAACAGCACATGAGTGATAGTTTTCCTAAATCCAACGATTATCATGATTTAGTCGTTCAGAATTTGGATTCTGAAAATTTCTTCACTCTCAAACTGGATAAAAAATACTCCCGTTTACCCGCCTTTGCTTCAGACAGAATGAAAAGAGATGTAAACCAGATTTATAAAATACTCACTAAGAATGTTGGTGTTTCTCAGCTCAATCATATTACGTTAAATCTCAAGTTATTTGATGATAAAGGCAGATTTAATACGTATAAGAAAAAGGTGGCTCCCGGTATGGGAACGGCCGGAGGTTTTTATATCTCCAGATTGAATGAGGCTTCAGTGTTTACGAGTAATGATGATCAACGGATGTATGATGTAACCAGGCATGAAGCGACACATGCCATAGTAGCCGGCGCCTTAGGTAGTGCACCGATTTGGTTAAATGAAGGGTTGGCTGAATATTTTGAAGATCTGACATTCAAGAACGGCATGACAAGAATTGTTAAACCAGACGAATCTCACCTGAAACTGTTGTCAAAAACCTCATTACCTGGTCTGAAAAATCATTTTAGCATGAGTAGTGAGCAATGGTACGATGAGCCAGGAAAAACCAAGAACTATGCTCTGGGCTGGTCCTTGGTTTATTTTCTGATGTCATCAGACCGGGATAGGCAATTCTTGAAATATATGCTCGATCACCTGGCATACAATTATTGCAAACCGTTTTCTGAGATTGCATATATTAATAAATATTACCCGGGTGGACTTTCGGGGTTTGAAAAAAATTGGAAAAAGTGGCTGTCTAGATCAAAAAGAGAACACCGATATTAATTTGTTTATAATTTCATTAAATTGATGCCTTTTTTTACCCGTAATTTATACGAAAGTGATTTAAAGCCCTCAGGGATATTTTTAAAGGCTTGGAGTAATGCTTCTTAATTCTTTTGATAACTCATGGTTTAGTTCAGATATTCGCTTAAATACGCCATGAAATGCAAACAATGGTCACATAAAGAGTTTTCGAATCTTATTTGATACGTTTGAGTTGTCTGTAACTTATTGAAGATATTATGGTAGCTGAGGACGGACTCGAACCGTCACGCTGTTGCCAGCACCGGATTTTGAATCTTGATATGAATAGCTATAGTATTTAAATTCAATAGCTTGCGTCACTTGCTATTTGCTGCACGTTATACAAAATCATATACTTACAATACATTATGTTGCATAATCGTTGCAGATATTAATATCAATTTATGTGAATAAATACGTTAGAGATGTTTGAACGCTAAAATATATGTCTGGATAAAGAATCTCGAATTATGAGTCACTTTTTCTTTTAATTATAGTAACTTAAGCAATGCTCTCAGCAATTCCAACTTTTTTAACACCACTTTAATTGATTATATGAAATTTCAGGTTGTTGAATTAACAACTCATGCAGCTTTTGACACATTGCAGCCAGTTATGGAAACTTGCCTTTATCCCTAAAGTGCATCAAAAGGACTTTGCACCGCCAAACCTCCTTTTTGTATCACATGGGTGTAGATCATAGTTGTACTCACATCCGCATGTCCAAGCAGTTCTTGCACCAGTCGAATATCCTTGCCTGACTCCAGTAAATGAGTTGCAAAGGAATGCCTCATCGTATGGCTGGTTACTCTTTTGTTAATGCCGGCTGCTCTTGCACTGTTCCTTATGGCTTTCTGCAAGCTGGTTTCATGGATATGATGCCTGCGGGTTTTTCCAGACCCGGGATCTGTTGAGAGCCGGGTAGCCGGAAAAATGTATTGCCAGGCCCACTGTTTCTGTGCACCTCCAAGCTTTCTTGCCAGTGCCGGAGGTATCAATGCCTCACCAAAACCAACCCTCAGATCCTCTTGATGGAGCGATTTTATCTCCTCAAGGTGCTGTATTAATCCTGGAATGAGTTTTTCCGGTAAGGGTACAACTCTATCCTTTCCACCTTTACCCATTCTGACAGTTATTTGCTGATAGTCAAAATCAATATCCTGTACTCTGAGTCGGATACACTCCATCAGTCGCATGCCAGTACCATACATCAGAGAAGCCATTAATCGGGATCGGCCATGCATGCTTTTCAGTAACTGTTTGACCTCCGCCTGTGACAATACAGTCGGTAATCTCTTTTTGGCAGAAGCCCTGCTATAGGCGCCAATTGCTTTCGTATCCCGTCCTAAAATCTCTCGAAATAAGAAAATTAATGCATTCAAAGCGACTTTCTGGGTGGATACAGAAACCTTGCGATTGACCGCCAAATGTTCCAGATAAACTTTGATTTGTGGATTGCCCAGGGATTCAATTTCAGGCCAATGGTGGAATTGCATAAAGCGGCATATCCAGTGCTCATACGTTTTTTCAGTTCTAACAGCCATTTGTCGCACGCGGATTGTTTTAATAAAGGCAAGATGAATCTGTGGGTAATCGCTCCTGAATTTGCAAACCATTGGGTTACTGCTGGATACTACAATATCAACTGCATTTGCGTCACGCATTAATGAAGGATGATCCGGCTCGAGATCCCTGGCGAACGCACGCCATTTAAACCAGTCATACTCTGCAGCCCACCGGGGCCGGATCAACTCACAAAAAAGCAAACGTAAAGCATCAGCAATCTGTCTGAACTGCCACTCTTTCAAGTTGGAGAGTCTGCCTTTTGCGTTTAGATATCGCTCCACAGTTTCGGGTAAATGATCCGCCAGTCGAATATCCTTATGAGCGGTTATATACATCTCCACGTGATTGCGATACCATACTTGAGAGCGCTTTGGTATGGCAGATTTTTCAAGTATAAATAGGTAGTTATGCCAAAATCTATCGACAGCATGCTGATGAGCATCAGTGCTTTTTCCAGACATTACGAGCCCTCCGTGGCTTGTTGGGTGAAGCAGTTGAAAATGCCGAATACCGACAGTTCAAACCTGAATTATACAGCAACTGTCTATCTCTGTTAACAGGGCAACTGTATAATAAACTGTTATAAGCTCAAAAACAAAAATGCCATTGCAATAACTTAATTCAAAGCCTACAATGTAATACATAGTAACCATTAACACAGGTGCCATCATGGGTGTAACAAGTGTCAGATTACAACCTGAAATAGAGAATCCTCTAGAACAATTAGCAACTAAACTCGATAGAAGTAAAAATTATCTAATAAATCAAGCAATTAAGGAGTTTCTTGCCCGCAAAATGCTTGACGAAAAAAAATGGAGTGAAACCCTGGAAGCATTAGAGTCAGTAAAATCAAATAAAGTTTTTGATGAACATGAAGTTAATGAGTGGCTGGATAGTTGGGGTAAAGATAACGAGAAAAAACCTCCTAAAATATGAAAATAGTATATTCTCAGGAAGCAATAGTTGACTTAATGCGCCTTAGAGAATTCATAGCAATAAAAAATCCACAAGCTGCACAAAAAATTGCTAAATCAATACGAAAAGGAATTTCTCAATTAAAAACTTTTCCATACATGGGTGTTGAGGTAGAGCTTGCGCCTAACCCTGAAATGATACGTGATTTAATTATTGGGAATTATATTGCTCGTTATTTGATACATTCAAAACAAATATATATCCTTCGAGTATGGCACCACAAAGAAGAGCGCTTATAACAACTCGTCCAACTTGACCGGCGCGGAAAACGCGCCGTCAAGTTAACTCAAACGTTAGCCACCCAAGCAAAAATATGGAAGGTAGATACACAAAAATCAGTGCAATTGCCGGTGTTGTCTCGGCTTTAGCGGGAATTGTTCGTCTGTATATAAACGCACATACAGAAGTAGAGCAGCCAGATCTAGAATCAGGTACCAATGAAAATACTCACTATACATTGCCTGAAGAGGACGTTACGGACAACGCATCAGGTATTGATGCACCACTCATTCTCGATAACGATCACTTAAATGAGGATATATATCCTAGTGACATTCCTTCAAATAATATCGATAGAAAAGAACATGAATGTGACAAGCAATATCCACCTATATCATGTCTATTTCGGAGGGATATAAAATGAATAGGTCACTTCTTTTTACCGTATTTTTGCTGGCATCGCATAATCTTATAGCAGATTGTGGCCGCTTGACAGAAGATGATACGTACACAAAGTTAAATGCCATATTAGATTGTATTGAAGCCCGTTTGCCAGAACGAGTAATACTAAATAATGGTGCGGATTTCATCATTGGTAAATACGTAGACAGTAAAAATTATACATACTTGGTATCTGGTGGTGGAGTTCTTGGTGAGAAACGGACGACGTGGAGTCTCAGGTCTACAACGAAAGGTCGAATTTTTGATGTTGCGTGGACTACTGGTCCTGCTATTGGGCATCCTCGAGATAGGGTCACTCAGTATTACACAAAAATTGCCTAAGGATGTCTCGTATGGCGTGCTTCGGACGGAAAACTTTTCAGGTTGGAGACAAGGAGGACTAGTTGCAGTAACACAAGCAGGCGATTCTATCACGGTTTGGGCATACCATGACGACAAACCGGGCTTCAAAAACTTAGAGAACGCAGCAAACAGTCTAGTATTAACACGTGTAATAGAAAAGGCTAACTAGTGCTTACAGCCGACCTCGTTCCTCGGCGGCTGAAGCTAGCGTTATATGCCGATATTGACTAATTAAGAAATATTATATGGTTTTGGATATTAAAAATATTTCGCGCCTTCAATTTAATGAAGAGCTAAGATTAAAGTTGCTAGAAAAATACAACTTTCTCGTCTCTGAGTACTGCTGGAATCCAAGTACTGATATTCGATTAAGGGCATTCACACAACTAGATAACTTGCTTCGTTCATACAGCCTTACACTGCTGTTTTATGAAGATTACTTATCCCATGACCAGTTTATGAGTGAAAAAGTTAAACCAGCAACCACTAGAGATGCACAAGATGTACGAAACCAATATTTGGTGTTTGCACAAAATTCATATATCTATAATTTAAGCGGCATTATTGAGTCCACATTTAGAAATATTCTGCGAGCTGTTGTCCCAAGTAATAAAGGAGCAGCAGATTTTAAAAGAATAAAAAAGAGTCTTCTAGAAGCCTTGGGAAATGCAGAACCAGAACATTGCTATGATGCTGTAACATTGCTATTCATAATTCGTAATTGCATTCATAATAATGGTATTCACTTCTCTAGAGATAATGGTAATTCCAGTGTTAATTACAGAGGTAAAGTATTAGAGTTTAACCACGGTGCTGTCCAGGAGAATTCAGATTTTGTGACAATGCACTATGTTTCAATGGATGTGGTGGAAGTGCTTATATATATTGTTAGCCAAAAGAAAGTTTATAGCTTAGATACTATTAATGAAACAGGCATATAACAAGGCCATCAAATTCGCTCCCTTTGTTCACCCGACGCTCGCAAGCTCGCGCGGTTTATGGCAACGTTATGTTTTACAGAGATGATCACCAAAGGTCATCACACGGAGCAAAAGAATGAAGATCATTGGTGGCAACTTTGGCGTCAAAGGTTCTGCATTTATCAGCAGGGATAAGAAATTGGTTATTGAAGGTGCGCAGAAAGGCATCTATTCGCCAGAGCAAATCCTATCTGTTACAGCCAACGTAACCAAAGAAAAGAAGTTTGGTGTAATTGGTTTTATTTTGGGAGCAATAATACTCAGCGTCATTCTGGGCATGCTTCTAAATGTTCTGGGTGTTGTAATTGCGCTTGTAATCGCAATTGCTGGTTCTTTTTACTCCGAGAAAAGTAATATCGTTGAGATTCAATTCAAAGACAATAAAGCAGTAAGCTTGGAGTGTACTCCAAGAGGAGTGAAAGAACTTGTACAATTTGCGCCAAGTTGAAGAAAACATAACAAAAGGCTCAAGGCGACCCCAAACCGCGCGTCGAGCTCGCGGTTTGTTGAAGGCTTCGGTGCCAGCGCGGTTTGGGTCGCCTTAGCCTTACGTTAGGCTTCAATAGCAACAGGAGTAAATTTGAAATGAAAAATATAAAGAAGCATTTTCTAATATTTGCATTCGTTGCGGTAATACCAATAGCGCTGGCCTACGGCATTTCCCCTGATTGGTTTGCTTCTACATTCCTGGGTATCGACATGCTCGATACAAATATTGCACACATATTAAGGGCTATTATGTGTCTGTATCTTGCTCTCGGTCTGTTTTGGCTCTATTCAGCTTTTAATCAAGCATACAGAAACCCAGCCCTTCTTACGGTTGTCTTGTTAGCGGTAAAATATCGACGACGATATTGAGCTAACAACAAGGGGAAAAACTGTGGGGCAGGGTCATTGAAAAGCAAGCTTTCAGAGGGCTTGAGGGCACGCTATTGCCTGGTCAATGAAAGACAGGGATAATGAGGTGAATTAAGTGATTGAACATTGTATAAACAGGGCATATCCACGACCTTATTTATACTGAAAGGGATCACCCGGATGCTGAGAATGGCGCCCTGACCTGGAATATAAAAAAACAAATTCCATTAATAGTATCAGGACAAACCACGCGGCAATGTCCAACAGACATTTATACGTCATGCTCCGTTGCACTGCCCACAACGTATAAACGCTAAGATGTTATGTGTAATAGATGGAAAGCAAAAATAAAAGGGGGCTGCTCCCCATAATGCTTGATAAAAACGGATAAAAAGAAATATGAGTAATATTACAGATAATATGAATGTCGGAAACATTGATGACGCAATTCAGATGTTAAATACATACGCAAAGGAAGCCAGTTTAAAACCTTTAATATCAATATTAGAAGCGTTAAAACAAGACCCATACAACGAATCACTTTCAGCCGAACTTACTGATACATGGAGAAATCTTGGTATATATCAAGGTACAGTTTTAACCTATGTGCCCTATTTCTATACTTTGATACCTGATGATATTTTTGGAGATAATTTAAATTTAAAGAAATAAATGGGGTCAGTGATTGAAAGAGGGCAGAGCCTTTTTTACTAAATGCATTTAAAAACACATAACAAGCGCATCAAGCCGTCCGCTGTCGCTCACTGGGCGAACAAAAGCTCCGCTTTTGTTCGCCCCTTATACTAATCGTTAGGTGTAGAAATGACCAATCATAAGAGGACCACATATGTCGCTGGCAGAATCTGAAGCAAAATTAAAAATAGCTGTATTAAATTCAAATGCTATGGAAATCGATAGGATCGATGCGATTACCCAGCTTACGAATTCTGGCTTGCCACAAGAAGTTATTACTCGGATAGATGAACTTTGGGAAAAAACAAAAATCATTGGCGGCCAAGTTATTCATATTGGCAAGGTTATCCTTGTTGAAATAATGAAGTTTATTAAAGAAAACCCTCATCTAGCGGTTGGTGTAGCCATTGGCGCAGCAGCCGGGGCCCTGATAAGCATGATCCCATTTTTTGGACCAATCTTGGCACCACTCGTAACAGCAATTTCAATTGTTGTCGGTGGAATTGCAGGTTATCGGCTTGATCAAGGCCAAAAGCCAACCGATGATGCGATCGGAATAACTCAAGAATTAATTTTGATCGCAAGAAAATTCTTTGAATTATTCGCAAATATCTTTAACGCTCTTCATTTGGAGTTCTCATAAAAGATATTGACCATGAAAAGTAATAATCAATTGAGCGTAGACGAATATATATTGGCTTTAGAAAAAATGAAAAAAAGCCCTAGAGACAGGGTTGGAGTGCTTGGTGAATTAGGTGCCACAGGGTTGGGTGGAGTTGCAGGCGCTGGCCTAGCTGGCGCAACGGCGAGTGCTGCAGGAGTTGCTACAATTTTCGGTTCTTCCACTGTTGGTTCTATTCTAGGTGGCATCTTTGTTACTACTACACCAGTTGGTTGGGTTGTGGGTAGTGTTGCGGTTGGTGGCGCAGTTGGCTATGGGATTAGTAAACTAGTCAGCAATGGAGGTAAGAGTGATGCAATCAAGCAAATGAATGTCCGTGAATTGAAAGAAAGGATTAAAACATTACAAAATCAATCCCAATCCTCGCAGAAAAACAATGAAAAAATGAAAAAGGTGATTGAGGGAATCCAGCTGTTAATTAAGAACAATAAACTATCTCAAGAAGAGTCTACGGCTCTACTAGCAGGTATAGAAAAAGGAAATATGACAATTGATTTTGTATTTAGCACAATTAACGAAATTTTGTCGGCAAGCAATAATGAACACCTAACTAAAACATTCACGCGGACAAAATAAAGCTGCGCCGCTTCGCTATGCAACTTTATTTTCCCGGTGATGTTAAGCGTTAGGCTTCAATAGCAACAGGAGTAAATTTGAAATGAAAAATATAAAGAAGCATTTTCTAATATTTGCATTCGTTGCGGTAATACCAATAGCGCTGGCCTACGGCATTTCCCCTGATTGGTTTGCTTCTACATTCCTGGGTATCGACATGCTCGATACAAATATTGCACACATATTAAGGGCTATTATGTGTCTGTATCTTGCTCTCGGTCTGTTTTGGCTCTATTCAGCTTTTAATCAAGCATACAGAAACCCAGCCCTTCTTACGGTTGTCTTGTTCGCTGGTGGTTTAGTCGTTGGTCGATTGATTAGCTATTTTGTAGATGGCCAACCTCAACCAATTCTAATCCTATATATTGGATTAGAATTTGTTCTTGCACCAATAGCTTATTGGATCTACAAATTACCGGAATAATTGCTGATGAAAACAGAGCCTAACAAATAAGGATAGATTGTGAGACCGGAGCGTAGCGAAGGGAACCACAACTGATCCTTATTTGTTAGCGGTAAAATATCGACGACGATATTGAGCTAACAACAAGGGGAAAAACTGTGGGGCAGGGTCATTGAAAAGCAAGCTTTCAGAGGGCTTGGGGGCACGCTATTGCCTGGTCAATGAAAGACAGGGATAATGAGGTGAATTAAGTGATTGAACATTGTATAAACAGGGCATATCCACGACCTTATTTATACTGAAAGGGATCACCCGGATGCTGAGAATGGCGCCCTGACCTGGAATATAAAAAAACAAATTCCATTAATAGTATCAGGACAAACCACGCGGCAATGTCCAACAGACGTTTATACGTCATGCTCCGTTGCACTGCCCACAACGTATAAACGCTAAGATGTTATGTGTAATAGATGGAAAGCAAAAATAAAAGGGGGCTGCTCCCCATAATGCTTGATAAAAACGGATAAAAAGAAATATGAGTAATATTACAGATAATATGAATGTCGGAAACATTGATGACGCAATTCAGATGTTAAATACATACGCAAAGGAAGCCAGTTTAAAACCTTTAATATCAATATTAGAAGCGTTAAAACAAGACCCATACAACGAATCACTTTCAGCCGAACTTACTGATACATGGAGAAATCTTGGTATATATCAAGGTACAGTTTTAACCTATGTGCCCTATTTCTATACTTTGATACCTGATGATATTTTTGGAGATAATTTAAATTTAAAGAAATAAATGGGGTCAGTGATTGAAAGAGGGCAGAGCCTTTTTTACTAAATGCATTTAAAAACACATAACAAGCGCATCAAGCCGTTCGCTGTCGCTCACTGGGCGAACAAAAGCTCCGCTTTTGTTCGCCCCTTATACTAATCGTTATATCTTATGGTGAATAGAAAATGCGTAGTCAAGATCAAGAATATGCTGGTTTTTGGATAAGAGTGGGGGCATCAATAATTGACACGATTATTGTTTTGATAATTATCCTACCTATTCTCACAGCTGTTTATGGAAAGACATATTGGTTGGACGATTCTTTAGTGAAGGGTTTTTGGGACTTTATGTTTTCTTATTTATTGCCCGCTGTGGGAGTGGTTCTTTTCTGGGTCTATAAATCAGCAACTCCAGGAAAGATGGCAACTAAGCTAACGATTGTGGATGCAAAGACAGGAAACAAGCCATCTACCGGTCAGTTTGTAATTCGGTACCTGGGCTACTACGTGTCAACGTTACCGCTACTCCTTGGTTTTATATGGGTAGGTATTGATAAACGAAAGCAAGGGTGGCATGACAAGCTAGCCGGTACAGTTGTTTTAAGAAGCAATAAAATCGAGCCCGTAGAATTTGAAGGCCAGACATAACTCAAACGTGTGTGCCGGGCATGGCACTGAACCAGGGAGGTGCAAGTCCTCCTGCCAGGTATTCGCAGAGCCGAAGGCCAGGAGAAGGGCAAGGGCGTTACCGTGAGGTAGGGTCTGAAGGAAGCCCAATCCACCAAAATTAGGCGCTTAAGGCGAAATTGCGGGATGATGTACAAGAATTGGATTTGAGGTGTGACGTATTCGAGGCCAGTGGGCACGTGACCACTAAGCCTTCCATCTGCACTGGGGTACGTTTTTATAAATCCAACATCTACGCAATGACAGTTTAGTGTCTTACCCCGGGAGATCTGTACATTGTTCATGGACTGAACTGAAATCAGAGCAATTTGATTTGATCGATGTATAGAAGTCAGCAGAAGGCATACGACTGCATGGATGCAGGAGGTAGAGCAACGCAGGAGCAGTTGCCGAGTAGGTAATGCTCTCATTACTGAAGGCCTGAACAAACTTGGGACCCACTTTGGGAAGAGTCAATTGATAGCATCTGACAAGCAATTATCATTGCCTTTGGCTATGCCACTGGATGAACAATGTACTGGAAAACAAAGAAAACGGGAACCAAACAGACTATCACCGTTAATGGTTCGGATTTTAGAAGGAGATAATTTAGTTCGTGCTTTAAACCAAGTGAAACGTAATAAAGGTGCTGCAGGGATAGATGGAATAACAGTAGAGCAACTACCCCAATTCCTGAAAACCCACTGGCAGAGCATACGAAAACAACTGGAAGAAGGCAGTTATAAGCCTCAACCAGTCAAACGAGTTGAAATCCCCAAACCAGATGGAAGTAAAAGAAAGCTGGGCATACCAACGGTCATAGACCGGTTTATACAACAAGCCATAGCGCAAGTTGTACAAAGCCACTGGGAGCCCCGTTTTCACCCAAACAGTTTTGGATTTCGCCCCAATCGCAGTGCTCATCATGCCGTATTGACAATGCAGTCAATGGTGAAGCAAGGTCGTAAAATAGTGGTTGATTTAGACTTAAAAGCCTTCTTTGATGAGGTCAATCATGACCGCCTTATGGCTCGTTTAAAACAACAACATCGAGATAAAGACGTTCTGGCGTTGATAAATCGCTGCCTGAAAGCGGGTGTTAAAACCTCCAAAGGTATCGAAAGAACAGCAAAAGGCGTCCATCAAGGTGGCCCTCTATCGCCCTTGTTGGAAAACATAGTACTGGATGAAATGGATTGGGAACTCTCCGCCAGAGGCCATCACTTCGTGAGATATGCAGACGACTGTCAAATACTGGTCAGTAATCAGCGAACAGGCGAGCGAGTGATGAAGAGTTTAACGCATTTTATTGACAAGACACTTCGACTCAAAGTGAATGAAAATAAAAGTGCAGTTGCACAAGTTTGGAAACGAACTTTTCCTGGATTTTGCTTATCTGTCCGTCAACTTAAGTTGAAGGTATCAGATAAAGCAATAAAGCGATTTAAAGAAAAAGTCCGAGAACTTACCTGCCGAACGAGAGGCCATAGCCTACACATGATAATTTCAGAGTTAAAGAAAAGCCTGCCTGGTTGGAAAGCGTACTTCAAAATCAGTGAAGTTATGAGTCCTCTGAAATTACTTGATAAATGGATACGGCGCAAGTTACGATGTTACCTGTGGAAGCAATGGGGTAGGAGTGGCTGCCGGCAATTAAGGCGACTGGGTGTACCAAGACAATTAGCCTGGAATACGGCTAAATCAGCCCATGGCTCTTGGCGGTTAAGCCATAGTCCTGCACTATACAGAGCATTGCCAAACAGTTACTTTAAGAGCTTGGGATTGCCAGAAGTGGCAATATGATGATATCTAGGTTTGAACCGCCGTGGTACGTGATCCGTATGCCCGGTGGTGTGAGAGGAGAGGTGCTGTGAGGCATCTCCCTATCCCGATTAACTGTAAAAACGAGGAATTACCATGAGCACATATCCAAGAACGTTCTCACACATTGGCATCTCAGTTCCCGACGTTGAAAAAGCGGCTAAGTTTTACAGCGATGTCATGGGCTGGTATCACATAATGGAGCCTACCGTCATTACCGAAGAATCTGACACGCCAATAGGTCAAATGTGTATTGATGTTTTTGGAAAAGGTTGGGAATCTTTTAAAATCGCACATATGTCTACTGGCGACAAAATTGGCGTTGAAATGTTCGAATTTAAAAACAATGAAACTCCGAAAGATTTTGAATACTGGAAGACAAGCACATTTCACTTTTGCGTTCAGGACCCGGATATTGAAGGGCTAGTAAAAAAAATCGTGGCGCATGGAGGGAAACAGCGCATGCCAATCCGTGAATATTATCCTGGAGAAAAGCCTTACAAGATGTGCTACGTTGAAGACCCGTTTGGCCTCATTTTCGAGGTTTATTCGCATAGCTATGAGTTAACCTATTCACAGGGTGCATACTAAACAGTTAACAAGTCGTTCAAGTGTGACCTCCGCTTCGCTGCGGCCACTTAACTCAAGCGTTCGACGAAAATTGGAGGCCAGGAAGATGACTAAATATTTCATTATTCTTATTGCACTTTGCACTGCAACAAGCTCATGGGCGCAGGAAACACCCAAATTCGACCGGTCAATGAAATTCGCTGATAATTTCGAAGCGGCTATCCCGCGCCCTGATCAAGATAAGGTCGCTGATACAAAACTCTCTGCACTTAAAGAAAAGACAGGTAAAAGGCCAAATATTCTTTGGCTCGTAGTTGATGACATGGGTTTTGGCGACCCCGGAGCATACTCAGGCGGCGCGCTTGCGGGTGCCTCAACTCCGAATATTGACAACCTTGCGGCGAAGGGGTTGAGGCTAACTTCAGCTTACGCCCAGCAGACTTGTACCCCAACCCGATCGGCGATTCTTACCGGTCGACTGCCTGTGCGTACCGGCCTGATAAGACCAATTCTTGCAGGAGACAAGCTCACTGTAAACCCTTGGGCAGATGAAGTCAGCCTGCCGAAACTTCTCAGCGATGCCGGCTATTTCACATTGCTCACGGGCAAGTGGCACGTTGGCGAGTCGGAGGGCATGAGGCCTCACGACATTGGCTTCGATGAATATTATGGGTACTACCCGGCTCAAAAGGAAATATCTCAGCGCGTCGATGCTCGACGCTTTCCGGGCTTAGTTCTCAACCCGGATCGCTTGGCTGCATTCGAAGCCGTCGGCCCAAGTGATTCACTCATTCACGGATTCAAAGGCGGCGAGACTAAAGAGCTGGAACAGATCAAATCGATTGAAGACATGAGCAAGGCGGATCAGGTTTTAACAGACTTCACTGTGAAGCGAATCAAAGAACTTGCCTCCCAGGACAAGCCATTCTTTATCGAGCATGCGTTCATGAAAGTACACAGCGACAACTTTGCCCACCCTGAGTATGCAGGGAAGAGCGAGGCTAAGTATCCCTACAAAGACGGCGTGCATGAGGTAGATGCGCATGTCGGCAGGATTCTTCAGGCTCTTCGTGATGCAGACGCTTTGGAAAACACGCTGGTATTTTTCACCTCTGACAATGGCCCACAAATGGACGCTTGGCCGGACGCAGGCTATACCCCATTCCGTGGCGCCAAAGGTACAACCTGGGAAGGCGGTGTCCGCGTTCCCGGCATCGCCTACTGGAAAGGAATGATTGCGCCCGGTCGTACAAGCGACGGGTTGTTCGATCTGATGGATCTGTTCGGCATCGCCCTTAACCTCGCCGACGTATCCACCGATAATCTGCCAGCTGGAAGGTATTTCGATTTTATTGACCAGACCTCCTTTTTACTCACAGAAAACGGCCAGTCCAAACGTGAAGCTGTTTACTTCTGGTGGGGAAAAGAACTGATGGCTATTCGAATGAAAGAATACAAAGCTCATGTAAAAATTGTCATGGCTCAAGCACCGCACATGCACATCGATCTTGCCACTGTTCAGGACGTTGGTCTTGCGCCCTGGTTTTTCAACCTCTACCTTGACCCCAAGGAGGAGATGACCGTTGGCCATCGCCGTGACCCGTGGATGGCGACTGTCCTTGGAAAGCTTAAGGCACACGGTGCCACCCTCAAAAAATACCCACCCAAGAATGTCGGGCTTTAGGATAAACCGTCTGGCGATTCGATCTGCCCAAGAGTGACAGAAATTGTCGAACAAAAGCATGCATCGGACGGCACACTTCGCCGCCGCTGATGCTGAGCGTGTGTGCCGGGCATGGCACTAAACTAGGGAGGTGTAAGTCCTCCTGCCAGGTATTCGCAGAGCCGAAGGCCAGGAAAAGGGCAAGGGCGTCATCGTGAGGTAGGGTCTGAAGGAAGCCCAATCCACCAAAATTAGGCGCTTTAGGCGAAATTGCGGGATGATGTACAAGAATTGGATCTGAGGTGTGACGTATTCGAGGCCAGTGGGCACATGACCACTAAGCCTTCCATCTGCACTGGGGTACGTTTTTATAAATCCGGCATCTACGCAATGAAAGTTTAGTGTCTTACCCCGGGAGATCTGTACTTTGTTCATGGAAAGAACTGAAATCCAAGCAATTGGATTTGACCGAGGTACAGAAGTCAGCAGAAGGCATAGTACTGAAGTCTCAGGAAGGCCTGAACGATTGAATGACTGACAATTATGGACTGGAATATCGGTACTGCACTAGACCCGGTGAATCCGATATTGGCTCAATTAGTTGATAATTCAGTCAGTTTAACTATTTTGTAGTTGAGACAAGATGGATGGACTAAAATCTTGTTTCAATACCGTTATAGAGAGCCTAAACAGAATAGAATATTGCCCTGCCTGGTCGTAAAGCTCACAACATCGTTTGTGAAGTTCTATTTTACGAAGGATATAATGGATAATAACCAAAATTATTAAATCAATCAATCGAACCACCGTGGTACGTGATCCGTACGCCCGGTGGTGTGGGAGGAGAGGTGCTGTGAGGCATCTCCCTATCCCGATTAAGTGTCAACAGAAAGAGGAACCAAAGTATGTTTAAAATTACAATGTTTATTCTGCTGTCTTTTATAAGTATTACTGTTGTTGCTGAAACTGAAAGGGATAAACAGCCAAACGATGCAATTTTACTTACCATTTTCTTGAAGCATGACCAAAGCATGAATATTCAAGAGATTAAGTCTATCCTAAAAGAACAAGACTTTTTTGAAAACTTTCCTCCAGAAGGGGTAGCTGTAGTAAGTTGGTATGTAATGATGGGCATTGGGCAAGTGGTTACTTTAGAGGTTCCCGCACATAAGCTTCGCGAAGTCAATCTGGCCATAGAGTCAAGTGCCTGGAAAGCTTTTAGTACTGAGTTCTATCCAACCTATAACCTTTATCCAGTTTTCAAAGATAAACTAAAAAATAAGGCCAAGGTGGCTTATTAGCAGAAGAGCACTTAACAATGCGGTCAAATAGACCCGTAACACGTCCCGCCTTTGGTGGCTCGCTTCGCTCACTATGCCACAAAAGCCGTGCCGCATTACGGCCAATTTACCTAGGCGTTAGGGGACAAGTTGCCCAAAATGAAATGTTAACGAATATAACCTTGGAAAAGAATGCAAAGCCAAGCTTATGTATGTTTGCGTGCTTAATTGCAGCAATATTCCTATTGGCTTCTTGTTCGGAAAGCGAATCATATATGGATGCTTATAATGGATGCAGAACCTTGCCGGGTCATGATTCAGTGAAATTTCAACTGTGTCCCCGTCTGGCAGAACTAATGGAGAGAGAGCAAGAACTTAAGGAAAGGCTAGAGAGGATCAAAAATGAACAAGAAAACATTATTATCGCTATTTCATATAGTAACCAAGAGCTACCCTAACAAGTCGCGTCAGCTGACACAGCGGTCTACGCGCCTTTTTGCGCATTCGCTTCGCTCATTGTTGCACAAAAATTCGCTGCAACCGCTGTGCAAGTGCGCTCAGCGTTCGGCAGGTAACTACATCAAGGAAATATGGGTTCTGTCAATTTGATAGCCAGATTCATTAAATAATGCCATAATTTGTCAATAAAACAACAAAAAACTATTTATTCAGGTCATCGATATCCGAAAGAAATCATCAGTCATGTTGTTTGGCTCTACCATAGATTTACATTAAGTTTACGAGATATTGAAGATATTCTTGCTTATCGTGGCATTGAAGTCAGTTATCAATCGATTCGACAATGGTGTTTGAAATTTGGTCGAAGCTATGCAAAAAAGTTGAGAAATAAGCATCGAATAAAAAGTGATCGTTGGTTCCTGGATGAAGTGTTTATCACTATCAGAGGTCAGTTGCATTATCTTTGGCGAGCGGTAGATCAAGATGGTGATGTCATCGATATTCTCGTACAAAAACGTAAAGATAAAAAGGCAGCAAAACGTTTCTTTAAGAAATTATTAAAGAAGCAGGGAAGAGTTCCACACGAACTGATGACCGATAAACTGAAAAGTTATGAATCAATGGAAAAACATGCCAATAATCGAGCAGAGAATTCCCATCAACGGACACGACAAAAGGAACGGCAAATGCGAGGTTTTAAATCCCATAAACACGTCCAGATGTTTTTATCCATTCATGGTCAGGTGAATAATTTATTTAATCTCGGACGACATTTAATGAAAGCGAAACACTATCGACTATTTCGTGAACGAGCTTTAAATGAATGGACTGAGATTTCTTGTGCCTGAAATTAATGGGTCAGGGCTTTTTCTGGAAAGTGAAAAATAAGTTGACGATACCCTGCCGCGAAGCGGCTTCGTCCAACAATAAAATCCACTTGACCGTCAAGTCGGAGCACCGAACCTCTGACCGCCGCGAGTTTCAGCCGTCATGACCATTCAACCGTCAACCTACAGTCGAAGCCTCGCCCCCATTCAGGGGTCCGGTGTCCTTAGACGTTAGCTACCAAGGAGGCAATTATGGCTGGAGAGATAAATTTAGTTAAGTTGCTGGCTTCAATGGAGCCAATACTTTTAGAGGACGAATATGTTTTTTGTACAATTTCCAGCGCGCAATACGGTGATTATGCTGAAATTTCACCGTTAGCTTCATACCTTGAATCTGAGGGTTTAACGCTTTTGGTTACCAAAGATAATGCAGAAAAATCTAATCTGGAATATGAGCGCGTATTTAAAGGCATCACATTAACAGTTCATTCTAGTCTTGAAGCTGTTGGTTTAACTGCTGCAGTTTCAAATAAGCTAGCCGAAAAAGGCATCAGCGCTAACGTGATAGCTGCTTACTATCACGATCACATATTTGTACAAGCCGAAAAAGCTGAAATGGCTATAGAGGCTTTAAATGAGTTTAGTAGCTAACACATATGAGCCCAAACAAGTCAACAGGCAAAAAGATATCGTAAAGAAAAAATAGCTTTTTCTTTTGGCTCTTTAACAATTAAATTGATCTATCTTACTATTCACTGTTGTTTTTAGTAAAAATTAAAACAAACACATATAGAGGATCTCTTACTTAGCTTTGCTAATGGTTTGTTGAGTCTGGAATTTAATAATTTCCAAATACTGTAACAAACGTCCTGGAAATTTATTGGTCAACCTTATGATGCCCTAGTCAAGGAGTTGGCTTACTTGAAAGTATCCAGTTATCTTCAGGGTCAGTTACCAAAAGTAGGCGCTTTAGGCGAGGCGTAGCTCAATAAAAACTGTTAACACTGTTTAAAGGTAATGCAGTGATTCTAATCAAGAGCCACAGGTTGCCGGTCGTTTTATTTTTGATAGCATGAGTATGGTCAGTCAAGCCATAATTGAATAAGCTGTCAAACTAATTTATTGACCCTGGCACCAGTTAGGCGCTGAGCTATCACTGCATCACACTATCCGTTTAGAAAAGCACTTTCATCAAAAGCCTCCTTATGCTTGAGCATAAAATAAACAGCTCTTCCTAATTTGTGGGATAGAATGCCCATGGCTTTTCCGTTACCATGTTTTTTGACTAACCAGGCATGATAAGTTCTGAGCTTTTTCATTACCCCTTAGATAAAGGGCAGAGGCTTCTGAAAAAGCCCATCTCAAATGAGCGTTACCGATCTTATTACCGGATATAGCGTAGACTTTTCCAGCAGATTCTGCTTTGCATTTTATTATACGGCAATAAGAAGCGAATTTCTGAATGGTTCGAAAACGCTTAATAGTATTTATTTCATAGAGTATGGTCATGGCAAGCACATCACCCACACCCTTGATAGATTTCAATAACATGAAGCTTTGGTAATCAACTATCTTGGCCGTCTTTTTTTCGTTGCGGCTTCGCCTCCACTACAAAAATGCGAGTGTTGGCGACGTTAGCCATTTCAAAATAACGAATGATGCCAATAGGCACACGTCTATGCTATACTTTATCGCATGAAGCCAATAAGGTTGTTCTCCGCTTTAATGAGTGAGATTTTGTCCGAAATAGAACATACTCTGCTCATCAGGAATAGAGGTTTGCCTGATTTTTAATTTAAAATATTCGGTATCCCGAATGCCTCTGGCTCTTTTTCTTATTAAGCCAATACTCACATTACCCGCTTCAATCCTGGCTGATGTCAGTTGATGTTTTGCATAGTTGCAAATACCATCTTTATTCTTTCTCAAGGATTTGGCAAAAGTTTTCAAATAGGTCATATTCGTTTGATAAGCCATGACACACCAGTACTCAAGTTCTGCTTTCATACTGTCAACATCGGTATTGTTCCATAACGCCTGTAGTTGCTCTTTCATCAAATACAGTATGTTTAGATTCTGGTTTTCTGATAGTATATTTTCCAATTGCCCTGATTGCTTCTCTGTGAGCTTCTTTTCATTTTTTACCAACAGGTAATAGCTTCCCTTGAGTAAATTCTTTCCTGCCATGTTTGCTTTTCTGAACTCAATCCTGCGCTGATTTTTTATCACATTGGAGAAGTTTTTCATGACATGAAACCGGTCAAATACAATGTCAGCATTGGGCAGGATTTCTCTCACTGATTTTTGATAGGCTGGCCCCATATCCAGTGCGACAGCCTCTATTTTTTCAGCAGTTTCCTTGGGTATTCGTTTTAAGAACTTTGTAAACACATCCGATGTTCGTCCAGTTTCTACTCCGATTAAATGGCCTTCAACCATATCATAAATGACGGTCATATAATCATGACCCTTTGCTCTGGCCACTTCATCAACCCCAATGTATTTCAGGTTGCTTAATTTTTCTGGTTCCAGTGCTGGTAATGTCTTTTCAAGATAAGCTTTATCAATATTCTTGACTGTTTCCCAACGTATTTCAAGGTGTCTGGAAACAGCCTGAATGCTCATATGACGGCAAAGTCCACTGATCAGTTGGCAAAACCTTTGAGTAAATCGGCAGCCTTTATCAACAAAATCACACTGCTCAATCCGGTGTTCATTTTTGCTGAGAAAAACCTGAGCTAACTCTATTTCAACATAACAGGGATAGCCCATAAACGGGACGTCACGTACTTGTCTTTGAATATATCGGTTAATCGTTCCTCGTTGACCACTTAACGGATCAATGGCTTTTCTACGTTTATCTCTTTGACAGATAATATGAACTGTCTTAGGGTGTTTATTCAGGGTTATTTCATTGACTCTCTGGCCAGTCAGTCCCAAAATACTGGGTGAGATGTTGATACTCATATTTCCTATTGCTTATAAAACCTTCAGAAGCTTTATATTTCAACAGGTTTCGTGAGTATTAGCATCTTTTCTCACTCATCAGAGCGGAGAAGAGCCTTTATTATCAATAAATCTTCTGCTATTGATACTTTAAAATATCTTATGAAAGAACATAATTTAAAACAATCTGATTTAAAAGAAATTGGTAGCCAAGGAGTTGTCTCCGAAATATTAACAGGAAAAAGAATATTAAATATTGAACAGATAAAAAAAGTTAGTGAAAGATTTCATGTTTCACCTCTTGTCTTTCTTTGAAAGCACTTAACCAGCAAATCCAGCGGAAGCAAAAAGACGCCCCGCTGATTTGGACGTTCTCGGCGGCTGCGCCGCCGAGAATGCGGTGCTGACTACGTCCAGCCCCTGATTCCGGCGCCTTGCGCCAGAACCAGGAACTAAATAAAAGATCCTTAATGGTGAACACTTTGTAATTTCATCTGTTGCACCATTGATCCCGGAAAAGGTGATACGTTTTTCATAAATTGTCTGACTGCTTTCATCAAACGCTTCATAGTTGTATGCCTGTGATTTCTGGTTACCGTGTCATGTAATTGTTTCCAGACTAATTCAATTCGGTTTATCCATGGATGATAAACGGGCTGAAATATCAGACTGAATTTTTTATTATGTTCCAAAAATGTTTTAGTGATCCCACTTTTATGAATAATGTAATTATCAGCAATTAAACGAATTGTTTTTGCCTGTCGGTATCGCTTTCGTCGTTCAGCCATCAGACGTAAAAACAGGAATGAGTTTTTCTTTTCCCATTCCACCCAGACGATGTGCCCTGTTTTTGCATTGAGTGCTCCAGCCAGATAGTTTTTCTGGTTTTTTCCTGGAGTCATAATTCGGTTTTGTTCCCCTTTGATTGACCAGCAACGGCCAATCCTGGGGTTTAAATCAATATCCACTTCATCCACATAGAATACCGGATTTACTGCATTGGCACGGCCTAAAGCCTGCTTTATCTTCTTCATTTTTGGTGCTTTTTCTTTGTCCTGGATACAAAGTGTCGGGCTGGCCCGGTTCCAGACAATACCTAAACGGGGCAATAATCGTCTGATGGTCGATGCATGGATTCTGGTTTTATACTCAGCATTAATTTGACGAGGCAGTGTCTCAGAAGTCCATCTCGATGCACACCAGCCAAATTCTTCCGGCTTGATTTGTATTAACTCAATCAGACGGTGGCAAATATCATCATTAATACTGTAGGCACGTCTCCCTCTTTGTTCAGGGATCAAACCTGATTCACCGTATTCATTGAATAAGGCAAGCCATTTGTTAATGCTGTTTCTGCTGGCACAGAGAAGCTCTGCTGTACCTTTAACCGTATGTCCTTTGTGCAATAACAACATTGCTTTTGCGCGTCTTCGATAATCTGTTGTGGTCTAATAAATATGGCCTGCAAACAATGGGAGTGGATAGATAAAGTTCCTGCCGTTCGTATGCGACCGGAATCAAAAAAACGAATTCGTTGGATAACTCAAGCTGAAGCGTTTCGTTTGATTCAATATGCACCTAAACACCTGAAAAATGTGATTCGATTAGCCTTAGCTACTGGACTTTGTAAGTCCAATTTATTAGGGCTTAAATGGTCACAATTGGATATGCAACGCCAATGTGCATGGATTTATGGTGATGAAGCCAAAGGTAAAAAGGATTTTTCGATCCCTTTAAACAAAGATGCTTTAGAGGTTTTACGTCATCAAATGGGGCAGCATCAGGAATATGTTTTTTCCTATCGAGGTGTTCCAATTAAATCTATTGACCATGGTACCTGGAAAACTATTCTTGAAAAAGCTGGAATTGATGATTTCAGGTTTCATGATCTGCGGCATACCTGGGCATCATGGCATGTACAAAATGGAACTGATTTACAAGAACTAATGGAGCTGGGAGCCTGGTCAGATTTTTCAATGGTCTTAAGATATGCTCACTTATCCAGTGACAAATTGAAAGATGCTGCGGAAAATATCGTTGCATCTTGCATAACAAGGTTGTTGATCTGCAACGCTGAAACACAAAAATCGCTAGAAGCTAGCTATATCAATGGTAGCTGAGGACGGACTCGAACCGTCACGCTGTTGCCAGCACCGGATTTTGAATCGAGTTTTGCTAAGATTTAACCACACTGTATCACAACAAACGTTACAAAAACAAGCACTTAACCTAGTTCATTATTATCTAATATAGACAATAACAGTCCGTTACTGTGATCAAATTGTGATCGTTTTCGCCTCACACATCCTCCCCATTCAATTCCAGTATCCTGGAAATGTGAAACTGTCCTGTTTGGCCATGGATGAAAAGCTGAGACAGTTTTCTTGGTTCGCCTGCAGACACATCATTTAGTAAAGAAAGCTTCATGTAGCAACCAACACAGCCAAATTATCTATTTACTTCGCTTATTAGATGAAATTTCAATACCCCAACCAACGACACTATTGTGATAGCAGCGAACAAGCTGGGTGCTTGTGGTATACAATAGAATTGATTGAAGCACAAATTACATCATTTAAACCTGCTGAGCACCAACACTGCTAGAGTTTAACGTATTGACCCAGAATGAAAGCCACCTCTTTTGAAGTGGTTTTTTCTTTTTCTGTTGCTCATAAAGCTGGTAATTTTACAGTATTGATACAAGTAACCTTATAAGTGTCAGTTTATTTAACACTTTTTGTTTACCCTGGTTAATGATATAGGCCGTCACTGCATCTTTATCAATTTGCCCCACGCGGAATTAATTGACAAGCTGGCAGCACTAGTACCTCCGCCACGCATTCATCGCCATCGATATTACGGAGTGCTGGCACCCAATTCGCCTTTCCGTGCTACTGTTACCGCAATGGCTGGACTGTCACTGGAACATGGCGCTATCAAAATACAGACCACAGACAAAAATGAGGAACCCGTGGCGCAAGAGCAAGTAAATAAGCCAAAACGCCCACCGAATCGATATTTGTGGGCTATGCTTCTGGCTCGGATTTACAACCTGTTTCCTCTGTTATGTCCTGAGTGTGGTGCCGAAATGCGTGTTATAGCTGTCATTCAGGACAAACCAGTTATCAACAAGATATTGAGATCTGTGGGTGAAGCTTCCGCATCCTACTCACGCCCCTTATCTACATCCATGTAGGCAAAGCAACCGAGCCACCTTCATTATCGCCAGCTCGAGAGCCGACAGGCTGGAAAGATAGCATTCAGGATGTGCCAATTGATGATAGGGATGGACAGTCTGTTCCTGATTATGAATTCAATTAATGTGTTTCCTGGTGAGCAATTAAGCAATCATCATTTTCTGGCCATACTACAATATTCAAAATTTGCGAGTAGGGTATTTTACGTCTCGAAACTGGGAAAATTCACTCACAAGCGAGCATGAGAGGCTATTGAGTAGTGTTTTCTGAAATAATCCGGTCTATTGTGCATGATCTTAATCAACAAACTAAGTCGATTTTTGATTTATAGGTTGTAAAATATCATTGCATTTCCTATCATCATATACGAAGCAGCGTGACACTCGTCCATCCTTGCGTGATTTAGGATGCCTTAAATTGATAAGAGGAAGCAACAATGAACACAAAATGGCTGTCGAGCCTCACCGTTGCCACCATCCTGCTAGCTTCTACGATGACACTCGCTGCACCCGGGCACAGTCAACTTCCCGAACGCAAACAAACCACCCTTGGTCTCTATATGACCGCCGCGCAGGCCTACGAAAAGTGGACAGCCACACCGGACAAGGTGACGATCATCGACGTGCGGACACCTGAGGAATATGCCTTCGTCGGCCACCCGGAGATGGCGTTGAACATCCCCTTTGCTTTTGTGACCTATCAGAGAAAGGGCGGCAAAACCGAATACGGCCCGAAGATGAATCCGGACTTTGTTGCCGAGGTCAAAAAACTGGCCGGGCTGACCGACACCCTGCTGGTCATGTGCCGGTCAGGTGACCGCAGTGCCAAGGCAGTCAACGATCTCGCAGCAGCCGGATTTAAAAACGCCTACACTATCACTGATGGATTTGAAGGCGATAAGGTGAAGGACCCAGAAAGCGTCTTTAACGGGAAGAGGATGAGGAATGGCTGGAAAAACTCGGTCCCCTGGGTCTATGACATTGATCCAGAGAAAATCATCCTCAAAGAATACGCAACCAAGCAAACACAATAGTAGAAGTGAGGTACGCGTGGATTTATATCCGGCCATGCTATTGAGCTGGTGACGCCCCCGTGCAGTGAATAAGGTTTACCCAGAGCCGCTATTCGAGAATAGTCATCTTCATCGCAAGATGATGATCTATGAGAAATGAAGATATTATAAGAGAGTATAAAACATGGCTACATCAAAAAAGAAAACGAGCACAAAAAAGACGGCAGCAGACGTTTCAGCTCAGATGAACTTGACAGACGGGCTGGCGCTGATTGCTCAGCTACTAGCGGATAAACCTCACTTGAAAGAGGACCTTGGTGAAATTGCTGAGCTGGTTGCTGGCAAGTCCCCTAAGAAAGAAGAAGCGAAGCCTAAGGCCAGTGCAGCAAAAAAAGCTGCGGCTTCCACCAAAGCAATGAAAACTACAACTTTAAAAAATACAAAACTGAACACGGTAAAATTGAACTGGAAAGAGGTGTGGTACACGAATTGCCCACTCATTTCCGCCAGCAACGTCGACCAGGAGCTGGGTTGGACCCGGGAGGAGTTCAAAAAGCTCGGCGTGAAATATGAATATTTCCGAAACACCCGTGAGAACGACTTCTACCCCCACTATATCCATAATCTCGACAATCTTATCCGCTTTGGCGGCCTGTTTCCGGCCATCCAGGTTCACGCGGACATTCGCAAGATGCGGCTGCTCGGAGTGACGCACGCCCCACACGAGGGCGGTTGCATGCTGGTGCGCTCCCGGGACGACATCTATCGCATGAGTGATTTGAAAGGCAAAAAGATAGGGCTGTCCAAAAGTTTAAACCAGATCAAGAACGACTGGTGGCGCGTCCAGGAGCACCAGGGCATCGAACTGATGCTGCGGTTGAACGACATGACTATGGACGACATCGAACTCGTCGAGTTCCCCTACCCGGATGACTGGTACAACGATCCCAAGATGCTCGACCCCCTGGTTAATCCGTCTGACTTGTGGCTGCAGCGTGACCACAAGCGCGACCTGGCCTTTCGTCCCTTGGAGACCGCACTGGAACAGGGCCTCATCGATGCCTGCTATACTCAGAGCAAGCCCTTGCAGCAGCTCTCGGAGGCGACGGGCAAGTTCAAGGCCATCGAAGACCTGTCAAAGTATCCGGACTGGACCCTGCAGGTAGCCAACATCCCTGCCGCCATCACCTGTACCGAGGAGATGGCCGAAAAACATCCCGAACTCGTCGTTGCCTATATGAAAGGCATGATCAGGGTGGGACGCTGGGCCAACGAGCACAAGCACGCCGCGGCGGCCATCCTCGACCGACAGACGTTCTACCTGGACGTCGAGCATACCTACCGAGGCATCAAGAACATGGACATCGTGCCCAACCTGTCGCCCCAGAACATGGTCTCCGTTGAGATCGGCAAGGACTTCATGTTCAGCCATGGCTACATCAAAAAGGACTTCGACGTGAACGAGTGGGCCGCGCCGGAGTTCCTGGAGCAGGCCGCGCGAGAATTGCTTGAAGACGAGTGGCAGATGAGAACCACTGCAAAACTGCCCAAGACAGCTGCGCCGCTGGCAAAAGGAAAGCGGCTCGGCTAGTCTGCAGAAAGCACAATAGAGAACGGCAACTTATGCTGCGTTCCTGGCCTTCACTGATTGTGAGTGTAGGTCAGCGCGTGCGCGTTTTCAATGACCGCGTTGACAAGGGGGTGTCCCCGGGGTCGGTTTCTTAGAGGGTATCCAAGGACTGCAGACACCTTACGGTTATTAAACACATTAATTAAATCCTAATTAAACCAACCTAAAGAGAAATCCAAGTGAAATCAGAAAAAATAAGCAACTCGCTACTGTTATGTGTACTGTTGGCATTGCCCTTTGTGGCGACAGCAGAAACAGCCCCTGCAGCACCGAACAACTGAGGCACCGGTTGCATCAGCGGATCCAGAGCTGATGTTTGGCGACTACGAAGCCGTGGGATTCCTGACTGATTATTCCAGGATCTCAAAGACAAAGAATCCTGACGGTTCCTACGAGTATAAGGACACCACGGTCGATTATGGAAAGTACAACAAGCTGCTCGTCGACCGCATCAAGATCTTTTTCAAGGACGACAGCGACTACAAGGGGATCGATCCCGACGAGCTGAAGGTGTTGACCGACTACTTTTATGAGGCTATCCAGAAAGAGGTGGGTGATGCCTACCCGATGGTAACGGAACCGGGGCCTGACGTGCTGCGCCTGCGCGTGGCGGTTACTGATCTGGTGCCGAACAAACCCGAGGCCTCTGTTGCAACACTGGTCGTCCCCTTCTTGTGGGTTGCCGATGCCGGTAGCGGTGTCGCACAAGGTGAAACCGGCAGTACCGTGTTCACCGGCCATGCCAGTATCGAAGTCGAGGCCCTTGACAGCGACAGTAGTGAACAGCTTGTTGCTTTCATCGAAACGGAACCCGGCAAGAAATACAACTGGACATCCGGCGTCACGAAGGGCGTCAAGAGCTACCTTAAGTCCTATTCCAAGTGGGACTATACCAAGCAGGCCATGGACAGCTGGGCACACCTGCTGCGCGTGCGCCTCGATGCGGCGCACGGCATTACCGACAAGAAATAGGCCCGTTTAAAGGCTGTTGATATCCACAGGTATTGCAACCTGAAGAGCGACACATCATGACTGCAATAATACAATGAGGTGTTCTATGTTGAAACTGTATGCTGCCGGCATCGGCTTGCTGCTGCTTTCCGGCTGCGCCTCCTACGGGGTGTTCGACAACACTGTACTCACGACCGAACTGGAATCAGCCCAGCCCTATTCGATGAGGGGAAATCATGGCAGAAGAAATACGGAGGATATTGGACTGGTACTCGCTTTCTCGGGTGGGGGACGCGAGCCGCTGCGCTGGCCTACGGGGTGCTGGAAGAGCTGCGCGACACCACAGTGATGATCGATGGACAGCCACGCAGGCTGCTCGACGAGGTCGACACCATCAGTTCCGTCTCCGGCGGCAGCTTCACATCCGCCTACTATGGGCTGTACGGGGAACGCACCTTCGAGGACTTCAAAGAGGTTTTCCTGACGCAGGATATAGAGCACGAGCTGGTCCTGGGACTGTTTAATCCGCTGCGATGGTTCGGCTCGGAGGGGCGCACCGAAATGGCGGTGGATTTCTACGACGAGAAGATATTCCACGGTGCAACCTTTGCCGATATGCAGCGCGCGGGCGGCCCACTGATCCTCATTAATGCATCGGATTTGGCCTACGGGGTGCGTTTTTCCTTCGTTCAGGAGTATTTCGAGCTGCTCTGCTCGGACATCAACACGTTCCCGGTGGCGCGGGCCGTCACTGCCTCATCCGCGGTACCGATCCTGTTTCCGCCTGTCGTGCTCAAGGACTACCAGGACTGCCCGCTAGTGGGGGAACCTGATTGGCTGGAAAGGTCCGCAGAAGTCACAGCCAACAACCCGGCGATGGGACAGATTATACGGGGCCTGGAAACTTACTACGACCAGAATCGCAAATACGCTCACTTTGTGGACGGAGGCATCACCGATAACCTGGGCCTGCGTGCAGTCTATGAGGTGTTAGGACTCGCGGGCGGCCCACAGGCGTTTTACAGAAAAAATGGGATCCAGTACCCGCGCTACGCGGTTGTCATCTCCGTTAACGCCTCTACGGAACCGGAACCGGAGATGAACCAAACGAACAAGACACCATCGTTAGGGGAAACCATCGGTTCGATAAGCAGTGTACAGCTTCACCGCTACAACGACGCGACCCTGGAAATCATGCGGCGAAGCCTGAATAAATGGACGCAGGAGATGTCAACACCGGACCGACCGTCCACACCATATTTCGTCAAACTTGCCTTTACAGATACCCAGCAGCCAGAACAGCAGGCCTTCTTCAATGCAATCCCAACCAGCTTCAATCTGAGCGAGGAGCAGGTGGACAGGCTAATCGAAGCCGGCCACGAGCTGCTGCGAAACAATCCGGTTTATCAGCGCCTGCTGACTGATCTCGGGGGAGCCCAGGTGTCAGGCAGGTAGGACACCGGCCATATAAAATGCAGGTTATTTTAATTATCAACGCAAGTAAGAGGATAACCATGATGCTAATTAGAAAATGCTCGCAACTGATTGCGGCCTGTGCCGTTGCAGTGACCTTGTTTGTTTCGACGCCCGTCTCCGCCGAGGAGCTGGATGGTTCCAAAGACATTGTTTGTGCGGTACTGCATGTCGTTGCCTGCATAAAAGATGGAGATTGTCTCGAGGGGCAGGCCAAGACCTTTGATCTGCCCGCACTCATGATTGTGGATGCCGAAAACAACGTCTTGCGAGGCACCTACGAGAGTGGTCACAAGGCCGTTTCACCGATAAAAAACAAGGAACTCATGAGTGAACAACTGGTTTTGCAAGGCGTTGAGAACGGTCGTGGCTGGACAGCTGTAATCAACACCAGGACGGGCAATATGAACGGGTCAGGGGTTGGTGACGACGTGAGTTTTCTGGTGCATGGCAGCTGTACAGCGCCTTAAGGAGAGATAGATATGGGAATTCGAAACAAGATTGTTTTGGCTTGTGTGCTTGGCACGGTCGCTGTGGGTGCGAGTTTGCCGCTGTATGCCGATAATGCCGGCGCCTTCATCGGCGGGGTTTTCGCAGCGAAGGTGGTTGATAACATGAGTCGCCGTACCGCAGCCGAGGAACAGCAGGCCGCCGCCGCCCGGGCCCAACCTGTAAAACAGGCCGCACCTGTGCAACCGGCTCCTGCAAAACAGACGGCGGAGCAGCGTCTCGCAGAACTCGACAAGCTGGCAGCCGGCGGCTACATCACGCCGGAAGAGTACAAGAAAAAGAAGCAGGCCATTATAGACAGCTTGTAACCTTCGGGTGCTGCACTGTTGAAGATACAAAACAAAACCGTAAGGTAAACAATGCAGCCGTAAGTAAAATATTACAGAACTTATGCCTGCAGTATTCACGTTCATTATCAACAAGGAGTACATGTGATGAAACTCAGCATGAAAAGTCGGTGTGTAGTTATTGGTGCCAGTCTGTTGCTGGCTGGCTATGGAATGGCGGATGCGGGTGAGCAACAGCATTCGGGCTTTATCAGCGATTATTCCGGAATGGAGAAAACCAAGGACGCTCTGGGTGAACCCGTGTTGCGCATGGTTAGTCCGAATTTTACCAGCGCTAACTATCATGCCCTGATCATCGAACCGATCCAGCTGTATCCGGAACCTCAACCGAGTGAGAGGGTCAGCCAGGCAACGCTCGATGATCTTGTCCAGTATATCAATAGCGAGCTGAAAAGACAGTTGGCCCAGTCGATTCAGGTGACAGACACTGCCGGACCCGGCGTGGCCCGGCTACGTATAGCGATCACGGGCGTAGGTGCTGAAGCCGAAGGTCTAAAGCCCTATCAATTCGTTCCTGTGGCCCTGGCACTGACGACGGCTTCACGCGCCACTTCCGGCACGCCGCATGACGCTACCCTGAACATTGAAGGCGAGGTGACCGACAGCGTCAACGGCGCACGGCTGATGGTGACGGTGCGCGAGGGAACCGGGGAAAGATTGAAAAAGGCTGTTGGAGGAGAAAAAGTAGTCACACTGAATACGGTCAAACCTCTGATTGATCACTGGATCGAAATGAGCATCCAAGAGACGAAAGAACACTTAAAGACACGGTAGGCAAGGTACAAGAAAACCCCTGTATCCGAAACCCGGTACGGCATGAGGCAGAAAGCCCCGTTGTACCTACCGGTTTTCTTATTCCTGACCAATCCACTGCAGAAACTGCTTGATTGTAAAGGACCTGGTTTTTAACACTAAATCTTTGGAGCAAAAGATGAACAGTTCCTACAAATTAGACATGATCATCAAGGTAGATGAGAGTTTATGTATTACCTGCGACGCTTGCATCCGGACCTGTCCCGGCGGGTTGATCACCAGGGGGGAGCGTGTCCCTGTTCCAACTGAGAACTCGTGGGAACTCTGCATAGACTGTGGCCATTGTGTGGCTGTCTGTCCGACCGGAGCGATACATCAGCGCGCGATGGGCTCCGAGGACGGCGAACTCCTCAACATTCACTTGGTTCCGACATGGGACGAGGCGAGACAGTTCCTGGTCTCGAGGCGCTCGGTGCGTGTCTACGTAAACAAGCCTGTCGAGAAGGAAAAGATCCTGCAGTGCCTGGATGTCGCCCGCTTTGCCCCGAACGGAGCAAACCGGCAGATCGTGCGCTGGGTTGTGATCAGTGACCCTGAGCAAGTTCGTCGTATCGCCCAGATGTCCGTCGACTGGATGAAGAGCGTCCAGGAGTCGAACCCGGCGATGTACAAAGAGGCGAAACTCGAACTTTTCACCAGCGCGTGGGATGCAGGTCACGATCAGATTTCCCGAGGGGCGCCTTGCTTCATCCAGGCATGGGCGCCCAAAGACGAGCGCACGGCACCCCAGGCGGCTACGATCGCCTTGGCCTATGCGCAACTTGCCGCGCACGCCCTTGGCCTGGGTAGTAGCTGGAGCGGCGGCATCAACACCGCCGCACAGGCGTACCCTCCCTTGGTAGAACTCCTGGGGCTGCCGGAAGGCTCTGTGTCCTTCGGAACGATCCTGCTCGGGTACCCCGCCGAGACATTCCTGCAGATTCCGGTGCGAAAGCCCGTAGATGTGAGCTGGCTTTGAGTACAAGGAGAACACCATGAGCGAAACCAAGCCCCAGACACGCATGCAGCGAATGGGCTACCGTACGCCGACCGATGCGACGGAGCCCGATCAGCTCGTGCTTGTCGAGTACGTCTCTGACCGGCGCATCGTCATCATTACCCTCAACCGGCCGCATGCCGACAACGCTATCACGACGGAACTGGCGGCGCAGCTCATCGAGGTCCTCGAGACCATTGCAGCCCAATCCTCCGTGCGTGTCGCCATCATTACCGGGTCCGGTGACCGAGCTTTCTCCGTCGGTGGCGACCTGTACCAGCGCAAGGAGATGACGCAGGAACAGTGGCTGCGCCAGCGCCAGGTCTTCGATCGCGTGCTCTACACACTGCGCCAATTGCGCCGGCCGATCATAGCCGCCGTCCATGGAATGGCATATGGCGGTGGCTGCGAAATCGCCATCAGCACCGACTTCATCATCGCATCCGATGATGCCGCCTTCGGCCAGCCCGAAGCGATGGTCGGCTTGTCTGCCGGCGGCGGTTCGCCGGTTCTGCTTCCCCGGGTACTCCCGCCGGGCAAGGCCATCCAGATGCTGATGACAGGAGAACCGATTACTGCACAAGAGGCACACCGGCTCGGCATGGTCAATAAAGTCTACCCGAAGGCCGCGCTGATGGAGGCGGTGATGGGCATTGCGGAGAAAATTGCGGACAACTCACCGACCGCGGTACAGGCCGTCAAGCGTGCTGTTCTCATGGGAGAGGGTGAGCCCATAGAGCAGGCCAGCGCGATCATGATGGAAGCGCATTGGCGTTCGGTGGTTCATCCGGATCGTCTCGAGGGTATCCGCGCCTTCACCGAAGACCGGGAGCCGGACTTTCAGGACCCCGAGTACTGATGCGCAATCTGCCGCCTGCGACAGTTTGTGTTACCCCATGGCTTTTCAGTCATTTTGTCTTGAATTCAAGACCCGGTTGGGCAAGTTGCTCCTCAGACCGAGAAAGCTGTCCAACTACCGGTCGCAGAGGACGGCGCTGCGCGCTGCCGCTGAACCGAACCGAACCGAACCGTTAACCCCTACAGGGTAAAGTAGTTCAGCAGCCCGCATACGGTTGGCGCCGTTCCCGTACCCGCCCCGTGTGGCTGTTCGGCTCCGGCCTGCTGGGACTGATCGGGATAGTCAGAAGAAAGCGAGCGGCTTAACCGTTTTACTGACGGCCTTTCGGGGCCGTATTTATCTGCGGGCAATGTCCATTTTTGCTGCAAGTTGCCCTTTGTTAATGGCCAGTTAAACTGATCCAGTCTAGGCCAATAAAAATGATCCACCCAGGATTAAGGTTATTGGTTAAAACATGTACACTCCACGCCTTGCTAACAACAAGGTACGGGAGTTCAATGAAGGACTGGAACATGATCCATAAAATAAAAAGCCTGTTTGATAATGGTATCGGCCTGAGCTGCCGTAAAATCGCTGAATAATTAGATATCTCACGCCGTACGGTCAACAAATATCTATCGATGAACGAAGATGAGATCGCCGCTTATCTCGCTGATCGCAGTACAGAGAAACAGCTCGATCCCTGTAAAGATTATCTGCTTCATCTGCTCAATACCTGGCCAGATTTAAGCGCCCGGAAGATTTACCAGAAGCGTTACAATGTCAGCCCGACATGGTGAAGTTGACGCGGGACAGTCCAGCTACGGCTAGATAAATTACAACAGAGGAAAAAGACTACACTTACCTTCTATAGCTATTTAAACGATCCATCTTTTCCATCCTTTCTGCTTCTTCGATCTCTTTTTTCAAGTGTGGGGCAAGATCAGGGATCTGTTTTTTAATCTCTCGTATGTAATATTTATCAAATTGACGTCTGATGAACAATATCTCGTTTATTTCTCTCAATTTTCGGTTTTCATCTTCCAACAAGTTAATGTAATGTAAGCGCTAGAGAATCAGCACCTGAAAACAATCTAATAGTACAGAGTAATTTATTTCATATTCCAGGGCAACAGGGCCTCAAAATCTTCAACGGTTCTGGCCTGCGCAATATGTTGTAAAACGTAGCGGATATAATCAAAGGGTTCCAGTCCATTGGCTTTAGCCGTTTCAATTAAACTATAGCAAGTGGCACTGGCTTTAGCCCCCCGTGAGGTATCGGCAAATAACCAGTTACGCCGTCCCACAGCAAAAGGACGAACGGCATTTTCAGCCAGAGCATTACTGATATTCAACCGGCCCTCTTTTAAATAGCCGATAAGATACTCCCATTGATTCAGGGTATACGAGATGGCCTTGCCGGTTAAACTGTCCCTGGGTACACGAGTGATGTTTTCCTGAAGCCAGTCGTGCAGTTCATTAAGTAATGGCTTGCTGAGTTTTTGACGCTGTTGGTATTTTTGCTCAGGTGTCAGGGCTTTGATTTTATCTTCAATCAGATACAGTTTTCGTAGCTTGCCGATGGCCACATCCGCCTTACTGACTTTTCTGGTTTTCTTTGAGGTATTGGCCGCTTTACTGGCTTCCACGAATTTACGCCGGGCATGATCCATACAGCCAATACGTTCCAGGTGATATTGCGTACAGGCCTGATTGTAGCCGTAATAACCATCGACCTGTAAATAGCCCTGAAAGCCATCCAGCAGACGCAAGGGTACCTCTTTACCTCGTGAAGCATCATAATTAAACAGCACCACCGGTTGCTGTGGTGGTCCGCCCCGAATCACCCACATCCACTTATCGGACGTGGCCACATGCCCGGTTTCCTTGAGAACCTGAATCCGGGTTTCATCCATCTGCAGATAATCGCTGCTCAGCTGATGTTCATGCATCAGGTTGAGTAATGGTTTGAATGTATCCTCCAGACGGATAATCCAGTGGGCCATCGTGGTTCGGCTAATGCTGGCGCCATGGCGTTTGATAATCTGTTCCAGTCGGTACAGGGGTAAACTGTCTGCGTATTTGGCGGTAATGACATAAGCCAGTAAGGATGTACTGGCCATGCATTTACCCAAGGGATGAAACGGTCTTTGGGCTGCAAGGATGGTTTGACCCGTTTCGTTGTTCCCGGTTTCAAAGACCGCTTTTTCCTGCCAGTATTCTAAAACCTGAGCTTTGGCCGGAATGATATCCAGCTCTTCTTTGACTTTGGTAAAAAAGGTTTGAGTGGCACCGGCTTTTTCTTCTTCGCTTAACGGCAGTTCAATACGAACACGGGGCAGTTTATCTGAGAAGCCGTCACGTTTTTTACGCTTTTTGGGGGAAGGCTTAACGGCTTCTTCCTGCTCGGGAAATTGCTGTTCCAGTTCATCAAAAGCGGTTTCCAACTCGGTCTCGTCAAACAGACCTTTCTGATAGGACAGTTTCTCACTGCTGGCGCCAAAGCGTTTGATTTTAGATAACCGAAGTTTTTCTTCCAGTAACTCTAATAACTGCTGTTGACGGGCAATAACCCGGTCTTTCTGCTGGATAATCTGAAGCAGTTCCGAAACCTCGGGTTCTGAAATAAGTGATTGTTTTTCTGTTGGTTTTGTTGCCGATTGCATGGGTAAATTATACCAGAAATCGCTCCTGAATACTTCAAAATAATGCCTCATAATGCAACTTTTTATGCCCCTGCATCCGGGCAATATCATAGCCATCCAACAACCAATTTAGCTGCTCGCCTGTGAGTGATAATACCTCATCACCCGGTGCTGGCCAGTGAAATTTTTCCTCCACCAGGCTTTTGTAATACAGCACAAAACCATTATCCTCCCAGTACAGACATTTGATTTTGTTCTTTGCCCGATTGGTGAAGGCATACAGACCACCATCAAACGGGTTATGACCCAGTTCCTGCTCTACAATGGCGGCCAGTCCTCGAAAACTTTTACGAAAATCTACCGGATGACGATACACATAAATCAAAGGCATATCATACGAGGGCCTCAGGTAATGCTTCATGAAAGGCGCACCAGTAACTGTTCAACCAGGTTAAGGTTATCCTGTGCAATTCCCTGCACAACCACACCATCAGGCATGACCAGGGACAGACCGGAATTCACAGTCTGATGTTTTGCCATCACCGGGATAAACCCGGTTGCCTTTGATGACTCTGATGAAGCCGGAGCCGAAACCTTGCGCTGAAACTTCTGATACCAGTAACCAAAACGATGATAATTCAAATCATGTTGTTCGCAAAAAGATTTGCGGGATTGGCCGGAGCTTTCCCAGGCTTTTATTTGTTGACGCCAGTACGTTGCCAGCGCTTCAGATTCGGCCTTACTTGTCATATTTTACTCCTGTGGGTGTTTGCGTAGGAGAAAGTATCAGGCAAATTCAGACGGAAAAAAAGATGTCGGTTTTAGGGCGCTTACACAGCATCAATACTGAGCATAAACAGCGTAACCAGTTGATCCTTCTCCAACCCATTCTGGTATATCTCAATCATTTGCGGATCAAAAATTAATTTTTTAATTAGTTCTGGGTGGGCTTCTGGATTGTCTTGCATATTTTCATAGTCAGTAACGACCTCTTTAGGGACGTATTCTGGATAATTCATTTACACCTCGTAAGTAGTATGCGCTCTTTGCAATGAAACCAGCCAGAACATGTTCGAGACAGCCTTTTCTCACCCCGACAGGATAGGCTGGTTTGACTGGATTATTATATTTAGCCCAATTCACCGAAAACGGAACCAATAACGGTTTTCTTCCTATCCTCGCTTACATGGATATATCTTATGGTGGTCTGAATGGACTTATGCCCGGCCAACGCTGCAATATCCTGTAATTCTGCGCCATTATTGGCCAGAGTCGAGCAAAAACTATGGCGCATTGAATGAATAACTATTTTCTCATTGTATTTGAGATCATATTCTGGAATATTAGCCTGAATTAGTGCCTTTCCCCAATATGCTCTAAAGTCCAGTGGGCGTTTCGGGTTTCGCTCACTAGCAAAGATCAACTGATTTCCAATTATTCTGTGCTGCTTCAATTCCTGACCGACGGCTGGGGTTAAGGGCAGGGTTTTATCGTCACCATTCTTGGTATCGCCGCAAAATGCGATTTGATTAATAAAATCAATATCTGCCCATTTTAATTTCTGTAATTCACCCTTTCTTGCTCCGGTTGATATAGCCATTAAGCAAAATAGATATAATTTATCCCATTTTGAAGCCTTACAAGCGCCCAATAGGGCTTTTTGTTCTTCCTGAGATAAATGCCGTTTCCTGCCTTTGCTTTCTTTTTGAGAGTCCACCAGCTTACAGGGATTCTCCTTGATACCAAATTTGTTTTTTGCGTACTTAAAAACACTGGACAGGTTGGATTTATACCGGTTAGTGGATTGTGGCTTCATAGATTTACCTTTTCTGCCATGCTCCATGAGATGATTAATTGCCTGTCTTACGATATTATCTGTGAACTGAGATACCTTATAGTGTCCATATTCCTGATCCCACCAGTTGAGATTATGAACAATGGAATAGTCTTTGCCATTATATTGTTCCATATAGGAGTGGATTAATTTCGAGAGGGTTAAGCCATTGGTGAGTGGATCGCCAAGCATTTGTGCCAGTTTTGCGTTGCCTTCCACTTTACGGGCAAATTCTTTGGCTTGGGTTTTAGTAGGGAATGATTTCGTAATGGATTTCAATCCAGACAGACGGATCATTGCTTGATAACTGCCGGATTTCAGCTTTCGGATAGTAGCCATTTTCGCTTCCTCGCACAATGCAAAAACACTCGAACTGTGATCAGAGTGTGATCGCTTGGTTAATTTGATTAGCAAAAACGAATCAACCAGTTTTGTTGCAAGGCGAATTTCTTATAAATTCAACTGCTTACTTGGTAGCTGAGGACGGACTCGAACCGTCACGCTGTTGCCAGCACCGGATTTTGAATCCGGCGTGTCTACCAATTCCACCACTCAGCCTTTATAGAATTCCGGGAAATCGGAAGCAATATTATAGAGTTTTTTTTCACTCAGACAAGTGTTTTCTAGTTCTCGCTGCATTTGGCGTTATAAATTTGCAGTCAAGAATGTTCTGCAGACGGATATTTGCTAGAATACGCCGTTATGCATTTAAGTGATTTTTATTTTGATTTGCCTAAAGAATTGATCGCTCAGCATCCTCTGCCTGAACGGACGGACAGCCGGCTGCTTTGTCTGGATGGAGCAGACGGCCAGCTGAGGGACATGATTTTTTCTTCTTTACCCGAGCTGCTTTATCCCGGGGATTTGCTGGTTTTCAACAATACCAAAGTGATCCCTGCGCGTATATTTGGTACCAAGGCCACGGGCGGGAAACTGGAAGTGCTGGTTGAGCGGGTGCTGGACAAGCATACTTTTCTGGCCCAGGTTAAATCCAGCAAATCACCCAAAACTGATACTCTGATGCGGCTGGGTATAGATAAGGGTAAGGGGTTTCAGGTGCAAATGCTGGCTAGAGAGGGTGACCTGTTCAAACTGCAGCTGGTCAAAGCTGAAAAAAATGAGATATTTGCATTGCTCGAGCAGTATGGACATGTACCTCTGCCGCCCTATGTCGCACGCGCGGATGAACAACAGGACCTGCAGCGATATCAAACCGTGTATGCAAAAGAAAAAGGCGCAGTAGCTGCGCCGACAGCGGGATTGCACTTCGATCAACCGTTGTTGGAAAAAATTAGCGATAAAGGGATCGACATTGCCTTTGTCACTCTGCATGTCGGGGCTGGTACTTTTCAGCCGGTCAGGGTTGATAATATTAGCGAACATAAAATGCATGCAGAGTATGTTGATGTGCCCCGGGATACTGTTCAGAGGATAAAACTGGCGCATTCCAGGGGGCGGCGAGTCATTGCCGTGGGCACCACGGCCCTGAGAAGCCTGGAAAGTGCTTCCATGGGCGGAAAAATTCAGGAATACCATGATGATACGGATATATTTATTTATCCCGGCTATCGTTTTAAAACGGTCGATGCCCTGATCACCAATTTTCATCTTCCAGAAAGTACCCTGATGATGCTGGTCAGTGCTTTTGCCGGCCTGGAAAATATCAAACGGGCTTATCAACATGCGATTACCAAAAAGTACCGTTTTTTCAGTTATGGAGATGCGATGTATCTTACCCCAGAAATTCAGTCGGTTAACAGCGAGAATGGTCTAATTAATGAAGTTTGAATTATTCACTACTGACAATAAAACCAGGCGCGGGCAGATCAGTTTTCCACGTGGTACTATCCAGACACCTGCATTTATGCCGGTAGGAACCGCAGCCACAGTTAAATCGATGACGCCGGAAGATCTGCAGGATATTGGTGCGGAAATCATACTTGGCAATACATTCCATCTGATGCTACGGCCCGGCACGAATGTCATTGATGCCCATCAGGGGCTGCATAACTTTATGCACTGGCAAAAGCCTATATTGACTGACTCAGGCGGTTTCCAGGTTTTCAGCCTGGGCCAATTACGCAAAATCTCTGAAGCTGGGGTAACCTTTGCTTCCCCGGTGGATGGCAGCAAAGTTTTTATGGGACCGGAAGAGTCGATACAGGTCCAGCGATCTCTGGGCTCCGATATCGTGATGATCTTTGATGAATGCACGCCTTATCCGGCGAGCTTTGAAACAGCAAAAAGTTCTATGGAACTGTCCTTGCGATGGGCATTGCGTTCCAGACAGGCTTATGATAATTCAACACCGGAGGAAGACTGTTCAGCTTTATTTGGCATTATCCAGGGGGGAATGTACCCGGAGTTACGTGATATTTCCCTCAAGGGGTTATCAGAGATTGGCTTTGACGGTTATGCCATTGGCGGCTTGTCTGTGGGTGAACCCAAAACTGAGATGATGAAGATACTCGATCATATTGCTGTGCGGATGCCCGTGGAAAAACCACGTTATTTAATGGGCGTCGGACGTCCTGAAGATATCGTGGAAGCCGTGCGGCGAGGGATCGATATGTTTGATTGCGTAATGCCGACACGCAACGCCCGTAATGGTCATTTATTTACTCATTTTGGGGTGGTGAAAATCCGTAACCAGCAGTACCAGTTTGATACCAGGCCTCTGGATGAAACCTGCGGCTGCTATACCTGTAAGAATTATACCCGTGCCTATTTGCGCCATCTGGATAAAACCAACGAGATGCTGGGGTCGAGATTAAATACTATTCATAACCTGTATTACTATCAGGAGCTAATGCAGGGTATTCGAAATGCAGTCAGTGAACATCAGTTCAATGAATTTGCTGCTGCTTTTTATGCACAAAGAGAGCAACAAAACGATTGATTTATGGCATAATGTCGCCATCTTATACGAATTACCCTGTTTTTTAAGTCTATAATGAGGAAAAAGAATGAGTTTTTTTATTGAAAATGCTTTTGCTGAAGCGGCACCGATGGCAGCGCAGACACCTGACATGATCTCACAATTGTTGGTTTTTGGCGGTATTTTTCTTATCTTCTGGCTGTTGTTTATCCGTCCCCAGAGTAAAAAGATGAAAGAACACAAGGCAATGGTTGCAGCCCTGGCTAAAGGTGATGAAGTCGTCACTAATGGTGGCGTATTAGGTAAGATTGTGGCTCTGTATGACAGCTTTGTTACCATTGAAGTCTCAACGGGCATTGAACTTAATGTCCAGCGAGCTGCTATTGCCAGTATTATGCCCAAGGGCACTATCAAGGAATTAAAGAAAACCTGACACACTTTCTCTGCAAAGATGTATCCATTTTTTTTATACCAAGAATGGATACATCGGTAAAATAAGGGATGTGCCTTGCTATATACACAGAAATATCTTTCCCAACAGCTACAATATCTATAAAGAATTATAACAATGCTTAACCAATATCCACTTTGGAAATATATACTGATCATTTCAATTATAGTGATCGGTTTCTTTTATGCTTTACCCAATATCTATGGTGAAGATCCCGCCCTTCAAGTGGCTGCTTCCAGTCGTGGGACGATTGTTAATGAAGAAACTTTAAGTCGGATTGACAACGTTCTGAAAAATGAAAAGATAGCTTTTCGTGACGCTAAATTCTCAGAAACGGGTTTACTGCTTCGATTTAATAATCAGGATGATCAGCTTAAAGCCAAACAGCTCGTACAAAAGGAGCTGGGTGATGATTATGCTGTTGCCCTGAATCTGGCTCCTGCCACACCTCAATGGCTGCTGGAAATGAATGGAAAACCCATGTACCTTGGGCTGGACCTACGAGGCGGTGTTTACTTTCTGATGCAGGTTGATATGGATGCAGCGGTTTTAAAGTCGGTCAACACCTATGTTAGTGATATACGCTCGATTTTACGCAAGAAAAAAGTCCGTTATCTGGGCAGCAAGCGCGATGGTAATGACGTGGTCATAAGTTTTAAAACCGAAGCGTTACGTGACGAGGGCTATGATGCTTTGCGCCGTGACGTTCGTGATTTGAAGTTTATAGAACAGCAGGAGGGCAATAACTACCTGTTAAGAGGAAGCCTGAGTGAGTTGAGTTTACAGGAACTCAAGCAGTTTGCTCTGAAACAGAATATCAGTACCCTGCGAAAACGTATAGACGAGAAATTCAGTGGTCTGGTAGAACCCATTATTCAGCAGCAGGGTGATGATCGGATTGTGATTCAATTACCCGGTATTCAGGATACAGCCGGCGCGAAAGACATCCTTGGCGCTACAGCAACTTTAGAGTACCGTGCCGTAGATGAAGAGCACAGTGTTGAAGAGGCAGTTAACGGCAGAGTTCCTGCCGGATCCAAGCTCTATTACACGCGAGAAAGACAGGAAGGCAGCAGGACTTATCCAGCGGTACCGGTTTTATTGAAAAAGCGCGTCATAACCACTGGTGAACATGTGACCAATGCCAAAGCCGGGATTGATCCTGACACTGGCGGAGCAAAGGTTAATGTTTCCCTTGACGGCTATGGTGGAAAGCGTATGGGGGCTTTTACCAAGGATAATGTGGGTAAAAGAATGGCCGTCGTCTATCTTGAAACCAAACAGGAAACTGTGCGAGACGCAAATGGGGCCATAGTCAAGGACGAACAGGGTAAACCTTTATTAAAGAAATCAACTACAGAGGAAGTGATCAGTAATGCTGTGATCCGCGGTCATTTTTCCAATCGATTTGAAACTACCGGCCTGGATAGTGTTCAGGAAGCCAATACGCTGTCCCTGCTGCTCAGAGCCGGGGCATTGGCAGCGCCAGTCTATATAATTGAGGAGCGAACCATAGGCCCGAGCCTGGGGCAGGACAATATTGACCGCGGTTTTATGTCCGTGATTATAGGTTTTGTAGGCGTGCTGATTTTTATGGCTGTATGGTATAGAAAGTTCGGCCTGATTGCAGATCTGGCACTGACTCTAAATCTGATCATTATTGTGGCTGTTTTATCCCTGCTGCAGGCTACTCTGACATTACCCGGTATCGCCGGGATTGTACTAACCGTGGGTATGGCCGTTGATGCCAATGTGCTGATCTTTGAACGTATCCGGGAAGAATTACGTAATGGCAATTCACCGCAAAATAGTATCCATTCAGGGTATGAAAAAGCCTTTTCAACCATTGCTGATGCGAATATCACTACATTAATTGCGGCCTGTGTGCTGTTTATCATGGGAACAGGTCCGATTAAAGGATTTGCGGTAACGCTGTCTATTGGTATTGTGACTTCCATGTTCACCGCAATCATGGTTACCCGTGCCGTAGTTAACTGGATATATGGCGGCAAACGTATTAAAGAACTGTCCTTATAAAACAGTTACATATTAGTGTTTCTGTACATAACAGATTAAAAAGGTCATTTAAAAATTATGCAAATTTTTACTAATACTCATTTCAAATTTATGGAACATCGTAAGATTGCGATGATGTTTTCAGCAGCCCTGATAATCATTTCTCTCATCTCGCTGCTCACAAAGGAATTAGAATTTGGTCTTGATTTCACCGGCGGGGCCTTGATTGAAGTGGCCTACCCTGACGCTGTGGAACTGGAACCGATACGTCAGACACTGCATGAGAGTAATTTCCCTGATGCAGTGGTACAGCATTTTGGTTCAGCCAGTGAGGTACTGGTAAGGGTTGCGCCCAAAGAAGGCGTTTCCAATGCCGATATTTCAACTGAACTGTTTTCTCTATTGCGCCAGCAAAATAAAGAGGTAGAGAACCGCCGGGTAGAATTTGTCGGCCCGCAGGTGGGCGAAGAACTTACAGAAAGCGGCGGTATTGCCATGCTGGCGGCCATCGTCTGTATTTTGATTTATGTAGCGCTGCGTTTTGAATACCGTTTCGCCCTGGGAGCGGTTGCGGCGCTGGTACATGATGTCATTATTGTACTGGGCATGTTTTCATTGTTTGGGATTGAGTTTGACCTGACTGTTCTGGCCGCTATCCTGGCAGTGATCGGTTATTCATTGAACGATACCATCGTGGTTTTTGACCGTATCCGTGAAAATTTCCGTAAAATACGCAAGGGTGACGCTATTCAGGTTGTAGATACTTCTTTGAATGAAACCCTCTCACGCACCGTTATTACTTCTTTTACCACATTGCTGGTGCTGTTTGCACTATTTGTCTTTGGTGGTGAACTGATTCATGGATTTGCCACAGCCCTGCTGGCAGGTGTGATTATCGGTACCTACTCCTCGATTTATGTTGCCAGTTCAGTATTGGTTTACATGGGGATCAGCAAAGAAGATCTAGCTCCGGTAAAACGTGAAGGCACTGAGGAAGAAGAAGTTTACGAAGAAGTTTAGTAACTACCTGGTGGAAGCTTTTTCACCATCCATGGTGTCATACAGGATAAATAGTATCCATGTGCGAATGGTAGGCATTAATACGGCACAGGGAGCTGCCGCCATATTAGCACTGTCAGGTTTTATTTCGCCAGTTCTTCAGTCAGGCAGGGCCTGATCCTTTGCAGGATTTCTTTAAACACTTTAGGATTGCCGCAAACCAGGTTGCCGGTCTCGAGAAAGTCACTGCCGCCGGAAAAATCACTCACCAGGCCTCCGGCCTCGGTGATCAGTAAGACACCTGCCGCCATATCCCAGTCTTTGAGACCGATTTCCCAGAATCCGTCCAGCCGGCCGGCGGCCACATAGGCCAGATCAAGAGCTGCAGAGCCAGGCCTTCTGATACCAGCAGTCATGGGAAACAGGGCTTTAAAGGTTTCTAAGTAGACATCCAGGTGCTGCTGCATTTTGAAGGGAAAACCGGTTCCCAGCAAGGCACCCTCCAGTCCTTTTCGTTTTGATACTCGCAGACGGCGATCATTGAGCATTGCACCATCACCTCTGGATGCGGTAAACAATTCCTGATTCACCGGATTGAAGATGACGGCCTGTGACAAACGCCCACGTTCGACGAATGCAATTGAAACGGCAAATTGAGGAAAACCATGTAAAAAATTGGTGGTTCCGTCCAGAGGATCGATAATCCAGAGAAAATCCTGATTGCCTTTCAATTGACCGCTTTCTTCTGCTTTTATAGCATGATCAGGATAGGCCCTTTTTATCGTGTTGATAATAGCTGCCTCGGCCTGTTTGTCTATATCACTGACAAAATCGTTAACGGCCTTGGTCACCACTTGCAGATTTTCAACCTTGTCCATTGAACGATAAATAATCGTACCGGCAGCACGTGCTGCACGGGTAGCAATATTAAGCATAGGATGCATAAGGATTCTCCATTAGAATGAGTCCATTAGAAACAGGTTGATTAGTAAAGAGCAAATAAGCATTTAATTATATCATTAGTTATTGTTAAAATGTATCGCTAACATGAACACCCGGCTGTTACATTGCAATCAGGGCAAAAGGCTGATTGAGCAGCTTGATTCCATACATTTAGATAGCAGACATGAATTTTAATCATATACGCATAGTGATGATCAATACATCTCATCCGGGGAATATCGGCGCGGCTGCCAGAGTCATGAAAAACATGGGGTTAGAACGCCTTTACCTGGTTGAACCGAAGTATTTCCCCGATGCAAATGCCACTGCAATGGCTTCAGGTGCTGATGATTTGTTAGAAAAAGCGCTTGTTTGTCCATCCCTGGAACAAGCCGTACAGGGATGTCACCTGGTTTTGGGGACTACTGCAAGAGAACGAAAAATTCAGCATGAGTTTATTGATGCCAGAGAAGCCGGGACGCTGCTGAACCGGGAATCTCTAGAGTATGAAATCGCTTTGCTGTTTGGCCGGGAACGAATTGGTCTGACCAATGACGAGATCGGCTTATGTCATAAACTGATTAATATTTCGACTAATCCGGATTATCCATCGCTGAATGTGGCCTCTGCCATACAGATTGTCTGTTACGAAATCATGATGGCAGCCATTGATACTCAAACTGCTGCTAAAGCTGCCTCAAAAGCTATTGCCTACGCCAACAGTGATGAACTGGAGCGCTACTATCAGCATCTTGAACAGACTCTGATTGATATTGAATTTCTCAGGCCCAGGCATTCACCACAATTGATGCCGAAATTACGTAATATTTATAACCGTCTCCGGCTTGAGCAGCAGGAAGTGAATATTCTAAGGGGAATATTGTCCAAAACACAAAGGCTGGTGAAAAAATAACCCTTGAATTCAGGCCTCTGCTGCAGCACTCTATAGCAAGGAATAGCTACATGGCTGCAGGGTAATGATTAGCGATATGATTTTACCCTGACATGGCCAGGGGCTATTGATGCACAGCACTGGTGATTGTTTGTTGGCATAATTCTTAGTAAAATACAGGGTTTTAGGCAGAACGATAGAAAAAATTTAGTATCAGGTTATCGCAGTAGAGATATTAAAGCTTAATTTAAAGCAGGTAAATTAATAGACAGGTTATAAAGTGCATGATTGAGCATTTAAAAGAAGATATAAAATGTGTCTTTGACAGGGACCCGGCAGCACGCGGATATTTTGAAGTGCTGACAACTTATCCTGGGGTACATGCGATGTTGTTTTATCGCCTGAACAATTTGTTATGGCGCTGGAACTTAAAATGGTTGGCCAGGGCGTTTTCAGGTTTGGCTCGCCTGCTGACCGGGATAGAAATTCATCCAGGGGCTACCATTGGCAGGCGTTTTTTTATAGATCATGGCATGGGTGTGGTTATTGGTGAAACTACTGTTATCGGCGATGATTGCACTTTGTATCATGGCGTGACGCTGGGCGGTACTTCCTGGGATAAAGGCAAACGTCATCCAACATTAGGCAATGATGTCGTAGTCGGAGCGGGTGCAAAAGTGCTTGGTCCAATCACGCTAGGTGATAATAGCAGAGTGGGTTCGAACGCTGTGGTCGTCAAAGATGTCCCTGAGGGTTCTACTGTTGTCGGTGTGCCCGGGCGAGTGATTGGCAAAACATCAACTGATATGACTTTTGCAGATGAAAAAGAACTGCAACGCGATAATATGGCCAGGAAAATGGGTTTCGATGCCTATGGTATGCATCAGAGCATGCCAGATCCAGTCGCACATGCAATTAATTGTATGCTGGATCACATGCATACGGTTGATGATAAAATGGATAAATTATGTACTGCCATGCGTTCCATTGATGCAGAATTTCCCGAAATCAATATTCCTGAGGCTTATTTTTGTGAAATAGAACATATTGATGAACACCCTGAGGCCTGCCCAGCTCAGGACCTGTGCAGTCTGAACAGCGGGAGTAAGGCAAAAGAGGAAGAAGTGATCCAGTTTGTACCTCCGGTTAAAAAGGCAGGTCATGAGTAGAGGAAAACGTCTAAACATGGGCCATGGTTTTGTAAGCTTTCATTTCAAAGTAAATATTACTTGACTAGAATGCTCGGTTATTTTAGGATGGTAATTATTGATCGCAAAACAGGAAAATAAAAATGAGGTTAACCACAAAAGGACGTTACGCAGTGACCGCAATGCTTGATTTGGCATTACATTATGATCGGGGGCCCATAACTCTGTCAGATATTTCACAGCGCCAGGAAATTTCTCTTTCTTATCTGGAACAATTATTTTCCAAGTTAAGGAAGAACGGACTGGTCAATAGCGCCAGGGGGCCAGGCGGCGGGTATCGATTGAGTCGCGATGCGGATGAAATAGCAGTTGCTGAAGTCATCGCCGCAGTTGATGAAACCGTCGATGCGACACGCTGTAAACGTCAGGGTAACTGTCAGCATTCAGAACGTTGCCTGACCCACGATCTCTGGTGCGATCTGAGTGATCAGATTTATAACTTTCTGGCAAATATTACTCTGGGCAATCTGGTCGATAACAGGGCTGTACAGGAAGTAGCGGCCAGGCAAGATCAGGAAGTAGAGAAAAACCGCAAAGTTGAGTTTACCATTCAGAATAAGCAGATTGCATAAATAATTGAACATTTTTTAATTTATTGCATGCTGAATATTTTACATACTTTGATAGATAAAACCGATACTTTGGAATTGTAAAAATTCGTTTACTTTCTAGAATATTTGTTTCAGGAAATTTTAATGAGAGCACCCATTTATTTAGATTACTCAGCCACAACACCTGTAGATGAACGTGTGGCTGATAAAATGTGTCATTACTTGACGATTCAGGGAAATTTTGGCAATCCGGCTTCGCGTTCGCATAAATATGGCTGGGACGCTGAAAAAGCCGTGGAAGAGGCCCGTGCCGATGTCGCCGCTCTGATCAGTGCCGATCCAAAAGAGATTGTCTGGACGTCAGGTGCTACTGAGTCAAATAATCTGGCGATCAAAGGTGCTGCTCATTTCTATTCCAAGCGAGGCAAGCATATAATTACCGCCAAAACGGAACATAAAGCGGTACTGGACAGTTGCCGTCAGTTGGAACGGGAAGGTTATGAAGTCACTTACCTTGACCCTGATGAAAAAGGTTTGATTGATGTCAGTATGGTGGAAGCTGCCATACGTGATGACACTGTTCTGGTGTCTATTATGCATGTTAATAATGAAATTGGCGTGATCCAGGACATTGCCGCGATAGGTGAATTGTGCCGTTCAAAGAAAATTATCTTTCATGTCGATGCGGCCCAGAGCGGCGGCAAGATTGTGATTGATATGCAGACGATGAAAGTGGATTTACTGTCGCTGTCAGCACATAAAATGTATGGTCCCAAAGGTGTCGGTATATTATATGTAAGACGCAAACCAAGAGTTCGTATTGAGGCTCAGATGCACGGCGGCGGTCATGAACGAGGAATGCGTTCTGGGACACTGGCAGTGCACCAGATAGTAGGTATGGGAGAAGCTTGCAGGATAGCCAAAGAAGAAATGGCCACTGAAAATGAACGTATTCGCGGATTACGTGATCGCCTGTTAAAAGGTTTTGAAGGTATGGAAGAAATCTATATCAATGGGGATCTTGATCACCGTGTACCACAGAACCTGAATCTGAGTTTCAATTATGTTGAAGGTGAGTCTTTGCTGATGGCCATTGAAGATTTGGCCGTTTCCTCAGGTTCTGCCTGTACATCAGCCAGCCTGGAACCGTCTTACGTACTCAGAGCTATTGGCCGTAATGATGAACTGGCTCATAGTTCAATCCGTTTTAGTCTGGGACGCTATACAACTGAAGCAGATGTGGATTACACGATTAAATTAGTTAAAGAAAAGGTTGAAAAATTACGCCTACTGTCACCACTATGGGATATGTATAAAGACGGTATTGATTTATCAACCATTGAGTGGAAAGCGCATTAGATATTTCCAGTCTGGCGGCTTTCAGGCGGGGACGGTGGATGAGTTTCACTGCCCTACAGAATTAAACGGCGCAAGTCTTATAAAATTATATGATTTGCTAAATGTATTTTAGAGGTAGATGACAATGGCTTACAGTGATAAAGTAATGGATCATTATGAAAATCCACGTAATGTGGGTAGTATGGATGCTGATGAAAGTGGTGTTGGTACTGGTATGGTCGGCGCGCCTGCCTGTGGTGATGTAATGCGGCTGCAAATCAAGGTTGATAAAAATGGTGTGATTGAAGATGCCAAGTTTAAAACCTATGGCTGTGGTTCCGCAATTGCTTCTAGCTCGCTGGTTACCGAATGGGTTAAAGGCAAGACTCTGGATGAAGCGGCGGAAATTAAAAATACTGCGATCGCAGAAGAACTGGCTTTACCGCCGGTAAAAATTCACTGTTCTGTTTTAGCTGAAGACGCCATCAAGGCAGCTATCAGTGATTACAGAGAAAAGACAGGACATTAATTGTTTAGCAGAGGTTCTATGATATGGCAATAACATTGACTGATGCAGCTGCATTACATGTAGCAAAGTTTATTGAAAATCGGGGCAAAGGTGAAGCACTGCGTCTGGCTGTTAAAACCAATGGTTGCTCTGGTATGGCTTATGTACTGGAGTTTGCAGATAAAATAGAGCCCGAAGACAATATTTTTGAAGACAAAGGCGTCAAAGTGATTGTTGATCCCAAGAGTCTGTTGTACATAGATGGTACCGAACTGGACTATGGTAAAGAAGGACTTAATGAAGGCTTTAAATTCAACAACCCGAATGTTAAAGACACCTGTGGTTGTGGTGAGAGTTTCAACATCTAGTAGCGAAGAGTTTCAACATCTAGTAGCGAAGAGTTTCAACATCTAGTAGCGAAGAGTTTCAACATCTAGTAGCGAAGAGTTTCAACGTCTAGTAGCGAAGAGTTTCAACGTCTAGTAGCGAAGAGTTTCAACGTCTAGTAGCGAAGAGTTTCAATGAGCAGGTTAGGGTGTAGAATCTATTAGCGACAGCCTGACCGGTTTCCAACCTTGATAAACTGACATGCTGGAGCAATAAACGGCTAACCATTTTCGTTAATATGCATAGCTGTAACTAGCTTACCCTGATCATTGAATGCCATTATCTTCGTCTTTAGACAACCCCTATAACGTCAACTTCCCCTGCAGGTATATTACATGTCGATAATTCAAGAGAACAATTATTTTGAATTGCTCGGATTGCCCGTCAGTTTTGAAGTTGATTTTGAACGGCTCAATGATAATTACCGGAAAATACAGAAAACTATCCATCCAGATAATTTTTCCAATGCATCTGCTATGCAGCGACGCATGTCTGTGCAAAAAACCGCACAAATCAATGACGCTTTTCAGACACTTAAATCGCCGCTAAAACGTGCTATTTATCTGTTGTCTTTGACGGGTGCTGAGCTGCATGAAAATGACAATAGCCTGGATCCCGCCTTTCTGATGGAACAGATGGAATTGCGTGAAAATCTGGCAGCCGTGCGATCGACTTCACAGCCCATGGATGCGCTTGATAAAATCAATGATGATGTAACCTTACGTATCAGGCAGCAGACCCTGCAACTGAGTGAACATTTTCAACTGCTGCTCGCTGCTGAAGATAGCATGGATGAAGAGCACAAGGACAATAATGAACCCGATATGCATGCAGCACAGGTTGAAAAAGTGAAAGAACTGGTTTTAAAAATGCAGTTTCTCAACCGTTTACAGGAAGAATGCATGAATATGCAAGAAGATTTGGCCGACCAGCTTTAACAATTGATAGCCCTTAACATTTACTAACTTAAAACATTACTACTTATGGCATTATTGCAAATTTCCGAACCTGGACAGTCAGAAGCACCGCATCAGCATAAACTGGCAGCTGGCATTGATTTAGGAACAACTAACTCATTGGTTGCCACGGTCAGAAGCGGCTTGGCTGAAACCCTGGCGGATGAAAATGGACAACATTTGCTCCCGTCTGTAGTACAGCTGTTAGGCCGAAATCAGGAAGGTCTTCAGGTCCGGGTGGGTTATCAGGCACAACAGGCGGCCACAGCCGATCCTCTCAATACTATTGTTTCAGTAAAACGTTTCATGGGCAGAGGTCTGCAGGATATACCCACTGACGTTGCCTATGACTTTGTCCAGGATGAGAACACCTCAGTGCCGCGTTTTCGCACAGTTGCGGGTGAGTTAAGTGCGGTAGAAATTTCTGCTGAAATTCTGCAACATTTGAAACAACGTGCCGAGCAGACATTAGGCGGCGAGCTCAGCGGGGTAGTGATCACCGTGCCGGCATACTTTGATGATGCACAGCGCCAGGCGACCAAGGACGCCGCCAAACTGGCTGGATTGAATGTCATGCGTTTGCTTAATGAACCTACCGCAGCAGCTGTTGCCTATGGTCTTGATTCGGGCAAGGAAGGGATACACGTGATTTATGATCTGGGGGGTGGAACATTTGATATTTCAGTCCTCAGACTCAATAAAGGGATATTTGAAGTGATGTCTACGGCGGGTGATTCTGCCCTGGGAGGAGATGATATTGATCAAATCCTCACTCAATGGATTATGCAGCAGGCAGGCATTGAAGCTCCGGATGCGTCCCTGCAAAGACAGCTGATGACTGTGGCCAGAACCGCAAAAGAAGTCTTAAGCAGCGAGCTTAAAGCTCCAATAACAGTTGATTATCCCGACGGCAGTCAGTGGCAATCAGAGTTATCGCTGCACGAATTTGAATCACTCATAACTGCACTGGTCAAAAAAACCCTGGTACCTTGCAAACGTGCGCTTCGAGATGCTCATATAGAGCCCGAGGGCATCGAAGATATTGTCATGGTGGGCGGTTCCACACGGATCCCTCTGGTACGTCAGTTAGTGGGAGAATTCTTTGCTGCAGAGCCTTTGGTGAGCATTGACCCTGATAAGGTGGTGGCGATAGGTGCAGCCCGTCAGGCTGATGTCCTGGCAGGCAACAAATCTGATAATGAAATGCTGCTGCTGGATGTAACCCCATTATCACTGGGACTCGAGACCATGGGCGGTCTGACTGAAAAAGTCATTCATCGCAATACTACCATCCCGGTCGCCAGAGCACAGGAATTTACCACTTTTAAAGATGGGCAAACGGCCATGGCTATTCATGTCGTACAAGGTGAGAGAGAACTGATCAGTGATTGCCGTTCTCTGGCGCGTTTTGAATTACGCGGCATTCCCCCTATGGTAGCCGGTGCCGCGAGAATACGGGTAACTTTTCAAATTGACGCGGATGGATTATTATCAGTTTCCGCTCGAGAAGAGACCACTGGGGTTGAAAGCAGTATTCAGGTTAAGCCCTCTTACGGCCTGAACGATACAGAAATTGAAACCATGTTGAAAGACTCCATGAACCATGCAGGGGAAGATATCGAAGCACGTAAGCTCAGAGAAGAGCAGGTGGAAGCCGACAGAGTGATTGAAGCTTTGCGCTCTGCATTGCAGGAAGATGGCGAACAACTGCTTTCCGAGGCAGAAAAACAAATCATTGAAACTGCCATCAATGAATTAACACAGGTCGCTTCAGGCACAGAACAACGTGCTATCAGGCAGCAGATCGAAAAGGTTAACACGGTAACTGCAGAATACGCCCAGCGTCGAATGGATGCCAGTATAAATAAGGCATTGTCAGGACATAGTGTCGATGAAATTAGTAAATAAACAGGTATCTGAAATATGCCACAAATAATATTTTTACCCCATGAAGAAATTTGCCCGGAAGGGGCGGTGATAGAGGTTGAGTCCGGCATATCCATCTGTGATGCGGCGCTGGAAAATGGCATTGAAATCGAACATGCCTGTGAAAAATCCTGCGCCTGCACTACCTGTCATGTGATTGTACGTGAAGGTTTTGATTCTCTGGAAGAAGCTTCTGAGCTGGAAGAAGATTATCTGGATAAAGCCTGGGGGGTGGAACCGGAATCAAGACTAAGCTGCCAGACTCTCGTTGATAATGAAGATCTGGTCGTTGAAATACCTAAATACACCATCAATATGGTGTCCGAAAATCACTAATTAGTGTCCATGCATTTTTAAATGGACACTTGTGGCACAGGGATGTACTACCATTTTTAATGATGACAAGTCATTGAAAATGCAGAAAAAGAAAAATCACACTTTTTCTTTTGCGTTCCATAAATAGCCAGGATGACTCTTTATGGATAGAAACTAATTAGTTTAATAAAGGATGGTAAATAAATGGGCTTACGCTGGACAGACATTAACGATATTGTGATCGAACTCGATGAAAGGTACCCTGATGTTGATCCACAATATGTCAATTTTCCTGATTTGATGCGATGGGTACTTGAACTGGAAGATTTTGAAGAAACTGAGGAGCATTGCGGGGAAAAAATTCTTGAAGCGATTCAGATGGGATGGATTGAAGAAAAACAAGATTAAAAATGCACCGCACTTCTTCTATAGCTGCTGTTATATCAACCTTCCTTCTCAGATGGGGAAGAAACAGTGCTATAATAAAATCAAGTACGCAATAATCTGAAAATGCAAATATCAATTTACCCTGAACCCACTTATAATAGTGGGTTTATTGTTTGTAATGTGTAATTATTGAGAAACTCATGTCCGCGTTGACTAAAATCAATATCATGTCTGAAAATAACTCAGCCAAAGTGAATCTGTTGGGTTATGATCTAGGGCATCTGCAGGCTTTTTTTACTGATATTGGTGAACAGCCGTTTCGTGCGGTGCAGGTAATGAAATGGATCCATCAGTATGGTGCAGACAATTTTGCGCAGATGACTAATGTCAGCAAGGCATTGAAAGCTCGTCTGTCCGAAGTTGCAATTATTGCCGCGCCTGAGATTGTTATGCAGCAGCAATCTGATGATGGTACGCGTAAATGGCTGCTAAGACTGGATAGCGGTAACAGCATAGAGACTGTGTTTATTCCCGAAGCGGGTCGCGGCACCCTGTGTATCTCGTCACAGGTGGGATGTGCTCTGGAATGTGGCTTTTGTTCTACGGCCAGACAGGGGTTTAACCGTAACTTAAGCAGTGCTGAAATTATTGCTCAGATTTGGGTTGCCAATAAAGCTCTTGGGCGTGATCCTAAAGGTCATCGAGTGATCACCAATGTGGTTTTGATGGGAATGGGAGAACCACTTCTCAATTTTGACAATGTAGTGCAAGCCATACACATTATGCTGGAAGATAATGCCTATGGCTTATCTAAAAGACGTGTTACGATAAGCACCGCCGGGGTCGTTCCGGCAATAAAAAAACTGCGCGATGAATGTGATGTCAGTCTGGCAATTTCATTACATGCGCCGAATGATATAATACGCAGTGAAATTGTTCCGCTGAATAAAAAATACCCTATCAGAGAAGTATTGGCAGCCTGTCGTCATTATTTTAACGGCGATACAAAATTGAAACAATTTACTGTTGAGTATGTCATGTTAGCCGGAGTCAATGACTCTGAAGAGCACGCAAAAGAGCTGGCCAGATTATTAAATAAATTGCCCTGTAAAATAAACCTGATCCCGTTTAACCCGTTTCCAGGAAGCGGTTTTAAAAGCTCAAGGATACAGGTTATCAACCGTTTTAGAGACATTCTTCAACGTGCAGGTTATATTACCGTGACGCGTAAAACACGTGGCGATGATATTGATGCAGCATGCGGTCAGTTAGCAGGTAAGGTAAAAGATAAGTCCAGAAGGTTATTATAAATTAATGAACATAGCAGTTTTGGTGAGGTTACAATGAATAACAATAAAATGATGCTGTTACTGGTTATGGGCGTATTCATAGCTGGTTGTCAGAGCAATCCGCTGTCTTCAGATATAGAAAACGAAGCTGCGCACCTGGATACTCAATATACCGATGGCGGAACAAAGCAGAAAACAGCCGCGGATCTTAATGCAGAACTGGGTGCCGGTTACATCCGCAATGGCCGTTATGACAGAGCTCTGTCGAAGCTGCAGAAAGCTCTCAGGTATGATTCAAACAATGCCCAGGCACATGACTATCTTGGGGTCTTATATGGGCGTCTTGAACAGACCGAGCTGGCTTATAAGCACTTTAAGCGTTCCCTGGAAATTGACCCTCATTCCTCAACAGCGATTAATAACTATGCCATTTTCCTCTGTGAACAGGGAAGATTCAACGAAGCAGAAACCGAGTTTAAGAAAGTGTTTACTAATCCGCTCTACATTAATAGAGCAGGAGCCTACCAAAGTGCGGCTGCTTGCGCTGATCTGAAAGGTGACTATGCAACAGCGGAAAAATATTTTCGTAAAGCCCTGGACCTGAATCAGGATATGCCGCAATCAATGCTGGGTCTGTCACGCATCTATTATAAACAGGGAAATTATGATTTTGCCTGGAATTATTTCGAGCGATTTGATGTGGTTTCCGCACAAAATGCCGATAGCTTGTGGTTGGGCATCAATATTTTAAATAAGCTAAATCCAACTGATTACGATAAGCTGGCAAGTTATGAATTACAGTTAAAAAGCAAATTCCCTGATACGGATGAAGCCAAATGGTATTTTGAAGGCAAGCAGGAGTACTGATGTCCGAGCAAAGTGATGATGGACAGTTTTATACTTCCACCCCAGAAGGTTTTGGGCAGCGTTTAAAAGCAGCCAGGGAAGTAAAGAAACTAAGTATAGCTGATATTTCTGCACGGCTGCATCTTGACGAGGACGTCATTCAGGCACTGGAGGATTATGATTATGAAGCATTGCCAGAACCGATGTTTGTTTGTGGTTATATACGTAATTATTCCAAGTTGTTGAATATACCCCCTGAACCTCTGGTAGCGTTTTATAAAAATGAAATAGAAGGTAATCTGATCCCTACACTGGATGTAAAAAATGAAAGCCGTAACGCTCGTTCTTATTCGCTGGGCAAATTTCTGCCATTAATATTTCTATTTACTATTGCCGGGTTTATTTTTGCCGGTTGGCTATGGTGGCAAAGTAATTCGGATGAAATTTCAGAAACCACTGGCAGCTGGTTTAATTTTAATAAAACATCCCCGGAAAAAAGCGCGCAAGGCGGGACTGAGCTCAATGTCGATTCTGCTGACCCCAGCCAGCTGCAGCTGCCGGAATATACGGAAGAACCGTTATTACCTCAGATTAATGACTCGGATACAAGTAATACGCTGATTGAAAAAGAAGCATCTGTTGTTGAAGCTGAACAATTACAGCAGGCACAACCCCTAGCTGAACCTGCTGCAGCAGATAATCAGACCCAGACGAGAGTCTCTATTGCAGAGACGCTGCCAGCAACTCCGGAACCAGCAATCAGCCGTGATAGCTTGTCTGGTAACACTGTTGTTACAGCATCTGCAACAACCCCGGCAACAGCTCAAAATGCCGCTGCGGATAATAAACTGGTGCTTGATTTTAGCAGTGACTCCTGGATAAGGATCCGTGATGCAGATGGAAAAATTTTAGCTAAGGATCTAAAGAAAAAAGGCACTCAATTGCAACTGGAAGGCAAGAGACCCTATTACGTTTTCCTGGGAGATGCAACGGGGGTAACTGTTCGCATCAATAACACCATTTTTGATCACAGCAGTTATATCAATGATAAAAAAATTGCCCGCTTTGTAGTTAAATAAAATGTAACTATTCAGCGTAATTTTGAAAACGTCCTTGACACCAGGAATTTGCTCCAGAAGACGCCGTCAATACGTCCATGTAGGCTTGAATATGGCATCCATGCCACATACACTTCTTACGCAAACACCTGATATCAAGAACTTACGTATAAATCTAAAATACGCTGAATAGTTACAATAAAATTAGGTAAAACTTTGGCAGAAAAAATTCAATCTATTCGAGGCATGAATGATGTTCTGCCTGCAGACATTACTCATTGGCAGTATATTGAAGACCAGTTGCGTAGTCTGGTTCAGTCTTATGGCTATGAGGAAATTCGATTCCCCATCGTGGAAAAAACAGCCCTGTTCAAACGCTCAATCGGTGAAGTCACCGATATTGTTGAAAAGGAAATGTACACCTTTGAGGATCGTAATGGTGATAGTCTGACTCTGAGGCCTGAAGGCACTGCGGCCTGTGTGCGTGCCGCTATTCAGAATGGTATTCTGGTCAATCAGCAACAGCGTTTATGGTATATGGGCCCCATGTTTCGCCATGAACGTCCGCAAAAAGGGCGTTACAGACAGTTCCACCAGTTTGGCGTAGAGGTGTTCGGTTTAACCGGTCCGGATATTGATGCTGAATTGATTTATATGACAGCGCGTTTCTGGCAAATGCTGGGAATACAGAATTCTGTGACTCTGCAGCTGAATTCTCTGGGAACCAGCTCATCACGCAACCATTACCGGAAAATATTGTGTGAATATCTGAATGCTCATAAATCGCAGCTTGATGAAGACAGTTTAAAGCGTCTTGAGAGTAATCCGTTGCGCATTCTTGATAGTAAAAATCCACAGATGCAGACATTGATAGAGCAGGCGCCACGTTTGATAGAACACCTGGATGCGCAGTCTCGGGAACATTTTGAAACACTGTGTGAGTATCTGCAAGCTGCTGGTATCAAATATGAAATTAATACGCGTCTGGTCAGAGGACTGGATTATTATACTAAAACCGTTTTTGAATGGGTGACCGAAAATCTGGGAGCTCAGGGAACCGTTTGTGCGGGTGGACGATATGATGCTCTGGTCGAACAATTAGGCGGTCGTGAGACAACCGCTGTGGGTTTTGCTATGGGCCTTGAGCGCTTGATAAGTCTGGTTGAACTATCCCGGGTCGATAAGTTTAACCAGCATCCGCATGCAGTCATGGTTATGCTGGGACAACGAGCTCAATTGGCCGGCATGGCATTAAGTGAAAAATTAAGAACTGACTTGCCCGATCTTCGCATTTTGAGTATCTGTGGAGGAGGAAGTTTGAAAAGTCAGATGAAAAGAGCAGACAGGAGTCAGGCTCAGATAGCCCTGATACTGGCTGATGATGAACTTGACAAAAATGTGATTACGGCCAGGTACCTGCGCAGAGATCGTTCGGCGGCAGACGAAAAACCATCGCAACAGCAATTGTCTTATACTGAGGTGATGGCACTGCTGAAAACGGTTATGTTATAATCACCGAATTTTGTGCAATAAAGAATTTTAGCAGTTTTTTATAGTCCGGATAATTGGAGCAGCAAGTGGATAACTTTGAGACAGAAGAACAACAGATAGAAGCGATAAAAAAATGGTGGCTGGAAAATTATAAAATGGTTATTGTTGCCGTCGTTTTAGGACTGGGCAGCATTGTGGGTGTGCAGGCATGGAAACAACAAAAACTGATAAATGCTGATACAGCCTCTGTTGCCTATGATCATATTTCACAATCAATCACACAATCTCCCGAAACGCCGGTATCAGCCCGGGTTGACACCATGATGAATGACTTTGGCGATTCACCCTACAGCTCATTAAGTGCTTTAATGGATGTTAAAGCACTAGTTAACGCGGGTGATTTACAGTCTGCTGAGAAAAAACTTCAATGGGTCATAGAGCACACGCGTGATCCCAGTCTGGGTCATATTGCCCGCCTGCGTCTGGCGACTGTTCTGTCAGCCAGGGGGAGTTATGAAGCGGCACTCAAAGTGCTTGATGTTGAAACAGGTAAATTCAAACCAGGCTATATGGAATTAAGAGGCGATATACTGGTTTCACTGGGACGCACAGAAGAAGCTAAAACGGCCTATGATGAAGCGCTGCAGGCTTATGCAGCTATTGGTGCCAGGGCACAGGTACTGCAATTGAAACGCAATGATCTGAGTAACTCCTGATGCTTCGAATATGTCTTATCCTGCTTGTCAGCCTGTCACTCGCTGCCTGTGAATCTATCAAGGGTATCTTTGCGGGCAGTGATAACTCTATCCCTCCAACCGAGCTGGAAGCTATTACGCCCGAAGTCTCTTTACGTACAATATGGGAAAAAAAAGTCGGTGTTGGTACTGATAGGGATATGGTGAATTTGAAGCCGGCCTTTGGGATCTCCAATGTTTATACGGTTGACCGGGAGGGTAAGGTAACTTCGCTGGATAAAAGTAATGGCCAGATAAACTGGCAGACGGAACTGGATGTTATTGTCACCGGCGGCCTGGGCCTGGGAAATGAAATGCTGTTTCTGGGGAATGATACAGGTGAAATTATTGTTCTGAATGCTGAAGACGGTCAACTGAAGTGGAAGAAAGAATTAAGCAGTGTGATTTTGTCAGCGCCGGTGACTGTAGGAGATATTGTTATCGTACGTACCGGAGATGGTCGACTGTATGGTTTGAATGCAGTAAATGGTGAACAGGTATGGATCTACGATAGAGGTGTCCCGGTGTTAACGCTTAGAGGCAACAGCAATTCTTTGCTGGGAGGTGAACAACTTGTTTTTACCGGATTTGACAGTGGTAAGGTCACCGCATTGGGTGTTGATCAGGGACGTTTGTTATGGGAAATCAGCGCGGCTCTCCCCAGCGGGCGATCTGATCTGGAACGTCTGGTAGATATTGATGGGGATATGGTTTTACTTGGACGTGTGCTGTTTGCAGTTACCTACAACGGACGGGTCGTGGCCATAGATGCAATTGAAGGTGAAATACTCTGGTCCAGGGATATGTCTTCATACACTGGACTGGGTGTAGATGAAAGACATATCTATGTAACTGATGCGGACAGTAATGTATGGGCCCTGGACGCGCAAAGCGGTGATTCCCTGTGGAAACAGAATAAACTCGCATACCGGCGGGTTACAAAACCTGTAGCCTTGGATAACTATGTCATGGTTGCAGATTTTGAAGGTTATATACATGCGCTGTCACGTATGGAAGGTGACTTTGCGGGTAGAATTAAAGTAGATGATGATGGGATCAGTATCAGTCCAGCTGTGGATGAACAAGTTTTATATGTTTATGGTAACGGCGGGAAGCTGACTGCCCTGGAATTGAATTATTAAAATGCCCCTCTTTATCACTCATTGCTATATTTTACACCCATTAAAAAGTTTTTCGCATAGTTGCTACTTCTGGTTTTCAGAGTTAAATCATAACTATCCGGTAGCGGCAGCTATCGTTATATCGAGCTTCAATCTGAGCCTGCACGCATCAAGAAACGAGACCTGATCTGTCTCTTTGTTTTATTCCTCAACATAGAAAAAGAGTAGTTTTATGAAGCCGGTTATTGCTCTCGTAGGGCGGCCTAATGTAGGTAAATCAACACTGTTCAATCGCCTGACAAAAACAAGAAATGCCCTGGTTGCAGATATACCCGGAGTTACCCGAGACCGTCAGTATGGTGATGGTAAGGTTGGAGACCGGGCCTATATTGTTATCGATACCGGCGGTTTAAGCGGTGTGGACGAAGGTATAGATACACTGATGCAGTCACAGGTGTATCAGGCTATTAAAGAGGCTGATATTGTATTGTTTCTGGTTGACGGGCGCGGCGGATTGACGGGGCATGATCTAACCATTGCTCAATATTTGCGACAGCTGGGCAAAGAAATCATTGTCTGTGTGAATAAAACTGAAGGCATGTCTGCTGAAATGGTAGAAGCTGAATTTTTTGCCCTGGGACTGGGGCAGCCCTATGCCATTTCATCTTCACATGGCGACGGCGTAGCAGCTCTGATCAATGATTTATTTCTTGAAATTCCTGAAATAGAAGAACAGGAAGACGAAAATTCAGGTATCAAACTGGCCGTCGTTGGCCGCCCTAATGTAGGCAAATCCACATTGATTAACCGACTTATGGGCGAAGAAAGAGTGATGGCCTTTGATTTGCCGGGAACAACGCGTGACAGTATTTTTATACCTTTTGAACGCAATGATCAACGTTATACCTTTATTGATACAGCGGGAGTAAGACGGCGCAGCAGGGTTAAGGAAAGTCTGGAAAAATTTTCCATTATTAAAGCCCTGCAGGCCATAGAAGAAGCCAATGTCGTCATTCTGATGCTTGATGCCCGAGAAGGCCTGACGGATCAGGATCTGCATCTGCTGAGTTTTGTGCTTGACAGGGGGCGTGCCCTTATCGTTGCGATCAATAAATGGGATGGAATGAGCAGGGACAGCCGCTTATTTGTCAAAGAGCAACTGGAACGACGCCTGCCATATCTCGATTATGCCAAATACCATTATATTTCAGCATTACACGGCAGCGGCGTAGGTCTGCTCTATGATTCTGTTGATAAAGCCTATGCCTCGGCAATGAAAAATCTCTCGGCCTCCGAGTTGACTGCGTTGCTGGAAGATGCGACAAAAATTCATCAACCGCCCATGGTACACGGCCACAGAGTTAAGTTACGTTATGCCCACCAGGGCGGAAGAAACCCGCCTGTCATTGTCATACATGGAACCCGGACGGAACATATACCTGAATCCTATAAACGTTATCTTGTTAACAGTTTCAGGAAGTGGCTTAAACTTGAAGCCACTCCCATCCGGCTCGAATTTAAGCAGGGTGAAAACCCTTTCAAGGGGATACGCCGAAAAGATCCTCGCGCTGAAAAAGATCAGGCTAGAAAGCTCCGCCATACCAAAGCAATGAAGCAGAAGTTTGGCGGCAAAAAGAATAAAAGAAAGTAATAATGGAGGAGTGCGGACTACATTAATGTGGTGATCTGGCCGGACGTTTTCCGCAGATTTAAACTTAGTAAACGGGCAATTCCTCTTAAAATTTTGACCCCGACCACGGGGTGCTTCTCAATCAGATTATTAAAATCATCTCGGCGCAATATTAATATGGTTGAAGGTTTCGATGCTCTTGTGGTGGCCGATCGGGTTAAACCGTCAATCAATGACATTTCACCCAGCGAACCGCCTTCTTCAACATGGGAAATAACCACTTCTTTATTATCTTTGTTCTTAATGACATCTAGTTTGCCATTAGCTACAAAACTCAAAAAATTTCCATGCTGTCCTTCTTTGCAAACTATATCTCCGATAGCCAGATCTTTGGGAAACAGGTACTGTCTAAGTATTTCGGTATCGTCTGCATTCAGTTCATTGAAAATGGGTATTTCTGCTATCAGATGATTAAGTGCGTTTTTCATGTTGATCACGTCTTTAAAATAGTGAAAACTACGGCCTGATAACAATTTTATCAGGATTGTCTGCGCTGGGTGTTGATTTTTTAAACTAAATTTTCTAAATGTGAATTAATGCAAATTTTTACCACTGATACACAGTGCAAGAATATTTTTGCTGCTTCTGGTGATGAGTGTTAAATTCACAGAATTCATTTTTTTAGCTTAAAACTGTTATAATAGACGGCGTTTTTATGGATAAAGATTATTATGTCAGCTCAGAAAATCGGTTTTATCAGCCTCGGATGTCCCAAGGCGCTGGTTGACTCGGAACAGATCCTTACCCGTCTGCGCGCAGAAGGTTATGCTGTCAGTTCTTCCTACCAGGATGCAGAACTGGTAGTAGTCAATACGTGCGGCTTTATTGATGAAGCTGTGGAAGAGTCACTCGATGCCATTGGTGAAGCATTAAGCGAAAATGGAAAAGTGATCGTCACAGGATGTCTGGGTGCTAAAGGTGATATTGTAAAACAGACCCACCCTCAGGTACTGGCTGTTACTGGTGCGCATGCTCTGGAAGAGGTGATGGAAGCTGTACACGATCAAATTCCTCCTGAACATGATCCTTACACCAGTCTGATTCCGCCTGGGGGAGTCAAGCTGACGCCCCGTCATTACGCCTACCTTAAAATATCAGAAGGTTGTAACCATCGCTGCAGTTTCTGTATTATTCCTTCGTTGCGCGGTGATCTGATCAGCCGACCGGTGGGTGATGTCTTACAGGAAGCAGAAAATCTGATCCAGGCTGGCGTGAGAGAGTTACTGGTAGTTTCTCAGGATACCTCTGCGTATGGGGTTGACGTCAGGTATCGCAGCGGATTCTATAAAGGCCGGCCGGTCAGGACCCGTTTCACCGAACTGGCATCCGCTCTGGGTGTTATGGATGCCTGGGTGCGGATGCATTATGTCTATCCTTATCCCCATGTTGATGAGGTCATACCGCTCATGGCAGAAGGTAAGATTTTACCTTATCTGGATATTCCTCTGCAGCACTCCAGTCCTTCCATACTCAAGGCTATGAAACGTCCGGCGAATACCGAAAACATGTTAAGGAGAATCGAATCATGGCGTAAAATCTGTCCGGATATTACTCTTCGCAGTACCTTTATTGTCGGCTTTCCCGGTGAAACAGAAGCTGATTTTGAAAATTTATTAGCCTTTGTTAAAGAAATTCAATTTGACAGGGTGGGTGCTTTTAAATATTCTGCGGTTGATGGGGCAGCAGCCAATCAGCTGGATAATCCCGTGGATGACACGATCAAAGCAGAAAGACTGGCGCTATTGATGGAAGCACAGTCACAGATTAGTTATCAAAAATTATCTGCTAAAATAGGCCAGTCTATACGTGTCATCGTCGACAGCATTGATGATAAGGGGGTAGTCGCTCGCAGTGCAGCAGATGCTCCTGAAGTTGACGGTCTGGTGTTTATAGAGGATATCACTGCAGGTTTAGCGGCGGGAGATTTCGTGGACGTAAAAATTATCGATAATAACGAACATGATCTATGGGCAGAAATGCTATAATTTTTGTAACTACTCAGCAAATCAAGCCGCAGGAAGGCTAACCATCAAAAAGTTACAAACATATAAAATTCAAAGACATATATTTTTGTAACTTAGAAGCGTAATTTCTAAAACGTCATTGATATCAGGAATTTGTTACAGAAGACGCCGTTAATACATCCATGTAGGCTCTATATAGCCATCCCTGGCTATATAAGCTTCTTCCACAAACACCTGATATCAATAACTTGCAACAATAATCAAAATACGCTGAGTAGTTACTAATTTTTTAATGCTTACATTTAGCAACTAAAATTTCATGACTGCAGACTCAATTTATGCCAGATCACTGGACCGGCTTGTAGATTTTAACTTTGATGAAAAAGTGGCCAGGGTCTTTCCGGATATGATAAATCGTTCGGTACCGGGCTACGCCAGTATCGTGTCAATGACAGGTATTCTGGCCGCTGAATTTCATCAGCCAGGCAGTTATTGCTATGATCTGGGATGTTCTCTGGGTGCATCCAGTTTATCCATGGCAAAAGCGATTAAAAACGATAACTTTTATATTAAAGCTATAGATAATTCTGCTGACATGTTGTCACAGGCTGGACGCTATATAAACCTGGAATCATGTCAGAATCGTATCGAATTAATTTGTGACGATGTAAATAATATTACTATTAATCAGGCTTCTGTGGTAGTGATGAATTTTACTTTACAATTTATAGATCCCAAACGGCGTGGTGCATTATTACAGAAAATCTATCAGGGAATGCTGTGCGGAGGAATTTTAATTCTGTCAGAAAAACTGGCTTTTAATAATACTGCGCAGCAGCAGTTACTGATCGATATGCACCATTATTTCAAAAAAGCCAATGGTTATAGTGAGCTTGAAATTCACCAGAAAAGACAGGCACTGGAAAATGTGCTGATCCCTGAAACTCTGGAGCAGCATAAAGAACGATTACAACAAACGGGTTTCAGACAAATTGAACAATGGTTCCAGTGTTTTAACTTTTCTTCCTTAATTGCTATTAAATAATTACTCTCATTTTCATGCTGGATTACACTTCTCTCTATGAACACATGCAGGGTACGCTCCTGGAAAAATGGGCACAGCAACTGCCGGTTCAACTTAATGAACTTTTTGCTAATCGGCATGGACACTATGATTCCTGGCACAAGATTGTCAGGCAATTACCTGCTGTTAATAACACCCGGTTGGACTTAAGTGCTGATGATATAAACATAATTCTGCAGGAGAATGTTGATCAACTGCAGTTAAAAAAAACACTGCTGCAGCTTTCTCCCTGGAGAAAAGGTCCTTACCGCATTCAGGATATCTATATTGATACTGAATGGCATTCAGACTGGAAATGGAACCGCATCAGCAAACACATCACGCCATTGCACAATCGTCTGGTGCTGGATATCGGTTGTGGTAATGGATATCATTGCTGGCGCATGTCAGGTGCCGGTGCAAAACTGGTCATGGGGATCGATCCTTCCTGGTTGTTTCTGGCTCAGTTTGAAGCTATCCGGCATTTTACCGGACCAAAGCCGGTGTATCTGCTGCCCATGGGTGTTGAACAGATACCTGCTGAACTGAATGCGTTTGATAGCGTTTTTTCCATGGGGGTCTTTTATCATCGTCGCTCACCTATCGATCACTTACTCAAATTAAAGGATGTTTTAAGAAAAGGCGGGGAACTCGTACTTGAAACCTTGATTATTGAAGCTGCCGGCAGCGATAGTGAGAGAGAAGTGCTGGTACCTGAAAATCGCTATGCGCAAATGCGAAATGTCTGGTTTATACCAACGGTCAAAACTCTCACGCACTGGATAAGACGCTGTGGATTTGAACAGATCAAAGTGATTGATATTAACCAGACCAGTATACAGGAACAACGGAGCACCCCGTGGATGAAATATGATTCATTAGCCGATTTTCTCCATCCAGATGATCCAGATACGACTATCGAAGGTTATCCAGCTCCAAAACGTGCTACCTTTATAGCACAGAAGCCATACTGAACAAGTTATCTGAATTTTAAAATCCCAGTAATACTGCAGGATAAATTAATATAATATCATTCATGGCATATCAAACAGATGATACACCTGTGGTGGCTTCATTCATATGTACTCAAGGTAATCAGGTATATGTTACACGCTAACAGTAATGCTCTGAAGTGTTGAATTGATGCCATGGACTGGAAATACAATGCATTTATTAGCTCTGGGTTTCTGCGAAGGGATTTAATTAGTGTCCATCCAGTTTTAGATGGACTCTTGTGGCACAGGGCTTTGCTGCATTTTCAATGATGACAACTCATTGAAAATGCAGCAAAAGAAAAATCACACTTTTTTTTACGTTGCATAATATAGCCAGGATGACTATGTTATGGATGGAAACTAATTAGTTTAAATTTAATTTAAGAAGGTATATTATGTTTAAAAACATTATTTTTATAACGTTGTTAATATTACTTCAGGGATGTTCAGGTAGCATGACTCCAGCCAATGAAAGTTCATTATCAGGTAAATGGATAGTTGAGTCTATAGCAGGTAAACCGGTCATTGCTGCCACTAATCCTGCTTATATTGAATTTTCAAATGAAGATAGAATATCCGGGAGTGCAAGCTGTAATCGTTTTTTTGGTAAATTTTTGCTTAACGGCTCGAAAATGTCCATCAGCGAAGCAGGATCAACACGTATGATGTGTGCAGGTCCGGTAATCGAACAGGAAAACCGCTTTTTATCCACTTTAAGCCAGGTGGAATCATTTGCAATAGACGATGGATATCTGGTGTTAAAAGATGCACAGGATGTTGAATTAATTAAAGCATCAAAATCTGATGAATAAATAATCACATAAGCCTTTTATCGGCGCTTGCAATTATAAGCGGCTACCACTCAGTATTCCTGTTATAAGATGGCTAATGTTGCCTGCTTTGTAACTACTCAGCAAATCAAGCCGCAGGAAGGCTAACCATCAAAAAGTTACAAACATATAAAATTCAAAGACTTATATTTTTGTAACTTAGAAGCCTAATTTGATACTGCTGTTTTTACTATTTAATCCTCCACGGTTTGTTAACCGTTTTACGACTAAAACCAGGATGCTTATGATGGACTTTAAAGCGGGTGATAAATCTTTCTCATTGGCGAGAACAGATTTAATCTCTTTTAAAGTGCCATCGATGTCAATGCTGTCCAGTTTTACCCGAGTGTCCCATTCGTTGTTAGTCGATACAAGCATTGTAACATGGATTTTTCAGGTCAATTTTTCGATCCGTAAGCTGATTTTAGCACTTATATTATTTTTAAATCAGCCGGCTACTCATGTTTGATAACAGGAACTGTCTGATTGTTCTATACTGTAAATATCGACCTATAGTGACTGTAATGATTTTTTGGCAAAACTGCATGAAAACCCTATCAAGCGTTTTTTTAGTTTTTTTGTTTAATTACGCTGAGTAGTTACAATTTTATTAAAAAAAGGCAAGGCCCAAAAGGCTCTTTTAACCGCATCATCAGTAAAATTTTGTTTTAACCAGCGCATATTATCCGCATTAATAAGCTGGCGTTGAGCTTCATCTTGTTTATACATGGCTAACATTAATTTTGCCAGTTGATTGTCATCTCTCACATCAAATAACCACTGACTAGTTTTTACTACTTCCTTTGCACCACCGACATTAGTTGCAATAATGGGGACTTGAGCAATAATTGCTTCAAGTAAAACCATACCAAAGGGTTCATAATCAGAACTTAATACAAAACTATCAAATGCTCGATAATAATTGACAGCATCGGGGACTAAACCGAGAAAAAACACCTGATCTTGCAGTTTTAATTGTGTTACCTGTTGTTTTAATTGCTTTTCAAGTCTGCCTTTACCCAAAATCACTAAGATAGCATCAGCTTGAGTAGAAGCTAGCTTAGCAAAGGCATTGAGCAGTGTTTTTTGATCTTTATCTGGATGTAAACGACCGACATTAGCAAAAACATATTTATCCTGTGCAATAGCTAAAAATTCTCTGGCTTGAGTGCGAGAAAGTTGTTTACTGACAACTTCTTCAATGTTGATTCGATTATATAAGGTTTGGATTTGTTGTGGTGGAAATTTGGGTAGATAGTTTCTAATATCATCACGAATGGCATTTGATACCCCTAATAAGTAGAGGTTTTTGCGATGATGATTGACAAACCAGCGGCGCATAAAACGGATATAGTTGCCAAAGGAATGATGAATTCCAATCACCGGCATATTTTTTATATGACGTGAAATAAACATAGCTTTATAACGGTGGGCTAAGATAAATTCGAAGCTATATTGGCGGCAAAGTTGTTTTACCTGCTTAATTTGCTTACGTTTTAGTCCACGTAAATCTTTTGAGCTATTTTCAAGAAATAGAACACTATCAGAATCTGTTTGCTCTATGACTAAATCACTTTTTTTACCAATTAAATAAACCGTTATTAGTTGATATTCGGTATTTTTAAATAAACTGGCATATTGCCTGGCAACATCTAAATAGGGAATACTATAGTCATGGCAGAGTTGTAGTACATATTTTTGTTTTGTTGTCATTGATACAAATGTGCTGTTAAATTATATTCTGTAAGAGGCTCTTGCAAAATTGCTTTTAACCTCTCCCTCATTAAGAAGGGGGAGGTTGTTTTGCTAAATCTATCACCTTCTCCAAAAGAGCCTTTTGTGGGTAAAAAAGGCGGAGCTAAAACTAAAGTTTTTTATGATTTTGCAAGTAATTCTATTATTTAGATTTTAAAGCGGATTCAAAATAAAGCTTCCAGGCTTTATAGCAAGCCTTCTTGTCCCAGTTTTTTAAAAAACGAACTTTATCACGCTGCCATTTTCTATTAAAAAGCCAATTCATTTTATGCTGAACCATCGCATCGAGATCCAATAACCAGACTTTATTTTCATGAATGAGAAAATTACTCCCCTTAAGATCCCCATGGCTGATATTATACTCATAAAGTTGATTTAATGTGGAAATTAGTTGCTCCGCTGCCAATTTTTTATCTTTAGCCAAATGTTGACTATCACAAAAAAAATCCCAGCTGCTTTGTCCTGGTTGGTAGTGGCAAATAAAATAACTATAACGTTTTCCCAAGGCTGCATTAGATTCTATCAGAGCAATGGGTTGTGGGCTTAATATGCCCATAAAAGTTAGTAAATGTGCATTAATCCATGATTTTCTGGCTCTGGAGATTTGCCCTTTATGTTTCAACTCATAGGCTATCCCTTTAGGATTATATCGCTTAATCACATAGTGTTTATCCTCAATTGTTACAGTTTTTACCGTACAGGTATTGCCCTGCTTTAAAAAAATTGCCTGTTGATCCTGAAAATAATGCTCCGGGCGATCCAATAAGTCTTGCATTGCCTGATTATGGTATTGCCTTCGGCACAAACTATAACTGCCTTTTTGCTTACGGTTTTTTTGATAGATAACTTCAGTACAGTTTCTGACAATTTTTTTTAAATACTGATCAATTCGTTGCTGTTGATAATATTTTATCCAGTGTAAAAATCGAGTCGATTGTTTTTTATTGAGCCTCAAAGCATTCAACAAAATATAGTCATTTAATAAAGAAAGGCAATTTGTTGGTGTTAAATCAAATGTTTGAGCTAAAAATAAAGCCAAATTTTTTAGTGCTGGTTTTTTCTTTATTGGTGCCTTACAGTTTTTAAGCTCTTCACCATCCAGAGTATAAATACTGCCCTGTTGGTCTAAAAAAAAATTTCCATAATGTAAGTCCTGATGTAATAATCCTGAGCGATGATGTTGTGCTAATACAGGCATTAATTGTTTCAGTTTCCGCTCTCGTTGCAGCTGATTATTTTCCGCCCAGAATGAAGCCAGACTTTGCCCTTTTATATAACGAAAAATTAAAAAATAAACACCTTCATCAGAAATACCCTGCAAAATAAGTTCGGGAGTTAAGATCTGCTTGTCAGTGAGTAATTTTGCACCGGCATGTTCTCTTAACCAGTGTTTTTTTGCTCTGGAAGAATGCACAAAGGTTTTAATAATAAATTTTTCATCTGTCTCACCTATAGTTGAGCAGCTACCAAGAAAAACCAGTCTTTTTCCAGGCACGATACGGAGTAACTGATCACATTGAATGATTTGTTTCCCAAAATTCAATTGAAAGGGCGATATCGATTGATGGCTGATTTTTTGTAACTTTTCTAAGCTGATATTATCAATAGGGCTGAGCATTTGAAGCTTTAGGATTTAAGTTTATAGATATTAGCAATGGCACGTTTTTTCCCGGTTGCTTCAATAATGTCAGTAACCTTATCAGGCATACTGAAAATATCACTTGTGCGCATATAATGCAGTGCATTATCCTGCCATTGCCGCCATTGATCTGAGCTTAACATGGTTAACAACTGCTGATTAAATTCAGCTTGTTGAAAGGGTTCTGAAAGTACTTTTCCGGCATTCGCTTTTTCAATATGAAAAGCATAACCACAAATACCACTGACCAGTTGAGGAATACCCGCAGCAATTGCTTCCAGCAGGACTGTTCCGGTATTTTCATGCCTGGCTGGATGCAAAAACAGATCGCAGCCAAAAAGTAGTTCAGGAACATCATCCCTGGCACCCGGTAAAAGAACTTGTTGTTCAATGCCCAATTTTTTGCCAAGTGCCTTATATTTTTTTAAATTATCTTCGCCTGCCACCAATAAAAAGGTTTTACTTCTTAATGGCTCAGGTAAACTGGCCAATGCCTGCATTGAACGATCAACCCCCTTACGTTTATAGCCGGTGCCAATCATCAATAACAATTTATCATCATCGTTTAAGGACAAACTTTGACGTACTTGCTTGCGTATCTCATCTGCATTATCAGGTCTAATACGTGATTTATCCACCCCGGGCGGAAGGGAGTGAAACAGCTCATCTGGCGTATGGTATATATTTTTAAAATTCTGCATTTGAATCTCAGAAATAAAAAGTAGTTGTACATTTTTATCCGGTGCAAACACAGCATTTTCCATGGCCTGAAAAACTTTATAACGATTCGTTAAGCGATATAACTTACCATGCTTATCGCTAACCTTAGCTTCATAACAGGGATCGGCAGCATAATACAAATCCAAATCTTTCATTTTATTAAAACCCACAATCAGATCAAATTTTTCCTGCGGCCGTCCTTGTGATTCTTCTTGTAACAACAGCTGTGAAAATTTTTTTGAAAAATCACTAATGCGCTGATGATTGGTAAAGCCTTTAACCGGTATCATGGTTAAATTAAAACCTGTTGGTACATCTCCCTCCCAAATAAAGCTATAGACAAAAATTTCATGCCCGCGTGCCTGACATGTCTTGGCAATGCGTAAAAAATCACGTTCTAAGCCGCCATAGGGGAAATACTTAAATAGTACAAAGGCTAATTTCATTTAAATATTGTTACTCATCAAATTTTTTTTTATGTAACTGATATAAAAACCATTGTGCTCAATCAGCTGCTGGTGACTACCCATCTCAATAATCGTCCCCTTGTCCATCACTACAATCATATCAGCATTTTCTGTGATTGATAATCGATGAGCAATCACCAAAGTAGTACCATCTTGCATGACATTTTCTAATCCTGTCTGAATTTTTTGTTCTGATTCTGAGTCCAAAGCAGAAGTGGCTTCATCAAAAATCAAAATTGCTGAATCTTTAAGCAGAGCACGTGTAATTGAAGGATAGGAAATTCAATGGGACTTTTCAATCTATAAATTGAAAATTGTAGCATTTTGATATTTTAAATCAGGTGATTGGTGACAGAAAATTCAGAAAAAGCGAATCAATAATCTGAAATATCCTGTTTTTAGCCGGATTCCCCTCCGATATTTTAATGAGAAAGTTTCTACTCGCAAATTTTGAATATTGCAGTATAGTCAGAAAAACGATGTTGTGTGTTATCCGTTCTCACCAGGAAACTCATTGATTGAATTCATATTCAGGGATAGATTGCTCGCCCACATCATCATTTGGTATGCCCTGTCTGTACTGTAATCATCCCAGTTCTGTGGCTCACGTGCCGGTGACAGTGTCGGAGGTTCAGTGGCTTTACCTCCGGTTTCAGTATCTTGTTAATGACAGGTTTGGGCTCTCCCGGAAATTCTAGCCAGATTACTGAAATGGCTGCAATCAGCAACTACTGTTGAAAAACTCGAAAATTTAATTAAGCTGAATTTCAGCCATAAATGATTTACTCAGAAGTACGATTTAAATATTATGTACAGGTCTGAGTAAAGCTCTCTACTAAAACTTAAGTCTTGCTAATGGTTCCTGATATCTAATAGAAACAAGTTCGTTATAGAGGCTAATATTTTTCCACTACTATCAAAAATCGAGTTTTTTTAACACTATTACCACTGAGCGGCCATGTTGTCTGATAAGAATGAATAGCAGCGCAAGAATAGGCCATCCAGAGCAAAGGACTAACCTGAACGTAAATGTGAATACTGCGGCAAGATGTTCAACCAGAACGCAGGGATGCTAAAGATTGCAGTTCAAGCTGTTGGACTATGGCGCATAGGGAAAGAAAACGTAGCTAGCAGACAAATTGGCTTACAGTTAAAGGGTGTGCTCCTGTAAGCAAGTAGTCTCAACCTTTCTTAAAACACTCCGCAAGTAATGCATGCATCTTTTTATTACCCATTGCGCGGCAAAATTCAATATTTCTTAGCGGGATCTGTTCAGGAGCAGGATAGTTTTCCAGGGCCTTTTCCAGACTCGCTTCTCTGATAATATGCAGCATAGGATAGGGTGAACGGTTGGTATAATTGGCAGGGTCCTGCTGTGAAACTTCATCAAAGCAGTAATCAGGGTGAAAACTGGCCAGTTGATAGATACCTTGGTAATTTGCTACAACCAATAGCTGGGTCGCCATTTCCAGGCAGTCCAGAAAATGATCAAAGTCATCAAATCCGCCGGATAATATAAACAGTGTTGTTTCAATTTCTGCTGCGTTGTCCAGGCGAATAAACTCCGCCATTAAATCAACTAAACAGCTTTGCATATCATTATCATGATTCACATGGTAATAAATACTGCCTCGGTTATGTTCTTTTTTTGCAAATGGGCAGATATTATGCTTTATAATGACTGATTCAATCCAGTGTATGGTCTGCTTGATTATGCTCTGATCATTATTCAATTTGGCTTACAATCTCAGTTTTACCGGCAATGACAGTATTATTTGTTTTGACCGCTGAATTCAGATTCAGGCTATGAAGTACATTCTGCTAAGGTTTAAACAATTGTTGGCCGAACAGTTTACAACACGACTTGATAAATTACGTATTCATCTGTCTCATCCGGACGCCCTGTTACAATTGACTTTGCTGGGGCTGGTGAGTGGCGTGCTGACTGGAAGCATTATAACGTTATTTCGTGTTCTGGTCGAAGGTACTCAACTGGGGTTTTTACCGGGTGGTATCGAAGGCAACTATGAGGCGCTGGAATACTGGCAAAGATTTTTACTCCCGGTTCTGGGCGGCGGATTGATAGGTCTGATATTTAAATATTACAGTAATGGATTGCATGTGCTGGGGGTAGCACGGGTAATGGAGCGCATGTCATATCATCAGGGCTATCTGACGCTGCGCGGCTTTTTCCTGCAATTTTCTGGTGCGGCTATTGCTATTATTTCGGGGCATTCGGTAGGGCGTGAAGGTCCCCATGTCTATTTGGGCGCTGCGGCCAGCAGCCTCTTTGGACAGTGGCTTGCATTACCGAATAATAGTATTCGAATTATGGTGGGATGTGGTACTGCAGCTGGGATTGCGGCATCGTTTAATACGCCGCTGGCCGGTGTGATTTTCGCCCTCGAAGTCGTGATTATGGAGTACACCATTGCCAGCTTTATACCGGTGATAATTGCTGCAGTCAGTGCTACATCTATTGCTAACCTGGTTTTAGGTAATGAGCCGGCATTTGTGGTATTTGATATTCAGATGGATTCATTTACTGAAATCCTGCTGGTGCTGCTGCTGGGATTTATAGTGGGTACAGTATCTGCTGTTTTTATACATCTGATGCATCGTGTGACAGTCAGTTCCAAAGTCATCCCCTTTTTCTGGCGAACAGTTCTGGCAGGGGTTATCGTGGGTTGCATCGCGTTGTTTTTTCCGCAGGTCATGGGTATAGGCTATGACACGGTAAGACAGACCATTGCGGGGGATCTGGGCATGCTGCTTTTGATGGCACTGATTTGCTTTAAATTGCTCGCTACCGTGGCCAGTGTCGGTCTTGGGATTCCCGGCGGTATGATTGGCCCGTCCCTTTTCATAGGGGCATGTGTAGGTAGTTTGTTAGGTTCTGTAATTAAATTAATTTTTCCGGAAATAGCCATTCATATCGGATTTTATACATTGCTGGGCATGGGGGCCATGATGGGCGCCAGTCTGCAGGCACCATTGGCTGCCTTGACTGCAATGATGGAATTGACTTATAGCCCGCAAATAATTATGCCTGGAATGCTGGTCATTGTAGTGGCTAATCTAACTGCCAGTGAACTGTTTCATAAAGAATCGTTATTTATCACTATACTTAAATCCAATGAACTTGACTATAATGCAAATCCTGTTACCCAGACTTTGCGCAGAATCGGGGTGGCCAGTTTGATGAGTAAGCAATTTGTCAGCTTGAAACAATATGTGAATTTTGCAGATGTTGATAATTTATTGAAAGAAAATCCGCAATGGTTATTGATAGAAACTGAGACAGTCAATAAGGTATTAATGCCCGCAGTTGATCTGGTACGTTACATGGGACATGATGAGACAGTAAAAAGCAAACAGGAAGAGAATAGTGCTGAGACTCAAATCAATTTGCTTGAAATCCCGGCAGAAAGATTTCAGCTGCGAGGGATTAACATACGAGCTTCGCTGGAAGAAGCCCTTGCCATACTGGATAATTCTACTGCTGAAGCACTCTATGTAGAACGCGCTATTGCTCCTGGAATACAGCACACTTACGGTATTTTAACCAGAAAACAGATAGAATCAGCCTATCGTTACTGATGTGTTTATGTCGGCGTAATACCTGAACCTGAACTCGGTTTAAGCAATCTGGATTCCCTACATCCCTGTAGGTAATGCAGATTATGCAGGAGCAATAATCCGCCTGCTATAAATTAAAGATGATCAGGACGTCGCTTAAAGTGTTTCCCTGAAATGAGCTTAAATCAACCAGATCAGCCCCGTCGATTTCAAGAAACGATAGATAGAACTCTGATGTTTGGTGGACCAGCCTTTCATGCCGCCTTGTTTTCTGATTTCCTTGCGCATCTGCAGCCACTCCGGGGTACCCCAACGATAGGAGGAAGTTTTAAGTTCATCAAAGACAGTGTTTAATCCCTTTATCAATTCCTCGTTCGTGAAAAAAAAGCCCATTTCGTTATTGTACAGGCGGGAGCGGTAATCGAAATTGGATGTACCGACGAAACCCACAATCTCATCCATAAGGAATTTGGCGTGTAATTTTCCATAGTGTTTGGAACCCTTGCCCAGTATTGCTGAATCAAGTCTGCCTGTTTCATAAATGTGGATCTGCGGGTGATTGATCAATTGCTGCCATTGCTCACTGTCAACTAGCTGCGGGTTTAGTTCACCCTGTTTGAGACCCGAAATCCATGTTCTTGCCATTTCCGATGTAAGCAAAGAACGTGGTCCCAGATCCATGTCGATAACCGATTGCGCCAGGAAGTTGTCACTGGTGAGCACTGAATTGGTTATAATTTCAATTCCATTTTCAGGATGCTCACTGAGCCATTGATGCATAAAAGCAACCCCGTCGTCAATGACATTGCCATTCTTATCAATATATTCAACGGCAAACAGGTAGGGTGAAACAATCCTTATGCTGCCTCCATCAGACAGTTGATCACCAAGTTCTCTGAGCAAATAGCTAATAGAGTTTGGATTTTCTTCTAGGTTTTCCTGAGTTTTGGTAACCACATTGCGGTTGGTCAGGTTGCCAAGCTCATGCGCCAGACGAACTTCTGAAGTCTGAAATCCGGTGTCCATATACCTATTCATATCAGTTAATCGTTGATTGATTTCAGGCAGACTTTTCAGATGTGCCAAACTTCGCTGGGCCATTAGCCGATGAGCTCTGTAGGGATCATGAGCAGATAGGCCATAACTGTAATCATCGGATTCATCAGAATAAACGGGCTGCAAAAGATGATTGCCTTTGTGCAGGAACAGCAAGGTAAAATAAATCGTGCTGACATCACCGACAGTTGGTTCAGCAAAGCTGCTGTTATCTCCCGGTTTGAGCAGTATTTCCAGATCACGGTAAGTGTTTGGATTTGCTGAACCGTCAGCATGAATCCCGTAATAGGCGAGGGATATATTTCGGCCACCGGTCATCACTACCGTGCTGGACGGAAAAGCCCCATCGGCCACCAGTAATTTGTCGTGCGAACGCCGGTTGATCCAGCTGGTCGTACTGGTGATTGCATTGATGACTACGGCTTGCACCCGGGCTTTGTAGGGGGTCTTCTGGCCATCCACTGTACGCATATAGCCGGCCTGTTGCTCGCAGGTTTCAAGTGCCCTTAGATCATTATGGAAAAGACTCCAGGATCCGATAGAATCCACCATAATGCGCACATCGACACCGCGTTTGACGGCATTACACAACGCACCCAGCATCGCCTGTCCAACCAGATCCGTGCTGAAGATATAGTAAACCACGTCCAGAGTGTGCTGAGCATTTTCTATCAGCCATATTTTTAACGCCAGTGATCGAAGCGCATCATCTTGTGAGGGTCCGAGAAGTTTAACCCCTTCTTCCTGAATAGGGATTTTTGCATTTTTTCCCAGTTCGATGGGGTCTTCGGACAACTCGTAAAATGGCTGCCAGGTTCTGGAATCATATAATAATCGAATATATTCTTCGTTACCGGCATTGATACTGGCTGTTTCCAGGAGTTGCTCGGTTGGATGATAGTCACTGGTTTGCCTGGACACAGAACCGGCGCAGGAGGCAATAAACAGCAGCAGGGGGAATATGAGTAAATTTTTCAGTGTTGTCAGATTCAGAACTTCAAAAGTGTAAACTTTTATTTTAGAAAATTTTATGTACTCAAGTGAACAGCACATAGAGCAGACTCCTGCAAGTATTGTTATTTATCATTATAGACAATGAAAATCCATGTGTTACATACAATTATTATTTTTCGCTCACAATAGTTTCTTTTACCGCAATTTCTGCGATAACTGCAAAATGATCGGATACGATTTCGGGGAGGACATTCAAATTACGAAATTCAAGATCTCTGGATATTAATATCCAGTCAAGTCGTCGACTACTTGAACGATAGGTGCCCAGGTCCTGGGCTTCAGGTTTGTAAACATGCAAATCGGTTTTTTCAGTTAATGCACGAATGACTTTTTCATCAGCAAACCAGTCGCTGTTAAAATCCCCCAGTATGATCATAGGATTCCCACGATTTGCAATTGTGTCTTTCAATTCTGCTGTCTGCTGCTCTCTGATGGATGTGCGGGAAAAATCAAGATGCACAGAAACGATATCGAGCAGAATCGATTTGTCAGCATTATCAGATGGACTCCAGGCGATCTGTCCCAGCGTAAAACCCTTGTTTAGCGTGGGAGGGGAAGGCTGGAAGGTGTACTGCAGGCTGGCAGTAAAAGGCAGACGGGACAGCAACGCGGTCCCATAACTGAATAACCAGCTGTTGGCATGAGTGGTGTGGATATTGGCAGAAAAACCAGCCTGCTGGGCAAGCAGGGTCACATGATCAAAATTACCACTCCAGCGGGAAGCTGCGTCGGCTTCCTGCAGGGCAACAATATCTATGTCCAGTCGGTTTAACAATGCGGCTATATCTTCAAGGTTATTGCGAATTTCAGCTTTATTCAGAAACAGCTGATTCATACCGTCTTTTCTGCCATGAGCCAGGTTAAGCGTCATGAGTTTCAGCGTTTTTGCCGTATACGCAGGCGTCTGCGTAGCTGTTTGTATTTGTGTTATCACCTCGGGCTGTTTAGCCCAGCAGGCTGTCAGTAACAGCAATGCAGAAACGATGATTAACAGTTTGAAATTATCGATAAGTTGTGTCATAACTCTAGATTAACGCGCCCAGGCACTGCCTACCTGAATATAGAATGCAGTATCTTCAGGGCCTCTGGCAATATCAAGTCCCATTTTTAATCCCAGTTTGGATGCAATCAGATAGCGAAAACCGATACCTCTGGAAATGATTAAATCACTGTTTTTTTGCTCATCGCTGCCATAAGCTTTACCTGCGCCGGCAAAACCTAGCAGCGTCCAACGCGGAGCGAAAGTCCAGTCCAGTTCCGCCTCTCCCAGCAAAGTCTGCTGGCCCTGATAGCGCATGGCTTTAATGCCGCGCATTTCGATAAAAGGATAGGAATAAAACGGTGCATCTCCATCAATGGCTTTTGCATCTGCTCTGAGACCCAGCAGCCACTTTTCGCTGAGCTTTAAATATTTTAATATATACGCACTATAGCGTTTGAAATCATCATCACTGCCCCAGGTTTCATTAAAGAACTGGGTTTTCAGCATGGCATGGGTTCCGCTGCTGGGGGAAAGAATATTATTCCTGCTGTCATATTCCAGAATCAAACCCAGAGCGGCTGAGCGGCTGTCAAACTTAACACCGGGAAGTGCTGGAATCACTTCATTATTATAGGTCAGGTTAAAGGTATTTTGCGTATCCACAAAAGTGTAATTGACGCCGGCAAAAAAATTGCTGTCCCAGAGTCTAAACTCAAGTTCCTGAAATAAAAACACGGCTTCAGTTTCAAAGGCGACTGAAGATTTGGGGTTATTGCCCAGATCGGCAGAAATGCCGTAAAAGTCCATTTTTACCAATCCTGTACCAGCAAAGCCTTTATAACGGATATGGTCCTGTTTCCAGATCCCCAGATGACCACCGCCGGCAAACCAGGTCCCATTTTGAGTTCCTGCTGCAGCTAAAACAGAAATGCTGGGCGGAACTCCATCCTGTCCTTCTCCCAGATTATCATGAAAATAAGCCAGAGCCAAGCCGCCGCCATAACCTATGGCCGGTTCAGTGATAATAATCGGCACAGGTAACAGGCCTTTTTTATTTAGCAGCCAGTTACTGAGGTCCAGCTGGCCGTCTGCGGGATCAATAAAGGTATCATCAAACCAGCCCGCCCAGCTTTGCATAAAAATAAATAAAGAGATTAAAAAAACAATGACCTGTTTCATGAATGCTATAATCGCCCAGGAAAATTTATCTGTTTTCTTTGTAACTATTCAGCGTATTTTAGATTTATACGTAAGTTCTTGATATCAGGTGTTTGCGTAAGGCAGATAATTGCTCCTGTATAATCTGCATTCCCTACATGACCACCATGGATGTGGGTCAGCAAATTCCTGGTGTCAAGGACGTTTTCAAAATTTCGCTGAATAGTTACTTTTCTTTTTAAGTAGGTAAATACACTGAGTTTAGCAGAAATTATACTATCATTATTATGCTTATAAATGAAATGAAAGGCTGCAGTTAGCAGCTTTAAAGTATTTTTCTGAGTTCAGCTTAACCTGTAATTATAACTTCCTTATCAGCGAAACTTGAACTACAGGGACAAAATGGACTATGTACCAGGCTAATATTTAAGCTTCAGCAGGATCACCAAAGTCCTGGTAAAGATATTGAAAACGGATATCTTTAGAATAAGAGAACACGTGAGCATAATGTCCGCTACTAATATCCTCCTGAATGCACTGCCAGTATTCTGCATCCAGCAGGTTTGCATGATGCTTGAGAAAAATCTGCCGTTGCTCTGCGGTAGAAAACAGAAAGGGTAGAAATTCTTCCGGAAATATATCCAGTGGTGCTATCGAATACCAGGGCTCTGCGGCCATCTCATCTTCTGGGTAACGTGGTGGAGGGATCTTTCTGAAATTACAGTCGACAAGTAATTCGATTTCATCATAGTCATAGAAAATTACCCTGCCAAATCGGGTCAGTCCAAAGTTTTTGGTTAGCAAATCACCCGGGAAAATATTTGCCGCAGCCATTTCTTTGATTGCATTTCCATATTCTATGATGGCATTTTCAAGCTCCTTGCCGGAAGCATTTTCAAGAAACAGATTCAATGGGATCAGGCGGCGTTCGATATATAAATGCCGGATAATGATCTGGTCGTCTTTAATTTCCAGACTATTGTTGATTTTATTTTTTAATTCTTGCAAAAGTTCATCTGAAAATCGCGAAAGTGGTAAAGCGACATAAGAAAATTCGAGTGTGTCAGCCATACGACCGACACGATCATGCATTTTAACGAACTGGTATTTTTGTTTTACCTGCTCAGGGGTTGCATCTTTGGGCGGGGCAAAACGATCATTAATAACCTTGAACACAAAAGGATACGAAGGCAAGGTAAAAACACTCATGACCATACCTCTGGTGCCAGCACTGATGTTAAACTGATCATTTGAATGTTCCAGGTGATGCAAAAAGGCCCGGTAAAATTCTGATTTACCCTGCTTTTGCAACCCAATTGAAGTATAGAGTTCGGAGACAGTCTTATCCGGTAATATCTTCTGCAGGAATCTTACTACCGCTGAAGGAACCTCGGTATATACCATGAAGTAAGCACGGGCAAAACTAAACAGGTTTTTTATATCTTTTTTGTTAGCCACCATAGCATCGATATAAACCTGTTGCTTTTCATTATTCAAAACAGGTATCACCAGGGGCCAATAATTCAGACCATTAAAAATACGTCCTACAATGTAAGCCGCCTTGTTTCGGTAAAACAGAGAAGAGAGCACCTGAAGTTGAAAACTTACCCGGTTGTTTTTCTTGGATTTAAATCTGCACTCAAACTGTTCGACCAGATGCTGAACATCTCGTGGGTAATTCTCAAAAGGCAGGCCCAGATCAAAAACATCCAGAATGGCCTGCATGCAATTTTTTATTCCATCTTTGGCAGGGTAGAAACTGTAGTATGTCGGTTCGCTGCCGGTCAGATATTCGGTTGAGATACTTGGGCGAACAAAAATATTGGTATTATTATAATAACGCCGGTCAAATAACCAGGTAAAAACAGAATTATAAAAAGTCTCTGCCAGTTCAGGCTGCTTATGTTCATAGAGCATGCTGATGTAATACTGCTTGACCTTTTGCCAAAGTTGCCGGTCCGATTGATCAAAATTAAACTCGGAACTTAATTGATCAGAGGCTTCGGTCACACGCTTTGTATAAAGCTTGATGCGTTCGATGGATGCTCTATGGCCAGCATCCCAGTCAGACGTTATAAAACGCGTCTTTGCATCACGTGTGATGTTGAGAAAAATCTGGTAATGCTGATTGAATACATCCAGAATAATCTGTGCAATACACTCTGCCTTATGGTCTGTGCGGCCTTTATGGGCAGCCAGATCGCTGTTGAAGGCGTCGAGCGGGACAATATTTTTACTCTCTACAGGCTCTGAGTGCCCAGCTGGGGCGGGACACTTTTGGAGTAGCTCATCATTAAGAGACTTATCTGAACACATAATAACTTACTCTGAATAACCATCTTAATAACAATCTAGCACAACTTTCAGCATCATACACTGCTGTATGATGCTGGACTGTAAATCTCAATGCAGAGCATTGGTTTTTATTATATTACTAACATTGGCCTGTAAAACACTGACCGATAATGGCGATGAATTATTTTTTCATATTTACTCATAATACAAATACTAACTATTAATAAACGTTGTTAGTTAATCAATTCTTTCTATATATACTGATCAATACTAATTTTCTCACTTTAGAAATAATCCTGAAAAATGTGATATTTCTTTTCTTTACATGGTAATAAGCAGTAATTATTGAAATAGGGCGGTACATCCCCTGTCTTACCTTTTTAGCGTGATGCCGCTATGCATGTTATGAAGCGAAAGCCAATACAAATATTTATATTCAAAGGAGAATATGATGGGCGTTGAGATTAATACACCCACTTTACCAGAATCAGTTGCTGATGCGCTTGTGGTCTGTTGGCTTAAAAATCCCGGGGATAAAGTTGCATTAGATGAACCTCTGGTTGAAATAGAGACTGACAAAGTTGTGCTGGAAGTACCTTCGCCTGTGAATGGTGTACTTGAGTCTATTCTAGAAGCAGTAGGGGCGACCGTCAGCAGTGAACAATTACTGGGATACGTGAAGGCGCTAAACACCGAAGAAACTGCCAGCTCAGAAGAACCCGTCGAACCTGAGGTCATTGCTGAAAAACAGGCAGGTACATCGATTGACTCACAGACCAGTCCGGCGGTGCGTAAAACCTTGCGCGAAAATAACTTAACAGCGGGTGATATAAACGGATCAGGAAAAAAAGGCCGAGTTTTAAAAGAAGATGTAAAAGCTGCCGTTCAGGCCAATGCCTCTGTAACTGGGGTAACTGCCTCAACCGAAGCTGCAGTCAATTCAGAATATCGTATTGAAGAACGTGTGCCAATGACTCGATTGCGCAAGCGCATTGCTGAGCGTTTGCATGAAGCAACTCAGACTACAGCGATGCTGACGACTTTCAATGAAGTCAATATGCAGCCTTTAATGGATATGCGCAATCAATTTAAGGAACTGTTTGAAAAAACACATAATGCCCGGCTTGGCTTTATGTCATTATTTGTGAAAGCCTCTACCCTTGCTTTACAACGTTTTCCTGAAGTCAACGCATCCATTGATAATGATGACATTATTTATCATGGCTATTGTGATATTGGTATTGCAGTTTCATCTCCTCGTGGACTGGTAGTGCCCATCTTACGTAATACTGAACATATGAGCATGGCGGAGGTGGAATCCGCTATAGCTGATTATGCAGTCAAGGCAAAAGAAGGCAAGTTAAATATAGAGGATCTGACCGCTGGCACTTTTACTATCACCAATGGGGGTGTTTTTGGTTCATTGTTCTCGACGCCAATACTGAATCCGCCGCAAAGTGCCATTCTTGGTATGCACGGCATTAATAAACGTGTCGTTGTAGAGGATGATGAAATGGTCATCAGGCCGATGATGTATCTGGCGCTTTCCTATGACCATCGGATAATAGATGGTCAAAGTGCGGTACTGTTTCTGCGTACCATCAAGGAACTGGTTGAAAATCCACAGCGGATCCTGCTCGAAGTATAGGAGATAATCGGTATGTCGGATACACAGGTGTTGGAAAAATATGATGTGATTGTTATCGGCGGAGGTCCTGCCGGTTATGTGGCTGCCATACGCAGTGCTCAGCTGGGTATGAAGACCGCTTGTGTAGACCAATGGGTGAATAAAGAAGGCAAGCCGGCTCTGGGCGGGACTTGTCTTAATGTTGGTTGTATTCCGTCAAAAGCATTGCTGGAAAGCTCCGAGAAATACGAAGAAATCAGTAAGCATAGTATGGATCACGGTATTTCAGTCAAGGATGTTCAGATTGATGTTGCAGCTATGATTGCCCGGAAAGATAAAATTGTGGCCGAACTCACCGGTGGTATTTCTCAGCTGTTTTCAGCCAACAAGATTAAGTGGCTGACTGGCAGGGCTACTTTACTGGCTGAAAAACGAGTGAGTGTTGCAACAATAGAGGATGCTAACGTTTCAATCTATGAAGCGGATAATATCATTATGGCGACAGGATCCTCCCCCGTGGAATTGCCCTCTGCACCACTGACTGATGAGCGTATCGTTGATAATGAAGGTGCCTTAAACTGGCAAACGGTTCCCAAACGCCTGGGAATTATAGGTGCCGGTGTTATCGGGCTTGAGTTAGGCAGCGTATGGAGGCGCTTGGGATCTGAGGTGGTCATGCTGGAAGCCATGGAAGATTTTCTGCCTGCTGCTGACAGACAAATTGCCAGGCATGCACAACGTGAATTTAAACAGCAAGGACTGGATATTCGTCTTGGTTCACGCATTACAGAAACACAGCTTAATGATCATGATTTGCTGATGCAATTCACTGATAAAGACGGTGAACAGCAACTAACGGTTGACCGTATGATCGTCTGTGTAGGCAGACGACCTAACATTAAAGGCATTGCCTCTGATGATATTGATCTGAGACTGGACGAACAGGGCCGTATTGATGTCAATGATGAGTGTCAAACCAGTATTCCTGGTGTTTACGCCATCGGTGATGTGGTTCGAGGTCCAATGCTGGCACACAAAGCTTCTGAAGAAGGTAGTGCTGTTGCCGAACGAATTGCAGGTCAACAACCCGATGTTGATTATAACAGCTGTCCCTGGGTTATTTACACCAGGCCTGAGATTGCCTGGGTGGGTAAGACAGAAACACAGCTAAAAGATGCGGGCATTAATTATCGCGCAGGTTCATTTTCATTTGCAGCTAATGGTAGAGCGAAAGCCATGAATCAAGCTTCTGGATTAGTAAAAGTGCTCGCTGATGAAGTCACCGATCGCGTGTTAGGCGTTCATATTGTTGGACCGATGGCATCTGAGCTAATCGGACAGGCCGTTATTGCCATGGAAAGTGAAAATACGGCGGAAGATCTGGCTCGAACCATTTTCGCCCATCCTTCGCTCTCAGAAAGTCTCCATGAAGCAGCCCTGGCTGTTGATACAAGAGCGGTTCATGCTGTGAATCGCCGCAGTCAGGATTAAACAGGATCAGCACATGAATTTACATGAATATCAGGCCAAGGCTCTTTTTCGTGACTATGGCATGGCAACTCCTTCAGGCAAAATTGCAACAACTGCTGATGAAGCAGCAGAGGCCATCAAATCCTTGAGTACTGACAGAATTGTGGTCAAAGCACAGGTCCACGCAGGCGGTCGCGGAAAAGCCGGCGGCGTGAAGCTGCTTGAAACTGCAGCAGAAGCACAAACATTCGCTGAAAATCTGTTAGGTACATATTTAGTTACTTTTCAGACTGATTCTATTGGCCAGCCGGTTAATACTGTTTTACTTGAAGAGCCCTGCAGCATCAAACATGAATTATATTTAGGGGCAGTACTTGATCGTGCGTCCCGACGTGTCACTATCATGGCATCCACAGAAGGCGGTGTGAATATCGAACAGGTTGCAGCGGAAACACCGGACAAAATCCTCAGGCAAAAAGTGAATCCCATTACCGGAGTGATGCCGTATCAGGGAAGAGAACTGGCATTTGGCCTTGGACTTGAAGGTCTACAGATAAGACAGTTTACGCAAATACTGATCGGACTGGGCAAGTTATTTGTGGAAAAAGATTTATCGCTGGTTGAAATCAACCCGCTGGTAGTTACGACACAAGGTGATTTGTTATGCCTCGATGGAAAAATCAATATTGACAATAGTGCTCTGTACCGTCATCCAGAACTGTTACAACTGCGTGACCCTTCTCAGGAAGATGAGCGGGAATTACGCGCGGCAGACTGGGATCTCAATTATGTTGCACTGGAGGGTAATATTGGCTGTATGGTCAATGGTGCCGGGCTGGCAATGGGCACGATGGATATTATCAAACTGCAGGGAGGTGAACCTGCAAACTTCCTGGATGTGGGCGGTACAGCAACAGCTGAACGAGTGGCGGAAGCTTTGAAAATCATTCTTTCTGATCCCAAGGTAAAAGGAATTCTGGTGAATATTTTTGGCGGCATCGTACGTTGTGACCTGATTGCTGAAGGTATTATTACAGCCATTAAGGAAATAAATATTGAAGTTCCTGTCGTTGTCAGACTGGAAGGCAACCATGCGCCAGAAGGTGCTTCTCTATTAGATAATAGCGGACTTGACCTGATTAGTGCGATCGACCTGACAGATGCCGCGAACAAGATTGTGGCTGCAGTAGATAAAACTTAGGAGCATCACTATGAGCGTATTGATTAACCAGGATACAAAAGTTATCTGTCAGGGTTTCACCGGCAAACAGGGGACTTTTCACTCTGAACAGGCAATTGATTATGGTACAAAAATGGTCGGTGGTGTTACGCCGGGTAAAGGCGGTCAGGAGCATCTCGGACTTCCGGTGTTTAATACCGTGCGCAACGCAGTAGATGAGACCGATGCAACAGCCAGTGTTATTTATGTTCCCGCGCCTTTTTGTAAAGACTCCATTATTGAAGCGATTGATGCCGGTCTGGAACTTGTCGTTTGTATTACCGAAGGTGTTCCAGCGTTGGACATGCTGCAAGCAAAAATTATTGCCGACGAAGCCGGGGTAAGGCTCATTGGACCAAATTGTCCAGGAATTATTACTCCCGGCGAGTGCAAGATTGGAATTATGCCAGGAGCTATTCATCAGGCTGGCAGGGTAGGGGTTATTTCACGCTCAGGGACACTGACTTATGAGTGTGTCAAACAAACCTCAGATATTGGATTTGGACAAAGCACCTGTATTGGAATAGGCGGAGATCCTATTCCCGGGACCAGCTTTATTGACGCTCTGTCGCTGTTTGAAGCGGACCCGCAAACCGAATATATCCTTATGGTCGGTGAAATCGGCGGTACTGCTGAAGAAGAAGCCGCAGAATTTATCAAAAGTAATGTCCGCAAACCTGTCGTGGCTTATATCGCGGGTGTAACTGCTCCAAAAGGCAAGCGTATGGGACATGCAGGAGCCATTATTGCCGGAGGCAAGGGTACAGCTAACGAAAAATTTTCTGCCCTTGAGGCTGCTGGTGTTTATACCGTACGTTCACCAGCAGAACTGGGACAGGGCATCCTTCAAGCTTCAGGGGTAGGATGATAAAGCATAAGCCGGTGACGTAAGGATCAAAATTGGAGATTTGTATGAATAAAAAAACAGTTACTCTGACTGATAATCAAACGGGTAAACAACTCGAGTTGGAAGTGCTAGAACCCACTATTGGGCCACCTAGTATCAATATTAGCTCTCTATACAAGGAAATGGGGTATTTCACCTTTGATCCGGGTTTCCTTTCAACCGCCAGTTGTGAAAGTTCAATTACCTATATGGATGGAGAGACGGGTGTTTTGGCATACCGCGGCTATCCGATTGAACAACTGGCAGAAGAAAGCAGTTATCTGGAAACCTGTTATTTACTCTATTATGGAGAGCTGCCCAGCGAGAAGGGTCTTAAAGACTTTAAATATACCATCTGTAAACATACGATGCTGCATGAGGCATTGAAAAGTTTTTATAGCGGTTTTCGCCGTGATTCCCATCCTATGGCGATTATGATGGGAGTTGCAGGTGCATTATCTGCTTTTTATCATGATCATATGAACATTCATGATGTTCGAGACAGAGAAATCGTTGCGCATAGACTTATCGCAAAAATGCCTACTATCGCTGCCTGGAGTTATCGTTATGCCATGGGGCTGCCTTTTGTTTATCCGAATGCGTCATTGACATATACAGAAAACTTTCTGTATATGATGTTCTCTGTTCCTACCGAGCCCTACAAGAGCAACCCGATATTTGCCAAAGCGCTGGACCTCATCATGGTATTACATGCCGATCATGAGCAGAACGCTTCCACGTCTACGGTCAGATTATCAGGAAGTTCTGCGGCAAATCCTTATGCAGCGGTCGCGGCAGGTATTGCCACCTTATGGGGGCCTGCACATGGCGGGGCCAATGAAGCGGTAATTATCATGCTGCAGGAAATTATCAGTTCAGGTAAATCCATTGATGAATTTATTGAGCGAGCCAAAGACAAAGATGATCCATTCCGTCTCATGGGATTTGGACACCGGGTTTACAAAACTTACGACCCGCGTGCAAAAATAATTCGCGAAGTTTGTCACGATATTCTCAAGTTACATGAAGGTGATGATGAGATTCAACAAATACTTGATATCGCTATGAGTCTGGAAAAAATCGCTCTGGAGGATGAGTATTTTGTCTCACGAAATATTTATCCTAATGTGGATTTTTATTCTGGAATTATCTTTCTTGCAATCGGTATTCCGATCAATATGTTTACCGTCATTTTTGCCATGTCGAGAACGATCGGATGGATTTCACAATGGAATGAGATGATGGAGGGTGAGAAATTTCGTATTGGCCGCCCACGCCAGTTATATACAGGTGAAGCGATGCGATCATACCCTGCATCGGAAAGTTAATATTATTATTGAGGAAATGAATATGTTGACCGAATATCGAAAGCATGTTTCAGAGCGTGCAGCACAGGGGATTTTACCTCAGCCGCTGAATGCACAGCAAACCTCCGCGTTGGTTGATCTTTTAAAACAGCCGCCGGAAGGTGAAGAAGATTTTATACTTGATTTACTGTCTAACCGTGTCCCTGCCGGAGTAGATGAAGCCGCATATATAAAAGCAGGCTTTCTTGCCGCAATCACTAAAGGTCAGGCTGTATCCCCATTGATCGATAAACAAAAAGCGACTCAGTTATTGGGTACTATGTTGGGAGGCTATAATATCCAACCTCTGATTGAAGCGCTTGATAATGAAGAAATCGCAGCCATTGCAGCTAAGGCCCTGTCGCATACTTTATTGATGTTTGATGCTTTTCATGATGTCAGGGAAAAGGCTGAGGCGGGTAACGTTTATGCAAGGCAGATTCTGCAAGCCTGGGCGGATGGGGAATGGTTTACTTCCAGGCCTGAACTGGCTGAAAAGATCACCGTGACCGTGTTTAAAGTTCCCGGTGAAACCAATACGGATGACCTGTCTCCGGCCCCTGATGCCTGGTCGCGTCCCGATATCCCATTACATGCCAATGCGATGCTGAAAATTCCCAGGGAAGGTATTGAACCGGATGATCCGGGTAAACTCGGTCCCATTAACTTGTTTGCAACACTGAAGGAAAAAGGTTTTCCTCTGGCTTATGTTGGAGATGTCGTCGGCACAGGCTCATCACGTAAATCGGCAACAAACTCTGTGCTGTGGCACATGGGTAATGATATACCTTTTATTCCAAATAAGCGTGAAGGCGGTTATTGTTTTGGCGGTAAAATTGCTCCTATCTTCTTCAACACTATGGAAGATGCAGGCGCACTGCCCATTGAAATGGATGTCAGTAAAATGGCAATGGGAGATGTGATTGATATTTATCCTTTTCAGGGGCTGGTAAAACGTCATGATACGGATGAAGTTATCGCTGAATTCTCATTAAAAACAGAAGTTATTCTGGATGAAGTTCGGGCCAGAGGACGTATCCCCCTGATCATTGGCCGTGCCCTGACTGCCCGTGCCCGTGAAGCTCTGGGGCTGCCAGCCTCTGAGCTGTTTCGCGTGCCTGTAGAGCCTGACGATACAGGTAAGGGCTACACGCTGGCGCAAAAGATGGTAGGCAGGGCGTGCGGGTTTTCCGGTGTTCGCCCTGGTATGTATTGTGAGCCCAAAATGACAACTGTGGGTTCTCAGGATACCACTGGGCCAATGACGCGTGATGAACTCAAAGATCTTGCCTGTCTTGGCTTTTCAGCCGATCTGACCATGCAGTCTTTCTGTCACACGGCCGCTTATCCAAAACCCATCGATGTCAATACCCATCACTCATTGCCAGATTTTATCATGAATCGCGGCGGTGTTTCTTTACGGCCCGGTGACGGTGTTATTCACTCCTGGTTAAACCGTATGCTACTTCCTGATACCGTAGGTACAGGCGGGGATTCACATACCCGTTTTCCCATTGGTATTTCATTTCCTGCCGGTTCCGGGCTGGTTGCTTTTGCCGCAGCTACGGCTGTGATGCCGCTGGACATGCCTGAATCTGTGCTGGTACGTTTTAAAGGTGAAATGCAGCCGGGGATTACTTTACGTGACCTGGTGAATGCGATTCCTTATGCGGCTATTCAGGCGGGTTTGCTTACAGTAGCCAAAGAAGGTAAAAAAAATGTATTTTCCGGACGTATTCTGGAAATTGAAGGCCTGCCGGATCTGAAAGTTGAACAGGCTTTTGAGTTATCAGATGCTTCAGCAGAACGTTCAGCCGCGGGTTGTACTATCAAATTAAACCAAAAAACCGTCATAGAGTATCTTAAGTCGAACATTACCATGCTCAAGTGGATGCTGGCTGAAGGTTATGGTGCTAAGCGAACTATTCAACGCCGCATTGAAGGCATGGAAGCATGGCTGGCTAATCCGCAGTTAATGGAGGCTGATGCTGACGCAGAATATGCAGATATCCTTGAAATCGATCTCAATCAAATCAAAGAACCCTTACTGGCTTGTCCTAACGATCCGGATGATGTAAAACCTCTGTCCAAAGTTGCAGGTACAGCCATTCAGGAGGTCTTTATCGGTTCCTGTATGACCAATATTGGTCACTTTCGTGCAGCAGGCAAGTTACTGGACAAAGTTGCAGGAACTGTTGCTGCCCGTCTCTGGATTGCACCACCTACCAAGATGGATCAGCGGCAATTGAGTGAAGAAGGTTACTACAGTATTTTTGGCACGGCTGGTGCGCGCATCGAAATGCCGGGTTGTTCCTTGTGTATGGGCAATCAGGCGCGTATAGCACCCGGCAGTACTGCTGTTTCTACCTCGACCCGTAATTTCCCTAATCGCCTCGGTGACGGTGCGGATGTGTACCTTGCATCTGCTGAATTGGCCGCAGTGGCAGCAATTCTTGGTAAATTACCTACTGTTGAAGAATATATGCAGTATGCCGCCGAAATCGATACGATGGCCGACGATATCTATCGTTACCTTAATTTCAACGAAATTGAAAGTTATCAGAAAGTTGCCAGGGAAGTGATTCCCATCGCTCTGGCATAAAAAATCGTCCTAATGATACTCAGGTTGTTATGATTTTTCATGATGACCTGAAAAGAGTGACTGCGTGTGAATGAACAACCGCTATCGTTATTCTTAAACCACCGGTTTTGCTGTTAGTCATGTTCTAGAAAATAAATGTTTAAGTTTATGCAATAATTCAATTTGTGCAGGATCAACAGGCTGCTCATGGTCTAACAGCATCGCAAAAAGAAGCGGATCTTCCAGATTTAACAATTCTCTAAAAGCTTTCTGTTCATTCTGATCAGCTGATGGATAGCTCTGAGCAAGATATTTTTCAAGAATGATATCCAGTTCTTTGATACCGCGGCGGCAATGCCATCTCAGCTTTGATAATTCAGACATATTATTATCGTATCTCTCAGTAACTGCCGTAATACAATTTACATTTTGCGTTTAATCATGAGATTTTTTATTTCTGCAATGGCTTTGGCCGGATTTAAGCCTTTTGGACATGCTTCAACACAGTTCATAATGGTGTGACAGCGATACAGTTTGAATGGATCTTCCAGATTATCCAGGCGTTCACCCGTGGCTTCATCGCGCGAATCAGCAATCCAGCGATAGGCATTCAATAAAGCCGCAGGGCCCAGATAGCGATCGCTGTTCCACCAGTAGCTGGGGCAGCTTGTCGAGCAGCAGGCGCAGAGGATACATTCATACAAACCATCCAGTTTTTTTCTCTCTTCTACAGATTGTAAACGTTCTTTATCAGGAGAAAATGCTGCATCCGTTTTCATCCACGGATCAACAGAAGCATATTGCGCGTAAAAATTTGTTAAGTCGGAAACAAGATCCTTGATAACCGGTTGATGAGGCAAAGGATAAACATTAACGTCACCTTTAATTTCATCGATAGGTTTGGTGCAGGCGAGTGTGTTTCTGCCGTCTATATTCATGGAGCAGGAACCGCAGATGCCTTCGCGGCAAGATCGGCGCAGCGCAACCGTGGAATCTATCTCATTTTTTATCTTCAGCAGTGCATCTAATACCATCGGCCCGCAGCTATTAATATCAACTTCATAGGTATCTGTGCATGGGTTGCTGTCAGTTGAAGGATCGTAACGATAGACTATAAATTTTTTAATGTTAGTCGCACCTTCAGGCGCTTTATAGTATCTTCCCGACTTGACGATAGAGTTTGCGGGTAGTTTGAATTCGGCCATATGAAATTCCTAGTAAACTCGTTTTTTCGGTGGAATAACTTCACAGTCATCTGATAAGGTGTACATATGTACGGGGCGATAGTCAAAATGAACATCACCTGTATCATTCACCCAAGCAAGAGTGTGTTTCATCCAGTTGACATCATCTCGATCAGGAAAATCTTCGCGAGCATGGCCGCCGCGGCTTTCTTCACGATTAAGCGCCCCGGCAATAATTGTCTGCGCCTGAGCCAACAAGTTCTCCAGTTCCAGAGTTTCCAGTAAATCTGTGTTCCATTGCAGGCCGCGATCCTTAATACCGACCTCAGTAAAACTGTCAAAAACCTGCTGCATTTCCCTGACACCTTGCTGCATGCTCTCACCAGTACGGAAAACTGCCGCGTATTTTTGCATGGTTCGCTGCATTTTGTCACGGATGCTTGCGGTGGAAAGCTCACCAGAAGAATTTCGCGCTGCATCAAAACGTTGCAGCAATCTGTCGAAAATTTCATCAGGCAATGCCTTGTGCGGTGTATGGGGTGTTATCAGTTTCGCTGCCTGTATGGCTGCAGAACGACCAAACACAATGATATCCAGCAGGGAATTTGAGCCTAAACGGTTTGCTCCATGAACTGAAACACAGGCACATTCGCCTATTGCCATAAGACCCGGTACAACGGTGTCAGGATTATCGCCATCAAGCGTAACGACTTCGGCTTTGTAATTTGTGGGGATGCCTCCCATATTGTAATGTACAGTGGGTATGACGGGAATGGGATCCCTGGTGACATCTATGCCGGAAAAGATACGGGCACTTTCGGCAATACCTGGTAGACGTTCGTTAATGACTTCAGGGCCAAGATGCATCAGGTTAAGATACAGATGATCTTTTTCTGCGCCTACACCACGTCCGGCGTTAATTTCTAGGGTCATGGAACGGGAAACAACATCGCGTGATGCCAAATCCTTGGCATTAGGTGCATAACGTTCCATAAAACGTTCACCTTCAGAATTGGTTAAATAACCGCCTTCACCGCGAACCCCTTCAGTAATCAGAACTCCCGCACCATAAACCCCCGTAGGATGAAATTGTACAAATTCCATATCCTGCAGCGGCAAACCAGCACGCAAGACCATAGCGCTGCCGTCACCGGTACAGGTATGTGCCGAGGTCGCCGAGAAAAACACACGGCCACTGCCGCCTGTTGCCAATACGACCTGGTGTGCCCGGAAGCAATGCAGGTCACCTGTAGTCAAATCCCATGCCATTATTCCGCGGCAAACACCATCGTCCATAATCAGATCAGTGGCAAAATATTCAATAAAGAATTCTGCCTTATGTTTTAATGACTGCTGGTAAAGGGTATGTAAAATTGCATGTCCTGTGCGATCAGCCGCTGCACAGGTACGCTGAGCAATGCCTTCGCCAAAATGAGTAGTCATACCGCCGAAAGGCCGTTGATAAATCTTGCCATCCTGGGTGCGTGAAAAGGGCACGCCAAAATGCTCCAGTTCAACCACGGCAGGGACCGCCTCACGGCACATATACTCAATGGCATCCTGATCACCCAGCCAGTCGGAGCCCTTAACCGTGTCATACATATGCCATTGCCAGTTGTCTTCACCCATATTCGCAAGGGACGCCGCTAATCCTCCCTGGGCGGCCACGGTGTGACTCCGAGTTGGAAAAACCTTGGTAATACACGCCGTGCTTAAACCTTCTGATGCCATACCCAATGTCGCTCGTAAGCCTGCCCCTCCGGCACCGACAATAACCACATCATATTCGTGATTAATTATTTTATAGTCACCCGAGCTGTTCTTTGGACTGTTCTCTGCTGCCACGTTCACTGTCCTCCCAGCGCAACTTTGATAATAGAATACACTCCCAAAGCCATCAGGAAGTAACTTAAAAATTTAACCGTTAAAATGGCTGTGATACGTAGATGCTGTGTGGAGATATAATCTTCAAAAATCACCTGCATACCCATCTGAGCATGTATGAATGATATGATCACCAGCAGGATCATCATGACGGTATTGAAAGGAGACTGCAGCCAGCTAACAAGTGTTGCATACGAAACCTCAGGCAAAAGAGCAATACTAAAACAAAACCATATTACTATTGGAGCTAGAGCCAGAGCCGTGAGTCTTTCAATCCAGAAATTATTAGAGGCTTCACTTGATGTACCCCAGTTCTTGGCTTTAGCCAGGGGTGAACGTAAATCTTTCATTTCAGCTCCTATGCAATCAGCCAGGTTAATAATGTTAAGGCGACGGAGGCACCAATGACAATCTTGCCATTACGCTCTGCATCTTTGAGTTCAAAGCCTTTACCAATATCCCAGAGAAGATGACGAATACCATTACAGAAATGATAGTAAAGCGAGAAAGTAAAGCCCAGTAATATCAGCTTGCCAATCCAGCTGGATAGAAACCCGTGCATGCTTTGCCAGCTGTCAGCTCCACCTGCTGCTGCCGCTAGAACCCAGACCATTAAAATGAGCCCGGCAAATAACACGGCTCCGGTGACACGATGCAAAATAGAAAGCTTCGCGGTTAATGGCAGATCATAAACCTGTAAATGCGGCGACATTGGCCGCTTTTCGTCCCATGACATAATGACTTACCTTTTAAAAATCTATGCAGCGTCCATTTTTTTCCCAGTCACCATATCGAGTAGGCTCTAATCGGGCAGGACTCTCATTTACTTTTTCCAATCGATGTGCTGTATGTTTGTGGCTACGCGCAGTAACATTTTTCTCCGCTGTCTTATGCTTGTCCTGGTGTGGCTGTTTGTTAATGAGCTGATTGTCGTCTTTAACGTCATTTTTATCTTCTGTTAGCAAAATTGGCTCCATCGATTGATTATCTCTTCACTCTCTAGCAAGCATATGTTCAGCGGTGATGTATTCTTCAGACTGCATCTCTTTAAGCCGGCTGGAAGTACGTTGAAACTCAAACGCCAGTTTATCGGACAGGTAGATTGCCTGCGGTTCAGCGGCGGCAGAAACAACCAGATTTACATGTGAGTCATAGAAAATATCAATCATGTTAATAAATCGTCGTGCCGCATCGTCCATAGAACTGTCCATGACAGGTATATCGGAAATGATCACAGTATGAAAAAATGCAGCGATCTCAGCGTAGTCCGAAGCTGAGCGAGGTGAAATACATATCTTATCAAAATCAAACCAGACGACACCGTCGGCCCACATTTTTACCGGTATATGACGCTTGTTGATGAGAATTTCAGTTCTATCCTGATGTAATTCAACGCCAGAAAGTTTGTGGAAATATTTTTCCAGTCGCTGTTCTGAAAATTCGCCGCTTGACAGGTGGTATAATCCATTTTCTTCCAGAGTTTTCGATCGATAATCCAGTTGTCCGCCCATTTCCATAACTGTAGTATGTTGCTCAAGCAAACTTATCGCCGGTAAAAATCGCTCTCTTTGCAGTCCGTTTCGATACAGTTGATCGGGAGGGTAATTGGATGTGGTGACCAGCACAACACCCTGTTCAAACAGGTGTTGGAAAAGCTTGCCCAGCAGCATAGCATCAGTAATGTCATTCACATGCATCTCATCAAGACAGAGTATACGGGCTTTATCTGCTATGTTTTTAGACACTTTCTGAAGAGGGTCGGAAACTCCGTCTAAGGTTTGCAATTCTTCATGTACCAGCTGCATAAAACGATGAAAGTGCAAACGCAGTTTTTGCTTGTCAGGTAATAGTTTATAAAAATAATCCACCAGATGGGTTTTTCCACGACCTACTCCACCCCACAGGTAGAGACCTTTTTGCAGCAGTGACGGTTGTTGCCTGGTATTGGTACGAGAAAACAATTTGCTAAAATGGGAGACGGTACCTGCAGGGGCAGGGCTCAGGACATTATTATATATACGCTGCAACTGCAGCATGATTTTTTTCTGATGGGGATCTGCATGCAGCTCACCGCATTCAATACTTGATTGATAACATTCCAGAAGAAAATTAACAGCTGTATTGGTCGGCAGCATCATTGAGCATTTTTCAGGGAACCCCATAATCATTTTCTCCAATTAATTCTATTTAACATACAATATAATTTGGGCATATTAACTATTTATAGTTATTTTACGCTTTCCGGAGAAAATAAACCCCTGTCAGGATTAATACTATCTATTGGATATTTGCTGCAATACAGCCGGGGTCTTTGCCAAGGCGTTGTGCTGCAGTGCAAAAGTGATTAGACTGGCTGATTTCCAACCCAACAATTTAAGTAACTATTCAGCATATTTATAAGACTTTGAGCACTCTAACTTCTCAATAAGTCCGTGCAAAATCCCCTCCCTCTATCAGGGGGAGGGTTAGGGTGGGGGTTAAGTTCATGATTAAACACATTACCCCCATCCTGGCCTTCCCCCTTAAAAGGGGAAGGAACTTGAACTGCACGGACTTATTGAGAAGCTGCTGATCACTTTTATAAGACTTTGATCACTCTCGGGTATTTAATGATTCACATCCACAGTTGCCTCTGTCAAGTAATTCCTGATATCAATGACGTTATTGAAAATAATCCTCAACAGATATAAATAATCGTAATTACTTCACTAAGTATAGTTCAATTCAATAAATGTATATAGTTATTTAAAATAGTCTAATATATGAAATTGTGCATTGCAATATAATTTTTGATATGCTAAAAAGCAATGAACTACATTACTAAAAAAGTGATCTATCTATTATGCGACCTCATTATTTAAATTCGTTATTCAAACCTAAATCTATTGCCATGTTCGGTGCAAGTGATCGAGAGGACTCCGTGGGTCAGGTGGTTTTTAAAAATATCCTTGAAGGTGGATTTAAAGGGCATGTTTATCCCATTAATACTCAAAGAAAAAAAGTCCAGGGTAAAAAAGCCTATGAGAACATTGCAGCGACAAATGCACAGATAGACCTTGCCGTCATTGCTACACCTGCCAGTTCAATCCCGGCAATTATCGAATCCTGCGGTGAGCAGGGGGTTAAATCTGCGATTATCTTATCCGCAGGTTTTCGCGAAATAGGCGCGGCAGGGCAGAGACTTGAAAATAAGGTGTTAGAGATTGCAAAACGTTATAATATCTACATCCTGGGGCCTAACTGCTTAGGTCTGAGTCGTCCCGATCATGGCCTGAATGCGACCTTCGGTAACACCATGCCAAAGTCGGGAGAACTTGCATTGGTCTCCCAGTCAGGCGCTATTTGTACCGCTATGATGGACTGGGCAGAAGAAAATAATATTGGTTTTTCAAGTGTTGTCTCTACTGGAATTTCAGCGGATCTGGGTTTTGGGAATATCCTTGATTTTCTGGTCAATGATCCACAAACCAAAAGCATTCTGCTGTATATTGAAGGCCTCCATGATACTCGCCATTTTATGAGCGGACTGCGTGCCGCGGCACGGATCAAGCCAATTATTGTAGTCAAGGTTGGACGTCACAGTGCAGCAGCAAATGCTTCTATGTCGCATACAGGTGCATTAGTAGGTAATGACGATGTATTCAGTGCGGCTCTGGCGCGATCTGGTGTGGTGCGGATTAAAGTGATCAGCCAGTTATGTGCTGCCGCCAGAGTGCTGGCATCGCGGTATAAGGGGTGTGGAGAACGCCTGGCTATAATTACCAACGGCGGCGGTCCCGGAGTGCTTGCTGCGGATCATGCAGCGGATTTAGGTTTAAAGCTGGTCTCACTGAGTAAAGCAACCCTGCAACGGCTTGATAAGGTGCTGCCATCAACCTGGTCTCATAGCAATCCACTGGATATAATTGGTGATGCCAGTCCGCAACGGTATAAGGAAACTATCACGATTTGTCTTGAGGATCCTGAAGTGGATGGTGTGGTTGTTATCCTGACACCTCAGGCAATGACACATCCGGAAGACGTTGCCAGGGTGATTGTCGAGGTCTCCAGGGAACAGGAAAAGCCCATTCTGACTTCGTGGATGGGAGGCACTCAGGTTGCCTCCTCGCGAAAAATATTTGCTGACGCCAAAATTCCCAGTTACTCTACACCTGAAACGACAATTGAAGCGTTTCATTTCCTCACTGTCTATGAAGCCAATCAAAAACTGCTTTTACAAACTCCTGCCAAATCATCCAGAAGTCAGAAAAAGCAAGCTGATGTGGGCGCGGCACGACTCATTATAGAGTCTGCTCTGGGGAGCAAGCGTAAAACATTATCAGAATTTGAATCTATCGCTATACTCAAAGCTTTTCATATCCCCACAGTTAGAAATGGCATTGCTCATTCTGCAAATGAAGCGCTAATTCTGGCCACTTCCATTGGTTTTCCTGTTGCCATGAAAATTAATTCCCCGCAAATTATCCACAAAACAGAAGTGGAGGGTGTCCAGCTTAATATCACTAATGCGCAGGATGTTCGTAATACCTATAAGGAGCTTGTTGAACGGGTGCAAAAATTAAGACCTGAGGCCAATCTTGAAGGTGTAATTATTGAGCAAATGTACTATAACCCCCATGCCCGTGAATTAATGCTGGGTATTATTCATGACGAAGTATTTGGTCCGGTGATTAGTTTTGGAACTGGCGGTACTGCCGTGGAAGTCATAGGTGATAATTCAGTTGCTCTTCCTCCTCTCAATCACTGTCTGGCCAGAGAGCTGATAGACCGGACAAAAGCAAAAAAGATGCTGGGTCGATTCCGTAATCTGCCTCCAGTGAATATGGACGCACTGATGGATGTATTGCTGAAAGTCTCTACCATGGCTTGCGAATTACCTTCTATTCGTGAAATGGATATTAATCCACTCATTATTGATGAACATGGTGTGATAGCTGTAGATGTGAGTATACAGGTTGATTATTCGCTGGTGTCTAATGATCGCTATCAGCATATGGCTATTCATCCATATCCCTATCATTTGATCACGCATACACAATTACCGGATGGCAGCGATATCACTATTCGTCCCATTCGTCCTGAGGACGCAGAAATTGAAGCTGAATTTGTCAATTCACTGTCTGATGAGGCTAAATTTTTCCGCTTTATGCATGCTCTGCATCAACTTACACAGTCCATGCTGGTTCGTTTCACCCAGATTGACTATTATCAGGAAATGGCGTTAATTGCTGTGGCCTATGAAGAGGGTGAAGAAAAAGAGCTTGGGGTGGCACGTTATGTGATTAATCCAGACAAAACAAGCTGTGAATTTGCACTTGTGATATCAGATCGACGTCAACGACAGGGGCTGGGTCATCGCCTTATGCAGCGCTTGATGGAGGTCGCCAGAAATCGCGGCATAGCGGTTATGGAAGGTGAAGTTCTCAGAACTAATACCAAAATGCTGGGGCTTATGAAATCATTAAAATTCAGTATAACAACTGACCCAAATGATAATAATATTAGTAAAGTAAGCAAACATCTCTAGTCGATAATGATTGCTTAAGTAACTTTTACTCTGCCGTCAATCTGTCCAAGGTTGCCCTTAATTAAATCAACCAGTAAAGGCACGTTCCAGTAACTTCTCAAAAAGTCCATGCAATTCAAGTTCCTTCCCCTTTTAAGGGGGAAGGCCAGGATGGGGGTAATGTGTTTAATCAAGAATTTAACCCCCACCCTAACCCTCCCCCTGATAGGGGGAGGGGATTCTGCACGAACTTATTGAGAACTTACACGTTCCAGTGCATCTGTGTTATGAATAATCCTCATGCCGCGACCGCCCCCTCCCGCTACCGCTTTGAGCATTAAAGGATAACCAATGCGGTCAGCTTCTTCCCTGGCAATTTCATAACTTTCTAACTTACGCTGACTATCCTGAATAACAGGCAGGCCAGAAGCTATGGCATTCTCTTTTGCCATTACTTTATCACCCAGTTGCTGCATACTCTCAGGTGAAGGGCCGATAAAGATAATAGCTTCTTCGCGACAACGTTTTGCGAATTGAACATTCTCAGAAAGAAATCCATAACCTGGATGAATAGCATCTACCTGATGAAGTTTTGCTATTTCAATCATGGCTTCAATATCAAGATAGGGCTTTAGCGGTTCATCTTCAGAACCAATCTGGTATGCTTCATCTGCTTTGTAGCGGTGGGGTGAGAACCGATCTACATGGGTATAAATGGAAATGGTCTTGATTTTCAATTCAGCGGCCGCGCGTAAAACCCGTATCGCAATTTCTCCGCGATTTGCAACCAGTAATTTCTTGATTTCATTTGTCATAAGCTACTCTTAAGTACATCTGTAGAGTGGGCAGGTGCTAATTTGCAGTGTTAACTCCCCTGAACGCTCAATAGCAGTGATTAACCTGAATAACTAGTGTGCATCCGTTTTTAGATGAACACTGCTAGCACAGGGATGTGTTACCATTTTTAATGATGACAAATCATTGAAAATGCAGCAACAGAAAAATCACACTTTTTCTGTTGCGTTCCAAAATAGAGCCAGGATGGCTATTTATGGATGGAAACTAACTGAGTGAAATGACAGCTTTTGAGCCAGAATGTCTCAGGATGCATTCTTTAACATTCACATCATAGTGGATTAACAAAATTGTTTTAATAGTGTATATTCTATGCTTAGTATTAGATTTTTTGATAATGGCTGTTAATAGTATAAAAACAACTTGTAATTTGAACGCCGATTATTATTTCCACACTGCCTGCACCCTCACTCTCACTTGACTGCTTAGCTTTTACAATGAAACATCTAAAAACCTGTAATTTTCTAAAAGAACTCCGAGCTTTCTGTGTTACTTATCAGGAAGGCAATATGAGCAGGGCGTCAGAAATTTTATTTGCCAGTCAGCCCACGATTTCCTTACAAATACAAAAACTGGAATCTGAATTGAATGTTAAATTATTCGAACGTCGTGGCCCTAAACTGATAAAAACAACGGAAGGTGAAATTTTATATAATATCGCCGTTCCACTGGTACAGGGACTTGATCACATAAAGGATGAGTTTAAAGCCCAGCATAATGATTTATCTTCTGGTGAACTGATTATAGCCGCAGAAGAATCCACTCTTCTTTACACCCTGCCAGAACCTATTAACATCTTTGTGCAGCGATATCCCAATATTCGTCTAAAACTCTCCAATGTCACCGGACGTAATGGGCGTGATCTGGTGCTGGCAGATGAAGTTGATTTTTCAGTTAGCTCTATGCTGGATGTTCCCGAGAAGCTTCAGTATTCACCTTTTGTTGCTTATTCTCCGATACTGATCACACCGCTGGATCATCCGCTGGCAAATCTTGAACAGGTAACTCTGGAAGATATCGCAAAATATGGCCTGGTTCTGCCGCCATCGCATTTTAGCAGCTGGCGGCTGATAAAAATGGTGTTTGCTTTGAATGGTGTAGATTACCAGGTTGCAGTGGAAGCCGGAGGATGGGAAGTGATTAAATCTTATGTGGGACTGGGATTGGGAATTTCCATAGTCACCCGGCTTTGTATTTCGGAAAGAGATAAAGAAAGGCTGGCAATAACTCCTCTGGACAAGTATTTTCCCAGCAGGAAATATGGTGTTGTGGTACGCAAAGGGAAACGCCTCTCATCCCCGGCACAGCGTTTCATCAAAATCTTGCAAGAACATTATAAAGATGACGAAAAGAACTTGATCTGAACCCAGGTCTATTTACACTTTTATTTATTGCAGCGTGTGAGCCAAACATTTGGGATAAAAGGATGATCTGGCTATCACAATGCAGATTAATCAGTCCGGGATAGTTCAGCCCATTCTGTAATAAATAAACCATCCATCTGACTTATTATGTCTCAGATGTGCCTCACTGCCATTGGCAGAAATTAAACAGCAGTCTATCTATTGCTGACGATTTCTGCTGTGAAAATGGCATCCAGCATTGCTTTGGATTATAAGTGACGTTTATTATTTAGAAACTTAATATTAAGGTTTAATTATTGTAACTACTCAGCAAATATCCGCAGGAAGGTAACTCACTAAGTGTTCGATATCAGGTATTTATCCAAAGACGCCGTAAATATATTTCTGTAGGCTTAGAATGCGGCATCCATGCCACATACACTCCCACTAAATGCCTGATATCGAGCACGATTCTTATAGATACACTGAATAGTTACTAATTATTTAATGAATAAAATATTTCAATCGATTTATGCTATCTTTAAAATGTTTTGTTGTTTAGCGTTGAAACATAATTCTGGGCATATGCTTTCTGGAAGTCATGGAAAACATAAGTTCATTTTTTGCGGGTTGATTACCAGCACTGCTTCAGAAACAGTCTAAAACATATTTTAATAAATGTTTTGGAGCTTTCTCGATCCTAAAGGAGGATTTTTATATGAGTAAAAACAATGACTACTGGGAGGCGAACCTACGATTGGTGGGGATATGTCTGGTCATCTGGTTTGTGGTTTCATTCTTGTTCGGCATCATTCTGGTCGAACCGCTTAATGCTTATCGACTAGGGGGTTACAAACTGGGTTTCTGGTTTGCCCAGCAGGGCTCCATCTACACCTTTGTGTTGCTGGTGTTTTTTTATGCCTGGCGCATGAACCATCTGGATAAGAAATTTAATGTACATGAAGATGAGGAGCGCTAAGCATGGAAGAACTAAAACTCTATACCTATATTGCCGTATTCGGCACCTTCGGACTGTATTTTATCATCGCCTGGTGGACGCAGGGCCTCCAGCACCAGTGACTTTTATGTGGCCAGTGCCGGTGTGCATCCGGTGCTTAATGGTATGGCCATTGGCGCGGACTGGATGAGTGCGGCGTCGTTTATCTCCATGGCGGGGCTGATCGCCTTTCTGGGTTATGGCGGCTCGGTCTTTCTGATGGGCTGGACCGGCGGTTATGTGCTGTTGGCCATGCTGCTGGCGCCGTATCTGCGCAAGTACGGAAAATTTACCGTGCCTGAATTTATTGGTGACCGTTATTACTCAAGGACAGCGCGGATCGTCGCGGTGCTGTGTTTAATTATCGCCTCTCTGACCTATGTTATTGGTCAGATGAAAGGGGTCGGGGTGGCTTTTTCACGCTTTCTTGAAGTGGAATATGCGCTGGGTCTGGGCATTGGTATGTTCGTGGTCTGGGTGTATGCGGTACTGGGCGGCATGAAAGGCATTACCTATACGCAGATTGCACAATACTGCGTGATGATTTTTGCTTACACGGTACCTGCGGTGTTTATCTCCCTGCACCTGACCGGCAACCCGATCCCGCAGATTGGACTGGGCAGTACGCTGGCCGACGGCAGCGGTGTTTACCTGCTGGACAAGCTGGATTTGATCGTAACGGATCTGGGGTTTAAGGAATATACCACGGCTAAACTGGGCAGTTCGCTGAATATGTTTATGTATACGCTGTCGCTGATGATTGGTACGGCGGGTCTGCCGCATGTGATCATGCGCTTTTTTACGGTTCCCTCGGTTAAAGGCGCTCGTTCATCGGCAGGCTGGGCACTGGTGTTTATTGCTGCCCTGTATACGGTAGCGCCTGCAGTTGGTGCGATGGCTCGTCTGAACCTGATGGAAACCATTCAGCCTTCGGCCTCAGGAGAAAGTCTGACCTATGCGGATCGTCCTGAGTGGTTCAAGAACTGGGAAAAGACCGGACTGCTGAAGTTTGAAGATAAAAACGGCGACGGCAAAATTAGCTACGTGGCGGATAGTACGAGCAATGAAATGGTCAAAGTTGACCGTGACATTATGGTACTGGCCAACCCTGAGATAGCCAACCTGCCTAACTGGGTGATTGCCCTGGTGGCGGCTGGAGGACTGGCAGCGGCGCTGTCAACGGCGGCAGGTCTGTTACTGGCGATATCCTCTTCGATCTCGCATGACCTGATGAAAGGGGTGCTGGTGCCGACGATATCGGAGAAATCGGAGTTGCTGGCGGGTCGTATTACGATGACCCTGTCCATCTTACTCGCGGGCTATCTCGGTTTAAATCCGCCGGGATTTGCCGCAGGGACCGTGGCCCTGGCCTTCGGTCTGGCGGCATCCTCGATATTCCCGGCGTTGATGATGGGTATTTTCTCCAAGCGGATCGGCAGCAAGGCCGCTGTTGCGGGTATGCTGGCGGGTATCGGTGTGACCCTGCTGTATATCTTCCAGCATGAAGGGATCATGTTTATCAAGGGGACGTCATTCATGGGCGGCATGGAGAGGAACTGGTTCTTCGGCATTGATCCCAAGGCGTTTGGTTCAGTGGGCGCCATTGTGAACTTCAGTGTTGCGTTTCTGGTGTCCCGTTTGACGTCTGAACGTCCTCCGGAGCATATCCAGCACATGATCGAAGATATTCGTGTTCCTGCGGGTTCGAGTGCCGCGGTTGGCGGGCATTAATGATTTAAGCGTTCATTAATGTCAGCAGAAAAGGCTCCTTTTCTGGAGCCTTTCTCTTATGGTTTGCAAGTTATGAGAACTGCTTCGATTAATAGACGCAGGGATTAGTAAATGCACGTCCCACATCCACGTGGATTAATAAATATCTGATATTAAGCATGATCCTGGATATACGCTGAGTCGTTACCAAAATAGTTACCCATTAGGTTATCATACCTGCCCAACTTCTGGTAATGTTTGGCTCTACAGCCACGGCTGCTGTAAATCACCAAAACCCGATAAAGATTATTTTCTAAAAATAAGTAAAACAATGGATATTGAACTGAAAGAAATACGTGATTTTCTGGCAAGCATTCCACCGTTTGATCGCCTGCCTTCGACACTGGTCAAACAACTGACACATGAAACTTCGATTCGCTATATACGGCGGGGTATGCCTTTACCGCCCAGGAACGTAACTCAGAACAGGTTATATGTCATTCGAAAAGGAGCCATAGCAATCCAGTCAACAAAAGGTAAATTACTGGGAAAACTGAGCGATGGAGATATTTGCACTATTTTCTGTATTGACCGCGAAGAGGAAAAGTTTGTCATAGATGTTGAAGAAGATACACTGATCTATACGATACCCTGTGACACCTTGTTTAACATTGTGCGGGATTTTCCTAGCGTGTCAGCTTTTATACAGAAAACAGCTTCACAACGACTGAAAGATGCGGTGAGTGACATGATGGATGAAGCTGCAATGACTTCTCCATTGATGCACACAAGTACAAAAGCCCTGATGCATTCTCCCGTGAAGTCGGTAGCTGTTGAAGCAAGCATTTATGATGCTGCCAAACTCATGGCAGAAAATAGCATATCTTCCTTACTCATCACTGAAAATGACAGGGCTGTTGGAATTATTACTGACAGGGATATTACAAAACGCTGCATTGCAGCCAGGCTATCACCGGAATCTCCGGTTGATAGTATCATGACTAAAAATATGTTCTCTGTGAACAGTGATGAAAGTGCCTACGATGCACTTATGATGATGACGAGAAAACATATTCATCACTTGCCCATTATTGATAATGACCAATTGAGCGGTATCATAACCGTAACGGATCTGATACGACAGGAAGGGCGGAACTCTGCATATTTGACCAGCGCCATTCGCAAAGCTGATTCAATTAAAGCACTAAAAGAATATAGTCAGACCATACCACAGCTGCATTTACAACTGGTCAGAATGGGTGCTACCTCAGAACATGTCGGGAAGGGGGTAACCTCTATAACTTCAGCAGTTACTCGTCGACTCATAACTATGGCCGAAGAAAAGCTCGGACCGTCGCCAGTCCCTTATGCCTGGATTGCGGCGGGTTCGCAGGCCCGCAGGGAACAAACCTCACATACTGACCAGGATAACGGGCTGATCATCTCAGATGAACTTGCTGAAAAAGATAAACCCTGGTTTGAAGCATTGGCAAAATATGTCTGTGACGGTCTCAATGAATGCGGTTTTGTATATTGCCCGGGGAATGTGATGGCGATAAACCCCGAATGGCGGCAAACTGCAAGTGTATGGGAGGGATATTTTAATAAATGGATTAATACACCACAACCCAAAGCACTTATGTACTCAAGTATTTTCTTCGATCTGAGAACGATTTATGGCGACAGGAGCCTGCTGGATAAGATCCGGAACACTATGCTTGAGCAGACTCAGAAAAGTACGCTATTCATCGCTCACCTAATAGGCAATGCCCTGAATTTACGCCCGCCTTTAGGCTTTTTCAGGGATTTCGTTCTGGTGCAGGATGGTATCCACAAAGATACACTGGATTTAAAACACAACGGCATTGCACCTATTGTTGATCTGGCACGAATTTATGCACTGTCAGAAGGTATTAGCGCAGTAAACACCGTCGAACGTCTCAAGCAGGCTGCTGGAACTCCATCGCTGAGTAAAGAAGGGGCTGCTAATTTACTTGATGCACTAGTATTTATCAGTACATTACGTATAAAACATCAGGCGCAAAAAATCCAGAATGGTTTGAAAGCTGATAATTTCATGTCGCCCATTGAGATTTCCAGGCTGGAAAGGGAGCACCTTAAAGATGCCTTCAAAGTCATTCAAACCATGCAAACCAGCCTGGAAAGAAGCCATTGAATCGATCCTGGGGGAATAAACAATGTTGGATTTTTTATTTGGTTATGAAGCAAAGCGTAAACGTCTATTGCGAAAAGCCCCCGAGGGTGTGCTTAAAGAATTCCTGTCGGTGCCTTTCCCTGATATAGAAGAAAAAATAGAAAACATTCCGATTCTTGCCGTAGATTTTGAAACCACAGGTCTCAGCTCAAAAAAAGATCAGATACTGAGTATAGGCTATATCGCTATAGAAAATAATGAAATCCAGCTTGCCAGTGCCTGCCATAAAGTGATACAGACTAGGGGACTGTTAGAGGAGAAAAATGTAGTCATACATCAAATCACGGATGATGCCAAATCTCAGGGCGATACGCGCGAGGCAGTGGTGGAAAATTTGTTAAACGCTCTTGCCGGGAAGGTCATGCTGGTACATTTTTCGCGTATTGAAAAAAGTTTTCTCGAAGCCGCCTGTAAACAGATGTACGGCATGGCCCCTGTTTTCCCCATTATTGATACGCTGATGCTGGCTAAGCGTCGGTTAGATAGGCAAACTGTAGCGTATGACCCATCCGAGCTGCGCCTGTTTACATTGCGTGAAAGATATTACCTTCCCAGATACAACGCTCATAATGCATTGAGTGATGCTTTAGCCACCGCGGAACTATTTTTTGCAGAAATCGGGAAAATGGATGAAAAGAATTCTCCGACGCTCAAATCTGTGTTGTCATAGTGGCTGATCAGGCGAGGTCATTTACTGTTCTAACCCACCGGTGATTTCACTGTTTCTATTGCTGTTGCTGTTTTGTCTGGAGCAACAATAAGACTATTTAATCCCTTTCCTGAAACCATTCACAGATAGCGGGGAAAATAACGTTCAGAGATTTTTTTCTGACAAACAGACCAATATGTCCCCCAGGGACAGGAACTTCCTGGTAATCAGCGCTGCTCAGCAGTTTTTTTAGTGCCCTTGATGCTTCTGGCGGAACAATGTGATCCTGCCTGGCATAGATGTTTAAAACCGGTATGTTTAACTTATTCAAATCAATGCGTCTGTCAGCGATGGTCAGTTCTCCCTTGATTAAAAGATTCTGCTGATAACAGGATATAATATATTCTCTGAACATCTCACCTGCCTGATCGGGACTATCAAAAATCCATTCCTCCATGGTGATGAAGCTGGAAATTCTTTTCTGGGTGTTCTCAAACTGATCAATGGAATCAATCAAATTCAGGTATTTTTGCAGTTGTAATTTATAAGGCTTGAGTGCGATTAGAGTGTTGCTTAGCATGCTGCCGGGAATATTTCCCAGTGTGTCGACCATTAAATCAATATCAATATGCCTTACCCAATGGCTGAGTGTGTCATTTTCGGTTTGAAAATCAACCGGCGTCACCATGAGCACCAAATTTTTTACCCGTGCGGGATACAGGGCGCTATAGCAAAGGCTCAAAGTCCCTCCCTGGCAGATCCCCAGGATATTGATACTGTCAACAGATCTGGCTTTGCAAACGGCTTCCACACAGCGATTCAATTGCCTGTTAATATAGTCATCCAGATCACAATCACTATCACCTCTATCGGGATAACCCCAGTCAACAAGATAGACCTCAAGGCCGTGCTCGAGCATTTTGGCTATGGCTGAACGATTTTTCTGCAAATCAAGAATGGTGGGGCGGTTAACAAGGGCATAGACTATGAGTACGGGAGTAATGTCAGGGCTTTCTGGAGATGATGACAGGTAATGATACAGGCTCAGTTTGTTATCCCGAAAGATCAGTTCTCTGGGTGAATGTTCTGTTTCATGAGCCTTTTCATGGCCGCGCAATCCTTCAAGTACGCATAGCAGTTTATGGTTAAAATTCTTTAACTCATCAAAAATGATTTTATTCGGCATGAATCATCAGTCTTTATAGGCAGAAGTTGTAAGCTGTTTTTTCAGAAAAAAATTTTCTTCAAGCAACTCTTTCTGTCTCGCTTTGAGCGCATCAATATCATTTTTGTTCGGCATATTCATTGCAATCAACCAGGGCGTTATAAACCTTTTTGTTTGTTGGATGAGTAACATCCAGCTATTAATAATTTCAGCAAATAAGTGTGAATATTCATCCTTAGTGACGAAATCGGCATAGTGTTTTTCAAACAGTTCAATCCAGGTGGTGCAGATTTTTTCTGGACTGAAGTGTTTACTGTTTTGATTCTGTAATTGCTGCATCAGAACAGTTGCAGCATCCATGCTCATAGATAGATAGGCTGATTGGTAATTTTGAAGTGCCTGCAAATAACGCTGATAGGCGCTGCTCAGTTCGGTATTGCCATGATCATTTTCCAGTTCATGTTCTGCGAAGTCAAAGAAACTTTCAGGAAAACCCTTTAGAAAGCTCATTTGTTGTTGCCAGACATCAAATGGCAATGCCCAGAAACCTTTAAAAATTTCGTTTGTTTCAGTGATTATGTCTTTATTCAGTTGCATGCTTTCAAGATAGATCTGCAGATAATTAACTAATACAGTGGCTGCATCGTCTTTATCCTTAGAAGCTTCAAATGGTTCGGCAAAGCCAGTAAAAAAGCGGCTACTGAAAAACAACTTACGATACAGTGAATCAACTGATTCAGCTACGGTCCCGGGTTGTGTTTTCCACCAGGCATCGACGTCTTCAAGCCAGTTGTGCTGCTCAAAATTGTCAGGCCGTGCTTGATCCTGCTGTATTTTAAAACAGAGATGCCGCCATTTGTCCCGATTTTGATGTGATGATGGGTTATCAGCCATGGTTTGTAATAGTGTTTAGAATTAAGGTATAGTGGATAGTTTAAGTTCTGCTGTGTTGTATCTTTGGTAGTCTCAATTGAGCTCAATCTGAAATGCAGCCATTTAGATCATGCCTTCAAGGTCAGTTTGATATCATTATCTGGTTTTATAGACTAACATATTTTAGTAACCATCGAAAAATTGTAACTACTCAGCAAATCAAGCCGCAGGAAGGCTAACCATCAAAAAGTTACAAACATATAAAATTCAAAGACTTATATTTTTGTAACTTAGAAGCGTATTTGGAATAACTCACTAAGTGCTTGATATCAGGTATTTATGGAAGAAGTGTATGTGGCATGGATGCCACATTCAAGCCTACAGGGATGTATTTACGGCGTCTTCTGGAATAAATGCCTGATATCGAGCACGATCTTATAGATACGCTGAATAGTTACGAAAAATTTAGGATTTTGTTTGATTTCCTTTGATTTCCTTTTAGTATAGTGAATAGTAGAGAAATAATATGGATTCTGAGGTTCGTTTAATAAAGAAGTACCCCAACAGACGCCTGTATGATACCGGTGAAAGTTGCTACATAAAACTTGTCCAGGTAAGACAGATGATTGAACAGGGAATCCCAGTAAAAGTAATTGATAGTCAGACCGAAGAAGATATTACCCGCAGTATTCTGCTGCAGATTATATATGAACAGGAAGCCAATCAGGAACCGCTTTTTTCAACCGAGAATCTGGAGAACTTTATTCGCTATTATGGTGAAAATTCGCGGGAAGGTTTCATGTATTTTATGGATAAAAACCTGCAATTTTTTCAGGATCAGCAAGAGCAGATGCAAAAGAACCTGGATAACTTCCTGGACTACAATACCCTCGATTTTTGGGCTAGTTTAACTAAGAAAAATGTCGATATATGGCAGGAGATGCAGGATAGTTTTCTTCGCTCGTCTGGTTTTACACCTAATCCTGATGCCAGTAAGAAAGATAAATAACGAAATAGTCTGTTCCGCGAGTGCACCCAGTGAATGTAGCCATCATAAGTCACCCCGACTGCTTGAAACATGAGATGAATGAAGGTCATCCTGAATGCCCTTCGCGTCTGCAGAGCATTGATGATCATCTTATTTCTTCCGGATTGGCTGATTTTCTGGAATATATCGAGGCTCCTCTGGCTAAGCGATCCGAGCTTGAGTTAGCGCACGATAAAACTTATGTAGATTCACTTTTCACCCATTCCCCCTCGGAAGGCTTATACCATGTTGATCCAGATACCTGGATGGGGAAATATACCCTGCAGGCAGCGCTGCGTGCAGCCGGTGCTGTAATCAAGGCAACTGATATTGTAATGTCCGGTGCAAAACGGCATGTTTTCTGTAATATTCGTCCACCCGGACATCACGCGGAACATGATCAGGGGATGGGATTCTGTTTCTTTAACAATATCGCCATTGGTGCGCTCTATGCGACCAGGCAGCACGGACTTTCTCGTGTCGCTATTGTTGATTTCGATGTGCATCATGGTAATGGTTCGGAAGATATCGTTGGTGAAAATCCGCAAATACTATATTGTTCTATTTATCAGCACCCTCTTTATCCGGAAAATGCAGGAGAGTCCAGATCAGGACAGGTAGTCAATGTTCCTCTGAAAGCAGGGGCAAAAAGTCTGGAATTCAGAAAAGCTGTAACAGAATACTGGCTGCCCGAGCTGGATAATTTTTCACCTGAACTTATTTTTATCTCGGCAGGTTTTGATGCCCACATTGAAGATGATATGGCGGGCCTGGAACTGTTAGAGAGTGACTATGCCTGGGTCACAACCGAGCTTTGCAAACTTGCAGATAAACATGCGCAGGGGCGCATCGTTTCAGCTCTGGAGGGGGGCTATGTGATGTCCGCACTGGGACGCAGTGCAACAGCACATATAAAGGCTTTAATGCGCTTATAATATTGATATTATTTTCAGGCGAGTATGAGGTTTTATAGTGACGGCAAGATTTTTGCTGGTTTTTTTGTAAATTAATCTATCAATCACTTGACATTTAATATTTGCAGTTATATATTTGTGCAATGCAGCATTGCTGCAACGCACAATAACTGATGAAGAGGAAAATATTATGCAACAGTGGATTGATTTAAATACAAAAGTCGCGCATGACAGTCTTGCTACGCTCATGCAATTCGGAGAATTAAACCTTAAAACCGCGAGCTCTTTTTATGGTCAACAAAAAGAGATGTACGCTGATTATCAGGTTAATACCAAAAGCAACGTTGAAAAACTGGCAGCGGCTAAAGACCCACAAAGTTATTTTAAGTTACAAAATGAAATTTTCCAGGATTCCGTAGCATCAGCTCTCGGCAACTGGAAAAAAAACATGGCAGTGATGATTTCAAGTCAGGAGGCCTATAGAACTCTGGCTGAAGAAACCATGCAGTTAGCAAAGAGCAATTTGGAGCTTACTGCAGCATCCGTAAAACAAACCACTGAAAATGTTGAAAGAGCCGTCAAACCTAAGGTTCGTGAACTGACTGAAGAAACCATGCAGTTAACAAAAAATAATATAGAACAAGCTGCGGCATCAGTAAGGCAAACCACTGAAGCTGTAGAAAAAGCAGTACAATCTACTATCAAGTAGGTACATTTTTTTAAAACCAAAGGAGAGTATTGATTATGGGAAAGAATAATGTTGCATTGGTAACCGGCGGAAACGGCGGTATTGGTGAAGAAATTTGCAGACAATTGACTGATACCGGCTGCAAGGTGGTTGCGGGTTACTACTCGGCAAATAAGGAAAGTGCAGAGAAATGGCAGGCAGACATGAAAGCTGCTGGTTATGATGTTGAGCTGGCTGCAATGGATGTGACTGATTTTGATGCCACACAGGCTGTAATTGCTGACATTGAAAGTACAGTTGGTCCCATTGATGTGCTTGTTAACTGCGCAGGTATAACACAGGACGCTACGATTAAAAAAATGACGGTCGATCAGTGGCGAGCGGTTATTGATACCAACCTTAACAGTGCCTTCAATGTTACTAAACCTGTATTAGCCGGCATGACCGAACGTGGTTATGGGCGAATTATCAATATCTCTTCTGTTAATGGTCAGCGTGGCCAATTTGGTCAACCGAATTATTCAGCGGCTAAAGCAGGCCTTCATGGCTTCACTATGTCAGCTGCTTATGAAGGTGCCCGTAAAGGCGTGACTGTTAATACTGTTTCTCCCGGGTATGTCTCTACCGCTATGACGCAGGCAATGCCTGAAAAGGTGCTGGATGCAATCGTTAGCGCTATTCCTATGGGGCGTATGGCACAACCTGCAGAAATTGCTTCTGCTGTGTTATGGCTGGCTGATGAAAAGAACACCTATACAACCGGTGCAAACATACCTGTAAATGGCGGTCTGTTTATTAGTGCATAAGTTTAGCTGTTATGATCAGCCTCAACACGGTTAAATTAAAGCAGCTGTTAATTATTGATAATAAAAAATTGAAATTGTTACTCTTCCCTTATTGGCACCTTCGGGTGCCTTTTTTATTCTAACTAAAGCCTGCCGAAGTATACAATCTGCGGATTTACCGCAGGGACAGAATTTCATGGACAACGATATCATCCACCTTCCTCATAACATTAACGTAGTTGATGCCCGTTATGTGCAGCGCGGAGTTGCAGCAGTTTATTTACTCATCCAGAAAGACAAGGTCAGTATCATCGAAACGGGCACTGCACATAGTGTTGCATACATACTGTCTGCCCTGAACGAACTGGGTTTTTCTGCTGACGATGTGAGTTATGTTATCCCCACGCACATCCATCTTGATCATGCCGGAGGCGCCGGGAAATTGATTGAACAGTGTGCTAATGCTCAACTGGTTATACATCCTCGCGGGGCAGCTCATATGATCAGTCCTGAAAAACTCGAAGCGGGCACATTGGCCGTATACGGTGAGAAAAAATTTCAGACGCTTTATGGTACATTAACTCCTGTTCCAGAAGCGCGAGTGATTGTGGCTGATGATGATTTCAGACTTGATTTTAACGGCAGAATGTTGCATTTTATTGATACCCCAGGTCATGCCTTACACCATTTCTGTATCTATGATCGATTAAGCCAGGGGATCTTTACGGGGGATACCTTTGGGCTTTCTTATCCGCAATTTACATCAGTTGACGGCCGATTTATCTTTGCAACTACCACTCCGGTACATTTTGATCCTGATGCTATGCTCAAAAGTATAGATCGACTATTATCATTTGACCCGAAATTTATGTATCTGACCCATTTTGGTTCAATTACAATCAATGAAGATATAATCAAACAATTGCACAAGTCCATTCATGCTTTTGTGGCCATGGCAGAAAATGAAAAAAATAATCCTCAGGGTCGAGTAGCAAGATTAGAGCAAAAGATTATGCAATGGCTGTTGGGCGAACTGTATTCGAGACGCTGTAAACTTCCTGCTCAGATATGTAAAAAGCTGCTGCAGACAGACTGTAATCTGAATGCACAAGGCCTGGATGTCTGGCTGAAGAGGCTAGAAAAGGTTTAAACAGTGTCCATCCATTTTTGGATGGACACTTGTGGCACAGGGATGTGCCAGCATTTTTTAATGATGACAAGTCATTGAAAATGCAGCAAAATAAAAATCACACTTTTTATTTGGCGTTCCATAATATAGCCAGGATGGCTATTTATGGATGGGAACTAAATAGAAAAAGCCTCCAACCATTCAAAAATTAATAGCTGTTGTTTTTGCCTCAGCTGTTATAAATTATAAGCCTGCCAGAATTAGTATTAATTGTTACAATTAATACTATTAATTAAATCCAGGCTAGTATTTAATTATTCGTATTGCACTAAAGGATAATCATGTTTTTGTGAAAGGCATAGCATTCCTTCTACGTGCTCAGTCTTGCACAGATATCCGCTTCAACATGCACATTTTTTGCTTAAGAACCAACCTAATCTAAACTGACTATAAATGGAGAAATCATGAACACAGACATTGTCATTGTTGCTGCCGGACGTACCGCAGTAGGGAGTTTTGGAGGGAGTCTGGCTTCCGTACCTGCATCAACACTAGGCGCAAAAGTTATTGCAGACCTGGTCAAACAAACAGGCATTGATCCCGCCAGCATCGATGAGGTCATTCTCGGCCAGGTACTGACAGCAGGTCAGGGGCAAAACCCAGCACGTCAGGCGGCGATCGGGGCTGGACTTCCTGAATCAGTTCCCGCCATGACTATCAACAAGGTGTGCGGCAGTGGGCTTAAGGCAGTGCAACTTGCTTTCCAGGCCATTGCCTGCGGTGATGCGGACATTGTTGTCGCTGGAGGTCAGGAAAATATGAGTGCCTCTTCACATGTACTGCCCAATTCCCGTAATGGTCAGAAAATGATGGACTGGAAATTGAAAGACACCATGATCACTGATGGTTTGTGGGATGCTTTCAATGATTATCATATGGGAACAACAGCAGAAAATATTGCCACTAAATATTGTTTTAGCCGGGAATCTCAGGATGAGTTTGCGGCCGGTTCTCAGCAAAAAGCAGAAGCGGCACAAAAAGCCGGGCGCTTTGAAGATGAAATTATTCCTGTAGAGATACCACAACGTAAAAAAGACCCTGTTATTTTTGCTGAAGATGAGTTTCCTCGTCACGGTACTACTGCAGAAAGTTTAGCAAAATTACGCCCTGCGTTTTCTAAAGATGGCACGGTGACGGCGGGTAATGCTTCCGGCATAAATGATGGCGCAGCGGCAGTCATTGTTACTTCAGCAGCAACAGCCAAAAAACTTGGACTGGAACCTATGGCGCGTATAGTTGCCTCTGCTGCAACAGGGGTCGATCCTAAAATTATGGGTACCGGACCAATCTCGGCCAGCCAAAAATGTCTTGCAAAAGCAGGCTGGAAGGTAGCAGATATTGATCTGGTTGAAGCCAATGAAGCTTTCGCAGCCCAGGCTATGTCCGTGAATAAAGATATGGGCTGGGATAGTGACATGATTAATGTTAATGGCGGGGCTATTGCCTTAGGTCACCCTATTGGCGCTTCCGGTGCTCGCGTTTTAGTCAGTTTATTGCATGAAATGAAACGTCGGGATGCAAAAAAAGGTTTAGCAACCTTGTGTATTGGTGGTGGTATGGGAATTGCCATGGCCGTGGAACGTGACTAGCTCTGCTATTTCAGAATATTTTCGGCACTTATCATAGAAAGCGCCCGGTAATTTACTAGCAGTAGCTCATAGGTTAGTTGTTAAGCAAAATACCCGATTCTCCTAAAGTACCTACGTATGAGCAGTAGCTATTTTATCTAAACGGTCAGTTTCAGAAACTGACCGCTCAGGTTTAGGCCGTTACTACTTCTTCTTTAACAATGCAACAGCCTGTTTGGGCCATGTGCTTGTATCAAGGTATTTATTGCGTACATTCACTGTGGTAATTTTCTCACTGATGGCTTCAGGAGATAATTCTGCCAGCTGGGCATAAGTGAACAATCCCGCAGCGTTTAACGACTCAGAAAGTTTTGGGCCAATGCCTTTTAACTGGGTCAAATCATCCGCCTCTTGTTTTTCTGCTTTTTTGCTGGAAACGACTTTCTGTTTTATTTCCGTCCTGTTACTACTTTTTTCCGGACTGGATATTTCAGCGGTTTTGGGTTTCCTTGCAGGATTGAGCCTGGTGAACTCGAGTACAGGCACTGGAACATCGTTTTTACACTTAACGTAAGTGCCAGGGGCATCTTCGATTATGTCTAAACCACCTTCACCAGGTTTTCTGGCTGGCACTGTTTCATTATTGGACAGTGGCCGGATCCAGGCATTCCAGTTTGGCCACCATGAACCCTCATGAACTTCTGCCTGATCTGCCCAGGCCTGCGGATTATCAGAAAGTTCATCAGTATATCTGTAACCATACTTATTAGCTGCCGGAGGATTAATAATACCCGCGATATGTCCAGAACCTCCCAGAATGAAATGAACATCACCTGAAAACAGTCTTGCGCCTGCATAGGTGGCCAGCCAGGGAGCGATATGATCCTCAGCGGTTGAGACAAAACATACTGGAATATCAATATTAGAAAGATCAACAGGCGTGTCATTGATACTCAAGCCATTTGGCTTGCTCAGATTGTTATTCAGATACATATTGCGTAAATACCAGGAATGCATGGTAGGAGTCATACGGGTAGAATCTGAATTCCAGTACAATAAATCAAACGGGCGAGGATCATTACCCAACAGATAATTATTCACATAGAATGACCAGATCAGATCATTTGCACGCAGTAAGTTGAAAGCACCAGACATTTTTGCGCCTTCCAGGCAGTTGTCCTGATCCATCATCTTTTCAAGTCCGCTAATTTGAACCTCGTCAATAAAAACGCCCAAATCTCCAGGTTTTGCAAAATCTATCATCGTCGTAAAAAAAGTTGCGCTTTTGATACGTTCATCGCCAATCGATTTCATATAGGCCAAAGCCGTTGAAAGCAAGGTTCCGCCAATACAATAACCTATAGCATTGATTTCATTTTCACCGGTTGCCTGTTCTACAGCATCTACAGCAGTCATCAGGCCTTCGTTTACATAATCCTCAAAGCCAACGTCTCGATAGGTTTCATCCGGGTTGACCCAGGATACGACAAACACCGTGTGGCCCTGATCAACCATCCATTTGAGCATGGAGTTTTTAGGCTGCAAATCCATGATGTAATACTTATTGATCCAGGGCGGAATAATCAGTAAAGGACGTTTTAGAACAGTGTCTGTTGAGGGAGAGTATTGAATTAATTGAAACATACGGTTTTGAAAGATAATTTTGCCCGCTGTACTGGCAACGTTTTCTCCCAGAGTAAATGCTGATGTGTCAGTCATGCGGATTTTTAACTGACCTTCACCTTCTTCCAGATCCTGCAGCATATTTTTCAGACCATGTAAAAGGTTGGCACCTTTAGTTTCAACTATTTTCTCTAACACGGCCGGATTTGTGGCGGCAAAATTTGTCGGGGACATGGCATCAAGATAACGTTCAGTAAAGAATTTAACTTTTTTGGCCGTATGATCGTCCAGGCCTTCTATATCGGTTACCAGATTGCGCATCCAGTCTGAGATTATCAGATAAGATTGCTTAATAGCGTAAAATGCAGGTTTTTCTGACCAGTCCTCATGAGAAAATCGACGGTCACCTTTTTCTTCAGTGATGACCGGATCTGGGTTTTTCTGTGCCTGATTAATAGTATGTGCTGATAAGACCTGTTGAGACAACTGCATGGATTTTTGCCAGAAATCCATGCCTGCCTGCATGACTTGAGCTGGATTTTTTGATAAAGCAGAAAACCATTGTGAATAGGCTTCAGTTAAGTTAAAAGGATCCAGATCCATTGACTGATGATTGCTGGAAAATGCTTTCATGAGCTCTTCTACCTGTTTGAAATTTTTTTGAATTTCTTCAGCCGTAGAAGCAAAGCCTAATGCGTTAATGTCTGTTTGTTTGGTATCAAACATACTTTCCTCCGTTGATATGCAGTTTGTTGACGGTTTGCATAGATGTTACTTAATAATAGAAGAAATCTAATAATTAACAATCTGTGCCTGAAAGAAGATACAGAGACCAGAAACCTGACCGACTTGACTGGATCAGCTCGCATAGCTGCAGGGGCTAAATTGCAGTTTTAAATGCATCGCACAGAAAGGCTTCTGGGAGATATTCAGGTTATTCACTTGCTTCTGTATCTTTAACAATTGCTCTGGTAGTAGCTGAGTTAATCAGGCCTTTTGTTCAGGTAAAAGATCACTAATGGCACTATCCAGGAAAATTTACATTAGACAATCTTGGCGATAGTATCTTTAAACTCTGCCAGACTCTCAGCAATGCGCTGGTTAAATTTATCGCTGATTTCTTCCTGAGTTTTCTGTGCCATTTCACTGATTTCAGTAGAATTAGCCAGTGCTTTCTCATAGGCTGCCTGAAGCAACTCAGCTTGTTGAGCAGCAACTTCCTGAGGAGATTTGGAACTTGCTAATGTTCTGGCTGCCTCAGTGGCCTCAGTCACAGCTTGCTGCAGCATTTCAGCCTGGCGTTTGAGTAATTCCTGTGAACTATCGGCAATCGCCTGATTGGTTTTGATCAACAATTCCATGTTTTTGTCCTGGGCTGACTTGATGGCTTCAAAATCGATCTTGAAAGCATTCTGTATTTTTTTTGCCACTTCATTAGGATCATATTGTTGAAAAATTTTTGTAAAATCAAATGGGTTATCAGTAGACATAGTATATTTCTCTTCTTGGTAAATTAATAAAAATAAAATACAGTGGTTCGCAGGGACTATAATTTAAACAGAGTCTCTATTGTTGCGCTGCACAATAAAGAATATAATTTTTTTCCCCTCAGATGTCAAGCATTGATATCATTCTTTCTTATCGCTGAAAATACAGGCAGATGTTTCCAGATAAAATGCTCTCTGCAGACTGTCTGCGTTTTATACATCATAAAAGATAAACATGTTAATATTCATCATAGAGCATAAATTTATATATTTTATGCGGTGATTTTCGAATTATGCAACAGCATCAGGATAAAAACATAAAACTGCAGGTGTAGGAAAATAAATTTCAGCAACAACTTATCGGTAATAATTATTAGCTAAACAAATACTTAATGATATAATTTTTAATACTATCGCCAATAGGCTTTCCTTTATTACTGAATATGTATATATTCTTACAATAAAAGAAAAACTATATTCTGGTTTGAGCATCAGTGAGTAAATAATTTTTACCTTGCTGCTTCAGGCAAAAAGAAATCAATCATTCCTGTATCTATTAAAATACAGGGACTTAAAATACCCAGGAGGAAGTGAACATGTCCGCATCTTATCCGGTGCCCGCTGAGTTTGCAGCAACAGCAAATGTTAACGCTCAGCAATATAAAGAAATGTATCAACGATCTATTGATGATCCAGATGGGTTCTGGGCTGAACAGGCTGAGAAATACATCACCTGGTTCAAACCCTGGGATAAAGTATCAGACTGGAGTTTTGATCAGCAAGACTTACATATCAACTGGTTTAAGAATGCAAAACTTAATGTTTCTTATAACTGTCTGGATCGTCATCTGGAAACACGGGGTGATCAGGTTGCTATTATCTGGGAGGGGGATGATCCTAATGAAGATCGTAAATTTACCTACCGTGAGTTACATGAGGAAGTTTCCAGGTTTGCCAATGTATTGAAAGCCCGCGGTGTTAATAAGGGTGATCGGGTATCGCTTTATTTGCCCATGATCCCTGAAGCTGCCGTTGCAATGCTCGCCTGTACACGCATCGGTGCAATTCATTCTATTGTTTTCGGCGGATTTTCTCCTGATGCTCTGGCTAGCCGTATCCAGGATTCAGATTGCAAAGTTGTTATTACTTCTGACCAGTCTATGCGCGGCGGCCGTAAAATACCATTGAAGACTAATGCAGACAAAGCACTGGAAAGTTGTCCCAACGTACATACCTGTATTGTCGTCAGACGTGGTGGTGAGCCGGTGGTATGGAATGATGAACGTGACGTCTGGTATGACGAGGCCGTCGCTGCTGCCAGCCCTGATTGTCCAGCAGAAGAAATGGATTCAGAAGATCCCTTGTTTATCCTCTACACTTCAGGTTCAACCGGAAAGCCAAAGGGTGTTTTACATTCAACAGGCGGTTATCTGCTGCAGGCGGCGATGACACATGAAACGGTTTTTGATTATAAAGACGGAGATATCTACTGGTGTACGGCAGACGTAGGATGGGTAACAGGACATACCTATATTGTTTATGGCCCGCTGGCGAACGGAGCGACTACACTAATGTTCGAGGGTATACCGACCTATCCGGATATATCGCGTTTCTGGCAGGTGGTAGACAAGCATAAGGTGAATATTTTCTATACTGCTCCTACGGCCATACGTTCACTAATGGGGGCAGGTAATGAACCCGTTGAAAAAACATCACGCGAAACATTACGTGTGCTGGGAACTGTAGGTGAACCCATTAATCCTGAAGCCTGGGAATGGTACCATAATGTAGTTGGTAACGGTAAATGCCCTATCGTTGATACCTGGTGGCAGACTGAAACAGGTGCGCATATGATTACGCCATTACCGGGAGTGCATACCCTTAAACCAGGCTCAGCAATTGCTCCATTCTTTGGCGTTAAACCCCTGCTGCTGGATGATGAAGGAAATGAAATAGAAGGTAACCCTGCTGCAGGTAATCTGGCAATAGATCGTCCCTGGCCTTCAATGATACGCACGGTATTTGGTGATCACAAACGTTTTTATGAAACCTATTTTTCTATGTTCAACGGATATTATTTCACTGGCGATGGTGCACGTCGTGATGAGGATGGTGACTACTGGATTACCGGACGTGTAGATGATGTGCTGAACGTATCAGGTCACCGTCTGGGCACTGCTGAGATTGAAGCAGGTCTGGGGCTGCATGAAAAAGTCGCTGAAGCTGCTGTGGTTGGCTACCCGCATGACCTCACAGGGCAGGGCATTTATGCCTATGTAACCTTGATGGATGGCGAAATTGGTACGGATGAATTGAAAACGGAGTTAGTGAAACAGGTCCGTACGGAAATTGGTCCTATTGCAAAAATAAATATCATTCAATGGGCACCAGGACTGCCTAAAACACGCTCGGGCAAAATCATGCGCCGTATTCTGCGCAAGATTGCTGCCAATGAAATTGATGGCTTGGGTGATACCTCGACACTGGCAGATCCTTCCGTTGTCGAGGATTTGATAAAGAACCGGGAAAATACCTAAACTGATCTGGTTTTATGCAAAAATAAAAGACTCGGCTTACCTGAGTTGAGTCTTTTTATATATTCGGTACGTTAGCAGAAAGCATTCGCAGTGACTCACGTGCTTCAGCGTAAAGTTGTATTGAATCAATGCTGCTGTTTGTTTTCCTTACAGACATTTTTCACAGTTCATTGATGTCTTTGGAAGAATAAGTACTCCCATGAAACGTGTGATTTTCTTTACTTCTGATCGAACTGGGCTGACGGTAGAAACCATGGCGAAAAGCTTGCTCGCTCAGTTTCAGGGGATTGATTACCACGTCCAGCAACATACTTTTATCGATAATATCGACAAAGCGCATATCCTGGCTGAAAAGATCAAAGATATGCAAACGCGTTGTGGGTATACCATCATTGTTTTCAGCACCATCGTTGATCTGGAAAACCAGAAAATCATCGAATCAACGGGGGCATGTGTCATTGATCTTTTCAATACTTTTATTGAGCCCCTTGAGGATGCACTGGCAGTAGAATCTGCCCATACCCTGGGTATTACTCATGATGTATTAGGTATTAACCAAAAGCAGCAAAATCTTGACGCCATTGATTTTGCCATGGTGCATGATGATGGGTTAGGACAGGAGCATTATGAACAGGGCGATATCATTCTTGTTGGTGTGTCTCGTTGCGGTAAAACCCCCACGTCTCTTTATCTGGCCATGAATTTTTCCTTAAAAGTCTGTAATTATCCACTGACTGATAATGAACTTCATGGTGAAAACTTACCTGGCCATTTACTGAAACATAAACGCAAACTCATAGGCTTGACGATCCAGCCTGAGATCCTTCAAGCCATTCGTGAAAAGCGCCTTCCAGGAGGCGATTATGCTGCCCTGTCAGTCTGTCGGCATGAAGTCAGGGCTGCAGAAGCAATGTTTAAAGAGGCAGGTCTTACAATTTTTGATATGACCCATACTTCTATCGAGGAAACATCAGGAAATATCATAAAGCTGCTGCGAAATAAGCGTCACTAAATAAACCAAATGAGGAAAGTCGTGTGGAAAAGTATGTCGTTTCACTACAAGAGTTGAATATGGAAGATGTTCCGCGTGTTGGCGGGAAAAATGCGTCATTGGGTGAAATGCTGCAAAATCTGGGTACTCTGGGTGTCAAAGTTCCCGGTGGCTTCGCGACCACGGCTGAAGCCTTTCAGGAATTTATTGCTCATGAAGGTCTGGCAGAACGGATAGCCGATCAATTAGCAACACTGGATATTGAGGATGTTACTGCATTACAGTATGCGGGTAAAAAAATTCGTCAATGGGTTATGGCCGTTCCGTTTACAGCGAACTTTGAAAAAGCCATAAATAAGGCCTACCAGGGGCTGGAAAATGAATTTGGTCAGAATGTGAGTTGGGCCGTACGTTCTTCTGCAACGGCGGAAGATATGCCTGATGCGTCGTTTGCAGGTCAACAGGAAACCTATCTGAATGTCTCTGGTCTTGATGATATAAAGATGGCTATACGTAAAGTGTTTGCCTCATTATTTAATGATCGTGCTATCGCTTATCGCGTTCACCAGGGTTATGAACATGAGAATGTTGCATTATCAGCCGGCATTCAAAAAATGATCCGTTCTGATATTGCCTGCAGCGGTGTTATGTTTACTCTGGATACTGAAAGTGGTTTCCGTGACGTCGTCTTTATTACAGGGAGTTACGGCCTGGGTGAGATGGTGGTTCAGGGGGCTGTGAATCCGGACGAATTTTATGTGCATAAGGGCATGTTAACTGCGGGAAATCCAGCCATTTTACAACGGACATTGGGCAGTAAAGCAGAGAAAATGCACTATTCAGATAACTCGGGACAGCTGGTTGAGATAGCAGCGGTTCCAGCTGAGGAGCAACATTTATTCTGTTTATCTGATCAGGAAGTAGAGTCACTTGCCAAAATTGCCATTAGCATTGAAGAACATTATCAACGGCCAATGGATATTGAATGGGCAAAAGATGGTACGGATGGAAAACTGTATGTCGTACAGGCACGGCCAGAAACGGTGCAAAGCCAGCAGAAACATGTTATAGAAAAATATCAGTTAACAGAAACAGGTACTATCATTGCTGAAGGGCGTGCGGTCGGCAATCGTATTGGTGCAGGAAGAGTCCGACTGTTTCAAGGCATTGATGGTATGGACAGCTTTGAAAACGGCGATGTATTGCTCACAGATATGACGGATCCGGATTGGGAACCTATCATGAAACGAGCCTCAGCGATTGTTACCAACCGGGGAGGGAGAACCTGTCATGCAGCGATTATTGCTCGTGAACTAGGTATTCCTGCTGTGGTAGGCTGTGGTGATGCGACGTTGACTGTAAAAGATGGATCTGACGTGACCGTATCTTGTGCTGAAGGTGAGAATGGCTACGTTTTTAAAGGTAAACTGAATTTTGAGCATAGTCGCCAATCTCTCGATAGCATGCCGGAAGTTCCGGTAAAAATAATGATGAATGTCGGTAATCCCAGCCGGGCTTTCGATTTTGCCCAGCTGCCTAATCATGGTGTTGGGCTGGCTCGCCTTGAATTTATTATCAATAACATGATTGGCATTCATCCTAAAGCTTTGCTGCAGGCAGACAGTATGCCAGAGGACATCCGGGAATATATTCAGGAAAAAACCATAGCTTACGGCGATCCCGTTGATTTCTACGTCAAACGGATTCAGGAAGGTGTTTCAACACTTGCGGCAGCTTTCTGGCCCAGGCCTGTTATTGTGCGTATGTCAGATTTTAAATCCAATGAATATGCAAATTTAATCGGCGGAAAACTTTTTGAACCAGTAGAAGAAAACCCTATGATCGGTTTCCGTGGCGCTGGCCGCTACATTTCTGAAGATTTTCGAGCCTGTTTTGAACTTGAATGTAAGGCGATGAGGTATGTTCGGGATCAGATGGGGTTCACCAATGTAGAATTAATGATTCCATTTGTGCGTACTTTAAAGGAAGCAAAATTAGTTATTGAGATTTTAAAAGAAAATGGCCTTGAACGCGGTAAAAATAAATTACGTTTGATCATGATGTGTGAGTTGCCGTCCAACGCTGTAATTGCTTCTGAGTTTTTGACCTATTTTGATGGCTTCTCGATAGGATCCAACGATATGACACAACTAACCCTGGGACTGGATCGTGATTCAGGCCTGGTCGCGGAAGCATTTGATGAACGTGATCCAGCTGTTCTGGCGATGCTTGAAATGGCAATTTCTGCTTGCAGGGCAGAAGGAAAATATGTTGGAATCTGTGGTCAGGGTCCATCTGATCATCCCGATTTGGCAAAATGGTTAGTTAATAAGGGAATAAGCAGTATTTCCCTGAATCCAGACACAGTGGTTGATACGTGGCTTAGCCTGGCAGAATAAAGCGAGCCCTGTTTAGCCGTGACTTTACGTGTGGCACAGGAAGGTGCTGCCATTGTTAATGATGACAAATCATTGCAAATGCAGCAAAAGAAAAATCACACTTTTTCTTTTGCATTTCGTCATATTGCCAGGATGGCTGTATGACGGATGGAAACTATTTAGGTTGAAATATACTGCTAAATTATCTATTCTTAATTAGAGAGATCTGGATTTGTTCAGATCTATCAGATCAGTGGAGTGCACGAAAATGTTATCATATGAAGATTGTGTCGGCTTATGTGAGTTGACAGAAGAGGAAGTTGAAGCGATTGCAGAGCATGATCACATTCCTCAAATTATTGCTGCAGAACTGGGAGCCTATTTAGTACATACTGAAGAAGGAGTGCCAATGATAAAGCGCTTTATCCTTGAGGATATTGAACATGCCAGAGAGCATGGAAATCAACAGCACGAAATCAGGCTTAAATTGGTGCTGAAACATTTTGTGGACAATCATGCAGAACTAAACAAAGCCTGTTAAGCTAAATTATTAATCTTCGCACGGCTATAAGTTACACCTTTCTTCATTGAGTCATTCGATGAAGCGGGTACATTATTATCTGTTTTCAGAGAATAAGGCTATTTGTAATAGTGCGTAAAACTACTCACGGGTTCACGCGGTGTGCGGTAACTATTTATAAGTGCATTTTTATCTTCGTATCCCAATGACATGCCGCAGAGTAAGATATTCTCTTCAGGAAATTTCAGGGCAGGTTTAATAATATGCGGATAATCTGCCAGAGACGCTTGCGGACATGTGGCTAATCCTTTATCTAACGCAGCTAACATAAGGGATTGTAAAAACATGCCGTAGTCGAGATAGGAGCCCGTTTGCATGCCCGAATGCAAAAAAAACAGCAGCATGACCGGGGCATCAAAAGCGCGGTAATTGGCTGCCCATTGATCCATCTGGCGCTGCGTATTCTCGCGTTCAATTTTTAAAGTGGAATACATCTGCAGGCCGCAGGCCCGGCGACGTGATTTATAAGGTTCGAACCATTCATCCGGGTAATAGGAATAGTCTGCTTTACCTTTGTCACCAGCACGAAATGCATCTTCAATCTGTTGTTGCAGTTGCTGTTTTTTATCACCGCTTAGCACTGCTACCTGCCATGGCTGAGTATTAACGCCCGAAGGTGCATGGCTGGCAGCGGTGAGTATCTCATCGATCGTCTTATCTTCAACATCTCTGTCAAGAAAAGCTCGTACTGATTTTCTTTGTTGCATTGCTGTTATAACATCCACTGATTTAACTCCTATATTTGTAATAAAGTCATTATGTCATTGACGCTGCTATTTTCAAAGGCCGTCTGATCTGAACAAATAGCAACAATCTCATCTGAATTTTTCTGACTGATGCGACCACGAACATAGCGCTGAAACTTTTCTTCCAGCAAAGGGATACCTTCATCCCGTCGACGACGGTGTCCAACGGGGTAATCTACGACTATATTCTCGGTAGCAGTACCGTCATTGAAAAATACCTGAATGGAATTACCTATTGCGCGTTTATCCGCCTGTAGATACTCATCTGTGAAACGTACATTTTCAGAAACTTCCATTTTACTGCGTAATTCATCAATGAGCGGGTTTTCAGCGACATGATCCTCGTAGTCTTCTGCAGTCAGTGAGCCTTTAATCAATGGCACAGCAATCATGTACTGCAGGCAGTGATCACGATCAGCAGGATTATCCAGAGGGCCTGTTTTATTGATAATACGGTCACCAGATTCCTGGGTCTTAACGACAATTCTATCAATCATAGCCAGACGATCTTTAACCTGTGGATGCAGACTTATCGCTGCTTCAACGGCAGTTTGTGCATGAAATTCAGCAGGGAAAGAAATCTTGAAAAGAATATTCTCCATTACATAAGTGCCATATCCCTGCTTGAATTGAAGTTCATTGCTGTTAAAAGATACATCCTGAAAACCCCATGTGGGAGCTGTTATGGCAGTGGGGTAGCCCATTTCACCGCGTTTTGCCATTAATGCCAGAAACAGCCCGCGAGAGGAAGCATCACCTGCCGCCCAGGATTTGCGTGAACCGGTGTTGGGTGCATGCCGGTAGGTACGCAGCGAAGAACCGTCAATCCAAGCGTGAGAAACTGCATTTAAAATTTCTGTTCGGGGACAGCCGAGCATTTGAGCGGCTACAGCTGTAGAAGCGATACGCACCAGCATGACATGATCCAGGCCAACGCGATTGAAACTGTTTTCCAGTGCGATGACACCCTGTATTTCATGGGCTTTGATCATAGCCTGTAAAACTTCTTTCATGCTCAGAGAAGGTTTGCCTTCGCGCATATTGCGGCGGGACTGATAATCAGCCAGTGCTAAAATTGCGCCAAGATTATCTGAAGGGTGTCCCCATTCAGCTGCAAGCCAGGTGTCGTTATAGTCCAGCCATCTCACCATTGCACCAATATTCCATGCAGCACGAACCGGATCCAGTTCATAACTGGTGCCTGGAACCCTGCTTCCCCCGGACATCGTGGCATCGGCGACCACAGGCCCGAGCATTTTGCTGCAGGCTGGATAGTTTAGCGCTAAAAGTGCACAGCCAATACTATCCATCCAGTCAAATCGGGCGGTTTGCATGGCTTCAGCTGACTGTGTGACATCGTAATTCATAACATAATCGGTGATATCCTGAATCACTTTATCAAAATCTTGTCGACTGGCATCAAGTACGGCGGCTTTACTACTCATTTTAATATCCTGAAATCTAAGTTATTGATTTACTTCATGGCCATGCGCGAACATGGTGTTGAAAAGCTATAAGGACATCAGCCGCGTTCGGCTAATGGCACGTAAGGACGATTCTCGGGTCCCGTGTAGTTCGCAGAAGGACGAATGATTTTGCCATCTTCACGTTGTTCAATGACGTGGGCTCCCCAACCGCAGGAGCGAGCAATCACAAATAAGGGTGTAAACATATCAGTTGGAACACCCATCTGGTGATAGGAAACGGCCGAAAACCAGTCCAGATTCGGGAACATTTTTTTCTGTTCCCACATGGTTTTTTCAAGCCGTGATGCGACATCATACATCAGCGTGTTCTGGCTTTCTTCAGCCAGCGCCTGAGCAAGACGTTTGATGACTTTATTACGCGGATCAGCAGTCGTGTAAACAGGATGTCCAAAGCCGATGATAATTTCCTTAGCGGTTATTCGTGCACGTATATCAGCTTCGGCTTCATCGGCAGATGAATAACGCAGCTGAATTTCACAGGCGGCCTCGTTGGCACCACCGTGTTTGGGACCGCTGAGTGCGCCAATCGCACCAGTGATACAGGAATGTATATCTGATTCAGTTCCGGCAATAACACGTGCCGTAAAAGTAGAGGCATTAAATTCGTGCTCGGCATATAAGATCAGCGAAACATGCATGGCTTTTACCCATGATGCTCTGGGGGGTTCTCCATGTAACAAGTGTAAAAAATGTCCGCCAATGGAATCATCACTGGTTTGTAGTTCAATGCGTTTGTTATTAAATGCATAATGATACCAATACAGCAGCATCGATCCGAAGCAGGCTATGAGACGATCAATAATATTGCGTGCAGCATCTTTGGAGTGGGCTGCATCTTCAGTTTCGCAACATCCCAGCATAGAACAGCCGGTGCGCAAAACATCCATGGGATGAGCGGTTCTGGGTATTTGCTCCAGAGTTTTTTTAACTGCTGCAGGAAGGTCGCGTAAGGATCTGAGTTTGGCTTTATATTCCTGCAGTTCGGCTTGTGCTGGCAGTTTTCCATGTACGATCAAATATGCAATTTCTTCAAATTCAGCCTGTTCAGCAAATTCAAGAATGTTGTAGCCTCGATAAATTAAATCATCACCCGTATGGCCCACGTTACAAATGGCCGTGTTTCCAGCCGCAGTACCCGAAAGTGCTACAGATTTTTTTGGTTTGAAGCCAGTTGGAGTAGATTCATTGTTTGATGACGTTTCACTCATTTTATTCCTCCGCTTCTTTAAAAAGAGTATCCAGTTTCTGTTCAAATTCGTGGTAGCCTAAAAATTCATACAGTTCCATACGGGTTTGCATGGTATCGATGACGCCCTGCTGCGTTCCCTGCTGGCGTATTGCTTCATATACTCTCAACGCCGCAAGATTAGCCGCACGAAAAGCTGAAAGCGGGTAGAGCGCAATACTGACATGGGCGGCGGCCAGTTCTTCAGTGGTAAACAGCGGCGTAGAGCCAAACTCAGTGATATTGGCTAATATAGGCACATTCACTGTATCGGCAAACGTTTTATACATGTCCAGATCAGTAATGGCTTCAGGGAATATCATATCTGCTCCGGCTTCTACACAGGCACACGCCCGATCTATGGCGGATTGTAAACCTTCTACAGCCAGTGCATCGGTGCGTGCCATAATGACAAAGTCAGGATCCGTTTTAGCGTCCACTGCAGCCTTGATACGATCTACCATTTCTGATTCCGAGACCACGGCCTTGTTGGGTCGATGACCACAGCGTTTTTGCTGAACTTGATCCTCGATATGTACAGCAGCAGCGCCACATTTGATCATTGAACGGACAGTGCGGGCAATATTGAAGGCTCCGCCCCAACCTGTATCGATATCTACAAGTACCGGCAGATCGCTAATATCAGTGATGCGTTTCAGGTCTGTTAAAACGTCTTCAAGGGTGGTGATACCAAGGTCAGGGATCCCGCAGGAACCAGCTGCGACGCCGCCGCCGGAGATATACAGTGATTTAAAACCGGAAGCTTCAGCCAGGCGTGCGTGGTAAGCATTAATCGTACCAGCACATTGCATGGGCTTTTCTGTTTTAATGGCGGCACGAAATTTTGCACCGGCTGATTCAATACTCATATACTGTCCTTACTATCGGCTAATACTCATTGATTAAGTCTTCTTCGCATAACCCATCTGTTTCAGTGCCTGAGTAATTTCATCAAGGATTACCGGATCATCAATGGTTGCAGGCATTTTCCATTCAACCCCATCTGCAATCTTCAGCATGGTACCGCGTAATATTTTACCTGAACGTGTTTTAGGCAAGCGTTTGACGACTGATACCAGTTTAAATGCGGCGACCGGACCAATCTGGTGACGTACCCGTTGAATCAATTCCAGCCTGATGTCTTCATTAGAACGTTCGGCACCATCCTTCAGCACCACTATGCCTAAAGGCAGCTGACCTTTAAAGTCGTCTGCAACACCAAATACAGCGCACTCAGCGACATCTGAATGTCCTGCCAGAACTTCTTCGATAGCGCCGGTAGACAATCGATGCCCGGCCACATTGATAACGTCGTCAGTGCGGCTCATGATCCACAAATAACCGTCATCATCACGGAATCCCGCATCTCCGGTCAGATAGAAGCCGGGATAAGCTGCAAGGTAGGTATCAATAAATCGTTCATCATTGCCCCACAGACTGGTTAGACAGCCAGGAGCAAGCGGAATCTTGATAACTATATCACCCATTTCATTATTCGACATTTCCGAGCCGTCAGGGGCCAGGACTCTGACATCAAATCCAGGCATAGGCAGGGTTGGGGAACCCGGTTTGATTTTCATTGCTTCTATCCCGAGGGGATTGGCAGTGATGGCCCAACCTGTTTCAGTCTGCCACCAGTGATCGATAACGGGAATTTTCAGCTTATCATTTGCCCAGAATAAAGTATCAGGATCACAACGTTCACCCGCCAGAAACAATGCCTGCAGACAATCAATATTATATCCTTTCAGCAACTTGCCTTCAGGATCTTCTTTCTTAATTGCTCTGAATGCGGTCGGTGCGGTAAATAAAACCTTGACCTGATGTTCTTCAATGACACGCCAGAAAGCACCTGCGTCCGGTGTCCCCACAGGTTTACCTTCGTAGATAATAGTGGTGCAGCCTTTTAACAGCGGCCCGTAGACAATGTAGCTATGTCCAACCACCCAGCCGACATCAGAAGCTGCCCAATAGACATCTCCTGCTTCAACATTATATATATTCTTCATCGACCAGTAGAGGGCGGCTGCATGACCTCCATTATCACGAATGACCCCTTTGGGTTGAGCAGTCGTGCCGGAAGTATACAGGATATAAAGCGGATCGGTGGCATAGACTGGCACACACTGTGCTGGTTTCGCCTGAGCAACCAGCACATCCCAGTCTATGTCACGGCCTTCAATGAGTTCTGCCTGTGATTCATCCCGTGCCTTGATAACACAATGTTCTACAGGGTGCGAGGCAAGTTCTATGGCTTCATCCAGTAAGGGTTTATAGTCAATAACGCGGTTAGGCTCGATGCCGCAGGAAGCGCTGACGATGACTTTGGGCTTTGCATCATCGATACGTGTTGCCAGCTCATTTGCCGCGAAACCGCCGAAGACAACAGAATGAATAGCACCTAGCCTGGCACAGGCCAGCATGGCAATGGCGGCTTCAGGGATCATCGGCATGTAAAGGATCACTCGATCACTTTTTTCCACTCCCAGTGATTTTAAACCGCCGGCGAAATTACTCACCAGTGTCAGTAGTTGCGCATAGCTATAAGTCTGCTGACGTTGAGTTATCGGAGAATCATAGATGATTGCTGCCTGTTCACCTCTGCCGGCTTCAACATGCCTGTCGACACAGTTATAACAGGTGTTTAATTGTCCTTCTGTGAACCAGACAGGTACGGGTTGATCAACTGGTTCAGTATCCAATACTTTTTTCCAGGGCTTATACCAGCTTAACTCTGCAGCAGCTTTGCCCCAAAATGCTTCTGGATCAAGTAATGATTCTTCGTAGATCTTATGGTAATTTGCCATGTTTTACTCCTGTTAACCCTGAAGCGCCAGTTATCTATGCTTCGTGCGGAAGAGTTTATTCAATGAGACATAACTGCTTAAGTTTATTCTTGAGCCTATTAAAATCATACTAGTACACAGCGCGTGAATATTCATCTAATACTGAATATTAAATAAATGAATACTAATTTTGTGCAATTATTTTTATTTAAAAAAATTATAGTTACTATTGGATAAATTTAAAAAAGCGCTATAACCGCATGCTACCTTTATTTCAGGCCCTCATATCTGAAATATTATTCAGCCTTTACCATAGGGCAGGAAATTTTAAATGGAAACGAAGACATTCTCAATTTACTATCAGGATTGTGAACAGTTGATTGAGGCAGATGCTTATGGATATTGAGAGTATAGATATTTTACTCGTTGGAACAGGTGCAATGAGTTCTACTTTGGGTATTTTACTAAAACAATTAGATCCTTCTTTAAATATGATAATGGTGGAACGGCTGGAAAGCATTGCCCAGGAAAGTACTAATGCATGGATGAATGCGGGTACAGGGCATGCAGCATATTGTGAATTGAATTACACTCCACAGCAGGCAGATGGAAACATCAAACTGGATAATGCCTATAGTGTAAATAGCAAATTTGAAATAAGCCTGCAATTCTGGTCTTATCTGGTTGAGCAAAAAATTTTACCGGCCCCGGAGAGTTTTATTAATCCAGTACCTCATATCAGTTTTGTGTGGGGTGAAGCTAATGTTGAATTTTTGCGTAAGCGTTTCCAGCAGCTTGGACAGCATCACCTGTTTGCTGATATGGAATTTAGTGATGACCCTGACGTTCTGACTCAATGGATGCCTCTGATTATGCAGGGAAGAGATCCTGCAGAAAAGGTGGCAGCAACGCGTGTCAGCTATGGTACAGATATCAACTTTGCAGCTTTAAGTTGCGGTATGATTACTCATTTACAAACTTATGATGATTTTAAATTGCGCCTGAATTGTTCAGTAAAAGGATTAGCGCAGAATAAAAATGGTCGTTGGGAGGTAAAAGTCAAAGATGAAAAGAGCGGTACCTGTGCTGTTATTGATGCCAGATTTGTATTTCTGGGTGCTGGCGGTGCTGCGATCAAGCTGCTGCAGAAATCAAACATACCTGAGAGCAGGGGATATGGAGGTTTTCCTGTAAGTGGTCAGTGGTTAGTGTGTAAACAATCGGAGATTGTCAGGCAACATGCGGCTAAAGTTTATGGTAAAGCTACCATTGGGGCACCGCCAATGTCTGTACCGCATCTTGACCTACGAGTTATTGACGGTGAAAAAGCACTGTTATTTGGCCCGTTTGCAGGGTTTACCACCAGGTTTATGAAACAGGGTTCCATAATGGATCTGTTTTCTTCAATTAATTTCACGAATATTTACGCGATGTTTAAGGTAGGCCTGGAAAATTTAGACCTGATCCGCTACCTGATTAGTGAAGTGCTGCAAACACGAAGTTCCCGTGTTAAATCCTTGCGTGAATATTTCCCTCAAGCCGATATGGATGACTGGTCTCTGGCCAGTGCCGGGCAGCGAGTACAAATTATTAAGCAATGCTCAGACACAGGTGCTAAGCTGGAATTTGGCACAGAAGTTGTAACTGCTTCTGATTCCAGTCTGGCAACTATACTGGGTGCATCACCTGGTGCTTCGGTCTCTGTAGCAGCAATGCTGCAGGTTATCGAAGAATGCTTTACAGAGCAACTGGCATCAGCGCAATGGCAACGAAAAATAAAAAAAATGATCCCTTCATACGGTGAATCATTAATTGATAGTAAGGTATTAGCAAAAAACACACGTAAATATACCCTGTCAGTACTTAAACTTGATTCACCTTAGAAAGCAAAGATAACCCCGGTCCAAAAGTTCATAAATGCCTCTGGAATCAGTATCCTTTTACAGGCATGTTTTTTAACTACTATCAAATAAGTATTACCTAAAGTCCGAGTGCATCTTCAATCAAACGTGACTGAGCAACAACATGCATTTTGTGACTTCCTTCAGCGGGTGCTGCCATTTCGGGTCTTGAGGCGACAACCAGAGGGATCGATATTTCATTCTTGATCAGTAATTGAGTTAACCAGGGCTGTATATTTAACCATGCTCCCTGATTGAACGGCTCTTCCTGACACCAGACGCATGTGGTAGCAGAATGATAACGATTTAAAATCCTGCTTAAGCTTTCTTCAGGGAAAGGATACAATTGCTCAACTCGAATCAGCGCGACATTGCGTGTATCTTCAGCAAGGCGTTTTTCCAGTAATTCGTAATAAATTTTTCCACTGCAAAGTACGATTCTTTCGATCTCATCCACCGGCAGAGTATCGTCAACTTCATCTATCACTGTCTGAAAACCGGATACTGTGTATTCTTCCATACAGCTTACAGCCAGTGGATGACGCAGCAGACTTTTTGGCGTCATGACAATCAGTGGTTTGCGAAACCGACGTGCCATCTGTCGCCGCAGCATATGAAAGACCTGAGCAGGTGTTGTGGGTATACAGATCTGCATATTGTGCTGGGCGCACAATTGTAAATAGCGCTCCAGACGGGCTGATGAATGCTCGGGTCCCATGCCTTCATAGCCATGCGGTAACAGCATCACCAGGCCGCTTAATAGACCCCATTTTTGCTCGGCGGAACTGATAAACTGGTCGATAACCACCTGTGCTCCATTGGCGAAATCTCCAAACTGTGCTTCCCAGATCACTAAAATGTCAGCTTCTGTAGTGGCATAGCCATATTCAAAAGCAAGCACAGCTTCCTCGGATAATAACGAATCGATAACCGTAAATGAGGACTGATCCTCGGTTACATGCTGGAGTGGAATATAGGTTTGACCATTATTCTGATCATGAAACACGGCATGGCGATGAAAAAAGGTACCACGGCCACAATCTTCACCTGAAAGACGTATCGGAAAGCCTTCCTGAACTAAAGCGGCATAGGCTAAATTTTCTCCAAAACCCCAGTCAGTGGGCAGTGTGGCGGATGCCATCTGGGCCCGTTTGTTAACAATACTCGCTACACGTGGATTTAGCTTAAATCCCTCTGGTGCAGTTGCCAGTTGTTTGCCAAGTGAGGTAAATCGCTCTTTAGTAATTAAAGTATTGGCCGGAGCCTCCCAACTGGCATTCTTGAAGCGTCCCCAGTTAACTGGAAATTCCTGTTCCAGGGTAGATTTTTCCAATAAGTGCGGCACCATAGGGATTCCGTTATCCAGAGATTCACGATATTCGCGAATTAAACTCTGTACCTCTTCAGGCTGAATCACTTTTGACTTGATCAGTTGCTGTGCGTAACGCACCTGAGTGGTTGCTAATGCCTTGATCTTATGATACATCAAAGGCTGTGTAGCAGAAGGTTCATCGGCTTCATTATGTCCATGGCGGCGATAGCAGACCAGATCAATAAACACATCCTTTTTGTAGGTATTGCGGTAATCAACGGCAATTTTGGTTATTTCCATCACCGCTTCAGGCCGATCCCCATTGACATGGAACACGGGTGCGTCCACCATTTTTGCAAGATCGGTGCAATACTCGGTGGAGCGCGTGTCACTGATAGTGTTAGTGGTAAAACCGATCTGGTTGTTAATGACGATATGTATGGTGCCATGAGTTCTGTAACCGCGCGTTTGAGACATATTCAGGGTTTCCATATTAACTCCCTGTCCCGCCAGTGCAGCGTCTCCATGTATCACTACTGGAATGACCTGGTCGCCAGGGTTGGCATGGCGACGATCCTGTCTAGCTCTGACTGCGCCTTCTACCACAGGGCCGACAATTTCCAGATGTGAAGGATTGAACGCCAACGCCAGATGCACGGGGCCTCCCGGTGTCGACATATCTGATGCATAGCCAAGGTGGTATTTTACGTCACCCGTACGTTCACCATTATTAATGCTGCCTTCAAATTCCCTGAATAAGACACCTGGTGATTTGCCGAGAATATTAATCAGCACATTTAATCGCCCCCGGTGTGCCATACCCAGTACAATTTCATTCACACCGGTTTTTCCAGCATGCTGTATTAATGCATCCAGTAATGGAATGAGGCTGTCACCGCCTTCCAGTGAAAAACGTTTCTGACCTACATATTTGGTGTGCAAATAACGCTCCAGCGTTTCAGCTGCAATGAGTTTTTTGAGGATGTTTATGCGTTCTTCGTCGGTGTATACAGCTTGATGAGACCGGCTTTCCAGACGTTTCTGTAACCAGCGTTTCTCTTCAATGCTGGAGATATACATATATTGCGAGCCAATCACATCACAATAACTATGCTCAAGTTGTCGGATGATTTCTGTCAGAGTCATTTTATCTTTAGTAAACAGCGGACCTGTAGGAATAATGCTGTTTAAATCGTTTTCATCCAGATCATGATACTTAAGTGTCAGTTCTGGCACTTCAGGTAAAGCAGGGCTCTCAATATGTACTTCGTCAAGGGGATTCGTTATCGCTTTCTTGTGTCCCAAAAACCGGTAACTGTTAATTAAGCTTAATACTTTGATCAGCTTTACGTTTTCTCTTTCCAGTGAGTGCGGTAGGGTTTCCATCCTGCCTGGACTGCAGCGCGACCTGCTCTTATCCAGGGCAAGGGTTTTAAAACGGGCCCGCACATCAGAATGAAATGACTCTGTCTGACTTGTGTTGTGGTTAAGTTCTGAAAAGTATGAGCGCCAGCTTGGTGAAATACTCAGAGGATCTTTTAGATAAGTTTCGTACAGCGATTCCAGATATATGACATTATTGCCATCCAGAAGAGAATCATCAGGCTTTTTTTTAATGCTTGGGGTTAGTTCAGAGTCAGAGTAATTTTCTTTCATATCGATTCTTCAATCAGCAAATTGTCAGTACTTGTGATTATTCCGTCTTCATCAGCATAAATATAGTCTCCGGGAACAAAGCTTACACCGGCAAAAGCGACCGGGATATCCCGCATCCCAAGATCTCTTTTAATGCTTTTTAACGGCAAGGTTCCAAGTGCTCTGACGCCCAGCCGCATTTTTGAAATTTCAACAGAATCCCTGATCAAACCATTGATGATGATGCCCGCCCAGCCGTTCTCCACAGCCTTTGCTGCCAGAATATCGCCCAGCATGGCACAGCGCAATGATGCCCCGGCATCAATGACCAATATACCGCCATTGCTTTTTGTAGACACAGCTTCGCGAACTTTTGAGTTATCTTCAAAGCACTGTACGGTATGAATCTCGCCATGAAAGCGGCTACGTCCTCCAAAATCTGCAAATATCGGCTGGCAGATCTGAATATAACCCTGGTCATAATGGGTATCACATAAATCAGCAGTTTTAAACATGATTATTCTCTCTGAATGCTCTCAATAACACCAATCTAGCACAACTTTTTGATTGACTCAGTAACTGTTGATGCTGAACGGCAAATATCAATACAGAGCATTAACTTTTCATATATTAAGAAGCTGTAGATAAAGTGTATTCTTTTATTCACATGTTCACGATAGAGCAATATTGCGAAATCAATTTTTCGGCGCATACTTTTTTATTTTTAATTTATTCGTATAACTCCCGCCTGAACCATGGGTGATAAATTTTAGACTCAGCGATTATTATGATGGACGATGCTTGTAGCTGTTTGACCATAGCTTCACTCTGATAATATTGAGAAGTTACTCTGCTGTTTAGTTATTGGTTTTATAAATAGTAATAATTGCGCTGAAGGGATAGTTAATAAGTCATGCCTGCATTATAGTTTAATCATACAGTCTTCAGCACTGATAAAAGTTATAGCAGGTTGAATTAATCGTTAATTGAGAGTGAAAGAAGGGAATGGACAACAGAGTAGAAGTTAGTGGTTTACAGATAGCCAGACCTTTGTATGAGCTTATAACTCAGGATATCATCCCAGGCATCGATAACCTTGATGCTGAACAACTGTGGACTGAATTTGCCCAAATATTCAGTTCACTGGCAGCCGAAAATAACCTGCTGCTGCAACGGCGTGAAGAATTACAGGCGCAACTTAATGCCTGGCATCTAAGCCGGGATGATGATTCGCTGGATATGCAAACCTATAAAAAGTTTCTCATGGAGATCGGTTATTTATTACCAGAAGGGGATGATTTTAAGATAACAACGGCAAATGTCGATCCCGAAATTGCAAACATTGCCGGTCCTCAACTGGTCGTCCCGGTGAATAATGCACGTTATGCGCTGAACGCCGCTAATGCACGCTGGGGCAGTCTTTATGATGCTCTTTATGGCACAGATGTTATTCCGGAAAATGCTGGACTGGAAAAAACTGCTGACTTTAACGAAGCACGCGGATGCGCAGTGATAGAACGCGGGTTTGAATTTCTTGATCAGGCTGCTCCACTCAGCAATGAGTCCTATAAAGAGGTCATTCGATTCACCATCGTTTCTTCAGGTACGAAAAATACACGGCTTGAAATTACCCTGAAAGACGGACAGATAACCCACTTAAAGGATCCAGAACAATTTCTGGCTTATACAGATCAAATTGGAAAGCTGGTTATTCTGCTGCAAAATAATGGCTTGCACATAGAAATTCATATCGATGCAAATCATCCAATCGGCAAGCTGCATGTTTCGGGAATCAAAGATATTATCCTCGAGTCTGCGATTACCACTATTCAGGACTGTGAAGATTCCGTGACCGCGGTAGATGCAGAGGATAAAACCCTGGTCTATCGAAACTGGCTGGGTTTAATGCGCGGCGATCTGCAGGAGGTTGTCAAGAAACAGAATCACAGTATTACACGCACCCTAAATGCAGACAGAACCTATACGACAATTGATGGGAAAACTATGGTGCTGCCAGGCCGAAGCCTGATGCTGGTTCGAAATGTTGGTCATTTAATGACGACTGATGCGGTATTGACTGAATCCGGCGAAGAAGTTCCTGAAGGTATTCTGGACTGCATGATGACCAGCCTGATTGCCTTGTATGATCTGCAGGGCAAAGGGGCTTACAAAAACAGTCAGACAAACAGCGTTTACATCGTCAAACCAAAAATGCACGGACCTGAAGAAGTAGCATTTGCATGTAAACTGTTCACGCAAGTTGAAGATGCACTGAGGCTGCCTCGTTATACGCTTAAAATCGGTATTATGGATGAAGAACGACGCACTACTATCAATCTTAAAGAATGTATTCGTGCGGCAAAAGAAAGGCTTATATTTATTAATACCGGTTTTTTGGATCGTACCGGTGATGAAATTCACACCAGTATGGAAGCAGGCGTTTTTCTGCCTAAAGCAGCGATTAAGAATGAACCCTGGATCAAAGCTTATGAAGACTGGAATGTAGATATTGGTTTATTGTGCGGTTTGCACGGTAAGGCACAAATTGGCAAGGGCATGTGGGCAATGCCCGATTTAATGAAGCAGATGCTGGAAGAAAAAATTATCCATCCAGAGATGGGAGCAAGTTGTGCCTGGGTTCCATCTCCGACAGCTGCTACGCTGCATGCGACTCATTATCACAAAGTGAATGTTGACGCACGCCAGCAAGAGCTGCAATCCCGGCCGCGTGCCAGCCTTGATAACATACTGACGATTCCTTTGTTAAAAAATAAAGCACTCGGTAAAGATGAGATACAAAAGGAGCTGGATAACAATGCCCAGGGTATGCTTGGCTATGTCGTTCGCTGGATTGAGCAGGGTGTTGGCTGTTCAAAGGTTCCAGACATCAACAATGTCGGTCTGATGGAGGATCGGGCTACCTTACGCATTTCCAGTCAGCATATGGCGAACTGGCTGCATCACAACATATGCAGCGAAGCTCAGGTTATTGAAACATTTAAGCGTATGGCAGTGGTGGTAGATCGGCAAAATGCGGCTGATCCGCAATACCTCAACATGACACCAGATTTTACAGGCTTTGCATTTCGTGCAGCGCTGGATCTTGTATTGCAAGGCTGTGTGCAGCCCGGCGGATATACCGAGCCGCTGTTGCATAGCTATCGTAAAGAGTTTAAAAAACGACTTACCTCTAACAGTTAAATCATCAATAGGAAACAAATATGAAACGTAATGAGCAAGTTCAAGCACTGCAGAAGGAATGGGCAGAAAATCTACGCTGGAAAAATGTAAAACGTACCTACAGCGCAGAAGATGTAGTACGTCTGCGTGGTTCAGTCCAGCCTGAGTATACTTACGCACGACGGGGTGCTGAAAAGCTCTGGGATCTGATTAACGGCTCATCTAAAAAGGGTTATGTCAACTGCATGGGTGCCATTACGGCCGGACAGGCAATGCAGCAGGCCAAAGCAGGGATTGAAGCTATATATCTTTCCGGCTGGCAGGTTGCAGCGGATGGCAATACTTCAGAAACCATGTACCCGGATCAGTCTTTATACGCTTACGATTCTGTACCAACCATGGTGCGTCGAATCAACAATACTTTTAAACGGGCCGATGAAATTCAGTGGTCACGGGGTATCAATCAAGGTGATGATGATTTTATCGACTATTTTCTGCCTATTGTAGCCGATGCGGAAGCAGGTTTTGGCGGTGTGCTCAATGCCTTTGAATTGATGAAAAATATGATTGCCAATGGCGCAGCCGCGGCTCATTATGAAGATCAGCTGGCTGCGGTTAAAAAATGCGGTCATATGGGAGGTAAGGTGCTTGTGCCCACACAGGAAGCTGTGCAAAAGTTATTAGCTGCCCGCCTGGCGGCCGATGTAATGGGTGTGCCAACCGTATTGCTGGCGCGTACTGATGCTGAAGCAGCGACTCTGTTGACTTCAGATGTTGATCCTAATGATGCGCCATTCGTTACTGGCGAACGCACCCAGGAAGGCTTCTTTAAAGTCAGGAACGGCCTTGAGCAGGCTATTTCACGTGGTGTTGCTTATGCCCCATATGCTGATCTGGTCTGGTGTGAAACAGGCAAGCCGGATATTGGTTTTGCCCGTGAATTTGCTCAAGCAGTGCTGGCCGAAAATCCTGATCAGTTACTGGCTTATAACTGTTCTCCATCTTTTAACTGGAAGAAAAATCTCAGTGACAGCCAGATAGCCTCTTTTCAGCAGGACATTGCTGAAATGGGTTATAAGTACCAGTTTATCACTCTGGCAGGTATCCATAACATGTGGTACAACATGTTTGATCTGGCTCATGAGTATGCTCAGGGTGAAGGTATGAAACATTATGTTGAGAAAGTCCAGGAGCCTGAATTTGCAGCTGCAGATAAAGGCTATACCTTTGTAGCTCACCAACAGGAAGTAGGTGCCGGTTATTTTGATGATGTGACAACGGTTATACAGGGCGGCGTGTCTTCAGTAACAGCCTTATCAGGCTCAACAGAAGAAGAACAGTTTTAATTTGTGTTGGTTAACTAGCCTGATTCACGCATTTAACTGTATGGATCCTGTGTAGCGATGATTTTATTCGCTAAATAGTGTCTATCCGTATTTAGATAGACACTTGCGGCACAGGGATGTGCTACCATTTTTAATGATGACAAATCATTGAAAATTCAGTAAAAGAAAAATCACACTTTTTCTTTTGCGTTGCATAATATAGCCAGGATGGCTATTTATGGATGGAAACTAAAGAAACTCAATGCTTATTGTTTTGATATTATAATGAGCACTGTTTTGATATTATAATGAGCACTGTTTTCATCTTTCAGGACGTTAATGTATGCAGTTTTTTAACGCTAGATCAGCCGGCTTTGTTTTACTTATCCTGTTTTTTTATATTTGGGTAGCCGCTTCATCTGCCGCCCCTGTAAATATTCTGGCCGCTGATGAATCACCGATAGACTGGTTTCAGCTGGGCATGGGCCTGTTCGGGGGACTTGCACTGTTTCTTGCCGGGCTGGATATGCTCTCAGACGGCCTTAAAAAGGCAGCCGGAGAGACACTCAAGGTTTTACTTTCCAAATTAACCACCAATCGATTTATAGGGGCTCTGACCGGTGCCTTTGTCACCGGCGTATTAAATTCTTCCTCAGTCACCACGGTGCTCGTGGTCAGCTTTATTACTGCGGGGGTTATGACTCTGAGCCAGTCAGTGGGTGTGATCATGGGGGCTAATATTGGCAGCACGGTGACCGCACAGCTGCTGGCCTTCAATCTTTCAGCCTACGCATTACTGCCCATTGCTATCGGCTTTTTTATGACTTTTACAGCTAAGCGCGAGAAAGTTAAATACTACGGCATGATGCTGATGGGGCTGGGGCTGGTCTTCTTTGGTATGGGTATTATGAGTGATGCGATGAAACCGCTGCGCACTTATGAGCCTTTTATTGAATTTTTAAAATCCATGGAAAACCCTGTCATAGGCGTATTGGCCGGGGCTGTATTTACCGGTCTGGTTCAGTCTTCCGCAGCCACTGTAGGTATTGCTATCGCCATGGCCAGTGAAGGTTTGCTGAGCCTGCCGGCAGGTATTGCGCTGGCTCTGGGCGCGAACATAGGCACCTGTGTAACCGCTATGCTGGCGGCATTGGGTAAGCCGGTTGAGGCTGTACGGGCGGCCATTGTACATGTCTTATTCAATGTATTAGGTGTCTTACTCTGGATCATGTTTATACCGCAACTGGCTGAGCTGGCCATGATGATTTCTCCGCAAACTGGCGATCTCCAGGGACAGGCACTCGCGGCTGCTACGGTCCCGCGGCAGATAGCCAATGCTAATACTCTGTTTAACATCATCAATACGCTTGTTTTCTTAGGCTTCACCGGATGGTTTGCCAGCGTTGCAACAAAGCTGGCGCCGGCACGGCCAGAAAAAAAGGGTGTTATTATCGAAGCTAAATATTTAATTGAAGATGCCATAAAAGCACCTGCGCTGGCACTGGAACAGGTACGTATGGAACTGGGTCGTATGGGCGGGATCATTAATACCATGTTGCAGGATGTGCGACCTGCCATCCTTAATAAGGATCATAAGCAAATTGAAAAAATTGTATCCATGGATAATAAGATTAACATCCTTGAGTCGTTAATTCTTAAATTCCTCAGCAAGATACGAGCTGAAGAGTTAACTGAAAAGGAAAGTGCAGATCACCAGGCTGTGATGACGGCAACTGTTAATCTGGAAAATCTGGCTGATGTGATTAAGTCCGACATGGCTGATATAGCAACTTATTTAATCGAACATGATCACGAAACCAGTGAGGTAACAAAAGAGTTATTTCGAAATTATTATAAAGATGTGTGTCAGTCTGTTGAGGATGCAGTCACCGCCATTAGCGAAAATGATCAGCTGGCGGCTGAAAAAGTGATCAATAAAAAAGAAGACATGAAACGTTATGAAGATAAAATATTAAGCAGAAAATCTAGCCATCTTGGCAGTGAGCAGAAAGATTATCTGCAAATGGCACGTCTGGAAATGTCATTAGTAGAAAAATTGTACAGAATCTATAACCACGCCAGAAGTGTTGCCAAAGTAGTCTTGCCAGTTGAAATCATTGAGCATGATTAACCTGTATCAGTTTTTCGGGTCGATAGCGGTTTCAATGCTTGCCGGTCAAACACGAGCCAAAGTACGAATAACCAGACGCTTTTTACGCTGCAAGAGTAGTTGCGGAGCAGCGTCTATTTCTTGCAGAAGCACACAGTGGGTGATAGAGGCTGCTTTTATTTGCAAGAATTCTCTGTGCGTGTTATTTGCTGTTAGGCCGGTTCATCACGGGCTAATCGGTTTCCCCGGTGTATATTCATCAAATTTCTTTTTTGCCCGGATAATATCAAAATTACGCTGGCCATTATTCACTTTCAGCAGACCTTTTAGTTTTTTATAGCGGGCATAAAATACTCCTTCATGGTTTTGCTCAGTGATAATGCCTTTCGCACCGATATCCATCTTGTCACTGGCAGCAAAAGCAAAGGGAATAACAATCTGTTTATCTTTTATCTTCATACGCGCAGTTCCCTGAATATCTTCAATCGTGAGCATTTCGGACAGCCAGTCGTGTTTTTTCTTTTGATCCGCCAGCAGGGCGATAATGGGTCGTGAATCCTTGATTTTGATTTTTGCTTGTGCGTCGAGACGTATGGGTTTTTTATAGTTTACCTTTGCCTTGCTGAGGTTAATGGTTGTATTCCAGTCAGGCTGGTCAAAGTTCTGATGCTCGCCTATCACACTGACCTGGTCGAGTATCAGCGTTGAACCTGAAATATCAAAATCCATATTTCGGGCGGCTCCGTCTGCGACTATGATAGCAACATCTAATTGAGCTGACATCATCTTCTCATCAACCTGTCCCTGCAGTCCCTGTGTTTTGAGCTTTACAAAGCCTTTGGCCGAATCCTGCATTAAGTGAATATCCGCTCTTAATTCAGCATTGCCAGTAGTTATTTTCAAGGGTGAATTTGTTGGTAAAAAGTGATTGTATACGGACATGTCGTTAACCCTGGCTGAAGGTATCTGCAGATGCAGTTCCAGCGCCTGTTTTGACCCCTGGTAGGTCAAATCCTGTTCCAGTCCCTGTAGTTTTAAAATGACATCCTGAATAAAAGCCTGTTTTTCATTAATACGTTTAAAAAGTCCGTTAGTCAATTCTATATTAAATTTGATATCGGGGCTGTTACCGCCTTGTTCTACCTCAAATAACATTAAACCATCTCCTTTTATGGAATAATCAAGCAGATTGACTTGCAGATCATTGGGCTGGATGGCGAGTGTACTGCCCTTGGCCGGCCAACCTGAACGCATATGCAGATTGGCGGTAAACTGTGCGGTACCGGACAGCGCCAGATTAAATGAATTTTTCAGCAGCACATTGAGCCAGTCCAGTTGAGTAATACTGCCAAGTATGATGAGTTCTGATTCGGCAACAGACAGCAAATCTTTGAGTTCCTGGTTATGTAAAGCCTCAGACAATTGATCCAGTTCTGTGTTTTGCACGCCGACTTCAGGCAGATTAAGTTTGAGTAATCCCTTATCGATCATCAAAGTCGATTGCCAGGGCCTGGAATTTCCCTGCTGTTTATTCGACAGGCTTGAATTATCCAGGCGCAGGTAGCTGCCTGATAAATCCACGCTGGCCGTTTTGAGGGACGGGCTGTGAATAAAGAGAGCTGCGTCGAGATCTGTTTTGAAATTGTTTTCATCGATACCTAATTCAGCTTCATCAGACGCCAAAATAAGTTCTGCATAAAATGACGATGCGGTCAGTTCCGCTTTACCGTGTAATTCGCCTTCACCAGCAATTAACTTTAATTTCCACTTATCAGGAATATAGCGCTGGTATACGCCCAGATCAGTCACTCTCACTGACGGGATGGTGATACCCAGCAGACTGATATCGGATTTTCGATCATGAATTGGAAACAGCGATGGATTGCCTCTGGCCTGGACGGACACTTCATGACCTACAAAAAGTGGCTGTTGCTCCCTTTCATGAAAAGCATCCAGATCGGCAAAGGTAATTTGTACATCAAGTGTATCAGCATGGTTTTTTTCAACCTTGAGCTTGATGGTGCCGTCACCCTCTATATGATGTTCAAGCAGGATCAGGGCCAGCTCATTGGCATCCACCATTAAATGGGTTTGCGGCAGAAGGGTGCCTCTGTCAAATCGTAACCGGCCTGACAGATTCCCGTTGCCATTAATTTTCATTCCATGAAATCTATCCAGATAAAGGTTCAGGAAAGCCAGGTTATCTACATCAGCACTTATTTCAGTATCCAGCGTTATAAAAGCCAACGATTTGATACCTCGGTTTTGTTTGAATATAACCGGGCCAATGTCAACCTGACCTTTGATATTGGCCTGATTTGTCACCGCATGGTTGCCATTTATCAACAGTGAGTCGAGTTTTACATCGGCTTTGCCATTACTCAGTGAAAATGGACCACTTTGAGTCTGAATAGACAGATCAGCATGCAGATCGCCATGCAGGGAACTCTTAATCTGGTACAACCAGAGCACATGCTTGCCACTGACATTGATATTCTCCAAAGTGACTATCCAGGGTTTACGCTTTTTTTTCCTGCTTAGATCAGCCTGGTTTATTTGTCGATTATTGATGGGAGGGAAGAATTTTCTGCTGGCAGCATAATCCTTATCGGGTTTTAGCCGGGGACGTTGAAAGTATTTGAGATCGGTTCCCTGCATATCATGCAGTTTCACTTTATGCAGTATCAACGGCAAAAGTGCAATGGACGTGGAAGCCTGTTTGACGTCTACCTGCCATTGCTGTGAACGGGCTTGTCCATTCACGGAAACCATACTGGCATGAACCCTGAACGGATACCAGGTCCAGGCATGATCCCAGTAAACATGGAATTTATCCGGTTTGATTTTATTCACCAATGTCTGGGTAATGGGTAGATTCAATGCCAGATTAAAGAGGATCAGATATCCTGCTTCAAATATTAATGTGGCGATGAAGCCTTTTTTCAGCCAATGTTTAAACTGCGTGTGATTAATTTTCGCCAATTTACAATTTCTCGTTATGCACAGGGTTGAATAATTAGCTCATACTTCGAGGCGACTATGGTGTATCTATTACCCATTATAAACAGACATTAACCCGAGACAAGTTAATAATTGACAAAGGTTTTTTCTCCTACTATCTTTCAATATAGAATCAGGCATTTTACTACAATATGAATAATACAAAGATAAGGGTTGCATAAAGATTATGAATTTGAGAATAACATCTTACACTTCACTCACTATCGCTGTCATGCTGGCTGCTGGTAGTACAAGCTTTGCAACAACATCAGCGATGTTCGACAAGGAACACGCCAGACCTGAAAAAAAAGAATTTTCACCTTATGTAAATCGCGGTTATCCAACCCAGGTCTATTTTGGAGATACCCATCTGCATACGTCGCTGTCAATGGATGCGGGCACTTTTGGAAATCGTCTCGGCCTGGATGATGCGTATCGTTTTACCCGCGGAGAAGAAATTACCGCGTCGAAAGGATTTAAGGCAAAACTGGGACGTCCGCTGGATTTTGTGGTTGTAGCAGATCATTCCGATGGGATGGGATTCTTTGATATGTTTGCCAAGGGTGACCCGACAGTCATGAATAATGATGAAGGGCGCAGGTGGAACAAGGCCATCAATGAAGGCGGACAGGCTTCTGTTGATGCCGCACTGGAAATCATTACTATGTTCTCGCAGGGTAAATTTCCCTGGCAAACCAATGATCCCAAGATGATGAAGCCAGTCTGGCAAGGAGTTATCGAGGCAGCAGAGAAATACAACGACCCAGGCAAGTTCACAGCGTTTATCGGTTATGAATGGACCTCACTGGTCAAGGGCAATAATCTGCACAGGGTGGTTGTATACCGTGACGGCGCTAACTTTGCCCGGCAGACGCTACCGTTCACTCTGGCGGACAGTGCCGACCCGGAAGATCTGTGGAAGGCGATGCAGACCTATGAGGATAAAACTGGCGGCGATCTGCTGGCTATCCCGCATAATGGTAATCTGTCCAATGGCATTATGTTTGATGTAAAAACCCTGTCCGGCAAAGAGATAGATAAGCACTATGCAGAACTGCGTCAGCAATGGGAACCTTTGTATGAAACCACCCAGATAAAAGGTGACGGTGAAGCGCATCCGTTTTTATCACCGGACGATGAATTTGCCGATTACGAGACTTGGGATCTTGGCAACCTGGATATGAGTCAGGCAAAAACTGATGGCATGCTCGCTGGTGAATATGCTCGCTCTGGTCTTAAACGAGGTCTTGAATTTGAACAGAAATTCGGGATCAATCCCTATAAATTCGGTCAGGTCGGCAGCACCGATTCCCACACTTCGATGCCGGCAGTGGAAGAGAACAACTTTTTTGGCAAGCATTCAGGAGTAGAACCCTCGCCTGAACGTGTTCTGCATGTTACCCTTGGCGGTGAACAAGGCAAGATCATGGGATATCAGATGGCTGCATCCGGCTATGCCGCTGTCTGGGCCAGGGAAAACACCCGCGAAGCAATTTTTGACGCCATGGCTCGACGTGAAACCTATGCTACGACCGGCAGCCGTATGATGGTACGTTTCTTTGGCGGCTGGGACTTCACTGAGGAAGATGCTCAGACCCGTCAGCCTGCCGAAGCCGGCTATGCAAGAGGTGTCCCTATGGGCGGTGATTTGCCCGCTGCACACAAAGGTAAATCACCGACCTTCCTGGTCGCTGCCCTCAAAGATTCCTGGAGCGGCAACCTGGACCGAATTCAAATAATCAAGGGCTGGGTTGATAAGGATGGCAAGGCGCAGGAGCGCGTGTATGATGTGGCTGTGTCAGATGAACGTGAGATTGATCAAAATGGCCGCTGTAAAACACCGGTTGGCAATACGGTAAATGTGGAAAAGGCGACCTGGACCAATACGATTGGCGATCCGGAACTAATTACTGTCTGGAGCGATCCTGATTTTGATCCTACCCAGCGTGCGTTTTACTATGCTCGGGTTCTTGAGATCCCGACTCCCCGCTGGACGGCTTACGAAGCGCAACGCTTTAATATCAAAATGCCCACTGATGCAAAGATGACGACACAGGAACGGGCCTATACTGCACCTATCTGGTATACACCTAAATCTTAATAAGTGACAATCGATGTTCGTAAAAAAGGGGGCAAAATCGAATGATTTTGCCCCCTTTTTATTTTTTGAACAGGTCATTTATAATGATAAGCAATCATTTTGGTGATCTCAGTTTTTTTACTGATTATATTATGAATGCCTTACAAATTGGATGATTAAAGTCAGATTTCTATTTACAAAACTGTAGCAGCTCTCATGGCGAGCGATATCTAATTAAAAACTCATCACATGGAGAAGTTCAATAGTACTTGTTAGAAGGATTACCAGAAGCGAACCCGGCCTGTATCCAGGTGAATAAAGTCAGCGTTGCGATAATAACCAACACCGCCGACTTTCATGGACATGGCTATATCCCGTAAAGTTTTGGTATTGACTCCTTTCAGGCGTATATCGATGGCTTTACCCTGCATATGCAAACTGCCTTTGGCAACTCCATTGCTTTTCTTTCTTAGCAGGTCATTAGTCTTGGACGAACGAAAGGCAGAGATGACCTCAAAACTGTTTTCAACTCGGGTTTCAAACGCGCTTTTTTGCTGTAATATATACAGAGCATCAAGCAAACGGACATCGATAGGATGGACATCTCCAGTGCGAAAATCACTCAAGAACTGGTTTATTTCCTGTAATGCAGGTTTGAGATGTGATTCACCGTCATGATAAATGACAGACAGATTCTTGCTGGTGTGAGTATGGTAAAAAGACAGTTCACGCGGGCTTTTCATCGGTGCACTTTTAGCCAGAGCATGCAGTGACAGCGGCAAAGTTAACATACCGGTTATAAACTGACGTTTTGAAGGCTGCTGCAGCGGCATTTTTATTATTTTTTCATTTTTCATCGGGGCATTATACTGACGAATAAATGACTTTGGCAAACATTAAAGGGCCGGCGATGCAGCTAAACACAAAATTGTTTGACTGGCTTCGCATAAATTTCTTAAAGCCATGCTTGCAGGTTTTTCAGACGTCCACGTTAATTTATGAGCATCTTGAAGTTGGAAATATTATTGAAATGTAAATCTTTGTCTTTATATCACTTACTGCTACTGATTTTATTCATGTTTCTCGGGCAGGCCAATATATCGGCTTCAGAACGGAGTCTAATACGCCAACAGCTGGAAGCTTTTCAATATGATCGATTGATCATGGGCCAAAGTGATATAGCAGCAGCGGAACTGATCGTTGATTTTTATCGAGGAAATGGATATGAGCGGGTATGGACGAATGAGTCACTGGTTGAGTTGTTAATGAAAGATCCAACTAAGTGGAATCAGACTTCTATTGCAGAGATTGTCCATTCAGGGCAGTTGCGAAATGTTATATTGCCACAGACTGTGCCGCTATTATTGCTTTATTTTACCGCTGAAATGGAAGATAACGGGCAGGTTTTGTTCTATAAAGATGTTTATAAACGTGATCAAAAAGTCATTCAGGGACTCAAACAGCCTTTTAATCTGGACCTGTATGAACGCAAAATGGTGCATAATTCATTGAAATAATAGTTCTAACTAATACTTAGAGGGATGCAGCAGGAGAAATTAATGAGCAAAGAAATCCAGGCAAAAAACAAACACCAAGAAGCAGCAACCCCGCAATGCTCAGATAATCATGCAGAAGATGATGATGAATTGAAGTCGACTGAATCTGCTGCCGAAACTGTTCCCGTTTCCGCTAAAAAGTCCGATCCGGTGCACCGGATCACCAAGATTATTTTGATTATCGCATTACTTTTATTCGTCTGGTATATTGTTGCGGATCGTTTCGCGCCATGGACCGATCAGGCACGTATTCAGGCTTATATTGTGCCCATCGTTCCTCAGGTGGCTGGTAATATAGCTGAAATCAATGTAACAAATAATCAACAGGTTAAAGCCGGGCAGGTATTATTCAAGATTGATCCCACTGATTATCAACTGGCCCTGGAAAGTGCGCAATCAGCAGTGGAATTAGCGGGTCAGGATATTGGTGCCAGCTCCGCTGCTGTCTCAACAGCTCAGGCAAAACTGGTTGAAGCAAAAACTACGCTGGATTATGTGATAAAACAAAGTAAACGTGTGTTTGAACTGGAAAAACAAAAAGTGCTGTCGTTGGCCGAGGGTGATAAGGCAAGAGCTGCGATAGAACAGGCAAAGACCGGTGTAGAAAGTGCTAAAGCCGAGCTGGAAAAAAGCAGGCAGGAATTAGGCTCAACCGGCGAGGATAACCCCAGGCTGCGTTCGGCCCTGGCTGACCTGAAACAGGCTCAGACAAACCTTGCCAGAACTGTTGTTTATGCACCTTCCCTGGGTGGAATTACTAATCTGCTTATCGATGAAGGACATTATGCTAAAGTAGGCACACCACTTATGACCTTTGTTGATTTTCAAAATATCTGGATCCGTGCAGATCTACGTGAAAATAGTATCGCTAATATTAAACAGGGGGATGCTGTTGATATTGCTCTGGATATTGCTCCGGGTAAAGTGTTTCAGGGCAAAGTCAGCAGTGTTGGTTTTGCGGTAGAAAATGAAACCAGCGGCAGAGCAGGCTCGCTGGTTGATATCAAAGGTAAATCCGGGTGGCTGCGTGATTCTCAGCGATTCCCGGTGTTTATAACTTTTACCGGGGACAGTGCCCAGGGACTACGCAGAGTAGGCGGTCAGGCTGATGTGCAGTTATATACCACGAATAATTTTATAATCAATTCCATAGGCTGGATCTGGATTCGTGTTTTAAGCTGGCTTTCTTATGTCTACTAAAACCCTTTCCAGGGTAAAGTCTGCTAAAGGTAGTTCTGGAAACTTGCCTCGAAAAACTTTTATGACGCGGGTTTTGCAGTATCAGCAACGGGTCAGAATCCTGCGTTTATCACTGGGTGTTACCCTGGCCATGACTCTGGCTTTTGCAATTAACTGGCCGTTAGCTTTGCTGACGCCAATTTTCACTACAGTGTTTTTATCTTTGCCGCTGCCCAGACCGTCGCTGCAAAAGGGCCTGAGAAATATGCTGCAGACATTATTTGCCTTTGTTCTGGGCATCGTTTTTACCCTGTTTGTCTATCCCTATCCAATGCTCTATCTGCTGCTCCTGGCTCCAGCACTGTTTTATATCTATTATAATCTTAATCGGGGAGCATCCTTCTGGTTGTCGCTGATGTTATTACTAGCCTTGTTGATTATGCCCATGTTAACCGCGATGCATGAAGGACTGGCCATAGGCTTTTCAATGGGCTTTGTCTGGTCAGGATGGTATGCTGTTTTTATTCTATACCTGGCTTATTTTTTGGTGCCTGATCCGCAACATCAGGTCTATCCTCCGGCAAAAAAAATGAATTGGGAATATTCTTCAACGGCGGCTGAGATGGCATTAAAAAGCACAGTTGTAGTCTTGCCTATTGTCATTATGTTTATCACTTTTCAATTATCAAACCTGATGGTAGTGATGATATTTATCGCCATCTTTACCCTGTCCCCGCAATTGAGCAAGGGTAAGGAAGCGGCTCAAAACTCAGTTGTATCCACTTTAATTGGAGGCACAGCCGCGCTGATATTTTATTTTTTGCTGCTTGCTGTTCCACAAATCCATTTCTTTTCCCTGTTATCTGCATTAACGACCTTATTGTTTGGCATCATGATTTTTTCGGGCAAGCCCAATGCAAAATATTTTTCATCTGCGCTGATCGCTGTTATTTTATTATTAAATAGCAGTTTAGCCGAAGATAAAGATTTTATTGATAACTTCGTCATTCGGCTTACTTTTATTTCAATGGCTGGCCTTTATGTTGTTCTGGCTTTAAAGCTACTGGAACGATATTGGCCTGCCGTTAAGCGGGTACAATAAAGCAGCGTTTAGCGTTAACAGTTAGCCAGATATTTTATTTGCTTGCTTGCCAGAGTTTGTTTTTTAACTTGATTTACAATAAAATCTTGCATGAGGGCGACCACGTTAATCGTGCCACGAATATCCTCTAAACACAATTTTTATGTGGTTAAACAGTTTATTTCCAAAGGAGTTTAATATGGACAATTCAATGATAAAAGTTCTTGTGATTGGTGCCGTGACCTCAGTTGGCAGTGTGTTCTCCAGTTCTTTCGTGTTGGCACAAGATGCCATGGAATATGCTGAAGTGATCAATGTTGAAGAAATCAAGGAAACGGTTACTGAGCCAGAGGAGATCTGTGAGGACGTTGCCGTGACCGAGCAGGTGCAGCCAAAAGATGATAAAAAGATTGCGGGTACTGCTATTGGTGCTGTAACTGGAGGTGTGCTGGGTAGCCTGGTTGGAGGTGGCAAAGGAAAGACGTTAGCGACTGTTGCCGGTGCAGCTGCGGGTGGTTATGCAGGCAGAAAGGTGCAGGAAAAAAACCAGCAAAAAAACACCACCACTACTACTGAACGTCAGTGTAAAACAGTTACAGAACCGCATGAAAAAGTAGTTGGTTATAATGTGACTTACAAAATAGGTGAAGAACAAGCTACGGTGCGCATGGATAAGGAACCAGGAAAGCGTATTCCAGTGGAGAATGGTCAGCTGAAACTGGATTAAACTCCCTTACTTAGTGACTCATCAGGTGTGTGTCTGTATAGCTCATATAGCTATTATCGGACTCAATGTAGCGGGGCTGCGACTGGTAAAAGTACAGGTAACGGTACTTTTTTTGATCTGCCTCGGAAATAATATTAGCTGATATTTCTGACTGCGTATCGCGATAATACTGCCTGGCATCGGTTATCGGATTACTCCCTAATTTCTTGGTTAATGGCGGATAGGTGTAACTTTTACCAAGCTGTAAGCTGTGTTTTGTTGCATCAATATTAACGCTTATTTCTTCTTGTTGATCCCGTTTTTGAGTGAACCGCTCATGATTAATCGCGTAGTGATTTTGTTCTCTATAATATGGATTACTGCCGTGTTTCTGTATGGGGGGAAGGTAGGAATAGCCCGCACTGCTCAATTCAGGTGCTTTATAAGGGCCTCCAATATCATCCGCATACAGCTTAGCTGCATAGCGGCTGGAAGAATTTGATGAATGGAAATAGGGGTTACTTCCGGGCTCCTTGGTTAAAGGGGCGTATCGGTATTGAACTGGAGAATAGCTGCTCTGAATAAAAACATTTTCAGAAGCGTTTTGCTGACTTTGTTGATTGTTGCGATAGGAATCTGAAGGATATTTGTAATGATGTTCGTCAGCCAGCACTAGACCCATAACAATAAAACTGCTCAGAAACATTAAGGCTCTGAAATGATGATTGGGGTGTTGAAAAGCCGTAGTAAAGATCATGTTTATAATTATAACAATATATCAGTATATAGTAAAGTACAAAATTTCTTAAGTAGTGTCCATGCGTTTTTAGAACGATACTGGTGATACAGGGATGTGCTATCATTTTAATGATGACAAGTCATTGAAAGTGCAACAAAAGAAAAATCGCACTTTTTCATTTACGTTCTATAATTATAGTCAGGATGGCCTATTTAGGGATGTAAACTAATTAGTTAACAGTTCCCATCCTGGTAGGTCAACTCCTATATATTTAAGTGTTTTATTAGTTATAATATTAAGGATGTTAGGCTCCTGTAATTCTAACCACTGTGGCGTTCAAGAATTATTTTACAAAATCAACGCGGGTCTAGAGAATGATGGATGCATAGTATAAATGAATAATGAATATTGGGAAGAGCTGAAAACGCTGCGTGAAAAATACACTCGACTCAAGCTGGATTACGATCGCCTGTTGCAGGACAAACAACATTTTAGCCAGAAAATTAATGCTATTGTGCGCCAATTACCCTTTCTTGCAATCCAGGGATATAACACTAAACGGGAAATCATCTTCTGGAACGATTTCTCCAGTAAACTTTATGGATTTACACCTGATGAGGCGCAGGGACAGCAACTCGAAGATCTGATTATACCCGATGCAATGCGGGAAAAAGTTATCATAGATATAACAAACATGGTGAATAAAGGCATTCCTATTAGTCCCCAAGAATTAATACTGCAGCACAAAGACGGCTCGCCGGTGCCTGTTTTTTCACAGCATGTCATTATCGAGCTGCCTGGCAACGAAAAGGAAGTGTATTGTCTGGATATTGATTTAAGTGAACTTAAAGAAAAAGATGAACTGCTTCAGGAAGCCAAAAGGCTGGCCATTACAGACGGCTTAACCAACCTCTATAATCGGTTGTTTTATATGCAGATGGCGGATCTTGAAATCAAACAGGCAAAAAGGGATAGGAAATACCTGGTGTTTGCGATGTATGACATGGATAATTTTAAAAAATATAATGATGCCTATGGACACAGGCAGGGGGACGAGTTATTAAAAGCCTTTGCCGATATCTTAATAAAACTTTGCTGCCGGCCAAATGATTATCCTTTTCGCATCGGGGGTGAAGAATTTCTGATTATTTATTCAGCAGAATCTCGCAGCAGAGCCCATGAGTTAGGCAAACGAGTCGTGGATAGCTTTGCGTGTATGAATATACCCCATGATGATAATTCCGAACATGACAAAGCTACCCTCTCAGCAGGTATTGCGGTTGTTGCACCTGAAAGTGAACTGAATGCCGATGAATTATACCATCATGCTGACACCGATTTATATGCAGCCAAGGAAAATGGCAGGAATACATACATTATTTCCTATCATTAAAAATGTTAGCACATCCCTGTGCTACAAGTGGCCATCTAAAAACGGATGTACACTAACTGCTCAACGTGTTTGCAATATTGCACTGAGTGCCTGATATCAGGTATTTGAACAAGACAGATTATTGCTCCATGCAGGTTAGAGGCAGAGCCTAAAGTCGTCCATATGGCTCAACAAAAACCCGATTTTTCATGTGCATTGATGCATATGAACTATGCTGTGAATAATTACCTGATCAATTGATATTACTTGTTATTTATTTCCAGTAATTCAATATCAAAGATTAAAGTAGAATTAGGGCCAATTTTACTTCCCTTGGGGGCCTGTTTGCCATAGGCCAGGTCTGCAGGTACAAATAACTGCCATTTATCACCTATATGCATTAACTGCAAGGCTTCTGTCCAGCCTTTTATTACGCCAGACACGGGAAAGCTGGTCGGCTTATTACGAGAATAGGAACTGTCAAATTCCGTACCGTCTATCAGTGTACCGCGATAATGCGTGGTAACAGTATCCTTCAATTTGGGTTGTTCACCGCTACCGCTCTTGATCACCTTGTATTGCAGACCGCTTTCAAGCGTTACAATACCCGCTTTGTTTTTATTGTCAGCCAGAAACGCCTCGCCCTGTTTTTTGTTGGCTTCAGCCTGTTCTGCCAGTACTTTGGCCTGCTTTTGCTGTAATTCGGTAAGATATTCTCTGGAAGCCGATTTCATCTGCTCCGGAGTTAATGCCAGGCTGGAACCTTTTAATGCATCCTCAAGACCCGCCATCAGGGCAACGCTATCAACGTCTACCTGTTGTTGTTGAATTGTTCGGGCAAAGTTAACGCCAATGGCATAGCTGGCCTGCTGCTGTACGGTCGTTAATTCGGCTGCCTGGAGCAGGGGAGAAGAGATCATAAGAGGGGTAATTAAAGCGGTTAGAGTAAATCGTTTCATATTTTTAATCATGTTGGATAATATATTCTATTGTAAAGTTGAAATTAATATTGGAAGATCAGTTTAACATGTAAGAATTACATTGATAAGCTCATTTTTAAGCGGCTAATCATTTCATTGCGAAGAATTACTTTCAAATATAAACTTATTTTTTCGGAGAGTGAAAATTTTGCCTATGATTAATATCTCAGGAACTCTGAAGACTGTAATATTCGGGTTGTTTTCAGTTTTGCTATCCTTTCCAGCAACAGCCGGGGAAAACATGATCACAGGACAGGCTTTTTATAAAGAACGTATTGTTTTACCGCCTAATGCTGTTTTTGAAGCTGTGCTGGAAGATGTTTCCAGGATGGATGTAAAAGCACCGGTATTAGGCCGTGTAACTGTTGAACCGGCAGGACAGGTGCCCATTGCCTTCAATATCAGTTACAACTCTGATGAGATTAAACCAGGCCACCGTTATAATGTGCGCGGCAGAATCATGGTCGATGGCAAACTGATGTTTATTACCGATACGATCCATCCAGTATTAACAGATAATGTTCAGGATGACGTTTCATTATCAATGAAGATGATCCGTCGTGCACCACAAAAAACTCAACAGACTAAGAAACAGCCGCGCAGTGTGGCTCCATTCACTGACTTACCGCTGCATTTCCTGGGGCTGTTACCGGGTGCAAATTGTCACGGCCAGTATCAGCTGGATCTGTTACCCAATCAGACTTATTTCTTACGCCGCAAGTGTTTCAAAGAAGGTAAGCAGGAACTTAATCCATCAGATGATATTGGCCGCTGGCATATTAATCCTGAAAACAGGCAGCTTGTTCTTACTGGTGGAGATGAAGCCCCGCTTTTGTTTTCAATCATTGATTCCAATACAATAGAAAAACGGGCACTTAACGGGGGGACAATTAATTCCAGTTTGAATTACAGGTTGGAAACATCCAAAACAGCGAAGACATTAGAACCTGAATTATTACTGCAGGGTATGTATCAGTATATGGCCGATGCCGCATTATTCCAGGAGTGCCTGACGAGTATCAAACTCCCTGTTGTTTTTGAGGCTGATCATGCTGCGCTTGAAGCGGCTTATTTAAAGTCTGTTGTTCGGCCCGGTGAAACACTGAAGATCCATATTGAAGGCGCCATTGTTCAGCGCCCCGTTATAGATGGGCAAGGTCTTAATTCTCAACTGCTCGTCAAACGTTTTATCAGGATCCTGCCCGGAAAATCCTGTCAAAATCCCTAAAGGCTGCAAACACAGGCCAAAAATAGAGTTGTTTGACTCATCAAAATCCATATTTTGCGCTTAAATTGCTCAGCCTAACTTCACCTGAGCTCTGTAAAAGAAACAGCGTTCAGGTTATCTTAATCAATTACATTGACAGCAAGCACGATTTTATAGGTACGCCTGGATAGCATTATTTATTGAATAACTTTGTGTATTCCTCGTACCCCTGCTCAACCAATTCTTCTTTGGGGATAAACTTTAATGATGCAGAGTTTATGCAGTACCTCAGGCCCGTTGGGGCAGGGCCGTCCGGAAAAACATGGCCTAAATGTGAATCGCCATATTGGCTGCGAACTTCAGTGCGGGTGGTGAATAGATGCCGATCCGTTTTTTCAACAATCTCAGTACCTTCAATCGGTTGGTAAAAACTGGGCCAGCCAGTACCTGAGTCATATTTTTCAGCGGAACTAAAAAGTGGTTCCCCGGAAACTATATCTACATAGATTCCGTCTTTCTTGTTATCCCAGTATTCATTTTGAAAGGCCCGTTCTGTACCTTCTTTCTGGGTGACTCTATACTGTAAATCAGTCAAGCGTTTTTTAAGCTCCTGAGCATCGGGTTTCTGGTAGGTTTTGCTTTGAGAAGAGCTGCTTGTGGATGGATTTGTGGTTGATGTCATAGTATTTTTTCTCATAGTTGAGTTGTGCATGGATTCCGCCTGTAAACTCTTTTGCAGGTTTTGTTGCCAATTTTTGCCCCAGATTGATTCAATATATCTATCTCTGCCGGAACGATAGCGATAAAAATAATAACGCAAAGGATTTTTCAGGTAATAATCCTGATGTTTTTCCTCCGCTGGGTAAAATTTCTTAAATGGGAGAACTTCGGTAACGATAGGTTTGTTATAGCGTCCAGAAGCCTGTAAATTTTTAATGGCCTGTTGCGCGATCTGCTTTTCCTGCTCATTGGTGTAGAAAATAACGGAACGATATTGTTTGCCTCGGTCGTAGAAGGAACCGCCTTTATCGGTGGGGTTAATCGAATGCCAGAGAACTTTCAGTAATTGATCATAAGTCAATTTATCGGGATCATAAATAACTTCAACAGCCTCCACATGACCCGTATAGCCGCGGGAAACTTGACGATAGGTAGGGTTTTTTATATGCCCGCCACTATAGCCGGAATTAGCTTCAATAACCCCGTTAATATGTTCAAAATTGTATTCAATACACCAGAAACAGCCCCCGGCGAAATAGGCTTTTTTAGTTCCATCTGTGGCGCGGTTATCCAACTCCATGTCATGAGCATGGGCCGTCGCTTCTGCCTGACCGGCTGACTGCCGGGAAAAAACGCTTTCAGCGGCGACTACCAATAGTGTCAGTATGATAAAAATCCCCGCAATCAGTATCGTTTTAGTGTTGTTTTTCATATTAGGATCCTAAATGATAGCTTGTAGTAAAATATCCTGATTAATCAATTGCAGCGGACACACGCAGCAGGATTAACTGGTTAATTCAGAATTGTAGGTTATGCAGTTAACTTGATACTACAGATTTGTGTTCACATAAATATCACAATTTTATCCCAATCTTCCCTCTCCGACAGGAAAGGGCCGCGCAGCGCTTAAAAAGAAATCAGGAACGCAATAATATGAACAAGTGTATTTTGTCAATAATATGTTTGACCCTGCGGTTTATATTAAGTTTAATCATTCTGCGGAGGAAAAAGCGAAACAGCTTTCAGCCTCGGGAATTTTTTTCCCGATGCGATATGGGGCTGGCTATTATTAAAAAGTTCTAAGGCTTCACGGGAAGTTAAAGATACAGGTCAAAAGTCAGCTAAATAAAGACACCGCTTTTAGCTTCAGTTTGCCAAAAGCTGGATAATGTTGCTACTACAGCAAATTTTGACCTGATATTTTATAATGTGTGGAAAATTGCTATTCAGTATGGCTATTTTGATTTTATAATTTTTAGAGTATAGAATCATATTTTTGATACGTGGTGCATGTAAAATGATCGATGCTGTTTCGTATTAATGCAATAAGGGATCAAATGCAAAGTCTTAAAGTGGAGCAATGGTATGAGTCATAGTGAAGATCAACAGCAAGGTCACAAGAAGGGGGCATCCATTTCCAGATTTTATCTTTTTCTGTCGTATCTGGTGATATTGCTTGTTCCTGGGTATATTATTTATCAGGGTGTTTTTCATAGTGGATCTGACAAAAAGAAACCGGTAGAAACGACCCTTTCGCTGATGTCTGATTCTCAGCAACTTGATGTCATCAATAGTCGTCAACCCCAGTTTGCACAGGTTGCTGTTGCTGGATCTGGCGAGAATAAAGCATCCATAACCAGGGATTCTGCAGACACCGCCTTTACAGAGTCAAAATCCACACAAGCAATATCTATTAACATAGAGTCAGCAAATAACGAGTCAATAAAAACACCAGCAATAGATTCTGTTCCCGTGCCCCTGGTGATAGGATCAGCCGCCGAAACAGTTGCTGCCGAGTTTGTTGCTGTCGAGGGTAGGGCACTTGCGTCTGATAATGAGGAAGCTGAAAATGGAAGTGCTGTTAATCCTGATACTGGCAGTGCTGTAAAAAATGAAATCACTGATGCTGTTTTATCATCGCGAAGTTTTGCTGAGATAAATGGAGTAGTCACTCAGGCAAAAGAACAAAAGCTTCTTGCAGGTCAGGAAAGTGCAGTGCAGCCGTCCGCCTATCTGACTGATATTCAAGCTGCTGAAGCGGCCGCTGAGAAATTTGAAACCCTGTCAGCTGATGATAAACAGACTGAAAAACAAGCTTCCGGTGGTGAAGTTAATGCAGAGGCTGAAACTCCAATTGGAGCTGAATCAGAAGAAACAGTTGCTGCATCTGAAATTAAAGATACCTCTGAACTGCAAAAGGTTAGCGAAGCAGCGGCTGTATCAAATCAAGCTATTAATAGCATTAAAGAAACGGACAATGTTTTATCATCACGAAGTTTTGCAGAAATAGATCAAGCACTTAACGTTCCGGCAGAGAAAAAAATAAATGATCAGCAACTGGTCTATCCGAACAATTACAATGCAGCCCAGGATAATAAAACCAGACCACCACCAATTGAATTTGGCATCCCAGATAATACGGAGGTTGAATTTATAGAATCGGATGTTATCGGTCAGGGTGCAGCAATCTCGCTGGATTACATCAAAGATTCTGATTGTGTGAGCATAAGCTCAAAAAGTTTTTCCGAAGCTGATGCTGCAACGAGTGCGCACGAAAAGCAGGAGATTTTAAAACGGCAGGGAACTTATATCACCAATATTAATGCCGATGGTAGTATTACAAAGATTAATGCAGATGGCAGTATTACAAAGTGTTATGTACAAGAGGATTCAATGGCGGATACTGCAATAGCTGAGGATATGAGTCAGGTTAAAACTGCTGCACAAACAGATAACAAACAACTGATCTACCCCGATGCTGGTATTGTTCAACCTCCGCATGCACCGGGGTCTGCTCCGCTTAATCAATGGAGGCTGCCTTATCGACCCTATATCAAGCCATACACCAATCCGGGTTTAATGGCTAGACCTCACAACAGCAGGCCTTATCAACCCATGCCTTATAATAGACCTGCGGGCAGCTATCAGGTGATGCCTGCTAATAAAACCGGCGCTGCCCATCCCATGATGCCCTATAATAAATCGGGCAGAAATTATCAGTCGATGCCGTTTAATAAACCAGACGGTTCTTCTCAGGCGATCCCATACAATACTGGACCGGGCGGTGCTTATAAGCAACAGATGAATCCGTACAATCAACCGGGAAGCCGCTATCAGCCCACGCCTTATAACAAACGAGGCGGTAATTATCAGGCTTTGCCTTTTAACAGTTCGCAGACCACTTATCCTGCTCAACCGTCACAAGGCGAAAATTACAGATCAGAAAATTTTCCAGCCACTAAGCCTCCAGCTGTAAATGGAAACTATTATCCAGCTAATAAATCCTTTGCTCCTGCAAATTATTACCGGTCTGACTATAATACAGCACCTGTTAAATACCCTCCACAACGCTATTATTACTAGTAATGATAGCGTTGTGCGCTGAAAGTCTCAGTGACAGGAGAACGGGGCTTTATTCATCGTCTCTGCTGACAACCAGAGACGATAATTCACCGTTTTCATCTACTGTCAGGTAAAAATTGACAGGCTGGCAACAGACACTGCAGTCTTCAATATAGTTTTGATCACCGGCTGATGTGTCCGTAAGGGTATCAAAAGTTTCACCGCAGTAGGGACAACTGACGGTTACTGTATCTAAAATGCTCATATCTCTGGCAGATCAACAGATGCAGGGTAAAATCATGATGAACAGCTGACACTGATTTTTTCTGCCCAGCCTGGCGGCAGGCCTGCATAATGTTCCATGTCAGGATGTTCATCACAGGGTCTGGACAACAGCTTAAACAGTTTGTCTATTTCACTGTAATCAGATTCGTTAGTGGCTTTTTCTATGGCTATTTGAGCCATATAGTTGCGCAGCACATATTTGGGATTGATCTGATTCATTTGCCTTTTTCTGTGAATTGCCTGGTCTGGCTGGTTGTCCAGAGCTTGTTTATAAGCCCTTGACCAGACATCAAAAGCTTTTCTGTCCAGAAACATATCCCGCAGCTTATCTTTAAATAGAGGCTTACCCGAGTCGGACAGCAATAAAAGTTGATGCTCTGAGAGCTGCCTGAAAAATATCGTATAGTCTACATGATTCTGATGCAGCAGAGTCATTAACGAAAGTACCAGTTTTTTATGCTCTTCGGCTGATTCGAGTGATGGATTGAACAGTCCCAGCTTTTGCTGCATTAATTCAAGATAACGTGATGAAAATGTTGCCTCAAAGACCTCCAGTGCGGCATGAGCCTCTTCAACACTCAGCAGCGGCAGCAGTGCATTGGCCAGGCAACTCAGGTTCCAGAAAGCGATCGTGGGCTGGTTTTTAAAGCTGTATCTGCCCTGATGATCAGAATGATTGCAGATAAAATCACGGTCGTAGTTGTCGAGAAAACCAAATGGCCCATAATCCATTGTCAAACCCAATATGGACATATTGTCGGTGTTCATAACCCCATGGGCAAATCCCACAGCCTGCCACTGGGCAATGGTTTTCGCGGTTCTCAGAGAAACCTCCTGCAGCAATGCCTGATAAGGGTTGGGGCTGTCCAGAATATCAGGGTAATAGTGCTGTAAAGTAAAATCGGCCAGCTGTTTGACCTGTTCAGTCTGGCCCCGAGAGGCGAATAGTTCGAAACTGCCAAAACGGATAAAGGACGGTGCCATGCGCAATAGTACTGCCCCGCTTTCCAGTTGTTCACGGTATACTTCCTCCTCACTGTTAACCATCGCCAGGGCACGGGTGGTGGGGATACCTAAAGCATGCATTGCCTCACTGCAAAGGTATTCCCGAATAGTCGAACGTAACACTGCACGACCATCTCCTTGCCGAGAATAGGGGGTGATACCGGAACCTTTAAGCTGAATTTCCCAGTGTTGATGCTGCTTATTAATCACTTCTCCCAGCAGCAAAGCCCGACCGTCGCCCAATTGAGGCACAAAATGGCCAAACTGGTGGCCTGCATAAATAGCGGCTACGGGTTCAGACTGAGCCAGCACGCTGTTACCGGCTACGAAATCACGAAATTGCCTGCTGCTTATTTCATTCTGCTGAAGTTCATCCATGTCCAGATCCAGCAAGCTGGCCGCTGCAGGATTGATATGCACCAGTTCCGGTGATTCCACCGGAGTAGGAGCCTGATAGCTGAAGAATTCATCCTGGAGCAGGTGAAAGCGGTTGGTAAACTTCAGTTTACTTGAAAACTCTGGATTAAAAGCATGTCTGTTTGCCGGGTTCATAGTAATACTTTATTAAAATACTTGGTTAATATTATAGTGGCAATCCGGCGATCTGGCAAATACTAAAAAGTATCTCTAACAAGCACAAATGATCCTGCAGCAGGGATTACCGTCAGATGTTTGTTGCAGAGTGATAATTGCTCCTGCAAAACCGGCATTTCCCGCATAACCTCCATGAAGGATAGAAATGTATGCGAGAAGCAGGTTCTAAAATTGTGCATATAGATCAATAATTACTCGATAATACTCACGATTTTGAAAAATGTGCACCCATAGTTTGCATAAAAATGGCTATTGCGAAAGCTGGAAAATTGTTTTTTTACTCAAATCGTGTATCTTTAACCACGGGAGCTGTCCGTACATACATTACCGGCCAGACTCATGTCGACGGGCCAGCATGTGCCCTGTTTAGTGGAGAACAATCAAATTGAATGGTTTTATGATGTTAAGAGTGTTGTTTATTATTTTGATAATGCCGGCTGCTGTGTCGGCCTGGGAACTGGGAGCGCTGGGAAAATTTCAGTTTGAAAAAGTAAATGAGCGGGTATATGTGATGCACGGTCCTCTTGAGGAGCCCAATGTGGTCAATCAGGGGTTTATGAATAACCCGGGTATTATCGTGGCGGATAAGGGCATAATTGTGGTCGATCCGGGCGGTACCTATCCGGTTGGCAAAGAGGTGCTTCAGGAGATTGCTAAAATCAGTCCCTTGCCCATCGTTGCAGTGTTTGATACCCATATTCACGGCGATCACTGGCTGGCCAATCAGGCGATTAAGGAAGCCTATCCAGCGGCTAAAATGTATGCCCATGAGCAGATGATCCAACAGGCGAACTCTTCCGCGGGACTGGAATGGATAGAATTAATGGATCGCTCTACGAAAGGACAGAGCCAGGGTACAGTGATCGTTGCACCCACTTTAGCTGTTGAGCAAAGTGACGAGTTTGAAATCGCCGGCCAGCATTTTCGCATTCATTCGATTTTGCCATCCCATACCAACACGGATATTATGCTGGAGCATATTGAAAGCGGCACTCTGTTTCTGGGTGATAATGGCTTCGTAGATCGTCTGGGACGTTTTGATGAGAGTTCCAGTATGCACGGTAATATTGACAGTCTGCAATATGCCAGAACATTGAATATGAAAGTCTATGTCCCCGGACATGGTCCTTCAGGCGATGCAGACAAAGTTATCAAACCCTTTCTGGATTATCTTGTCAGCTTGAATACCGATGTCAGAAATGGTTTTGATGACGGCCTGCAGGACTATGAGATTAAAGATAAGATCATCACTCAATTCGAAGCATATAAAAACTGGTCAGGCTTTGATAAGAATTTTGGTAAACATATCAATAAAATGTATCTTGAAATAGAAGAACTCGATCTTTAACGCATTTTAAAAATATAAAATCGAGCATAGTCTAATGAGAAATTTTAATGGCTATGTCTGAAATATTTTTTCCTGTGCACAGGAAGGGCAAATGGCTGTTAGCTGAATGTAAGAAAAAGCATTCAGCATGTTAACTAAATCGGCTCTTTATCAAGATATGCTAGAATGCCTTATCTATGTTGAAAAAAACCGGGATCACTCACTGGAGGAGCATTCTGAACGCTCGATACGCTTTATGTGAAGCTCGATTATTGAAAAATAATCTCTCTATTACTGAATATCAATAGCATGGGGCTGTTTGATCAGCTGTTAAAACAGTATTTTTTAGTTCCAAGAAAACCTCTGTCGGGTTATCGTTCCTGGAATAGTCTGTTTAGAGCATTGCATATTCTGTCCGTTTGCGGAGTTGTGGGAGGGCATATTTTCACCCAACCTGAAACGGCCATTCTGCCCTGGTTATATGCAACACTCCTGACCGGGGCAGTGTTGCTGCTGTTGAATTTATATCAATTCAATTATGCTGTATTTGAACTCAGCAATTATGTTATTTATCTGAAATTAATCCTGCTTGCCCTGGTGCCAATTTTATGGTCTGCACGTCTTGAACTGCTCATCATTATCCTGATCATTTCAGTTGTTTTCAGTCATATGCCCAAACATTATCGGCATCGACGGTTTGTTCCAAAACTCATCCAAAGTAAATTAAATGCCATGCAGCAAGATCAATAATTGCTGATTGTTTGTAACTTACTCAGCGTGTCCAGGAGATTACACTGAGTGTTTGATATCAGGTGTTTGTGGAAGACAGATAATTACTCCTGCATATTCTGCCTTTTCCCCATGACCGCCGAGGATGGTGGAAATGCATGCGAGAGGCAGGAGCCGAAATTGTCCATGTGGGTCAATAAATACCTCATATCAAGCACGATCATAGAGATAAGCTAAGTAGTGTCCATGCGTTTTTTCATGGACACTTGCGGCACAGGGATGTGCTACTATTTTTAATGATGACAAATCATTGAAAATGCAGCAAAAGAAAAATTACATTTTTTTTTGTTTTCCATAATATAGTCAGGATGGCTATTTATGGAAGGACACTAAGTAGTTATGATTTTTTGGGTTGAATATGAAGTCGCGTTTGCATTATTTGATTTCCTGAAATTTTTTACTATGCTTAGAAAATGCTTTGAATCCGACACATACTGCTGAAGTATGTCACTAATACTGTTCTCAGGAGAAAAGTCTCTATGCAAAAGGCACTGGTCATAGATCCGGATAAATGTACCGGATGTTTACAATGCGAGCTGGCATGTTCATTTGAAAATGAAGGCGTTTTTAATCCTTCCAAATCGCGTATCCGAGTATTTACTTTTCATCAGGAAGGACGTTTTGTCCCCTATACCTGTACCCAATGTTCTGAAGCCTGGTGTCAGCAGGCATGTCCTGTTGATGCCATTGTGCTAAATGCGCAAACCGGAGCCAAAGAAGTTATCGACAGTGCCTGTGTCGGATGTAAAGTTTGCACCATATCCTGTCCTTTCGGAACTGTCAATTATAATCACTCCACCGGTAAAGTGATTAAATGTGACTTATGCGGCGGGGATCCCAAATGCGCCACGGCCTGCCCAACCAATGCCATCACCTATATGGATGCTGATCAGACCGGCTTTGATAAAATGCGCAAATGGGCTAAGCAGACGGATAACAATGCCGTTGTTTCTGAATGAATAATGCTGGACGACTAAAACTATCTGATTTATAAACAATTTGGGGTAAAAGATAATGGCCTGGGCAGGAAAAATATTACGCGTAAATCTTACTGAAGGCACACTGGCTGCAGAAGCTTTGAATGAACAATGGGCCCAGGAATATCTGGGGCAGAGAGGACTCGCCAGCAAATATCTGGTAGAAGAAATTGATCCTGCCTGTGATCCGCTCAGTGCAGAAAATAAAATGATTATGGCAACGGGTCCGCTGACCGGCACCATGGCCGCCACAGGCGGTCGCTACTCAGTGATCACCAAGGGGCCTTTGACCAATTGTATTGCCTGTTCAAATTCAGGCGGGTTTATTGGCGCGGAGATGAAACAGGCTGGCTGGGATATGATCATTTTTGAAGGCAAATCTCCTCAACCGGTTTATCTGTATGTGGAGAATGAGAAGGCAGAATTGCTTTCAGCCGAAGAGATCTGGGGCACCAGTGTCTGGCACAGTGATGAATGGCTGCATGCCAGACATCAGGACCCTCTGCTGAGAATTGCTGCAGTCGGCCGTTCGGCTGAACAGGGTTGTCTGTATGCTGGTATTATAAACGATCTGCATCGGGCTGCCGGTCGCTCCGGTGTCGGTACGGTCATGGCCTCAAAAAACCTCAAAGCGGTCGCTGTACGTGGTACTTTGGGGGTAGGCAATATTGATAAACCTGAACAATTTATGCAAGCCGTTAATGAAGGTAAAAAAGTACTGGCTGAAAACCCGGTCACCGGACAGGGACTGCCTGCTTATGGTACTCAGGTGCTGATGAATGTGATTAACGAAATAGGTGCTCTGCCTGCAAATAACATGCAGGATGTTCAGTTCGACGGCGCCCATGATATTTCGGGTGAAGCCATGCATGAACCGCGCAAAAGTGACGGAAAACCCAATCTGACCACCAATGCGGCATGTTTTGGCTGTACTATTGCCTGCGGGCGTATCTCAACCATAGACAAAGGACATTTTAGTGTTGAGAACAAGACCAGCTATTGGGGAAATTCCGGTGGACTGGAATATGAAGCGGCCTGGGCTCTGGGGGCCGATACCGGAGTAAATGATCTGGATGCACTCACTTATGCCAATTTTCTGTGTAATGAGGATGGTTTTGATCCTATTACTCTGGGATCAACCATTGCTGCGGCCATGGAACTCTATGAAATGGGTGTTATTACCGACGCACAAACCAGTGGTGTGGCATTTAACTTCGGCTCTGCTGAGGCGTTAGTTAAAGCCGCCGAATGGGTCGCTGTCGGAGAAGGTTTTGGAAAAGACCTTGCCATGGGGTCGAAACGCTTATGTGAAAAATATGGTCATCCTGAACTTTCCATGACAGTTAAGGGACAGGAATTTCCTGCTTATGATCCGCGTAGTATTCAGGGTATTGGCCTTAACTATGCAACTTCTAATCGAGGAGCCTGTCATTTACGAGGTTACACCATTGCATCAGAAGTTCTGGGTATACCGGTTAAAACTGATCCACTGGTGACTGAAGGCAAACCCGAGCTGGTCAAGGCTTTTCAGGATGCTACGGCAGCCGTTGATTCCAGCGGTCTGTGTGTGTTTACTACCTTTGCCTGGAGCCTGGATAATATTGCGCCGCAAATTGATGCTGCCTGTGCGGGAGACTGGACACCTGAATATCTGACGGAGATGGGTGAGCGGATCTGGAATTTGGAGCGTAATTTCAATCTTAGTGCCGGTATAACGGCTGCGGATGATACCTTGCCGGAACGCTTACGTAAGGATGCCGCCAAAACGGGTCCGGCCAAAGGTAAAGTCTCCGAAGTTGAAAAAATGTTGCCGGAGTATTACACCTTGCGTGGCTGGAGTGAAGACGGAGTCCCTACCCAGGAAACCCTGCAGCGGCTTAAGCTGGCATAAGACATCATGTTCAGAAACCCGTATCGCGGGTTTCTGTCATTCTGAAAAACCAGTCGCCACCTGCTGAGTTGTGGGGTCATCCATTCATTCCAATTTAGACGAGTATTTATTTTATGCATTATATCGTTGCTGGTGCAGGTCCTGCAGGCGTTACTGCTTGCGAAACGATCAGAAAACTTGCTCAAGATGCACAAATTACCCTTATCAGCGCTGAGCCGGAACCGCCATATTCACGCATGGCCATACCTTATTTGTTGACAGATAAAATTGACGAGGCCGGAACTTTTTTACGCAAGAGCCCAAATCATTACAATCAGCAGAAAATTGCCCTCATCCATGAGAAAGTGGTCGCCATCCATCCGGCCAGTAACAGTCTGGATCTGGATGATGGCAGGAGCCTTGAATTCGACAAGCTCCTGCTGGCTACGGGAGCTACACCCATCAACCCGCCTATACCTGGCGTTGAATTGCCCGCAGTCGAGCATTGCTGGACTCTGGCCGATGCCCGAGCCATTGCAGCAAAAGCAAAGCAGGGCGCTTCTGTCGTGCTGATGGGGGCAGGTTTTATTGGCTGCATCATCCTTGAATCACTGGTTAAGCGTGGGGTCAATTTAACGGTTGTGGAAATGGGCGATCGTATGGTGCCGCGCATGATGAATGAAACAGCCGGCCAGTTATTGAAAGACTGGTGTGAGCATAAAGGCATCCGGGTGCTCACCGGTCATAGAGTGACTGCCATCGAAGAGGATAATGAACATTTATCAGTACAGCTGGATACACAGGAAAAGTTATCTGCTCAACTGGTGATCAGTGCCACCGGTGTACGTTTCAACACCCAATTTCTGCAAGGTTCAGGGCTGGAAATCGACCAGGGGGTGTTGGTGAATGAATATTTACAAACCTCATATGAACATATCTATGCGGCTGGAGATGTCGCTCAGGGACGTGATTTTTCGACGCAAAATTATAATGTTCAGGCCATTCAGCCTACAGCAGTAGAACATGCCCGTATTGCGGCCATTAATATGATCAAGGGGAATAGCGTGGTGCATCATGGCAGTTTAAACATGAATGTGCTGGATACGCTGGGGCTGATTTCCACATCGTTTGGCCTGTGGATGGGGGCTGAAGGGGGAGAGGAAGTGGAACTGGTGGATAAATCCCGTTACAAATACCTTAATCTGCAGTTCAAGGATGACTGTTTAATAGGCGTCAGCAGTCTGGGGCATACTGAAAACATGGGCGTGGTACGCGGTTTGATTCGAGGCAAGGTTAAACTCGGTCGATGGAAATCACGTCTGCAGGCTGATCCCACCCGCTTAATGGAAGCCTATCTGGCCTGTTCTATGGGCTCGGCTTAATACGCTTTGTATGGTAACACTCAGCGCTAAAATGATGTTAAAGCTGTTATTGTCAAATGATGCTCAATAGTTATAATTTTCCTCGGTAGCAGTGACATGAAAATCTGTTTAAAATGCTTTGCCTCCCTGTCTCAGTATTTACCTGCCCACGCGCAGCGCAATGCAGCTGAAGTTGAAATTAAGGATGCTATGAGCGTGAATCAGGTGATTGATTATTTTCATATTGATCGGGATGAAGCCTATCTGGTGATACTCAATGGAGTCTTTGTCTGTACTCAGGACCGAGATAGCATCCGTTTAAAAGCAGGTGATACCCTGGCCCTTTGGCCGGAAGTTGCAGGTGGATAAAAGCGATTGACTACACAGCCCCCATGGATACTGGTTCGTGAAATGGGTTATACCCAGGATGAATTTGTAAGTAACTTTTCAGCGGTTGCCAATGGACAGCCTTATCAAATACAGGCTGGCTGTATTGAACTTAATGATGAAGCCGGGCGGCTGGTGATTGAGCTTGGAGCTGAACAGGTCAGAAAACTGGCTTCACTGGCTATCCCCTTTATGAGAGTCACGTTTAAATTCTTCGACTATGAGCCGGCTGCAAGGGAGAATTTTATGCAGCGTTTTGATCTCTATTACCATAAGGGCGGGGGATGATTTGCCTGAAAAAAGCATAGAGGCGCTTGCCGACCTGAACGATGAACAGTTGCTGCGTTATAGCCGGCAAATCATGCTGCCCCAGATCGATATTGCGGGTCAGCAGGCTTTATTATCTTCCAGAGTCCTGATCATTGGTGTAGGCGGTCTGGGCTCACCGGTTGCACTCTATCTTGCAGCCTGCGGTGTCGGCCATTTAACACTCGCTGATCCGGACAAGGTAGAAATCAGCAATCTGCAGCGCCAGATTGCACATACTTCAGAAGATCTGGGTGCCGCTAAAGTCAGTTCCTGCCAGGAGAGTATGCTGCAGCTTAATCGTGATATTAAAATTACTCCCATTGCAGCAGCTCTGAGCGGTACAGCGCTCTCTGATGAAGTTGCAAAGGCCGATATAGTGGTAGACTGTACGGATAATCTGACGGCACGATTTGAAATCAATAAAGCCTGTGTCGCTCACACTATCCCCCTGGTTTCAGCGGCTTCAATTCGTTGGGAAGGTCAGATCACGGTTTTTCACCCAGGACTTGAACACAGCCCCTGCTATCACTGCTTCCACGAGGAAGGCAAACTCATTGATCAAAGCTGCAGCAATACCGGTGTGCTTGGCCCGGTGGTCGGTGTTATTGGTAGTATGCAGGCGATAGAAGTTGTAAAATTCATAATACAGGCGGGTGAATTGCTGATTGGCAGGGTCCTGCTGTTTGATGCATTAACGATGCAATGGGAAAGCATGGTATTGCCTCCTAATCCGCAATGTAGAGTTTGCGGCCAGTTAAACTAGACTTTAATAGATACACATTAACACACCATTTATTTCTTACAACAAATAATCATTTATCATGGAATTCAAATGTCTTCGCTTAAAGCTTATTGTCACAGCTTAAAACTATCTCAACGCTTAATCATCTGCATCTTATTCTCTTCTCTGCTGCTAGTGTCCGGAAATCTCCTGGCAGAAACGTCTGGCAGCATATTACGCCTGGCGACCACTACCAGTACACAAAATTCAGGACTGCTGGATCGTTTGCTGCCGGCTTTTACTGAGCAGACAGATATTGAGGTGCAAGTTGTAGCTGTAGGTACCGGCAAAGCGCTAAAAATGGGTCGTGATGGTGATGCGGATGTGGTGATGGTGCATGCAAAAAAAGCGGAAGATCAATTTATGGCTGAAAAACAGGGGGATTACTACAAACAGTTTATGTTTAATGATTTTGTTTTAGTAGGGCCTGCGACCGATCCTGCAAAAGTTGCATCGGCAAAGTCAATCACCGAAGCCCTGGCTGCGATTGAAAACAATCAGGCGGTATTTATATCCAGAGGCGATGATTCTGGTACGTATAAAAAAGAAATGGGTCTGTGGAAAAATGCAGCTATTTCACCTTCAGGTGTATGGTACAGAGAAATTGGACAGGGGATGGGAAAAGCACTGCAGATGGCCAGTGAACTACAGGCCTATACTCTGACGGACAGAGGAACCTGGCTGGCTATGCAGGACAAACTGGAGCTTAAATTGCTCTATGCAGGTGATAAAGGTCTGAATAATCCTTACGGCATCATTGCTGTATCGGCAGAAAAATATCCGGATATCAACCATGCCGGTGCAGTTCAATTAATTGACTGGGTTTGTTCTGATCAGGCTCAGACGCTTATCGGCGAATACAAGATCAAGGGAAATCAATTATTCTTCCCCATCACCTGTCAATAATTTTATATGCAGGACTTAAGCTCCGCCAGTTTGCAGGCTCTCAGACTGCTGGTATCCGGTGATACTGAATTATGGCGGATCATTGCAATATCATTCAGTGTATCCTTCCGGGCTGTTTTAATGGCTGCACCGTTAGCCCTGATGCTGGCCTTTGTTCTGGCGTATAAGCAGTTTCCTGGCCGCAGATTGCTTATTTCTCTGTTTAATACGGCGCTTGCTATTCCAGCCGTGGTCGTTGGTTTGACCTTATATCTGCTGTTATCCCGAGCCGGCCCACTGGGAGAACTGAAATTACTGTTTACCCAGCAGGCTATGATCCTGGGGCAAATGGTACTGAGTTTTCCGTTACTGGTTGCCATGAGTCATGCTGCGTTGCAGACATCCGATCGCCGCGCCTGGGAAACGGCTCTTACCCTCGGTGCCCATCCACTCAGAGCCGCAATAACCGTTATCAGAGAAGCGCGTTTTGGCCTGCTGGCTGCGCTGATCGCAGGTTTCGGCCGTGTGATTGCCGAAGTGGGCAGTTCCATGATGGTCGGCGGTAATATCCTCAATTACACTCGCAATATACCCACTGCGATTGCTCTGGAAACCAGTAAAGGCAGCTTTGCCCAGGGAATTGCTCTGGGGCTGGTACTGCTGTTACTGGCTTTGATTCTAAATCTGTCCCTTGGATATTTTCAGGGTAAAGGGGATGTGCCGATATGAACAGGAATATAAATGATAACTGGTCGATTAGCATGCATCATGTTTCTATTGCGCGTCAACATTGCCGGGTACTGATTGATATTGATCTGCAAATAAACAGTGATGATTTTATCTTACTGACCGGGCAGAATGGTTCTGGTAAATCAACGTTGTTAAGAATTATCGCCGGTTTATTGAAACCGGATCTGGCGCAGATATCCAGTAACGGCTTCAGCAGTGCCTGGCCAAAGGCAAAAAAGTATTTGCGTCAACATGTCTGCTATTTGCATCAGCATCCTTACCTGTTTAATGGCACGGTGTTTGACAATATAGCCTATGGCTTACGGCAGAAAAAATTACCCAGAGAGGAAATTAACCACAGGGTTGAACAGGCGCTTAAGTCCATATCACTGGAACATCTGGCTAATCGTGACAGCAGGGAACTATCGGGGGGTGAAAAACAACGTGTGGCTATAGCCCGTTCCTGGATCATTTCTCCCAGGCTGATTTTACTGGATGAACCTTTTGCCAATATGGATAAAGAATCCAGAATACAGACGTACCAGCTGATCAACCAACTAAAAAATGATAATATCGGGGTGATTGTAACCAGCCATGATCCTCAAAAAGGTGAACTGGATTTTAATCAGCATATGCACCTTTATCAGGGGAAAATGAGTCATAAAGCAATTTAACAGCTGTTTACGGGTCAGTTCTTAAGCAAAAATGCTGACAGGCGGGTAAGGGTAGGTAATAAATGAATAATGATATACTAACGGTTGATGAAGCTCTTGCGCAGATCACAGCGAGAATAACACCACTGCACAATTATCAAACGGTGATCCTGCCGAATGCTCTGGGCAGGACCCTGGCCGAGGCAGTGGTTTCTCCAATGAATGTGCCTGCATATAAAAATTCTGCCATGGATGGCTATGCTCTGGCAGGTGATGATTTACCTGTTAGCGGCAGCAAAACCCTGAAAATTACCGGCACGGCTTATGCCGGAAATCCTTTTGCGGGGAGCATAGAGTTAGGTGAATGTATACGCATAATGACGGGTGCAAAAGTCCCTGAAGGCGCTGATACTGTTATTGAACAGGAAAAAGTTCAGCTTGACGGCGAGTCAATTGCTATTGATGATACCAATCGGCGCGGACAGAATGTGCGCCATATCGGAGAGGATATTGCCAGGGACAGTATAGTGCTGCCTGCCGGAACCATTCTGGGCGCAGCCCAAATGGGTGTACTCGCTTCATTGGGTATTGCTTCCCTGAGGATCCGCCGGCGTCTTCGAGTGGCGGTTTTTTCCAGCGGCGATGAAATACGCAGCATCGGAGAGACACTTGACGGCAGCCAGATTTATGACAGTAACCGTTACACGATTTCCAGCCTGTTAAAAAATCTGGATGCGGAAGTGATTGATCTGGGAGTGGTTCCAGATACCGAAAATGATATACAGCAGACGCTGGAGGCTGCTTCACTTGAGGCAGATATGGTGATCACTTCCGGCGGTGTCTCTGTCGGTGATGCCGATTATATAAAGCAGGGCCTTGTAGCCAAAGGGGAGATGTTTTTTAGTAAACTGCATCTCAAACCGGGACGACCACTTACTTTTGGAAAGATCAATCAGGCAGTATTTTTCGGTCTTCCGGGTAATCCAGTTGCTGTTATGGTGACCTTTATGTATTTTGTGCGCACGGCCATAAAACTGCTTATGGGAAATCATGATTATGTCCTGCCTGCCTTTACGGCAAGCTGTGTGTTTGATTTGAGAAAAATGTCCGGGCGAACGGAAGTTCAGCGCGGTATACTGCAAGAGGATGCAGAGCAAGGATTAATTGTTCGCAGCACGGGAAAACAGGGTTCTGGGGTACTGAGTTCCATGAGTTCAGGCAATTGTTTTATTTTTTTGCCTCATCATAGCCAGTCAGTCAGTGCGGGGGATAAGGTCATTGTTCATGCTTTTAGTTCATTTGTCTGAGATTTACTAACCTGCGAGCCATTATGTTGCAAACTATATTAAATTATTTCCAGCAGAACATCTCTTTAGAGCAGGCGGATGATAAAGAACATCAGCTGAAATTGGCTACTGCGGCATTATTGATTGAAATGATGCAGCAGGATGACGATGTTCGCGATGATGAAATAAAAACCGTCAGGCAGATTTTAAAGCTTAATTTTAACCTCTCTGAGAATGAAACACTGAAGTTATTTGAACTTGCCCAGCAGGAACTGGATAATGCGGTTGATTCTCATCAGTTTACCCGCTTAATTGCTCAGCACTATACCCAGGCAGAAAAAATAAAAATCATTGAATATTTATGGCAGATCGCTTTAGTGGATGCTCATCTTGATCCTCTGGAAGAACATATGGTGCGTCATATTGCTGAACTGATTTATGTACCCCATCATGAATTTATCAAAGCTAAACATAGGGTTTATAAAGCCCTGTAGGAACAGAGGTGGCGTTGTCAGGATGTTCTCAAAACAGCCACAAGTTTGCATATGACAATAAAGGAAGTGAAAACAAGTATTAAAGGTCTGGAAATTGGCATGTTTGTGTCACGCCTGGATCGCCCATGGATAGAAACCCCTTATCTGATGGAAGGCATGATGATTGAATCTGCCGAGGATATACAGAAACTGAGCAAATACAGTAGTTATGTCTATGTAGATATAGAGCAGGGACTTTCCCCAAAAACCCGCTATTGGGCCGTGGGCAATGAAGACGAGATGAGTTTGTCCAGAGACGCTGTACCTGACCGGGGGGAACATACTGAAAATGAATACAGCCGATATAGACAATGTGTGTATGAAACGACCACTGAATTGCAGCAAGAATTAAAAACTTCGAGCATTATTTTCGATGAGGTGAGTGAAAGAACCCGTACAGTTTTTGAAGATCTTAAAAAGGGTAAAAAACTGGATCTTGTTTCCCTGAAACGAGGAATCAAGGCAACGGTCGATAGTATTATCCGTAATCCATCCGCTTTTATGCTGCTGGTACAATTAAGAAAATCAGATGATTACAGTTATTCACATGCTCTGGGCACTTCAGTCTGGTGTGCTCAGTTTGGACGTCATCTTGGCTTGAAAGCTGGCGATATCAATGCCCTGGCTCTGGGGGGCATGTTACTGGATGTGGGTAAAATAGATCTTCCGGAAAGCGTGAGCAAAAAAATCAGTCAATTTACTCCCGAAGATATGGAGATTTATAAGCGTCATGTCACCCTGGGAGTAAAATTACTGGCAAAATCTGCCAATATTCACCGTTCGATATTACAGATGGTTGCTACGCATCATGAGCGTGCTGATGGTTCAGGATATCAGCTGGGTATTCGCAACGATAAAATTCCATTATTTGGCCGTATTGCCGGTATTGTTGACAGTTATGATGCCATGACCACTCAAAAAGCGCATCGCGAAAAAACCTTGAATCCTCATGAGGCTATTACCGAACTCTATAATTTACGTGGTAAGCTGTTTCAGGCAGAACTGGTAGAACAGTTCATTCAGACGGTGGGATTATATCCTACCGGTTCTCTGGTTGAGCTGAATACGGGGGAGGTCGGTGTAGTCACAGAAATCAATGATCTGAAACGTCTATACCCAATCGTGGTGTTATTACTGGATAATAATAAACAGCCGTATGATGATTTTCAAACGGTCGATCTTTCTCAGGTTAGCGGTATGAAAGTAGCCAGAGGACTGGAGCCAGGTGCTTACGGAATTAAAACCGACGAGCTTTTTTTATAGCATACACCTGTTCAATACGGCGGTATTCACTCCGTCAGACCAGAATAATTTTCCAGCCAGTTTTCAAATTCCTCATGCGGCATAGGTCTGGCGATAAAATAACCCTGCACCATATTGCAGCCCATGGATTTTAATGCATTCAATGTTGGCTGATCTTCAACCCCTTCGGCTACTGTCTGCAGTTCAAAACTGTGTGCCAGATCGATTATCAGACGTACCAGATTCTCATGCGCCTGGTCTTTGACCAAATCGAAAACGAAGGACTGATCGATTTTTAATTCATTGATTGGCAGGGATTTAAAATAAGCCAGGGACGAGTAACCCGTGCCAAAGTCATCGATAGATATCTTGACCCCCATGGCTTGCATTTCTTGGAGTATGGCAAAACATTTCTGCGTATCTTCTACCAGGGAACGTTCAATGATCTCCAGCACCAGGGTCACATTATCATTACCCCATAAATTAATGGCGTTACTAACGAAGTCTTTTAAATCAAGCTGGAAAATCAAATCAGGAGGAATATTGGCAGAAACAGACAGTTGCCCCCATTTGGTGGTCCATTTGGAGCTATGACGCAATACACTGTTTAAAATCCAGCCGGTAATAGGTTTGATATGCCCGGTCTTTTCCGCAATAGGGATGAACAACTCCGGTGAAATAAAGCCTCTGCCGCGATGTTCCCAACGCAGCAGAGCCTCAGCACCAACCGGTTTTCCGGTTTCTAGAGAAACCTTGGGTTGATAATAAATAGAAAACTGCTGGGTTTGTAATGCTTCATCTATGGCCAGTTCTATATCCCAGGTTTCAGAGATCTGGCTTTCTTCGGCGATTTCAGAAATACCAATTAACTGTTTATTTTTTCTCGCTGATTCAAGTGCAGCCTCAGCGGCTTTAAGTAGAGCTGTAGTTTTGGACGCATGCAGGGGGCACAAACTGATACCAATCGTCGCTTCAACTAATATTTTGTCTGTATCAATATCAAAGGGTACCTGTAACAGGCGTAAGATTTTTTGCGCTGCCAGATTTGCATGTCCGGTGTTCATGATATTGATCAGAATGAGTGCGAAACGGTTGTCGCCAATACGGGCAAGATAGTCCTGTTCTCTTTTTACATTTAGCAGTAATTTGCTAAATTGCTTTAAAACAAGATCACCCACAGGGTAGTCATGCAGCCTGTTAATGCGTTCGAAGCGGTTAATATCAACAATAAGCAGGGCAAGTTTAACCTTATGATCGTGAACAGAGACAATGTGTCTGGCTAACAATTTAAAAAACGTTTCTCGATCATGGAGTTGAGTCAGTTTATCTTGCATGATTTTATTGCTCTGGTTCCATTCAGTTTAAGTTAACAAGACTCGAATGGTTCAATAAGAGTCTATTTTGGAAATGATGAATTCATATGGGTATTATGAACACAAAAATCCATTTTATCATAGTCGATAAATGGGGTTTTGTGTCTTGAGTTAAATTCAGAAATCAAAGAAAAATCTCAATAGCCCCCTATGTCAACATACCTGTCGCCTGAAAAATTTAGTTTTAGGAGACAAAAATGGCAAGATCTACCCAGCAATTTAAAGTACAATCTGTAGAAAAAGCACTATCCAGGCGAGCCGATCAAACACTAAAAAACAGGGTCTTCTGAAGAATGAGTGGGTCATTTTACCCAAAAACTGTTAAAAAGTGAGATTGAATTGCAACACTGCTTTATTCACATACCCACAGGCCAGGCTATTCCCTGCGAGATAAACCTGAAGGTCTCTGCGGTCGGGCAGACCTGTGGACATGTGGATAAGGCTAAAACAAAAGTGACCAACGGAATTATATCTGTATTTTTGGTAACTACTCAGCGTATCTTATAAGATCGTGCTTGATATCAGGTATTTGTGGAAGAAGTGTATGTGGCATGGATGCCACATTCAAGCCTACATGGATGTATTTACGGCGTCTTCTGGAATGAATACCTGATATCAAGCACTTAGTGAGTTATTCCAGATACGCTGAGTAGTTACTATTTTGTACAATTGGTCTAGACATTGATGAGGACTATAACCATTATAAAATGGATGTAATAAATAAATTTTATACGAAAGAGGTCTAGCGAAATTTTAAGTAGTTTGATTTTTATATGAGGCAATACGAACCGGTCAAGTTAATTTTCGCCTAATAGACGGGGATGACAAACTCCTGTGGCTTTATGAAGAGCACGGAGCAGTTCAGGTGTTTGCTGATGGTCATAGCGGTGCTTTCAACGATCAAACTGGTGATTCCCGAGTGTACCAAGTCGCCTACGACGACCAGGTCCGCTTCCATGCTGTCAGCGAGCCGGACAATTTCATCCCGATGGTTCCCTTTTGCCATATGACACACCGGGTTGAATGCGGGTAGCATATCGCTCGCCATTGAATCACGCAATTCGGAAAGACACATATTTAATGCTTCCTTATTTCTTTTTTGCTCACGTTCAACATAGTTGTTTGCGTCAAAATGTAAAGGTGAATGTCCACTTCGCAGGTACTGCTCTCCATAGGCTTCCCATGCGTGAATAATGTGAAGTTCGGCAAATTGGGCGGTTGCCAGCCAAGTCGCATGTTCCAGGATTTTGCGGTTTATGGCGTACCTGTCGTCCCGATGACCACCCGGGTTTTCGTCTTGATAAACACCAGCACAGATACAGCGATGACGGTAGGGTTTGGGGGGTATAGACCGGACAAGCAAAACCGGGCAGGGGCAGGTTTTTAACAAACGCGAGTCGTTGTCACCGAAAAGGCGTTGTCTCAGTCCGTGCCCACCTTCCACTGCCTTCAGCACCAGATCCCGGCTATTGGAGATGACTTCCCGGGTAATTTCCTCATGGGGCTTGCCGACGAGCACCTTGGTCTGAACATTAAGGCCAACGTACAACCGGACCACCAGTTCCTCGAGCCGTCTGCGTCGGTTATCCATCATCTGTTCTTCCAGTTCGTCCGGGGAAGACACCCCCTGCTCGGCATCGGTTGAGGACTCTGTAAGTACTTCTACCACCGTTAGGGCTGCCTGATTATCTTCTGCCAGGGCGGATGCATAACCCAAGATGGCCGTCTCGTCGACGCCCGGCGTCAGAACCAGAAGAATGTCCTTGTAGCCCGTTTTCTTGTCGACTGTTGCGGGCTTTGCAATTTTGTGCCATTCCCCACCGTGGTTCTCGTCGACGAGTCGTGCCGTAACTTCCGAAGAGATCCCCGATGCACGCAATACGTCACGGGCGAGCTGTAAACTGGTCGCCATAGTCTCGGGAATTGCGTAAGTGACACCCAGGGAGAGCAGCCTCTGGGCCATTCTGACATCCCATGCGCGGGCATACACAGGCAGCTCGGGAAAGGCTTCACGCACTGTGACCACCGCCTGTCCGATGCTCTCCATGTGATCCATGGCAAAGACTACCATCGAGGCGTTGGCCGCACCTGCAGAGCGTAGTACCTCGATGCGACTGGCATCCCCATAGAATACCGGATAATCCAGAGCCTGGGCCCTGGATACCCGTACTGGATTGACCTCCAGCACCAGATAGGGAACGCCAGCCCTGGACAGATTGCGAGCCAGATAATTCCCGAACCGACCGAAGCCTGCGATGATGATATGGTTGCGCGAAGCAGGGATAGGCTTGGTCGTGGGGGTGGCAGCCGGAGGCTTACTCGCAATAGCCCGACCAAGCCATGGGCTCAATTTCACCAACAGGGGCGTAGCCGCCATGCTCAGGGCGATGGTGAGCAGCAACAGTTGGTAGAGTTCCCCGTCCATCACACCGAGCATGTTGGCCAGCCCGAATAGGATAAAGCCGAATTCCCCTGCCTGGGCGAGCAGCAATGCGACATGCACGGATTCAGAATGAGAGCGTCCCGTAATCCTGCATAACACCCACAGGAATGCTGCTTTAAGAAGCAACAGGCCACCAACCAGTCCAGCCATCAGGAAGCCCTGTTGACCGAGGAGACCAAAATTGATGGACATGCCCACACTCATGAAGAACAGCCCGAGCAGCAAACCACGGAAAGGCTGGATGTCGGCCATGATTTGATGGCGGTAGCGGGAATCTGCCAATAGCAGGCCGCCGAGAAAAGCTCCGAGGGCCATGGACAGGCCGGCCCACTCCGTGAGCCATGCGGCACCAACCACCAACAGAATTCCAGTGGCGGTAAATATCTCGGGATTCCGCCGGTTTCCGGCGACGAGTTGGAGTATGGGCTGCAGGAGGATGCGACCCAGAATGAAGACCCCGACAATTATCAGCACCGATTCCAACGCGGCAAGTTCCACGTCCTGGGTGATGGTCATATCCTGCTTCGCTAGCATCGGTAGCAATGCAATCAGGGGTACGATGGCTAGATCTTGCAGGAGCAGAATGGCAAAAGCAGAACGGCCGTAGGCTGTGCCGAGCTCACCTCTGTCGGCGAGTACCTGCAGACCGAAGGCGGTCGATGAGAGTGCCAGTCCGAAGCCCACAACCAGGGCGGAATGCGTCGGAATCCCTAGCGCCAAGGCCACCAGGGTGATGGCTGTACCTGTGGTGAGCACCTGAGCGGTGCCGAGACCAAACACGCTGCGCCTCATGACCCACAGGCGTGACGGTTTCAACTCGATGCCGATGATAAACAGCAGGAAGACGACACCAAACTCCGCGAGGTGTCGTATCTCGTCCACGGCGGCGATTAAACCCAGCCCCCAGGGCCCCACCAGAGTACCGGCGACCAGAAAACCCAGCACCCCACCAAGTCCGAGTCTATGAAACAGAGGCACCGCAATGACGGCCGCTGTAAGCAGAATGAGAATGTCGATGATGTAATTGGTCTCGGTCACAGTTCAGTCCAGTGTCTACAAGGTCAAATAGGCCTTTCATTTTTGGTCAAAACTCGAATCCATCGTTCAAGATCACCTTGAATATGTCAATGGGATTAACAACGTATCATTCGGCAATCTCGTTCATCTTCTCACCATCTGGAGCTTCGATTCCTACACGAGTCAGATGCTCATGTGCAATTTTGACATTGAGGACGGCTGTTATAAAGATAGGCAATTCAATGACACTTTTCAATCTATAAGCAACAATGAATTGCAGAATTTTGATGCTTCAGAGCAGGTAAAACATGGATGAAAAATTCAAAAAAAGTGAGTTAAAGGACTGAAAATATACTGTTTTGGCCGAATTCCCCCTGTTTTTGGGCAAGAAAGTTCCTACTCTTAAATTCAGAAAATTACTGTAAAGTTAGAAAACAAAGGGGGTCTGCTTTTTTTAATTCACATAGAATATTAGCATCTTCTAAAAGACAGAAGTGGGTCGACTGCTGCCAGATTAGAAAATCTTCTTGTATCCTATTTTAAATAATTGGAAATGGCTGTACTGGTCAATATTGGACGCTGAAACCTGATCAATTTTAGACGCTGATTGACAGGCTAAGTGGAGGTACTCCCCAACTCAGCAAGTTTACAGGTAATTATAAATACAGCTCTTACTTTAATGAATATTGGTATTTTAAGTATTAGAAAGATTAAAAAGAAAAATAGTCGCGACTTATGATGGACAAAGTCGCGACTTATGGTGGCTGAGTCGCGCTTTATGGGCAAACGCACACAAAGAACTTATATCAACCGCACTTACTGTCGCCGCAGTTGAGGCAGGTCATACAGCCATCCATAAGTACCAGAGCTTTGGTCTGGCACTTAATGCAGAGCTGGGCCTTGGCTGGAAAATCATTTTCGTTGTCCTCAGCGTTTTCTGGCTGATGTTTTTGCTCGAATTCCTTGCGCTTGGCTTCAATCAGTTTTTTCTGATGTTCGTCCAGTTCACTATCCTTGAGCATGCCGATGAATTTCATATGTGATTCAATGGCACAGCCGATTTCGGCCACCAGAGAAGGCATAAAAACGCCGCCTTTTTTAAAGTAGCCGCCTTTGGGGTCAAATACGGCTTTAAGCTCTTCCACCAGAAAACAAACGTCCCCGCCTTTACGAAAGACGGCAGAAATAACTCGGGTCAGAGCCAGCACCCATTGAAAATGTTCCATATTCTTGGAATTGATAAACACCTCGTAAGGGCGGCGTTCTTCATGTTCGGTACCCATATTCAGGATCATGTCATTAATGGTAATATACAGGGCATGTTCTGACTGCGGTGTCTTGATTTTGTAAGTTGAACCGAACAGCATTTCAGGACGCTGTAGATTTTCGTGCATACTGTCAAAATCAGTGTTTGTTTCAGCTTTTTTATCGCTGATCTCTGCTGCAGCGGCTTCGTCTTTTACCACTTTGTAATTGACAATTTTTTTATCTATTTTAAGCATTGTATTCATCATCCTGGACTCTCTAAAGCTGTGGATTTATGGCTGTAAACATGACATATAAAGTTAGTCGTTGACTTTGCTGACTAAAACTTGCCATAGTAACCTTCTTTTAATGCGTCAAAGAGGTTGGCAGCGGTATGCATTTCACCGTCATATTCAATTTCCTGGTTGCCTTTGACTTCAATGGTTTCTCCATCATCCAGGGTAAATTGATAGGTGGTATTTTCCAGATCCGATTCCTTGACCAGCACGCCCTGAAAAGCTTCAGGATTGAAGCGAAAAGTGGTGCAGCCTTTCAGTCCCATGTCATAAGCATATTCATAAATGGACTTGAACTCTTCATAGGGATAATCTGTCGGTACATTGGCAGTTTTGGATATAGAAGAATCAATCCATTTCTGCGCGGCCGCCTGAACATCAACATGCTGTTTGGGGCTGATACTGTCAGATGTAATGAAGTATTCAGGCAGTTGCTCTTGCGGAGCATCAGAGTAGGGCATGGCTTTTGTATTGATCAGTTCGCGATAAGCGAGTAATTCAAAAGAGAATACATCGACCTTCTCTTTGGATTTTTTGCCTTCACGGATCACATTGCGTGAATAATGGTGTGCAAAGCTGGGTTCTATGCCATTGCTGGCATTGTTGGCTAATGACAGGGATATAGTCCCTGTTGGAGCAATGGAACTGTGATGTGTGAATCTCGCACCGGTTTTTGCCAGTTCAGTGGCCAGTTCAGGATCAATATCAGCTATTTGCTGCATATAACGGCTGTATTTACTATGCAGGATTTTACCGCTGATTTCGTCACCGATTTTATAACCGTCGTCAATCATTTCCGGCCGCTTGTGCAGCATTTCTCCCGTGACTATGAAGATTTTCTCCATAATAGGGGCCGGACCTTTTTCCCTGGCCAGTTCCAGTCCGGCCTTCCAGCCTTCCAGGGCTAATACTTTGGTCACTTCTTCGGTAAATACGAGGGAATTTTCATCACCGTATTTCATACCCAGCATGGTCAGTGTGGAACCCAGTCCCAGGTAACCCATGCCGTGACGCCGTTTGGTCATGATTTCTTCACGCTGCTGAGGGAGGGGCAAACCATTGATCTCAACGACATTGTCCAGCATGCGGGTAAAGATATTAATAGTTTTTCGATAGGTATCCCAGTCAAAGCTGGCGTCATGGCTAAATGGCTTGTTGACAAATCGGGTCAGGTTAATAGAACCCAGCAGACAGCTGCCGTAGGGAGGCAATGGTTGTTCACCGCAGGGATTTGTCGCACGAATGTTTTCACAGAACCAGTTGTTATTCATTTCATTGACTTTATCGATGAGGATAAACCCGGGTTCTGCATAGTCATAGGTCGAGGCCATAATGATGTCCCATAAGCGGCGTGCAGGTATGGTTTTGCTGATTTTACAGGCTACCAGCCCATCATCATTGACAATGTAGCCCTGCTTATTGGGGAGATCACGCCAGATGATCTGCTTACCATCATTAAGCTCCAGTTTGTCACGCTTGAGTTCCTGCTCAGTAATAGGGAAAGACAACGGCCAGGGTGCTTCATTTTTGACGGCTTCAACAAAGTCCGTAGTGATGAGCAGAGACAGGTTAAATTGACGTAAACGACCGTCTTCACGTTTGGCGCGAATAAAGTCTATGACATCAGGGTGACCAATATCAAACGTGGCCATCTGCGCACCACGTCGTCCGCCGGCACTGGAAACCGTAAAGCACATTTTGTCATAGATATCCATAAAGGAAAGCGGCCCGGAGGTATAGGCACCTGCTCCGGAGACATAGGCGTCTTTCGGGCGTAAGGTAGAAAACTCATAACCAATTCCACAGCCAGCTTTTAGCGTCAGTCCTGCTTCATGCACCTTGCCCAGGATATCATCCATGGAATCAGCAATTGACCCGGATACGGTACAATTTATCGTTGAAGTAGCCGGTTTGTGTTCCTGAGCACCTGCATTGGAAATAATTCGTCCCGCCGGGATAACGCCCTGGCGCAGAGCCCATAAAAATTCTTTAAAATAATGTTCCTGCTTCTGTTGCTCGGTTTCAACTTCAGCCAGTGCCCTGGCAACCCGTTTGTAGGTTTCATCAATGCTTTTATCAATTGCTTCGCCAGTTTTTGTTTTTAAACGGTATTTGGTGTCCCAGATATCCAGTGAGGCATCCTGAAATTTTATTTCAGTTACCGTATTAGGTATGGCATGTAGTTGTGCAGTCATGGCGGTTGTCCCTGTCAAAGATAGCTAAAAACACAGATAAAGACATGCAATTGCGGAATTATCTGTCTTGTGTTTTTTTGGTATAAATTATTCTGTTTAACACAAGATATTGTGTTTGAGTGATTAAATCCTATGATTTTATCTCAGGGAGATCAAGGCTTTTTTTATAAAAATCTGCAAATAAATATGCGCAAAATTTGATGTTTTGCTGCAAGTTAAGACAGGGCAAGGCTTATGCAAAAATTAGTATATTAGAAAATAAATATAGTTATAGATCATTTTTGTTAAAAGGTTCCGTTTTAGCTAATTGACAACTTTCTACTGATACTTTTTCAATACGGGCAATAGCATGATCGGTGGCAAAGCAGATCCTGACCTGTTCACCGGGGGAGAGTTGGGCAGCAGATTTAGTCAGCCGGTGCTGTTCATTTTTTACCAGGCAATAGCCTCTTCCCAACGTTGCCAGGGGGCTGAACGCGTCCAGTTCTCTGGCCAGCGAGTTAAGCTGTTGCTGGTTGCGCTGCAGTTGGTTGTGCATACTTTGCTGCAGCCGCAAGTGTAAATGTTCGATCTTCTCAAGCTGATGCTGCAGCGGGTGTACAGGGGAATATTGTTTAAGCCGGGCACTGAGTGTGAGCAATTTTTCCTGACGCAGTTTTAACTGCAGGCCCAGTTGCTGTTCCATGCGTTGAGAGAGTTCATCAACACGCTGAGAGACTTCATCCAGGTAGCGTCCAGGGTGTTTGAGGCGTTTTTGCAACTCTGCAAGCTTGTGCTGATTAAGTTTAAGCTGTTGCTGAATCAAGCCGCAAAACCTGTTTTCCATACCCGCAAGCCAACTAAGCCATTCCTGCTGATCAGGACTTACCAGTTCAGCTGCGGCAGAGGGTGTGGCGGCTCTGACATCCGCCACAAAGTCACAAATAGTAAAGTCAACTTCATGACCGACGGCACAAATAACCGGCAGTGAACAGTCAAAAATGGTCTGTGCCAGCTGTTCATTGTTAAATGCCCAGAGATCCTCAATAGAACCGCCGCCTCGGCCGATAATAATTACATCACACAAGGCCTGTTTTTGTACCAGTTCCAGTGCCTTGATCAGCTCTCCTGCAGCGGTCTCACCCTGAACCTTGCTGGGATAAATGATAACCGGCAGGGCAGGGAAGCGGCGCTTCAGCACATTTAGGATATCTTTTACAGCTGCACCTGTAGGAGAAGTGATAACCGCAATGCGGCGGGGATGCTCAGGCAGGGGGCGTTTATGTTCCAGGGCAAATAACCCCCGGGCATAAAGTTTTTGTTTGAGTTTTTCATAGGCGCGTTTCAGCGCTCCTTCTCCTGCATCTTCCATTTGCTCTACTATGAGCTGAAAATCTCCCCGAGCTTCATACAGACTGACACGTGCTTTCACCAGGATCTGGCTGCCTTCCTGAGGCAGAAAAAGTACCCGTCGATTATGTTGCCGAAACATGGCGCAGCGAACCTGGCTTTGTTCATCCTTAAGTGTGAAATACCAGTGCCCTGAGCCAGGCATGGCCAGATTGGAAATTTCACCGGACACCCACACGGCAGGGAAATTGCTTTCCAGCATGTTCTTAACATTTCGGGTGAATTCCGATACAGAAAGTATATTCAGTTCAGGTATGTTTGCCATCGCAGTATCATACCGGAGAAGCCGTCGAAGATAAAACCGCCAATGTGTTATTTCATCCCGATTAGCTGGCAGTGGATGACCACGATATCTTTCTATACTATTCAGGAGGTATATCTTTCGTTATAGTATTGCTCATTTAAAGCTCCGGTGTTGGTGTGAATTATGTGGTCAATTGCCTTGCTCAACGAACTGGGCTTAAGTTACATTACATGAAGCATTTAAAAACAGTGGCTTAGAGCTGAAAGTCGCTGGTGTTGATATTTTCCGCTTTAATAAAGGCGCAATATTAAGCAGTGAATTCTTCTCAGGATTTCTGCAGGTATAGAATTCTGCAGGGAAAAAGAGCTTTGATGATTCACTGCAAGACAACATTAATGGACTCAACTTGCTAAAAAAAACAACTCATCATAGTCAAAACGTTTGGCTATAGTGATGATAAAAACCGACTATCATAAGACAGACTTTTTAATGCCTCATGCCTGGTCTTCTTCATCTATATCGTCATAATTAGATGCATTTTTATCATTTACCTTTACCACAGTACTGATAAATGTATTATTATGGTGAATAATTTTTCTATACTTCAGATAAGTTTTTTCTGCCAGATTAGCTGGCTCTGTGGTGCCTTCTAGAACCTGCAAAAAATGTTCATGTTCCTCGCCTTCCGGTGACATTTTATTTTCGGCTAATTGATTCATAATATGACCAAAGTTACTCAGGGCATCCGCTTCCATAAAGGTAAAATAACCTGAACGCTGAAAACCATATGGGAAGTTTTTGTCATCATAAAATTTTTTATTTGAAGAAAAAGAGTTCAATGACATTGTATTTTTCCTCTAAAAAAGGAGCTGTTAAACTGAATTTTTCAAAGTATAGAAAATTAATTCAGGCATGTAAATCCCATTTTTTGTTAAACAGTTTGCTAAATTGAACATATATTTGCTTCTATCTTAAGATGGGTAAAAAAGTGCATTTTTGCCTACATACTAAGGGAAAAAATAATAGATTTATGATTGTTTTTCAAAAAACCGAGGGGCTGAATCTGAGGCATAATTAGTGTGTAACAGGCATTTGAACATTCCCTGTCTTAAAAAGTGGACATCCTGTCCTTGAAGAACTATATTTTCAGGGTATGAGGTTTTCAGAGTACCGGCAGAACGGGCCAATAGCACGATAGGCTACGACGCCAGTAAGGGTAATAGTGTGTAAGTAGTCGAATATACTATTAGATGAGATTTGACTCCACGCTTCCTTCATCCTGTTCAAAAAATAACGGAGATTGGTAATGGCGATACGGATTTGCAAATTCCTGTGGCCCGTCATTATGGTTCCTGGCATTCCATGATTGTCACGCCCGCAAGTCTTCAAGAAACAACCAGACGCTTTCTTGCAGACAGTCCACTGGTTCTCATTTCCAGTATTCTTGCAATGACAGGCCGGGCAGTTCTTTCGATTGTGAATACGCATAACATCTGGTTACTTTCCTGACGTTTAAGGGCTACTTCTAGAGCATGGCGATACACAAGTACTGCACCGAAATACGGCAGAGATTTCAAAGAGTATCAAGCGGCTGCAATCAAACTTTTTTCATTCGTTCAAGGTGCTGAAAGGGACGTTAGCCTAATAAAGAGGATCTATGAATAAAACAATCACATCATTTCTATCGTTGACCTTGATTGTCTTTGGTTCGTCAGTTCATACTGCCGATATCGTAAACCAGGACAATAGATTTAACCTCGGATTCACTGAATCAGAAAAAGCCGAGCTTCTTAGCGAAATGCGGCAAATGTTGACAAGCATACAAGGGATAATTGCAGGCATAGGGGAAGAAGATCGGGAGCTAATTATCAAATCAGCACGTTACTCTGGCAATAGAATGGCAAGAGGGACTTCGGAATCAATAAAAAATAAAACACCACAGGCATTTAAGGATATTGGTGGGCCAACCCACATGATGTTCGAAGAATTAGTGATACGTGCTGAAACAGATGACATGGAGACTTTAGCTTCATTCACTGGTGAGTTAATGAAGCAGTGCCTGGCTTGTCATTCCCTGTTTAAAACAGACTGACTTTATTTAGAAAGGCGAAAGATACTATTAGCCAGAAGAGTTTTTGGTACACAAATTGAATACTCAAGGATTAACACTTGTTATGACAGGGTACAGGAAGTATTAACTGTTGTGGATAAGCTGAAACACTCTTCTGCTGAGAATAAAGAAATAGCCAGGCAAAGAAAGCAGGCCGAAAATAAAACTAAACTGATAAGACTGGCTAAGAAGACAGAGAAACAACTTAGGAAGCTAAGAAAAGAGATACGGATAGCTAAAAAATGGCGCAAGAAAACCCGCATTGATGTGCTTGATAACTAAAAGAATGACAAAATGATGCAATTAAATTCAATTCAATACTGCTTAAAGACGGGTCATGCATCATTAAAACATTTCCCATATTGGGGGGGATGTTTTCAGGGAGTAAGAAATCTATCATCATACCCGGACATTCCAAGGTAAATCATCCCAAGAAAAAGAAGCACTAACACAATAAAAGCTATAATATTACGAGCCTGTGCTTTATCAATAAGTTTCCACATTATGTCCATTGCTGAAGACGAACAATCTATTCCAGATTTTGAGTTCAATCAATGTATTTCCTGGAGATAATTAACTTTTTTAACCATGCCGAAATTTTCCAAATTTGTGGGTCCACTAAACTGATTTAGTCAGGAGGTTGTGCTCGAGGTAATCCTCGTCTTATCCAGGCCAGTTCCCTCCGTTGTGAAATTCATGGCGGAGATTTTTAAATCAGGGGTATTATGAACAGATATCTTTTAGATTATTCTCTCAACCACACAGATATTTCTTCAGTCATCAAATTTTGATCTCGAACCAAAAGTTTTCTGACCGCCGAACATAATAACCAAATTCATACAGGCTAAAGCCGACACTAAAGATATTAATGAAAACAAAAAACCAGCAAATATATCGGGGATACTGCCCAAAAAGTTTGTCCTCAACGCATTAAAAAGAGATGCAAACATGACAATAAATACCAATAATAATATTATTTTTCCTTTAAATGTCATCTACTCACCACCCCATACCATTAAGGATAGGACATCCATTAATTGTGTCAAGGTTGTGACGCAACAACTCGTCAAAATGTCGGTGTGAATGTTTTTAAAGTGTTAAATTGCATTCAAAAGTGATCCACTTATTTTCTTAATGCCGTTTCCAGGCAACTGACACAAAAGTTCTCATCCATACTGTTTGAAAGCTAAGGAAAGGATAGGAAATTCGATGGCATTTTTCAAACTACCAATAGAGTATTGTGGTATTTTTGCTGTTTAGATTCAGGTGATAAGTAGTAGAGAATTCAGAAAAAGTGATTCAAAAGTCCAAAGCCGGTTGTTTTAACTTGAATTTACCCTGTTTTTGGACAAGAAAGCTCCTGCTCGCAATTTTTGAATGTTGCAGCATAATCAGAAAACTGTTGTTTGTTCTCACCAGTAAGCAGATTGATCAAACTCATATTCTGGAATAGTTAATCCATTCTCATCAACAGGCATATCCTGGTTATAGTCATCCCAGCTCGGTGGTCCTCGTGCTGGTGATAATGTCGGTGGTTTGATTGCTTCCCCGACAGATTCCAGAATCTTGTTGATCACCGGTTTGTCCTGAATGACGGCTATGACCTGCATTTCTGCGCCGCATTCCGGACATATCAAAGGAAACAGGTTATAAATCCGAGCCAGAAGCATAGCCCACAAATATCGATTCGGTGGGCGCTTTGGTTCCTCCTCTTTATCATCTGAGCTTTGCACTTCGATAGCACCATGAGCCAGCGATAACCCAGCCATTGCCGTAACAGAAGCACGAAAAGGTGAATTAGGCGCCAGCACCCCGTAATATCGATGACGATGAATGCGTGGCGGAGGAACCAGTGCTGCCAGCTTGTCTATCAGTTCCAGTGACGTCAGTCTGAGCTGAGTCTGACCATTGGCCACCAAAAGTAGGCGCTTTAGGCGGAGGTTTGTTGAGTTGATAAATCTAGTTGCCATCGGATTGTTGCTTTATTCTTTCCAGTGCGAATGGCGGACGAGCACAATACCGTAACAGTCTTTCCAGTCTTTCCAGTCCTTCCCGGTCATTTTCATGAATACGTGCCGTACCATTCACCGAAAAGCCGCCACCACCATTCCAGGTTTTCATATTTTCCACATCGTGATCCTCTAGTAAACCGTTTCGTTTGAAACTTTTGAGTACTCGCAGACGAACTCGCTCCTGAACGGCCTGAATATTTTCTTCGGTAAGAGTGGATAGCTTATGAAATGCTATCTGACTGTCGGAATCTTTTACACAAACACCTTCGATAATGACACAATGAAAGTGAGAATGTGCATTGAGAAAAGAGCCGAAACGGTGTATAAAACTGACACCTCCCATTTTGACAGGATTATCTGAGTCAGACTGATAATGCTGAAGAAGCTGTTTTCTGATCTCATCAAGAAATATCCGCAAAACCTTGCTGGTGATTTTGGGGTTAAGGTACAGAAAATAGCGCAATCGTTTGGGCAGTGACAATACCCATTGACGAACAGGTACTTCGCCTAAAGCGCCTACTCTTGGTGGGAAAAACATGATCGACCAGATGAGCCGCCGTTTCGACCATACGGCGGGCATTACAGGATGGACAGATGCCATACCCTTCTCTTAAGGAGCCTACTTTTGGTGCAGGAAAATGCAACCAGGAATTCATGACCACAGGTGCAACGCGCACGGGCGAAGCCATAACACAGCAATCCACATTCAAGGTATTTCCGAAAATCTTTTTCTACATGTGAAGGAACATAACCACCATTTTCCTGTGTTTGTGTGATCCAGGTTTCCAGATACTCCTGAAAGACCTGGTATAACACCGTGTTTTCAGGGTGTCGAGGCTGATAGATTCCGGGAAGTGAGTGATGACAGGCCTTGTCATTGTTCTCGTCCATCCACCTGGAATAAGGAATATCAGCTTTTGGTTATAGAAGCTATGGCATGAACTATTTGCAGGATGTTGGTGATTAAAAGTGTAGGAAATTGGTAACTATTCAGCGTAATTTTGAAAACGTCCTTGACATCAGGAATCTGCTGACCCACATGGATGTGGGAAATGCAGGTTATGCATGGAGCTATTACCTGCCCAGAAGACGCCGTAAATACGTCCATGGTCGTTCCCGGCTTCCTGCCTCCCACGGCACTTATACTTCCATGTATGTCGTAGGCTTGAATGTGGCATCCATGCCACATACACTTGACCTGCAGGGACGACTTCGGCTCCTGCCTCTCGCATGCATTTCCACCATCCATGGTGGTCATGTAGGGAATGCAGATTATACAGGAGCAATTATCTGCCTTACGCAAACACCTGATATCAAGAACTTACGTATAAATCTAAAATACGCTGAATAGTTACAAAAAATTATATTCTTTTTACTAATATTTTCTTTGATGCTTAACTTCACCGCGGAAGATGCTTCATTTGACTTTGACTCATTAATTTTGCACATTCCTAAAGTTTGGGTGGGAGATAGCGTTTTTGAGTTAGATTTAATAATGGATGAAGATGTTAATTTCACTATGAATGACTATCAGGATTTAACACTTGTAGACCCTGGAGTTTGGTCTGTTACTGCAGATAATGTTGTAGCACGTCTACTTGCAGACCCTGAATCATCAACGAATTACCTTCCTGAGTACCCTCTTACTTTGGGTATCAGATGTTTTGAAAACAAACTTGATATTTATATTCTTTGGCAAGAAGTGATATTTCAAAATGATCCTGATATATCAGACGATGAGCAACTAGTCACTATTGAAGCAGATGACGGGAGTGGTAACGACTTTATATTTATTCACTCTGCAGCACACACTGCGGGTCTTGTTCCAGACGCTTTAGAAAGTAAAATAATTGACTTAATAAATAAATATAACTCATTAACTTTTAGTATCATACAATATCCCAACAGGCCCATAATAGCTGTTTTTAATACTGTAGGCGCAATTGACGCGATTCAACCTATATTGGATGTGTGTAATAAATAGAGTTCTAAATAAGAGTTCCAAATTAGTGAACATTTAATTGAACCTAAACCTTGTTTGTTGATCAAATTTATCGACCAAAACAAACAAACAAATCAACAACAAGGTTTAAGATGGGAACTATTATAGAGAAACTGACTCGTCCTGTATGCCGCAGATTGAAAAAAGTGGTTCAATTTAATCATGATGGAGATTATCGAAGACGCGCAAAAGCAATGTTGTTATTGCACAAAGGACATACGGTTAAAGGTACAGCAGAGCTTCTCTGTGCCAGCAGGAACAGCATTAATAAATGGCTTGCCTTATTCAATGAATACGGTGAACCAGGTTTGATCCCTGAACAAAGAGGGAGACGCGCCTACAGTATTAATGATGAAATTTGCCAGCGTCTGATTGAGTTAATACAAATCAAGCCGGAAGAATTTGGCTGGTGTGCATCGAGATGGACTTCTGAGACACTGTCTCGTCAAATTAATGCTGAGTATAAAACCAGAATCCATGCATCGACCATCAGGCGATTATTGCCCCGGTTAGGTATTGTCTGGAACCGGGCCAGCCCGACACTTTGTATCCAGGACAAAGAAAAAGCACCAAAAATGAAGAAGATAAAGCAGGCTTTAGGCCGTGCAAATGCAGAAAATCCGGTATTCTATGTGGAGGAAGTCGGTGCTCGGAATGTGAGGCAGGTTAAAGACGTCATTAGTGGTAAATATTACAGCGATGTCAAAGACGAATAAGATGTAAATAAAATTAGGAACAATTGGGAATAGACCACGTTTCTTAGAATAATTGGTGCCAGTATAAAACACGATAAAAAGGCCATCTGAACGGATATGCTATTTAAGACATCGCCTGAAAAATTCTGGAATCTGATCGCGTCGAAATATGCGGCATCGCCTATTGCTGACAGATCGGCCTATGAGATAAAAATCCAGAACATAAAAACCTATTCGACACCAGAGATGACCGTATTGGATATAGGTTGTGGTACCGGTACGCAATGCGGTGATATAGCCGACATGGTAAAACAAGTTATCGGCATTGATATCTCCTGTAAATTACTTGCCATCGCAGAGCAGAGAATGGCGGAGCGCAAACTGGATAATGTTAAGTTGCTACAAACATCCGTATTTGATGAACGTTTTGCGCCGGGCAGTTTTGATGTGGTGATGGCCTTTCATGTGTTGCATTTTTTTGACGATATCGATGCCGGCTTTCAGCGTATCCATGATCTGCTTACACCCGATGGCTTGTTTATTTCTGAAACCGCGTGCCTGGGTGAAAAAAGTCAACTCACCGGCAAGTTAGTGCGATTCATGGGGCATCTTGGACTCTTACCAACAATGAACCTGCTCACCACCCGGCAACTGGAGCAGGCACTAGAAAAGAATGGCTTTCGACTGCTTGAGAAGACCAGGTTCAGTGACAACCCGGATGCAGAATTTACGCTGATTGCCAAGAAGATATAATATTACTAAATTCAAATAAAAGGGGACGGAGGGTTTAAGTATTGATCAATATGAATGAGAATGGATTGCCACGTTTTGCTCGCTATCACAGAGTCCCTTAATGCATAAGTTATTGCTCAATCGCGAAATCTATGAAGAAGTGATCCAGGTGTGCCTGCCACAGGCCCGGCAGTTTATCTGGATCGTCACCGCCGATATCAAGGATATGTACGTCGAAGCCTGGGGAGGTTTCGTGCCGCTGCTCGAACTGCTGGCGGACAAGGTATCGCAGGGTGTAGCGGTGCGCCTCATACATGCGAAGGAGCCGGGGCCACGATTCCGTGAAGATTTCGATCGCTTCGATGAACTGGTGGAGAGTGAGCTGTTCGAGCGTATCTTGTGCCCGAGGGTACATACTAAGGCCATCATCGTTGACAACGACATAGCCTTCGTCGGCTCGCCCAATCTCACAGGCGCCGGATTCGGCAGCAAGCATGAAGACAAGCGCAATTTCGAGGCTGGCTTCCTGTTCGATGAACAGCTGGATATCCAGAAGCTGATACGCTGGGTGGATGAACTGTATCTGGGGGAATATTGCCAGTCTTGCAGGCGAAGGGACTATTGTCCGGACCCGATCGATAGTATTAAGGTTTAAACAGGATACAATGGATTGTCTCAAAACATGCCACTGCAGGCATAAAGTAATATCAGCCACAGAAAAAAGGGGACGGAGGGATTTATCGGCAACTGCTCCTCGACAACTGCTTCTGCGTTGTTCTAATACCGTCCATGCATGGAGATATGCGTTGCTCTCGGTCTCTGTTCCAGACTCGACTCTACCGATTCCATCCTTGGAATCGTATTACCTACGTCCATGTAGGAAAATTTTGATCGATTACAGTATGTGGTTAAATAATAATCCCTTCGACCCATTTTTGCGCAGAGCCAAACATGAAACCAGGTAACCGCTGGTTAATTCTTTTTTGTCTGGTGTTTGCAGGCGAAATCATTTTTAGTTTACCGTTTCATATCACGCGTTTTTTTCGTTATACATTTCTTGAAGTGTTCGGTTTCAGCAATGCCGAACTGGGTGATATCTTTGCAGTTTATGGCATTCTGGCGATGTTGGCCTATTTTCCAGGTGGTGCCATCGCCGACCATTTCTCGGCCAGAAAACTCATGTCGTTGTCGCTGCTTGCAACCGCTATTGGTGGCTTATTGATGGCGCAAGTCCCGGGTTTTTGGGCAATGGCCATTCTGTTCGGCTATTGGGGATTGACGAGTATTCTTCTTTTCTGGGCCGCTTTAATCAAGGCGACCAGGGAGTGGGGCGGTGAGGCTAAACAGGGCACTGCGTTCGGTATTTTGGATGGCGGACGTGGTTTGATCGCGGCCATTACAGCTACTATAGCAGTGTGGTTGCTGGCGCTGTTGTTGCCGACCGACCTTGAAACATTAACGCCGGCGGAACGCGAATACGCACTGCAATCGGTTATTTATTTTTATAGTTTTATGACTTTATTAGCGGCGATACTGGTGTGGTTTATTATTCCACATAGCGATATGAAAGCTGTGGCGCGCGTACAGCTATGGCAGGGTATGGCTGATGTGATTAAAAAGCCAGTGGTATGGTTGCAGGCAATCATTATCATTTGTGCCTATTCTGCTTACAAGGCGCTGGATAATTATGGCCTGTACGCACAGGTCGCTTTCAATTTGAATGAACTTGAAGCGGCGGAATTTGTAACAAACGGCGCTTACCTGCGACCCATCGCAGCGATTTTCGCCGGGTTTATTGTCGATCGTTTTGTTGCCAGCCGGGTCATTGCCGTTTTCTTTGTCGTATTAGCCGCGAGTTATGCCTTGCTCGGTTTTGCACCGGTATCCGGTTTTGCGGTGCATTATCTTTACGCCAATATCATTGTGACCTTTGTCACGGTGTTTGGGATTCGAGGTGTTTATTTTGCATTGATAGAAGAAACAAAAATTAGCAGCAAGGTGACCGGGACTGCAGTCGGACTCATTTCGGTGATTGGCTTTACACCGGAAGTCTATTTTGCATTCATTGCCGGGCGCCTGCTTGATGCTGCACCGGGAATAGCCGGCCATCAGCATGTTTTTTTGATGCTGGCGGGTTTTGCAGTAATCGGTATTATGGCCACGGTGCTGCTTGCGCGTATTAAACAAGATTAAAAGGATAATTAAAGGGGACAGCCCCCTTTTGCTTCTAGAATAAGGAATATCAGGATATAGCAATAGAAGTCAGAGAATGAACTATTTGTAGGAAGTTGGTGATTGAAAGTGTAGGGAATTACAGATTGGCTACGGAAGGGTTTTGCTAACCAGTCATTCCAGCGGACAAGCTGCTGAATTCCATGTTATGTGTAACAGCTTTGCTGATCTGTAAGCCTCTGTTGTCTGTATTAATCCATACCGGATTGCAATTCTGCACGTTCTTCATTTCAACTTTCAGACCCCATGGAACATTTTTCGTTACATGTGCCATGATTTGTTTGTGGGTCTTCTCGGTATCCATTATTGGATTTTCTTCACCTAAATCAACGCCTATTGAACCATAGAGTTCATTGCCCCATTTGGTTAATTCAATCGAGTAAGGTAAGTTTTCCATAAACTTGTTCGCAATCAAAGAATCAAATATATCTGCTTCCAGAAGCATTTCCCCAAAGTCTAATTTAATCATCATATTAATAATTCAATGGTTTTAAAATAACTGAATTTCTTGTCTTTGATCGGTATCCATATTAGCTATGCTTGCAAAATAATTCATCATCTCATCCCATTCTTCTCTGGCCATCAATTCATTCATAAAAGCTTCCTGATGGGCTTTGCTTTCCCATTTCACCAGACAATAAACTCTGCCATCACTATCTATACCAGAATCACGGCTGATAAATCCTTCAGCTTTACTGATGTCTTCATCTATGTCTTTAGAAAGTTTTTTCCAATTATCTAACTGCCCGTCATGCAGTTCAAAAGATTCAATTACAAAATACTGACCCATTTTTAATTCTCCTAAATGTTAATAAGGATATAATACAAAATGTTTTAACAAATTGTTAATGAATATGGAATTAATATTTCTGGGTACTTCATCGGGTACACCAACTAAAACCAGAAACCTCTCTGGTGTTGCTTTAAAGCTCCAGAATAGTAAGTACTGGCATTTATTTGATTGTGGAGAAGCAACACAGCACCAGCTATTAAAAACACCTCTTTCGCTATTAAAACTTAAATCTATCTGTATTTCTCACATTCATGGCGATCATTGTTATGGCCTTCCGGGATTATTGGCATCAGCATCTATGGATAATAGAAAAGAAGAATTAACCATTATTACACCATTAGATATTAAATACTTTCTTGATGCGGCCTTTAAATACACTCAGTTAAACTTATCGTTTGCACTTAAGTTCATTGCCATAGAACAGATGAATAAAGCCATAGAGCTTGATGATTTTATTATTGATGTTACTGAATTATCCCATCGTGTTCCCAGCTACGCTTTTACTGTAACTGAAAAAAATATTGAAGCACAGTTAAACCAAGAGAAACTGCTGGCTGATGGTATAAACCCTGGCCCTGTTTGGAATCAAATTCAGAAAAAACAGGACGTAACTCTTGATGATGGTCGAATACTTAAAGCGGATGACTACCTTGTAACCAATCGTACACCCAGAATTGTTACCATCAGTGGTGATAATGACTCCCCAGAGTTATTAAAATCAATTAATCATGTACCAGATGTGATAGTTCATGAATCCACCTATACTGATGAAGTGTTACAAAAGGTTGGTCCAGAAGTACAACATAGCTCTGCAAAACAAGTGGCTCAGTTTGCTGAATCTATTGAGCTTAATAATCTGGTATTAACCCATTTTAGTGCCAGATATCAAAATGATAAAACAAAGTCACCCTGTATTGATGATATTGCTAATGAAGCCAGGCAATACTATTCAGGCAATGTATTATTGGCTAATGATTTTGATGTTTATCATCTGAATAAGCTTAAAGAATTAAATAAACTATAGCTATGCAAGACCGTTATGCTGGTGATGTGGGAGCTTTTAGGCAACCGAACAACCCACACTATCAAAGGCTCGTGGGCCACCGAATTGGGATGATTACAACCAGGATGTATCAGCTAATGATGATGAACAATCTGTACCAGAATTCGAGTTCAATCAATGTGTTTCCTGGTGAGAACAAAGAACCATTTTCTAACAATGCTGCAAAATTCAAAATTTTCGGGTAGGAATATTCGCGCTCAAAAATCGTGTAAATTCAGATAAAGCAGGGTGTTTCGGGTTTTCGGATCACTTTTTCTGAATTCTCTGCCACCAATCACCAGAATCACCAAGAGTAGGCGCTTTAGGCGAAACATCAAAAATATCACAATTCTCGATTTATAGGTTGAAAAACGTCATTGAATTTCCTATTCTGAATTGCTTGATTAATGATATGACTTGTGTGATGAAGATTAGCCGATGGAAAGATATATGAGACTTTTAGGAAACGCTAATATTGCTTAATATAGATACAATTCTGTTAATCAATTGAACTGTATTGAGAAATCACTTAAATAATTGACTATGTGTTCCTAGCCTTAAAAAGACAACTTCACCTTTCATAGATAAGTAGATAACCAGTACATCACCACCAAGATGAAATTCACGACAATCCTTATATTCACCGCTCAAAGCATGATCTTTAGATTCAGGAGGTAATGGTTTTTCTAACTGCAGGTAATCAGAGAAATGAACAAATTTAGCAAACTGCCCATCGGTCAATTTTGTTCTGTTCCAATCTTTTAAAAATTGTTTGTGGCGTTTTAGTTTCATCTAAATTCAGAGATTGAAAAATCATCCACATGTTGACCTTTTCGTGCCTCTTCAATCACTTTTTGCGTTTCTTTGTTTGGGATCTTAACTTCAAAAGGAAGTCCCTGGTTTAAACTCACTTGATGTAAAAAAAGATTAAACGCTTCTCCCATAGTCAATCCTAGCTTATTAAAAATTTCTTTAGCTTCCTCTTTTGCTGCTTTATCTAATTTCACACTGGTTGTTTCTTTCAGAATAGTGCCAGACATTTAATAACCTCTCAATATACTACTATGGTAGTATAATAGATCTGTTTTCATCATTAATCAACCACCAACTATAATCAATCGAGTCAGAATCCATTGATTCTTTGAACGGGTCAGCGGCCCACTGCTTACAGTGTTGTGCATAGTTTTTTCTTGTAAGACTATCGTGGCCACATAAAAGACGCGGCTGACACAGCGTGAAATGCAGTGGTAGTAGGGCGTATCTGAAATGTTGATTACTCGAAAAAGCCGATCAATTTTAAATTTACCAGTACGTACAATTGTTATAGCGGTAGCAGAAAAATTTGAGACCATAGAGGATTCTATTTTAAAAGCGACTAGAGGTCGAGGACAAAAAAATATACCCAGGTGGGTAGCAATGTATATATGCCAGGAAACGGGAGGTTATAAATTTGCAGAAATTGCTAAATATTTTGGACTGGCGAGATATGCGACAGTATCTCCTTTTTTCTCAATTACCAATTGAATTTGAGACCCACTGTTTATGGGGGTTCCACCCTCGTAACGAAAGTCGTATAGGTTTTATTTAGAAGTGAAACTAATCAATATTGAGGTCTGCTTTCCAAAGCAGAGAATGGAAAATACGCCTGAAAAACAAAGATCTATTCAGGCATAACTAAGTATATCGTCCCCAGAATTCCTTAATGACGTTGCTTTAGCGTTTCTGAGGGCAGTTCACCAAACTGACGACGATAATCAGCGGCAAACTGGCTGATATGCCAGTAGCCCAGTCCGATTGCGACATCAGTAATTTTTGTTGTTACAGGGTCACTTTGCAGGAGTATTTTATAGGCATCATTTAATCGGAGTGATTGCAGCTAAGATTTTGGTGTCACGCTATACTTGTCAAGGAAAGCTCCCATGTCGCGATGCATGTCGCAATTTGTCGCGATACACTGACGTGATATGTCGCAATACTATTTAATCAATTCATAGTTCGATTGACGGGCTGATCCTGTGATGCGTACAAGGTTTAGCTCGATCAACCCGTTCATATCTCGTTGCAGGGTTCTCCGGGTCACCCCTGAGCAATGTTCTTGAATTTCAGAAATATGCACAGAGCTATTCTTCATTAACAAATTAAGTGCCTTTGCCTGTCGCTCATTAAGGCTGTGTTTTTGGACCAAAATATCGCGACGGATAACCTGCTCTCCACGCTCATTGACTTCGATCATTTGGGTTTCCAAGCCGGTGATGAAGTAGTCGAGCCAGCCGGTCATATCCATGTAGTTTTCACGGACGCTCTGGATCTTCTTGTAAAAGGTCGGCCGGTCGCGGTCGTAGTATTCGCTGATGGTAAACAGACGCTTGAAATCGTACCCCGCTTTGTAGAGACAGAGTGTCGACAACAAGCGAGATGTTCGGCCGTTGCCATCGAGGAATGGGTGGATGTGCACCAGCTGGAATTGGGCGATGCCGCAAACCAGCCCGTCTTCTTTCGATTCCGGATATTCCGTGTATCGTTTATTCCCGATGGTAAATTCGTGCAGATGGCTGTCGGTCCAGCCCATGACAATCTGGATGACATCGTGCAACCGGTCCAGCGTAATGTTGGCAGGCACCACAAAACGACGCCAGATTTTAGGCTCGATACCAAGCATATGTATTTTCAGCAGATAAAATCGTTCGTTCATTTCTTCACCTCATATTTTGACCAGAAGCTTCGTTTTCGGCCATGTGCCTGAATGATCTGCTCTTTGAAAGCTTCGTGATGATTAAATTCTTTCCAGTCGGCGATGGTTACTGCAAGTTTGTCCAGTTTCTTCAAATAGCGGATACCATGGGGATAAGCCTTGGTGTAGCCACGTTCAAGAATTGAGATAAGCAGGCTGCGGTATATCAGGCTGGTAACAAGATGGCGGTTTTCTGACTCCATAGCTTCGGCCAAAGAGAGCAGACTGCCGTAATGGTTGCCATCAAGCTGGTCAGCACGTTTAAGAAGATATTCTTCGGCTTCATCTATCTTTCCGATTGCAATCAGGAATTCCGCATCCGATTCCCGGAGTCTGTCGGTTTTCAGGATTTGCTCAACTTCATCGTAGATAACATCGTCCCGCTTGTCATGACCGATCACATCCAGAAGCGCCTGCAGAGTGTCAGTAGAATGATAGGATCTGAATTTCTGGTAAAGAAGCTCCGTCAGTTTTTCGGAATCGCCCTGCTTCTGGTAAATTTCCACCAGCAGCTTATCCCGCTCGTATGCCTGAAAAGTTTCACCCTCCGGAATTTTCTTCAGCCAGGAATGGGCTGTTTCAACATCACCGCTTTCAAGATACACCCGGGCAATATCAATCAGCGCCGCTGTGGACAGCTTTCCCCATGAAGCGATGCGGGTCTTTTCAAACAGCTTTGCATCCTTAATCTGCCTGGCCAGTGATTCGATCAGCATCAAGATGATGACGTTTTCCGTATTCATCCTTTTCTTTGTACGCCCATTTCTGAAGAGTCGCAATCATGGTGCGGATAACATCCTCAGGCAGGCACTCTCCGGCACAGTCAATCAAGGTGTCCCGGATGCCGTAGTTGTCCTTTTGATTTACCTTCAGAATGATGTCTGCAATTTTTTCTTTTTCATAACAACGGGAGGCATAATCCACAAACAGCTCTTTGGCATCATAGCGGAAGACATTACCAATATTCCCGCTGGAGTCATCGCACATCTCAAAAATGGTATTGTCTACCTCATAAAATGCAGCAATCAGTTCAACGCCGGTAAGCAGGATCATCCACACCGGATTTTAAATCCTGCAGCAGCATTTCAAGTTCCCGGGCAAATCCGGCAGCGCCCCGCCAATCAATAAATCGTCTTGAATGTTTCAGCCCGGAAAGCTTTTTCTTGAACCGCTGAACATTTTCCTTCGGAGTGGCAATCAATTGCTCAATCAGGTCATCCGCTTCATCGGAGTGAACGGCAATATTCAACAAAGCATCCGCAAGAGTTTCCGGCCCCAGATCAATCAGTTTTTGTTTGCGGGATTCAGCCATTTGCCTGTCCTCCAGCCTTTGTACACCCCGGGCCGGACAGCGAACTGCGGCCACCGGAGACAGGTGTTATGTTTATCTGTGTGCTGATTCTTTCTTTCAATGCAGATACATGGGAGATGATTCCGATCAGCTTGCCGTCCTGCTGAAGGCCGGACAATGTTTCCAGAGCAGTTTCCAGTGCTTCTTCATCCAAGGTGCCGAAGCCCTCATCAAGAAACAGGGAGTCCACCCGAACTTTCCGGCTGGCCATTTTTGAAAGCCCCAGCGCCAGCGTCAGGCTGACAATAAAGCTTTCACCTCCGGACAGGTTCTTGGTCGACCTGATTTCACCGGCCTGATAATTATCCACGACGTTCAGCTCCAGCGGCTGCTGTTCATCACGGATCAGCAGATAGCGATCGGTCATTTTTTCCAGCTGCCGGTTGGCATGGGAAACCATCAATTCAAAGGTCAGGCCCTGTGCAAAGTTGCGGTACTTTTTCCCGTCAGCTGAACCGATAAGGCCATGCAGCTTCTCCCAGCGATGGCACTCTTTTTTCTGGGCCTCGATGGCGGACTGCTTTTCCTTTATCCGCTCTTTGGCAGCCGTATTTTCACTCAGCTTGTGTTTGAGACCGGCAATGGCATCGCGGAATTCTTTCAGGGATTCTTCATATTCTTTGAACTGCGGCTCCAGCTCCTCAAGCGTTTTATCAGTGAGCTTTTTGGCGATCTCTGTGGCCAGACGCGTCTCCCGGTCTTTCTGTTTGGCTTTGAGCTCCGTCCCCGCATTATCCAGTTCCTTTGCCCGGGAGGATAAGGATTCCCGTTCTTCATGTGGCAGTCTGGCTTCGAGGAAGAATTTCTCATCTGCAAAGCCTGCCGGAGTCAGAGCTGCTGAAAAGTCGGTTTCCGCTTTTTTCAGTTCAGGTGCTCTCTGCTCAATGCGCTTCTTCAGGGATTCAACATGGGTCTTCGCCGTTGTCAGTTTCTGCTGCAGCTCGGTGTTCAGGTCTCTGGCTTTCTTCTCTGCCTTCTCGGCATCGGCAATGGCTTTGTTCAGGCGGCCTTCTTCATCATCAGGCTTTTTGTCGCCATACAATTGCTTCCGCTCATCTGTTCCGTCGGCCAGTTCCTTTTTCAGCCGTTCCAGATTTTCCTGTTTTTCAGTCAGAGCCTTGACCTGCGTATCAATCACGGCATCCAGACGCTTCACCTCGCTGTCGATGGCGGCAATCTGTTTTTCGATTTCGGTCTTTTGTTTTACCTGTTCCTGCCATGCCTTCAGTCTTGATTTGAGGGATTCGAGCAGTGACTCAGACCTCTGACTCCGGTATTTCAGTGATACCAAGTGGCTGAAGTTTCCCGGAAACTGCCAGCTTGAGTTCCTCAAAGCCGGTCCGAAGCTTCGTGAGGGCATCCTTCAATTCAGCGAGCGTTTTTTCAGCGGCCTTCTTGTCATTGGCGGCATCGGTTTCCAGCTTCTCGCTGTCATTCAGATTTTTACGGGCAGTGGTTTCCGCCTGTTCCAGTTTTTTGATGGCGGCTTCCTGTTCGTCTGCCTTGTCGATCAGCTTGGTCAGCGATTCTATCTTTTGCTCGATTTCATCGGGAACCGGAACATTGCCCTCGGCAAAAGGATGCTCGGTCGAGCCGCAGAGTGGACAGGGCTTGCCGTCTTCCAGCTTGGCCCGGTGATCTTCAAGCTCCTCGATCTTCTTGATATATGCCATTTCACGAAGAAGGGTTTCCTTCTCGGTGCGATATTCCCGGAGCAATTTGTCACCCAGCAATTCGCTCAGGGCATCCTTGCCTTGCTGAAGATTTTTTGTAGCCGTACTCCAGCTCCTGTTTTTTGAGGGCACATTGCTTGGAGGCTGCCTCCAGCTTCTTTGTAGCATCTGTTACGGCCGTATCGGCATTTTTGAGATCGGTTTCTTTCTGCGTGATCTCCTGTTGTCTGGCGAGCAGGTTGCCGAACTGTTCTTCAATACCGGCCAGCCCACTGATCAGCCATTCATCCTGCGCATTCTCTTTGAGGTATAGCTCTGCAGCCTCCAGTGTTTTCTCTGCCTCGGTCCGTTTTTCCTGTTCCTTCACCCGAGCCTGCTTGTCGGTCTCAATCTTTGCGGCTTCCTTGGTACAGGCATCAGCGCCTTCTGATACAGCCTTTGCCTGTTCCGCAATCTTTTGATCAAGCGACCGGATTTTCTGGATCAGCGGGGCTGCCGCTTTCAGATCCTCTTTGGCTTTGAGGGTGAGCTGCTCGGCAGCCTTAAGTGCCTCAGCTTGTGTATTTGCAGAGGTCTCCAGTTCAGGAAGTGCGGCTTCCTCCGTTTTCTAAGGAAGCCTGATCGTCAGCCTGCTGCTTACGGAGGGCTGTGAGCGTTGCGTATGTTCCATCCAGTGACGCGGCTTTGACGGCCTGTTCAAGTTTGGCCCGTTCCGGTTTGAACGCTTCAGTATCGGCCTTCAGTTTTGCGGCTTCATCAGTAAGGCTGAGGATTTCCTTTTTCAGGCCGTCAATGGTGGTAAGCCAAGTAATGGCCTTGCCTGTTTCGGTTGATTTACCGGCAAGCTCGGTTTCCTGTTTCTGCTTTGCCTCAAGGTCCTGCTGAATCTCTTTTTCCTGTTCCGGCTCCAGAATCACAATGCCGGATGTTTCGGCATTCAGGATGTTCAGCTTTTCCCGCTCATCACGCTGGCGCTCATGAACACGCCGTGAAATTTCTGAATAAATTTCAGTACCGGTGATCTGCTCGAGTATTTTTGACTTCTGTTCGGCGTCAGCTTTGAGGAAGGTATCGAAACCGCCCTGAGCCAACAGGATGGAGCGGGTGAAGCGGTCAAAGTCCATTCCCGGTTTTTTCTTCAATAACACCGGCCACAAGACTTTTCTTGGTTTCGATGGGCTTTCCGGTATCGGCATCCGCAATCTGATGTTCCTGATCCTGCAGGTTGCCATCAGCTTTTTTCCGCGCACGGCGCTGTTCCCAATGGCAGCGGAATCGGCCAGCCTGGGATTCAAACAAAACCTCGGCATAGCATTCACCGGTCTGGCGGGACATAATCTCGTTTCCGCTCTTGGTGATTTTCCCAAGCCGGGGTGTGGCTCCATACAGAGCAAGACAGATGGCATCAAGAATCGTCGATTTGCCCGCACCAGTCGGCCCGGTCAGAGCAAAGATCCCATTGGACACATATTCGGGATCGGTAAAATCAATAAGCCACTCACCGTAGAGGGAGTTGAGGTTCTTAAATCGGAGTTCAAGTATCTTCATAATCAGCCTCTCTATTCCGCATTTACGTCTTCTTCATGGAGAGACTTGATTATTTCGTTATAGGAGGACTGTCAGTTCCTGCCGGTCTTCATCCGGGACATCAAACGTTTCCAGGCAGCGGGTAAACACATCACCGGCATCCAGATCATCGAGGGTTTCATCTTCGGCAATCGTACTCATTACCCGGTCCATGACTCGCCGGTTTTTTATCCGCCTGATTTCCATGGCTGAGTCAGCCAGTGCCTCGTCGAGCATCTCACGCAGGTTGCCGATGATGTCGCTGCCGGTATATTCAATCTCAAGCCATGCGGAGCTTTCTTCCTTTTTCAGCTCCTCCAGTTTTGCATGGATATCATCCAGAGATCCGACAATGCGGACCAGCTGCTGAAAACACGGCACTGGGAGCTCTTGGATATTTGGCGTGGTGCTGTTGAACTCAATAAGCACTACCTTCTTTTCCTGAGCCGCTTCGCCATAACCCATCGGTATGGGTGAACCACAGTAGCGGATATGTTCCGCGCTGCCGACCGCCTGAGGAACATGCAGATGCCCAAGGGCGAGATAGTCAATTGACTGGAGGAAAGACCTCCTCACCGACATGCGCCAGTGATCCCACATAAAGCTCCCGAACACCATCACCGTCAACGGTCTTACCGCCTGCTGTGAAGAGGTGTCCCATGGCAACGATGGGAATGCCATCATGCCCGGCACTTTTGAATTCGGCTCGTTTCTGTTCGGCAATGGCGCAGACATCCGCGTAATGGTTTTTCAGTCCTTCAACGAGCTTGGCGTTTTTATCATCGATAGTTTCTCCCGGCTCGACCGTCCGGATATCCTTATCCCGTAAATAAGGCACCGCACAGACAATGGCCTCCGGCTTGTCATCCGTGTGAAGAACAAAGACCTCATCCTCCAAGTCTTCGGTCATAGAGCCGACCACATACACATTCAGCGCCCGCAGCAGTTCCTTCGGCGCATTCAGAAATGACGGCGAATCATGGTTCCCGGCAATAACCACAACATGACGGCAGCAGGATGCAGCAACGCGGCAGAGGAAGCGATAATAGAGCTCCTGCGCTCGGTTGCTGGGCGTGCTTGTATCAAACACGTCACCGGCGACGAGCAGGGCATCGACCTTTTCATCTTCAATGGTCTTAGCCAGCCAATCCAGAAACGCCGAAAACTCCTCATAACGCTTCCGGCCGTAAAGAGAGCGGCCTAAATGCCAGTCTGATGTGTGAAGGATTTTCATTGAGCCTCCTGCAGAACGGGTGGCATCGGTTTGGAAAGATTGCCAATTTTCCCCATCGTATTTATTGCCCGTCTATACCGCTGGACAACATCAGTAATCAGTTCGCACTCGATCATACGTTCCCGAAGGATTCTAAAAGCTCGGCAAAGTGTCTTTGTATAAGATACATAAACTGCCTTTCCATGCTCGCTGGCAAACTTTTTGGCATAATCCCGAACTATGCCCAGAACTGAAAGGCGATGAGTGAATATGAGAACTTGTCTCTCAAATGCGATATAGATATCTTGCATATTACTATCCAACAGCTAACTTCGCGGCTTCATTCCAAAGGTACGGAGGAATCGGTTGTTTAAGTCGCCACGTAATATTCATCGGCTGACTACCCGAAGATGATTCTAAATTCACTGACCCAAGATTGATGAAGCCCATCGCTCGCCCGAATTCATCCGAAGTTTGTTCGCGCACAAAAAGAATGATTTTCTTGCCACGTTCTCCATGTTTAACATACGAAAGTCCTTTTCCTTTATCCGGTCGAGCTGCATTCTGAGATTGCCAATGAAAGAGAGATTCATTGATCGCATAGTCATGATAAAGCGTGGTTGGAGAAAACTTTTTCTCTGTTTTTTGAAGGGTAACAAATAGGAGCTCACAATTCCGTTCTTTGATTTCCACGACCCCTTCACGACTACTTGATTTTTTATCGAATCGATTCTCTCCAAAGGCTGCGAGAATTTCATCGCGAGTATAACGTGCATGTATTTTTAATGCCGAACTGAAGCCAATATCCATTGGTAATTCTTCAATATCAAGGAAGTCAAGAAGCTGTTTGATCACATCAAAACACTCCACTTTTAGACGGATATCCCGAAACAATGCCGAAAGTGATTCTTCAAGAGAATAAAATCCAAATTCTTTACCTGGTTTCTGCCAAAAATCATAGTGCGCCATAAGTGCAAATTGATTTTCAGTTTCATCAGATCTGTTCCATGAACCTTCACTGCGCAGCAGTTTTAAAATAAAGGTCAAATACGAATAGGAGCTACACTGAAGCAATCGGTTTGATATCCCGCGGAACATGGCCTGTTCGATTGTTTTATCAAGAGTATCTTTTGAAACTCCCGCCTTAACGCAGAGCCGCGACCATCCGCCGCCGCCATCAATCTTGTTTTTGTAAATATCTTCGATAGTAACATTCGGATTCTGCTTCAGGAAATTTGAAAGAGTCAATGGAAGATCCGTTTGCTGGGCAAATCCGCGAATATATGAGACCAATTTCCTCTGATTAACAATTGCATTTTTTATATTTCGGAGAATCACCTCTTTTGCCTGTTTCTGAAGAACAATCGAACACCCCAAAGGAAGGTGCGGAAAATCATTCTCAATCTCATCGGTAATTGAGGTGTGCGATTTGCCAACCAATGCTCGGAACTTCTGTGAAAAGTCGTACTCTTTACTGGCATTGCCAACAAAGTCTAAAACCGTTAGACATTCTTTCCCTTCGCTCAGTCGAAGACCGCGCCCCAGCTGCTGAAGAAATACGGTTAAACTTTCGGTTGGTCGTAGAAACAGAACCGTATCAATTTCAGGTATATCAACGCCTTCATTGAAAATATCTACCACGAAAAGTACATTTATCTCCCCTAAAACCAATTGTTCACGAAGAATCACACGATCCTGAGAATTAGAACTGGTAAGAACCGCCGATTTAACCCCCTTCAACAGAAACTTTTCCACCATGAACTGTGCATGATCCTGGGAAACGCAGAACGCTAATGCCTTGATGGTGTGAATATTGCCAACGACATCTTCGATGCTTCGAAGGATATGACCGATTCGCTGATCGTTCGCGGTGTAAATACGAGTCAGCTCAGAAGGAATATATCGACCTCTTACCCACTGAACATTTGATAGATCAGTTGGATCATCAAGCCCGAAATACTGAAACGGACAGAGATGTCGCTGATTAATCGCTTCAGGAAGGCGAAGTTCCGCCGCAATCGTTCCGCAGAAATCCTCACGAATGTCAGTTCCATCATGACGTTCAGGAGTTGCGGTTAAACCAAGTAGAATTTTAGGAGTAAACCGATTTAGAATTGGCCGATAACTCTCTGCGGAAATATGATGCACCTCATCAATCACAATAAAATCAAAGAAATCAGGCGAAAGAGTAATCTGATCAAATTGACTGTTCAGAGTCTGCACTGAAGCAAAGAGTTGATTGTAATGGTCTGGGACATTCCCGCCGACCCACAGTTCACCGAACGAATGAGATCGAAGAACTGCACGAAAGGTCGCTCGCGCCTGTTTGAGTATTTCTTCACGGTGAGCGATAAAGAGAAAATTCGATGTTGGATTGGCTTTATAGAATCGGCGGAAATCAAAAGCAGAGATCACCGTTTTTCCTGTTCCTGTGGCGGCGACAACTAAATTGCGATGGCGCTTGTGAATCTCTCGTTCCATGGCGAGCCGTTCAAGAATCTCCTTTTGATAAGCGTGAGGTTCAATATCAAAAAAGAATTGTGGCTCATCGGTTCTATTTCCACTACGTTCTGTTTGAAGTGCTTTTTTCAGTCGTTCGCGATGAGTTTCGTCACTAACATGGTATGGTTCAAATTCGGATGATTCCCAGTAGGTTTCAAAAGTACTTTTGAACTTTTTTATAATATGGGGAATTTCCTGCGTGGTTATTTTTAGATTCCATTCGAGACCATTGGTCAATGCGGAGCGTGATATGTTTGAAGACCCTATATAACCGGTATCAAAACCGCTGTTTCGCAAAAAAAGATATGCTTTTGCATGAAGGCGTTCGCGGTCGGTGTTGTAGCTGAGTCGAACTTCCGTATTGGGCAAACGAGCAAGAAAATCAACCGCTTTTTGATCGGTAGCACCCATATATGAAGTAGTAATAATCCTTATCTTTTTGCCGTTTTTAGTTACCTCTCTCAGAATATCCGCAAAGATCCGTATTCCGGTCCATTTAATAAACGAAACAAGCCAACAGATCTCATCGGCAGAAAGAATCTCTCTTTTGACCTCCGAGTCCAATGATAAGCCGACATTGCTTCCGGTGAAGAGTTCACTTTGAACCAGTCCGGTGAGCGGAGTAATTTTGGCTACATGCGCTTTTAAGTCTGCTGCAACGGGGTTTTGTGTTGAAAAGAGAGCAGAAAGAATCAGGCCTTGGGAATCCAACAGATTATCCGACAGGTTTACGTCAATCAAATAATCAGCAAGCCATTTAACAAGAGCATTGGAGAGATCGATCTGTTTTGAGATTCGGTCTTCACTATTAGGCAACGAGTCGAAAGCTATATACAAAACACGCGATAAAAATCGGGATAGGTAATCGGCGGCCTCAGAAGAATCAAGATGCTGTTTTTCGATATAGTAGGTCCCTTCAAGCTCATTCAATCTCTTTTTCAACAGTCTTGTAATAAGAGATTCATAAATACCGGATGCTGTCATAACACTCCTCTTGAACTGAAGCTGCTATATCATATTCTTGGAGCTGCATCGCTTCCTTCACAGGCAGACGCCTCAGATGGGTGCCATTTGCAGCAATCTTCGATTTCATCCGGTTCATATAACTAGGCAGGTACTCTGAAAGAACACGCCGTTTGTGGCTTTCCGTAAAAAAGGGAGGAAGAGAGTCCGGAAACTGAAGCCAGTGAGTCAAAGCGGCACGCAACTCTTTGCAATCAGAGCCTTTTTCCAAGGCCGTCATGGACTTTTCTACGGCCAAATCATGCTTCATCATTCATTCCTTCGTCACCTGCAGAATGGGAATCAGTAGCGCCGCCATCTTCTACCCATTTATCAACTTGGCTGATCTTGAATTTCCATAGTCGTCCCATGCGGTGAGCGGGTATACCGTGCCTATTGATCCATTTGTAGACCGTATCCTTGCTCACGCCGAGGTGCCTGCAGATTTCATCGGCTGATAGCCAGCGATCTTCTGTCTCTGTCATATAATAATCCTTACATTTGGGGCCGAACGAACTTAAACCAACGAGATTCATGATTCGGAAATATTTTTTTATCGTATCATGGAGCCGCTGACCCTCAAACGATTTAAACCGATGTTGCCTGATTTAAGCGAAAAAATTTGTGCCTTAAATATTTTGAATTGTTAATCCTAAAATCATCAGTTAAACCTGCCATGACGTTCAGTCCAGCATAAATTCATCTCAAAAACGGTTCATTTTCGTGCTACGCCCGTGCAGGTAGTCCGTTATACTTATCACACCTCAAATTAACCTTAAATTTCTCCATTGCCTTAGACAAAATGCGATTCCAGCATTCATAAGAACTTAACTGCGGCGCATTCGCTTTCAGTTCATCAAAAAAGCCGACTAATCGAGTGTAAGCTAATTTCAATGTGGCAATGTCACCATGAGTACTTGTGATCACCATTTTCTTTTGACGACTGTGTTCAGTTAACCGACCGACACTACTGAGTAACAAGGGACGGCTGGTTATGGCTTCATGATGTTTATGCGAAGCATTTACTGGGGTCGGACCTGAGTAACTCACTGAATTAAAGAGCAAAACAACCCAAAACAATGATTAAATAACGCTTAAAAGGCTATTTTCAAGGACAAAATGAATACTTTAAGGAAAAAGTGCTATGCCAAGAGCCAACCGATATTTCATACCAAACTAAGTTTGGCACTTCACGCACCGTTGTCACAAAAAAGAATTTCTACTCAAGTTTGCATGTGATCGCCGGCGTTGGCGATACTGGCTTTTTGAAGCCAAAAAGCGATACAACCTTTGTGTTCTGAATTACATAGTGACATCCAATCACATGCCTCTGCTGGTGAAAGATCGTGGGGACGGGGAGATCGCCAGGAGCATGCAGCTGATTGCGGGACGCACGGCGCAGGAATTTAACAGGCGTAAAACAAGAAAAGGGGCCTTCCGGGAAGATCGCTACCATGCCGAGGCAGTAGACAGAGAAAACTATCTGTCCCGATGTATGACTTATATTGATTTGAACATGGTACGGGCGGGAGTGGTACGCCATCCCGGCGAATGGTCAGAAAGTCTTGTTATAGGTGGCTCTGAGTTTGTCGATGAGATAAAGATAGGATTAAATGTGCCTGGAATGCACCGCGAGTCAGTTGAAACCGAAAGGGGTCATGTACTCAAAGAACCTCCGGCAACTTACGAGGCTGTTTTTATAGAGCGAAATGGTCTGTTTAAAGGGAAATAACAGGGTTTAATCGAGATAGATTGCATAGAAGTCAACGTGTTGTGCTGGTCCGCCCCCCACTGTTGTCCGTTGCAGGATGCTATAGGCATAAAAAAACCCGAAGTGCGTTGATATATATGGCATTCGGGTTGTTTTTGGTTCTTCTTGAACCTTTGTTTGGTGGAGACGGGGGGAGTCGAACCCCCGTCCGCAAACGGTCCGCCTTTGGCTCTACATGCTTAGAACTACCGGAAGTTTTAATGAGTTTAAGGCGGGTAGCCAGGTCTAAAACTCACGAGTCCGTTTAAGTTTAACCAGCTAAACTCGGACTGAATAACTGGCGGATGCTGTGTTAAGTGACCTCTGATTTACCCCCACAGATAAAGATAGTCAAAGGCTAGCTGGGTTTAAGCAGCTAGAGCGTAGTTATCGTCGTTTGCAACTATAACAATTTTGCAGCTTTTTAACGAGGGTGACTACAATCCTCGGCATGCACCTCTGGGTTCTTCGTCCACGTCGAAGCCAGTTTCGTCCCCAATTGGAGTAGTGCTATCTCATTATATGGTGTCCAAGCTGGAAAATTCAACTAATTAAGCGAAAATAACAGTCTATTTTATTTTTGCAATGCGTGCTTTTTCACGGTTCCAGTCACGATCTTTTTCTGCCGCACGCTTGTCATGCAGATGCTTGCCCTTGGCGAGAGCGATTTTGCACTTCACCTTGCTCTTTTTCCAGTATAGAGATAACGGTACAATCGTATAACCTTTGCGTTCAACCGCACCAATCAATCTGGACAGTTCCTGGCTATGCAGCAGTAGTTTTCGGCTGCGCTGCTGTTCAGGCACAACATGGGTGGAAGCTGATAATAGCGGACTGATGATGGTGCCGAATAAAAAAGCTTCACCATTTTTAAGCAGCACATAACTGTCGCGCAGCTGAACCTTGCCGGCACGCAGGCTTTTGACTTCCCAGCCCTGCAGCACCAGACCTGCTTCCATTTCATCTTCTAAAATGTAATCGTGACGGGCCTTTTTATTCAGGGCGATAGTATTACTGGGTGTTTTTGGTTTCTTTTTTGCCATAGGCCAATTATACAAAAAAAATGCTACAATTGTTGAAAAAAAGGTACCTTGAAATAATAAGGGAAATGAATCTATGTCACGATCTGCTCCACTTTCTAATTCAGCCGCAGATAATAATGGCCATCCAAGAGAACAATGGTCCTCACGCCTGGTTTTTATTCTGGCTGCCACGGGTTCTGCGGTGGGCCTGGGGAATATCTGGAAGTTTCCTTATATTACCGGTGAAAATGGGGGTGGCGCTTTTGTCCTTATCTATCTGCTTTGTATCGCATTGATTGGTATTCCCATTATGATGTCAGAAATCATGCTCGGCCGGCGCGGGCGTAATGATCCCATTACCACCATGAAGTCACTGGCTGCTGAATCAGGGCATTCTCAGGCCTGGGGATTGTTAGGCTGGATGGGGGTTATCGCAGGTTTTTTGATCCTTTCTTATTATAGTGTCATTGCCGGCTGGGCTATTGCCTATGTGCCCCGTTTAGCCATTGGTTCATTTACAGGGCTTGGCGCGGTAGAAGTGAATGCGGTTTTTGACCATCTGGTCAGCAGTGCTGAAACCCTGTTGGCATGGCATACGATTTTTATGATCATGACCATGGCTGTGGTGGCTCGCGGGGTTAACAGGGGATTGGAAAAAGCAGTAAAATTTCTGATGCCGTTATTGTTTGTACTCTTGCTGGTGCTGCTTGTGTACGCCGTCAATACAGGTGCTTTTCAGCAAGGTCTTGAGTATCTGTTTAATCCTGATTTCAGTAAAGTCACTACACATGGCGTATTAACAGCCATGGGTCATGCCTTTTTCACCCTTAGTCTGGGTATGGGGGCCATCATGGTATATGGTTCCTATCTGCCCAGGGAAACATCAATTGTCAAAGCATCTATCGCTGTGGCGGTCATGGATACTCTGATTGCCCTGATTGCAGGGATGGTGATTTTTCCTATTGTCTTTGCTAATGGGCTGGAGCCCGGGGCCGGTCCGGGACTGATTTTCAAAACGCTTCCGCTGGCTTTCGGACACATGCCTTATGGTAGTTTTTTCGGTATGCTGTTTTTCATCCTGCTGGTATTTGCTGCCTGGACTTCGAGTATTTCTCTGATTGAACCGGCCGTGACATGGTGTATGAAAACCTATGCGCTGACCCGCGTTAAAACAGCCATTATTCTGGGTATACTGGTCTGGGTTTTGGGGTTGCTGACAGTGTTTTCGTTTAATCTGGCCAGTAATTTTACGATTTCTTCCAGTATATCCACCAAGTTTGGTGAATTTGTGATCCTCAAGGATGCTACGGCCTTTGATTTTCTCGATTATCTGACGGCCAATATCATGCTGCCCCTGGGTGGTTTGATGATAGCTGTTTTTGCCGGTTGGCTGATGAAGCACAAGTATGCCCGGCAGGAGCTTGGGATAAGTGATTTCTGGTTTTCGATATGGAAATTTTTAATTATGTTTGTTGCCCCGGCAATGGTTATTGTCGTATTTCTAAATGCCATGGGAATTATTGCTTTTATACGCGATATCCTGGCGGTGTGAATTTTTAACTGATTTGTTGTATGATTTTTGTTTAGAAAATTTTTGCGGAGCACCTGTTGACCTCTATCAGTAAAAGTGCATTGGTCCCATACAGCACTGATAAAATGTATGATCTTGTTGCTGATGTTGACAGTTATGAACAGTTTCTGCCGTGGTGCAGCCGTTCCCGGAAGTTAAAAGAAACTGAGGATGAAATTACCGGTCAGATCGAAATAAAGCATTCGGGTCTGAATAAAACATTTACAACCTTGAACAGGATGCAGAAGAACAAGATCATTGAAATGCGTTTGCTTGAAGGACCGTTCAAATCACTTCAGGGATATTGGCAGTTCAAGACTCTGGATGATAATGCCTGCAAGATTTCTCTGGACCTGGAATTTGAATTTTCCAGCAAGCTGGTGGGTATGGCTTTTGGTCCGGTCTTCAGTCAAATGGCTAATACCATGGTAGATTCTTTTTGTAAAAGAGCCGCAGACGTTTATGAAAGTTGAAGAACTGAGTTCTGAGGAAGCTGTTAAGTCTGAGGGAGAAAGCAGCAATGCTTCTAATGCCGTTATTAATATTGAAGTTGCCTATGCAACGCCTCAGTCACAGATGATTGTCCCCATCCGGGTATCCGCCACTTGCACGGTGGAAGAAGCCATAAAAGCTTCCGCAATTATGGAAGAGTTTCCGGAAATTGATCTGCACGAGAATAAAGTGGGTATATTTGCAAAGTTAACCAGGCTCGACAGTACTCTTCAGGATAAAGACCGCATTGAAATTTATCGTAAATTAATCGCAGATCCCAAAGCGGTCAGAAAACAGCGCGCGGCTGAAGGTAAAAAAATGAAAAAGGGCGGCGGAAATATCTGAATCATAGTTTAAAAATCCGGCCTGGGTCCTGCGTCTGTTCCTTCTCCGCGCGTCGAACTTTCATAAGGGTTTGGGCGATTTACAGGAATATCCCCCTCAGGAATACCGCGCTGTTCATCAGTCCATCTAAAGAAGTCAAAAAAGCGCGTCAGATAACCTTTTTTGGAACCATCCTGTTCGTATTCTTCCAGAGGCACTACGACTATTTCTTCGCTGATGCGCTTAGTCTCGATCTCTTCTCCCGGACGAAAATCGCCCTGAAGATTGACCAGCCTGTCATCTTCAAAAAATACGCTGACTCTTTTTTTCTGAACGTCTCCATAACCAGGTTTAAAGCGATAAATATAGTCCCAGCGGTTGGCATGAAAGGTATCATTGATCATTGGTGTGCCCATAACAAAGCGCACCTGTTGTTTATTCATGCCGGGACGCAATTGATTAACCTGCTCCTGATCAATGACATTTCCCTGCTGGACGTCAATTTTATATACTCTGGGCAGGCCAATCCAGGATAGATCAGGCGTCCATGAGCATCCGGAAAGGATTAATAGACCGGGTATAAGGGCTGAAATAAGAATGTTTCGCATTTCGATGATTTTTACTATAAAATAATTTTACTGACCGCGATAATACAATATTCTTGCTATAAAAGCACCCTTGTTGATTTACAGGATGCATTCATACAGAAGGTTTATGAAAAGAATGAAAAATTCTGAGTTAAAAAAAGCCGGTTTAAAAGCGACCTTGCCTCGACTGAAAATACTGGAATTACTGGAAGTCGATGAATTGAGGCATGTAAGCGCCGAAGACGTGTATAAAAAACTGCTGGATATGGGTGAAGATGTCGGGCTTGCAACTGTTTATCGGGTTTTGACCCAGTTCGAAGCCGCAGGGCTGGTGAACAGGCACCACTTTGAAGGTGGACATTCGGTATTTGAATTAGATCAAGGCTCTCATCATGATCATCTGGTGTGTGAAAAATGCGGCCAGATCGAGGAGTTTTATGAACAGACGATTGAGTCCTGCCAAAGTAAAATAGCGGAAAAATTTGGTTATCGAATGACCGATCACAGTTTGTATATATATGGGGTTTGCCCTGCATGTCAGAAGCAGGAATAATGCGGCGGATCTTAAACACTTTTTGTAATTCTTTTCCTATAGCGAAGAATTTAGCAATGTTATAGTATTTCTGTCTGATTTAATGGACTTTATGGAATACCTATCATGGATGATAGTATTACGCTTGCGCCCGATGCGCAACTGGATCATTCCGTCTACACCAGGACGGCACCTGCCTTTGATTCGGCCTTACACTCGCTGGTATTAATTGCCAGATATCATGATATCGCCGTAGATCCTGCCCAGCTGCAGCATGAATTCAACCGCAGGCACAAATGCTTTGACACCCCGACGCTGATACGTGCGGCTAAACAGATTGGATTGAAAACAAGATCCAGTCGCTGTGAATTCAGTGATCTCAAAAAACTAAACTTACCGGCCATTGGCAAAGACAATGATGGTGAATATTTTATTATCGGCAAAGCGGATGATGAAAAAATCCTGATCCAGTATCCACTGTCACCGCAGGTAAAAATAATAACCAAAGAATTATTGGAATCTCGATGGAGTGGTGAGATTCTCCTGTTTACGCGACGCAAACTGAAAGCGGGTGAAAGCAGTAAATTTGATTTCAGCTGGTTTATACCGGTGATAATCAAGTATCGCAAGTTTCTTGGCGAAGTCTTACTGGCGTCTTTTTTTATCCAGTTGCTGGCACTGGTCACGCCGCTTTTTTTCCAGGTCATTATTGACAAGGTACTGGTGCACAAAGGTTTTACAACCCTGGATGTGCTGGCATTCGGTCTGGTGGTGGTGTCGGTATTTGAAATTGTGTTATCGGGATTACGAACCTACCTGTTTAGCCACACGACCAATAAAATGGATGTGATACTGGGAGCGCAGCTGTTTAAACACTTATTGGCATTACCCATTAGTTATTTTGAATCCAGGCGTGTGGGTGATTCTGTCGCCAGAGTCCGTGAACTGGAAAATATCCGTAATTTTTTAACCGGTTCAGCGGTGACGGTGGTGATTGATCTCTTCTTTACCGTGGTTTTTTTGGCCGTTATGTATTTCTATAGCCCCATTCTGACCTGGATCATTCTTGCTTCTATCCCGCTGTATCTCGTGCTGTCAGTATTTATTACTCCGATATTGCGCGAGCGGCTCAACGATAAGTTTAAACGCGGGGCAGAAAATCAGGCCTTTCTGGTTGAGTCGATCAATGGCATTGAAACGGTTAAAAGTATGGCCATTGAGCCTCAACTGAACAATCGTTGGGGGGAGCAATTGGCCGGTTACGTCAATGCTTCATTCAGGGCCAGTAATTTAGGTAATATATCGACACAGATCGCCAGTTTAATCAATAAAATCGTCATGGTTACGACGCTCTGGTTCGGTGCAAATCTGGTTATTAGCGGAGCACTGACGGTTGGTCAATTGATTGCTTTTAACATGCTTTCTGCCAGGGTCAGCGGCCCCATCTTGCGACTGGTGCAATTGTGGCAGGATTTTCAACAAGCCGGTATTTCCATGCAGCGCCTGGGTGACATACTGAATATGCCGCCAGAAAATAATTCGCGGCAAAGCAAGCTGTCCCTGCCTGCGATCAAAGGACAAATCGGCTTTGAAAGCATCAACTTTCGCTATCGACCTGATGGTCCTATGATTATTGATCAGCTCGATCTGAATATAGCAGCCGGTGAAGTTGTCGGCATTGTCGGCAAATCAGGTTCAGGCAAAAGTACTCTGGCCAAGCTGGTACAACGCTTATATACCCCGGAACATGGACGTGTATGTATTGATGGTATTGATCTGTCTGTCGTTTCAGGAAGCTGGCTGCGCAGGCGGGTTGGCGTAGTGATGCAGGAAAACTTTCTGTTTAATCGCTCCATACGTGAGAATATTGCCATTCATGAACCCGGGATATCCGTACATCGAGTTATTGAGGCGGCTAAACTGGCAGGTGCCCATGATTTTATTCTCCAGCTGCAGCAAGGTTACGACACACTCGTGGGGGAGCATGGTGCTAATTTGTCCGGAGGACAGCGCCAGAGAATAGCTATCGCCCGTGCCCTGATCAGTGATCCGCAGATACTGATTTTTGATGAAGCGACCAGTGCGCTTGATTATGAATCAGAGCAGGTGATTCAGAAGAACATGAAACTCATCTGTAAAAACAGAACCGTGATCATTATCGCTCATCGTCTGTCAACGATACGCGAATGTGATCGAATTATTGTGATGGACAATGGGGGTGTCGCTGAACAGGGAACGCATCAAACACTATTAAAAAAGCAGGGCGTTTATTACAGATTGCATAAAATTCAAATGGGTTAAAGTAAGAATCTGACAAGTACTCCTGCAGAGGCGTCGAGTAGCGACTCTAGTTTTACTTAAAACCTTATGATTGAAAGCAGCAATCTGGAAGATTTATTCAAAAATATAACGGATTATAAAAACAGATGGAATTGTTATTAAAATATTTTGATACCATAAAAGCAGCGTGGCGGGCTAGAGATAAACAGGGTGCTCAGACACAACGAACTCGTCAGGAACTGGCCTTTTTGCCTGCAGTGCTGGAAATTCAGGAAACACCGCCCAATCCTCTGGCTAGAAAAATAATTTTTACTTTGATACTGTTTTTTCTCATCACTCTTGTCTGGGGAACGTTAGGAAAAATTGATATTGTATCTGTTGCGCAGGGAAAGATCATTTCCAGCGGTCACGACAAAGTTGTTCAGCCATTAGCAACTTCGAGTATTATTGCTTTACATGTCAGAGAAGGTCAAAAAGTTAAACAAAATGATTTGCTGATTGAATTTGATGCTACGATCAGTCAGGCGGAATATGAAAAATTGCTGCATGAATATCAAAACAGTTTACTCAACAGGGTCATGTGGGAAAATTACCATCTAGTTATACAGGGAAAACAGATGCCAGAACCTATAGGTGAACTTCAGGGGCTGGATAAACAGCAAATCAAATATGAACAGCAGGAACTCATGGTAAAATACCAGGGCTTTCTAGCGCAATGTAAATCAATTAATAGCGAAACAGAACAAAAACAGGCTGAGCTGGAGATGGTAAATAGTGAGATTCAAAAACTCGAAAAAATAATCCCGATTATCGACAGACGTATTAAAGGTTTAAAAAAACTATCCAAAGATAAATACATTGCTGATGAACAGTATGAGAAAGTCAGAGAAGAACAGATAGAAAACAAATACAACCTGGTTTCAGCCAGGCATAAGGTAAAAGAATTAACCGCAGCTATTGAAGCCAGCAGACAAAAACTTGAAGTATTCAAAAACGAAACCCACTCAAACATCCTGGAAAAATTTCAGAGCGCTAAACAACAGGAAAATGATCTGCAGCAGGAACTGGTGAAAATAGAACAACAGAAAAAGCAGCAAAAATTAATCGCGCCCATTTCAGGAACCATCCATCAACTTAATGTACACACGATCGGAGCTGTGGTCACTCCGGCTCAGGAGTTAATGCATATTGTCCCGGAAAGCGGCGGGTTAGAAATTGAAGCCTGGGTTGAGAATAAAGACATCGGTTTTGTGGATAAAAGCCAGCAGGCCGAAATCAAGGTTGAAACTTTTCCTTTCACCAAGTACGGAGTTATAAACGGCAGTATTGATTATCTGTCAATGGACGCTGTAAATACGCAGCAAAAAGGATTGTTATTTCTGGCCAGAGTGGCCATGGATAAAGACTGGATTCAGGTCGGTAATAAAAAAGTACATTTACAAGCGGGTATGAATGTCACGGTGGAGATGAAGACCGGACAACGCAGAATTATTGAATATTTTTTATCTCCACTGCTGCGCTACAAACAGGAAAGTATTCGAGAAAGATAATATACAAGGAATAATCACAGCTTAGTTCTTAAGCTAGAATACATATTAAGAATTGAGTATTTATTGACCCACATGAAGTTGATAATTGCCGGATTGATAAGAATACAATGCCAAAGTGAAACAATATAACATGGCTGTGCAGAGTGATTCGGCAAGTTCCGATAATATTAAAAGTGAGATTTTATGAAAAAAAGTTTTATTTTAATTTTAATTCCGCTCTTGGTTGGTTTGAGCGTATGGTTTTTGAGCGCGCATATAAAAAATAAGCAACAAACAGTTCCAGGTGAACGGTATACGGTCATTGACTCAGGTTTATGGGATGAGGGCAGTGCGATGAACTGGATGGATGATCACCGCATTATGACCTATGGCATTAATCCTGAGAAATCCAAAAAAGCTAAAATATATATATGGGATATCAACGAAGACGTAATAACAGCATACGGTAATGGGGGACAGCCCTGTTATTCTAATGGTTATATCTATTATCCTTATAAAGTCAAGTTGAATATTACCAAAGAAAAACCATATGGCGAAAATTGGAAAGAAGGTCTGATTGGAAATGAGAAACTTTATACAAAAGTATACAACGATAAAGAAGGTGCTATATGGCGACATGGCTATACTAGAAATAAATTTGACTGTAAATTAAATCAACGTCCAGCAGCAATGGAAAATCATGTCTGGGTGCCTTTGCATGAAGAACATGGCTATCTGGATTTTGGTTTACAGGGGCATGGTATAGAAAGCTATGATAATGTCTTTCTGAATAAATAAAAATGGAGAAATTATTAAACTGAATTTCTTAAGAAGAGGTAAACTGGTTACCGGCCAGTACCAGGTTTATAGCCCTTTTAATAAATCTATTTCTTTTGGCCTGCATGTTATCGATGTTGAAAGTAGAAAACAATGGGCAGATAACGGTTGTTTATTAGCCTGGTGGTTGGAGCCTGATTCAGGAAATAGCTATTCAGAATGTATACCTTATACTACCTGGACAAGCTCACCTGATGTGATCCCCACCAGGCCGGGACTTTTTATAACCAATAATAATTATATCGGCACCAGTCCCGGCGATTCCGGGGGGTACTTATATAAGGATCAGCAGTTCATTAAAGTCATTACGGGAAAGATAACACATGCCAAAGTTTCGCCGGATGGCTGCAAAATAGCAATAGCACATCGATTGTCATACTTTACCAATAAGAGTGAGGAATTAACCTTAAAAGTAATCAATATTTGTAATTAACAAATAACTATTCAGCGTATTTTTCAGATCGTGATTACTGTCAGGTATTTATTCCAGAAGGCGCCGTAAATACATCCATGTAGGCTTGGATGTGGCATCCTTGCCACATACACTTCTTCCACAAACACCTGACAGAAATCACTTTTGCAGAATCTTAGATACGCTGAATAGTTACATTAAAAGTTATATAAACGTTAAAAAACAAGGAGTGTTTAATGACGCATGAAGAATATAAGCTGATGCTGGATGCATCGGATTCGGTTTACAGCAATGGTTTAACCCATATACCAGAAGGCTATGCGCTTGATAAGGTATTTGAAGACCGCAATAACAACGGTTTTCAGGCCGTTGCATTCAGGAATATAACCACGGGTGAAGCTATTCTGGCATTTGCCGGAACGCAGGATCTGCAGGATGCGCACGCAGATATCAAACTGGGCTGGGATCAGTGGGAGGAGGATACAAAGAATGATATCATCGATTATATTAACCTGCTCCTTGACGACATTGACGTACTACAAAAATTCATTTTACTGGCCATTCCTTAGGGGGTGCACTAGCTCAATATGCCATGTATGAATATATCTCTAGCAATAGACCCGTTGATGATCCTCTCAAAAAATTACCAGTCCCTATTGATATCGTTACATTTAATGCCCTGGCTGGTCATGACGGACTCACTCAGTATCTGCCTGGAACAACCCCTTTTCGTGAAGAAATTTTAGCCGATATAGAAGGCGCTCATTTTTTTATTAGCGGTGATCTGGTTTCCCGTGTAGGCGGTGATCATATTGGCGGCAAAACATATAAACTCGATCAAGTTGGCACTCAAAAGCTGGATTTTATTGATGCTCATTTGCTGTCCAGTATACAAACCATCGTTAATCTGGATGAATTTTCTTCCATAACGGAAGAAAAACCAGACACCTTAGCTATTCAGGGGCTGCAGAATCTGGCCGCAGAATTCAGCAGCTTTTTTATGCTTGCGGAAGGTGTTGATAGTCATGAGGCTGCACATCGTATTTTTATGACCATAGCAGGCGTGGTATATACCTACATCTCAATGGATGCTCAGGACCGCATTGCAACCGAAGGTGCATTAGATGAACTGTTAAGTGCTGTTTTTACAAGTTTAAGCGAATCATCAGACGGGGCTGTTAGAGGTCTTGCGTGGGAACAGCTGGCAAAAGTCTCATTCGAGGAGATCATAAGCTATTTATCTGATGTTCATGCAGTTGAACCACTGGCTGCTGCGACTCTTGCCGTGCAGATGGCTCTGGTTGCTATTGATGAAACATTCAACTGGACCACTGCCGTGCTTGAAATGCCCCCGGCCTGGCGAGAAAGAATGCCTGACAGGCTTATTGAACAAGCCATTAATTTTAGCTTAACTTCAAATATAGATCCTGTGCTGGATTTTTCAGCGTATTTATGGGAGCAATTGACTGCTCTGGTTAAAGGTACTCTGCCCACATTAAGCACAGAAAATCTAACCCTGATTGAGAACCATGCTGATACTATTTCAGTCACACTATCAACTGTTTATCATAGACATCTCGCTGTACTTATTAAAGTACATGATTCAAAGCAGTTAGTTATTTCTGGTGACAATATACAATCAATAGACGCTGAACTTGGCAAATATCAGATGATTCTTGAACCGGGCAGTCAAGGTGCTGAAATCGATATATTTTATCCCGCTTATAGTGACCTTGTGAATGTTGATTCTTTGATTGATTTTTATCTTGTTCCAATCCAGGAAATGGAGGGTTCATTTTTAAATGTTGAAAAATCAACTTCAATAGTCAGCCTGCTTGAGTATGACGCCATTGTTTATGAACAATCACCTCCTGATCGCAGCATTCTCGGGGATTATGAATGGATTGATTTCAATGAAGCCGAAGCCGGTATTCAGGTGAACTATGATGATCTGGGTAATCCGCGCACTGATCCTGAAAAACCTGTGATTATGGATGATATCCTTAAAGGCAGTGATGGTAATGACTCTATATTATCCGGCGGGGGACAGGATACGATTAATGCAATGAGCGGTGATGATGATATTGACGCCGGTCAAGGTGATGATGTTGTTAATGGTATGGAGGGGCAAGACTGGATACAGGGAGGTGAAGGCAGCGATATTTTAATGGGCGATGATCAGGATGATAGAGTGTATGCAACCCGGATCGGTGATTACATGGATATCTTAAATGAGACAGAAAATACCACTATTCTCACCCGCGACTGGCTCGCTGGCGGTGAAGGTAATGATCTGCTGGTGGGCAGTGCGGGTGAAAACGGCTTATCAGGCGGAGCTGGAAATGACATTATTTATGCAGGTTCCGGTAATGACAGTATTATGGGAGACTCGGACATTAGCGCACGTAATACTGAGTGGAATTATACTGATAGTGATGGTGTAAGAACCTTTATCAATACTACCAGCCGGCTGATGGTAGAAAGTGACTATGATGACATTGTCTATGCCGGTGCCGGTAATGACTGGGTGCTGGCTGAAGCAGGAGATGATGTTATTTATGGTCAAGCAGGCAATGACTTTCTTTCTGGTGATGGTGCTGAAGTCGATAGTGTCATGCATGGTAATGATGTCATTGATGGCGGAGAAGGTGAAGATATATTAAAAGGCGGTGGAGGCAATGATCTTCTGTATGGCGGTACACATAACGATTTGCTGCGCGGAGATGGAGATATTGCCGGCAACGAACAGGGTGATGATGACCTTCGAGGCGAGTCTGGAGATGATGAATTAATGGGTGAAGGAGGGAATGACACGCTCTCTGGGGGTGAAGGCAATGATCAGCTGCTCGGAGATGCTGTTGAACTGGAGTCTCAATATCACGGCAAAGACTGGCTTGAAGGAGGTTCAGGCGATGATAAGCTGTGGGGTCAGGGTGAAAGTGATACCTTGTTCGGGGGAACGGGCAATGACTATATCGAAGGCGATTATGCCGGAATAGATAATCAGGCTGATGATTATCTATATGGCAATGAAGGTGAAGATACACTGCTGGGCCAGGGCAAAAATGACATTTTATATGGCGGGCAGGGCAATGATTGGCTTCATGGTGATTCTGATACCCTGGATGGCACTGAGCATGGTAAAGATACTCTGTTTGGCGAGCAGGGGAATGATGAAATAATTGGTGCAGGTGACGATGATATTCTTTACGGCGGAGCAGGGGATGATACTCTATTCGGCGATACCTCTAACCTGGCTGAAAATTATCATGGCAATGATTATCTATCGGGCGGTAATGGTAATGATACACTCGATGGCGGCAGCGGTGATGATACTCTCCGGGGCGGGCAGGGGAATGATCATATGGCTGGCGGTCTCGGTAATGATAGTTATATTTACGCTCAGGATGATGGACATGATTTGATCAAGGACGACGCGGGTTCTGATGATCGCCTAAAACTGGAATATTTGAATGCTGATGATGTCGAATTTTCCAGACATAATAAAGATTTGCAGATTAATAACATAAGCAAAGATGGATCCATTATTATCCAGGACTGGTTTGCTGAGGGATTAATTGAAAATATTGACTTATCAGCCATTACCCTGGATAAAGCTGCTGTTATTCGGCGACTGGTGTCCAGTGTCAGTGAAGGCGGCGAAGGCAATGACGTGCTGACCGGTACATCAGTGAATGACAATCTGATCGGCAATTCAGGCGCAGACAGCTTAGAGGGTGGGCTTGGTAATGACTACCTGCAGGGCGGTATGGGTAATGACGCCTATTACTATGAGCTGGGAAGCGGAACGGACATTATCGATGAAAATCTTCCGGCTGGAATCGCCCTGGCCGATGCGGGTACTATTTCAACGGGATTCGATATACTGGTGTTTGGTGAAGGAATTTTTCCACTGCAATTGAGCGCCGAACGGGTCGATACTGACGATAGTAACCTGGTTATGGGTGAGTCAGCTAACACGGGTGATTTGCACATTATAATAAATTCCAATGATCGCGTGATCATTAAAGACTGGTTCAGTGATCCGATCATCGTCGGCGCAGCAACGATTGAAACCCCTCGAATCGAAAGAATAGTCTTTGCCGATGGGACTATCTGGGAACAAACACAATTACAGCAGTTTTCTCAACATCAGCCCATCAACTATGCGCCTTCGTTAAATGTTGACATCAATGATAAGATACTGCCGGTCAACGAACTGTTTCAAATGACATTACCGGAAAACCAGTTCGTTGATCCTGAAGGGGATGAGCTGACGATCACTATTACACAGAATGATGGCTTAGTGCTGCCGCAATGGCTGCAGTATGATGCTGCTGCCCGAACATTATCAGGCCTGCCGGGTGAAAATGATGCGGGTATAGTAACGGTTTCAATTACAGCGGCTGACGCACATGATAACAAGGTCACGGACAGCTTCAAGCTCAATGTAGGTAATCTATCGGACGATATAACAGGCTCTTCTCTGGATGATACTATCAATGGTAGCGCCAGTAATGATCGCATCAAGGCAGGGGCAGGTAATGATACTATTTACGGGAATGACGGCAGTGACTATCTGTATGGCGGTAGCGGAGATGATACTTTTTTTGCCGATAAAAACTACGGCAGACATCCGGGCAATGACTTTTTAATGGGTGATGAGGGCAACGATGTACTCTATGCAGGAGAAGGCAATGACTCTCTCGATGGCGGTGCGGGTAATGATGCGCTCATCGGTGATCAGGGTTCAGATAAATTATACGGCGGTACTGGAAATGATCGCTTGAGTGGTGGCCATGGTGATGATGCATATTTTTTTACGCATGATTTTGGCTATGACATCGTAGATGATCAAAACGGTCTCAATCAGCTGATTCTCGATCAAACCTATGCGCCTGATCAGCTGTCCGTACACCTGGATGGCAGAGATCTGGTCCTCGCAGTGCAGAATACGCCAAACCAGATACGCTACAAAAATTATGTAGTACATAATCAAAGCACGGCTGAGGTTGAAAATCCTCTTCAAAACCTCAGCGTGCATTTTTCTGATGGGACGATATGGGACAGTGCTCTATTATTCAGCAAGCTGACTCTTCCTGCTGAGGACACTATTAGCGGCAGTACTAGCGATGATACTTATGCAGTAGATTCTCCCTATGATCAGATCATAGAACAGCCTGATAGCGGTAGGGATCAGGTCTTTAGTTCTGCAAGTTTTACTTTGCCGGAGCATATTGAAAATATTACTTTGACGGGCTATGTCAGCACGAATGCAACCGGGAATGATCTGGATAACCGTCTGATTGGTAATTCTGGTCATAATATACTCGATGGCAGAGCAGGCGAGAATTATTCTCAGGGCGGAGCCGGGGATGATCTGTATATTATGCATGCAGGAAAAGTAGGCACCATCATTGAACAGCCGGGGGAAGGTATTGATAAAATCTCTTATGAAGGCGGGGAATCTGAGCTAAGAGGTTTTGTTATACCGGAAAATGTTGAGAACCTGGAAGTGAATTATACCAGCTATAGTCTTTATGCAGCCAATATGAAAATTTATGGCAATGAACTGCAAAACGCTATACATATAAGCAGTGGTTATGCCACGTATGGAGAACCTGTGTTTTTTATCTATGCTGAGGGAGGCGATGATTTGATCTCTATTGGCTACTCTGCAAGCTATTTTCTTTCTGGCGGCACAGGCGACGATACCATCAGAGGCGGAGCAGGTGATGATGTTATCAGCGGAGATCAGGGCACCGATCAATTAGTTGGAGGGCGCGGGCAGGATACCTATTACTTCAACCTGGGCGATGGTACATCCCAGCAAGGCTCTTTCATTATTGATAGTCCGGCCGGCTCCTTATCCAATCCAATAGGGAATATTATTCGTTTTGGCGAGGGAATCTTTGCGCAGGATATTGTATTTGAAGATGCTGGTGAGGATCTCATTGTGCATTATTCGCTGAATGACAAGGTGCGTGTTGTCGATGCGGCAAACAGCACCGAAGTAAACATTATTGATTATTATCAATTCAGCGATAATACCACTTTTACACATGCTCAATTAAAACAGTTACAGGAAGATGTTAATATTATTCAGGGCACAGATGCTGATGATTATTTAACAGGGACAGCCGAGAATGAAAATCTGTTTGGCGGTAAGGGTAACGATGAGCTTTTTGCGTCCAGCGGCGATGATAAGCTTGATGGCGGTAGTGGTGATGACCGGCTCTATGGTCAGGCAGGTAATGATCAACTGACTGCTGGTGAAGGAAATGATTTGCTGAATGGCGGTTCCGGTGATGATCTCATGAGCGGCGGTATGGGGAATGACAGGTATTATGTCGACAGTGGTGCTGATCTGATCGAAGAATTGCCTGATGCCGGTGATGACCGTGTCTACAGCACGGTAGATCATCATCTGGGTGAGCATCTTGAACGCTTGATTTTACAAGGTGAACAGCTCTGTCCGGTCAGGGTAACAGCCTGGATAACTTTCTTTACGGCAATAGCGCGGCGAATGTTCTTGAGGGTCATGACGGTGATGATCGATTATATGGGCGTGATGGAAATGATTTTTTGTCGGGTGCTCAGGGCGATGATCTCTTAAATGGCGGCGTCGGTGATGATCTCATGAGCGGCGGTATGGGGAATGACAGGTATTATGTCGACAGTGGTGCTGATCTGATCGAAGAATTGCCTGATGCCGGTGATGACCGTGTCTACAGCACGGTAGATCATCATCTGGGTGAGCATCTTGAACGTTTGATTTTACAGGGAGATGCAGCGCTGTCCGGTCAGGGTAACAGCCTGGATAACTCTCTTTACGGCAATAGTGCGGCGAATGTTCTTGAGGGTCTTGACGGTGATGATCGATTATATGGGCGTGATGGAAATGATTTTTTGTCGGGTGCTCAGGGCGATGATCTCTTAAATGGCGGCACCGGTGATGATCTTTTGAGCGGCGGTATGGGGAATGACAGGTATTATGTCGACAGTGGTGCTGATCTGATCCAGGAATTGGCTGATGCCGGAGATGATCGCGTCTACAGCACGGTAGATCATCATCTGGGTGAGCATCTTGAACGTTTGATTTTACAGGGAGATGCAGCGCTGTCCGGTCAGGGTAACAGCCTGGATAACTTTCTTTACGGCAATAGTGCGGCGAATGTTCTTGAGGGTCATGACGGTGATGATCGATTATATGGGCGTGATGGAAATGATTTTTTGTCGGGTGCTCAGGGCGATGATCTCTTAAATGGCGGCGCCGGTGATGATCTTTTGAGCGGCGGTATGGGGAATGACAGGTATTATGTCGACAGTGGTGCTGATCTGATCCAGGAATTGCCTGATGCCGGTGATGACCGTGTCTACAGCACGGTAGATCATCATCTGGGTGAGCATCTTGAACGCTTGATTTTACAAGGTGAAGCAGAGTTGTCCGGTCAGGGTAACAGTCTGGATAACTCTCTTTACGGCAATAGTGCGGCGAATGTTCTAGAGGGTCTTGAAGGTGATGATCGATTATACGGGCGTGATGGAAATGATGTTCTGATTGGAAATGAAGGAAATGATATTTTAACCGGAGGCAAGGGCAGTGACAGCTACCGTTTCACCACAGGTGATGGGCATGATGTTATCAACAATCAATCAGAGTCATTAATTAATGACGTAGAACAATTAATATTGAGCAAAGAGATCAATAAAGAGCAGCTCTGGTTCAGCCAGCAAAATGATCACTTGATCATCGATTTTGTTGGCAGTGAAGATCAGATAAAAGTTCTTAACTGGTTTGAGGATGAGCAGTATCAACTGGATGAAATACACACTGAAACGGAAGTTATATATGCCAGTGCCGTTAATAATCTGGTCACTGCCATGTCTGCGTTTAAAGCCCCTGAAGGGATAGATGGTTATTTGACTGTGGCTGAGAGTGAAGAAATGAATGCCGTGATTGCGGCCAGCTGGTCATAGATGGAGAAAATATCAGCGGGATTATCCTTGATAGTCAGTGTAAAGCTCCCTTTTGACCTGTCTGATAGTAACTACGTACTGCAAAATATACACAATAGTTTCCATTCAATAGTATGGATGGAGACAGAGTAGTTATGGTTTTATTTATGGTGTGTTGCTGGTTTTTCGCTGTAATATCTGGTTGACTTTCTCCAGCAGCCGGGGAGTAGTGACGACTTCAAAATAACAGCTGTCTGCTTCAGGCTGCTGCTCTGTGCCGGAATGATTGCATTGTGTGATTTTTGCCTGCCTGACCACAACCTGATTGCAAATACCTTCTGAGTCATAGTATTCCCCGGCATGAAAAATAGATGAAGTTGATTTTTCTCCGGGGAGCCTGATTTTGTAAGAACTCAGATCAAGTTCTTTGGTTAATTTCTGATATCCAGGTTTATCCAGCTCAATACCTCTAAGGTTATAACGGATGGTAGTGATGCCTTTTTCAGCTTTTTCTGCCCTGTCATAACGCTGGTATACCATGACATTGGTGAGGGGTTTTTTATTTTCGTACTGCTTGCGCAATTCCCAGGAACAGGAGGACAGGCGATCGGCTGTCCCAATGGCGGGTGAAATCATAATGCGTTTTTCACCATAATACAGAAAGGTGGGCGGTGCATTTTCAAAACAGATACCAATGCCCAGTTCCAGCTCTGGCAAAGCTTTGCTTCTCAGGTTTTCATTTTGTTTGTCAACCACTTCGAGGATTTTTTTTGCCAAACTGCAGGCTCTTGCGACGGCATTGCCTTTTTCCGGGCTCTTATGATATTCCATAAAACTTAGAATAATGGCATCGCCTTCAATAAATACTGTTTCGGCACCATAAATTCGAATCAGATCCTGAATCGGGGCAAAAAAGTGTTCACCGAAGTGTGTCGCGGGATTTAATCCGCGTTTACAGAATTCACTGGTGGTGGTGGTGGAACCTCGAATATCAGCTTTGAGAATAACATGTGAACGAATACTGTCTTTGGTTTCTTTTTTTAATGTTTCAGGGCAGAAGGTATGCAGCAGTCCGTTGCTTGAGGATAATAACAACAATCGCGTATCGTTAAGGATATTGATCTGATCCATGGCATTATTAAGGATATCCCAATATTTTAAATCACGTCGATAGCGTATGAAGTCTCTCACAAACTTGACCATTTGATCTTTCAGCTCTGCTTGCCGGAGTCTTTCAATTTCTTTTTTGCTATGTATGATGTCTTTGATAGATATAGAATTATCCAGGTTTTGCGATATGCGTGTTCTGGTGATAGCCTGAAGTTTTTTGGCGACGATGCGCAGGGATGATTCTCCGGAAAGAGCCTGGTAATGCTGATAAGGCGTCAATTCTCTAAAATTCTGCCCCGGCATTCTGGCCACCCTATAGGCGGCGGCAATATGGTTGTGTATGGTGGCTTTTTTAAATGCCCTGAGTAAAATGCTGGTGGCCTGTTTTTTTCTTTTTAGTTCATTTTTATCCGGTTCAGGCGGCATGACGAACATGGAGCTGTTGGTGTCGACCAGACACGGTGGAATGAAGAGATAATCAATATTATCGACCGAGTCGAGCCAGGAAATTCCCTGATCATGAGTGCTGTTAATCGTGAGATTTTGCTTGCGGGCAATCTTTTTCAGCGTATTGTCGATGAGCTCGCTAACAGAGTCAAAACAAAACGGATGTCCTTTCTGCTCATTTAATAATACATAATGTGTCAGCGCAATACTGAAATGAGTTCCCTGGCCGTTAGGATCAGACAACAGGGGATTTAATAATAGTTCCCGGGGTATGGTCCAGCTTTTATCGCTTAAAAATTTTTCCCGCAGCTGGCTGGTGCGCATGGAATTTTCGATCAGGGAAATCTGACTAAAAAGTAAATTAATAGCATGTTCATGTAAGGTTCTGATATTACTAGAAACCCATGTTCTTCTGTTAGCCAGGAAATTGACATCAGTCACGCGTTCCAGTTTACTGTTAAAGCCTTGCGGGAAGAGTAAAATGTCCTGAATCAGACTGTCCTGAATTGCCGCTGTTTCTTTCTGAGTGGAGTGAATGATAAATTTGATAATCGACAGCTGCATGATCTGTACGCCCGCCACTCCACGTTCTGAAAGAATGGCTTCTTCCAGCAGCAGGGTATAATCTTTGCCAAACAAATCAAGGTTGTTTTTCAGGTCGGTAGAAACACTTCTGGTTCTGCGGTCATGAATTTTTTCCAGCAATAATTGCCGGATAATATGTTCAAGCCCTTTTTTAAAGCCCCAGCCCAGACTCGTGTCGATGCGGTGATTGTCTATTCCTTTTTGTATAGATGAGAGATTGATCTTGTCCAGCTCGGGGCGTGAAAGGGTGTAAGGCGGTGATTTTTTATTATCCTGCGGGCCAGGAAAGCCTAAAAAACTAAACATGATCTTTTATCCGCGCTATTATTAGGTAACCAGCCGCGTCACTTTTAATACGCTATCAGTAATAATTCAGCGTATCGAAGATTATGAACTAGAGATTGCCAATCAACATCTCTGAAATTTGCTGAATAGTCACACTATTTCTTTAGAATAAATTATTGTTTCGAGTGTCGTGTATTAAACAGTGAACAATGCTTGAACATTGGGTGTTATATTTCTTTTGTTTTCTAACAGTTATGCTAAACAGTTAATTTTCTGTTTATAATATCATGCTGTCTTGAAAATGATATATTTTCATTAGACAAATGTGCAAAAACTTGAACTGTTTCCGGTTTTTTTGAAACATGCAGCTAAAGATCTTACCGCTTACCTGTTGCAGACTGCTATGAGGTGAGAACCTGCTTGCGCATTTCCCGTGCGTGCGAGCGTGTTTGCTGAGTAATTTTAACTCCACCCATCATGCGTGATAATTCTTCAATACGCTGCTCTTCATTCAGCACCGAAATATAAGTAAGCGTAGTATTATTATCAGATTCTTTGTAGATACTAAGGTGATGATGGGCCTGTGTAGCCACTTGCGCCTGGTGGGTTACACATAATATTTGTGCACGGTCACCCAGCAGACGTAATTTTTTACCGACCATCTCTGCGATGCCTCCACCGATACCAACGTCTACTTCGTCAAAGATCAATGTAGGAACATCACTAAATTGAGCAGTAACTACCTGAATGGCCAGGCTGATGCGGGATAACTCGCCGCCAGACGCCACCTTAGAAAGTGCTTTTAGCGGTTGACCAGGGTTAGTACTGACAAAAAAAGCAATGTTTTCCATACCGTCTTGATGAGGTTCTTGCGCGTCTAATGGCTGCAGTTGTATCTGGAAGACACAATGTTCCATACCCAACTCGTGAATATGCTGCTCAACCATAGCGGCCAGTTTACTGGCAGCTTCTGAACGAGTCCTGGTCAGCTTCTTTGCCTGGGTAAAAAATTCCTTTTTATAGCCTTCCAGCTCCTGCTGCAGTAGTTCAAGGTGAGTATCGGCATTTTCAATCTGATCCAGTTCATGACGCAATTTTTCTGTATGAGAAAATAATTCTTCGGCTTCTATACGGTGTTTTCGGCAAAGATCGTAATATCCGCTGATGCGATCATTCAGCCACTGCAGCCGCTTGGGATCCAGCTCCAGAGCATCAAGGTAATCTCGTAAATCGGAACCGGCTTCTTCAATCTGAATCAGGGCATTATGCAGATATTCAGCCATCGGCTGAAGTGAAGCGTCCAGTGCCGTTGCTTCTGCCAGTTCATTCAGACAGTGATTAAGATGCACTGCGGTGCCGTTTTGTTCATCACCGAGTAACTGAAAGCGAATAGACTGACTGATTTCTATTAAACGACTGGCATTATTCAGGCGAGAATATTCTTCCTCCAGAGAACTAAGTTCATTATCCTCAACGGCAAAATTTTCCAGTTCCTCTACCTGGAAACGCAGTAAATCAAGTTTGGCATTTTTATCGGCAGTGTCTTGCCGTAACTGGTGATAGCGAGCGGCAGTGCTTTTCCATTGCCGATAGAGTGAGCGGACCTTGTTGTGTAGCGATCTGGCTGCGGCAAAACTGTCCAGCAGAAACCGTTGCTGAACCTGTTTAAGCAGAGCCTGGTGGGTATTCTGTCCATGAATATTTACCAGCTGTTCCCCCAGCTCACGTAAAGTCTGCAGTGGTACAGGCTGACTGTTTATATAACCTCTGGAGCGTCCATTGGCATTAATCGTGCGTCGGATCAGGCAATCGTTGTCGCTATCCAGTTCATTATTTTTGAGCCACTCAATCGTTTTCATCGACGAACGAATGTCAAAATCAACGCTAATATCTGCTCGTTCAGCACCATGTCGGACGGCAGCAGCATCGGCCCGATCACCCAGAACCAGTCCCAATGCATCGATAAGTATGGATTTTCCGGCACCTGTTTCACCGGTTAGTACACTAAGACCTGTTTTCAGTTCTAAATCAAGAGTATCAACAACAGCAAGGTTTTTTATAGTGATATGATTTAACATTGATAAAAACATTAATTTATTCAATAACCTGTAGTGGTTTTATTAAAAAATACTTTAATAATATATTTGTTGTCACAGCGCTTAGCCTGATTTTTTAAATGAATATTAATTAGTCAGTTTTTCGCCCCAGCGTAATTTTCTTCTAAGGATATCAAAATAATCGTAACTTTTTGGATGCAGGATGGTAATGTGTTTTGGGTGTCGGATAATTTCAACATGATCGCCCGGTTTAAGGGCATAATTGATCTGGCCATCATAGGTCACCTGGGCTTTGGTAGAAAAACGCTCGCTGATAATAATATCTATCTCGCTGTCGCCTGAGACAACTATGGGACGATTGCTCATCGTATGAGGACAGATTGGAACCAGCAGCAGCACATTTAAAGATGGATAAATAATGGGACCGCCCCCTGATAGGGAATAGGCGGTTGAACCCGTTGGCGTGGAGATGATCAGTCCATCTGCATGCATGGAATGTACAAACTTACCATCGATATAGGTTTCGATTTCGATCATGCGGGCAACGTCGGATTTATGAATAACGACATCATTAAAGGCATTGCCGCCACCCAGTTCTTTACCCTCTCGCTGGATTTCACTGATGATCAAAAAACGGTTTTCCTGCGTGTAGTGTCCGGCCAGAATCTCATCCAGAGCGAGTTCGACATCTATGGCACAGAGGTCGACCAGAAACCCCAGATGGCCGAGATTGATACCCAGTAAGGGTACGCCGAATCCAACTAGACTGCGGGCTGCATTAAGCAGGGTGCCGTCACCGCCGACGATTATAATTAAATCACAGCGGCAGCCCAACTGGTTGCGGGTAACTACTTCCATTGAATGTGCATTAAAGACTAAAGCGGTACTTTCATCAAGCAGAACTTCACGATCACGGGAAGTAAAATAGGCATGCAGACTGACCAGGGCATCTCCAACACTGGGATCCGCGTATTTACCGATTAAGCCAATCGTTTTAAAACGTTTTTCTGAGTTGCTTTCTGTGTTGTTTTCTGTCATGCAGGAGTAGCCCTGGTGGTTTGGTCTTTTTAAAGACTCAGCGTCTATATCATTTATCTGCGCTTTTCTTTTGCTGCATTTTACTGATGTATCATCATTAAAATGCTAGCACATCCCTGTGCCACAGGTGTCCATCTAAAAACGGAAGGACACAAACTATAAAAACATGCAGTCAATTTAAAAATTATCACAAAAAGAGCTGAAACTAAATGATAAATTTACAATTACTTAATCAATTACTCAATATTGATGTATATGTTTAACCTGAACCCGGGGGGATGTCTTGATATTAAGCGAACTCATCCATATTTCTCTAGTTTATATTTAACTGATTCTGTTTATAGTCGTGACCAAAGTAATCGAAGAAAGAGAAGGGCAATTGATGAAAGCCCTGGTTGAAAGCTATATTATTCATGGCCAGCCGGTAGGATCTAAATCCCTGTTGCAATATAGCGGGCTAAAACTTAGCCCGGCAACCATTCGCAATGTGATGTCAGATCTGGAAAAAATGGGCCTGATTCATTCGCCCCATACTTCTGCCGGACGCATACCTACGGTGCAGGGATATCGCCTGTTTGTAGACAGTCTGCTATCTGTTCAACAGCCTGATCAAGAGACGATTAATCAAATAAGAGATGAAATTATTGAAACCCAGATTCAGCACGAGTTGCTGGAAAAAGCATCAGCTATACTTTCCGGCTTAACTCAGATGGCCGGATTGGTGGTTTTACCCAGCAAGGCTCTTGTTTCACTGGTACACATTGAGCTGTTGCCTCTTTCTGATAACCGAGTGCTGGCTATTCTGGTTCAAAGCGATGACGAAGTGCAAAATCGCGTCATTCAGCTGGATAAGAGTTACAAAGGATCACAACTGCTACAGATGAGTAATTATCTGAACAGTTTACTTAAGGGCAAATCCATAGAACAGGTTTGTAAAATCTTACTCAGTGAAATGGATGAAACCCGTCAGCAAATGGATGAAATGATGCATTCAGCCATCAAAATGGCAAGCCGTGCTTTTACCGAGCATCATAAATCCACGGATGATTTTATGATCACCGGTGAAACCAATTTGATGCAGTATGCGGACATGGCTGATATGGAAAGACTCCGTTATCTGTTCGAAGCTTTTCATGAGAAGCAACATATCCTTACATTGATTAAACAGGTTATAGATGCTGAAGGAGTGCAGCTGTTCATCGGCAATGAGTCCAGATACGAGCCCCTTGAAAATTGTAGTGTCGTGGCTGCTCCCTACACCCTGGCCGGACAGACGATGGGCGTATTGGGTGTTATCGGACCAACTCGCATGGCATACGAGCGAGTGATCCCGATTGTTGATGTGACGGCAAAATTACTTTCTTCAGCCTTGAATCACGAGAATTAACCCTTATTTATTGTGCAGTTTATTATTATCTCAATAAAGCGTAAATTTTGATGGTTTAACATAAGTTTTGGTGGAGAACATACATGGCGGAAGAAGAAAAAGCCGAACAGCAGACAGCAGAAGAATCACAGGCAGAGAATATCGTTGAGCAAGAGGATTTTAACGAAAATGATCCTGATAGCAACGTTACTCAAGATGAACAGTTGAGCGGACTGGATGCTGAGGTATTAATCGAAAAGATCAAACAGGCCCAGGCCAAGGCAGATCAAAATTGGGATATAGCCCTGCGAACCCGGGCAGAAATGGAAAATCTGCGCCGACGTACCGAGAAAGACGTAGCCAATGCACATAAATTCGGTATTGAAAAAATGGCTAATGAATTACTGCCGGTCAAAGACAGTATGGAAATGGGGGTTTTGGCCGCTATTGAAGCCGATGTTGAGGCTGAAGCTATGGATAAAATTCGTGAAGGCATGGAATTGACCTTGAAAATGATGAATGATGCCATGACTAAAATAGGTATAGAAGAGGTAGCTCCAGAAATGGGCGATGACTTTGATCCCACATACCATCAGGCGATGTCAATGCAGGAAATTAAAGGCAAGAGAGCAAATACGATTGTCGCTGTGATGCAGAAAGGATATATGCTCAATTCACGCCTGCTGCGTCCGGCCATGGTAATGGTGGCCAAGTAACCTGTTTTAGGGTTGCTCGACGTATTCATTTTTTAGATTTCGGGAACAAAATTAAAAACACTGTTCTGATAGCAGTTTTAAACTATACTCGCGGCTCTTTTTAATAAATATTTCAAATTATTTAAATTAACCCCTTGAAATATAGGAGTTTAACCTTATTAAAGAAGCAGCAATAAAGAATTTAATCAGGAGTTTATAAATGGGAAAAATTATTGGTATTGACTTGGGTACAACTAACTCATGTGTTGCGGTAATGGACGGCGGTACTCCGCGTGTTATCGAGAATGCTGAGGGTGATCGTACTACACCTTCTATCGTTGCCTATACGGATGAAGAAGTTTTAGTCGGCCAGTCTGCAAAACGTCAGGCAGTCACTAATCCGGCAAATACTCTGTATGCAGTAAAGCGTCTGATTGGGCGTACTTTTAATGAAGATGCGGTGCAAAAAGATATCGATCTGGTGCCATATAAGATTGTCAAGGCAGACAACGGTGATGCCTGGGTCGAGGCAAAGGGTAAACAAATGGCTCCGCCGGAAGTTTCAGCACAGGTCTTGAGAAAAATGAAAAAGACCGCGGAAGAATATCTGGGTGAAGAAATAACACAAGCCGTTATTACAGTGCCAGCCTACTTCAATGATTCACAGCGCCAGGCCACCAAGGATGCCGGCCGTATAGCCGGTCTCGAAGTCAAGCGCATTATCAATGAACCTACCGCAGCAGCCCTGGCCTATGGTCTGGATAAATCCAGCGGTGATTCTACCATCGCGGTGTTTGACCTGGGTGGCGGTACCTTTGATATTTCAATCATTGAAATTGCCGAAGTTGATGGTGAATATCAGTTTGAAGTACTCTCTACCAATGGTGATACTTTCCTAGGCGGTGAAGATTTTGATATGCGTCTGATCGACTATCTGGCTGATGAATTCAAGAAAGATCAGGGTATGGATTTACGCGGTGATCCTCTGGCTATGCAGCGTCTGAAAGAAGCTGCCGAGAAAGCCAAGATAGAATTATCCAGCAGTCAGCAGACTGATGTTAATTTGCCTTATGTCACTGCAGATGCTACTGGTCCCAAGCACTTGAATGTAAAAGTGACTCGTGCCAAGCTCGAATCTCTGGTAGAAGATCTTATCAAACGCACTATTGAGCCGTGTCGTGTGGCACTCAATGATGCTGGTTTATCGATCAAAGATATTAATGATGTGATCCTCGTCGGTGGCCAGATCCGTATGCCCAAGGTACAGGAAGAAGTTCAGGCTTTCTTTGGCAAAGAACCGCGTAAAGATGTCAATCCTGATGAAGCTGTAGCCGTGGGTGCTGCGATTCAGGCGGGCGTTCTGGGTGGTGATGTTAAAGACGTATTGCTGCTGGATGTCACTCCTTTATCCTTAGGCATTGAGACTGCAGGCGGGGTGATGACCAAGCTGGTAGATAAGAATACTACGATTCCGACGAAGGCATCTCAGGTCTTCACCACGGCTGACGATAACCAGACTGCGGTAACCGTTCATGTCCTTCAGGGTGAGCGTGAAGTCGCTTCGGCCAATAAATCGCTGGGTCGTTTTGACTTGTCTGATATTCCGCCTGCACATCGTGGGATACCGCAGATTGAAGTATCTTTTGATCTGGATGCAAACGGTATTCTGCATGTCTCGGCTAAAGACAAGGCCACGGGCAAGGAACAGTCTATTGTGATTAAAGCTTCCAGCGGCCTGTCCGATGATGAAGTTGATCGCATGGTTAAAGATGCCGAATCACATGCTGAAGATGATAAAAAATTCCATTCACTGGTAACTGCCCGAAATACTGCAGAAAATATGATTCACGCAACCAAAAAATCCATGGAAGAGTTGGGCGACAAACTTGAGGCAGCTGAAAAAACCTCTATCGAGACGGCCATTAAGGATCTTGATGAAGCCATAAAAGGCAATGATAAGGATGCCATAGATGCTAAAACTAAAGCCCTTACAGACGCTTCAGCCAAGATGGCGGAACGCATGTATGCTCAGGAAGGTGCAGCAGCCGGCGCAGCGGGAGCAGCGGAAGGTAGTGCAGAAAACACCGCAGACGATGATGTGGTGGATGCCGAGTTTGAAGAAGTTGATGATAAGAAGAAGTAAGTTTCTTTCAGTTTACAGTTAACTGAACTTCAAACCCTGATGAGAAGCACAGGTTCGGTTATAGACTGACCTGTGTTTTTCTGTTTCTGCTGTATTGCGAAACGTTTACCATTTCACCCTGCAATTTATCAAGAAAACAGAATTATAATTATGTCCAAACGAGATTATTACCAGGTACTCGGCGTTGAAAAAACCGCCAGCGATGCTGAATTGAAAAAAGCCTATCGAAGGCTTGCAATGAAATACCACCCGGATCGTAATCCTGACAGCACTGATGCGGAAATGCATTTTAAAGAAGCCAAGGAAGCCTATGAAGTGCTCTCAGATCCGCAAAAACGGGCAGCTTACGATCAGTTTGGCCATGCCGGAGTAGAACAGGGCGCTGGTATGGGCGGCGGCGCCGGAGGCTTCAGCGATATATTTGGTGATGTGTTTGGGGATATTTTTGGCGGCGGGCGTCAGGGGCGTGAGAGGGTTTTTCGAGGAGCCGATCTGCGTTATAACCTTGAAATGTCTTTGGAAGATGCAGTACATGGTACCTCCGTAAAGATAAAAATACCAACCATGGTGGAGTGCAAAAAATGCCAGGGCAGCGGTGCTAAAAAAGGCACCTCGCCTAGCACCTGCGGTACCTGTCAGGGTGTTGGCCAGGTCAGAATGCAGCAGGGGTTTTTCTCTCTGCAGCAAACTTGTCCAACCTGCCATGGAACCGGCAAGGTCATTTCCGACCCCTGTGATGCCTGCCATGGTGAAGGTCGTTTACAGGAATACAAAACACTTTCCGTAAAAGTTCCTGCCGGTGTAGATACGGGCGACAGGATCCGTTTATCCAATGAAGGAGAGGCTGGTCAGAATGGCGGTCCAGCCGGTGACTTATATGTACATGTTCACGTCAAGCCGCATGAAATATTTACCCGTGAAGGCAGTGACCTGTTCTGCGAAGTGCCTATCAATATAACTACCGCAGCTCTTGGTGGAACTCTGGAAGTACCCACTTTGGATAACAGGGTCAGTTTGAAAATACCAGCCGGCACCCAGACGGATAAAGTGTTTCGCATCAGAGGCAGGGGCGTCAAATCAGTAAGAGGCGGTTCAGAAGGGGATTTGCTCTGCCGCGTAATAGTTGAAACACCTGTTAAATTGAGTAACCGGCAGAAAGAACTGCTCGAAGAATTACAGGAAACCCTGGAAAAGGGAGGCAAAAGTCACAGTCCAAAAACCCATGGCTGGCTGGATGGTGTGAAGAAGTTTTTTGATGATATGAAACAAAATATAGGTTCCTGATTCTCACTGGAATCTCACAGCAGCTTGAAATAATTATTTCAGGTTGTGAAGTTTACCCGCTAAAGGCTAAAGTAAGTAGGGTTTAAACACCAGGACGCAGACTATTGTAATGATATCCGCGCCTTTCTGAGCTAATACATTGCTATCAATAACAGGTAAAATCTCCAGGAACCGTTCCTGGTAGGCTGCTAAAGGAGTCTCATTATGAGTATAAAGAATCAATTCCGGTCGTTATGGGAAAAACAATCAACAGATACCTCAAGGCGTACTCTACTAACCCGCCTGCTTGCAGGTACAGGTATGATAACATTGGGTATGGCTGGTTCCAGTGCTGCTATTGCCCATAAAGTCTCTGGCGAAGAGCCTGACGCAGAAGAGCATTTTCCGGGTGACCCGCCGCAACATCATGTTGTTTACCAGTTTAATCAAGCCGAAAGGGAATACCATGAGCATGTTCTGGGATCTGTAGGCGCAATGGTGGGTAAATATGCTGATAATGTCGATATCGTGGTTGCCTGTTTTGGTCGCGGCATTCATGTGCTGGGAAAAAAACCTCAGCGTCCTGTTTCTGACGAGATTAAAGCTAAAATCCAAAGTCTTGCGAAACAAGGAGTAAAGTTCCATGCCTGCAATAGAACATTAACTTCTGTTGGCTGGAGCAAAGATGATATTCTTGATTTTGCCACGATTGTAGATGTTGGTGTAGCTGATATTATGGAGCTTCAGGAGCAAAATTATGCTTACGTAGCATGGTAATAAAAAAGTTTTCCAAACCACTCAGTGCAAACTTTCAGTTTAACTGAATAGTTTCCATCCATAAATAACCATCCTGGCTATACTATGGAATGCAAAAGAAAAAGTGTGATTTTCTTTTGCTGCATTTTCAATGACTTGTCATCATTAAAAATGGTAGCACATCCCAGTGCTATAAGTGTCCATTTAAAAACGGATGGACACTTAATAAATTTTTAACCATTCATAATAACGGCTAGAACACGGATATATAAAATGACAAAAATATTGGTAAACGGTGCTGCAGGGCGTATGGGAAGAAATCTGATTCGGGCAGCGCATGAATCGGATAATGTGATATTAGGTGCTGCAACTGAGCGTCAGGGTAGCACGATTATTGGCGCGGATGCCGGAGAGCTGGTGGGGCTGGATAAAATGCACATTACTCTGACTGATGATATCTATTCAGTGCTTGATCTGTTTGATGTCTGTATTGATTTTACAGCTCCGGTGGTTACACTTGAAAATATCAAGGTCTGTCGATCTGCAGGTAAAAAGATGGTCATTGGCACGACAGGCTTTACGGATGCAGAAAAGAAAATTATCTCCGATGCTGCAGCGGATATTGCTATTGTGTTTGCCCCAAATATGAGTGTTGGGGTGAATTTAAGCTTTAAATTACTGGATATTGCGGCCCGAGTGCTGGGAAATAATGTCGATATTGAAGTCATAGAGGCACATCATCGTCATAAGGTTGATGCACCATCAGGTACTGCCCTGCGCATGGGTGAAGTTATTGCTGATGCCCTCGGAAGAGATATCAATGAGTGCGCCGTTTATGGCAGACAAGGGCAAACAGGTGAGCGGAAACGCGAAACCATCGGTTTTGAGACTATTCGTGCCGGTGATATTGTTGGTGAGCATACAGTTATGTTTGCAGATATTGGTGAACGGGTAGAAATTACCCATAAAGCATCTAGCCGTATGACGTTTGCCAAAGGAGCTGTCAGAGCGGCAGAATGGTTAGTTAACCATGATAAGGGCCTGTTTGATATGCAGGATGTTCTAGGCTTGAGAACTTAAGCTATGATCCTTTAATGAATAACAAACAATAACGATTGAATTCTTTTCCTGATTAAGCTGGATGTTCATGCTTGTTTAGCAGGCTTAATTGATGATACGAACAATGCTGATTTATGCGGTTTTTACCGTCTTTTTTTGCCTGGTAAAGGGCTTTATCTGCCTGATTTATCAAATCCGCACTTTTAATTGAGCTGCTGGTTTCAGGATTAAAAGTAGCAATACCAAAACTGGCAGTGACCTGGGTAAAGTTAATTTCAGGCAGTTCTAACCCAAAGATCGACTCACGTATCCGCTCGGCTACTTCAAAGGCATGGTTGCTGTCAGATTCGAATAGGGAAATTAAAAATTCCTCTCCTCCATAACGCCCGCATACATCTGCTTCACGCACGGAAGTCTTTAGAATATTAGCTACGGCGATAATAACCTGATCTCCTGCCGGATGTCCGTGGGTGTCATTCACGAATTTGAAATTATCAATGTCGAGCATAATAATGGAAAAAGGGTGTCGATAGCGCTTGGCTGTTTTTTGCTGAAAGTCAACTAACTCGATAATGCTCTTGTGGTTCAATAAGCCTGTCATACTGTCCTGAGAGACCAGTTCACTTAATAAGCTGTTTTTTTCAGCCAGTTCCCCGGTGCGTTCAGAAACAAGCGTTTCAAGTTCATTGTTAAGCTGATAGAGGTATTGGCGGGCTTCTTCCATAGCGGTATTTTTTTCCTCACGCAGTTTCTCGAAACGGTCAAGCAACGCATAACCTAAGAGAGTAGTTTCCACCAGGGCACCAATTTGCATCGAGTAATAAGTGAAAAAATTGTTCTCTACCAGACCAAAATACAGTAGCGCAGCTATAAAGACAGTAAAGAGAAAAATAAACCAGGCCATCAGAAAATAACGGGCCGGCTGATAACCTGAAAGAAAAGAGGCAATTGCTGCAATCAGAACTAACGGGGGAAGAATGATACCCTGCAAGGCAGATAACTGTATGGCGTAAACATAGTTGCCAAAAATTGTTAATAACATGCTCACAATGCTCAGGGTCATGACGAGGAAGAAAAGTTTTTTGATGAGTGGATGATCGCTCCAGATGTTAAGAAATTTTCCGGTAAACATTAAAGCGCAAAAGACCACAAAACCAATAAAAAATGACGAAGCCCTGCTGGTCCACCAGGTTGATTCCGGCCAGAAAAATTGAAAACTGAAACCATTAAGTGAGTGTTGAAATAACATAAAACTCAACAGGTACAGGGCATAATAGAGGAACAGATTGTCTTTTATTTTATAAAAGGAGATTAGTGACGCGAGCATTAAAAGCAGCATAACCCCATAGAATATACCAAAAAGGAAGTTGTCTATTTGCTGGTTTTCGATTAACCCACTGGAACTCCAGATTGACATAGGAAACTGCATGGAACCTTCTGTTTGCAGCTGCATATAATAAGTACGTGTTTGTCCATGGTGTTCAGGCAGATGAAACAGGAAGGTTCTGTGTTTCACTTCCCGCAGGGAAAAGGGCAATGTATCGCCGGTAGAAGAAACCTTGAAATGTCCTGCTCCATCAGGAAGGTATAAATGAACCTGATCAATCAATGGATATTTAAGCTGCAGGTATAATTGTTCATCTAAATCGGCTGCCTGCTTAAGGGAAAAACGAATCCAGAAAGCGTCTTTGGTAAAGCCAAAACTGTTGCCGGTATGTGATTCGGGTTGAAATTGCTGTGAAATGGCCGGAGTAACGACATCTTCGATGGTTAATTGATGGCCTGGATCCTGCAGGATATCTACATGTGGGAAAAGAGAAATTTCATCTAACTCAGAAGTGAATTCAAGTTCTGCTGTTGTTTGCTCGGGCGCTGCAAACAAGGGCAAGGAGTAAATGATTAATATGAGCGTCAGGCAGCATTTTTTCAGGCTGTTGTAGTGCAGATGCATGGTCAGTTTTTCAATCTATAGCAGCTAAATATACGACATCATGCACATTCATGTAAGTGAAACATCATGGACATGAAAAAATGAATGACTAACCTGTTGCCAGGAAAAAGACAAACTAACTAATTTAATTATACAATTAGCATATAATAATATATTAATTGGATTAAGGGAAATTCCCTGGATACATTTTTTATGTCCGGGGATGCATGATTATCAGGGTTCCTGAGACGGTAACTCGAAGGAGTTTAGCAGATATCAGCCTAATATAATATTTAGCATAGACACGATTTATCAATTTTTGTAAAATCTTCGGGTTAACATTACACGGGGTGTAGCAGCAAAAATATTTGTTATACGTCCCGCTTGTAGATTATCCAGTCAATAACAGGAGACTTCTGTGACCAGTTCTAACTTGTCAGCCAGTGTTATAACTTCCCGAGTTCCTGCTATTCTTGCTCTGGAAGATGGCAGTATCTTTTACGGCAAAGCGATTGGAGTGCTCGGCGACACTGTAGGAGAGGTGGTTTTCAATACCTCCATGACCGGTTATCAGGAAATACTTACCGATCCTTCCTATAAGGGCCAGATTGTTACTCTGACCTATCCCCATATTGGTAATGTGGGTACCAATCAAGATGATGAGGAATCAGACAAAATCATGGTCAGCGGTCTGGTAATCCGGGATTTACCGCTGCTGATGTCTAACTGGCGTGCGCAAATGCCCCTCGATGAATACCTGAGAAAACATAAAATTGTTGCCATTGCTGATATTGATACTCGAAAACTGACCCGTATATTGCGTGATAAGGGGGCTCAGAATGGCTGTATTCTGGCTGCTCAGAGCCGCGACCTGCTGGACATAGATGCGGCCGTAAACATGGCCAGAGCTTTCCCGGGTCTTAAAGGCATGGATTTGGCCAGGGTGGTCAGCACAGAAACCCGTTATGAGTGGTCTCAGGGCAGCTGGGAACTGACTGCAGGCATGCCTGCAAACAGCAGTGATTTGCAGCACCATGTTGTGGCTTATGACTACGGGGTAAAGAAGAATATTCTGCGTATGCTGGTTGACCGGGGCTGTAAAGTGACGGTTGTTCCAGCTAAAACTCCTGCCAGTGACGTATTAGAGCTGCAGCCTGACGGCATCTTTTTATCCAATGGACCAGGCGATCCTGAGCCTTGTGATTATGCTATTGATGCTATTGGCAAACTGCTTGATAGCGGCAAGCCCATATTTGGTATTTGTCTGGGTCATCAATTATTATCTCTTGCCAGCGGTGCGAAAACCATCAAAATGAAGTTTGGCCATCATGGCGGTAATCATCCAGTAAATGATATAAAGACCAGAGAGGTGATGATCACCAGTCAGAATCATGGATTTGCGGTTGATGAAGATACTTTACCAGAGCATCTTCTAACCACTCACCGCTCACTCTTTGACGGCTCTTTACAGGGTGTACATCGCAGCGACAGGCCTGCTTTTGGTTTTCAGGGACATCCTGAAGCCAGCCCGGGACCCCATGATGTAGCCCCTTTATTTGACCATTTCATTGAACTGATTGAAGAGCACAAACAACAGGTAAGGGTTCATGCCACGGACAACTGACCGGATCAGACCTGCGACAAGCTGGATTTGCTGCACAGCTTACGATTTAAATGCTTATTTACAGTTTAGAGAAAAACTTAACCTTGTTACATTAATTTTGGTAATGAACGAATGCCTAAGCGCGAAGATATAAACAGTATTCTGATAATTGGTGCCGGTCCTATTGTGATTGGCCAGGCGTGTGAGTTTGATTACTCGGGGGCACAGGCCTGCAAGGCGTTAAAAGAAGAAGGCTATCGGGTTATACTGGTCAATTCAAATCCGGCTACCATTATGACCGATCCTGAATTGGCAGATGCAACTTATATTGAACCCATTCACTGGAAAGTCGTTGCCAACATTATTGAAAAGGAACGCCCAGATGCACTGCTGCCTACTATGGGCGGCCAGACAGCATTGAACTGTGCACTGGAACTGGATAGTAAAGGTGTACTGGATAAATTTAATGTGCAGATGATTGGTGCAGACAAGGAAGCTATCAATAAAGCGGAGGATCGCGACCTGTTTCGCCAGGCGATGAATAAAATAGGTCTGGACATGCCTAAATCATATATTGCCCATAATATGGAAGAAGCTGTCAATGTACAACGCGAATTGGCGACTTTTCCCATGATTATTCGTCCTTCGTTTACCATGGGCGGCAGTGGCGGTGGTATCGCCTATAATAAAGAAGAATTTGTCGAAATTTGTGAACGTGGGCTGGATATGTCCCCAACCAATGAATTACTGATTGAAGAATCGATCATTGGCTGGAAAGAGTATGAAATGGAAGTGGTACGTGATAAAAAGGATAACTGTATCATTATCTGTTCCATTGAAAACTTCGACGCCATGGGGGTACATACTGGAGACTCGATTACTATTGCTCCGGCTCAAACCCTGACTGATAAAGAATATCAGATCATGCGCGATGCCTCTCTTGAAGTATTACGTGAAATCGGTGTTGATACCGGCGGTTCCAATGTTCAGTTTGCCGTCAATCCGGAAAATGGCCGACTGATCATCATTGAAATGAATCCCAGAGTCTCCCGTTCTTCTGCACTGGCTTCTAAAGCCACCGGTTTTCCCATTGCCAAAATAGCAGCTAAACTGGCCGTTGGCTACACTCTGGATGAACTGCAGAACGAAATTACCGGCGGAGCCACACCCGCATCCTTTGAACCCACACTCGACTATGTGGTCACCAAGGTGCCGAGATTTACGTTTGAAAAATTCCCCCAGGCAGATGCGACACTGACCACACAGATGAAATCCGTGGGTGAAGCCATGTCTATTGGCCGAACTTTCCAGGAGTCATTGCAAAAAGCCCTGCGTTCACTGGAAATTGATACTGATGGATTCACTGAAATGGCTCAGGATCTGGATTGTGACTCAGAAGAAGAACGGCTTGCATGCCTGCATCATGAGCTGAGAGTACCGGGTGCACATCGGATCTGGTATATTGGTGATGCTTTTCGTGCCGGCCTGTCAATGAGTGAAATTCAATCACTGACAGGTATCGATCCCTGGTTTCTGGTTCAAATCGAAGAACTGATTCAACTGGAAGAAAGCATTCGTGATAAAAACATACTCGATCTGGATGCTGAGTTTCTGCGTGAACTGAAACGTAAAGGCTTTTCTGACAGCCGCTTAGCCTGTCTGCTTAACACGGACGAAGCAACCGTGAGAAAGTATCGTCACCAGCTGCAAATACGTCCGGTCTATAAACGAGTTGATTCCTGCGCCGCAGAGTTCGCTTCCACCACCGCTTACATGTATTCTACCTATGAAGAAGAATGTGAAGCTCTGCCGACTGATAAGCATAAAATTATGGTTCTTGGCGGCGGACCTAACCGTATTGGTCAGGGAATTGAATTTGATTATTGCTGTGTTCATGCTGCCCATGCCTGTCGTGATGATGGGTATGAAACCATTATGGTCAATTGTAACCCGGAAACCGTTTCTACTGATTACGATACCTCTGATCGGCTTTATTTTGAGCCGTTGACTCTGGAAGATGTGCTGGAACTTATTGAGCTGGAAAATCCCCAGGGAGTGATTGTTCAATATGGCGGTCAAACTCCCTTGAAACTGGCCAGAGCTCTGGAACAATCGGGCGCGAATATTATTGGTACGAGTCCTGATTCTATCGATCTGGCAGAAGATCGTGAACGCTTTCAGACAATGATTCAGGAACTGGGATTACTACAACCCCCCAACAAGACGGCTCGCGATCCGGAATCCGCAGTGATTCTGGCCGAAGAAGTAGGCTATCCGCTGGTGGTTCGACCTTCCTACGTGCTTGGTGGTCGGGCCATGGAGATTGTTTATAATGAGGATGAACTGAGGCTGTATATGAGTGATGCAGTCAAAGTTTCCAATGACTCGCCGGTTTTACTGGATCGATTCCTGGATGATGCCATTGAAGTCGATGTTGATGTCATATGTGATGGAACAGATGTTCTGATCGGAGGCATCATGCAGCATATTGAACAGGCTGGGGTGCATTCCGGTGATTCCGCCTGTTCTATACCGCCCTATAATTTACCGATGCATATTCAGGATAAATTGCGTTTGCAAAGCAAACAAATGGCGTTGAAACTGGGAGTGGTGGGCTTGATGAATACCCAGTTTGCCATTAAAGGGGAAGATGTCTACGTGCTGGAGGTTAATCCTCGTGCCTCACGAACTGTGCCCTTTGTTTCCAAGGCCAGCGGCATTTCTCTGGCGAAAGTGGCAGCACTGTGTATGACGGGTAAAAGTCTTCGACAACAAGGCCGCTTGAAAGAATCCAGACCGGATATTTATTCGGTTAAGGAATCTGTCTTTCCATTTGTTAAATTTCCCAACGTGGATCCTATTCTCGGACCCGAAATGAAATCCACCGGGGAGGCCATGGGCATTGGAAAAACTTTTGGTGAAGCCTATGGTAAGTCGCAATTATCAGCGGGTGTCATGTTACCTACAGGAGGCGCTGCACTGATTAGTGTCCGGGAAGCCGATAAATCCAGGGTTGTTGATGTGGCTAAAAAAATTCACCAGCTGGGTTTTGAAATATTAGCCACTCAGGGAACGCATAACTTATTAAGCGAGAATGGCGTCAAGTCCAGGATGGTTAATAAAGTGAAAGAGGGTCGACCGCACATCGTCGACATGATAAAAAATAATGAAATAGATTTGATTGTCAATACCACTGAAGGTAAAAAAGCCATTCAGGATTCATCAACTATCCGTCGTCATGCGCTGCAGTATAAAGTGGCTTATACGACGACCCTGACAGGTGCTGAGGCGCTATGTGAAGCGATGATGGTGAAAGGGATTGAAGAAGGTGATGTAGAAGTCTACCGCATACAGGATATACATAAAGATCTGTGTGTTTAAATAATCAAATGATCCAGTCGCATTCAGGACTCAGGTTCAGAAACATAAAAGAGAAAAAATGAATAAAGTACCTATTACCAAAGCCGGTGCAGAATCACTGGAAGCTGAATTAAAAGAATTAAAATCTGTAAGACGTCCCAAAGTCATAGCCGCTATTGCCGAAGCACGCGAGCACGGGGATCTCAAGGAAAATGCAGAATATCATGCGGCGCGTGAAGAACAGGGCTTTATTGAAGGTCGCATTAAGGATATTGAAGGCAAACTGTCACATGCCCAGATCATCGATGTCACTCAGCTAAAGGATACCGGGAAAGTGGTTTTTGGTACTACCGTTGTTCTTTATGATGAAGAAGCTGACGAAGAGATCACCTATAAGATTGTTGGGGTTGATGAAGCCGACATTAAACAGGCTAAAATTTCTGTTTCATCACCGGTAGCCATGGCATTGATCGGTAAGGCAGTGGATGATGTTGTCATTGTCAGAGCGCCTGGAGGCGAAAAGGAATATGAAATTCTGGAAGTAAAATACATATAAATGAAGTAACTACTCAGCGTATCTGGAATAACTCACTAAATGCCTGATATCGAACACGATCTTATAGATACGCTGAATAGTTACTAAATGAATTTGCAATTTCTCAATAAGTCCGTGCAAAATCCCCTCCCTCTATCAGGGGGAGGGTTAGGGTGGGGGTTAAGTTCTTGATTAAACACATTACCCCCATCCTGGCCTTCCCCCTTAAAAGGGGAAGGAACTTGAACTGCACGGACTTATTGAGAAGTTACATGAATTTAATTGACTGCACAAACATTTACTGTCATGTGTTGGACGAAATCGACTCTGTGGATGAATAAGTTTCCTCAAGTAATGCCGATTTATTTAATCTACCTGAATATTTTTAGCCGCAATACACTGCTCGAATGGAAGTTCATAGCATAGTCTTTATACCATGTTTGCATCCCGATTAAATCTCAATAGTGGCGAAAAAATTCTTCAGACCTTATGGGTAGGCTCTTTGTGGGCTATCGGCTACCTCGCTGTTCCCACCCTGTTCGGTACTCTGCAAGATCGACAGACAGCAGGACTGCTGGCCGGAAAAATGTTTACCTCCGTTAGTTATGTGGGATTGTTTTGCGCTGTTTTGCTGTTGCTCAGCGCTTTCAGAAACAGCAAACGAGCAGCAACTGATAAACGGATCTGGATCCTGATCGTGATGCTTGGTCTGGTTATTGCCGGAGAATTTGTATTCCAGCCCCTGATGGCAGAGTTGAAATTAAGTGGGATAGCTGAAGGTACAGCTGCTGCTTTAAAGTTTGATAAATATCATCATATTGCCACGGTGTTGTATTTAATTAATTCACTGCTGGGGCTGGCATTAGTGGTATTCGATAACTACAACGCAGTCGAGCGTTAGACCAGGTAAATTAAATTGATACAGCTGTTATTGCGGTAACTGAATCAGTGGATTTTTCTTTCTGGGACGATAAAAAATACCGATGTGCCCAATCGTCTGGACACATGTGGCTTCGGTCTGGGTCGCAATTTGTTCTATCATGTCCTGTTTATGCTCACGATTGTCTGCATTAACCCGTACTTTGATCAATTCATGATCTTCGAGTGCCCGATTTACCTCATTGAGCACCTGATCAGAAATACCTGCCGTACCTACGATAACTATGGGTTTTAAACTATGGGCCTGGGCCTTGAGATGACGAAGCTGTGTATTGTTTAGGGACATAAATAATATTTTGAATAGTTTCTTGATAATTTTTGAAATTCAATTATACCGTGTAAGCAATGCTGATTCACGTTAAACTAGTGATTTATTCACCTTAAACTGTAAATTATGGCTCGAAGTAAATCCAGTGCTAACTGGCTGCAGGAACATTTCAATGATCCCTACGTTAAACAGTCCCAGCAACAGGGGTATCGCTGTCGTGCGGCTTATAAATTACTGGAAATTCAGCACAAAGATAAGCTGATCAAACCGGGAATGACTGTGGTGGACCTGGGGTCGGCACCGGGCGGCTGGTCGCAGGTCGCAAGGCAGTTTACAGGCCTTAAAGGGAAAATCGTAGCACTGGACATTTTAGCGATGGATCAATTGGCTCAGGTAGAATTTATTCAAGGTGATTTTCGTGAAGCGGCGGTGCTGGAAAAATTGCTGCAGACATTGAACAATAAAGCTGTTGATCTTGTAATTTCTGATATGGCCCCCAATATATCAGGCAATAGAGCTGTTGATCAGCCCAGATCTGTGTATTTAATCGAGCTAGCCATAGATCTGGCTGACCAGGTGTTAAAACCTGATGGTGATTTATTAATGAAAGTTTTTCAGGGAGAAGGCTTTCAAAATATACTCGCAGAACTGCGCAAACGATACAGGAAAGTCATTACCCGTAAACCGGATGCTTCACGCGCACGATCTACTGAAGTGTATTTATTAGCCAGAGGATTTAAAGACCGGGAATGAAATGAAAGACAGCGCTAAGGTATGACTATATTCTGTCGGAATAAGTTTTTTCCTGTTATTATACTATTAATGCTGCTGCTGAGCTGATTCAGTACAGTGACAGTTTAACTTGGAGTATTCGTTTTGAACGAAATGACAAAAAATATTCTTTTATGGGTGGTAATAGGTATCATTCTGATGTCTGTTTTCAGCAATTTTACCCCTACCACGGGGCTAAAAGAAATGAGCTATTCTGATTTTATTCAGAATGTAGAACAGGGCTCGGTCAAAGAAGTAAGACTTGAAGGCAAGACGATCAACGGTGTCAGTCTGGATGGTCAGCGCTTTACCACTTATAGTCCGGAAACAGATAATCGTTCATTGATTGGTACTCTACTGGATAATACGGTACGCATTATCGGAGAACCACCTAAACAGCAAAGTCTGCTGGTGCAGCTGTTTATTTCTTCATTTCCTATCCTGCTGATCGTTGGGATCTGGATTTATTTTATGCGCCAGATGCAGGGCGGCGGGGGTGGCCGCGGTGCCATGTCATTTGGTAAAAGCAAAGCCAAACTGCTGGGCGAAGATCAGATCAAGGTCAGTTTTTCTGATGTTGCGGGTTGTGAAGAAGCCAAAGAAGAAGTCAGTGAACTGGTGGATTTCCTTAAAGACCCGGCTAAATTTACCAAACTGGGCGGTAAACTTCCACGCGGAGTACTGATGGTCGGCAGTCCGGGAACCGGTAAAACCCTGCTCGCTAAAGCCATTGCCGGTGAAGCAAAAGTTCCCTTTTTTACCATATCAGGTTCTGATTTTGTGGAGATGTTCGTGGGCGTGGGCGCCTCTCGGGTACGTGATATGTTTGAACAGGCCAAGAAACATGCGCCCTGCATTATTTTTATTGATGAGATTGATGCTGTTGGACGTCATCGTGGTGCAGGCCTGGGAGGCGGGCATGATGAACGTGAACAGACCCTGAACCAGCTGTTGGTAGAAATGGATGGTTTTGAAGGTAATGAGGGTGTGATTATCATTGCCGCAACTAACCGACCCGATGTGCTGGATCCTGCTTTACTGCGTCCCGGACGTTTTGACCGCCAGGTTGTAGTGCCGCTGCCTGATATCAGGGGACGTGAGCAGATTCTTAAAGTCCATCTGCGCAAAGTACCCATTGACGAAGATGTACAGCCAAGATATATAGCCCGCGGAACACCGGGTTTTTCCGGTGCAGATCTGGCCAATCTGGTGAATGAGGCTGCCCTGTTTGCCGCGCGTGAAAACGAGCGGCTGGTCAATATGGGGCATCTGGAAAAAGCCAAAGACAAGATCATGATGGGATCTGAACGTAAGTCTATGGTCATGAAAGATGAAGACAAGAAGAAGACCGCTTATCATGAAGCGGGTCATGCGATTGTAGGATTGATGGTTCCTTCTCATGATCCAGTCTATAAAGTCAGTATTATACCGCGCGGCAGAGCCCTGGGTGTAACCATGTTTTTACCGGATGAAGACCGTTACAGTTTGTCCAAGGAACAGCTCAACAGCCAGGTTTCCAGTTTGTTCGGCGGGCGTATTGCTGAGGAACTGATTTATGGTTCTGAGATGGTGACCACCGGAGCCAGTAATGATATAGAACGGGCTACTGATATTGCCCGTAATATGGTGACCAAATGGGGATTGTCAGAAAAACTTGGTCCGCTGGCCTATTCAGAAGAAGAAGGTGAAGTCTTCCTGGGACGATCGGTCACTCAGCACAAAAATGTTTCCGATGAAACGGCGCATATCATTGATGAAGAGATACGCAGGGTGATTGACAGCAATTATGAACGCGCAGAAAATATTCTCAGGGAGAATATAGATAAATTACATAAAATGTCTGAAGCCTTAATGACTTATGAGACGATTGATCGAAATCAGATTGACGATATCATGGCAGGTAAAGAGCCTCGCGAACCCAAGGGCTGGGCTGACATGGACTCTAATGATAAAGATGATGGCTCTGGTGACGTAATCTCTGATGATAAAAAACCAGTGAAAACTAAAGAACCCAAAGATGACTCTGATGAATCAATAGGTGGTACCGCCGATCAGCATTGATGGGTAATGCTCTTATAAAAACGGCTATTGGCGACAGCTATCTCCTGGCTGTAGCTAATAGCTTTCTGTAATACTTATTACTATCAATGACGTTTGAAATTTTTCTATGTCAGCAACCCCCCGCTTAACACCTCTTCCCCGCATAAACTGCGCCGGCCGATGGCTTGAGCTGAATACCCCGGTGGTGATGGGAATTTTAAATGTTACTCCTGATTCCTTTTCTGACGGTGGAATGTTCATCCATCCGGAAAAGGCCCTGCAGCAGGCTGATCAAATGGCGGCGGCTGGCGCGAAAATTATTGATGTCGGTGGTGAGTCAACCCGGCCGGGAGCACAGGCTGTCAGTGAACAGCAGGAACTTGAACGTGTCATACCGGTAGTCGAGGCTTTGCATCGTGAACTGGATGTTATTATATCCATTGATACCAGTAAAGCCAAGATCATGCGTGAATCAGCTTCAGCAGGAGCCGGGTTGATTAACGATGTGATGGCCTTGCGCTCAGAGGGTGCCCTGGAAGCAGCCCTGGATACCGGTTTGCCGGTTTGTCTGATGCATATGCAGGGTAAACCTCGCAGCATGCAACAAAAACCTCAATATAGCGATGTAGTAACAGAGGTGATCAATTTTCTACAGACCCGAATTAGTAATTGTATTGCCGCAGGTATGAATAAAACGCAGATCATCATTGATCCGGGATTTGGTTTCGGTAAAAGTTTGGAACATAATATTGAGTTATTTAAACACTTGAATAAAATCAATGAGCTGGGTTATCCTGTTCTGGTGGGTGCATCGAGAAAATCAATGTTAGCTCAGCTCACTGGTAAAGCCGTGGATATGCGTCTGGGCGGGAGTCTTGCACTGGCAACTATTGCCGTTTTGCAGGGAGCCAAAGTTATCCGAGTGCATGATGTGGCAGAAACCGTGGATGCTGTTAAAGTCGCTTCTGCATTGAAGTGGGCATAATAGTCAGAAAATGACTTGCAAAAGCAACAAACTGCATAGACAGAAGTTGTAAGAGGGTTGTGATGAAAAAATATTTTGGTACTGACGGCATCCGTGGCGAAGTGGGTAAGGCACCCATGACTGCAGACTTTATCCTCAAGCTGGGTTGGGCTGCTGGAAAAGTGCTGGCCAAGAAGGGTAAAAGTAAAGCTGTCATCGGTAAGGATACCCGAATTTCAGGTTATATGTATGAATCAGCCCTAGAAGCTGGATTGTCAGCGGCAGGGGTTGACTGTCTGTTGACCGGCCCTATGCCCACGCCTGGTGTGGCTTATTTAACCAGAACGCTAAATGCCCAGCTGGGTATTGTGATCAGTGCTTCACACAATCCATTTTACGATAATGGCATAAAATTCTTCTCTTCCCAGGGCACCAAATTACCCGATGAGATAGAACTGGCCATTGAAGCAGAGCTGGAAAATGACATGGTGACGGTTGAATCTTCCAAACTGGGTAAAGCCCGGCGTCTTGAAGATGCCCAGGGACGTTACATAGAATTTTGTAAAGGAACGACGCCTTTTTTTATGGAGTTGACAGGTCTGAGAATTGTTATTGATAGCGCCAATGGTGCTGCCTATTATATTGCGCCCAATGTATTTAAAGAACTCGGCGCTGAAGTCATTAGTATCGGTAATCAACCGGACGGTGTTAATATCAATAAAAATGTGGGTTCAACCCACCCTGAAACATTACAAAAAGCAGTCTTGAAGCATGGTGCTGATCTGGGTATCGCGCTGGATGGTGACGCTGACCGAGTAATGATGGTGGATCACAAAGGTGAAATCATTGATGGAGACGAACTGCTCTATATCATTGCGATGGCGCGTAAAAGAAATGGCGTGGACAACTTTGGTGTGGTCGGCACCCTGATGAGTAATCTGGGTATGGAACAGGCCATAAGAGCTGCAGGCCTGGATTTTGTACGTGCCGACGTTGGCGACCGGTATGTACTGGATGAATTGAATAAATACGGCTGGACGATCGGCGGTGAATCATCAGGGCATATTATTTGTCTTGATCGTACCACGACCGGTGACGGTATCGTGTCGGCATTACAGGTGTTGTCAGCCGTGATTGCCAGCGGTCAAACCCTGCATGAACTGAAGCGGGAAATGACCAAATTTCCTCAACAGATGATAAATATCCGGATCCGGGAAAAAGTTGATCCTTTTAGTGCCACAATCGTTGTTCAGGCCGTAGCTGCGGCCGAAAAAAGGCTTGCTGATAAGGGCAGGGTCTTATTACGCGCCTCAGGTACAGAACCTCTGATACGTGTTATGGTAGAAGGTGCTGATGAACAGCTGGTCAGGGAAGTGGTGAATGAGCTCGCTGATGTAGTTAAGCAGGCCTATGTATAATCCTTTATCATTCCGTTAAAGCTGTTGCGAACGTCCGATGTGCTGCATCTGGCTATTTATATTTATGGCTGTTTATGGGCTGAGAGCTGCTTACTTGGCTGAGGGCTGTTTAGTAAGCTGAGGGCTGTTTAGTAAGCTGAGGGCTGTTTAGTAAGCTGAGGGCTGTTTAGTAAGCTGAGGGCTCTTTTTCTTCAGAATATTCTGGATCCTCCGCAAGAAGATGAATATACCTGAAATCGCCTGTAAATACAGGCATCTTCAGTACCTTGCCGGCTCGCGTTGCGTTTTAACTGATGCAGTCAGGATAATGACTTATTTCAAATAAATAAGTCGCTGTTTTTTATCGGCTTGCATTGATTTTTTTTCACAGTAAAGGTATTATCTCGCGCTGGAACCAATAGTAGGAATCAAAATGCGTACAACTTTAGTGGCTGGTAACTGGAAAATGAATGGCTCTCGCGAGAGCGTTAAGGAATTGATCAGCGGTTTGCTCGATGGCGCCAGCTCGCTGTCGGGCGTTGAAGTAGCTGTTTGCCCGCCACATATTTTTATTGCTGATGTTACTGCCGCTACTGCTGGTTCTAATGTGGCAGTAGGAGCTCAGGATGTTTGCACTGAACTAAAGGGTGCATTTACCGGCGAAACGTCTATAGATATGGTGAAGGACTTTGGCTGCAAATATGCCATCGTTGGTCATTCTGAACGCCGCACCTTATATGGTGAAAGCGATGAGATTGTGGCGAAAAAATTTGCTGTGGTAAAAAATGCTGGCCTTGTGCCTGTTTTCTGTATTGGTGAAACCCTTGAAGAAAGAGAACAGGGTGTTACCGAAGCAGTCTGCTCGAGACAGATTGATGCCGTTTTTGCTGCTGAAGGTGAGCATGCATTTGATGGTGCAGTGATTGCCTATGAACCCGTCTGGGCTATTGGTACGGGTAAAACAGCTACTCCAGAGCAAGCTCAGGAAGTGCACGCATTTATTCGTAAACATCTTGCTAAGCATAATGCAGACATTGCTGACAAGGTGCAAATATTATATGGCGGGAGCATGAATCCATCCAATGCGAAAGAGTTAATTTCCCAGACAGATATTGATGGTGGTTTGATTGGCGGCGCCTCGCTCAAGGCCGAAGATTTTCTGACTATCTGTCAGGCAGGCGTATAAATCGCTATTATAAACCGGCCGGCCAACCCTGGTCAGCCAGCCCTAAGGAAAAGATAATGCATACAGTTATTCTTGCAATTCACGTCGTTATTGCTATTTCTTTGATCAGTCTGATACTGATTCAGCAGGGCAAAGGTGCAGATGCCGGTGCTGCATTTGGTAGTGGCTCTTCGGGTACTGTTTTCGGCAGTCAGGGGTCAGGAAATTTTTTGACTAAAACCACTGCTATCCTGGCTACCCTGTTTTTTCTTACCAGCCTTTATCTTTCTTTTTTATCCGGCAAAATTTCATCCGAAAAAGTCTCTGAGGTGGAAGTTATGAACAGAGTAGAACAGATTGAAACCACAGATAAGCCGGCGCTGCCCATGGCACAGCCCGTTAAAGAAAGCGCTGACAAACCTGTACTTCCGGTTGAATAGAATTGTTGTAAAATCAGCAGCATATATCTGATTTTATGTGTGTTAAAAATACGAAGTTTTTGCCAGATTACACCTGTACTTCATACTCAAGGCGAAAGTTAGTGATAAAAATGGAATTTATACAGCGTAAATGGACATTTTATGCTAATTTTTAACTCTGGCAGGAGTGTAATATAAATGGCAGGGCTTCATACCTCAATGATTAACAGCTAATATCTGTTGCTCAAAGAGCACGCCGATGTGGTGGAATTGGTAGACACGCTATCTTGAGGGGGTAGTGGCGAAAGCTGTGCCGGTTCGATTCCGGCCATCGGCACCATACTATGTGTTACAGTTAATGAGTTATAAGAGTGAATTAGTTGGGGCTCCCGCTGTAGCGGGTTAACAGGCAGTCAAATTGACTAACCAGTCCAGTCACTATTCATCTAAGCTGCATACATTAGCTGCTTAAAGAGAATCGGGTCTTTGTGCAAGAGAGTTGATTTCTTGTGCGCAACCTGCATTCCCCAAATAACCATTAAGGATGTCGGAAATACATGTGAAAGGCAGGAACCGAAGTAGTCCATGTGGGTGAATAAACAGCCGCTTCTTCATACCTCTTTTTGCTTTAGAACTAACCTGTGGAGCAAGCTCATTTAAGACAACACAAATTTCAGATCGTGGATATAGTCCAGTTGCTAAATTCCTGCGATGGGTTAGCCTGGCAACTCATGACTTAAGTCAATTATCCGTAAAGCATAAAAAAAATTTATAAATTAGTACCTGAAATTAATCATATCGTGATATATTGTCGTCATTCGACTTAACACAGACAGTGACATCGGAACGGTTTTAAGGAGAGTTTGATGCTTGAAAATTATCTACCCGTGATCATTTTTATGGGCGTAGGACTTCTGGTAGGAATTGGTATGTCTGCCGCTGGTCTGATCCTCTCTCCTCACCGTCCTGATCGTGAAAAAAACTCACCTTACGAATGCGGTTTTGAAGCCTTTGAAGATGCGCGTATGAAATTCGACGTGCGTTTCTATCTGGTTGCCATCCTGTTTATAATTTTTGATCTGGAAATTGCATTTCTATTTCCCTGGGCTGTTGTGCTGGACAAGATTGGTACATTTGGATTAATTGCTATGGCTATTTTTCTGGGATTACTGGTGGTTGGATTTATCTATGAGTGGAAGAAAGGTGCACTTGAATGGGAATAGAGGGGCTATTAGAAGAAGGTGTAATCACTACAAACGCCGATAAACTCATCAATTGGGCAAGAACCGGTTCCATGTGGCCGGTTACATTTGGGCTGGCCTGTTGTGCGGTTGAAATGATGCAGGCAGGTGCGTCTCGCTATGACCTGGATCGATTTGGTATTATTTTTCGACCCAGTCCCAGACAATCTGATGTGATGATTGTTGCCGGGACCCTGGTCAATAAAATGGCTCCTGCGCTGCGTAAGGTTTATGATCAAATGGCCGAACCCCGCTGGGTGATTTCTATGGGTTCATGTGCAAACGGAGGAGGTTATTATCACTACTCCTATTCAGTTGTCAGAGGCTGTGATCGCGTTGTGCCTGTAGATATTTACGTTCCAGGCTGTCCGCCGACTGCAGAAGCATTACTGTATGGTATCCTGCAATTACAGAACAAAATCAAACGAACTAATACCATTGCACGTTAACTTTTTACGATTGCATATTTAAGTCCATTTTTTTAATAACAGTTTTACCTGAACCATCTAATCCATAACAAGAGATAATACTGAATGTCGCAATATTACTCTGAACTAGCTAAAACAGTAACCCGGAAACTGGCCGGTCTGGAATCCATTCAGGCCAGTGTCGCTTTTTCTGAGCTTACGATTGAAGTCAGCAAAGAAAACCTCGTTGACATCTGCTTGCTCTTAAGAGATGACGATGAATTGGCATTCGATACTGTTATCGATATTTGTGGTGTTGACTATGATACTTATGGGGGGAAAACAAACACAACGTCACGTTTTGCTTCTGTTTATCATCTGTTGTCTGTCAACAATAATCACCGGATCCGATTAAGAACCTGGCTGGATGATGATTTTCCCATTGTAGATTCAGTTGTCTCCGTTTGGACAGGTGCCAACTGGTTTGAACGTGAATCTTTTGATTTATTCGGGATTATCTACTCAGGCCATCCGGACTTACGCCGCATACTGACCGACTATGGTTTTATTGGTCACCCATTACGCAAAGATTTCCCTTTGGAAGGTCAGGTTGAGATGCGCTATGATGTGAATAAACAGCGTGTTATCTATGAACCTGTGACGATTAAGGAAAGAGTTGTTATTCCCCGGGTCATTCGGGATGACAGTCGATACGAAGGACGCCATGCAGCGAATGAGGAAAAAAGCTAATGTCTGAAATTCGTAATTATACCCTTAATTTTGGGCCCCAACACCCGGCGGCTCATGGTGTTTTGCGTCTGGTTCTGGAACTGGATGGGGAAGTTGTACAGCGGGCTGATCCCCATGTCGGACTTTTGCACCGTGGCACCGAAAAGCTGGCTGAAAGCCGCATCTATAACCAGAATATCGGTTATATGGATCGCCTGGATTATGTATCCATGATGTGCAATGAACATGCTTATGTCATGACGATTGAAAAACTTCTTAATATTGAAGTGCCCGAACGTGCACAATATATCCGTGTTATGTTTGATGAAATCACCCGTATTCTTAATCATTTGATGTGGCTTGGGACTCATGCACTTGATGTCGGTGCCATGACCATGTTTTTATACTGCTTTCGTGAACGTGAAGATCTGATGGATGCCTATGAGGCCGTATCGGGTGCGCGTATGCATGCTTCTTATTATCGTCCCGGCGGAGTATACCGGGATCTGCCTGATTCAATGCCTCAGTACGAAGCATCCCAGTGGCATACACAGGCTGAAGTTAACAAGCTGAATATAAATCGCCAGGGTTCACTGCTGGATTTTCTAAAAGATTTTACTGAACGTTTTGAAACCTATGTTGATGAGTATGAAACCCTGCTCACCAATAACCGGATCTGGAAACAGCGCACTGTGGATATTGCCTGCGTCACTGCAGAACAGGCAAAAGATTATTCCTTTACCGGACCTATGTTAAGAGGCTCAGGGGTTGCCTGGGATTTACGCAAGAAGCAGCCGTATGAAGTTTATGACAGGCTCGACTTCGATATTCCGGTCGGAACCAATGGTGATTGTTATGATCGGTATCTGGTGAGGATAGAAGAAATGCGTCAGTCTAACCGTATCATTATTCAATGTATTGACTGGTTGCAGAATAATCCCGGTCCAGTGATGCTGGAAGATCACAAGGTCACCCCGCCTGAAAGAATTGAAATGAAAGAAGAAATGGAATCTCTGATCCACCATTTCAAGCACTTCACTGAAGGTTATATGGTTCCGGAAGGTGAAGCTTATGCAGCCGTTGAGCATCCTAAAGGTGAATTTGGTACCTATATTGTTTCTGACGGTGCTAACAAGCCCTATCGTCTCAAGATCAGAGCTCCTGGTTTTCCTCACCTCGGAGCCATTGACCACCTGGTCAAAGGGCATATGCTGGCCGATGTGGTTGCTGTCATCGGTACTATGGACATCGTTTTCGGGGAGATTGACAGATAATGTCTCAAGCTAGTTCTGAACAAGCAGCATTGCTTGAATTAATATCATCTGCTGCCCGTGAAGAAATTGATACATGGGTGGCAAAATATCCTCAGGATCGTCAGTCATCAGCAGTTATGACGGCATTGCGTCTGGTTCAGGATGAAAATGGCGGCTGGTTAACCACTGAATTAATGGATGCAGTGGCTGCTTATCTGAACATGGACAAGATTCATGTTTACGAAGTCGCTTCATTCTATTCAATGTATGAACACCAGCCCGTAGGTAAGCACAAGATTTGTGTGTGTACCAATATTTCCTGCATGGTCTGCGGTTCAGGTGATGTGGTTAAACATCTGCAACAAAAGCTGAATATTAAGCTGGGAGAAACGACCAGTGACAAGCGCTTTACGCTGAAAGAAGTTGAATGTCTGGGTGCCTGTTCAGGTGCACCTATGTTGCAGATAGGTGAGCACTACTACGAAAATTTAACTGCGGAAAAAATAGACGAAATACTGGATGGTCTGGAGTAGCCAGCTGCTGGCTGATCAACCATTTTAGTGACTGATTTAAAATATTAACACAGCCTCAACACTGTGGAGTAACGAATGGCAAACGAAGTTTGTTTTAGAACATTGCACCTTGATGAACCCTGGACTCTGGAATCTTATCTGAGTGTAGGTGGTTATGAACAATGGAAAAAAATCCTGCAGCAAAAGACACCTGCCGAGGATATCATTGAAGAGGTAAAAACTTCAGCGCTGCGGGGTCGAGGTGGTGCAGGTTTTCCTACCGGCTTGAAGTGGAGCTTTATGCCTCGCCAGGCCGAAGGTGATAAGTATATTGTTTGCAACTCTGATGAAGGTGAACCGGGTACCTGTAAGGACCGAGATATCTTACGCTATAATCCGCACCAGTTAATCGAGGGGATGGCTATTGCCGGATACTGTATAGGTGCTGAAACTGGATACAATTACATTCGCGGTGAATTCTGGGAACCTTATATGCGCTTTGAAGGAGCGCTGAAAGAAGCCAGAGATGCAGGATTACTAGGGGAAAATATTCTCGACAGCAGTATTAATTTCGATTGTCATTCTCATCTGGGCGGTGGTGCCTATATTTGTGGTGAAGAAACAGCCTTGCTGGAATCCATTGAAGGGAAGAAAGGTCAACCGCGGTTTAAACCGCCTTTTCCGGCCAGTTACGGACTATTTGGTAAACCCACAACTATTAATAACACCGAATCTCTAGCTTCCATTCCGGTCATTTTAGAAAAAGGCGGGCAATGGTTCCTGGAACTGGGGAAGCCCAACAATGGCGGCACGAAACTGTTTTCGGTCTCGGGCAATGTCAGGCGTCCCGGAAACTATGAAATTAATATGGGCACGCCTTTCTCGGAGCTGCTGGAAATGTGCGGTGGTATGAAAGACGGATTTGAACTTAAAGCAGTGATACCGGGAGGCAGTTCTTCACCCGTAATTCCCGGCGCACAGATGATGGATGTAACCATGGACTATGACTCTATCAGTCAGGCCGGCTCCATGCTCGGTTCTGGTGCGGTGATCATACTGGATGATCAGGTTTGTATGGTGAACGCGCTGGCCCGATTATCGCATTTTTACCATGAAGAATCCTGTGGCCAATGTACCCCGTGCCGTGAGGGTACAGGCTGGTTATCCAGGGTTATGCACCGTATTGAACACGGTCAGGGAAAACAGCAAGACCTGGATTTGCTTGATAATGTTGCTGACAACATTATTGGCCGTACCATCTGTGCTCTTGGAGAAGCGGCTTCGCTACCGGTCAAGGGATTTCTGCAACACTACCGTGATGAGTTTCAATACCACATTGATCATAAGAAATGTATGGTAGGCCCTGGCAGTAAATAATCAGTATTTCACGCACTTATTGAACATGTTTAACGAGTATTAAAAATGGTAACAATTGAAATTAACGGTCAAAAGGTAGAAGCCGAGGATAATCAGATGCTTATTCAGGCAGCTGATAAAGCCGGGATCACTATCCCCCGTTTTTGTTACCATAAACATTTATCGGTTGCAGCCAATTGCCGTATGTGTCTGGTCGATGTGGAAAAAGCTCCCAAGCCCATGCCCGCCTGCGCGACTCCGGTTACTGATGGCATGGTGGTCTACACCAAGTCAACCCGTGCACTCGCTGCTCAAAAAGCAGTGATGGAGTTTTTGCTTATCAATCATCCGCTGGATTGTCCGGTGTGTGATCAGGGCGGAGAATGTGATTTACAGGAAATGTCTGTTGGTTATGGCGGTGATTTTTCCAGATATCATGAGGTCAAGCGTGTCGTCAAAGATAAAAATATCGGTCCGTTGGTTGCAACGGAATTGACCCGCTGTATTCAGTGTACCCGTTGTGTTCGTTTTGGTGATGAAATTGCAGGATTTCCTGAACTCGGAGCCACCGGTCGGGGAGACTGGATGGAAATTGGCACTTATGTTGTGAAAAGTATTGATTCAGAATTATCCGGCAATATTATTGATTTGTGTCCAGTGGGGGCATTAACCGCCAAACCTTCCAGATTTACTTACCGGCCCTGGGAATTAACCAGTAATAACAGCATTGGCGCTCATGACTGCGTGGGTTCCAACTGCAACGTACAGACCAAAAATGGTCTGGTGAAACGCGTTATTGCGCGTGAAAATGAAGCTATTAATGACACCTGGATTTCAGATCGGGATCGTTTTAGTTATGAAGCTTATAACCATTCTGATCGACTGCTCAAACCATTAATTAAAATAAACGGACAATGGCAGGAAACTGACTGGGAAGAGGCGCTGCAGTTCGTGACTGACGGACTGAAAGCCGTGACTGATAAAGATCCGGCACAACTGGGGGTAGTCAGTTCTCCCTCAGCAACCACGGAAGAGCTGTATCTGCTTAAAAAACTGGTGCATGGTATTGGTAGCGCGAATATTGATCATCGCTTACGTCAAACTGATTTTTCTGCTCAGGAAACGGATCCGTTGTATCCTTCATTGGGCCTGTCCATTGCTGAACTCAGCACGCAGCAGGCTGCTTTGCTGATTGGTTCCAATGTACGAAAAGAACAGCCCATAATTGCTCACCAGTTACGAAAAGCAAACCTGAAAGGCGGCAGAATTTCTTTTTTGAACAGTGTTGCCTATGATTACAATTTTAAACTGGCGAATGAATTGCTCGCTGCGCCAGCCCATTTCTTCAAAGAGATGAAATCGCTGGCCAAGGCAGCTATGGAAGCCAGTTCAGGCGATGCACCTCAAGGACTTGCAGCATTGGTCGGCAGCGTTAAAGTCACGGATCAACACCGAGCCGTTATTGCAGATCTTGCTGCAGCCGAGAATGCCATCGTGATACTGGGTACTATTGTTCAGGCTATGCCTCATTATACTTCTATCCGTATGCTGGCGTCCTGTATTGCTGCAATAACCGGAGCGAAACTGGGTTATCTGACTCCCGGCGCCAATACCGCGGGTGCCTATTTGACAGGTGTTTTGCCTCATCGCGGAGTTGGCGGACAGTCTCAGACAGCCAGCGGCCTGAACACTCAGGCAATGTTTGCCAATGGGCTCGATGCTTATTTGCTGCACGGACTGGAACCTGATCTGGATATCGATAATCCTGTTCAGGTCCTGCAGTCGCTTAAAGCGGCTAAATTTGTGGTAATGATGTCGGCTTTTGTCAGTGATGAAATGAAAGACTATGCCAATGTATTGCTGCCTGTTAGTCCAGTCGTAGAAACCTCGGGTACTTTTATCAATGTCGATGGCACCTGGCAGGGATTTACTGCATCCAGCCAGGCCAAAGGGCAGTCCAAACCGGCCTGGAAAGTGTTAAGGGTTCTGGGTAACCTGTTCGATATTGACGGCTTTGATTATCAAAGTTCAGCCGATGTCATTGCAGCACTTATGTCGGAATTACCCGGTCTGCAGCGTGACAATAGCCTGCAGTGGCAATGTCCGGAAAACCATAGTGCCCAGACAGATGGTCTGCAGCGTATTGCCGAACTGGTTATTTATAACGTCGATGCGGTGACTCGCCGGGCAGCTGCATTACAGCAAACCGCAGATGCAAATATAAATTATGTCTGTATCAACTCGGCACTGGCAAAAAAACTCAAGTTGAATGAAGCGCATCTGGTGACTGTTACACAACACAGTTCCGGCATGAACATGCAGGCTGAGATGAATCTGCATATTGATGACAGAATCACTGATAGTTGTGTTTATCTTCCTGCTGGGCTTGCTGCAGCCAGGAAATTAGGCACTGGTTTTGACACAGTTGAACTTTCAGCTAAATAAACGGAGCAAATAGGGTGGAGCTGCTTTTATCCATTTATAATATACCGCTAGTTAATATACTCCTGAAAATCATTGCTATTCTGGTACCACTGCTGCTAACGGTTGCTTATTTCACTTACGCAGAGAGAAAAATTATCGGCTATATGCAGATCCGTATCGGACCTAACCGCGTTGGGCCCCGAGGTTGGCTGCAGCCCATCGCTGATGCAATGAAACTGATGTTCAAGGAGATTATCTTTCCGGCAGGGGCGAATAAAACGCTGTTTATTATTGCGCCTACTATAGCTATTGCCACTTCTCTGGCGGCCTGGGCCGTTATCCCGTTTGATTTTGAAATGGTCCTGTCCAATCTCAATGTTGGTCTTTTGTATATTCTGGCGATGACTTCTATCGGTGTTTATGGCGTCATTATTGCCGGTTGGGCATCTAACTCCAAGTATGCCATGATGAGTACCCTGCGCAGTGCAGCACAAATTGTCTCCTATGAAATTGCCATGGGATTTGCTCTGGTAGGTGTCGTGATGGCCGCCAGAAGTTTAAATATTGGTGAAATAGTCCTGGGTCAGAGTGGTGGTGTCTGGTCCTGGTATATGTGGCCATTATTACCCCTGTTTGTTATCTATTTTGTCTCTGGCGTGGCTGAAACCAATCGGGCTCCGTTTGATGTGGCTGAAGGTGAGTCTGAAATTGTAGCCGGTTTTCATGTGGAATACTCCGGCATTCTGTTTGCCATTTTCTTTCTCGCTGAATATGCCAATATGATCCTCATCTCAGTGCTTGCAGCTCTGCTGTTTATGGGCGGCTGGTTATCTCCTTTTGAAGGGGTCGGTTTTCTGGGACTGGGTACAACCTTTTTAGCAGCAACCAGTATATTCTGGTTGCTGGCCAAAACAGTTATATTTATGTTCCTGTTTCTCTGGTTCAGAGCAACCTTTCCGCGTTATCGTTATGATCAGATCATGCGCCTGGGTTGGAAAGTCTTTATTCCTATCACCATTGTCTGGATCTATGTGGTGGGAATTATGTATTATGCGCAGCTTGCACCCTGGTTTACCCGGGGCTGAGAGTTTATAACAGGCTAAATGAAACGGAACTGTCACCGTTCAGGGCTTCCGCCTGAAATGCAAAAGCAAATAACGAACCGGTTCGTGTTGGAGAAAATTAGTGAACTCACTAACTCAATTTTTTAAAAGCTTATTTCTGGTAGAACTTTTTAAGGGTTTGAGTGTTACCGGGCGTTATCTTTTTGCCAAAAAGATAACGGTTCAATATCCGGAAGAGAAAACACCACAATCTTATCGGTTCAGGGGACTGCATGCTTTACGCCGTTATCCCAATGGCGAAGAACGCTGTATTGCCTGTAAATTGTGCGAGGCCGTTTGTCCAGCATTAGCTATCACGATTGAATCTGAACAGCGGGAAGACGGTACAAGAAGAACTCGCAGTTACGATATTGACCTGACCAAATGTATTTTCTGCGGCTTTTGTGAAGAGTCATGTCCTGTAGATTCTATTGTTGAAACCAGAATATTTGAATACCATGGTGAAGAGCGCGGTGACTTGCTAATGAACAAGCAAAAATTACTTGCAGTGGGCGATCGTTACGAAGAACAGATTGCTGCTGACCGAGCTGATGATGCCAGATACAGATAACAGAGATTGAGAATTTGCTAAAGTGGATGTCATCCACTCTACTTGGAATATTTTATGCAAACGATAGTTTTTTATACTTTTTCAGCATTTGTTGTGCTCTCAGCATTGATGGTTATAACGGTTAATAATCCCGTTCGCGCTGCATTTTTTCTAGTGCTGACTTTTTTTTCCAGCGCTGTTATCTGGTTACTGATGGAAGCAGAGTTTCTGGCAATTATACTGGTAATTGTTTATGTAGGCGCTGTTATGGTGCTGTTTCTATTCGTGGTCATGATGCTGGATATAAATATGGAACAACTGCGCAAGGGGTTTGTCAGGAATCTGCCTGTGGGTATCCTTGCGGCACTGGTCATGTTTGCCACTATCTATTTTGTCGTCGGCGGCGAAACCTTTGATATCAGTCATTTTACCATACCAACGCCAAAGGATGCAGCCTATAGCAACACTGCTGCTTTAGGTTCAGTACTTTATACGGACCATGTGCTGGCTTTTGAGGTGGCAGCCGTTATTTTGCTGGTAGGTATCATTGCGGCCATCAGCCTGACCCTGAGACGCCGGCCTAATACCCGGCATCAGAAAGTTGAAGCTCAGGTTGCCGTAAAATCGACAGAACGTCTGAATGTTATAAAAATGGATGCCGAGGAGAGAAAGTAATCATGATCACTTTAACCCACTTTCTGATTCTTGAGTGCCATTCTGTTTTCCATCAGTATGGCGGGTATTTTTATTAATCGTAAAAATATAATCCTGCTATTGATGTGTATTGAATTGATGCTATTGGCTGTGAATACCAACTTCATTGCTTTTTCTCATTTTCTAGGTGATACGGCAGGGCAGGTATTTGTTTTCTTTATTTTAACTGTCGCTGCCGCCGAAGCGGCCATAGGACTAGCGATTCTGGTGGTCCTGTTTAGAAATAAACGTACAATTAATGTAGAAGATATTGATACATTGAAGGGTTGATCCTGTGTTTGAAAATTATAGTGATTCACAAGTTTATTTAGCCATTGTTCTTGCCCCTTTAATTGGTTCAATTATTGCTGGCGTCTTCAATGCATATATCAGCAGGACGACAGCCCATACTGTGACCATTGCTGGTGTTGCCATCTCCTTTGTCCTGTCACTGTTTGTGTTTAAATATTATGCTTTTGACGGAGCCGAAGTGTATAACCAGGTAGTTTATACCTGGCTGGTAAGTGACGGGTTTCGATTTGAAATTGGTTTTCTGATTGATAATCTGACTGCCATGATGCTGCTGGTAGTGAGCTTTGTTTCATTAATGGTACATATCTACACCATCGGTTATATGCATGATGATCCGGGGTATAAACGTTTCTTCAGCTATATCTCTCTGTTTACCTTTTCCATGTATATGCTGGTCATGGCGAACAACTTTCTACAGCTGTTCTTTGGCTGGGAAGCGGTCGGTCTGGTTTCCTATCTGTTAATTGGTTTTTACTATAAAAAAGAATCAGCTATTTTTGCCAATCTGAAAGCCTTTCTGGTCAATCGAGTGGGTGATTTTGGCTTTATCCTCGGTATTGCCGGAGTTTTGATGTTTTTTAACAGTCTGGATTACTACGATGTGTTCCAGGCAGCCTCTGCAATGAAGGATGTGACTCTGGAGGTGATACCGGGTCAGCAGTGGTCGGTAATGACGGTTATTTGTATTTTGCTGTTTATTGGTGCAATGGGTAAATCAGCGCAGGTTCCTCTGCATGTATGGCTGCCTGATTCTATGGAAGGTCCAACGCCTATCTCCGCCTTAATTCACGCAGCTACCATGGTGACTGCCGGTATCTTTATGGTGGCCCGCATGTCACCGCTGTTTGAATTATCAGAAACCGCTTTATCCCTGGTGCTGGTTATTGGTGCTATCACAGCTTTATTTATGGGATTTCTGGGTATTATTCAAAACGATATCAAGCGTGTGGTGGCTTATTCAACCTTATCCCAGCTCGGATACATGACTGTTGCGCTTGGTGCTTCAGCTTATTCGGCCGCGGTGTTTCATCTCATGACTCACGCGTTCTTTAAAGCACTGTTGTTCCTTGCGGCAGGTTCTGTCATTATTGCCATGCATCATATTCAGGACATTCGTCAGATGGGTGGTCTGAAAAAATATATGCCTATCACTTACTGGACGTCCCTGATTGGTACTCTGGCCCTGATTGGTTTTCCCGGCTTTTCCGGATTTTATTCGAAGGACAGCATTATCGAAGCAGTACATGCTTCCCACATTGCCGGAGCTGAATTTGCATATTATGCCGTTCTAATTGGTGTCTTTGTGACAGCTCTGTATAGCCTGAGGATGTTTTTCATTGTCTTTCATGGTAAAGAACGCATGGATCATCACACCCAGGAGCATTTAAAAGAATCTTCATGGGTGGTCACGCTGCCATTAATCCTCCTGGCGATCCCTTCAGTTATTATTGGCGCTATGACTATCAGCAGTGTACTGTATGGGGATTACTTCACGGGTGTGGTTTTTGTTGCCCCGGAACATGATGTTCTGGGACATTTAAAAGAACACTATCATGGTCCTGTGTCCATGATAGTGCATGGTATTATGTCTGCGCCATTCTGGTTAATGCTTGCAGGAATTGGCACGGCCTGGTTTTTATATATTAAAAGTCCGTCCTTACCTGGAAAAATCAAGCAAGTGTTTAGTCCTGTTTATAGCATTATGGACCATAAATATGGTTTTGATGCCTTCAATGAAAAGGTTATTGCTGCAGGCACACGTGGAATAGGCAGTCTGTTTTCAAAATTTGGTGATATGTTCCTGATTGATGGTATTTTGGTCAATGGAACGGCAAAAAGTATTAACTGGTTCGCCGGGGTGATTCGACATATCCAATCCGGTTATCTGTACCATTATGCCTTTGCAATGATTTTGGGTCTTATTGGATTTTTATTAATTACAGTTTATTAGCCTCGTATAAAATTGAGTATAACAATTAAGTGTTGACTATGCTGTGGATTTTTATAGTTTCACCGGGTCGATTTTTACCGTAATTAATAGATTAGAAAAGAATTTAGGAAAAAGGTATATCATTCATGTTTTCAAACATGCCGTTATTAAGTCTGGTTATTTGGACTCCCATCATCGGTGGGTTATTGGTGCTGGCAACTGGAAGTAAAAACAGTGTCGAACTTAAAGTTCTTTCTTTACTAGTTTCTCTGCTAACACTGGTTCTCTCGATCCCGCTTTATAGCCAATTTGATATTGCCACATCTGCGATGCAATTCCAGGAAATAATACCCTGGATAAGCACGTTTAATATTAATTATCATCTGGGCGTTGACGGATTTTCCATGCCGTTGATCATCCTCACTACTTTTATCACAGTGATTGTTATTATTGCCGGCTGGCGCGTGATCACTTTTAAGGTTGCCCAGTACATGGCTGCTTTTCTGATTATGGAAGGGTTGATGATAGGTGTCTTTGCTGCAGTGGATGCCATGCTGTTTTATGTGTTCTGGGAAGCGATGCTGATACCCATGTTCCTTATTATAGGTATCTGGGGTGGACCAAGAAGGGTTTATGCAACTATCAAATTTTTTCTCTATACCTTTCTGGGCTCCGTGTTTATGCTGGTGTCCCTGTTGTATATGTACTGGCAATCAGCGCAACTCAATGGCACCGGTACATTTAATATACTTGAATTACACACCTTACCGCTGGCGATGTTGCCGCAGATATTAATCTTCCTGTCTTTTCTGCTGGCATTCGCGGTTAAAGTCCCCATGTGGCCGGTGCATACCTGGCTGCCGGATGCCCACGTTGAAGCGCCTACGGGTGGTTCGGTAATCCTGGCTGCTATTATGCTGAAACTGGGGGGATATGGTTTTGTTCGTTTCAGTTTACCCATAACACCAGATGCGAGTATGGCGCTGGACTGGCTGATCATCGGCATGTCCCTGATTGCTATTGTTTATATCGGTTTTGTTGCTTTGGCACAGGAAGACATGAAAAAGCTCATAGCCTATTCTTCTATCTCTCATATGGGATTTGTGACACTCGGTTTTTTCCTGTTCTGGAAAATCAGTGAAAATACCGGTACGGTTTCAGGCACAGTAATGGGTATTGAAGGCGGCATGGTGCAGATGATATCTCACGGCTTTATTTCAGCAGCCATGTTCCTCAGTGTAGGCGTTCTGTATGATAGAATGCATACCCGCATGATCAAGGATTATGGCGGTGTGGTTAATAAAATGCCTGCTTTTGCTACCTTTGCTGTGTTCTTTGCCATGGCCAATGCGGGGTTGCCTGGAACCTCCGGATTTGTTGGCGAGTTTATGGTCATTATGGCAAGTTTTAAAGCTAATTTCTGGTATGCCTTTTTAGCAGCGACGACATTGATACTGGGAGCTGCTTATACACTGTGGATGATCAAGCGGGTCATTTTTGGGCCGGTAATGAATGAACAGGTTGAAGGGCTGGAGGATATGTCCGGGCGTGAATTTTTTATGATGTTGCTCCTGGCGGTTGCTGTATTGATCATTGGCGTTTATCCTGATCCATTACTCGAAGTGATGCATGCCAGTGTTGATAATTTAGTAGCCCATATAGCCATCTCCAAAATTTAGACAGAGACAGATAATATGAACTTTGTAACACCTGATTTAATACCTGCCTTGCCAGAAATTTTCTTGCTCACAATGGTGTGTACGATTCTGATCATAGACCTGTTTTTAAAGGATGAAAGCAGGGGAGCGACCTATATATTATCTCTGATCACTTTACTGGCAACTGCATTTCTGTCCTATGCTGTCTTTCCCCAACAGACGATAGTTAGTTTCAACGGCTCTTTTATTCTCGACTCAATGGCTTCAATCCTGAAAATAGTAATTCTGCTGCTGGTGTTTGCGGTCTTTATTTATGCCAAGGATTATCTAAAGGACAGAAATATATATAAAGGAGAGTATTTTATTCTCGGACTGTTTGGTGTGCTGGGAATGATGATTATGGTTTCAGCCGGGAACTTTATTACCGTCTATCTGGGCCTGGAACTTTTGTCTTTGTGTATGTACGCCATGATTGCCATGCAAAGAGATTCAGCCATAGCGTCTGAAGCCGCAATGAAATATTTTGTTCTGGGCGCCATGGCTTCAGGGATACTTCTTTATGGTATGTCAATGATTTATGGTGTTACCGGTTCACTGGATTTAGCGGCTATCAATGCAGCCATTGCGGGTTCTGATCGTCTGGTGATGAGTTTTGGGCTGGTCTTTATTATCCTCGGTATCGCCTTTAAATTGGGAGCAGTCCCTTTTCATATGTGGATGCCTGATGTTTATCATGGTTCTCCAACCTCTGTTACTCTCTACCTTGCAACTGCTCCGAAAGTGGCTGCTTTTGCCATGATGTACCGCCTGCTGGTGGACGGCCTGTCAGGGATACATGCTGACTGGCAAATGATACTGATCATCCTGTCCGTTCTTTCTATGGTTTTTGGTAATATTATTGCCATTGCACAGACTAATATTAAACGTATGCTGGCCTATTCGACTATTTCTCACGTTGGGTTTATTTTGATGGGTATACTCACGGGTACCTCGAATGGATACGCTGCTTCAATGTTTTATGTAATAGCCTATGCGTTTATGAGCCTGGGTGCGTTTGGCATGATTGCGTTGATGAGCCGAGCTGGCTTTGAAGCTGATAATCTTGATGACTATAAAGGCCTTAACCAGAAAAGTCCCTGGTTTGCGTTTGTCATGTTGGCCGTGATGTTTTCTATGGCGGGTGTGCCTCCTTTCTGGGGATTCTGGGCTAAATTAAGCGTTCTTCAGGAAGCCGTTAATAGTGGTTTGATCTGGCTTGCTGTAGTGGGTGTAGTCACCTCTATAATCGGGGCTTTTTATTATCTGCGCATTATTAAACTCATGTATTTTGATAAACCAACAGATGAAATCCCTTTACAGGCCAGTATGGACTTACGCCTGACTCTGAGCCTGAATGCACTGATTATTCTGGCTGCAGGCATCTTCCCTACAGCGATTGCCTCGCTTTGTATGTCTAGCTTCAGTGGATGATACAGTCTGTTAAGTATCCCTTGATTAAAAAGCCTGTTCGTTACACACAGGCTTGTTGTTTTTACAGCCTTGTTTTTTTACAGCGGAAGGTGAATCAACATTACGCTTCTGCTCTTGCTGTGAGACAGTGACGAGTTCAGTTCGTAACAACTCTCACTGAATCAATGTCCGCTATTTTGATTTAACCATTATTTATAACTACATGTCGCTGATGAATACGACGATAGCCATTTTTATCCTGTTTATATTGGCGCTGATAGCTGCCAATATTCCCTTTATCAGTGACAGGGTCATGTTATTGTATACTGGCAAATCCCGCAAATTATTCTGGTTACGTATGTTTGAGTGGTTTATCATGTACCTGCTGACTTTGACTCTGGCGACGGGGCTGGAAATTAAACTGTATGGTGAGGCCTATAGTAAAATATGGGAATTCTGGCTTTTTCCACAACACTGGGAATTCTATATCATTACGCTTTGTTTATTTATGGTGTTTGCTTTGCCGGGGTTTGTTTATCGATATGATCTGAAGAAACATTTAAAATAAATCTGACGTCTGAGCCTTAACCCGTATCTATGATCCTTCACCCGGTAAAGGTTTCAGGCGTATACTGATTGCATATATTTGACTGTCTATTATTGCATGGTTGCAAGTAACAAGTGCAATTAATTTACGCAGCGAGTAAATCAACTCGCTGCCCCATAAAAAATCTTCATTACTCACTAATGATTAAACCCAGCCGAAACGAGATTCAAGTTTTACTGATCAGCATTGCCTTACTTATCAGTCAGCTGAGTATACTTATTCATTCGGCAGAACATCCTTTCCACAATGCAGATCAATCCTGTCGGATCTTTATTTCTCTGGAACAATCTGAAGAATCCCTGATTGCAGCAGAAATAGATCTATCTGTACTACCCAAAGCTGTATTTTTCAACCCGGATCAACTTACTTCGGTTGCCCCTTCTGCCAGTAGAGTTTTCGATTCACGCGCGCCTCCTGCTTTTATATAAGCAAATCATTTTAGAAAGTTTTTTCAGTCGTTAAGAACGACTGTTTGTGTAAATTGCTTATTATAAAGAGAAAACTTATGCGCAAGGCATTAATAGCCGTAGCCACGCTTGTGATCCTATGGCCATCAGCTTCAGTTATGGCAAACGATGATATTGAAGCTCTTAAACGTCAGCTGGAAACGATGAAAAAAGAATATGAGCAGCGTATTCAGGCTCTGGAAAAGGGCTTACGTGCAGCTCAGGAGAAAGCAGACCTGGCTCAGGCTCAAGCTGAAAAGACAGCGCTGTCTCAGCAACAGGTTGAACAAAAAATTCAGGCTCAAAAAACCGCGAATGATGCCGTATCTCAGGCCAGTGTTTCATCAACAGGGGGAACTTCGACGACGACCTCTCAAAATGCTTTTAATCCGGCTCTTAGCGTCATTCTGGATGGTACCTATGCCGCTTATGATAATGATCCTGATCAATATCGCATTCCAGGTTTTCCCAGCGGGGGGCATGAAGGAGGCTTAATTAAGGAGGGCTTTTCTGTTGGCCATACCGAAATCAGTGCCAGTGCCAGTATTGATCAGTTATTTTATGGCAAACTGACTCTGGCAGTAGCTGATCATGAAGGCAGTACCGAGGTTGAACTGGAGGAAGCTTATTTTGAGACTCTGGGACTGAGCAATGGGTTTAACATTAAAGGCGGGCGATTTTATTCAGCCATCGGTTATTTAAATCAGCAACACGCACACCAATGGGATTTTGCAGATGCACCGCTGGTTTATCGGAGCTTTTTTGCCAATCAGCTCAGTGATGATGGTTTACAGGTTACCTATCTGGCACCAACTGACACCTATTTATTATTAGGTGCAGAAATTGCCGACGGCAGTCGTTACCCTGCCGGAGGCGATCAAAACGGAGTCGGTGCCTGGACCGCGTTTGCCAATATCGGTGGTGATATTGGAATTGAACATAGCTGGCAATTTGGACTGAGTCATTGGCAAGCCAATGATATTGATGATCGCAGCGGTGCTGGGCATGATCATGAGAGTGAACATCTCGAAATTCCGACATTTTCGGGAGAGAGTAAAATTAATGGTGTAAACCTGGTGTATAAATGGGCTCCTAATGGTGATCCGACATCGCGAAATTTCAGATTGCAATTTGAATATTTTGAGCGTACAGAAGATGGCAGCATATCCATGCAAGGCAGCGATCCGCTGGAAACTTCCAGCTATGACGGTGATCAGAATGGCTGGTATGCCCAGGCATTTTATCAGTTCAGACCACAATGGGCTGCTGCAGTGCGCTATGATCAACTGGGTAGTCATAACCGTGGTTCTGACAAGGAGATCCTGGCTGAAGCCGGTCTGGATAATGAAAGTCATACACCCAGACGTTACAGTGCGATGGTGGAATGGCTGCCCAGTGAATATAGCCGTATTCGCCTGCAATATAATCGCGATGAATCTTATCAGCAAGCGGACAACCAGGTGTATGTGCAATATACCATGAGTCTTGGAGCTCATGCTGCTCATGCATTTTAAATTAAGAGGTAAGATAGTGAGTACTCAATGGATCAACAGACGACATCTGCAGTTGCTGCTGCTGCTTGTATCTAGTCTGGGAAATCATCAGGCTGTTGCCAGTTTGAATGTGTTTACCTGCGAACCGGAATGGGCGGCCCTGGCAAAAGTGCTGGGCGCAGGCCAACTTGAAATATTCAGCGCCACTACGGCAATGCAGGATCCGCATCATATTCAGGCGCGACCCAGTTTAATTGCCAGGGCCCGACGGGCTGATCTATTGGTCTGTACCGGAGCTGAACTGGAAACTGGCTGGCTGCCTTTGTTGCTGCGTAAATCAGGCAATGCAAAAATTCAGCCGGGACAGCCAGGCTATTTTATGGCAGCAAGTTATGTATCCCTGCTGGAAAAGCCTGAGATTCTGGATCGCAGCCAGGGAGATATTCATGCCGCCGGGAATCCGCATATACATCTGGACCCACGCCGTGTAGCAACAGTGGCGATAGCTCTTGCGTCGATACTGGAAAAGCTGGATCCGGCTCATCACAAAGATTATCAGCAAGCTCTGCAGCAATTCAGCGCACAATGGCAGACGGATATTCAACGCTGGAAAAAGCAGGCAAGTGCTTTGCGAGATAAACGTATTGTGGTCAACCACAATAGCTGGGTCTATCTGGAAGACTGGCTGGAACTGCAACGTGTTGCAACTCTGGAGCCCAGACCAGGTATTCCGCCCACGAGTTCTTATTTGTCCGGGGTTTTGCTGGAGATGCAGGCCAGTCCGGCAGATCTGATCATCTATGCTGATTATAAAGATGAACGCCCGGTAAAATGGCTGTCGGAAAAGACCCGCATCAAGAACGTCGCATTACCATTTAGCGTGAAAAACGACCAGGATCTGTTTCAATGGTATGACACAATTATAAACGGCCTGACAGGGGCAAACCCATGAATATTGAATTAAGTATTCTTGCGCCTGCATTTATTGCCGGAATACTGGTTTTATCAACTCATGTTCCGTTGGGACAGGAAGTGCTTAAGCGCGGCATTATTTTTATCGATCTGGCTATTGCTCAAATAGCCGGGCTGGGTGTTATTGCCGCTTATCGTTTCGGCTGGGAGGCGCATGGATGGGAAGTACAGCTTGCAGCCGTGTCCAGTGCGGTGCTGGGTGCCTGGTTTTTAAGCTGGATAGAAAAGCATTGGAGGGAATATCAGGAAGCATTGATTGGTGTGATTTTTATTCTCGCAGCTACTGCCAGTATTTTATTTTTGGCTGATAATCCACACGGAGGGGAGCACCTTACTGAACTGCTGGTTGGACAGATATTGTGGGTCACCTGGCAAGAACTGATCCCTCTTTTGCTGGTTTCTGGTATTATTTTATTAGTATGGTTTAAATTTCGGATTTATCTGGGACATGTGGGATTTTATCTGTTATTTGCTCTGGCTATAACAGCTTCCGTTCAGCTGGTGGGCGTCTATCTGGTCTTTGCCAGCCTGATCATACCCGCGCTTGGAAGTTTGGGTATGAAATCCAGTAACTGTTTGATCACGGGATATCTTATTGGTATTTTCGGATACCTGAGCGGATTGATTTTATCGTCCTTCCTGGATCTCCCCAGTGGGGCGATTATTGTCTGGTGTATCGCTGCAGTAGCTTTAACCTTGAGCATTGTATCTCGCTACAGGACAAAAGAATATGCCCGTTAAAAGTACAGGACGAATATAAAAATTGCAGCATAAAAATAAATCACACTTTTTCTATTGCGCTTTATAATATAGCCAGGATGGCTATTTATGGATGCAAACTAAATTGCGACCATCCATTTATGAGGGGCGCTAAATATGTAAATGTAAGTTGCTGATGATATAGTCTTCAGATGATCTTTACCTGAACGGTGGGCGATGAATGTCAGCTTCAGCTAACATCCATTGCGTGTTGTCTATAGATGCCTGATTAACAGGGGTTTAGCCAATAGCTACAAATATTTAACGCTATCCGAAATATATACTATACTCTGACTGATAAATAGATTCGATGATAATGTTGAAGGGCTTGAGGATGTGCAGTACATTGTTCAGACAGCATACGCACACACTTTCACTCCTGTAGTCATCTTGCAAACATAGAAGCAGGTCTGCTGTAGGGAATGATGGAATTTAAATAAACATCATAGACCGTGCTGAAAATGGTTTGAGATAAATAATGAATCATCGATAAACCAGACTACAATCACTTTTGTTCATATGAATAAGGATTTTAAAGTGGATCAAACAAATATGTGGTTAGCTTTTTCTCCAAAGATCACTCCTGAAAGTCCGTCTTTTGATAGAGAAAGAATACTGTATACAGAGTATTGGGAAGCATTATGATTCGGTTTGGACGAGATATCTGCACTGATCTTGTTCAGGCTGAACGTCGTGAATGGTGGTTAAGTAATGGCCTGGGCGCTTATGCGGCGGGAACCATTGCCGGATCTCTGACCCGACGTTATCATGGGCTGTTGATAGCACCCGTCAAGTCAGTTCTTGACCGCCATTTATTAATGACCAAAGCTGAAGTGACACTTGAACTTGATGGTGAGCAATGGCCATTGTATACCAATCGCTGGCAGACCGGCGTGACAGAACCTTCTGGTCAGCTTCATATCGAGTCATTTTATCTGGATGGGCGTTTACCTGTGTGGATCTATTCTTTACGTGGGATACGTATAGAAAAACGGATTTTTATGGAGACAGGAACACACGTAAGCTGGGTTGTCTTTCGCCTGCTGACGCCTCATCTCAAAGCCGCTGTGAAATTGAATATTAGATTACTGGCAAATTTTCGCGATCACCATGGACAAATGATGTCTGGTGTATTTCAGCCCTTGATCAATGCTATAACAGATAATCATTTATCCCTGGATTACGCCGCTGATACATCGCTGCATATACAGGTCCAGGAAGGACGAATTGAGTCTGCCAACCGCTGGGTAAATAATTTTCTACTGGAAAAAGAGAGTGAGCGGGGTCTGCCGGAACTTGACAATCACCTGGAAATCGGCTCTGCAGAAATAGTATTGAATCCTTTCGGGTGGCAGGGTTTGCGCATGAGTCTGCAAGCCTCCAAGCAGTTGAACCCTCTGGCTGCTTTAAAACTGGAACGAGCCAGGCAGACTCATTTCCTTGCCGTTGCACAACAGCAATTGAATCTTTCCGGTCCTGCCTGGATTCAGCAATTAATGTTATCTGCCCAGACATTCATTTTCAAACGGCCACTGGCAAAAGATCAGTGTGGACAGTCAATTATTGCCGGCTATCCATGGTTTGGTGATTGGGGTCGGGATACCATGATTTCTTTACCAGGACTGACTCTTGCCACCGGACAATTTACTACGGCCCTGCAAATTCTTGAAACATTCGCTCAGTATGTAAATAAAGGTATGCTGCCAAACCGTTTCCCTGAAACCCATGCAAGGGAACAGGAACAGCCAGAGTATAATACGGTTGATGCAGCATTATGGTATATCCTTGCCTGGAATGCCTATCTCGATGCAACAGAAGATACAGCCGCTTTAAAAAAAGTCATGCCGATTCTGCAGGAAATTATTGATGCATATCTTCGCGGCACACGTTACAAGATCCATATGGATGAAAGTGATGCGTTGATATATGCAGGTCAGGAAGGTACTCAATTGACCTGGATGGATGCCAAAATTGGCAATTGGGTCGCGACTCCACGCATGGGAAAACCGGTAGAAGTCAATGCCCTCTGGTATAATGCGCTGATGGCCTTGCAGGGGTTCTGTCGGCGCCTGAATGAAGATGACAGTAAATATGTTGATCTGTCTGCCAGGGTTCGCAAAGGATTTCAGCGTTATATCAATCCTGATGGCGGTTTATATGATGTTCTGGATACCCAGGATGGGGATGACGCAAGCATACGTCCTAACCAGATATTTGCTCTGAGTCTTCCCTGGGCGCTGGTTGATAAACAGCAGGCCCAGTCAATACTTGAAATAGTACAGAAACATTTGTATACCTCTTACGGCCTGAGATCGCTTTCTCCAGAAGACAGAAAATATTGCCCCAGCTATCTGGGAGGTGTTACCAAACGTGACAGTGCCTATCATCAGGGAACTGTCTGGGCCTGGCTGCTGGGACATTTTGCGATGGCGGATTTCAGAACTTTTGGTGATTCCAAACGTGCACTGGCTATTCTGACTCCTGTTCAGGATCATCTGAAAGATGCAGGGCTGGGAAGTATCAGCGAGATATTTGATGCTGAAGCGCCTCATTCTCCGCGTGGAGCTCCAGTACAGGCCTGGTCTGTTGCAACAATATTGGAAGCCTGGTGGTTTATAAAAAAGAATGACAATATCCGTGGTGCTGAATAAAACGGAAAGTTATTGTTGTTATGCCCTTGGCTCTTATTCTCATGAATATCGCCCACTCTGTGGGCGATGTAAGATCCGGCCGGCAACTCCTGGATGAGCGCTGCCTGTAAAAACATGGTCTCTGGCGGTCTGAGCTTTTGAGATATAGTTTTGTGAGATTTCATACCTTATATTAGCAGTAAAATTATAAACTTCTATGCTCCACAATATCAGCCAGTTCGCTGCGTAATTCCAGCATCCGCTTATGATAATTTTGGGCATCACCATAATCTTTAAAATTATTCTTCAGTCTATGCGGATCGGCGGAGCGGCGTGCATGTTTGATGGGGCACCAGTATTGTTCTGTGCGGGCGGAAATTTCACGGAGATATTCAATCAGTCCATTACTGTACCCGCAATAGATACAGTTAAATTTTTCAATGCTATTTAAATAGGCCAGATGCTGGCGATCGATGATCAGGTAGTCTTTACGCTTTACACGGGGTATGTTGTAGGCACGAAAGCAGATATGCTGGTACAAACTGACCATTAAATCCAGTAATGCCAGAGGAATAATCAGGCTATAAATAATGGGGGCAGTTAACATATGGGTGATTTTTGCAGCCCGGAAATAATGCCAGAGGCCAATTTTCTGATGGCGTTGAAATGCCCTTACTCCTTGTTCAAAATGGACTTTTCCCTGCTTGATGGTGTAATGAAAAAGCTGTTTTTTCTCTTCCAGCAAACTGTCAATTTCTGCTTCCAGTTCTGTCTGAAGTGACTGTATCCGATGTAATATATCATCTATGGACGTGCGCGGCATATCCTGTCCTTGTGTTTGGTTTGCGGGTTATTTACGATTTTTAAAAGTTTCCATTCATACAACCTTTATTATTATAATAGCTGAGACTATGTTTATCCTAAAACTACTCAGAAAGATCTTAACCAACTGGTCAAGCTACTGAAGAGACACGGTTTTTCAGGTTTATTCACAGTCATCCCTATGGGGGTATTCTAAAAGTCCTGGAGATCCGGTGCATTGGACACTCACAGCAGATTTGTTCAGGTTTAGGAATACTCAAGCTGTTACTGGGTTAAAATAGATCATCACTTCGTTTAAAGTTGAGACATGTAAATGCAATACAATGATTATTACCAGACTTTGGGTATCAGTAAAGAGGCCACTCAGGATGAGATCAAACGAGCCTATCGAAAGCTGGCACGTAAATATCACCCTGATGTCAGTAAGGAAGCTGATGCGGAAGATAAATTCAAACAGGTTGGTGAAGCCTACGAAGTACTCAAAGATCCGGAAAAGCGGGCCGCTTATGATCAGTTAGGTGCCGACTGGAAATCTGGGCAGGATTTCCGGCCTCCTCCAGACTGGGATGCTGGATTTGAATTTAGCGGCGGTGGTTTTACCGGGGGTGATGATGCTGCCTATAGTGATTTTTTTGAAACATTGTTCGGCAGAGGCTATCGGCAGGCTCAAAACAGGCAGACCGGTTTTGATGCGAAAGGTCAGGATCATCATGCTAAAGTTGTGATTGATCTGGAAGATGCTTATCAAGGTGCAACCCGTACGATAACCCTGCAGGCTCCAGAGATCGATTCTCAGGGGCATGTGATCACCAGGGAAAGAACATTAAATGTACGGATCCCTAAAGGTGTGAAGCAGGGTCAACAGATCCGCCTGGCAGGGCAGGGTTCTGCAGGTATGGGCAAAGGCGGAACCGGAGATCTTTATCTAGAAATAGAATTCAGATCACATGCTCATTATCGAGTCGAAGGACGTGATGTTTATCTAGACTTGCCTGTGGCACCCTGGGAATCTGCCCTCGGAGCTACAGTTAAAGTACCTGTGCCTGACGGAGTCGTCGATTTAAAAATACCGCCTGACAGCTCAGCCGGGAAACGACTTCGATTAAAGGGACGGGGGATCCCTGGCAAACCGCCGGGTGATTTTTATGTAGTCATACAGATTGCCTTACCCAGGGCGGAGAATGATAAGGCAAAAGCCATCTATCGCGAAATGGAACAGAAACTGGCATTTAATCCGCGTGCCGGGTTAGGAGTTTAGAAGGGGGATAAATGATGATAAAGACTGAAACATTATCGGGACTATTGCTGGATGAAGGATGCGAATTAACGCTGGGTGAAGTATGCAGAGCCTGCTCTGTGAATGCAGAGTGGGTTATAGATCTGGTTGATGAGGGTATCATAGAACCACGCGGACACGAAGTCATCCATTGGCGTTTTAGCGGGCCTAATCTTCAGCGTGCCAAAACTGCTTTGCGTTTGCAGCAGGATCTGGGGGTCAATCTTGCTGGTATCGCGTTGGCTCTGGAATTAATGGAAGAGATTGAAAGTCTGCGCTCCAGGGTTAATGTTCTGGACAGAAGGTATTGATTAAAACTAGTAACTATTCAGCGTACTTTGAAAATCAGCGTACTTTGAAAAACGTCATTGATACCAGGAATTTGTTGCAGAAGACGCCGTAAATGCGTCCATGCAGGCTTTATATAGCATCCATGCTATATAAACTTCTTTCACAAACACCTGGTATCAATAATTTGCGAGTTAATAAAAACACGCTGAATAGTTACTAAAACTATAGCAATCACCAAAACGTACCCAGACACAAACGAATTTGTCTCTGGGTACGTTATGAATGGCAGCCGGGCATAAACTAACTTGAACTGCGCTGTTTATTTAATGGAAACCTGCTGCGGTTTTTTCTTTTCTGACTCATTTAAACGAATATACAGACGGCCATCTTTGTATTCTGCATCAAGCTTGTCCTTATCAATGCTCTCAGGGAGTGTGAAAGAGCGTGCTATTTTGCCGAAATAACTGCTCAGATGATAGTAATCCTCTTTTTTTACCTCTTCTTTCATGCATCGTTCTGCACTGACGCTGAGAGTGTTTCCATCAATTGACAGGTCTATATCTTCCTTTCTCACACCGGGCAGATCAACCTCGATGGTATACTGGCTGTGCTTGTTTTTTGCCATGTTTATGAATGGCAAATGACTGGCCACACTGGCCAGTTTTTGTTTGGTTTTTTCTAAACCATCCTTTAAACCCTCTTCCATGTCAGAAGAAATGTCTTTGACATTTTTAACAAAATCCATAACAAGCTCCTACTTGATCTTGACTTTCTTTACTTCTTCCTGTTTCTTTGCCATTTTAGGCACAGTAACTTCAAGTACTCCATCTGTTGATTCGGCGTGAATGTTTTCCACATCTACATCATCTGGCAGGGTAAATCGGCGCTCAAATTTACCGAAAGTGCTTTCGATTTTGTAGTAATCTTCCTGCTTGACTTCTTCTTTGGTTTTACGTTCACCTGAAACGGTCAGGGCATTCTTGTCTACGTGGATATTGATATCGTCTTTGCCTATCCCCGGTAAATCCAGATCAATATGATAAGCATATTCACCTTCTCTGGTGTTAACATCGGGAACAAATGATGAAACATTTAATTCAGGAAATTCCTGGGAGTTATATAAATCATTAAATGAGTTTATATTACGTGTCAATTCTCTGAATTCTTTAAAAGGATCGTAACGTTTTAAGGCCATGATGATCTCTCCTGTAGTCTGATTTGTATACATCTGCTTAAGCCATCTCCACTGGAGATGGCGCTATCAGAATTAAAAAACCGGTTAGCATATTCTCTGCTTTTAAATATAGCTGTTAAATTGATTTTTTCAATAGATATAGATGAATTTTTGTAGAAATTTGCAGTCTTAACCATTGTACATTTGAAATTTATTTAGTTGAGAATTAATCCTGTTTCAGTTGATGCATTGCAAATAGCATCATACGTATGTACTTAAGGATAATTATGTGTTTCTGGAAGACAGATGATTGCTCCTGCGACTCACAGGAATGTACTAGTTTCGTGGGAAGCAGGATGTCGGGAATGACCATGGATGTATTTACGGCGTCTTCTGTAACAAACGCATGAATATGTTCACATATTTTTGCTTGGGTACATACTTATGAATAAAGCAAAACCAGGCTGATTATTTGCTGATATCAGACGTAATATCAAGCAAGTTGTCTTGAGTTTTCTTTGAGCAAGTGCGATTGAATGAAATAGCTATGTTTTTTTGAGTAACTGAGGAGAAATCTATGATGAAAAAATTATTACCCCTGTTGATAGCTGGTTCTCTGGCTGGCGGTATACAAATGGTTTCAGCAGATAATAATACTTCTGCAACGGCTACAGACGCTGCGGTTAACGTTAATAAGGAACAACAATCCGCATATTCCTGGCTAGGTGTAGCGATTCAGCCTGTACCTATGGCTTTAGCAAATCAACTGTCCGGTCAGATCAAGGATAATCAGGGCATTATGGTTCGTTCTGTTCACCCACAATCACCTGCAGCAAAAGCTGGTGTAGAGCCCTTTGATGTTATTAGCGGTTTTAATGAACAGGAGATATTTACTACCGAACAATTTAGCCGGTTGATACGCTCTTCAAAACCTGGAACTGTTATTAAGCTGCATCTTATTAGACAAAGTAAACCGCAAACACTGGATGTAACGCTGGATGCTCAGCCTGGTATGCAGCCGAGACGGACTCAAGCACAACGATCTATGCCTTATCCCCAATCTCGCCATGGCAGGTACGATAATATGATGCCGTCTGACTTTGGCTATCATCACCCGCCGTCACTACCGAGAAAATTTCATCCGCCTGTTACTCACAGACAGAGCTATTCCTGGTCTGAATTTGAGTCGGTGCAGGTTGAGTCAATGGGTAATGATAAATACAAAGCAACTGTAAAATACGATGACAGTGATGGTAATGTACAGAACTTTGTTTTTGAAGGCAAACTGGACGAAATCAATACACAGATCATGTCCCACAAAACATTGCCGGAGAGTAAAAAAAGAACTCTGTTGCAGGCGCTTGATATGAATAATATGGCACCTCCAATGTTAAACCCATGGCAGCCAATGCCTGATCCTGAATGGTTCAGACAAAATCAATTACCTGTGCCTCCCTGGTATAGAGGTAATAACTGGTAGGTAAAAATTCTTATTTTACCATGATAAGTGCATGATTATTAGGCCGGTCATGATGCTTTTAACGCAGACTCATTTGTATGACTTCGAGGCAGTCATATGTTTGTGAAACACAGATGATTGCTCCTGCGGAAGTTGCATTCTCTGCTTCCCTGTAGGCTCAGCTTTAGGTAGCCGGCTATGGCTACCTAAAGCCTGCCACGAACAGGGTAGTACCCCTGTCGTGGGAGGCCGCTGCAGGGAAAGACCATGGACAGATTTACGGCGTTTTCTGGACCGTTAATTGCTTCGTGTATAACCTGCATATCCCACTTGACCACCATGGATGGTGGAAATGCATGCGAGAGGCAGGAGCCGAAGTCGTCCATGTGAGTCTACAAACGTATAAATTTCCTAACAAATTGAGCTTAACTAGTTTCCATCCATAAATAGCCATCCTGGCTATATGATGGAACGCGAAAGAAAAAGTGTGATTTTTCTTTCGCTGCATATTCAATGATTTGTCATCATTAAAAAAATGCTAGCACATCCCTGTGCCACAAGTGTCCATCTAAAAACGGATGGGCACTAACTACATCCCTATGAACACAGGCAACGATATTTCAACTGCAGGCATTTACTAAACAACAAAGAAGTTTTATGCTTTCAGGAGTAGAATTGTGACTAAAATTTTAATCAATCCCTTGCAGGGACTTTGTCTATGAACTCCATTAGTTATCAACGCGAAGAAATAACCGGAACATTGCATACTATTAGCGATTTTATTCGCTGGGGTGCAAGTTTTTTCAAGCAGTCAAATCTTTATTATGGACACGGTACGTCCACTGCGATTGATGAAGCAGCCTTTCTGGTGTTGCACACACTGGGACTGGATCCCGATACTTCTTCTGTTTACTTCCCTGCACGGCTAACTTTAAATGAAAAACAGGTCCTGACTGAAATTATTTTTCGTCGTGTCGAAGAACAAATACCAGCAGCCTATTTGACTCATGAAGCCTGGTTTGCAGGTTTAGCTTTTTATGTCGATGAACGGGTGCTGGTGCCGCGTTCGCCGCTGGCTGAACTGATCGTAAAGCAGTTCGAAGATTTTGTGGATCCCGATTCTGTAGATCGTATTCTGGATCTATGTACAGGCAGCGGATGTATTGGTATTGCCTGTGCCTATTACTTTCCCATGGCGCATATTGATTTGGCTGATATCTCATCTGAGGCCATTGAGGTTGCAAAGATTAATGTTCAACGCCATCAGCTGTTGAATCATGTCGATATCATCCAGTCTGATCTGTTCAGCGGTTTGCAGAACAGAAAGTATAATATTATTGTTTCCAACCCGCCCTATGTCGATGCTGAAGATATGGCAGCTTTACCTCAGGAGTATAAAGCTGAGCCTGAGCTGGGGCTTGCGGCAGGGAAAGATGGACTTGACCTTGTAATTCCTATGCTCAGGCAGGCCGCAGGACATTTGCATCCCGAAGGACTGTTAATCGTTGAAGTCGGTAATAGTGAACATGCTTTATGCGAACTTTTTCCTGAAGTTCCTTTTTTCTGGCTCGAGTTTGAACACGGCGGGCAGGGGGTTTTTTTACTCACCAAAGAACAGCTGGAACAATACTTTAATTAAGTCACACTGTCGATGCTGTTAAAATAGTATATTAAATTAGCATGTCGCTTTCTCCATATCAAGTGTTCGTAGGCATGCTTATCCTTACACCTTTTTGCTTAAGTACAAACCTATGATCAAGTGTTAAATTCAATGCTGGCTGTTGTACCCTTTGGCTGTGCCTGGTCAAAGTGAATATCGGAATCATATGCAGTGATTATATCTCTAACAATAGCAAGACCCACACCATGTCCGGGTACCAGTTGATCAGCACGGACCCCGCGATTCATTATTTCATCAATGAGGTTACTGGCAATACCAGGACCATCATCTGTTACGCAGAGGAGAATTTTTGTATCATGTTTAGTCATAGTTACCTGCACCCGGCTTTCACACCATTTACAGGCGTTATCCAGTAAATTACCGATGATCTCAATAAAATCGCTTTCATCAATTTTTAAATATATATGCTGATCCATTGCTTCTGAAAAATAAATCTGTTTATCCTGGTAAATTTTTTTCATGCTGTTGATCACAGACATTACCAGAGGATATAAAGATATCGGCTTCTGATGAGGTGATGGTTTTGCAGTTGCAGCTTTTTGTAATTGATAATCTACGATCTGATCCATTCTGTTGACTGCATCAAGCACTGTTTTTTGATAAATGTGTGGCCTGTCCAGATCAAATGTTTCAGCTTTGATAATCGCGAGAGGCGTTTTCAGACTATGGGTAAGATCCCCTAAGGCATTATGGTAACGTAATTGTTGAGCTCGTTCATGCTGAATCAACTGATTAATATTATGGGTTAGAGGACGTATTTCGGCAGGATACTGTTGTTGTATGATCTCCTGTTCACCTTGTTCTATAGCCTCCACTTCTTTAGCCACTCGGCGCAGTGGGGTGAGGCCCCAGCGCAGTAAGAGCATTAGACTAATGACCAATACAAACGACATCAGTCCAAGATGCTGCCACAAGTTTCTGCGGTAATCTTTTATTTGCTGGTTAAATTCTTCCATGTTATCACTAACGTGATAAACCAGCGGGAAACCATCTTTAATTTGAGTCCAGTAAATAGCAATACTGACACCGATATAAGCGTGATTATCGACGTGGTATTGCTGGATGATTTTTTTTCCATGTTCTGTGGTGATAATAGGCGGGATTGAGAGTTTTTTATTGGCATCCGATTGCCAGAGTAATTGACCATCTGCACTGGTAATGCAGCCGTTAATATTTGATAGCTGTCTGTTTAAACTGTCCCTGGATAGATTTCCGGATAAAAACAGTCCATCGGCACTTGTGATCACACTTTCAGCCATTAACAGATAAACCTGACCGGTAAGCTTCTGTTCTAACGAAGTCAGGGCATTATCATAAAAAGTCTTGTTTAAGGTAAAACCGGTCAGCAGCACGAAAATGATCACAATCAGGATAGCGCCCAGCAAAATTCTGCGATTGATTGAAAATTTATGCAGGTAAAAGCTGCCTGAAAAAGAGTGTTTATCATTCATTACCGTTTAACTATTTAAGTTTAAAGAGATATCCGCGTCCTCGAATGGTCTCGATCGGTTTGAGTTGTCCGTCAGGATCCAGTTTTTTTCTTAAGCGCCCCATAATGACTTCAATGACGTTGCTGTCTCTATCCTGATCATGAGGATAAAGGTAGTCAGAGAGCTCTGATTTGGATATCACTTTATTTTGTCGACGCATCAGGTATTCAAGGATTTTATATTCAAACGCTGTTAACTCAAGCGGGATACTGTTCAAGGTTACTTCCTGACTGCCAGGGAAAAGACTGATAACACCATAGTTGAGTGACTCAGTTGAATTATTTGAAGCGCGTCGCAGCAGGGCATTAATTCGTGCCAGCAACTCTTCCATTTGAAACGGTTTAACTAGATAATCATCAGCTCCGGCCTCAAGGCCCTCAACTTTATCCTGCCATCGGCTTCTGGCCGTCAGGATCAGTACGGGTAAAGTACTGCCCATTGTTCTAAGCTGTTTGATGATGTCAATCCCGGACATTGCCGGTAACCCGATATCGATAATAGCTGCATCATAAGGATATTCAGATGCCATAAAGAATCCTTCTTTACCATTTGCGGTAACGTCTACAACGAAATTGTGCTGCTCAAGTTGGGTACTTATCTGACGCTGTAACTGGATTTCGTCTTCAATGATCAATATACGCATAATAATATTCTTAAATTGTGAGTAACTGCTCAGCGTATCGTAAAGATCGTGCTCTTAAGCAGGTGTTTATTGAACTAGATGCACCACGTCGGCTCCTGACTCTCGAAATCCGCTGAGCTAATCTCCCGTGCACAAACTGAGATACGCTGAATAGTTATTCGATTGGGTGCAATCTTTTTCTTTCGCTGGCCGTTTATGAGTATAATACTATAAAAAATGCTGCTGGCTGTGAATTCTGGTTTTTTAGAAACCCTGCTTGTTTATTCACATTTTTACTTGCAGCCTAACTAAAAGTAAACAAAAAGTCTTTGATATGTCAGGAAACTCATTTGGTAAGTTGTTTGTCGTCAGCTCTTTTGGTGAAAGCCATGGTGCTGCCATCGGATGTATAGTCGATGGCTGTCCTCCCGGACTTGAATTAAGAGAGGCTGATCTGCAGGTTGATCTGGACAGACGTAAACCGGGCACTTCACGTCATACGACCCAGCGACGGGAAGATGATCAGGTGCAGATTCTTTCGGGTACGTTTGAAGGAAAAACAACAGGAACACCCATTGCTCTGATCATCTATAACAAGGATCAGCGTTCCAAAGATTACGGAAACATTAAAAATACCTTCAGACCGGGACATGCAGATTATACCTATCAGCAGAAATACGGTTTCAGAGATTATCGCGGCGGTGGGCGATCCTCCGCCAGAGAAACAGCCTCACGGGTTGCGGCAGGGGGAATCGCTAAAAAATACCTGCAGGATAACTACGGCATTGAGATTAGAGGCTATTTGTCCCAGCTAGGGCCTATTAGGACGGCGCATCCCTCAGACCCTGAATTTGACTGGGAGCAGGTCAGCCAGAATGTATTTTTCTCACCGGTGCAGGCCAGGGTAGGTGAACTCGAAATCTATATGGACGCGTTGCGCAAAGAAGGTAACTCAATAGGCGCTAAAATCTCCGTGGTGGCAACCGGGGTGCCGCCGGGTCTGGGAGAACCCATTTTTGATCGTCTCGATGCGGATATCGCCCATGCCATGATGAGCATCAATGCTGTAAAAGGTGTTGAGATAGGTGCCGGTTTTGCCTGTATTGAACAAAAAGGTACCGAACACAGGGATGAGATAACGCCTGATGGCTTTTTATCCAATCATGCCGGCGGAGTACTTGGCGGAATTTCTTCAGGTCAGGAGATTGTTGCTCATATTGCTTTAAAGCCGACTTCGAGTCTGCATTTACCCGGGCAAAGTGTTGATCTTGAAGGTCAACCCATCGAAGTGGTTACCAAAGGTCGTCACGATCCCTGCGTGGGTATCAGGGCGACGCCAATCGCCGAAGCGATGCTGGCTATAACCCTGATGGATCATCTGTTAAGACACCGGGCTCAGAATATGGATGTAAATTCAATGACTCCGGTTATTCCTGCATCAGTTTAGGAAATGCATGATGTTATTATGTTCCTATATCGCTTTATCTGGACGTTGCGAGTGATTGCCAGCCTGGTCATCGTACAGCTGCCAGTCGAGGTATCTGGAATCAGCTTGAGAATTAATTTCAATAACAGCCAGCAGCTCAATTAATTAATGATAAAGCATGTTCCTTATTGGCGACTCTCCAGCTTTTACTGGTTTTATTTTGCTTCACTCGGAGCCTTGATTCCTTATTGGGGCCTGTATCTAAGCCAGCAGGGCTTCAGTGCGGTTGAGATTGGCGAACTAATGGCGGTCATAATGTCGACCAAAATTGTCGCACCTTATATTTGGGGGTGGATAGCCGATCATCACGGTAACAGGTTATTCATTATCAGGGTGGGCTCACTGCTGGCAGCAATAAGTTTTGCCGCTATTTTCTATTCCGTTCAATACTGGTGGCTTTTTTTGGTCTTGCTGCTGTTCAGTTTTTTCTGGAATGCGGTGCTGCCTCAATTTGAAGCCTTAACCTTTAATCATCTGTATAAACAGACCAGTCTCTACAGCTGGATCAGGGTCTGGGGATCGATAGGCTTTATTGTCTCAGTGACATCGCTGGGTTTTCTTTTTGTTTATATCGATATTGCCTATCTGCCGAATATTGTATTTATCCTGTTATCCGGGATCTGGCTGTCAACATTATTCGTTGCCGAACATCGAGGTGATCAGCAGCGCACAGTTCACACCCCTATAAGCCATATACTGTATGACAGGAAAGTGATTGCTTTGTTGCTGGCCTGTTTATTTATCCAGGCCAGCCATGGTCCTTATTATACCTTTTATTCCATTTACGCTGAAACGCATGGCTATTCCCGGTCTTATATTGGTGTGCTATGGGCCATAGGAGTGATTTCAGAAGTTGTGGCTTTTGCTCTGATACCTTTTCTGGTGAAACGTTTTGGCTTAAGAACATTATTGCTGTTGAGTCTGTTTTCAGGTTGTGTCAGATGGCTGTTGATAGCTTTTTTTATTGATAACACTTTTCTGACTACCTTCGCACAACTGTTTCATGCCTCGACATTTGGCATATATCATGCGGTGGCTATTGCTTATATACATCGTTATTTTACCGGTCGGAACCAGGGCAAGGGCCAGGCGCTCTATAGCAGTGTCAGTTTTGGCATAGGAGGCATGATAGGGAGTCTGTATGGCGGATACCTGTGGGAAAGTGCCGGTAGTACTGTCGCTTTTGTGGTTGCAGCCATGCTGGCTTTTATTGCTTTCGTTATATCCTGGATTTTTACAGAAAAATTATAATACGAAAGTTTACGCAATATTAATGATAGTTTTTTATCTTCAGGGCAAAAGCTGTCAATAGCCGTGATAAGCAGAGTTTGCAAACAATCATAAAGTATATTTTGCTGATTTTAAACTATAGATGCACTACAGTTGCCGGCTTTTATAGCTTTATCTGTTGCGATAAATGAATAAATAGTTATAATTTCACAGCGTATTGGTTTAACTGCGCTTTCAGGCTTAACTTAAACCGTAAGCACAGCCCATTCAGGTATAACAAATCACTTTTTGAGTATTAGGCAATACATCATGTTAAGAAAATCTTTGTTTATAAATTTTATAGTTATTCTGGTTTTTTTGCTGTCTGTAACCAGTGAGGTTATTGCTAAAGAGGAGTCTGCACCGTCAGTCACCGCAGTAACTATAGACAACCCTGAAATACCTGTTGACCAGCTGGAACTGATGCTTATTCCTTTAACTAAAGATGAACTGTTTGCCGAGGCTGACGGCTGGCTGGAACTGTTACAGGAAGCCTCAAAAAAAGTATCCATCGCTCAGTTAGCTATCAAAAAAACGGATTCAGCCGCCGATTCACAACTAAGCAAAGAACAGCAAAAATCAGACCAGGAAGCATTGGTTAATGAGTTAAAAACACTGCGTGAAGACAAAGAACAGAAGGTTGATCGCCTCAACGCGGTATTAAAAGAAATCAATGAAAAAATTGGTCTGGCTGAAAAAGGTAAGGAACTGGATGAAGTATTGCCTTATCGACGCTATATTGATTCAGTCAGTGGACTCAAACTCGATGTAACTGATACTAAATCAACCTGGTTGAGCATCAAAAGCTGGTTATTTTCCATGGAGGGAGGCGTGGAGTGGATTAAAAAAATTCTACTCTTTATTGCCGTAATGTTTGCCTTCTGGATCTTGAGTAAAATTCTTGGCAATGCAGTCAAAAAAGCTCTGGGTTTTACCGATCTCAGATCGCAAATATTAAATAACTTTTTTATCCATAGCATAAGCAGAATTACTCTGTTTATTGGTTTTCTGGTTGCTCTGGCTGCAGTCGACGTTAATGTTGCTCCCATCATGGCGGCCATTGGTGCTGCAGGTTTTGTGGTTGCATTCGCTTTGCAGAGTACGCTGAGCAATTTTGCCAGTGGTATTATGATCATGTTTTACAGACCCTTTGATGTAGATGATGTGGTTGAGGTTGCAGGTATTACTGGCCAGGTGAAATCAATGACCCTGGTTTCAACAACCATAATGACTCCTGACAATAAATTAATGGTCGTGCCGAATAATTCCATCTGGGGGGATGTGATAATCAACGCAACTCATAGCTTGCAAAGGCGAGTAGATATGATTTTTGGCATTGGTTATGAAGATGATGTTGAACAGGCAATGCAGGTAATGAAACAGATATTGGATGAACATCCTCTGGTACTTAAAGATCCTAAGCCTACTATCCAGCTGCATGAACTGGCGGATTCTTCGGTAAATTTTATCTGTCGTCCCTGGGTTAATACAGAAGATTACTGGACCGTATACTGGGAAGTGACGCGAGCGGTTAAAGATCGCTTTGATGCAGAAGGTATTTCAATTCCTTATCCACAAACGGATATACATCTATACCAACAGTCTCAGGCTCCAGTCCCCGTTTCTGCTGATGAAAATCATTCTGCAGAAAAATTCAGTAAAAATACTATCCTTGATGATGAAATCAGCGAAATTGACATAGAACGTGATGAAGACGGCGGGTGAATTGAGGGTAAGATCTCATATCTTGCCTGAACTTCCGTAAATATTTCAGGAATAAGTGTTAACACTTATTGTTTTTAGCTCATGTATATATATACTGTGCACAAAATCTATCCTCGGACCATATGAAATATGAAAACTCTTTTTTCTGCCACTGTTCCAGCTGCATTTATAGTTACATTATTACTGTTGTTGCCATTAGAAGGTATTGCAGACAGCCACAGTCCCAATCCTTTTTGTGCTAAGCCTACCAAACCCTTATTACTTTCACCTGCTTATTACAAAGACCGGTATAATACCGATATTCTGACTTATAAATCCTGTCTGATGGATTTCATTGCCGAACAGGATAAAGCGGTGATATTACATCAAAATGCTGCTGAGCATGCGCGGCAGATCTGGAATGAATTCGTTAAAAAGGGCGGATAATATTATCCATTGCTGACTTTTGTTATCAACTCAAACATTTTTTGGGCGGGTTGCGATAAGGTTCTTGAGGTATGATAGGCAATCCCCAGAGAACGGCAGACGTCGAATTGTTGGATATTTAATGTCTGCAGATTTTTATCCAGCATGCTTTCAGGCAGTACGCTCCAGCCCAAACCCACGCTGACCATCATTTTGATGGTTTCAAGATAATTACTGGATAATTTCACCTGATAGTCGATCTGCCGATCGGTGAAATACTGATCGACTATTTCCCGGGTAAATGTCCCCTTGTCAGGTAAAATAGCTGAGTAGCGGCATAATTGCTCTGCATCCACCATAAATGATTTGCCTGATTCAATTTGCTGCGCTGAAGCTTTTTTTCCGGATGATTTTTGGGTTGCAGTTCTATTGCTTGACAGCAGGGGATGAGAGTTGCCCACAACGACTGCAAGGGGATCATCCCAGACCAGGTGAGTTTTAATAGATAATGCCGGTTTTCCGGGCAGGGTAATAATGGCCAGTTCAATTTGTGCCTTTTCCACCGCCAGTAATGCTGATTCTGAATCCATAAAATCAATATTTATATCAACCTGCGGATATTGGCTGACATAGTTTTTTAGTATCGGCGGCAATCGATGTAATCCAATATGGTGACTGGTGGCAATGCAGAGTTCTCCGGTTATGGTTTCATTCATACAGGCTATGCTGTTTTTACTTTCTCGAACTGCTTCACTGATACGCTGCGCACCTGGAAGAAAAACCTTGCCCGCTTCAGTCAGAATCACCTTTCTTTGAATTCGGTCAAACAGTTTCACTCCCAGTTGAGCTTCCAGGGTGGCTATGCGTTTACTGATAGCGGGTTGAGTAATAAAAAGCTGTCCGGCAGCCAGAGAAAAAGAATTTAACCTGGCGACAGTTAAAAATGCTTCAATAGCAGGTATATCCATAACTAATTGTAATGCAAAATATAAAAAATATGAATTTGAGTTATTTTAAACTTAAAGCTATGATAGCTCAATCATCTAATGAGTAAAGGGAGAAAGATAATGACGGCCAAAACCTTGTTTGACAAGTTATGGGATACTCACGTAGTACGTAACAATGATGACGGTACTTCTTTACTCTATATTGATCGTCAGTTAATTCATGAAGTGACTTCACCACAGGCTTTTGAGGGGCTGCGTCTGTCTGGTCGTTCCCTCTGGAAGGTAAAGGCCAATCTGGCGGTGCCTGATCATAATGTGCCAACCACGGACAGAGCGCAGGGAATCGCAGATCCTGTTTCGCGATTGCAGGTCGAAACACTGGATTCCAATTGTGAAGAATTTGCTATCACCGAATTTAAAATGAACGATAGTCGTCAGGGAATAGTACATGTGATCAGTCCCGAACAAGGCGCCACCTTACCGGGTATGACTATGGTGTGCGGCGACTCACATACCTCTACCCATGGTGCTTTTGGTACGCTGGCATTTGGTATTGGCACATCAGAAGTCGAGCATGTACTGGCGACCCAGTGTTTAGTTCAGAAAAAATCTAAAAACATGCTCGTTGAAGTGAATGGTCAACTTCCGCCTGGCTCAACGGCCAAAGATATAATTCTTGCCATTATTGGTAAAATTGGTACCGCAGGCGGCACCGGTTATGCCATTGAATTTGCGGGTGAAGCGATTAGAGCGTTATCGATGGAAGGCCGTATGACTATTTCCAATATGGCTATCGAAGCTGGTGCCCGAGCAGGTATGATTGCAGTGGATGATACTACTCTGGATTATGTAAAGGGCAGGCCGTATGCCCCTGAAAATACACTGTGGGATCAGGCTGTTGCATACTGGAAAACATTCAGGAGCGATGAAGACGCTCACTTCGATAAAATTATTACCCTGGATGCGGCAGATATCAAACCGCAGGTCACCTGGGGAACATCACCGGAAATGACTATTAGCATTGATGAAAAAATTCCTGATCCAGCGCAGGAACCCGATCCGGTGAAAAGAGAGGGCATGAAAGCTGCGTTAACTTACATGGGATTAAATGCAGGTCAGCCTATTAATGAAGTTAATGTCGATGTGGTTTTCATTGGCTCATGTACCAATTCACGGATTGAAGATTTACGTGCAGCAGCAGCTATTGCCAGAGGCAGAAAAGTCTCTGCGGATGTTCAGCAGGCCATGGTCGTGCCGGGCTCGGGGTTGATCAAGCAGCAGGCTGAACGTGAAGGTCTGGATAAAATTTTTATTCAGGCAGGATTTGAATGGCGTGAACCAGGCTGTTCGATGTGCCTGGCAATGAATGCCGATCGGCTGGAACCCGGGGAACGTTGTGCGTCTACTTCCAATAGAAATTTCGAAGGGCGCCAGGGGCCGGGCGGCCGGACTCATCTGGTCAGTCCAGCCATGGCCGCAGCGGCCGCCATAACAGGACACTTTACAGATGTTAAAGCATTTTTAAAATAGAGGCTATTAGAATGGAAAAGTTTCAAAAAATTACCGCCATCGCAGTGCCCCTGGATCGACCGAATGTAGACACCGATGCGATTATTCCCAAACAGTTTCTAAAATCCATTAATCGGAGTGGATTCGGCCCCAATCTGTTCGATCAATGGCGTTATCTTGATCATGGTGAACCAGGTATGGATCATTCCATGCGACCTCTGAATATGGATTTTGTGCTTAATCAGCATCCCTATACTCAGGCACGCATTTTGCTCGCCAGGGATAATTTCGGCTGTGGGTCTTCACGTGAACATGCACCCTGGGCGCTGGAAGATTTTGGTATACGTGTGATCATTGCTCCCAGTTATGCTGATATCTTCTATAATAACTGTTTTAAAAATGGTTTATTGCCGATTATTCTGGATGAAAAAACCGTGGATGATTTATTTAAGGCCGTTGAGAAGAACAAAGGTCTGCAGTTAACTGTGGATCTTGAAAATCAGCAAATTACTTCTGCGGATGGAATTAAAATCCAATTTGAACTGGATCACTTCAGGCGCCACTGTTTGCTGGAAGGGCTGGATGAAATTGGTTTGACTCTGGAACATGCAGATGAGATCAGGGCTTATGAAGCCAAACAGAAACAAATAACCCCCTGGCTTTTTTAAATTAATTGGGAAGATAATGAACAAAACAATTGCAGTTTTACCTGGCGACGGAATAGGTATTGAAATCACAGCGGAGGCCGTCAAGGTATTGGAATGCCTGAACCGTGATTTTGGTTTGAATGCTGAAATGGAACATGCTCTGGTAGGAGGTTCTGCTTATGATGAAACTAAAAGTCCGTTACCCGAAGCAACTTTGAATCTAGCCAAAGCCGCCGATGCAGTTTTGCTCGGTGCTGTCGGAGGTTATAAATGGGAATCTCTGGATATATCAGTCAGACCGGAAAAAGGTTTACTGGGTCTTCGCTCTGAACTTGAGCTCTTTGCCAATTTACGGCCGGCTATTTTATATTCTCAGCTGGCACATGCATCTACCTTAAAGGCTGAACTGGTTTCTGGCCTGGATATTTTGATCATCCGTGAATTGACCGGAGGTATTTATTTTGGTCAGCCCCGCGGTATTAAAACGCTGGATAACGGTGAAAAACAGGGATTTAATACCCTGGTTTACGCTGAATCTGAAATCGAACGTATTGCACATGTTGCATTTAAAACAGCCATGATGCGTGATAAACGATTGTGCTCAGTCGACAAAGCCAATGTTCTCGAGTGTACTGAACTCTGGCGTGAAGTGGTCACGCGTGTTGGGAAGTCCTATCCAGACGTAGAATTGACTCATATGTATGTCGATAATGCCGCCATGCAGCTGGTCAGGGAGCCAAAACAATTTGATGTAATGGTTACAACGAATATGTTTGGTGATATCCTGTCCGATTGTGCAGCAATGTTGACCGGTTCTATCGGTATGTTGCCGTCTGCTTCGATGGATAAAAACAACAAAGGCATGTATGAGCCTATCCATGGTTCAGCGCCTGATATTGCCGGAAAAAATATTGCTAATCCTCTGGCGACCATTTTATCTGTGGCTATGATGCTAAGGTATTCTCTGCAGGCAGAGGAACTGGCTGTTAAAGTTGAACAGGCGGTCGAGGCCGTTCTGGATCAGAACCTGCGTACAGCAGACATTTTTACTCAGGGAAACACATTGGTAGGAACGAATGCAATGGGTGATGCAGTTGTCGCTGCATTAAGAGCGAATCAGTAACTATTTTTCAGCATATGTAACATATTGCACTGAGTAATTGATTTCAGGCGTTGATGGAAGTCAGATGATGGTTTCTGTCTTATGCCCATGCATGAGACATGAGCCGATTCGTCCATGTGAATCAGTCAATCTTAGAGCAATCAGGATCTTCCTGATACACTGCACAGTTACTAAAATCATTAATTAATATTCTATTAGGGTAAGAAGATGGCGAAAGAATTTGATGTTGCAGTTGTCGGTGCGACAGGTGCTGTAGGTGAAACCATAATGTCCATACTGGAGCAGCGCAATTTTCCAGTGAGGAATCTGTATCCCCTCGCAAGTACCCGTTCTGCGGGCAGTAAGATTCAATTCAACGGTAAAAATGTTACTGTTCAGGATTTGAATGAGTTTGACTTTTCTCAGGCTCAAATCGGTCTGTTTTCTGCGGGCGGCTCTATTTCCGCAGAGTTTGCACCGAAAGCCGCTGCTGCAGGTTGTGTGGTCATCGATAATACTGCTCATTTTCGTTATGATGATGACATTCCTCTGGTGGTTCCTGAAGTAAATCCCGAGGCGATTGCTCAATATACTAATAGAGGTATCATTGCCAATCCAAACTGTTCAACCATTCAGATGCTGGTTGCATTAAAGCCCATTTATGATGCTGTTGGAGTAGAGCGAATTAACGTGTGTACTTATCAGGCTGTTTCAGGTACAGGTAAAAATGCGATTGAAGAACTAGCAGGGCAGACCGCCAATCTTCTTAATGCAAAAAAAATCAAAACCGAAGTCTATCCCAAACAGATCGCTTTTAATGTGCTGCCGCACATAGATGTGTTTAAGGAAAATGGTTACACTAAAGAAGAGATGAAAATGGTTTGGGAAACCAATAAAATCTTTGCCGACGATTCAATTCTGGTGAATCCTACAGCGGTTCGTGTACCTGTATTTTATGGACATTCTGAAGCGATTCATATTGAAACCAGAGAAAAAATTACTGCTGAAAAAGCGACCGAACTATTGAATGCTTTTGAAGGTATTGTTGTTCTCGATACAAGAGAAGATGGCGGCTATGCAACCGCAGTGACTGAAGCTGCCGGTCAGGATCCGGTTTTTGTCAGTCGCATCAGGGAAGATATTTCGCATCCTCGCGGTCTTGATATGTGGGTTGTTGCAGATAATGTCCGCAAAGGTGCTGCGCTGAATAGTGTACAAATTGCAGAGATTTTGATCCGCGATTATTTGTAATTTTATAACTACTCAGGGTATCAAAAGGTTCGTACTTGAGATTAGACATTTATTGACCCACAGACACTTCTTCCACAAATACCTGACAGCAAGCACTCAGTGTAATATTTCAAATACACTGAGTAGTTACAATAATTTTTGCTAAACAAGTGCAATTTTGAAGAAAAGTGATCTCCATCAAAAGCAAATCTGAATCAGCCATCTAAACAGGTTGTTTTTGAACCAGTTGGCAATATTATTATATTATTTGCTAACTGGTTAGGTTTTTCTTGAATTTTTTTATTTAAGATATTAAAAAAGAAACAATATTAAGCGATTTGTTTAGTCTTCAATGATTATCGGCCAATTTTTATTTGATTGGATAATTTGCAGCTTTATAAGAAGACACGCCTCAATCTAATAATTACAAAATAGGGAGTTTAGCAAGTGCGGAAATTAATCCTTGCATCTACTGTGTCATTCTTGATGTCGCCATTATCAACATGGGCATTGGGTTTAGGCGACATTAAAGTAAACTCGGTTTTAAATGAACCCCTTAGTGCTGAAATTGAATTACATTCAGTTGCTAATAAGGATCTGGATTCACTGAATGTTCAGTTGGCTTCAAAACTGGCTTTTTCCAGAGCTGATATTGAACGCAGTGATTTTCTTAACGAGCTGAAATTTAGTCTACAAACGCGTAAGGACGGCACACCTTATATCAGGGTGACGAGCAGACGTTCTTTCAGAGAACCTTTCGTCAATTTTCTCATCGAAGCTAACTGGCAATCCGGCCGACTATTGCGCGAGTATACCTTATTAGTTGATCCGCCTGAAATGGTTCGATCCAGAGCACGCCCTGTGTCAACAGTCAGTACTCAAAAAACCGCACAGGTTCGAAGAACAACGCCCAGAGCTGCCAGTGCAGCACCTGCTCAGACTGGCAGAACAAGTCAGATGAGTACTGTATCGTCCGGTTCAGGTGAGTTAAATTACGGACCAACCAAACGCAATGATACGCTCTATACCATTGCCAAACAAATGGCACCTGCAAATGTTTCCATTGATCAGATGATGATGGCCCTGTTGCGTGAAAACCCTGAAGCTTTTGAAAATAACAATATCAATAACCTCAAGTCTGGTTTTGTATTGAGAATTAGAGACAGGGCATCACTGACTGAGTTTGATAAAGCAACTGCAGCCAGACAGGCCAGAGAACAATACATTACCTGGAAACAGACCCGTCAACAGGTCGTGTCTAATGCTAATATTGTAGACAGGGCCAGCAGAGAAGATAAAGCAGCTGTTCACGATGGCAAATTAACTCTGGTTGCAGAAGGTTCTACGGATGAAGCCAGTGCTGTTGGAAAAGAAGGGGAACAGGAAACTGAGCAACTGAAGCAGAAACTAGCTCTGGCAAATGAAGAACTTGAATCTAAAAGCATTGAGAACCAGGAGCTGCAGTCACGCATCAGGGAACTTGAGGAAATTCTTGCGACTAAAACCAGCCTGATTGCATTGAAAGATGAAGGATTGGCAACTCTGCAGCAACAAAAACAACTGGAGCAGCAGGCTGAAGAAGCTGCTGCTGATGGTGTTCTGGTTGAAACGGAATCAACATCCGCTGAATCAAATGAATTAGCAGATGCTCTATCTCCTGAAACTGATGATGTTTCTGCTGCTGGCGAAGAAGTTGTCGATAAAGAAATTCCATTAACATCAGACACTGTTGATGCAGCAGGCCTTATTACTGCTTTTGAACATATTGACCCGTCAGTTGAACTGGCAAAATTAGACATGCCCGTCTCAGAGCTGGTTAATTCAGCAGTCAATGACGAACCAATAGAAACAACAACACCATCGACAGCAAGTCAAACTGTTCCGCAGCAACCTCAAGCAACTTCTGCTGTAGCAGCTAGTCAAGAGGAATCCTTAAACAGTGTACCGCAAGAAACGGCCGCGGTCGCAGAAGCCATCAAACCAGCAGTAGAAAATACTAAACCTGCCCTACCGGCCAAACCCATCAAGCAGGATAGCAAAGCTAAAGTTCCTGAAACTGAAGGTTTGATCAGTACATTGACAGACTCAGATAATTTGCCTTACGTGGGAGGCATTGCTGCCATACTGGCTTTACTTGCCGGATTTGGCATTGCCCGTTCACGCCGCAAGGAGCCGCTTGATTTTGAAGAGAGTATTCTTGAATCTGACACAACTGATCTGGCTGATGAGCAATTTAAGGCTGATACAGTTTCATCGGCAGTATCTGCTGACAGGACCAATGAACTGGAAACATCATTTTTAAGTGATTTTTCAGCGGATGATATGGAAACCTTACAGCCTGATGATGCAGAAGCTGACCCTGTTTCAGAAGCTGATGTGTTTATCGTCTATGGCCGCTATCAGCAAGCTGAAGAATTACTCAAAGGGGTTATTGAAAAAGAACCTTCGCGGCTTGATTACCAGCTAAAATTATTAGAAATTTATCATGGCGATAATCAAAAAGATGCTTTTGTTGAACAGGCAACTATCGTTAAAAAGCTGTTACAGGAAACATCTGACAACTATGAGTCAACCCCGGAATGGAAAAAGATTGAATCCTGGGCAAATAAACTTTCTATCGTTTTACCTGTTGCCACAGCGTCAGCCATTTCAGTAGATGATGAGATGAGTGAAGCAAGTGACATGCAAGCGATTGAACGTGACCTGTCACTAGATGATGAAGAACAAGTTCTATTCGAAACAGAAAATGAGTTGCATGATGAGGATAATGGCGACGTCACTTCTGAAACGGAGAACACTCAGTTAACTCTGGATGATACTGAATTTACCCTTGATGACTTATACGAAGAACCTGCTGAAATTGACACAGGATCAGATGATAATACTTTAGAATTTGATCTGGGTGAAGAATTCTCGCTGGATGAAGAGTTATCTGAGCAGGATGAACTGTCCTATGACGATTCTTTATCTGTTGAGAAATCTTTATATGTTGAGGACTCTTCACCCGCTGAGGGCTCTTTACCCGTTGAGGACTCTTCACCCGTTGAGGACTCTTCACCCGTTGAGGACTCTTCACCCGCTGAAGGCTCTTTACTTGCTGAGGGTTCTGACTCTGAAACAGATGAGGCATTCGACTTTGGCGATGCTGAAATGGAGCTGGAAGATTTAGCAGAAAATGATCTTGCGCTGGCAGATGATAATATTATTTCTGAGCTTGAAGAAGACCTTGAGACTGAGGACAGCCTTGAGCTAGAAGACAGCCCTGAGCTAGAAGACAGCCCTGAGCTAGAAGACAGCCTTGAGCTAGAAAACAGCCCTGAGCTAGAAGACAGCCCTGAGCTAGAAGAAAGCATGGAAACTGGCGACAATCCTGTGCTTGATGAAAACTTTGACATTGAAGCACAGCATTCAGCAGCTGAAGATGAGGTTATAGATAAAGACGATGAAATTCTTGAACTGACTGAGGCAGAAAATACTGACCATCAGGCATTGGAAGATGATGGTTTTGAAGCAGTTGGTATTCAGGAAGAAAGCATAGTGGATGACGGGCTTGAACTGGATGATGCAGAATTGATGGCAGAAGATGATCTGGATATTGATATAACCGATCTGGATCAGGAGTTCCCGGAACTCGATGCCATCGGTACCAAACTGGATCTGGCAAGAGCCTACATTGATATGGGTGATATGGAATCCGCTACCAGCATCCTCGACGAAGTCATGTCTGAAGGTAATGATGAGCAAAAAAATCAGGCTGAATCATTATTAAATCAGGCAAAACTGGCAGGTTAGTTCAGGCTATGAATGCACCCGGCCATTAAAATAATCAGTCTGATTATCCTGTCACTGTTTCTCACCCAGGGTAATTGGCTGACTCTTCTGTTAACGGGAGCCGTTGTGCTCCCGTTTTACATTATACGACCGTCATTATGGATATCTGCCCGAACAATGATCTGGCGCCTGAAATGGCTGTTTTTATCCATTTTGCTGATTTACATTTTTTTTACACCTAAAATATCAGCTTCTATCAGCCAGTTAAATCCCTACCTTTATTTACTTCTGCCCGGTCTTTTCAGGATCCTGGTTTTGATCACTCTGATCCTGGCCGTCAATCTGTTCATTAAAACGACCACTAAAAATGAAATTTTAACGGCTCTGTTATGGATACTTTCTCCTTTGAAACGGATTAAAATTGATATAGAACGTTTTATATTGAGAGCAGTGCTCACTATTGAATATCTGGAAAAGCTCAATCAGAAATTAACTGAAATGAAGGCACAAATTAAACCGGAAATTCAATCAGGTTCATGGGTTGATAAGAAACGCAGAGCATTTTATCATCTGGTTACAGGCTCCACTGCCGCTCTGCGTGAATTATTTGCAGAAGTTTCCAGTTCTACGCCAAAAGAATACTTCATAGACGAAAATGACCCTCCTGGCTGGTTTCAATGGATTATTCCGCTGATATTATTTTTATTGTTTTCTGTGCTCGCTCAATATCAGCTTTAATCTACCGGCTAGCTGTTAGTTCTCTGAATCAATCCAGGTGTAATATCCGGTCAGTATTTCTATGTTAAAATGGCTTCTTTTAATAGTAGTTTGCCCTATGCGTATTGCTCTTGGTATTGAATATGACGGCTCAGCTTTTTCAGGATGGCAGATTCAGCAGGGCGAAGTAAAAACAGTTCAGGGTGATCTGGAAAGGGCCTTAAGTGAAGTTGCAGATCAATGTATAGAAAAAACTCAGGTGGCTGGACGAACTGATGCCGGAGTTCATGCCGCTGAACAGGTGATACATATTGACACCACCGCTATACGTAGTGAACGTTCCTGGATCCTGGGCACCAATCGACATCTGCATACATCGCCTATCAGCGTGTTATGGGCAAAACCTGTTGGTGATGATTTTCATGCCCGCTTTTCTGCCTTGCGAAGACGTTACCGTTATGTGATTTTATCCCGTCTGGTTCGTCCCACATTTCTACACAGTCAGGTGTCGTGGGAGAGAAGACCGTTAAATCTGCAGCGTATGCAGCAAGCCGCAGACTATTTTCTCGGTGAACACGATTTCAATGCTTACCGAACCGTTCATTGTCAGGCGCATAGTCCGGTAAAAAAGGTCTATTTCCTGAATGTCTCCCAACGCGATGAATTTTTTTATATCGATATAGAAGCCAACTCTTTTTTACATCATATGGTAAGAAATATTGCCGGAGTACTAATGACGATTGGAGCCGGTGAAGCAGAGCCGGAATGGGCCAGACAAGTGCTGGAAACACGCGATCGTACCCGGGGCGGAGTGACAGCTCCCGCCTATGGCCTGTATTTAACCAAAGTTACTTATGACCATAAGTTTGCCCTGCCGCAAATAGATTCACTCTCCATTGTTTAGTTTTACCGTAACTACTCCGTGTAATATTCAAGATAAGCTACTAGTTAGTGTCCATTCATAAATAGCCATCCTGGCTATGTTATAGAACACAAAAGAAAAAGTGTGATTTTCTTTTGCTGCATTTTCAATGATTTGTCATGATTAAAAATGTTAGCACATCCCTGTGCCACAAGTGTCCATTTAAAAACGGATGGACACTAGTTATGAATGAATATCATAGTCACAATCTCAGTTTGAGAGCCTTGTAATATGGTTTTCACAAGCTATACTTGACCAGGAATTTTGTTTTTTACTTATGAGGAGATGCTAATGCTGCGAATTCAGTTACAGGTTTTGCTGGTAATGTTACTGGCTGTTTTCAGCGGCTGCCTGCTGGCAGCGGCTCAAAAACCCAACATTCTGGTCGTCTGGGGAGATGATATCGGTCAATCTAATATCAGCACCTATACTCACGGCTTGATGGGATACCAGACACCAAATATTGACCGCATTGCCAATGAGGGCATGACCTTCACTGATTATTACGGGGAACAGAGCTGCACCGCCGGCCGCTCTTCCTTTATTACCGGACAGAGTGTTTTTCGTACCGGTCTTTCTAAAGTCGGCATGCCCGGTGCCGAAGGCGGTATGCGTGAAGAAGATCCCACCATAGCTGGTTTACTCAAGGCCCAGGGCTATGCTACTGGTCAGTTTGGTAAAAATCACCTGGGTGACAAGGACAAGATGCTGCCCACCAATCACGGTTTCGATGAATTCTACGGTAATCTGTATCACCTCAATGCAGAAGAAGAACCGGAGAATGAAGATTATCCTAAAGATCCGGAGTTCCGTAAAAAGTTCGGTCCACGCGGTGTGATCCACTCCTTTGCAGACGGTAAAATTGAAGATACCGGCCCGTTAACTAAAAAACGCATGGAGACGGTAGATGATGAAACTGCCGCAGCCGCGCTGGATTTCATTGAGCGTCAGCATAAGTCCGGCAAGCCATGGTTTGTGTGGTGGAATGGCACGCGTATGCATTTTCGCACTCATGTTAAAGAAGAACTTCGTGGTATTTCCGGTCAGGATGAATACAGTGACGGCATGGTGGAGCATGACCGGCATATCGGGCTGTTTCTTCAAAAACTGGATGACCTGGGTATTGCCGATAATACCCTGGTGTTTTACTCTACTGACAACGGTCCTCACATGAATACCTGGCCAGATGCTGCGATGACACCTTTCAGGGGTGAAAAAAACACCAACTGGGAAGGCGGCTGGCGTGTGCCTGCCATGGTTCGCTGGCCGGGCAAGATAAAGGCAGGCGCCTGGTCCAATGAGATTATGCATCACATGGACTGGCTGCCTACTTTGCTTGCTATTGCGGGTGAACCTGACATCAAGGAGAAATTAAAAGCAGGCGGTGTCTCGGCCATTAACCGTGACTATAAAGTCCATCTGGACGGCTATAACTTCATGCCTTATCTGACCGGTCAAGAAGCAACAGCTCCGCGTAAGGAAATTTTCTATTTTTCTGATGACGGCGATTTGACTGCATTACGCTATGAGGACTGGAAGGCCATTTTCCTGGAGCAGCGAGTTGAAGCCACTTTCCAGGCCTGGATGGAACCTTTTGTGCCACTACGGATCCCCTTATTGGTGAATTTAAGACGCGATCCCTATGAACGGGGCATGGTAACTTCTAATACCTATTACGACTGGTTACTGGATCGCGTCTATATGTTAGCTCCGGCACAGAGTATAGTTGCTGAATTTCTGCAAACCTTCCAGGAGTTCCCGCCCCGCCAGAAAGCGGCCAGCTTTACCATTGATCAGGTAATGGATAAACTGACGCCGAAAGGGCGTTAGCTGATACGCATAAATTGTTAACATAAAGCCGCATTCGAGATAATCGTCTGCGGTTTTTTATGGCCTCAACGGACATAAAAATAAGCGTGTGAGCAGGACGTGGATGCTATGCCAGCAGGAATATCCTGGCGGTTTAATGGTCGATAAAAAATGCTTTTTTGTGACAAATTAACTTGTTCAGCGTATCCAGTGTCCATACGTTTATAGATGCACACTAGTTACGCTGAAAAATTATGTCACAAACTATTGAGTATGAAATTAGCATAAAATATGGGATAATTATCTGTTTTAATAGCTTTGATTCAGGGCCCTGGTGATGATCAGCTGAGGGGAAAATGAACATCAATAACACATTTTCTAGCATCACACGGGTTAAAATCTGTGGTATCACCAATAACGTGGATGCCCAGCTGGCCAGTGAAAAGGGTGCTGATGCTATAGGGCTTGTTTTTTACCCGCCCAGCGCGCGTTTTGTAACGCTTGAACAGGCCAGGGCGATCACCCGCGATTTACCGCCTTTTCTTAAGGTGGTGGCTTTATTCGTTGATGCACCACGCATGGAAATCGAAAGCCTACTGGCTCAACTGGATATTGATATAATACAGTTTCACGGCAAGGAGACACCTGATTTTTGCACTTCATTCCAGCGTCCTTACATCAAGGCCATCCGAATGCAAGAGGGCATTGATCTGTTTCAGCTTGAACAGCAATATGCTTCGGCTCAGGGATTATTGCTTGACACTTATATCAAAGGCGTACCCGGAGGAACCGGAGAGTCATTTAGCTGGGGACAGGTACCGCAAGGCCTGACCAAACCCCTCATTCTGGCGGGTGGCCTGACACCTGAAAATGTGGCCCGGGCTATACAGACAGTTAATCCCTATGCGGTTGACGTAAGTGGCGGTGTCGAGGCAAAGGCAGGAAAAAAAGATCCTGATAAGATCGTTGAATTTATGCGTGCAGCAGGAAAAATAAGGTAATGATTAATGACAACAATGGGTAATCTAACAGACAAAAAATTATCTGATATGCCGGATGAAAGAGGGCATTTTGGTATCTACGGCGGCGTGTTTGTGTCCGAAACTTTAATGCAACCGTTGGAAGAACTGAAACAGGCCTACCACAGTTACCTTCAGGATGAAGATTTTGTTGCCGAACTGGATAAGGACCTCAGTGATTATGTGGGACGTCCGTCACCGCTTTACCTGGCAGAGCGCTGGAGCAGTGAGCTGGGTGGTGCGAAAATATATTTAAAACGTGAAGATCTCAATCATACCGGTGCACATAAGATCAATAACACCGTTGGTCAAATGCTGCTGGCCAAGCGCATGGGTAAAACCCGTATTATTGCTGAAACCGGAGCCGGGCAGCATGGCGTTGCAACAGCAACTGTTGCCGCTCGATTAGGTCTCGAATGTGTCGTCTACATGGGGGCTGAAGATATTCAGCGTCAGGCCCTGAATGTATACCGGATGAAATTACTGGGCGCCAGGGTGGTTTCGGTGACTTCTGGTTCGCGTACTCTCAAGGATGCCCTGAATGAAGCGATGCGCGACTGGGTCACCAATATTGACAACACCTTTTATATTATTGGCACAGTCGCCGGGCCACACCCTTATCCTGCCATGGTGCGTGATTTTCAGGCAGTGATAGGGCGGGAAGCCAGGCAGCAGATAATGGCGCAAGAAGGGCGCCTGCCTGATGCTCTGGTCGCCTGTGTCGGCGGCGGTTCCAATGCCATGGGTCTGTTTTACCCGTTTATAGATGATCAGGATGTGTCCATGTATGGTGTTGAAGCAGCCGGTCACGGACTCGAAACGGGCGAACATGCTGCCCCGCTGTGCGCCGGCAAGCCCGGAGTGCTGCATGGCAACCGCACTTATCTGATGGAAGACAAACACGGACAGATTATTCCCACTCATTCGATTTCTGCAGGTCTTGATTATCCCGGTGTAGGTCCGGAACATGCCTGGTTAAAAGATATTGGCCGCACTAATTATGTCGCGGTTACAGATGAAGAAGCTCTGGCGGCTTTTCATGATTTGACTAAAATTGAAGGCATTATGCCGGCGCTGGAATCAAGCCATGCTCTGGCCTATGTAAAGAAACTGGCTCCAGCCATGGATAAGGAACAGTTGATTATCGTCAACCTGTCAGGCCGAGGTGACAAGGATATCCATACCGTGGCGACTATCGATGGCATTGAATTTTAGGAATTACAAATATTATGAGTCGTTTAAAAGCTTGTTTTGAGCAATTGAAAGTTCAACACAGAACTGCTCTGGTAACCTATATTGCAGCAGGTGATCCCAACCCGGAAATTACTCTTGATCTGATGCATGAACTGGTGGCCGCGGGTGCCGATGTGATTGAACTGGGTGTTCCGTTTTCAGACCCAATGGCAGATGGTCCAGTGATTCAAAAGGCCAGTGAACGAGCGCTGATTTACGGTACTTCACTGGAAGACGTTATGGCCACGGTCGCAGCATTCAGGCAAACCAATAATGACACTCCAGTGGTTTTAATGGGGTATTTGAATCCTATAGAAATCATGGGCTATGCAGCTTTTTCCCAACGTGCTGCTGCGACGGGAGTCGATGCTGTGCTAACTGTCGATATCCCGCCTGAAGAAGCCCGGGACTATGTTCACGAATTAACACAAAACGGGCTGGATCCCATCTTTTTGTTATCACCTACTACAACTCCAAAGCGGATGCAGGAGATTTGTAAATATGCCAGTGGCTTTATTTATTATGTTTCAGTTAAGGGTGTTACAGGAACCGCGGCGCTGGATATATCTGCCGTAACAGATAAATTGAATATCATAAGATCCATCACAGATTTACCGGTAGGCGTAGGCTTTGGCATTAAAAATGCTGAAACAGCAGCAGCCATTGCAAAACTTTCTGACGCTGTTATTGTGGGCAGTGCGCTGGTCAATCTGGTGGAGCAGAATGCGCCGGACAACGCTAAAATTATCAGCAAAATCAGTGAGCTTGTATTATCTATGCGTCAGGCTATGGATGTGAATACTTAGGCTATATTTTAATCCTGATTCACTGTTTAATCCATGCGTACTGGCTGGCGAAAACAATTATAAAGAGAAGACGAATATGAGTTGGTTTACACGACTGCTGCCGTTAATAAGCACACAAAGTTCTGATAAAAAGACCGTGCCGGAAGGTTTATGGGATAAATGTCCATCCTGCAGTTCCGTACTGTATCGGGTCGAACTGGAAAGAAATCAGGAAGTTTGCCCAAAATGCGGCTATCATATGCGTATTGGTGCCCGTAAGCGACTGGAAAATCTGTTTGATGACGATTCAATCCAGGAGCTGGCAAAAAATATTGAGCCTGTAGATCTGCTGAAGTTCCGGGATAGTAAAAAATATAAGGACAGAATTTCAGTTGCGCAAAAAGCAACCTCAGAAAAAGATGCCCTGATCACCATGGAAGGCTCGATTAATGATTTTCGTCTCGTAGCGGCAGCATTTGAATTCCGCTTTATGGGTGGTTCTATGGGCTCAGTCGTTGGCGAGAAATTTGTACGCGCAGTAAATCATTGTATTGATAAAAAGTTGCCCTTTGTATGCTTTGCCGCCAGCGGCGGAGCTAGAATGCAGGAGGCTCTGTTTTCATTAATGCAGATGGCAAAGACCAGTGCTGCCCTGGGCAAAATGCGCAGCAGCGGATTGCCGTTTATTTCCGTTTTAACCGATCCCACTATGGGTGGGGTTTCTGCCAGTTTTGCCATGCTCGGTGATGTTAATATTGCCGAACCCAATGCGTTGATAGGTTTTGCCGGCCCCAGAGTCATCGAACAGACTGTGCGTGAAAAACTGCCAGAAGGTTTTCAGCGCAGCGAATTCCTGCTGGAACATGGTGCTATCGACATGATTGTCGACCGCCATGAAATAGGTGATAAACTGGTTAATATCCTGTCTATGTTGACCAACCAGCGTGTTTAGTTAAGATGCGTATAAGTTGGGGCTTCTCATTAATACCATCTGCCCGCTTTTATGATTAACAGTGCTGAGCAGAAACAGTCTCTGCAGGATTGGCTTGACTGGCAGGAAACATTGCATCCGTCGAGTATTGATCTTGGACTGGATCGGGTTAAAGCGGTACTTCTAAAACTGCTCGGTATAACGGCAAAAATCACGCATCCGATTCAACTGCCCGCTACAGTGATCACCGTTGCAGGTACAAATGGGAAAGGTTCTACGGTTGCAATTTTAGAATCCATTTATAGTGAAGCTGGTTACAGGGTTGGTAGCTATACATCTCCTCATATATTGTCGTATAACGAACGTTTTAAAATCAATCGTGAAGTTGTTTCTGATACGCAGCTGTGCGATTCCTTTGCACGTATTGATCAAGCAAGAGGAGCCATTTCACTCACCTATTTTGAGTTTGCGACTTTAGCGGCTATCGATATTTTTCTGCATTGTCAGTGTCAAATTATTATCCTTGAGGTAGGTCTCGGCGGCAGACTCGATGCAGTGAATATCGTTGAGCCCGATATGCCGATTATCACTACGGTAGATATTGATCACCAGGACTGGCTGGGAAATGACCTCAACAGCATAGGTCTGGAAAAAGCAGGAATATACAGACAAAATAGACCGGCAATATATGGTGATGTTAATATGCCTGAGAGCATTAAGCATCTTGTCGCTAAAAAAAACATCCATTTATATCAATTTGGGGATGCCTACCGGGTTGAAAATGTACAGGCTCAGGGGCCGGTAAATGACTGGCAGTGGCTGTCTGGAATGGGAAATGATCCAGGTTCAAACGAGCCGCAGCTCGAAATGTGTAATTTGCCCTGGCCCGGGATCAGGGGCGAAATTCAGTTAAACAATGCGGCAAATGCCATTATGGCGACCGTATTGCTGAAAGACAAACACCCCCTGACACTGGCTGAGATCAAACGCGGCTTGTTAAATGTCCGTATCAGCGGACGTTTTCAAATCGTTTCTCAACACCCAATGGTGATTCTGGATGTGGCGCATAATGTCCAGTCAGTGAGTCAGTTAAAAAGCATGTTAAGCAGTATGGTTATTACTGGTAAAGTACATGCTATTATGGGTATGCTCAAAGATAAGGATGTTCGACGGGTGCTGGAAATTATGCAGGACATCGTTGCAAGCTGGCGTATTATTGAACTCAATACTTCAAGGGCGATGAAAGCAGAGCAGATAAAGCAGTTATTAGTCGAAATAAATCCGGCAAAAGCCAGTTCAATACACTGTTTTAATAATTTTTTACAGGCTTATGAGGATTTAACCCATGGTTGTGATAAGCAACTAGGGGCAGCAGAGCAGATGGGTAATGACACAATAATAGTTTTTGGCTCGTTTTATACCGTTGCTGAGGCCCTGAAATCTAACCTTTTTAAATGACGGACTGATATATGAGCGAAAAGTCTGATGTTAATATCAAACAGCGCATCGTGGGTGCCATTGTGCTGGTTTCCCTGGGGGTCATTATTATTCCTCTATTACTGGATGGCGGCAAGGAACAACAACAGGATATCAGCAATAGTAATATACCTGTCCTGCCTTCGCATCTCGATAAGGAAATAGCACCTGTAGCAAAGCCAAAACCCAGGTATCAGCCAGCACCGGTGACTGTCAGACCGGTAGAAGAATTAACACCGGGAACAGCTCAATCAAAATCAGAGATTGAGCAGGCTGCTGTTCAGACTGGTAACGCCGACAGCCAACAGGATCAAACCGTTAAGGTAATAGCCAAACCGGCACAATCCAGTAACACGGAAGTGAAACATAAGTCCTCTGCAGCGAATTATAAAACCGCCAGCAAGCCAGAAACCCCAGTTATTGACACCGCTTATACTATACAGGTTGGCAGTTTTAGTCATAAAAACAATGCCTTTAGCCTTAGGGATAAATTGCGGAAAGAAAATTTTAAGGCTTATATTGAATCTGTGACGATCTCTTCGGGCCTAAGGTATCGTGTCCGGGTGGGACCGTTTCTGAACTATGATGAAGCAGAAAATAATCGTGATAAATTATTAAAGCAGAATAATTTAAAAGGCTCCATTGTCAGGTATAAAAGCTGATAGCAATGAATAAACTCGATGGAAGAACTTTGATACACTTACCAAAAATAAAGCAGCAGATGAGTCTTTTGCATGGTTCTGATCTGGCCTGATTATATTATTATTAGCATTATTGTCATATCAATGGTTATCAGCCTGATGAGAGGATTTGTTCGTGAGGCGCTGTCTCTTGCTGGCTGGTTTCTGGCTATCTGGGTGAGTTTCTATTATATGGATCCTATGGTCGCGTTATTATCTCCCAGGCTGGATTTGCCGCCATCAATTTTATCCCTGGTGGCTTTTGCTGTGCTGTTCATTATAACTTTGATAATGGCGGCCCTGGTGACTAATTTGATAGCTGCCATTGTAGATCAAACGGGTCTGTCTGGCACTGACAGAAGCATCGGTATGCTATTTGGCATAGTCAGAGGGATCATTATTGTGGGTATCCTGGTCTTGCTGGCTGGATTTACCATGGTGCCTCAGGATCCATGGTGGAAAGAATCAGTATTGATCGTTCATTTTCAGCATTTGGCATTAGCAATGAAAGAGTTTCTGCCCACTGATATTGCGGCTAAAATTCATTACTAGACTAATTCATTACTAGATTATAGGTAACTTACTATGTGTGGCATTATTGGTATTGTTGCAAAACACAATGTCAATCAGGAACTTTATGACGGTTTAACAGTTCTGCAGCATCGAGGGCAAGATGCTGCCGGCATTGTGACATCAGATAAGGGCCGATTCTATTTGCGTAAGGATAATGGTCTGGCCAGGGATGTTTTTTCTTCTGCTGATATGAGGCGATTAGTAGGGCAGGTGGGTATCGGGCATGTTCGCTATCCTACAGCAGGATGCTCTTCATCTGCAGAAGCCCAGCCCCTGTACGTAAATTCGCCTTATGGTATAGCACTGGCGCATAATGGCAATCTGACAAATACGCTTCAGCTGACCGAAGAGATATATAAACAGGATTTACGTCATTTAAATACAGATTCTGATTCAGAAGTCCTGCTCAATATCTTTGCTCATGAGCTTGAGGCTATTCATAAGCTAAAAATTGATGAGATGGATGTGTTTAGTGCGATCAGTGCAGTTCACCGTCGTTGCCGGGGTGCTTATGCAAATGTCGTTTTAATTGCCGGTTTTGGAATTGTTGGCTTTAGAGATCCGCATGGAATACGCCCTATCGTTTACGGTAAACGGGACACGAATCAGGGGATAGAATACTGCATTGCGTCGGAAAGCGTCGCCCTGGATGTGCTTGGGTATGAATTGATAGATGATATCAAACCGGGGGAAGCTGTGGTAATCACCAATGAAGGTAAGTTGTTTGTTAAACAATGTGCTGAAAATCCAAGCCTCAATCCCTGCCTTTTTGAACATGTCTATTTTGCCAGACCGGATTCTATAATGGACAATATCTCGGTCTACAAAGCGCGCCTGAGAATGGGTGAGGCTTTGGCCAGGAAAATACTTAAAAAATATCCTCGGCATGATATTGATGTAGTGATGCCGATTCCTGATACCAGTCGCTCATCGGCACTGGAACTGGCGAATACACTGGGTGTGCGTTATCGTGAAGGTTTTATGAAAAATCGTTACATTGGGCGCACTTTTATTATGCCTGGGCAAAAACAGCGCAAACATTCGGTGAAACAGAAACTCAATGCTATGGATCTTGAATTCAAAGGGCGCAATGTTCTGTTAGTCGATGATTCTATCGTTAGAGGTACGACATCCAGTCAGATTGTTAAAATGGCTCGGGATGCAGGGGCGAAAAAAGTTTATTTTGCTTCAGCTTCGCCTCCGGTTAAATTTCCTAATGTCTATGGCATCGATATGCCGAGCCCTACTGAATTTGTAGCCTATAATCGCAGCAACAAGGAAATTGCCAAAGAATTAGGTGTTGACTGGTTAATCTATCAGGATCTGGCGGATCTGATCAAAGCAGCCAGGCGCGGCAATAAATCAATCAAGAAATTCGATGCTTCAGTGTTTAACGGAAAATATGTTACGGATGATATTGATCAACTGTATCTGGAGTCAATTGATAAGCGCCGCAATGATCTGGCCAAACAGGGAGAGCTGCTAAAAGAAAATGAAATCCTCGGGATACACAATAGCTAATACTGGAATTTTGAAGCTTAAACCTAAAAAAATCCTTCTACTTTGCAGAAGCATTAAATTCAGTCAAGTAGAAGGGATTGTCAGTGAAACGAAAGTGTACATTGTTCAGGTCTTCTTGTTGCTCATATTCTTAACAGCATTTGCAGAATACAGCTCTGTCATTTTTGGAATGCCTGTTTATGTTATTATTGCTGTACCTGTCCAGAATACAGGGATTAAAGAGTAAAGTATTGACATAAGACGCCATATTGATCTCAATCAGGCGCCTGCAGTCAAAACAGGAAATATCTAGGCTTATTTTATTGAGCAATAGAGCAACCTTAGAGTGTTTTTTTACAAGTCACTATTATCCAGATCATTAAAATAGATTTTTTTACGGTAATTGATCAAACCGTCGGTAGAGGAGTCATGATGCTCCACATCTCCTGGTGCTATTAAATCATTTTCTATCTGCCCGGCCAGCACCTTGCCATACTCTACTCCCCATTGATCAAAGGAATTGATATTCCAGATAATACCCTGTACAAATACTTTATGTTCATACATGGCTAAGATAGAACCAAGGGTTTTTGGCGTCAGTCTTTCAAAAATAATAGTATTGGTCGGTTTGTTGCCGTCAAACACTTTATGCTGGATTACTTCATCGATACTTTCATCATCCATACCGGCTGCTTTCATTTCATCAACTGCTTCAATATATTTTTTACCCAGCATCAGAGCCTTGGTCTGTGCCAGGCAATTAGACACCAGAACTCGATGATGTTTACCCAATGGGTTTTGACTCAGTGCTGGAATTAGAAAATCGGCAGGTACAAAATTGGTTCCCTGATGTAATAGCTGAAAAAAAGCATGCTGCCCATTAGTTCCGGCCTGTCCCCAGATAATGGGGCCCGTCAGATAGTCAACCCGGTGACCATCGCGATCGATGGTTTTACCATTGCTTTCCATGTCCAGTTGTTGTAAATAGGCGGGCAATCTTTCCAGATACTGGCTGTAGGGCATGATACCGTGGCTTTGGGCATCAAAGAAATTGTTATACCAGATACCCAGTAAGGCCATAATCACAGGTATGTTGTCTTCCAGAGGCGCGCTTAAAAAATGGTTGTCCATTTCGTGAGCACCCTGCAGCAGCTCTTCATAATGGTCCATGCCAAGGTAAAGGGCAATGGGCAAACCAATGGCAGACCATAATGAATATCGGCCTCCAACCCAATCCCAGAAGGCAAAAGTATTGTCTGCATCTATACCAAATTTTACGGCAGCTTCGATATTCGTAGTAACTGCCACAAAATGTTTGGCGATGGCTTTTTCGTTACCAACCAGATCCAGAAACCATTTTCTGGCGCTGAACGCATTAAGCATGGTTTCCATGGTTGTGAAGGTTTTGGAAGCAATAATAAACAGCGTCGATTCCGGATCGACTTCTTTTAACGTTTCAGTCAGTAAAGTGGCATCAACATTGGAAACAAAATAAACTTTTAATCCCCGTTGAGCATAAGGTTTCATCGCTTCACAGATAACATGCGGGCCCAGATCAGAACCGCCGATGCCAATATTAACGATACTCTTTATGCGTGAACCGTTATACCCGTGCCATTCCCCTGACCTGACCTGATCAGAAAAGCTACGCATCTGTGATAATACAGCATTGATGGGCGTCATCACATTTTTGCCATTGACCCTGATGGGTTTATTTGAACGATTACGCAGGGCGATGTGCAATACTGAACGATTTTCAGTAATATTGATCGCTTCCCCGGAAAACATTTTATCCCGCCATTGTTCAATCTTGGCCTGTTTGGCCAGATCCATAAGCAATTGCATACTCTTTTCGTTTATCCGGTTTTTGGAATAATCGAGTAATATATCATTCAGGTACGCGGAATACTTTTCAAACCGATGGGGATCTTCAGCAAACATATCCCGCATGTGCAGATCTTTAATTTCTTTGTAATGTTCTTTTAATGCGACCCAGGCGGGAGATTCAATCAAATCAGTCATAGTGGATATAGTCCAGTGAATTTACCAGGGGATCCTGGAACTTTGAATAGCTTTATCAGATTAGAAAAATTTTTAATTCCTAGAGCATAGAAAATCAGTGCCTGATTTGCAATCCATTTAACGCAATGCATGCTTACTTTTGATGACAATTGTCAATGACTCTGAACTAAAGCTGTTATGGATTCAACAGACCCTCTAATTCAGGTCGATATTAACAAGGACAGTGTTTAACCTCTCCTGCCTGATCTTGCCGAGCGCTGTTTTGAAAAACCTGAAGATTGCTGTCTTCGGGTAGCAGAGCGCTGTCGTGAATATTGATCCCGCTCCACTTTGGTTGGACGATTATAGCCGCTGGCTGCTTTTGTACTCGATTGTCGCTGGGTAGCCGGTTTAGTCTGTGCCGCCTTTGTTTGCACTGCTGGCTTGGTTTGGGGCCTGGCCGCTGGTTTGGTGCTGGGACGGCTTTCGGGTTTGCTGGCTGGACGTGTACTCTTAACCACCGGCTTGTTTGACAGATCATCCTTGCCAGGTCGATCTACCTGGGTCCATTTATCATTAGTACGTGCTTCCCACTTGTCGCCATTTTGACGATAAATATTACCATCTTTGTCAGTAAAAACATTATTTTTTGTCCCGGCTTGATCACGTGATGATGCTTTATTGCGGATATCATCCTGAGTTATATTAGCCTGTTTGCTTTTGTCGCGTGTGGCAGCTTTATTGCGGATATCATCCTGAGCTATTTTAGTCTGTTTGCTATTGTCACGAGTCTCAGCTTTACGCCTCAGATCATCTTTGGACACTTTATCGGAGTCGAGAGCAGCAGCCAATCCTCCAGCTGCTGCACCTGCCCCTGCGCCTGCGAGTAGATCAGAACGAGACAGGCTTTCTTTCATATCCTCTCTCTGTTTGTTTGTGAAAGGACGGGTGTCATGGGTGTTTTTAATATTTGCAATCTGATTTTTATTCCGATAGAGATTATTGTTACTGATGTTATTAAATTTATTTTTATTGATATTTATATTGGTACTGTTATCGATATTAATATCGCCAACTTTTATATGACGATTATTGATATTGCCATATCCGGGACGATAACCGCCGGGTCCCCACCTTCCATAATGACTATGCCCATGCCAGTAACCGCCGCTTTGAAATCCAAAATGAAACGGGCCGTAGTTCCAGCTAAGGCCGAATCCCCATCCTGTCCAGGGATTATAACTGACATTGAAACCCCAGGTGGATTGTCTGGGGTAATAGTAACTGGGGGTGATCCAGGGTCGGTAATACCAGCCTGTTCCATAGACGATGGTGGGACCGTAGACATAACTGCCCACATAACCCGGTGTATATCCGGTATAGACAACTTCAGGCGTTGAATCATAGACATACACATATTTGGTATTATACACCGGCGAGGAAGGGGGAATTTGGTCGATACCTTCTGGCGTATGATCAGAAACAACCCAGGGTCCTTCGGGAGAATCTGAAATATACCAGACCGCATCCTTGACCATGTAATACTTTGTTTTTGCATTGGAATCGGTCTTGAGCACAGATTCTGAAGTATTCACCGCATATTCCAGATCAGTGCCTTTGACCTCATCAAATTTCGGTTTGCCGTCGTAGGGGACTTTGATGTCCACCTCACCGCGTTGTACTGTTGCTGTCTGAGGTATCTGTGCATCCATAACCGCTTCATGGGCTTCATCAGTGCCGGCAATATAAGCTCTTATGTCTCCATATTGTGAATCAGCAGGTATACTGGCAAATGATTTAGGTAAACTATCAGATTCAACATACTCCCATTTACCGGTCATTGATTTTGATTTATACCAGCGGCCGGAGATGATCAGGTAATATCTCTGACTGGTGACATCCATAAACACATTACCGTCGGTGTTGCTCATCACCAGTACATCCTCGACCAGCGGTTTAAATTCGGCTTTGCCTTCAGATACGATTAATTCTGTTGGGGTATGAGCTACCACAATCAGAGGTGCATTGTCGGCAGTAATGGTTTGGGAAGAATTTTCTTTATCAGCCCCGTCCTGCTTCTCTTTATCCTCTACCATGCTGGCAAGCTCTGCAGGCGGTTTCGGGTTATAATTCCACGCTCCATCGACGTCTTTAGCCTGGTACCAGACCCCGTTAGCAGCATTAAGATGATAAAGTTTACTCTTCTTGTCGAATATAAGCGGGTAGGGGGTATTAATAACAGCCTGGTACTGAGTATTTTCAATCTCTTTGAGAACGGCTTTACCATCAACATTAATTAAAATGGCCGGCTTGTCCTTGTAAATAACCTCCGGTGGATCGACTTTTAAGTCACGAGCAGCTTCCTGTTCAGAAGTCGCTGCGGCAAGAGATGTAGTGAGATCATCCAGAGAGCCAGTCAGGTTCCAGGTTTTCATGCCTTCTTTGACTGCTTCGGCAAACTGATTGCCCACACCTTCCTGACCTTCAGGAAAACGTGTCTCGGTCACTTCCAGAGTAACATATTGCACCATCCGTTCACTGCGATCAATTTCTACCTGTGATTTGAACCAGGCTGCACCAAAAACAGGTTCGCTTTTCCCGGAAGCATTGTAAGCAATAGCAGCTCTGCCCTTAAGAATGTCACCCTCCAGCGATTCAATTTGCGGCTGATAAATGGTGATGCTACCAGTCTTTACTTTTACATCATGAGGCCAGTCTTTCATCTCCAGTGCAGACAGAGGAGATATATAGACAATCAAAAGCAATAATGCAGGAATGAAACGGAACAATAGAGGTTTATACATCTAGGCACTCCAGAGGTGTGAGCCGGTGATTAGGCTAAATTTCTTGTAACTATTCAGCAAATCAAGCCGTAGGAAGGCTAACCATCAAAAAGTTACAAACATATAAAATTCAAAGACTTATATTTTTGTAACTTAGAAGCGTAATTTTGAAAACGTCCTTGACACCAGGAATTTGCTCCAGAAGACGCCGTAAATACGTCCAGGGTCGTTCCCGGCTTCCTGCCTCTCGCATGCATTTCCACCATCCATGGCGGTCATGTAGGGAATGCAGATTATACAGGAGCAATTATCTGCCTTACGCAAACACCTGATATCAAGAACTTACGTATAAATCTAAAATACGCTGAATAGTTACAATTTCTTTAAATAAAAATTATATAAAGTATAAAGGATAAATTTTTAATATCAATTTTAAGTCCTTGGGATCCTGTTAACGGGTCTGAATATCCCGTTGGCATAGTATGACCTGTTGCTTTACAAGTTTTGATATTTTACCAGGAAACACACCCAGACAAATGCTGTGCTTAAATTTGTTTCAAATAATCAATTATTTATAACTTTATTTAACGCATCGGTACGTGATAACCTTATTTTGGCAAAACCTGAGGTCTGGCGATTGCCAGAGCATTACTCAAGGACAGCCCTGTACTGCTCCTGGATGAACCCACAGAGAGCCTCGATCCGCTGCAGTCAAAACAAATACTTGAACCTAAAAAAATCAGTTAAACCTACTGCGAGCGTCTAATACACTGAATCTTCAAGACTTTCCAGAACATTTTGAACTCACCCGTAGGGTGGCTACGAATAAGTCCAAAATAACCTGTAAATTATTGAATCTTCAGCACCTTAATCGCTCTCGCTACGATTGAACTGATTATTTTAGGTTGAAGATATCTAAAAGGATAAAAAGGATCGTGCTATTTTACTGATCACCCATAATCTGAGACAGCTGCAATGCATGGACGAAATTATTATTCTGCATAAGGGATGTATTATAGACCGCGGCACCTGGCAAGAACTGAATGAGAACAGCAGGGCTTTCGCACAATTACAGGATATGCCGGTTGATTTTACCCGCCTTGCTTAAGTTGCCTGAAAGTATAAAGTTGACTAGTATCATAGCTGTAATGTACATAAATTTTCAGGCCAATCTATCTCACTATATTAATATTTTACCTAGCAGGATTTAAGCGAATGCATTTAAACAAGTATATAAAATGGCTTTCAGGCTTTGTTTTTTTATTCACTCTGTCTGTAGCCCAGGCGCTGGAAACTGCTCCGGTTGTGAATCAGACTGCGGTACGATATTTTTATCTTGATGGCGTGGTTGAGGCGATTAACAGAACGACCGTATCTTCCCAGACCCGTGGTGAAATTGAACAGATCCTGTTTGATGTGGATGATTATGTCGAAAAGGACACCGTTATCCTTACTTTGAGAAATGCTGAACAACAGGCAAGTGTAAAAAAAGCTGAAGCCGCCATTCAGGAAGCCAGGGCATTAAATCTGAAGGCCCAGCAGGAATATAAGCGGGTAAAAAGTATCTATGATAAAAAACTGGTGGCCAAATCGAATCTGGACGATGCAAGAGCACAACTTCAGGCTACTGACGCAAGACTGGATTCAGCACTGGCGGGGCTGACTCAGGTTCAGGAACAACTGTCCTATACCCAGGTGATGGCACCTTACAGCGGTATTGTTATTCAACGTCAGGTTGAGCCGGGTGAGGTTGTTCAGCCGGGTACGCCTTTAATGACCGGGGTTTCATTAGAGCATTTACGTGTGAACGTAGATGTACCGCAAAGTCTGATCAATAAGCTTCGTGCGTTTAACAAGGCTGCTATAGTGAATCCGCAAACAGCGCAGATGATTGATGCCAGAAAGATCACTATCTTTCCATTTGCTGATCCGTTGACCAATACCTTTAAGGTTCGTCTTGATCTTCCTGTCGGTATCAAGCAGTTATTTCCAGGCATGTATGTCAAGGTTTCACTGGTTACTGGTGAAAAACAGCAATTAATGGTTCCCTCCCAGGCCGTAGTCTATCGTTCCGAGGTCACGGGAGTTTATGTTATCACTGCTGAGGGTCGTTTAAGCTTTCGTCAAATACGCAGTGGAGGTAAAAATGGCAGTGATATGATTGTGGTCCTTGCCGGTCTTGATGAAGGTGAACAGGTGGCTCTGGATCCTCTCGCTGCTACAGCGCTGCTGATCCAACAGCGCAAGGAGCGTCGGAGTGAGTAAACTTGGTATTTCCGGCGGCATCGCTAAAGCGTTTCTAACATCACAGATAACGCCTTTATTAGCCCTGGTGGGCGTGTTAATTGGTCTGTTTGCAGTTTTGGTCACGCCAAGAGAAGAAGATCCGCAAATTAATGTCACCTTTGCTAATGTCTTTATTCCTTATCCCGGTGCTACAGCTAACGAAATTGAACAACAGGTTACTACACCGGCAGAACAGGTTTTATCAGAAATTTCAGGTATCGAGCATGTGTATTCCACCTCTATGCCGGGAATGGGGATTTTAACGGTGCGCTATAAAGTAGGTGAAAATCGTACCGATGCTATTGTGCGCCTGTATAACAAGATTTTTTCAAATGAAGACTGGCTGCCTCAGAACCTGGGCGTTGGGCGCCCCATCATCAAGCCCAAGGGAATTGATGATGTGCCGATCATTACCGCTACACTTTGGTCTCGAGATGAAAAAAAAGGTGCATTTGAGCTCAGTCAGATAGCTCATGCCATTGAGGCTGAACTTAAGCGGGTGCAGGGTACTCGAGATATCTATACCATCGGCGCGCCAGACCGTGCGGTGCATGTGATCCTTGATCCGCAGGCTCTGGCAGCCTACAACATTGAAATTAAGGACTTGTCCAATGCCTTACGCGCCGCTAATCAAACGCGTGATAATCTAAAGGTAACTGCAGAAAATACAGAGATTCTTGTGCAGGCCGGTACGTTTATGACCACGCCGCATGAAATCAGCCAGCTGGTGATCGGTGTTCATAACGGTAAGGCGGTTTTTCTTTCAGATGTAGCACAAATAAAGGACAAACATGACATACCAGAGCAATATGTGACGATTTCGCCTGGTCTGTCAGCTACTCATGCAGGTATCGTGCTCGAAAATACCCGTCCCGCAGTCACTATTGCGATCGCTAAAAAACCGGGCAGCAATGCGGTAGATATTGCGGCCAATATCATCAAACGATTTGAACATCTCAAGGGTACTTTTATACCAGATGATGTCGAAGTAACCATTACCCGTAATTATGGAAAAACAGCCAATGATAAATCCAGCAAACTCATTCATAAACTGATTATAGAAACTATTGCTGTTGTGCTGCTGATTGTTGTTGCCCTGGGCTGGCGTGAAGGCCTGATCGTCGGAATGGCAGTAGCGGTTACTCTACTGGTGACGCTTTTTGCATCCTGGGCATACGGATTTACGCTCAACCGAGTGTCATTATTTGCACTTATTTTTTCTATAGGTATTCTGGTTGATGATGCCATAGTGGTGGTGGAAAATATCCACCGGCATATGGCGCTGGGTAAACAGAAGCTGGTAGACTTAATCCCTGTCGCAGTAGACGAAGTAGGGGGGCCGACGATACTGGCAACCTTTACCGTCATTGCAGCGCTGTTGCCAATGGCTTTTGTCTCCGGCCTGATGGGCCCCTATATGAGTCCTATCCCGATCAATGCCAGTATGGGTATGCTCGCATCACTCATTATTGCATTTGTGTTTACGCCCTGGCTATGCAATATTATGCTGGCGAAAGTGCATGCCAGTCATGACATCAAGCATGCAAATGGTGAAAGTCACGCTGGACTGGAAGTCTTTTTTACTCGCTTGATGTCTCCCTTTTTACAGGGAGGCAGCGGCAGGCGCAACCGCTGGTTTTTATTGTTAGGCATTTTATTGCTGCTAAGCCTGGCACTATTGCTGGTGGTCAATAAATCGGTGGTTTTAAAAATGCTGCCATTTGATAATAAATCAGAACTGCAGATCGTGCTGGACATGCCCGAAGGCAGCAGTTTGGAACAAACCACTCGGGTATTGCACGAAATTGGCGGTTTTCTTGATACAGTTGTTGAAGTCACTGATTATGAAGTCTATGCCGGTACCGCGTCTCCCATCAGCTTTAACGGCCTGATCCGCCAATACTACCTGCGTGAAGCCGCCAATATGGGTGATATTCAGGTTAATCTGACTGATAAACACCACCGGGAACGTAAAAGTCACGAGATTGCGCTTGCTATACGAGAACCGATCCAGAGCATCGCTTTGAAGTACTCCGGCAATGCCAAGATAGTAGAAGTGCCTCCCGGGCCGCCGGTACAGGCTCCTATTGTTGCCGAAGTTTATGGACTGGATTATCCGGGGCAGCTTGAACAGGCAAAAAAAATACGTAAGGTGTTTGAAAACGTTGCAGATATTATTGATGTTGATGACAGCATTGAATATCCTGCGACAAAATATACCGTTATCATTGACCGTCAAAAGGCGTCTTTGCTGGGAGTCAGACAGTCCAGCATAGTAGAAGCTCTGGCTACAGTATTAAACGGCTCTGATGTCACCTATTTACATGACAGGCACCTGAAATATCCGGCCCCGGTACGTCTGGAATATGCCGAAGTTGATAAAGCTGATTTAGAGCAGGTACTGGCTTTACGGGTCCGCTCAGAAAACGGCAAACTGATCCCGTTACTGGAGATAATTCAGTTAAACAAAGGAACCCGAGAAAATAATATCTACCATAAGGATTTATTGCCTGTGGTTTATTTGACCGGTGACATGGGCGGAACTGTCGATAGCCCATTATACGGTATGTTTGATATTTCAGCCGAACTTGAAAATAATAATGAACTTTCCCAGTGGTTTATTAATCAACCTGATAACCCCTATGAATACAGCTTGAAATGGGATGGTGAATGGCAAATCACTTATGAGACATTTCGAGATATGGGGATAGCTTATGCGGTGGGATTGTTAATGATATATCTGCTGGTCGTGGCCCAGTTTCGTTCCTACCTGGTTCCGCTGGTAATTATGGCGCCCATTCCTTTGACCATCATTGGCATATTACCGGGACATGCCTTACTGGGTGCCCAGTTTACGGCAACTTCCATGATCGGAATGATTGCACTGGCGGGAATTATTGTACGAAACTCGATTTTACTGGTAGATTTTATTAACCAGCAGGTCAATGCAGGTGTGTCCCTGCATGAGGCTGTGATTCAGTCTGCTGCTGTCAGAGCCAAGCCCATCATTTTAACCGGCATTGCTGCCATGATCGGTGGTTTCTTTATCATTGATGATCCCATTTTTGGCGGCCTGGCTATTTCACTCATTTTTGGACTGCTGGTCTCTACGCTATTAACTTTAATCGTTATTCCCGTGGTTTATTATGCTGCCATGGAAAAGAGAACGATGACGCCTATATCTGACTAAAATAGTCAGATAAACTATATTGATCATATGAACCCATTATGCAGCCCTGTCTATTCTGCTAATTACAGACAGGCTGGTGCTGCTGGTGAGAAAATCTCATTATTTTGACTCAACCAGTCAAGGGGGAAATTATGAATCGCCGACTGTTCTTTTTATTTCCCGATAAAACCCATGCCCGTGAGGTGGTGGAAAAATTAACACAGCATGGCATTGCTGAGGATCATATGCATACTATTACTAAACCGGGCGTAGATTTGACAGGCTTGCCCGTTGCTAGTAAGCGGCAGAAAAATGATCTGCACAGCAAAATAGAAAAAATAGCATGGAATGCTAATCTGCTGGTTTTCTTTATTGCTCTGACGGCTCTAATTTATGCGTTTATCATGTCGAACAGTGTATTGGCTATGTTTTCCAGCTTCTCAGCGCGGATCACCTGTCCGTCCAGAGCTGCATCCTTGGCACTGCGGCCAAAGGCCACGGACATCAGGGTTGAGTAATACACCACCGGGATATTGAACTTGGTGCCGAACTTCTCATTGATTTTATCCTGATACACCTCGGTGTTCATCTGACACACCGGGCAGGGCGTGACGATCATGTCTGCACCATGGTCCATGGCGGATTCGAGAATAGGTTTAATCAGGTTGAAACTCTTGTCCGGCTCGGAGAACGCCAATGCACCGCCGCAGCAGGAAACTTTTTTCTCATAATCGCGCACCGGATCGGCTCCGACGGCAGCGACCATATTATCCAGGTATTGCGGGTTTTCAAATGACTCGCCGTGAATACCAAAAGGGCGGTTGGTCTGACAGCCCACATAACCGGCAATCTTCAGTCCTTCCAGGGGCTTTTTCACCTTGTCGGTAATGGCCTGCATGCCGACGTCCTCCACCAGCACTTCTACCATATGACGTACGTTCTTGTCATTTTTGATCTCCAGTCCGGCTTCCTTGAGGGCGAGACCGGTGCCTTCCTTGATTTTGTTACTCTGCGCGATGCGTTCCTTGGCTTCCCGTGTGGCCAGCCAGCAGGCGGCGCAGGTCGCGACAATGTCCTGTTGCGGGTGCTGCTGTTCTGACAGCGCAATATTACGCGCTGACAGGGCAATGCGTGGCAGCTCGCCGCCACCGGCATAACCAATGGAGGCAGCGCAGCAGTTCCAGTCATCAATAGTGTTGAGCTGGATGTCCAGCTCTTCACACATGCTGTTGACCGAGGTCAGGTAGTTTGAAGAAGAGGCCCCGCTTTGCGACGAGCAGCCGGGGTAAAATGAATATTCTTTCTTATCAGACATGAGTTGTTGTTCCTCTACTTACTGTGTGCTTCAATGGCGTCGTTTTCAATCTCGGCCGCTTTTTTCAGCATGGCATGAAACCCGGATTTGTCCCTGATGCCGTGACCGCCCCAGGCTTCGTTGATCGCCATGCGTTTGGTCTTGAGCATGTTCAGGCCCAGCTTCTGGTTGGCCATAGCGGTTTTCACGCCTTCACCGAAACCATTCATAAAGTACAGGCTCATACCCAGCTTCAGCTCATTGACCCGGCCTTTTTTGCTCAGGTTGTCCCAGAACAGCTGACCGAATTTGGCCGTAGGCTGGGTTTTGGGCACCAGGTTCAGGCGTTTTGCATAGGACGCCAGCCCGTGCATGATATGGGTAATGGGCAGCTCCCGCGGACAACGTGAAATGCAGTTGTAACACGAGGTACACATCCACATGGAGTCACTTTGCAGCACTTCGTCACGCTTGTTGGCGCGGATCATCATAAAGATCTTCTGCGGGGTGTGCTCCCAGTGAGGGCCCATGGGGCAGGAGCCCGCACAGACGCCGCACTGCATGCACATGCGCACCATATCACCTTCTTCGACGTTATCAATTACTTCCTTGAGGAAGTTACCCTGGTACTTTTCAGCCAGGGCCTGATTTAATTCACTCATACTTCTTTTTCCTCCGGCTTACTTAGAACTTGAACGGACTCATGCCGATTTTATCAATCGTCTCCGCCATGTCATTGATCAACACGGGGACCCGCTGTATGTCTGTAATGGCTACTTCATGCACGGCCACGCGCTCTTCTTCGAGGTTCAGAGTCTGCAGGGTATCGGCGATTTTGCTCATACGAATATGCGCCATTTCCGAGCCCTTAACGAAGTGACACTGGTAGTCGTCGCCTTTCTTACAGCCCATCATCACCGCGCCGTCATAACCGCAGTTGAGCGCATCGGTGATCCAGATGGTATTGACCGAACCCAGGCAGCGTACCGGTACTACGCGCACAAAGGCGCTGTATTCAAAGCGGTTTTGCGCCGCCATGTCCAGTGCCGGGTAGGCGTCGTTTTCACAGGCCAGCACCAGCAGGCGCGGTTTCTCATCAAACTCGTCAGGCATATCCACGGCTTTGATTTGCTGACCTACGGAGTCAATAGAGTAGTTCTCAAAGGAGATCACCCGCACCGGACAGGCGCCCATACAGGTACCGCAACGGCGGCAGCGAGCTTCGTTGAATTTTGGATAGCCTTTGGCATCTTCCTGGATGGCGCCAAACGGACATTCCACCGTACAGCGTTTACACTGAGTACAGCCTTCCATTCGAAAACTGGGGTAACTCAGATCGCCGGAACGCGGATGGGCCGCAAGGCCCTGGCCGGCATTTTCAATTGCCTGGATGGCCTTCATGGCGGCACCGGTGGCATCTTCCTGGGCCTGCTGACTGTCCATCGGACGGCGTGTCGGACCGGCCGCATAAATACCGGTGCGGCGGGTCTCATACGGGAAGCAGATAAAGTGTGAGTCATTGAAGCCCGACACCAGCTGCGGCAGATCAGATCCCTGACGGTAATCCAGGTTTAAAATGGATTCCACCGGAATGGCAATTTCATCCAGCAGCGCCTGCGGGACTTCTTTACCGCTGGCTTCGAGCTGGACCTTTTCAGCTGCCATATCGTTGTCCCGTTCATTGTTGCGTCCGGAATTGGGCCGCATGCCGGTGGCCAGCACGACTAAGTCAGCCTGGATACTGTCTTCTTCATCAAGAATGAGATCCTGGAAGCTGACTTTGGCGTCTTTGCTGACTGCGGTGACGTTGGCTTTGCGGAAGGTCACGTCCTGCTCCTGTCCGGCGCGGTAGAAGTCTTCACCGCCGGCCCCAGGGGTGCGTAAGTCGGTAAACAGGATGGTGGTTTGCATGTCAATGGCGTTCTCGCCGGCGGCATCCTTGAAGTACATGGCCTGTTTGATGCTGGTGTTACAGCAGTGCCCGGAGCAGTAGGAGAGGTGACCGGGTTTGTCGCTGCGCTGGCCGGCACACTGTACGAATACCACGTTGTTGACTTGCTTGCCGTCAGACGGACGTTTGATGGGGCCGCCGTCAGCGGCTTTGGCCAGGGCTTCGAGCTCCAGCTGGGTAATGACGTCGGCTGAATCAGCATAGCTGAATTCAGTCAACTGGTTGGCATCATAAGGTTTCATTCCGCTGGCCTGAATCACCGAGCCGCAACTGACGGTCTGGGTGCCGCCGCTTTCTTCGCTAATGTCGATGTCAAAGCGACCCGGCGCTCCGGCAGTCTTGCTGACAATGGAATTAAGGTAAATGCTGACTTTATCATCCGCTACGAGCATGGATTTGAGGGACTCAACGCCAGTATCTTCCGGATGGGCATAAGGTGCGCGGGTCGGGGCACGTCGATACAACTGGCCGGCAATACCGCCCAACTGGTCACTTTTTTCCACCATGGAGACCTGGTAACCGGCGCGGGATGCTTCCAGCGCTGCCGTCATGCCGGTGATACCGCCGCCGACTACCATCACGTGGCGGTTGGTACCCTGTTCTTCACTGGGTTTTGGAGCTGCCATAAACTTGATTTCGGCGCAGCCCATGCGCACATAGTCTGCGGCCATTTCCTGGGTGGTTTCCTGAGCCTCAGCAGTATCAGGACGTACCCAGATTACGCCTTCACGAAGGTTTACCCGGCTGGTGGCAGTGTGTTCAAAACTGAATGCATCGGTCTTGGCGCGGCGGGAGCATGCGGCGATCACCACGCGGTTGGCTTCACCAGAAGCTAAATCGTCCTGGATCATTTTGACGCCGTCTTCACCGCATAGGAAATCGTGGGATTTGGCCAGTGCTACACGGCCTTCGCGGGTGGCGATCATTTCCAGTTGGTCGGTGTTCAGGCGGTTCCCAAGATCACAGCCCTTACAGATATAAGCTCCTATTTTTACTTCTTCGGCCATGGTTTACTCCACTCCTGAAACTTGATTAATAACTTGAATGGCCCGTAAGGCACTGGCAGTGGCACTTTGTACCGCACGGTTTACGTCCAGTGCATCGGAACTACAGCCGGCGGCAAATACGCCACCGTTCTTTTCGTCCAGTTCAATAAAGCCTTCTTCGTTCATGACGATGTCGACCGGAAAACTGGCCTGATCAACGCTGGGCTCCATTCCGGTTGCCAGCACCACCAGATCGTATTCGTTGGCATAACGGTGATAGCCTTCAGTATCCACGCCGTTGAGGATCGGGTTGTGGTTATCGCCTTCGGTGATATTGGCGACCTTGGATTTGATGAATTTAACAGTTTCGTCCGCCTGGACTTTTTGATAGAAGTCTTCAAAGCGGTCGATGGCGCGGATATCAATGTAGTAGATATCCGAGGTGCCGCCCTCGAGATTTTCGCGTACGTAGTGAGTCTGTTTCAACGAAGCCATGCAGCAGATCCGCGAGCAGTGCTTGAGGTAATTGCGGTCCCGCGAGCCGGCACACTGGATAAATGCGATTTTCTTCGGCTCGGCGCCGTCAGAGGGACGCTGGATTTTACCACCGGTGGGGCCCATTAAATCGTTCATGCGCTCAAATTCAACATTGGTGATGACATTTGGGAAGCGGTCATAACCATAGGGCTGTATCCGGTTGGCGTCATAGGGGCGCCAGCCAGTGGCCCAGACGACCGCGCCGGCCTTGAGTTCGATGGTTTCTTCACTCATCTCCAGATCCACAGCGTCGACCGGGCAGGCATCTTTAGCTTTGCCCGCGTCATCGGTGCCGATAATACGCTCATCCAGTAGATAGGTCTGCGGGTAGGCATTGTTGTAGGCAATATACGCGCCTTTACGTTTGTTCAGGCCATAATTGAATTCATTGTCAAATTCGGCTTCGACCGCTTCACTGCATTTTCCACAGGCAGTGCAGTTGTTGTTGACATAACGGGGTTTAAGGTTCACCTTGATAGTGTAGTCGCCCTTGTCGCCGCTGATGTGCTGCACCTCGGCCATCGTCAGGATGGTCAGGTTAGGGTTAGTCTTGGCTCTGCGCTGGTTAATCTCCATGCCGCAGGTCGGGTGACACAGCTTGGGGAAGTATTTATGCAGCTGGGTGACTCGCCCGCCGATATAGGGGTTCTTTTCAACGAGGATCACCTGCTTTCCAGCTTCGGCTGCTTCCAGGGCAGCACTGATTCCGCTGATACCGCCACCCACTACCAGGATGGTCTGGTTCGTTGCAACAAAATCCGACATTCAATTTCCTCCACAGAAATGGATGGTTTTTCGTTAGTATAGTATTTAACAAAAGGCGAATTTTAGTATTATCTAACTGACTGTTAAGATTTTTTTAAGCCAGCGATCATAACTGTCAATGCATATAATCACGATATCTATTTTGGGAGAGGAAAATAATCTGTCAAAAATTGAAATTTATAATAGGTCAATTTATTTGCCGGATCTTACCTGATGTAAGCTTTTTATTTAGCTTGCAGCACATGGGTATGGCACAAGCAGATGATACAGGTGCTATCATTGAACGTGCTAAAATATCTGATATCAGTTTATTGGTGTAATATTCTGTATACTCTGGACAGTGTTACAGTGTGTATTCAATTTTTGTATTTATTGTCTTTATAATTCTGTTCGGATGTAGCTGCTGGAGGGAAACGCTGTTCATTTATTGCTATTTTATCTTCGGTGGCCTTGACGAGATCGATATTGAGCCGTTCAGAGATCCTTAACAGGTAAATAAAAATATCTGCCAGCTCATGGCCAATATCGTTTAATTTGTCTCCACTGATGTCCATACTTTGTTCCGCAGTTAACCACTGGAAATGCTCTACAAGTTCTGCTGCTTCAGCTATTAAAGCCATAGAAAGGTTTTTAGGCGTGTGGAATTTTTCCCAGTCACGTGCGATGGCAAATGCTTTGAGCTCATCGGAAAGATCTTGTACACTTTTAGTCATTTTGGTCGATTTTTAAATAAAATTATAATTAACAATTAATTATGCTATTTATGTTGAATTTACTTTAATAATAGATGCTATTAAATTAATAACATTATATTAACCTGCTCAGTACAATATTCTGCAGATGCACTGGGTTAGTCATAAATTATATCTCTAATGGAATAGATTTTTATGTCCATTAATCATGTTATGTTTACTGCCTTCAAAATACAACGATAAATAAACAATCGCTGCCTTTGGTATCTGATGAAATAAGCAGTTAAAATATTAAAGCTAAGACGCGAACAGAATGCCAAATAAACACCAATGAAGTTGAAAGAGGTAAATAAATGCTAGTTAAAGATGCAATGTGCGTGGATATCAAGACCTGTAGAAAAGAAACTACGATCAAAGATATTGCGACCATCATGTGTTTCAACAAAATCAGCGGTCTGCCCGTAGTTGATGAGGATAAAAATGTCGTAGGCATTATTTCAGAAAAAGACATTCTATGCAGTATGTTTCCTGACATGAAAGAACTGGTTGGAGCCGGGTCAAAACCTGATTTTGAAGAAATGGAAAAAGATTATACCAGTGTTCTGAATAAAACCGTTGATGATCTCATGACTCGTGTGGTTGCAACGGTGACACCTGAAATGCCTATATTACGGGCAGCTTCCATGATGTGGCTTAGAAAAATTCGCCGTATTCCCGTAACTGACGGGAAAAAGCTGGTGGGTATCCTGAGTATGGGGGACGTTCACAAAGCCGTATTTCAGGAAAGTTTACTGGATAAAAAATAATGGCTTATGATGTGTTTCCCTTAAACTGCTTTATGTTATTTTTATGCTTGTTTATTAGATAATAAGCTGACTATAAAGTTGACATCCATAAATACATCCTGGCTGTTTATGGAAGGCTGAAGAAAAAGTGTGATTTTTCTTAAACCGTATTTTCAATGATTTGTCATTATTCACAAAGCTAGTACTTTCCTGTGCTACAAGTGTCCATCTAAAAAACGATGCACACAAACTAGAAACCCTGAAAGAGGGTAAATGTTTTTCCGAAAAACTTTTATACAACTCTGTCTGTGTTAGAATAGGCCTCGTTAAATAAAGCCGGTTTAGAAATAATATAGTAATAGGAATGTCTACTAAAAAAATTAAGAATACCAGTTATGTCGAATTAACTTATGCGATTCTTGATGAGCAGGGAGAAATTCGTGAACATGTTGATATTCCTGTCAAATATATTCATGGTCGAAATAGCGGTTTGTTTCCTGCAATAGAAAGGGCGCTTGAGGGGCACAGCAGCGGTGAAACCATTGAAGTTGTCTTAACAGAAGATGAAGGTTTTGGCCGCAGCGATCCTCAGCTGACGTTTACGGATGATCTGGAAAATGTTCCATCTCAGTTCCGGCATATAGGCGCAGAAGTCGAAATGCAAAGTAGTAGCGGTGAAGTCAAACAATTTATCGTTAGTAAAATAGAAAATGGGAAGTTAACCGTGGATGGCAATCATCCTCTGGCCGGGAAAACTATAAAATTTGTTATAGATATTGGTATCGTCAGAGACGCCACAGCGGATGAACTTCAAAACGGAGTTACACAGAATTTTTCAACCACGACTTTACATTAAAAATCAGCTTATATGGCAGCACAAGAGCAAAAAAGAATTAAAGATTTTTCTGATACTGAAAAGTGGACAGTGAAGCAAACCCTGGATGAACGCTGGGCTAAAGGTAAAGTCGATATTCAGTTAGCGGACGTTGATGTTCGCCTGCATCCGGCGGATAAAGAATTAACTTCCTGCCCGGCACTATTTTGGGAAGTGGCGGGCAGTAATTTTGTTATATTCAAAATTGGCCAGTCTCTATATAAAACACAATTTTATTATAAGGGTCGTGACCAGTATGGGACTGCAGTCCCGGAGTTCGATAATATTCATGATTGTATTGTCACTGTATTACAGGTTCATGCTGATCTGGAACGTGACAATAATCTCAATAAAGAATCAAGATAGTTTTTTAAGTTCTTGATTATAAAAAGTATTTTTTTAAAATTACTATTGGAGTTAAAATGAGTAAAAAAAACGCATTCTATGCCCAATCAGGCGGTGTTACCGCAGTCATCAATGCTTCTGCATGTGGTGTCATTGAAACAGCACGCAAACACAGTGATAAAATAGGCACGGTCTATGCGGGTCGCAATGGAATAATTGGTGCTCTGACTGAAGACTTGATCGATACCAGTCTGGAATCTGCCGAGAATATTGCCGCGCTTCGCCATACACCGTCTGGAGGTTTTGGTTCATGCCGCTTCAAGCTTAAAAGCCTGGAAGATAACAAAGCAGAATATGAACGTTTAATCGAAGTGTTTAAAGCACATGATATCGGCTATTTCTTTTATAATGGGGGCGGTGACTCTGCTGACACCTGTCATAAAGTATCCCAGCTGTCTGAAAAAATGGGTTTCCCTATTCAGGCGATACATGTACCTAAAACGGTTGATAACGATTTACCCATCACGGATAACTGCCCGGGTTTTGGTTCTGTTGCCAAATATATTGCAGTCTCCACACTCGAAGCCAGTTTCGATGTCCGTTCCATGGCCAAAACGTCTACCAAGATTTTTGTTATTGAAGTGATGGGGCGTCATGCAGGCTGGATTGCAGCTGCAGGCGGACTGGTTGAAGCTCAAAATATTCCGGTGGTCATCCTGTTCCCTGAAGTCGAATTTGATCAGGACAAATTCCTTGCCAGAGTAGATGAAAAAGTCAAAGAATACGGATTTTGCACGATTGTTGTTTCTGAGGGTGTACACTGGCCTGATGGCAGGTTTCTGGCAGAGCAGGGGACCCGGGATTCTTTTGGCCATGCCCAATTAGGCGGAGCTGCGCCTGTTGTAGCCAATATTATTAAAGATGCTTTAGGCTATAAGTTTCACTGGGCGGTGGCCGATTATCTGCAGCGTGCTGCACGTCATTTGTCTTCAAAATCAGATGTTGAGCAGGCCTATGCATTAGGTGAAGCAGCGGTGGAATATGCACTGCAGGGTGAAAATGCTATTATGCCTACCGTCGATCGTATCTCAGATTCCCCTTATGCATGGAAAATTGGTAAAGCGCCATTATCTGAAGTGGCCAATGTTGAAAAGATGATGCCAATGGATTTCATTTCTGAAGACGGATTCGGTATTACTGATAAATGCAAAGCGTATCTTCTGCCCCTCATCGAAGGTGAAGATTATCCTCCTTACAAAAACGGCCTGCCCGACTATGTCGTTCTCGATAATAAAGGTGTGACAAAAAAACTACCAGAATTTGAGGTATAAGTAAAAGGGACTCATTTAATGAGTCCCTTTTTTCTCGATTTTTATATCAATTAAACATATTGGGTTGATGTTAATCAATAACATTCACTTAATATTTATTTAGACTATGCATGGCTTATTTATTATTGATGTGATTTAACTCAAAATTTCTCAAGCGGATTCTTCTGGAATTCAATCATTAAATATATCAACGGGGGACAAAAATGTCTGTTGAAATTCTCTTTGCTCTTGCAGCCGGTATCGCCGCTGTCATTTATGGGATCATATCTATCAAGTGGATTATGGCTCAATCTCCAGGAAGTGACATTATGTTGGAGATTGCGCAAGCAATTCAGCAGGGTGCCCAGGCTTACCTGAACCGACAATATAAAACCATTGCAATGGTTGGAATCGTTGTATTTCTAGCAATTGGTTTTTCTCAGATTGGCTGGCCGACAGCTATTGGTTTTTCGATTGGCGCCATTTTATCCGGTGCGGCAGGTTATATTGGCATGAATATTTCTGTTCGCTCAAACTCACGTACAGCTCAGGCGGCACACCAGGGCATGGGAGCTGCTTTCCTGGTTGCTTTTCGTGGCGGCGCCATTACCGGAATGCTGGTGGTGGGTCTTGCGCTTATCGGTGTGGCTGGTTATTTTGCTGTTTTGACAGCCATGGATGTATCAGTTCAGGACGCTGTACACGCACTGGTCGGTCTGGCTTTCGGTGGCTCATTAATCTCAATCTTTGCTCGACTGGGCGGTGGTATCTTTACCAAAGGTGCAGATGTGGGCGCAGATATTGTGGGTAAAGTAGAAGCCGGAATTCCTGAAGATGATCCACGCAACCCGGCGGTTATCGCTGATAATGTCGGTGATAATGTCGGTGACTGTGCCGGGATGGCCGCTGATCTGTTTGAAACTTATGCGGTAACCATTATTGCTACCATGTTATTGGGTTCATTAATGGTAACTGCTGCAGGCATGAATGCGGTTCTGTATCCTCTGGTTCTGGGCGGCGTTTCCATCTTTGCCTCTATTGTCGGTGTTATGTTTGTAAAACTCAAAGAAGGCGGCAGTGTAATGGGTGCCTTGTATAAAGGACTGATTGTTGCAGCGGTGCTTTCTGCTATTGCTTTTTATCCTGTCACCACCTATATGCTGGGTGATACCATAGCGATTGGAGGTCAGTCATTTGCTTCGATTAACTTGTACTTTGCTTCCCTGATTGGGTTAGTACTAACTGCTGCGATGGTACTCATCACCGAATATTATACTTCCACGGAATATAGTCCTGTAAGGCATATAGCCGAAGCATCGGTCACCGGCGACGGAACCAATGTTATTGCCGGTCTGGGCGTTTCAATGAAATCTACAGCGGCACCTGTTTTAGTGGTGTGTGCCAGTATCTGGGGCGCGCATGAACTCGGCGGGCTGTACGGCATTGCAATTGCGGCTACTTCTATGTTGTCTATGACCGGAATCATTGTGGCTCTTGATGCCTATGGACCCATTACTGACAATGCCGGCGGTATAGCAGAAATGGCTGATATGCCAGAAGAAATCCGTAATATTACAGATCCTCTGGATGCCGTGGGTAACACCACTAAAGCGGTTACCAAAGGTTATGCGATTGGTTCTGCCGGTCTTGCAGCACTGGTACTCTTTGCTGACTACACACATAACCTGAGTGCTATCAGTGGTATTGAAACTTCGTTTGATTTATCGAACCATATGGTGCTGATTGGTCTGTTTATCGGTGGACTGGTTCCATTCCTTTTTGCCTCCATGGCTATGGAAGCTGTTGGTCGCGCGGCAGGTTCAGTGGTTTTAGAAGTTCGCCGTCAGTTCAAAGAAATGCCCGGCATTATGGAAAAACCCAAAAACCTGATTACTCAAAAGCTGTAGATATGTTAACCGTTGCAGCTATTAAAGAAATGATCATTCCTTCCATTTTGCCCATTGCGGTTCCTCTAGCTGTAGGACTGATATTAGGGAAAGAAGCTTTAGGCGGTGTACTTATTGGTACAATTGTCACGGGTCTGTTTGTGGCTATTTCAATGACCACCGGTGGCGGTGCTTGGGATAATGCCAAAAAGTATATTGAAGATGGTAATTTTGGCGGTAAAGGTTCAGATGCTCATAAAGCCGCAGTTACGGGTGATACTGTAGGTGATCCGTACAAGGATACTGCCGGCCCAGCTATTAACCCAATGATAAAAATCATTAACATTGTCGCATTGCTAATGATTCCATTGATGTAGTCTGCTCAGTCTATTAACGCGATCATATAACCATTTGAGTTTCGTTGATAATGACTGAAAAAGCCCGGATACCGTAAGGTGTGCGGGTTTTTTTGTTGAAATAACAGGCTTACATAACCATATATAAATAGTGTTTCTACAAGATTAAAGTTAACAGGATAAAGTCATGGGAGAGTATGACCAGGTTATAGCCTTAATAGCGATGAGTATGGGTGCAGCATGGGCGAGTGGTATCAATCTCTATGCAACTGTATTAATGCTCGGCATTATGGGGGCGACAGGAAACATTAGCTTGCCTGCAGAACTGCAGATGCTTAGTGATCCCATGGTTATTGGTGCAGCAGGTTTAATGTATTTTATTGAGTTTTTTACTGACAAGATTCCCGGCGTGGATACAGGCTGGGATGCGATACATACATTTGTTCGTGTTCCTGCCGGTGCTATTCTCGCCGCGGGAGCGGTTGGTGATATATCTTCATCTGCTGCTATCACGGCAGGAATTTTAGGTGGAGGACTGGCACTTGGAACTCACTCAATGAAATCAGGCACACGTGTCATGATAAACACGTCTCCAGAGCCTGTGACCAACTGGACTGCGTCTATAAGTGAAGATCTGGCTGTGATAGCAGGATTATGGACAGCTCTTAATCATCCCACTCTGTTTATTATTTTCCTGCTAGTCTTTATTCTCCTGATGATATGGCTATTACCCAGACTATGGAGGGGCAGCAAGGCCGTATTTAAGGCGCTGGGACGCTTTTTGGGTATAAATACCCCGGATCAAAATTCAGCCCCGGATGCGGCTAACAGTCAACCGAAAATGATGGACTCAAAGCTCAAAATAAATCCCGGGAAGCACATCAATCATTAAATTCATATAATTGTTCCTGAACAATTATATGATACATTTACTTGACAAGATTTTTTGATTTGCTATTCTAGGGTATACCCTAGGTTTTTTAGTATTATAACCAACTGGGTATCGTATAATTGATTTAAATTCATTTTATTTGTAATGTGACCGGTGATCATTTATGACAAATACGCTAATAAAGTTTTTTGAGTATGGTATTTTTATTTTAACTGCCGCTGCAATTATTTTTGGCGCGTATTCCGTCTTTTTAATATAAAATTCTGCATTAGTTCCATTCTTCAATAGCTGGTTGACTATTCTATTAGAGTATTGAGTAGCGCATTTGTATTATTGGCTGCTAATGCTCCTTTTTGCCTGCATTTTTAAGCATAAGATACCCGGTATCTAAAAAATCAGTAACTACTCAACGTATTTGAAATATTGCACTCAGTGCTTGATATCAGGTCTTTGTGGAAGGCAGATAATTGCTCCTGTATAATCTGCATGCCCTACATTCCTGTAGGTCAAGTGTTTTTGGCATGGACGATTTCGACTCCTGTCTCTCACATGCATTCCCACCATCCATATGGGTCAATAAATACCTGACAGCAAGCACGATCTTATAGATACGCTTCTAAGTTACAAAAATAAAAATATAAGTCTTTGAATTTTATATGTTTGTAACTTTTTGATGGTTAGCCTTCCTGCGGCTTGATTTGCTGAGTAGTTTCAAAAATTATTCTTCATTTATCGTAACTATTCAGCGTAATTTTGAAAACGTCCTTGACACCAGGAATTTACGTATAAATCTAAAATACGCTGAATAGTTACCATTTATCTAACATTTCATCTGTTAATATTACAAGATGTGTTTTTCCAATGCCTAAGCTCTTATTTGTCATCATGTTTTTTTTCTCTGTCAGCAATGGTTTTGCGTTAGATATTAATATCAAATTAAGAAAAACTGATTTTGATCAGCTCAAGCAACAATTGATCCCGCAATTTGAACAAAAGATTGCCTATTTGCAAAGTATGAAAAATTGTCTGGGAACTGAAAAGGACACAAAAGCCTGTATCGATGAGCTGCCGATTACGGATATACCATTGAAAAAAAGAATACAAAAAGCTTTGTCAGACAGGCAAATTACGGATGAGCAGATTGTTGACGTGTTAACGGAATTAATAGGCGAGGCAAACGTGGTCAGAGCTTGTTTGATAAACAGTGAATCAGTGAATGAAGTAAAGGATTGTGCTTTACAATAGAACAACCTCAACTCGGGAAATAGATCAACTAAAGTGCTGCTTGGACTTACAGGCAAGCACTGGTATTGTGTGGCAGTCAGGGATGCAAAGCAATATCATTTATGCTAAAAAGCTCGTTAAATAGCCTGATTACTGGCACTAACATAAACCTGAATTTCTTGCCCGGGTTTGATATATTTCTTTTGTTCCAGTTGATTCCATTGTTTCAGTTCGTTGACAGAAACATTAAAGCGTCTTGAAATAACATACAGTGAATCACCCTTGCGAACTTTATAATAGGTGATTTGTTTTGCGGAGTCATCAGCCGGACTATTTAACGGCAATTTGGCAGAAGGTCTATTACTCTGTGCGATTATCAGTTTTTGACCCACTGCAAGGGTGTCACTGGAAGACAGGCCATTCATAGCGGCCAGACGTTTATGCGACATTTTGTGTTTTTTAGCTATAAGCCAGAAAGAATCTCCTTTTCGTACTGTATAAGTGCCTCCACCAGGCTGAATAGATTTTAGTTTGCTGTTGCCAGCTCGATTTGAAGAGGATGATACCAGCGGTTGTATCTCGGGTAACGAAATGTTGCCAGAACTTGGAATTAACAGATATCTGCCAGCTCTAATCTGACTGGTTTTCATTTGGTTTGATTTTTTTATGGCTTGTACGGAGACCTGATATTTTTTGGCAATACGGCTTAAAGTGTCACCGGATTTTACTTTGTGCTGCGTCCATTTGACACGATCTTTATCATCCAGTGTTGCCAGTTTCAACCTGAATTGCTCGGCTTTACTATTGGGCAGGAGCAAATGATGCGGTCCATCTGGATCAGTGGCCCAACGTTTTAATCCAGGATTATAGGCATGCAGTTGCTTAATTTCAATATCTGTCATTTCAGACACGATATTTAAATCGATCTGTGATCTTGTATCTACCCGGGTAAGATAGGACTTATTGGCTATGGGGCTAAGAGCAATATAATACTGCTTATGATTTTTGATAACATCTGCTGTGGCCAGGAGTTTGGGTACGTAATTTCGGGTTTCTCTGGGTAAAGGCAGTGACCAGTAATCTACCGGCTTGCCTGACTTTTTGTTTTTTCTAATGGCCTTGTTTACATTTCCAATACCGGCATTATAGGCAGCCAGAGCCAGTAACCAGTCGTTGTTATAATACTTGCTGAGTTGCTGCAGATAATCGAGTGCGGCATGGGTTGACAAAATCACGTCGCGTCTGCCGTCATACCACCACGTCTGTTTTAAACCAAAATGTTTTCCTGTAGCAGGAATAAATTGCCATAAACCAGCCGCTCTTTTTCTGGAGTAGGCATCGGGTTTAAAAGAGCTTTCAATGAAAGGCAATAGAGCGAGCTCTCCGGGAATACCCCTTTTTGTAACTTCTTCAACAATCAGAAATAGATAAGGGGTCGCCCTGGCTGAAATTTTCTCCATATGCTCAGGGTGTCTGATATGCCATTTAATCTGTTTTTTTATGCGGGAATTTGAAATTTTGGATAATTGGTAGGTTTTTGGAATTTCATCCCAGAGGCTGTTTGACTGTTTCTGGTTTTTTAATTCAGCTGCTGCAGACTGAACAGTTTTAATCGAGATTTGTTCACTGATTGGATCATTGTCACCGGACTCAGTCGACGCAGATTTTAAATCCACAGTCCCGGAAACTTGCCGGTTTTCATTTTGGGTAGATAAACTGGTACAACCGTTTAAAAAAATGAAAAAAAATAACAGTAATAGCAGGGCTGGATTATTTTTTTGTATGAACATATCTAATGCCAACAGTTATATAATGGTTCAGTTATTAATTACTTGTTATCTATGAAACAATAAAACTATCAATTGGGCAAGTAGTTATAGCACATCTATCAGTTAATTTCAGGGGGTTCTGACAGAAAAGACTGATTTACACGAGTTTTCAGCCGTTATTGCAGGTAGTGAGCAAATGATACACAAAATGTGCGACAGTGAGGAAATTAAAAGCAATTTAATCAGGATGTGAGGACACCTGTGGCAACGTCCAGCATAGCGCCCATGTTGACGCCTGGCCGCAGTTTGTATGACTCTGAAATTTATCTGCTGAAGAAGTGTATCTGTGATGTCTGTTAATCCAGGGTATCTTTCCAGTATCTAACCGTTTTAAAGACCTCTGCCGGAGTGTTTAGCGAATGTCCGGAGAATTTTTCTGCAGCTGATTTAACGGCAGGATGGTCAAAACGCAAAAAGGGGTTGGTTTGTTTTTCCAGTTTTAACACTGAGGGCACGGTAGGGCGTTGCTGTTTCCGCAAGTGCCTGGTGTCTGCAATACGTTTGAGTAAAACGGGATTTTCCGCTTCGACATGCAGGGCAAAATTTAAATTAGCCTCAGTATATTCATGCGCACAATAGACTAAAGTCTCATCTGAAAGAGTGAGCAACTTACTTAGAGAATCGTGCATTTGCTCGGCTGTGCCTTCGAATAAACGACCGCAGCCGCCTGCAAACAGCGTATCGCCAATAAAAAGCTGTCGATCATTATAATAAGCGATATGGCCTCTGGTATGACCGGGCACATCCAGAATTTTGAATTCCAGTCCCATTGATGGGATGGTGATAGTTTGCGGTTCTGCCAGTGGGCAGGTGATTTCAGGTATATTTTCTCCGGCGGGGCCATAGACGGGGAGCTGATATCGTTTGACCAGTTCTGTAATACCGCCGGTATGATCACCATGGTGGTGGGTAACAAAAATGGCCTGAGGCTCATAGTTATGGGTTAAAATGGCCTCTATAACGGGATCTTCATCACCGGGATCGACGATAATGATCTGCTTTTCTGCCTGTATTTCAGGTAAACCATGAATAAACCAGATATAATTATCATCAAAGGCCGGAACATAAGTAACTTGTGCTGTCTTCATCGTGTAATTATGACATAAATCTGCTGGTGATATGAATAAACCTGATGATAAATTGTTTCATGACAAAATTAACTTTTCTCACAAGGTACCAGGCCAAAATCCACGCAAAAGAAAGCATCCTGAAAATCCCTGGCTGCTGGCCCGTCACTGGTATCAATCTGAGTTGGGACAGGCTCTTTTTTCGGCCGAAAAATCCAGCCTGGATCAGTTGCTCGATTCGATGTTTGGTTATCATTTAGTACAGTTGGGGTGTTTAGGGTATGGAAATCTTGGTACTCAATCCAGAACGCTTGATCAATTTGTTTTTGAGTCTGAACTAAATATTCAACATATCAGCACCTTTGCGGCTTCAATGACTTCTTTTGAAGCACTATCAGTGCAAAGTGATTCAGTTGATGTGGTGTTACTGCCTCATACCCTTGAGTTTGAGCCGTATCCGCATCAGATATTGCGCGAGGCTGAGAGAATACTGGTGGCTGAAGGCAAAGTGGTTATTCTGGGATTCAATCCTTTTAGCTTATGGGGATTATGGCATAAATACGCGGAAATCAGGCAACTGGTTTCCGGCACACAGGTGCCAATAGCATCCTGCGGTCATTTAATCTCTCAGAAACGCTTGACTGACTGGCTGCAATTGCTCGGCTTTGATGTCGAGGCCGTGAATGAGTCTTTTTACCGGCCGCCGGTGCAAAATGCCAGGCTGTTGGCCAGGTTAGAGTTCATGGAACAGGCGGGAAACAGAATCTGGCCGATGAGAGCAGGGACCTATCAGATTGTTGCCACCAAAAGAGTGTCAACCCTGACACCAATCAGGCCAAAATGGAAGTTCAGTAAAAACCTGATAGGCTCTGATGTGGCGGAACCTACAGCGGGTTATAAAAACGCAACTCTTGCAGCGAAAAAAACTAACACCGGGTCATAGTTACCTTCTAACAATAGAATTTCAACACAATCAAAACACGATGGATAACGATCAGAACGTATACATTTTTACCGATGGTGCCTGCAGAGGTAATCCAGGTCGCGGAGGCTGGGGAGCCCTGATGCGCTTTAAAGATAGAGACAAGGAACTTTATGGCGGTGAAATGGAAACTACCAATAATCGCATGGAAATGACTGCGGCTATAGAAGCTTTGTCACAATTAAAGCGTCCCTGTGAAGTGGTTCTAACCACCGATTCCCAGTATGTGCGCAAAGGTATCACTGAATGGATGGGTAACTGGAAAAAACGTGACTGGAAAACGTCCAGTAAACAACCTGTGAAAAACGCTGATTTATGGAAAAAACTGGACGCATTAAATCAAAAGCACAACATAAGCTGGCACTGGGTTAAAGGCCATTCAGGTCATCCTGAAAATGAAAGGGCAGATGAACTGGCCAATCAGGGGATCGATGCGTTATGAAGCATGAGTTAAGACAGCAATTATAAGACAGGAATGATAAGGCAGGTGATATGAGACAAATCGTACTGGATACAGAAACGACAGGACTGGAACCCCGGGAAGGGCACCGGATCATAGAAATTGGCTGTGTGGAACTGATTGATCGAAAACTGTCGGGAAAAACCTATCATCAGTATATTAATCCTGAACGCATCGTAGATGATGGGGCCATTGAAATCCACGGCATTACCAATGAATTTCTTGAAGATAAACCTGTATTTGCTGATATCTGCGATGATTTTCTGCAATTTGTCCGGGGCGGTGAACTCATCATCCACAATGCGCCTTTTGATGTAGGATTTATTAACCACGAATTCAAGCTGCTGAAAAATAAAATCGGCAGGATTGATGATTATTGCTCTGTGCTGGATAGTTTAGCCATGGCCAGGGAATTACACCCTGGCCAAAGAAATACACTGGATGCTTTGTGTAAGCGATACGGTGTTGATAATAGTAACCGTGATCTGCATGGAGCATTGCTGGACTCGGAAATTCTGGCGGATGTCTATCTGGCAATGACGGGAGGGCAGACGCACCTGAGTCTGGATGATTCAGCGACGGGTACGGGTGGTACTGAAACCATCAGGCGGCTCAATGCAGAAGAAGGGCAAGTGTTTGTACATCTAGCATCAGCAGCGGAATTGGCCGCCCATGAAGAATATTTAAACATGCTGAGCAAAAGCAATTAACGCTTACTTCTTACATATTTACAGTATTTGATCTGCTATGGTCTTATGTTTGGTTTGATCCATATTATAAAGTATATATTAATTAAGGGGGTATCATGTCTACAATAACCGCACAGTTATTCATGAATGGCCAGAGTCAGGCTGTCAGATTACCTAAAGAGTTCCGCTTTGAAGGTAATAAAGAAGTTTATATACAAAGACTTGGAAATAAAATTATTACTAAGCGAGAAAAAACCATCATGGAAGCAGTTTTTTAATGAAGGCGCAGTGTATTCGATGATGATTATCTAGCACAAAGAGATAATGATAAGCCTCAGGAAAGGGATTTCTTTAATGTTTATGCTTGATACAAACATTTGCATTTACATTCTAAAAAAAGCATCCCGATTCGGTGTTAAAAAAATTTCAGATGTTTGAAGATATTCATATTTCTAGCATTGTTTATGCAGAACTCCAATATGGTATTGAGCTGAGTGCAAAAAAGATAAACAGAAAAGATTCAATCAATTGCTGGATTTTCTATCATTATTGACGATTTGATCCTGAAAATAGGGGTCAGTCTAACTATTTACACTTAGCATAATCTTGTATAAACTCTAAGGAGAAAAACAGATAGTTAAGTTACCCATAAATCGCATAGTCGTCATCAGCAGTTATGGCAAGACCTCTAAGAATAGAATATGAAAATGCCTACTACCATGTTATGAACCGTGGAAGGGATCATCAATTGATATTTCATGGCGAGGAATATTATGCAGATTCAATGGAATGGGGTGTCGGACCAAGCTAACTAATTGATTATGTGAAGTTAATGTTCTAATAGGCATCCGTTTTTTGGCTTAGAACCCCAGTTTTTAGCCCAAAAACGATGCTCTAAGAATAGAACCAACCAAATGAGATGTAATTGCAAAAAATAATATGTAGCATAAACCTGAACAAATTTACTTAACCATCTTCAAATTCGGCATCACACAATGCAAGACCAGGTACTTTGGCTTGTAGCTTTGATGTAAAGAGATGAGTTTATGCTGCTATCTGCATATTGACATGTAAGCCCAGTCTATGAGCGAGATTTACCAAAGTATCTAAACGAAAATTCTCGATCTTCCCTTTCATTAAGGCACTGACTCTAGGTTGGGTAATTTGTAACATTTTAGCCACCTCATTTTGATTGATATCTCTGGCTTTAATATTTTTTGTGATGGCCATCAACAGGGCTGAACGGAGCTTCATATTTTCAGCAATAATGGGATCATCTTCCAGAGCGTCCCAAACACTATTAAAACTTTGTAAGTTACTCATTGTTTGCGTTCCTCTAAAATTTTCTTGTAGGATTTCCTGGCTGTTTCGAGATCTGGCTTGCTGGTTTTATATGTCTTTTTCTGAAAGGCATGTAAAACATAGACTGCCTCTTCAAATTTTGCGAGATAAATGATGCGATATATATCTTCACTTTCACTGATTCTTATTTCTTGAACGCCAGAACCAATACTGGGCATGGGTTTCCAATTAGTTGGATTTTCACCTTGTTGAATCTTGTCTAATTGAAAACCCGCCTCTCTTCTTGCTTTATTTGGAAAAATTTTAATGGTATCTAAGGATCTTCCAGCAAAAATTATTTTCTTCATGTCTTAATTATAGAGCTTTATATTATTTATACAAGTACATGTATAAATAAGCAGTAAACTTCAATATTCATTCAATCAGTAAGGTGTAGGTACCACGATAACAGGGGTCAAGTCTAACTATTTACACTTAGCATGATCTTGTATAAACTCTAAGGAGAAAAACAGATAGTTAAGTTACCCATAAATCGCATAGTCGTCATCAGCAGTTATGGCAAGACCTCTAAGAATAGAATATGAAAATGCCTACTACCATGTTATGAACCGTGGAAGGGATCATCAATTGATATTTCATGGCGAGGAATATTATGCAGCGTTTTTGCAATGCCTCTTTGAAGCACACGAAAGGTTTGGAATTGAAATATTATGCTATTGTTTGATGGGAAACCATTATCATTTATTAATAAAAACACCCCAGGGAAATCTAACCCGGGCAATGCGTCATATTGGTGGTGTGTATACACAGCGCTATAATCGCTTAAAAAAATCAGATGGTGCTTTGTTTAGAGGACGGTATAAAGCAATACTCGTGGGAAGAAGACAGTTATCAGCTCCAATTGTCGCGGTACATCCATAAAAATCCAGTTGAAGCCAATATAATCGAGGCTATAGCGGATTATCGGTGGTCAAGCTATCCATCTTATATAAATAGGATGGCTCCACAAAAGTGGTTAAATCGAAATGAGATCCTAAAACAGTTTAATCATCAGCCTGATCGATATAGCGGATATCAATCTTTTGTTGAGCAAGGAGTTGATGAAGAACTGGCACAGTTCTATGGTAAAAAGAATATGATGACCGTTCTGGGGAGTGATAGTTTTAGAGAATGGGCTTATTCAATAAAAAGTGATGATGAAGAGATCACTCGAAAAAGTCGGCATATTTCGAATTTACCCGTGGATACAATTGTTACAGCGGTAGCTGAAAAATTTGATGCCACACCGGGCTCTATTTTAAAAGCGACCCGGGGTAGGGGGCAGGAAAATATACCCAGGTGGGTCGCCATGTATCTATGTCAGGAAATGGGAGGTTACAGGCTTGCAGAAATTGCTAAATTTTTTGGACTGGCGAGATATGCGACAGTATCGACGACAATAAGTCGACTTAAGGTACGGATGAAAGAAGATAAGAGGACAAAAAAATTGGTAAATCAAACAATATCATCATTAATAGTATAATGTTAGATTTGACCCCTTTACTTTACTATTAATAGTATAATGTTAGATTTGATCCCTTTATTGACCCCTTTAAAAGAATAGATTGTGTGGCATCAGCCGTGTGAAAATTTATTAATGAGAAATCAGGCTGAATAATTTTCTTTGGTCAATGCTAGAGTGCTCTGGAATTCGGAGGGCGATATCAATTCCATCTCTCGAAATTTTTTTGCAAAATAGGCGGGATCGTCACATCCAACCTCATAACAGACACTGGTGATGGAGACCTCGGGATCGATAAGCATTGATTTGGCCTTATCGACCCGAATCGACCATAAGTAATTGCAAAAACTTTCTCCAGTGAAGCTGTTAAAATGACGGCTAAAATGAGAACTGCTCATTCCAACCTGTTCGGCCACTCCGGCTGCCGTCAGATCTTTTTGATAATTTTCCTGAATATACGTTTCGGCTTTCAATATGAGTTGCTTGCTGGCCGATTTATTTCTGAAGGAGGGGCTACTGTTGATCCTCGTTACCGTTTCTCTTTTACGCTGTCTGTTCTTCTCTTTTAAGCCGGAAACTCTAATAATGGCATCATCGAAGTCGGTAAAAGATACCGGTTCGACAAAGTAGTCCCAGACCCGGGTCCGTAATGCCCAGATCGCCAGGGCTTCAGAATGGGTCTTTGTAACCATTAATATAGGGATCGAGGGGTAGTTGCTCTTGGTTTTCTGAAGCAGAGAAAGATGCTCTGACGTGGGTGAGTCATAGGCAAACACAAGCACCGTGGGCTGAATTTTTGCTATTTCTGAAAATAATAAATCGTTAGGTTTCAGGTAGTAGCAATTGTATTTCAGTGAAATAGTGCCGAATACACGACTGGGTTTTTGCTGTCCAGCGGACAGGTCAACCCAGCAGATAGTAGTATTATCCATTTCCATCCAGTTATATACCAATCCTTGCCAACAATGTCTAAATACTACAATATTAATTAAGCCAGGCTTGTCAGATTTTTACTTGAAACCGCGAAATAAATAATATTCTAAAGACACTTCGCTTACCATCAGACAATGTTTTTTCCGATAATTCTTTGCAAATAGACAATACAATGATAGGAGCTGGTAATAATGTAGAACGACAGATATCAAAGTTTGCAGGAAAAAAAATATTCTCCTGAATTTTGTTATCTGGGGTTATTATATCTCAGAGAAAAATATATGATTGACATTCTCCGCCATAAGAATGACCTTAACAGAAAAAATAGAATAACTCTTACGGTTAATGGTAAGGAAAATATTTTGAGAAAGAGCGCTGAGGATTAAACTACGCCAGTCACACAACTTGAGCAGGCAGGTGAGTCTGATTCCAATCGTAATGATTAACTTGCTGTCCGTTTTAGCTGGGCCTGGAATTCGGAGGGCGATATCAATTCCATCGTCTCGAAATTTTTTTGCAAAATAGGCGGGATCGTACATCCAATCTCATAACAGACACTGGTGATGGAGACCTCGGGATCGATAAGCATTGATTTGGCCTTATCGAAACGAATCGACCATAAGTAATTGCAAAAACTTTCTCCGGTGAAGCTGTTAAAATGACGGCTAAAATGAGAACTGCTCATTCCAACCTGTTCGGCCACTCCGGCTGCCGTCAGATCTTTTTGATAATTTTTCTGAATATACGCTTCAGCTTTCAATATGAGTTGCTTGCTGGCCGATTTATTTCTGAAGGAGGGGCTACTGTTGATCCTCGTTACCGTTTCTCTTTTACGCTGTTTGTTCTTCTCTTTTAAGCCGGAAACTCTAATAATGGCATCATCGAAGTCGGTAAAAGATACCGGTTCGACAAAGTAGTCCCAGACCCGGGTCCGTAATGCCCAGATCGCCAGGGCTTCAGAATGGGTCTTTGTTACCATTAATATAGGGATCGAGGGGTAGTTGCTCTTGGTTTTCTGAAGCAGAGAAAGACACTCGGATGAAGGTGAGTCATAGGCAAACACAAGCACCGTGGGTTGAATTTTTTCTATTTCGGAAAATAATAAATCGTTAGGTTTCAGGTAGTAGCAATGATATTTCAGTGAAATAGTGCCGAAAACACGACTGGGTTTTTGCTGTCCAGCGGACAGGTCAACCCAGCAGATAGTAGTATTATCCATGATATCCTTTTGCAAAACTTTACTTGTGGTAATGTCTAAAAACTACATTACCTAAAAATTATCGCCTATTTTATTAGCAGGAAATACCCAAGACAGCTTGACAGTGGGGAGTATATAGATTGTATCCTTAAATAAACAAGTTTAGAATTATTAAGATAATTTAATAATAAGTATTAATCCTACAAAAAGCAAGTGTTTATATCTGTTAAAAAAAAGGGCATGAACCTTAGATTACTGAATGTAGTTTTATAAAATGTAAAAAAAATAACAATTAATCTCTTATTAATCAGGGGATTAACACAATCTTACCTGATGTATGTCCTTGTTCAATTAACTGATGCGCACTGGCTGCTTCGGCCAGGGGGAAGCTCCTGGCTATATTGAGATGTAACTTTCCTGTTTCAATATAATGCTTGCAGCGCTCAAGGATAAGCATTTGATGGTTTCTTGCTGCAGGCAGATCATTGAGCATGGGGGTCAGCATCAGTTCAAAATGGAGACTGATGTTTTTATTACGCGCCGTCTTCAGACTGACATTGCCAGGATCCAGCAGAGTGACCAGTGATCCATAATGTGCAATCGCTTCAAGGCTTTGGGTAAAGACATCCCCGCCGACAGTATCAAAGACAATATCTACCCCTCGATGATCCGTTAATTGCATAATGCTGTCGACAAAATTTTCCTGCTTATAATTGATCACCTCATCCGCGCCCAGGGTTTTAACCAGGGCTGCTTTTTCATCGTCTCCGACGGTGGTGTAAACAGTTGCGCCAGCCAGTTTTGCCAGCTGAATGGCAACATGCCCAACGCCGCCGGCACCTGCATGGATTAACACAGATTCATTGTCACGCAGCATTGCGCGATCATACAGCGCTTCCCAGGCGGTAATTAATACCAGCGGTGCTGCAGCAGCCTGAGTAAAACTCAGGTTGTGCGGTTTCAGGGCAACTTCTGCGGCTTCGATAACGGTTTGCTGGGCATAATTCCCCGGCTCTTTGCCGAGTCCGCCATGACAGAACCAGACTTCATCCCCAGCTGTGAATTGCGTTACTCCGGAGCCCACTGCAAGGATTTCTCCAGCGCCATCACAACCAATAATCGCCGGCAGTGCATCAGGAAAGAAGACGCCGCGCTGGCGTATTTTGGTATCAACAGGATTGACGCCGGCCGCCTTGATGGCGATTTTAACCTGTGTATCTGACTTTATTTGCGGATCTTTAACATCCTGATACGTCAGAACGTCTACATCGCCTGTGTCTGTCATAAGAACTGCTTTCATCGTTTCTCTCCACGCACACTGCTGCGTATAATTTATGCTAAAGTTTGATATTAAGGGCGAATATCATCATACCTGCAGGGGCTTTTTTCGATGTGGGAACGAATTTTTTCGCCTGATCCTGACAAAGTCACTGTTTTAATTTTAAAGCATTAGTCTCATTTAAGACATAGCTCAAAATCCCTGTAAATATCAACGATAGCTTATATTTTATCAATGAATCTTTAATCTTGCTTTTCAAACTGTTTTAGAAAATGCTAAAATAGCGAATTAGCCTTAACTCTATTGACCAAAGAAAAAGGGGAGTCAGAGTGGCATTAAAGTTTGTTGAATCAGCAAAACTACCTACTCAATTTGCAGAGTTTACACTCTATGGTTTTGAAGATGATCAGACTAAGCAAGATCACGTAGCGCTGGTTTTAGGTGATGTTTCCAATGGCGAGCCTGTGGTGATACGTATGCATTCGGAATGTCTGACCGGTGACGCATTGTTCAGTATGCGCTGTGACTGCGGACCGCAGCTTGAAGAGGCTTTAAAGCGGATCGCTAAAGAAGGTCGCGGTATACTGCTTTATCTTCGTCAGGAAGGACGAGGTATAGGCCTGATCAATAAAATTAAAGCCTATCACCTGCAGGATGGGGGGGCAGACACGGTTGAGGCCAATGAGCAGTTAGGTTTTGATGCTGATCTGCGTGAATATGATATCGCTAGTGATATGCTTGAATATCTGAAAGTTAAAAAATTGCGTATTATGACCAATAATCCGCGAAAAGTGACTGCCCTGGTAAAGCATGGATTGGAAATTGTTGAACGTCTGCCGTGGAAGCATGGTGAAAATCCGCATAATTCAACTTACCTTTCAACTAAAGCGGGCAAACTGGGGCATATGCTTTAAAACCTGAGAATGTTGCAGTTAATATACAAAAAAGCCGGTTTTAACCGGTTTTTTTTGGTTATTACAGCAGGCGTATAGTTAATTTAAATATTGCTTTTTCGGTCAATATTTCATTGCAGGGGTTCACACGGTATGCTTTGCCTGGCATAAAAACTATCGCCCGTACTGGGACTCCTAATGGCCTTGGCATCCTGGGCAGCTTATTCACAGTTTCCTTATTTAAATGTGTTGAGTGTCTTAGAATTGCAAACAGTTATCTGTTATCTTGTGTGCACATAAAATGATAACCTTTCTTTGAGGCTAGAATGAACATAGGACTCTTTATACTTTTAGGCATAATTCTGCTTGCCGTTGTATATTTTATCAATATTTATAACAATCTGGTTCGTATCAAGCACAATGTTTCACAAGCCTGGTCAAATATCGATGTGCTGCTCAAACAGCGTCATGATGAGCTGCCCAAGCTGGTTGAGGTGTGCAAACAATATATGGACTATGAAGGTTCAGCACTGGAAAAGATCATTGCCGCTCGTTCAGGCGTTTCCAAAGCACGTGAAGAGGGAGATGTCGGCGCATTGGGCATGGCAGAAAGTCAGTTAAGACTGGGGCTGGGTAATTTATTCGCTGTTGCAGAAGCATATCCGGAATTAAAAGCCAATGAAAATTTCCAGCATTTACAGTCGCGTATAAGCGGCCTGGAAAATGCTATTGCTGATCGCCGTGAATTTTATAATGATAGCGTCAATATTAACAATGTTCGTATCGAACAATTTCCGGATATTATCATTGCCCGTCTGTTTAATTTTAAACAGCAGGAGTTGCTGGAATTTGATCAGCAAGAGATCACAGATATCGATATGAAGGCCTTATTTAGTTAGTATTCTGACTGCAAGCACTCAGTGCCGTATTACAGATACACTGAGTGGTTAGAAAATAATTTAATCTATTCATCTGACTAATGCTCGAATCTCTGCAACAGCAAATCATCTCGGCAGATAATATACCCATAGGTATTTTACTCTGTGTCTTATTGGCCATCAGTCTTGCCAGTTTGTACAGTATTTTCAGAAATTACCACCGTTACCGCATCATTGAAGATACACCCACATCAAAAATACGTTCTGCACACCAGGGTTATATTGAACTGGAAGGCAGGGGGCGTTTGATGCAGGGAATGCCCATCGTCTCGCCCCTGACAAAAATGCAGTGTCTGTGGTACAGCTATAAAATTGAACAACGGACCAATGCCGGTCATGATCATAGTTTACAGAAGACCGATTGGAAAAAAGTCGAATCAGGGATCAGTGATAACCTTTTTCTGCTGCAGGATGACAGCGGCATTTGTGTGATCGATCCTGAAGGGGCCACGATAAAACCGTCTTTTTCCAGAACCTGGTTTGGAACGGCCCGCTATCCAGAACAGGGCAACCTGGGCATGAGCACGTCTCTGCTCTCATCAGGTCATTACCGCTATACTGAAAAGCGTATCGGCCTGGACGAGGAACTCTATGTCATTGGCCAGTTCAAATCGGTGGGCGGACAAAATGATACTGTAGATAAATCCGCTGAAGTCAGAGAATTACTCGCAAGCTGGAAAAAGCGGCCGCAGATGCTGCTGGCTCGTTTTGATCATAATAATGATGGGGAAATAGATGTTCAGGAATGGGAGACGGCAAGAACGGCAGCTGAGCAAAATGTAGAAAAAAGCTTTGCAGGACGACTGATCCAGCCGGAAATCCACATGATGTCCAGGCCATCAGACAGCAAGAGACCCTATGTCATTAGCGTAGAATCTCAGGATACCATTGCAGAAAAATATCGCTGGTATTCGACAGGCTCATTGCTGACTTTTTTTAGTGGGGGTATTGCCGCGGTGTGGGTGATAGGACTCCGCCTTGGAAGTGGTTGAATCCGCAAGCTTTTATGCACATCCTATTTATGCAGTTCATCGGCCGCATCAACGGTATTTTGCAGCAGAGTCGCCACCGTCATGGGTCCAACACCTCCCGGGACAGGAGTGATATATCCAGCCCGCTCACTCGCCTGATCAAAATTGAGATCTCCCGCCAGTTTGCCATTATCCAGACGATTGATGCCTACATCAATGACAATAGCGCCTTCTTTGATCCAGTTGCTATCAACAATGCCTGGTTTTCCAACGGCTACGATGAGGATATCAGCGACAGCGACATGCCATTTCAGATCCCTGGTGAAACGATGGCATGTAGTTACCGTACAGCCGGCCAGCAGCAGTTCAAGCCCCATGGGACGTCCAACAATATTGGAAGCTCCGACAATGACTGCATGCAGTCCTTTGATCGTTACTCCGGTACTTTCCAGTAGAGTTATCACGCCTCTGGGTGTGCAGGGTCTTAATACAGGTATTCTTAGAGCAAGACGTCCAACATTATAGGGATGAAATCCATCGACATCTTTGTCGGGATGAATACGTTCGATAATGGTCACCGGGTTGATCTGTTCCGGTACTGGTAATTGCACCAAAATACCGTCAATAGACTGATCTTCATTAAGCCGGTCAATAAGCTGTAATAATTCTTCCTGACTGGCGCTAGCGGGTAAATCATGGGCAACAGATTTTATCCCTACCTGTTCACAGGCATTGCGTTTATTGCGTACATAAACTTCTGACGCAGGATCATTACCCACTTTTATTACTGCCAGACCGGGAATCCTCAATCCCATCATCCTGCGTTGTTCAACACGTTCCCGGAGGTGTTCTTTTATCTCATGGGCGATGGATTTTCCGTCAATTATCTGTGCAGTCATTTTTGCTCATCTTTATAAAGGATGGTTACAAATATTCAAGTTTTAATGCCGGGCTATTCTACCTAATTTTGCGTATTTATAGAAATTAATAATCGTTTGTTCTTTTTTATTACAGTGAAAAGAAAATTTAAGAGAAAAAACTTTTACGCTTTCGATATGACATTTGTTTAGTTTACTTATAAAATCCATTGAAAACTTTACCTTTTTGTTCATTTTTCGATGGCTAAAAAAATTTCAATGGCTAAAAAATTGTTGCGGGATTTTTTTAAAAAATACTTGCAATAGGGGGGTAAACTCATTAATATACGCACCACTTGGTGATTAGTAACTGTTTTTCGCCACAAGAGCAGCTAGATCAAGAGTTCGGGGTATAGCGCAGTCTGGTAGCGCGCTTGCTTTGGGAGCAAGATGTCGGGAGTTCGAATCTCTCTACCCCGACCAATTTTTAAATTTCATATTGATAGATATCAAATTTAAGTTATTGATATTTTATATGTAAATGTAGCTATTGATTCTGCGCCCGTAGCTCATCTGGATAGAGCATCGGCCTTCTAAGCCGAGGGTAGCAGGTTCGAATCCTGCCGGGCGTACCATCTTCCTGGTATGATTTCATTTTTTATGGTGAGCGTAGCTCAGTTGGTAGAGCTCAGGATTGTGGCTCCTGCGGTCGAGGGTTCGATCCCCTTCGTTCACCCCAGTTTTAAATTCAACGAGCTGTTGTACTCTTCCTGATATGCGGATGTGGTGAAATTGGTATACACGCCAGATTTAGGTTCTGGTGCCGAGAGGCGTGAGAGTTCGAGTCTCTCCATCCGCACCATTCAAAAACCTGTCTTTTGGGTACTTTAATTTACTCACAACACCCTGTTATGCATAGAACGCGGTCATTTCCGAAGGTTCGCGAATTAAATCCTGATTTTCTGTAAAAAAAACTACTTTATTGAGCGGGTTATCTTGTATAATGCGCTGTTTATTTTAATTTATTTTGGTGACGAGGAAACAAAATGCAGGTTTCAGTAGAAACAAAAGAAGGACTTTCCAGGGAAATGGTGGTGGAATTTCCGCTATCAACAATTGATGGCGAAATTCAGTCACGTCTGCAGTCATTAACAAAAACGGCCAAGTTAAACGGTTTCCGTCCGGGTAAAATACCTTTTTCTGTGATCAAACAGCGTTTTGGACAACAGGTACATGGCGAGGTGTTAAATGAGGCCCTGCAAAAGAATTACTATGAAGCTCTGGTCAAAGAAAATATTAATCCTGCGGGTCAGCCATTCATTGAATTAGTGGATACTGAAAATGGTGAAATAGTTGCATTCAAGGCTATTTTTGAAGTTTTTCCTGAAATCACCATTCAGTCCATGACAGATCAGTCATTGGAAAAGCCGGGTGTGAGTATTGCTGAAGAAGATATTGATTCCACCATTGAAAATATTAGGAAACAGAATCAAAAATTTGTCAAAGCGGATCGTCCAGCAGAGGAAGGTGATCGTGTTGTCGTAGATTTTACCGGAACTATAGATGGTGAAGCATTCAAAGGTAGTGATGGAGCTGATGTACCCCTGATTATTGGTCAGGGACAAATGATTAAAGGTTTTGAAGACGGCCTTATTGGTGCCAAAGAAGGTGACAATATTACTCTGGATCTGACATTTCCAGAAAAATATCATTTTGATGAAGTTGCAGGCAAGCCGGTGCAATTTGCAATTTCTGTAAAGGCCGTTGAAAATCCTGTATTACCGGAATTAAATGACGAGTTTTTCACCTTGTTCGGTATCACTGACGGGAGTGAAGGCGCTTTCCGTGACGAAGTCAGGAAAAATATGCAGATAGAGCTGGATAAGGCTATCGCTGCCAGGAAGAAAAATGCAGTCATGGACATCATTTTGGCTATCCATGATATTGATGTACCCAAAGCATTGATTGACGAAGAAGCTAAAACTATGGCCAAACAGATGGAGTCACAATATCAGATCCAGGCTCAGTCAGCACAGGGGATTGATACCAGTTTATTTGAACAAGAGGCAAAAAAACGGGTTGCTCTGGGATTGATATTATCAGAAATAGTCAAAACTAATGAAATCAAGTCCACACAAGAGCAAATTAAAGCTAAAATCAGTGAAATGGCTGAGTCTTACGAAAATCCACAGGAAGTAATGGATTACTATATGTCTCATAAAGATAAACTGTCAGAAATTGAATCGTTTATTCTCGAAGAAAAAGTCGTTGATTGGGCATTTGATCAAGCTAATGTGACTCAAAAGGACTATTCTTTCACTGAGTTTATGAACCCTGAACCGCAACAAAATCAGGATGATACTGAAACAGCTTGAGGGCTAACTTGATGTTTGATAAAAAGAATATAAAAAGTGCTGTAGAGACAGTGGACCTGGGGCTGGTTCCGATGGTCGTAGAGCAAACCGCCAGGGGAGAACGTTCTTATGATATTTATTCCAGATTATTAAAGGAACGCGTCATCTTTCTGGTCGGGCCTGTCGAGGATCATATGGCCAATCTGGTTGTGGCACAATTACTCTTCCTTGAATCTGAAAATCCGGACAAAGATATTCATTTATATATCAATTCCCCAGGCGGATCGGTAACGGCAGGTATGTCTATTTATGACACCATGCAGTTTATAAAACCTGATGTCAGCACCATGTGTATAGGTCAGGCAGCCAGTATGGGTGCTTTGCTGTTAACTGGCGGAGCTAAGGGCAAGCGCTATTGTTTACCGAATTCTCGCATGATGATCCACCAGCCTTTAGGCGGATTTCAGGGTCAGGCATCAGATATTGAAATTCATGCCCGTGAAATTCTGACTCTGAAGGACAAATTAAACCGAATAATGGCTCATCATACCGGCCAGAATCTCGATGTTATTGCCAATGATACGGATCGGGATAATTTTATGAGTGCTGAGCAGGCGGTTGAATATGGCCTGGTAGATCAGCTGATTGCCAACAGGGAAATCACTGACTCCTGATCCATTGAGCTTTTCGCTTCCTGTACTAAAATTCTGACTTAAAGCTTCATTTTTACCGTAAAAGAGCTTTTTTTACTATTAAATATATCAAGCTATTGATTTATTCCTGCGTAAAGCTTATATATGTTAATTACAGGATTTTTAATCTGTGGTGAGTAAAATTTATGTTTAAAATACAGGAAACTCTATTCCTGATACGGGGTCCTTTATGAGTGATGATACTCAAAATAATGAGGATAGCGGTAAATTACTTTACTGCTCTTTTTGTGGCAAGAGTCAGCATGAAGTTAGAAAACTGATTGCTGGGCCATCTGTTTTTATTTGTGATGAATGTGTTGAGCTTTGTAATGACATTATTCGTGAAGAGATACAGGAGCAGGGCGGTCCGGTCACAGGCAAGAAATTGCCTACACCTCGCGAAATCAATACGATTCTCGATGAATATGTTATTGGTCAGGCTCAAGCCAAAAAAATTCTCTCTGTTGCCGTTTATAATCACTATAAACGACTTGAAAGCGGTAATAAAAAAGACGGAGTTGAATTATCAAAAAGTAATATCTTGCTGATTGGCCCAACCGGCTGTGGAAAAACATTGCTCGCAGAAACCCTGGCCAGACTGCTGGATGTTCCCTTTACGATTGCAGATGCGACCACTCTCACTGAAGCAGGTTACGTCGGTGAAGATGTAGAAAACATAATTCAGAAGTTGCTGCAAAAATGTGACTATGATGTTGAAAAAGCACAGACGGGCATTGTCTATATTGATGAAATTGACAAGATCTCGCGTAAGTCTGAGAATCCTTCCATTACTCGTGATGTATCAGGTGAAGGTGTTCAGCAGGCATTACTCAAGTTAATCGAAGGTACCATTGCCTCAGTCCCTCCGCAAGGCGGAAGAAAGCATCCCCAGCAGGAATTTTTACAGGTTAATACCGCAAATATCCTGTTTATCTGCGGTGGTGCATTTGCCGGTCTGGATAAAATTATCCGTGAACGTTCTGAAAAAGGCGGGATTGGTTTTAGCGCTGAAGTCAAATCCAAGGATGAAAGCAAATCTGTAGGTGAAATGCTGGATGACATACAATCCGAAGACTTAACTCGTTATGGATTAATACCTGAATTTGTAGGCCGTCTGCCTGTCATAGCGACGCTAAAAGAGCTCGATGAAGATGCGCTGGTAAGAATTCTTACTGAACCCAAGAATGCATTAAGCAAGCAATACAGCAAATTAATTCAAATGGAAGGCGCTGAACTTGAATTGCGAGAAGACGCGCTCATTGCTATTGCACAAAAAGCCATGGAAAGAAAAACCGGTGCCCGAGGATTACGTTCCATACTGGAGTCAACACTGCTGGAAACCATGTACGAGTTACCCTCAATTGAAGATGTAAATAAAGTAGTGCTGGATGAAAACGTCATTAATGGTGAAGCTGAACCTCTGTTGATCTATGAAACAAAAGATAAGAAAGCTTCCGGTGAATAATTCCAGGCATGATCCTTCCACTTGAGTGTTAATCAATACAGGTATTTTAAAAAGGGGCTATTAAGCCCCTTTTTTCTTAAAGCTAATAAACACCATTTACTTGAAATTTTAACTATAACTCCCATATTTAACATATCGTTTATGATATAAAATGTTTTATGATCCGGTTTTTGATAAATACTTTTCTACTGGATAAATAGGCATTTAAAAAATTATTCAAGAGGTACTCCTTAATGGGGAAAGAAACAGAGCTTGCTGAGTTAACCGGTTCAATGCAAACCTATCCAGTTTTGCCGCTTAGAGATGTCGTGGTATATCCACACATGGTTATTCCATTGTATGTAGGGCGTGAAAAATCGATTAATGCCCTTGAAGCGGCCATGGAAGATGATAAAAAAATTCTTTTAATCGCACAAAAGAATGCATCGGATGATGATCCCACTCCAGATAATATTCATGAAGTTGGAACTATTGCCACCATACTCAGGCTTTTAAAACTGCCTGATGGTACAGTCAAAGTTCTGGTCGAAGGAGATGAACGGGCCAAGCTGGTTAATTTTCTGGAACAGGATGAATATTTCTCTGCACAGGTCTCACTTTTTGAAGCGACCAAAATTGAAGCAGCCGAGGCTGATGTTCTTACCAGGACCGTCATGAATCAATTTGACCAGTATGTCAAAATGAATGATAAGGTACCTCCGGAAATTTTGTCATCATTATCAAGCATAGAGGATCCCAGTCGTCTGGCTGATACAATTGCCGCGCACATGCCGCTCAAAATTGAAGAGAAACAGTCAATTCTTGAAATACATGATGTACGTCTGCGGCTAGAACATTTACTGGCGCAAATGGAATCAGAAATTGATATTCTGCAGGTTGAAAAACGTATTCGCGGGCGTGTCAAACAACAGATGGAAAAAAGCCAGCGCGAGTATTACCTCAATGAACAGATGAAAGCGATTCAAAAGGAACTCAATGATATTGATGAGGTTCCTAATGAACTGGAAGAGCTGGAAGAAAAAATTAATAATGCCGGCTTATCTGTCGAAGCAAAGAAAAAGGGTCTCGCAGAACTGACCAAATTGAAAATGATGTCGCCGATGTCTGCTGAGGCTTCAGTGGTCAGAAATTACCTTGAATGGTTAACCAATGTACCCTGGAAAAAACGTTCTAAAATTAGAAATGATCTGGCCGTAGCAGAAGAAATTCTTGAAGAAGATCATTATGGTCTGGAAAAAGTCAAAGAAAGGATCCTTGAATATCTTGCTGTACAACAGCGCATGAAAAAACTAAAAGGACCTATTCTCTGTCTGGTGGGCCCACCCGGTGTGGGTAAAACCTCTGTGGGTAAATCAATAGCAAGGGCAACCAATCGTAAATTTGTCCGTATGTCACTGGGAGGGGTTAGAGACGAAGCTGAGATACGAGGGCATCGACGGACCTATATTGGCTCTATGCCGGGTAAAATTATCCAGAATATGGCCAAGGTAGAAGTCAAAAATCCTCTGTATTTACTCGATGAGATTGACAAAATGGCTATGGATATGCGTGGCGATCCTTCATCAGCACTGCTGGAAGTCCTGGATCCGGAGCAGAATAACACCTTCAATGATCATTATATGGAGGTAGATTATGATCTGTCTGAAGTGATGTTTGTTGCCACTTCCAATAGTATGAATATTCCCGGGCCATTACTGGATCGAATGGAAGTGATCAGGATCCCGGGTTATACAGAAGATGAGAAACTGAATATTGCTATCCGTTACCTGGTACCAAAACAGAAAAAGAATAACGGTTTAAAAGATCCGGAACTGAATATCAGTGAAGGGGCAATCCGTGACATTATTCGTTATTATACTCGTGAGGCTGGTGTTAGAAGCATTGAGCGTGAAATTGCCAAGATATGCCGAAAGGTGGTCAAGGAAATACTGCTGGATAAAAAGACCAGCAAGGTGACTATAACCTGTCGTAATGTTGAAAAATATCTGGGAGTCAGACGTTTTCGTTACGGCAGTGTAGAGCAGGATAACCAGATTGGTCAGGTAACGGGACTGGCCTGGACAGAAGTCGGCGGAGAAATTCTTACCATTGAAACCGCTGTAATGCCTGGCAAGGGAAAAAATAGCGTAACCGGTCAATTAGGTGATGTAATGAAGGAGTCTATTCAGGCCGCCATGTCGGTCGTGAGAAGCCGTTCTGACGTACTGGGCATTGATCACAGTGTCTATGAGTCAAAAGACATCCATATCCATGTACCTGAAGGCGCTATCCCTAAAGATGGACCGAGTGCGGGTATTGGTATGTGTACCGCGCTTGTCTCTGCGTTGACTGAAATCCCGGTTAAGTCAGATGTTGCCATGACGGGTGAAATTACGCTGCGAGGAGAAGTTTTACCGATTGGTGGTTTGAAAGAAAAACTGCTGGCGGCACTTAGAAGCGGAATTAAAACAGTTATTATTCCTTCTGAAAATGAAAAGGACCTGACTGAATTGCCCAAAAATATTGTTCAAAAACTCGATATCATACCGGTACAATGGATCGATGAGGTATTGCAGATTGCTCTTGAGCATATGCCTTCGCCGGCGAAAAAAAAATCACCTTCGCGAAGCAAAGTAAGCAGCGCGAAAAAAAGTAGTTCCATTCGACCTCATTGAACAAGGTCAACCGATGCTCCTTCCTGAACAGGGAAGGAGTCATCTATTGTTTCATACCAGTAAAATTCACTTTTAGAGCTTTTGGTAAAAAAATGATTATCATCAAATTTCTGCAGAAATTAAATTTATATTATCGCAATTAATTCAATTTTATTTACCTTCAAGAAGTCAATTTTGACCTGCGGGTAAGGTTTGTGATTAATTTATTTCTAGAGCAAGAAACTAAAAATAATATTCTGGCATCAAGTTCAAATATATTAAGTTAAATGCTGTTGTTATTATTTTTTTAAATTAACCTGGTTAAGATTCTGTTTATAAAGAAAATTATGACTGACCTATAATTTAGCTGAAAGATCGTTAAATTTGAGCTAAATCTAGTTATTGATCATTAATAGAATAAATTTGAATTTTATTTCTAATTTAGTAGATTTTACCCATAAATTTTGCTTCAATAGCGACTAAACCATTTGTAATTAAGGGTTCAGACGTATATATTAGTTTTCAAGATTTAAACTTTTATACTAAAATTAACTAGACAAACAAGTGTTTTATTTTTTAAATTTTATAATTAAAATATTTTATAAATTTCTAAACATGATCATTATCTGGTCATAAAATTATTAAAACAACAAGGGGAGCTTTTGTGAATAAATCTGAATTAATCAATGCTATTGCTGAAAACGCTGATCTTTCTAAAGCGGCAGCTGGAAAAGCCTTAGATGCAACTGTTGCGGCAATTACTGATTCGTTAGCTAATAATGAACCGGTTACATTGATAGGTTTTGGTACTTTTGAAGTAAGAGAAAGAGCTGCACGTACCGGTAGAAACCCACGTACTGGTGAAAGCATCGAAATCAAGGCATCTAAGAATCCTGCATTTAAAGCTGGAAAAGCATTGAAAGAAGCCGTAAACTAAATCGCGTTTTTCTGGGTGATTAGCTCAGCTGGTCAGAGCACCGCCCTTACAAGGCGGGGGTCAAAAGTTCAAATCTTTTATCACCCACCATAAATACCTGAAATACATAGTAATTTTCACTGTAAGCGTTGCGCATTTTTAACTGACATTAACTTTCGCAATAATTTCGCAATCGGTGAAGACTATGCACATCAAAAAAATTGTTTCTGAGCGTACTGGAAAAATCTCATATCGGGCTTATATCAGTTCGCCTCAGGGACAAATCTCCAAAACCTTCCGCACAAAAACATTAGCCAGAGATTATGGCCGCAAGATTGAGGGCAATGGCGAATTGCTTGATACTTATGGTTCGGATCTCAAAACTGTAAAACTCTCTCAAGCTATAGAACAATTTATACCTGCTGGGAAGGATACCTGCATCGCGTCACGCCTTGCATGGTGGAACGCACATCTTGGTAAATACAAGCTGACCCAGATAGATCGGCGTATATTCAGCCAGACCTGGAATAAACTGAATGTCAGTAATGCTACAAAAAACGGCTATAAGGCCGATTTCGGCACTTTATGTAAGTGGATCAGTGAAATCTACCATGTTAATTATCACCCCCACAGGGGCATTTCTAACCGGCCAGAGCCAAAAGGCCGTGAACGCTATCTTTCTGAATCAGAACAAACCGCATTATTATCCGCCTGTAAAAACCAGAGCTGGGACAAGTTATATTTGCTGACGCTGCTGGCACTCACCACTGGGGCCAGGAAAAGTGAATTACTTGCACTCACCTGGGCGTCTATTTCATTCAAAGATAGATCTGCCTACATTGCCTATTCAAAAAACGGCTACAGTCGGGTATTGCCATTGACTGCAAATGTCATGGCTGAATTAGCCCGTTTCAGGCGTTTTACCGGCTTAATATTTGAGGCAGGTTCATAATGCCAATAAAACATTTGAGTTTAAAAAACAGTGGCTGGCTTCGCTAAACAAGGCGAATATCAGCGAATTCAGGTTCCACGACCTGAGGACATACCTGTGTGAGTAATTATGAAAGGTTTATTTGATGCAATTCGAGATAGCGGTTTCAAATCAGACAATCCAGTCCCAGAACAAACCAATGAGTTTGAATGGATTGATGAATTAGTCCGGGATCGCGATACTGCAGTTGAACATTTAGACGATATATTCAAAGAGTTTGAAGTGCGCTATCCGGAGGACCCTGATGACGAATACCCAGCAGCGGCACTATGTTTGTTTTTGCAGTTTGCCAAAACCCATTTCAAAGCGGACAATATTCGTGAAGCATGGCTAAAAGAACATAATGATAATACAAAAGCACTGAATGAGACGATTAGTAAAGCTAAAAGTACAAAGCGGGCTACTGCGGCCAAGCAACGGAAAGCAGCCAGCTGGCAGAATAAAGCAGTTGAGCTGTGCAAGAAACACCATGTTGGTAAAGATGATACCGCCCCTGATGCAGCGCATATAATTTGGGATCAGTTCACCGCTCACTTTTATAAGCCATACCCGCATAAATTACCCGCTAAAAAACCAACAGTGACAAAGTGCGTTAGAGCATATATTAAAAATCTGAATGCTTAATTCTAAAAGTGCATAACCGTAAAATCTTCGGTTTTGCATTTTTGTTTATGCCTGTCAACCTGACCCTCAATAAATTCATTAAAAAACAGATGATATGCTATTCCTGTCAGTTAAAAATGCGTGGTGACTACAGCCACTAACATTATTTTTTAAGTTTCAGGAGAATAAAATGCAACAGCTAGACTATTCAGATGTTATGACTAACGACCCTCAAGATTGGGCTAAGTTTCTGGGTGATGATGAGCACATAAGTCATATCGATCAGCGTACCCGCAAGTACCTTGCAAGACACAGAAAATAAAACAGGCTAGAACCTGTCGTGGAAAAAGTGGGCCTTTGCCTTCTTATTAACCCATCTTCGTGACTTTATGGAGAAAAACCACCTATTTTGGCAAAAAAAGTCGCGATCAAAAATATTATTTTGTTAAATATCAATTAGATAACAATTTTAATTTGTAATGTAGTGCCATAAAAAGCACTTTATCTATTGACTCTCACTCCCAAACCGTACATGATCCTCCCATGTACATCCGCAAAACAAAAATTAAGAATTCCAAACAGGGTGAAGCCTATTATTCCTACCGCATCGTTGAATCTATCCGGGATGGCAATAAAGTAAAACAAAAAACATTGTTGAACCTGGGCAAACATTTTGATATTGACCCTTGCCACTGGTCTGCCCTGACCAGCCGCATAGAGCAACTATTACACAGTGGGGACAATGAACAAACAGACTTGTTCGATTTACAATCAGAGCTTGATGAAACGCTTGAAAAAGCGGCACAACGCTATTGTACTCTGATCATCCAGAAACAATCCATGCCCGGCAGCAGCAATACAAGCTCGCTGCAATCCATTGAGACCCCCATCATTTTGAGACCATTGATGTCAATGAAATAGAAGCCTTGACCCCACGAAGCATTGGCATTGAAAGCCTGGCCTTTCATGCAATGAAACAACTGCAACTGGATCAAAAACTAACAGAGCTGGGCTTTAATGGTCCGGATAAAGTGGCGGCACTGGGCAATATCATTGGGCGCATGATAGCGCCTGGCAGTGAGTTGGCCACGCTTCAATGGTTACAAACACAATCCGCTTTAGGTGAGCTTCTGGAACATGATTATGAAACCACCTCACTCACACGTCTTTATACTGTGGCCGATCAACTCCTCGCCTCACAGTCAGCGCTTGAGGCGCATTTGTCTGCTCAGGAAAACGGTCTATTCAGTCTGAACTCCACGATTATTCTCTATGACTTAACCAATACCTATTTTGAAGGCACCTGTGCCGGCAACCCCAAAGCGGAATTTGGGCGCTCTAAAGAAAAGCGCAATGATTGCCGTCTGGTGACCCTGGGATTAGTCTTAGGCGGCGAAGGCTTTCCGGTCAACAGCCGGATATTTAATGGCAATGCCAGTGAGCCTAAAACATTAAAAGCAATGATTGAAGGCCTCAATAAAGGCTCAGAGCAGTCCCCGATCATCGTTTTAGATGCGGGTATTGCTTCACAGGACAATATTGACTGGTTAGTCGACAATGGTTTCCAGTACCTTGTCGTGAGCCGTGAACGTCACAAAGAAAACCCCAAAGAGTCCGAAGGTGCAGTGTATATTAAAGAGGAGCCAGGGCATAAAATTATCGCCAAACGAATAGATGACACAGACAATGAAGAAGTCTACCTTTACTGCCACTCTGAAGATCGTGAGAAAAAAGATGCGGGCGATCCGCAGTCGCTTCCACCAACGATTTGAAGAGGCCTTAGTCAAACTACACCAGGGCTTATCCAAAAAAGGCTGTACCAAACGTTACGAAAAAATACTGGAAAGCATTGGCCGTATCAAACAAAAAAATAGTCGTGTCGCACAAGATTATGACATTAATGTCAGCACTGATGAAGAAAAACAATATGCCACGGCCATTACGTTTAAACGTCTGGAAACCAGCCATAAAAAAGACCGCCTCAGTGGTGTTTACTGCTTAAGAAGCAATATGATGGGGTTAAGGCACTGGATAAAAACTTTGACCGCATTGAGCATATGATGTTTATTAATTCGGTGAAGGAAAAGGATAATGGAGAGTTAGAAGCAGATGATGATTGTTGATTGAACGGCCTGATGATGAATTTTCTGGCAATGACCAGTTAGGTCGAACTCTAATGTTGTTGTAAAAAAAGACAACATAAATTACTCGCTCTGTTTTTCAGGAATAGATGATTTGAGCAGACCGTTTAGATAGTTATCAAAAAATCGAGAGGCTTTATCTGAGGCAAAAGAGGATGTATCAGGCATTCGAACATTCCTTGTCTTGTAAAGTGGACATCCTGTCCTTGAAGATATAAAGTTGAAAATTATAGGCCTAGCGTGCCAATAGGCCGCGACGCCAGTATTGGTAATAATGTGTAAGCAGCCTTATATACTGATGGGGTCGTCAAAATCCGGCTTGTCCGATAACTTTTTCATCAACACAACCATCCGCTCATGATCAACAGCAACAATACCGTCAGCAGAGCCAATATCAATTGCAGATAGCGTTGATTGTTGCGCACCTCCTGGCGCATCCCGTCCAGCTTCTGCTGCAACTGCCTGCGCTCGTCGCGCAGGGCCGCCACCGCCACCCACATCTCACCGATCATGCGTGCCGCCGGGTCATGGGCCTGCAGACCCGCCCGCGCCGTCGCGGTGCGTATTTGCTGGGCCAGTTCCGGTTTCAGTTTGGTCAGTTCCTGCTCCCAATCCTCCAACTTATACCCCCAGGGCTTTTCCGGCCTTGTCGATTTCAGCATCCATCAAGCGTATCCATTGGCCGATGCGGGTCTTATCCTGAATATGCATGCGCTGGTCACTCGCCGCATGGCTGAACTGCAGGGACCAGAGGTCGATTTTCACTGCAGTGGTACGGTACACCTCCGGCATCACCAACTCAGTGGCCTTGGCTTTGCGCGCCGCCAGCACCGCGTTGCCGCCTGCACGCCCGCCCACGGCGTTTTCAAAACCATCGTAAACAATAAAATCATCCAGGGTGCAGCCATTGAGGTTTTTTACGATGACGTACTTGGCTTTCTCGCCAAAGCTCTCGATGGTATTGGTCACGGCACGGGCGGAGGCCTGGTCGGTATTGATGACAATCACCACCGTGGTGGAATAACCCATCTGCTTGGCCGCATCCACCAGGGCCATGGCGCTCTGCCCGGTCACGTCCACCGCCTCTTGGATGGAACCGAGGGCGCCCGCCGGCAGATCGTGCAGCAGCACCGAGGCATCCACGTGCAGGGATTCCAGCAGTTGCTCCCGGCTGCGCCGATCCTTCAGGTCGTAGTGGCCCACCCCGACCAGCGGGCTCTGCTCCAACTCCAACTGGCCGTTGCGCTTGGTCCCGTAGTATTGTAACAGGTGCCCTACCGCCCCGTCGCCGTCGAAGGCACCCACACTCCTGCCGCGTCGGCGCAGACTGTCCAGCAGGATGCGGCAAAAGGTGGACTTGCCCACCCCGCCTTTTTGGCCTGAAACCAGTATCAGGCGTTTTTTGTGTTTCAAGTTATTACTCCGAATTTGGCTAACGAGGCTTAGCTTCAGGCTCTCTTTGATTATTGGTCCGCAAATGAACGCAAATATTGAACCATTGCTATTTGCGAGTATTTGCGGACCAGGTTTTCAACAGGGCGGTCACGAAATTTAATTCAAATGTAAAGATTCAAGCTCACTGTCAAAATTTTCTGTTTCTTTTTCGGCTTGCCATCCACCTGACAGCTGATGCGGACGCTGTTCTGTTGCTGGTTATCCTTCCGGGTGGCGGTCAGCTTTAGCCGCAACAGCCCTTTGGGCTCCACGCGAATCTGGCCGTCCTCGTCAGAAAAGGTCAGCTTACCCTTTTTGAAACTTTTTAAGGATAGGAAATTAAATGACGTTTTTCAATCTATAAATCAAAAATCGACTCAGTTTGTTGATTAAGAACCTTCAAATATAGACAGAATTATCCCCGTAACGAGACGAGATATCACTTATTCGCAAATTTAGAAAATTGTAGTCTGGTCATAAAATGTAGATTTTTTTGGTCCTGTTCACCATCACTAGAATACGTAACGTTTTCAAAATTACGCTGAATAGTTACTATTAAATTACATTAATTAAAATTTATCTCTGTTTTACCGAATGTCCCTTTATGCTGAACACCAGGTAATAGATTAGTCCATTTACCCCTATCTGCAATGACCGGTTTGAGCTAACTCGAGAATTCTAGTCAGATTACTGAAATGACTTTAATCATCACAAAACAGACTAATTGTAAGATTTTATCGTAACCTCAAAATGAAGATGTCATATCAAGCCTGAGTCAATACACGTTAATGTGTTAACACCAAGCGATTTTGTCGTATCATAACTACCAGGCGACTTTGTCGTAATCGAAATACCAGGGGAAATTGACGGATTCACTTTTTTGAGATTCCCTAACTATTCTTTTTGAATAATTAGGGAGCTCAGAGGCTGATCGTCATGGACTCGAAAGCACAACTTATTGTTGATATCATTACTAAAGTTTCCGAAAGAAAAATCACGATTGCTAATGCAGTGAGATGGCGGGCAAGAGAGCAACATCTTATCGATTATGTTAACAAATCAGATACAGCCTTTTTTAAAATTGATGAAAATTTAATATGCCTGACTTTATCTTGGACTTGGGTTTTGTCTATATTCTTGTAGCTGTATTGGTTATTAAGTTTTGTTATGACTTTTGGGATACCTTATAAATTGAGTTAACCAAGTTATTGAAGGCCATAAATGAATGAATTATTCATACGTAGGTACTTAAGGATAATTGAGTGTTTGTGGAAGGCAGATAATTGCTCCTGCGTGATCTGCATTCCCTACATGGAAGTATTTACGGCGTCTTCTGGAACAAATACTCGATTATCCGCACCTGATTTTGCTTAAGTACCTACCTATGATGAATTATTAAGTAAATTACTGAAGCAATCCAGAAAGAATGCAGCTGATAGAGCCAAGCCCGAAAAGCTATCACCAGAAAGGATGGAAGAATTATTGATGCAATTAGCTTCTAAGGCAAAACATGTCAGCGGATACTATCTGGACTGTTATTTCCGAATGGCTTGGCGATCCACCTCCCGCATCACCTGAACAAGACATTTCTAATAGTACAATCTGGGATTTAGCACAACAGGCCGAGAAACAGTGTGACGATAAACGACATCCTAAATGAATTTAACTTAACTGAATTAAACCAGGTTGCAGTGTTAGAAAGGTTAGAGAAGTCAGGGCTGGATGCTGCATTCCAGTTAGCAGAAAAACTGGCTGATATTCACGATATAGCTGATAAAACAACGAAGTCTAGCCATTCAACCATGCCCAAAGAAAGAAGAAGCAGGCTGGGTTACTGGCAGATCAAGAGTTAACACCGCGGGCAATGGCCCATAGGCTGCAAAGAAACAAGGATGAAGTACATCACTAATGAGTCCTCAATTGGGGACAATGCCAATTTCGCAATAATTTTACCTGCATTACAGTCAAACAAACACAAATAGAAGCTCAGTAATCCCTTTACTTATGCGTTTCTAGTGGTTTATAATTGCTTATAGTGGTTGTAGCGCAGCCCTTACAAGGCGGGGGTCAAAAGTTCAAATCTTTTATTACCCACCACTCTTTTCAAGAGCTGAAAAACGGAGCGGTAGTTCAGCTGGTTAGAATACCTGCCTGTCACGCAGGGGGTCGCGGGTTCGAACCCCGTCCGCTCCGCCATATTTGAAGCGCGTTTTTGACGCGCTTTTTTTATGCCTTTAAGGTATATTATGTTGTTTCATTCTAAGATCTGGTTGCATTGCGTTTGTTGCTTGATTATAAAACGCATGATAAGTCGTTTTTGCACAACAATTTTTACTAAGTCATTTAATTAGAGATTTTGACATTATGGTATTACACGGTATCAGGGAAAAAGCGCATGGTTGGTTCGCTTGGTTTATTGTTATTCTTATTTCTGTTCCTTTTGCACTATGGGGTATCAATAGTTATATCACTCCGGATGCGAATCCTGCCGTAGCTACCATTGACGGGAATAAAATCACCATTCAGGAATTTGAAAATGCACTTCGTAATGAATCCGCGCAACTAAAAGGTCAGGTCAATAACAATCTGTTAAAGCAGATGGTGCTTGAAAGAATGGTAAATCAACGAGCAATGATGCATCACCTCAGTGAGTCAGGTTTTCGTATCAGTAAATTGCAGGTTGATGAAAATATTCGCAACGATAAAAATTTTTTTACCGATGGGCAATTTTCTGAAGAATTATACAACCGTTATCTGCCCAATAATTTTTCTAAATCAAATTACCGTAATCAACTTGCCCAAAGATTAATGCTTGAACAGTACACCAATGGTCTGAATGATTCTGCTGTTGTGTCAGATGAAGAAGTTAATCGCATCATAAAAATCATTAATCAAAAAAGAGACATTAGTTACGTCACTATTAAAGCTGAAAATTTTAATGATAAGGTAAAAGTATCAGATGAAGAAATTAATAACTACTACCAGAACTTTCAATCTTCATTTGAAAATCCAGAGCAGGTTAAACTTGCATATATAGAATTATCCCGTAATAAGATCGCTGCAGGTATCACTGTCGCTGAAGATGAGATAAAAAAATATTATACTGACAATATGGTTAAGTATTCTGTACCCGAGCGTCGTCAGGCTAGCCATATTTTAATTGCTTTTCCAACCGATGCTGATGAGGAAAGTCAACAAATGGCTAAAGCTGAAGCCGAACAAATTTTACAGAAAATTAACCAGGGCGGAGATTTTGCAGAGCTGGCGAGACAATTTTCCAAAGATCCAGGTTCTGCTGAAAAGGGCGGAGATCTGGGATTCTTTGGTAAAGGTGATATGGTGCCTGAATTTGAGGAAGCAGTCTATAATCTTAAAGTAGGCGATATTTCCGACATTATTCAAACCAGCTTTGGCTATCATATTATTAAACTCACAGGCGTGAAAGGCGGGGAAACCGAGCCTTTTGAATCGGTACAGGAAAAAATACGCTCGCAGCTGCAATATGATAAAGCTGAAAGAGAGTTTTTTAAGCAGTCAGAAACATTACAGACACTTGCCTACGAGCAGCCTGATTCACTTGAGTCGGTTGCAGCTGAATTAAATACCAATATTAGTATTAGTCCGTTAACAACTCGTATGAGCAAGGATGGACCCTTAGCAGATCCCAAAATCCTCACTGCAGCATTTAGTGAATCAGTGCTGGAAGAGGGCAATAACAGTGATTTGATCGAACTGAATGATGACAAAGTGATGGTGTTAAGGATCAGTGAACGCATACCAGCAAGTACTAAACCCTTGAGTGAAGTTAAACAGCAGATAACCGATAAATTAACTGCGGATGCTTTAAGCCGTCTGGTACAGGAATATGCAGATTCACTGAGCAAGCAGCTCAAAGAAGGGCTTAGTATAGACAAGCTGGCAGCAGATAACAGTCTGGAACTGGTGAAAAAAGGCTTTGTTGATAGAACTGACAAAACTGTTCCTGCGTATGTCCTGTCCAAAGCGTTCAGCATGCCGCGTACGGATGAAAAATCTCTGTATGACACTGTGCAGTCACCCGAAGGTGATATTATGATTGTTGCAGTCAATAAAGTTGAAGATGGAACGACTGACGACAAGGAACTTTATAGCACCATCAAAAACACCATTCTACAGAGCAAGGCTACGATAGAAAATTCATTGTCACTATTGCAAATACGTTCTGATATGGATATATCGATTAACCAGCAACTGTTGAAAGGGCAGGAATAACAAGCAGAAATATTTTATGGAATTGTTTTGAAATTACATTGGCAAATATTCATTGCCCTATTTGCTGCGGTTATTGCGGGCATAATTACGGGGCCGGATGGTGCCATTTTTGGCGTTACCTATGACAGTGTTTACGATTTTATTGGGCAGTTATTTCTCTCTGCGCTGAAAATGCTTATTGTTCCTCTTATTGTTTCTTCTATTATTGTGGGTGTTTCAGGGCTGGGTAATGACAACAGCCTGGGAAGAATGGGCGCGAAAACCCTGACCTATTATGCGTTTAGCAGCTTGCTTGCTATTATGATTGGTTTGATTGTTGTTAATCTGCTGCAACCCGGTTATATCGATGGTGAACCTGCCAAAGATTTGATTGGCTTACAGCCCGTGCCAGAAACAACAGTTGCTAACATTGAGGGTAGAGGGGCTGGCGATATTGTCGACATCCTTTTACGTATTGTACCGCAGAACGTAGTTTCTGCCGCAGCTGAAGGGCAGATGCTGGGGTTAATTTTTTTCAGTTTATTGTTTGGCTATTTTATGAGCCGGATTGCTGAAGAACCTGGTAAAGTATTAAAAAATTTCTGGCAAGGTGTTTTTGACACCATGATGGGTATTACTGATTTTATTATGAAGTTTGCCCCGATTGGTGTATTTGGACTGGTGGCTCATGTGATTGCCGGATTAAGCCCTGATAATCTCGGTGAGTTGTTTAATTCTCTGGCTTTGTTTGTGCTTTCTGTATTACTTGCTCTGGCGATACATACTTTTGTTGCAATGCCGCTTATCCTTCGTTTGGTAGCCAGGGTCAATCCTATAAGACATTTAAAGGCTATGGCTCCTGCTATGATGACGGCTTTTTCTACGGCTTCGTCCAGCGCCACGTTGCCTGTTACTATGGAATGTGTTGAAAAAAACGCGGGTGTTTCGAATAAAACCAGCAGCTTCGTGCTGCCCCTGGGTGCAACCGTGAACATGGATGGCACTGCCTTGTATGAATGTGTCGCTGCGATGTTTATCGCCCAGGCCTATGGCCTTGAATTAACCTTTGCAACTCAGTTTAGCATCGTTTTTATTGCTTTGCTGACGTCTATTGGCGTAGCCGGAATACCCTCTGCAAGCCTGGTAGCTATCACTATTATATTAACGGCTATTGGTTTACCGCTTGAAGCTCTGGGGTTGATACTGGCTGTGGACAGGATCCTGGATATGTTCAGAACCTCAGTGAATGTGTTCAGTGACTCATGCGGAGCCGTTGTGGTTGCAAGACTGGAAGGTGAAGAAGGTATTTTACAGGCTAAAGCATCATCAGTCTGATTAGGCAAGTCCATTGCTTAAAGTGTTATCCCGAGTTCAGGTTAGATAAACAAAAATGTGTAAGAATAAGCATGTGTCTGTTGATGTAGATTTTAACCCTTAAGTAGCTGCCGTCAGTAAGCCGCTAATGAATGTCCACCGAGGAATTTGAAAATTATTCTTTTTCCGTCCCGAAGCTAAGACGCTAATCGTTCTCAGCATGAGAAAATAACAGTAATTACCGAACGGGTACTAATAAACGTTCAAAATGCTGTGGTGAACACATCAGCTGATGTAGATGATCATGTGCTCAGCAGACCACAGTCAGGAACATTGGTTTTATAAAGCACTGAGCTCCGCATAGGGGACAGGGTAATCTTTTATTTAGCTTCACTATCATCAGATAATGGTCCCATGCCTACGTGATTGTAACCAGAATCCACATAGATGTTTTCTCCGGTGATACCCGCTGCTAGATCAGAACAGAGAAATGCTGCCGCATTTCCTACGTCATCAATAGTGACGTTTCTTCTCAAAGGCGCATTTTTTTCCACGTGAGTGAGCATTTTGCGGAAATTACCAATACCTGCAGCGGCCAGTGTTTTTATGGGGCCGGCAGATATAGAATTCACACGAATGCCGTCAGGTCCTAAAGATTCGGCCATATAACGGACATTTGCTTCCAGACTTGCCTTGGCCAGACCCATAACATTATAGTTGGGCATACAACGTTCAGCACCAAGATAGGAAAGCGTTAATAAAGCTCCGTTTTGACCTTCCATCATATTTCTTCCAGCCTTGGCCAGAGCAGCAAAGCTATAGGAGCTGATTTCGTGAGCAATATTAAAAGCTTCTCTTGATACATTGTCGAGATATTCACCTTCCAGCGCGCTGCGAGGTGCAAATGCTACTGAATGAACCAGAATATCCAGATGGTCCCAAAAATTATCCAGTTCTTCAAACACCCGATCGATTTCTTCATCGCTGGAAACATCACAAGGCAAAACGATGTCTGAATCGCATTCGGATGCCAGTTTGTCTACTCGGCTTTTTAATTTTTCATTTTGGTATGTAAAAGCCAAATCAGCTCCTTCGCGCTTCATAGCCTGAGCGATTCCCCAGGCAATTGAACGATTACTCGCGAGGCCAACGATTAGCGCACGTTTACCCTGCAAAAAGCCCATACCAGTCTCCTTAAAATTGATGATATATTTTATGTAACTACTCAGCGTATCTATAAGATCGTGCTCGCTGTCAGGTATTTATTGACCCACAGGGAGGACTTCGGCTCCTGCCTCTCGCATGCATTTCCACCATCCATGGTGGTCAAGTGGGAAATGCAGGTTATGCATGGAGCAATGACCTGACCAGAAGACGCCGTAGATACATCCCTGTAGGCTTGAATGTGGCATTCATGCCACATTCACTTCTTTCACAAATACCTGATATCAAGCATTTAGTGAGTTATTCCAGATACGCTGAGTAGTTACTATTTTATTTACTAAAGTGCTTATATAAAGCCAGATTAGCTGTGCCTAAAAAAATTGTAACAAATGAATTATCATATTGTCTAAAAACAGTTGTATTATGTCATTTAAAAGATATCATATCTTTTATATAAAAAAATAGCACTTTAAAGAAAAAACAGGAAAATAATGCCTTTTAATCGTTTTTGCATAAAAAAAAATATTTTTCCATTATGGGTGTTACTTTTTTTTGTATTTTGTAATAAATTAGTCTTTGCTAATTATTATATCGCTTACGGTTATGAGCCAAAATATTCTGCCGGCTTTACACACTTTGACTATGTTAACCCTGATGCACCCAAAGGCGGCAAGCTGAATTTAGGTGGTTTCAACACCTTTGATCGACTGAACCCTTTTTTACTCAAGGGAATTTCTGCCGACGGGATAGACGGCCTGATATTTGAAACACTGATGGTGCAAAGTCTGGATGAACCTTATAGTTTTTATGGACTACTGGCCGATGATATAGAAACAGCTGAGGATGGCCTATCTGTTCGGTTTCATATTAACCCGCAGGCGCGTTTTTCTGATGGACAGGCAGTGACTGCCAGGGATGTAAAGTTTTCATTTGATACCTTAACCACCGATAAGCATGCCCATCCTATTTACGGTATCATCTGGGATGAAGTTAAAGATGCAGTTATTCTGGATCCGCAAACCATTCAATTTAATTTCAAACAGCACAATCCTAAATTGCCCATGTTGATTGCTCAGCTGCCTGTGTTCCCAAAATCCTGGGTAGGCGATCTGGATTTTACTGCAACGGCAATGAAAACGCCCATTGGCAGCGGTCCATATTTGTTAAAGTCTTATGATCTTGGAAAACAGATTGAGTTTCAGCGCAATCCACACTATTGGGCCAGCGATCTTGGGGTACGAAAGGGTATGTTTAATTTTGCTGAAATCGTTTATAAATATTATCGAGACAGTACCATTGCCCTGGAAGCACTCAAAGCGGGTGAGTTTGACTTTCGCGCAGAAAATAATTCCAAGATGTGGGCACGAGATTATAAAGGGACGGTCTTTAATGATAAAAAAATTATCAAGGATAATATTCTTAATCAGAATAGTGTCGGTATACAGGGGTTTATTTTTAATACCCGCCGTCAGAAATTTAAAGATAAGCGGGTCAGGGAAGCGCTGGTTCTAGCCTATGATTTTGAGTGGGCTAACCGTATGCTCTTCTATAATCAGTACACACGTAATGACAGCTATTTCAGCAACACTGAATTAGCAGCAACTGACCCGATTTCACCCGCCGAGCTGGGATTACTTGAACCGTATCGAGAGCTACTTGATCCGAGAGTTTTTACTAGGACCTGGACACCGCCAGTGACCTCACCGCCGTCATCCCTCAGAAGTAACTTACGCCAGGCGATCAAATTGCTCAATGCAGCAGGGTGGAAATACAAAGACGGTGCGTTACGTAATAGTAAAGGCGATCCTTTTGTTATTAAATTACTCCTGGCGCAAAAAGCATTTGAGCGCATAGCTGCTTCTTATGCAAGAAACCTCGAAAAACTGGGTATCAAGCTGGAATACCGAACTGTAGATTTTGCCTTGTATAAACGCAGGGTAGAGACTAAAAAATTCGATATGATAGTCTCCAGTTATCCACAGGAACAGACCCCTGGTAATGAACTTAAAAGTCGCTGGCATTCCAATGTGGCTGATGTTGATGGTTCCAGTAATTACCCTGGGATAAAAAATACCGTGGTAGATGATTTTCTGGAAAAGATTGCAAATACACAGGACAGGGAGCAGATTATTTCTTTAAGCCGAGCCCTGGACAGGGTTTTGCTGTATGAGTTTTACCTGGTTCCTCACTGGTATATTTCTTCTCACCGGATTGCCTACTGGGATAAATTTGAACGGCCCAAAATCATACCCTTATATTTTGGCGCTGAAAGCTGGATGATAAGCACCTGGTGGTTCAAACCTGAATACAGAGAAAAACTGGCCGCTCCAGCGGTTAACACTTCCTGAGAAGGCTGTTATGTTTTATTACATTTCCAAACGTCTTTTACTGATGATCCCAACCTTGTTTGGTGTCATGCTGATCACCTTTACAATAACTCAGTTTGTCCCGGGGGGACCAGTTGAACAGCTTGTTGCGCAGCTGACCGGCACTGATAAGATGACTGAGGTCGGCAGCACCAGCAGTGGTTTGTATCGAGGAGCAGAAGGTCTGGATAAAGAAAGACTGGAAGAAATCAAGGCCTTGTATGGATTTGATAAACCTCCAACTCAGCGCTTTTTTGAGATGATGAAAAATTATCTGTTTTTTGATTTTGGCGAAAGCTATCATCATAATAAAACAGTGATTGAATTGATCATTGAAAAACTCCCCGTTTCGATCAGCCTGGGTATGTGGACTTTTTTTATAACCTACCTCACCTGTATACCGCTGGGTATTGCAAAAGCAGTTCGGGATGGCTCACGTTTTGATGTTATCAGCAGTACGATTGTACTGATTGGTTATGCTGTTCCAGGTTTTGTGCTGGGTATAATGCTGCTGGTTCTGTTTGGCGGAGGCAGTTTCTTTGATGTTTTTCCCTTGCGTGGATTAACCTCTGATAACTGGGAACAGTTAAGCTGGTTTAATAAAATAACCGATTATTTATGGCACATGGTATTGCCGGTCTTTGCTTCGGTTATCGGCAGTTTTGCTGTGATGACGATGTTGACTAAAAACAGTTTTATCGAAGAAATACGCAAGCAATATGTTGTTACCGCTAAAGCGAAGGGTTTAAGTAATAACAAAATACTCTATAAGCATATTTTTCGTAATGCATTAATACCTCTGATCACCGGTTTTCCAGCCAGCTTTCTGGCCGCTTTTTTTACCGGCAGTCTTTTGATCGAAACCATTTTTTCACTGGATGGTCTAGGTCTGCTCTCCTATGAATCTATTATTCGGCGTGATTATCCTGTGGTGTTGGGATCGCTTTATCTGTTTACCCTGATGGGGCTGTTAACCAAGTTAATTACAGATATTTCCTATGTAATGATAGATCCCCGCATCAAGTTTGAATCTATGGGAAATTAAAGATGACCAAAGATCCTGGCGATTCACCTTCACTCGATGCTAAGTCAGTTGACCGTAGCGATAAGATTGCGGCCGGCATTATAGCTGCTGCAGATGACTCAAAGGCTGCCGCAGATGAAGTAGCACGAAAAACACAGCAATTACTGCATTTTTCTCCTACCCAACGGGGCTGGCTGCGTTTTAAAAATAATAAAAGGGGATATTATTCGTTATGGATTTTCTCCATTTTATTTGTCATCAGTTTATTTGCCGAATTTATCAGCAATGATAAGCCGCTCATCATTTACTATGATCAGCAATACTATCTGCCACTGTTACACGATTATCCGGAGACTACTTTTGGCGGCGATTTTGCAACCAATACTGATTATAACGATCCCTATATCAAGCAAAAAATAACCAGCAATGCAAATTGGGCCATATACCCATTGAATCATTATAGCTATGATTCGATCAATTATTTCGCCGAGTTACCAAATCCTGCCAGACCCTCAAAACAGAACCTGCTGGGTACAGATGACAGAGGCCGAGATGTCCTGGCCCGATTAATCTATGGATTTCGTCTGTCGGTATTGTTTGCCATGGTATTAACCGCTATTGGAGTTGTCATTGGTATTATTGTAGGTTCGATACAGGGCTTTTTTGTCGGCAAGGTTGATCTGTTCACTCAAAGACTCATTGAAATATGGAGCTCCATGCCGGAGCTTTATCTGCTGATTATTTTTGCCTCGATTTTCAAACCCAGTATTACTTTATTGATTATTCTTCTGTCACTGTTTGGCTGGATGGGACTCTCAGACTATGTACGCGCAGAATTTCTGCGAGGGCGAAATCTTGATTATGTTCAGGCGGCGAAGTCGCTGGGGGTCTCCAATCTGGGTATAATAACCAAACATTTGTTACCCAATAGCATGGTGCCGGTACTGACATTTTTACCTTTTCGTATCAGCGGCTCAATTCTGGCGCTGACCAGCCTGGACTATCTGGGGCTTGGTGTTCCGCCTTCAACCCCAAGTCTGGGTGAATTATTGTCCCAGGGTAAGGAGAATATTGAAGCATGGTGGCTTTCCCTGACCACTTTTTCGGTACTGGTGGGCACCCTGGTATTACTTATTTTTATTGGTGAGGCCTTACGTGAGGCATTGGACACGAGGCGTGGATAGACAACATTTATGAACGAGACTGACAGGCAAAACACTGATCCCGAACATTTGCTGGATATCAGCAACCTTAACGTTGATTTTAAAACAGCGGTGGGACAGATTAATGTTGTTAGAAATATTAATTTTTCTATCCGTAAAGGTGAAACTCTGGCTCTGGTTGGTGAATCTGGTTCAGGTAAATCAGTCACTGCGATGTCTATCTTACGCCTGCATGATGAAGACAAGGTTGTCTATCCATCTGGTTCAATCCTGTTTAATGATCAGGATATTCTTGGAACAGATGAATCGCATATCCAGAAGGTCAGGGGAAGTGAAATTTCCATGATATTTCAGGAACCGATGACTTCTCTGAATCCGACTTATACGGTGGGTGATCAAATTATGGAACCCATGCTTATTCATAATCAAATGAATAATACAGACGCCAGAAACAGAGCCATTGAGCTGATGGAGCTGGTGGGTATCAGTAATGCAAAAAATCGTTTTGATGCCTATCCTCATTTATTATCCGGTGGACAGCGCCAGCGTATGATGATCGCCATGGCTCTGGCCTGTGAACCCAAACTGCTTATTGCCGATGAGCCGACTACAGCACTGGATGTAACAGTGCAACTGCAGATATTGCTGCTGCTGGAAAAACTGCAAAAAGAGTTTTCCATGTCCGTGTTATTGATTTCCCATGATTTAAATATGGTCAGACGCTTCGCTGATCGTGTTTGTGTCATGCAGGAAGGAGATCTGGTGGAGCAAAATGAGGTTCATTCTCTGTTTGAAAATCCACAGCATCCCTACACAATCAAGCTGCTGAATAGTGAACCTGAAAGGATCATCCCTGACTCTGAAACTGCAGAAATCATGCAGCACAAAGAGTTATTAATGGGTGAAAATCTGTATTGTTATTTTCCGATCAAATCGGGCTGGCTGCGAAAAGTCAGCAGCGAAGTAAAAGCCGTCGATGATGTTTCCCTGACTTTGCAGGAAGGAGAAACTTTAGGTATCGTTGGCGAATCAGGTTCAGGGAAATCCACGCTTGGCCGTTGCCTGATCAGATTGCAAAACTGTAAAGGTGAAATTACGTTTGATCAGCAGCGTCTTGATCTTCTTAGCCACAGGCAGTTACGTCCTGTACGTAAGGAGTTTCAAATTGTCTTTCAGGATCCCTACTCATCACTTTCTCCCAGAATGACAATTGAACAAATTGTAGGAGAGGGCTTGAAAATTCATTTTCCTGAGCTGTCAAAACTGCAATGTCGGAAAAGAATAATCAAGGTACTGGAGGAGGTCGGTCTGGATGAAGAGTGTCTCTGGAGGTACCCGCATGAATTTTCCGGTGGTCAGCGTCAGCGTATTGCCATAGCCCGGGTGGTAATACTGGAACCTAAGTTAATACTTCTGGACGAACCGACCAGCGCTCTGGATGTCTCCGTACAGAAACAGGTTCTGGCACTGTTACGTGAATTGCAGTTACGTTATAAAATCTCATATCTGTTTATTACTCATGACCTAAAAGTCATTCAGGCTGTTTCCCATCGTACACTGGTAATGAAAGAGGGAAGAATCATTGAAATGGGAGAAACGGAACAGCTTTTCAAAGCACCTCGTCAAGCCTATACCCGAGAGTTACTGACGGCATCATTGTTTAAAACTGCACAAGTCGCATAATTAAACACCCGCTCAGTGCTCCTTTGTTTACATCTCTGAAACTAAAAGGCCTGCAGAATAAATGATCCTGCAGGCCTTTTTTGAATAACCAGGATTTGCTGGCCGGACGCCATGGCCAGTGCTCAACCACCGTCCTAACCTTCTCCCAGCCAGGAGGGAAGCAGTGGGTTTTTCTGAATATTCAAATTTATGGTAATCATTACAAGTATGATTTTGCCCTGGAAATACGCATATGTAAGTACGCGTATGTAAGTACGCATATCATTTGCACTTAATGAGAAATGTTATTATTATCCTTTAAATAATTGTGTAACACTCAGTATAAAACACAGGAGAAGAGTATGGATTTATTAACTCATGAGATCAAACCTGAAGATTATTATATTGAGAATGAACCCTAATATGAACCCGTGAATGATGAAATTGATATTTTTAGCGCAGCATATGACAACAAGTTACCGGTATTATTAAAAGGACCAACAGGATGCGGCAAAACCCGTTTTATGGAACACATGGCCTGGCGTCTCAAACGTCCATTTATTACGGTCTCTTGTCATGATGATTTAACCGCTTCTGATCTGGTCGGCCGGTATTTGATCACAGCAGGTGAAACCGTTTGGGTGGATGGTCCTCTGGCTTGTTCGTTAAGGGCCGGGGCTATTTGTTATCTGGATGAAGTCGTAGAAGCGAGAAAAAACAACGGTGGTTATTCATCCGCTGGCTGATGATCGACGCGTATTGCCAATGGAAAAACGCGGTATTGTACTTGAGGCGGACGATAATTTTTGTCTGGCCATGTCCTATAATCCTGGTTATCAAAGCGTGTTAAAAGACTTGAAACAAAGCACGCGGCAGCGTTTTGTAGCACTGGAATTTGATTATCCGAAAGCCAGAATCGAACAGAAAATCGTCGCTAATGAAGCTTCCATAGATATTAATCTGGCACAGCAACTGGTTAAATTTGCGCAGATGACGCGCAATCTAAAAGGCAGCGGTCTCGATGAAGGTGCAAGTACCCGTTTGCTTGTGCATGCGGCCAAATTAATTAAGAGTGGAATAGATCCGCTACCCGCCTGTCGTGGTTGTATTGCACAGGCATTAACCGATGATCCGGAAATGTTATCAGCTATTGATGAACTGAGCGCCTCCCTGTTTTAATTTCTCTGCAGGGGATTGCGTTAGATGAGCAGTGCCAGCTGTGTTTTCGCGCCTGGTTTAGACGTCACGAGAACTCGTATTTTATGCCAGATAAAACACCTTTTACGGCTGAAGAAATGGAAGAGAAACTGGATTAATTTCTTGATCCGGTACTTTCCTTTCGCAGGACGGCGGCATCACCCGCACAAAAATTGTCTCACTTTAACCGCTCCCAACAGGAAGATGCTCTGCACTGGGTTAAAGTGATTGCAGCCACCAATGCTGAAATGGCGTATCAGTATGCGGATAATGTACTCAGTTTAGCAGAAAGCATTATACAGGATATTGGTCTTATACCAGAGGAGTACCTGGCGGCAGCAGGACCGGGGAAATATAATCCGGACAATGCAGTCAATGAAAAAAAATCAAATGATGTCTGGTCTGGTATTTATCATGAAGAAGGTGCCTGGTTTTACGATGAATGGGATCATGTCAGGAAGCACTATCGCAAAAACTGGTGTGTAGTCAGAGAGGTTTCTGTAACTCCTGTATATGACGATTTTGTAGCGGATACACTGCGGCAGTATTTAGGCATCGTAAAATCTCTGCGACGAAATTTTGAAGCTCTGAAAAGTGAAGAAAAGCTGTTAAAACGCCAGCAAGAAGGAGATGATATCGATGCTGTGGTTGAAAGTTATGCCGATGTCAGCCATGGCGCAGTATTGAGTGAGCAGGTTTTTACTCGCATGCAGAGAACAGAGCGTAATATCGCCGTTATGTTTATGGTAGATATGAGTGGTTCCACCAAGGGCTGGATAAATCAGGCTGAGCGAGAGACGCTGGTGTTATTATGTGAGTCTATGGAAATGCTTGGAGATCGCTATGCAATTTACGGATTTTCCGGTATTGCCCGTAAGCGATGTGAAATATTTCACATAAAACACATTGATGAAAATTATAATGACAAGGTTAAAGCCCGTATCAGCGGTGTCAATGCCAAGGATTATACCCGTATGGGTTTTGCCATCAGGCATCTGACCAGTCAACTACAGGAAGTAGAAGCCAGAACCAAATTATTGATCACGCTTTCAGATGGGAAACCAGAAGATTATGATGGTCAGTATCGCGGCGAATATGGTATAGAAGACACCCGCAAAGCACTGTTTGAATGCCGTGAGAAAGGCATACATCCCTATTGTATTACTATCGACAAAGAAGCAGGGGACTATCTGCCGCATATGTATGGCGCTGCAAATTATGTGCTAATTGAAGATATTAGCAAATTACCAATAAAGGTTTCAGATATCTATAGAAAACTAACCTCATGATTGATTGCTACATTCAGTAGACAATTAATTAGCATCCATCCATAAATAGCCAAGATGGCTATTTATGGATGCAAACTTATTAGAGTCTCTACTCTATATTGATAAATTTGTTATGGATAAATTAAATAAAACTTTTGGTCATAAAACTGTTACTGAAACTGAGCGGGAAAATAATATTCGTCAGGTCTTTAAACTGGTGGCTGATAGATATGATCTGATTCCCGATCAGGAAGAATTAAAATTGTTAATTGAAGAGGCCGGTTTCCTTCGGGTGAGCTATGAAAACCTATTTTTCGGTATCGCCTGCATTCATCAAGGCAGTAAATAAGCCGCTATGCTGAATGCTTCATCTGGGTGTTCTTTTTATATTATTTACAACAGTATTCACTATTCATGGCCTGAACTCCAGACAAGACTGAATACTATCAGTAACAAGCTGACTCATCATTTGTTGTTATCAGAGCCTGTAAATTCTGATTCAGCATTTGCCATAATCAGTCACCACAGGTTTTATATAGTACAGGCCATCCTGCATGCTTTTTTGCAAAAGTGCTGCTGTTATCCAGTCTCACCTTCACTACCAGAAGAGTATTTAAACAAGTTACTCGTTCAGTCAGGAATAAAAAATATTGTATGTGATGCCGGCATGCTGACACAGCTCAAAAATATACAAACTGATAAACTGTTTACAACTGAAACCCGCTTAAGTGCAACAGATCTTAAACCTTCGGATGCTACACATGCGCTGCATTCAATCAATTTTCATGACCTCGTATCCGATCAGAACATTGCTTTGTTGATGACTACCAGCGGAAGTATTAACAGCCCAAAAATCGTTCCCATCAGTTATCGAAATATTTCCTGCCATGTCAGTAGTTTTACCCGGATCATTCCTTTAACACCTCAGGATTTGTGGCTTAACTGCTTACCTTTAGAACACATTGCCGGTGTGATGATCATCTATAGATGCCTGCTGATGGGGGCAGGGATGCTGCTGGTTAATGGATTTGACGAACAAACACTATGGCGGGAAATCAATCATTATCCGGTAACACATCTATCAATGGTGCCGCTGATGCTGAAAAAAATTCTGGATTATAGTGAAAATACACCACCCCCGGCGACATTGAAATATGTTCTGGTGGGCGGTGATCATATTCCTCGCGCATTATATGAACGGGCGATAGACTCTGGTTGGCCGCTATACATCAGTTACGGTATGACTGAGGCCAGTTCTACTATTGCAGTAGGCCCCTCAGCAGATAAACTGCAACTGCTGGCAGGTATAAAACATCGTTTAAACTCTACTGGGGAACTGCAGATAAAAGGACCCATGATCACATCGGGGTATATTAAGTCAAACCGACAACAAAGCATAATAAAAAATGAACACTGGTTTAATACTCATGATCTGGTTTTGTGCAAGGGACAAGTTATTCAATTTTCCAGCAGGGCTGATAATAGAATAATCATGGGTGGAGAGACCATTGATCCTCAGCTGGTTGAGGAATTGCTGGGTAAGTGTGCTGCTGTGGAGGATATCGCTGTGGGTATGGTAAAACATCCTGACTGGGGAAATTCTATGGTAGCTCTAATAAAAGGAAATACCGGTAAGTTAAAACTCTGGGCAGATGAACACCTGGATAAAAAATTACGCCCTCGTTTTTATGTTGAAAATAATCGGGTGCCCAGAAACCACTTGGGTAAAATCAACCGCTCTGAGGTACAGCGTATCATTGAGAAAAAATTAAATTAACAACGATGTCTTTTGGTCACTACTCAGTGAAAATCTTAAATTCGCTGAGTAGTTACGTCTTTTGTATGTCTTCATTATGTTAACAAGTAATCATAGGTAGGTACTTAAGCAAAATCAGGTGCGGATAATCGAGTATTTGTTCCGGAAGACGCCGTAAATACTTCCTTGTAGGGAATGCAGATCACGCAGGAGCAATTATCTGCCTTCCACAAACACTCAATTATCCTTAAGTACCTACGTATGAACAAGTAATACTTTTTGTAAAAGCTGAAAAAATATTCTGCTGTTTCATCAAGTTGTCATAATCATTCGTTATATTCTGTTTAAATTATATAAGAAACGGAAAAATTATTATGAATAATACTAATCAACTGGATGTAAATAAATCCCATCTCATAAGCCCTGCTAATGCACACAATCTGATCACGGAAATTATTTATCTGAGAAAACGTTTGAAGAGGATTGGCTATACAGGCGATTGTGCCTATGAAAAAAAGCTCTCAGACTATTACGTAACGATGATAAAATTATATGAGGAAGAGTTACTTAAGCTCAATAAAAGCAAACATCTTTAAAAAACACTTTTTCTGTTATATTTAACACCTGCCACCATTTCAGCGTCCATTCTAATAGCAAGAGCGTTTTATTGTAGACTGGTTTTGCTACTGCTACGCTTGACGTGTTTTTCATCACTTGAGCATATTTATCCATTCTCTGGGTAAGTCAACAGTTCCTGGTAACTGTTTATTAATACAAACATGTTGAGTTCTTGCCGTTGCTACAATATGTCCCAGCTCATTTTTAAATTCAAACCTGAGGCTAAAACGATCTTTTTCGATTGCTGCAGCAAATATCTCAATAGTAATAGATTGATTGAGTTTGACAGGGGATTTAAAGTCTGCCTCAGCATGAGAAATGGGAAATAGATAGCTGCCGTCAAGAATTTTATGGATTTCAAGCTGATGGTTATGCAGCATTTCTTCATAAGCATCATGCAGATAGTAGAAATAACGGGCATAGAACATAAAACCTGCAGCATCAGTGTCATATAAGCGAAGAGTAAAGGTATATTTTGAAAGGGCCTGTCGCATATTGGGTAATTTGTTGAATCATTGTTTATAGAGACTGCTTTGCAAAAAAGCAAATTTTTCCAATCACTGAGAGTATTAATTTTTTTACTTTGCTGTAAATGAATCCCAGGCTAATATGATGCCTGTCAATTACATCTAACATTCGTAATAGTATAGTGTAATTAGAGAATAAAACATCAGGGATGTGGTTTCATGTCGTTATTCCAGGTTGATCTTGGATCCCGTTGGGTCAATAATTGGTATGAGATAGATACTGATTAGTGAGAGGGTTATGACAGAGTGGGAAAGTCCTGCGAGAAAGATAATTCAGCACCCCTGGGGTTTTTTAAAACAGGTAGTGAGTGGGTTTAATGCTAACCAGGGTATTTTGCTGTCTGGTGCTGTGGCCTATTATACTTTATTGTCAATTATTCCGCTGTTCAGTCTTATTGTCATAGAGCTGTCTCATGTAATTGAGCAAGAACAGCTTATTGATATTGTTACTCAATATCTCAATATTGTAATTCCTGGTCAGGCCCCGGTATTCATTGATCAAATCAGTCAGTTTACAAGTCAGACACATATCGGCTGGCTGCTGTTGGTCATTTTGCTGTTTTTTAGTTCCATGACTTTTACTGTACTTGAAAAAGCCATGTCGATTATTTTCCATCACCGGGTCAGTATACATCGGCGGCATTACCTAATTTCAGCTGTGTTACCTTATGGTTATATACTGATCCTGGGACTGGGTATTCTATTAATTACCTTTATCAGTGGAATTATTCAAGTCTGGGAAGGTGAGTCTGTTTCCTTATTTTACTGGAACTGGAAGCTAAGCGGTTTAACGCGTTTTTCCCTTTATGTGTTGGGTGTTATGGGGCTGATTTTAATGCTGACATCCATTTATATGGTGATGCCGGTGGGTAAACTTAGCTTTAAACATGCTCTGGTAGGGAGCATTAGCGCAACCATATTATGGGAAATTGCCCGTCATATCCTGGTCTGGTATTTCTCGACCCTGTCTATGGTTAATATGGTGTATGGCTCATTAGCCACTTCCATTGCCATATTACTGTTTCTTGAAGTAGGTGCAATCATTCTGCTTTTTGGTGCACAGGTGATTGCAGAATATGAACGTATCGGGTATGGCGGCCGCTGTGAAGACTGTGGCGAACTGATAACCCAGGAGACAGATAATAGACTATAAGTGCAGTTGTATAACCCCATTACGTATTGCAGGCACTGGGATCAAGGTCTCTTCCAGCCAATGGCCAGTTGCGAGCCCATGGGTTTGATGGTTGTTTAATGCCGCTGCCAGATAGGTACATGCCCAGAGCCCATAACCTGTTTCTATACTACTGCTAATAACGACTTCAATCTTTTGTTTCTCGGCCAGGGTCGCGATTCGGTAGCTTTTTAACAGACTGCCGATAAGTTGGGGCTTTAGAATGAGCCGTTTGACCGGTAGCGTGAATTTTTCAGTTGCCTGCTCACTGGACAATTTTATTGCTGATGAGAATGATTCATCAAGTGCAAGAGATATTGATGTGGTTTGTTGTAATTCCCGGTATAATTGTTCATTAAAATGTTTTAGCGGTTCTTCCAGACTGTCGATTTTTCCAGGGTATTGATGCAGCAGCTGGATTACTCTTGCACATTGCTCAACATCCCATGCCTGATTGGCATCGAGACGGAGCTGTGTCCTTGGTTGAAGTTGCTCTATCAGCAACTTTAATCTGTTTAATTCTTCTGGGACTGGACCCAGTCCCATTTTCACTTTCAGTATCCTGAAACCCTGGCTTTCAGCCTGTTTTGCCTGCAACAGGATGCTGCTATGCAGAGAACCCAGCATGGTATTGACTTTTATTTCAGCCGCGGCCTTTGTATTGATTAATCGGGCAATGGAAGTGTTATGCTGTTTTGCCTGCAAATCTAGCAAAGCGCATTCAAGGGCAAAATTTGAGGCAGGAAAAGCTGTTTTAAGTTGCTCATAAATATGCCTGAGAGGCAGCCCAATCAGGCCGGGTAAACTCTTTTTTAACTGAGTCTGCGCTGTTTGCAAAGTTTCACTGCCCATAGATGGTAACGGGGCACACTCTCCTGTACCTTCCAGACCTGTTTCTGTTTGCAGTTTCAGCACGATCCCCTGACGATAGTTAAAAGAGTCTTTGGCTGATAGCCAGGGTGTGGTCAGTTTGATGTTATAAGGGATGAGCTGATATCCGGCCAGCCTGAGTTCCGTCATAATGCTGTGTCAATGATCAATCCACAACACAGCAGAAGGGTATAGACAAGCTGTAGCAGCGCGGTATTTTTCAGCAGTAAGTTGAGCTTATCTGACAGTGGGGATGTTTCCATGCAGGTCATAGCTCTGAATGCCAACGGCAGTGACAGCAGCACTGGCATCAGAAGTAAAAAAGAATATGCTGGGCTGATAAGAGTAAATAATAGCACTAACAAATAAGGATAAAGTATCAGTAAATGGTATAATTTTTTTACCTTATCACGGCCAATATAATGAACCAGAGTGAGTTTGTCAGCTTTACGATCCTGATCCATATCACGATAATTATTCACCAGCAATATTGCTGCGGCCATACTGCCGACACCCGTAGCAAACAGCATGACCATGGGGGTTAAGCTAAGTGTATATAAATAATATGTGCCGCTGACAGCTGCCAGACCAAAGAACAACATCACAAACACTTCGCCCAGGGGCGAATAAGCAATAGGTTTGGGGCCCCCGGTATAGGCATAACCACAGGCAATGGATATCAGGCCGAGGATAATAATTGGCCAGCCGCCTAACCAGGCAAGATAGATACCGCTGACAAATGCGCAAACGAAACTGATAAAGGCACCCTGTTTGAGCTCTTGAGTACTTAACCAACCCTGCTGGGCGGCTCTTTTGGGTCCCAGTCGTGCTGAAGTATCAGCGCCTTTTTCGTGATCTGCCGCATCATTATACAAGTTGGTACCAATCTGGATAGTCAGGGCAGATAGCAAAATAACAAAAAAAGTGAGCCATGATATTTCGTTATGATCTGACCAGGCCAGAGCTGTTCCCAATAAGACAGGTGTGAGAGCTATGGATAAGGTCCTGGGTCTGATCGCCAGCCACCAGATCTTCAATGGAGCGGGCCTGGCAAATGATTGTATCTCAGGTGAAGAATTCATGTTTGCAGAGGCTAAGGTCTTCTCTTGTAACGGCTGAAATCCGGAGCACGTTTTTCTACAAAGGCATTACGGCCTTCCTGACCCTCTTCAGTCATATAAAACAGGGCCGTGGTATTTCCAGCCAGTTCCTGAATGCCTGCCAGCCCATCAGTATCCGCATTAAATGCAGATTTTAGTACTCGCAACGCCGTAGGAGAATGCTGCAGCATCTCCTGACACCATTTTACGGTTTCCTGTTCAAGTTGCTCTAGCGCTACCACTGCGTTGACCAGACCCATATCAAGTGCCTGACGGGCACTATACTGACGGCATAGAAACCAGATCTCTTTGGCTTTTTTGAGTCCAATCGTTCGGGCCATAATGCCGGCGCCGAGTCCCGCATCAAAACTGCCCACTTTTGGACCGGTTTGGCCAAATTGAGCATTATCTGCAGCAATGGTCAAGTCGCAGATAAGATGCAGGACGTGACCTCCGCCTATGGCATAGCCGGCCACCATCGCTACCACAGGTTTGGGCAGAGTTCTTATTTGTCGTTGAAGTTCCAGTACATTGAGATGATTGATCCCCTGTTGATCACAATAACCGCCCTCTGTACCGCGGATTTTCTGATCACCTCCTGAACAGAAGGCCAAATCGCCAGCACCAGTTAAAATAATAACGCCAATAGTATGATCATAATGTGCATGATGAAATGCTGCTATCAGTTCTGATACCGTTTCAGGTTTAAATGCATTACGCACTTCAGGACGATTAATGGTGATTTTGGCAATTCCTTTATACTCATTCTGTCCATGATGATAAAGAATATCGCTAAAATTGAATTGTTCATTTTCTATCCAGTTCATATGGGATCCTGATGATATCTTACCCAAGTGAGGTATTGGGATTCTATGTGCATTCTACACTTTTTTGTTTTTTTGAAAACATCTGAAATTTTCATTTGGAGTGGTTTAATAACTAATTATTTCACAAATAAAGAAAATATTACTGACTGGTCATGTTTTATGAGATGGATGGCACATTACCCGGTTAGCTTTTGCTTAACAATTGTTCATGTCAGAAAAAGACAAGTGGTGTACATGCGCAAATGGTGTTACCCGATGTACAGATAGCAATTTTTTTACATTAAACTCGCATTAAAGGCCATTTTTTATGGACAATGAGTTATATATTTAGGAGTAAACAACAAGATGAACTTTAAAAAAACATCAACGATCGGTCTTATAGCATTCTTTTCTTTATCATTCAGTCATTTTATTTTAGCAAAAGGAGCAACGTTCGAACCTACGGTGTCAGAAACTATAGAATTGCCCTGCCTGTTTGTGACTTACGGCGAAGATAATAAACTAGCTGCAATTACCTTGAAAATGAAACAGATCCCTGGTTCATCCAGCTGGGATATCTCTCAATACCAGATTCTTGGAGAAGTAGATAGCAAAAACCGTATTATCGGTAAAGACGGCGAGGTCATTGAAGGACAATGTTCTGAACATATTCGTCCAGAAGTAGCAAGTACATTCTAAGTGAATATATTTCCTGCTGATCAGAAATCATGTTTCTGTCAGCAGGAAAAAAGACTCCTCCAGAGCAAATCATTTCCGGCGAATTCAGGCTTAACTCACATTAACTACAATACTCCATTTAACCACAATTATATAAAATCGATTCGTAACTGCTCAGCGTATATCTAATATCAAGCACTCAGTGAAAATCTTAAATACGCTGAGTATTTACATCCATTCTATAATTTTACTCATCTAAGAGAATCGTTTGTGCCTTTAACTGGTGTTTGTGTTCCAGATGATAAACCCGTTTTACTGGATTTATCTGCTTATAGAACCTAAGGTGTATTTATGTAACTCTATAAAACAGGTCTCTATTACGTGTCTATGAGAGTGTGAATGATACAACACTGGAAGGGTTTATGAGTAAAATAGCTGTTATCCAGCATCCATCTGTATTACTGGATCGGGGAAAAACCATACAAAAAGCAGTCGATCTGGTTAATGAAGCGGCAGCCAATGCTGCTGAACTGGTCATTTTTCCAGAGGCCTATATTGCCGGTTATCCTTCCTGGGTCTGGCGTTTACGTCCGGGGGGTGATTGGGATCTAAGTGCAGAGATCCATCATCGCTTACTGCATAGTGCCGTCAATCTGCAGGATGATGATATAAATCCCTTGTGTGATGCGGCAAAAAAACATCAGATTACCATCGTTTGCGGACTCAATGAACGCGAAGATGAGTTTAGTCGGGCGACACTTTACAATACGGTCATTGTGATCAATACCAAAGGCAAAATTATCAATCGCCATCGCAAATTAATGCCGACCAATCCCGAAAGGATGATCTGGGGATTTGGTGATGCCTCAGGTTTGAAAGTGGTTGAAACGCCCGTCGGGAGACTGGGAACATTGATTTGCTGGGAAAATTTTATGCCTCTGGCCCGGTATGCACTCTATGCGCAGGGTATTGAGCTGTATATTGCCCCTAGCTATGATAGCGGAGACGGCTGGCTGGGAACCTTGCAGCATATTGCCAGAGAAGGCTGCTGCTGGGTGATAGGCAGTGGCGTTGTGCTTAGGAACAGTGATATCCCGGATGATTTTCCAGAGAAAACAAAATTATTTCCAGATGAGGACGGCTCAGATGCATGGATAAATCCGGGCGATTCAGTGGTTATTGCTCCCGGCGGGGAAATTGTTCAGCCCCCGCTGCACAATGAAAAAGGCATTATTTACGCCGTTATTGATATTGAAAGTGTAGCCAAAGCCAGACGTTGTCTGGATGTGGCCGGTCATTATTCACGCGCGGATATTTTTCAGCTGCATGTGAATATGAAACCGCAAAATCCGGTGAGCTTTGATTAAAAAAGGTTAAAAAAATTGCCAGGATGCCGTTTTTTTATTGACTAAGACAGCGCTGATGCAATTCCACACTGGTCTGTTGATCAATCATTATTTCTATCAAATTAAAACCGGGTAGTTTGAATGCTTCGCTAAACACACTCTCCAGACATTCTTTACTGTCTATGCGCATGTAGTTTAGTCCATAAAGCCGGGCGCTATATTGAAAATCCAGCTGAGTGTCGGTAATCCATAGTTTTTCGAAGTCATCGAGTTGATTTTGCGGTAAATAATTAAAGATACCGCCGCCATGATTATTCAGCAGAATAATGCTGCCCTGGTAACCCTTAGCCGCCAGTGTTGTGGAAATTAGCAGGCCGTTCATATCATGATAAAAACTTAGATCACCTAGCAGGGCGACACTGTATTTGTAACTTTTATCGGTTAACAGTCCTAAATAGGTCGACAGATTGCCATCGATACCGCTGACCCCCCGGTTGCAATACAGATTGATAATCTTATCAGTCAGCATCTGTCGGGTGATAAAACTGTCCAGATCTCGAATGGCCATTGAATTGCCACTGAAAATCATACTCTGATCAGGGATCTCGTTGATCAGTGCAGTGATAATATCTGCTTCAAATAACGGAGCGTTCTGGCTCAGCACTTTTTGCAGGCGTATTTCGATGAGTTTTTCTGCCAGTAAAAATATTTTCAGCCAGTCGTCCTGTGTATGTGTAAGCTTTGATTGCAATAATTGTCTGCACACTGATTCAGGCGTGGCATGCAAATTGTGTCTGGCCGTCTGACTGGGGTCCAGCCATTCACCCATGGGATCTACCAGAACAAAATGAGTGTTAATGGCCTGCATAAATTCCAGCAGGCTTCTGGATACCGGAAACTGACCAAATCCCATAACCCAGTCCGGTTTTAGTTGCGGGCTCGGGTGTCTGAGGAAGGTATCGTAATTGTAAAGCAGATACTTTTTACTATGCGGGCCAAAACGTAAATTTGACAGTGGATCAACCAGAACAGGGCAGTTCAGTTTTTCAGCCAGCCGGGTGATGAGGTGAGGGAAATGAGCTAAATAGTGTCCCCGGCCGCATATCAGCAGTCCTTTCCTGGCATCCAGCACACCCTGAAGTGTTTTTAACTGTTGCGCAGTGAGGGATGCGGGTTGAGGTTGGGTTTTGATCACCGGAGTTGCTGATCTGATCACGTTAGTGGTCATCAAACGAATAAAACTGTTCAGTTCCTTAACGGTAAAGCGTTTAGGCAGCAGCGGTTCCCTGAAAGGAATATTGATATGTACCGGCCCCGGCTTTTTTATCAGACTGCTGTTAACTGCGCGGGAAGCAATCTTTTTTAAATAATTGGAATGAATCAAAAGTTCTTCTGCAGGTTCGAGGTCGATGAAATCGCGTACATGATTACCAAACAGGCCAGCCTGTTCTATGGTCTGATTTGCACCGCAATGGTGTAATTCTGCAGGTCTGTCAGCAGAAAGCAATAACAGGGGAGTATAGGAATAGGCGGCTTCAACAACGCCCGGCAACCAGTTGGCTACAGCGGTTCCTGAAGTACAGACAAGGATCACGGGGTTACCGCTGGATTGTGCCAGCCCCAGTGCAAAAAAAGCGGCGCTGCGCTCGTCAATCTGTATCCAGGTCTTTATCTGTTCGTGCTGTTCACAGGCCAGAGCCAGAGGAGTCGAACGTGAACCGGGTGAGATAACGGCATGAACAACATCATGCAGTGAAAAATTATGGATTAAAGTAAAAGCCCACTGGAAATTGAGAGTGCCGGTATTGATCGATTTTTTCTTCAAAGATTAACCCAGATGTTGGTCATTTGTTGCTGCCTGTTTATTGAAAATACCGGTTTGCCGGGTTTTAAAAGCTGCATTAGTACTTTTTTTAACTACTTGGTTTCCATCCATAAATAGCCATCCTGGCTATATTATGGAACGCAAAAGAAAAAGTGTGATTTTCCTTTTGCTGCATTTTCAATGATTTATCATCATTAAAAGTAACTTCTCAATAAGTCCGTGCAGTTCAAGTTCCTTCCCCTTTTAAGGGGGAAGGCCAGGATGGGGGTAATGTGTTTAATCAAGAACTTAACCCCCACCCTAACCCTCCCCCTGATAGAGGGAGGGGATTTTGCACGGACTTATTGAGAAATTGCCATTAAAAATGGCAGCACATCCCTGTGCTACTAGTGTCCATCTAAAAACGGATGGACACTACTTAGAGTAAAATCTTAAATATGCCGAGTAGCTGCATACTTTTTATAACATATCCAGTATAGTATTCATTTTTAATTCGGTTTCCTGCCATTCCTGTTCTGCATCAGATTCAGCCACAAGTCCTGCTCCAGCAAACAATTGCAGAACATTTTTATTAATCAGGGCACAGCGAAGGAATACTGAAAGTTCTCCTCTATCTGTTCCGCTGATCCATCCAAAAGCTCCGGTATACCAGCCTCTATTATAACACTCATTTTGAATCAGCCATCGTTGAGCCTTTTGGGCAGGGTGGCCTGCGATGGCTGGAGTCGGATGTAGTGCGGCTATAACATCGAAAATATTTTCTTGTGCGCGCAGCTGACCAGAAATAGGGGTTTCAAGGTGATACATGTTATGTAATTTCTTATATATGGGGTTGAGCGGCATCTGTAACTCATTGCAATAGGGATCCAGTCGGTTATAGATGTCTTCAGCAATAATAGCATGCTCATTGAGTAATTTTTCTTTGTCGTTGTTAAATCTTGAGTTTAGTTTGCTGCACGGATCTATAGTACCGCCTATGGCATCACTGCTGATATGCCTGTTGTTCAGTGATAATAAACGTTCTGGAGATGCGGTCAGAAAGGTCTGATGGTCTGACTGATAGCTAAAAATAGTACAGCTGGGATAGTAATTTATCAATTTGGCTAACAATTGTTGAATATCAGGAGCTTGTGCAGCTAAAACTGATAATTGTCGCGTGCTGACCAGTTTGTCAAAATCACCAGATATTATGCTCAGAATTGCATTCTGGGTTAATCTCAGCCAGTGTTTTTTGCTCAAAGAGCTGCTTTGCAACGGTGAGTTTTTATTTATTGATGTGTTACTGCATAATTTTTTTTCAGCATTACCGGTAAAACGTGACAGAGTAATAGAGATTTTGGTTAATAATTCATCAAGTTCTGCGTCTGTTTGCTCCACATGCAGGTTAATCAATATTCGCTGAATGTTATTTTTTTCTTCAATAATGATACGTGGAACAGTCAGTATGCTATTAGGGAAATGACTCCAGCAGCCTTGCATGGGATCGTCGGCATCAAAAGCGAAAGCGATAAATGCTACCGGAGGTTGATTTTCTGACCAATGTTTCAATAACTCGTCATAGTTGTGTTTCAAGGAGTTAAATCGGCTGTGGCCACGAGTGCTGAAACTGACTAAAACATCAAAACCAATCATGGTGTGGCTTTGTGCTGGCTTTGACCAGAAAAAACATTTTTCTTCAGTAGCAGGAATTAAACTGAGCATTGGCTCAATTTCAGCTGACAGCGTTGTATATTCAAAATTAGAGTCATTAAGCCTGTTTTTCTTCAGGTTTGTGATTTGCTGATTGATTGACTGCAAGGTGCTGCTGAACATGAGTAAAGTCGATAGTTGCGGTTTATGAATAGAGAATCATTATAAGATGAATAATCATCTCAATGACAGTTCAATAAAATGAGTACATTTATCATATCTTTGCAATGTCTTGGTAAACCTGGGAGTGTTGTGGGTAAATATTTTAATGCTGATTATTCTGGGTAAATTTAATCGTTCTATTTCCTTAGCCCTAAGATGATATTGCAGCATATTTCAGGTGATTCTTGTATCAATTTTTATTTTGTCTTGATGTTGATCAATGTGGTTTTCTCTACTATAAAGTTAAATTGATTATTAAAAACGAGTCATATAACACTACTCTATGGCATACCGCCTCTACTTTATATAATTACGCTTGTTTCATCAGGATTTAGATAGTTATAAAAAACAAAAAGAATCCTTGCAAAGTGATTTTAAGTAAAGATTGATATAACGACAAATAAACATAAAAAGGTGCAATTTTATGAAAATAGCAAGCAGAAGCACAGCCTCATTGCTGGCGGGGGTAGGCATCGTCATGGGCGCAATGTCAGTTGCCACAGCCCAGTCAACTCTAGAAGAGGTGATGAAGGCCAGAGGACTGACACAAAAGGATTTGCTGGCGGCAGCTAAGACCTATACACCGACAGCAGGTCGAGATGAATATCTGGCATTCAGTTCTGGCGGTCAAAGCGGTCAGGTCATTGTTTATGGCATCCCGTCTATGCGGATACTTAAATACATCGCAGTTTTTACTCCTGAGCCCTGGCAGGGCTATGGTTTTGATGATGAATCAAAAGCTGTTTTAGCCCAGGGACAGATGCATGAGGGCGAAATAACCTTTGGTGATACTCACCACCCGGCTTTTTCTGAACAGCAGGGGGATTATGACGGTAAATATCTGTTTATCAATGATAAAGCCAATCCTCGCCTGGCGGTCATAGATTTGCACGATTTTGAAACCAAACAGATCGTGATTAACCCTGTTTTCAAATCTTCACATGGCGGTGCTTTCGTCTCCAGTAATACTGAATATGTCATGGAAGCTGCGCAGTACCCTGCACCTTTTGAAAATAAATATGTACCGCTGGAACAATTCAATGAGCAATACCGGGGCGGTATGACCTACTGGAAGTTTGATTATGATAAAGGACGTCTTGATCCTGCCCAATCATTTACTGTTGAAGCCCCCCCATACAGTCAGGATTTATCAGACTTTGGTAAAAAAGTCAGCGACGGCTGGTCATTCACCAACTCTTTTTGCTCCGAGCGCTATGTCGGTGGGATTGAGAAAGGTCGTCCTCCTTATGAAGCCGGCTGTTCGCAGAAAGATACTGACTTTTTACACGTAGTGAACTGGAAAAAAGCTGAAGAACTGGTCAAAGCCGGTAAAGCGAAGAAAATCAACGGTCATGATGTGCTGCCTATGGATGTGATGGTAGCTAATGATGCCCTGTTCCTGGTTCCAGAGCCAAAAAGCCCCCACGGTGTAGATGTTTCACCTGATGGTAAATACATTATTGTTTCCGGAAAACTGGACAGCCATGGTTATGTCTACGACTTTGCCAAAATCCAGGATGCTATTAAAAATAAAAAGTTTGAAGCTAAAGATCCTTATGGTATCCCCATCATTGGTATGAAGGATGCTCTACATAAACAGGTTGAATTAGGTCTTGGGCCTTTACATACTCAGTATGATTCCACACCTTGCGTAGTTTACACTTCTTTATATGTTGACTCGATGGTAGGTAAATGGGACTACTGTGAAGGTAAGGTACTGGACAAGATTGCGATTCACTATAATATTGGTCACCTGGTGACGATGGAAGGTGATTCTGTTTCACCCGATGGTAAATATCTGGTAGCTTTAAACAAACTGGCTATTGACCGTTTTAACCCTGTGGGTCCATTGCATCCGCAAAATCACCAGTTGATTGATATCAGCGGCGATAAGATGGAATTGTTATATGACATGCCGTTACCATTGGGTGAACCGCATTATGTAGTCGCTATCAAAGCAGATAAACTGAAACCTGCTGTACGTTACAAGTCGGGCTGGAACTCACGCACCAATACGCGTTCTGAATTCAAGACCCGTGCGGGCCGTGAAAAGACAGTGAAAACGCCGGGCAAAGTCGAAGTCTGGGGTACGACCATTCGTTCACATATCACGCCCGAAACGATTGAAGCCGAAGTGGGTGACACCATTGTACTGCACCTGACTAACCTCGAACGCGCAGAAGATGAAACGCATGGTTTTGCTATCTATGGTCATAATGTGAATTTATCACTGGAACCTGGTAAAACTGTAAGCGCTACATTTAAAGTGACCAAAGAAGGTGTCTATCCCTACTACTGTACTGAATTCTGTTCCGCCCTGCATCTGGAGATGGAAGGTTATCTGTTAGTCAAACCTAAAGGTTATGTGGCCGAAGCCGGTGAAGTAAAAGAAGGCCAGGCTTATACCAAAACTGACTATGACAAGCAGGTTAAGACCAATAACGATACCCAGACGGTTATTAACTCCGTGGTTGCCTATATTACCAGTACCAACTATAAAGACTTCCCAGCGGTAGTCTCTCTGGTAGAAGATGCCACTGACCAGCTGGGTTTTGCTGAAGAAACGAAGAAGAAAGCCGAGGAAGCAGCAGCCAAGGAGGATTGGCAGAATGCTACTCTATGGTCGGGTCAATGGTGGCAGTATCAGGTTAAAGCTGCAGACATTGGTCTGAGAGCCAAAACCTATCTTGAACAGAATGGAGCAAAGGTTATTAAATAATTTTGCCTCAGCAGTCAGGAGCAGAGGGGGAACACCTTGTTCCCCCTCTTTTTTTTCAGTACTAATAACATTATATTCATTATTTTTTTAGTACACCAGGCTTTCTGTAAGCATTGAAAACTACAATTTCTGATTTACCAACTTAATATGGTTTATGATTTGAAAATATTAAGGTATGATTCAGAATAATTGTTATACACTGTAAACTTATCAACAATCCAACCAGGAATGAAACAATTATGAAAAACATCACTAAATTGACTTTAGCACTGACTTTTGCCGCTTCAGTCAGCTTTACCACTCAAGTAATGGCACTGGATGGCGGCGCTTTGTATGCTGATCCGATGAAAGGTGGCTGTAGTGCCTGCCATGGCAAAGATGCGAAAACACCTATTATGCCGACTTACCCTAAACTGGCTGGGCAAAATGCAGAATATGCCTATAACCAGATCATGGATATTCAGTCTGGAGCCAGAAGTAACGGTATGACTGCTGCCATGAAAGGTGTATTACATATGACCACTGATGAAGAGAAAAAAGCCATTGCGGAATGGCTAGCGACGCAGTAAATACCTGTGGGGCGGGCTGTGCCTGCCCCTGACTGTAACTATAGTCTGCTGTGCTTGATGTTTATCAAGGTTTTCTAATATTGTTTGTTTAAAAATACCAACATTGTCGACAATGTCTGTTATTTTCCCAGGAGTTAAACTGAAATGAAATTTAAGTCACTGATTGGCTGTTGTCTAGTGTCTGTGGTATTTGCAATGAGTGGTCAGCTTTTGGCGGCCGAAAAAAAAGATTGGAATCAAGCAGGCGGCGAGCAGGATGAAGCCATGCATTTAAAAGGTGATCCTGAAAATGGCATGGATGTCTATGAAGTCTGTTCTGCCTGCCACTACCCTGAAGGTTGGGGGACCAAAGATGGCACATTCCCTATGCTGTCCGGTCAGCATCATAATGTACTGATTAAGCAGCTGGCAGATATTCGTGCCCAGAACCGTGACAATCCTACCATGTATCCATTTGCTTTACCCGCATCTATCGGTGATGCCCAGGCACTGGCTGATGTGGTTGCCTATATTTCAAAACTGCCCATGAATCCAGATCCCGGTGTCGGACCTGGTACTGGTTTAGAAGCGGGTGCAAAACTGTACAAAGACAATTGTGTCAAGTGTCATGGTGAGAATGGTGAAGGCAGTAATGAAAAGTATTATCCGCGTATCCAGAGCCAGCATTATGCATATATGTTAAGACAGTTTGAATGGATCCGTGACGGCAAGCGCCGTAATGCCAATCCGGACATGGTTGAACAGATCAAGAATTTCAGTGAAGAAGATATGGTTAATGTGATTGACTATGTATCACGTCAGAAGCCACCCAAAGAAGATTTGGCTGCCAGTAAAGACTGGAAAAATCCTGATTTTGACTAATTGATTTTTATCTACTGATTGTAAATATAGCCAGGACATATTTCATTACTTTATACAGCTAATGAGATATGTCCTATTTGTAATTTAGTAATATTTCGGGGTGGGGAAACACAAACAAATTTTAAGGATCTTCTGAAATGCATAATGCAAAACGTCCGTTAATTATTTCTTCTCTTGCAGCCGCCTCAGTTTTACTGCTCATTGTCATCTATTTTGTTCCTACCTGGTGGGTCGCGTTGACCGCGCCTAATTATCCCGAAGCTGCCTTTCCTGACGGTGTACGTATCAATTTTCATATGAACGGGGTATTTAACGGTTGTTCGCTGGTTGTTAAAGATGAGATTCAGGAAACAGAAGCTCTGGACTGTGTGCATGAAATGGATACCATCAATCATTATGTAGGTATGTACCCAATCGCTGCAGGCGGTCCGATTGAAAGAGGTTTTTCTCAATTTCTGATAACCTTTCTCATTATTATGATCATAGGTTTTGCGATAAATCATCCCAAAAAACGGCTGTTTTTTCTTATTTTAGCCTTTGCTGTAAATGCACTGTGGATGGCAAAAACCATCTACATGAGTGATGGTCTGAATACTCAGAATAAAGGATATCTGTATGCTCTGATGAATCAGCTGGATCAGGATGTCGGTGATACAGATACAGCCCTGGGTGATGTTAAACCGGTTGACTCCTCTGCTTCGTTACAAAAACTTCGTGATTCACTGGCCGGCAGGGAAGTTGAAGATGATGAAGACTCGCAGGCTCTGGTAAAAAAAGAGTCTACCCGCAAAGACACTATTTCGGAAAAATCGAGATTGATTGCTGAGTTAAAAAGCACTTATAACAATGATCTTCAAAATGGTCGTGTAACAGATGAATGGGCTGGTAATGGCTATCAGCTTATGGCCTGGCATTATGGCAAGGTTTTGGGGCGTTACTTCAATAATCCGCAGGAAATTCAGCCCATGGTTAAAGCCCTGAAGCTGGCCACCAATATCGTTTTCTTCGGCCTTATTGCTGCTATGCTGCTGTTAATCTTTGGTGCATGGACTAATAATACTTTTTTATACTGGTTAATGATTCTTGTGCCAATGGCTCTACCCGTGTTCTTTGTAATAGATTATGCATCCTGGCTATGGTGGTATGGTCATACGCTGAATGATATGGGTGCTTTTGCGGTAAAACCGTTTATGCCGACTGTTTTTGGTGTGGGTAAGGTTGCACAATTCTCAACCTATTCCTATCCTGATATCGGTTTTGGTTTAATGATGCTGAACTCAGCTTTACTCGCTGCTATGGCATTAATGCGTCGACAGGAAGCGTAGTCTTCCGAGCAGACATTAACCCCTGGAAACAGCTGGTTAATGCACGTCTTGCAGGTCAATCTGACATCCAGCAAATATGTCTCACAAAATGATAGCACGCTTTTCTTTCATCTTTGTTTTATTTTTTTGGCATGTTACCTATGCCGATGAGAAAACAGATCCTAAATTTCCTCTATTGCAGCCCTTAATTGATGAGGTTAAAAAAGGTGAAACATTTATTATCCCACCCGGTACCTATGCAGGTCCCGTTTATGTAGAAGAGTCCATCACTCTGGATGGTCAGAACCAGGTTACTATTGACAGCGGTGGGAAAGGCTCGGTCATTATTCTGGATACGGACGGCGCAGTGATTAAAAATCTGCATTTAACCAATTCAGGCAGTCATCATAATGATCTTGATTCCGGTGTTCAGGTGCGGGGTAATTTCAATGTCATCAAGGACAATGTGATTGATAATTGTTTATTTGGAGTTGACCTGCAGCAATCTGAAAATAATATCGTGCGACGCAATACTATCAGTTCCAAAAACGAGGAGCTGGGGCTCAGGGGAGATTCGATTCGTTTATGGTACAGCTTTTATAACAAGATTAGCCATAATACGATTAATAATTCTCGTGACATGGTGGTCTGGTATTCTAAAAACAATACCATAAGTCATAATGTCAGTCGTGGAGGGCGTTATGGACTTCATTTTATGTATGCCCAATACAATGAAGTTGAGTTTAACGAATATTACGAAAACTCAGTCGGAATTTTTTTGATGTACAGTGATGGCGTAATTATAAAAAATAACACTATTTCACATGCTACCGGTGCTGCCGGAGTGGGTATCGGCTTCAAAGAAACGTCGGATATTGTGGTTGAAAATAACAAGATCCTTTTCAGTTCTATCGGCCTGTCTATCGATGTCTCTCCTTATCAGCCTGATACCGTCAATAAATTCACCAATAATCTGGTGGCCTTTAATGGTATTGGCATCCGTTTTCTTGCAGACTGGAAGGGGAATATTTTTACCGGCAATCATTTCAAGGCCAACATTACTTCCGTGATTGTTTCCGGAGGCAAGTCAGCCAACAGAAATCACTGGAATGGCAACTATTGGGATGAATATGAAGGTTTTGATCGAGATAATGATGGCATAGGGGACACGCCTTTTATTATGTATGCCTATGCTGATCAGCTCTGGCAGGATGTGCCTGTCGCCCAGTTTTACAAGGGCTCCGCTATGCTGGAACTGGTGGATTTTCTGGAACGTCTGGCGCCCTTTAGCGAACCCAATATGCTGATCAAGGAAGAAAAACCTTATATGTCGCCAAGAATAGAAATGCAGTTTAAACAGACTGAGTCAAACAAACCAGTATCGAAATTTTTTCAATAGATTCTGTATTCATAGAACATCAATGGATCAGAACGGGGAAAGTTCAGTGAGCAAACAGTCAACAACCATAAAGCGCGGGCCCGGACGCCGCGCACAACAGGCCAGGAGGGAGTTCTTACGTTCTATTGCTTTAACAGTCGGCGTGACCAGCGTATCACTGGCCGGGTTTATACCCCTGCAGGGAAATGCCAATAATCGACTAAGATTACGCCCACCGGGCGCTTTGGCTGAAAAAGATTATCTTTCATCCTGTATCAAATGCGGCCAGTGCGTCCAGGTGTGTCCGGTTAAAGCGATTAAACTGGATGATCTGGATACCGGTTTTGGACTTGGAACGGCTTATATAGATCCCAGAGAACAGGCCTGTGATTTTTCCTGTGACGGCCTGCAATGTGTGCTTGCCTGTCCTACCGGATCTTTAACCCATGCCCTGGATTACGCACCTGATACTCGTATGGGTTTTGCGGTGCTGAATAAACCCAAACTCTGTCTGGCCCTGGCCGGCAAAGGTTTCAAAGGACAGGCCCGAGGACCTGACTACGAAGGTTTGTTGCGTTATGAAGAAATAGATCGCTGGAACCCTGTCCCGTTAAAAGACTTCACTTATGATGTTGAGATCTGTGATTTATGTGTTCAGGCCTGTCCTATTGAGCAGCGTTATAATCAGTGTCAGGCCGGCAATCCGCCTTCGGACGATGAAAACCAGTGTCCGCCAAAACGTGCTATCGGGCTTGAACTGATTGAAGAAATAAAGGGTGTGAAGCATATGAAACCGGTTGTCTATGACGGCTGTGTAGGCTGTGGCGTATGTGAAATGATATGTCCGGCAGAACCTGCTGCAATTGTGATCGATCAGAATCATCTCACCAAACTGCCGATTAATCAGAGCAGAACATTTAAGCGCGGAGTGTGAATGTATTATGAACAGAGCATTAGAATCATTAGCGCAGCTTTTGGGACGGGCACCTACAAAACCCAACAAAGAGGACATTTCACCAGCTGCTGAAAAAATATATTTTTATAAAAAAGGTGAAACTGTTACCAAGGCACAGCTTGAAGCTTTGCATGCTGAATATCATAAAAATTCTAAAAATAAATGGAAAAAACGCCGCTGGCTAACGTTGATTGCAGTTAATTTATTGTTTGTCGTCTCATTTTCCCTGGACATACAGTTACTGGAAGGCGCACTGACTGCTTCCCGTTTTATGGGATTTCATATGGCAGATTTAAATTCTGCTTTGCAGGTGATGCTGGCTTATAAGCAGGTTTTGATTAATCTGCTGATAGGTATAGTGACGGTTTTTATTTTATGGTTCATTCTTGGCGGACGTACATTTTGTTCCTGGGTTTGTCCTTATCATCTATTGGCGGAATGGACTGAAAAACTTCATTTGTGGCTAAGAGCACGTAATCTGGCGAAAAATTATACTTTTCATCGTGGAGTCAGAACGGTTTTTTACATTATTTTTGCAGTATTGGCGTTAGCGACAGGATATACCGTGTTTGAGTTTATTTCACCTACCGGTATTTTAAGCCGTGCTATTATCTATGGTCCAACTTTAGCACTGCTATGGGTCGCGTTTTTGCTGTTGTTTGAAATATTTTTTTCACAACGCGCCTGGTGTCGCTATATTTGTCCTATTGGCATCACATATGGTGTCGTAGGGATTTTTTCACCTGTCAGAGTGACTTATGATCTAACTGACTGCAAACACGAAGGAGATTGCCGTAGTGTTTGTCTGGTACCTCACGTTCTAGATCTTACGATTAAATACCGCAGTACTGACGTCGAAGTGGCTATAGGGGCCGATTGTACCCGCTGTGGTCTATGCGTAGATGCCTGTCCTACCAGTTCACTGAATTTTGAATTCAAGGGCCTGACGCGAAAGAAACCCAAACAGGATGAATCAGCGCCGATGCCTGAGAGCAAGCAGGCGAAAAACTAACACTGTGCCTGCTCGGTAGCAATTCAGATTGTGCTCGCGTACAGCAGGTTTAACTGACTTATGCTGCTTGAATCCTGCGCTTAATGCATTGATTGTAGATACTCGGATCATAGGACTATACACGTACATCAGATAGATTAATTAAAACAAATTGAATGGCTTATGATTAAATTTGCTAATGTTAAAAAGACCTTTCGCCGTACTGAAGTGCTTAAAGGGCTGAATCTCGATATCACAAAAGGTGACCGTATTGCTCTGGTGGGTTCCAATGGTGCAGGTAAAACGACCATGATCCGCTGTCTTCTCGGTGAGTATACCTATACAGGAAAGGTACAGGTCAATGGCAAAAATCCGCGTGATGAACGGCAATCTGTGCTACAGCATATAGGTTTTGTACCTCAGCTTCCTCCTCCTCTGAAAATGCCGGTGGGTCAGTTGATTAATTTTTCAGCCAGTCTCTGTAATGCCGATCCTCAACAGATGATCCAGGTAGCTGAACGCCTGGGACTAGAGTTCGATCAATTAAAGTCCAGACCCTTTGTTAAACTGTCCGGTGGACAGAAACAAAAAATTTTGATCAGTATTGCCCTGGGACGAAATGCCAGTATTTTAATCCTTGATGAACCGGCGGCAAACCTTGACCCAGAAGCAAGACATATCTTTTTTAAATTGCTGGCAGAGAAAAAAGATGAGGCGGTCATGCTGATCTCCAGTCATAGACTTGATGAAGTTGCTGCTCTGGTTAATCGTGTTATTGAAATGGATCAAGGCGTGGTTATTCTGGATGATAAGGTGGAAGATGAAATTGACCTTAACAGTGTGCTGCAGACAGAAATTTTGATCAAGCGTGCGGATGAAGCCTTTGCCAAAGCGCTAAAACTCTGGAATTTTACCACCAGCGATGAACTTAACTGGAGCGGTATTGTTGCTGGGCCGGATCGGTTGCGTTTTCTGGGCGTGCTATCCCGTTATGCCGCCATTCTTCAGCATATTCATATGGTGGAAATCGTGCGTGTCTAGACTACTGTTTTTTTCTGCATTGGTTTTACTTGTTACTGCCTGTAGTGATAGCAATCAGACGGGTCACATTGATCCAAAATGGGATCGCGATGCCTGTCAACGCTGCCAGATGATGTTGAGCGACCGCAATTTTTCTGCCCAGGTGAGAGTTTTTCCTCAAAATAAACGTTCCCAGGTCTACAAATTTGATGATTTAGGCTGCGCAGTACTGTGGCTTGATCAGAAAAAATGGAAGGATGATCCTCAAACTGAGATCTGGGTGAATGATTATAAAACCCGGCTCTGGATTGATGCCAGAAAAGCCTGGTATATCAAAGATCAAATTTCACCCATGGGTTATGGATTAGGCGCTCAGTCTGAGAAAGTAGAAGGGGCTCTGGATTTCGTTCAGGCAAAAAAACATATTTATGAAGTTGAAGAAAAACTCAATATTCATGGTGGAAATCTGGACTAATAAGTAATTTTAAAGATTCATGTGTTATTGAATGGAATCTGTAGGTCGGGCTCTGACGGGTTTCAGGCTGCCTGCATCCTTATTATTTTCCGGACTTATTGAAAAACGCTACTGCAAGCAAGTTAATAATTGCCAGGGTAATTTGATAATTCTATTAAAAGTTAATTCAAAGTGAAGAATAAATGAAACATTTATGGTTAACAGCCTGGGCTGATATTATTGAATCTCTTAGAGCCAAATGGTTTATTGTCTATAGTGGAGTGTTTGGCGGTATTGTGGTTCTGCTGTTTGTTTTTGGCATTACTGAAAGCCGTATTATGGGATTTACCGGTTTATCCAGATTACTGATCACCTATATACAGTTAACTATAGCCATTCTGCCCGTGTTTGTTTTAATTACGACAGTACGTTCGGTCGCGGGTGATCGTGAAGCAGGAGTGTTTGAATACTTACTCTCATTACCCATATCTTTGTCATCCTGGTATTGGGGGCGGTTACTGGGCCGATTTATCGTGGTCTTTTTACCGGTTTTTCTGGCTATGCTGGGTGCACTGATCTGGACGGTGGCGAGAGGAGCTGAGATTCCCTGGATGCTGTTTATCAGTTATACCGGTTTATTACTGGCACTTGCCTGGTGTTTTCTTGGTATAGGAATGCTAATATCAACCCTGGCCAGAACAGCCGATGTTGCTCAGGGACTTGCATTTGTGGTCTGGTTGACTTTGTTGCTGTTTATGGATCTGATTCTGCTGGGCATTATGATCCGTCAGGGGTTGCCATCTGAAACCGCGGTAGCTATAGCTCTGGTCAACCCTCTGCAGGTGTTTCGTACTGCAGCGATGGTTCTTTTTGACCCGCAACTGGTGATCCTCGGACCATCAGCCTATGTTATTCTTGATGCCTTTGGTAACGTTGGATACATCCTCTGGGCCATGTTTTATCCGCTGATACTGGGCACCGTGTGCGCGTTTTTAGGCTATTATCTGTTTAAAAAAGGTGACTTACCTTAAATCATCATCTGCTAAACATGTTTAAAATTTTACAGTCATTATTTTATTGCTATGTCTTTATTTCTACCCATTCCTACGCCCAGGAAGCTAACATCGATCTTGAGTTGGGGGATGAAATCAACCAGGTTTGTGCGGGGTGTCATGGTGAATTTGCGCAAGGCGGTAAGGAAGGAGAGTATCCACGTCTTGCTGGATTCCCTGCTGCCTATCTTGAGCAACAGATAAGGTTGTTCAAAAGTGAACAACGCAAGAATATGCCCATGCGGCCCTATATGAATGACAAGGAAATGCTGGAGGAAGATATACCTTCAATTGCAGCCTTCTTATCACAAATCGAACTGGTTACCAGAATGCCCGATTTTGATGAAAATACAACTTCCTATGAAAAACTGTTAATTGCCAAACGGGTTTTCAATATTCCCAAAGTAGATGGTGATCTGGAAATAGGCGAAGAACTTTATGTACAGGATTGTCAGCTATGTCATGGCAAATACGGTAAAGGCAAAGAAAAATCTGACACCCCTCCTTTGGCAGGTCAATATACGCAATATCTCGCACTGCAGATCCAGAATTTTATTAATGGCACGCGTTGGCATGAATACGCTGAAGCATTATTTGCTGAACTGGAAGCTGAAGAAATAAATGATATCCTGGCTTACCTCTCTGTAATGGATGATCAGTAAAATGTTCAAGTATATGCAGAGTGCTCTGTCCTGAAAGAAATAATGACTATTTACAATAATTCTATCCAGGTATCTAAATATTTATAATAATATTGTTAACCGGTTGATTATAAAAATTAAATTAGCTTGTATAATGTTTATGTAGCAACTAAAGCTGAAAATCCGCAGGTATTTCAATAAAAAAGCAGATTTTATTTTCACAATCTACCAGCATGTCATTTGGTTTGCATAAAACTTCGTTTCCTGTTTGATTATTAACATACTGAATTTATTAAAAATATTAAATAACTTTAAAAAATTAGGGTTTTCCCTCTGTGATTTCTGTTTAAAATATGTTTTTATATACAAATCAAGTTTAGAAACAGATTTAGCAAAGAATTCCAGGGGGGGCTCGGGGGAGCTGGCTTAATTAAACAGACGGGACACTTTATAATTTATAAGGATATACAAAAAACGTTCTAGTAAAATACTCAGAGCAGTATAAAAAAGCAGTGTGTTATTGTGTTTCATCTGGTTTAAGCAGGCCGAAGCCCATTATTTTTTAATGGGCTTTTTTTATGCCTGTTATTTACTGTTCAACCCATTGGTAAAGCACTGCTCCTTCTCACTTAAGACGGGAAGGGACATACTGCCAAAATATCATCTGCTTCAATTTCAATGCAATCTGTTCCTATGATTGAACCTTGATACGGGCATAACATCCATTCATAATAGGATCTGCAGCTGCTACCTAACAGGTTTAACAGCAGATTTAACAGATTTATTCAGGCTGATGCGTGACTGATGGAAAAAAAAATACACAGAGATATGCTTCGTTCCATTTTTCTTGACGATATTCCCATCATGGATGTCAGGGCGCCTGTAGAGTTTTCTCAGGGTGCTTTCCCTAATGCCGTTAATTTCCCATTACTTACCGATGAAGAACGTCATCAGGTCGGTGTCCGTTATAAACAGAGAGGGCAGGACGCCGCTATAGACCTGGGGCATAAACTGGTCTGTGACTCTGTTAAGGCCGAACGTCTACAGAATTGGAAACAATTTGCCGAACAACATCCTGAAGGATATCTGTACTGTTTCCGAGGCGGATTACGATCACGCACGGTGCAGCAATGGCTGCACGATTCCGGGATTCAATTACCCCTTATTAAAGGCGGTTATAAAGCCATGCGGCGTTTTTTGATTGATGAACTGGAACAGGCTATTGAGGATAGTCAGTTTGTCGTTTTGGGAGGAAAAACGGGTACGGGTAAAACTTATCTATTAAATCAATTATCTCACCCTGTGGATCTGGAAGGACTGGCGAATCATCGTGGTTCAAGTTTTGGGCGTTTGCCTGACGGACAACCACAACAAATTGATTTTGAAAATAAACTGTCTATTCAGCTTATGAAATACAGAGCCAGAGGTATAAAACAGTTCTGGCTGGAAGATGAAAGCCGGTTGATCGGTAAACTGGTGCTGCCAGACTTACTGCAGGCTAAAATGAATCAGGCACCGGTTGTGATGCTTGAAGAAGATATTAACTACAGAATCAATATTATTATTAAAGATTATGTGTTGGACCTGTTGCAAATCTATGAAAAGCATACAGGCGATTCCAGGCGAGCTATTGATCTCTATGCACAATATATGCTGGATAGTCTGGAACGTATCAAAAAACGACTTGGCGGAGTCTTGTATAAAGAACTGAATGTTCTAATGCAGCAGGCCATAGAACAACATAAAAACACCGCTGAAGTCAGCAGCTATAAACCCGTGTTTGAACAATTACTGACTCGCTATTATGATCCCATGTACAGCTACCAGATGGAAAAAAAGCAGCAGCGTATTATTTTTACTGGAAATGCTCATCAAATTCTAATGAATCAAAACAAATTTGTAACTACTTAGCATCCCGGCCCGTTTTTTTGATAGACACTTTTGCGCTCCATAATATAACCAGGATGGCTATTTATGGATGGAAACTATTTACGCACAGTTATTCAGTTTTTATAAAACAGCACAATATCATTATCAATATATTCAATGGATGCGTCCCACTCATGAGCCAGACATTGAAATGTTTTGCGGGAAAAAAAACAAACATGGGTCAAATCTCTTTTATAATGCCAGTTTTGAAAGGCTTCCCGGGAAACCAGTTGTTTTGTCATTATACCAAGCAATCCGCCCGTTTTGAGACAGTTCCATAATTTATCCAGCTCTTTTGCCGGCTGGTGTAAATGTTCAACCACTTCGGTTGCAGTGATAAAATCATAGTGTTTCGTGAATACCTCCGGATTATGGGCAAAGAAATGATCATAAATAGACATTCTATATCCGGCATCCTGAAACATAATTGATAATGTAGGGCCTGGACCAGAACCAAAATCCAGACCTGCGCTGCCTGATTTGAGACGCTTGTGCATAGGGGTAAATATACGCTGGAGAAAATTTCGATAAGACAGATCCGCAGGTGAATTGTTATGTTCATCATAGCGCGCCTTCTCTTTATCTGCCGATAAAAACTGCTTCTTCGGAACAAACACCAGATGACAGCTACGACATAGCAGATAATCTCTATGTTTATCTTGAGAATAATCTTCAATATGTTCAGACTGACACAGGGGACATATTGGTTTGACGGTTTCTGGCATATTAAAAATGGCTTGAAGGGTGCGATATGATAAGCATAATACACTAATCAACAGGCTTTGGCTGTTTTTGTCAGGGCACAGAAAAAACTAATCCAGTCCAGGACTACAATTAATGCGAAAAAATTACACGCCTGCCCCGGTTGCACGGGTAATGAATCAAATTATACTGCCTTTACTGGTGTTGATATTTTCGTTATTTATGTCAGGGACCGAACCCCTGGGAAGTTTCCTGCAGATGCCCTATGAGCAGTTAAATACACCGCTTACAGAAATTGCCCTGTGGTTTTCTGCTTCCGGTCATTTTCCATGGGTGGCTCTGGTTGCAATGACTGCGTTGATATTTCTGCTTTCCAGCAAAGATCTAAGCACTAGGACAAAAACATCAATGGCTTTATTTACTTTATTTATAAACGCTGTTCTGGCGGGAGGCGGAGCCTGGTTTAATGAAAATATCGTCAAGGAGCATTTCAGGCATCCACGTCCCGATATTGAATATCTCTCAGGACCTGCTGGAAATGGACCTCTCGGTATGACAGCAATGGAGTTTTATCAGGGCCGTGCCGGACAGGCAAGAACAAAATTGCAACGCAGTGACGTGTTGCGGCAGGCGCTTAAGCAAAATTACGCAGATTTATCATTATCCGCGGGTGTACGAGAACACTGGATCAATGAAACTGGCTATTCTTTCCCGTCCGGACATTCTTTTGCGGCCATGTTCTTTGCCAGCTATTTTCTTGCATTGGGACTTACTTATCTTTGCGGATGGAGAAAGTATATGTTTTATTTACTTTTACCCTGGGCGGTTGCAGTATGTTATTCCAGGCTCGTTTTGCGGGTACATACGCCGCTGGATATCACCGTCGGCGGACTGGAAGGACTGATTCTGGGAATTGGCGGATTTTTGCTGTTCAGGGCTTTAATGAAAAATTACGCTAACGGCTAGCACCACTGATTGGATGTTGCTCAACCTCCCGCCAGTAACATGAAGCTGTGATAAATAAAAGCACAACTGCTCTTTTTTTCTAACGAATCCCCGGTTCCTATTGCACATTTTGGCCTAAGAACTAACCTATAACTTGCACTTAGTGACTTTTTTTGTAAACTAGTGCATCCCTGAGTTTTAAAGCAGCTTTCAAAATCATGACACAACAACAATCAATGACATTTATCGCCCGCCCTGGCGGGCAATTAACAGGCAGCCTGCGTGTTCCGGGTGATAAATCGATATCACATCGATCGATCATGCTGGGTTCTCTGAGTGAAGGTATAACCACTATCAAGGGGTTTTTACAGGGAGAAGATTCCCTGGCGACGCTTGAGGCTTTTAAATCCCTGGGAGTTAATATTGAAGGACCGGATGATCAGGGTATAGTGGTTATTCACGGGGTGGGAATGAAAGGCCTGGCCGCTGCGGATAAATCCCTTGATCTGGGTAATTCAGGCACGTCCATGCGCTTGTTAAGCGGTTTGCTTGCAGCACAGAATTTTGATTTAACCCTGACAGGGGATCATTCTCTGTCTTCACGGCCGATGCAAAGAGTGCTTGAACCACTAAGGCTTATGGGAGCAAAAATAGACGCTACAGATCAGGGTACAGCACCATTGAAGATTCGCGGAGGACAACAGCTAGATGCGATTGATTATCAGCTTCCCATGGCCAGTGCACAGGTAAAATCATGTCTGTTACTGGCCGGGTTATATGCCAGAGGCAAAACCTGTGTGACCGAGCCGGCTCCTACGAGAGATCATACGGAAAGAATGCTCCGGGGGTTTGGTTATAAATCACTGGAAGTCATCGCCATTGATAAACACAGACGTACTATCTGTCTTGAAGGCGGAGGAAAATTAACGGCCTGTGATATTGATGTGCCTGCTGATATCTCATCAGCAGCTTTTTTTATGGTTGGGGCCAGCATTGCACCTGGTTCAGATATAACTCTGAAACATGTGGGTATCAACCCTACGCGCACAGGCATCATTAATATCCTTAAATTAATGGGGGCTGATATCAATCTTGAGAATGAATCGGAAGTGGGAGGCGAGCAGGTTGCGGATCTTCGTATTCGTTCATCCCGCCTGAATGGCATTCATATTCCAGAAGATCAGGTTCCTCTTGCTATAGATGAATTTCCGGCACTCGCAATTGCTGCTGCCTGCGCCCAGGGGCAGACCATAGTCAGCGGTGCTGAAGAATTACGTGTAAAAGAAAGCGACCGTATTCAGGCAATGGTTGATGGTCTGCAGATTTTGGGCATAGATTGTCAGGCTACCCAGGATGGAATGATCATCAATGGAGGGGCAATGGGCGGCGGAATCGTTGACAGCCTGGGTGATCACCGTATTGCAATGTCATTCGCTATAGCTGCATTACGTTCACAGGAGAATATCAGCATCAGCAACTGCGCTAATGTAAACACCTCTTTTCCAGGGTTTGTACAGATGGCGCAATCAAGCGGCCTGAAGCTGGATGTAAATTAATAAAATAATTTAAATATATTATGCAACTAACTGATAATAAAGTTGTTAATGTGGTCACTATAGACGGTCCTGGCGGTGTGGGCAAAGGCACTATCAGTGCATTGCTGGCTGCTAAACTGGGCTGGAACTATCTTGATAGCGGCGCTTTGTACAGGCTTACAGCGCTGGCCTGTAAACAACAGGGCATTGACCTTGATAATACCGCTGCCGTTGCTGAAACGGCTGCCAATCTAAACGTCAAATTTCTGCCTGCAGGAGAAATATTGCTGGATAATAAGGATGTAGAAGCTTTGATACGGACTGAGCAGTGCGGTAACGATGCCTCGATTGTTGCCGCAATTAGAGAGGTCCGCGAGGCTTTATTCAAACGACAGCAGGGGTTTTTGCAAGCTCCCGGTTTAGTTGCTGATGGTCGAGATATGGGGACTACTATTTTCCCTCGGGCAGCGGTTAAGATATTTCTCACGGCCTCGCCTGAAGAAAGAGCAAAAAGACGATATAAGCAGTTGATTGAGAAAGGAAATGATGTTAACCTTGCGAGTCTTCTGAGGGAGATAGAGATGCGCGATCAACGTGATATGAACCGTTCGAGTTCACCTCTAAAACCGGCAGAAGATGCTCATCTGCTAGACACGTCCAATTTATCAATTAATGAAGTGTTTAAGAAGGTTCTGCAATTAACTGAAATTTATGATAAATAAATTTAATTTCGAAGGTTCAGCTTGTTTGTGAAAAAGTTGAATCATATTTTTTATACTTGTAAAAACAGGCGTTTTTACCCTAACAATGATCAAGTTTTTTTGATCAAGGATTAACCTCTAATGAGCGAAAGCTTTGCTGAATTATTTGAAGAAAGTCTGAAAAAGACTGAAATGAAACCAGGCTCTCTGGTCACGGGAGTTATTGTAAGCATTGATAATGATTTTGTCGTTGTAAATGCTGGACTGAAATCTGAAGGAGTCATTCCTCTGGAACAGTTTGCAAGTGATGGTGATGTAAAAGTTGGTGACGAAATTGAAGTTGCACTGGATACTATTGAAGATGGTTATGGTGAAACTCGTTTATCCAGAGAAAAAGCCAAACGTGCTGCGGCATGGATTCGACTGGACAAGTTGTTTGAGGCTGATGAAACAGTCACTGGTACTATCATTGATAAAGTCAAGGGCGGTTTTACAGTTGAACTTGGGGATATCCGTGCTTTTCTTCCTGGCTCATTAGTTGATGTTCGTCCTGTTCGTGATACTACCTATCTTGAAGGCAAAGAGCTTGAATTTAAAGTAATCAAGCTGGATCAGAAACGTAATAATGTAGTTGTGTCTCGTCGTGCTGTGGTTGAGATTGAAAACTCTGCCGAGCGGGATCAGTTACTTGAAAATCTGCAAGAAGGTCAGACAGTTAAAGGTATCGTTAAAAATCTGACTGATTATGGTGCATTCATTGATCTGGGCGGAGTTGACGGTCTATTGCATATTACTGATATGGCCTGGAAGCGTGTCAAGCATCCTAGTGAAATTGTTAATATTGGCGATGAGATTGATGTCAAGGTTCTCAAGTTTGACCGTGATCGTTCACGTGTTTCTCTGGGACTCAAGCAGACTGGTGATGATCCATGGGTTGCTATCAAAAATCGTTATCTGGAAAGCTCCCGGCTTAAAGGTAAAGTTACTAATCTTGCCGATTATGGCTGCTTTGTTGAAATTGAAGAGGGTGTGGAAGGCCTGGTTCATGTCTCTGAAATGGACTGGACGAATAAAAATATACATCCATCCAAGATTTGTAATGTCGGTGATGAAGTAGAAGTAATGGTGCTGGATATTGATCCTGAACGTCGCCGTATTTCACTGGGAATGAAGCAGTGTACGACCAATCCATGGGAAGAATTTGCAGCAACGCACAATAAAGGTGATAAGGTCAGCGGTAAAATTAAATCCATCACTGATTTTGGTATCTTCATTGGACTTGATGGCGGAATTGACGGACTCATTCATTTGTCTGATATTTCCTGGAATAATACCGGTGAAGATGAAATAACCAACTTCAAGAAAGGTGAAGATCTGGAAGCTGTTGTGCTGGCCGTTGATCCTGAACGTGAACGTATCTCATTAGGTATCAAGCAGCTGGATCAGGATCCATTCTCAACTTATGTTGCTTCTCATCCAAAAGGCAATATTGTTAACGGTACGGTTAAGGAAGTAGATGCCCAGGGTGCTGTGATTGAACTCGCTGAAGGGGTTGAAGCTTATTTGCGAGTATCTGAATTGTCTCGCGAACGAGTCGAAGATGCCTCTACTGTACTTAAAGTAGGTGATTCTGTTGAAGCCAAATTTGTGGGTACGGATCGCAAAGGACGCGTCATCAATCTTTCTATCAAAGCCAAGGATGCTGCTGAAGAAGCAGAAGTGATGCAGGAATATACAGATGGTGGTTCAGCAACCACTTCGCTGGGTGACCTGCTTAAAGATACTTTAAATAAAAACTAAATCGATGAATAACCTTGTCTGAATTCCCTGAGCTCAACGCTCCTGTTGCTGACAATGAACTCGGGTTTTAAGACAAGGCGAGATGTTGGCAAAATTTATTTTGGTATCTTATTCAGTTCTGTTTAAATAACTTCATTAGTTTCATTCACTGGCTGAGTTTGCCTGTATGAAGCTTTGAAGTTTATTTAGGCCCTGAATTTCCCAATCGACATTAAGGAATATAAAATAAATGACAAAATCTGAGTTGATTGAAGCACTGTCACAAAAACAATCTCAGCTTGCTTATAAAGATGTCGAATTAGCTGTTAAGACCATGCTGGATCAGATGGCTCAAACTTTGGCCTCTGGCGAAAGAATTGAGATCCGTGGTTTTGGTAGTTTTTCTTTACATTATCGTCCGCCTCGTACGGGTAGAAATCCTAAAACAGGCGATTCGGTCACTTTGGCTTCTAAATATGTTCCGCATTTTAAACCTGGGAAAGAATTACGGGATAGGGTAGACAAAAGTCGTGACAACGAACTTTCTTAGTTCTCTATGCTAATTCCCTTAAGTGCTGTCCTGAGCTGAATAATTCACTGCATTCGGCAGCGGCTGTCCAGGCAGTAAATTTAACTGAGTTATTTAGGTTTAATAAAAACCAGCGGTAGTGTAGTATTACCTCTGGTTTTTGCGTTTTTTCAGCCTGTCATTTAGGAATTACTCTATTAATGAAACGTCTGTTTGGCATTTTAATTTTACTGATTTTTATGGCTCTGGGTGTCGCGTTTGCAATCGTTAATGCTGAACCGGTGGAATTTAACTATTACTATGGTACTATGACTCAACCGCTTTCAATTTTGCTGGTGGGTGCATTTACCATAGGGGCATTGTTAGCAATTTTCATTAATTTTCTAGTGATACTTGGTTTAAAACGTAAGCTTCACAAAGCCGAGCGCATGCTCCACTCGTCTGAAAATACTGTCACTGCCTTTGAACGCAATGAAAAATAAACCGCGTTACTCTTGTCTGTTACATTTTTTACTCCAGTACGTTCAGGATAAATGATGGACTCCAATCCTGTCTTACTTGTTTTGCCTTTCATTTTTATCGCCTTTGCACTGGGTCTCTATATTGGTTATAAACGTTCTGACAAACCCGCTAAAAATGTATCAAATTCTCTGCGATCAGAGTATTTCAAAGGACTTAATTATCTGCTCAATGAGCAGACGGATAAAGCGATTAATGTCTTTGTCCGAATGCTGGAAGTGGGTGATGAAACAGTAGATACACATATTGCCCTGGGGAACTTATATCGACAACGCGGTGAAGTGGAACAGGCCATTACCATACATCAAAATGTTATCGCTAAACCATCACTGGACCTGAAAAAGCGTAATCAGGCGCTTTATGAACTGGCCAGTGATTTTATGCATGCTGGGTTGCTGGACAGGGCTGAAAATCTGTTTAAGGAACTACTGGAAAAGCAATCTCATGTGATACCGGCGCTGAAAAACCTTTTAACTATCTACCAGGAAGAAAAAGACTGGGAAACTGCTATAGAAATAGCCAGCAAGCTTGAGGCGGCCAGTAATAGATCACAGGCACAACTGATTGCCCATTTTTATTGTGAACTGGCGCTGATTGATGTTCAAAAAGGAAATCCGCAACAGGCCCTGGAGTTGATAAAGCAGTCCAGAAAAAGTGACAGGAATCTGGTCAGGGCGAGTATTATTGAAGCGGGTATTGAACATGATTTACGTAATTGCAAGGCTGCAGTCAACGCTTATCGGCGTGTTGAGCAGCAGGATCCGGTTTTGATCTCTGAGATCCTGGAACCTCTGGTTGAGTGCTATCGCGAGATGAATAATGATAAGGAAATAAAAAGCTATCTTGAACATGTAGTTTCAAATTATGGTGGAATAACATCAATTCTTCTATATGCTGATCAGATCGTTGAGCATATAGGGGTAAAAGAAGCTGCACTTTATATTGTTGAAGCATTAAGAAAAAAACCTTCCCTCAGAGGCTTAAGCCATTTGATAGAAATCAGTCTGGACTTTACTAGCGGATCTGCGCACAAGAATTTGATTATTCTGCAGGAACTGACCAACCAGTTACTGAGTGAAAAACCCGTCTACCGTTGTAATCAATGTGGATTTAAAGGTAATTCCTTATACTGGCAATGTCCCAGTTGTAAATCCTGGAGTTCTACAAAACCTATTCAGGGTATAGAAGGTGAGTAATCCAGGATCAGGATTTATACTTAAGTGGAAAAAATCTTGAATCAACCCCAAGGTCCTCAGATTATCATCGCTCTGGATTATAAAGATGAGTCAACAGCCATCAAACTGGTTGAACAGCTGGATAATACTCTCTGCCGCCTCAAAGTCGGTAAGGAGCTGTTTGTGCGGTGCGGGCCTTCATTAGTAGAAAAACTGGTTGCCAGAGAATTTGATGTGTTTCTGGATCTTAAATTCCATGATATTCCTAATACAGTCGCTGCTGCATGCAGTGCTGCGGCGGATATGGGTGTCTGGATGGTTAATGTGCATGCTTCCGGCGGACGGAAAATGATGCTGGCTGCAAGGGATGCTATAGCGAAAGGCAGCTATCAACCCCTGCTTATTGCGGTCACGGTATTAACCAGTATGGGCAGAAAAGATTTGGTCGAAATTGGCCTGGATCTGGAACCCTGGCGGCAAGTTGAGCGTCTGGCACAACTGGCAAAATCATCTGGTTTTGACGGAGTAGTCTGTTCGCCAAAGGAAGCATCGATGCTCAAACAACTATTGGGCAAGGAATTTTATCTGGTGACTCCGGGCGTCAGGCCCAAAGGTGCCAACGCGGAGGACCAGCAGCGAATTATGACGCCCAAAGACGCAATTTCTGCCGGTTCAGATTATCTGGTCATAGGACGTCCAATTACAGCAGCTAAAGACCCTCTGGCCAGTTTGCAGGCTATTCAACAGGAAATCAGTTCTAGCTAATTTGGCTACGCCAGGAGAGGGCCGATACTTCTGCCAGACATTACCCGCTCAGGTGATAACCGTAGGCTCGGTTCGGCCGGTTGTTTCGCTCAACTGGCTCAGTGTTTTTGCTATGCCCATCAGTTCAGCCAATGTCTGCTGGGTCTCCTGATCCTGTTTATGCTGATCACTTTCAAAGCTTTCATAATAAATTCTTAAAGTTGCACCGCTGGTACCGGTGCCGGATAAACGAAACACAATTCGTGAACCATCGGTAAATCCAATTCGGATCCCCTGGTGCTCACTGACGCTGCGATCGATCGGATCCGTATAAGTAAAATCATCACTGTATGCTACTTCAAGACTTCCCAGTGTTTGACCTTGCAGTGTTTTGACGCTGTCTCTTAATCTGTCCATTAACTGATTAGCTGAATCACTATCAATGGCTTCATAGTCATGACGGGAGTAGTAATTTCTGCCGTAAGTTTGCCAGTGGGCGTGAACAATATCCCGCACGGATTCTTTACGCACAGCGAGGATGTTCAGCCAGTATAAAACGGCCCACAAGCCGTCTTTTTCACGAATATGATTAGAGCCGGTACCAAAGCTTTCTTCACCACAAAGAGTAACTTTATCGGCATCCATCAGATTGCCAAAAAATTTCCAGCCGGTTGGCGTTTCATAACAGTCGAGGTGCATTTTTTTAGCCACCTGATCGGCCGCCTGACTGGTAGGCATTGAACGGGCAATACCCAGGAGCTTGCCTTTATAGGCAGGAATACAGTCTGCATTGGCGGCGAGCAGAGCAAGACTGTCGCTGGGAGTAACAAAAATATTCTTACCCAGGATCATATTCCGATCACCATCCCCATCAGAAGCAGCGCCAAAGTCCGGCGCCTGAGGGGAGAACATGAGTTCAGCCAGCTCATGGGCATGCGCCAGATTGGGATCGGGATGACCGCCGCCAAAATCAGTTTTGGGGATACCGTTAATAACTGAACCTTTTGGGGCCCCCAGCTGGTCTTCAAGAATGCTTGTTGCGTAGTCACCAGTCACTGCATGCATGGCATCAAAGCATAGTTTAAAACCGCTGGCCAGGAGTGCTTTAATGGCTTTAAAGTCGAACAGTTCCTGCATCAATTGAGCATAGTCACTGACGGAATCGATGATTTCAACCGTCATTGTTTCCAGGTTGTAAATTCCAGGCGAGGACAGGTCAATCGAGCCTCCAGCATGATCAAGCGTCAGATAGTGCTGAATCTGCAAAGAATGAGTAAAAATTTCATCGGTTATTTTTTCAGGGGCCGGTCCGCCATTGTCAGTATTGTATTTGATACCAAAATCTTCTTCAGGTCCGCCTGGGTTGTGACTTGCGGATAAAATAATACCGCCATAAGTTTTATATTTGCGGATCACTACAGAAGCAGCCGGGGTCGATAATATACCGTTCTGACCCACCAGAACCTTGCCAAAACCATTTGCGGCTGCCATTTTGAGAATGATTTGAATAGCTTCCTGATTGTAATAGCGCCCATCACCGCCTAAAACCAGAGTTTTACCCTGAAAATCACCAATGGAATCAAAAATGGACTGGACAAAATTTTCCAGGTAATGCTCCTGGGTAAATTGTTTGACTTTTTTTCTTAGTCCAGAAGTTCCGGGTTTCTGATCTTGAAATGGAGAAGTGTTTATTTTAATGACGGCCATGATAAATCCTTAATGATTGTAGCTGCTCAACGTATCTATCAGATAGTGCTTGCTGTCAGGCATTTTTTGACCTGCAATGACAACTTCCGCTCCTGCCTCTCGTATGCATGGAGAAATCATTTGTCTTCCACAAATATCTGGCAGCAAGCACACAGTGAAATATCTTGGATACACTGAGTGGTTAGCAGACTTTTGATGATTTTTGAAAAAATAAAGTGCCCAATATAGAAAGCGTTTAAGCTTGCCTGGAAAATCAGCATACACATTATACTCAATTCCCTTGAAAGTGGTTGCATTAATCCCCAATTTTTTTCACAGAATTGTAAATATCCATTTTGTGCTCAAAGCAGCATGAAATTCAATTAAACCTGAGGGGAAAATATTAATGAGTGTAGATGCACATAAGGAAACATTGGGGTTTCAGACAGAAGTCAATCAATTATTAAAGTTGATGATTCACTCTCTGTATAGCAATAAAGAAATTTTTATGCGAGAGCTCATCTCCAATGCTTCAGATGCTGTAGATAAGCTCCGCTTTGAAGCCATCAGCGAAAGTAAATTATTTGAAGATGACAGTGACCTCAAGATCAGGGTTGATTTTGACAAGGAAGCTCGTACAGTCACCATTTCGGATAATGGTATCGGCATGTCACGTGATGAGGTAGTAGAGAATATCGGCACTATAGCCAAATCCGGAACTAGACAGTTTCTCGATAGCTTAACAGGCGATCAGCAAAAAGATGCCAATGCTATTGGACAATTCGGTGTTGGTTTCTATTCTTCATTTATTGTTGCTGATAAGGTCACACTGAGAACTCGCCGTGCCGGCGGGGGCACTGATCAGGGAGTACTCTGGATCTCGAATGGTGAAGGAGAATTCAGTATTGAAACTATCGAAAAAGCAGCTCGGGGTACAGAAGTTACTCTGCATCTTCGAGAGGGTGAGGATGAATTTCTGGACAGTATGCGCTTGAGAACTATTATTCGTAAGTATTCGGATCACATCACGGTGCCCATAGAAATGCTTAAAGAATCTATGCCACCCATGGGCGACGAAGAAGAAGCTAAATCGCAGGATGAGGACATAATTGAATACGAAACTGTCAATAGTGCTTCGGCATTGTGGACCCGTCCGAAAAATGAAATCTCTGACGAAGAATATAATGAATTCTACAAACATGTAGGGCATGATTTTGAGGATCCGCTGGCCCGTACACATAATCGGGTTGAAGGTAAGTACGAATATACTTCACTGCTCTTTATTCCCAAACGTGCACCGTTTGATCTATACGATCGTGAACATCAACATGGTATCAAATTGTACGTTCGCCGCGTTTTTATTATGGACGAAACTGAAAAATTAATGCCCAATTATTTACGTTTCGTTCGTGGAGTCATAGATTCCAATGATCTGCCTTTGAATGTTTCTCGAGAAATTCTGCAAAATTCCAAAGTTCTGGATAATATTCGTTCCGGTTCAGTTAAAAAGATCCTCGACTTATTGCAGAAAATGGCTTCCAGCGAGAAGGACAGTGATAAAGAAAATTACCAGACCTTCTGGGCTGAATTTGGCCGCGTAATGAAAGAAGGTCCCGGAGAGGATTTCGCTAATCGCGAAAAGATTGCCAAACTACTGCGTTTTGCCAGTACCGAAAAGGACACCGACGAACAGATCGTCCCACTGGATGAATATATAGCACGCATGAAAACAGGCCAAAAGGATATTTTTTATATCACTGCTGACAGCTTTGCAGCCGCTAAAAACAGCCCGCATCTGGAAGTATTCCGCAAAAAAGGCATAGAAGTATTACTCCTGTCAGACCGGGTGGATGAATTCCTCATGTCTTCGTTACCGGAGTATGATGGAAAACAGCTCAAATCTGTTGCCCGGGGTGAACTGGACCTGGGTGAACTGGAAGATGAAGAAGAAAAGGAACAACAGGAAAAAGTCTCTGAAGAATTCAAAGATCTGACTGAGAAAGTTGCCAAATCATTGGGTGAAGATGTCAAGGAAGTGCGCATTACCCACCGACTGACTGACTCTCCAGCCTGTCTGGTCAGTGGTGAACATGACATGAGTGCTAATCTGGAACGACTGTTAAAGCAGGCAGGACAGGATGTTATGGGTCACAAGCCCATACTTGAACTCAATCCCGAACATCCGTTGATCAAACGTTTAAAAGTTGATGAAAATGGTGAACGTTTTGATGACTGGACACGTATCCTGTTTGAGCAGGCGCTGCTCAGTGAAGGCGGTCAACTGGAAGATCCGGCAACATTTGTCAGCAGGCTCAACAAGATGCTGCTGGAATTAAGCCAGTAATAACCTGTTAGCTTAATTGTCAGTTAGAAAAACGCTCACACTGTGAGCGTTTTTTGCTTTAATATTTCTGCGGGTGAGTGAAATAAACTTATAGTTGACTGTAATGCAAGGGTATACGGATAATTTTCTGCGTATATACCCATAGTACTCTCGCTTTTTCCCAATGGTTTAATTGTGGATATTAAGATAATCTTAAAACTGTCCTTTGTTGGAATTCAGGCGGATTAAATCATAATTGAAAGGGTGATTGAGATGTTATATAAATTCCTTTTATACACTGTTCTGTGCGGTTATATTCCTTCTCTTGTATTTGCCGAGCAGATTTATAGTCAGGTAGACGAGCGGTTATTGCTTAATCCCGATCCTGTGCAGATTAAACAGGAACACCTGGGGAAAGTTATTATCTATGAAAAAGTCAGAGAACGTACCGTAGATGAAGCCCTGGATAATAATTTTGCACGCATAGATAATATGATGTTTGTTAAAACGGTTATTGAAACAGGCAATGGTGAATTAGAGATGGAAGATGATTGTGGTGAATAAATCTGCCTCCCCCCTCCATCTGAACTACTGAAGGCCCCGGGGTCTATATAGACCCCCTATGGATCCAGAGTGAAATTTTAGGAATCTTTATAGAATCCAAGTAGCCCCAAAGATATCAATAACTACCTTGTCGTGAAATCTGTCAGTTACCAATGTGTTTCAAATTTATTTCTATGCATGCTGACTCTGGCTATGATGATATGTTCATAGCCCCAGTGAGTCAATCCGCTGAGGTCTGCATCTTTATCTACCCACGATAATCCCTACGGGTGACTCGGTGGATATCTTGCACCGTTTTTTCTGCACTGGGTTTGGTCTTTTGTCTTGTCATCATCGTTTCCTCCTGGAATTAACGATGAGCTAATATCATCTCTTAGTCAAGAAGTCAGATCTGTCCAACTGGCTTTGACGGGCTACACTTTCCCCTGATGTGTCAACACTTTTCCGGCTCTGGTTAAACAGCGCTTTAATGAGTTCCGTCAATGCCTGATTTTCCTTTTCTCCGGCAGTCTTAGGCGAATTAAGCCAATCATAATAACGGCTACGAGAAACATCCATAAAGCGGCACAAGGCTGCAATGGGATAAGCTGTGCTCTGTTCTTTTATCCAGGCGTACTTCACTGTATTTCCCTGGCAAAGTACGCTGTGGCCTTTTTTAACAGGTCACGCTCCTGAGTGACTTTGGCCAGTTCTTTTTTCAGACGATTGAGTTCATCATAGAGATGCTGATCACCTCTTTCCGCTCGGTAAACAGTAAATCATAGGCAATGAGATCAGGTGAACCCTGATGCGTCACTTTTTCTCTTTGACGCTGGCGATATTGCTGTTGTCGTTTGGCATGTAAGCGATGTCCATTGGGGCTGGATTGATAACGCTGAGCAGCTTCTTTTTGTTTTTCCGAGCGGGATTGTTCAGAGCATCCACCGGAGCAGTAAATATTACCCCGATCACAATGACTGCAGATCCTGACTTGCTGATGGCAGCGAACACAATTATAAAGGCGAGCTGAATGGCACATAAAAATTCCAGTATCAGAGAACTGGAAAAAAGGCAGTACAAGTGAGATACTGGTACGGCTTGTGCGAAAGCACGGTGGGGTTGTGGTACTGGGCTTGACGGCAAATCTATGGCCGGTATCACAATCGTTCTCTGATCAATCAAACGATCTCATCATAAAATGACTGTTCTAGTAAAGTTTCAGCTCAGAATCCAGGCAAGTTTCATCTTGTCCATCAACATCACCTCACACGCCTTAACATCTCATTGATAAAATTAAAAACAAGGACTACTCGGCTGAAAAAAAACTCAGCCTGCGTTCCTCCATGTTTTAAATTGAATCCATGAGACTCTGGCTTTGTGAGGCGACGATGACGGGCAAGATGAAAAGGGAAAGTGCTGGTAAAAAAGTAATCAGATAGAGGGGCTAAAAAGAGGGCGATGTTCGCCAGAGTCGATGGTTATGAAATGCAGAATTCGCCAGAATTAGGCTGGTTTTGATAGCCGTTCACAACAGGCAGAATTTGGCATCGGAGGTGGTTTGCATTTACTGGATCTGGAGACCAAGCTGGCTGGTGAAGCAAGTAACATTGGTGATTATAGCGGAAGCCTTACAGGCATTGGTGCCAATGTCCAGTATCAGGCCTTTAAGCATGTAGGTATTGGCTCTGGTTATCAGTACCTTAATGTCGATATCGAGGTGGATAAAAATGACTGGAAAGGTAAAGCAGATTTTACATACCATGGGCCATTTAGTTGTTATGACGGTCAATTTCTGATAAAAACAAAAGCGGGCCTGAGAACCATGAATGCAATGTTGTTCAGCAAGGACCATTGGCAGGGCTCTCGATTTGTAGTTGCATCTGTTTAAAGTCAATAAGGCATCCATCCATATTACACGCAGATAGATTATGCTGAAACTTATCTTGAATGGTTTTATCCTAATGCTGCTTGGCGGCTGTACTACCTATGCCGTCCTGGATAACGAACCCAAAAAATCTGATGATACAGGTGTCAGCTATTCTTTACAGTCATGGGACCGTAAAAGCAACACTATATCAGATGAAACAGCCATTCTACTGGCCTTTTCCGGCGGAGGAACCAGAGCAGCCGTATTGGCTTACGGTGTGTTGGCAGAACTGAATAGCACTTATGCTGACGTAGATGGCAAGTCGATCCGCTTGCTGGATGCGATTGATCGTATCAGCTCTGTTTCCGGGGGCAGTTTTACTGCTGCCTATTATGGGCTTTATGGTGACAAAATCTTTACCGATTTTGAGGAGGCTTTCCTGCGGCGCGATATCCAGGGGGAGTTGTATAAAGGGCTGCTTAATCCGCAGTTTTGGTTCAGCAGCAAGGACCGCACCGAAATGGCCATCAATTACTATCAGAAGCACGTCTTTCATGGTGCAGTATTTGCTGATTTGATACAACCTGGTCGACCGCAGATCCTTATCAATGCTTCAGATATTGGCCTGGGGGTTCGTTTCTCCTTTGTGCAGGAATACTTTGATCTGCTATGTTCCGATCTGTCATCCTTTTCTGTAGCACGAGCTGTGACTGCATCTTCAGCTGTCCCCGTACTTTTTAATCCAGTGGTCGTTAAAAATCATTCAGGTTGTGAGACAGCAAAGCCTGACTGGTTAAATGCGAGCGGTAAAGACTTGAACAGCTACCCTCAACTGGCGATGACAGCAGCCGGGCTGGAAAGTTATCTCGACAAGGAACGCCGCAAATATATCCATTTTGTGGATGGCGGCATTACCGATAATCTTGGGCTGCGTGCCTTGTATGAATTCGTTGGAGTGGCCGGGGGTGCCAGATCCTTTTTCAAACTGATAGACCGTCCTGCACCTCATCGACTGGTCATCATCACTGTGGATGCGTCAGCTTCTGATTCTCACCCGGAAATGGACAGTAACAATAAACCGCCGTCTGTCAATGAGTTGATGAGTGCAGTTAGCCGTGTACAGCTCTCGCGTTACAATAAGGCGACTCTGGAATTGGTACAACAGCATCAGCAACTCTGGGCCAAAGACCTGTCGACGCCTGGACGAACAGTTATTCCCTATTTTATTCAACTCAGTTTCAACGATATAAAACAGTCTGACAGAAGGCTGTATTTTAACAGTATCCCGACCAGTTTTTCTCTCAGTGATGAACAGGTAGATAGGCTGATCGAGGCTGGGCATGAGCTGTTACGCAATAACCCTGAATACCAGCGTCTTATTGCTGATCTAAATGGAGTAACAGGCAAGGATTAGGACAGCTAACTCGATAGCTGTCAAAGTTGCTTTTCAATGGATTATAGACCCCAGGCCCAGGTGCTGATACGATTTCCCAGACTTGCTTGCTGCGGATTTATAATTGGTTTCTTTGCCATTACGCATAAGACACCCTTGATTTTTTTGGGAACAGGTTATTGAAAATCTTGATATCGACATGATTCGACAAGAAAAAAAATGCCTCACTTCCTGATAGCGGATATTTACAACTGTTAAAAAATTGGATGCAAAAAGGTCATCTAATCAGGAAACAATCGACCCACCCTGAGAGGACAATTCTGGTCTTTCTGTATGACCTTCTTCAGTTTGCGGAGATATAATATCATCGCGACACTTGAAAAACTCAGCTTTTATTACTTTTCACCAGTGCATACCAGAAAGGCAGAGCCACCAGGAGTGAGCCGCCCAGTATATTTCCGATACCCGCCGGTATGATGTTCCACCAAAAAGCTGCGTCCCACCCTGGTCCGCCACCCATAGCCATACTCAATGAAAAGTAACCCAGTTCGCCGGGCTATGTTGAAAGTGTCCTGCGACGAAAAGTGATACGATAATAAAAACGGGTATGTACTTTCCAAACAATGTGTTTGCCATGTTGGCAAAGAAAGCAGCCATCCCAATCATGCCATTGCCGAGCATCCCCGACACCACCATGCGCAGCCAATCCATCGGCACGCCACCTTGGGTCATGTAAGTCATCTTTTTTGCGACCGTCGCGTCGAGCATTTCATGGAAACCTTGCGGGTAAGTCTGGGCAAAAGCGATTATCGCTCCGATCAGATAGGCCCCCGACATGTTACCTAACCAGGCGATCACCCAGAACCTGAGGGCGGCTGGTAGACCCATCGGCGTGGATTGGAGCGCCCGTGCTGTCAACAGCACATTCGCTTCGGTGAAGAGTGCCGCCCGGTTAAGGATGACCATAAAGAAGCCCGCCGAGAATCCAAGCCCCTGTAGTTGTGATCTTGTGAAACTTCGAGTGTCTGACATCACTCATGGGAGTCAAATTGCCAAACGAGCCAGGATTATTCAGCAAAAGACCAAACAGCCGGTACAATTTGAAATCACACAGCACACCTTTCAACCCGGCAATATGCCAGGATTATAAGAAAATGGGTTGAACAAATGGTTGGTTTTTCTCGTCTGCTATCAACCCAATATCATTGGGAAATTTTTGAAGCAGCTAAGTTGTGTTCACATTTTGTAAACTAAAACTATCAAGTGGTGCGCTTGAGTGTCGTGGAAGGCAATTCACCGAATAAATCGCGATAGTCCGCTGCAAATTGCCCCATATGCCAAAATCCCCAATTATTGGCTACTTTTGATATGCGAATTTTGGATGGTTCAGCAGCCCATAATTCGCGATGTACTCCATACAGTCTTTGACCGACTAGATAGCTCTTGGGTGACATACCAAGCTCTTTCTTAAAGCGGTATTGAAGTGTTCGCTCAGAGACTTGTGCAACGGCGCAGAGGTCGGCTATTTGTAGTGGTAAACCAGCATGGGATTCGATATGGTCGAATAGTCGATTAAACGCGCTTCGCTTGCCTGGCACAGACATCCTGGATGCAGGTCTTATACCACTCAATATTACAAGCAGTAGAAACAGTATTTGATTTTGAATGTCATCATAGGGAATATCATTGAAATCTGACTCAACTTCGTTCCGAAATATTTCAGTTACTCGTTGTAACTGGTAACGTAACCCATTGAGAAGGGAGGGTGGTGCCGGTGTAATGACTTCTCCAGAACCCAGAACTTCTTCCAACTCAGGAGCTCCGTTTCGTTCGAAGAATTCTGACAGTAAAGTTTCTGGAATACTGAATGTAAATACACTAAATCCGGGACGGCTAAACGCCTCAATCTCACCATGTTTTGGAAATGTGAGTAAAACATCCGGACCTATCGTATGTCCAAACCAACGTATTTCAGGGCAATCAACATCCGGTATAGCAAAGGTTCGCATTCCTGCAGGTGTTGCTCCACGCTGATCTACATGGCACCCAAACCGGACATTTGACAAAAGTATTGAACCGATTTGTGCCTGGAAAACTTCCGACTTGAACCGTTCAGAGTCCAACTGACGAAAATCCGCATTCCAGCTAACAGCAATATCTGCCAGTTCTTCAAAACTGTCAAATTGCTGTGCCAGCAAAACATTTGAGCCATTTTTCGGTTCCATAACCTTACTATATATGCGTGTTATTTTGCGTTTTTTTGATGTGGATTTTTCAAAGCATGGTCTATAATTATCGCGAATGCAAGTTTACCCGAGGCACTAAGCTGTTTTGTCCTCGGGCATGTAGCAAAGATGATATTGATATCACCAGGAACAATCTAAGTCATACTTTACTATATAAAACCTCAGTCAATTAAACACATACGCAACATGGAAAGAACAACTGAATGAACAAAAAACGTATTAATATGACGCTAAAACTGTTGTCTGCATTAACTCTCTTCACTGTGGGGACTCTCTTGGCAAAAGAGTCCGCCGAAATCCTGCATGATGCAGAGTATTACATTCTGTCGGCTCAAAATGCGACTCAATGGAACGAAGATGACAAACGGGTTGAGCAAAAGCTGGCCGAATTTCGCAATAAGAACGGCGGTAACCCACCCAATATTCTCTATATCCTGATTGATGATATTGGTTTTGGCGATCTGGGGATCCCGGAACTGAATGCGATCCGCGGTTATAAAACACCTAGCATTAACCAGCTTGCTGATGAAAGCATGCGCTTTGCACGCATGTATACCGAACCTTCCTGTACACCGACCCGGGTTGCCTTTATGACCGGCCGTCAGCCCTACCGCAACGGCATGGCTGATACCGCGGTTGATATCGCAGGTTTTGGCCTTGCGGACAAGGAAGTCACCCTGGCCGAAATACTGTCGGCATCGGGCTATAACACCGTGCACATTGGCAAATGGCACATGGGCGACATCAAGGAAGCCTGGCCTAACCATCAGGGCTTTGATTATGCCTCATTTCCGATCCATCAGCAGGGTCAGCTGACCATTTTCAATGACGACGCGGCCAATGAGGAAGTCACCGTCGGTATCGGCAAGAATAATTATGATGACCGCTTCACCCTGGACAACTGGTTTCGTCCCGATGCCTCTCACATGGTCACCGTGGTGGAAGGCAAACGCGGCGAGAACGTTCACGAAGTGCATATGAAGCCCGGTGAACGCTGGAACCAGAAAAAGTACGAGGAGATGAACGATCGCTTTCAGCGTCAGACCATCGAACACCTGCGCGAACTGGCCAAACAGAACAAACCTTTTTTTCTGCAGTACTGGCCGGTGATCCCCCTGTATAATCCACGCACCACCCGTGACCAGTACACCACCCCCAATGGTGGCACCTATGTCGAGAGTATGAAACAGCTGGATGGCTGGATTGGTGAGATCCTCACGGAAATGGATACCCTGGGGCTGGCTGAAAACACCATCGTGGTTGTGATGGGCGACAATGGTCATTTTACCAAATACTCGCCGGGCAGCGGCTTCACGCCCTTGATCTATCGCGGCGGCAAGGCTGATACCACGGAGGGCGGTGTCCGGGTAGACGCCTTTGCACGCTGGCCCGGCATGATAGCAGCGGACTCCATTGTGGGGGATATCGTCCATGTCACCGATCTTTTCACCAGTCTGGCACGATTTGCTGGCGCGAGTGACAAAATTCCGACCGACCGAATAATCGATGGAGTGGATCAGACTGCACTGATGCTAGAGGGAGAGACCCACGGCCGCCGGGATACCGTGTTCATTTATTCAGGTAATACCCTGAAAGCCGTGGTGAAAGAACAGTATAAGCTCAATGTACCCGGAGCCGGGGTAAATCCTATTGCCGCAAAATTCTACGATCTTTTTCGTGATACGCGAGAAGAGTGGCCGTTGTCCACTGAAATCGGCGCCTGGGGTGGTCAGGAGTTTGTTCGGGTTATCGGGCGCCACATGCAGCGCAAAGCACTGTACCCCGATGAAGCGGCGGCAAAAGGACGCCCCTATGAAGGCATTGATAACCTTCGCCCCGAATCCAAAGCGGCCGTGGAAGCGTTTCTTTTCAAGCAGGCTGCGCCTTTAACTCAACCATAAACTGAAAAAGCCAGAGCACACGGGTGTTCTATATCTATTAAATTCTTTTTTAGGACCTGAACATGAAACGATTTTTTATATTGATCACTGTGCTCTCTATGGCTGTTGTTGTGTTTACCGCTAGTCAAGCGCTGTCTCAGCAAAGTATTACCGCTAGTCTTGGTGTGTTTGTCGCCCCGACCAAAGGACAGACTCCTGAACAGCAGGCAAAGGATGAAGGTGAGTGCTATCAGTCGGCGAAACAAACCACCGGGACTGATCCGGAAGAACTCACCAAACAATCGGAACAACAGCAACAGCAGTCACAACAAGCTCAGCAACAAGCCGCAGGGGCCGCGAAAAGTGGGGCAGGTAAAGGCGCGGGGGCTGGTGCAGTGACCGGAGCAGTGGTCCGTGGGGTCCGTGAAGGTGAAGCTGGCAGAGGTGCTGTGCGTGGGGCTACCGCGGGTGCACTCGTTGGCGGCCTGGCAGGCAAGAGGCAAGGAAAACAAGCTCAGCAGCAGATGGAACAACAAACCCAAGCCAGTCAGCAAGGTACCCAACAACAGCTGGAAAACTTTAAGAAATCCTTCTCCGTTTGTATGATGGCACGAGAGTACGCAGTCAAATAGTAATAAAAATTGTAACTACTCAGCGTATCTATAAAATCGTGCAATATTTCAAATACGCTGAGTAGTTACTAAAAATTAAGGTTAGCATATGTTAGAAAATATATTGTTCTGGTTAGGATTCGCCGTTTCACTCGTCATCGGCTTTCTCTATTTCCGCGATTTGGGTGACGTCAGCCAGATGCTGATCCGGGTGAAACGCAAGAATATGCTGCGCTTCATTCGCAACGAGTACCGCCTGCTCGCCATTGGGCTCGGGGCTCTGGCCCTCATGACCATTGTCCATTTTGGCTTCGGCGCGGGTTCACGCGGATTCTGGTGGGCGGCATTCCTGCTCTGTGCGGTTCTCTATGGGTTCCCGTATATCTGGGTTCATGTCGGTCTCAGGAATCAGAAGGATTCCGCACGCTATTACAGCATCGAAGAAGCCAGGGAATACGTCAGTCCGTCGAGCCAGGTGATCGTGATTGAAAACAATGGGGTTGCTCGAGCCCATCCACAAGCCCAGCTCATGCGCCCTCATCTGGCCGGCAACGACGAGGGTCTTGACGGCGAGAACGTCGTGATGACCTATTGCGCCATGGCTAACCTGGGGATTGGTTACACGCCCGAGGTGGAAGGCGAAAAGCTTGAGCTCGAGGTATTGGCGCAGCACGGCAATAACCTCGTCCTCCGGGATAACAAAACCGGGGAGCCCATTCAGCAGATTTACGGATTCCGCGAGACGGATGCTGAGCCAAGTGCAGATGGCGCAGCCTGTCCGCTACGACCCTCGCTCGCCATGCGCCCGTGGCCGACCTTCCGGATGACGTTCCGTGGTTTCCAGAAGGCTTATCCCGAGGGGACTGTCTTCGTGAACAAGCCGCCGTCGAACCCGCTCCTCTATCTGTTTGATATGGTGCTTGAGATGATTTTTTCGTCCTCCATCGACCGGCAGCATCGCGAGAATAAGCCGGTTATGGATAACATGACCCACTACGACGATCGCCTGCCGAACAAGACCTATGTCTGGGGGGTGAACTTCGGTGATGATGCGGTCTGCTGGACCGATGATTTTGTAGTGGAGCAGGGCAATGTCGTGAATACCGAGGTCGGCGGCCAGCCTCTCGTCGTGGCGTGGGAACCGCGCTATGAAAGCCTGGGAGTCTGGTATAACGACACGGGCGAGGCGGTGTCCGAAATTGACTTTTTCGGCAACACACCCGCGGGTCAGCTCAAGCGTGTCGAAGCATTGAGACCTGGCCTTTTCTGGCACGTCTGGGTGGAGTTCTTTCCGCATACGGATATTAACCGTGTTGGCTCAGTTTCTGAGCAGGTTGCCGCGTAACTTCATTATGAATAATTCACCTCCAACACCTACACGCCAACATCTTGCTGCCTATGAGGTGTTGCCTGCTATGAAGCGCGAGGCAGAGTACTTTCTGACTCGCACGCCTGGCCAGACCCTGGTGCTGGCACTCGCCGGCGGAATGTTCATCACCTTCGGTGCACTGTTTTCCCTGTTGCTGTCAGACGGTGTCAGTACTCCTGGGATAAAGTTGTTAATGCAGGGGCTTGGCTTTTCTACAGGTTTTTTTATGATCGTCCTGGCTCGGGCGGCATTATTCACCGAAGCCAATGTCATTCTTCCAGCAAGCTATCTTCAGGGTGTCCCGAAGAGTCATGTCTTAGCCACTGTGCGTTTCTGGGTAATTGCCTGGTTCGGTAACATGCTGGGTGCTTTTATCATCGGTGTAGTGATCGCATTCGCCCAGACTTATCCTGAATCAGTACAACAAAGTCTTGACGCCTTGGTCGCCAAGAAGATGGCCTACCAGGACGAGGGAAGCATGACTGCCTGGTTGCGCATTATCGTTTCGGGCATGCTGGGTAACGGGCTGATTGGCATGGCTGCTTTCTTTGCCACCATGGCAAACACATTGTTTGGAAAGTACATCCCCGTTTTCCTTGTCGTATCACTTTTCGTCGCAGGAAACTTTCAACATAGCCCGGCGAACATGGGTTACTTTTCCTTGAGTATGGCTATGGGCGGCGGACCAGGGTGGGACGCAGCTTTTTGGTGGAACATCATCCCGGCGGGTATCGGAAATATACTGGGCGGCTCACTCCTGGTGGCTCTGCCTTTCTGGTATGCACTGGTGAAAAGTAATAAAAGCTGAGTTTTTCAAGTGTCGCGATGATATTATATCTCCGCAAACTGAAGAAGGTCATACAGAAAGACCAGAATTGTCCTCTCAGGGTGGGTCGATTGTTTCCTGATTAGATGACCTTTTTGCATCCAATTTTTTAACAGTTGTAAATATCCGCTTCACGAAGTGAGGCATTGAAGTGCTATATTTCTTCAACTATCATTCATTACATTATTTTCCGGACCTACCTATCAATAAAACAGACTCTAATGAAAAATGACAACACTCAAAAAAAATCACAACGCCTGGTATCCTTAGACTGGATGCGTGGATTTGTTATGATCCTGATGGTCATTGACCATGCCTCTTTGGCTTTTAATGGCGATCGACTGGCCATGGATTCAGCCAGCACCTATGTTAGCGGAAAAATTTATAGCGTTGCAGATTTTTTGACCCGCTGGTCCACTCATCTTTGTGCACCCACCTTTGTTTTTCTGGCCGGTACTGCTTTAGCATTGAGTACTGAGCGTCGAGTGGTAAAAGGTTTGAGTGACCGTGAGATTGATACGAATTTAATTAAACGAGGATTTATAATCGCCATGCTGGATCCGACCCTTATTTCTTTACTCAAGGGGCAGCTGACTTTTCAAGTATTGTTTGCAATCGGTATGGGCATGATACTGATGGCGTTTATCCGCAAACTCCCGAGTATGAGTATTTTTATCCTGGCTATTGTCTGGTTAGTGGCCGGTGAGTGGATCACTGGATTAGCCTGGGATCCAAAGCAAGGAACGGATGTCTTACAGGCACTGCTGATTGCTATATATCATAGTGATGATATCAGGGTGATATATCCAGTGATACCCTGGTTGTCAATGATGATGCTGGGTTGGGTATTTGGCCAATACCTGTCACGTTATCTGGCCGGGGATGATACGCTCTGGTCTCCCATCAAGTTTTTAGTGATCGCCAGTATAGGCTGTCTGGCGCTCTATGCACTGGTGCGTGGTATTAATGACTATGGCAATATGTTTTTATTGAGAGAGTCTGATACCTGGGTTCATTGGTTATTTGTAAGTAAATATCCACCTTCATTGACTTTTATTACCCTGGAGCTGGGTATTATGGGATTAATTCTGGTGGGTTTTATGTGGCTTGAAAAACAGGTAGCCATTCGGCCCAATGGAGTGTTGCTAGTGTTTGGACAGACAGCCCTTTTTTTCTATGTTCTGCATCGAATTATCCTCGATGGTTCTGCGCGGCTACTCGGCCTGGAAGATGCTTTTGGTCTGGCTGATAGCTATATTATCTCACTAGTGTTATTGGTTTTTTTATATCCTATCTGTTTATGGTATCGCTCCTATAAACAGTCTCACCCAGAAAGCTGGGTAAGGTATATATAAAAATCAAGCCTGATATTGGGGACTTTTGGACCTCTGTTATGATGATAAAAGGTAAGTCTATCACTATCTTTTATCATCATAATAACCATTGAAATGAACTGATTGAAAAATCAGGAACAGGGCTAGATCATTAAAAAACTATTGACATCATAGTATTATCTTTGAGTGCCGTGATAAGTGGAGCGGAAGGCTGGACTGATATTGTTGAGTTTGGACATAGTAAACTGGATGGGCTCAGAAAGTTTTTCCCTTTAGAAAATGGCATACCGGTTGATGATACGATAGCACGGGTCATATCAAGCTTGTCAGTCAAAGGATTTCAGGACTGTTTTCAGAGCTGGTCCAATTTAAAGAGACGCTTGACAAGGAGCATGGACGCGTAGAAGTGCGTCGATATTGGATCAGTCATAGCCTGGCTAGCATTTATAAAACACAACGCTGGAAAAATCTGTCTGCCCTTGGCATGGTAGAATCGGAACGCCATGAAAATGGACAAACCACTAAAGACAGACGGTATTATATTCTGTCATTTTATAATGTTGAATTGTTTGCCAAAGCCGTTTGTTCTCATTGGGGGAGCGAAAATAAATGACACTGGACATTAGATGTGACCTTTCGAGAAGTTGACAGCCGGATACGGCGAGGTAATGCCAGTCATAATGTGGGCGTCATCAGGCATATGGCATTGAACTTACTCAAAAGCGAGCGTACAAAACGAAGCATTAAAGGAAAACGACTGCGTTCAGCCCTGGATGATCAGTTCAGAGCTAAGGTATTGTGTGGTGAGTCATTTTAATGATTTTACCCTGGTGATTGCAGTCATTCCAGCAACCTGGCTAGAATCTCCATGTCAGCCCAAACCGGTCATTATCAAGATACTGAAATCGGTGGGTGAAGCTACTGAACCTTCTGTCATATCAGCAACTTGTGGGCCACCGAATCGGGATGATTACAGCCAGGCCATGCCAAATGATGATGTGGGTGAGCAATCTATCCCTGAATATGAATTCAATTAATGTGTTTCCTGGTGAGCCATTAAACAATCTTCATTTTCTGGCCATACTGCAATATTCAAAATTTGCGAGCAGGGTATTTATCGTCTCGGCATTGGGGAAATTCTGCCAAAACAGCCTGTTTCAGTTTTTTGACTCAATTTTTCTGAATATTTCATCCACTTCTTAGCTGATCTGAATCAACAAAACGAGAAGATTTTTAACTTATAGATTGAAAAGTGTCATTGAATTTCCTATCCTTGAAGTCGCTCAGTACTGGGTCCGCTTATCACTGGGGACGCAACAATAGTCTGTTTGGACTTGGGTTAAACTGGGGCGAGCCGAACGAGGATACATTTGGCCCGGATCTCGATGATCAATATACCGTCGAACTGTTTTCCCGCCTGCAGGTCATGCAAAGCTTTCAGTTGACGCCGGATATTCAATACATCAGAAATTCCGCTCTTAATCCTGAAGAAGATCATAGTTGGGTATTAGGCCTTCGGGCTCGTGTAGTTTTTTAAAAGAAATAACTGGATCAACCTGAGAGGTGAAAATATGCCATTCTGGCAACGATCTTTAACAATTCTGATCGCGATGATGGTTGTCAGTCTTATCGTTGGAATTATATGGCGATCACTGTTCGGCTTCGGCTTGCCCGATTATGCTTCAGGTATAGTAGGCGGGTTGACGGCGGTGCCATTGTGGGAGTTTTTGAAACGGGTGAAACCGAAGCAGTAAAGTCGCAAATGCAAATACTCCTTCTCACCATCTCCTTTTTTTATTTCCTGGGTATTATCTCAGCGGTCCATGCGGTCATGTATACGCGAACCCCACAGGGAGCTATCGCATGGGCCTTGTCACTGCTTTCATTTCCTTTTATTTCGGTTCCAGCCTACTGGGTATTTGGGCGCCGTAAATTTGAAGGGTACGTCCTAGCCTCCAAAACCAATTCCGAAATCACGCAACAGTTCTTTGAAAACCTGGAGGAGGTGCTCAGCCCATATGTTTCCGATTATGGCAATACGAACCCTGCAGTCCGGGCGGCAGAGCGGCTCGCTCGCGTGGGACTGATGAAAGGTAATGACTGTGATCTGCTGATCGACGGTGATGCTACGTTCAACTCCATATTCAGCGGCATCGATGCAGCTCAAGACTATGTGTTGATGCAGTTCTATATTGTTCATGACGATGGTCTGGGTAGAGCACTGAAATCCAGGCTTACTACGAAGGCACAGCAAGGCGTTAAGGTCTACTTTCTCTATGATGAACTCGGTTCGCTTGGATTATCGACTTCATACATCGATGAGTTAAGGCAGGCAGGGGTTCATATATCACCCTTCAATACACGCAAGGGTAGACGCAATCGCTTCCAGTTGAACTTCCGCAACCACCGCAAGCTCGTTGTCGTTGACGGTAAAGCGGCATGGATAGGTGGGCACAATGTAGGGGATGAATATATTGGCAAGGATCCCAAGATTGGAAGGTGGCGAGATACGCATGTTAAAATCACCGGCCCGGCTGCTCTCGCGGCACAGGTATCTTTTTTGGAAGACTACCATTGGGCAACGAATACGCTGCCAGAATTGATATGGAATCCGACGGCCAGCGCCCGCAGAAACATTCCAGTACTGATTCTACCGACGGGGCCGGCCGACGAATTTGAAACGGCCACGTTGATGTTTCTGCATATTATCAATTCAGCACGGCAGAGGATCTGGATTTCCAGTCCCTACTTTGTACCGGATGAAAGTATTCTATCGGCACTGACACTGGCCCGACTCAAAGGGCTGGATGTGCGCATCATCATCCCAGAGATGCCGGACAACAAGCTGATGTACTTTGCTGCGTATGACTATTTTGATCGCCTGTCGGAATGTGGCATCGAGTTCTATCGCTACCGGGATGGTTTTACTCATGAAAAGGTCCTGCTGATCGACACCACGCTGGCAGCTATCGGCACAGCCAACTTCGATAACCGATCATTCAGACTTAATTTTGAAATCACCGCATTGATCGGCGATCAGGCTTTCAGCAAACAGGTCGAAAAAATGTTCAATGATGGTTTTGCCAGCTCAAACAAAATGCAGATGGGTGATTATGACCGTAAACCGTTCTGGTTCAGGTTTGCTGTAAAGGTTTCCAGGCTGATGTCGCCAGTTCTTTAAGGAGCGGTTGTGCAGACCCCAGTTTCACCAGTTCGAATGACTTTTAGGCAAGCCTGCGTTGTTTCTGACTTAAAGAACTCAGCATGGATCTCACTGGTGGCATCATCAATAATAGCAACCAGACACGACTTTTTGTCACCAAACCAGCGATGAGGACTACCATCCATTTGCAATAGCAAGCCAGCGGACTCCATTCTTTCTCATCTTTTACGTACCTGAGAACGGCTGCGTTCAGCTCGTTTCACATGGTGGATATCGTGTGCCCAATTACGCAATGTTTCCCGCTTGACCTGGAACCCTTCATTACGGTTTAACAATTCGGCAAGATGCTGCAAATTAACATCATAATATTTTTCTTTTATGAGAGACTGAACCTGTTTCTTCAGTTTGTCAGGCTTTTTATTGACAGGAGTCCTTCCTGTATTGCGATGAACAATAAACTGAATTCCCAGTTTTTGATATCGTTGAAGATAGCGTTCAATGTTACGACGAGACTTATTCAATAACTTCGCTGCATTGATAATACTCAGCTTGCCTTGGGCAATTTTCGCAATAATATCAACGGTAAGTTGTGCTTTAGAATCCATAATAACCATCCTCTGCGTTCCTCAAATGCATAAAATACAAATAAGAAACACTGATAAAATAGATCCGTCAATTTCCCTTGGTAATTATTAAATGCGACAGAATCGCCTGGTAGTTATGGTACGACAAAATCGCTTGGTGTTAACAAGATTAATTGTATTTGTTCACACCTAATCTGACAGATTCTTAATTAAAGCTTAATCAAATCTAACAATATGGCTACTTAGTGGTGAATCCTGTCATTTGGCTATGCTATGCCAATGATTCAGTTCACTTTAAAGTAGTAGTTAATCTGACAAGGTTTAATATGCTCAAATTAAGATTTTTACAGTTAAAATACATCCACCCGTTTTCTTGCTTCTCGTTGCAGTCTGTTCAGCTCGGCTAATTGTTTCTCCAACATTCTCATCTTTGCTGATCGCATCCCATGCTTGAGGCTGTTTTTGCTCGATCGCTGTTTGCCCTCCGGAGTTTTGGATCCGGTTGACTACTTCCTGGGTTGAGTTCGGTTAATATTTCTACTGCATTCCATATAATCTGAAATACAGTTCATTGCTGCTAACCAGTTCATGATGCGTGCCGTCAGCGATGATTTCTCCATCATCAATCACCACAATTCTATCGGCCTGTTTTACTGCACTGAGTCGATGGGCTATGATCAGGGTGGTCTTGTCCTGCAAATATTCTGACAGTGACTGATGCAAATGGGCTTCGGTTTCGGTGTCCAGGGCAGAGGTTGCTTCATCGAGAATAATTAATTTCGGCTCTGCAAGCACCATGCGGGCAATCGCCAGGCGTTGCCTCTGACCTCCTGAAAGTCGTATTCCCTGTCGTCCAATCATGGTATCCAGCTGTTGCGGCAGATCGTGAATGGTTTTATCTAATTGGGCTATTTTTAAAGCATGCCATAATTGCGCATCCTCATGTGATTGGCCCAGCAGCAGATTAGCACGAACCGTATCGTTAAACAGCACCGGATGCTGCAACACGGCAGAAATGTTCTCACGTATGGTGGCATAACCGATATCACTGGCGGGCACGTCATCAAAATAAATTTCCCCTGATTCAAGCGGGTAAAGCCCCAGGATGATCTGGATCAATGATGATTTGCCGCCGCCACTGGCACCTACCAGGGCCAGTTTTTCTCCCGAGCTGATTTCCATGGAAAGATTGTTAAGAATATATTGCGGTCTTTCCGGCTCTATAATGCCGTATACTTCTTTTTCTAGCGGAATATTATTTTCAGTTTCGTCAATTCTATGAGGATATTTGAAGGTGATGTGTTGCAGTTTTAAGGACACAGTGGTTTTGTTTTTAAATGGATTAATTTTAGCAGGAATGCTCTTTTCCCGGGTTAATTCAAAAATTTGGTTTACTCTGTTAAGTGCGGCTTTGGCGCTGAAATAGGCATATTGTATATTAAGCACTTCCTGTACAGGCGCCATCATAAACCATAGATAACCAAATACAGCAAACATCAGACCAATGGAAAGACCTGAAGTCAGCACCATAATCATGCTCAGCGCCCGGAAGATGTCGAAGCCAAACAGAAAAATAACATTTGACAAGCGACTCGCTGTATCTGTTTTCCATGAGTAAGCAATGGAATGTTTTCTCACCTGCCGGGCCCTGGATAACAATCCTTTCAGGTAATACTCTTCGCGGTTAGCAGCTCGGATCTGATGGATAGCATCCAGTGTTTCAACCAGCGCCTGTTGAAAAACAGCAATTGCATTATTTTCTCTCAGTTTAAGATTTTTTACTTTTTTACCCATGCGTATAGTGAAAAAAATCACCAGGGGATTAAAGAATAAAATCACCAGGGCCAGTTGCCAGTTGATCCAGAGTAAAACCACGGCGGTTCCGATAATGGACAATAGCGCGACTATAAATTTACTGATGGTAGCGCTGATAAATTGATCAATCACTTCAATATCGGTTACAAAATGAGCAGCAAAACCGCCACTACCTATCAATTCGTATTCTGAAATGGCAATATGTTTAAGGTGTTGAGCCAGTTTTTCACGCATTTCCAGGGTTATGGATTTTGCTATGATGGTAAATATTCGCATTTGCCAGACGTTCAAAACGACGGCAATAAGCCGCAATATAAGTGATGCAAATAATGCGCTAGTTATATAGATTACTGCTGTTTGCCAACTGTCGGGAAGAAATTTGTCCATCAGCGACAACGCCGCACCGGGCTTATCCAGCAGTACTTCATCAACCATCAGAGGCAGAATTAATGGGATGGGTACCGCAATCAAAGCAGCCAGTATAGCGATGATATTGGATAAGAATAACGGCTTTTTATAGTGCTGTTTAGCCGCAGTAAAAATATTTTTGAAAGTAAAATACGGCTCTGGTTTCACGCTGCCAGGGCCGCCCATAATGGCTCAGTCGCTGGAGGAGTAATTAAGGGCAAATTGAGGCTAACAGGGGGATTATCCGGATGCTTTTTGGTGTATAACTCATATAATGCCTGAATGGTTCTGACATAGGTTACAGGTTCAATGCCTCTGACATAGCCATAGCGTGCTTTTTTTGCGTATTTTTTTTGCGATAACAGTAAAAAGGCTTTTTCAACATTATCAAACCAGCGGTTAGGGTTATAGCCCTGCTGCGCGGCCAGCCGTCTGGCGTCTTTCAGGTGGCCAAGGCCGGCATTGTAGGCTGCGAGAGTAAACCACATTCTGTCCTTGACTGGCAGATCATCAGACAGCTGCTGATAGATCCAGTCCATGTATTTCACTCCGGCTCTCAAACCATTCTCAGGATTTTCCAGATGCTTGATGCCCAATTCTCTGGCAGTTCTGGGCATAACCTGCAGCAGTCCTTTTGCCCCCGCCCAAGAGCGGGCCCTGGGATCGAACTGACTTTCTTTATTGACCTGTGCAGCGATGAGCCGCCAGTCAAAGTTATATTCCTGCGCAAGAGACTGAATTAAAGCATCATATTTAGAAATAGTTTTATCGTTGTCTATTTTGCCTTTCATGTCAAAAAGATTACGTGAATTTTTAAAATATTTATTGTAGGTAACGTTATAAAACAAACCCTTGTAATGTTTTTTTATAAATTTATTGAGTGCCTGCAGTAATTTTTTATCTGTTTCTCTTAGAATCCAGCGATGTCCCTGTTCAGGAGTCAGTTTGAGTGAGTCCTGAATTTCATGGTGCCAGCTATTTTCAATGGCCACGACATGGGTGTCTGCAACGGTCAGATCATAGCGTCCTTCTATAACCTGCTGGATGATTGTTTCCGTCTCCATTTCTTCAGGGACGGTGACAATATTCAACTCAACAACCTGTTGCTGAATGTCCTGCAGCGTATTCCAGTAAGAGCTGCTTTTGCGAACGTAGACCGAGCGCCCGGCTAATTGGGTAATATCGGTAATCGGTTTTTCACCTTTTCTCTGAACAATGACTTCACGGGCAAACTGGTAAGGGTCGGTGAAAATCACTGGCAGACGAGAGCGTTCCGGGGTTTTAATTAATCCGGCGCCGATAATATCTCCATAACCTTCATCAAGCCATTTAAACATATGCTCAAAATTATCTGCAACCAGAATTTGCAGATTGACATCCTGTTCTTTGGCAAACTTTTTGATTAAATCGTACTCAAAACCCATGAGTTTGTTTTTCCACAAAAAATAAGTTGATGCATTATTGCGGGTAATTAATCTGAGCTGTTTGCGTTTCTTTATCTTATCAAGATCGCCGAGCCTGTTGTGCGGCAGATGGCTGGAAAGTTTTTCGGTTTTAATGTAGTGATTTATCATGGTCAATAATTCAGGATTATTTTTTCGTATTCCCCATGCAATCGCTCGCTCATCAAATACCTTCAGCACAGGCTTAATATCCTGCCGGTACTGCCAGATCAGCTCCATTTGATTGCTATCCTGTATGGTGGCATCAATGTTGCCTGCGAGCATTTCATCAAAAATATTATCCGGAGAAAGTGTCGGATCCAGTTCCTTGATTTCAAGTTGCGGGTATTTAAGCTGCAGTGCTTGAACGCTTTCTAAAAAAGAAGTTTGAGCCTGAACGCCTACCGTCAGCTGGTTAATTACATCGCTGGAAAGTTTAATATTTTTTGATGCCGCAACGATCAGCTGTTCATCAATGTGGCTGAGGGGATAAGAAAAGTTAATCCGGGCCTTTCTTTTTTCAGTGACGCTCATGTTAGCGACAATAATATCACCGTAACCCTGTTCCAGGGTGTCTATCAGTTCCTCATGGGTATTGGCCGTGACAATAACAGGCGTTAGTTCATGCATTTGCGCAAAACGCAGCACCATATTGAACTCATGATCTTCTGCCAGGGAATTTCGCGGCAGGTACTGATGATGCTGGGCAAAGTAAGGGACAATAATACGTAGTGTTTGTCTGCGGAGAATCTCTTTCCAGTCAGCGGTATCTTTAGTTAAAACACTTGTGTTACCGGTCTTGTCGCTGAAGCTTTCAGGCATTTTAGCTAGAGCAGGCTGGTTTTGAATCGCTATATTTTCCTTTTTATCCGAATCTCCACAGGAAATTAACACGCTGAGGCTAAAAATTGTCAGCAGGAAAAAATAAAGTAGCGTTGTATTTCTGATTGTTACCATATTTGAATGCACAACTGGTTTAACGGGCCAATTAATTTGAGAGTCAGTATTAGGTGCTGTTGTTCTTTCATCTATCGCCTGATTTTGGATGATCCAGGAGTCTGCTGCGTAAATGTTATTTTACGGTCATGGCAACCGTATAGGTTTTACCCTGTTTGACTTTTTTATAATGACCGAACACTTCCTTGAAGGAGCGCTCAATATATCGGCGTATGCCGCTAATGGTCACGACATAAAAACGTCCGCCAGGTTCAAGATGCTGGTAAGCATCAATCATAAACAGACTGAGCATCTCGTTACCGACCTTGGCCGGCAGATTGGAAACAATTAAATCATAGCGGCGTTGGCCGAGTTGGTTAAAGCCATTGCTAAGAAATGTTTCGCAGTTGTTTAATTGATTCAGGGCGATGTTTTTTTGCGTATACTCGATGGCAACAAAATCTTTATCGATCAGGGTTGTCTGTCCCTGAGGCGCAAGCCTCGCGAGAGTAATGCCCAGAGGGCCGTAACCACAGCCTATATCCAGACAATTATCCTGTGGCTTAACCTGAATGTGATCCAGCAGCAGACGTGTACCGTCATCAATATTTCTGGGTGAAAAAAGTCCCCAGGTGGTATAAAACTGAAGCTGCTGCCCGCAAAGTTCATCGCTGATCAGTATATCTTTACGGAATTTCTCAACATCCTTGAAGTATTGGTTCATGTAAAATTACAAGTTATATTTGCAACAAATATAGTATTATAGTGAAATAATAAGCTCTGACATAAAAATATAAACCTGTCCCTTCGATTAAGGTAAAAATTATTGACCTTCACTCAATAACGGTAAGATTAATAGCGCGTCAGCATATTTTAGTCTATGTTTGCCCGGAGTCAGAAACAGACGTGATTTCTGTCCAATAGCCGGTACCAGGGACATATCCTGACTATAAGGGGGCACCAACACATCACCGTTTAACAGGGAGTCATCTGCGCGCGCAATAGAAACATAATCACTGTCAGGATGAGGCTGACGATTGAGCCAGAATAAAAAATAGTTTTCCCTTTCACGGCCTAATTGTTTATACAGATGTTTGGATCGTCTAGCATTATCAACACCTGCCAGTGGTGCAAGAATACTGGCCGGAGTTTTAGCCGCCATTTCAGCGATCTCTGCCATAGGGGAACCGAGGTGCGGTGTGGCAATGGTGATAAGCTGCCTGATAGGCAGCGACGGATCACTCACCATTACCAGCCGGGACACAATACCGCCAGCCGAGTGACCTACCAGACGTAATGACTGCTCAGGCTGCTGAGCCACTATATCCTGCAGGTACATATTTAGTAATTGAGCCTGAATTTCAACGGGTGCATCTGAGGGCAGCTCCGCAGTTACAAGCGAATTGTCCTCCAGGGGCGGACCATCGTGAAGCACTGAATAGGGGGCTGGATAATATCTGCCTGCGTCTTTCCAGCCATAAGAAACCAGCATGGGAATAATACCTTTCGCACGCCAGGTATTTCCCGTGCTTTGGTAGCCATGTACAAAAACGGCAATATCTGCAGCCGCTGAGGAAGAAATTATTAAAGCTCCGAGCATGAGGAGCAGACGACTGCAATTTGCTAGCATAATTGTTTCCTGTGATATCTATCAACAATATTTCCGGTGCGCAAGGAGGTAACTGTGAAATCTGTCGCTGTCAATGGGGGTATGTCTGGTAAATCGATTCAAACTCATCAATGCTGTCCAGGAGTGTATCACATATAAGCGGATCAAAAAATTTACCCCGCTCATTTAAAATCATTTCATAGACTTTTTGTTTTTCATATTCCGGCTTATAGCTGCGTTTGCTTCGCAGGGCGTCAAATACATCTGCAAGGCTCATAATGCGGGCTTCAAGAGGGATTTTTGAACCTTTTAAACCTAGCGGGTAACCCCTGCCATCGTAACGTTCATGGTGGCCAATGACGACGTTATAGGCCATTTCAAAGGTGGGGAATTTAATATCATTCATCAGTTTTAGCATCACGTTGGCGCCTTTCCAGGTATGGGACTGCATTATTAGAGTCTCTTCTGCGGTAAGCTTTTCTTTTTTGTGTAAGATAGCGTCAGGTATGGCTACTTTGCCTATATCATGAACAGGTGACACGATGTAGATATTTTCAATAAAAAAAGGCGAAATTTTTTCCTCGTATAAAGGATGTCTGGACAGTTTTTCAGCCAGTAATTTACAATAATCCCTGACCCGGTGTAAATGTGCACCGGTTTCCATGCTGCGAGCTTCTGCCAGATTTGAAAGGGAAAACAGCAGGGATTCATAAGCCTGTAAAATATAATAATCTGCGCTTATTTCAGTGTCCTTGATACGTTGTATCAGGACACGTGAAATGTGTTGCGAATATTCCAGATTAGTTTCTAATAGAGCCGAAAATCTGTCTAAGGTTAATTCCAGACAGACGACATCGGTGACAGCCCTGGCAGAGGCGGATCTGACATCATGCGTGATAATTCCCATCTCACCAAACCAGTCACCTTCCTGCAATAATTTAAGTTTACGTTCGCCGATGCCCATTCGTCGGGTAATGGCAACTTCGCCAGAAATCAGGATAAACATCCGATCAGAAAAGTCACCTTGAGCAAAAATCAGTTTATTATGCGGATAGTTATTCAATTCATAAGATTTGGACACTTCACGAACTGTATCTAGTCCCAACGAAGCATACATGGGAAGTTTCATCAAGGCATTGAAAACACTGTTATTAGTCATTGTTGATGCCTGTGCACTGTCAGGGGGGATTATTTCCCGACAGCTATTTCAGATTCGGACTTTAAGCCCATTTTTTTCATAATCATTGCTGCCGGGCAAAAGCCGGTAAAAGCACTCTGAAACATATTCAGGCCGATAAAAACAGTAAACCAGATCCATAAAGGGTTGTGATATTTTGACAGCAGGGCCGTTATAATTACCATGCTGCCCGCCAATACAAATAAAGCTCTCTCAATAGACATTGTTTTCTCCAGTTAAAGTTCAAGACAGGTTTTGCCGTTATATTTTGTGTATGTCTAGTATAGTCAAGAATAGAAAATTTTTAAATGAGAAATAAGCAAAGTATCTCTCTAACTCCTGTTTTCATGTCATTCCGACTTTGAATAAAATCAGCTCCAGATGTGCATGCATTGCTACAAACTGTGCCTTTTCTTTCATTCTTGTGCTGCAAAATTACTCTGGAAGTTCTAATATTCATTCTGGCGGAAGCCCGGAGTTCAAATAACACAGTGCTTTGCTTTTATCCGTGCCTGGGATAAAATGTCCGCTTCAAAATTTTGATTACGGAGTTGCACAAATGAGCAAAGGAACAAACGACAAGCTGAATGAAACGCTTGACATGATGGGCACCCAGAATACAGCAGCCCCTCAGTCTTCGACTACTGGAAAAACCTCATCTGACAGAGGTTTTTATCTGATCATGCTGATAATTATTTTAGCTGCCGCATTTTATATTTATCAGGATGCTAGCAAACGTTATGGCAGAGGCATTTCAAACTCTGCTACGGTTCAGTCTCCCGCGGATCAGCTACTGCCGGCTGAACATCCCCAGCTTAATTCTGCCGTCCCTGAACCACAGGTTGTTCAGCCGGTAACGGTCATTGAAACAGAAACAGTTATTATTCCCGAGCAGCCAGAAACGTCAGCATTACAAGCTGCTGAAGAGGAAACCCTCAAACTTAAAGATGCAGTCAGCAATAAGGTTAGCCATATGGTCGACAAAGTTAAAAACTTAGTCGGTATGGGAGGTGATAACGCAGAAACGACCCTGAATGATGTACAATCTGAGTCCAAAACCGCTACAGCTCCAGTTTATAATACTCCCGCAAATTCAACCGCTGCGAAGGTTTCGCTAGAAGACTCTGCAACTGTGCAGCCGCAACAGGAGAATATGCCTGTAGCGACTAAACAGGCTATGAGCGTATCTACAGCCCAGCCAGATATTAATACAGAAACCACGCTAACCACTAGTGAAGACTCTGCAACAGGGTTTAAGGAAAAGGTTAATAAAATGGTTGATAAGGTTAAGGGTCTAGTTCACCTTGATAATGATAAGCAACTAGAAACTGAGCAAGCTGGCGCTTTGCAAATGAATAGCGAGACGCAATCCGCCAATATGGATACTCAGCTCCCAATGCCTTCACAGTATGATTCTGGTTATCGTGGTTATCAGGGATATCTGCCCCCGCCTTCATACAATGCCAGACCTGATGCCTATCAGCGAGACTATAACTCCTACCAGGCTAGAAACCAGTATCAACAGCCTGACTATGGTCCTAATTCTTATTCTCAGCAGGGGCCTCAGTATCAGGTTAATCCCTATTATCAGCCTGAGCCTCAATATCAGCCCAGACAGAACCGTTATAATAATCCTTATCAAGGTTATGGATCTCCTTATCCGGACTATCCTCAATATCGACAAGGTCCGGCTTATTAACAGCCATGGCTGAATATTTATCCCTGTTGTCACTTGAGCGGTTACTGGATTTGTTACTCAATAGCCACAAAAACTTGCTCTATACAAGCAGGGATCTAGACTTTTCTGTATTAAGTGTCTGATTTATCCTCTTCTAAAATACTCCTCTGTAGCGTTAATGCCAGTTATATTCATGCCTCCATTGGTTTGCGTTATTTATATGCCAATATGGGTGAGCTTCAGGCAACGACCAGGATTTACGAATTTACTTCGCATTTAAAGACGCCCAATATTGTCGAAACGCTTTTACTCGATAAACCCCGGATCATTGGTTTTGGTGTTTATATCTGGAATGTGGATATAACTTACCAGGTGGTTAGACTGATAAAAACCCTGGAACCTGAAATCGTTATCGTGATTGGCGGCCCAGAAGTCAGTTATGAATACCAGCAACAGAAGATATTTCAATGGGCGGATCACCTGATATGCGGCGCCGCTGATCTCAGTTTTGCCCGCTTATGCCAGGCCATCCTGAAAAATCATGCTCAATTACCAAAAGTTATTCATGAACAGCCCGCTTCGCTGGAGCATATCAATTTCCCTTATGCCTATTACTCTGACGAAGATGTGCGCAACAGGGTCATCTATGTTGAAGCTTCTCGTGGATGTCCTTTTAAGTGTCAATTTTGTCTTTCTGCATTGGATAAGACATCGATTCCGTTTTCTCTGGACATGTTTCTTAATGAGCTGGATTTGTTGTATCAACGCGGTGCAAGGAATTTCAAGTTTGTCGACAGAACTTTTAATCTGAAAATAGAATCCAGTCTGAGAATTCTGGATTTCTTTCTGCAAAGGCTGGATAAAGAACTATTTGTGCATTTTGAAATTATTCCTGATCGACTGCCTGAAACATTAAAAACAATGATAGAGCATTTTCCGCCTGGTCATCTGCAATTTGAAGTAGGCGTGCAAAGTTTTAACCCGCAAGTGCAGGCATTGATTAGTCGTAAGCAGAATAACTCAAAAACTATTGAAAACCTGAGCTGGCTGCGACAGCAGTCCAATGCTCATATCCATGCAGACTTGATCTTCGGTCTGCCGGGGGAGGATTTAGCCAGTTTTGCGCAGGGTTTTAACTTGCTGTTCAGCCTTAAACCGCATGATATTCAGCTGGGTATTTTGAAACGCTTAAAAGGCACACCCATTATTCGTCATACTCAGGCATATTCTCTTAAATTTGATCCTCAGGCACCCTATAGTATTGCAAGTACAGACAGGTTGGATTTTTTCACCATACAGCGAGTTAGCCGTTTTGCACGTTACTGGGAATTAATCGCCAATTCAGGCTGTTTTAAGCGAAGTTTAATATTGTTGCTTGATAGAGAACCATTTGAGCGCTTTATGATTTTTTCTGACTGGCTTTATAATCATAGTCAGAAAACACATCAAATTTCACGCAGAAAACTCTATGATTATCTTTATAAAGGTTTAATTCAGTGTTTTAATACGGATCAACATCAGGCCAGAGAGCTTTTACTGGCGGATTATCAACAGGCAGGATTGAAAGGGCAACCAGAGTTTTATAAAACTTTATGATAAGCAGCATACTTTTCGTTTAAATGATAAGCTGGAATTACAAGTACGGAAAATATTATGAATTTTAGAATCCTGATGTCCAGCCCGCGTTTTGCGCCTTTATTCTGGACCCAGTTTTTAGGGGCTTTTAATGATAATATTTATAAAAATGCACTGATTATTCTTATAACCTACAATTCATTAAGCTTCACCACGATTAAAACTTCCATCCTGATCCCGTTAAGCGCGGGGCTGTTCATTTTACCTTTTTTTCTTTTTTCTGCGGTAGCGGGTCAATTAGCCGACAAATATGAAAAATCTGCCTTGATCAGGAAAATAAAACTGGCTGAAATTTTCATCATGATTTTGGCTACTGCAGGATTTTACCTGCAAAATATCTGGTTTTTACTCTTAGTTCTGTTTCTCATGGGAGCTCAGTCTTCATTGTTCGGACCGGTAAAATACAGTATTTTACCTCAACACCTGGATGAAGAGGGACTGTTAAAAGGTAATGGTATTATTGAGATGGGGACTTTTCTGGCCATTTTGCTGGGAACGCTGACCGGTGGATTAATGATCATGATCCCGGAATATGGACGTGTTTATATCAGCGTAACGATTGTTCTTGTCTCGCTAGCAGGCTGGTTAAACAGTCGAAATATTCCACTGGCAGTATCTGCCAATAAAATATTGCGTATTAACTGGAATATATTCTCGCAGACTTTTGCCTTAATAGCCCTCAAAAGTAAAAACAGATTACTTTGGGGCGCTGTGCTGGCTATTTCCTGGTTCTGGTTTTATGGTGCTACGGTATTGACTATATTGCCTGGTTACACGCGAGACATCCTGATGGGAAATGAACAGGTCGTTACCTTATTGCTGACGCTTTTTTCTATCGGAATCGGTCTTGGTTCTATATTCGCAGGCCGATCTCATAATTTACATAAAAGTTTAAAATGGGTGGTTGTTGGAGCTATTGGACTCAGTACAGTGGGTATCGATTTATACTTCACCAGTGCCTCGATTGTGACTAATGGAGCTGCCACTGAATACCTGCACGGCTGGTTTTTCATGTTTGAACAGTGGGGAACTTTGCATGTTCTGATCGATGTCCTGCTGATGGGGATGATGGGAGGTTTATATATAGTTCCCCTGTATGTTATTTTGCAGGAGTATAGCGAGCTCAAATCTCGTTCCAGAAGCATAGCCGCCAATAATATAATGAATGCCTGCTTTATGGTTATATCTGCTTTAGTGACTATGGCAATGCTTTCAAAGGGATTCAGCTTATTTTCACTCTATGCTATGTTGGGCGTGGTTAATGCGTTGATTATGTTTTTTCTTTATTACCGTTATGCCCGATATGTCTGGAATAATATTTTAGATACTGAGTGATACCGGCTAATCAAATACTAAGCTTTTAATTAGTTATGATTTATAGCAAAAAAACGCTATAATTATGAGCGGGGGAAGGCTGATCATATAACCATTTATATGCCTGACAACAGGAAACTGTCAATGGAAAAGTGATCAGATAATTTTCAAATTGCTGTATCCCAAAACCTTATGTTTAAGTCGATAATAATTTTTATTGAGTCACATCAGGGGCAATGCGGGATTAGGCATGGTCATGAAATCTAAGGAAAATAATATGATTCGTAATCTTCTGGCACTTATCGGCGTGATTGCTCTGGTAGGTGTTGTATTGCTACTCCCTAAAATTCAGCCATTATACAAGTTCTATGATAATCTGGATGAAAACAGTAAATCTTTTCTTGGACAACAGCTTAAGAATATCCAGGGCATGGATGAGGGTAAAATTAAAGAATACCTTGCTCAGGCCAAACAACTGGATGAAAAAGCCTGGGACACCTATACGGGTATGGCAGAGGTCTTGCTCTCCACGGGAAATTCAGCGGAAGCTACTGTCTGGAAAGTTCCGGTAGCAGAGGGTTTGAGCGCTGAAGAAGTTGAAGAAACCATGAAATTTGTTGCCAATGAGCATAATTTTGCTAATGTGGGTGAACTGCCCTTATCCAAAGACATTGAAGCAAAAACTGGTAAATCACATCGATTTATCAAATTATTCCTCTTCTGTGATTCTCTGATTGCCGCAGAAATGTTAGATTACAGTGGTGCTTTTTCGGCATATCTCCCTTGTCGAATTGCCCTGATTGAAGATAAACAGGGCAAATTATGGCTTTATACGCTCAATATGGACATGATGATATATGGCGGCAAGACTTTACCGTCTGAACTCTACGAGAAAGCGGTCAAGGTCAAAGAAACCATTCTTGACATTATGAACCGGGGTGCGGCCGGCGAGTTTTGAATAATAATGAATGGCGGCTAATCGGTGTATCTATAAGAACGTGCTAGCCGTCAGGTGCTGCTTGACCCTCATGCACAACTCAGGCGCCTGCCTCTCGCTTGCATTTCGACCATCCACGGGGTTTATGTGGGAAATACGGCTTGTTGCTGGAGCAGCGCGACCTGTGTTCCGCAAATACCTGGTATCAGGCACTCAGGGTGAAGCTTCAGATATGTCGATTAGATGCAAGTTAATTTTATATAACCTGCACTGCAGGTTTTTCTGCTTTTACTTATCATAACGGTCTTCAGCAAAGAGGCATGAGCGGACTGTTTTTTTACACCAGCCGGGAAAATCTTTCGTCAAGTTCCGCATCACCTTCATACTCATAGTTACTCAGACTATGCCACTGAATCTGCATCTCTACGGGATCAGTCTTATCCTGTTCATTTTGTCGGCCGCTCATGCTGGAATTTAACAATTCCACCTGCATTTCGCGTCGCAGCTGTTGTTGATCTTCGGGTGATTCTTTGCCCGTTATGATTTCATATTTCAGGCATAATTGCTGTTTTAGCTCAGATTCTGCCTGAATTAACGCTTTCTTGTCTATGTCTGCCTGAATATTGGCCATTGCATTATTGAAGCGGATCTTTATCTGTTTTTCCCATTTTGCAGGTAGCTCAGCTAATTCTTGCCAATTTGCAGCGATTTTTTCAATTTCAGCCTGATCCGATGATGGCAGTCGCTCCAATTGTGTGCAAAGTTGTGCCTTGTGTTTAAACAACTCCAGCTGTTGAATTTTTTGTTCAGCATATAATGCAGATAATTTAATATCATATTCAGCTTTTGCGGCTACGTAACGATGATTTAACTTGCTACTCACGGATCTGAGTCTTGGCTCGTTTTCATGCCAGAGTTTGGCTATATCATTGTAGGCATTCTGCAGGTCTGTAATTTTTAATGGTTGTTGATTTAAGGCTTCTAAATTTTCACAGATGGCTTCTTTTTCACGTAAAATAATTTCATTTTCCTGTTTTTGTTGATCCTTTAAATCCTGGCGGCGGGCAAAAACCAGATCGCAGTTTTTACGAAATTTTTTCCATAATTTGTTGCGTTGAAAGGAGGGTACAGGTCCGATGGTTTTCCAATCCTGTTGCAATTGCTTGGTTTGTTCGATGGCCTGATCCAGATCGGTGTCAGCCAGCTCATGCAGATTTTTCGCTTTATCAATGATATGGTAAAATTTTTCCTGATTGAGATCCCAGACTTTTTTCAATTCTGCGCGAATAATATGGACACTCCTGTCAAAGCGTTTAGTGATGCCTTTATAAGCTTTTCTATCGACGAAACCAATAGCGTTCCATTCTTTACGTGCCTGACGAATTATTTTATCTACCTTGACCCAGTCTATAGTCTGGTCAACAGCAGCCTTTGAATCGGACGGCCAATGCATCGTTTCAATATATTGCTCCAATTGATCACATAAGTCCTGTTTGGCTTGCAGATGTTTAAGTCTTGCCTGTGCTTCAATTTTCAGCCAGGGTGTGCATAACTCATAAGTCTGGCTGCAGGCGTTATTAAAACGTTCCCAAAGTTCATCGGAGCTGGGACTTTTGAGCCGCTTCCAGCTTTGACGTAATGTTTTTACCTGCTCGACTACTTCCTGATAGCTGTTTTCAAGTTGCGTATTGTTGCTCGTTGCTGAGAAAAGCTGCTCAGCCTGTTGAGCCAGATGTTCGCGTTCGTTTTCATGTGCCCAGTTACGCCAGGAAGAAAATTTTCCCAGTTCGGAACGAAATTGATTCAGGGTCTTTAGATAATGTTGCTTTTCTGTGGCGGATAGTAATGGACTTTTTTCGATCTGGTTGTAGAGATTGTTTCTGCTTTTTTCTGCACTGGAAATATGTCCGTCAGCAATTTCCAGCGATATGTGTTTACAGGCAGACTCAAGTTCATTTTTCAACTTATCGGCTTTTAGTTTCTGAGTTTTCAAACGATCTCGTAACACGGCCAGAGACTGTTCAAAGCTAGCAATGCATCGGTCGATTTCCGGGGTATGCTGCTGCAGCATCTTGACCTGGGAATGAAATGTGTTATCGAGTGCATCTATTGAGTGTTTACCCAGAAAATCCTCGCTGCTCAGCATGGATTCAATCTGTGAGCATAAGACCATCATTTTATCTGCTGTTGCCTGTCCCTGAATATCAGCAGGGGATGGTTCAGCCAGCTCCAGCAGGGTTTTAAAACGTGAATTCAGACTTTGAGTCTCATCGTTGGATAACTTACTGACGGTATCTGTCCAGGTATTGCGGAGCGTTTTCAAGGTGTTTGTGTGAGTGGCGATTGATTCATTATCGTGCAACACACGTGCCTTCAGAAGTTCATCCATTGTGTCAGAGAGCTGAGTTAACATTGATTCCAATGACTGGATGATTTCCTGCTGCTGAACTTTTTCTAGCTCCAGTGTTTCTAAACCTTCATTGATCTGTGTGCAGGCATTAGATAAACGTTGCTGGATGTCCTGATTGGCAAAATTGCTGATTTCCTGCCAGCGGTTTAAATAATTTTCATAGGTTGATTTTTCCTGCAACAGGCGGCCGCGTTTATGAAGTCTTTCAAGCTGATAACAGATATCTTCCACTTCTTTGGCCAGGATCAGCGGGCGTTCCTCATCTTCAATGATATTATCCAGTTTGGCCTTAACGGTTTTATACACACGTTTGTCTTTACGACGTGATTGTTTGACGACACGTTCCAGAGTTGAACGCTTGGCAATTTGCTGTGCTGCGGCTAAACGCACATCGGCATGGGCATCTTTAAGCGCAATATTCCCCAGCAGGGCATCACGGTTAATGCGTTTAATGGCTATTTGTCTGAATTCGGGTTCTATGGCATTTTCCGCGATAAATTCAAGCAGCGCAGGATTGCGGCTTCCATGGATAATCTGCTCCCTTTGTGTATAATCAGGGACGGGGTGCTTAATACCCGAGAGTAATTGATAATAACGTAATTCGGCTGCTTTCTTAACTGCAGGATTTGTTCCTTTCATAATGATAGTTTGTAATAAATCCAGATCATTAGATTTATTGATGGCAATGATTTTAATGGATTCTTCACTATCATTAAGTGCTATATGAGTGATGGTTTGCTGATCACTTACCGCTAATTCCTGTACCGCTTTCTTTCTTACCTCAGCGTTTCTGCTTTTCCATTTATCTTTGCCGAATGAAGAAACAAAGGGTTTGATGAATTTTGTCAGGGCCATAATAAAATACCTTGGTAAATCTTATTCATATTAAGCATAATTAATTAACTTTAGTAAATAAGAGTGAAATAGATGGCAGCTCTTGCCCAGGACAGGGCAGGCCGGGTACCGAACAGGCACCCTGGAAATGATATAATAACTGTAACGGGTTGAAAATGACAATTAAAATAATGGTTAATCAGCCAGGTTGTTCAGCTTGGCTAATTGTTCACTTAAACTTTTTAGTGTTGCCTGAGTTTCAGCCAGTTTGCTTCGCTCGGCTTCAACAACCTGTTCAGGTGCACGGCTGATAAAATTTTCATTGGCCAGCTTTGCTGCAAGTTTGTGAATATATCCCTGATTGGATTCAATATCCTTATGTAAACGCTCAATTTCGGCCTGTACATCAATGAGTCCTGCCATCGGGATCAGGATCTGCATTTCACCCAGTAAAGCCGTGGCTGATTCAGGCATAGAGTCTCCAGCTTCAATCCAGGTAATGGATGACAGTCGGCCCATTTTTAGCAAAACATCCTGATTACGCTGCAGCTTTTGCGCATCGTCGCTTGAACCGTTATGCAGTAAAACAGATAATTCCTTCCCGGGCTTGATGTCATAGCCGCTGCGAATTTGGCGCACGCCGAGAACAAACTCCTGCAGCCAGTTCATTTCTGCATTGGCGTGCGCATCGATCTTTGCTGCATCCGTGCGGGGATAGGCACTCAGCATTATAGTATCCGTCTGCTGACCTTGAGTGCTGCCAGTTAAAGGCACAACCCGCTGCCAGATTTCTTCTGTAATAAAAGGCATCACAGGATGCATCAGACGCAGCAGGGTTTCCAAAATTGCGATCAGCGTTTTGCGCGTACCTCGACGTGCCGCTGCTGAACTGCTGCTGTTATTGAGCACTGACTTTGATAGTTCAAGGTACCAGTCACAATAACTGTTCCAGGTAAATTCATACAGTGATTGCGCGGCAAGGTCCAGACGGTAACTGTTGATTGACTCAGTTACCTGCTGGATAACTATCTGAAGTTGTGACCCGATCCAGCGATCAGCCAGGCTTAACTCAATCTCATCGCCGTCGAGACCACAGTCATGTCCTTCGGTATTCATTAGCACATAGCGAGAAGCATTCCATAGTTTGTTACAGAAATTGCGATAGCCTTCGATGCGGCCCATATCAAATTTTATGTCACGCCCGGTCGTTGCCTGGGCAGCAAAGGTAAAGCGTAGTGCATCAGTACCAAAGGCGGGAATACCATGTTTAAATTCGTTTATAGTCTGTTTTTCAATCTTTTTAGCCATCTGAGGCTGCATCATGCCGCTGGTACGTTTTTCCACCAGGGCCTGTAAGTCAATGCCGTCAATTAAATCAATCGGATCCAGAACATTACCCTTGGATTTAGACATTTTCTGGCCATGAGAGTCTCTAACCAGACCATGCACATAGACTTCTTTGAAGGGAACATCGCCAGTGAATTTGATCCCCATCATGATCATACGAGCCACCCAGAAAAAAATGATATCAAAACCGGTCACCATTACATTGGTTGGATAGAAGGTTTTATAGGCGGGTGTTTGTTCAGGCCAGCCGAGGGTAGAAAAAGGCCATAACGCAGAAGAAAACCAGGTATCCAGCACATCATTATCTTGACGAAGCACCAGCTCGGGTGATAAATGATATTTTTCCCTGACGCTTTGTTCATCATGTCCAACATAGACATTTGCGGCATCATCGTACCAGGCGGGTATCCTGTGTCCCCACCAGATCTGGCGGGATATACACCAGTCTTCGATATTGCGCATCCATTCAAAATAGGTATTCTTCCAGTTATCGGGTACAAACCTGATCTCACCTTCTTCAACTGCCTTGATGGCTGGCTCAGCCAGAGGTGCCACTTTAACATACCATTGATCGGTCATGTAAGGTTCAATGACTGCCCCCGAACGGTCACCTCTGGGTACGACCATGCGGTGATCTTCCGTTTTTTCCAGTAAACCTGCATCGTGCAGATCTTTCACCAGAGCCTTGCGGGCAACATAGCGATCCATGCCCTGATATTTTTCTGGGGCATTTTCATTGATGGCTGCGTCAATGGTAAAGATGTTGATCACAGGTAGATCATGCCGTTTGCCGACTTCATAGTCATTAAAATCATGGGCAGGGGTGATTTTGACACAGCCTGAGCCAAATTCAGGATCAACGTAATCGTCTGCGACGATGGGGATTTCACGTTCAGTTAGCGGTAATTTTATTTTTTTGCCCACATAATCTTTATAGCGTTCATCTTCAGGATGAACTGCAACTGCCGTGTCACCCAGCATGGTTTCAGGACGGGTGGTCGCAACGATCAGATGACCGCTGCCATCTGCCAATGGATAGCGCATGTGCCAGAAGTGACCGTTTTCTTCTGCAGATATCACTTCCAGATCGGAAACCGCGGTATGCAGCACTGGATCCCAGTTAACCAGGCGCTTGCCGCGATAAATCAAACCTTCATCATACAGACGTACAAAGACTTCCTTGACGGCTTCAGACAACCCCTCATCCATGGTAAATCGTTCACGTTTCCAGTCCAGTGATGCTCCCATGCGGCGCAATTGTCGGGTTATGGTGTTACCGGAATGTTCTTTCCATTCCCAGATTTTTTCAATAAAAGCGTCCCGGCCCAAATCATGGCGGGTTTTCCCCTCAGCGTTTATAATGCGTTCAACGACCATCTGGGTTGCAATACCGGCATGATCCGTGCCTGCCTGCCAGAGCGTCGTATCACCTTTCATGCGGTGATAGCGGATCAAGGTATCCATAATAGTATCCTGAAAGGCGTGTCCCATATGCAAACTGCCGGTTACATTGGGAGGGGGGATCATAATGCAATAACTGCCGGCCGCATCATTTCCCTGCTTATCGGCTTCAGCTGGAACGACAGGCGCAAAATAGCCATTTGTTTCCCAGGTTTCATACCAGCGTTGTTCAATGGTATGCGGGTTATACGTTGTTTCCATAATTTGCGTCCTATTCCAGCTATATCATCATCGTGTAAGGTTTAACCAGTTTGCATCCATCGTCATCATCCCGACTATGATGCCTGCAAACCAGGCAGTTAAATTGACGCATTATTATAATATTAATTGGGCTTTGATGGTAAGGGGAGACGGGGATAAAAAAAATCAATAAACAGTCAAAATCTGCTGCATTGATAGTGGTTGTGTGGAGTATATGGTGAGCATCAATTTCCGCTCGTATCAAGCAGCTGTGCAAGCTTTACATTCACTGAAGCAATTAATTGAGACTTAAACTCTTCAATGGAGAGTTCAATATGTTCAGCCAGTTGCTGCTGTATTATATCCAGGCTAATGTTAATGTGTCCCGGTCTGTGGCTGTGTGCAGAGAGGGATAATTTTTCATCAGTCGTTAATGAATCGGTTTCAGGCTGTGGAATTGAAGATTCAATCACTGATTCAAGACGATCGATGGTTGTGGAAAATTGATTTTCGTCTGCTTCTTCAGCTTCGATAAATTCTGCCAGTGTTTGTTCCAGTTCTGCAGGTGATTTATGAAAATCAACTTGATCAAATTCTTCATTATTGAGATCAGCAAGGTAGGCATCGAGTTCTAATGAGGCATGGTCCTGAACATCAACAACATTAATAGTACCACTAAGCACAGGAGGAGTAATCGTGCTGTCACCGACCACCGATATATGTTCTTCGGCTGATACATCAGATAGTGCTTTTGTATCTGTGTGTCTGTATTCATTGTTTGAAAGGGTAGGGATAAAAACGTCTGTGATATTATTGTTATACCTGTTTACTATTCCTTCCTGATCTAAAATTCCTTTCAAACTGCCCATTGCCGAGGAAAATTTACTCACCGGGTTTTTTTTTTGATTTTTCATAGGATCACACCATATACAAGTCTGCTGATATCAAAGATCGTATTTTTTCAACAGGTACCCTCGTTCACGATAGAATCGGTATCGCTCGCGTCCCAGCTGTTTTTCGTTTTCATCTTTATCAACCAATTCGGCAACTCGCTCAAAGCGACTGAAAAAATGAGGGATATCTGAAGACAAGTTTATCAAAAGCTGATGATACCCATCCGGAATTTGATCACCTTTATTGATAATAATGGGGATTTTGCAGATTTCAGACAGACTGTTGTCAGTGAGAAGATTCTGGTGCGGTAAAAAACTTTCAGCTTTGAATGACCATAGCAGTTCATCCAGTTGAGCAGCCTGCTGTGCATCACGGGTATTAATATAGACGTACATGTCAGCTTCAAGTGCTTTGGCGCAAAGCCGGCATACCATCAGCTCCAGAGTTCTTGAGGATTGATGGCCAAGAATATAAAAATCCACCTGAGTCATTACAGTTTCTGCTTATTGCTTACTGTAGTTTCTCATTATATCGATCGATAATGTACTGAGTCAGCAGTGAAACCGGACGGCCCGTAGCTGCCTTTTCATTACCTGATTTCCAGGCTACGCCGGCAATGTCAAGGTGCGCCCACTGGTATTTTTTACAAAATTCGGCTAGAAAACTTGCTGCGGTTATTGCTCCGGCTTCTCTGCCGCCAATGTTTGCCAGATCAGCGAAATTACTCTCGAGTTGTTCATGGTATTCTTCAAATAGCGGCATTTCCCAAACTCGGTCACCGGATGATTTTCCTGCATTGATTAGATCATGACTCAAAGGGCTGTGGTTGCTGAACAATCCGGCCGCCTGTTTTCCTAATGCAATGACACAGGCGCCCGTCAAGGTGGCAACATCAATGACTACACCTGGATTAAACTTCTTGCTGTATGTTAAAGCATCGCACAGGATCAGCCGTCCTTCGGCGTCAGTGTTTAATATTTCTACGGTTTTTCCGGACAGACTGGTTACAATATCACCAGGCCTGGATGCCTTGCCGTCAGGCATGTTTTCAGTGGTTGGTATAATCACAACTACATTGGTCTGCAACTGTAATTCAGCAACAGCATTAATGGTTCCCAGGACACTGGCAGCACCGCACATGTCGTATTTCATTTCATCCATTGCCGCACCAGGCTTCAAAGAAATACCTCCTGAATCAAAGGTTACCCCTTTACCGACAAGACATACAGGTTCAACTTGAGGATCCCCATTGAGATAATTCATTACAATAAGTTTGGCAGGTTGACTGCTGCCGCGAGCAACCGACATAAATGCGCCCATGCCCATCTCCTCAAGTTCAGCTTCCTCCAGTATTTCACAGCTCAAGTTAGAATATATTTTACTCAGGCTGATGGCTCTGTCAGCCAGATAGGATGGAGTGCAGATATTGCCAGGCATATTTCCAAGATCTCTGGCCAGTTTTATTCCCTGGGTAATGGCCACACCTTCTCGTACGGCCTGTTCTCCATCAGTTAATTCACGACGATTTTGTACCGTAAGGACAATTTTTCGCAGCGGCCGGCGAGTGGCATCTTTTCTACTTTTTAATTGATCAAAGCGATATAAACTGTCCTGTGCAGCTTCTATGGTGTGCCTGATGCGCTGCGAGCTATTACAACCCTTGACCGGGAGTTCGGTGAGGTAAAAAACCGCTTCCATGGAGCCGGTGTCATTCAATTTATTCACCGCATGGGATATAATTTTACGATATTGGGTAAAACTTAAATCACGCTCACGTCCGCAGCCCACGAGTAATATTCGATCACAAAGGGTATTATCTATGCTATGTAGCAATAGTGTTTGTCCTGGTTTTCCCTCAAGGTCGCCGCGTCGAATAAGACTGGAAATATAACCATCGGTCAGTTCATCGAGTCTTTGCGCGGAAGGAGTTAAACGTCGAGGTTCATATACACCGACGACTACGCAGGCAGTACGCTGTTTCTCCGGGCTGCCGCTCTTTACCGTAAATTCCATCTTTGCTCCAATGTAATATATGTTATATTTGTAAAGTTTAACTCAAAAAACGAACAAATCCACTAAATTAAGCAAATAAATAACGAAAAATGCTTGTTTTTAGCCTGTGTAATTATAAAAAGGAATATAATTTTGATTATACGTGATTATATAATCAAAGAAATCTTAAAGACCTTTGTAGCCGTATTCATTATCCTGTTTCTAATTTTGATCAGTACCCAGTTGCTAAGGTATCTTTCTGCTGTTGCTGAAGGAAAAGTTCCTATTGAACTTTTTTTTACCATGTTAGGCCTGAGAAATCTTGAAAGTATGACTTTAATGTTGCCTTTAAGCCTTTTTTTGTCTATTTTATTAGCGTTGAGCAGGTTCTATAAAGACAGTGAAATGGTGGCTCTGGCTTCTTGCGGTATTGGCCCTTCGACATTACTTAAATGTGTGTTGATCGTTGCCCTTAGTTTTACTTTTTTAGAAGCCAGTCTGGCTTTATTTTTAAGTCCTCTGGCTAATCGGCAAATTGAAATCATGAAGGCGGAAATGAAAGCGACTGCTGATACTGAAACAATTTCTGCAGGTCAGTTTAATATTTCGAAAGATTCCAGGCGGGTATTGTATGCAGCGAGTAAAAGCAATAATACTGAGCTGAAAAACGTTTTCCTGCACCTTCGCGATGATGATAATCGCAGTGTGCTAGCAGCAGAAGACGCCAGTTTGGTGACAGATGATAAACTGGAGGTGCGCTATATTGTGTTTCAAAACGGAAATCGCTATGACGGTGTTCCAGGCACCCTTGAATACAGACATGTTAAATTCCAGGACTATGGTGTTTTTATACCCGGTCAACATGTAACAGTGAGTGATTTTGAAAAATATTCTTTATCCTTAACTGAACTGTTCAGTATGACTGACAGTAAAGCTGTTTCTGAAATACAATGGCGTTTTTCTATGATAATTTCGATCATTCTGCTGTCCATGCTGGCTGTACCCCTGAGTAAATCTTCACCACGCAAGGGGCGTTATGGGAATTTTGCTGCCGCCATACTGGTGTATATTATTTACACTAATTTATTGACGGTTTCTCAGTCCTGGATAAAAAAAGATAAAATTGATCCTTTGCTGGGTTTGTGGTGGGTTCACGGGGTATTTTTGCTGCTTTTTTTAATTTTGTTTGCAAAACAAATGGGATGGTTTAATCGTCTGAGTGGTGTTAATCTAAAGTCCTTTCGGACTTGAAATACTGTGACTACAGATGAATTCATACATCTGGTAGATCGAGATATATAGCTATAAATTGAGAGAGAATGAGTTATGAATAAGTATATTTTTATTTTGCTACTAAGTTTCTTTTCTGGGCAGATCTTTGCAGATCAGTGCACAGAGCTGATGAAAAAGAAAGATTATTACGAGGCTTCACCAGTATGTGAAAAAATGGCTAAAAAAGGTAATGTACCTGCTCAATTCGCTATGGGAGTCCTCTATTATCAGGGCTTGGGTGTGATGGCTAATACGAGCCAGGCGGTTAAGTGGCTGCGCAAAGCTGCTGAACAAAATCATGCCCTTGCACAATACAACCTGGGGATTATGATAGCCAATGGACAGGGAACTCAAACCGATCTGGTAGAGGCTTATGCCTGGCTTTCTTTATCGGCGAAAAATGGATACCCGGAGGCTGCTACTGCATTAGAAAATTTATCCGCAGAGCTTTCTTCCAGTGAAAAAAAAGAAGCAGAAATGCGTATTGCTAAATTGAAAAAGAAGTACGAGTTATAACTGAGCCGCTTGGAATAAAAGTCTTGCCCTGTTGCACTGCCTTTTTGGCACAAAATCAGCGAAAAATGCTCTTTTACAGCGTATAAATGCAGCTTTTTATGCTTATTTCTTTCCAGAAACCGAAGTTGCGTAATAGAGGTTCCGTAATATTAGCTTCAAATACCAGCTATGAAGTTATTTTTGCGGCAGCTTTGGTCTGGGGAGATGTACAATACGTGAAGCAGAAAAGATATCCTGCAAGGTACGGTTTTTTTTGTCGATAAGTGCCCATAACAGTCCGCTGAATCCTGTCAGCAGCACCCAGTATTTACTCTGCGAAGATAACATCGCTGTTTTGTCTAATTGTGCATAGATAAAGAGCGCCAGTATCCAGGGAGCTGCAGCAGTAAAATAACGTATCAGCGCCTGTGTCCAGCTAATACTTCTGCCTTCCATGGTCTGCACTCTGAGAGACCACGCTTTCAATCCAAGCGTTTGTCCTCCGTGGGTCCAGAACCAGGCGAAAAAGAAGTAACTGATTAACAGCAGTAAGGAATAAAACAGTGGTCCTGAAAAATGTGAAACACTCAGATTTTGAGGATTGCTGGCATCCACCGGCATAGCCAGCTGCTGGGGTAGAATATAAATCGCCGAGGTCAGCAATAACACCGCAAATAACAACATACCGTCGTATAACCAGGCAGCTAATATTCGCCACAGGGAAGCAGTCGGTATTTCCCCGGCAGGGAGATGGTGCATGGAGGAATGCTCAGACAGATTAACTGTTTTTGAATTATGTCTGGTTTTACTCATTTTGCCTCAAAAGGGTTGTTTTGAAATTAACGCTATTGTACTCTTTTTCAGCTATTTTTATAGTTAACCTGGTTTCGGGGTAGACTCGCTGATATTCAGTACGACTTTCAGCTAATCTTTCATTTGCTCCACAGGATGCTGTGAATAAGCTCCAGGGAAGTACTTATAGTGTCTCCTTAGTGTCTTCTGAGCAGGTTTACTTGCTCCGTGTATAAACTGCGTTTCCCTCCTGACCATCATAGATGGGGCAGGAGCCGAAGTCGTCCATGCAGGTCATCAAACGCATGATTATCCTTACACAATTTTTTCAAGCACAGACTATGAGTTCCGGTTATTTACCGCAAAGGAAATTGCGCTGGTTTTGTCTGCTGGATTATATGAGCCAAATATAGAAATCAGACTATACTTACAAAAAATTTTTGCCTTTACCGGGTAAGTTCATTCAATTAAGGTCATTAAGGAATAAAAAATGTCAATTCATCAGCCACTTACGCCCAAACAGAAAGCGCTGGAAGTTAATATTGATAGTAAAATATACGGCAGTTTTGCCGAAATAGGTGCCGGTCAGGAAGTTGTTCGTAACTTTTTTCGAGCGGGTGGTGCAGCCGGCACTGTAGCACGCTCAATATCTGCTTATGATATGTCTATGTCCGATGCTGTTTATGGACGCACCGAAGATGGCCGCTATGTGTCTATTTACCGCTTGAAGAAAATGTTGTCACATGAATATGATACCCTGATTAACAGGCTGCAGGATACACGTGAACAGGGGACCCGGTTTTTTAGTTTTGCTGACACTATTTCTGCCAAGGGTTATAGAGGTAACAAGCCCTGTCATGGCTGGGTCGGCGTGCGTTTTCAACATGAAGCAGGCAATGGTTTCAGCGAAGTCATTATGCATGTCAAACTACATGATAGACAGGCTATTGCCCAGTATGAAACGATCGGTGTGCTGGGCGTCAATCTGATCCATGCCTGTTTTCACCATCTGACCAATTATAAACAACTGGTCAGTGCATTAATGGATAATTTGTCCAGAGACAGTATTGAAATTGATATGCTCAGTGCTTCTGGTCCTGCATTCAGTGCAATAGATACACGGGTTCTGAACCTGGAACTGGTCACACAGGGGCATACCAAATTAATTATTTTTGATGAACATGGAGAAATCCAGCCCACCGCCGATCTTCTTTACAAAAAAAATCTTCTGGTGCTACGCGGCAGTTTCAGGCCACCAACCCATATTAATATGGATATGCTTGGCTGCGGACTGGATCAGTTTGCCGCAGAGTTGAAGGTCCAAATTGATGATCCATCCATTACTGTGTTGCCGGAGATCAGCATGAATAATTTGCGAGGCTTCAGAGCGGATGGTGAAATTGAAAATGAAGATTTCCTGGCCAGAGTCGATCTCCTAAATGCGTTGGGCAAAAAGGTCATGATCACCAATTATGATGATTTTTATCGTCTCAATATGGAACTCTCCAACTTATCCCGGAAAAAAATCGCTTTTGTTCTGGGAGTCTTCAATATGGGTGAACTATTTGATGCAGCTCGCTTTGCTAAACTTGGGTTTGGGCATCTGGGCGCACTGGGAGCTATGTTTAATCCTGATACAAGAATTTATGTTTATCCGCAAAAAGCTGAGGGAAGTGAGCAGCTATTGACTACCAAAGACATAGATATAGAGAGCAATGTCAGTTTATTAAAAGAGTATTTAATTAATTGTGGAAAAATCCAGGATCTTGATACTTGTTCTACGCAATATATGTCGATCTGGTCAAGAGACATATTAACCATGATTCAGGAAAACAGCTCTCTCTGGGAACAATACGTCCCGGAAATTGTTGCAAAAACGGTGAATGAACGCGATTTATTTAAAATTAAGAATTAACTAAATACCATGCAATTTAAAAATTCAAAATCATCCTGGGGCTGGATGAGTATCTTCATTCATTGGGTAACGGCTATCGGGGTCGTCGCCATGTTTGTGCTGGGTTTATGGATGGTTGAACTGACCTATTACGATAACTGGTACCATAAAGCACCGCATATTCATAAAAGCATGGGGCTGCTATTGCTTATATTAACCTGCTGGCGTCTGATATGGATATTATTCAATGCCCGTCCTGAGCCGCTCAAAACTCATACTCTGATGGAGCAAAAACTTGCCAGAATAGCTCATCTACTGCTATATGTTTTATTAGTGAGTGTTATGTTGAGTGGTTACCTGATATCAACTGCCGACGGCAAGAGCCTGGAAGTGTTTAACTGGTTTTCAGTCCCGGCGACTATTTATGGTTATTCAGAGCAGGCAGATTTTGCCGGCAGCGTTCATCTATTTCTGGCTGTGACGTTAATTCTCAGCGCCGTATTACACGCTCTGGCTGCGATTAAACATCAAGTGATAGATAAAGACGTAACGTTAAATCGAATTATTGGAAAATCATAAATTATTTATGTTTATATCAATGACTCAGTGTAAGAATTCAGGTTTCCTGAAGGATCAGTAACACTTGATCTAAAGTCATCAAAAATAAATATCTCTGGAGAAAATATGAAAAAAATAATCACCTTGTTATTCTTTTAATTTTGACGTTTTTATCAGGTTCCCTGCAGGCTGATGAATATGTACTGGATACCAAAGGTACGCATGCCTTTATCCAGTTTAAAATCAAACACCTGGGTTACAGCTGGATACTGGGTCGATTTAACACCTTTGACGGGAAGTTTAGTTATGATGAAAAAAATCCCGAGACCGCCAAAGTAACGATCAATATTGATCCTGCCAGCATAGATAGTAATCATGCAGAACGTGACAAACATCTGCGCGGTAAAGATTTTCTTGATGTCGAAAAATTTCCGACGGCAACTTTTGTCAGCACTGCTTTCATAAATAAAGGAGATAATAAAGCGGAACTCAAGGGCAATCTGACTCTGCATGGGATAACAAAACCCGTCACTTTGAATGTAGACCAGATTGGTCACGGAAAAGATCCCTGGGGAGGTTATAGACGCGGGTTTTCTGCAACGACAGTACTGACACTGAAAGATTTTGATATCGACTATGATCTGGGACCGTCCTCAAGTGAGGTTGAGTTGTTTATTTCAGTCGAAGGTATAAGAGAATAAGAGGACTCTGCAAGATAAAATTATTACTTTGATGTTTATTATATTACTCTACAGTAACGATATTTACGCGGAGCAGATACTTGGCGCAGCAGAAGTGACACAACTATTTTCAGGTCAGACCTATGAAGCCAGTCTGCCGGATAGTGGCATAGCAATGACGGTATACGCCGATCCTGATGGGACCATGAGAGGAATACAAAATGGAAAAATTTTTACCTCAAACTGGAAAGTAAATGAAAAGGGTGAAATGTGTGTCCGCTATCAGGACAAAACCAGTTGTCGTGCAATCATTAATGACGGTGGATGGTATAAAAAATATAAACTGGACGAACAGGATAAAAGAATTTTATTAGTGGTTTATAAGACATTTACGCCAGGTAATATCTATGGATTTTAAATCATGTTTATAGGCTAAATGAATGATTTTTTAACGATGAAATTCCAGGAAGTTGGCACTGATGAACATATTGCTACAGTTGAAAAACTGGCAGGAGAAATCTGGAATGAATATTTTCCAGCGATAATTACTCAGTCGCAGATTGATTATATGTTGTCTAAATATCAATCGGCAGCCGCGATCAAAGAGCAATTAAAATGTGGCACTGTTTATTACCTGTTATATCTGCAGGGACTGGCCGTAGGATATATTTCACTGGTACCGGACAGCGAGCATCATCAGCTGCAGTTAAGCAAAATTTATTTATTGAAAAATGCACGCGGGCGAGGATATGCTGCGGATATTTTTCGCTTTATCCATGTTTTTATGCAGCAGCAGCAATTATGCCGCCTCTGGCTGACAGTCAATAAATATAATTCATCTGCTATAGCTGTGTACAAAAAATATGGATTTATAATAACCAATAGTGTGGTAATGGAGATTGGAAATGGATTTGTTATGGATGATTATAGAATGGAACGATCTGTTTGTGACTAGCGGTTTCTATTATCCATAATAATTCCGAGTAATGGCAACTATTGCGTATTGGATTGTTTTTTAAAGCGCAGATTCTTCCCCCTTAAGGACAAGGGCATACTGCATAAAACTGTATTAGAGTAACTAAATAGTTTCCATCCATAAATAGCCATCCTGGCTATATTATGGAACGCGAAAGAAAAAAGTGTGATTTTTCTTATGCGTCATTTTCAATGATTTATCATCATTAAAAATGCTAGCACATCCCTGTGCCACAAGTATCCATCTAAAAACGGATGGATACTAAATAGCTGTTGGGAAATAGTGTTCATAGTATTGAGGCATCGCACAAGACCCTGTTATACATCATTTCGCTCATATTAGCATCAAATCCCGAAATGATACATCACAGGTTCTGGTGCTAAATGGACAGCTTTTAAGAACAATTATTTAGATGCAAGCAGTAGTGCAACGAATACAGGCATTTTATGCGCCAGGAGTTGCTGAGTTGTGTTGATTTTATTCAAGATAATAAAAGAGGTAAATAAACATGTTATCGGTAAGCATTGATGAACAAAACTCAATTGCAATCTTTGAACCAGATGGCGCATTATCAAAGTCAGATTTTGATTCTGCCAGGCGGATCATTGATCCTTATATAGAAGCAAATGGTCAATTAGATGGGCTTATTATTTATACTGAATTCTTTCCTGGATGGGATTCATTTGCTGCCCTGACACGTCACCTTGAGTTCGTTAAAGCACATCATAAAAAAATTGCTCATGTCGCTCTTGTGACTGATTCTGGTGTGAGTAATTTTGCTGAATCAATTGCAGGTCATTTTGTTAATGCTGAAATCAAATCGTTTGCTTATGCAGACATTGAGCAGGCTAAAGCATGGATAATCGAATCATCCAGTTAATAAATACGGCCATTCAACGGCATCACAAAGCGCTTGCAGACCAGGTATCTAAAGCTAATTTAACCATCCATAATGATCATATAGAAAATGTAAGGTATGCAGAAGTAATTATCTACCTTCCACCTGGGGCTTGAAAAAAGACAGATCCAGGCCTTGATCAAAGGTGCTTTTCTGCATGACATAGGCAAAATAGGTATCCGGGATAATATTTTACTCAAGCCCGACAAATTAAGCTCAGATGAAATCAGCATAATGAATGAGCACGTCAGGTTAGGTATTGAAATTGTTAAAAACAGCCATTGGTTAAATGATGCCAGAGATGTTATTGAGTATCATCATGAAAAGTATGATGGTTCAGGATACCTGCAGGGATTATCGAAACAATCTATTCCGCTTCTTGCCCGAAGCTTTGCTATTGTTGATGTATTCGACGCATTAACCTCGAAAAGACCTTATAAGCAGCCTTTTTCCTTAAACAAATCCCTGCAGATCATGCAGGAGGGAACAGCTAAACACTTTGATCCTGTTTTACTGGCAGCGTTTACACAAATTGCTGAAGCTTTATATGCTCACTACAGCGGGATTGAAGATGAAGAATATCTTCGCCTGCATCTGGATAAACTGCTCAAGAGATATTTTTAATTTATTGAATTAAGTACTCCTGTGTCATCATTGAAACAGACTCTATTCTGGATATCGCTGTATGGAATATTTACCCAAAGCTCTGTTTATTTATGATCAAGAGGGTGTTGATTATAAAGAGAAAGTAGAGAAAAATCAGTTGGGGGTTGAAATTATATCCCTTGAGAAGGATATATTTCTCAATGAAGCTGAAAAGTTTTTGCATCAGTCGACTCATCTGGTTCTATCGGGTAGCAAGCAGATGATAGATCAGCTTTTTAATTTTGCTGTTAGCTGTAGACAGCAAGGCAAATCATGCTCTCTTGGTTTCCTGCCGTTGTCAGGTCAGAAAACACTGCGGCAATATTATAAACTGTCTACGGACTATGACAAAAATATTGAAGTAGCTTTACGTGATGATGTGCGGGATATTAACCTGACGATGTGTAATGATAAACCGTTACAGTTCAAAGCTGTTATCGGCAATATACCGCTGCTTGAAGCATGGCATAATAATACTTCATTCATGGCTTCTGTAAAAAACATGATTCTCGGTATTAAAGACTTTTTCCATTTCAGACTGGACAAACTGGATCTTGAGACAGGCAGAGAAAAAGTCATTAAATCTGTAGCCAGCGGACTGTTTCTGGTATGCCAGAATCCGGGAAGACATCTCGCGCAAGCTCTGCATTATGACAGTTCAATGAGATCTGATCAGATATCATTAACGATTATTTCCCCATACTCAGTTATCGAATATTTTAAGTTTCTATTTTCACTACTGCTAAATACTCCTAAAATCAAATCGCTTCCCCATGCGGTATCGAATATAAGAAGTAACCAGATAATGGTGAATATGCAAAGTGTATTCGCTGATGCCCCAAAAGTATTACTGGATGAAATAAATACCGTAGAGTTTCCATTACATTTCAGGCTGATAAAAAATGCACTGAGCATTAATGCAACTGAAGAATTCTGGCAAATGAATCCGGTTATCTCATCTGACAAAGAATCTATCAGAATCAACAATTTGCCAGATGAAACAGAAAGAATTAAGTACTATAGCAAACATTTGCCATTTTTTTCTGTAGCTTCAGAAACACATTTCAAGGAATTGTTTGTACAGCTTCGTGAAGATGCAAAATTAAACTCTATTTATGCCGTGCTGATGCTGTTAAGCACCATCCTGGCGACCTTCGGTTTATTTGCCAATAGTGCAGCAGTGGTAATAGGCGCCATGCTGCTGGCACCGCTAATGTCACCCATTATCTCTTTTTCCATGGGACTGTTAAGAGGCGACACGGGACTGTTAAACAACTCCCTGATAAAATTGATAGTCGGTATGTTACTGGCTTTACTGGCCTCTTACCTGCTCACATTATTGATCCCGCAACTTAGTATAAGCCATGAAATTGAAGCGCGGATCCATCCCAATCTGATTGATCTGGGTGTTGCGATTGTTTCAGGTATTGCCGCAGCCTATACCAAATCACGTAAAGAGCTTTTGAGCGGCCTGGCCGGTGTCGCCATAGCCGTGGCTCTGGTTCCTCCTCTGGCCACCGCCGGAATAGGGCTTGGGCGAGCTGATCTGATTGTGTTTACTGGCGCTTCATTGTTGTTTATTACCAATTTTATCGGTATTACGATTGCAGCTACAATTACTTTTCAATTTCTTGGCTACTCAAATACAGTAAAAAATAAAAAAGCCATGTGGGCCGTTATAATTATACTCATATTACTCTCTTATCCTCTTTATCGTTCCTATATTGAGAGCTTGCAGCGTTATCAACTGGCCAATCAGCTGGTTCATACACCGGTGATGTTAAAAAATAATCCTGTGCTCATTGAAGGGGCATCGATTAACTACCAGAACGGGCTAAAAATTATCAATGTGTCTATTGCCTTGAAACATATTTTGACGGATGAAGAACTGCTGTTACTGAAAAAAAAGGTTGAACAGCGTTTTTCAAGTGATTATCAGGTCAGGATCAGTGTAAAATATATTTTATAATGAACAAACACAGGTTAGATCTTAAGTAAAAATGTGCATGAAGAGTCTGGGTTTTGTTGATCCATATGGACGATTTTGACTCCTTGACTCCCACGACAATAGAAAACCCTTTACGTTACAGGTTTTTGATAGCCATACCTGGCAATAATACCCGATTTTCCTTAAGTACTTACCTGGTTTTTATGCATCAACAGCCATCCTGGCTATTGATAGAACGAAAAAGAGAAAGTGTGATTGTAACTATTCAGCGTATTTTAGATTTATACGTAAGTTCTTGATATCAGGTGTTTGCGTAAGAAGTGTATGTGGCATGGATGCCACATTCAAGCCTACGACATACATGGAAGTATAAGTGCCGTGGGAGGCAGGAAGCCGGGAACGACCATGGACGTATTTACGGCGTCTTCTGGGCAGGTAATAGCTCCATGCATAACCTGCATTTCCCACATCCATGTGGGTCAGCAGATTCCTGGTGTCAAGGACTTTTTCAAAATTACGCTGAATAGTTACGTGTGATTTTTCTTTTTCTGACATTTTCATTAATTTGCAATGATTGAAAATGGCGCTACTTGCTTGTGCCGCATTAGTGTCCAAAATAAATGCATGGGCACAAAACGTATGAGTGAATAATAATTAATACAGGAGCTGGACGTGGCAAATGCCTTACAGGAACAATTATTGAAAGCCGGACTGACTGACAAGACTCAAACTAACCGGATCAATAAGGAAAAATATAAAAAAAACCGCCAAAAACGTAATGCCAAAGAAGAAATAATTGATGAGAACAAGCTTATGGCGGCACAGGCTATGGCTGAAAAAGCTGAACGTGATCGCGAAATGAATCGTCTAAAAGAGCAAAAGCTCCAGGAAAAAGCTATTCAGGCACAGATCAGGCAATTGATACTCTCCAACAAAGTGGCCAAAGGCAATGCTGATGATGTGGCTTACAATTTTGAGCATAACAAAAAGATCAAACGACTGTATGTAAAACAGGATGTTCATGAGCATATCACCAGGGGCTTGCTGGCCATTATTATTCTGGATGGTCAATACGAGTTAATACCCAAAGCCGTTGCCGAAAAAATAAGTGCCCGCGATAAATCGGCCATTATTTTATTGAATGAAAAATCAGCACATGAAGAAATGGATGATTTTTATGCTGATTATGAAATCCCGGATGATCTGATGTGGTAGCCGTAAAACTTTCTCTATAAAATGGTTGTCTAACATGTGAATAGCGTTTAGTAAAATGTTGACAGGTATTACTCCGTATTCAGTTTGACACCTGTGGCACAGGGATGTACTGCATTTTTAATGATCAAAAATCATTAAAAATGCAGCTAAACAAACATCACACAGTTTCTTTAGCGTTCCATAAATAACCAGGACAGCTGATTACGGATCGAAACTAACTAAGAATATTTGAATTTATAGACAGGAGAAGCATGATGGCTCAAAAACACAGGCGCCGGAAAAACAGTAGCGGAAAATCTGTACTGTCGAAGCCGACAGCTCCCAGAAATCCTTATTTCAATCATCCGTTAATGGGCAAATCGCATCAGCATGACAAATCTTACAAATCAGTGAGAAGCACTGCAAAAGTTAAGCTGCGCAATAGTTACCGTTCTGAAAACAGGTACGATGGTGAAAATATCATGCAACGACTGCAGGGTGTTTTCACCATCGCACCTATCTGTGATGAGAACCGTGCCCTTTGGAAACTAGCCTGCTTGCTGAAATGAGTCTAGAAGATCGTAATTTTGATGAATTAGCAGAGAAGTTTCAACGCAAGATATACGGTGGTTTTAAGGGCAAAATCCGTCTCAAAATTTTACAGGATGATTTAACTGACGAGTTTCCGCAGCTGCTGAAGCCTGGCAGAATATCAGAAAATGGCAATAAAAAATCCTTGCTGAATATTCTTGATGCAGGAGGAGGATCAGGGCAGTTATCGGTCAGATTTGCAGAACTTGGTCATGACATTGTCTTGAATGATATTTCTGTTGAAATGTTAAAATTAGCGCAACGAACATTTCAAGCCTATAAAATTCCAGAAAGCCGCTTTCAATTAATACATCAACCGCTACAGTCCTTATCGAAAAAATTTTATCATCAGTTTGACCTGGTACTTTTTCACGCTGTTCTGGAATGGCTGGCGAAACCAGAAGATGCACTAAACTATATTGACCGCTATCTTAAACCAGGCGGTATTGTATCATTGATGTTTTATAACAAACATTCAATTATTCTTCGAAATCTGCTGCATGGAAATTTTAAAAAATTGCAAACAGATCATTTTAGCGGGGAAGGCCGAAGTCTGACTCCCCTGAATCCATTGCACCCGGAAGATGTTTATACCTGGATGGATAATCTAGGCTACAGCTTACGGCGTAAAAGCGGCATTCGTGTGTTTTCAGATAATATGCGCCCAGAAATCAAACAACAACGAACTGAAAGGGATTTAATGCACATGGAAAATCAGTACTGTCGCCAGGAGCCTTATCTGTCACTAGGGCGTTATATTCATGTTATGTACAGAAAGCCTGCATAAGCGGTAAAATTATCTTTTTAATAAATTGCCTGAACTCTATGACTAAACCGATAGTTTTTTCCATTATTGAATCACCGACTCACCCCAGGTTAACTGCTCTTTATGCAGAGCTGGATATGCAGGAACTGCAGTATAAATCCATACGCAAAGCCATTGCCGCCTTAAAGCGGCACAAGCCTGATTTTATTGTGGCAGAATTTTTTTATGCTTACGGCACTAATTACAGCGGTATTCATGTCAGCAATCTGGATATGCTGTTAATCAGTCTGCAGAAATATGCAGATTATCATCCTGAATTAATTCTCATGGTACATAAGAATGAACGCCAGTTTGTCTCCAGACTGCAAGCTCATTATAAAGTGGATCATATCCTCGTTCATCCCATTGATGCTGAAGACATTAAATCCCTGCTGCTTAAGGGTAAATTAGACCGGGCTTAATTAAAATCAGGGTAATAGGTTTCTTCCAGCTGATAGGTCTTCTGTTGTTGATCAAAAGGTGATTTAAACATCAGTTTATAAGCGACCAGACAAAGATCCCGATTGTCTTGTAGTCCGGTACCATATAATCTGTCACCCACCACTGCATGGCCTGCCGTTGCCAGCTGCTGTCTGATCTGGTGCTTTCTGCCGGTCATGATTTGCAGATCAAGTAAGCACAGGCTCGTATCTGCATGAGTCTTGATATCCAGAATATGAGTGAGCGCCTGTTTACCGTCAACCGGAGAGTCCAGGGTAATCGGCACAGAACCGCCTGGTTTACCATGTACCAGGGCTTTATAAAATTTACTCATATTGCGTGCGTAAAAGTGGGCAGATAATTTTGCTGCTGCTTGTTTACTGTGAGCCAGAATCATCAGGCCTGAAGTGGCCTTGTCGAGTCGGTGTACCAGGAATGCAGGCCGCTGCGGCTTTACATGCAGTTCAGCCCAGCGATAGATGGTGCAATGATCACCAAATTTAGTGCCCTGTGTGAGCATTCCAGCGGGCTTTATCCAGACGCTGAAATCTCCTTCATCAGCAACCATTTCAGGTACCTGGGGATTTTCTGCAAGAATTACAGGGTTATAATACAGATGCAGCGTTTGTCCCTGATTAAGCTGTCGGGTTGCACGTCTAATTCGCCGGGTTTTTTTCCCGCAGGTTAACCAGACAGCTCCTTTTTGCATGGCCTGTTTAATTTTTTGACGTGATAAGGTAGTATTCTCAGCCAACACATCAATAGCTGTGAGATCATTTGTACGGATATCCAGATGTTTTTCAAATTTGTTCTGTGAGTTCACATTGTTAGTTAAAATCAAAAGTTGAACAGGTGATTAAGGGATTTCATCATAACACTAAATAGTTTCCACCCATAAATAGCCCTCCTTGCCATATTATGGAAAGCGAAAGAAAAAGTGTGATTTTTCTTTCGCTGCATTTTCAATGATGTGTCATAAGTGTCTGCTGCATAAATTCTGCGAGTTTGCGATTAAACTGGACGTTATTGGCCTGATTTCATTCGCAGACTTGAAAATAGTTTTTTGCTAAATCGATTCCGAGTATACTTGTATTCACGACGGATGCTCTTCTATTGACTTAAAAATAACACCTTAAGTATGGCATATTGCGATGCCGTTAATGTTGGGCGTCCATCTCATCACTATTTAAAATCAATCTATTGAACCAGCAAGGCTGTGGTTTTTGTAACAACTCAGCGTATGTCTAATATCAAACACTCATTGAAAAATCTTAAATACGCTGAGTAGTTACTGGTTTTTTTACTTAAAAAACGTCCTACCGAGGAGTTTTATTTGAAGGGTTATTCATTGGATCCCCATCCACAGGCTAATGTGGCAGGCAAACATTTTGCGGTTATTTATGCCCCGAGAAAGAAACGCGACCGTTTTCCTGAAACTACAGTGACCATATATAAAGATGAATTACAGGCGCTGGAAAATGCGGTCGAAGAAAGAAACCTGCATGCTGCTCAGGTAATAGGCCCTGCACGTTCTTCCGAGGGAACCAATATCTATTATCTGGTAGCCTGGATTTAATGATTATTTAAAGTTATATATTGTAAGTTGCTTGAATGCTCTCGTTACGCTTCAACTGAGCTATAGAAGTAGCTACAGGTTGGTAAGTTCTTAGGCAGAAATGTCCAAGGATGATCGTTATTAGAGCAATTCCGCAAAGAAAAAAGGGAGCTACTGCTCCCTTTTTTCAGCTTGTCAATACTGCAATTTATGCAACTTTTTTACCTTGATCTTCAACAGCCTCAGGTACTGTTCTGGCATCGTTGATGGCAATTTTACGCGGTTTCATTGCTTCTGGTATCTCTCGGGCCAGTTCGATATTCAGCAGACCGTTAGTTAAACCAGCTTGCAGAACCTTCACATGGTCTGCCAGTTGAAAATGGTGTTCAAAATTGCGCGCTGCTATACCCTGATGCAGGTATTTATGCTCTTCATCATCTGCCATTTTTTTTCCTGACACGGTCAGAACGCTGTTTTCAATTTGAATATCAAGTTCATTTTCTTCAAATCCGGCAACAGCCATAGTAATTCTGTAACTATCTTCATTGAGAAGCTCGATATTATAGGGTGGATAGCTGGGTTGACTCTGTGCCGTGCGGGTAGCATTGTCTAGCAGGGAATAGAGCCTGTCAAAACCGACTGCTGAACGAAATAATGGTGTAAAATCAAAAGATTGCATAGTTATATCCTCACAATTAAGCAATATAGTTTTATGGTGATCAATGAATGTATTGATCAATTTAGTGACCTATTTAACAAACCGGTCACCCGGTAAACAGATCTCCATGAGCATCTGTTATTATTTAAATGTAGATGAAAAAATAAATATCAAGTATTGATCCATTTAATTGCTATTAAAGCAGGGTATATCATTGCAAAAGAGCACCAATATCTTAAACAGGATAGCATCCCGGCTCGCTAAAGAGAGGAACTTGCAAAGACAGCTGGGAATTGTGCTTGAAGGGGCGCTGGATTTGACCGAAGCTGATGCCGGAACATTATATTCACTGGTCAATAATGAGTTCCTGAACTTCGAAGTCGTGATTAATCGGACTCTGGATATCAGCATTAGTGGAAATGAAATAAGTTTTAAGCAGATACCATTGTATAATAATGGACAGGTTAATACTTCTCTGGTGGTTGTTAATTCAGTGATCAATGATCAGACCATTAATATCGATGATGTCTACTCTGACAAAAGTTATAATTTTTCAGGATCTCGTGCATTTGATGCGAATTCTGGTTATAAAACACGCTCGCTAATGACCGTACCCATACGAAATTATGATAAAAATATAATCGGGGTGATCCAGCTCATTAATGCTCAGGATGAAGAGGGAAAGCAGCGAGTGTTTAACAAGCAGGATCGAGAATTAGTTGAACTGTTTGCTTCACAAACTGCATTCACTCTTTCCTCCAAGTTGTTGTTTGACAGACAGAACAACCTGTTTAAGATCCTTAATAACTAGCCGTAACTCATAGGTAAGTCTTTAAGGACTTTTTCATTTTAATTCAATATCTTATCAATTTGTGATGTAACTTTGTTATGAACCAAAAGGGTTCTTCACATTATTGCGTACTTGATATTTTTAAAGCACTGCTCCTTACCCCTCCGAGGGGGGAAGAGACTAAGTAGAAAGAGACAAATTCCGCTACTCTTAAAATGATAAGTAAACTTAAAAAAGGAGTAAGCAAAATGTCTCTTCAATTAAATGATACAACAACTGCTACTAATTTATACATACACCATAATTTCTGAGCTGAAATGTTACCGGGTCAACTGCACTTAATTCCAGGTTGGCCCAATAAACCTGGCTATCTAGTAATATTCTGGGTAAATGCAGATTTTTAGAACCGATATTATAAGTAGCACATTGTCTGGTGATAGCTTGCCTGTCATACCTGACAGTTCTAGCTGTTAACTGATTAAAGTAGCGATGGCTTTAAGAAAAATGTCTGATTGTTTTTATCTCCTGATGCCGCTATGACACATACGACCCATTGAAATGGGACAATATTTCTTAAACGTTTGTCAAAGCCTGTTTGCAGTCCCAGTTTATTGAGCTTTTTCTCGCTTAATACCGCTTTTTAGTTTGTTTGATAATGTGTTGCTTTTCATTTGAAGCCTTTTGGAGGAATTAATAATTGCCTGAATAACAACCAGTTGATCATCTATTTGGCTTCATTTCAATTTCTTAAGATCATACCTATGAGTCGTGACTATTAATTCTTCACCTTGCTGTCACTATTACTTAACCAATCTGAATTTTAAATAAACAAATTCGTTACTTTGCTCATAAGTATTTGGGTACACCAGATCGATGAGTTCATAGCGACCGGTTTGTGCAGCATCCAGGACTATGGTTATCGGCGAATTGTCCAGGGGAAGAATATATTGTTTATAAAGCTCAATCATTAAATGAGATGGGATACTTAAATAAAATAAACCCTCCCTGACTTCGCAGCTAAACTTATCCACCGGATAGGTGATATAAGAAAACACTTTTTCTTCTAGAGGATTGAGTTTTAATCTGATTTTGCTTAAATCATGACCATTAAATGATATAGCTTGCATAGGACAATATTTATCTTTTACAAAGGGTACGATGATCTGGATTTTCTACAGCATCGGCGATGGCACTGACCAGCAATTGAATTTCATCAGGGGTTAATGCCAGGGATAATTTATAAATAAGGTCGGGGTCAATATCCGCCAGCACCACCGAACCGTCGGAGAGATTGACACTGATACCGGCATTTTTTGTTTCATTACCTTCTTCGAGTTTAGAAGTAAGGCTTTCATTCATTTCCATCATTTCATCATAATAAATTTCCAGTTTCTCCAGTAAACTATTTTCCAGTTCGTCACTGACAGAAATAATTAGCCCATTTTCGTTAATAGATTGTTGAAATTCCTCAGCCGCTTGAAAGGGGATCTGATGCTCTTCGAGAAACTTTATAAAAAGTTCATAGGGTTGTGTGTGAAAAAATATATAATCAAGCATAGTAAGTATAAACCTGGCAGTGGTTGAAGAAAAAGGAGTTGATTTATGAACGGTTCGCTCTGTAAACACAAGGCCATTTATGTTATTTTGCTCACAGTATTAAAATAAGTATCCTTAACACAATATTAGCATCGATTCAAGCAATAAAGTATGTCAATAGATTTTAAAGAATATATATTAACTAATTGAATTATAAAGATATTCAGTTTTTAGTTCAATTAGTAATCAAAATGTCATAAAAGGCGTATCCTTCTGCTATGCAGCAGACTATACCAAGTTTATTCACACAGTTATCCACAGCCATTGTGGATAACTGTGGTTATTAACACAGGGGTATTCTTTCTGGTTAAAAACGCATATATCGTCAATTCTCGATTTGAGCAAAAAACAGTTTATCCGCTGTTATAAACCAGTATTCATTATTAGTCTTTTTGCTCTTTTGGCCATACTTTAGCATTGAATTCGTCTTGTATCTTTTTAGCTAGCAGAATACTACATAATAAAGGATAATAACGCTGATAATCAGATTATTGTGTATTCTTATGCCAAAACCTCATACTCTGCCTGAAAATATTTTCTCCTATGATAAATACTGGGCGGAATGCTATGGTCATGCCTCTGTCTTGCCCCATTCAATGGCTGAAATGGAACAGTTGGGCTGGGATTCCTGCGATATTATCCTGGTTACCGGTGATGCCTATGTCGATCACCCCAGTTTTGGTATGGCACTGATTGGACGATTGCTAGAATCACAGGGGTTTCGAGTCGGTATTATTGATCAGCCTGAATGGAATAGTTGTGACTCATTCAAGAGACTGGGGAGACCCAATCTGTTTTTTGGGGTTACAGCAGGAAACATGGATTCAATGATCAATCGTTATACTGCGGATCGAAAACTTCGCCATGATGATGCATATACTCCTGGTGATATTGGCGGCAAGCGACCCGACAGAGCTGTTGTCGTCTATACTCAGCGCTGTAAGGAGGCCTGGTCTGATGTAGCAGTTATCATTGGCGGCATTGAAGCGAGTTTAAGGCGAATTGCTCACTATGATTATTGGTCTGATACTGTTAGACGTTCGGTTCTGGTAGATGCGAAGGCCGATTTACTGGTGTTTGGTAACGGCGAACGCCAAATTACAGAAATCGCGCATCGATTATCCCGCGGGGAAACTATTGACAAACTTACAAATATTCGAGGTTCGGCTTTTATTGTAAAAAAACAGCTATCAGGCTGGTCAGAAATTGATTCAAGTCGAATAGACCGTCCTGGCAAGATCGATGCCGTCGTCAGCCCTTATACCATGACACAGCAACAAAGCTGTGCCGATGATTCAGCAGGGAAGACTCCTGCAGAAATTGGTCAGGCAGTAGCTGTGCCATTAAACAGTATCGTAAAAACACTCCAGCGCAATAAATGTGTTATTCGTCTGCCGTCGTTTGAAAAAGTGCACAATGACCCGGTGTTGTATGCCCATGCTTCACGTGTACTGCATCTTGAAACCAACCCGGGAAACGCCCGGGCACTGGTGCAAAAACACGCAGACAAAGATGTCTGGCTAAACCCTCCGCCTTTGCCTTTAACTACTGAGGAACTGGATAGAGTGTTTGAACTCCCTTATCTGCGCCAGCCTCATCCTGACTATCAGCAACAACGCATCCCGGCTTATGAGATGATACGTTTTTCAATAAACATCATGCGCGGATGTTTTGGGGGTTGTACTTTCTGTTCTATCACAGAACATGAAGGCCGCATTATCCAGAATCGTTCTGAAGATTCTATCATTCGGGAAATTGAGACCATACGTGATCAGGTCCCGGAATTTAAAGGCTATATTTCTGATTTAGGTGGTCCAACTGCCAATATGTACCGTCTGGCCTGTGATGATAAAAAAGTTGAATCAGTCTGCAGACGCCTCTCCTGCGTTTATCCGGATATTTGTTCTCATATGGATACCAACCATGATCCACTGATACATCTTTATCAGCGGGCGCGCAAGTTGCCGGGCATAAAAAAAGTTTTTGTTGCTTCGGGTTTACGCTATGATCTGGCGGTCCGTTCACCAGAATATGTCAAAGAACTGGTGACTCACCATGTCGGGGGGTATCTTAAAATTGCACCTGAACATACTGAATCCGCTCCATTAAGCAAAATGATGAAGCCGGGAATTGACAGTTATTACCAGTTTAAAAAAATGTTTGAAAAATACTCGAAACAGGCGGGCAAAGAGCAGTATCTGATACCTTATTTTATTTCCGCTCATCCGGGAACTCATGATGAAGATATGCTCAATCTGGCCTTATGGCTAAAAAAGAACAGGTTTCGACTGGATCAGGTGCAAAACTTTTATCCTTCGCCCATGGCAATAGCAACAGCTATGTATCACAGTCAGCGTAACCCATTGAAAAAATTAACTTACAAGGCAGAAAAAGTCACTACGCCAAGAGGTGAACGAAAGCGGCGTTTGCACAAAGCCCTGTTACGCTATCATGACCCGAAAAACTGGCCGATGATAAGAGATGCACTCAGAAAAATGGGCCGAACTGATTTGATTGGGCACGGAGAAAATCAGCTGGTGCCGGCGGAGAAAATAAGCCGCTAAACAATGCACGGGCGAACACAATACTGAAAATCAGACCTGTTTAGCCTGATTGCAGGCTTGAGCTGTAACCTTAATGAGCAAGTGTCTGTGCAGGCTTATAAGCTCAGCCGCCTTAATGAGACATCTTCTATTCCCTGTTCCCACATAGTGACAAATTTTTCTGTTAAATTCCGGGCCTGCTGCGGAGCATTAAAATTGCTGTTTGCAATATAGCGGTATGGATTTTCCTGAATGATAAAACCACGTTCATCGACGACCGCAAAGGTTTCAATAATGTCCCTGTGTTCTTTTGCGCAAATCCTTATAGAGACATGACTGCTAAGGTGCCGGCTAAGTTCCAGCAGGCGATGTCCCTTAGTGATCATAACACCGGTGTGCTGAAGTAAAATTCGTATGTAGGTGTGACGACTGGCAATGGCAAGATCTTTAAAAGAGTTATAGATTGGTTCGGTATTAAAAATTCTGTGGTCAAGATCATGAGAAAAAACCAGGATATTTCGCCGTGATTGCTGTGTCATGGACAATAGAATCTGATAAAAATCGTTATGATTGTCCAGTATCAGGGGTTTATTTGTTTCACCCAATGTATAGTTAGCCAAATCATTCATAATTTAATGACCCAATGTCATGGTATACATTTGTTACTGTTCAGCGCATTAAAAATATCGCACTGAGTGATTGATAAACTAAATAGATCACAAATCTAACTGCATTTTCATATGAGGTATTCCTGCATCCATAAAACGTTCACTGATCACCTTGAAACCAGCCTGATGATAAAAGGGGATGACGTTCTCCTGTGCATGGATTAACACCTCCCGTAGCTGTTTCTGTTGGCAAATTATCAATGCGTGTTGCAGTAACTGGGAACCGATATTTTTATTACGCCATGTTTTTAAAACTGCCATACGGCCAATCTGTGCTTGATGATTATTAATGATGATTCTGCTGGTGCCAACTGGTTTGTTAGCCCGGTCGTTACTTATTGCAAGAAGATGTATTGCCCCCATGTCCCTGTTATCCCATTCCAGTGCGGCAGGCACTTTTTGTTCCTCAATAAAGACAGCTTCACGTATTATTTTCAACACATCTTTACTGGTATTCCAGTCAGTTTGCAGAATTTTAATCATATAACACAATTTATTAAGAGTAAAAAATTATGATTGGTCTGGGTAATCGAGTTTATAGCTATATTTATGGTAACTATTCAGCGTGTTTTTATTAACTCGCAAATTATTGATAACAGGTGTTTGTGAAAGAAGTTTATTTAGCATGGATGCTATATAAAGCCTGCATGCACGCATTTACGGCGTCTTCTGCAACAAATTCCTGGTATCAATGACGTTTTTCAAAGTACGCTGAATAGTTACTATTTATGTTCAGTAAAGTCCTTGAAAGCTTGAAAGGCGGTTCAATGATATCTTCATTATTATAATAAAGAAATAGAGACTATATAGCTGAATTTTGATTTTTATTTGAGAGGGTATAAGATTCAGGAATTGCTGAAATAAAGATGTTGGTGAGGTGTTTATTTTTTGAACAGACAGATCAGTTAATTGAAATTATCTGAAACTGAACTTCGGCAGGTGTTTTAAGTCATCAAATTATAAATATTTTTTATAAGCAGAAAAGATACGGCAGTTTATATTCTGCCGTACCAAATCATAAAGCTGAGTTACTGACCGAACTTCCACCAAGGCTTTTGCTGGCCAGACATACCGTCCATGCCTTGCATTCCGGACATACCACTCATGCCAGGCTGACCATACATGCCGCTCATGCCTGACATACCAGGCTGACCATACATCCCGCTCATGCCTGACATACCAGGCTGACCATACATCCCGCTCATGCCTGACATACCACGTTGGCCGTACATTCCGCTCATGCCTGACATACCCGGCTGACCGTACATGCCTGACATACCCGGCTGACCGTACATGCCGCTCATGCCTGACATACCACGTTGCCCATACATTCCGCTCATGCCTGACATACCCGGCTGCCCGTACATGCCGCTCATGCCTGACATACCGCGTTGGCCATACATGCCGCTCATGCCTGACATACCAGGCTGACCATACATGCCGCTCATGCCTGACATACCAGGCTGACCGTACATTCCGCTCATGCCTGACATACCACGTTGGCCGTACATTCCGCTCATGCCTGACATACCAGGCTGCCCATACATCCCGCTCATGCCTGACATACCAGGCTGACCATACATTCCGCTCATGCCTGACATACCACGTTGGCCGTACATACCGCTCATGCCAGACATACCGTCCATGCCCTGCATTCCGGACATGCCGCGTTGACCGCCCATACCGCTCATACCGTCCATGCCCTGCATTCCGGACATGCCGCTCATACCGCGTTGACCGCCCATACCTGACATGCCGCTCATACCGTCCATGCCCTGCATTCCGGACATGCCGCTCATACCGCGTTGACCGCCCATACCTGACATGCCGCTCATACCGTCCATGCCCTGCATTCCGGACATGCCGCTCATACCGCGTTGACCGCCCATACCTGACATGCCGCTCATACCGTCCATGCCCTGCATTCCGGACATGCCGCTCATACCGCGTTGACCGCCCATACCTGACATGCCGCTCATACCGTCCATGCCCTGCATTCCGGACATGCCGCTCATACCGCGTTGACCGCCCATACCTGACATACCGCTCATGCCGGACATACCGTCCATGCCCTGCATTCCGGACATACCGCTCATACCGCGTTGACCGCCCATACCTGACATACCGCTCATGCCGGACATACCGTCCATGCCCTGCATTCCGGACATGCCGCTCATACCATGCATTCCAGACATGCCACTCATACCATCCATGCCCTGCATACCGGACATACCCTGTGCAAGAACATAAGGTACTGTGCTGACTAGTGTTCCTATTATTAAAGCTGCTTTAACTGCATTATGCATTCGAAAATTCATGTTTGTGTCTCCTTTGGTTGATCACACAGCCGACTTAATGCGCCGGGTTATAATCTGTTTTATTGAATCTGATAAATTTATAAGTTCTTTGTATCTATTAGAGTAGACTGGAAATTCTTGAAATCAAGAAGTTATGAAAAAAAATTTGAACAGAGAAATAATTTTACCCATTTAGAATTAGAGACAAAGCAATATATATGCCATAGACAGAAACATATTGATAAATAGAAACTATCGATGAATAAATTTCATCTGCTTAGATATGCAGCTGTGCCAGTCGCGAGTCATTCAATAAATCATGACAATCTGTCAGTATCGGCTATTAAAACTGATACAAATATTGCAATAATAACACTGAGCATAAACTTTCGGTTCTGGCACACAGTCATATACCAGTTATGATTATTGCGTTCAGCCGCATTGACACCTATTGCAACAAAGAAAAAATAAAACGTGACATTCTGACAGATCAAATTTTTTTATCATCTGTTATTAATTTATTTTATCTGGAATTTTATGGAAAAAATAAGGGTTTGCTCGGAATTAACGATCTTAATGGCTTGATCATCAATCCACAGAGTGAGTTCAGGAATCATTTTGCACATTCTTTGTTAATCTTCAGATCTTTGCTGGGATCAAGCCGAAAGTTGCATTTGCGACTTGAATCCACGTATTTTATCTTTACGAATTAACAAAAAATCTGGATACTATTGAACCAGGCTATATTTTCAGGGTCGAAGTTTAACCTTACAAAAATAGAAGTATTTATGAAACATTTATTGCTTAGCTTATTTTTTATTCTCAACCTGCTTTTTCCTGTCTATGCACAGGATCAGAATTCTACGGAGCAGTTCCAGTCTCTGGAGCAGATTTTTATCGATATGCTGATAGAAAGTTCTATTACTGCTTTTGAAAATCCACAAACCAGAGAACAGCTTGCAAGCCTCTCTGCGCTGATAAAAGATGAACAGACTTATCAGTATATTATGCAGCGCATTGACAAATTTATAATAGCCAATGAACTGGAGCAGTATAGACAACAGGCTGAAGAACTCAAAGCGTTTATTACCCAGAGCAGGCAGCTGTATATCGAATCAGAGCAGGAAGCTATGGAAAAGTACCGGCAATTAAAAGAGCAACAACAGCTACGTGAAAAACAAAGACAGCTCAGAGAGGCGAATGTTATAGAAGTTTAAGCGAGTTGATGACAGCCCTGTATTGGCTAAAAATCAGCCATCATTGAATCCGCTGCCGGCGGGAGTTATTTTTCATTTAAAAAAAGATGTCAATAGACAGCATATTTATTAACTGATATAAGTAGATAATGATGAAGCCCTTTTCACAATCCTGTGAAGAAAACAAGGATGATATATTATCGGTGATTAGACCACTCTTGTCGAATTCCAGTTCATTACTGGAAATTGGCAGTGGAACTGGTCAACATGCAGTTTATTTTGCACAGGCGATGCCTCATTTGCAATGGTTCACCAGTGATCGAAAAGAAGCCTTGAAAGGTATTCAGATGTGGCTGAATACGGCAGATTTGCTCAATGTGCATTCACCTCTGGAACTGGATGTGCTGCAGCAAGACTGGCCGGAACTTAGCGTAGACGCTATTTTTATGGCAAATACACTGCACATTATGAGCTGGCATGCGATTGAAAAGCTTTTTAGTCACATACCTTCATTACTAAAGGGTAATGGCATATTGCTGATTTACGGACCTTTTAATTATCAGGGAAAATTTACCAGTGACAGTAACAGACGTTTCGATGTCTGGTTAAAATCTCGAGATCTTCAAAGCGGAGTCAGGGATTTTTCAGCAGTTGATAATCTGGCGCAGGAAAACAGCCTGCAATTAATGATTGATTATGAGATGCCGTCCAATAATCGTCTTGTATATTGGCGCAAAAGGGCCAATGACTAATCAAAAATCATAAAGTTTATATTTTTCAATACCGTTCGCAGCATTTAATTAATCCTGCCTGTGCTGGCATCGTTAAATCTTTTTCGCCTGCTCGACCGCATTGCCGATGTATTTTTCCGGTGTCAATTGCAGTAGCTGCTGTTTTGCCGATTCAGGGATTTGCAGTTCATTGATAAACACTTTCAGTGTTTGTTGTGTAATCGATTGTCCCCGAGTCAGTTCCTTAAGCTTTTCATAGGGTTTTTCAATCCCGTAGCGACGCATCACTGTCTGGATTGGTTCGGCCAGAATTTCCCAGGTATTGTTCAGATCTTCCATAAGACGTTGAGGGTTGGCTTCGAGTTTGCTGATACCACGCAGGGTTGATGAATAGGCAATAATAGAATGAGCAATGCCGACACCAAGATTGCGTAATACTGTAGAATCGGTCAAATCACGCTGCCAGCGGGATATGGGCAATTTATTACTCAGATGATTCAGTAAAGCATTGGCAATCCCCAGATTTCCTTCTGAATTCTCAAAATCAATTGGATTGACCTTATGCGGCATGGTGGATGAGCCGACTTCACCGGCAATGGTCTTCTGTTTGAAATAACCCAGTGAAATATAGCCCCACACATCACGGTCAAAATCGATCAGAATAGTGTTAAATCGAGCTACGACATCAAAGTATTCGGCAATATAATCGTGTGGTTCAATCTGAATGGTATAAGGATTAAATTTAATTCCCAGGCTTTCAACGAAATTTTGCGCAATATCTGACCAGTCCAGCTCAGGGTAGGCACTGAAATGTGCGTTATAGTTGCCGACGGCACCGTTGATCTTACCCATAATGGGTACTGACTGTAACTGCTGTTGCTGTCTTCTCAATCTGTAGACGATATTTGCTATTTCCTTGCCCAGCGTGGAAGGTGATGCAGGCTGTCCATGAGTGCGGCACAACATGGGCATTTCAGCCAGCTGATGAGACAGCAGCGTCAATGCTGCAATCAGTTTATCCATATAGGGTAATACCACCTCGGTACGGGCGGTACTGAGCATCAGTGCATGGGATAGATTATTAATATCTTCCGAAGTACAGGCAAAATGGATAAATTCACTGATGGCTTCAAGTTCAGTATTGCCGGCAATTTTTTCTTTTAGAAAATATTCTACCGCTTTGACGTCATGATTGGTGGTTTTTTCGATGCTTTTGATCCGTTGTGCATCTTCTAGGACAAATTGTTCAATAATATGGTTAAGCTGGCTCATGGAAGAGGCTGATAATTCAGGAACTTCAGAAATTTCAGGGTGGGCGGCCAGCATCTGCAGCCAGCGGATCTCAACCAGTACGCGGTGGCGGATCAGTCCAAACTCACTAAATATGCTGCGAAGATTAGCCGTTGTTCTGCCATAACGACCATCAATCGGTGAAACTGCGCTTAAACTGTTTAGATCCATTGAAAAACCCTATCTCGGTGAGCTGTAAAAAGGCTGAATTATAACTCAAAATCCATGAAAACAGAATAAATGAAGTTTATGCGTAACTATCCAGCGTATCGAGGATTTTGTGTTAAGTGATTGCTGTCAGGTGATTGTGGAATACAGGGGCAGGATCCGAAGTTGTCCGTGCGTGTCAATAAATGCCTGATAGTAATCACGAGCTTAAACATTCGCGCAATAGTAAGCTTTAACCATTTATCGTCGGGCAAGATACCTGAAAATAATTATTGTGTATAATATCCGGATTTAATTAAATCAAGAGATCATCATGCTGAAACAATACCGGGAACATGTTGCTGAGCGGGCAGCACAAAATTTGCCTCCTTTACCCCTGAATGCTGAACAGACTCAATCTTTACTGGAGCTTTGGATAAAGCCTCCGGCAGGTGAAGAAGATTATTTACTGGATTTATTAGTCAATCGAGTTCCGCCGGGTGTTGATGATGCAGCAAAAATAAAAGCACAATTTTTAGCTGATATTACTTCCGGCCAACTATTCAGTGAGCTGATTGATCCTGAAAAAGCGGCTGAGATACTCGGCACTATGGGCGGTGGTTATAATATACAGCCGCTGATTGATCTGCTCGAGCACGATTCCCTGGCCCCGATTGCTGTTACAGCGCTGTCTCATACGCTGCTGATTTTTGATGCCTGGCATGACGTGACGGGGTTGGCAAAAAACAATTCCTATGCCAAACAGGTTGTCGATTCCTGGGCCAATGGTGACTGGTTCAGAAAACGCGATAAACTGGCTGAAGAAATTACCCTCAGTGTATTAAAAGTGCCGGGTGAAACCAATACTGATGATCTTTCCCCAGCCACCGAAGCCTGGTCCAGGCCTGATATTCCGTTACATGCCAAAGCGATGCTGGTAAGCAAAATGCCTGAAGCTCTGGAGACTATAGAGAGCCTGAAACAAAAGACTTATCCGATTGCCTATGTCGGTGATGTAGTTGGAACCGGTTCTTCACGCAAGTCAGCCATTAACTCGGTGTTGTGGCATATGGGTGAGGATATTCCTTTTGTGCCGAATAAACGACAGGGCGGGGTGGTGCTGGGTGGCAAAATAGCGCCTATTTTCTTTAACACGGCGGAAGATTCTGGAGCCTTGCCTATAGAATGTGATGTATCCAAACTTGAAACGGGGATGGTGATCACCATCAAACCCTATGCAGGTGTGATTGTTGATCAGCAGGGCAATGAACTCTGTCAGTTTAAATTATCACCCAATACACTTGCGGATGAAGTTAGAGCAGGAGGGCGGATTCCTCTGATCATCGGTCGCGGTTTGACGGATAAAACCCGAGAGGCTCTGGGAATGGAGCCGACTGATTTGTTTACCCGTCCGGTAACGGCTGATGATACTGGCAGAGGATTTACCCTGGCACAAAAAATGGTCGGCAAAGCCTGCGGTGTTAGCGGCATACGTCCGGGCACTTATTGTGAACCTCGAATGAGTTCCGTAGGCTCTCAGGATACGACCGGTGCTATGACCCGGGATGAGTTAAAAGAACTGGCGTGTCTGGGATTTTCGGCTGATCTGGTGATGCAGAGTTTCTGTCACACTGCTGCTTACCCCAAGCCGATTGATATCAAATTGCAGAGCACTTTACCGCAGTTTATTACCCAGCGTGGCGGAGTTTCTCTGCGTCCCGGTGATGGAATTATTCATTCCTGGTTAAACCGCATGTTACTGCCCGATCAGGTCGGTACAGGAGGGGACTCTCATACACGTTTTCCATTGGGTATTTCTTTCCCGGCAGGGTCAGGACTAGTCGCTTTTGCCGCAGCTCTTGGGGTCATGCCACTGGATATGCCTGAATCGGTACTGGTACGTTTCAAGGGCAGCATGCAGCCGGGCGTCACTTTACGTGATCTGGTCAACGCGATTCCCTGGCAGGCCATTCGGGACGGCAAGCTGAGCGTGGATAAAGCCGGTAAAATAAACGTTTTTAATGGACGTATTCTGGAAATTGAAGGCCTGCCAGACCTAAAAGTTGAACAGGCGTTTGAACTCGCAGACGCATCAGCGGAACGCTCGGCAAACGGCTGTAGCGTACATTTGAATAAAGAACCCGTGATTGAATATATTAAATCCAATGTGGCTTTGTTGAAGTGGATGATTGACCAGGGTTATGAAGATAAGAAAACTCTGCGCAGCCGGATTAATGCCATGCAGGCCTGGCTGAAAGATCCGCAGCTGCTTGCCGCGGATAAAGATGCACAATATGCTGATATCATCGAAATTGATCTGGATACTATCAAAGAACCTATTCTGGCCTGTCCCAACGATCCGGATGATGTGAAACTGCTGTCAGAAATTGCCGGGCAAAAGATAGATGAAGTCTTTATTGGTTCCTGTATGACCAATATTGGTCATTACCGGGCCAGCGCCAAAGTCTTTGAATCAGCACTCGATTCCGGGCAAAATTCCATACCCACTCGATTATGGATTGCGCCGCCGACGAAAATGGATCAGCAGGAACTGGTTGAAGAAGGTATTTACAGTGTTTTCGGACGCATTGGTGCACGTACTGAGCTGCCAGGCTGCTCTTTGTGCATGGGTAATCAGGCCCGGGTCGCCGATAATGCTTTCGTGGTCTCGACTTCTACCCGGAACTTCCCAAATCGACTCGGTAAGGGTGCGAATGTGTATCTGGCTTCTGCTGAATTAGCCGCGGTGACGGCAGTGCTTGGCAAGCTGCCAACTGTGGCTGAATATCTTCACACAGTTAAAGTTCTGGAAACAGAACATGCTGACATATACCGTTATCTGAACTTTAATCTAATGCAGGAATATCAGCTGTAAAGTTTACCTGGTTAGGCATAAATATTTGCAGGGGCAAATTTATTTTGTGCCGAAAAGGGCTCATGCAGATAATATGCTGGGCGGTTACCAAAGTTTATGGGCTGTTCAGCAAAGTCAGTCCCTGCGGTTATTTAACCATGAAATCTACATTTACAAGGAACACAATGAAAGATAACGATAATGCTTACGCAAAGGATCATCTGTTTAAAAATGCACTGGATATTGTCATTAAACTGGGAGTTATTTTGCTCATTGTTTACTGGTGCTATAGCATCTTACGCCCCTTTATCATTCCAGTGATCTGGGCCGCAGTGATTGCTATTTCACTATATCCCTTATTTCAAAAAATGCTCGTGGTTGCCGGAAGTCGTAATAAATTATCTGCAACGCTGTTCACCTTGATTTTACTCGTTTTACTGATAATCCCCATTTACATGTTGTCTGGTTCACTCATAGAAGGTGTGCAGAATCTTTCTCAAGCCCTGGAAAACGGCACTTTGTATTTACCTTCCCCACCTTTATATGTGGCCGAATGGCCTCTTGTAGGTGAAAAGCTATATGCTTTCTGGCAACTGGCTGCAAGTAATATCTCCGCCGTAATTAGTCAATATACACCACAGATAAAAACGATTGGAAACGTTTTATTTTCATCTTTCCTGGAAGGCGGCCTCGGAATCATTCAGTTCGTTATTTCTATCGTTATTGCCGGTTTATTTCTGGCTTATGCTGATTTGGAAAAAACTGCAGCCAATGCTTTTGCCTTAAGATTGTCCCCTGCACATGGAGAACACTTTGTACAAATGGCCAGCGCCACGATTCGTAGTGTTGCCCAGGGTGTATTGGGTATCGCTTTTGTTCAGGCTGTATTTGCAGGAATCGGGTTCTGGGTATTTGATATTCCTGGTGCCGGACTGTGGGCCTTTCTGGTAATGGTTTTATCGGTTATTCAGTTGCCACCGCTGTTGGTGATAGCTCCGGTGATAGCCTATGCCTATTCTACAGACGCCAGTACCACTGCCTTGGCAATATTTACACTCTGGAGTCTATTCGCTGCTATGCTGGATAGTATTTTAAAACCTTTTGTTATGGGGCGCGGGGTTGATGTACCTATGCTGGTAATTATGCTCGGTGCTATCGGAGGGATGATGTCAGCTGGTATCCTGGGATTGTTTATCGGTGCGATTATTCTAGGTATTGGTTATAATCTTTATCTTACCTGGTTAACTAATGAACCAGTAAACATAGACGAAGATAGCTGATAAAAATCACCGGTGCAACAAATCAGCCAGGCGGAAAATATACAGTCTTATAGCATTGGAATGAATGGATTTGTCCTGGAACATCAGGTTTTAATCATTTTTAACCAGCCGGCATAAACCTGATCGGCAATTTTATTTAATTGTCTGAGTCTCTCATCCAGCCGCTCATTGATTTGTGACGGGTGCTGTACACAGAGTGATGAATCCGGCAGGCAGCCATGATAACGTTCAAGCCATTCAGTGATCATAGTCTCAGTCATTTCCAGATGGAACTGCATGGCTAGCAGACTGCCGTAACTAAAACCCTGGTTCCTGATATGCTGACCATAAAAAAGAGGTATGGCTTTTTCTGGCATGCTGAAAGTTTCGCCATGCCATTGAAAAACTTCAAATTGTTTCGGCAGGTTCAGCGTATGATCTTGTATGGCTGGATCAGGGTTAACAGAAACCTGATGCCAGCCGATTTCCATGTCTGGCGCAGTTGTGACCTTTCCGCCTAATGCCAGACTGGCCAGTTGCGCACCAAAACAGACACACATCACCGGAATATTTTTTTCTACTGCCCGTTGAATCAGTTCAATTTCTTCAGTGATCCATAAATATTCGTCATGCACACTGTGCGGACTGCCCATAAAGACCAGTCCGGCCACTTTATCGAGGTCCGGCCTGGTTTCCTGTTCATCAAGCAGATAGGTTTTCTCAAATGGAATGTTTCTTCTTTGTAGATAAGTACACAGATAACTTAAGTGATCGCAGGTGCTATTACAAATAATATGAACAGGAAACATTGTATTTAATGGAAGCAATATTCAGGTTGATTGTTATTTATACTTTACCATAAAGCATTTCACGTTTATGAGCAAATCCTCTGGTTTTTGTTATCTTGAAACCTGCTTTGGTTAAACTCCTGCGCACTATTCCTGCAGCGGTAAAGGTACTGAAAGTGGCATCCGGATGAGAGAGTCTGGCGATCTGACTGAACAGGCGAGGCGTCCACATAGATTTGTTTTTTGCCGGTGTAAATCCGTCGAGATACCAGGCATCTACCTCAGGCTGAAAATCCTTGCTCAGGTTTTCTAACTGTTCTGTGACATCACCTAATAATATAACTAGCTGTAACTGATCAGAGAATTTTAAATCTAACATTTGAGTTTCATTAAAAGCGGGGTAAATTTTATCCGGATAGACACTCAATAGCTCATCACAGACGTCAGTCAAGCATGGCCAGCGTTGTTTGAATGACGCATAAACTCGTTGTAATTGCCCTCGGGTCAACGGATATTTTTCTGTGGAAACAAACTGCAGCGTAGATTTATGAGTAGAATTATTCGCGTACCTAAGCCAATGATTGACGGTTACCAGAAAATTCAGTCCGGTTCCGAAACCGGTTTCTCCAATGATCAGGGATTGTTTTTCGCTGAATCGTTGCGGAAATTGATTATGTTTTAAAAAAACATATTCTGTTTCCGCCATACCGTCGAGTGTTGAAAAATAGATGTCCTGGTAATGCTCAGAGTAGGGTGAACCATCTTCCAACCAGCTGATTTCTGCCTGTGTTAGATCTGCAGATTGAGGCATTATTGCAGCTTATTATCTAGACTGGATTTAACGGTGCGAGTGTTTGTTGCGCCTGCTTTTGTGTCCGGGCTAAATTTTTTTGCGCAAGATGTTGATCCAGTGCCTGACAGAGACTTTGACCGGCCCAGTTTTTTTGCACTGCGGAATAACGTGAGATTTCCAGTTGATTAATTTGCTCTGTTAATTGCTGATCATCGATCAATTCCAGCACCTGCGACAGTCCGACAATGTCAGGATCATTATAATATAAGCGCGCCCAGTCAATCAGGTATTCAGTGGCTTTGGCAGGATCATTATTGGTACAGCTTTGTTTTAGTTGTTTGTGTGTCTGTTCAATGTTTCCCTCAGGTTGTTGTTCAGCACGGTGTTTTGGCTGCTGTTTTTTGCTGCGCAGCAATAGTAATCCTGAAGTGGCCAGCCATAACAACAATAATACCAGACTGATCCAGAACCAGATATTGTGTTTAAGTGTTTCACTTTGGGTGAGAGTATCGTTTGTGGGTTCAGGGACAGCAGCAGCGTTTATCGCTGTTTTGCCTGGCGGCTTGTCCCACGACTGTGCGGGTGCTGATTGAGAAAGATCGGGCATGGCGTCATTGACAGCAACAGAAAACGTTTTGCTGGGTAAGACAGTGGTTTGCTGTTGCCTGGTCTCCGTATTCCACCAGTCAATGCTAATTTTCGGTAAAGTGATCTGCCCGGAATGAACGGGAATAATTGCCATGGTGTCCTGACGCGTGCCCACAATTTCATCTTCAATCATTTGTGAACTGATGGTTTCCTTATCCGGATAAACTTTGTAGTCGGATGATGAAGGAATATTAACCGCAGGTAATTGTGAACCGATCAAACCTACGGCGCTGACGACAATGCGGCGGGTTAGTGCTTCACCTGCTTTCAGAGCTTGCTCGTCTTCAATAATATTAGATTCTATTTTTATGTGTTTGGCCGGTAGCCAGTTTTTACCGGTATAATTATCAGGTATGGGCAGGACATCTAGATGGACTGATTCTGTGCGGCTGATTATTCTCCGTCCCGGTCTGGAAAAAATTGAGAATCTACCTTGCTGCTGCTCAATGTTAGCGTTGAATACAATGCCAGGAATATCCAGCGGGCCGCTTTGCTGTGGATAGACAGCATATTTTCTCTCAATAACATTGTAATTATACTGTCCCACCTGTTTTTGAAAATTGTTCTCATTACCAATTCTTTCTACCACTGTATTTTCTATGGCTGGTTCACTCAGTGAAGCATTCGAAAATCTTACCCGGTGAAACAGGCTGACGGTCATTAAAATCTGTTGTTGCACGTAGACCTGTTTGTCAGGATTAATACTCACTTCGATAAAAACTTCTTTACCATCGATAGCCGGTGTCGATGAGGGTTCATTAACCAAAAGTTTGATCGGCTGGGTTGATTCATTTCCAACGCTAATAGCAGGAATTATGACTTCTCCGGTATTGTTGGCCAGCAGAGTAATAGTCCACGTGTGACTGCTCGAAGATCTGCCGTTGATAAAACTGTAATTCTGACTTTGGCTTTGATCCAGTATCTGGAAATTTTTTTTCAGTGCGGATAAATCAGGCTCACCGCCGGAAGCATTGGTTTGCTTAATCCTCAGCATTAGCGTTTCGTCGATAGATAATACGCTGCGATTGGTTTCAGCGGTTACCTCGGCAAATAATACCTGGCTGCTGAACAGGAAAAAATTGAAAATAAGGATCTGTATAAAGATAAACTGCCTTACCATGGATTTCCCTTATTTTGAGGTTGATAGGTTTGCTGACGTTGTCTGATTTGTGAGTTTATATAAAATTTTCTACGCAGTAATTCACTGGGATCATCAGGTATACGCTGCAGCCATTGATTTAATGATTGTTGCTGTTCCTGGCTGAGCTGCGACATTACATCGCGAACAGGCGGTTCTGATTGGTTATTTTGCTGATTTTCCATCATGGAACCAGGCGCTGCAGGATCTGCAGATTGAGCACTCTGTTGTTGCGCCGGTTCTGGCTCAGGCATCGGCATCGGTTGCTGTTTGTTTTCTGCTGCACGGGGCTGGGACTGCTCTTCCTGTGGCTGATCTGGCGCATTTTGTTGTTCAGCCATTTGCTCAGCTGCTGCCTGTTCCTTTTCCATCTGTTCCGAAGCAGAGTCCTTTGCATTTTCAGCTTTCTGACTGTCCTGTTGCTCCTGCTGTTGCGATTCCTGCTGGGCGGAATCCTGCTGCTGTGATTGACTGTCGTCGGATTGCTTTTGCTGTCCATTTTCAGCGTTCTGATTTTGAGAATTTTGATCCTGCTGCTGTTGTTCATCCTGCGGTTGAGGATCTTGCTGTGATTGACTGTCACTGGATTGATTCTGCTGTTGATTTTTAGAATCCTGCTGTTGCTGTTGCTGTTGCTGTTGCTGTTGCTGTTGCTGTTGCTGTTGCTGTTGCTGTTGTTGATTGTTAAGTAGTTCTTCTATATAGTCTTTATTAGCCAGTGCATCTTTCATTTCAGGTGTACGTTTGAGTGCTTCATCATATGCCTTGACGGCTGCGTTGAATTGTCCCAGATTTGCCAGAGCGTTTGCTCTATTATACCAGCTGTCAGCACTGTCATCAGCCGTATAATCATCAACAGCCTGTTGAAAATCTCCAGAACGATAATTAGCTCCAGCTTTCCACTGTTTATTTTCAAAGTGTTGTGCTGCTCCTGCATAGTCTTGTTGATTATATAAATGTTGTCCCTTTTGATCAGGGGTGGTCCACAGATAATCCCAGAAATTAGATGTTGAAGTAGTCTCAGTATGCTTTTCAGTATCGTTTTGTAGATTGCCCAGAGGCTGCGTCAACGGAATTTGAGAAAAAGCCGGTTCAGTGTAAATTGCTGGCACGATGATGAGTATAGAGGCAATCATCAGCAGTCCTTTTCTAAATGCCAGCAAGCTAAATGGTAAAATAAGCAGAGTGATATATGCACCTTGATCTATCCACTGCTCAATTTGATCATCCTGCTGCTTTATCGTTTGATCGTCGAACTGTTCTGTGTTCAGAACATGTCGAAAATCAGCGTCATCCAGACTGAGAGTATGAAATTCTCCACTGCCGGAGTTAGCCAGTTGCTCCAGTGAGCCCGGATCAAGTTTGCTCAAAACTACCTGACCCTGGTTATCTTTAATGAATCCATTCAGGTTAGGTGCAGGCACAGGAGAACCTGCTGCTGTACCTACACCAATAACTGAAACCCGGTATCCCTGATTTTTCAATTGAGTTGCTTTGAGGTATGCACCCTGATCATCAACAGCATCGGTAAAAACAATAATATTACCTCTGGGTGTGCCTGCATTTTTGAGTAATTGCTCAGCTGTGCCTAAGGCATCACTGAGCTGGCTGCCAGGCACGGGCATTATGGATGAACTTAAGGCAGGCAATAAGGAAATAATGGTCTTGTTATCAATGGTCAATGGGCTGACTATGTGTGAATCACCGGCATAGGCAATCAATGCTGATTGGCCCTCTGAACGGCTTTGTAAAATATCTATAATTTTGAGACTGGATCGTTCCAGACGAGAAGGCTTGATATCAGCTGCATTCATGGAATAGGAGAGATCCAGAATGATCACCAGCGGAGTAATTTTTTGAAATACCGGCTGTTGCTTTTTGCTCCAGCTAGGGCCGGACAGAGCAATGACGCTAATGAATAGCAACAATGGGATCAGCCAGCCCAGCCAGGTCTGGGCTGATGAATTCATATTCTCTGTATCAATCGTCTGGAATTTAAGCAGCGTTGGATCACAGACTTTTTCCCAGCCGCTGTGCGGCCTGGATTTGTTAAAAAGCAGCAGAGAGAACAGCACTACCGGTATCAGTGCATAAAACCATTCAGGTCGAATAAAATGTAATTCACTGAGCATGTTATTTACCTGGTTTTATGAAACGCTGTAACTGACCGCGGTTAATTGACCTGTAAAACAGGATAAACAGACTGATAAAAAATGCTATCGATAACGGGTAATAGAATAAAGCCCTGGTAGGACGGTAGGTAAAACTGTCTGATTCCACAGGTTCGAGCTGATCCAGGATGCTATAAATATCCGCAAGCTCAGCTGCGTCTCTGGCACGGAAATAACGGCCGCCGGTGGCTGTGGCAATCTCCTGCAAGGTCTTTTCATCCAGATCGCGGGAAGGATTCACTTTTTGACGCCCAAATACACTGCGCACGATCATTTCGTCTGCACCAAAACCAATAGTATATATTTTAATGCCTATCTGTTTGGCCAGTTTGGCAGCAGTTAATGGATCCATTCCAGCGTTATTGGAACCATCGGTCAAGAGGATCAATACTCTGGACTGGCTTTGATCCGCAGGCAGATCTTTTAAGCGTTTAACGGCAAGACCAATGGCATCACCAATGGCTGTGGCTTTTTCCCCGGCGAGTCCTATCATGGCTTCATAGAGCATTTGCTGGATCGTTGTTCTGTCGTAGGTTAAGGGCGTCTGCTGATAAGCCCGTTCACCGAATAAAATCAGCCCGATTCGATCACCTTCACGTTGCTCAATAAAGGGTCCGATCACGGTTTTCACTGCACTAAGGCGGTCAACCTGCTGCTGCCCTAACAGCATATCCTGGGTATCCATACTGCCGGAAACATCGACTGCGAGCATCAGATCACGACCGCTTCTGGGTATGGAGACAGGATCTCCTGACCATTTGGGCTGTGCAGCAGCTGTGAGGAGAAAAATCCAGGCAATAACAGCCAGCACCAAATTTAAAGACCAGGCCCCTGGATTGATATCTTTGTTGTGGCTATGCTGAGTTTGCAGGTATTGGTAAAAAGGGACCTGAAGAGCAGAGTTATTTTGCTGTTTAACGGGGCTGGTAAAATAATGCACCAGCACAGGCAGCGGTAATAATATAAATATCCAGGGCCAGTCAAAACTATACATGACTTACCTCGGGGATGTTAGGGTGAACTTTTTCGGCTGTTTTATGATGCTTGTGCTGCGGCGGCTGGCAACCGTAAGATACCATTTGTTCGAATTCTTTGAGCAGATCTTCAATCAATAAAGTCTCATGCTGTTGCAGTGATTTTCTATACGGGCCTTCTGATAGCAGTGCTGCATAACGCTGATCGGCAAATAGAATTTCTGCACCTGAGTTTTCACTACAGAAGTGTTCGAGGTATTGCAGCCATTGCTGTTCGGTGAGGGCTGCCACAGTTTCACGCTCAGTAAAGGATAAAACATAACGACGTAAAAATATTGAAAGCTGTTTCAATGTCTTCAGCGCATCATGGTTTTGGTGATATTCGCTGGAAATCGAGTGTAATTCTTTTTCGGCCAGTTTTTTTATGCTCAAGGGGACGGTTGTAACGGAACGCTTTCTATATTTTGCGTTGAACAGGAACAATGCAATCGCCACAATGAGTAAAATCAGCAATATCCACCATCCTGAAGCTATGGGCCAGAAGTGGATGGTTTCGGGTAAATGAATATCGGCAAGTCTGGCAGGATCAAAATCAGGCAGAGTCATGGGCTGGCTCATGGATGATTGATGTAATGGATCCCCTACAGGTTGTTCAACTGGCATCTAGTGGCGACTCCTGGCGACTCTTCTTATGGCTACATTTTTACCCAAAGTTGTCAGGAAACGATTTTCAATATTGTCATTCGTGGCCAGATGGATCAGATTAATCTGGTTTAGCAGGCAAAAATCTTCAATAGCTTTAGTTTTTTCAACAAAGTGTTGCTGAAATGTCGCGCGTAATGACTTGCTTTGTGTATCAAGTGTAAAGGAATTCTGACCATCGCTGACACCGTAGCGACCCGGAGGAGGTAACTCTTTTTCCAGTACATCATAGATATGTGCGATGATTAAATCATTATGACGGGCTAGGTACTGTAATTGATGGAGTTCGTCTTTGCCGATAAGATTAAAATCACTGGCAAATAGTACAATGCTGCCTGGATGTATGACTCGGCGCAAGCGGGCAAACATCTGTTTGCTGTCCAGACTATGCTGCTGCATTTCAGCGTATCTGTCGGGCAGATAATTATTGTGAAAGTCAGTCAGCAATTTGAGAAAACGTATCACGCCATGATGTCCACCTCTGGGACGCAATTCTACCTGGTGTGATTCATTGAAGATAAAACCGCCTATTCGATTGGCATGATCGGCTCCGGCCCAGGCAAATAATGCAGCTGCTTTGGCTGCTGTGACTGATTTAAGACAATGGCGGGTGCCGAAATACATGCTGCGGCTCAAATCAGCGATAATATAAACCGGACATTCACGTTCTTCTTTAAAAACTTTGGTATGTACCTTGCTGGTTCTGGCTGTAACGTTCCAGTCTATATTTCGTATGTCATCACCAGGCTGATAGGGACGCACTTCATCAAAGTTGAGTCCACGACCCTTGAACGTGGAACTGTAATTACCTGATAGTGAAGAAAATGCCTTGCGTTGGGAATTCAAAGCAATATGTGAAGAATGAAAGCGTAACTGGATCAGTTTCTCAAGATTGACTTCAACTGCGTCAGAATCGCTGCCTGGAAAATCATTTTCATAAGCCCGCTTTTGCTTCGCAGTCGGGACAGTGATATTGTCAATAATAGCCGATTGAATGGTTTGCCATATATTCATATAAATCAGGGTACAGCGATATAGGAGATAAGTTTGGAGATAAAATAATCGCTGTCAATACCATTGGCTTCGGCTTCAAATGATAACAGGATACGATGGCGAAAAATATCATGTACCATGGCCTGGATATCAGAAGGCGCTACAAAATCCTTACCGGCCAGCCAGGCATGCGCTCGTGCACATCGATCCAGAGCTATAGTTGCTCTTGGACTGACCCCAAAATTAAGCCATTGCGCCAGTTGCTGGTCATAAGGTGAAGGATCACGCGTAGCCAGAATGATCTGTACCAGATATTGTTCCACCTCTGCTGACATATGGATATCGAGAACTTCCTCTCGAGCAGCAAACAACTGCTGTTGGGTAATGACAACACTTTCATCTGCGCTCTTATTGAGGGACAATTGTTTTATTTCTTCTCTGGCTTCTTCACGATTCAGCTCCAGAATGGCCTTTTCTGCGGTGTGATCCGGATAGCCAATTCTAATATGCATCAAAAAACGATCCAGTTGAGCTTCAGGTAAAGGGTAGGTTCCCTCCTGTTCAATTGGATTTTGCGTAGCCATGACCAGGAATAGTGGCGGCAACGGGTAGGTTTCTCTACCGATGGTGATCTGTTTTTCACCCATGGCCTCTAATAAAGCTGATTGCACTTTTGCCGGGGCACGGTTTATTTCATCAGCCAGGATCAAATTATGAAACAGGGGACCTTGTTGAAAATGAAAGCTGCCATCCTGTGGACGATATATTTCAGTTCCGGTTAAATCTGCGGGCAATAAATCGGGAGTGAACTGGATGCGGTGAAAATCACCTTCAATCAATTTTCCCAGTTCTTTAATAGCTCGGGTTTTAGCTAGACCTGGAGCTCCTTCAACCAGCAGATGCCCATCTGCAAGCAGAGCAATGAACAGTTTATTGACCAGTGCCTCCTGACCAATAATCCGGGTACTCAGTTGTTCCTGTGCGTCTTTAAATCTTTGGTAAATACTCATGAAATATATTTTTATTAGTTGAGTTGATGACTATCTGGATACATAGACAAAAGAAATTTTCAATAGTTTCATATAGTTGCAAAACTTATTATTACTGAATGTCTGGCTTAATAGTACTCTAGGTGTAATTCTAAGTGCAAATCTGAATGCAGCACCTGTTTAATGTAATGTGAAGATAAATATGGGCGAATTCGACTGTGTATTTTTTACGTCCTTTTGCCAATAATAATGTAGGTCTAAATTGATTTTTGTTCAAGCAGTTTCGTTACCGTCAGAGCAATTTTCTTACGCTTAAATATCAGTTGCCAACGGTTGCCGCCCAGTTGTTTCCATAAAACTGCACAGCGAATTGCAGCCAGTAACAGGGTTCGAATACGGTTGGCATTGTCCGGATTGTTAAGATATTCAGGTTCACCTGAAACCATAATTCTGGGGTTTAGCAAACTGATTGTATCGCTATACAGGCCTCCCAGGCTGGCATAAATATTAGGGTGATCCAGGCCAAAGTGTTCACTCTGCGCTTTGACGCGACCAATTCCATCACTCATTTTTTTTAGTTTAGACTGATCTTTTAATAATCTGGAGGCCAAAAAAAGTATGCTGATAGAATAACGTGCCAAATCATTATTGCGTGAGTTTTTGTGCAGCTTATCCAGTTGTTGTTGAACCAGTTCGAGTCCTTTAAGCAGATCTGTGACAGAGCCAAAGATATCAATGGTGTTATGCGGTTCAGTGGACAAAATAGCATGCACGGCTGTATTCAGGATATCCTGATTAATCTGCCCAGTTTGTGCCAGGGTTTGTACGGCGTAACAATTTTGAAAAATTGCGCTCAGAGCCAGGGTTTTTTCTTCAAATTTAGAAAACATGCAGCAGTAGTATTAGTTAATATAAGTTTATTCGGTTAAAGTTGGTTCGCTTTCTATTGTGCCCCCACCGAGGCAAATTTCCTGCTGGTAAAACACTATAGATTGTCCGGGCGTGACAGCAAATTGTGGTGAGTCAAATTCTACCATATATTGCTGTGCGTTTGTCCTGCTAATAACGCAAGATTGATCCGGCTGACGATAACGGGTTTTGGCTGTACAATGCAATGGCATCGCCGGAGCATGGCCGCTGATCCAATGTAATTGAGTTGTTGTCAGTTTTTGCTGATAGAGCAGAGGGTGATCTTTGCCCTGAACTACCATCAACTGGTTGTTAGCCAGATCCTTGGCTGCGACGAACCAGGGTTGCCCGGCACGGTCACTTTTGTCTTTGCGCCCGCCTATACCCAGCCCTTTGCGCTGTCCTATGGTATGGTACATCAGCCCCTGATGGCGGCCAATAATTTTACCTTCGTGGGTAATAATATCGCCCGGCTGTGCAGGTAAATACTGGCTGAGAAATTTATTAAAGTCACGTTCACCGATAAAACAGATTCCTGTGGAGTCTTTTTTATCAAAGGTCGCCAGATGATGCTCTTCAGCCAGTGTCCTGACGGAGGATTTATCCAGTTCACCCAATGGAAAAAGAGTTTTGGATAATGGATGCTGACCCAGTGTGTAAAGAAAATAACTTTGATCTTTATTACTGTCCAGGCCTCGAAGCAGAAAATACTCACCACTATCTTCCCTGACTCTGGCGTAATGCCCGGTTGCGATTTTATTCGCCCCTTTGGACAGGGCATACTGCAGAAAAACCTTGAACTTGATTTCGCGATTACAGAGAATATCCGGGTTTGGTGTACGACCCGCTGTGTATTCCTGCAAAAAGTAGGCAAAAACCCGGTCCCAGTATTCTGGTGCAAAGTTTACCCCGTGAAATTCAATCTTTAATTCGGCGGCAATACTGGAAGCATCGGCAAAGTCTTCCTCGGCAGGGCAGTAGTCCTGCTGATCATCTTCGTTCCAGTTTTTCATGAAAATAGCCGACACATCAAAACCTTGCTGCTTTAACAGCAAGGCAGCAACGGAAGAGTCAACCCCGCCGGAGAGACCTACAACGACTGATTTATCAGACATACTGAAACCAGAAATATTGTGAATGACTCAGTGAATAAAAAGTAACTATCATGAACGGCTGTATTTGTTTTGCGTAGGTAAAAAATCGTTAAGGATACAAGATACAAAACTGTAAACGCATTACTATATCACGTTTTTAACGTGTAATAGTCTATATTCTCCAGGCTGCAAGGTGCCTAACGTCCAGTGATCAATTCGATATCTTATCAATCTCAAGGTAGGTAAACCGACGGCAGCAGTCATTCGTCTGATCTGACGATTTTTTCCCTCACTTATGGTTAATTCAAGCCAGGATGTGGGTATGGCTTTACGAAATCGAACCGGGGGGTGACGTGCCCAGATTTCAGGCGCGGATATTTTTCTGGCTGCTGCCGGTCTGGTCAATCCATCCTTTAAGCTTACCCCGTGACGCAGCCGCTCAAGCGCCTGAGAAGATATTTCACCTTCTACTTGTACCCAATAACATTTTTCTTTACTATATTTTGGATGTGCAATTTGATGCTGAATGGGTCCGTAATCCGTGAGTAAAAGTAAACCTTCACTGTCTTTGTCAAGCCTGCCCGCCGGGTAGACATTAGCTATATGGATATAGTCGGCCAGAGTTTCCCGCATATCTGCATCAGTAAACTGGCTCAATACATTAAAAGGTTTATTAAATAAAATAAGTTTTGGCATTTGCTATCGATTGTTGTTTATGCGTTTGAAACTAAAATGAGCTCATACGTAGGTACTTAAGGATAATTGAGTGTTTGTGGAAGAAGTTTTTATAGCCATGGACGGCTATAAAAAGCCTACATGGAAGTATTTACGGCGTCTTCTGGAACAAATACTCGATTATCCGCACCTGATTTTGCTTAAGTACCTACCTATGAAAATGAGCTAGCAAATTTTAACCTATATTATACTGGAGTAATAATGACTTACCAACATATCAAGATCCCTGCTGACGCTCAGACAATTACCACTAATGCAGATAATTCTCTAAATGTCAGTGATCACCCCCTGATTCCGTTTATCGAAGGTGACGGCATTGGCAGCGATATTACTCCAGCAATGCAGACAGTCGTTGATGCTGCGGTCAATAAATCCTATGCAGGACAAAAGAAAATTAGCTGGATGGAAATTTACGCAGGGGAAAAAGCCGTCAAGGTTTATGGTGACAATGTCTGGATGCCGGATGAAACCCTGGATGCTATCAAAGAGTTTAAAGTGGCCATCAAGGGACCATTGACGACACCTGTCGGTGGCGGGATTCGTTCTCTTAACGTCACTTTGCGCCAGGAGCTGGACCTGTACACCTGTTTGCGTCCGATTCGCTATTATGCAGGAACACCTAGTCCTCTAAAAGAACCGGAAAAGACAGATATGGTTATTTTTCGAGAGAATTCTGAAGACATTTATGCTGGTATTGAATGGCAGGCAGGTAGCAAAGAAGCCCAAAAAGTGATTGATTTTCTGGAAAACGAAATGGCAGTCAAAAAAATCCGTTTTCCAGCGACATCCGGTATTGGCATCAAACCGGTATCAAAAGATGGTACTCAACGGCTGGTTAGAAAAGCTATTCAGTATGCTATTGATAACGACAAAAGTTCAGTAACGCTGGTGCATAAAGGTAATATTATGAAATTTACCGAAGGGGCGTTTAAAGAATGGGGCTATGAGTTAGCTAAAAATGAATTTTCTGCTGAGGAACTGCATGGAGGACCGTGGTGCAGTTTTAAAAATCCTCTGACAGGCGGGGAAATAGTGATTAAAGACGTTATTGCGGATGCTTTTTTACAACAGATTTTACTGCGACCTGAAGAATACAGTGTAATCGCAACTTTAAATCTTAACGGAGATTATATTTCTGACGCACTGGCTGCCCAGGTGGGTGGTATTGGTATTGCTCCAGGCGCTAATTTGTCAGATCAGATAGCGCTTTTTGAAGCTACTCATGGAACTGCGCCTAAATACGCAGGTCAAAATAAAGTGAATCCAGGCTCATTGATTTTGTCTGCTGAAATGATGCTCAGACATTTAGGCTGGATAGAAGCAGCGGATTTGATTGTCAGTGCTTTGGCAAAAACCATAGCCTCAAAACAGGTCACTTATGATCTTGAACGCCTCATGGAAGGTGCCACCTTGCTAAGCTGTTCTGAATTTGCTGATGCTATAGTGGACAATATGGGCTAAAAATAGCATAGCTATAAGGCAGACATGGTTCATTGATACCCGACAACTGGCTTCTGGGTATCTTTTGGAGCATGTTTGCTGTATTTGTACTTGTTTTTTAACGATATTTTTTTATCCATAGAGTGAGCAGGAACGTGCAAATTCATGCCTGCACTGCTTATCCGAATGACCCTTTTTACTTAAGTACATACCTGTTGAGCTATTGTAAGCCTTGTTATAGGAACAAATCGTAACTATTTAGTATTTTAATGACGATGACTATCAGGTGTTTTGCAAGGTAGAATGTTGCCGCTGCATCATCTGTGTTTATTACATTTCTCTAGTTTCGGTAGTAGGTGTGAATGAGTAAATATCTGATAATTATTACGCACTTGAAAATATGCTGATGAGTTACAAAAATATTTATGTAAAAACTATGACCGTATTTCAAGATTTTTTAAAAGTTTTAGCTACAATTTAAATTATGAGTGATGTTAGCAATTCTGATGAAGGCTTAAATGACCCATCTGATGGCAATGATAATGACGGATTAGCCGTTGAAACGGCAAAACCCAAATTAAAAAAACCACGCATGTATCGGGTCATTATCAATAATGACGACTATACCCCCATGGAATTTGTCGTTATTGTACTCGAGATTTTTTTTACCATGGATAGAGCCAAAGCTACACATGTTATGCTGGATGTGCATAATTCGGGAAAAGGCTCCTGCGGCATTTTCCCCCGGGATATTGCAGAAACCAAAACCATGCAGGTGAACAATTATTCCAAAGAACATAATCATCCATTGATGTGTTCTATGGAAGTGGAATAAAAAAGGAATAAGGTGAACTATTGTGTTAAGCAAGGAACTTGAATTCACACTAAATCTTGCCTTCAAGGAAGCAAGAGAAAAACGTCATGAATTTATGACCGTAGAACATCTTCTGCTTGCGTTACTGGATAATCCGGCAGCTGAAGAGGTCCTAAAAGCCTGTACTGTTAATTTATCCCAGTTGCGCAGCGAATTAGTGGTTTTTCTTGATGAAACAACCCCCATTCTTCTGGATACGGATGAACGGGACACTCAGCCGACTTTAGGTTTTCAGCGAGTTTTGCAAAGAGCCATTTTTCAGGCCCAGTCATCCGGCAAGAAAGAAGTTAACGGAGCTAACGTGCTGGTAGCCATTTTTAATGAACAGGAATCACAGGCAGTCTACTTGCTCAACAAGCAGGATGTGTCTCGTCTGGATATTGTCAGTTTTATTTCTCATGGGATCAGTAAGGTTAATGATACCGGAGGCTTGGCCGAGGATGAAAAACTTTCACAGCAGAGTGACAGCGATGCGGGCGAATCTCAACAGGCTAAAAATCCACTGTCTATTTATGCCGTGAATCTGAATGAAAAAGCCAGAAATGGAAAAATAGATCCTTTGATCGGGCGGCAGAAAGAGATAGATCGTACTATTCAGATTCTATGCCGCAGAAGAAAGAATAATCCTCTTTATGTAGGTGAAGCCGGCGTTGGTAAAACAGCTCTGGCAGAAGGCCTGGCGAAAAAAATTATTGATAATGAAGTACCTGAAATTCTGCTGGAGAACACTATTTATTCTCTGGATCTGGGGGCATTACTGGCCGGCACCAAATATCGAGGTGACTTCGAAAAAAGATTAAAAGCTGTTCTTAACCAATTGAAAAATGAACCAAAATCTATTTTGTTTATTGATGAAATTCATACAATTATTGGTGCAGGTGCTGCTTCCGGCGGCGCCATGGATGCCTCTAATCTGATTAAGCCGGCACTATCTGGGAATGATCTGCGCTGCATAGGTTCTACGACTTATCAGGAGTATCGCGGCATTTTTGAAAAAGATCATGCGCTAACCAGACGTTTTCAGAAAATTGATGTAAAAGAGCCCACTGCTGAAGAGACTTTCCTGATTCTGCAGGGTTTACGCAGCCGGTTTGAAGAACATCATCATATCAAATACACCAGACAGGCTTTGCGTTGTGCGGCTGACTTATCAGAGCGGTATATCAATGAACGGCATCTGCCGGATAAGGCCATTGATGTGATTGACGAGGCAGGTGCTAGTCAGCAATTGCAGGCGCCATCCAAGCGTAAAAAAACCATTGGTGTTAAAGAAATAGAGGCGATCATCGCTGATATTGCGAGAATTCCACCGAAAACTGTCAGTAGCAATGATATGTCGGTGCTTAAAAAACTTTCCCGTAATCTCAAGCTGGTAATTCATGGTCAGGATAAAGCCATTGAAACCCTCGATGACGCTATCAAAATGTCCCGTGCAGGTATAGGGCGTGAGGAACAGCCCATTGGCGCGTTCCTGTTTTCAGGCCCTACAGGCGTTGGTAAAACTGAAGTCTCAAAACAGCTTGCAAGGCTAATGGGCATTGAACTGATTCGCTTTGATATGTCGGAATATATGGAACGCCATACGGTTTCTCGCCTGATTGGTGCTCCTCCAGGCTATGTTGGGTATGATCAGGGCGGTTTGCTCACAGAAGAGATCAATAAGCATCCGCATGCTGTTTTATTACTGGATGAAATAGAAAAAGCTCATCCAGATGTTTTTAACCTGCTTTTACAGGTTATGGATCATGGTACATTGACCGACAATAATGGGCGTAAAACTGATTTCAGGAATGTCATTGTCATTATGACAACCAATATGGGGGCGGAACAGATGTCCCGCTCCTCTATGGGCTTTACACAGCAGGATCATTCCAGTGATGGGCTGGAGGCAATCAAACGTGGTTTTACACCGGAATTTCGTAATCGACTGGACGCTATCGTGCAGTTTAATCCGTTAACAAAAGACGTCATGGAACAGGTTGTTGATAAATTTATTTTTGAGCTGGAGTCTCAACTGGCCGAGAAGAAAGTAGAACTGTACGTCGAGCCTGCTGCACGTAAGTGGCTTGCGGTAAACGGTTATGACATAAAAATGGGTGCCAGGCCAATGACCCGATTGATCCAGGAAAGTATTAAAAAACCACTGGCTGAAGCTTTGCTGTTTGGAGAATTATCCGGCGGTGGTAAAGTAACCGTCAGTGAAGCTGATGGAAAACTGCAGTTTGAATTACAGGGTGAGCTGGATAAGGTAAAATAAAGATATTGTAAAACAATATCTTATTAGATTATCTATGAGTTAATTCTAACTCTATTTTTAGCAAGGAAGTTAAAATAGGGCAGCAGTGATGCAACCAGGAAAAACCTGTACTTGAGTGGCAGGTTTTTCTAATTCAGAGCCGCAGGACACAAAGCTGCTACTTGGCCCGGTATGTGATTCGACCCTTGGATAAATCGTAAGGTGTTAACTGTACGGTAACCTTATCTCCGGTTAGTATCCGGATATAATTTTTTCTCATTTTCCCTGAAATATGCGCTGTTACTATATGACCGTTATCTAATTCTACACGGAACATCGTATTTGGCAGGGTGTCAATCACCGTGCCATCCATTTCAATACCTTCTTCTTTTGCCATAAACCTGTTTTCTTGATTAAAATTTAATTTCGGCATATTGCACGAATTTAATTCAATTAGCAACTATTATACCTAAAATAATTAACTAACTTTGGATTGACATGATTAAACCTGCAGAGCGGATTTGACAGTCAAGTAGTGAAAAGATTGAATTGAATGCTAAAAAAATATAAATAGGCATTATAAAACAAATAGATAATGTATTAATTTGATGTAAATTCGATATGAGAGGCAGGTTCAGGGAGGAGGGACAGAGTGCCACTCGTAATTATAAAAATACTCTAAGGGTTGATAATTATCCTTGTAGTTCATCTTGGCGCAATTTTTTATCCAATAGCCCAGATATACCCAGCGTAAGTTCCTGCGCTGTGCCGCTTTAATTTGCCAGAGAATGGAGTACACTCCCAGACTGCGCCTGTCCAGATCAGGGTTTGACGCAAAAAATGTATACACTGCGGAAAAGCCATTTTCAATAATATCTGTTACGGCAATGGAAATAACAGCGTTATTTTCACTGAATTCAAAAAATGTGGTATCACACCAGTCAGAAGTTAAGAAATCGAGGTATTTTTCTGTACTGGGCTGATCCATGCCACCGCCTGAGTGTCTTGAAACCACGTAGTGAGAATAAAGGTCATACTGAAGCGGGTCAAATATGGCAGGTTTGGCTTTAACTGTTAGCTGTGAGTTCCTGTTCCAACAGCGTTTCTGGGAACGGTTTGGGATAAAATGCTCTACATCAAGACGAACAGGTATGCAGGCCTGGCAATCATTACAATAAGGCGTATAGACATAATTTCCGCTGCGTCGGAATCCGCGTTGAATCAAACTGGAATAGGTGTCAGTGTCCATGGATGTTGCAGGATCGACAAACAGGCTGTTAGCAACACGATGATCGAGATAACTGCATTCGTGCTCAGCTGACAGGTATAAGTTGACAGGTTTGCTAAACAGGTCTGAATTCATATAGGTTCAGGAAACTTGTTCTGGTCAAGCCAGAATCCTTGACTCATAAAACCGGCAGTGTGCTGCTCGATTAATTGTAAAAAATTTTGTCGCGGAATTTCTTCGGCTCCAAGACTTAATAAGTGTTCGCTGGTAACCTGACAGTCAATTAAAGCATAGTGTGATTTTATGAGTTCGTCTATCAGATGAGCAAAAGCGAGTTTCGATGCATTGTTTTTATAGGAAAACATTGATTCACCAAAGAATACGTGTCCCAGAGCCAGGCCATAAAGCCCTCCAACCAGTTGTTCATCCTGCCAGCATTCAACACTGTGTGCTATACCTGCCTGGTAGAGGCTGAAATAGGCCTGCTGCATTTCATCAGTGATCCAGGTGCCGTTTTGATTGTTTCTGGGTGCTTTTGCGCATTGCTCAATGACGGATGCAAAATTTTTATCAAACGTGACGGAGAAGTTATTTTTCCTGATAAGCTTGTTTAAACTGCGAGAGCATTTAAATTTTTCCGGAAATAATACAGCACGTGGATTAGGACTCCACCATAAAATGGGTTGATCCTCACTATACCAGGGGAAGATACCCTGTAGATAGGCGCTAACAATTCTTGCCGGTGAAAGATCCCCCCCAATAGCCAGTAACCCGTTAGGTTCTGTCAAAGCATTCTCTGCATATGGAAATTCATAATGGGTATCTTCAGGATCTCGCCAGACAGGGTAAATGCTCATATTTTGAAAATTTAGCACATATTATAAATGATTCCTAACTATAGCATACTCATGTAGGGTCATTTACAATGTTAGTTGAAGAATTTCTATTTTCGTTTTTACACTTCATCTGAGTGCTTTATGGCTCAGAATATATTTACTGCATGTTTAAACCCGCTGTCTGGTTTATACCATTGATAATGGTCTTTGTTTATACATTTAGCTTACGACTGCTCAGACTGGCTTAGATATAACACTAAGCGCTCGATATCAGTTATTCACGCAAGGCAGATGATAACTCCTGCAGGTTCTGCATTTTCCATTTGAGCAGCATGGATGCTGGAAATGCATGCCAGCAACAGATACCGAAGTCGTCCATGGGATCAATCTATACCCGACCAATGACGACTACCGGCGCGTTTATGCAGATACGCTCAGTAGTTACATTATTTATTATATTTTTCAGGAATAGCCATGCCTTGTTTGCAGGTCTGCGAACTTAATTTGACACATATCCTTCCCCACCTGTCAGAGGAAATTAATATGACTGTAGCCGGATCTATGTGCCTGGGCATTTCCGGGTCATCGGGCATCGGCAAATCAGTCCTGCTGAAAGCCATTGCCGATATGATCCCCCATGAGGGTAATATTTTTCTTGATGGGATTGAATGTCGGGAATATCCTGCACCGGCGTGGCGTAAAAAGGTGGCTTTGTTGCCAGCAGAAAGTCAGTGGTGGTATGAACAGGTAGGACAACATTTCAGTGCCTATGATGACTACCTTTTTTCATATTTCGGCTTTAATCAAGACGTCATGGACTGGCAGATAAGTCATCTTTCCAGCGGTGAAAAACAACGTCTGGCAATGATTCGTGTATTGCTTAACAAACCTGATGTGCTGTTGCTGGATGAACCCACTGCAAATCTGGACCGGGAAAATCAGCACAGACTGGAAATGTTCATAAACGATTATAAATTAGCTCAGCAAATACCCGTGTTGTGGATTAGTCATGATATGGAGCAGTTGAATCGAACCAGCCAGCAAATTTTGTATCTCAGTGAGCATGGATATGAAATAACCTCCTGCGAGGATCTTCTTTCATGATAGAGTTAACTCCCTGGGATCTGGCTATTGCTGCCGCTTTAATTATTCTTCTGGCCATTACCAGCTGGCTGCTGCAATTAAAAATATCACGCCAATTGCTCATAGCAGCCAGCCGAAATATTATCCAGCTGCTGTTAATTGGTTATATCCTCAAATTTATTTTTCATAGCAACAATGTGTTGCTGCTGGGGTTCATTGCCCTGATCATGTTGCTGGTGGCCGGTTTTGAAATAAATGCCCGGCAGAAATATCCATTAAAACGTTCTGTCGGTTTCAAAATTGGCACTGCCGCACTTTTTTTCTCATCCTTTACCATGGCAATGATCACTTTAATGATCATTGTTTCACCGACGCCCTGGTATTCACCTCAATATGCCATCCCTCTGCTTGGCATGCTGCTTGGTAATACGATGAACGGTATATCACTGGGAATGGATAAATTAAATCAGAGTGTTTATCAACAGCGCCTGATTATAGAGCAAAGGCTCATGCTCGGTCAGGATTATCAACAAGCCATAAAAGAAATCCGTGCCGAAAGTATTCGTACAGGAATGATTCCAATTATCAATTCAATGGCTATTTCAGGACTGGTCAGCTTGCCCGGTATGATGACGGGTCAGATTCTGTCCGGTACTCCCCCGGTAGAAGCTGTAAAATATCAGATTCTAATTTTTTTTCTCATTGCCGCAGGCACCGGTTTTGGTATTATGGCAGCTGTCTGGATGATATCAAAAAGATTGTTTGACGACCGTCAGCGACTGAGTTTTGAGATCATGGTTGCAAAAAAATGAGATAAGCATTGTTAAACCCCATATACTAGGGCTAAATACCATCATTTAACTTAATTAGTTTCCATCCATAAATAGCCATCCTGGCTATATTGTGGAGCTCAAAAGAAAAAGTGTGTTCTTTCTATTACAGTATTTTATGAAGCCAATGAGTTTTTTTAGTGTTGACTTTAGTCGCGGGAATACTCCGCCTTATCATTTATTTTGACTGGATTTTAAACATCTCCATTAATTTTCAAGACCCCCTGTAGTTCAATATGTAAAAAAATAATAGACAATGATATTGAAATCAAATAAAACCCTGAATTTTTTTACCTGGAGCCCAGCTCTTTTCTGGATTTTGATGATGCTGACTGCATTTATCTGGGATTTTCATGATTCTCAGCAGGTGACGCTGGATGTTATTTATGCTCTGTTCTGGTTATCGGGATTACTGTTTATCCTGGTCATATTCAGACGCCTTAGAGAGCAGCAGACAATCCAGCAGCAAACCCATTTGGCATTGATAAATTCTGAAGCTCGAAAAGATGAGATTATGAATGCCACACTGGATTGCATTATCTCTATTGATCAGGCCGGGAGAATTATGGAATTTAATGCTGCAGCAGAAAAAACCTTTGGTTATTTGCGCGAAGAGGTTATTGGCAAAGATTTGGCTGATACTATTGTCCCGCCGGATCTTAGAGCACAGCACCGCGGCGGGTTAAGACGTCAAATCAGCCAGGATAATGATGTAATGCTTTCCCGACGTATGGAATCGACAGGCATGCGAGCTGATGGTTCCAGCTTTCCAGTTGAAATCGCTATAACTCGTAATAAAACAGATCGGGAAATATTTTACACTGCTTTTTTAAGAGATATTACTGAAGCAAAACAACTGCATTCACAGCTTTTATACCAAACCCGGCATGACAGACTGACTGGTTTGATCAATCGTTATGAATTTGAAAACACGCTTAATAATCTATTGAAATCCATCCGGGATGAAGAGCAGCACGCCTTGATCTATCTGGATCTGGATCAATTCAAAGTGGTCAATGACAATTGCGGCCATGGAGCTGGGGATTGCCTGCTTCAGGAATTGTCCAGTATTTTGAGTAAAATCGCTAAAGGTGATACCTTTGCAAGGATGGGGGGAGATGAATTTGCTCTGTTATTGACACACCAGAATATAAAACAGGCCACTGAGGTCGCCCAACAGCTGTTAAATACCATTAAGCAATATCGTTTTTCCTGGGAAGGAATGATCTTTTCTGTAGGGGCCAGCATCGGGGTTGTATCCATTGATAAAACAACTTTAACGATTCGTGATTTACTGAGTAATGCCGACGCGTTGTGTTATCAGGCCAAGGAAGAAGGTCGTAATCGAATCTGTGTGTATAATGCTGATGATGCTGTTCTGGCAAACCGCCGAGGTGAAATTAATCTCATTTCAAAAATACACGATGCGCTGGACAATAACGGCTTTCTGCTTTACAAACAAAAGATACAGCCTATTTCTGATGATGGACTGTGTTCACTCGATCACTTTGAAATATTACTGCGTTTAAAAAACCTCGACGATAGCGGCAAGCTGATTATTACATCAGCTGCTTCCTACCTGATTGCCGCTGAACGTTATGACATTATTTCTACAATTGATCGTTGGGTTATTGCTACTTTGTTTCGCTGGTTTGAAAATAACCCTGAACAGGTTAAGCAGCTTGGATTGTGCTCTGTGAATATTTCAGGCCCGTCATTTTCCGATGGAAAGTTTCTTGACTTTCTGGTTGAGCAACTCAGCAGCAGAAATATACCTGCTGACAAATTATGCTTTGAAATCACAGAGACAGCTGCTGTTTCGAGTCTGGGATATGCCGCTCACTTTATCGATAAATTACGCTCTTTAGGCTGTAAGTTCGCCCTCGATGATTTTGGCAGTGGTATGTCGTCTTTTGGATATTTGAAAAATTTACCCGTGGATTATCTAAAAATTGACGGCGAATTTGTCAGGGATATAGTGACGGATAAGATAGATCAGGCCATGGTCAAGTCCATTAACGATGTAGGGCATGTTCTGGATAAAAAAACTATTGCTGAGTTTGTTGAAAATGACGAAATTCTGACTATTTTAAACAGCTTTGGTGTTGATTATGCTCAGGGCTATGGTATCGAAAAACCCCGCCCACTTGAAAGTTAATGAAAATTTACTCGATTTTAAATAATTATACGTAAAATCTGCTAAAATTTTTCATTTTTATTATGAATTGAGTAACTTATGCATAATGGTGATAATCTTACTGATTATGAAAATGAACTGGGTTTTGAAACTTTAGCGGTACGGGCGGGCTATAAAAGAACCCATGAAGCAGAGCATAATGAGGCTATTTTTCCCACTTCAAGCTATGTTTATAATTCTGCTGCCGAGGCAGCTGCACGTTTTTCCGGCGATGAACCAGGCAATATCTATTCACGTTTCACCAATCCGACGGTGCGTACTTTTGAGCAGCGTCTCGCTGCACTGGAAGGTGCTGAAACTTGTGTAGCAACTGCCTCGGGTATGGCTGCCATTATGAGTACCTGCCTGGGGCTGCTTAAAACGGGGGATCACATCGTTTCCTCGCGGGCCATTTTCGGTTCTACGGTAGTACTTTTTAATACTTATATGCAACGTTTTGGGGTTGAAGTCAGCTATGTTGATCTGACTGACATGGCTGCCTGGGAAGCGGCTATTCAAAAAAATACACGTTTCTTTTTTCTTGAAACCCCGTCTAATCCTCTGGTTGAAATTGCCAATATTAAAAAACTGGCTGTTTTGGCGCACCAGCATCACTGTCTTCTGGTGGTGGATAACTGTCTTTGTACACCTGCTTTACAGCAACCCCTGAAACTGGGTGCAGATGTGGTTATTCACTCAGCAACCAAATATCTGGATGGACAAGGCCGATGTGTCGGCGGTGCGGTGCTGGGCAGCAGAGAACTGGTAGGTACAGAAGTTTATGCCGTACTTAGAACCACTGGTCCAACCATGAGCGCGTTTAATGCGTGGATCTTTCTTAAAGGGCTTGAAACATTGAGTCTGAGGATGAAGGCGCACAGTGATAATGCAATGCAACTGGCTCTCTGGCTTGAACAGCATCCCGCTGTTGCTCAAGTGTATTATCCAGGACTGGTTTCCCATCCTGATCACAAGCTGGCGTTTCAGCAGCAATCCGGGGCGGGAGGATTGCTCTCTTTCGCGTTAAAAAAGAAGGGCAGGGAGCAGTCCTGGCAGGTGATCGATGCAACCCGGCTATTATCAATTACCGCAAATCTGGGGGATGTGAAAACCACCATTACGCATCCTGCATCGACAACGCATGGCCGAGTAGCTATAGAAGAACGTGAAAAAGCTGGGATTTCCGAAGGGCTGATACGAATTGCTGTAGGACTGGAATCAATAGATGATATAAAAAATGATTTACAGCGTGGTCTGGATAGATTAATTTGAGCATAGCGATACATAGCTTATTAGGAAGTGTATGGACATAAACAATCACGGGTGGGCATGGAATAGTGTTTCCCGTCATATGTTGCAGATAACAGGATTGGTCCTGCTTTTAGCCGTTTTTGCAAATGCCAGCGAAAAGCTGCAGCCTCTTAATGCAACTATAATCCACTTTACCGAGCAGGAAGCGGGTACAGGCAGCTATCCTGTGACAATGACGGTCACAGAAAAATACCTGCGTATTGATGATACAACCGCTGGAAAAGATTTCATTTTATTCTCCAGAAAAGATAATATCATATATAGCGTAAGCTCTGAATATCAGCAAATCGTGACGATAAAACATTTGCCGTTAAACGGCACATCCCCCATTGAATTAAAGGTTGAATTAATGCAATTACCCGTTGATAAGGCCGCACCGATGATCGCCGGGAAAAGTAGTGAGCATTTTCAGCTTATGGTCAATAATAAACTGTGCCGAGACATTGTTGCTGTGCCTGGCTTATTACCGGATACTGTCAAGGCACTCAAAGAGTTCAAACAGGTACTTGCGGGTCAGCATGCAAGTACCTTGGTGTACTTACCTGCTGATGTTCATGAAGATTGCGATTTGGCAAAAAATACCTTTTATCCGACTCTATCGCTGGATAAAGGTTTTCCCGTTCTGGAAAGGGATGTGGATGGTTATTCACGAGCACTAGTCAATTTTTTTCAGCAGGATGTTGCCGCAAAGTTATTTGAATTACCCGCAAATTACGAAATTTTACATCTTAAATAAGCGCAGCAAAATTAGTTTTCATTCATAAAGAGCCATCCTGGCTCTATGTTGGAACGCAAAAGAAAAAGCGTGATTTTAACTTAGCTGCATTTTCAATGATTTGTCACCATTAAAAATGCTAGCACAGGCCCTGTGTCGCACGTCCATCTAAAAACTAATGGATACTCATTAGTCTGTGATAGTATTCATTTTTAGATTTTGTCCATCCCATTCAAGATAACTACCCTGTGTGTCCCAGTCTGACAGGACATAGCGTTTAAAAGTCTGTTCATCAATTTTGAAACTATGTATATCCGGACGGTGGGTATGTCCGTGAATTAATGTTTTGACTTTATATTTGCTCATAAAGGATATAACGGTCTGCTGATTGACATCCATTATTTCTTTAGATTTTCCCTGAGCACTTTTTTTGCTTGCTGATTTGATAGTAGTTGTGATAGCTATACGCTCTGCTATAGGCTTTTGCAGAAAAGACTTTATCATCGCAGGATCACGCACTACCTGCTTGAATTGTTGGTATTCAATATCGTCAGTACAGAGTTGATCACCATGGGCCAGCAATACCGTTTCATTGTTGAGAGACAATAAATAGGGATCCTCGATTAACTGACCACCAGTGGCTTTGGCAAATGCTTCATTGATCAGAAAGTCACGATTACCATGCATGATAAATAGTGATATGCCTGCAGAAGTTAACTCTTTGAGTTGCTCAATGATGTTCTCATTAAGTGTTATGGATGCGTCGTCACCAAACCAGAAATCAAACAGGTCACCAAGTATAAACACAGTCTCTATGGTTTTATTTTCCCGTAGGCAATAGCGAATAAATCGTGCAAAGTTTTGTTCAATATCCTTGCGCTGTTTATCCAGATGAAGATCAGATATAAAAAGTATTCTATTGTTAGGACTCATTTGTACTTAGCGCTTTAACAGGTAATTTCTGCACAGGGTCATTGCTCCTTGCATATCCTGCCTTTCTCACATGTCCAGCATGGACAGTGGACATGCATGCGGGAAAGCAGGAGCCGTAGTCGTCCATGTGGGTCAGCAAATATCCGATTCTTCATGCACATATTAAGGAACTAGGCTATGAGTGCAGCTTGATAAATATGCTGAATAATTACAAACTCGGGTAATAATTTATGGCAATACGATGGGATTACTTAGATATTGCCACAGAGAAACTATTCAAGCGTTACTTTCTCAATAACTACATCATCAACGGGTACATCCTGATGAAAACCAGAATTACCTGTTGGAACACTTTTTATAGCATCGACTATATCCATGCCGTCAGTAACTTTTGCAAACACGCAGTATCCCCATCCATCGGGTGTTTCACTTTTGAAGTTCAGAAAAGAATTATCTTTCACATTGATAAAAAACTGTGACGAGGCTGAATGCGGGTCGGGTGTTCTGGCCATTGCCAGTGTACCGCGGTCATTGCTTATACCATTAGTGGCTTCATTTTCAATGTTCGCCATGGTTGATTTTTCCTTCATACCGGGTTCCATTCCTCCGCCCTGAATCATAAAACCATCTATGACTCGATGGAAAATGGTGCCGTCATAAAAACCTTCTTTAACATACTGTTCAAAGTTGGCACAGGTTTTTGGTGCATTATCATGATCCAGTTCGATCGTGATAATGCCATGGTTAGTTTGCATTTTAATCATTTTTAGTCCTGAAAGTTAGATAGTGATAAACCAGGGTCAGCATATCTAAGGTGCAATCTTGAGCTTTAAATTATGCTGCATTTAAAATTTACAACAGTGCTTATTTAAATAGTAATAACTGCGCTAAAACTCAAGCTCTTCTATTCGGATTTAATAATTGAAACATCCTCAATATAGATAGGATCAACAGGAACATCAGCGCGACCGGCAGAGGTGGTGGTTTTACTATTGCTGATTTTATCAACTACGTCCATACCGCTGGTTACTTTCCCAAATACGGTGTAGCCCCAGCCATTCATGGTTTTTCTGGTATGGTTAAGAAAATCGTTGTTTTTGGTATTGATAAAAAACTGCGTAGTTGCCGATTGCGGATCACGTGTTCTTGCCATGGCGATAGTTCCGCGATCATTTTTTAATCCATTATCGGCCTCATTTTTAATAGGAGCTCCTTGGAAGGCTTTTTTGTCCTGCGGGTTAACAAATCCGCCACCTTGAATCATGAAATTTTTGATAACACGATGAAAAATGGTTTTGTTATAAAAATTATCTTCTGCGTATTTGACAAAGTTTTCCACAGTAATGGGCGCTTTGTCAGGATATAATTCAAGAGTGATGTCTCCTTTACTGGTTTTCATTAAAACATTAACCGTCTCCTCAGCATAAAGACTCGTGCTAAAACTTAAAACAAGCATGGCCAGAAAATTAATTAATACGATTTTTATCTGATTCATTAAAAATATCCTTTGTTTTACATAAAAATAATTCGGCCAATATAACGTTTTTAATACTTTGAATAAAGAGGCAGTTAAAATTTGTGCCTGAAAAACAGGCTGATTGTCTAACATAACGGCATGGAATCCAGTATGATTAGCTATTTATTCACTCGCACTCAAGGATAATTATCCTTAAAACATATTTACTCAAGGAAATATCTATGCTTGGTTAATAAGATTTATTTTTACTTCACGATTCATTAAAATTTACCGTTTAACTTACTTTGCCCCTGAGAACAGTTTTGAAATGAGCACCCATAACGAAAACAAAACCGTGAGTAATTTTATTCGTCATATTATAGACAAGGACCTCAGCGTGAATAAAAATGCAGGTAAAGTCTTTACCCGATTTCCTCCGGAACCTAATGGCTATCTGCATATTGGTCATGCTAAATCCATATGCCTGAACTTTGGTCTGGCGCTGGATTATCATGGTCGCTGCAATCTCCGCTTCGACGATACCAACCCGGAAGCGGAAGAGGTTGAATATGTTGAATCCATTAAGCAGGATGTCACCTGGCTGGGTTTCAACTGGGACGGTGATGTGAAATTTTCTTCGGACTATTTTGATCAGCTATATGCCTATGCTATTGAGTTGATCAAAAAGAGTAAAGCTTATGTTTGCTCACTATCTCCTGAACAGGCCCGTGAATACCGGGGGACTTTGACCAGGCCAGGCAGAAACAGTCCTTTTCGCGATCAAAGTATCGAAGAAAATCTTGAACTTTTTAAGCGCATGAAAAAAGGTGATTTTGCTGAAGGTGAAAAGGTTCTCAGGGCTAAAATCGATATGTCATCAGCCAATATGAATATGCGGGATCCAGTAATTTATCGCATCCGTAAAGCTGTGCATCATCAAACCGGCAATACATGGTGTATATATCCTATGTATGATTATACTCATTGTATCTCGGATGCCATTGAAGGTATCACGCATTCTATTTGTACTCTGGAATTTGAAGATCATCGGCCTTTATATGACTGGTTTCTGGATCAGCTGCAAACCCCGTGTCATCCGCAGCAAATTGAATTTGCCCGTTTAAATTTAAACTATACCATTACCAGCAAGCGTAAACTTAAACAACTGGTGGATGAAAATTATGTCTCGGGATGGGAAGACCCCCGTATGCCAACGGTATCGGGGCTTCGACGCCGTGGTTATACGCCGGCGTCCATCCGCAATTTTTCGGATCGTATTGGCGTTACTAAAGTTGACGGTGTCGTCGATATGGGTACCCTGGAATTTTGTATTCGTGAAGATCTGGAACACACTGCATCTCGTGCTATGTGTGTATTGAATCCATTGAAAGTCGTGATTGAAAATTATCCTCAGTATCAGGTTGAAGATTTGACGTCCCCGCGGCATCCCAAAGATGAGAGTATGGGCAGCCGAACATTAAAGATGACTCGTAGCATTTATATTGATCGTAATGACTTTACCGAAACACCGCCGCCAAAATATAAACGCCTGACCAGTGGTAAGGAAGTACGCTTAAGAAACTCGTATGTCATACGCTGCAATGAGGTCGTAAAAAATGATGCCGGTGAAGTCATCGAATTACGCTGCAGTTATGATCCAGACACACTGGGTAAAAATCCGGCTGGGCGAAAAGTGCAGGGAGTGATCCACTGGGTGTCTGCCGAGCATAGTGTTCCGGCTGAGGTACGTCTTTATGACCGCCTGTTTAACGTGCCTAATCCAGAGGCTGCGGCAAAACAAGAGGATGATGAAGATAGTCATTTTGTGGATTTCCTGAATCCGGATTCACTGCAAATTTGTGAGCAGGCCCGTGCTGAGCAATCCCTGGCTAATGCCAGGGCGGGTGATTCATATCAGTTTGAAAGAGAAGGTTATTTCATTACCGATCCTGACTCCAGTGAAGAAAAACTGATATTCAATCGAACTGTAAGTTTAAGAGACTCATGGACTAATAAATAATTTCAGGGATATTTTAAGCAAATATTTTCAATAAGTTAAGATGATTTAATGTAACATCTCAATAAGTCCGTGCAGTTTAAGTTCCTTCCCCCTGTCAGGGGGAAGGCCAGGATGGGGGTTGTGTCTATAATCAAACACTTAACCCCCACCCTAACCCTCCCCCTGATATGGGGAGGGGATCTTGCACGGATTTATTGAGAAGTTACGATTTAATAACAAAATAGAGACTCTGATGCTGCAAATCTATAATACCCTGAGTGGTAAAAAAGAAGTATTTACTCCCATTCATCCTGGCAAGGTCCAGATGTATGTCTGTGGTATGACGGTGTACGATTATTGTCATATTGGTCACGCCCGTGTACTGGTGGTATTTGATGTCATAAGCCGTTATCTGCGTAAAATTTACGGTGCTGAAAATGTCACTTATGTCAGAAATATCACGGATATTGATGACAAGATCATAGCCAGGGCCATAGAAAATGGAGAAGATATCAGCACCCTGACTGAGCGTTTTATATCTGCCATGCACCAGGATGCTGATGCTCTGGGCGTTCAGCGGCCAGATCTAGAACCGCGAGCCACTGAACACATCCAGGAAATTATCAGCATGATCCAGACACTGGTCAACAGGGATCTGGCCTATCAGGCTGAGAATGGGGATGTCTATTATCAGGTTAACAGCTTTAATGACTATGGGAAGCTGGCTAAAAAAAATCTGCGTGATCTCCGTTCAGGAAGCCGGGTCGAAGTTGATAATGCCAAACGAGATCCGCTGGATTTTGTATTGTGGAAAATGGCCAAACAGGGTGAGCCAAGTTGGGATTCCCCCTGGGGCAAGGGTAGACCTGGCTGGCATATTGAATGCTCGGCGATGTCAATTAATAGTCTGGGCGAACATTTTGATATCCATGGCGGCGGACTTGACCTGAAATTTCCCCATCATGAAAATGAAATTGCCCAGTCTGAGGGCTGTACCGGACATAAGTTTGTTAATTACTGGGTACATAATGGTTTTGTGCGCGTTGATGATGAAAAAATGTCCAAATCTCTGGGTAATTTTTTTATTATCCGTGATGTGTTAAAAACTTATGCTCCAGAGGTGATCCGCTATTTCATTCTCAATAGCCATTACCTGAGTCCATTAAATTATTCTGATGAAAACCTGGACAAGGCCAAAGCTTCTTTAAATACACTGTATCAGGCGCTGCTTGATTCAGGCTTGTCGGAATACAAATCAGCGGAATTTGAGCGTATTAAAGACGATGGTTATGCTAAACGCTTTCTTCAGGCCATGGATGATGATTTTGGAACTCCGACAGCCATCTCGGTGCTGTTTGAGATGGCACATGAGCTCAATCGTTTAAAATCTAGAGATAAATCGCAAGCTGCACAACTGGCACAGCAAATGCGGTTACTCGCTGCGTTGCTCGGCTTGCTGGAGAGCGATGCAAAACAGTTTCTTCAGGGCGACGCGACCGAAGGCGGTCTCAGTGACGATGAAATCAAGGATCTGGTTTTACAGCGTACTCAGGCCAAAGAGGAAAAAAACTGGGCAGAAAGTGATCGTATTCGGAATCAATTGATCGACGAAAATATTATTCTTGAAGATACTCCAGGCGGGACTCGCTGGAGGCGAGGCTAAGACTTTTATCAAAATTTTAATATCAGGGCTGTACTTACGCTGAAATATTACAGGGTCGCTATTTTTAAACCGCTGATGACGCAATATTCAAAGTGTAAACCAGCAGTATGGGGAGCTGGAATATCATAATCACGCTGCGTTGAATAATTAGGCCCCATCCCATGGTATGATATTTTTCATTTAAAACAGGGCCGAGATAACCATCCAGCCATTTTGCTGTTATAGCGGCAATGGATGATAGAGCAATGATCAGCAGCAGCATCCCGTAATCCGGGATAAGCGAATACTGTTGAGACATCGCTTCTGACAGCCAGGTATAAATGACTGCACTGGCTGTAATTGCCTGCAGGGGCAGTATAAAGGCGCTAAAGCGACCGATAACAGGCACTAGCGGGAGCAGCACGCTGATCACAAAGACAATATTTATCAATGACATGGTTCGTCCGGAGCCATTTTTGAGCAATTGACCTAATGGGGGAGCATGCTCGATTCCGAAAATTACGGGATAGCACAGATAAATATAGGCCGTCAGCAGCACAACATGTATAAATGGTCCGATAATCTGTCTGGCAATCCAGTGGGAACCTGGTTCCTGCGAAATATTAACCAGTAAATGGCTGTAAATGATTTCAAAACCAATGGCCAGGATGGTAAAGCATAGCGTGGCCAATATTATGTCCGGATGAAATAAAACGTCTAGAAAGCTCATTAGTTATTGTCTGGATATAACTCAAAGAAAGTGATTTTATTCACCGGATTCAATTTTCCCGGTATACAGAAAAATACCCCAGAATAATACTTTATGCCCGCAAAAAAAAGCAAAAAAAAAGTCAGAAAAAAAAGTAAAAAGCCTGCGCGTTCCAGTAAAGGCAGGTTCATCTCTTTTATAAAAAAACTGCTTTTCAGGGGAGTTATCCTCAGCATACTGCTGCTGACAGGGTACACCTTTTATCTGAACAATATCGTCAGTGAAAAATTCGAAGGCCGACGCTGGTCTATACCAGCCAGGGTTTATGCCCGTGCTCTGGAACTTTATCCAGGCTTGGAGGTAACCTCAAAGCAACTGGAAAAAGAACTCAAACTGGCAGGTTATCGCAAGGATCGAAAAGCATCGACTCAGGGCAGTTATGCCAGAAACGGGAATCAGATAGAGCTGGTTAGCCGAACCTTTGCTTTTCCGGATGGGGAAGAACCATCCCATAAACTGCAAATTAAATTCAGCAACAGGGCCATTCGTTCAGTTTATGATCTGGATCGGCGCAAAAAATTATCACTTATTCGCCTTGATCCCGCACCTATAGGAAGTATTCACACCAAACTTCATGAAGATCGAATACTGCTGCGTGAGAATGACATTCCGCAAAAACTCAAACAGGCTCTGATTGCGGTAGAGGATAGAAATTTTTATCAACATCATGGGCTTGATCCCAAAGGAATAGCTCGTGCCGTGGTTGCAAACCTCAAAGCCGGGACCACAGTACAGGGTGGAAGTACTTTAACTCAGCAGCTGGTAAAAAATTACTTCCTGACCCGCGATCGCACTTTCATGCGCAAATTTAATGAAGCGATCATGTCTTTATTGCTGGAATACCGTTATAGCAAAGAAGAAATTTTGTCTGCATATATTAATGAAGTGTATCTGGGACAGGATGGGCAAAGAGCTATTCACGGCTTCGGACTGGCCAGTGAGTATTATTTTAAACGTCCGCTGCAGCAATTAAATATCCAGCAGACGGCGTTATTGGCAGGTCTGGTCAAGGGACCTTCATATTATAATCCCAGAAGGCATGAAAAGCGGGCCATTAAGCGACGAAATACGGTTTTAAATATCTTGCTGCAGCAAAACATTATTGATAAAAAGACCTATACCCGTGCCGTCAAATCATCTTCAGGGATTAGTAAACGCTTTTCTTTAAGTACCAGTCCTTTTCCAGCATTTATGGACAGGGTAAGAGCTCAACTGCAACAGGATTATGATCAGGAAGATTTAACCAGTGAAGGATTAAATATTTTCACCACTCTGGATCCACAGGTACAATGGGCTGCAGAACAGGCTTTACACGACTTTCTGCAGGAAGTAGGTAATAAAAGGTCCGCTCCATTACAGGCGGCCATTGTGATCAGTCGGCGAAACTCGGCAGCTATTTTGGCTATTGTGGGTGATAAAAATGGACGCCAAAGCGGCTACAACCGGGCGGTCAATTCTCTTCGGCAAATTGGTTCGCTGATCAAGCCCGCTATCTACTTAACAGCGCTGGAACAAGGATATACACTTTCCAGCCTGTTGAAAGATAAATCCCTTACGGCAAAAAGCAACTCGGGAAAACTCTGGAAACCTCAGAATTACGATAAACAGGAACATGGACTTGTACCGCTGCATGTAGCACTGGCAAAATCCTATAATTTATCTACTGCCAGGCTGGGTATGGAGCTTAAGGTAGGCAAAGTCCTTGAGATGGTCAAGCGGTTGGGAGTTGACACAGATGCACTGCCATATCCTTCGGTGTTGCTCGGCTCCATTAACCTGAGTCCATTGCAGGTTAGTCAAATGTACCAGACTCTGGCAGATCAGGGATTTTATTCACCACAGCATGTCATTATCTCAGTTCAGGACAGAGATAATCTGCCTCTGCTGCCTTATCCTATCAGAGTTGAACAACGTGTTGACAGTGCTCTCAGCTATCTACTCAATGCCAATCTTCAGGAAGTCGTCAGCCGGGGTACAGCAAAAGGTCTGGCTCGTTATTTGTCACCAGGACATTACCTGGCGGGCAAAACGGGTACGACAAATGATTTGCGAGACAGCTGGTTCGCTGGTTTTGGCAATGATTTGCTCGGGGTTGTATGGATCGGCCGTGATGACAATAAAACTGCAGGGTTTAGCGGCTCTACAGGCGCATTGAAAGTATGGGGGGGGATGATGAAACAATTACACATAGAACCGCTCGAATTGGTTCAGCCTGACAACGTTAAATGGTTCTGGGTCGATTCTATAAACCAGATTACTTTAACGGGTCGGTGTGAAAATACGGAGTACCTGCCTTATATTATCGGGACTCAGCCAAAAAAAACAGCCTCATGTGAAGCGGGTCACTTTTCAAAGGATTGGCTTAACCGTTTGTTCCAGACTGAGTAATTCTATTATAAAATAAAATCATATGATTAAAAATCTGCTGATAGTTCTCCTGATATTACTCTTGCTTCATGGATGTGCATCAAGCGGCGGTAATTCCAGTGAAGGTGCCGCTGACAATAGTCAAACTAAAAGTCAGAGAAAATTACAGCAAGAAAAAACTACTGCTGCTGAAGATTTGTATACAGACTCTAATGAACAGGCAAAAATTATTACCACTGCTGCATATGATAATGCGCCTAAACCCATAAAAAAAACCAGATCTGCTTCCCGGGAAGCCGTGCTGGATCTGCTGCTTCAGGCTGAGGAGGCTATTGCTGTTAATGATTATGATGAAGCAGAGACTATATTAAAAAGGGCATTGAGAATAGAACCCGGCAATGCCTGGTTATGGCACAACCTGGCAGTGGTTAGTTTCTATCAGGAAAATTATCAACAGGCCATACAACAGGCACTTAAATCAAACAATCTGGAGCATCATGCCAGACAGTTGCAGAATAACAATTATAAAATTATTGAACAAAGTTACATACAACTAGGTGAAACCTCTAGAGCAAAAAATATTCGAAAAAAATATACTAACTAGTTTCCATTCATAATATAGCCATCCTGGCTATATTATGGAAAGCAAAAGAAAAAGTGTGGTTTTTCTTTTGCTGCATTTTCAATGACTTGTCATCATTAAAAATGGTAGCACATTCCTGTGCCACAAGTGTCCATCTAAAAACGGATGGACACTAACTAATAGCTTTATTTTGAAGACTGATACCCAAAGGTTAAATGAATGCATCATAATATAATAATTTTTATCAGCTTTCTGTGCATGCTTTCTTCTCTCATTTATGCAGACGAGAGTGAAAAAACTCAATAATGCAATAGATCGTCCAGGTTTACAACGGTTGTTAACTCAACGCATGTTGAAATCTTAGTAACTGTTCAGCGTATCTAGGATTCTATATGAGTGATTGCTAAATAGATACGCTGAGACAGTTAACCTGAACTGATGGTGGCGACGAAAGATGTAATTTAGGATGCTTGTTAAAAAAATTATGGATAATTCATTACATAGATTAGAACAGGAAAACAGTCACCTGAAAAAACAGCTTGGGCTGCTGTTGCAGACTGCTCGTGAAAATGATCAGAAACAGAAAAAATTCGAGCAATTCGAATTTAAACTGATGTCAGCAGAATCCATTGAAGCGGTTTTGCTTTATCTTGAAAATGATTTTCCAAAAATGTTCAATTATGATGTCAGTACTCTGCTGTTGGCAAATCGCCAATTTTCCTTAAATCATTTGTTACCCAAAACGTTATTTGAGCAAGGTGAGGATAAATTTTTGCAGTTGCTTAATTTTCCAGCAGAACTGGAACGCTTAAACAGGTTGCCAGATACTATTTATACAGGATGTTTTTCCTCAACCCATCATCACTGGCTGCTACCGCATCATGGAATTAAATCGATAGCTGTTTTACCTCTTTTTCATCAGGGTCAAAAAATAGGCATTTTTTGTTGCGGAACCCAACATAAAAACCGCTTTGAAGCAGGACAGGCCAATGATTTTTTTAAACGTCTGGCGTTTATAATTCGAATTTGTATTGAAAATGCTCTAAATCGAGAAAAACTCAAGCTTACCGGTTTGACAGATCCGCTCACCAGGATAAGAAACAGACGCTTTTTTGAACAGCGATTGACGGATGAAATGCACTGGCAGGAACGAACTCAGAAACCTCTATCCTGTATCCTGTTTGATATAGATCACTTTAAAAAGATCAATGATGTCTACGGACATGCTGCAGGTGATGACGTTCTTATTGAAGTCGCCAGGCGAGTGCAAAAAGTATTAAGAAGCCATGAAATTCTTGCTCGATACGGCGGGGAAGAATTTGCCGTACTGATATCGAATACCACTAATGAGGCCGCTAAATACGTAGCTCAGCGCATTATTTCTGCCGTCAATCGTAATTATTTTACGGTGAATGCTGAAACCCGGGTTAACATAACTGTTTCAGCAGGTATTGCAACCCTGTCAGCAGATCAGTATTATGACAAAGCTGAAATGGGCAAAAAACTACTGCTCAGTGCTGATGAGGCATTGTATATGGCAAAAGCTCAGGGGCGCAATCGAGAAATTAATGCGGGTATTCTATCCATTGAAGAAACATCCTTTTAAGCAACGCTTATCGTTTAAAGTTCTACGTCCTGTTACTGTCTGGGTCCTGCTTCATTGAAAATACTGGCACTTGAGACTTCGACCAATGCCTGTTCTGCAGCATTGCTTACGGGTGATTCGGCTGATTTTTCCTGTATCGAAAGGTTCCAGATTGCCCCAAGAAAACATACCCAGCTTATTTTGCCCATGCTTGACTCCTTACTTGACGAAGCAGGTTATGCAGTGGCTGAAATGGATGTACTGGCTTATGGCAGAGGACCGGGAGCATTTACCGGTGTCAGAGTGGCTACCGGAGTCACCCAGGCAATTGCCTATGGGGCTGATTTACCGGTGGCACAAATTTCTTCCCTGGCCGCAATAGCCCAGGGAGCTTGCCGGGAAAAATTTAAGCAGCAAAAAAAACAGCCTGTGCTGGTAGCTAGTGATGCACGCATGGAGGAAGTTTATTTTGCAGGCTATGAAAACATTAATGGTTTCGTGAGCCTGCTGAGTCAGCAACAGATCATCCGGCCTGAACTATTAATAAAATATCTTTACAGACAAACATCTTTTTCCACAGCTGAAAACAGTTGTTTTTGTGTAGGCAGCGGCTGGCAAGTCTATGCAAAAACTTTACAGCCTGTACTTGAAAGAGCTAGCGACATTTTTCTCGATATCTGGCCGCATGCCAGGGATGTTGCGACCCTGGCACTTAAAGAGGTGGAAAATAAAACTCTGGTCAATGCAGAAGCTGTCAGTCCGGTTTATTTAAGAGATAATGTGGCCAGAAAATCGTCTGCTTCCAGCTGAATCTCAGGTCAATATCATTATGTCACTTTTCTCCGCAGATAATCTATCACTAGCTTTTGGTACCCATGTATTGCTTGATCGGGTTAGTTTTTCTCTGGAAAAGGGAGAACGGATTTGTCTGATAGGACGAAATGGTAGCGGAAAAACAACTCTGATGCGTTTGATTCAGGGTGATATGCAGGCTGATGAAGGGGATTTACGTAAACAGGATGGTTTGAAGGTGTCATGGCTGGAACAGGAAGTGCCCTATGAAGCAAATGGTAAAATATATGCTATTGTCGCTTCCGGCGTAGGTGATGCTGCCAATCTGTTACAGCAGTATCACGATCTTTTGCAGGATGTTGCCAATGGACATAGCGCGGCACTCAAAGAACTGGAACGAGTCCAGCATGATCTGGAAGCCGTTAACGGCTGGTCTTTGGTACAACGTGTTGAAGAGAGTATTTCCAGATTATCCCTGGATGGGGAAGCGAATATTGAGGATCTTTCCGGCGGACTGAAACGCCGGGTTATGCTGGCCAAAGCACTGGCCAATGCCCCGGATATTCTAATGCTGGATGAACCCACTAACCATCTGGATATTGAATCCATTCTATGGCTGGAAGAATTTCTCCGCAACTATAATGGCTGTGTGCTGTTTATCACCCATGACCGGGTTTTTCTGCACAATGTAGCAACCCGTATTCTGGAACTGGATAGAGGTCAACTGGTTTCATTTCCCGGAGATTATGCCAATTACCTGCGTCGCAAAGATGAAATGCAAAATGCCGAAGAAAAAGCCAATGAGCGCTTTGACAAAAAGCTCGCGGATGAAGAAGTTTGGATCCGGCAGGGAATTAAAGCACGCCGAACACGTAATGAAGGACGAGTCAGAGCGCTGAAAGCCATGCGTGAAGAACGCAGTCAGCGTCAGGTAAAAACTGGACAGGTAAAACTCGAGGTTGACGATCAGGCCCGCTCAGGAAAACTGGTTATTGATGTAGAAAAAATTACTTATGAGTATGAAAACAGACCTATCGTAAAGAATTTTTCTACTTTGCTGCTGCGTGGTGACCGCATAGGTATTATTGGACCCAATGGCGCAGGTAAGACCACCTTATTGAAGCTATTGCTGGGTGAATTAAAACCTCAGTCAGGACAGGTTAAACTGGGTACTAAACTGGAAATCGCTTATTTTGATCAGTTACGTGATCAACTGGATGATAATCAGACGGTATTGGAAAGTATTGGTCTTGGTAAGGAATATGTCACTATCAACGGTCGTGAACGTCATGTCTATAGTTATTTAAGAGACTTTCTTTTTTCCTCTGCAAGAGTCAAAGTTCCGGTCAAGGCACTGTCAGGCGGAGAGCGCAATCGGCTGTTGCTGGCAAAGTTATTTACCCGGCCGGCCAATTTACTGGTACTGGATGAACCGACCAACGATCTTGACAGTGATACCTTAGAATTGCTTGAATCATTATTAATGGATTATCAGGGTACCCTGATCATTGTAAGTCACGACAGGGCATTTCTAAATAATGTCATCACCAGTTCTCTGGTTTTTGAAAATGGGGAATTGAATGAATATGTAGGCGGTTATGATGACTGGATAAGACAGAGAAAACCTGAACCAGCGGTAAAAAAAATGACCTCGGGATTTAAACATGGTCAAGCGTATCAAGAATCTCCAATAACTGCTAAGAAAAAAGTCAAACTTGGGTACAAGGAAAAAAAAGAGCTGGAAACATTACCGGCTCTTATTGAATCGCTGGAAGAACAACAGCTTGAACTTGAACAAATAGTTTCCCAGGCTGATTTTTACCAACAGGATCAGCTAAAGATAAATGAAGTGCTCACGCTTCTGCAGACGGTCAGTCAACAACTGGAAACGGCCTATGAACGTTGGGGTGAGCTGGAAGAATAAATAGCCGCATTGTTACTGTTGCGGGTCTGTATAGATCGTGCTTGATTTCTGGCTCTAACTGGTTTATCCTTCATCGCTCTGGAGAGGTGGCCGAGTGGTCGAAGGCGCACGCCTGGAAAGTGTGTAAACCGTAAGGTTTCGGGGGTTCGAATCCCCCCCTCTTCGCCAGATACAAAACAAATCCTGTCAAGGCAGCAAGCGAAGTGAGCCTTGACAGGATTTGTTTTGCATCCAGAATAAGAAAGTGGAATGAGCAATATGACAGGAGCGTGTTGGAACAGTGAATGCTGGTCCGCAGCAGGCATATTTTGCTGCAGCCCTGGATAAATTGTCTTCACTCAAAGAACTGTTGGGCAGTAACAGGCTCTTTTACGAAGTTCAGCTTGCGCTCAATATCCGGCGTAATGAGATTAACAGCGATACCTCTATGATCATAAATCAGCCTTGACAACTGATATTTTCTTGCCTGCACAATTTTTCTGAGATTGGTCAGACTTTTGAGTGGAACATCCTGAGCCAGTTGATTGATCAAAAAGGTGGGTATCATGCCGCCAGGATCAGTGTGTTGATTCCAGGTCACGCGCGTGGTAGCGTCATGCAACGGTTCCAGTAGAATATAGCCATAGGCCGAACGAACCCTGATGTCTGTCGAGGAATTAATGGCTCTGCATTGGGATGAAGTTTTATGGATACAATAATCCGGGCTGGCGATCAGGGTAATAACAAATGTGTCAGTCAAGGGGTTTTGAGTCAGAAAGGAGTGAAAGATGAAATCCCGCTTTTTGAGCAGAAATGGCAGCGAGCATTGCTGGTAATGATAACGTTCAGTAAAACTGACATTCTGAATGATTTCAGCTCGATCACAATGATGAAACCAGTCTGGACAGGCAGGATGATCTCGCAGAACGGCCAGGATACTGTCTATTGAGGCATTGATCCGGGTGATGCCCTTGAATTCGACAATATTATTTCGATCAATATCACGTACATAAACCTTGACTCCGTTCACTTCATGGAACAATTTCCAATCATAATTTGCTGCTGTCAGCTCGCTGAAATTCAAAAGTAATGCTAAAGACAGTAACACCTGGCTTATGATTTTCATGGTTCACATCACCAATCATTAAACTTAAAATTTAAGTAACTACTGAGTGGAGAATATCTTAGATACGCTGAATAGTTACCTTTTATCTATCTCTGTGTTTTGACAATACTGCGCATGTTTATTCCTTATCACCCACATTTCATGGCCATTTTAAGTGACTATCATAGGTTAGTTCTTAAGCAAAAATACCCGATTCTACTTTAAGTACCTGCGTATGTAGTGACTATAGTTGGTTTTAATGGACTTTACTATTGGGAATGGGTCATAAAGACTAAGTAGTTATGAACCGATTTTAGTGGTAAGTGCCTATTCGAAGGCAATAAAACCCTTGTTAGGTTAACAGCATCCTGATTAATGAATAATATAAGTAAAAAACAACATTAAGATCTATTAATATAGGGAAAACCCTGATAAAATATAACCAATCAGTAAGTGCAAGGCGGTTTTCTCTGATGAAAACAGGTATGCAAATAATCTTACTGATGCTGGTTAGCAATTTTCAACGCAGGTTATTACGGTAAAATTAAATAGCTAACGTCCGTGCATTTTTAGCTGGACACTAACTAGCAGATTTTTGAACAGGTTTTAATACGCGGCAATATTTTACTAGTTCCTTCAGGTTAACAGTAAATCAATTTAACAGCTACTATTAAACGATCTGCTTGCATACTCTCCCATACAGACTGTGAGATAGAAGCTGTTAAATTGATTTTTCTATTAACGATTTTTGTAACCGCTGGTTGACTGGGTTGTTTCGATAATAATCGCTACCATGTCAGTAACAGAAGATATCAGATGTAGATCGATCTCGCTCGGTTTAATGAGTTCATCATAATACATCCCAAAAACACCCAGGACTTTAGCGTCAGAAGAAATGACGGGTTCTGACCAGCAGGCACGAAAAGAGGTCTGTTTAACCAGTTCGCGAAAGTTCTGCCAGTTTGGATGAGTGTAGATATCATCAATAATGCTTCTTTGTGCGGTGTAGGCTGTGGCCCCACAAGAACCGACATGCGGGCCTATTTTCAGTCCATCGATGGCTTCGTTATAGACGCAGGGCAGATTAGGTGCAGCGCCCAGACGAAGCTGGCCGGTTTTATGATCCAGCAACAAAATGGAGCAGCGCATGTCTTTAGTTATTTCTTCCAGTGAAAGGATCAATGACTCGAGGATTTCATTTATATTACAGGCTTTGTATAGCATTTCAAAAACCTGTCCCCTGAGCTTTAGTAGTAATCTGTCCTGACGCAGCTGGGTAATATCCTGGGCTATGCCATCTACTTTCATAAGCTGATCCTTATCGTTAAAAATAGGCGTTTCTGTGACCTGCAGGTATCTTAAACGGCCTTCTTTATTAAAAATTTCAATTTCATAGGATTCAAGTTTTTCTCCCTTTAAAGCTCGTTTGGTTTTTTCATTGACCGCCAGGATACCTGCTTTTTTTGTCAGATAAGTGTACTTATTGGTTAAAAACTCATCTTTGCTATAGCCGAGTATATCAGTGACGGCGGGGCTTACATAAGTGAAATTTTCTTCTCTGTCATAGGTATACATAAAATAGTTCTGGTTAATGGATTCTGCCAGATTCTGGTATTTTATCTTATCCTCCTGAAGTCGTTTTTTTTGTCTAGTAAGCTTAGCAGTCTGTCGTTTTGTTTGTTCTTTTAAATGCTTTATGATGGTTTTAAAGGTCAGGTATAGTAAACCTTCAACTATCAAAAAGACCAGCAGTGCATAAAAAATATTAAACTTTTGTTCAGCATAATAAGCATCCATTATGTCGCTGATATCCTGACGGATCATAATGCTTCCAACGTCGGGTCTGGCTGGGTCTTTGGCTCCTCGATAGTCTCTCAACGGAAAGTAAGTCATGAAATAAGTTCTGCCTTTAAATTCAGATATTCTGGGTTTTCCATCAGCCTGTATAGCTTGCTGGGAGGGAGTAGATTGTTCCAGAATCTCTTTAATGTCTGAACGGGAACTGTCTTCCAGTACACAATTACACCCTGAGATGCCTTTATCCATGCCATGGGTAATAAATTCTTCCCAGGTCGTATTTTTTACATGGTCGATATTGAGCAAAATGCTGATCGAAACATTAAAATTTTTATCCAGAGTTTTCAGCATATGCTTGAACGAGGTTCCGGATTCTAATATCCCAACAAACACTTCTTTGCCTGAATTATAGTCCCATGCAAATATCGGCATCGTAGCACGTAAGCCTGAGGCTATCCGGCCAGTCTCGAATCCAGTATAAGATTTTTGATCTGCATAACTGTCTACGATAATAAATCGTATCTCATCCAGGTGATCACCAAACTTTTCGGGTTTGTGTATTCTAAGAAAACTTAAAGCGCTCGGACCCAGATGAAAATGTAGCTGTTTTACATCAAAACGCTGTTTGATTTTTTTCCATTCAGGCTGAATGAATGCATTTAACTGATTGCGGTATTGAGCTGCTTTAGCAGCATCTCCCGCTTCCAGTGCTTTTTTACCCTGTAAAAATAGCTGTTGTATTTTGGGAAAACCAGCAAACAGGGTGGCCTGCATGAGCATCTGGTTATAGGTTGCCTCAAGCTGAGTATTAAAGGCTTTGTAATAGGTTTGACTTTTTTGATTCAGGGTATCGTTGAGGTTTTTCTTGTTATAATAATAATTCGTCAGCACAAACAGCACATCCAGTAATGCTATAGTAATACTGAGATATATAAACAGCTTTTTGCTTTTACCCATGAACAGGCTTTAAAACGTGTTGAAATGAAAGTAAGAAAAAGAATTTAAACGATAGAATTATTGTACCACTGTTTCAGGTCCCATCAATAAGTTTGGCAGCCAGATGGAAACCTGGGGAATATAGGTAATAATCATTAAGAAACTGAGCATCAGTAACAACCATGGGTAAGTCGCCTTAATGACTTCAAGCAGGCTCATTCCGGTAATCCCGGATGTGACAAACAGATTAAGCCCCACCGGCGGAGTGATCATGCCAATTTCCATATTCACCACCATAATGATCCCAAGATGTATCGGATCAATGCCCAGTTGCATGGCGATAGGGAATAATATAGGAGCCATAATCAACAGTATACCAGAGGGTTCCATGAAATTTCCTGCTATCAGGAGCATAATATTCACAATGAGTAAAAAACCCCATATCGGCAAACCGATGGAAGTTATGACTTCTGCTATTTCATGAGGGATCCGCTCTGACGTTAACACAAAAGCAAATAACATGGCATTGGCAATAATAAACATCAGCATGACACTGGTTTTTCCAGCATTGACCAGAACTTCTGGAACCTGTCTCAGCTTAATATCACGATAGCCGAACACTGCAATGATAAAGGCATATACAGCCGCCACAGCTGCAGCTTCAGTCGGGGTAAAGATCCCACCATAAATTCCGCCCATGATGATCACGATTAAAAACAGACCACCAGAGGCTCTGGCTGCTGAAGCTGATAAATGTGCAAAACCTTTAAAGGGCTGACTAGGGAAGCCTTTTCTGCGTGCCACAATATAGATGGCTATCATCATCAGTATACCAATCAGTAATCCTGGAATCACTCCGCCTAAAAACATGCGGCCGACCGAAACATCTGTCGCTGCTGCATAGACAACCATCACAATAGAAGGCGGGATTAAAATACCCATGGTACCTGCGGTGCTGATGACTCCAGCTGCAAATGACTGTGAATAACCCTGACGTACCATGCCGGCAATAACAATGGAACCAATGGCCACGACAGTCGCGGGTGATGAACCTGAAACCGCCGCAAACATCATACAGGCCAATACTGAAGACATCGCTAGTCCGCCGCGGATCCAGCCTACGCTGTCTACGGCAAAATCAACCAGACGTCTTGCAGCGCCGCCGGTGGTTAGAAAAGCAGATGCCAGAATAAAGAACGGGATGGCCATTAGGGTGTAATGTTCCATAGAAGTGAATATTTTACCGGCCAGGGAAGCCATGGAATCATTAGCAAAAAAGAGGATTGTCAGGGTGCTGGCCAGACCCAATGAAAATGCCACAGGTACTCCAATCAGCATAAACAGAAACAGCATTAAAAAAAGAACTGTAGTAGTCATCAGGGAGTTACTCGTTAATTAAGTCATTGACTTCATTATCAAAGTGCATGGTCTGAACTTTACCCTGATAAACCTTCCAGGCAACTTCCAGTAATCTAATAAAAATAAGCAGAAAGCCAATTGGTAAGATAATTTTTATCTTCCATTCTTCTATCGGCATATCTTCAGCTTCCAGACCTATCATTTTTAGTTTGGCGACATAATCCCAGCCGCCTTTAAACAGGATGACGCAATAGAGCATACATAAACCAACAGCAGTAAGGGTTAAAACTTTCCTGATTTTTTCTGAAAAAAGGTTAACAATAGCATCGATGCCGATGTGGACTCCCTTTTTCACGCAATAGGCTGCGCCGAACATTACCAGCCAGGCAAACAGGTAAGTGGTCAGTTCCAGTGCCCAGACGGCACCGGAATTAAACACATAACGAGCTACAACCTGGGAAAAAGTGATCAGGGTCATCGCTGTTAGCAGTAAGGCTATAAAACCTTCTTCAATATAATTGACGAATTTAGTCATGATTTTTAAATGATGAGTATTCTCAATACAATTATGTTCAAGATTTTTTATCGCAGGCCAGGACTGCATCAATATTTTTCTTGCCGACCTTGGATTCAAACTGTTTCCATACCGGGCGCATAGCGTCAGACCATTGAGTGGCCTGCTCAGGCGTTAATTGATGAACCTTGGTTTTTCCTGAATCAATAATGGCCTGTTTATCGGCTTCAGCTGCCTCCAGGGCCCATTGTACTTCTTTGGCTGTTACTTCTTTGATAATAGCTGTTAGCTCTGTCTGTATATCTTCAGGCAGACTGTTCCAGAATTCAGTGCTGGTAACCAGTCCATATTCCAGAACGCCATGGTTGGATTCGATAAAGTCACTCTGTACTTCATAGAATTTTTTAGTGCGGATATTCGACCAGGTATTTTCCTGACCATCTATAACACCTGTTGATAAGGCATTGTAGACTTCAGAAAATGACATTTTTTGAGGATTGGCATCTACCGCTTTGAACTGGGCTTCCAGAACGTCTGAACTCATGATGCGAAACTTCTCACCCTTTGCATCCGCAGGTGTCAGCAGTGGTTTGTTGGCAGATAGCTGTTTCATGCCGTTTAACCAGTATGCCAGACCTTTTAGTCCTTTATTATTGACTGCATTTAATAATTCCTGACCCTCGGAACTATTGGTAAAGCATTCTACGGCCTGGGTATCCTTGAATAAAAACGGCATATCAAAAATACCCCATTTTTTGGTTAATTTACCGAATTTGGATAGAGAAGGAGCTGCCATTTGTACGTCGCCGAGCAACAGGGCCTTGAGCACGGACTTATCATCATAAAGCTGCGAGTTTGGATAAACGAGTACTTTGACTTTGCCTTTTAATCGTTGATCTACCAGTTCCTTAAAATAATTGGCTGCTTTTCCTTTCGGGGTGCTTTCTGTGGTGACATGAGAAAATTTAATCTCAATTTCCTTGGCAGATAGGGGCTGAATAACCAGTAAGGATAAGCTGATGATAAATAATAATATTTTTAATGGTGACATAATGGATTCCTTATGGATGATAAATTGTAACTGCTAAATCGATAGCCATCAGAGGTGCAGTTTTAATGGACAGGTTGTGCAGTAACGATTATTCTTACTATTTATAGTCATAAAAAACGTTTTTGTCTATAGTACAGGCATTAAATAATATTATGCATAGTATTTGATTAATAAATCATAGCCTTATGCATGTATGGAAAATAATAATCAGTGCAGCTGCGTTGAGCGTTGCTCGATTAGGTTGTAGAATGTTCCTCCCTGTAACTTTACACAACTATAAAGGTAAAAGGATCAAAATGATGAAATTAAGCAAACTGATGGTTACGATATTGTTGTTTGTCTTCTCGGCTGCAGTCTGCGCACAAGCCACAGTAGACGTTCTGGAGGGGGAAGCCAGTTTTTATTCTGATACGCTGGATGGCCAGAAAACTGCCAGCGGTTCCAGCTATGATAAAACGGCCATGACTGCAGCGCATCACACATTGGCGTTTGGCACCAGAGTCAAGGTGACTTATCCTGAAACAGGTAAATCAGTGGTTGTCGTGATTGATGACCGTATTCCCAGCGAGACTAAACGCACTATTGATCTTTCAAGAGCTGCGGCAGAAGAGATTGGCTTAATCAAGGCAGGACATGGTAAAGTTAACCTTGAAATTATTGCGCCTTAGATACCTGTCCAGTTTGAAATAAATAAATGTCCTGGAACTCTCATTCCCACGAGCTTCGGTGGGAATGCAAATACTGCAGAGTCAGTATTTATCCGCTCTCTAAAATCAGAGTTGATATCACTAAAAATTATTTTCAAAAAATGGATGATCCACTGATTCAGGCAGGTCGGTCGGAAGAGGCTTTTTAATCATTTGTTTTGTTGAAGTGGTTTTGTCGGTCTTAACAGCAGGGGAGTCTTGCTTATCCTTTGCAAGGTTTTGTTTATCTAGGCTGACGCTTTGCTTAGTGGTGACATTGCTTTTATCCGTAGTAACCCGCTGTTGATCCGTAATAGCGTCCTGGTATTCTGGTTTAGGGGCAAACCAACGGTATTTAAAATCGCCGATAATACCTGAAAAAGGTCGTGTAATACCGCCCTGGACGGTGCCTTTCTTGGCGGTTTCTACAATTTCCTCAAAATTATCTGTGGGATGAGTGAGCGTACCTCCAAATATGATTTCGGGGCCTTCCCAGAAACCATATTCATTCTTTTCGCCAGTCAACAGATTAAGGCCATAAAAAATAGCCGCACCTTCACCGGCTAAATCAAGTCTGGCAGTCGCTTTCATAGGTGAATCAACGACCCGCTCATTTTCTACGAAAGTAATACCGCCAGTTGCAGTCATATACAACTCAGGACTAAAAATTTCAAATTCTTCAATACGGGTGTTTTTATCAGCTTTACGCACCAGATGGATGTCAATTTTGTCATAAGGAAAATCCTTAATAAAGCGGACCATGCGACTCATAATGCCCAGCCCAAAGCCTGCAGTGGGAATCACAGAAACCACTTCACCCGCCAATGCCATGGCATAACCGGATGAAAGTAATAAGACACTGTCATTGGGTATAAAATGATAAATGCCGTCAAAACTGACCAGGCGGGCATCAAACAGCAATTGATTTCTCCACTGATCAATATTGTCCATTTGACCAAACATCTTCAAATCAACATTGAATATACCCTCTATCAAGGGTTCTACTGTAGGATCTAATTCTTTCAGAAAATCACTTAAATTGAAATCCTTGATATCCATGATAAAATTGACATCATAAGGATGTTTGTTAAGAGTTGTATTGAAGTTAACTAATGAATCAAGCTTTAATGGGCTGTCATGAAACAGGGCAGAAATTTCATGGGCTTTGAATTCGTTGTCATTAATTGACAGTTTGCCTTTTATTTTATCAAAGGCCAGATAATCGGTTTGGTATAGTTTATCGATGGACAGATTAGCATCTATATCAACAGGTGATTTCCAGAATGGTTCGGTATCAACAAGGGTGTTGAGAGGCGGCTTTTTATCTTCGCTTGTTGATGATTCTGCCTCGGAAGAGGTTTCGCTGTCCGCACTCACAGTCTCGGGAGGACTGATAGTATCGAGCAGCTTTAAAATATCATTCAGAAAAACGGTCTTGCCATTAATATCCAGATTGACGGATTTGTTCCCTTTAAATTTAGCTGTTGTAGCGATCTCAGCAACAGTTTGACCTGATTCACTGAGCATGTTGAGGGGTAAATTAAGTTTGATATCAGAGGCAGAATTCAGCTGGCCAGTACCATCTATGGTAATGGATTTTACTATCTGCTGATTTTGTTTATCAATCAGGTCATTTATCTGCCAGTAATGTTTAATATTTCCTTGCTTATCAATGTTAAATTTGGTTTCCAGCGAGCCTTGCTGCAGGGTATTTTCCGGAATAGCTACAGGCTGATCGAGCCATTGTGTCAAAATGGCATTTAATTGGCCTTCCAGGGAACGTATCGGAATTTCCCTGTTGAGATCCAGTGCAAATTTCATCTGTGTATCAAGCGCTTTTCCTTTCTGCTTAATAAACTGCAGTGACAGGTTTCTAATTTCACCCGTGAGGAGGTTTTTATTCTGACTTGTCTGCAGATCCAGTTCCAGGTCAAAAGGATCCAGTGGACGTTTTTCCGCGTCCAGAAAGTGCAGGTTGGCAACCTTTAGCGGTGTTTTGAAAATAATTTGCTGGCGGTTGTTTTTTTGCCTGAGATCTAGCTGGCCATTAATATGATCAAACGCAATATCAGCTTGCTTTAAAAAATTTTCATAAGGTTTACTGTCAAAATTTTTCAGCGTAACCCTTAAATGACCATTGGGTGAAAACGCATAGTCCTGAGCAGTCGAACCGTCAGCAGCGGGCAAACTGAATGAAACAGGTTTAATGGTCTTAACGGTCAAGCTGCCTTTTGTGTCAGGATGATTTAAATTAATATTGGTTTTATGGATTTTAATGTTGGATGAGTTCAGTTCAAGATGATATTGTGCATCCAGTAGTGCTTTGGCCTTGAGTTTCTCTTTTGCCAAATCCTGTATATAACCCAGCCCCATAATATTTTGTACGAAGGCATTTAATGTCCCCTGAGCAACAATCAGCTGCTTTTCTGGTTGGGTATAATCACTGATGATGACTGAACCGTTGTTACGTATAAGAGCAGACTCTCCTTGATTAAGTGTCAGTTTTGGATAAATGATAGAAATAACATCAGGCGTATAGCTTGCATTTATTTGTGAGGAAAGATTTATGTTTTCAAATAATATCCTGTTTTCCTGTTGGTCCGTTTCTCTGGCAGTGACATTATAAAGATTAATAGCGGGTACATTCAGGCTATAGTCATTATTACCGGCAGACGCAAGAGAAAAATCCATCTGATTTAATACGCCAGAGATATTCATAGCTTCGATATAAGGAGAGAACCAGCCCAGATCAATTTGTTTCATGTAACCGCTGAGTAATTCACCCTGGGTGTTTAATGTGACGCTTTCAGCTGTCCTGGTCAGATTTAGCGGTTGTTGTGCCACTATAGAGAGCAGATTTTGATTTTCTTTTTGTTTCAGAGCTGTCTGCAATACTGCAATGGTCCAGTTCGGATCAGCACCATTGAGCTTCACCTCATAGTCAAGACTTAGCGCTTCTGGTACTGGTTGGTTAAAAGCTGATTTAACGATGGGTAAAGCAAGCATCTCATTGATATGGATATTGCCCTGGGAAGCCAGTTTAACGGGTTTGTTCTTTATGTCGTCTTTTAACAGTTTGCCAACCTCGAGCTGGAATGAATTTTTAAGCAATGGACTTAATTGTTCTCCAGTACCCTGGGAAAGGGTAAAATCCGCTAAAATTAATTCCAGCCGATTGGCATCAGCGGTAAAAAGCAGATCAGTGCTCAGATTAAGTTTTTCTACAATGAGTTTTTCGCTGATTAACGGCTCTGCTTGCGTATCTTCTTCAACAGTCTGCAAGCTCCTGTCTGCTGTTTTTTGACTGGATTGGGATCCTTCAGCCTGGTTGATGTTACTTTGCGGTTGCTGATTATGATTTTCAGCTGTGCTTGCCGGTGCATGTTCTGCAGGGACATTTTCAGCAACGGCGTTCTGCATTATGGTCAAAGCCTCGAACGCCAGAGGCTGGGTTGTTTTAGCCAGGATGTTATTGTTATTCACGGCAATGGATAAGCTGGAACTTAATAGACCGGATTGAATAGAATAATCAGCTATGAAATCAGAAAACCAGCTGAGTGGTAATGCGGTAATTCTTAACTTCGCAATATCATGATTGTGGGTTTCCAGAAATGCAGGCAAATTATCCAGATTAATGTACAAAGCCTGCAGAAGATTGAGTTCAACAAAAGTTTGTTCTTTTTCTGTTAAGGTCAATACCAGTTTATTGATCGTCAGGTGTTGTTTATCGATTTCTGCGATGAGTTGATTTTTCAGATGAAATTGTTCGGGTAATGACTGGTAGTGTAAATTTTCTATTTTAATTTCATCATCCAGATCTATCCAGCCATCCAGGGTAATCAGGCTGTAGGATAAATCGGCAGTAATGTCACTTTCAATCAGCGGCAGCTGCATTGATTTGAAAACTTGCAGAAAATCCCTGTCTGTTTTTACTTTTAATTGACCCTGTAAAATACCATTATTTCCGTTATACCATCCGCTGAATTTGATAGAAGACAGTAACTTGTTCTGGCTGTTGGTTTGTTTGATGTTTAAATCTATACTTTCAGGTTTGACTATTTTACCGATATAGCGGTTGTGTTGTTCGGTAAAATAAAACTCATCCCAGCGCTCTGACGTTTCTTCAAGTTCAGCCATTTTCAGATTAATATCGATATACTGAGGCGTTGAATGAATTTCCTGCAGGGTTATTTTGAGTTGAGTTGTCTGGGCATCAATGGCTTTTTTCAGGTGCTGGTTCAGGTAAATTTGTCCGTCAATGTTGATGTGATCCAGTTCAGGAAGTGCCTCAAGTTCAGTGATATTAACCTTTAATGCCAGGGCAGTATCCGTAAGTTCGTTAATGTTATCGCCTGATAATGAAGCATTGATTTTTCCCGTTGCAGGGGAAATATAGTTGGCATTCAGGGAAAGATGGCCAATATCAAAAACAAGCCCCTGATTTAGATAGGGAAAAACACCGGGAAACAGCGGTATTGGGGAAGGACCCGGTTCCTTTTCAGGCTTTGAATAATCTTCAATCAAAGTATCTTCAAGCACCAGCTGCTTAATTTTGAGACGCCCAAAAAGTAATTTAAACAGGGAATACTCAGCGTCTAAATGGCCGATGTGAATAGAAAGATCATCGTGTCTTATGTTTAAATCATCTATGCGTGCTGAAAACGGGTTAATTGCAATATGTTCAACGCTGAAATCTGATACAAAGGAAGCTAACTGGGATTGCAGTAATTTTTTTTGCACACCCGGTATAAACACGAGGATAATCGCAACCACAAGTAAGCTGATAATCAGCATTAATGAGTATTTTATTATTTTTCTTGATTTCATAATGATAAATTCTAGCATGAAAAATCGAGACTGGAAGTGATTTATAAAAACATGCTAAAATGTCCTACAAAATAGTTGCAGTCTGAAGGTATCTTAAGGTAAAAGCATGGGACAAAAAATTGATTATGATCCTGCCGATTGGGATGATGAGTTCCAGACCCCCTCTGTCGAGGATTCTTCACTGGATGAGAATTCAGTGGATGAGAATAAAGATACCTTTGCGGATTCTGTAAGCGGCTTTGATGCAGAGGAAGCTATCAATGAGTCTACTGAAATCTCTGACTCTCTGGCTGACAATCGCCTGGCGTTACTGGATTCTGAAACTTTAGCTGTTATCTCTCCAGAGGATAAAAAACTCTTTAATCGTCAGCTCGAAGATTTATTCGAATTACTTGAACTGGAGGATCAGGCAGATAAAAACGCCGGTATGAAGATCTATCAAACAGACTCTTCACCCTCCAAACCATGGCGTTTTCATTAAACTTACAGCATGACCAAATAGCGATTTCAACTATAAACGGGACTACGCAGCGCATCTAAAATATTGCACTGAGTGCATGCAAATGCTGGAGAGAGGAGACGCAGTCGTCCATGGGGCAATAAGTACCTGACAGCAAGCTGATCTTTCAGGTTCCCTGAGTCGTGACCTATAATCATTCATGTGCTATAGCATCGATGACAGACATTGGGTATAATGCCTGTGCAAATCAATGGTGACGTTATTGGTTCCCTCGCAATGATAAACTGTGAACCCAGCCAGGACCGGAAGGTAGCAACTGTAGCGGTTGACTCATGTGCCGGGGTGCAGCTGATAGCGTCGCCGCCCATTTCGCTGTGCTCGTATACTCCGTCATTCCATACCTGTTGTGATAATCCGCACTGATGATTTAATCATCAAAGCGTCTCAGTATTGATTAAAGTAGAAACCATTGATATCAAGATCCCTCCTTACGGCTATTTTAATTCTGTTTATAGCTACTGCCTGTACACTGAGCCCACCTGAACCAGTCCATATTGAAGCGCTTAACCGGCAAATTGATTATATTACAGATATAAAGCCTATACTCGATACACGCTGTGTAGTGTGTCATTCTTGTTATAACGCGCCTTGCCAGCTAAAGTTAAGCTCATTTGAAGGACTGGATCGTGGTGCAAGCAAGACTGCCGTCTATAATGCGGCACGAATTATGGCACAGCAGCCAACACGCTTATTTACCGATGCTCAAACTACAGAGCAATGGCGGGATAAAGATTTTTTCAGCGTCACAGAGAATGCTGCGGAACATGATAAGAATAATTCCATTTTACTCCAGTTACTGGATGCGAAAAGAAAACATCCCTCCAATACGGGTGAGTACTTTCCTGAAACCAGCACTTTAGCCTGTGCTGCAGATACACGTCAACTCAGCTATCTGAAAAAGCATCCCAACCAGGGTATGCCTTATGGTTTTCCTCCCCTGACTGATGCTGAGTTCGGGTTGGTTGCTAACTGGCTTCAACAGGGCAGTATCGGCCCCACTACAAAACAACAGCAGCAGCTCAAAACACCTTCTTTAGCCGCCCAGGCAGAAATACAGGCATGGGAAAATTTTTTCAATCAGGATGATGCTAAACACGCTATGACCGCACGTTACCTGTTTGAACATCTGTTTCTTGCTCATTTGAACTTTGCTCAGAATGCTCCTGAAGAATTTTTTGAATTAGTCAGGTCTCGAACGCCTTCCGGGGAACCGATAGATATTATCGCAACAGTAAGACCTTATGATGATCCTGGTGTAGATGCTTTTTATTACAGATTTAGAAAAATTCATGCGACCATCGTACATAAAACCCATATGGTGTTTAAACTCAACGATAGTAAATTGCGGCGTATACAGGCTCTGTTTATAGAGCCTGAGTGGAATGAAACACCTTACCGAGTCGGTTTTAATAATAAAATCAGCGCTAATCCATTTTTAGCCTTTGCCCAGATCCCTGCACAGTCGCGTTACCAGTTTTTACTGGATAATTCAGAATACATTATTCGTACTTTTATTCGCGGCCCGGTCTGCAAGGGACAGATTGCATTAAATGTAATTCACGATCATTTCTGGGTGATGTTTCTCGACCCAAACTCTGACATGACCATCCAGGAGCCTGGATTTCTGACAGGACAGACAGAAAATCTTAGTCTGCCGACCGAAAAGGGCAGTACAGTCGCCTTACGCAAGCTGTTCAGCAATGTTTACAGAAATCACTATAGCAACTTTTATCATGCCAAAAATGAATTATACAGGCAATATGAAAGTAAACTTGATCTGAATTCCATCTGGCAAGGCGGGAGCAGCGACGATGCTCCCGTATTAACGGTTTACCGTCATTTTGACAGTGCGTCTGTACATAAGGGCGTACTGGGAGGATTGCCACGAACCATGTGGATCATAGATTATCCGCTGTTTGAACGTATCTATTATGCCCTCGTGGCAGGATTTGATGTGTTCGGCAACGTTACTCACCAGACCAATGTACGACGCTATATGGATTATCTGCGCATGGAAGGTGAAAGCAATTTTATTTCTTTTCTGCCGGCAGAGGTACAGGTAAAAACATTCCGCTCCTGGTATATTGGTGATAAGTCTTTCTCTGAGGTTGAATTTGAAATCAGCAATATCGCCAGGAATATCGGTTATAAAACGAATGAACCTAAACGTGAACTGATAGAAAGAATTGTAGATGAGCATATTCTCAAATCAACCGGAATAGCATTTGATCAGGTCAATTACTACCGGGCAGGAGAAGCACCGCCGCAAATGCCGACTTCAATCAATACGCAGGAGGATATTCTTACCGCGTTACGTTCATTGAACGCTCCGGGTACGGCCTTCATTAAAAACAACACCGATGAAGGGATCAATGTGCTCTACCTGCATGTCAGTGATATTGATGATGAGGAAGATGCTTTTATTAGCATTGTTATCAACCGCTGGCATGACAATGTCAATAGTCTATTTAGCGAAAGAAGCAGGCTGAACCCTGCCAAAGACACGATGGATTTTTTTAAAGCCAGCCTCAGTTCATATCCTAATTATTTCTTCAGTGTTGCTGCTCGTGATTTAGCGGATTTTTTCAATTTAATGGCTAATTTTGACCCAGGCGATGAAAAAATAATCTCCGATTTAAAAAAACTGGGCGTTAATCGCAGTGATGAAAACTTCTGGCACGAATTTGACTGGTTTCAACAAGAATTTATCAGGCGGGAACCACTTGAATCTGGCCTTTATGATCTGAACCGCTATTATCATATGGCTCTTTAAGCTGGATTGATCAGTGGCCCATAATCCATTCCAGCTTAACAATGCCCGTCGCTATCCCAGTTAGAAGCATGCTGCTGGGATTGCTAATCATCAAACATACAGAAACATACCGTTTAGTCTGTAGTATGTGCACTGTCTTAAAATTATTTTAAACAATAAGTGTAACTACTCAGCATATCTGGAATAACTCACTAAGTGCCTGGTATCGAGCACGATCTTATAGATACGCTGGATAGTTACCAATAAGTAACTATTCAGCATCTTTAACGATAATGTTGAATACTTATAAATTATTTCCAACCACTTCACATTTCAGACCATATACCCCGATTCTGTTGTTCAGACATTATCTTTTTAACGCATTATTCATGTTATTTGTGAATAAATGCCACATTCTACAGGTTTTTATTCTATATAATTTTGTTTCAGTGGGACTCAGGTCAGTTATCCGATAACTTAGATAACCTATTAGTTATTGAATAATTAATGGTGTAGCCAGCCCTAAGGTCAGAAATGCAGAAATGATTCCGAATAATAACGATAATCCCTAATGATTCGCATTGGCAGTAACCTTAATACGACCCTAATTCAGTTAGCACTTGTTTTGCTGCTCAGTCTTCTGTTCATATCCAAATGTTATGCAGTTGAAATAGTGGTCAATAAAAATGTACCTGAGGATGATCTTTCATTGGCAGATATCCGTGCTATTTTTGCTATGAGGCAAAGATACTGGCCCAATGGCAATAAGATCCATGTCTTTGTTTTGCCTGATAATCATAGTCTACACCGCAAATTTACCAAAACCAGGCTTAATATGTTTCCGCATCAGTTTAGACGGATCTGGGACCGGGCTATTTTTTCCGGTACCGGCACGGCTCCATCGATTGTACATTCTGAACAGGAGATGATTGATAAGCTATCAACCACACCGGATTCTATTGGTTATAGCGACACAAAGCTGCAAGAAAAGAATATCAGGGTACTTGAATATGAATAAATTTTTACAATGCCTAATTATTATTCTGTTCTCTTTGAATGGTTATGCTTATGAACTTTCAGAAAATGCCAGCATACATGGGTTTCTCACCCAGACTGCGATCCGCACAAGTGATAACAACTTTTATGGTGAAAGTAATGATCAGTGGTCTTTCGGTCTCACAGAAATTGGTTTGAACCTGTTCTATCAGCCTCTGCAAAATCTTGGCTTTTCATTTCAGGGCTTATATAGGCGTGCAGGGGAGGTGGATACCGGGAGTTTAGAACTGGACTATGGCTTTGCTGATCTGACCTTACATAATTATCAGCACGGACGCTTTGGACTGCGAGTGGGAAGAGTAAAAAATCCATTGGGCCTGTATAATGAAACCCGGGATGTAGCATTTACCCGACCATCCATTATTCTGCCTCAGGGTATATATTATGATCGTAACCGTTCACTGTTTATTTCTCTGGATGGAGCACAACTTTATGCACAGCACCAGATTAACAATAGTAACCTGAGCATAAAATTAAATGCTGGCCGGGCCCGCAACGATAATGATGAATTACTCAGGACAGCAATACCTTACCCCACGCCTGTTATACCCGTCTATCCTACAGGTGAATTGACGACTAATACATCCAGCACTTCTTTTGCCGGGCAGTTGAATTATTCTATCAATGAAGGCAGATATGTTTTTGCACTGAGTTATGCAGATACTTTTCTGGAATATAAGCCGGGAATCAATGATCTGTTTAGTGATGGCAGTATGCACTACAAACCATTAATTGGTTCGGCCCAGTTTAATGGCGAAAAACTCAGTTTGACGTTTGAATATCTCAAGCTGTTTAATGAATTTAAGGACTTTGGTCCTTTATACCCCGATTATTCTCCAGTCAGTGAAAGTTGGTATGTACAAGCTGATTACCGCTTAAAAAATAAATGGAAAGTGTATGCTCGTTATAGTGAGGATTATCTGGATATAGATGACAAAAACGGTAACAGAAATGCATCAATTGGCCTGCCTGCACATATGGTCTTTGCCAAAGACACGATGGTTGGTCTGCGCTGGGATATCAATCCTTCTATTATGCTCCAGGCTGAATATCATTCTATGAATGGTACATCATGGCTGACCAGCGCAGATAACCCGGATCGTAGCAAAACACGTCAGCATTGGGATATATTTGCTTTCCAGGCATCGTTTCGTTTCTAAATTGTTTCCATATGTAAATAGCCACCCTGGTTATAATTATGGAATGAGAAGAAAAGGTGTGATGTTTTATTTGCAGCATTTTCAATAATTTGTCATTAGCTGTTCGAGAATAGCGTCCAAAAGTAGTGGAACATCGCTAAAGACGCTGCAATACTTCATTTCGTTCATATGTGTATCATTTACTTTAATAACAAAAGTTACATTGATGTATCGCAGGGTCCTGTACTAAATGGACAGCTTTTAGGAACGCTTATTTAGTGTCAAGTACTTTAATATGCTGAAAAACAAACTGATAAGTTTAAAATGGAAACTGGCTCTGGTCATAAGCAGCGTATTAATCTTTGTTCATGCTTTGCTGGCTTATCTCGTTTATCTTGATTCAACTGAAACATTTAATCACCAGAGAGAAGAAGCGCAGCAATATTATATTCACATTGCTAAAACACTGGTCGACAAATCAGCCATGATTCTGGAACAATTGTCCGAAACAATGTTAGTAACAGAAAAGTTAGTAACTGAAAATAGTGAGCAGTCAACAGTTCAACGAAAGGAGCAGGTTAAAGAAATTTTAAATTACAACTGGGATCAATGGCAATTGATCTGGGGGCTTGATTTTGCAGTTTTCCATGATTCCAACGGAAAATTACTGCAACGTTGGGGGATTCCGGAAAAAAAATCGCAATACTCAAATGACCGGGTGCTGCAGGAAGAGAAACCCATACATTCGGTGATTTGTTCTGAACAATGTTTCAGTATAGTCACCGTGCCAGTGATATCTGCATTCAAATCATCGGGTACCTTGAGCATTGGACGTTCACTGGCGGACAGTATCATTGAATATAAAAATGCCACTGGTACTGATATTGGAATCCTGACCTATAAAAAGAATCATTCTAGTGACGAAAAACTTCCATATACCTTATCTGCAGTCACCAACTCGACACTAATTAAACCTGTCTATGAACTTATCGAACAGCAATACACTTTTGATGATCTAAAATCAAAAAGTCGTAATATTGATTATCAGGGACGGACTTATAATATAAAAATATATCCGGTAAATGGAGATAGTCAGGAATCAGCATTTTTTATCATCATTGATGATGTTACCCAACAAATAGATCAGCTGTTCGGATATATAGCCAAGGTCTTTGTTTCAGGGATCATAAGTTTATTGATAACGATGCTTATCCTTTTTCTGCTGATTAACTCATCTTTAAAACGAATTCATAGTCTATCAGATTTGTTACCTTTGCTGGCCGTACATCAGTTTCAAAAGGTACGTAGGATTTTGCAAACTTATCGCAAATCAAATTTTGGTTATGATGAAATAGATATGTTACTGTCAACGACTCAACAATTAACCAGTCAACTGGAAGAACTGGAAAAAGATGTTACTGAAAATACCGAGCTGTTGACAAAACAAAGTCAGGAGTTAAAAACTGAAAAAGATTTTATACAAAAACTATTTGATACGGCGCCAATTATTATTCTGACGCAAAATTACAATGCTAAAATTTTAACTATTAATCAAAGAGGCATCAAACTGTTAGACGGAAAAATGCATGATGCTATAGGCAAGAGATTTGATGATTATATTAACTACAGTGATATTGAAAACAGACAAAACCTTGATTTATTAAGAAAGGGACAAATAGACAGTATCCTGCAATTTGATGAAAATGTGCCGACTTCAGATGGTAAAACCCATCATGTATCCTGGCTGCATTCGGCTATTTATAGAGATGAAAATAATTATCCGGTTATTCTGACTCTGGGTCTCGATATTTCCGAACGTAAGATTGCAGAAGAACAAATGCTCTGGCTGGCAACGCATGATCATTTGACCAGTTTGAGCAATCGAAGACACTTTAACAACGAGTTTGACAAAATACTTACTCAAGCTGAACGATATAACAAACAAGTCGCTTTATTTTATCTGGATCTGGATCAATTTAAAATTATTAATGATACTCAGGGGCATCATATGGGAGATGTATTATTACAAAAAGTCTCCGATAAATTACAGAGTATAACTCGAGAAACTGATTTGCTGTGTCGAGTTGGTGGAGATGAATTTACCATTGTAATACCAGATTCAAAACCAAATGGTATTGAAGTTTTAGCTTTAAAAATAAACAGGGCATTATCATCAATTATTGTAGAGGGTGTTGATGATGCATACACAGTCAGTTCCAGTGTTGGAATTGCCGTTTATCCTCACAATGGAACAAACAGAAGTGAATTACTGGCAAACGCAGATCTGGCCATGTATAAAGCCAAAGATTCAGGGTTTGGTCAGTACCATGTTTTTTCAAATTCAGAAGAGTATCAGGCAAGATTAACTGACAAAATATACTGGAAAGGTATCCTTGATGAGGCTATTCGAAGCGATTCCTTTGTGTTGTATTATCAACCTATTATGAATCTTAAATCCAGAACTATTTCTCATTATGAATGCCTTGTGAGAATTATTTTTGAATTCGATGAAAAAAACATTATTATGCCTGGAGAGTTTATTGAATATGCTGAAGAACTCGCTCTTATTGGTGAAATTGATAAAATTGTGTTAAATAAAGCTGTTCAGAAACATCTTGAATTTCAGGATGCTGGTAAGGATATAAAACTGGCGATTAATTTATCAGGACGTTCTTTAAATGATAAAGACATTCAAACTGAAATTAAACGCCTGTTGAACCTTCCCGGTGTAAAAGCTGAAAACATTATCCTTGAGCTGACAGAAACCTCTGCTATTTCTAATTTAACATCGGCCCAGTTATTAATCCAGGATATTAAAAGTCTTGGATGTAAATTTGCACTGGATGATTTCGGTGTGGGTTTTGCGTCTTTTTCTTACATAAAAAATCTACCGGTAGATTTTATTAAAATTGATGGCTCATTTATCAGAAGAATAGATAAAAACCACGAAGATAAAATATTTGTCAAAGCAATTTCAGATGTGTCTCATGCTCTGGGCAAACAAACTATAGCTGAGTTTGTTGAAAATGATCACATATTGAATCTTTTGAAAGAATATAATATTGATTACGCACAAGGATATCACATAGGAAAACCCGGGCCGTTGAAAAATTAACAGCGGGTGTTTACCTGCCATGATGCATATTCAGATATTAATTGCAGAGACAAATCAGTTGCTAAATATTATACAAATTATTAGTCTTTTCTATATAGGTCGATGGAATGAGACGATTTTTAACTGGGCGCATGGCTATATCTGGCAAGCATTGATTATGCTTGATGTGCTGATAGTGTTTGTTTTCTGGTTACGATCATTAAATCAGGTAAAACATGCCAATACAGAATGCGTGTCATGACAAATCGTGGTGTAGTACTGTTTGTCCTTAAAGTCATGGCCCTGTTTGTAATTTTTATGCTGATACTGTATTCAGCCTCACCTTTTTTATCACTGTTTCTGGCTAAAACTGTAAATGCAGTGATGACCGATAACTTTCCTCGTTTTATTCAAGCTATCAATTTAAGAAATGATTTAATTGAAGTTGTAACCTGTTTCTCTGTCGAGGGTGATCCTAAAGGGCAATTAGCTTTCGAAATTAATCCGCTGAAATATATCTATGGATTTCCATTGTTTCTTGCTTTGACATTTGCTGTAAAAGGTGACTATATGGAAAAAATATGGCATGTATTCATCGCTTATTTTATCACTTTAATGACTCAAACCTGGGGAATTTGTTTTGATATAACCCGGCATTTGCTGTTTGAGTTTAATGGTGCTTATGCTGCTTATTTTGAACTTTCCTCGTGGGGAAAATTTTTCATTTCCTTAGGCTCTCAACTGGGTTTTTTGATTCTTCCTTCCTTAGTTCCCATCATACTTTGGGTGGGGTTAGAAAATCAGGTATTAGCTAGCATTATTTCTAAAAAAGAGAATATACAAAACCAGGATTTGTCGATTAATTAATTTATCCTTTCCAGGACATCGTTCAAATCCGCTTCTCATTATTGCGCGTCGGGTCTGCAATCTCCTCCTAAGCTGCGAAAACCTGTAAAGGCTCCAGCGGCAATGCCGATATTTATGAAATTGATCTGGCAACTGGCATGACGACTTTTGCCCAGGAAATGAGTTTGGCGGCAGATTCAGAGGGATTGACGTATGCAGCAGCTGGGTTGCTTTATACCGAAGAAGATCAGGGTGCTTGAGGCGAAGGAAGAAAAATCCTGACGCTGGATTTATCTGATGGTTCCATGGTCCTGGCTGCATCGTTTGATGGTTCCAGTGGTGATGCTGAATCTCTGGCCTGTAATGCAGGTGAAAAAACAGATATGGGCGATTTACCGAGCAGCTATGGCTAGGCTGCACATACAATTCCTGTATTTTCTTCAACACCAAACCCAATGTACATGGGAACTGTTCCAGGTGATGATGACTTTGGAACGGCCAACAATCGCGTTGCCGGAAAAGGGGATGATATCGATATAACTCACCAGAGGTGGGAGATGTGGTGACCTTCACAATAGCAGTGTCCAACGCTGGTCCAGGCAATGCTAGTGGTGTAGCGGTAAAGGATATGGTACCAGATGGCTATAGCGGTATTAGCAATATCAGTAATGCTGGTGACCTGCAGAATAGTACTATTACCTGGAGTGATCTGAGTATTGCCAATGGTGCTACTTTGAGCCTGTATTTTGATGCAGTGGTTGAAGCCAAGGGTGAATACAAGAACACCGCACAGGTAGTCGCTGCTGATCAAAATGATCTGGATTCATCAGCCAATAATGATGATGGTGATCAATCTGAAGATGATGAAGATAGTGCCAATGTAGTACCAGGCGGGAATGCCAGGCCAATCCCACAACCATGTCTGAGTGGATGTTGATATGCATGTCTATGAAGCTGGCATTGATCGCCCGGAATCAGGATGAATCAGCAAAATAGTTGACGTAAGACCTAAGCAGAATATATCTGGTTTATTCTAAAGCACTGGATGGAGGTTTCCGTTCGGTGCTTTTTTTACCTCTTCTTTTGATACTTTCTAAAATCAGTTTTTTCCGTTAAAGTATGCATTACGCTTTTCTTTGCTAATACAAAATACTCCATTAGATGAAATACCAGGTACTGGCCCGAAAATACCGTCCTAAATCATTTACTTCGATGATGGGGCAGGAACATGTGCTCAAAGCTCTGACCAATGCGCTTGACACTGGACGTCTGCATCATGCGTATCTGTTTAGTGGTACCCGCGGAGTGGGGAAAACAACAGTAGCCAGAGTATTGGCCAGGGCCCTCAACTGTGAACAGGGAATCACCGCTGCTCCCTGCGGCAAGTGTTCATCCTGCAGTGAAATTGATGAGGGACGTTTTGTTGATCTGATAGAAGTGGATGCGGCTTCCCGAACCAAGGTGGAGGATACTCGCGAACTGCTGGAAAATGTTCAGTACGCACCAACCCGCGGACGCTTTAAAATCTATCTGATAGATGAAGTGCATATGCTATCAGGGCATAGTTTTAATGCCTTACTGAAGACGCTTGAAGAACCGCCGCCGCATGTTAAATTCCTCCTGGCGACGACTGATCCGCAAAAATTGCCGGTTACAATACTATCCCGTTGTTTACAGTTTAACCTTAAACGCCTGACAATTCAGCAAATTGAACAGCAACTGCGGCAGGTTCTTGATGCTGAGCAGCTTAACTATGACACTGCCGCATTGAAACCCCTGGCGGTTGCCGCGGATGGTTCTATGCGTGATGCACTAAGTCTGCTGGATCAGTCCATAGCATACACTGGCGGACAGCTGAATCTAAGTGATATCGAGGCCATGCTGGGCTGTGTACAGAAGGATCGAGTGTTTGAAATTCTTACTGCCCTGGCGCACGCCGATGGTCATAGTCTCATTGAACAAAGCCGAATATTGACTGAACAGGGCATCGACGTGACGACCTTGCTGGCTGAAATCATTACTCTGCTGCAGCGTATTGCTTTATTTCAACAGGTACCTGATGCGATAGATGACACCCTGGGCGACCATGATGCGGTCGAGACTATAGCTCAATTGATGAACCCGGAAGATGTGCAGTTATATTATCAGATAGCGCTTAATGGACGAAAAGATCTGCCCTATTCGCCGCAGCCGCAGGGCGGCTTTGAAATGATCCTGCTGCGGATGCTGGCCTTCAGACCGGCTAATACTTTTTCCTTGAATGATCAGGAGGCTATTACAGATAATACCGCGCAGAGGGGAAAGAAAGTTGCCAGGCGGATAAAAAAAAAGTCTCCCGTAATTCTTCAGGCGGCACAGTCCTGTGATCAGACAACCTTAACTGAAACAGAACTATTAAAAGCAGAGCAGCAGAATAATGATGAAATTTATTCGCAGGCTGACAATCAAACGGCTAAAGCTACTGCAGCCGATAAACTCCAGTATCAATGTCATGAGTTACCGCCATTGGATGCTTATAGCGAGACGCTTCTGCCGCAGGCGGATGAGGCCTTTATTGCTTATGAATCTCAGTGCTCAGACACAGCGCCAGAAGATGAGACTAAAGCTCAGCAACCCGCGTCATTATCTGAACCCGTTATGCAGGAAAAATTTGCCATATCTGAACCGTTATCCGATCCAGTTTCAACTAGAACGTACAATTCTGCCCAACTGGCTGCTGAATGGCATGAGCTGATTGCAAGCTGTAAAATGACCGGTCTGGAACTACAGCTGGCCAGACATTGTGCATTAAAAAGCAGAGATGATAAAAATCAGCACATTGTTTTTAATTTACTCATTGAATCAGTGCATATGCATTTGCTCAATGATAAAATGCAGCAGCGTATGCGCGAGCATTTGCAGGAACAATTAGGACAGCCTGTAAAGCTTAAGATCGGTCAATGTCATGAACATAATGATGAATTACTGACACCTCAACGTCGGGATAAGCTTGAGGCAGAAGCACGACAGCAGGAGGCTGTTGATGCTATTTATAACGATTCTCGGGCAGCTTTACTGATCGAGGCATTTGATGCAACGATCATTGAAAAAAGCATAAAGCCTTTATAATTCGTAACTACTCAGCGTAGTTAAGATTTTCACTGAGTGCTTGATATTAGACATACGCTGAGTAGTTACTGTAATTCTTATATTCTCTCTAATTTAAGGTAAAAAACAATGATGAAAGGTGCTCTTGGCGGCTTGATGAAACAGGCGCAAAAAATGCAGGAAGATATGAAAAAAGCCCAGGCCGAACTGGCTAAAATGGAAGTCACCGGGCAGTCCGGCGGCGGCATGATCAGTGTCGTTATGACCGGGCGTCATGATGTCAAGCGAATTGAAATTGATGACTCGGTTATGGATGATAAAGAAATGCTGGAAGATCTGGTTGCCGCCGCGATCAATGACGCAGTTCGTCAAATTGAAGCCCAATCCAAAGATAAAATGGCGGGTATGACCGATGGCCTGAATCTGCCCCCGGGAATGAAACTGCCTTTCTAAATATCCTGAACTCTCTTTAAGAAACAGAATAAAAGTACGCGCTCTGTATTGATAATGCGTTGGTTTATTTTAGTACTTTGACTCGAGGAAGCAGGTTTCAATGGCTCATTCGCCGATCATAAAACAACTTATTGCCAGTCTAACCTGTCTCCCCGGGGTTGGTGCCAAATCAGCCCAGCGAATGGCCTATCATTTACTGGAAAGGGATCGACAGGGCGCGCTTAAACTTTCACAGGTATTGAGTCTGGCCGTTGAGCAGGTAGGGCATTGCCAAGCTTGTCGAATTTTAACCGAAGAAAACCTCTGTGATATCTGTCGTTCAGCAAAACGTGACCGCAACCTGTTATGTGTTGTAGAAACACCCTCTGATGTTTATGCCATTGAACAATCAGGAAGTTATCAGGGGACGTATTTTGTTCTAATGGGGCATCTATCACCGCTGGATGGAATAGGCCCGCAGGAACTACATCTGGATTTGCTCAAGCAACGAGTGGTGGAAGAAGCCATCCAGGAGTTAATACTGGCGACCAATCCCACTGTCGAAGGGGAGGCAACGGCACATTATATCCTGGATATGCTACAGGGCTGTAATACCAGGATAACCCGCATCGCTCATGGCGTGCCCCTGGGCGGAGAACTGGAATATATCGATGGGTCAACGCTGGGGCATGCGTTCAGCGGCCGCAGAGAAATTATCTGACCTGGAGTTTAAGCTTTAGCTCCTCCCAATTCCTGTAAAATAACATCAGCGACACGAAATGAGTTTGCATATATAGTCCAGGTGTGCGGTACACTGCCGCCGGTTGGCATAAAACTCCCATCGGTGATAAACAGATTTTCCACTTCATGAGCCCGGCAATTTTTATCCAGTACTGAAGTCCGGGGATCATTGCCAAAGCGGCAGCCGCCGGCCACCAGATTGGTGGGGGGTACACCAGAGGCAAAAGAAAGCACATTTTCAGCCCCCATTTCTTTTAATACTTCGCCGGACTTATTCGCCAGATACCAGCCGACTCGCAAGTTCTGTACATGAACATCGACTTTGATCCTGGCCACAGGTGCGCCCCACTTGTCTTTGACTTCAGGATCCAGTGACACATGGCTGTTGTCAGTCGGTGTCCAGTCGCAAAAAGCTTCAACTTTTACATAACGCCCTTCAGTAAAATGGGCCTTGAGCTGATCCTTAAGGGGTTTGCCCCAAAGCAGGCCTTCTGCTCCGCGGATTTGACGGGTGGCACGTGCTACTGGATTAGGATGTAAATGCACAAAGTCAATGGTGCCTCCTTTTTGCATGCTGTCTGTTTTAAAAAAATCCTTGTCCCTGATTTCATACCAGTCCTGTAGAGAACGGTTCACAAAGGTGCCGAACTGTTTTAATCCAGTGACTTGATGCTTGTTGAATTTACTATACACCAGGCGTCCGGAACCGGCACCGCCGCCGGCAAAAATCAGGTTTTTACCTACCTGGGCAGAATTATTCGCCAGTCCATCAGGGTGTTTGGGGCCTTTGGAAATGAGTAGTAAACGAGCTGTTTCAATTGCCTGTGCAGCAACTACATAAATTCTGGCATCTACTGAATGGATACGGTCCGTTTTGTCCCGGTATTGAAGAGCGGTCACTTTTCCATTGTTGTCGCTCTGGATATAGGTCACCATGGATTCGGGACGAATTTCACAATGACCGGTTCTAAGCGCACTATCTAGCAGTGCCGCTCGGGAACTGCTTTTTGCTCCGGTAGCACAGCCATAGCTGCCGCAAAAGCCGCTATAGCTGCATGCTTTGCGGCCTAAGGCATTGTATGGAATAATAGCACGCGGCATAGGTATGGAATGTAAACCCAAACGTTCACAAGCGGCATCAATATGCTGTGAAATCGGGTGTTCCGCGGTCGGCGGAAAGGGAAAATCCTTGCTGCTGCGGGGCTCCTGGTGTGGATGATCAATTACACGTCCGGAAACACCGATTACTTTTTCGACCTTATCGTAATAAGCTTCCATTTCGTCGTAACTGACTGGCCAGTCGACCATATTTGCGCCCTGTATGGGCCCATACTCTGACAGCAGCCTGAAATCTTTGGGCTTGAGACGATGAAAAAATCCGCTCATAAAATTACTGGAACCGCCTACTACATTGCCATTCCAGAAATTCCAGCTGGACTGGTAAGTGGGAAAGTGTTTCCAGCTGCCGTCGTCATTCTCGAGTTCAACAACATGCTGCTCATCCCTTAAATCCGGTGTATACACAGGACGTAATGAGCTGGCCAGTTCATCTTTGAAATAGTCTTTTTCGGTATACCAGGGGCCTTTTTCCAGTACCAGCACTTTATAACCGGCATGTGCCAGAGTATAAATAACCGGCCCGGCACCGGCGCCGCTGCCCACTACACAGACATCATAATCATGGCTCATAATAACCAGTACCTTTTACTGACCGGAGGACGGGGTAGGCCGGCTCTGTGTTCCAGCCATTGCCAGCCGATACCTTGCGGGTTACCGCCATAAACGGGATCGGTTAACAGCGCTTCGAGCAAATAATTTAGTACCGTGGTCAGCCAGCGGCGGCCTTCTGCCTGCTTCTCATACAGGCGTAAAACATCTTCGCGTTGTTCATTGGAAAGCTCTATAAACTGTGTTCCGGTTGCAGATTTACTTAGCTGCTCAAGGTTAATCACTCCCTGGCGGATAAAGCGGGTATCCGCCGGATCGGTCATTGGATTGGTTAAATAGTTGTGTAAATAGTTGGCAGCATTGACCTGAAGTGCGCCGGGCGCTCCTGCTTCAGATGGGAAAAGGTGATTCTGTACTGCGGCAATCGTCGACCAGAGTGGTCGCGTCATGCCTGATTTGTCGTCAGGAGCGGGTTGGACGGCTGTAAATGCTGCTGCAGTCAAAGGGGTTAAAACAGGACTGGATACCACTGCAAAAGTCCCGGAACCGCGTAATAAAAAAGTTCTTCTATTCATCTTTTTCCAGTAACGATCGTTATCTGCTTCAGGCATCTTGCAAAATACCCAATAAGTGCCATTGCATTTGCAAGGGATTGATATAGCCGCGGCGTTTATTGATTTCTTCCCGCTTCGGAGTCAGCACTATGGTGCCGGGTACGCCAAAACTTTCGTAGAGTCTATGTACCTCCTGTGTGGTTTCTATATCGGCCTGTATCGCAATATAGTTTTCCTGGATGATTTTGATCACTGCCGGATCCTGATAGGTGACCTGTTCCATCTTTTTACAGAACTGACACCACTGGGCGCCGATGTCGAGCAAGACCAGTTTGCCTTCCTTGTCTGCCTGTTCAAAGGCAGCATCTGACCATTCAAACCATTGTATGACCATTTTGCTATCAGTTTCTATTTCAGTTTGAGCCACAGTCAGCTGACTGATGAAGTATAAGAAAAGTATTACAATAAGTTTACATTTTTTTATGCTTAACATAGTAAATACGCAATAAATTATTGTTACCAATAAGACCTGTTCAAACATGAATGTCTTTCAGCTTCTTTCAACAACTGGCCAGGCTAGCAGAATTTTACACTGCAGGCAGCCAGACATTTAAAACGAACACTCATTTTTAAGGGCCATAGACTCACGCTGGACACGGTTTAGCGCGGAAGCCCACAGCGTAGGCGATGGTCTTGCGAACACTTTATAAAGAATCCACAATACGGTGATAACTGTCAAGTCTGAGCTGGCTGATATGAGCATTATTGACTGCGGTTAACAATCCGCAACCGGGTTCATTAAGGTGTTTACAATCTCTGAATTTACAATGCCCCCTGTATTCAAGCAGATCCCTGAAGCCGAGTATGACTTCTTCTTTGCTGATGTCCCACAGACCGAATTCCCGTACTCCGGGTGAATCTATCAGCATAGCGTCCTGCAGGTGCTCGTTTTTCAGGTGATATAGTCTGGAAACACTGGTGGTATGGCGACCCTTATTGGTTGCTTTGGAAATTTCGGCAGTTTTTATATTCATTTCAGGAAGCAGAGCATTGATCAGAGATGATTTTCCTACACCGGATTGACCCACCAGGACACTGATTTTTCCTTCCAGGTTTGCGTAAAGCATGTCCAGACCATGCTGAGATTTAGCGCTGGTGAAGATAACCTGGTAGCCGATGGTTTTATAGGTTTCAATTCGACGGTCCAGTAATGCTTTTTGATCAGTGCTCAAAATATCCGTTTTATTAACAATCAGAACGGGTTCAATATGACTCAGCTCTGCGGCAACCAGATAACGATCAATCAGGCCTTCATTGAATTCAGGAATGGGGGAAGTAACAATCAGCATTTGATCAATATTAGCAGCTACTGCTTTTATTCTGCCGTTAAAGTCGGGGCGCGCCAAAACTGAATGACGTGCTTCAACGGCAATGACTACACCTTGCACAGGACTGAAAGTATTTTGGTGTTCTTTAGTGTCAGGCATGTCTGTTTCAGGTGCTGATGAATGTTGAACAACAGCCTGCCAGACTATCCGATCACCACAGACAATAGAACCCAGGTTTTGACGAATAGTGCAGCGGATAATGATTCTGTTGTTATTATCGCTCGAATGCGAAGGTTTTTCAGCGAGATGGGGAATAATTTCATCGGGCTCGATATCCAGCAATGTCCCGTAATGGCTGACAACCAGTCCGTGATAGAGGGTCTGGTTGTCAACTTCAGACTCACGGACATTAACCGGCTGCCTGTTTTTTGCCCGGTCCAGGCGTTCCTGCTGGATTTTCTGGATGCGCCATTGCTGACGCCTGTTCAGCTTGCGCCCGGCCATAGTGCTTATTTGATATGGTAGAAGCTGTTATTCAGATATTCTACTACATCATCAATCTGATCTTCAGGCCAGGCTACGCCGACGGTAGTTTTACAGCGAGTGACCTGATTTTTAAGTCCTTCTATACTGTTTACCCGTCTATCTGAACGGGTGTAAATCTGATCGGGGTTACCGCTCATCAGAGAGGTATGACAGGACTGGCAATTCGCATCATGAAGATCTTTGCCGCGTTGTTCGTTGGCCTGGGCTGTGACAGAAAGCAGCGTTATCAGGGTGAATATGAGGCTAAATCTTATAATTGCAGGTTTAATGTTCATGTATTGCTCCAGAGCGTGAGATTGGTCTTATTTAATAGGTATTATCTTGGACTTATAAAACCATAGTTTGTTCCTGAAGAATTTTCCAGCTCATATGCTCCGTGTTCAAGTGGATTTAGCCAGGTGGGCAATTCTTATGGGGGCTGGCGGATGAGAGTCGTAATAGGCTGAATGAAGTGGATCAGGTGTCAGGGTACTGGCATTATCTTTATATAACTGAACCAGGGCTGCAATCAGTTTACTGGCATCCGCCTGCTCTGCGGCATAATCATCCGCTTCAAATTCATGTTTACGGCTGAACATGGCACTGACAGGATTGAGGAAAAAGGTAAATACCGGTGAAGCAATAGCAAATAATACCAGCGCTGCGTAAATAGAAGATGTGCTGATGCCTAATCCTGAATAAAACCACTGCTGCTGCATTAGCCAGCCCAGCGCAGCAAAGCCGGCCAGAGTAATAAAAGTCATGCTGATCAAACGTTTAAGTATATGTTTCTTTTTAAAATGTCCCAATTCATGAGCCAGCACGGCTTCGACTTCTTCTTCGTCCAGAGATTCGAGTAAATTGTCATAAAAAACAATCTGTTTATTATTGCCAAGGCCGGTAAAATAAGCGTTTCCATGACTCGAGCGACGGGAACCATCCATGACTTTAATACCTTTACTGATAAAACCACATCGAGTCATCAGTCTCTCGATCCGTTGTTTTAAGGATTCGTCGTCCAGATCTGAAAATTTGTTAAACATGGGGGCTATAAATGCTGGATAGGCCCACATCATCAGGAAACTGAATCCCATCCATACGGACCAGGCATAAATCCACCAGTATTTGCCGGCACTGTTCATCAGCCATAATATGACCAGCAGTAAAGGAATACCGATAACCAGTCCCAAAAGAGTCTGTTTTAACATGTCGCTAAGATAGGTTTTAAAGGTCGTGCGGTTGAAACCGAATTTTTCTTCCAGAACAAAGGTTTTATACACACTGAAGGGCATATCGAGCAGAGAAGAAATAAAACTGATCAGTAAAATAAAGATCACGCCACTGAATAATGGAGACAATTCATAACTCCTGAGCCACTGGTCCAGCCATTCCAGGCCGCCGCCCAAAGTCCAGAACAGCAACAGCAGGGTCGCATAAAACAATTCAATATTCCCTAAACGATTTCTGGCGATGGTATAATCTGCAGCTTTCTGGTGTTCCTGCAGCGTGATTTTAGCCGCAAAAGCTTCGGGTGTCTGATTACGGTGAAGTTTGACATGGCGTATTTGACGAAACGACAGCCACAGATGTGTCGCAACGGACAGCAACAGCATGATTAAAAAAAGAGTTGTAAAAAGAGGCATATGATTCCATTTGTCTGATAAAATACTGGTTTGTTAAACTTATATCTATTATACCTGAGAATAAAAAGAGGACAATGAATGTCACAAGATCAACGTAATCTGATCTGGGTGGATCTGGAAATGACGGGTCTGGATCCCCAGCGGGATCAGATCATTGAAATAGCCACTCTGATCACTGACGCTGAGCTCAATGTTCTGGCTGAAGGTCCTGTGCTGGCGATTCACCAAACAGATGAAATCATTGATGCCATGGATGAATGGAACACTGCGCATCACGGCCAGTCCGGATTGATTCAACGGGTTAAGGAAAGTACCTTGACAGAAGCAGATGCAGTAAAACAGACTATAGCATTTTTGAAAACTTATGTAGGTAAGGGCGTTTCCCCCATGTGCGGGAACAGTATCTGCCAGGATCGTCGTTTTATGGTGCGCTGTATGCCGGAACTGGAAGCCTATTTTCACTACCGTAATCTGGATGTGAGTACGCTCAAGGAATTAGCTAATCGCTGGTATCCTGAAATAGTCAAAGGTTTCAATAAGCAAAGCACTCATCAGGCTCTTGACGATATCCGTGAGTCTCTGGAAGAGCTGCGTTTTTATCGCAGAACCATTATGAAATCCTGAAAAACCAAAAAGTTAATTGAGGTTATTTTTAGAAATCAATTCTAACTCATTGACTTTCAATTTATTTATGTGGGAGTATTCCAATGCTCTTTGCAATCTGGTCGGCGCAGAGCGCCCCATACACTGATGTGATAGATCACCATTAATGGCCTCCACCATGGCTTCTATCAGCCTTTCACGATCGTGCTCCTGATTTGTGAGGTGATTTTGAATAGTCAGTACATCATCCATAACCTTGAGCGCCAGGTCCCGGTGCTCATGCCAAAGTGAGTTGACATCCCCGCCTACTTCAAGCCCGGCGATGTTGGTGGTCAGAATATACAGGTTTTTCCGCACCAGCTCGAACAGCATATCTTCGGTATTGCTGACTTCCCAGGCCGGTATGCCCAGCTGCGCCAGCGCTGCAATAATTATTTTAGCTTTGGGTCCCATCACGGGGGAGGGTACCAGCACTTTGAAGTCCTGCCCCGGTTTTTTTTCAAACCAGACAGAAATTACCGTGGGATCAAGCAAGTGATGCTTTTCCCAGTCATGCGGCAAGAGTTCATTTTGCAGCAGAGTGACTTTATCTTTCCAGCTTTCAGGTATTTGCTCTAAAACCGGATCCAGATCTTTTTCTCCTACGCCTACCAGCACCATTTCTACTTCCTTAACGGTGTTTTGCATGTCATCTATACTGATGTCACGGGTGAGCGGATAAACAGGATAACCGCTGCGAAGCAGAGCGCGGGTAAAAACACCTGACATTTCTCCAATGCCGATGACAATAACAGGTTTTTTCATGAAAATACTGCTTTAGTTCTAAATAGCTGTTCGGAAATAGTGGCCATCGTATTGAGGCATCGCACAAGACCCTGTAATACCTCATTTCGCTCGTATTAGCATCAAATTCCGAAATGATACATCACAGGTTCTTGTGCTTAATGAACACCTTTTAAGAACAATTATTTAGTGGTTAATTAAAAGTTGTGTCATTTCTTTAGCTGATACTGCTCAAGGGTGTAGATAAGTTTGTGAATTTCGCCCCAAAGTATCTACTGTTTCATCATCCCGATACTGGTGATGACATCAAACCTGCATGGAGATGGAGGTATCCAGGGCGTATTCTGGACAGCTAGTTGCTGCAGGCATAAGCTGGATTTCCCACATGACCAGTATGGAATGGTGGGATGCATGGCCGGAGGGTGGAGCCAAAGTCGTCCATGCGGGTCAATAAATGCATGCTTATCTATACACCTGTTGCTTAAGTGCATACCTGTGGTACATACCTCTGTATCTATGCTAGTGTCTTGAATTAATAGAATAAATCTAACTTCTGCCAGATGATTTTTAACCAATAGGGCAGTGTATCACGGACTTTTTACATTAGCAAAATCATTGGCAGAAAAATATATGCTCAATGAGTGCTTAAATTTATGATGACACGCCCCGCTGTTTTGACGTTCTGCGTGATTCTCGAATAGGGTATAACTCATCCAGAAAAATTGACTTGCCATCATCCTGTATAATTCGACAATGGTGCCTGGTTAATTCGCGTGGTTCTCGTACGCCGCAGGAGTGGGCAATGACACCGACTTCATGCAGCATGTTTTTGACATAATGCTGAACTCTGGCCGCCTTGAGATTCGGATCAAGACCCTGCTGCAGGCGTGGATTATGAGTGGTAATACCGGTTGGACAGGTGTTTTTATTGCAATGCATGGCCTGGATACAGCCCAGTGTAAACATAAAACCACGTGCAGAAACAATAAAGTCAGCCCCTACACATAAAGCCCAGGCAACATCTGAAGGATTGATCAGTTTACCGGAAGCGATCACCTTAACGCGTTCTTTAAGCTGATGCTCGATAAGCTTATTAACCACAATAGGCAGGCTTTCACGAATACTGAGTCCCATGTAATCCATCAGACTTACCGGTGCGGCGCCGGTTCCGCCATCAGCGCTGTCGATAGTGATAAAGTCAGGCGCGCAGCCAGCACCTCGGGCTTTAATTTCATTGAACAAATCTTCCAGCCAGCCATAACTGCCGATAACGCACTTGAAACCAACCGGCTTGCCTGTGACATGACGAATATGTTCTATTAAGTCCAGTAACTCAGAATTAGAGCTAATATCTTCATGACGGTTTGGGCTGATAGATGGCTCGCCTTCCGGGATGCCGCGTATGTCAGCGATTTCTGCGGTCACCTTGTTGGCCGGCAAGATACCGCCTTTACCCGGTTTGGCACCCTGACTGAGTTTGATTTCAAACATTTTGACTTCTTCCCGGTCGCTTAGCAGACGTAATTTCTCATCACTGAAATTACCGGCCTTGTCTCTTACCCCGTATTTGGCAGTGCCTATCTGAAAGACCAGATCGCAACCGCCCTGGAGATGAAAAGGAGATAACCCGCCTTCACCGTTGTTAAGCCAGCAGCCAGCCAGTTTGGCGCCATGTGATAACGCCTTAATTGCCGGTCTGGACAGGGCGCCAAAGGACATGCCTGAAATATTGAACAGTAATTTGGCCTGATACGGGTGTTTACACCCGGCTCCAATGATAATGGGCTTTATTCCAGTCGCATCTTTGCCCAGCGTTGGAAAAGGGGTGTTGACGAACAAATGTGAACCGGTGATGGTTAAATCATGGGTAGAACCAAATGCTGTAGTGGTGTCGATATCTTTGGCTGCGCGATACACCCAGGAACGTTGCGCCCGGTTAAACGGCATTTCTTCACGGTCCATAGAAAAAAATATTGACGAAAAAAGCCTCCCAGCTTTTCAAAAAAATAGCGAAAATGACTGACTACCGGATAATTTTTTCGCAGCGCCTGTTTGCTTTGGGTGATATCCAGCAGATAAATAATCACAATAGCCAGCACAATGGTGCCAATAACCACTATTAACAGACTGGCAGCGATATTGATGCTGGACTGGATAAAATCGAATGATTCCTGTTTAGTCATAATTTAGAGTATAGCGAGAAATATGACATTGTCTTTTATACACAGACACAGGGATGCATGGGCTAATAATGCGGCGGTGGGGGGTCGGCGTTTTCTTTTTGAGCGGTATCCTGCAGAGCGACAATCATTTGCTGGATAATTTTTTGTTTCTGCTGTAATAAATCATTGTGCTGTTGCAATGTTATTACCATTTGATTCAATTCTTCAATGGTATGTTCCTGATGTGAAATTTTGATTTCCAGCTCTACAACACGATTTTCAAGTTCAGACATAAACAATCATTATCCTCAATAAATCAGTTAAACCTGCCAGGAGTATCCAATGAACTGAAATCAGTTATTGAGTGGCCGGAGGCTTTATTAGAACATTCTGGATTCACTCGTAGGAGTGGGGCAGCAGTTAAACCTAAAATAACCTGTAAAGTCATGTATCTTCAACACCTGTGGTGCTTTAGATACGATTAAACTGAGTTATTCAGGATTATTTGTTATTCTAAGCAGGCTAATTCTAACCTAATTTATCTTTATATGAAAAATTATGATGTGCTGATTATCGGGGCCAGTGCCGCAGGGTTGATGTGTGCGATTGAGGCCGGTAAACGCGGACGACAGGTCATGATACTGGATCATGCCGAAAAAATCGGCAAGAAAATACTGATTTCCGGGGGAGGACGCTGTAATTTTACCAATTACAATATCAGCGCTGAATATTATCTTTCACAAAACCCTCACTTTTGTAAATCGGCATTATCACGTTTTCAAAATTATGACTTTCTGGCACTTTTAGCTGAATATGATATTCCCTGGCATGAGAAAACTCTGGGGCAATTATTCTGTGACCGCAGTGCCAGAGATATAGTAAAGATGCTATTAGCTGAATGTACAAAGCATCGTGTTACTATTCAGTTAAATTGTGATATTGGTTCTGTTCAGCGCGATACTTTATTTAAGATCGAGACTTCAACAGGCAATTACTGCGCGCAATCTCTGGTCATTGCTACGGGTGGACTATCCGTGCGCAAAATGGGAGCCAGCGACCTGGGTCTGCGATTAGCTCGTCAATTTGCTGTACATGTGGTTCCCACTCGACCAGGACTGGTTCCCTTGACTTATAATGACAGGGATCGTAAAAACTTTAACTCACTAGCTGGTATTTCTGTTGAAGCTGAAGTCAGTCATAACAGTCAAAATTTTACCGAAAATATATTATTTACTCATACAGGCATCAGCGGACCCGCAGTATTACAAATTTCTTCATATTGGCAGGCAGGCGGGCCGATTATGATTAATGTTCTGCCCAGGCTCGATCTCTATTTCTGGCTGCTGGAACAACAAACCATCAAGGCGAATTCATTACCCAAGAATATACTTTCTCAATTATTACCTGCTCGTTTTGTAGACAAGGTTTGTGAATTAAACAGCATAAATTTACCCCTCAAACAATATAATGATGAGCAGCTAAAGCACGTCTCCAGCTGTTTTCAGCAATGGGCATTCTGGCCGTCTGGAACAGCAGGTTATCGAGTCGCGGAAGTTACTGTGGGAGGTATTGATACACAGGAACTGTCATCTAAAACCATGCAAAGTAAAAAGGTAGAAGGTCTTTTTTTTATCGGAGAGGTAGTTGACGTTACCGGGCATCTTGGAGGATATAATTTCCAGTGGGCATGGTCATCGGGTTTTTGTGCCGGACAATATGTTTGAGACTCACGATAGTTTTTGTCCTGATCATTGCTTAGCGCTATCGCTAAAATATTTTAAAACCAAAACCTGTTAAGCCCCTGTATATGAACAGGGCTTAACAGGTTTTTAGAGCCTTGATTAACCTCTGGCTTTATGACTGGTACACATCTGGTAGGCCGCATCAAATGCCTGCTGCTGATTATCATACCGGTAACCCAGGGCTGTAAAGTTGATATAAAACTCCTTCTGATAACTGGGTGGTATGTCTTTAGCAAGTTTTAAAAACTCATTAATGGTTATGCCTGAGGCTTTATTTTCAACCGCATGCTGAGCTGTTTCAGCGGCAAAATTACAGTCATACAGTTCCGTATCGAGAACTGCAGCCTGTTCAGCATTGACTGTTGCTGTTGTTATGAGCGAGAATAAAATCGCACTAGTTAGTGTTTTCATAAAATCTCCAAATTTGATATTAATTATTAAATAATAATATTATTATATATAAATATGCAGTTATTGATGTGACATTGGTTACATTTCACCAAGTAAACTACTCCATTAATTTTTTTTATCCTATTGGAACTATTATTTAACGTTTGCAGCAGTCAAAACACTTGTGCAGGCTCCATATCGTGGTTCGACATTGACATTTCAGATCATACAAAATCAGGAAAACAACTATGTACAATAAACATAACGCTTTAACCCTGGGCTTTTTTATCTTTCTGGGGTTTAGTTCGTTGGGATATCTGCTGGGCCAGGCGGTAAGCACTTTCAAGGAATATGATCGATCAGTGACAGTCAAAGGGCTGGCGGAAGCAGAATATCCTGCAGATATTGTGATTTGGCCTATTCAGTTTACAGTGGCCAGTAATGAGTTAACAGCTTTATACACCGCTATTGAAAACAGTACTGTTAAAATCAGGACGTTTCTTGAACAGCAGGGAGTTGATGCTGCAGAAGTCTCTTTATCGGTTCCAGTGATCACCGATAAATCTGCCCAGAGATTCAACAATTCAGCTGCGCCGGAATATAGATATTCTGCCGTTCAGACGGTCACTGTATATTCTGCCAATATTGACAAGATACGCTCTATTATGAGCAATTTGGCGCAACTGGGTAAACAGGGCATTGCTTTTACCGGGGATGGTTATCAGACCAGAACGGAGTATCTTTTTAACCGTCTGAATCAAATCAAACCGATGATGATCGAGCAGGCAACGACTAAAGCCAGAGCCGTGGCTTTAAAATTTGCAGAAGATTCACAAAGCAGATTAGGCAAAATCAAACGGGCTTCTCAAGGGCAGTTCAGTATTACGGCCAGGGATAATAACAACCCGCATATCAAACGCATCCGGGTGGTTTCAACCGTAGAATATTATTTGTCGGATTGATAGTCTGTTCACTTGTTCATCAACTTAATATGGCGTGCCTGATAATCGCCAGTTTATCAGCATAATTTAGCCTTGGTCTGGCATAAATATCAGCGGTATGAAGTTCAAGTTTATGTAAAACTCTGTCACCGGCGGCATAAATCATTCGTATTTCAAAGCCAAATCTGCCGGACAGATTGCGACATAGCGGCTTGCCCTGCTGGTAAATGGTTCTTGCTCGTTGCAGCTGAAATTTCATTAATGCCTGGGTATTAAAATCATTAATTTTTCTGGCCAGATCACTTTCAGCTACATTAAAACGTTGCATATCCTCTAGAGGGAGATAAATTCGCCTGTTTTCAGTATAGTCCTGGGCGATATCCTGAAAAAAGTTAATCAATTGCAGGCCGGTGCAAACAGCATCGGAACTGACAAGGTTCCTGTCCGTAACAATTGTTGATGCTGATTGAGACTGGTGTATATACAGCAGGATCCTGCCCACAGGATTGGCAGACAAACGACAGTAATCCAGTAAATCAGAAAAAGTCTGATAGCGTTTTTTGCTGACATCTGTTCTAAAAGCCTGCAGCAGATCATGAAATAAGAGCAGGGGGATATGATACCGATTGATGACATCTTTTAAGGCAATAAATACAGGTTCGTGACTTGCTTCATTCAATTCGATTTTTTGCAGTTCAGACGAATAGTTATCCAGATACGCCAGTCGCTGGCTGGGACTTAATTCCCCCTCATCTGCAAAATCGTCAGCATTTCGTGCAAACGCATAGACAACACTGATTGGCGCGCGAAGGTTTTTGTGCAGAAAACGTGAGGCCACAGGAAAATTTTCATAGTGATTGCGGGCTATGTCCAGGCAATGAGCATAAGATTCTGCGAGTAACGGATTGCTCATATAGCCTGATTTAGAGGTGTTTTTCAATATCCAGCGGTTTATTGATCATGGCATCAGCACCCCAGTTTTCAGGGTTGTCAGTTTCTTCTATATAACCAAACATTGCCGCAATCGTTTTCATGCCGGCCCTGTTGCCGGCAATAATGTCCCGTTCAGCATCACCAATATAAAGGCATTCCTCCGGTTCACACTGCATTAGTTCACAGGCATAAAGCAGAGGCAAAGGATGCGGTTTTCTTTCAACGGTGGTATCCCCGCTAACGATCACAGCAGCTCGCTGGCTTAAACCCAGATCAGACATCAGGGGATCCGTTAACCAGGACGGCTTGTTGGTTACAATACCCCATTGTATATTGGTTTTTTCCAGTCGATCAAGCAGGTGATCCATGCCTGCAAAAAGCCTGGTATGTCGAGAGATATTATTTTTATAGATGTCCAGCAAGTCCTGACGCAGCCGTTCAAAATCTGAACTTTCAGGGGACACGTTTTTAAAGCCCAGTTTGATCAGCGCCATACCGCCATGAGAAACTACCGGCCGGATCTGCTCGTAAGGCAGTGCGCGGAGGTTCTCCTGCAGCAATACCTGGTTAAGCGCATAGGCCAGATCCGGTGCAGTATCAGCAAATGTACCGTCGAGATCGAAAAGCACAGCTTTTATCATGTACAATAACCCAGGCGATTACTAATCGCAGTGTCTGACATGCATCAGGTAATTAACATCTATGTCATTACTGAGAACGCAACTGCCGGTTAATGGGTTATAGGTCATTCCGCAAAGAGCTTGCGTTTTCAACCCAGCCTCTCTTATCCATTGATCCATTTCTGACGGGCGGATAAATTTTTTAAAGTCGTGGGTTCCTCTGGGCAGTATATTCAAAATATATTCAGCACCAATAATAGCCAGTGCATAGGATTTTAAATTACGGTTTACGGTGGAAAAAAACAAATGACCGTCTGGTTTGAGCAGTTGTTTGCAGGCATGGATAATGGAACCTGGATCGGGTACATGTTCAAGCATTTCCAGACAGGTCACAACATCAAATTTTCCAGTTTGCTGTTCTGCCAGTTCTTCTACGGTTATCTTCCGGTAGTTAACACTGAGCCCGGATTCAAAAAGATGCATTTTCGCCACCGACAAATTAGCCTCACCCATATCAATGCCGGTCACATCAGCGTTTTCTTTAGCCATACTTTCGGACAAAATGCCGCCGCCGCAGCCGACGTCGAGCACTTTTTTTCCTCTCAGGCTCCCGCTGCGCTGCAGAATATATTCCAGGCGTGCAGGGTTTAAGGCGTGCAGAGGTTTGAATTCACCCTGTGGATCCCACCAGCGGGATGCTATTGCTTCAAATTTGGCGATTTCGTTTGTATCGATATTTTTCTGTGCTGCGACAGTTTGAGTCATGCTTGAATACCCAATGAAGTGTTAAGCGATATTCATAGGTAGGTACTTAAGCAAAATCAGGTGCGGATAATCGAGTATTTGTTCCAGAAGACGCCGTAAATACTTCCATGTAGGCTTTTTATAGCCGTCCATGGCTATAAAAACTTCTTCCACAAACACTCAATTATCCTTAAGTACCTAGGTATGAAGCGATATTATCAGTGATTGACAGCCTAAAATCCAGTGACAGCATTAGCTGTGATGAGCCAGATGATCAGTTTTAATTAGCCTGTTTTGAATTTGTATTAAGTATTTTATTTTGCCAATGTTCAACCGTGATTAACAATTGTTGTTCATCCAGGGTCGTTAATCTGCGTTTATTCAAAAGATGTTTGCCCTGAACCCAGACATCGGTCACCTGATCTCTACAGCTGGAGTAGACTAACTGAGAGACTGGATTATAGAGAGGAAGAGATTCGATACTGTTCAGCTCAATTGCTGTGATATCGGCAGCTTTTCCGTTGACCAGTGAACCGGTTATTGTATCCAGACCCAGAGCTATGGCGCCGTTGAGAGTAGCCATTTTAAGTGCAGTAAATGCGGGTACAGCTGCGGCATCTTGTGCGACTGCTTTGGACAGTAAGGCAGCAGAGCGCATTTCACCCAGCATATCCAGATCATTATTAGCTGCCGCACCGTCTGTTCCAATGGCTACATTGATACTACGTTCAAGCAGACTGTGCACCTGACAGAAGCCACTGGCCAGTTTCAAATTTGATTCAGGGCAATGTATAACATTGACTTCATGTTCCTTGAGTAGTTGAATTTCATCATCTTGCAGCTGTGTCATGTGCACTGCGAGCAATCTTGGGGATAACAAATCCAGCTGCCGAAGACGTTCAATGGGGCGTGCGCCAGAATTTTTTACTGCCTGTTCGACTTCATCTCTGGTTTCATGCAAATGAATATGAATGGGAATATCCAGCTCCGCAGCATAGGTTTTAACCCTTTGCAAGGATTCATCACCAACGGTGTAGGGTGCATGCGGAGCTAAAGTTGTGCTGATCAACGGGTGATGACGATATTGTTCATGTACCTCTAGTCCCTTATGCAGGTATTCTTCACTATCTTGCGCCCAGGCTGAGGGAAAATCGATGATAATGAGGCCCATAACAGCCCTGATGCCTGTTTGATGGACTGCTTTAGCCGCCGCGTCCGGGAAAAAATACATATCATTAAAAGTTGTTGTTCCACTGCGCAGCATTTCAGCTATTGCCAGTTCAGTTCCCTGCTGCACAAATTCATAATCAACCCATTGCTTTTCTGCCGGCCAGATGTGTTCAGATAACCACTGCATTAGTGGTAGATCATCAGCATAACCTCTTAACAAATTCATGGCTGCATGAGTGTGGGTATTTACAAATCCCGGCACTAAAATATGATTCAGCAAACAATCTTCGATGTTTGCAGAATATTTTTGCTGGCATTGACGGGTAGGCAGAATATCCAGAATAAGGCCGTGACGGATTACCAGTGAGTGATGTTTCAGAACTGTTTGATCAGGTTCAACTGGAATGATCCAGCCGGCATGTATTATTGAATCTGCGTGTTGCACTGATGATTCTCTTGGGTTTTGCGTTAATGGTATACTGACGTCTTCTCGGCAGTTCATTGTTCCATGTATACTCTTAGAGTATAAACAGGTGAAACTTAACAGCGCAGCTCCTGTACCGAGTAGTACCTGCACAATCACCTGACAGCAATCACTTATACAGAAATGAGAGATATTCGCTTAACAGTGACCAGGTTTTTATAGATATAGCATGTAATGATTAAATAATGCAAACGAAAAGCAGGACAAAGGATGATTATGATTAATGATTCAAGGGCAATACATGATTCGATTAAACCCATTATCTGGAAAGATGATAACCTGGAATTACTGGATCAACGTTTGCTGCCGGGTACGCTTACGTATCTCCGATTAACAGATATTGAATCAGTGGCCAGAGCCATCAGTGATATGGTTGTGCGCGGTGCTCCAGCCATCGGTATCACGGCTGCTTATGGTATTGTAATTGCTGCCAGAAACCGCTTTCAGCAGGATAAGGTTCAATGGAAATCGCTGCTGCAGGCCGATCTTGATTTATTGGCCCAATCACGTCCGACGGCAGTCAATCTTTTCTGGGCTATTGATTTGATGAAGGAGGTGATCAATGGGCTCGCTGTAGCCGATCCAGTTGCCTCTTTACTGGCCATTGCAAAGCAGATACACGCAGATGATATTGCTGCAAATCTTAAAATGGGTCAGCTGGGAGCTGAGTTAATTAGCAGCAAAACAGCGGTTTTAACACATTGTAACGCAGGGGCATTAGCAACAGGCGGCTATGGCACTGCTTTAGGGGTTATTCGCAGTGCATACGCGGCTGGAAAAATCAGCCGGGTTTTTGCCGACGAAACCAGACCCTGGCTGCAGGGTGCCCGTTTAACTGCCTGGGAAATGGTGCATGATAATATTCCAGTCTCTATCCTGGTCGAAGGTGCTGCTGCGCATCTGATGAAGACCAGTAAGGTCGGCCAGGAGCCGATACAATGGATCATTGTCGGCTCAGATCGCATTGCTTCAAATGGTGATGTGGCTAATAAAATCGGCACCTATGCACTGGCGGTTCTGGCACGTCACCATGGTATAAAGTTTATGGTCGTTGCTCCAACATCGACCATTGATATGAATATTAAAAGCGGCAATGACATTCCTCTTGAAGAACGTTGCATTGATGAAGTACTGAAAATTTCAGGTAAGCCTGTTGCTGCTAAAGGCGCTGATGCCTGGAATCCTGCTTTTGATGTTACACCCGCCTCTCTGGTTGATGCTATTGTGACTGAAAAAGGCGTGGTCCTGGAGCCAGATAGTCAGAAAATGAATACTTTGATGTCAAATTAGAAAATATGCCCTGTTTTCTCTTCGTAGGCAGCACATATTGCCATTAAATGTGCTAGAATATTGCTCTTTTCTGGCCCTTGCCTGTGAGCAGAAATTTAATCAAATCAGGCACACTCTGGAATAACAATACGGATAGTTAATGGCAGATTTTGCAAAAGAAGTCCTTCATATAAATATTGAGGAGGAAATGAAACAGTCCTATATGGATTACGCCATGAGCGTGATTGTAGGACGCGCACTTCCCGATGTTCGAGATGGTCTGAAACCAGTACATCGTCGTGTCATTTATGCGATGCATGAAACGGGCATGGACTGGAACAAGCCGTATAAAAAATCTGCTCGTATCGTGGGTGATGTGCTGGGTAAATACCATCCTCACGGTGATACAGCCGTATACGATACTATTGTGCGCATGGCGCAGAATTTTTCGCTGCGTTATATGCTTGTAGATGGACAGGGTAACTTTGGTTCTGTAGATGGTGATTCACCTGCTGCGATGCGTTATACCGAAGTTAGAATGGCCAGAATCTCGCACGAATTACTGGCTGATATCGACAAGGAAACCGTCGATTTTATTCCCAACTATGATGAGTCTGAATTTGAACCGGTCGTTCTGCCTACCAAAATACCCAACTTACTGATCAATGGCTCATCTGGCATTGCTGTGGGTATGGCTACCAATATTCCGCCGCACAATTTAACTGAAGTCATCAATGCCTGTCTGGCTTATATTGATAATCCGCAGATCAGCATTCCAGAACTGATAAATTACATTCCCGGCCCTGATTTTCCCACAGCAGGCATTATTAACGGGGAGCGAGGCATTCATGAGGCCTACCATACAGGACGCGGGCGAATTAAAGTCCGGGCCCGAACTGAAATTGAAGAGTTTAATAATAACCGTGAACGTATTGTTGTTACGGAATTACCCTACCAGGTCAACAAGGCACGTCTGATTGAACGTATTGCTGAGCTGGTCAAGGAAAAGAAAATTGAGGGTATTTCCGAGCTGCGTGATGAGTCAGATAAAGACGGCATGCGTATGGTTATTGAAATAAAACGCGGTGATCAGACAGATGTCGTATTAAATAATCTCTATAAGCATACTGCCATGCAGAATGTTTTTGGGATCAACATCGTCGCTCTGATTGAGGGGCAGCCCAGGCTGTTCAATTTGAAACAGCTGATAGAAGCCTTTATTCTGCATAGACGTGAAGTCGTCAATCGCCGAACCGTTTATGAATTAAGAAAAGCCAGGGGCAGGGCGCATATCCTTGAAGGTCAGGCCGTTGCTCTGGCCAATATAGATCCATTGATCAAGCTTATCAAAGCATCAGCCAATCCTGCTGAAGCCAAGGAAAAACTCCTTGCAACCAACTGGGAACCTGGTCTGGTGAGTGAGCTATTATCCGCAGGCGGTGAGGCTTCACGACCGGAGGATCTGGAACCCCAATTCGGTCTGCATAATGGTGCTTATCACCTGTCACCGATTCAGGCTCAGGCGATCCTGGATTTGCGTCTGCATCGGCTGACAGGGCTGGAGATAGAAAAAATTGTCAGCGAATACAGAGAAATTATCAAACAAATTGAATGGTATCTGACTATCCTCGGCAGTACTGAAGTATTAATGGGTGTGATTCGCGATGAGCTGGATTTAATTAGAACCCAATATGGCGATGAACGGCGAACTGAAATTAGGGAATCCGTGGATGATTTAACCCTGGCCGATATGATAACTGAAGAAGATCGTGTGGTTACTTTATCACATGAGGGGTATGTCAAAACACAGCCTCTGGCTGATTATTCTGCACAACGTCGCGGCGGCAAAGGGAAATCGGCCACCTCCATGAAAGAAGAGGATTTTATTGACAAACTGTTTGTCGCCTCAAGCCACGACATGATCCTCTGTTTCACTAATGCAGGTAAAGTCTACTGGAAAAAGGTCTATGAATTGCCTGTGGCCAGCCGAGGTTCCAGAGGACGCCCGATCATTAACCTGCTGCCTCTCTCTGAAAATGAAAAAGTCAACGCCATTCTTCCCATCAAGGAATTTGAAGCTGGCAAATACCTGCTCATGGCTACCAGTTCTGGAACAGTCAAAAAAACCGCCCTGCTTGAATATTCACGTCCGCGAGCTAATGGTATACGTGCAGTCGAATTGCGTGAAGGTGATGAGCTGGTTAATGTAGCGCTCACAGATGGTCAGCAGGATGTCATGTTGTTTACCACGGAAGGCAAGGCTATTCGTTTTAATGAAAAACATATTCGTTCCATGGGAAGAACGGCCACGGGGGTTCGGGGGATTAAATTAACGGATGGACATAAGGTTAATTCATTAATCGTGGTGCCTGAACACGAAGCAGAAAATGCAGCGCAAGACGATGCTGCAAATTACGTTCTGGCGGCTACTGAAAATGGATATGGTAAACGTACCAGAATTTCTGAATATCCCGTCAAAGGCCGTGGCGGTATGGGAGTTCTCGCCATTAAAACCTCTGAGCGTAATGGCGCCATGGTAGGTGCCTGTCTGTTAGAAGAGAGCGATGAGATTATGCTGATCACTGATGGTGGTACCGTGGTTCGAACTCGTTCTAGCGAAATATCTGTAGTAGGGCGTAACACCCAGGGCGTGCGCTTGATTCGTTTGACCAAAAATGAAAAACTGGTTGAAATAGAACGAGTTTGTGAAACTATTATTGATGCAGATGAAGATGAAGATGAAGATGATGCAGAAGGTCAAACAGTAGACGAAACCCCAACAGAATAATGACGCCTGTATTTCAGGCGATAGTTTCTAAGAATGAGCTAAAAAATAGCAGAAAATTTATTTAATTAAAGGATACAAAATGTCTCGAGTTTATAATTTTAGCGCCGGTCCGGCAATGATACCTGAAGCGGTGATTAAAAAAGCCAGTGAAGAAATGCTTGAATGGGGCGATGAAGGGATGTCTGTTATGGAGATGTCCCATCGTGGTAAGGCCTTTATGTCTATTGCATCCAGAGCAGAAGCAGACTTGAGAACTATTCTGTCGATCCCTGATAATTATAAAATTCTGTTTCTTCAGGGAGGTGCCAGCAGTCAGTTTGCTGCCATACCTATGAATCTTCTGGGTAATAAGCAGAGCGCCGATTATATCAATACCGGCATGTGGTCAAAAAAAGCGATAGCTGAAGCCCGACGCTTCTGTGATGTGAATGTCGCTGCTACGTCTGAAGATTCCGCCTTCACAACGGTTCCGGAATTTTCCACCTGGAGCCTGAATCCTGATGCGGCCTATGTTCATTACACACCCAATGAAACTATTGGCGGCGTAGAATTCGATTATATACCTGATACGGGAACGGTTCCCCTGGTTGCTGATATGTCTTCAACCATATTGTCACGCCCAGTTGATGTATCAAAATTCGGTCTGATATATGCCGGCGCACAGAAAAATGTGGGGCCTGCAGGCTTAACTCTGGTTATTATTCGTGATGATTTAATCGGTATGGCGACTGATTCAGTTCCGGCGATGATGAATTATAAAACCCACGCCGATAATGACTCTATGTATAACACTCCCCCCACATACAGCTGGTATATGGCTGGACTGGTATTTCAGTGGCTGCTTGAAAATGGCGGCATTGAAGAAATGGGCAGAATCAATCAGCTAAAGGCAGCCAAACTGTATGCTGCAATTGATGCTGCTGATTTTTTTGATAACCCGGTTGAGAAGCGGTATCGTTCCTGGATGAATGTTCCGTTTACCTTAAAAAACGCTGATCTGGATGCGGCTTTCCTCGAACAGGCTGCTGACAGGGGACTTAAAACCTTAAAAGGACATCGTTCGGTCGGCGGCATGCGCGCCAGCATTTATAATGCCATGCCTGTAGCAGGAGTTGATGCACTGGTTGACTTTATGAATGATTTTGCTCAGGCCAATAGTTAATCTATAGACTGAACTTATTCGAATACTATATGGACAATCAATATGAATAAAATTCTTACCCTGAATAATATTTCGCTGGCTGGTCTTGAGGAATTACCCAGAGATCATTATGAAGTAGCTTCTGAAATCCAGCATCCAGATGCCATTTTACTGCGCTCCTTTAAAATGCATGATATGGAAATACCTGCTAGTTTAAAAGCAGTTGGACGGGCAGGTACTGGTGTCAATAATATTCCTGTAGATAAAATGAGTGACCTGGGGATACCGGTTTTCAATGCTCCCGGTGCTAATGCAAACGCGGTTAAAGAACTGGTACTGGCCGGGATGTTAATGTCCTGCCGGCATATTGCACCTGCCTGGCAATTTGCCAGCAATCTGGAGGGTTCTGATGAATACATCAGTAAAGCGGTGGAAGCCGGAAAAAAACAGTTTGGCGGGTTTGAATTACCTGGAAAAACCATGGGTGTCGTAGGACTAGGGGCTATTGGCAGGGCTGTTGCCAATATGGCGGAATTGCTGGGTATGGAAGTCATAGGTTTTGATCCTGGAATAACGGTAGAAAGTGCCTGGAAAATTTCATCCAATGTGAAACAGGCAATCAGTTTTGATGAAATGTTAGGGCAGGTTGATTTTATGACATTTCATGTTCCCCTGATTGATGTCACTAAAAACATGCTCAATGCTGATCGGATTAAACTTTTAAAGAAAGGCGCTATAATCCTCAATTTTGCCCGTTCGGGTATTATCGATGATAAGGCCATGGCAGCAGCCCTTAAGAGTGGCGATCTTTATGGCTATGTTAATGATTTTCCAAATAACACACTGAAAAATATTCCCAATGTAGTCACCTTGCCGCATCTGGGGGCATCTACGCAGGACGCTGAAGATAACTGCGCGATTATTGTTACCAAAAATGTACGTGATTATCTTGAGCATGGAAACATAAAGCTGTCGGTTAACTTTCCTGACGTCCGCATGCCTCGGGGACAGGGTATCCGCCTGACTATTGCCAATAGTAATGTTCCCAATATGGTAGGCCAGATTTCATCCGTGCTGGCTGATGCTGGATTAAATATTCTGGATATGGTCAATAAATCCAAAGGCGAACTGGCTTATACTATCGTTGATGTTAACAATGAGATCAATGATAAGGTGGTTGAAGCTGTGCGGGCCATTAAAGGGGTACTCTCTGTTCGCGTGCTCAGCTAACTAATGCAGCTGAACAGCACTATTGATGATTTGCATTGATGACAACAGGATTATACTTTGATTTAAAGGAAAAATAATTGAGTCAGGATCTACAATCACTTTCAATGCTGCGTGACCAAATTGATTCCATTGATGAGCAGTTACAGACATTATTAAATCAACGTGCTCGTTGTGCACAGCAGGTCGCGGAAGTTAAGCAGACCGGCGTAAAAGCAGGCGAAGCGATATTATTTTATCGTCCTGAACGCGAAGCTGCGGTGCTGCGCAGGGTTATGGCACGCAACACCGGTCCCCTGAGTAATGAAGAAGTTGCCCGACTGTTCAGGGAGATCATGTCTGCCTGCCTTGCTCTGGAAATGCCGCTGAAGATTGCTTTTCTGGGACCAGAGGGAACCTTTACTCAGGCAGCTGCTCTGAAACACTTTGGTCACTCTATTAATACCATACCGTTGACCACAATTGATGAAGTCTTTCGTGAAGTAGATGCAGGTTCCTGTCATTATGGCGTGGTTCCGGTAGAAAACTCCACGGAAGGCGTGATCAGCCATACACTGGATATGCTGATTGAATCACCCTTAAAAATATGCGGTGAAGTGACTCTGCGAATTCATCAATATCTCATGAGCCAGACAGCCGATTTATCAACCATCACAAAGATTTATTCCCATCAGCAGTCTCTGGCCCAGTGTCGTGAATGGCTTGATCGTCAACTACCGGAGATAGAACGTATAGCTGTTAACAGTAATGCTGAAGCGGCAAAAATGGCCGCAACTGAAAGCGGCGCAGCGGCCATTGGCAGTAGTGCCGCTGCTGAAATATATAAACTGGCCATCGTTGCAGAGAATATTGAAGATGAACCCAATAATACCACCCGCTTTATCATTCTGGGTAAACAGAATGTAGAATCGAGCTGCAGCCAATTGGAGGATACGATCTGTTTTGATAAAACGTCTATTATGTTTACGGCTGCTAATAAACCAGGTGCTTTGCAAAGTTTGCTAAAACCCATTGCAGATAATGGCCTGTCCATGACACGCATTGAATCACGACCTTCCAGAAGTGGTTTGTGGCAATATTTATTTTTTGTCGATATAGACGGACATCTGTCACAGACTGCGGTAAAAAAAGCACTTGAAGAAATTAAAAAAGAAGCCAGCTTACTTAAAATTTTAGGTTCCTACCCCAAAGCGGTTTTATAAATAATGATAAATTTTACTCAGCTAGCGGTTCCCGGGGTGCGCAAGCTTCAGGCTTACCAGCCAGGCAAACCTATAGAGGAACTGGAACGTGAGTACGGTATTACTGACGCCGTCAAGCTTGCCTCTAATGAAAATCCTTTGGGACCGAGTCCGAAAGTAACGGCACATCTGGCAAAAATACTCTCCAGGCCTGCTGAATTGTCCCGTTATCCTGATGGAAACGGATTTGGGTTAAAAAACCGACTGGCAGACATGTTATCGATCCATATTTCTCAGATCACCTTAGGGAATGGATCCAATGATGTTCTGGAATTACTTGCCAGAGCTTTTGCCGGGCCCGGGGATGAAGTCATATTTTCCCAATATGCCTTTGCGGTTTATCCCATTGTCACCCAGGCAGTCGGGGCTACGGCGGTGGTCACAGAAGCGATGGCGTGGGGTTATGATTTAAATGCCATGTTAAAGGCTATAAATGATAATACCAGGCTGATTTTTATTGCCAACCCCAATAATCCTACTGGAACCTGTCTGGGCGCTGCAGCTCTGAAGGCTTTTATTAATCAGGTCCCTGATAATATATTGATTGTAGTTGATGAAGCCTATGAAGAATATGCAGTTCACCCAAAGTCCGGATTTTCAGAGAATTATCAGTCTGTTTTACCCTGGTTGAATGATTATTCCAATTTGGTGGTCACGCGTACTTTTTCCAAGGCCTATGGGCTGGCAGGTTTAAGAGTAGGTTATGCATTATCATCAGCAGAAGTTGCAGATGTACTAAATCGTGTGCGGCAGCCTTTTAATAACAATAGTCTGGCGCTTGAGGCAGCAGCCATTGCTCTGACTGATCAGGATTATATACAGCAGGTTGTGGAACTGAACTGGCAGGGAATGGAGTTTCTAACCCGCGGATTTATACTCGCAGATTTACCCTATATTCCTTCTGCAGGTAATTTTGTTTGTCTGCAAACCGGACCAGACAGTGCCGAAATATATGCACAACTGCTAGCGGAAGGGGTTATCGTTCGACCTGTGGCTAATTATCAAATGCCTGAACATTTGCGTATATCTGTAGGTACCATGGATGAAAACCAGAGAATGATCAGTGCATTACACAAGGTTATGAGCAAGTGAATTCTCGACCTGCTGAAGCTTGCAGATGTTTATGCGCAGTTAACAATTTAACTGTTATTGGTGTAGGCCTGATCGGCGGTTCATTTGCGCGTGCTGTTAGAGAAGCGGGATGCGTACAGCATATTACCGGTTACGGTCGGAATGAAGACAATTTAAAACAGGCCGTGAACCTGAATGTCATCGATGACTATACACTGGATTTAAAGACGGCAGTACACAATGCAGATATGATATTTATTGCCACGCCGGTGGGCTCGATCAAACAGATCTTAAGCGAAATCAAAAGCAGTCTCAAAGACGGAGTTATCATTACGGATGCCGGCAGTACCAAAACCAATGTTATCAATGCAGTTAAACAGGTATTTGGTTATGTTCCGGCGTTTTTTATCCCTGGACACCCTATAGCCGGAACTGAAAACAGTGGCGTAGCGGCCTCTTTTTCCGGGCTGTATCAAGACCATCGAGTTATCCTCACGCCTCTGGAGGGCAGTGACACCGATGCCCTGAAACTGATCACCTGTCTTTGGCAGGCAGCAGGAGCTCATGTTGTGAGAATGGATTATGCGCATCATGACCGGGTACTGGCGGCTACCAGTCATTTACCTCATTTGCTGGCATTTTCACTGGTTGACACATTGACCAGGGTGGATCAAAAACAGGAAATATTTGACTTTGCGGCCGGGGGATTTAAAGATTTTACCCGAATTGCATCCAGCGACCCGGTGATGTGGCGGGACATTTGTCTGGCAAACAAGGATGCACTGCTGGAACACATTGATCTTTTTACTCAGGATCTGGATCAAATAACCAGGGCTATAAAACGTGATGATGGTGATTACCTCCAGCAGGTATTTGACAGGGCAAAAAGAACCCGAGATGACTTAATCTGATGCTTCCTGAAAAACATTCAAACCTGGGACCTGTGCCGCAGACAGGCCGCTTCCAACTTAATTAATTCGTCGGTACTGTAACAATAGGTATACTGCGTACTGCACCTGTTTCAGCTAATGACAGCATCATACCGATAATAGAAAAGCGTATTTTGGACGTGTAATCACGGTCATCTATCCAGAACCAGTAATCTCGAAACTGTACCGCAGTGAATGCGTCCCTGGGTTGTTTTTTACTGGAATGGATAACTATACCCGCCGGATCGTCCTCGAAGACGACAGAATTGATTTGTGCCCGACCCTGCTGCAGATGTTCTTGTGGGATGGTCGCACCTGCTCCTATATCGGCAAGAATTTCCATCATTGACTTAGTTTGCAGGACAATTTCATTGCCATGTTGAGGTACTGAACCGAAACGAATGATAAATTCAGGCCGGTCAGTTTCGAGCCTTAGTCGGGTTCTTAAATAGCGGATGTCATCAAGTACTTCTGCCGGTGGATTATGATGAAAAAAAAGTACTGAAGAAATTCCATCAGCCTGCTTAATTATACGCATGCCTACCGCACCTGAATTATGAATTTTTTGCAAGCGTTCAACAATCTCATAAAATTCCATACTGCCGACGGCGCGTTCTACTCTGAGTTTACTGGGTGCGATAATGCCATTGATACCTTTAACTCCCACAGAAAACATGAAAGACAAAGGGAATCCCGATTGTATCATACTGATCAGCGACTCAGGTGGAATAGGAGTTAGTAAACTGCGGGTAAATTTTTCGCCCGTCAGGGGAGAGAAAGTAATAGTGGGCTGTTCGCGGTATTTTGCTCCCGCCCCAAGAGTTTGTGAATTACTGAGCAGGCCAGTGGTAAATTTGGCTCCGGCAGTTACGCTGCCTTCAAGAGCATATTGACTGATCACCGAAGAGGTTTCAAGAAACAACGGCCCTTCACCGTAGCGAAGTGCGACAGCGTTCAATAGCAATTGTTCATGCATGCCGGTGCGTAACGCATTGGCATAAGCATACTGATCACGATTAGCAGAGGAAGGGCCAACAGAAACACAGGCTGTCAGGTTTAATACCAGCATCAGCAGAAAGGAGAATTTCATTACTTGCCAATAAGTAAAAGCCGACGCTATGCGTATTGGGTCTGTGTACATTGTTTTGTAATCTCCAGTTCAATTGCAGCAGGATGGTGGTGAAAATATTTATGCTCTATTGCGTGTTTATCATTAAACCTGTGAACGCCAGAGTCTATGCGAACGCCATACAGTTGACGGCAAAACAGGATAGTGTAGGATTAATAAAAATGCGATAATTAACCAATTTCGTTGATTTACCCATTGGCTCTGCTGCGAACAGAGATACTGAGCGTTAATTCTGCGACAGTATAGCAGATGTATTTAATTTCATTGAATTAGAATTGAAACCCGGCCATAATTATGAGGGTTTTGAAAATGACGTATAGCTGCAGATGAGTTATAGCGTACATCGGTAAAACCGCTTAAAAATGAATTTTAGTAACTACTCAGCAAATCAAGCCGCAGGAAGGCTAACCATCAAAAAGTTACAAACATATAAAATTCAAAGACTTATATTTTTGTAACTTAGAAGCATATCTGGAATAACTCACTAAGTGCTTGATATCAGGTATTTGTGGAAGGCAGATAATTGCTCCTGTATAATCTGCATTCCCTACATGACCACCATGAATGGTGGAAATGCAGGCGAGAGGCAGGAGCCGAAGTCGTCCATGTGGGTCAATAAATGCCTGACGGCGAGCACGATCTTATAGATACGCTGAGTAGTTAGGAATTTTAAAGGTCTCAATGTTATCCAGAATACCGGGACGCTTATAATGATGAATATTTAGTAGTTTAACCTGAACTGAAATGCTTTATATATTTAGCTTAATGGAAGGATTGTGTGAATGACCTATTGTGTCGGTATTTCAACCAATGATGGATTAGTTTTCTGCTCTGATACACGTACCAGCGCGGGAGCAGACATGCTTTACTCGCATAGTAAAATGCACATATTCGATACCAGCCCCGGACGTGTTTTTGTTATCCTCTCCGCAGGCAACCTCGCCACTACCCAGGCCATTATCAATCGCCTTGAAAGCGAGAGGGAAGACCCGGAAATCGTAAACCTGTGCAACTGCTCTAAAATGCTTGACGTAGCCAAGTATGTCAGCCGTGTCAGTAAAGAAGAACAGGCTCATGCGAAAAATTCGACTGAGGATACCGGGGTCAACACGTCTGTGTCGCTTATACTGGGTGGTCAAATTGAAGGTTCTCCACCGGATATTTATCTGCTGTATTCCGCAGGTAATTTTATCTCCTCTTCGAAAGAAACTCCTTTTCTGCAGATTGGTGAAAGCAAATACGGCAAACCCATCCTTGATCGGATTCTGAATCCGAAAACATCACTTGAAGATGCCGCGCGATGTGCTGTCGTCTCCATGGACTCTACGATTAACTCGAATTCTACTGTGGGCGCCCCAATCGAAGTACTTGTTTATGAAAAAGATTCGTTTGAAACTGACCACTATATCAAAATGTCCGATGATGATGAATATTTAAGAGAAGTAAGATACACCTGGAATGAGGCCCTGAAGTCTGCATTCACAAATTTACCCAGATTCAATTGGGAGAAACGCAATACACCAAATTTACAGGCGGTCAAGGACAATTACAAGAAACAAAGGTCCTGAAACTTGACCACACTATTTGTTTGCTGCCTGGCAGCTCGTTTGTAAAATGCGATGATGCGCTGAACCAGCCATCCCAGTTTTAAACGGATTCAACCAATCCGGAGGAACCATGTCAATTCGTGTTGCTATTCGCCACCAAACCCGTTATGAATACGACCGTCTGGTTAAACTCTCACCACAACTGATCCGTTTACGCCCGGCTGCCCATTCCAGAACCCCCATTCTTAGTTATAGTCTGAAAGTTGAACCCGCTGATCATTTTGTCAACTGGCAGCAGGATCCTTTTGGGAATTTTGTTGCCCGCTATGTGTTTCCGGAAAAAATTAAAGAATTTTCCATTGACGTAGAATTAATTGCCGAAATGACGGTGATTAATCCATTTGATTTTTTTATTGAGAACAGTGCTAAAGAGTGGCCTTTTAACTATGATGAACAACTGTCTCTTGATCTCGCACCCTACCTAAAAATTAGCGAACATGGTCCGCGCCTGACAGACTATGTGGCAAATATCGACCGTACTGCTCAAGACACGGTCAATTTCCTGGTAGCTCTTAATAAGAGTCTGCAGCAGCATATCAACTATACGATTCGCCTGGAACAGGGCGTGCAGACATGTGAGGAGACCCTGCAAAAACAACTGGGTTCCTGTCGCGACAGCAGTTGGCTGCTGGTGCAGATACTCAGACATTTGGGCCTGGCGGCACGCTTTGTTTCCGGTTATTTAATACAGCTAAAAGCGGATGAGAAATCGCTGGATGGCCCTTCGGGCACTGCAGTAGATTTTACTGATTTGCATGCCTGGGCAGAAGTTTTCGTTCCTGGTGCAGGCTGGCTGGGTCTTGATCCAACTTCAGGAATGTTTGCCGGTGAAGGTCATATTCCGCTGGCCTGTTCACCTGATCCTGCTTCCGCAGCTCCGGTCAGTGGCGTAATAGATCAATGTGAAATTAAATTTCATTTCAATAATAGTGTCATACGTATTCATGAAGATCCTCGTGTCACCAAACCCTATACTGAAAAACAGTGGCAACAGGCTATGGAGCTGGGCGGGCAAATCGATAATGAGCTAGATCAACAGGATGTCAGGTTGACACAGGGGGGTGAACCTACTTTTGTTTCGATTGATGATCTGGACGGCGCTGAATGGAATACTGCAGCATTAGGTCCGCATAAAGAAGCCCTGGCACGTTCTTTATTACTGCGTTTACGTGATCAGTTTGCCCCAGGGGCTTTATTACATCATGGACAGGGCAAATGGTATCCTGGTGAAGAATTACCACGCTGGGCGTATAGCTGTTTTTTTCGCCGTGACGGGCAAGCATTATGGCATGACCCAAGCTTGCTCGCACCTGAAGTCTCTGATAAGAAAGACATTGGTGATGCAAGGCGTTTTGCTCAGAGTTTAATGCACAAACTCAACCTGGATCCTGCCTCTATTTTGCCTGCCTATGAAGATGCTGCTCACTACTTACGCTACGAATCTTCACTTCCCGAGGACATTGACCCACGTAAGGCCAATCTGAAAGATCCTTTAGAACGCCGGCGTTTTGCTAAAATTTTAAGCACGGGTCTGGATGAAATTTCTGGTTATGCCATACCATTAGCCTGGCAAACTGAAACCGACCAATGGCACTCGGCCTCATGGCCATTCAAAAGCAATCGCCTGATATTGTTACCTGGGGACTCTTCAATGGGATATCGCCTGCCACTGGATTCGCTTCCCAGCCTCACGCGGCGTAAACGGGGCAAACCTGAGCGTGACAGCTTTGAAGAACGTGAGGCCCTGAAATCTGCGGGTGACATAGCCAAACGCTATTCACTGTTCGAACCGGTGACACCATTGGCACAGCCACAGCAACCCCAATGCTTTGCAGATGATGAGGCAGACGACGAATCCTTACCCTCGACCGCGTTGTGTATTCAACCTAGAGATAACCGATTGTGGATTTTTCTACCGCCCATGACCCACCTGGAGCACTGGATAGAATTAATTGCCGCAATAGAAGAAACTGCAACAGAGTGTAACCTGGCGATTGATCTTGAAGGTTATGAACCGCCTGCAGATCCGCGTCTGAAAAAACTGGCTGTAACACCTGATCCTGGTGTCATCGAAGTGAATATACACCCTGCTGAAAATTGGGCTGAACTGGTCAACAATAACAGGATTCTCTATCAGGAGGCAAAACAGTCACGCTTAGGTACTGAAAAATTTATGATCGATGGACGCCATACGGGCACTGGCGGCGGAAATCATGTTACTCTGGGTGCTATAAATGCGGCTGACAGCCCATTTTTACGCCGCCCTGATTTGCTGGCAAGTCTGGTGCTTTACTGGCAGCATCATCCTTCATTATCCTATTTGTTTTCCGGCATGTTTATTGGTCCGACTTCTCAGGCTCCGCGAATTGATGAGGCACGAGATGATGCACTCTATGAGCTGGAGATCGCCATTCAACAGCTGGAACCCGGTGAATCATGTCAGCCATGGCTGGTCGATCGCCTGTTCAGAAACATTCTGGTTGATATTACCGGTAACACTCATCGCGCTGAATTTTGTATCGACAAACTTTACAGTCCTTCTGGACCAGCAGGCCGCCTGGGTTTACTGGAGTTTCGCGGCTTTGAAATGCCGCCCCACTGGCAAATGAGCTCGGTACAATTGCTTCTTATCAGAGGTTTAATTGCTGCTTTCTGGCGTAAACCTTATCGCGCACGCCCGGCATACTGGGGGACTGCACTGCATGATCGTTTTTTATTACCGCATTTTGCGCGTGAGGATTTCGCTCAGGTGATAGCTGATCTGAATGATGCCGGATTTGCTTTTGAGACCGCCTGGTTTGATCCTTTCTTCGAATTTCGCTTTCCACATTATGGCCGTATTCAGCGACAGGGTATTTCATTGGCCATCACTGGAGCGATTGAGCCATGGCATGTGCTTGGCGAAGAAGTCACTTCGCAGGGTACAGCACGTTTTGTCGATTCGTCTGTCGAACGGCTGCAAATCGCTGTCAGCGGATTCAATCCCGAGCGCTATTGCGTCACATGTAATGGACGTCGATTACCTTTACAGGTAACCCGCGTGAAACAGGAATATATCGCCGGGGTACGTTTCAAAGCCTGGCAGCCTGCCTTTGGCCTGCACCCGCGTCTGTCATCTGATGCACCGTTAGTATTTGATATTATTGATATTGCCAACGAAAAAAGTATCGGCGGCTGTACCTATCATGTGGCTCATCCCAGTGGTAGAAATTATGAAACATTACCGGTAAACGCCAATGAAGCGGAAGCTCGCAGAATTGCACGCTTCTGGGATCATGGACATACTCAGGGTATTGTGCTGCCGCCTGCAGAGCCGCAGAACCCGTTATACCCCGCTACACTGGATTTACGTTATCAAGCCTAAGCTGCGTACTGCCTGATGAATAAATTTCAATTTAGATCCTATTACCGGAGTGATAACAAAAGGGTAGGCATCTGGTAAACCCAGGCTCCGGTTCAGTTCATTAAGTGTCACCGACAACGTATCCCAGGCCAGTAAGCTTTGATCGAAATCATTATCAGGCGGGATTGAAGGGATCACTTCGCGAAACATTGCTGTTTCCAGGGTGTCCTGTATATGCAAATAATGAGCAAAGGTTTCAGCCCAATCTTCCAGGGGATGAGAACTGGCATAAGCACTGATAAAATCATTTTTCCAGCCATCCAGAGCGCCATGAGCATAATAAGATTTCAGTGCCGGATGATAAGGTTGATCCGGATCAGAAAACAACTGGATAAAACCCGCTTTATTATAAGCGAGCAGTTCATAATAATAGTGACCCACTTCATGTCTAAAATGTCCCAGCACAGTACGGTAGCGTTCATTGCTCTGTTCTTGCTGCCAGGTGCGCTGGGTATCATCAGCTTCCAGCACATTCAAAGTAATCACTCCATTAGCATGCCCTGTGGTAACATATTCATCGGCAACCTTAATATTGCTTCTCTTATCTTCCAGAAAGTCAAATTTCAGTCCCTTTGAGAAGCCCTTAACCGGTGCATTTAAGGGTAGACTCAGAACGAGTAAATCATAAATCAGACGGCGTTTGGCCTGTTCAATACTTTTCAACCGGTTTAAATTGATCGTTCGTGAAATATCAGGAATAGTTCTATTTAACCTGCAGGAAATACAAAAAGCGTGGTTATCCGTTGCAGCTATAAGAAAATTACACAGACCATACTGAGTGCGGTTTGCACATAAACGGAAGTACTGACTGTTGCTGTTAACAAGCTGATCCCTGCCTGGTGTTGTTTTCAGGCTAAGCAAATTCCTGCTTTGAGGATCAAATCCAAGTGTATTGCCACAGCTATGACAAAAGTGGTTTTCAAAAAAAAGTTCATTGCCGCATTCACAATAAAATCGTTTCATTTGGCCAGGTCGTGAGTAAACCAGATGAGAGCAATGTTTTCATGTATTTTTTCTAACTGTATTTGCAAATCATCGATATATTCATGCAGAGACGCTCCTTGTAATTCATTCAGGTTTGCCTTACTCAGAAAATTCCTGACAGTAGCTATGGTTTTCATTGCGTCCTGATTGTGCGGCAGTAACTTCATACTGGTTTCTATTTCACTGAAGGTATAAGCCAGGGATCTGGGAAATAGATTATTATGAAACAGAAAATTGAGTGCCTCTTCAGGTTCTATATTACGTTGAACAGTGAGGCGATACATTTGATAAGCACTGAGTGATTTTAATACGCTAATCCATAGTGAATTTCGATAAGGCCTGATATCCTGATCATCACCCATTAACCGGGCAGATCCGGCATCAATAATTCGCGTGCTCATATCTGCGCGCTCTAAATTGCGGCCAATAAGGAGAAACTGGTAGGCATCACCGTGGCTCATACATCCGGCCAACATACCTGAAATTTGCTGACAGCGTTGAATAATGTCATTAAGTACCCTAAAGCGAATGTTACGAGGCAGTTCCTTATTGGCCCGTTGTGCAACACTGAGATACAGGCTGTTAACTCGTTCCCACGTTTCTACAGGGATAACTTCGCGCGTGGTACGCATATTTTCTCTGGCAAAAGCCAGGGAACTTATGATTGAACCTGGATTGTCTTTCGCGCCGAAGACAAATGAGATGATATTTTTTTCCGTGGCTCTGCCATAGGTTTTTGTGAATTTCTCGGTGGTCCCGAGTACATCCGTTAGTATATTCCAGCCAGGCTGAATTTTGCCTGGCAGATCAAGTATTAACTGGTGGCTAACCAGCATTAGTCGGGCAATATTTTCGGTTCGTTCAATGTGACGAGAAAACCAGTAAAGACGTTCAGCAACACGTGATAACATTATCTACCCTCCGTATCAACAATCCAGGTATCCTTACTGCCCCCGCCCTGAGAAGAATTTACCACCAGGGAACCTTTACGTAGCGCAACACGAGTCAGTCCACCTGCAGTAACATAGTGATGCTCCCCCTGTAAAATAAATGGTCGAAGATCCAGATGCCGCGGTTCAATTTTACCCACACACAAAGTGGGTGCTGTCGATAAAGATAAAGCTGGCTGAGCTATATAGTTACGAGGATTCTTTTTTATCATTTCGGCAAATCTTTTACGTTCCGCCAGACTGGCAGCAGGGCCTATCATCATTCCGTAGCCACCGGATTCATTGGCTGGTTTGACCACCATGGAGTCCAGATTTGCGAGTACATGTTCACGTTCAGAGTCATTGACACATAAATAAGAAGGAACATTTGGGATTATAGGATCTTGATCTAAATAGTATTTGATCATCTTAGGCACATAGGTATAGACCACTTTATCATCTGCAACGCCTGCGCCGGGAGCATTTGCCATCCCTACTTTTCCTTTTAGCCAGGAGCGAAACAGACCTTTGGTGCCGAGTACAGAGTCCGCACGAAACACTTCCGGATCAATAAAATCATCGTTGATACGACGATATATGACATCAACTCGTTCAAGTCCCTCGATGGTTTTCATATACACACAATCATCATTGCCGACGACCAGGTCTGCGCCCTCTACCAACTCAGCACCCATGCGCTGAGCAAGATAGGAGTGCTCGAAATAGGCGGAATTATAGATTCCGGGAGTCATAACAACCACTTCCGGATTTTTCAATTTACGAGGCGACAGAGACGCCAGCATATCGAACAACTGGGAAGGGTAGTCATCTACGGGAAGGATAATGTGCTTTTTGAATAATTGCGGTAATACACGCTTGGTGATGGCGCGATTTTCGAGCATATAGGAAACACCAGATGGAACGCGTAGATTATCTTCCAGCACATACATGGTGCCGTCATTATCACGAACCAGATCAGAGCCGCATATATGAGCCCATATATTATGCTTGGGTTGTGCTCCCAGACAAGGTTTAAGAAAATCTTTTGAGCTTTCAATAATATCAGCAGGAAACACTTTATCCTTGATAATTTGCTGCTTATTGTAGACATCATGAATAAACATATTGAGTGCAGTGATCCGCTGTATCAATCCGGCTTCCAGACCTTGCCATTCTCTGGCAGAAATAACTCTGGGTATAATATCCATCGGCCAGTTGCGGTCAATATTTTCCCCTTCACTGTAGATGGTAAAACTGATGCCCATTTCCTGGATAGCATTTTCAGCAGCCTTTTGCCGGCTAGCGAGATTTTTTACGTTATGGCGTTGTAGATAGGCGATAACACCTCGTGCTGCGGTTCGAGCGTTGCCAGTTTGTGTGATCAGTTCATCATAGTATTCCCCAACATCGTAATCATGCCAGTTTATGTGATTTTGTTTCGAACTTTTTGCGCCTGGAACTTTTGTCATGCTCGAGTTTCCCGGGTTATGGAAATCAATACGATGGTTTTAATCTGAGTTAAAGCATCGTCTGCAGTATTTCTGTCTGACAGCAAACATTGCCATTGTAAAATGTTATAAATATAGCATTTTTTTTATCTATGTGTATAAAATGATTCAAGTTTAAAAGGAAAAAATAAGATCAGAGAATGTATCTTTGTGTAACTAAACTAATTGCACCAAAGTAGAACAAAAGTAGAACAAAAGTAGAACAAAAGTAGAACAAAAGTAGAATAAAATATCACAACCTGTGTGAATAAATACTCCAGAGGCCCCTGAATAGTGCATGAACTAAAGGTCGGTTTCTATACCTGAAAATACCTGCCAATGTTCAGTTCACGATTGAGTTCGTTTTACCCATCTGAAATTCATACCTTAATGAGCTAATTGTGTCACTTTATGGTTAGCCAGGCAGCCATAAAAATCATTCAATCTGATGTATCAGGCATTAATAGAGTAAGGGTCGCAAAAATATATGATTTAATTCACTCCTGCTGGAGTCTGTCAGGTACAAAAACAAATCACGTCCCCATAAATGATTTGTTTTAAAATATCATTGTTATTTAAAGTTAGTGCTGTAAACTTGAGGAACAGATAGTTACCGATCCAGTCAGTGTTCAAAGCAGTTTAAAATTTAAATTATGCTAGATGTAGATAAGATATCAGGGATTGTTAAATCAGCGGCCGATGAAATTATAATGCCGTTGTTTGAAAATATTACAGCCTCTGTCAAAGATGATGGTTCTCTGGTGACAGAGGCAGATCTGGCGGTTCAGCAAGCTCTTTATCTCAAACTGAAACAACACTGGCCTGAATATGGATTTTTTTCTGAGGAACTGCCCAAAATTGAACAGGCTGCATTTTTTAGCGGTCAAGACAATGGATTCTGGTGTCTGGATCCTCTGGACGGCACGACCAACTTTAGTACTGGTTTGCCTTATTTTGCAATATCTCTGGCTTTAATTGTCAACCATAAAACAGTCTTCGGGCTGGTTTACGATCCTGTCAGGAAGGAAAATTTTACTGCCCTGAAAAAGCACGGAGCATTCCTGAATAAGACTCCTATCGTGAGTAAAACGGCACCTCCAGCTCTGGATCAATGTGTTGCAAACATTGATTTCAAACGTCTGGCGGAACCCTTAAAGCTGCAGCTGGTAACATCACCTGCATATCGCTCACAACGCAGCTTTGGTGCGGCTGCACTGGACTGGTGCTGGATGGCAGCAGGGCGCTGCCAGCTTTTTCTGCATGGTAAGCAGATGCTCTGGGACTATGCCGCCGGCTGCCTGATTGCACATGAAGCCGGCTGTGTGAGCAGCACTCTTCAGGGTGAGCCGGTGTTTAAATTATCACTTGATGAACGACAGGTAGCGGCTGCGGTGAATAAAGAACTTTTCTCACAATGGTTTGAGTATATTAAACTAGCTGACAGCAATGGATGAGCTGCTGACGAACAGAATAGATTTGTAAACTTCTGTAAACTAACGATAAGATCCTTTCCATGATGTGGATAAAAGCAACCTGTAATCTTGATTTTCAATTAGCGGCATTCACCCCTCTGGTATTAATGTTGCGCCCTCGCAGCGGCTCTCAACAATGGATAGCACGTGAATCTTACATGCTAAAGCCCAGTGTACCCGTGGTGGAATATACTGATATCTATGGTAATCTCTGCCAACGACTGGTCGCTCCTGTTGGCCGCTTTTCTATTCATACTTCAGCTGAGGTGATGACTGCGGATGGAATTGACACAGCACCCGGTGCTCCTTTTGTTGAAATTCAAAATCTCCCTGAATCAGTACTCACCTATTTACTTCCAAGTCGTTATTGTGAGTCGGACAGATTTGGCGATCTTGCACGCAACATCGTTACCGGAGTTCAGCCAGGCTATGATCAAGTTTCAAGTATAAATCACTGGATTCAAATATATATACGCTATACACCAGGATCGAGCAATTTTCCAATATCTGCGATCGAAGTTAATCAGCGTTGCGAGGGTGTATGTCGTGATCTGGCACATCTTGGTGTAGCATTATGCCGCAGCATCAGCATCCCCGCACGTCTGGTTGTCGGTTATCTTTACCGCTTGACCCCCATGGATTTACATGCCTGGTTTGAAGCATATATCGGCAACCGCTGGTATACCTTTGATCCTACACAAAATGAAGATCGCGGCGGACGGGTTGCAATTGCTTATGGACGTGATGCTGCTGATGTGTCAGTATTTCATCAGTTTGGGGCAGGAGATAATTTAACTAACATGGAAGTGCTGGTTGAGAAACTGCAGGCGGCGCCAAACGAGGATACGGATTAATTTCCTGGTTATATTTGTTTACCGTTTGTAACTATTCAGCGTATTTTAGATTTATACGTAAGTTCTTGATATCAGGTGTTTGCGTAAGGCAGATAATTGCTCCTGTATAATCTGCATTCCCTACATGACCACCATGGATGGTGGGTCAATAAATTCCTGGTGTCAAGGACGTTTTCAAAATTACGCTGAATAGTTACTACCGTTTTATTAAGAATAAACGTGACTAGTGTGCTTAGCTACAGGATCGTGTTTGTTATCAGCAGCTATTTATCCCCTTATAATCATTATCTACCCGTCGGTAACTGTACTGGTACCTTCGGGTTGTCAGGCCGATGCGGCGGCAGTCCAGGTCTTCCTGGATGATGCGGCGGTAACGGGCGCAGTGGAGGGTAAGGGACTTGCCAGTAGGGGTTACCGTAATAATATTGATCCTGTTGCTGTTCAGCCTGTTGTTGGCGCAATTGTTCCGCTCTGTTTTTTTCTTTTTGTTTTTTTAAAGCCAGTTCCTGTTGCTGTTTTTTTTTCCGTTCAATAGCCAGCCGTTGGTCCAGTTCTTTATCTTTGGCCCTGATTAATTCCAGTTTTTTTTCTCGCAGCGCATTTTCTTCTTCTGAAGAACGTTTTATCTGTAGATGTTTTTTAGGGGACGCATCTGGTTTTACCTGATCAGTAAACTCTACGCTGCCATCTTTATTTTTATATTTGTAGATATCCTGGATTTCTTGTGCAAATGCTGCTTGAAGAAAAAAGCAAAACAATATCATAAGATATATTTTCATGACAATTTATCCTGATCCGTGGGAAGGAATAATTTCACAGTATTATGTATACTTTATTCATACGTAGGTACTTAAGGATAATTGAGTGTTTGTGGAAGGCAGATAATTGCTCCTGCGTGATCTGCATTCCCTACATGACCACCATGGATGGTGGAAATGCATGCGAGAGGCAGGAGCCGAAGTCGTCCTTGTAGGTCAAGTTTTTATAGCCATGGACGGCTATAAAAAGCCTACATGGAAGTATTTACGGCGTCTTCTGGAACAAATACTCGATTATCCGCACCTGATTTTGCTTAAGTGCCTACCTATGATACTTTATTATTATATTGTTGCAGTTTCAATCGGTTAATCTATATGATGAGCCTCATGATATGCTTATTTAATCTGTTGTGTATTCTCAGCCTTTTCCTTGTCCAAGGGATAATTGCTCATTCTGACAGTGCACCAATGGGGGGTGTTAACGGCGGTCATATCACCAGATTGCCCGCCTGCGGCAGTCTGGCTAAATAAATGCGTGGTTCTCTCATGACAGTCAAAGTAGTCAAAATACAACGAACATTAATCACAGGAAAATAAAATGTCAGAGCATACGATTGTTTTAACCTGGAAAAAGCAAACCGAATCTTTTGCTTATAAAGATTACAATCGCGATCATCAGTGGGACTTTGGCCATGGTTTGCTTGTGAATGCTTCTTCGGCACCTGAATTTCTGGGTAATCCGCATTGTGCTGATCCTGAGCAGGCTTTTGCAGCAGCATTATCCAGCTGCCACATGCTGTTTTTTATCGCCATTTGCTCGAAGAAACGTTTTACGCTGAACAATTATGTTGATCACGCAACAGCTTATCTGGAAAAAGATGCGGCAGGTGAGCTGGTGATCAGTAAAGTCGTCTTAAAACCCGAGGTTACATTTGCTGCTGATATAGAGATTAAGCAATCAGTGATTGAAAAAATACACCATCAGGCACATGAGAAATGCTTTCTTGCAAAGTCGGTAAAGTCTGAGGTAATAGTGGAACCTGTCTGGTAAGCAGAATCATTTCTTCGACACCTGGAAAACTTCAGCTTTTGTAACAGAGAAATTCTCCGAGCAGTATTCGCACTGCCATTACTTAAGGTTCGAATTTTTATTTTCTGCTTGAGAAACTGAAGAATCATCGTTTGGGCCTGCACTGTGGGAGATACTACTATTACCTTTGCGCCTTTATATCATTGGGCAAAACCATCTTTTTACGCCGCTGTTTTCGTCCTTCAAAATGACGCACAACATGCAAACGCCAGAGCAATCGTATGGTGCAGTAAGAAATGACTGCAGCAGCAGTCCCCAAAATAAAACAACCCAGCAGGAAAGGTTCCCAGATAAATGCCATTTGGCTGCTCATACATTCCCATGAGAATTCAAATTCCATTTCCAGGGGGGCACTATCGAGTAAATAAGCGCCAAGTTTATATGCGGCATAAAACATGGGCGGCATGGTAACAGGATTGGAGATCCAGACCAGAGCTGCAGAAATGGGTAAATTAACTCTCAAAACAATGGCAATGGCTGCAGCCAGAATCATTTGAAACGGGACAGGCACAAAGGCACAAAACAGTCCTACGGCAAAAGCACCGGAAACAGAACGCCGATTAAAGTGCCACAGGTTGGGATCATGCAATAATTTACCAAAAAAACTTAGGTATTTATGCTCTCTGATAACACCATGATCAGGCATGTATTTTTTAATCAGTTTTTTTGGCATAATGTGTTTTTAAAGTTAAAATCATGTAATTAAGGATAATTACAAACAAAGATAGCTTCACTAAGGAAAGTTGCAAGTATGCGAACTGGAATTGTCGCTTTTTTACTGGGTAATGTGTTACTTCTTTACCGCCCTGAGTTACCCCTGCTGCAAAGCATCTACTGGCTTATCTGCCTGATTCTATTTTTATTCCTTGTATTATACAAATACCACGTTCTAATTGTTAGACATTGTTCATCTTGTCAGCCTGTTATTTTAGTGTCGGTGTGTTTTCTTTGCGGTTTTGTCTACACCGGCTGGTATATCCATAGTAACGTTTCTGCCCTCGACTGGCAAAACCGTGAAGCAACAGATATTCGGGTAACAGGCACAGTTGCATCAATACCTGAACTATCGGATAAACGCCAGCGATTTGATTTTACCATAGATGCTATTCATACAGATGTTAAACTGGAGAAGCGTTTTGCAGGTAAAGTTAAATTAAGCTGGTATCAGGTTAAATCAAGAGTAAAAATTGGTCAGCACTGGCAATTTGAGGTAAGGCTTAAAAAACCCAATGGTTCCCTTAATCCCGGAGGCTTCGATTATGAGAAATGGCTCTATCAAAATCGAATTTTAGCCACCGGGTATGTTAGACATTCAAAGTTTAACAGGCCAGTTCAGCGCAACAATTCGGTGTTACTGTCAGTCACCACATTGCGACAGCAAATAGCAGCAACACTGGATTCAATTCTGCAAAATTATCCCTATAAAGGCCTGGTCAAAGCTCTGACTCTGGGGATCAAAAGTGATATTGAACATAACCAGTGGAAGACTTTTATCGACACCGGTACTAACCATTTAATTGCTATTTCGGGTTTGCACATAGGCTTGATGGCCAGCATTACATGGATGTTTGTATTCTGGTTATGGCGTTTATCCAGTTTCTTGAACAGTTTCGTGCCGGCATTTTATATTGCATCTGGCAGTGCATTTTTAATGGCTTGTTTCTATGCCGCTCTGGCTGGTTTTGCCATTCCCACGCAAAGAGCTCTGATCATGCTGGGTGTGATTTTTTTGGTAGCCGGATTCAAGCGTGAACTGCCTGTCAGTTATATTCTTCTGTATGCCTTATTGACCGTATTACTGGTTGATCCGCTTGCTTCACTGTCGCCAGGCTTCTGGTTATCATTCACAGCTGTGGCGATTATTTTCTTTTCTGTTAGCAATCGAATTTACAACAGGAGCACGTTTATAAACTCACTTGTTAATACCATTTTGATGCAGTGGCGAATTTTTATCGGCCTGATCCCTGTTATGGCCATCTTTATGCATCAATTTTCACTCATAGCACCGGTGGCTAATTTTATTGCAATTCCGCTAATGAGTTTAGTGATTGTCCCGCTCACTTTATTGGCAAGCATGATGGGAATAATTTATGAACCATTCTCCGCAGCATTGTTTGTGATTTTGCAGTGGCCCATAAAATGGCTATTAGTCTGGCTAGACTGGGTAAATTTTCCAATTCTAAGTGAAACGGGGATGACAAACAGTAATATGGTTTGGTATCTGGGTGATCCTGGCTGGTTTATTATCATGTTATCTATGCTCGGCAGTGTGTGGTTATTGATGCCCAAATCCATTCCCGGACGTTGGCTGGGAGTGTTATTGTTCCTGCCTGCTTTACTACATAGTGCCGATAAAATCGAACCCGGTAACGTGCAGATGACGGTACTGGATGTTGGTCAGGGATTAGCGGTGATCATTCGTACTGCTAACCATACACTACTCTATGATACAGGAGATAAATACAGTGAGGCTTTTAACTTTGCAGATCAGGTAATTATTCCTTTTGCGAGGATTTCTGCAATTTCCCATTTTGATAAAGTAATCATTAGTAACGGTGATAAAGATCATGCCGGCTCAATTAATGAAATATTAGCGACATTCAACGTTGAAACATTATATACCAGTGAACCAGACCGATTAGTTGTGAACCAGGACAAATTTTCTAAAAATATTATCACTTGCGCGCAAGGGCAGAGCTGGGAATGGGACGATGTCAAATTTCAGTTTCTTGCTCCTGTGGCTGAAAAAAAATATTATAAAAGTAATAATCGCTCCTGTGTGCTGCAGCTGACATTAACCTCTGGACAGTCTTTTTTGCTCACAGGAGATATTGAAAAAGTAGCGGAAAAACAATTACTTGCAGATTATCCGGAACTTGAAGCCGATGTGTTGCTGGTCCCGCATCATGGCAGCAAAACTTCATCATCCATGAATTTTATCAGCCAGTTAAAGCCAGAAATTGCGGTCTTTTCCTACGGTTACCGGAATCGTTTTCATTTCCCCGCAAAAACTATCCTGAAAAGATACCAGTCAATGAACATAAAACTGTTTAATACTACAAACGGGGCCCTTGATATTAACAGCAATATATCGAATAATTCATGGACGATAAAACAATACAGGTATTCTAACAGACATTTTTGGCACAGAGAGCCGGAAAACCTCTAATGTTTTTAACTGCAAAACATATATTAAAATATCTGATGTCTTTTTTTGGAGATTTAATCAAATGAGTTGCTTAGCTCTCAATTTATAATCACAGCCGCGGACGAATTTTTTGTTGCGTTGTTTTTGTGCAGCTAAATTAGTTCTCAAAATTCATTTTTAGCCTGACTTGATATGCATCCTGATAAATGTACTACAAGCTAGCATAATTAAAATTTTTTAAGGAATTTTTGTGTTTGAATTAATGGTTTCTGGCGGCTGGGTTATGCTGCCCATTCTTTTGTGTTCCATACTCGCTTTCACTATTGTTGTAGAGCGTTTTTGGGCTTTACGTGAACAAAAAGTTGCGCCAAAAAATCTGGTTCAGCAAATACTCAAACTGCATAGTCAAAATCGCATTAATAACGATGCCATTGAGAAACTACATGATAATTCACCTTTGGGACATATTCTGGCTGCAGGTTTACGCAATATGCATTATGATCGCGAGATCATGAAGGAAAGCATCGAAGAGGCTGGGCACCAGGTTGTATTGGAGCTTGAACGCTATTTGAATACGCTTGGAACAGTCGCGGCCATTACACCTCTGCTGGGTTTGCTGGGCACTGTCATAGGTATGATTAAAGTATTTGCAGTCATTACTTCACTAGGCGTCGGTGATCCTAAAGTGCTGGCAGACGGGATTTCAGAAGCATTATTGACCACTGCTGCCGGTTTGTCAGTGGCCATTCCCAGTTTAATGTTTTATCGTTATTTCAGCGGTCGAGTTGATGAACTTTTATTGAAAATGGAAGCGCAGGCCATCTATCTGGTGGAAGTGCTTCATGGTGAGCGTTCTGAGAAAGGACTCTGAGATGAATTTCAGACATCGAAAAACTAAAGAGCTGGACGTAAATGTTACCCCTTTAATCGACGTGGTTTTTCTCCTGCTGATTTTTTTTATGGTTTCAACAACGTTCGATCGTCAATCTGAACTCAATATAGAACTGCCTGAAGCCAGCGGTGAAATAACAGAGACTGAAGAAAAAGACATTGAGATTTTTATCGACGCCAATGGTAAGTTTACGATCAATGATCATGAAGTGATCAATACCAATATTGAAACCCTGTTAAGGGCTCTGAGAGAAGCCGCTGGTTCACAAAGTGAACCCAGAGTCATTATTTCTGCAGATAAGAATACACCGCACCAGTCTGTTATGGCTGCTATGGACGCGTCCAGGCAATTAGGTTTTATACATCTTACCTTTGCAGCTGTAAAGCCGGAATAACAGACCTGTAACAGGTTCAGCAGAAGGGGTTACTGACAATTGAAAAAGTCCATAACCCATTATTGGCAAAATTTGAATCCGGTCAGTATTATTTTACTGCCTGTAAGCCTGGTTTTCTGCTCGCTGGTTAAATTGCGGCGTTTTGCATATGCACATCATTGGCTGACAATCAGCTATTTTAAATTGCCTGTGATTGTCGTTGGCAACATCTATGTGGGAGGCAGTGGCAAAACGCCTTTGGTTATCTGGTTGGCGGATCAATTAAAACGTCATGGCTTTAAACCCGCGATTGTAAGTCGAGGTTACAGCGCATCGGCAAAGGGAACCTGGCCAAGAGAAGTGATCCTTAACGGTGCAGTGACGCAATATGGCGATGAACCTTACCTGATCAAAAAGCAAACTCAATGCCCGGTTATTATAGATCCCTTACGCAGCCGGGCGGTGCACAAAATTCAGCAAGACTATGATTGCGATGTCATTATCAGTGATGACGGATTACAGCATTATGCCATGTCACGGTATATTGAAATCAATATCACTGACAGTAAAAAACAATATGGTAATCATTTGTGTTTACCTGCCGGTCCATTAAGAGAACCGCGCAGCCGTTTAAGTCAAGTTGATTATATTATTTACAACCAGACTACAGGTCAATGTCATCAAGCCGTATTAGCGGCGAATGAATTTTTGATGCGGTATGATTTTGAGCTTTTGTTTGCTCTGGATGAAAAAACACCAATCAGACTTGAGACATTTAAACAACACACTGTACATGCGATTGCTGGTATAGGTGACCCGGAACGTTTTTTTGATTTGCTCAAGAGACAGGGGCTTGAGGTCATCAAACATGCCTTCAGCGATCATCATATCTATGAGGAACATGAGCTTGTGTTTTCAGATCCATACCCTGTTATTATGACCGAAAAGGATGCTGTTAAGTGCGCACAATTTAAACTGACCAATTGCTGGTATCTACCCATAAAGGCCCGTATCAACGGCACGCTGATTGAGAAAATTATAACCAAATTGAGAGACTACCATGGATAAAAAATTACTTGATATTCTGGCTTGCCCCGTGTGTAAGGGCGAATTAACCTATGATAAGGAAAACAATGAACTGATTTGTAAAAAGGATCACCTGGCTTTTCCAGTTCGTGATGATATTCCGGTCATGATTGAGTCAGAAGCTCGGGTGCTTGAAAATACCGATACATGAACTCTAGGAAGCCTTCAGGTCTTTTTACATGTACCTGAACAGGTAGACATTTATACTAACGAACGGGCATAAATAATTGAATATATTCAATAAATTAACAGGCACGTACTAAGGCGAATGAGAAGAAGTCGACGCAGCAGATAGAAAAACAGGTCAAAGTTCTGTTGTGTGCATGGGTAATATCTGTCGTTCACCCACTGCCCATGGAGTATTTGAAAAAATGGTCCAGGAACAGGGTTTGAGTGATAAAATTGAAATTGATTCAGCAGGTACTCACGCTTATCACATTGGTAAAGGGGCTGATCAGAGAGCTCAGAAAACAGCACAAAACAATAATGTCGATTTGTCCTATATTGTTTCACGTCAGATCTGCATTGCTGATTTTGAGTATTTTGATTTTATTCTGGCCATGGATAATGATAATTACGCATTGCTTCAACAGTCATGTCCTGCAGAGCACCTAAATAAAATTTCTTTATTTTTGAACTACGCACCCCATTTAAAGTTGACTGAAGTTCCTGATCCATATTATGGTGGAGTTAAAGGGTTCGAAAATGTATTTGACATGGTAAATGAAGCCAGTAAAGGTTTACTGAATAGCATAAAACATAAGCATTTTAATTGATCCATTCTACTTGAACGAAAAAATTTCCCGTTAATCTGAAGGTTAGATACTCATTGGACAAGGTGAAATTAATCTCTGTGCTGAAAAATCATAAACTCTGGCTGGAAAATAGCGGATGGTTAAGCTGTGATTTATTAGAAACTGATTTGATGGACACTGATACGATTGAGGCGGATAAACATTATGCTGATTTAAGCTGTACCGATTTAAGCAATACTGATTTGAGTGGTGCTGATCTTCGTTATGCTGATTTAAGTCATGCCAATCTGAGCAATGCTAACTTACAGGGTACAGACTTACGCTTTACCAACCTGTCAGGTTCAAAATTGTGCCATGCAGATTTAAGCAATGCAGATCTCACTGGCGCTAACCTTGATGATACAGATTTATATGGCACCAACCTCAGCGACAAAGATCTCAGCGGGATCCACCTTAACGGTGCAAATCTCAGTGAAACAAATCTGACAGGAGCAAATCTGAGTTATGCAGAACTCAGGAGCGTCAATCTAGGCGGAGCTAATCTAAGTGGGGCAGACTTGAGTGGGGCAGATCTCCGCGGCGCCAGTATAAGCGGCGCCGTTTTTTTTAGCACTAATCCCAAACTGTTGAATTAAAGTCACTGCCCGGTGTATGCGAAATATCGCCGCACTACGCGTTTGAAATCATCTGTCTTCCACAAATACCAGATTACCCTTAAGTATTGGGTATGATAGCGGGTTTAATTTAAACACCGTCAAGTTTCTTTTTTAGCTGCCTTAACGCCTCTTTTATCTTCAAGCTTATCTGTTTCCATTGAATTAGCGGATTTTGTCTGAGTGACAATAGTCCTGTTTCTCCGTCTGGAACGTTTTTTGACAATTTCAGCAGGTTTTGCCTGCTCTGCAGTATCAATTACAGCAGAGCCTGCTTCCTGTGGGGCTTTTTCGACCTGAGTGTTAATGGAATTTTCGGCACTATCTGCAGCGGCTGGTTTTTCATCTGAAATTACCACGGACTGAGATGTTGACTGAGGTTCAGCTTTAACCGACTCTGCTTTTGTTTTGGCAGTTGCTGCAGCTTTTTTCCTGCTTGATTTCTTTGCCGTCGATTTGCGCCGTGCCGCCTTTTTTCTGGGAGAAGCATTGGGCTTCGCCTTATCTGCTACTGCTTCTGCCGCTATGGATTCATTTTTGGAGACCGCATCAGGCTGTTCCTCGGGGCTGGTTTGCTCCATTGGCACAGATGTAACTGCTGCCTCTGCAATGGGAGTCGCTTCGGCATCTTCTGTTTTAGGCTGAGTTTTGTCAGTAGTGCTGGCAGTTATTTCAGCAGCTGGAAAATCCAGCGCTGCCGGATTTGACAATGGCTCAGTTTCTAATGTTTTATCATCCTGGATGGAGCTAAGAGGCCTGGCTGCCACGTCAGTCACAGGTTTGTTGTCAGTCATAGTGCCTGTAGAGGCCATTTTAACTGACTTTTTCTTTACACTGCTTTTTCGCGATGAACGTCGAGAACCTGGGCCTCGCAGAGATTTTTTTCGGGCTGTTTTTGACTCATCACTCTTAACGTCTTTAGAGGTTGATGACTGCGATGATGTTGTGAATAATTCTGCGGCAGCTGGTGTTGTCCCATCCGCGATAGTATTGATTTCTTCTTTTGAGTTATCTATAGAAACAGACTCAGCATCAGGTGCAATTGCTGTTTTCAGCTCCTGAGTGTCTACCGCTTTGTTCTCTCTACTTTGAGCCGATTTTCTGCCGGCAACAGTTTTTCTGGCAGCCCGTTTTTTGGCCGGTTTTTTCTCTTCCTGTAAGCCACTGCCGGCTGAATTGTCTGTGCTGCTAACCAGCGCGGGTTTTTCTTCCAGGGATGTGCTTGATACCTGTTTGCCGGATACAGCTTTGCTGCGTTTCGGTTGACTGCCTGGTTTGGCTTTTCTAGCTGCTTTGGCATCATCTCTGACATTTCTGTTTTTACCCGTTGCAGCATCTGAACGAGGCTTTTTTACTTCCCGGGGTTGCTGTTTAAACTGTTTTTCTTCGTCGACTGCAGCTGACTGTGGTTCACGGTTAAACAGGGAAGACCAGATCCGTCTTACCAGAGTTAATGGCTGCGGTGCTGCAGCAGCAGAGTCTTTAATCGGCAATGCCGCTTTGACTGCCGGTTCTTCAACTGGTTTTATTTCGCTGATAAGTCCATTAGCATCTTCATCAGCAATCATCTGATTAAAGGTGTAGCTATTGACCTGGTATTTATCACTCAGATTATCTTCAGTGCGGATCCGTTCGATACGATAATGTGGTGTTACCAGGCTTTCATTGGGGATCAATGTTACTGAAATGTTTTGACGTTTTTCAATACTAGTGATGATGTCACGTTTTTCATTTAACAGGAAAGTGGCTACATTGACGGGCAACTGAGCCAGTATACGTCCGGTATTCTCCTTCATGGATTCTTCTTCGAGAATGCGCAACACGGATAGTGCCAGTGAATCCACTCCGCGAATAGTGCCATGACCGCTACATCTGGGGCAGGTAATTTGCACAGATTCACCTAAAGAAGGCTTGATCCTCTGACGTGACATTTCAAGTAAACCAAAACGGGAAATTCTGCCTACCTGAACTCTGGCGCGATCTATTTTCAATGAATCTTTTAGTTTGTGTTCAACCGCACGCTGATTTTTGCTCGAGCTCATATCGATGAAATCAATTACCACCAAACCGCCCAAATCGCGCAAACGTAATTGCCGAGCTACTTCATCAGCGGCTTCGAGATTGGTCTGCAAAGCAGTAGCTTCAATGTCGACGCCTTTGGTGGCTCTGGCGGAGTTAATGTCGATGGAAATCAGCGCTTCAGTGTGATCAATAACAATCGCTCCTCCTGAAGGCAAGGTGACTTCACGTTGAAAGGCTGTTTCTATCTGACTTTCAATCTGATAACGGGAGAAGAGGGGTACACTGTCTCTGTAATGCTTTACCTTATGCAGGTGTTGCGGCATGACACGCTGCATGAAGTCATAAGCTTCTGCATAGGTAGCTTCGTCATCAACAATAATTTCACTGATATCATTACGTAAATAATCGCGGATGGCGCGGATAACAATGTTGCTTTCCTGGTAAATCAGAAACGGGGCCGCTCGTTCCTGTGATGCGGTATCAATAGCGCTCCAAAGGTGCAGTAAATAATCCAGATCCAGCTGTAACTCTTCACGTGTTACACCAATACCAGCAGTTCTGACGATGAGCCCCATATCTTCCGGGACTTCCAGTTTACTCATGTTTTCCTTGAGATCACTGCGTTCGTCACCTTCTATACGGCGTGAAATGCCGCCAGCTCTGGGATTATTAGGCATCAAAACCAGATAACGGCCAGGAAGGCTGATAAATGTGGTCAAAGCCGCGCCCTTATTGCCGCGTTCTTCCTTGTCAACCTGGACTACTATTTCCTGTCCTTCTTTAACCTGGTCAGTGATTTTAAAACGTTTGCCTGACTGGTTTGGCGGCTGTTTGAAATATTGTCTGGAAATTTCCTTAAGGGGCAGAAACCCGTGACGATCAGCACCATAGTCAACAAAAGCTGCTTCCAGGCTGGGTTCGACACGTGTAATTTTGGCTTTATAGATATTGGCTTTTTTCTGGGCTCGGTGAGTCGTTTCTATGTCCAGATTAAAAAGGCGTTGGCCATCAACCAGGGCAACACGCAACTCTTCAGGTTGAGTTGCGTTGAATAACATTCTTTTCATATAGTATTGTGCTCTATTTTAAGCTCTACTATATTCAGGTTTAGCGAGGACTCTTTAAGGGTTTTCAATGACTTGAATCACAAGTTCAGTGGAAACCTCTAAAGTACATCAATAGCGCTTAGGTATGGATAAAATATTGTGTCTGGGAACCGACAAAAACAGCTAAATACTCCAACGCACGGCAGTTTTATCTTTATTTTTTGGCTAACTAGCTGATTTCCACTAGCTAACCTTGCGCTAACAATTAGTTATTAAAAAAATTGTAAGCTGTACAGCATCATTTGTTGTTTGCCTGATTATGAGTTAATCAGTTGAGTCGTTTCAGTACTCAATGCCCACAACAGTTTTGAGCAGGCATTTATATATCATCGAGTTCTTACGCTGAAACAAATCAAAACAGCTATGCAGGCTACAATTATTTGCATATTGATTTTAAGACATTTATACAGATTAATTTATCGAAACTTTGAGTATATAAAGTAAAGTTCTAAATTCAGAATGTTCTTTAGCTACCCGTACGAATTAACCCAGGAAATGGTCAAAGATTAACCGTATAAACTTAATCTCAAATGGTCTTCCGTCGGCAATTATGCTTGATATGAGCAGCAACATGTGTGTTTATGTTGCAGATATCAATGCCATGCAAAACGGGCTTATTTGTCCTTTCTAAACTAAATACAGGAACTATTTAGTGTTTTATTGGGGTTATGCTTAATAAAATCATAACCGGGAAAAATGCATCTCATCTTGTTTATGGGGATTTATATAATTTATTTGACAAACAGGTCTGTATATACGCACAAAAAATTTATCAGTAATATTCCTTGCGCGGGCAAAATTAGATAGATCCATTCTTTTAGATGCTAAAAGCCGGCAAACAAGTTAAACTTACAGTTTTTATCAACCGGGCTTTGTCATATTTAAAGTCTTATCGCAAAGTATCCAGGGTTTGTGGATTTTTTACTGGTGAATTTCCATCATTGGAATTATTCGCTTTAAATGCGATAAGCTAATTTAACCTGTGTAATATAACAGCTAGTATGACTTGCATCAATGAGTATTGTTTAATTTATTGAATGAATTTTAAGAAATCATACCAATCGGTCTGCTTTGTTGAAATTGACGATCGAAATGCCGGTCAGCGAATAGATAATTTTCTGTTTAATTATCTCAATGGAGTTCCTAAAGGCCATATCTACAAAATTATCCGCAAAGGTGAGGTGCGTGTTAACAAAGGCCGCATCAAGCAAACCTACAAATTGTCCTATGGTGACAGAATACGGATCCCGCCCATCAAGGTGACTATTGAACCCGTTTTACCTGCTCCGGGTCATGCATTGCTGGAATTAATTGAAAACTCCATACTGTTTGAAGATGATTTTTTTATTGCTGTCAATAAACCCAGCGGCATTGCAGTTCATGGTGGTAGTGGTATCAGTTATGGGATCATAGAAGCAATGAGAGCTTTAAAAAAAGATCAGAATTTTCTGGAACTGGTGCATCGTCTGGATAAGGAAACATCGGGTTGTCTTTTAATAGCCAAAAAACGTTCTGCATTAAGACTATTGCAGGATATGTTTCGCAACCGAGAGACTGATAAACGCTATCTGGCATTGTTATGCGGAAAACTTGCCTGCAGAGAAAAAATAGTGGCGGCTCCTTTGCAAAGGGAATTACTTAAAACGGGAGACAGAATTGTACGCGTAAGCAAGCAGGGTAAAGAAGCTATCAGTATTTTTACTCAAGTGGAACAATTTGCGCAAAATACACTGTTTGAAGTCAAAATACTCACCGGGCGTACCCACCAGATTCGAGTTCATTCCCAATACCTGGGGCATTGTGTCGCTGGTGATGAAAAGTATACTGATTATATGTGTAATAAGCGCATGAAAGACAGAGGGCTCAAACGGCTATTTTTACATGCAGTGCAGATATCATTCAATCATCCGCACAGTGGCGAAGCTATGACTTTAAAGGCTCCGTTAAGCAATGATCTGCAAAATCTACTGACCCAGTTAAGAACAGAATAATAAAAAAGGGTAACTACTCATCGTTAAGCAGATGAGTAGTTAGGAACCTGTATGATCAGGGGGTTACCGTGGTGAGACCTACATCTACCCATGACTGCATTCCGCCACGATACCATTTCAGCTTGTCTGCAGGATAACCAAGATCAAGAAGAGTTTTGATATTGGCTGTCGATTGCGGGCACCAGATGCCATTACAAAACAGCACTAGTGTCTTAGCATCAGTAAAGTCACGTTTACCGTCGTTTGATGACACGCCAAACTGGTTGATTAATACATCATTGAGAGTGCTGACTTCGTCTTTAGACTGAAAAAAACCATCTACGTCATGATTAATCTGGTTCCAGGGAATATTTACTGAACCGGGAATGGTTCCACGCTGAACCCAATCGGGTGTTCGAGAATCCACTACCATCACTGAGCTGTCACCATTAGAAGTTTTCAAGTACTCCAGGAGCTCAAGTTCGCCGATAGTTTCTACGTCTGGCGCTACATGCATGGGCTGTATGCAAAACGGAGGACAGCCTTTACTTGTTTTGGAAAACGCATCAGGAATTCTGGCATCTTTAGCACTACTTCGTGTAATAGTCACAGGCTTACCATTGTGCATTACTTCTACAGATTTTAGTTCAGGCGTTATACTACCTTTATCCGCCATCAACAGTCCTGAAGCCAAGATTCCAGCAATTATGGAAAAGCCTAACAACGATTTTTTAAACTTCATACATTAAATCCTCTACTATGGTATCAATATTATGATTATGGGGTATTTCTATTTAAGATAAGAAGGCATCTTTAATTCTTTTTGTGATACAGCCTGCTCATAGCCATTCTTGCCCTGACGTTCAGCCTTATTAGCAAGCGAAATGGCCTGGTCAAAATCACCTTGATTCATGGCTTTTTCAGCCTGTTTTATTAATTCACCAGTATCACGCCATTCGCTTTCAACAGATGCGGCTTTTTTTTGCGCTGTTTGCGCCGCAGTTATAGCAGTTTGTGCGTTCTGCTGGTTACCGGCCAAAACGTCATTACTGATTATGCCAGTCATTATAACCGCTATAATGATACCTGTCAGTTGCTTTTTTTTCATCATTCTACTCCAATTTATTTATTCGCCGGTTATTTGCGCGCACCTGGACCATTCAACTCCAGACCATTACTCATATAAGTGAGAAAATATTCAAGATTGCGGTACTGCTCCCCCTGTGCTTTAAAAGGCTTGGCACGCACTTGCTGGTTGCAGCCTGAAAAACGGCGGTGCAGGGTGCCAACAGTTCCCCATTTGGAACGATAAACTGGAAAATGCGTTGTTTGACCCAGCGCCGGGCTCAGCATTTCTGAACGTATCTTATTGCCTGCGTTCTGCACATGGCATGTAGCACAGGAAAAATTGAACTGACCTCTGCGGGTATAGAAGAACTTTTTACCATCTTCATAGGCTTGCAGTGCAGCGGGACTGTCCTCAGGAATAACCACGTTAGTTTTGTTGCCGCGCGACTCAAAAGCGATATATGACAGAATTTTATTAATATCGCCTTTTTTGTATTTAAGTGGTTTTTCACTGTTGGCCTCTCTGCACTGATTAATGGCCAGAGGCAATGTCACCACCATATTTTGCTTTTTGTCCCAATGAGGATATTTGTGCGCAATTGCAGGACCATCGCTAAAACAGTCCTTATAGGTTTTACCGTTGGCAAAAGGGGTGTCCCACATTACCTTGCCGTCATCTATAGAAATTTCATAAGGAGGAAATTCTTCAATGGCTTCCCAGCTTTCTCTGCCAGCTTCATCATAGGCGTAAGCACCATTGGCAAATTCTTCCATAGGCACACCAGGAAAGCGGGTTTTATAGAAGTTGTCAAACACCTGTTTGTCCTGTTCAGGTGTGGCCTGGACAGTTATCGCCAGCCCGCAGATAGTAATACTAACTACTATCAATAAGAGTAATTTTATAGTTGAATTTTTCATAACATGTTTACCTGTAAAGCAATTTAAAGAGAGTAAATATATTCAACGACCTTGTCCAGTTCAGAATCCGACAGAATCTCATAACGGCCAAATAAAGGCATCGCGGTTTCCGAGTTGCTTGCAGAAGGATCTGAAATTTGAGCGTGTAATTTCGCTTTATCGGGATAACGCATTTTCATGGAAATGAGGGGTGGGGCAATATTACCCGGACTTTCACCGCCCGGAATCATATGGCAGGCAAGGCAATTTCCTTTACCACGGTCGAAGGCAAGCTCTTTACCTTCCGCGTGCACTGCTTCATTGTCTTCTGCGAGCGCAGAAGAAGACACAGCCGTTGCTATAACAACCGTTAAGGCACTGGCCAGTCCAACTAGCGGCTTTATTCTTAAACTCATAAGTTTCCTCCAGGAGATTAGTTTTGGGTAACCGTTCTGTTTTCGGTTACGCAGCATATAATATATAGTGTAAAGTTATTATTATGTGGTTGAGCCATTTTGGCATGTTTTTAGAAAAGTAAAATTAGCGTATCTAACGGGTTATGTAATGGTAAACCATTATAGTTATACCAGTTTTAGTGATAAGGCCATGCGCATTAAATCTGAAAGGGTTGACGCATGCATTTTTTCCATGACTCTGGAACGGTGAGCTTCTACGGTTGACTGGCTGATGTTTAATTCAGCAGCTATTATTTTATTCCTCTTTCCGTCAACCACAAGCTGCAGAACCTGTTTTTCTCTGGGCGTCAGACTATGGTAGTTTGTTTCTATTTCCAGCAAACGGCAGGACTCACCACGTTGTTTGGCATCCACCTCAAGGGCCTGATGAACACTATCCAGCATGTTCTGGTTATTAAACGGTTTTTCGATAAAATCAATAGCTCCGGACTGCACAGCTCTGACGGCCATAGGAACATCTCCATGCCCTGTGATGATAATAATTGGCGGGTGAATCATTTCTGCAGCCAGTCGAGCCTGTAAATCCAGGCCGCTGATTCCGGGCATACGCACATCAATAATAAGACAACCGCCACGCTTCACATCAAAGTGGTCCAGATAGTCCTGTGCTGAAGTATAAGTTTCAACATTAAGACCGACAGATTGCATAAGCAGTTGCAAAGCACTACGTACCTGCTGATCGTCATCGACAATAAAAACACAGGGGGAATTATTCATTAATCTACTCCTTGATCAAGCTGCTCTCTTTCTACTGGCAAAGTAAACCGAAATACAGAACCTTGCGAACTGCTCGAATCCAGATAAATATTTCCATGATTGGCTTCAATAATGCCTTTGCTGATGGATAGCCCCAGTCCCAGGCCGTTAATTTTTGTGGACATAAACGGATCAAATAATCCGGTACGGATTTCATCATCAATTCCAGGACCAGAATCTGCTACGCTTACAATAACGGCATGGTTGCCTGCCATTTCTGTACAGACCAGTATCTTCCTGTGCTGCGAATCCTGATCACTGACCGCTTCAATGGCATTTTTTACTAAATTTAGCACTACCTGTTCAATCTGGATAGGCTGGACTTTGACATTTTTTATTTTTTCGTCCAGACGACGCTCAATGAATACAGCAGCTTTGATTGCTTCGGGTTTGATTAAGAATAAGACTTCTTCAATCAGTTTATTAATATTAATCAGGGTTTGATCCGGGAGTTCCTTACGTACAAATTGACGTAACTGACGGATAATTTCACCTGAGCGTTCAGCCTGAATGCCGATATTTTCGAGGATATCAGCCAGTTTTTCAGTGGAGATATTACCTGCCTCGAGCAGCTGCATAGAGGCAAAAGCATTGGTCGCAATGGCAGTCAAAGGCTGGTTTAATTCATGAGCAATACCGGAAGCCATTTCTCCCATAGTATTTAATCTGGCCATATGAGCCAGCTCAGTGTGATGTTTTCGTGCTTCCTCTTCAGCGGTTTTTCGTTCACTGACATCACGAAACACAACCACACTCCCGATAACGTCACCCTTATGATCATGCATGGGGGTACTGCTATATTCAACCGGAAAAGGAGTACCATCTTTTTTCCAGAAAATATCATCTTTTATAAACCGCTGCTGGTTATCACGAAAAGTCACATAAACAGGACATTCAGCGGCCGGGAAAGGGGAGCCGTCTTCATGTGTATGGTGTAATATTTTATGCTGGTTTTGACCCACCATTTCTTCCGACTTCCAACCGGTAATTTTCTTCATAGAGCGATTAATAAAGGTACAGTTGCCATTCAGGTCAACCCCGTAAATACCGTCGCAGACTGAATTCAGTACCAGATCATGCTGGTGTTCCAGGGAGAGTTTTGATTTTGTCAGCTGTCGGTTGAGCCTGATGACCCAGCTACTCATGATGGTCAGCATGAGCAGGAAAATGAGCATCATCAGCAGCCATTGCCAATATTGAGCAATAGCCTCAGACAGGGTGAAGCGGCCGCGGTTTTCATAGGGAGGTAATTTTAGCTGTTTAAATAACTCATGAACCGGCTGATAATCCAGCGGGACAGTCCAGCCGGCGTATTGATGAAAGCCGGTTGTGCGATAAGCCGGCATGTTCAATAGCGCCACGGCAACCTTGTGGGCCAGCACATTTGATGTATGATACAGTTTGCTGAAAGGCCATTCAGGGTAAAGCGGAGTGCTTCGTATAAAAGGGAAACCGTTATCTTCACGCGGGCTGATAATTTTAAAATCTTCTATACTGATGTCACCATTGGTGGCCATTTTTTCCAGGATGTTGGTTCGCACTGTGCCGACATCAAATTCTTCATCACGGACGGCTTTGACTACCTGGTCGTGGGTGCCGACAAATTCCAGCGCAGAGAAATCGCTGTAAGGGCTTATCTTTTGTTTATTCATCTCTCCCCAGGCCATTTGAAACCCACCCAGTGAAATTTTGTCGACGGCAGCAAATCGCTGGCCCCTGATATCTTCGAGTCGGTTGATATCCTTACGTTTTTTTAGCGTAAAGATGACTCCGCCGAAGAGATTGAGCGGATCATCGCTAAATCGATTATTTAACGTTACTATTCTTGAAACTCGATGGCGCACCTCCATATTGATGTAAATACCGGAATTTACCAGCAAAAAATGTATCTGTTCATTTTTAACCACAGGCTCTACGGCATTGAAGTCCAGCGGAACAATTTCAAAATGGTAATCGGGTAGAGTCTCAGTTAGATATTTTGCTGTAGGTGACCACATTTGCAGCGTCACTGCGTCGCCACGATGGCTAAGCACACCGATACGGATAACTTGCTTATCAGCATATGCGGGTTTAATATTAGCCGCCAATAGTAATATCAGCAACAGGAAAAGATTTTTTAAAGGTGTCAATAGAGGGGTGGGGGCAGTAGGTTCATCTGATTTATTAAGCTGTAAGCCTGATTCTCAGTATAGACAGGGATTTAAAGTAATTCAATACCATATCATGCTATATGCCACAGGGAATTTTCATGCCTAACGATAGCCCAAGAACCTACAAGCTAATTATTTTTGATTGGGACGGCACGCTGATGGATTCCCAGCAACGGATTGTAAACTGTCTTTCTGCTGCTGCTGAGGATCAGAGTTTACAGGGATTACCCCCCGGGGTTTTAAAAAACGTGATTGGTCTGGGTTTAAATGAAGCAATCCTGTTGTTATATCCCGGCTTGGATGCGCTGCAGATACAAACTTTTGCAGATCGCTATCGCTATCATTTTCTGCATGCAAATGATACTCCAATGGATCTGTTTGAAAATGTAAATAGCATGCTGCAAACACTCAATAGTCAGGGCTTTTTACTGGCTATCGCTACGGGCAAAGCGCGCCGAGGACTGGATCAGGTACTGCAGCAAACACAATTGGCAGAGCTGTTCCATGCCAGCCGGTGTGCGGACGAAACACGATCCAAACCTCATCCTCAAATGCTGGAAGAATTACTGCAGGAGTTTGCTCTGTCGCATAATGAAGCTATTATGGTCGGCGATACGGAATATGATATGATCATGGCCCACACCTTAAATATGGATAGCCTGGCAGTGAGTTACGGTGTGCATGAAAGACAGGCTTTACTAGGCCATAAACCACTGGACTGTGTTGATAGTATAGATCAACTTTCCCGCTGGCTGAGCAGCTGTGAATGTGATTGGTAAAAATTGAATCTTGTAATGAAATGACCTGTTAGCTGAAAAATATAATATAAATTCTGTAACTATTTCTGTGTATCTTAAACTGTGATTAATACCTGGTATTTATCGACGCAATTGAACCGATTCGGCTCCAGCCTCGCACATGCATTGCCACGATTCAGGGCGGTGAAGTGGGAGCCAGGCTGTGCGAAACATCATCTGCCTTGCACAAATATCTGCGATTAATCACTCAGTACAATATTTCAGGTTCGCGGAATAGAGTTACTAAATTCTTTAACTAAAGGAGTAATTGACATCATGGATCAAACGGACAAGGAATTTAGCAAAATGACTGATAAACCAGGCTGGGAGAAAAAGTTAATTGAAGATCTGGCTTATGACTCGATAAAGGAAAAACGCCGCAGCAGACGTTGGGGTATTTTCTTTAAGTTCCTGTTATTTCTCTATCTGTTTACCTTGTTGGGACTGTATTTCTTCCCTCTGGATAAATCATCATTAGAAAAAGTTTCTGGCAGTGGAAAACATACGGCATTGATAGATGTCAAAGGTGTTATTACTTCAGAAACGCAGGCCAGTGCGGATAATATTGTCACCGCTTTACGTGATGCCTTCAAGGATAAAAATACCCAGGGTATCATCCTGAGAATGAATACGCCCGGCGGCAGTCCAGTCCAGTCAGGTTATATCAATGATGAAATCTACCGCTTGAAAAAATTACATCCCGAGACAAAAGTTTACGCGGTCATCAGTGATGTCTGTGCTTCAGGCGGTTATTATATCGCGGCGGCTGCCGATGAAATATATGCAGACAAAGGCAGTATGGTTGGCTCTATCGGGGTGCTAATGGATGGCTTTGGTTTTAATGGCGCCATGGAGAAACTGGGTATTACCCGTCGTCTTTACACTGCCGGCAAACATAAAGGTTTCCTGGACCCTTTTTCTGCGCCTAAAGAGGAAGATATTGAACATGTTAAAACCATGCTGTCTAATATTCATGAGCAGTTTATTAGTACCGTGAAAAAAGGCCGAGGTGACAAACTTAAAGATGATCCATTGTTATTTAGCGGTTATGTCTGGACTGGCGAGCAGGCACAGCAATTAGGTCTGGTGGATAAACTTGGCAGCAGTAGTTATGTGGCCCGCGATATCATTGGTGCAAAAGAGATCAAAGACTTCACTGTGACAGAAACATTTCTTGATCGTTTTGCCAAGAAAATGGGTGCTTCCATGGCGACCCGTCTGGCTGAACTGGGCGGTTTAAGTGCAGCACCGCAATTAAGATAAGCGGTTACAGATCTTCGTCTGCAGGGCTAATGTCAATTCACAGATATGTACTTAAGCAAAAATGAGTAAGGATAATGATGTGTTTATTCCAGAAGACGCCGTAACTACGTCCATGTAGGTTTTATGTAGCCATCCCTGGCTACATAAACTTGACCTACAAGGACGACTACTTCGGCTCCTGCCTCTCGCATGCATTTCCGCCATCCATGGCGGTCATGTAGGGAATGCAGATCACGCAGGAGCAATTATCTGCCTTCCACAGACACATGATTATCCTTAAGTACATACGAATGAATGTCAATTAGGCTTGCTAACAGGATAATCCAAGTAGTTGATATTTTATGATGAAAAACACTGTCACTGCAAAATTAGAGTTTTATTACAAAGGAGTAAAACATTCGCCTTCGGCCGTGCTTGATCTTGATCAATTACTGGAAAAAAATAATAAATTGCCTTCAATACATAATTTACTGGCTAATGCAAACGGGATTGACAACTATTCTTATGAATATGAAGTGATGTTGCAGGAAAAAATCAGCTATGAAAGTCCCTGCGGGCTCATTAGTGATTTTATCATTGATGGTGCACTTGATATTGAGGCTTTTGAAAAAAAATGGCAAGCGTTAAAGATCTATAAATCTTTGCAGGCCATTGTACAAAAACACCTTGATATTGAAGTTCTTGAACAGCATCCTGACTTGATAAATGCATTATATGAGGCCTATCGACAGGGCCAAAATCAGTCTGACATCTGAAAGATCAACAGCCCTTAATATTGCATCAATTTATTGATACGGGCCACGTAGTTGCGTGTTTCTTTGGGTGCACGTGATTTGAGCTTTTTCCATGCGGGTGCATTACCCAGTTTCTTTTTTTTCTGCATTGAAAATGCGCAGCATACGGGTGAACCCGGCATTGTAGCTGGAAAACGTATAATCCATGCGCTGATTGGCAGAAACCTCTCTTTGCTGCCATTTTTTATAGAGCTGCCGATCGTAATAGATACCTGCGGCGATATTCCACTGAGGCTTATGAATATCACCCAGAGAAGGAACTTTTTTGCTGATTTCCTCGTAAGTGCCGGGCATTATCTGCATGATGCCATGGGCTCCGCTGCGGCTCTTTGCCTTGGGTTTTAGCCCTGATTCTGCAATGGCCTGAGCTTTAAACCAGAGCCAGACAAAGTTGGGGCCAAAATAGCGTTTGGAATATTTTTTGAAATAACGATCATATTCATCTGTCCAGTGTTGGTGTTTAACGTGCTTGTGAACGCTGGCAAGAGCAATTGCTGGCAAAAGAAGGGCAAGGATCAGCAGCCATAAACTGTTTTTAACCAGACCGTCTGATACCCTGCTTAACATTAATTTAAACCCATTCCTATGACCAGGCCCATAGCGATTCCAATACCGATAAACATCCCCATAATCATCATGCCTACGGCCTGATTACCTTCAGCCAGTTTTTGCGGGATACTGAAACTGACGATATGACTGAATATCTTACAGCCTAACCACATAAACAACAGAGTCAGTCCTCCGCCCATGCAGGTATAAAGAAGGTTTAGCAATATAGGGTCAAGCGTATCGGACATAGATCAGGTTTCCTTTAGCATAAAGGTTTTTCATTCAGTCAGTTACTGGTCAATGACTGAATGGATAGAACTTGTCAGTTTATTCTATATTGATCAATATTTCATCAGGATTGACTGTATCACCTTTGGAAACATAGACTTCGGTCACGGTACCGGTAATGGCGGCCTGAATTTCGGTCTCCATTTTCATCGCTTCAGTTATGATCACCGGCGTACCGGCTTCGACCTTGTCTCCTACACTGACCAGCACATCAACTATAATTCCTGGCATGGAAGTGGTCACATGACCTGGTTTTGATGCTTTCGGGTGCTTGCTCTTTTTTTGCGCGGTAGCTGAATTGTCTGAACCATTCTGGGGAGTGACATTAATTTCATCGAGTGTTTCAACCAGAAGTTCTTCAGGTACTCCATCAAGTGTCATATAAAATGGACGTGAATCCTGATCAGAGTGACCTGTGCCCGTCACCTTTATATGATATTGATCTCCATGCAAAGTGATCTTAAACTCTGTCGGCGCTCGTTGAATGCAGGTTGCGTTTTTAGCACTGATCGGCTCAAGGTGTTCAGGCGTCAGGGTTCCTGCCTCACGTTGTTCCAGGTAATCTTTGCCGATATCAGGAAACATGGCATAAATCATGACATCTTCAGGTGATTTGGCCAGTTCGCCTATTTCATGCTTAAGTCTTGAATATTCTGGTTTTAACAAATCGGCAGGCCTAAAATCAATCACATCTTCATTGCCGATGGCAAGTTGCTGGATAGCGTGATTTACTTTTCCAGGTGCTTTACCATATTTGCCCTGTAAATAGAGTTTCACTTCATTGGTGATGCTCTTATATCGTTCACCGGTAAGGACGTTTAGTACAGCCTGAGTACCTACGATCTGAGAAGTAGGAGTGACCAGCGGAGGATAACCAAGGTCTGCACGCACTTTGGGAATTTCACTTAATACGTCATTCATGCGTTTTAATTCACCCTGTTCTTTCAACTGGTTGGAAAGGTTTGAGATCATACCTCCCGGCACCTGATTCACCTGAACACGAGTATCCAGACCGGTAAATTCACTTTCAAATTGATGATATTTTTTTCTCACCTGATAGAAGTAAGCACCGACTTCCTGCAGTAATGGTAAATCCAGCCCGGTATCATAGGGTGTATTCTTGAGCGCGGCCACCATACTCTCGGTGGTCGGATGACTGGTGCCTTCTGCAAAAGAAGAGATAGCGGTATCAATACCTGTACAGCCAGCTTCAAGGGCTTTTAACTGGCACATTGAAGCCAGACCTGCGGTCGCATGTGAATGAATCTGTATAGGTACCTGCAATGCATCTGCTAACGCGGTAACCAGTTCAGAAGTAGTATACGGAGTTAATAGACCGGCCATATCCTTGATGGCAATAGAATCACAACCCATGCGTTCCATTTCCAGTGCCATGTCAACAAACCCCTTGATGCTATGCACCGGACTGGTCGTGTAGGAAATAGCTCCCTGGGCATGTTTTTCGTTATCCTTGACGGCTTTGATAGATTGCTGCAAATTACGCAGATCATTTAAAGCATCAAATATTCTGAAAACATCAATTCCGTTAGTCGCTGCGAGCTTAACAAATTCTTCAACTACGTCATCCGAATAATGTCTATAGCCCAATAAATTTTGTCCGCGCAGAAGCATCTGTAGTTGAGTCTTGGGCAGGCTGGCTTTTAATTTTTGCAGACGTTCCCACGGGTCCTCCTTAAGAAAACGAATGCAGCTGTCGAACGTCGCACCTCCCCAGACTTCAAGTGACCAGAAACCGACTTTATCCAGTTTGTCACAGATAGGCAACATATCTTCTGTACGCATACGTGTGGCAATTAGAGATTGATGTCCGTCGCGTAATACAGTTTCAGTCACTCTGATGTTAGTCATTGGTTTTACCTATTTTTAACCCTTGATATATAAAGCGTTTTAATACAATCAAATAGAATAGCATTCTAAAGTTAAATCTATAACCCTTTATGCGCGGCTATAGCCGCCGCAAATGCCAGCGCCAGATGATGGCGGGCGCATTTAACTGAATAATCTACTAATTCAGGATGTTCTTCAACAAAGCTGGTATTAAAATTTCCAGACACAAAATCTTCAGAATTCAAAATAGCCATCTGATAGGGAATCGTGGTTTTAACACCATAAACGCCCATGTCCCTGAGTGCTCGTTTGGAACGGGCGATAACTTCATCCCACTCTAGTGCCCAGACGATAAGTTTGGCGCACATAGAATCATAATAGGGCGGTATGACATAGCCGCTATATATAGCGGCATCGGTCCTTACCCCGGGACCGCCAGGCGCAAGATAACGGGTAATTCTTCCGTAGCTGGGTAAAAAATCATTTTTCGGATCTTCAGCGTTTATCCTGAATTCCAGGGCAAAACCGCGTTTTTGAATATCCTTTTGCTGATAACGAAGTTTTTCGCCGCTGGCAATGCTGATCTGCTCCTTAACGATATCTATACCTGTTATCTGCTCGCTGATCGTATGTTCGACCTGCAAACGGGTATTTACTTCCATAAAATAGAAATGACCGTCTTCATTCATTAAAAATTCTACTGTACCGGCATTGGTGTAACCGGCCGCTCTGGCTGCCTTGACAGCTAGAGCGCCGATATATTCCCGCTGTGCATCATCGAGCTGGGGTGATGGGGCGATTTCAATCAGTTTTTGATGACGTCTTTGTATGGAACAATCACGTTCAAACAGGTGAGTAACGTTGCCATGTTCATCAGCCAGGATTTGGACTTCAATATGTTTTGGATTTACGACACATTTTTCCATAAACACATCCGCAGAGCCGAAAGCTTTGGTGACCTCAGAAATGACTCTGGGATAATTACTTTGCAGTTCGAGTTCATTATTGCATAATCGAATACCGCGGCCGCCTCCACCTGATGTTGCTTTTAACATAATGGGGTAACCAATTGATTTTGCAACATTCATTGCCTCATCTATATCTGCAAGATTACCTTCACTGCCAGGTGTAACAGGGATCCCTGCGGCAATCATGGTTTGACGGGCCAGGGTTTTGTTCCCCAGTTTTTGGATAACTTCAGAGCAGGGACCGATAAATTTAAGATTTCGACGCTCACAAATGAGGGCTAATAATGGATTTTCTGACAGAAATCCATAACCGGGATGAAGTGCATCACAACCAGAAGCTTCAGCAATATTGGCCAGACGATGAGCATTTAAATAACCGCTGACAGGATCAGGTCCGAGTGAATAAGCTTCATCCGCTTTCTTAACATGCAGAGCATTACGGTCTGCTTCAGAAAATACAGCTACGGAAGTTATCCCCATCTCAGCACAGGCCCGCACTATTCTGACGGCAATTTCTCCGCGATTTGCAATAAGTATCTTTTTGATCATTCTACGGTCCTTTACTTTGAATACTGTAAAGCATGGATTTCAAAAAATTTTGAGAAAAAAGCCAATAACACCTGCTCATCGATAAGTTCTCAGGTAAAAATATGCCTTAAGAATCTACGCATGAATAGTATGTAATGACGGCTACAATTGAATTTGAATATATATAACTATGACCCAAATAGCTTCAAAGTCAATATGTATATAATTATTTAATAATTAGCCTGAAAACATTTTGACAACCACAATAAATGCCAATAAAATAGGCGGATTATGCCAGAGCGAATTCCAAAGCGTATTGATCATTACCGCTATACAGACAGGGGAGTGATTATTAAAGGCCGGTTACCTCAAAAGGAACTGCCCAGGTTAACGGAAATAGTTTCTGACAATTCTGATGAGATTGAATTTCGGCTTGAGTTTGGTATTGATGTTCTGCGAAACCGTTATATGCGGGGGCACATCAAAACCCGGGTTATACTGCAATGTCAGCGTTGTCTGCAAGACTATCAACTGGTCATCGACAGCAATCTGGCGCTGGCTTTTGTAGATACAGATTCTGAAGCTAAAAGAGCTGAAGAAAATGATCTGGAAGCCTTTTATGTAGATCCAAAGGAGTTAGTTGATCTACGTGTTTTAATCGAAGATGAACTGTTGCTGGGATTGCCGCAGATCCCTGTTCACCCTGACAGTGACCAGGATGAGGAAAATGCAATCTGCCAGATTCAACTGGATTATCCGCCGGGTATGACACAAGATGATCACACCAGAGAGACAACTATTTTTGACATTGAGCAGGTGGAAAAAGCAAATCCATTTGCTGTTTTAAAAAAGTTACAGCATTAATATTTTAAATCGAGGAAACTTATAATGGCAGTTCAAAAGAATAAAGTAACCCCATCCCGTCGAGGTAAACGACGTTCACATGATGCGTTGGGAGAGCCTGCTTTATCCATTGACCCAACCAGCGGTGAAACTCATCGTCGGCATCATATTACCGCCGATGGCTACTACAAAGGCCGTAAGGTTATCAATAAATAGTCTTAATGCGCCTGACAAATCATGACTTTATTACTATAAGTCATGATTTGTATAAAAAACAAAGCCTTAGATCAGGGATCTGAGGCTTTGTTTTTTATACATCAGGGTTTTATATAACGCTGTCAGTAGGACGGGCTGTGTATCAGAATACATGAAAAACATAATCAATAACTGTACAATTTCAATTGACGCAATGGGCGGAGACTCTGGGCTGGCTGCAACGGTACCGGCAACATTGAATGTACTTCAAGAATATCCCGGGTTAAAGATCATACTGGTAGGTGATCAGCCATCGATAGAATCCTACCTGAAAAATTGTACAGCTCTGATCAGGCAGCGTATTAGCATACAACACACCACTGAGGTTGTTGAAATGGACGAAAAGCCGGCGCTGGCGCTGCGCGGGAAAAAAGATTCTTCCATGCGGGTCGCGATCAATCTGGTGAAATCAGGGGACGCCGATGCGTGTGTCAGTGCTGGAAATACAGGGGCATTGATGTCAACCGCCCGTTTTGTACTAAAAACACTGCCGGGCATCGATAGACCTGCCATTTGTACCGCTATCCCGACTCAGACAGGGCATACTCATATGTTAGATCTGGGAGCCAATATTGATCTGTCTGCACAGCACCTGTTTGAATTTGCTGTTATGGGGTCGGTGTTAGCAAGTGCTGTTGATGATATTAAGGCGCCCCGCATTGGTTTGTTGAACATTGGCGAAGAAGAAATGAAAGGCAATGAGCAGGTCCAGGAAGCGGCGACTATTATTGCTAGTAGTAAACTTAACTACTGTGGTTTTGTTGAAGGCGATGATATTTTCAGGGGAGTGGTTGATGTCGTAGTGGCTGATGGTTTTGTCGGTAACATTTCTCTAAAAACGGCAGAAGGTGTCGCTAAAATGTTCAGCTATTATATGAAACAGGAATTCAAGCGAAATTATTTAACCAAACTTATCGGTTTGATCAGTAAACCCGTGTTAAACAGATTTAAAAACAAAGTTGATCCCCGAGCTTATAATGGCGCCAGTTTTCTTGGACTTAAAGGCATAGTGGTTAAAAGTCACGGCGGAGCTGATATTTATTCCTTTTCACAGGCTATCAAAGTGGCCATGCTGGAAGTCGATCAGAATGTACCTGATAAAATCAGCAATCTTCTGCTTAAAACTCTGGCTGAGAAAAAGAGTGCTTAAACATTTAAACCTGAAACCCATTAATATTGACCAATAAATAATAACTTGCGGTTGAAGGTGTAAGGAATTTTACCCCTTCAGGCTCTTTGGAAACTTTTCTTAATACATGAAATCTCGAATAATAGGTACTGGCAGTTATTTACCAGAAAAAGTATTAACCAATGCCGATCTTGAAAAAATAGTTGACACCACTGATCAATGGATCATGGAAAGAACCGGTATCAAACAACGCCACATCGCGGCTGATGATCAGACCCCCTGTGATCTTGCTGAAATTGCAGCCAGGCATGCTATCGAGGCTGCCGGCATAGAAGCAGACAGCATAGATCTGATTATTGTGGCAACCACTACTCCTGATCGAGTTTTTCCCAGTACGGCATGCCTGCTGCAACAACGTCTGGATATACATGGCTGTCCTGCGTTTGATATTCAGGCAGTGTGTACCGGATTTATTTATGCCCTTGATGTGGCTAATAAGTTTATTCTCACAGGGGCCGCCAAACGTGCCCTGGTGGTCGGAACAGAAAAACTCTCAACTATCCTGGACTGGAGCGATCGGGGTACCTGCGTCCTGTTTGCTGACGGTGCCGGTGCCGCTATCCTTGAAGCTAATAAAGAACCCGGAATCTTGTCAACTCATATTCATGCCGATGGCCAATATTCAGAATTATTGACAACTAACGGAGGTATTGCTGAATCCAGGGATAAGATGAATCCAATTCATATAGAAATGAAGGGCAATGAAGTGTTCAAAATGGCTGTTAATACGCTTGGACGGATTGTCGATGAAACACTTGCCGCAAATAACATGCAAAAGTCTGATATTGACTGGCTGGTTCCACATCAAGCCAATATTCGTATTATCAACGCCACTGCTAAAAAACTAAAAATGTCAACCGATCACGTGGTCATTACGGTGCACAATCATGGCAATACTTCCGCAGCTTCTGTACCCCTGGCACTCGATACGGCCATCAGAGATGGGCGCATTAAGCGTGGTGAAATCCTCTTGCTGGAAGCCTTTGGCGGTGGTTTCACCTGGGGTTCTGCACTGATAAAATACTAGACCAGCCTTTTTACAGGCAACTCTGAATATGAATTAATATAAAGGTAATATCTATGACTGTCGCTTTTGTTTTTCCGGGACAGGGGTCTCAATCTGTTGGAATGCTGGGTTCCATTGCTGAACAAAATCCGGCCTATGGAGAAATTGTACATGCTACATTTTATCAGGCCAGTGATATTCTGGGTTTTGATCTCTGGGCTATGACCCAAAATGGGCCCGAGGAGGCTCTGAATAAGACTTGCAATACCCAGCCTGCCATGCTGGCTGCGGGTTATGCCATGTGGCAGCTCTGGCATGAAAAGGGCGGTCAACGTCCGGTTTTGATGGCTGGACACAGTCTGGGCGAATACACCGCTCTGGTATGCGCACAGGCACTTGATTTTAAAGATGCGATAGCACTCGTTTACTTACGCGGACAATATATGCAGTCAGCGATAACTGAAGGCGAAGGCGGCATGGCTGCAATTCTGGGGTTGAATGATGAACAGGTGATTCAGGTGTGCGCCGAAGTCGCTGATTCTCTGCCGGGCCGGGTCGTATCTGCAGTAAATTTCAATTCTCCGGGTCAGGTGGTTATCGCCGGACACAGCGATGCTGTAGACAAAGCTATGCAAGCGGCTGCAGACGCAGGTGCTAAAAAAACCGTCAAATTATCCGTAAGTGTGCCGTCCCATTGTGCGTTAATGCAAAGTGCTGCAGTAAAACTGCAACAAAAACTTGCAGCAACGGTATTCAGGCCCCCGATAATTCCAGTGATCAACAATGTGCAGGTTTCCATAGAAAATAATATTGATGCTATCCGCAGTGCATTGGTTCAACAACTGTTTAATCCGGTCAGATGGGTTGAAACAATTGATAAAATGCTCGCTGAAGGTGTAGACCAGATTGTTGAATGTGGTCCCGGGAGAGTGCTTACCGGATTGAATAAACGCATTAATCGCCGTATCCCTGCTTATCCGGTATATGATGTGGCGACTATTGATAAAACATTTGAGGAGCTGTCATAATGTCTTTAGAAAATGAGCTTGCACTTGTTACTGGTGCGAGTCGTGGTATCGGCCAGGCGATTGCCCTGAACCTGGGTGCAAAAGGGGCTACTGTTATTGGTACCGCGACTTCTGCTCACGGTGCTAAAAATATTACGGCCTATTTGCAGGAACATGCGCTTAAAGGTCAGGGTATGGTGCTGAATGTTACCGATGATGAGAGTATTAATGCATTACTGAGCCAAATTAAAGAACAATATGCAATGCCTTCAATTTTAATCAATAATGCCGGTATTACCCGTGACAATCTATTGATGAGAATGAAGGATGAAGAATGGAATGACATCATAGAGACCAACTTAACATCGGTGTTTCGCTTATCCAAAGCCTGTCTGCGAGAGATGATGAAAGCACGTAAGGGCCGAATTATTTCCATTGCTTCGGTGGTTGGTTTGACGGGCAACCCGGGACAGACCAATTACGCGGCTGCCAAAGCAGGTATCTTCGGCTTCACCAAATCTCTGGCCAGAGAAGTAGGCCCAAGAGGTATTACAGTGAACGCTGTTGCGCCTGGATTCATTGATACGGACATGACCCGTGCATTGAATGATGAAACAAAAAATGCCTTATTAACTCAGATTCCGCTTAACCGCCTTGGACAGGTTGAAGAAATAGCAGCTGCAGTTGCATTTTTAGCATCACCTGAAGCCGCTTATATTACAGGCGAAACCATTAATGTGAATGGCGGAATGTATATGCCTTAATTTTTTTAGGCTATTGATAAAACATGCTGCTATACTAATATACTGAATTTTTTTATCTGATACTGGCATATCGGTTCGGTTTTCACTAAAATAGCGGCACCAAAATAACGCGCTGGTTTAATTCTTAAAGATTAAACGACAGAAACTCACGAAAACCTGCAGTTTTCGAAGGTCACCTGCAGCGTTTTACTATGTTGCATAGAATTAACGGAGATTCATTTAATGAGTAGTATTGAAGATAGAGTTACAAAGATAGTTGTTGAACAATTGGGGGTAAAAGAAGATGAAGTAAAAAGTGAATCTTCTTTTGTAGACGATCTGGGTGCTGATTCTCTAGATACTGTTGAACTTGTTATGGCTTTGGAAGAAGAGTTTGGAACTGAAATTCCTGATGAAGAAGCAGAAAAAATCACTACGGTTCAATTGGCTGTAGATTATATCAATGCGCATGTTGAGAGTTAAGATCCTCTGCTAGTAGAGAGTCTTACGTAATATTAAGATATTGCACTAAGACTTATTCAGTTACGGGATTCACACATTGTACAAGCCGCTCATGGATTCTGCACTTCGAGTGTGATATGACTGAGCGGCTTTTGCTATTTCACTGTTTAAAAAAATACCCCTGGTTTGTGATCATTCCAGTTCTATTAAATACGTTTCAATGAAATAAAAAATAGTTACAAAATTGTAACTATTTTTGAAAATAATTAATGACTCCGGCATAATCATTCCCACCATCTAAATACGTGATGCATGAATGTATTTATGTTGAAATTGTTATCAGAAATTAAGAGAATGGAGAAAACTCTTGGCTAAGCGTCGTGTTGTCGTTACCGGATTAGGTATGGTCTGTCCTATGGGGCTTAATGTTCAGGAATCCTGGGAGAATATTCTCGCGGGAAAAAGCGGTATTGCTCCTATTGATCATTTTGATACCAGTTCATTCAGTGTCAGAATAGGGGGCTCGGTTAAGAATTTTGAAGTAGCAAAATATCTTGACAGCAAAGAAGCCAAGAAGATGGATACCTTCATTCATTATGGTATTGCAGCTGGGCAACAGGCAATAGAAGATTCTGGACTTGAAATTACAGAAGAAAATGCCTGGCGCATTGGTGTATCTATCGGTTCCGGTATCGGCGGACTGCCTGGCATTGAAAAGGGTTATGATGCTTATCTGCAAGGTGGCCCGAGAAAAATTTCGCCTTTTTTTGTTCCCAGCAATATCATCAATATGATATCCGGAAATCTGTCGGTTAAATATAATCTTAAAGGTCCGAATATTGCCATGGTTACAGCTTGTGCCACGGCTACTCACAGCATCGGAGATGCTGCACGAATCATTGAATACGGTGATGCCGATGTCATGATCTCTGGCGGTTCAGAAATGGCAACCTGCCATTTGGGCCTGGGTGGTTTTGCTGCTGCCAGAGCTTTGTCTAAACGTAATGATGATCCTCAGACGGCCTCACGTCCCTGGGATAAGGATCGTGATGGTTTTGTTCTCAGTGATGGGGCTGGTGTCGTGGTACTTGAAGAATATGAACATGCCAAAGCCCGCGGTGCAAAGATTTATGCTGAGCTGTTAAGTTTTGGTATGAGTGGTGACGCTTATCATATGACCCTGCCTTCCAAAGGTGGAGAGGGTGCTAGCCGATGCATGGATGCGGCACTGCGCAATGCCAACCTGAATGCTGAGCAGATTGATTATATCAATGCTCATGGCACTTCTACTCCGGCAGGTGATTTAGCTGAAACGGATGCAGCCAAACGCACTTTTGGCGATCATGCATACAAGCTGACCATGAGTTCAACAAAATCGATGACGGGTCATCTGCTGGGCGCCGCTGGAGGAATTGAGGCCATTTTCACGGTATTATCGATCTATGACCAGGTTGCTCCGCCAACGATAAATCTGCATGATCCTGATCCGCAATGTGATCTTGACTATGCTGCACATACAGCTAAACCCATGCCAATAAAATACGCGCTGTCTAACTCCTTCGGCTTTGGTGGTACCAACGGCACTATAGTTCTGGGCAAAATTTAATCTGTTGCAATATGGCTATGTGTAAGTCCCTGGTGTCAGGATACAAACACCTGGCAGACGCATCAGGTCTGTATGATTCTTATGCGTAAAATCTCTTTTAAATTAGTACTCAGATAGTGAATCAGGTGTATCAGTTCAAACAGCTTGTTGAGCAAGATTTTCCTGATCACACTATCCCTGACCTGTTGGATTTATATCAATTTTCCCCTGAAAAGTATCCTTTTTTACTGCAGAGTACAGTGCATGATGTCCCGTTAACAACTAACCAGCAATCCCGATACGACATCCTGTTTATTCAGCCTCAATACTGGCTAAAAATGGATAAGCATTTTCAGTTATCGACTTCAGAAAATCTGTCAATCAGTTTAAATCAAACTTTTCTTCAGGCCTTTGATGATTTGTGGTATCGGGAGCAGCAAAGATCTGCTAAATCAAACAATTCATTATATAGCATGACCTCACCAGAGATTAAAAAGGATCATGTTGAACCACAACTTCCATTTACTGGAGGGTGGTTTGTTTTTTTCGCTTATGAGTTAGCCCAGCAGGTTGAACCTGGATTGAAACTTCCTGTACCTGAGGGCGAATTACCCGTTGCCTACGCCGCCAGAGTATCCAGGGCGATAATTCATGATCACCATAGTAAGCACTATTTTCTGCTCAACGAAAAGTCCATTGATCTGGATGTGAGTTATCAGGAACTTGTCAAGGATATTAAACAAAGTCAGAAAGAGCGGGTTAAACCGGAGCAGGAGCGTTTAACTGTCTCTGCATTACAGGAAGATAAAGATGCTCAATTTATCACTGCGGCAGCAAAGGTCAGGCATTATATCCGGGAAGGGGATGTTTTCCAGGTCAATTTATCCAGAAGCTGGAAAAGCAGGCTTATTAGCCAGGTATTTAAACGCAGTACCCATAGTTATGCGGCGGCCTTACTTTACCGTTCTTTGAGAAAGAGCAATCCGGCGCCATTTTCAGGGCTGGTCAGTTTTATTGATAAGCACAGCAAAAGCAGTATTATATCTTCTTCTCCAGAACGCCTGTTAACAGTGCGAAACAATATCATAGAATCCCGTCCCATTGCAGGGACACGTCCCAGAAGTCCATCGGTGGTCGAAGATAAAATATTGCTTGATGAATTACATGCTCATCCTAAAGAACAGGCTGAACATGTGATGCTCATCGATCTGATCCGTAATGATCTTGGGCGTGTGTGCGAGCCAGGGACTGTCAGAGTGGATGAATTTATGGTTAATGAAAGTTATGCCCATGTTCATCATATTGTATCCAATGTCATTGGCAGGAAACAGAAGAATAAGACCCCCGGTCAGGTTATCAAAGCAATTTTTCCGGGCGGAACCATTACCGGCTGCCCCAAGGTACGCTGTATGGAGATTATTGCAGAACTGGAGAAGACCGCCAGAAGTGCTTACACAGGTTCCATGGGCTATATTAATATGGATGGCAGCATGGACCTGAATATTCTAATCCGCACTATGCAGTTGGAACAAATCCCGATGAAAAATACAATATCTGAGGGTACGCCAGCTACATCTGACTGTCTATCATCCGAAACTGCGCAGCTGCTCTCATTGCGTGCCGGCGCAGGTCTGGTTGCTGATTCCATCGCTGAAAATGAACTGCATGAAACCAGAGCTAAAGCCAAAGGTCTGCTCAGGGCTCTGGAACCCTTTTTACAGGCAAAACATTGGTCATGATAGTTTCAGGCAGCAAGGTGCAGGCGCACCTGAGTATTGATGAGCGTGGTCTGGCCTATGGTGATGGTTTATTTGAAACAATAGCCTGTATAAATGGCGAACTTAATAACTGGCCGGCGCATTATTTACGCTTGATGGATGGCTGTAAACGTATCAGGCTGCGATGTCCTGCTGAAAATGAGTTACTAACCCATATAACAGCACAACTACAGGCAGGCGAACATAAAGTCACCGGTGTGGTAAAATTAATACTGACCCGAGGCAGAGGCGGGCGAGGATATCGCTATGACCCTGAACAACCCCAAACCCTGATTATAAACTGGAATGCCTGGCCTGAAGTTCCGCTGGAATATTATCACACAGGTATTGAATCCACCATCTGTGCTACACGTCTTGCGTATCAGCCGCTGCTGGCAGGAATCAAGCACTTGAATCGACTTGAGCAGGTGCTTGCCAGAAACGAACTGTCTGACACTGCATATGCCGAGGGTATTACCTTAGACTATGACGGCCGCCTTGTTGAGGGTACCAGCAGCAATCTGTTTTTTGTAAAAAACGGAATTCTCTGTACACCTGTGCTTGAAAACTGCGGTATTAAAGGAACTTTAAGAGCACAGGTTCTGCAGCTCGCCGGAGAACACGGCCTGGCAACTTCAGAGGGACATTACACTCCGAAAGATCTAAGGGATGCAAGTGAATTATTTTTTACCAATAGCATTCTAGGCATTTATCCGGTCATGAAATTAACTTTTAGCCGCAATGACTCTATCGTCTATGCATCAAAAACCATTATGCGCCGTTTAAGCCGTATAATTAATACTCCGCTGCAGCGACCGGTTATTAAGTGACTCTTTGCATGAGCAATAACTATGATATCAAAAATATTTAAATTATTATTCCTGCTGATCATTATTGCAGGGATCATTGCCGGCTGGTACTGGAATGAATACCAGACTTTTCTTAAAACTCCGCTGCAGATCAGCGGAACAAAAAGCTTGATCTTTAATATCAATAAAGGCGCAACATTTAATCAGATTGGGCGGCAGCTTTTCCAGCAACAAATTATTGACAACCAATTATTTTTTAAAATCTATGCCCGGCAATCAGAACAGGCCCATAAAATCAAGGCAGGAGAATACACGTTAGAAAGCGGAATGACCGTCGTTGAAATAATGAATCTGTTTGTTTCTGGCAAGGTCAACCAGTATTCGATCACGCTGGTTGAAGGCTGGACCTTTGAAGAGGCTATTACCCATATTAAACAAAATCCGCATTTGCAGCACACACTGGGCGAAAAAATAGACCTGGATGTCAGACAATTGATGCTCGATGAACTGAGCATCAAAACTTCTCAGCTGGAAGGACTTATCTACCCGGACACCTATCTGTTTCCTAAAAATACCACCGATAAAGATCTTTTACTGCGGGCAAATAAAACCATGCAGAGAGTGCTGCAGCAGGAATGGAAAATTCGGGATCAGGGACTGCCGTTGAAAACACCTTATGATGCGCTGATACTGGCCTCTATTGTAGAAAAAGAATCGGGGATCAGTAGTGAACGAAACAAAATTGCCGGTGTTTTTATACGCCGCTTAAAAAAAGGCATGCGGCTGCAATCAGACCCCACTATCATTTATGGCATGGGCGATGAATATAAAGGAAATATAAGACGTCGCGATATCAATAAAAAAACCGCCTATAATACCTATCAGATTGATGGTTTACCGCCTACGCCCATTGCTTTAGCAGGGCGTGATGCCATCCACGCGGTACTGCACCCGGATAAAAGTAAGAGTCTTTACTTTGTCGCAGACGGGACAGGAGGTCATACTTTTAGCAACAGCTTGAAGGAACATAACAAAGCAGTACAAAAATATATTTTAAAAAGCCGTCAAAAATAAGCTAACGCTGAACTATAGGTCTGTACTCAAGAAAAAATGCCTCAGGACAGGCATGCATGTTTTTGCTCCAGAATAGGATTTATGTAACCATCCCTGGCATACATAAACTTGACCTACAGGGACGACTTCGGCTCCTGCCTCTTGCATGTAGCAAATGCAGAAGCAATTATCTGTCTTCCACAAATACATGATTATCCCTAAGTACAAACGAATGAGCGCTGAATATAATCAACGCATACAAACTCTTAACAAAGAAATATACTTATGACATATAAAGGTAAATTCATTACTGTTGAAGGCACCGAAGGTTCAGGAAAGTCAACCAACCTTGCCCACATCAAAGATATCCTGCATAAGCATCACATTGAATATATCTCCACTCGGGAGCCAGGGGGAACACCCATTGGAGAAAAAATACGTGAGTTGCTGCTGGATAACAATAACACCGGGCTTTGTGATGATACTGAATTACTCTTAATGTTTGCTGCCCGGGCCCAGCATCTTAATGAACTGATCATTCCTGCACTTGAAGCCGGTAAATGGGTGATTAGTGACCGCTTTACTGATGCCAGCTATGCCTATCAGGGTGGAGGCAGAGAATTATCCTGGGATAAAATAGCTCAACTCGAACAGTGGGTGCAGAATGATTTACGACCAGATATAAGCATTCTTCTGGATGTCCCGGTAGAGATTGGCATGCAGCGCGTTAAAAACAGGGGACATATGGATCGTTTTGAAGAAGAACAATTATCTTTTTTTCAACGTGTCAGGGATGCCTATCATCGCCTCGCGCGTGAAAATCCGAGACGTTTTTATATTATTGATACTCAACCTGCAATTGAGATCGTTAAACTCAATATCAGCAAAGTTTTTGAGCAGTTGATAGCTAATGGATAACCATCTGTTTTTATATCAGCAGCTTCTACCCTGGCACAATAAACTCTGGCAACAATTGCCGGTGAGGCCGGCAGATAGAGCAAGATTTCCCCATGCAATGCTGTTTTCCGGACTCAGCGGGATGGGAAAAAAATCATTTAGTCTTTATTTGAGTAAATCGTTATTATGTCTATCCCCGGATGAAAAAGGCCAACCCTGTCATCAGTGTAAATCCTGCCAGTTATTCAGCACTGGAAATCATCCGGATTTTAAGTGTTTAACAACCGCTGAAGAGAAAAAAATTATTACGGTTGATCAGGTTAGAGAAGTTATAGAATGGAGTTTTCTTAGCAGTCAGTTTGCAGAAAAAAAGATCTTATGGATCGAGCCGGCTGATGCAATGAATATCAATGCTGCAAACAGCCTGCTTAAAACTCTGGAAGAACCGACAGCAAATACAGTAATTATTCTGTTAAGCAGTAGACCCCGGGCCTTACTGCAGACTATCAGGAGTCGCTGCCAGTCTTATGTAATGACTTTGGCTGATAAACAACCCGCCCTTGAATGGCTAACCGGGCAGGGTGTAAACAAACCAGAGCTGATGCTGTCGCTCGCTTCCGGTGCCCCGCTTAAAGCATTGGCAATGAGCTCGGCTGATGGGATGCAGACACGTGAAATGATCATCAATCAGCTCCTCTCCGTGCATCTGGATGACAAAGATCCTGTCAGTGTTGCAGAAAATCTTAATCAGCTGGTCAGAAAACATCAGCCGGGAGCTGCAGGAGAAATTCTGTACTGGTTTGATTCTGTACTCATTGATCTAAGCAGAATACAGCATAATTGTGAACCATTGTTGATTACTAACAATGATTTTTACGAACGCTTGAAACAAATCTCAGATAGATTATACTTAAAAAAAATAATGCAACTTACTGAATTGATAAACAAAGCATATTTTGATATTCGAGGACAAATCAATATCCACCTGATGCTTGAGAGTTTATTGATTGATTGGTATAACTGTAGACTATAACTATCTGATATTAAACTGTTTTAAAATTAACGTAATTACTCAGCGTGTCTACTAAGGTCGTACTTACTGTCATGGCGGCTATACAGGAAATGCAGATTGTGGAACAATCATCTGTCTTTTACAAAGAGCTGATATCCTGATGTAAAGCATTTTGTGCAGTATCATTGATACGCCTGGTTACAACATAACAATAAAAAATGAGAGTTCCTGGTTATGATGCGTCCCGGACAATCCCGTCAAAGTATTTTATCCCTGTCTATTAAGGACAAGAGCGCACTGTTTGCTGCTTATATGCCATTTGTTGTCAATGGCGGGCTATTTATACCCACCAACAAGCAATACAAACTGGGCGATGAAGTTTTCATGTTGTTGACTCTACTGGATGATAAGGAAAAATTACCAGTAGCTGGTAAAATCATCTGGATAACACCTAATGGTTCGCAAGGCAATCGTTCCGCTGGAGTCGGTGTCCAGTTCAGCGATCAGGATAACGGTAAAGCCCGCAATACGATTGAAACTTACCTGGCAGGGGCCTTACAATCAGACAGACCCACCCATACTATGTAGGCTGCTAGTCGCGTTAAACAGATCCGCACAATCATTATGGATCGGACCTTTGCTCCTAAGTCACTCAGTCTGGAACTATTCCAACGCATCATGTCGTTAAATTTAATAGACTCTCACTGTCATCTGGAAATGCTGGATCTGTCAGAATTTGACAACTCCATGGACAATGTATTACTCGAGGCAAAGGAGCATCAGGTAACAGAATTTCTGAGTATTGCTGTTAATCTGGACTCTTTTCCAGCAATTCTCCAAACCGCCAAACAATATGACAATGTGAATGCTTCTGTCGGTATACATCCCTGCCATAGCCCCGAACAATCTGTGAATGTTGACATTTTGAGTAAGCTGGCTGCGGATAAAAAAATAATCGCGATGGGTGAAACAGGTCTGGACTATTATATGAATCAAGGCAGCTGTCCGCTGGATCAACAATATGCCTGGCAGCGTGAACGGTTTCGAACCCATATCCAAACGGCTATTCAGGTGAACAAACCACTTATTATACATACTCGTGAAGCTACAGAAGATACCCTGATGATACTGGCAGAGGAAAACGCTGAGCAGACCGGAGGAATTATGCACTGCTTTGTTGAAGATTTATCAGCCGCAGAAAGAGCCATGAATATGGGTTTTTATATTTCCTTTTCTGGAATTGTGACTTTTAAAAATGCGCAATCCATTCAGGAAGTGGCTAAACAGATCCCTGACGAACGGTTGTTGATTGAAACCGATTCGCCTTATCTGGCTCCCATGCCTGTGAGAGGTAAAAAGAATCAGCCGGCCTATGTCTATCATGTCGCAAAATTCCTTGCAGAGCTGCGTGCTACCAGCATTGAACATATCGCAGAAATTACTCGAAAAAATTACTATAAATTATTTGATTTAAAGTGAATAGTTACAGTAAATAGATGAATTTCATTGTTGCTTACTTTTTGTGCTCCATAATATAGCCAGGATGGCTATTTATGGATGGAAACTTAGTTAGCGCAAATATTACAAATGATCTTCGGTTTCTGCAGCATGTTAGTGCCTGTCATTAATAAAGCTGAGCATCAATGCAGCGAAGGTGTTAGCGATGTCACTTCACGCTGAATTAACTGATTGCTGTATTTTTTTAATTCTTTCTGCTCATAATGACGAGCTGCGCGGGCGACGGGACCGCTTTTCCCTGTCTGTATCCACTTTTTAATCCGATTAGCATCGCCGATGGGAGTGCGTTTACCAAAGGAGTCCAGCATGACCATAATAAGCGGTTGTTCTGCTATTTCTGTCATCATTACCAGACAGCGCCCGGCTTTATTCAGATAACCTGTTTTACTCAGTTCTATATCCCATTTTCCTGCCCTGACCAGTGCATTGGTATTATTGAACTGAAGCGAATAACGGGGCTTTTGAAAAGTTGCCTTATAACGCGCTGTGGTACTGTACTTCTGGATGCGATCATATTCTGAGGCAGCATTGATCATTTTTACCAGATCTGCCGCGGTAGAAACATTTTCCGCAGACAAGCCGCTGCTGTCAACGAACCGAGTATTATTCATACCCAGAGTTTTAGCTTTAGCATTCATGGCCTGAATGAATTTATCGTAACCGCCAGGATAATTTCCCGCAAGCGTTGCTGCTGCGAGATTTTCTGACGACATGATCATGATTCTAAGCATTTCGGCTCGGCTTAATACTGAACCATTACGAATACGAGAATAATGGTTATACATTCTTGCGCGATCTTTGCGGGTAAAGGTCAGTTTTTCGTTCAGCGACAGTCCGGCATCCAGAACCACCATTGCAGTCATTAATTTGGTGATAGAAGCAATTGGCATGACAATATCTGAATTTTTATCATACAGCGCGATGCCGCTTTTTACATCCACTACAGTAGCGCTGACAGAGGCTAAATGAATAGTTGTCGGGTCAAAATCTGCCAGTCTGGAATTTAAATCTGATTCAGATTGTGAATGAGAGACTTGAGAGCATAGAGCTGAACCAAGCATAAGCAGGAATAAGCGGATAAGTAATTTTTTCATGTCTTATTATTCAGATATAAAAGATTGATGTTAATTAGCTATTCGAGTGAGTTGCTAGTAACTATTCATAGGTAGGTACTTAAGCAAAATCAGGTGCGGATAATCGAGTATTTGTTCCAGAAGACGCCGTAAATACTTCCATGTAGGGAATGCAGATCACGCAGGAGCAATTATCTGCCTTCCACAAACACTCAATTATCCTTAAGTACCTACGTATGAGTAACTATTAAATACTAAACTATCATAGAGTTAGCTTTGTATAGTCTTGCTGGTTCTATATTCTGTAAGAATTTTCAGTTTTTTGGCTAGAATGTGAACCATCTTCATTTTTGGCGGGTTAATCAATTCAGTGAGGAGCAGATAAACAGAGCAAATGCTTATCTGCCTGCTTAACTGGTTGATTTAAATATGCTGAAGATTAATGATGCTGAAGATTAATGATGCTCCGAGGTGTCCTGTATTTTCATTGCACCGCTTTTCATATCTTTACCCTTGAGCATATTTTTCTTAATCATTTTTTCTATCATGGGTGCGGTGAATTCTCGTTTAAATATTTTCTGTTGTTCTGTATTGAGTATGGAATATATTTGTTCAAACAGATCAATTTTCGCCTTGACTTTCATAGCATGAAAGCTATCCAGGTGGTTTTTAAAAGCCTGTTGATCAAAGCCGTCATCTTTAAAAGCTTCAAGAGGAGGCGTTTTTTGTGACTTTAACTGCTGTTTGCTTAATTTAAACTGGTTAATGGCCTGAGTAACCTGTGTTATCTGTTCAGCATTCAGCCCAGTCTTGCTGATAGCTGCAATCAGGTTTCTTAGCATATGTTTTTTTTCATGCCCACTATGTTGAGCATGATGCTCCGATTGAGAGCCGCTTTTTGAACTCATAGCGTGTGATCCATGAGATTTTTTTCCATGCTCAGCGGCCTGAGCCAGACTCGTTGAAAATATAAAGATGAGCAATAAAAAGGCTAAATTTTTATAAAACACAGGTTCCTCCGTAAGAGTTTCAGAAATTTATATGTAAAACCACTCAGCGCATTTGAAATATTGCTTTGAGAGCCTGAAACCAGGCATTTTTGCAACACTGATGGGTATTCCCGCTCTAACAGCATTTCATCCAATATTGTGGGTCAGAACATACCTGACAACAAGCACAAACTTACACATATGCTGATGAATAGTTACATGAATAGTTACTTAACATTGATGTAGCGGTTAATGTTTATTGCTATCCAGTCCAAAATCAAAAGAGTCAATTTTAAATCCTTCAGGAAAAGCAGCGGCCAGACGCTTTTCAAATTCAGCATAAATCTCTGCTTTATGCTGTTGTACATCATAATCCCGGGTAATATCGCTCACTCCCTCAAGCTCTATTTCCATTTGAAATTCGACATTGGGTGCCAGTTTAATATGGGCCATGATAAACTCCTTGAGTAATGAAAGTAAATATTTCTGTAAGTGTAGCATAGAAAATATATTCCTGATAAACCAAAGGCTGTAATCTGATATAATCCAGTTGATTCATCAATTTTGAAACCCCGTAAAGGAGACTCAATGTTTAATGATAGAAATTGTTTTTCATCATGTTTGCCGTTAATCACGGCTATGTTTCTGATCACACTGATTGGCTGTTCTTCATCATCATCAACCCGGTTGATCAATCTCTGGCATGATCCGGACTATGCAGGACCTAAATTACAAAAAGTACTGGTATTGGGTATCTTTAAAGATGAAACACAGCGTCGGGCTTTTGAAAGTACTTTTGTAAACCAGATCGATCCGAGCGGAAAACATGCCGTTGCGGGATATACCCTGATGCCGGAGATGGAAGATTATGACAGTAAAGAGGAAATTATGGCGGCCGTGGAACAGTCCGGGGCTGACTCGGTATTGATCACTCACTTCAAGGGCAATATCAAAAAAGCCAGGGAGGTACCGGGACGTGTTGAATATATACCCGATGCCGGCGGTCCCGGGGCTGGTTATGGCGTCAATCGTTATGGTCGTTATGGGTATGGCTATGGTGGATATTATGGCTCAACTTACCAGACCGTTTACCGTGATGGTTACACTGCTACGGAATCTATAGTGCAGCTGGATACGCGGGTATTTTCTGTGGCCACGGAAAAGCCGGTATGGTCAGGGTTTTCCAAAAGTATTAATCCGCAATCAGGTGAAAAAATTATTCAGCAACTGGTCCGGCTGATCACTGCTGACATGCGCAAGATCGGACTGATATAAGTCCCTGATAGCACTTACGATCTGTAAAATACACTGAATCCTCGTGACTATTCAGTGTATTGGAATGCCAGTGTATATTGCATGCTCGCAACAGGTTTGGCTGATTTAATTCAGGTTAAAGGAAACTGCCAACCCCAATACTGGGGTTCACATACACCGGTCCAACCTTGAATGGTACACCTACATTCAGACTGGCGTAAGGAGAGCAGGAAGCCAGTACTCCAAGACATAAAGTTGCGATCAGGAAAATTTTAACCCATTTCAATGACTGCTGTTTGTTATTTCTCATTTTTATTTGCTCCACTCCTGAATAACCAGTCCTGCTCCTGATGGATCCGTAATAATTGCTACAGAACCATGGCGAATATCTGCTTGTGGGGACATAAGAATTTTACCTCCCAGAGCTTCAACCTGTGCAACTGTTGCAGCGACATCCTCAACTCGAATGTAAGCAGCCCAGGTGTTAGCAACCCCGCTGTGATGATTTTTTATCAGGCCTACTCTGGGTACATCTTTATATTTTAAGTATTGATAGGCATGCTCACCTGAGCGGTATTCACCTGTTTGAAAGCCAATCAGCCCGGAATAAAATGCTTTTGTGGCCATGATTTCATCGGTCCATATTTCATTCCAGAGCCATTCATTGATGCCCGCTTTGCGGTCAGCCGGATCGCCTGCGGCTGTCTGTGCCAGAGCAAAAATAGCCCCCTGGGGATCTTTAACGACTGCTATACGTCCACGACCAGGCAGTTCAAAGGTCTTGAGCAGTACCTTGCCTTCTGACTGCAGTGTATACTTGATCGCTTTATCGATATCAGGAACCGACATGAGAGGAATCCAGTAGGCTGAACTTCCGTTGCTTTCATGCTGTGCAATACCGCCGATATATTCGTTATCGTGGATAATCAGTGTATAGCCCTGAGTAAGTTCTTCAAAACTCCAGCCGAATAAACTTTTGTAAAATGCCTGGGATTGTTTCAAATCAGGTGTTACCAGATCATGCCAGATGATTTTACCGGGATGGTTTTCTCCATCGCTGTTAAAAGCAGGAACCGTGGGCAGCTGGGTGCTGCAGCCTGGCAGACAAAAAGTGATCAGAAGCAATATGGCGCATAAACAGGCGGCCGGAGAACGCCAGAAAGATCCTTGCGCAGGATGATTGATATTGGTGGAAGTTTTGCCTGGCATATTGTTTCCTTTTTTTGAAACTGTTTTTATTGCATCCATTTTAGCCTTGCATATTGTTACAATCAACATCGAATGCAAGGCAGCTCTTCCCATCGAGTTGTATATGCGGGTGATTTATAGGCCTGACGCATAAACCATTTTTTATGCACACCCTCGGCAGCAATATAGACGCTATTGCGTCCATAACGTGTATTGATAAGATCCATTACCTGCATTAAGGCATCATCGTTAATGTTCTGACCCGCTTCAAACATGTCCAGTTGACGATATTGACGCGGGGATAGATCCAGCAGACCGATACCTGCTTTCATATAGTGAAATCCCGGTTTAAATAGTTTTTTAAGTACTTTTCTGGCGCTGCTGACAATGATCCGCGTATCATCCGTAGGGTAGGGCAACTGTACAAGACCGGCATTACTGTAGCGCATGTGATCAAATGGGGAGGTGTGCAGAAAGATCTGCAGCATACCGGTGAAAGATTGTTGCTGGCGCAATTTCTCTGCTGCACGGGCCGCATAAACACTGATGGCTTCCAGCACAGGTGGCAGAGTAGAAGGCTTGCTGCCAAATGAACGGGTGCAGTAGATCTGCTGTTTTGCCGGCGGCAGTTCTTCCAGTGTCAGGCAGGAATGCCCGTTGAGTTCTTCTATAGTCCGTGCAACATTGACGCTGGTATGTCTGCGGACTTCTCTGGCATTGGCTCTGGCCAGATCACAGGCTGTGTAGATATCCAGTACAGCAAGGCGTTGGGCCAGGCGTGAGCCGATCCCCCAGACATCCTGAATCCGGGTGCGCCGCAGCATCCAGTCCCACTTTTTCGCTGTGTCCAGCACCGCGACACCATTGCATTTGGGAATTTTTTTTGCAGCACGATTGGCCAGTTTTGCCAATGTCTTGGTGGGTGCCATACCTACACCGACAGGCATTTTTATATCACGCCACAGGCGGTTTCTGATTTCACGGCCGTAGTCTTGCAACGGCTGTTGAATCCCTTCCAGATATAAAAACATTTCATCAATTGAATACACTTCAACCTGCGGTGAGTATAGCCGCAGGGTATTCATGACCCGGTTTGAAATGTCGCCATAGAGTGGAAAGTTACTGGAAAAAATGGCGACATTATGTTTTCTCAGCGTGGCTTCGATTTTAAAAAAAGGCTGCAAATCTTCAATGCCCAGGGCTTTGGCTTCTTTGGATCGGGCAATCACAAAACCGTCATTATTGGAGAGCACAACGGTAGGTTTATCTCTCAGATCGGGTCTGAAAATCTGCTCACAACTGGCATAACAGCTATTGCAGTCAACCAGGCAGAACATGATGTCTTACAGAATGAATAACCACACCTTCAATAATCAGTGATTCAAACTCCCTGATGATAATGGGTGGAAATTCATTATTGGCCGATAGCAGTGCCGGTCTGCTTTTATCCAGAATTTTACAGGTCAGCTGACCGTCCAGTGCCGCCACAACGATTTGTCTGTCTCTGGGTTCCAGTGAGCGATCGACTATCAGCAAATCCCCGTCAAAAATACCCAGTCCATTCATGCTGTCCCCCTGGGCACGTGCAAAAAATGTGGCGGCCGGGTGCCGGATGAGATAATCCTGCAGGTCAAGGTGCTGCTCCAGGTAATCATCTGCAGGAGAGGGGAATCCGGCCGCAACCGCGTGACTGAAATAAGGAATAGGCATAACATGCATAATTCTATATAAAGATTAGTGTACGTTAATCAAATTGTATATGAGTTTGGATTCTGATTCCAGATATTAATCTGACGTTATTCCATGATAACCTTGTGTTTATAACCCAGGGTATGCTAAAGTGCGCCATAACCTGCTAATATTCAACGATTTTTATCAATAACCGAAGCAAAAGAATCTGATCTGGATATTTAGTTCCCGGTATCCTAGCCAGGAAAACCTCAGTTAATTATTTGATTATAAAAGAGGTCTTTTATTTGTATTAATTGAGCATTTAATAATATAGTTAATTTGTTGTAAAATAACCTATTGCATCTCAGAGCAAGGCAATAAATGATCGAAAAAGCCGGTTTGCAAGCAGATCAAAAATCATTTTATGCAGAGATCAGCCATTCCCATTACACCCCTGATGTGTAATGCCAGGGTATCATCGCAGGCATTAAATCAGGCTATGCCGGTGACTTATCCCGACAGGCACCTGAACACGAGACCGACCGCTAGTACATGGCAATGAACAGAGCCCAATAATTGCAAATCCGGACCGGTTATGAAAAACAAAAATCAAATCATTATTAAAATAATAGAGAGGTTTCGGTAATGAAAGATAAATTAAAGGCGCAAAGAAAGAAAATTATTGCAGCAATCATTTTCTTGATAATTGCTTTGTATCTGGCATCAATCGTACCCAGCATTCAAGTGGCCTGGGTTATGGGACTGCTGATGCTGACCATTTACTTATTTGCATTTGAAGTGGTCGATGTTGATGTAACGGCGATAACCATTATGGTGCTGCTGGGTTTATCGACGTTGTTTGCTCCCTTCATGGGGCTTGATGAAGGTCTGGTCTCTACCGATCAACTGTTTAACGGATTTTCCAGTAATGCGGTGATGTCAATCATCGCAGTCATGATTATTGGCGCAGGCCTGGATAAAACCGGCATTATGAGCAAGGTCGCTTCATTTATACTTGACGTAGGCGGAACCTCTGAACAACGGATTATTCCAATTGTGTCAAGTACCGTTGCCTTTATTTCATCATTTATGCAGAATGTGGGTGCTGCAGCACTCTTTATACCCGTTGTCAGCCGTATTTCAGCGCGTTCGGGTTTACCAATGTCCAGACTGCTGATGCCGATGGGATTTTGTGCCATTCTGGGCGGTACAGTCACCATGGTAGGTTCTTCACCGTTAATTCTGCTCAATGATTTAATTTTAACCTCCAATCAGGCCCTTCCGGAAGCTCAACAGATGGACACATGGGGGTTATTTTCTGTAACACCCGTAGGGGTAGCGCTGGTCATTACCGGCATTATTTATTTTGTGATCGCAGGGCGTTTTGTGTTACCTGATACAGCGGACAAAGCCGAGGCTTCTAAAGCGACCAACACCATGAGCTATTTTCAAAATATTTATGGAATTGATTATGCCCTGTTTGAAGTCGTAGTACCCCCTGACAGTCCATTGATTGGACATGTTTTGAATGACATTGAAAGCGATGAAAAAATCAGGATTATTGCCGCCATCAAAGGTAATACCAAGGACGTTACGATAGGACCAAACGGGGTAGCCAGAGACTATACAATAGATGCGAATACAGTATTGGGTATCCTGGCTGCAGAAAAGCACCTTAATTCCTTTGTGCATGATTACAAACTGGAACTAAAAAATGATCTGGAATACTTCTCTGAAAGCTTATCATCTTCCCGTTCAGGTATAGCTGAAGTCGTTATTCCGCCGGGTTCAAGCCTGATTGACAAATCTGCAAGAGATGTCTGGTTAAGAAAATCTTATGGTCTTGCATTAGTGGCATTACATCGTGAAGGGGAAACCCTGGGCGAGGGAGAAGGGATCCGTGATTTACCCTTTCAGGCAGGCGATACCCTGGTTGTTCATACATTATGGGATAACCTGGCCCGTATTGCAAAAGACAAGAGTTTTGTTGTTGTTACGACCGAATATCCTCATGAAGAAACAAGACCACATAAAGTAGGCTGGGCTGGACTCTTTTTTGCCATTGCCTTAGCAATGGTTCTGTTTACAGATCTGAAGTTATCAGTTGCGCTGTTAACAGGTGCAATTGGTATGGTTCTTTCAGGCGTGCTTAAAATAGAAGAGGCTTATGAGGCTGTATCCTGGAAAACAGTTTTTCTGCTAGCCAGTTTGATTCCTCTCGGTCTGGCTGTTGAAACTACGGGAACCGCCAAATGGATAGCAGATCAGACACTGTTAGTGGTAGGGGATATGCCTGTCTGGGGTGTACAGACCGCTGTCGCTGTGCTGGCTACTTTCTTTACTCTGGTCATGTCCAATGTCGGTGCGACCGTCCTGTTAGTCCCATTGGCCGTTAATATAGCTATTGGTGTGGGGGCAAACCCCGCAGTGTTTGCATTAACTGTCGCGATTGCCACATCAAATTCATTTCTGATACCCACCCATCAGGTGAATGCCCTGATTATGGGACCAGGCGGTTACCGGGTACCGGATTTCATGAAAGCAGGGGGGATTATGACCATTCTATTTTTACTGGTTATGATGATTATGATGACTCTTGTTTTCTGATTAAGTGGTTTTTGAGGCCCTTCCAAAATGGTTCTGCTGCCTATGGAAGGGTTGATTTCACTCACCAGAAAGCTGTATATTGTATTGGTTTACCGGTCGAAACTAAAATGCAGCTTTAACTGGCACTCATCAGTGACAAAACATGCCAAGACGTTTATTTTAATCAAAAAAGATGTGAAAAAATGTATGTATCAAAAATAATTCCCGCCGCAATCATTTCAATGTTGTTGTTGTTAATACCGCAAATAGTTCTTTCAGCCGAAGCAGCCGCTGCTGCTGCTGAAGCTGTCATGCATGAACCACTGGATTTAACTGACAGTAATGTCGGATTTTTTTCTATAGTGATTTTTATCATTGCCTATATTTTTGTGATGGCAGAAGAATTTACCCACCTGAGAAAATCAAAGCCTGTGGTGCTTGCTGCCGGTATTATCTGGGCCATGATTGGCCTGGTCTATGTAAATCACGGTATGCCCGAGCTGGCTGAACACGCAGTGCGGCATAATTTGCTGGAATACGCAGAATTAATGTTATTTCTGCTGGTAGCCATGACTTATATTAATGCTATGGATGAGCGCCAGGTATTCGATGCCCTAAGGTCATGGCTGGTGCGCAAAGGTTTTTCTTTTCGTCAATTATTCTGGTTTACCGGTTTTCTGGCATTTTTTATCTCTCCGATAGCAGATAATTTAACCACTGCTTTATTAATGTGCGCAGTTGTCATGGCTGTTGGAGGAAGCAACACCCGTTTTGTAAGCCTGGCATGTATTAATATTGTGGTAGCTGCCAATGCTGGCGGCGCTTTTAGTCCCTTTGGCGACATTACCACGCTAATGGTTTGGCAGAAAGGCATGGTTGATTTTTGGGAATTTTTCGCATTATTCATTCCGTCACTGGTTAATTATGTGGTACCCGCTGCGATTATGTTTTTTGCTGTACCCAACGAAAAACCAGTAGCCAGCGATGAAAATATTCAACTGAAACGGGGCGCAAAACGGATTATCGGTTTGTTTTTATTGACCATTGCAACGGCCGTCAGCTTTCATAATTTTCTTGGTTTACCGCCTGTCATTGGAATGCTGACGGGGCTGAGTTATTTGAAAATATTCGGCTATCATCTGAAGAAAACTGCACACAAAGATTCGCTTATCAATAATGGCGAGGGAAATACTCCGGAAATTGGTGATACCGTTCCATTCGATGTTTTTTCTTCTGTCGCCAGAGTTGAGTGGGATACCCTGTTTTTCTTCTACGGCGTGGTTTTATGTGTAGGCGGGCTGGGTTTTCTGGGCTATTTATCGATGGTTTCTGAACTGATGTATACTGAATGGGGAGCAACCATAGCCAATATCCTGGTCGGTATTTTATCCGCGATTGTAGATAATATTCCAGTTATGTTTGCGGTATTAACCATGAACCCGGATATGTCACTTGGGCAGTGGCTGCTGGTGACATTAACAGCGGGTGTGGGGGGGTCCTTATTGTCAATTGGATCCGCTGCAGGTGTGGCGCTGATGGGACAGGCCAGAGGTAAATACACCTTTTTTGGCCACCTGAAATGGGCTCCTGCGATAGCTGTCGGCTATGCTGCCAGTATCCTCGCTCATATGTGGATTAATAATTCCCTGTTTTAAGACTAACAGCTAATGCTATATTAAGGAGTCTCGAACAGGTATTAAGATATATGGAACAACGGATTTAATTAACAGCCTTTTGGGCGCCAATGTTGAGAGATTTTGAATATCTAAACAAGTATCATCAGCAGAATAAGAAGAAATAAGGCTTAAAATCAAAGCATCTTTATGGAGCAATGATATTCAGGAGTTTGGTTGTGACTTTAAAGCATCTAAAAGAAAGTTCATGGACAATTGAGCAAGCCAACCAACAACTTAAACAGGAATATGACCAGCAATATTGGCAGTTTCTGGTCAGGCTCATTAATATCAAAGAGGTTAAATGGAATGCTAAAAATAACAGCATTGATTTTGCCGAATACATACCCTTAAAAACACTCATTAATGAAGTGCTGGAGAGAATTTCGACTAAAGAGTTTATGGTTGAACAATGTCATGTATGTCGACATTATTATAATGTCAACGAAGATGATGGTATATTTGGTGATACTGAAAAGTTGATACACTTTATATGTGAAAAATGTGCCCAGTCATTATCAGCCTGGGAATTCTATCAAAATCATCTGAAGATTTGAGAGCCATTATAAAATTAACTTAAATTCACAGGTTAGTTCTTAAGCAAAAAATACCCGATTCTCCTTAAGTACCTGCGTATGAACTTAAATTAGTTTATTAAAATAATTTGTAACTATTCAGCGTATCTGGAATAACTCACTAAGTGCTTGATATCATGTGTTTGTGGAAGAAGTGTATGTGGCATGGATGCCACATTCAAGCCTACGACATACATGGAAGTATAAGTGCCGTGGGAGGCAGGAAGCCGGGAACGACCAGGGATGTATTTACGGCGTCTTCTGGAATAAATACCTGACAGCGAGCACGATCTTATAGATACGCTGAGTAGTTACAATAATTTACTCTCGCAAAAAATACTGGGGCAATGGGCTTTAAAACTTATTCAGAATTTACGAGAGAGCGTTTTTCTGAATGCTATTGCAGCTACCAAACGTATAAATATTGAGCAATAAACAGTATGACCCGCAATGTCATGCTTATCATTATAACTTCGTATAATATATATTATGTTAAATAGGATAATTCTAAAGATTGCCAGTATCTGCGTATAAACAAACTCAATCAGGAACTTTCTTGTCAATCACCTGCTGTGCAGTCAGATGTTTTGGTAACATGACGAACATCTTTTTATTCAAGCATCTGATAGTTTCCACAATTTATGTGAGTTGTTTATTAACTGGTAGCTTTCTGGATCTGGACAGGTAGAATAACCTTAACAATCAGGATATGACTAAATACAGACTCCAGTTAAGAAAATTTTTTCAGGCGCTGTGATCATGGACATTTATGACTAGCCATCAAGAAGGACTTCTCTCAGTTCATGCATCGGTCTTAATTTTTGGCTTGACAGCTCTATTTGCAAAATTAATTAGTTTAAACGCTGTTGAAATAACATTTCTACGTAGCGTTTTCGCGGCTCTGTCGATAACGTTTTTTATAATATCTCTTAAAGAAAGCCCGTTTCTTAGCAATAGACGAGATTACCTTATTGCTATTTTACTGGGGCTTTTCCTTGGTACGCACTGGGTGACCTATTTTCATTCCATGCAGGTTTCATCAGTCGCCATTGGCATAATTGCTCTTTATACTTACCCGGTGATTACGGTTTTTCTTGAACCATTTTTTCATGGCGAACGACCTCATATTAAGGATATCTTCAGCGCCCTGGTTGTGTTATCAGGTATTTATTTACTGGTTCCTGAATTTACTATCAATAATCAGACGGCTCAAGGTGTTTTCTGGGGAGTACTCTCTGCATTTTTATTTGCAATGCGCAATATTATTCATAGGCGTTATTTTAAAGCCTATCCGGCAAGACATGCCTTGCTGTATCAGACATTATTTATTATTTTATTACTCTTACCCTTTTCTGCTCACGTGATTGTCGAAATCAATACACAGCAATGGCTGCAGTTAATACTGCTGGGAGTTTTCTTTACCGCACTGCCACATACGTTATTTGCCAATAGCTTACTACATCTTAAAGCAAAAACAGTAGGATTAATTGGCTGTATGCAGGTTCTATACGGCACGCTGTTTGCGGCGATATTTCTAACTGAACTGCCTGACTGGCAAACCATATTAGGCGGGCTGATTGTTATCAGTGCTGCCGCTTACGAAACGATTACAACTGTCAAACAAAAACCCTAAATAGTTTTCGGAAACAGTGTCCATCACTATTGAAGCCTCGCACAAGACCCTGCAATACCTCATTTTGCTCAGATTGCTGTTATGCGAAATAGCGAGGTTTTTACAGACATTGACACTTTATTTATTTAAATACAAAGCCCTGCTGGTGTAAAAATTCTTTCATATGAGGCCGGTATTGACTGCTGAACATGTCTGCTATCTGTTCACTCCAGACTGTGGCTTTTTTTGCTCCTGTCCTGTGACGATAATAATCACAAACGAGCCTGTCATAGTCTTTAAGTGACTGAAGATCATCATCAGCATAAGTTTCCTGTTTGAGGATCACGGAAACGGGCAAACGAGGTTTTCGTTGTGGATTTTGATCAGGATACCCCAGACAGAAACCAAATACGGGATACACGCCTCTGGGTAATTTCAGCAGTTCGCTGACTTTGTATGGATCATTACGAATACCGCCAATATAGCATATACCAAGTCCCACTGATTCAGCAGCAATTGCCATATTCTGTGCTAACAGGGCTACATCAACAGTGGCGATAATAAATTGTTCCGTATATCCTTCTACAGGCTTTTTATCATAACGTTCACAACAATCATAAGCTCGCTTAAGATCAGCACAAAAAACCAGAAACACCGGGGCTGTTTCTACATAGGTTTGATCACCTGCTAATGATGCAATGCTCTTACGAGTTTCGCTGCTGCGTATACGGATAATGCTACAGCCCTGAAGGTAGTTTGAAGTTGAAGCGCACTGACCCGCCTGTATAATCTCATGCAGCAGCTCTTCACTCACCGATTTATGAGTAAATTTTCGTATGGAACGATGCGATCCAAGTAAATCCATGATCATATTCATAACCGATATACCCGTTTAAAGTTATTTATCCTGCAATGTTGATTAACTCAGTGTCCATATCGTTGTGGTGTGAATGTTAAAGTAAAGCAGATTGAGAATAGCCTTATTAGCATTGTTCTTTTATAATTTATAATTACTCAGCGTATCTGGAATAACTCACTAAGTGCTTGATATCAGGTAAAAGATGCTGCCACCTTACCTGTTTATGTTATACGACAATGGCTGCGAAAACATTTTCAAACTTTTTCATAACAGTTTAGCACAGGAGTTGATTATCATATGACTTTGCCGCGAATTCTCATCCGCTTGCGAAAGATGTTAATCCCTACCCTGTATCAAGTCGGTGATCTCAAAAATCCAGAAGTACTCAAGGCTGATATTATTGCGGGTATAACGGTGGCTTTGGTGCTGGTACCGCAATCCATGGCTTATGCGCAGTTAGCTGGTCTACCCGCATATTTTGGCCTTTATGCATCATTTTTACCTCCCATGGTGGCCGCAATTTTCGGTTCCTCGCGTCAATTGGCTACAGGTCCGGTCGCGGTGGTTTCATTATTGACTGCAGCCTCCCTGGAGCCTCTGGCGGCTTCGGGATCAGAAGGTTTTCTCGCCTACGCCATATTGCTGGCGCTTATGATTGGTGTTTTTCAGACGTTTCTGGGACTGTTCCGACTTGGTGTGCTGGTGGACTTTCTGTCCCATCCGGTAGTGATAGGTTTCACTAATGCAGGAGCCATTATCATTGGTACATCTCAGTTAAGCAAACTGTTTGGCGTCAGCGTTGAAAAACAACCTCACCACTATGAAACTATTTACCATGTCATTCTTGAGGCCATGCACAATACCCACTTACTAACCCTCTTTTTTGCGGTAATTTCCATTGGAATAATCTGGGGGATAAAAAAATATTATCCCCGCCTTCCCGGAGTACTGATTGCTGTGGTAGTTTGTACACTGCTATCCTGGACCATTGGGTTTGAAGAAAAAGGCGGTTCCATCGTTGGAGCTATTCCTGCAGGACTGCCTGGTGTAAGCATCCCCGCTTTCGAGTGGGATGCAGTCAAACAGTTAATAACTTCCGCAATAGTCATCTCACTGATCGGCTTCATGGAAGCAATCTCCATCGCAAAAGCCATGGCTGCCCGCACCCGTCAACCTATCGATGCCAACAAGGAACTGGTGGGACAGGGTCTTGCTAATATTGTCTCCGGTCTGTTTGGCGGCTACGCGGTATCTGGGTCCTTCTCCCGTTCAGCGGTAAACATTGATTCGGGAGCAGTCACCGGTTTCTCCTCTATAGTTACCGGAGTTGTTGTAGGCCTGACCCTGCTGTTTCTTACCCCGCTGCTCTACAACCTGCCTCAGGCAACGCTGGCTGCGGTCATCATTATGGCAGTTATCAACCTGATAAAAATTGAACCGTTCAAGCACGCATGGAAGGCAGAAAAACACGATGGCATTGTAGCTGTGGTCACGTTTGTACTGACGCTGGTTATGGCGCCGCACCTGCAAAACGGTATCCTCATTGGTGTAGTGCTTTCCATGGCTCTATTCATCTACCGCACCATGCGCCCGCGTATTGCCGTTCTCTCCCGGTTTCATGACGGTACCTTCCGGGATGTCAGGGTGCATAATGAGCTGGACAGGTGCAAGAAGATAATCATGTTTCGCTTCGATATGTCTCTTTACTATGCGAACGCTGGTTATTTTGAAACCAGGGTGCTGGAAATGGTGGCGGACAACCCTGATGCCGAGTATTTGATATTTGATGCCCAGGGCGTGAATACCATCGACGCCACTGGCGAAGAAGTGTTACTGCATCTAAGTGAAAGGCTGGAAAAAATCGGTGTTACCTTCATCGTGGCTCACATGAAAAAACAGTTCATGGATGCGATGCGCAGAACCGGAACGCTGGAGAAAATGGGCGGAGACAATAGACGCTTTTTCGCCCGTATTAGCTTTGCTCTCGCCCAGGCCTGGATGCAGATAGAATGTGACAAGTGCGAAAATGGCAAAAACTGTCCATTGCGTGTTTCCGTAGCTAAAAAACAAGCGGAAGAACGCGGTGAAATAGAGCCGGAGCCAAAATCCGTATCTAAGCCTAGATAGCTGTTAAAATTATGTCCATAAGTATGGTAGCATTGCACAAGATTCCGTTATGTGGATTTTCAGTATTATTTAACACCTGGCTGAAAATTAAAATTGTTTATAAATTCTTGCCAGCGGATGACCTTTTGCCTGCATATCCAGATCCAGAAAATAGCCATAAGGTGTCTGAGTGACTTCATAGTCAACACGTTTCAATCTAACTTCAACGCTGTCAAGCAATGCCTGAGCTTCACTTGCATCAGCCTTATTTTCACCCAGATGAGTAAACGAATGCAGGATGATATGTCGGTTATTCCATTTACTGGCTAACCATTTTAGATTTTTAACTAATTTCTTTTCCGCTGAACTTCCTTGCAGTACGTCTTTGGGCTCAACTTGAATAAAGGCAACCAGCACTTCAGTATATTTTCCCGGCGCAGAGTCTGGCGCTGACTCAAGTGTTTTAATCGCTGGATTCCATGCAAACCTGTCACAATACCATAATAATATTCGCATCAATTACTCTCTATCTCTTCTGTTGATACATCAGCTGGTGTGCAATTTCGACGGGGACATTCCATAATCCCTGATGGCCTTTACACGCTATGGGCTCTGCTAAAACAGTGATATGGCTCAGTTCCCGGATCCAGCGGCCCTTAGTGTAATCGCCCAGTAATCGATCTACTGAATCGAGTTTAATCGAATCATCCACTGCACCTTCAGATAACAACGGCCTAATCAACCTTCATTTTTCATAAGACCAATTTCTGGTTCAGATGAAGACCTTAGTGTCTTTAATTCCATGGCCTCGATAACCACGTTCAACAAAACATTGTTAACGTTCAACAGTTGTTAATTTTTAACTTGTTGTAGCTCATAGGTAGGTACTTAAGCAAAATCCGGTGCGGATAATCGAGTATTTGTTCCAGAAGACGCCGTCAATACGTCCATGGTCGTTCCCGGCTTCCTGCCTCCCACGGCACTTATACTTCCATGTATGTCGTAGGCTTGAATGTGGCATCCATGCCACATACACTTGATCTACAGGGACGACTTGGGCTCCTGCCTCTCGCATGCATTTCCACCATCCATGGTGGTCATGTAGGGAATGCAGATTATACAGGAGCAATTATCTGCCTTACGCAAACACCTGATATCAAGAACTTACGTATAAATCTAAAATACGCTGAATAGTTACAATTTTTTTATAACTCATTTTTCATGATGCCGACGAAAAGTTTTCTCAGCGCCTATGATGAGATAAATTAACAGCCCAACAACCAGAATAGACATCCAATCTATTATGCCAATGGGTGCAGTATGGAACAACTGATTCATCAGTGGCAGGTAAGTGAACAGCAATTGTCCAGCTGTCATGGCGGCGATGCCACCCCAAATCCATGGATTACTGATCACGCCCAGACGAAACATAGAATATCTTAGCGAGCGGCAGTTAAGCAGATAAAACGACTGACCTACAGCAAAGACATTAACAGCAATAGTACGCGCTTCAGCCACACTGTCACCCCGTGACAAGGCCCATTCAAACAGGCCAAAGCTGCCGATCAATAACAACAGTCCAACAAGAAGAATGCGGAAGATCAATTCGCCATTAAGGAGTGAAGTATCCGGCGGACGTGGTGGACGATTCATGATACCTGGTTCACGAGGTTCAAAGGCCAAAGCGAGGCCAAGAAATACAGCTGTCGTCATATTTATCCACAAAGCCTGCACTGGCAATACTGGCAATGGCTGAGATAACATCACTGCAACAATGATCACGAGTCCCTGTCCGGCATTGGTGGGCAGGATCCAGGTGAGAAACTTGATCAGATTGTCAAAGACACCACGGCCCTCTTCTACTGCCGCTTCGATAGTGGCAAAGTTGTCATTAGTGAGCACCATGTCAGCAGCTTCTTTTGACACCTCAGTACCGGTAATACCCATGGCAATACCAATATCAGCACGACGTAACGCGGGTGCATCATTGACTCCATCGCCTGTCATGGCTACTACCTCACCGTGAGCTTGCAATGCCTCTACCAGGCGCAATTTTTGCTCTGGTGTTACTCTTGCAAACACAGCGGTACCCGTGGTAGCTTGGATGAGTTCAGCATCAGATATTGTTGCCAGATCATGACCCATTAGTACTTTAGGAATTTCACCCTTGGTCAAAGTCTCATCAAGACCTATCTGTCCAGCAATGGCTGCCGCAGTGATACCGTGATCACCAGTAATCATTTTGACTCGAATACCAGCGATCTGGCAGGCTTGTACTGCTTGAATGGCTTCTTCCCTCGGTGGATCAATCATGCCCTGCAAACCAAGAAATATCATTCCCTCAGCAACATCACTATGATCGATATTTCTACTGTCCAGTGGGACTGACCGATACGCGAAAGCCAGTACTCTCTGACCCTTACGGGCCATTGCTTCTACCTGTTTATGTACCATCTCATGATCCAGAGACTTGTGTTGCCTGTCCTTTGTCATCATGCTCTGACAACGTTCCAGCAAACTTTCAACTGCTCCTTTTAAATAAACCACAGGACTGTCACCTCCATGTAGTGTTGCCATATACTGATGTTGTGATTCGAAGGGAATAGCATCCAGTCGTGGATAAGTATCTTGTTCGGTCTTTATTTCCAGATCGGCCTTACATGCTGCAACCAACAGCGCCCCTTCTGTGGGATCACCCTCAACCTTCCAACCTTCATCACCCTGTTTCAGGACTGTATCATTACACAACAAACCGGCACGCAATAGTTCGGTCAGCGCAGCATTGCTGCTCATACCTGTCTTTTTGCCCGCTTGCTGAATCTCGCCTTCTGGTGCATAGCCAACCCCGCTCACGGTATAATTTTCACCTCCCACCCATATCTGCTGCACCGTCATCTCATTACGGGTCAGAGTGCCGGTTTTATCAGAGCAGATGACCGTGGTGCTACCGAGGGTTTCTACTGCAGGTAAGCGACGGATAATGGCATGACGTTTTGCCATACGCGCCACCCCTATAGCCAGCGTAATGGTCAATACTGCGGGGAGTCCTTCCGGGATCATTGCCACAGACAAGGCGACCGCTGCCATAAAGAGATCGATCCAACTGTCGCCATGCCACAAACCCACCATGAACGTAATAGTCGCCAGACCCAGAATTGCGTAAAGTAATAAATGACTAAAGAGGGCAATTTTTCGAGTCAATGGCGTGGCCAGCACCTCAGCGCTGGCGATAAGTTCCGAAATACGGCCGATTTCAGTATCATCACCCGTTCCAGTCACCACCCCCATAGCCGTACCATAGGTGACCAGAGTCGATGAATAAGCCATATTGGTTCTGTCAGTCAGGGGGGTATCATGATCCAATACATCAGAGCACTTTTCCACTGGCAGTGACTCGCCAGTCAGAGCAGATTCGTCAATCTGCAGACTGCGACTGCTTAACAAACGCAGATCAGCCGGGACCTTATCACCAGAGGCAAGCAGCACGACATCTCCTGGCACCAGATCCTTAGCATCAATACGCTGCTTCTCTCCAGCTCGCAGCACTGTGGTCTCAGTGGTCAGAGCACGAGCAAGCGCTTCCAGCGCACTCAAAGCTTTGCCCTCCTGCATAAAACCAATGATAGAATTAAGCAGTACCACACCAAAAATCACCCCGGCGTCCACCCAGGCACCCAGAAACAGCTTAATGATCACCGCTACAAGCAGGATATAAACCAAAGCCTGGTTGAATTGCAGCAGGAAGCGCAACAGCGGCCCCTGTCCTTTACGCTGGGTTAACGCATTGGGACCAAAGTTATGCTGACGTTCTTCTACCTCAAAACGATCCAGCCCTTTATCCTCATCCGTATCCAGAAGATCCAGCACCTCTTCCTGAGGCAGGTGATGCCAGTGTTTCTTAAGTAAGGAGTCCAGCAAAGGTTTCATTATGATGTTACTCCTGTTTGACGGGAACTATTATAATAGTCTGTGCAGTGTCTGACGAAGCATTCACACTATCCAGGCTCATTAATACTAATCTGCAGTTTTTCAACCAGAGGCTCGTTTGTGTCATTCATTTTCACTCTTCCAATGTCACAGGCGTGACAAAATCATCAGGTTTGATGGTCAGTACAGAACAATTGACTTCACGCAACACTTTTTCTGCGGTATTACCAATTTACTCTTCTTGTATTTAATCGATCTTTTTGCCCAACAAATGATATAACAATGGTACAGCAAAAACCGCAAACAACGCTGAATTGATTGATACCAGCCAAAGATGACCCACCCATTGAAGCGACAGAAAAGCTAATGTCCAATAGCCAGAGGCAAAGAAATTATCACTAATAACGGAATGTAAAAAGACTGGTAATAATCTACAATGTAGCACTCGCCGCTGTCATATGGGTACTCAATAAAACCAATAATGGGTAAAATAAGGGGGATAGATTCATTCAGATTCGCTATAACAGCCTCGGAAGATCTTTTAAATTTTATTTTTGCCATATTATTTATCAAGTCAAGATTAGCACCGAGGTATAGTGACTATTAGGCGAATACCTTTTGAACTTCTACCTGATTCTCAAGTTCTGTAACTAATCCTGGAGGTAACTGCAGTCGTGCCGACAACATGGCCAGATAGGCTTTTTCAGCGGCATTATCAACATCAACAGCAAGCAATGAAGCAATATAAATTTCTGCCGCAATTTCAGGACTGCTGGCGCTGTTCACAATGGCATCGACATCAACAGGATGCCCCATTTCTTGCACCAGAAGGTTCTGGCTTTCACTGTCCAATCCCAGTGAGTTAATTTTTTGAAATATAATCTGACTTTCCTGAGCATCCAGACGCCCATCTGCACGTGCTACAGCAATCATCGCCCGAACCAGTGTCAAGCCCAGTAACTCATTAGCACTGTGATCACTTTCCTCAGGCAGAAATGCAGAGCCAGAGGGTGCAAGTAAGAGTTTTGACATACTTTTATGATTGGCGGATGTAGCTGGTGTGGCATCAGTATTATCGGTATTAGTAAAGCGCTGATAAGCCGTATAGGCAAGTGCACCTACTGCGGCCATGCCGCCAAGCTTAAGTGCACTTTTACCCATTTTTCGTCCCGATTTACTGGCCAGCAGACTACTGGCCAATCCACCCGCCATGCCACCTGCAAAACCACTAGCTGCGCCACTATCCATAAACTGGCCTAAAAGTTTATTCACATCAACCATAATTATCATCTCCTGTTGAACCTGGTATAAAATACTATTACATGTTTTATATTTTACAGAGAACTATGGTTTAAATAAATTCGTATATTTAGAATTAATTAATCGATATTTTCGAGTATTTAATTTGTCGCGAAGCATAGTATGAATTGAATCCACAGCCCTATGAGTTCAGAGGAATATCATCTTTGGTTTAATTCTACATGAGCAAAAGGGTGAACTTTTTTCTGTCCAGAACACCATAGAGCACTGCCACTGCCGCAAAAAGCTCAGGTACTCATCCCCATACTAAACCAGGTTGTAACACCACACCGTATTTTTTCTGGTTCCAGAAAAAGGTCGAAGCATTCAGGGATACTGTTTTAATTGCTTAACTGAAATTCTCATGTTTCTCTTTAATGTAATAGACTTTATTCAGCTTCATTATCATTTATGAAAATCTCATAACCCTCTAGCCCGCTCTTCCAGAGCAGATATCCTTGCTTCGATGGGTGGATGCGATGAAAACAGTGCCATAATCGCGCCTTTGTCGTTTATGCCAAAGGCAGCCATTTGTTCTGGCAATGCTTCCGGTTCTACCTGACCAAGACGTTTAAGTGCATTAATCATATTTTGATGTCCAGCCAAGTCAGCACCGCCGGTATCGGCAATAAACTCTCGTTTTCTTGAAAAATACATCACAATGGTTGAAGCAAGAATGGATAAAACAACCTGGGCTACCATTACAGTCACAAAATAACCAATACCATGACCTTGCTCATTTTTTAAAATCACACGGTCGACAACATGCCCCACAATCCGTGATAAAAACACCACAAAGGTATTCACTACGCCCTGAATTAATGCTAATGTAACCATATCTCCATTGGCTATATGGCTCATTTCATGTCCAATGACTGCTTTAATTTCCCCTTGTGACATATTATCCAGCAAACCTTGAGACACAGCCATTAATGCATTGTTTTTGGATGCGCCGGTTGCAAAAGCATTCATCGCAGGCGATGGGAAAATGGCCACTTCCGGCATTTTTATGCCGACAATTTTTGCCTGTTTTTCAACAGTGCTCACCAACCATTTCTCAATATTGGTGGTTGGATTGGTAATCACTACCGCACCCGTCATGCGTTTTGCCATCCATTTAGAAATCAGCAATGAAATGAATGAACCACCAAAACCAATAACTCCTGACAGTATAACCAATGCCTGTATATTGAGGTCTGAACCATTCTCAGCTAATATGCTGTCAACGCCCAATATTCTCAAAGTAATACTCAACACCACCATAATAGCAATATTGGTCATTATAAATAATAGAATTCGTTTCATTATTTTGTCCGTTTTATATAAATGTTTAGAATATTTAAATCTGGTGAAATGACACTGATAATACAATAAGTATGAATGTAATATAACTCGAATATCCATTATATTTAGTTCGAATTATTCGAACATTAAAACAAATTATAGAACGTATCTGACATTATTCAGAAGCAATTAATTGATTTTTTCAGTGAATCCAATCCATGACTAGTTAACACCAGTGGAATGGCCCGAGCCACAGTCATCTGCTGATTCACATGAAAGTTACAAACCAGTAGAATATTCTTAAATCGTTTCATAATACCTTCATCAATTACCTACTTTTGCTAAACAGGATATCAACAGCCTCTGTAGCAGCATCGGCATAGGGTATCAGCACCTGATCAGCACCCGCTAGCTTCAATTCTTCAGCATTAGAGATTGAATGCGCCGTTACTGCGACCTTTTTTTATAACCATATTCATGCAGACTATGCAGTAGTGCCAGATTGACTGGCATCTCCCGAATACTGCTTAAAACCCAAAGCACCTGCCCCAACGGCAGATCAATAGGATAAGTTGGGTCTATTGGAATCTAGACCCGCATTTACAATGATACCCAATGATCTGTAGAGCTGCAATCAGTCAGCTGGGCCAATGCAAGGATAGCCCCCAGGGGTAAAGTTGATCGCCATGAATCACCGAGCATGTGATCGATCACCTGCAGTGTGCGTGGTGAAAAATCATGCCTGTGAGGTTTTTTCAAAGCCGCGTGAATCGCAATAGGACCGCGATATTGAGTTGCCCATGAGCGTGTTTCATGATAATTACCTTGACCTGTGAGTGACGCCCATGGCTGCCACAGGGTTAAGCCTTTCATGATTTATTAAAGTGAGCCTGATTTATTTTCAGCACTTATTTTCATTACTGCAGTTCCAGCAAAAATCAAATGCTGCACCATTGCTCTCACCGCATGAACTGCAAATCCAGTCTGGCTCAGTAACATTTTTTTGCAGTATATTTTTTTCCAGATAATGCTTTGCATCAGCAAATTGGGCATCATTGTCAAGCCAGACTTCTGGCCAGGTTTCAATGGGTGCAATATCCCCTGCTCCGCCAGCAGCGTATTCATTGCGGATATGACATGCATAGCCCGCCAGTTGCAAAGTGTTTTTTACTCCCCAGACCATAAAACGGTCCTGATTAGTGTAGATCAGTTTCATCATGGTTATAAAAATGGCCGTGACTATTTTTAAAGACACTGAGTAGTTTCAAAAAATTTAGCGTTGCCCTGAATAGTAGTTGTAAAACTGCCTGGCAGTTCTGCCGCTGCGGGTGCCGCCCCGCAGCATGGAAAATTGTCTGGCCGCTTCATGTAGCGCTTCCCTATTTCCGTCATAATTAACAAAGTAGCTGTCTACGATGCTGAAATAGTCCTGCAGGTTACCCTGATAAAAAGATAACCAAAGACCAAAACGATCAGCCAGAGATAACTTTTCTTCAACGCCATCCGCATAATGCAGTTCGTCAGTTGTCACTTTAGTGTTCAGGTTGTCCTGCATCTGTTCAGGAATTAAATGTCGTCGATTTGACGTAGCATACATTAATACATTTTCAGGCGCCTGCTCTACTGACCCTTCCAGTATGGTCTTCAATGCCACGAAGGTATTATCATTGCTTTCAAACGAAAAATCATCACAATAAATAATAAATCGCTGAGGTAATTCTCTGATCACATCAACAATCTCTGGCAGATGATATAGATCATCCTTAAAAAATTCGATAAGCCGCAGTCCCTGTAATCTGTACTGATTAAATATTGCTTTGATCAGTGATGATTTTCCAGTTCCCCTGGCCCCCCATAACAACGCATTATTGGCCAGTTGAGCAGATAAAAAACGCTCGGTATTCTCGATTAACGCCTGTTTCTGCTGCTCGATTCCAACCAGTGTATTAAGATCGATGGGATCGATGCTGTATACAGGTCGTAGAGTATCTGTTTTAGAGCGATAGATAGCGGCATAGGTCTTATTCCAGTCGATAGTCATAAAATTGAGCACCTCTCAGGACTTCAAATGATTGATCATCAGCAGCATCATACGATAAATATTTTCCAGTCGGGCCTTTTTGTTGATATTTTTATTTTCACTGTCCATCTCAACAATGTCCTGTAGCTGTTTTACTTTTCGATAAATATTGATAAATAAACGCTCGGTGGACCAGCCGATATATTTTTTAAATTGAGGCACATCCTTAATACTCTTCTCCAGTAATACGCTGCGTTTTAATGAATTAAAATCGAAATCAGCTTCAACGCCGGCAAGGTAATTTTTTCTTTGCAGTTTTTTTATCACCTTATCAATGTCGAAAGCTTTTACTTTGGCTAAATTAATGAGATCAACATTCTCCTGCAGTTCAAGAAGAACTTTTCGCTTATGTCCGCTACGATCTTTGATTAAAGTACGCAGTGTCATACCCGCTTTGCCGGCCTCAATCACCGCTTTAAATGCGCTATAAAAATCCATATAAAATTTCGATACTTGCAGGTGTCCAAAACATGATCGATTTAGTTTTTTATTCCCCGGTAGAACTGTTCGCATTGTCTGAACTGTTCTACCAGAGTGACAGGTGCGCTGCTGAACCTGATGATGATAGAGATTGTAACTGAGGCGAGTAAAAAACCTGGCAGCAACTCATACAGATCAAACACCCCTCCTGCTAATGACTTCCATATCAATACGCTTGCAGCTCCTGTGATCATGCCTGCCAAAGCTGCTGCTGCAGTCATGTTTCTGGAAAACAGCGAGAACAGGATCACCGGTCCAAAAGCCGCGCCAAAGCCGGCCCAGGCATAGGCAACCAGATCCAGGATAGAGTTCTCCGGGTTCATGGCCATTATTATTGAAACAATCGCTACCAGGATCACGGTGCCGCGCCCCACCCAGACCAGTTCGGTCTGAGAAGCATCCTTTTTGATAAAACTATAATACAGATCTTCCGTCAAAGTCGATGAACACACCAGGATCTGTGAATCAATGGTACTCATAATCGCTGCTAGTATGGCTGCCAGTAAAACACCGGCTATCCAGGGATTAAACAGGGTCTGGGTAAAAACAATAAACACCGTTTCAGGGTTGTCCAGCGGTGAGTTAAAATAGGCAATCCCCACAAATCCAGTTAATAAAGCGCCCAGTAATGCCAGTATCATCCAGGTAATATTTATTCGCCGAGCTACGGGTACAGCGCTAACATGTTTAATCGACATAAAACGGGCCAGTATATGCGGTTGACCAAAATAGCCCAGTCCCCAGGTCAGCAATGAAAAAATCGCCAGCGTATTCATCTCGTGAAATGGATCCAGATACCAGGCCTGCTTGTTTTCAATAAGTGTCATCGTACTGCCCCAGCCTCCCAGTTGATATATTACTAGCAGGGGCACCATTAACAATGCGCAAAGCATCAGCAAGCCCTGAATAAAATCCGTCCAGCTCACCGCATTAAAACCGCCTAAAAAAGTATAAGCGACAATAACCGCACTGCCTAAAAATAATGCAGTTTCATAGGACATGCCAAAAGCATTTTCAAATAGTACTGCTCCGGCGACCAGTCCAGAGGCAATGTACAAAGTGAAGAAAATGAGAATAATGAGTGCTGATACCAGTCTAATCAAACCGCTGGAGTCATTAAAACGACGGCTGAGATAGTCAGGAATAGTGATCGCATTATCCAGCCGGGCTGTAAACACCCTGAGCCTGCCGGCAACGAATAGCCAGTTGATATAGGCCCCCAGAGTCAGACCAAGGCCAATCCAGATCTGATTCAGGCCACTGAGGTAAATTGCCCCCGGTAATCCCAGCATCAGCCAGCCGCTCATATCGCTGGCCCCGGCGCTGAGCGCGGCGACTGCGGGTGATAATTTACGTCCCCCCAACACATAGTCACTCAGATTATTGGTTCTGTAGTAAAAATAAAACCCGATGCCCAGCATGACGATGATATAGAGGAAAAATGTAATAATGGTTGCAATCGGCATACTTGCGGTCGACCTGTCTGGTTATAGTTCAAAAGGATAAATGGCTATTATAATCAACTTTTTATCTGTAATCGCTTCGCCTGATGATAACTCAGCCCCTGCATACCGCTTTTAACCAGGGTGCCTTGCAGTGAACTGGCCAGAGCGGCAGCAAACACCCGCTGATGAAATGGCAACGATGGCAGATAATAGGGTAAGGCAGTCTCGATGCTTTTCGCCATTGTTAACGTTTGTTCAAATGCCTCACGCCTGCGTTTTATATCAGCCATTAAGCGGGAGTCGCTGACAGCATCTTCATCCAGTTTTAAGCTCCAGGTAATATCATCCTGCAGTACACATTCACCGATATAAACACCAAAAGACGAATCTTTCCATTCCTGCGGTGAAATCAAAGACAATCTGTACTTTTTATTGCACCTGTATAGCCAGTAAGGCTGGCCTACTACAGGTTTAAATTGAAACTGGCTATGCAGCACAAATAAGGAGGTAAACAGTTCACTGCTGATCCGAGAAAGCGGTTTTGCAGCAGGCGGCCTCAGTGAACGGCTCAGCTTCAGGCTGTCGAGAACTGGAACCAGTCCCTTACCCTGTGGATTGGGATGCGTTTTCTTCATTTAGCTTGGAAAGCGATCGATGAATTTAAAGCCGTTTGCCTTCGAGCGTCGGCGTTTTATCCGTTCGGGTCTCCAGTTTGAGATAACTCAATAGACGCACGCAGCCATGATCATGTAAGAGTTTGTGGATGTGTTCAACGGCAAAAAGTATGTCATTAAGCTCTCCTTCAATATTGGTACCTGAGGCATGTGTCTGGATGATAAAGTCCTGTGTCTTGAGCCATGCAACAACCCGGGTTATTTCAGCTCTGACAGAGACGCCCTCACCCATGGGTATTACTTGTAATTCTGCGGTAGCTTTCATGTTAATATTCTCCTGTGGTCTTAACTGTTTATCATATAAATAACCCCGCTTCCAGTCCACTGTTCGGGCGATAAGAAGCATACTTTAGGAAGAATTATTTTATTGCCAGGTTAATAGTACAGTGATTTTTCTCAGTTTTGACTGTTTTTCACCTTACCCTCTTGTAACATCCCCGATTCACCAAACCAATTACCGTTATCATGTTTTACCTCCAGATCAACTGCCGTCCAGGCTGTAACCTGTTTCGCTTTGGGCAGATTTTGAACATTAAAATTAAGGCCTGCAAACCGAAACTGGTTAAGACTATGCCTGAACCTTCCTTCTCATTTGCGGTAAAAACTGGGTGATTTATTGCCTCGTAGATTGCTGTCTGAACAAATCAATATTCGACCGAACTTTTAGCTGATCAGAAAGAATGGCAAGTCGACGCCTGGCCGGCTGGTAAAGAATGCCGATGAGAACGTTAGTGATGATGCGAGATTTTATGTTACTTGCCAGTCGCAGTGAAGATCCCGATACGCTTGTCTTTCAGCGTCGTCTACTCATTGAAGGTGATATTGAACTGGACTTAATATTAAAAACACCGTTAACGGCATTGATTTTGATAGCTGGCCCGGCTGACTGAATACCATTATACGAATAATTTCAAAATTAAGTATTGATACAGGCATCGTAGCTGAAAAAAAACGACCTGATCTGGATTGCTCGTTAGATGAACAGTTAAATTCTTAGTTATAGCTGCCAGCCCAGTACATTATAGATCACAGACCAGCGCGGTTCCATTTTCCTGGGAGTTTGGCCGAGTATCCAGTAATCATAAGCTATTTGCAGATAGCCATTTTCTTTTTTAAGTTCCAGCCAGGTATTGATAAACTGCAGGTAATCCGCTTGACCTTTTGGCAGTTTGAATCCTACCGGCGCGATGAGTTTTAATCCACTGGGAACCATTGTAGTATACTTTGGAAAGAGCATACACCATCCCGAACCTGCTTCAGAGGAAAAAACCAAGGCAGCCAGATCGTTATATTCACCCATAAAATATTTAGCTGGATCACTAACAGGGATCAGTTTGGCCTGCGGAAATAATTTTTCTATTGATTTTTTATAATAGATACTGGGCGGGATCCCGAGGGTTAACTGCTTCATTGAATTAATTCTGTCCAGTGAAGAAAATTCATTTCTTCTCGAGTCCATGACGATAAACCCTGCGGTATGATGAGTGTAGCTATCACTAAATGCAACGTCCAGGGCTCGATGAGGTGTAATAGCATTACCGCCGATAATAATATCAACGCTGCCTTCAGCCAGCAGCAGCGGTTCTGAAGCTCTATTCTCAATGCGGGTATATTCTATCGTCAGCCCAAGATCATTGGCCAGCGCGTTGAGAATTCCCATATCCAGGCCAACCAGTTCATTCTTATTGTTGATAAAGGCATAGGGCAGTGAATTCTCCACATAACCTACACGCAGTATGCCGCGCTCGCGAATAACATCAAGACGAGGCCGTGCCAGATCGTCTGCACTGAGGGGAATGAACTGTTTTACATAAGTACTGGTGACCGCATTTTCCTGAATCTGCATGGACTGAAACGTTCTGGCGCCTTTATATTCGTAGGGGATCAGTTGTATTAAAATCAGTCCAGCCAGCAGCATTACCACGGCAGTGATACCGAGATGCACACCGACAGCCTGAAACATGCGCTGCCATTTCAGGCGTTTCATCACTGCGGAGGCCACCAGCAAAGTCACCACAAAGCCATGCAGTGCAGCCAGGGCTGTGGCAAAGCGTGCAGTTACCACACTGCCCAGCAGATAAAGCTGAAATTGATCCGCTGGCAAATGGAAAAAATCCAGTAAAAAAGGAATCGCTACCGCCATACTGCCAAAGGCAGTCAATACTCCCATTAAGACAAATGAAGGATATTGTTCAATACTCAAAGGTGAGCCGACGTACCAGGCAGAAAATAAAAGAAAACCAAGTCCCAGCAAGGTTCCGGTGCTGGGAAAGCTATAGGCCGTTGGCACCAGTACATCGACAGTCGATTCGGTTTCTTCAGTTTCCATGTGTTTTTTTGCCAGCATCTCTTTACAGCGTTCGGCAATCATAGGCAATACCACCAGCACGGTGCCCGTTGCAAACGCTGTAATGACGGCCTCACCTGCAACCGATAATACTTCTCGGTAAGAAAAAGGTGTCGCCCAATGAATAATCAGGGGTAATAAAACAAAACCCAGCAGTGACGCGGCAATCAGATACACCCATAAAAACACCTGTAAACGGCCCAGTTCCTCAGGCTGCAAGGTTCCGGCAGCAGAAGCAGAGATGGCAAAAATCCCCAAAGGTGCCAGTTTAGCCACAAATGAAGCTACACCCATCAAACCATCAGCTACATTATCAGTCAGAGTTAACAGAGTTTCTTTGTTTTTTACTGAAATGAGGGATATGCCCATCAGCAGGGAAAATAACACCACAGCCGGTACAATGGTTTGAGACAGTGATGAAAATATATTTGCCGGGATGTATAAATCAACAAAATTAAGCTGCGCCGCTTCAGCCAACAGGCTGGTGCTGAAAAAACCGGAGGTTTCCCATTTCGGATAGGCCAGGGGCAGCAACAGCAGTGTGAGCATAACCGAAAACCAGAGCAAAAGAATCACCTTGACAGCCTTGATACCAATGCTTACTGCAGTATTGCCATCTAATCGGCCAAGACCGCCGATAATGGAAACCAGTACATAGGGCAGTACCGTCATTTGCAGCAATCGAATATAAGCTGTACCGAGTATTTGCAACTGACCCGCAGGCTCGCCAATAAAAATGCCCACCAGAATACCCAGAATCAACGCCAGGATAACCCGCTTAAATGGACTGAGTCTGTTGTAAAATTGTATTAATGCCATGCCCCTGCCCAGTGATAATTACTCCAGACAAAGTATAGCCTAGTTAATGATTCTTTGTCATTGCTATCCCTTGTAAAAGACTTAAGCGACACTTTTGTCTTGCTGCATTATCCAATATAACCGAGGTAAGAGCACCCTGTTATCATTCTAAGTTTGTATGTATAATCCGCTATGACAGCAGCCTGAAGATGTAATCTGCTGTTGAAAATTGATTGAATATCCAGTTTATATTAAGGAGAATAGTATGCAGGTTATAAAAAAAATGGGGGCAATTTTAGCTCTATTATGTGTTTTCTCTTCAACTCTCGCTTTTGCAGATGATAAACAAAAGTTATTTGTTAATCTCACTAGCGATGACCTTAATCGGGCGGCAATGGCCATTGGTTTCAGTACCAAGATATTGACACAAAAAAAGATTCCAGTGACTATTTTTTTGAATGTAGAGGGGGCACGCATAGCTGATAAAAATATTCCAGAACAACAATATGCCAATGGAAAATCATTGAAACAGATGCTGACTGATTTTATTAACGCTGGAGGACAAGTCATCATTTGCCCTATGTGTATGAAAAATGTCGCTGGCATCGGCAAAGGAGATTTGCTGCCTGGTGTAAATATTGGCGGACCTGACGTGACCTGGCCTGCTTTATTCGCAGAAGATACAACCGTATTAAGCTATTAATTTTTAATATAGATGGCTGAAACTACCACTGTCAGCAAAATAGTGTCTAACCGTTATTGGATGGACACGTATGGCACAGGGATGTGCTCAAATTTTTAATGATGATAAGCCGGTAAGTTGCACAATATGGCCAGGAAGGCTGTTTATAAATGTGTGCTAAAAAAGTGAAATTCAATATCGCATTCCCATAAGCAGCACACATGGTGGAAAACTGGGGTGTAAAAGCACCCCGTGGCCCGTCTTGGCCACGCTGGTCATCTTGATCGATATGAGCACTATACAGCTCGTATAGCTGTGAGTTACTGAACCGAATAAATTAAATTATCTGCTGACTCACAGTTGCTGTTAATTGAGAGATTCTCGATAAACAGATCAGCTGGCAGCATCTGTTTTAGTGAACGGCTTGTTTTTTCTTTGTTTATATAATTCAGATACTTTAGATAGAGATGTTCTATAAAATATAGAGGTTTAATTTTACCGGAAACCACTAGCAGAAAATGTTCCTGCTCTTCATTACATGGTTTCATAAGACCTTCAGCTAACTGAAGCATAATATATCCGCAGTCAGACAGTGTTTCTGCTTCTTTAGCATTAAAAAGCCCGGCACAGGAAAATCCATAAGGAAAATATTCATCATTATGAAATTTAATACCAGAAAAAAAGTTGTTTGCGTACATCTCTCGTATTCTCCCACTATCTATTTGCCCATAAAATAACAGAATCTGAAAAATAATTTTCAGATTCTGTGATCCGCATAGTCTGAATTCGAGTTAAAATCAACCCCTTCGAGATCATCCCTGTAGTCATCCACACCCATGTCTGAATAATCATCCAGATAATCATCCATATCTATTTCTGTATAATCATTAAAGAGGTTTTTTAGCGACTTGCGCTCCATATAGGAATCAATCTTTCTTCTGGCCTGATGCTTTTGTTTTGAACGGGAAGTTCTTATCTGCTTTCTTTCATAAAAAATGTCATCATCATAGGTTTCATTGTCAAAATTATCATTTTTGTTAATCGTTTTCTTCATTTTATTATTCCTCAAAAAGAATATTTGCTTTTTATCAAAAAAATAATCTGAATAAAAGAAAAATATTTTTTTCCTTACCATAAAATATTTTATTTAATAACGAGAGTAATATTTGATAACTATTTTTTATCCTGAAGGATAAAAAATATTGCTGGAATTTTAAAAAATAAAATTATATAAATGCTCCAGGAGTTTTTGCATCAGCTCCTGGCTTTATCTATGGACAGAAATGTGGTGCCAAATAGATCTGATCTTCTTTTAACCAGAAAATAGAGATAAGCAAAATGAAAAATTTAAAAACTGTAAATAGTATTGCATTCTGTCTAGCTGTGATTATGATTCCCTTTGCATCTTACGCGATGGATTCTGCTGAAAATGAAGCATTGTGCCGTGATAATGCTGCCGAGGAACAGATACCTGAAAATGAAATATCTGACTATATTGAAACCTGTCTCGAGAGCATGGCAGAGCCTGAAGCAGAAGCTGGCACAGCCGTCGAAGAACCAGAAAGCAGCGCTGATTAAACGTCAATCGATTTAATACCATGATTTTCGGCAAATAGCCGTTAACACAAGAAATGATTTTTCTATGGCGAACCAGATTGGTTCGCCTGTTTTTTCTCACCTTTACGCCAACCGGGTTAAACTTAATCCGGACTCAGTCATCGTTGCAGGTAATAATCGTAACAGGGATATTGGCTTAATCTATACGCCAAAATTGTTCCTTCAGTTTATTGATGCTCAATGGTATCTATATTTATTGTAACTACTCCACGTAAAGCTGGATAATTTGTAACTATTCAGCAAATCAAGCCGCAGGAAGGCTAACCATCAAAAAGTTACAAACATATAAAATTCAAAGACTTATATTTTTGTAACTTAGAAGCGTATTTTAGATTTATACGTAAGTTCTTGATATCAGGTGTTTGCGTAAGGCAGATAATTGCTCCTGTATAATCTGCATTCCCTACATGACCACCATGGATGTGGGTCAGCAAATTCCTGGTGTCAAGGACGTTTTCAAAATTACGCTGATATAGTTACGATAATTTTATCAGGCTGGAAGAAGACACAGCCACCGGCGGCAGCTAGCTGTTAATCCATGCCAAGTTCGCGTCGCAGCATGGACAAATCCGGCGCATTTTCAGGATGCTGTTTAGCTTGTTTTTGAAAATCCAGCAACAGCGCTTCCAGCAGTTCTTGGCCTTTTTTTGATCTGGCAGCCTGACGAGGGGTCTGGTTATTTAACGCAGGCAAAGACATATCCAGCCAGTTTTTCCAGTGCGACTGTAACATTTCTGCGATTGCTTCCTGTGCACCGGGTAATTGAGCCAAGTCTTCGTCCTCAGCAGTCATAGCCCCCGCCGATGCTGGAGATTCTTCAATCAGCTTTTCCGCATTTTGATACAGCGCATTTTGAAAAACTGCTCTTTTACCCAAACGACGCGTTATCTTACGTTTGATTTTGTCAGCACGGTTCTCTGAGTTGACACTGATTTTTAATTTATTTTTTTCCAGCAGGATATGGCCATGGACCGTATTGTTCCAATCAGCATTGCTTTTATTACCTTTCACCAGCCACGGAAACTCCAGGGATAATAAGCTACCGTCAGTATCATATTCAGCTTCCTGGAGTAAGTCTTCATCGGAGAGTAAAGACAGGGTTTTCAGCGCTTCAAAGGCCTGCGTAACAGAACAGTTCAGGGTATAGATGAGATCGATTAAGATAAGTTTTTCGCCGTCAGTATTACGCATTTCCGGCATTTGCGGATTCAATATTTGCTCACGGACATCAAAGTAAAAATCAAGCAAGTCGAAATCATACTCGGCTAAAATGTCAGTATTTATTTTACCCTGATCTGCCTTTATATCTTCACGAAAATCAACTAAAGTCTGATGAAAGACCTGTGGAATAACATAAGGCGCCATCCCGAAGAAAACACTGGTATCGGACAGGGTTATTGCTCGCCCAAAAATGATCGCGCCAACATCCAGCGTTTTTGAACCAATGACTTCTGCTACGGTAATTTCCTGCTCAAGGAAAATGTCGTAAACGGTGAGCTGTTTACCCGTAACAACATGGGTGACTAAATAATAAGAAAAAGGCCGGGAGCAGCTTTGTTCAATAAATGCCTGAGTAAACGGGGGAACTTTGTTTTGTATCTCTTCCAGGTAGGACGCGACAATGGTTTGCTGTGGAAAAGAAAGCGTTTCGTATTCTTCAATTTCCTCAACATAAGGAAAATCTTCCGCTTGCCAGTTGAATAAAAACCAGGGAATGAAAATGGTTTCAAATTCAGGGGTCATACTTTCCTGGGTAAGATTTGATGCAAACAGAGAATCATCTGTCTGATCAAATATATCGATATCCCTTCCCAACACAAAATCATTCCAGGCAGCCATGATTGCTTTGTCAGCATATTTCTTTTTATTGTAATCAAGGAGCTTTGATACAAGCCTGCCTTCTTCCTGGCGTATTTTATTGCGGGTAAAACTGAGTGGAGTCGATTGTGTCTTCGCCAGGCAACATTTTTTATATTTTTTCCCGCTGCCGCAGGGACACGGATCATTACGACCGATTTTGGACATCTTTGTTCCTTAGCATTGATTAATGATTCAATTATTTTAAATGCCGGAGAGGTATATATCCAGTTAAGCGTTAAATCATCCCCTCTAATCTCTTTTCTGCATTTTGTTTTGTGCTTTACGAAAGATATTTTCTGGTTCCTGTAATTTAACGGGTTTTGAAAATTTTGTCATCTTCTATGTAGGAATAGTTAAGCAAGTTAAGGCCCACGATGCGGGCTGCCATTTGTTTGCCTGTTCTGATGGCTGTATTATAGAGTTTGTATGCCAAACAACCTGCTATACTAGCTAATATAACACGACTTATAAAAAGAATAAGACCCATGGAACTAGTAACCTACTCGGATTCTGTTTTCTCCTTCGCCGCACCGCTGCTGACCATTCTCCTGGCCATCACCACCGGACGGGTAGTACCCTCACTGCTGGCGGGGTCCATTGTCGGTGCATTGATGCTGACCGGTTTTGGTGTTGAGAGCATTCCTTACCTCTGGGGCAAACTGCATGACATCTTCATTTCCGATGGCAAAATTGACCTCTGGACACTGAATATTTTTCTGTTTCTGGTGCTGCTGGGTATTATGACCGCGATATTGACCTTAAACGGAGCAACCAGTGCGTTTGCTGTATGGGCGCATGCGCGGGTAAAATCCCAGCGCGGTGCGTCTTTACTGACCGTTTTCCTGGGCATTATTCTGTTTATCGATGATTACTTCAATGCCATTGGCGTCGGCGCCATCTCCAGGCCGGTGACCGATAGTTTCAGAGTCTCCAGAGCCAAACTCGCCTATCTGATTGACTCGACAGCCGCGCCGATGGTGATACTTACTCCAATTTCAAGCTGGGGCGGTTATGTGATCGCCCTGCTGGGAACCACCTTTGCCGCGCATCAGATTGGCATCGGTTCACTGAGTGCTTATGTGCAGATGATCCCGATGAATTTTTATGCCATTTTGACCATCGCGCTGGTGCTTTATACCGCTCTGACCAATTTTAATATTGGTCCCATGCGCACACATGAAATGCGCGCACACCATGACGGGATCCTCTACGATGCCAGCCGGGGCCTTCCAGAGGGCAATATCACCATCAAGGAAGGCAGGCATGGCAGCGCGCATGAATTGATCATCACTATTGCCATTCTCATCGCAGTCACCATAGCTGCCCTGTTTTATACCGGAGTCAGTGAACTTGCAGCGAACAACAAACCCTTTGACCTGATCGCCGCGCTTGAACACAGTGATGTCGGACTTGCGCTGGTGATTGGCGCGGCTTCAGCGGTATTGACGGCCCTGCTCTACAGCTTTGGTAAACCGCACAGTTTGAAAGATATTCTGGTCGCCAGCTTTAAAGGGGCCATCAGTATGCGCGAAGCATTAATTGTTCTTACCGCAGCCTGGCTGGTCGGAGCGGTGATTAAAGATCTGGGGACAGGCACCTATATTGCTTCTCTGATCAAAGCGCATCTTAACCTTAACTTTTTGCCGGCACTGATCTTTGTCCTCTCTGCAGTCATGGCATTTGCCACAGGAACCAGCTGGGGGACTTTTGGCATAATGATCAGCATTACTACCGGCATTGCCGTGGAAACAGATCCTGCTCAACTCCTCACCCTGCTGTCAGCCGTTCTTTCCGGAGCCGTTATGGGGGATCACTGTTCGCCCATCTCCGATACCACGATTCTTTCATCTATCGGCGCCCGTTCGAATCATATCGATCATGTGAAGACGCAGATCCCCTATGCACTGATCAGCGGAGCGGCTGCATTGACCGGCTTTCTGACCATCGGCCTGACCCAGCAGTTATGGGCGGCATGGCTGGCGAGTGTTATTGTTTTTATTGCTATTATCTATTTTTTTAAAATTTGGCAGCCGTCAACACCACTGATAGAAGCTTCAGAGCAGGACGATAATCCTCACTAAGCAGCACGCTCGCTTTGCTTGCCTGAAGACTGTCATTTACTGAACGGCGTCTGGACGATAAAATGGACTTTCATCTCGAAACAAGGTAAGCAAGAGCTTTTTCAGCTATGAATGAACAGGATGATATGTTTCGCCGGCGATTGATCTGGATAATCGCCGGCGTTGTTTTTGTGCTTGTTGTAGTGCAGCTTTTACCGTGGATAAAATATTCCCTGATTGGCCTGACCTCTGAACCGCGTATCGTTTCAGCGCGCGGCGTGCTGGCCGACGATGAAACCACTACCATTGAAATCTTTGAACAGGCCAGTCCCAGTGTGGTGTATATTAATACCCGTCAGCAGGTAATCAATCCCTGGACCCGTGATGTGTATAGTGTTTCCAGAGGTACGGGTTCCGGATTTATCTGGGACAGACTGGGCCATGTTGTGACCAATCAGCATGTAATTGAAAATGCCTCGGAAGCGATTGTACATCTGAACGACGGGCGCAGTTACCGCGCTGTACTGGTGGGCAACAGTCCTTCTCACGATCTGGTGGTACTGCGCATCAGTGTGCCCTTCAATGCCCCGCCGCCAGTTCCCCTTGGCAGCAGTCATGATTTAAAGGTTGGGCAGAAAGTCTTTGCTATTGGTAATCCTTTCGGCCTCGACTACACGCTAACCACGGGAATAGTTTCGGCACTGGATCGTACGCTCAGTGCGGAAAGTAATATTGTGATCAAAAACCTGATTCAAACCGACGCCGCCATCAATCCGGGAAATTCCGGCGGCCCTCTGCTTGACAGTGCCGGTCGCCTGATCGGCATCAATACCGCTATTTACAGCCCCTCAGGTTCAAATGCAGGGATTGGCTTTGCGGTTCCGGTTGATACTGTTAATCGAGTGGTGCCAGACCTGATTGCGCATGGTAAATACAAACGCCCTACCCTGGGGATCACGGTTGATAATGATATCAACAGCATCATAACTGACAAACTGGATGTCAAAGGGGTCCTGGTGATAAGTACAGAAGCGGGCTCTGCAGCAGAAAAAGCCGGTTTACGTGAGACGCGGGTGGATAAAAAGCGTAATATTATTCCTGGCGATATTATTCTTTCCATTGACAGGTATAAAGTTGAAGATGTGCCTTCCCTGCTCTCTCTGCTGGATGAATACCGGATTGGCGATCAGGTAATTCTGAAAGTCTGGAGAAACAGTAAAGAATTAGAGGTGACGCTTACTTTGCAGGGCAGTCAATAAGCCTTCAATAAATTCATTATCAGGGGGCAAGACGTTCTATCTGCCAGTTATTTCCTGAATCCTGAGTATAGAAAAAGCAGTCATGCAGACGATTGTCACGTGCCTGCCAGAATTCAAACGTTTCAGCTTTGATCCGATAGCCGCCCCAGAATGATGGCAGGGGCACTTCACCGTCGGCATACTTCCTTTTCATCTTATCAAACATGGCATCAAGCAAAGCGCGTGATTTTATCACCTGGCTTTGCTCTGAGGTCCAGGCGCCAATCTGGCTTCCCCGAGGACGTGAAATAAAATATTTCAATGATTCTGCAGTGGGAATTTTTTCAGCTGTGCCAGTGATCTTGACTTGACGGCCCAGAGGATGCCAGGGAAATAACAGGCTCACTTTAGAGTTGGCTGAAATATGCCCCGCTTTGCGGCTGGAATAATTGGTAAAAAACACAAAACCGTTTTCATCAAACATTTTGAGTAACACCATCCGCTGCCAGGGCTGAGCGCGGCTATCGACGGTCGCCAGGGCCATCGCGGTGGGCTCTGCAATCTTCGAGTCGAGCGTCTGCCGATACCAGCGCTCAAACTGTTTATAGGGATCGCTGTTGAGTTCATCCCGCGCCAGGCCGCGGGACATAAACTGATTTCTTAGTTCATTAATATCCATGGCTTGATATTTATCTCTCTATTTCATTTTTTCGTAGATCAGTATAAGAGCAGAAGCCGTTTTTCTGTTCCAAAGTGATTTTATCGCGCATTATCATGCCATGTAAGCAGCAAAATTGCACCTGCCGGTAAATATCCTGCTAAAAAAAGTCAATTCATTGCGGTGATCAGGATGGTGAAAATATGCTGAATAGATTAAGTCACTCGCACTATGGGCTACTGCAGCCAGATATCTATTACTGAAAGTGAGTCAGCCTATATGACCGCCTTCAATCACGGGTACCGTCCAGTAATGCATTCCGCTGCCTTTAAAATCAGTGATCAGTTCTTCTACAATTGACTGGCTTTGCTGTATGCTTAAATAGGTCTGAAACAGAATCTGTTTTTTTCGACCTGTGACTTTTTCAGCCTGGGTCATTGACTGCACGGATGAGCCGTGACCATAGACCGGAAAACTGGTAAAACCTATATTTTCCTTGCGTGCCAGCAGCCAGTCAACAACCGAGTCTTCAACTGCCGGAGCGACAATCAATGATAATAATATCTTTTCTTCCATTTTTAGCTCATTATTGTGTAAACGCAAAACGCCTGTACAGTACAGGTAAAAGTATCAGCGTGAGTGCGGTGGAAGTGATTAATCCGCCGATAACGACGATAGCCAGCGGTCGCTGTATTTCTGAGCCCGGTCCTGTTGCATGCAATAAGGGGATCAGACCAAAGGCAGCAATACCCGCGGTCATAAGCACCGGACGAAGACGTCTTCTGGCACCTTCTATAACCAGGTGATTTAGAGAATGTCCCAGTGCATGCAGATGATTATAATAAGTGACCATCACCACTCCATTGAGCACCGCAATACCCAATAAGGCAATAAAGCCTACTGAAGCAGGAACTGAAAGATACTCACCTGAGAGCCACAAGGCAGTAATACCGCCGATCATGGCAAATGGTATATTGCACAGCACTAAAACTGCCTGTCTCACGGAACGAAAAGTAGAAAACAAAATCAGAAAGATGAGGCCGATAGCCACCGGAACTACAATCGCCAGCCGCTGTGAGGCACGCTGCTGATTTTCAAATTGTCCACCCCACTCCAGGTAATACCCCGCGGGTAATTGTATCTGTGTTTTCACCAGATTTTGCGCCTGCTCCACAAACCCCACCAGATCGCGTCCTGCGACATTAGCGATGACAACGTTCATGCGTTTCCCCTGTTCCCGATTGACTGAAACGGGGCCGTCTACGCGTTCCATACTGACAAGGTCTTCAAGGCCGATGCGTTCACCACTGGGTAAAACGAGGTGCTGCCTGGAAAAAACTTCAGCTGAATTTTTAAGACTTTTATCACCTTTTATGACCAGGGGTATACGCCTGGCACCATCATAAACCGTGCCGATCTCTGCGCCTTCAATTTGTGTTCTCAGATAGGTTTCAAGATTGTTAATATCCATACCGACACGCCCTGCTGCAAGCCGGTCAATCTTCAAGCGTAAATATTGAGCGCCTTCATTACGTGGAGTGAAGACATCTTCGGCACCTTCTATGCTATCTACAAGCTTTACCAGCTGATCAGCAATGTTATTAAGAGTTTTCTGATCATCACCAAATATTTTTATGGCCAGATCTCCGCGAACGCCGGTTAACATTTCTGAGACACGCATTTCAATGGGTTGAGTAAAAGCAAAGTCCACGCCAGGAAACTCGTTGGTTATCTCCCTGATGGTATCGATTAATTCCTCTTTCGTCTGCATACGCCATTGGCTGATGGGTTTAAGTACCAGAAAGCTGTCCGTCTGATTGAGCCCCATGGGATCCAGTCCCAGTTCATCTGAACCGGTACGGGCAATCACGCCAGTAATTTCAGGCACTTTTTGCAGCAGGATTTGCTGAAATCGGGTATCAATAGCAAGTGATTGCTGCAAATTGATGGAAGGCAGTTTTTCCAGCTGGATGATCAAATCACCCTCATCCATGGTGGGCATAAAGGTTTTTCCAACCTGGGTATAGAGTAAAGCCGCCAGCACCAGTGAAGCTATTGCAGCAATGACAACAACCTGTCCATGACGCAAGGACCAGTTCAGTACAGGCATATACAGTTTATGGACTTGTTTTATCAGCCAGGGGTCTTCATGGGAAACCTTACCCAGCAGATAGGATGCAATAACCGGAATAACAGTCAGAGATAGTATCAATGAGCCGGACAGGGCAAATACTATGGTCAGGGCTACGGGCATGAACAATTTACCCTCCAGCCCCTGCAGGGTTAACAGTGGCAGAAATACAATAATAATAATGGAGATACCTGAGACAACGGGCAGTGCGACCTCCCGAGTAGCACGAAAAATCAGGTTGACACGGGGTAAACGTCCCTGGCCTTTATCATGTGCCAGATGAGTAATAATATTTTCCACGACCACTACTGCTGCATCAACCAGCATGCCGATAGCTATTGCCAGTCCGCCCAGTGACATTAAATTTGCTGACAGGCCAAACCAGTACATAAATATAAAGGTGATCAGCGCAGCGAGCGGCAGGATCAGACCGACCGTTATGGCTGCACGGACATCACCGAGAAACAGGATTAACAGAATCAGTACCAGCACTATGGCTTCAGTGAGTGCCTTGACCACGGTGCCTACAGCCCGATTGACCAGTTCGCTGCGATCATAAAAAACATTTATCGCTACACCTGCGGGTAATGCGCCAGAGATTTCCTCTATTTTGTCCCGTAGTCCGCTGACCAGTTCTCTGACATTTGCACCCCGCAGCGCCAGCACCAGTCCTTCAACGACTTCACCCTGAGCATCTTTTGTGACCGCGCCATAGCGAGTTAATGAGCCTGTTCGCACACTGGCCACATCAGCGACACGTAAGGGCTGGTTGAGGTCAGCGCGCACGACAATTTTTTTAATATCTTCGAGCGTCTGTATACTGCCTTCAGTTCTTACCAGCAGCACCTCTTCACCGTCATTCAGACGGCCGGCACCGTCATTGCGGTTATTGTTCATCAGTGCCTGACGTAACTCCTCCAGACTCACACCGCGGGCAATCAGACGTGCATTATCAGGCACCACCTCAAAAGTCCTGGCCACACCCCCCAGAGAATTGACTTCCGCCACACCGGGTACCGTGCGCAGGGCTGGTCGAATCACCCAGTCAAGCAGATCACGCCGCTGCATCAGGGACAAATCACTTCCTTCGATGGTAAACATAAACATTTCACCCAGTGGTGTTGTCATGGGCGCGATACCACCGCTGATATCTTCCGGCAAAGCATTCCAGACTGAACTCAGGCGTTCGTTGACCTGCTGTCGAGCCCAGTAAATATCAACCCCTTCAGCGAAATCAATGGTAATATCCGTTAATGCGTATTTAGCCACAGAACGTAGCATTTTCAGTTTCGGAATACCCAGCATTTCGACTTCTACCGGTGCGGTGATACGAGCTTCCACCTCTTCCGGTGTCATGCCGGGTGCTTTGACTATAATTTTTACCTGGGTGGTGGAGACATCCGGAAAAGCATCAATGGGGGTATTCTTAAAAGCATACCAGCCGCCGCCTATGAGTAGTAATACGAATAACAGCATTAAGATTCGCTGGGTCAGCGAAAACTGAATTAAAGCAGCCAGCATTACTCTTCACCCCCGAGCCATGCTGCTTTTAAGCTGGATGTTCCGACCACGGCTATTTTCATTTGCGATGAAAGATCACCCGAAATAACAATAAAGTCATCGCCTTCTTTGTCAATCTTTACCTGTTGTACGCTAAAACCCCGTGCGGTTTTAACAAATACCCAGTTTTTATTTGCATGTCGAACTAGTCCACTGCGTGGTATACGGAAAGTTTCTTCATTACTGGTGGATTGAATATGCGCCTGTACGAACTGTCCTGGACGTAATGATTCTGTACCGTCATTGATTTTGGCCCGAACCAGAACACCCTGATCGGCACCATGCACCATACGCCCGACAGCAATGACCTTGCCAATAATCTCACTATTCGCCACTTTTATACTGGTTTCTGTATCAATTCCGGCTATATGTTCCAGCGGGACATGCACTTCCAGCCATAAAGGAGAAAGCTTACCCATCTTGTAGATGGGATCAGCAGCAGCAACACGTTGACCTGCTGTTGCCATCTGTTCCAGAATAACGCCTTCCAGCGGGGCAAGAATTTTTAATACCCCTGACAATTGCCTCTGGGTAGATAATTTTTGCATTGATTGCTTATCCATTCCAGCCAGCGACAACGCCTGTTGACGCTGCTGAGTGTCGGTCGTCGCCTGTATACTCCGCGATCGGGTTTCGAGGTACCGGCGTTGTGCAATGATGCCTTCTTTTTTCAGCTGTTCATCGCGTTTTAAATCTGCATCCGCCAGTTCCATACGAGTTAAGGCTTCCAGATAGTCCCCTTGTTGCTGCAAAAGCTGTGGACTCTGGATGATAGCCATTTCCTGTCCCAGGGTAACCGCTTCTCCTTCGGCCACCAGTAAAGTCTCCAATAACCCGCCCTGACGGGCACTCACAACCCGTAATTGTGCATTTGGAACAACCACTTCTGCAGGATAGGGTGTACTCCAAACTGTTTGACTGCTCTGCAGACTGGCTACTTCCAGGCCAAGTCTTCGCTGTTGTTCAGGAGTCATTAATAACTCTTCTGCCGCGTAAAGATACTCCCCGAGTAATATTGAAAGTAACAGGCACAAAGTTTTCATTGGGGTATCACTCCATGTGAATGGTTATAACGATTAATAGCTCGTTGACGTTCAATCTGGATTTTTTCTAGTTCAATTCCGGTTTTATCCGCCTGTTCACGTGCCAGTAATAGCTGATATAGCTCGGTTTCTCCCAGATCAAAACCTCTTTGCGCCAGTTTTAGTCTCTGCTGTGCAACCTGATTGCTCTTTGTTGCCAGTTTCAACTGTGTTTCTGTCTTTTCAAGTTGCTGTAATGCCTGTTTTTGCTGCAGCAATATATTCCGTTTAGCGGACAATTGCTGTACCTTCACTTCTGTCAGCGCCGCTTCGGCCTGAGCCAGTCTGGGGGCGGCAAATGAACGGCTGCCAAAAGGCACACTGATTTCAGCGCCAATTGAATTGATATAGGAACCCTCATCAGAGCCCCGCTCTCGCTTGGTAGAAAGTACCAGTAAAGGACTATCCCGGCGTTTAATCCGGCTATCATCGCGTTGTGCCCTGACTCTCTCAGTGCGGGATGAAAGCGTATCCAATAAGGGATGTTGAGCTAAAGCGGATTTATTATTTGTCGTAGTTATTTGTATACCTGATTGTGATTGCTTCTGAGGCGGCACCTCAGTGAGGCCGGTATAGCTTTGCCAGGCATTTTTGGCCTGTTCTAACTGGCTAACAGCATCTTGATAGAAAGCTTCACGATCCAGCGATGATTGCTGGGCCAGCAGCTTATCACTTCGGGGTAATTCTCCTGCCTGCAAACGTCGTTGGATGTTTTTTTCCAGCGACAGGCTCGATTGCCATTGCTGATAAGTCAGTTTAAGGGCGGCTTCGGCAAGGTAAACATCCCAGGCCAGTTCCTGAACTTTACCCGCCACGCTCCAGGTTAATAGTTTTAAATCGGCTTCCGCTTCAGAAAAATAGCCTGCTGAAATTCTCTGCCGGGCACTTTTTTCACCTGGCAGCCAGAGCGGCAACGCCACCCCTGCTTCCCACTCACGATATCCTTGATCGCTGGAAAATCGATCACTGTAATGCAGCAGATTTGCTGACGGATCACCGCCAAGCCAACTGCTGGATTGCTTCTGATAGCCTTCTCCAAGTTGTTTTTGAGAATCATACAGCAGGTATTCGGCATGCCGTTCCACAGTACTCTGAATCACCTGACTCCATTGAGTACTGATCTCAGCACGCGGTTTATTGTTAGTCTGCGCCTGCACAACAGGTATTAGCAGACAGAGCAAAATCAACAGTAACCCTGTGATGATTTTGTCTGGATGAAAAATGTTCATGCTCTAAGCATCCATCGCATAAGAATAATACTCTATAGTTACTAGTTTTTGAGGTAAATTTAAATATTTTATAAAATCAACTAAGGATTATAGGTCATTTAACTGAATTCAAGCTGAAAATAATAACTAGCTGATCTTTAATTTGATGTGACTATAATTACAAACAACAGGTTTTTCTTTGCAGACAATTTAGAAAGTTTATCAGGGTGTTAAGATTGAACATAAAAATCATTCTAAATCAGAAGCAGAATTTTGAGAGCTTGTTGAAAGCTCTCAATAGGTAGGGGAAATTCAGCCATCAGGTTTAATAGTATGATTTCCTCATTTTCTTTGTTTCCGATGTTCCAGCTGATGGGTAGAAAATTCCTGTGGTGAGATTTTGCCATCAGCATCGGCGTCAATTGACTGAAAGGCCGGCATATTGGCCAGGTTTCTCATCGGATAACCCTGTTTGGCCCGTGCTTCAATGCGCCGGTTGCGGGCCTGAATAAATTCCTCTTCTGATAAAGATCCATCCGCATTCAGATCAAACTCGGCAAACACCGGCATATTGCGCCCCATACCTCTGCCTGGCAGACCGAGATTGTTCGAAGCATTACGGCTTTGCTGCATTTGTCTCCATTGTGCTGCACGCCGCTGTTGCATTTGTTGCAAATGTTGCTGCTGATGTGCAGAAAACTCTTCTCGGGTCACGTTGCCATCAGCATCGGCGTCAATTGACTGAAAGGCCGGCATATTGGCCAGGTTTCTCATCGGATAACCCTGTTTGGCCCGTGCTTCAATGCGCCGGTTGCGGGCCTGAATAAATTCCTCTTCTGATAAAGATCCATCCGCATTCAGATCAAACTCGGCAAACACCGGCATATTGCGCCCCATACCTCTGCCTGGCAGACCGAGATTGTTCGAAGCATTACGGCTTTGCTGCATTTGTCTCCATTGTGCTGCACGCCGCTGTTGCATTTGTTGCAAATGTTGCTGCTGATGTGCAGAAAACTCTTCTCGGGTCACGTTGCCATCAGCATCGGCGTCAATTGACTGAAAGGCCGGCATATTGGCCAGGTTGCGCATCGGATAACCCTGTTTGGCCCGTGCTTTAATGCGCCGGTTGCGGGCCTGAATAAATTCCTCTTCTGATAAAGATCCATCCGCATTCAGATCAAACTCGTCAAACACCGGCATATTGCGCCCCATACCTCTGCCTGGCAGACCGAGATTGTTCGAAGCATTACGGCTTTGCTGCATTTGTCTCCATTGTGCTGCACGCCGCTGTTGCATTTGTTGAAAATGTTGCTGCTGATGTGCAGAAAACTCTTCTCGGGTCACGTTGCCATCAGCATCGGCGTCAATTGACTGAAAGGCCGGCATATTGGCCAGGTTTCTCATCGGATAACCCTGTTTGGCCCGTGCTTCAATGCGCCGGTTGCGGGCCTGAATAAATTCCTCTTCTGATAAAGATCCATCCGCATTCAGATCAAACTCGGCAAACACCGGCATATTGCGCCCCATACCTCTGCCTGGCATTCCTGCAGCCTGAGCATATTGCATTTCGCGACGTTTTTGCATTTGCAGCTGCTGGCCTTTTGCAAGTTCATTGCGTGTTAGTTTGCCATCCTTGTTGAGATCTAAATCAGAAAAGGAAGGAGCATATGGCATACCGCGCATTTGACGGCCCTGAGCAGCATTGGCCGAAATACGTTGTCCCCTGACAGTATTAAATTCATCCACAATGATAAATCCATTGTTATCCTGATCATACATTTCAAACGGTATTGGTCCCCGCGGGGATAATTGCTGAGCGTGAACAGGGTATGCAAGTAATAAAGCACAGGGCGCTGTCAAAAATACTAAAGCCAGAGACTTTTTCAACATAGTTATGAACTCCTGATTGGCTGATTTAAATATACACTTCAATATGGTTACAAAATACAGGGGCATTGATTCTAATCCCTTCATATGCAGCCATAGTTAAGAAGAGGAAAGGTCAAAATCATACTATAACATTGCTCAGTGTGTCGCTCCCAACTTTTCGAGGAGGAGGTAAGGAGGCGTTATAATGTTAAATTCCGTATTATCCATGCAGATTGAACCCCCATCAAAGCTTCCCCCTGCCAGTTGGAAGCAGTAGATATAATTAAAATGTAACTACTCAGCAAATCAAGCCGCAGGAAGGCTAACCATCAAAAAAATACAAACATATAAAATTCAAAGACTTATATTTTTGTAACTTAGAAGCGTATTTAAAATTACGCTGAGTAGTTGCTTATGATTTTACTCTGAAGAAGATAAAATAGAAAATGACTTTGTCTCCGTGGCTATGATAACACCGGCCAGGGTTAGAGTTGAATTTCATATTTCTAATATAGCTTGCAGCCGAATAAGCTATGCACTTTTGGCGGTCGAGGTATATTTTTCTGTAAGATTATACTTGCTGATCAGACGATAGACATTACGTTCACTGATCCCCATCACCTGGGCCACAGTGGCTCGGTGGCCCGCATGTTTGTTCAACAATGTTTTCAAATATGATGCTTCAAGCTCTTCCAGGGTGGGATCCCGGTCTTCGGGGACATCCAGCTGAAAGCCTGATTTTTGTTTATCACATCTGGCAAAAGTCAGATGCTGGACGGTGATGTTTTGTTTATCTCTGGAAAGAATAATGGCCCGCTCCACAACATTTTTTAACTCTCTTACATTGCCGGGCCAGTCATATGCAATCAGTTTGCGCATGGCCTCCTTGGTCACTGCCTTGTGAACCCGTCGAGAAAAATTGTGATTGCGTATGAAATGGTCCACCAGATAAGGCACATCTTTACGCCTTTCACGCAGCGGCGGAGTGTAGATAGTAAAAGCCTCTAGTCGATAATACAGATCTGCCCGAAAATCACCGGTTTCTGACATTGCTTTTAAATCCCGGTTGGTAGCCGCAACGATTCTTACGTTTGAACTGAGATCACGATTACCTCCCACGCGGCGAAAATGTCCGGTCTCAAGTACCCGCAATAATTTTGCCTGAATGGCGGGAGGTATTTCGCCAATCTCATCGAGGAAAACGGTGCCCCCTGCTGCGCCTTCAATAAGACCCTTTTTCTGTCGATCGGCCCCCGTAAATGCACCCTTTTCATGACCGAACAATTCGGATTCAAACAAGGTTTCCTGCAGGGTGCAGCAATCTAGAGCCACAAAATTGCGTTTGGCGCGTGTACTTTGATCATGAATAGCCCGTGCGACCAGTTCCTTGCCCGCTCCGCTCTCACCCAATACCAGTACCGTCATGTCACTGTGTGCAACGGCATCGATCATTTCCTTTACCTGTTCCAGGGCGGGACTCTGCCCAACCATGAAAGACTGCAGCTTCGCCTGTGCCTGGAGTCGGGCTTTACAAAACTGATGATCGGCCTTGATCGCTGCAGTTTCCAGCACTCGCTCAACGGTAAGAGTGAATTCATCAGGGCTTACAGGTTTGGTCAGGTAATCTGCAGCGCCGGCCTGTATGGCTTCTACGGCATTCTTAACAGTGCCGTAAGCGGTTAGCACAATCACCGGAAGTGAATCACACAGCGCGGATAATTCTCTGATACAGTCTCCGTCAGGAAGCCGCATATCGGTGATCACCAGATCGGGCTCATACTGCTTGAGGTGCTTTTTAGCATCACGCAGGTTATTCACACCAGAAACAACGTGGCCCATTCTTTTCAGCTGATGCATGAGCATCTGATTGAGCAGTTTGTCATCTTCGACCACCAAAATATTAGCATTCATAGCATTAACCTCTCAACGGAAGCTTGCGGAATTCTCACGATGAAACAGCTTCCTTTACCTTCTATACTTTCTACACCCAGGCTGCCGTCAAGATTCTGCACGATAGATCGTGAAATCGGCAGACCCAGACCGGTGCCATGTACATCATCAGCCCTACGGCTGAAGAAAGGCGTAAAAATTCTGGGCATGAATTCAGGCGCGATGCCTACACCCGTATCTTTAAATCGGAGCACGGCTTCTTTATTTTCCAGACAGCCCGTTATGCTAAGAGTACCGCCGGAAGGCATGGCATGAAAAGCGTTCTGCACCAGATTTAGAATTAACATACGTATCTCACTTTCATTAGCAAACACCCGTAATGGCTGATCTGGAAATGATGTAATCAGTTCAATCGATGCATCATTTGCATCCCATTTCACCAGGCTAAGAATATCAATTACAGCTCTATGGAGATCTACCAATTCCGGCTGTCCTTCTGGTGAAGCACTTAAACGCAGCAGGCGATCAGTGATTTGAATGCATTGATCCATCTCTTTAGCCACCACATTCAGATAATTTTCAACCTCAACAGGCTGGCCGTTTTTCTCAATCATGGATGACAAAGAATGTAGGGCCAGTTTCATGGTGCTCAAAGGATTGTATATTTCGTGAGCCACGCCTGCCGCCAATCGCCCCAGCTCAGACAACCGCTGTTCATGGGTAAAACGAACCTGTTGACTGAGATCGCGAATGGACTCAACCATTAGTTTAGCTTCTTTACCATCCCTGGTGATAGTCATGGGCGCGGCAATAATTTCAACATCAAGCTGATCACCATTGCTGCATTGATGATGATGAATTAGCTTAACTGAGTCGTTTTCATGATGAATTGATTCTAACGGACAGGTCATTAACTCGGCAGGACAGGGTTCATCCAGTTTATGGGCTGCATAGTAGCACTTCTCTCCCACCCAGGTTTTATTGGGAGCTCCGGTCTGCTCGCGAAAAGCCTGATTTACCAGCAGCATATTATATTCATCATCAATGATGCGCAAACCGTCCGGAATAGCGTCAACCATAGCCTGAAGGAACTCCTTTCCTTGCTCCAGCTCCTGCATACTGGATTGCAGGCAGTCTGCCATCAGATTAAATGTTTCACCCAATACGGATAATTCATCTTTACCCGGCAGACTGACGCGGGTATCCAGTTGACCGTGAGCAAGCAACTGACTGGCATCACTGAGAGATTCCACGGGTTTGAGGATAAAACGCCGGATAAACCACCAGCCGCCTATAAGATTGATGATCACAATTAACGATCCGGCGCCCATGAGCATCAGCGTGGTATCCCTTGCCTGATGACGAATAGACGCAGCATCATAATCTACCACCATAATACCATTCAGCGGATTCTTTTCGATGGGCCCATGACATTCCTGGCATTGCGGTTTGTTGTGTACGGGGTTAATGCTGCGCAGCACTTCCTCTCCCTGTTCATTCTGCATGAACAGTGTATGCGGCTGAGGATCATGAATAATGTGCTTATCCAATACCTTTTCTATGCTATCTGCATGACTGGAAAAACGCACCGTGCCAGCAGGATTTGAGATCATAACCCTGTTGATATTGGCTTGTTCGCCCAGCCGATTGACAATATAAATAAGGCCTGGCAGATCGCGTTTGAGCATGGCGTTTTCCAGCGATGACTGGAGCAGGCGGTTAACGTCTCTGGCAGCCTGTGCCTTTTCCTGTTTCAGCTCGCTCTGATAGAAGGCGAGGAACAAACCGAGAAAAACTAACGAACTGACCAGAAACCCGCTGATAGTGGCCAGGGTAAATTTATGGTGCAGGTTTTTTTCAAACCAGGTCATACCTGTAATTTTTCTCCATGCAGATTTTATAATGCAGCGAATGCATATAATTCCTGAAATATGTGTGTCTTTACAAAAATCATTATAGCGGGAATAATAAATTTATCTCTGACATTTTGTCAGATCCAGTGAAGTAATATTTCCGTCAAACAGGACTGAATGTTAACTTCTGGCTCTTTACCAGACAACTATTACCGTTGCACGCAGACTGGCGTATCTCTTGCTACAGCTCTTGTTATAGCTCTTGTTACAGCTCTTGCTATAGCTCTTGCTACAGCTCTTGTTACAGCTCTTGCTATAGTTAGTTAAATCAGCTAACAGATATGAATCAATTAATAATAAGGTACTATCATGCAAAAACCAGTCATTATACCTGGTGGTCTACTTGTAATATCCCTGATCACTTTCAACTGCAGTGTAATTGCTCAAGATTCTCTATCGAACTTCGAAGATGCCCTGAAAAAAACCAGCTGGTCCGTGCAGCGAACCTCCGCTGGTGAATTGATCTTCAGGCCTCCCACCCAGACTCAAACCAGCACAGATTCTAGTGTTTTTGCGAGTAGTAATGATATGGAGAAACTTGCCCGTGAACTGGAAGCCAGCGGCTGGGTGGTAAAACGCGAAACGGATGGCAATCTGATATTAATACCCGCTACTGCTCCTTCGGAAACCTCTTCGAAAACTGCTGATTCTGGCACAGATGCTGTTGAAACCGGAGAGATCACCACTGTTTCAGCAGAGATTCAGGCTGAGAATGTAACTGCTGTTTCTGTTGGGGAACAGCAATGGCAGCAGTTTCAGCAAACATTGCAGCAAGCTGGATGGTTTACAGAGGTGGAAGCCGATGGTTCTTTACGCCTGGAGCCACCGCAAACAGTTGCATCTCCACAACAAAAAGCAGCAAAAAGTAGGCATAAGTTAACTCCTGAAAGTAAAAGTAGCAGCAATAAAGACAATTCCTTTCTGACGAAGCAGCAACAGCTAGAGTTGCAGGAAAGCGGCTGGCTGGTGACTAAAAATCAGGATGGCAGTGTACTGCTTTATCCGCCCGAAAAAACTGATCCTGGAATAGATGCAGGTAAGTCCCCTGCCTGTCCTGGTACAGTTACAGGGATAAAGCTCTCTTTGCCAGTTAATACCTGGAAGGAGGCTCATGATATTGCAAAGGACTGGCTGAACAATCAGGCCGTAACCAATGCTGTGGTGGGAAAAATCCGTAAAATTCTGGATATTTATCTGGTCAGCATTGTATCTGACACTGCCCCCCACAGCCTCAAGCAGCAGATTGCCATTCGAAATAGTGATGGAGCGGTAATTGTACTTAATTGACACATTCATCGCAGGGCGCAACTCAGCGCCCTGACAAATTGTCAATAGCACATAAAGCAGATGAATTATTTACTTCAACTTGCTGTTTTTTGTGATCTATTTCACGTTTTCTAAATTAATTATTAAAAACTTTAATAATAATTATTCAAATTCAGGAAGTTCATTCTGACATAAAGTCAGGTTTTAATTTCTCAGGGCTGTGTTTGCTAGCCACTGTATTCTCTAATGATTCATTTAATAGCGGTTTATTTTTTTTGGCACAGGTCTTGCTCTAGTTTTGATGTTTTAGTTACGTTGCTTTAGTTACTGGTAAATCAATTCATCATTGCTTAGGTATTAAGGTGGGATATGAAAATTCAAATTCTTTCAAAAACGTTCTTATCTTTGTTTATGGTTTCTATTGCCAGTTCAGCTATGGCAGAAACAGATTACCCGATTGCAGGCACTTCACCCTGGCAGCGTCCTGAAGGTGCGCCAGTGATCAGAGTGGTGCAACATGATACCGCCTGGTATCAATACGCGCTTACCGGGATCAGTCAACCGTATCCGCGCAGTCTTTATTTTCTGGACAATCAGGGCAATTGGTATACGCCTTTCACACATCCGGGAATGCCAGCTCCCTATGACCTACGGGGATGGCATCAATAAACAGTTTAGAGACATGTAAACGGGGGAATTTCGTTGCATGTTTCTTGTTGTAACTGGGAGGATAATCCTCGTCAGTATTTTAAATCACTAAGGAGAAAACTATGAAAATGCGAATGTTAAGTAAGCAAATTAAGACTATCGTAGCTGCTGCAGCCATTATCGGTTCAGCTTCAGTCATTTCAGCCAGCGCCTATAACCAGTATGGAATGAGCGGTATGGGCGGTATGTCTGGAATGGGCGGCATGAGTGGTATGTCCGGTATGGGTGGTCAGTATGTCTGGCAGCCCTACGGCATGAGCGGTATGTCCGGCATGGGCGGCATGAGCGGTATGTCCGGCATGGGCGGCATGAGCGGTATGGGCGGTATGTCCGGCATGGGCGGTATGTCCGGCATGGACGGCATGAGTGGTATGTCCGGTATGGGTGGTCAGTATGTCTGGCAGCCTTACGGCATGAGCGGTATGTCCGGCATGGGTGGCATGAGCGGTATGTCCGGCATGGGCGGCATGAGCGGTATGGGCGGTATGTCCGGCATGGGCGGCATGAGCGGTATGGGCGGTATGGGCGGTATGTCCGGCATGGGTGGTCAGTATGTCTGGCAGCCCTACGGCATGAGTGGTATGTCCGGCATGGGCGGCATGGGCGGCATGTCCGGCATGGGCGGCATGAGCGGTATGTCCGGCATGGGCGGTATGTCGGGCATGGGTGGTCAGTATGTCTGGCAGCCTTACGGTATGGGCGGCATGAGCGGTATGTCCGGCATGGGCGGCATGAGCGGTATGTCCGGCATGGGCGGCATGAGCGGTATGTCCGGCATGGGCGGCATGAGCGGTATGTCCGGTATGGGCGGCATGAGCGGTATGTCCGGCATGAGCGGCTACTTCAAGATCACTCCCCAGGGACAGATCTTCTTCTACCCTGCTACTGGTATGTCCGGTATGGGCGGCATGAGCGGTATGTCCGGTATGGGCGGTATGTCCGGCATGGGCGGTATGTCCGGCATGGGCGGTATGTCCGGCATGGGCGGTATGTCCGGCATGGGTGGTATGTCTGGAATGAGCGGCATGAATGGCCGCTACATCTGGGTACCAAGTGGTATGGGCGGCATGAGCGGTATGTCCGGCATGGGTGGTATGGGCGGCATGTCCGGCATGGGCGGTATGTCCGGCTGGAGATAAAACTTTATCCATGCAAAACCATCGGCGCAGGGATGCGCCGACTTACTATGAAATCCGGGTCAGCATCGAATATCAATTTATCGGTGTCTGATCCGGCAGCCTGAGGTTGAACAAAATGAAAAAACATTATCTGCTCCTGGCACTGGTCCTGTTGTCAACAGGCGTAATGACTCTCTCAGCAGCTGAAGATGCAAATACTGGAGATGCAAATACTGATTATTTTCGCGCCTTATGGGGTTCGATTCATTTCCCTCCAGAAATTAATTCCGCTACCAATGAACAATGTCTTGAATGCCATCAGGAGATTCTTGAGCGTAAAGTACTGACACAAACCCCGGCTGGTGTAGCAACAGATTCTACCCTGGCATGGTATCAGACACTCGCTACTTATGAAGGACCACAGGAAACTTTTCATCGACGACATCTGGTGACGCCTTTAGCCAAAGAACTTATGAATATGCAATGTACTACCTGTCATCAGGGTAGCGATCCGCGTGAAGAAGCTCCTATGCCGCCGGATATCCAGGCCACAGAATTTACCCTCCGAAAACAGGTCAACCCGGATACATGTCTGATGTGTCATGGTAAAAATCCCTACCAGCTCATGGGGCTGCCCTCTCCCTGGTATGAGTCTGCAGAAATGTTCCAGAACAACTGTCTGTTATGTCACGCGAATATTCGAACCACCCGGCATCAGGTAAATTTCCTTAAGGCTGATGCTATTGAAGCTGCTGGCAAGGAAGATTCAGATGTCTGCTTCGGCTGTCATGGCGGACGTCAATGGTATCGCATTGCTTATCCCTATCCTCGACATTATTGGGAAGGCATGGCAGAAGAAATCCCTGACTGGGCCAAAGGCCGGCCCAGCCAGTCAGAGCCAAGATTCCAGATTAAACAACAACAGAACTCTGCCAGTAAATAGTGTGTCCAGTGTAAAGGAGAACGAAATATGAGCAACAAACAACGCTTTGATGATCTTAAGCAGCACCTGAATCTAACCCGGCGTTCTTTTCTGAAAAGCACAGCTACAGGCGCGGGGGCTCTTGCAGCAGGCGGATTGGTGGAGTTGAAATATGCCAAAGATGCAGAAGCCTTTGCCTACGAACCATACCCATTGGATGATCAGTTAGAGACTGTAGTCACCAGTTGTGCACATAACTGCGGCTCACGTCATATGCTGGTAGCCCACAAATGGAAAGACGTTATTGTACGTCTTTCCACTGATGATGGCCGTTATCAACGCGATGGCTATTTTGGTAAGGATACCAATGAAGAGCCGCAACTGCGCGCCTGTTTGCGCGGTCGCTCTTACCGGCAGCGTCTCTACTCTCCAGAGCGGCTGTTATACCCTATGCTGCGCGTCGGTGAGCGTGGTGAAGGTAAGTTCAAACGTGTCTCGTGGGACGAGGCTTTGACCTTTGTGGCACAAAAAATGGTCTATCTGAAAAACACCTATGGTAACACGGCTATTCTGGATCAAAGTTATGCCGGCGCATCCTATGGTGTTCTGCACAAATCAGATCAGATCGAAGGCCTGTTAGGCCGTTTCCTGGGTATGTTCGGCAGTCGAACCAGCTCATGGTCGGTACCCTCCTATCAGGCGACCACCAGTAGTTCCCGCTGGACCTTTGGCACCATTCAGGACGGCAACGAAGATGACACCTTTGCTGACACTAAACTGATGATTATGTGGGGCTGGAATCCAGCCTATACCTTTCATGGCGGTAATACCTTCATGTACATGCGTATGGCCAAACAACGCGGCTGCAAATTCGTACTCGTGGATCCTCAATATACCGATTCCGCTTCAGCCTATGATGCCTGGTGGATCCCCATCAGGCCCAATACCGATGCTGCGATGATGGCGGGTATGGCGCATTATATTTTTACTAATAATTTACAGGATCAGGACTTTATTGATCGATTTTGCATGGGTATGGATGCTGGAACGATGCCGGAGTGGGCAGCAGACTCAGTCAATGGCAAGGAAAATTTCAAGGATTACATTCTCGGCACCTATGATGGAGAACCTAAAACTCCGCAATGGGCCTCCAAAATATGCGGCGTTTCCGCAGCGGATATCGAAAAACTGGCGGATATGTACGCCCGTACTAAACCTGCCGCACTTAAAGCATCCTGGGCTGCCGGAAGAAATGCTTATGGTGAACAGTACAATCGCATGGCGGCAGCTTTACAGGCCATGACCGGCAACATCGGCAAGCTCGGAGGCTGTGCCGAAGGCGTGGGCAAGGCCTGGCATGCAGAAGCAGTTGCCTATCCCTATGATGAATACTCCAGTATCTGGTTTCAATCAATAAAGTCAGATCGATGGGCCCATTGTGTGCTCAACTATCCAAATGTAAAACGGGAAGAGATTGGTATGTGGCCGCGTGAAGATGCCACCGACGGTCAGATTCCAAATATTAAAGGTATTTTCTGGCAGGGTTCGGACTGGTTCAATCAGCTGACCAACATCAATAAAGAGATTGAGGCGATCAAACTGCTTGAACTGGTGGTCTGCATGGACTCTACTATTACTCCTTCGGGACTGTGGGCTGATGTACTTCTGCCGGTGGCAACGCACTTCGAACGGCATGACACGGCCCTGCCCTGGTACAAAGGGCATTATTACATTCATCGCCCCAAAGTCATCGAACCCATGGGTGAATCGAAAACCGATTTCCAGATTTTCACTGAACTGGCATACCGGATCGGCGGCAATGTTTTCGGTCAGGCCTTTAATCCCAAGGCCAATCGCGATTACTTTCATATCAATGATAATGTTGATGAGGCCTATCTGCGTGAATGGTGGATAAACAAGGTGATGGCTCATCAGCATGTGGACATGAGCTGGGAAGAATTCAAAGCCAGAGGAGTTTATAAGTTCAAGCTGGAGCGTCCTCTGGTAGCATTCCAGGATCAGATTGAAAAAGGCATACCTTTTGAAACGCCTTCAGGAAAAATCGAAATCCTCAGTTCACAATTAGCAAAAATCGAGGACTGGACCAAAACCATGTATGGTTACCACATTCCTTCGATTCCTAAATGGATTGAACCCTGGGAATCATTGAATTCGCCAAAAACAGATGAATGGCCGTTCCATCTGATTTCTCCGCATCCACGCTGGAGAACTCATTCAATCTTTAATAATTGTTCCTGGCTGCGTGAAACCTATGAACAGGAGGTGACCATCAATGCCTCTGATGCCAAACGGCTTGGGATCAATATGGGCGATATTGTGGAACTGTGGAATGATCGAGGCAAGGTGGTCGTGCCGGTTTATGTCACCGAACGTTGTATGCCAGGGGTACTGGTGTTATATGAAGGTGTCTGGATGGACCTTGACGACAAAGGAATCGACCGTGCAGGCAATCCCGATTTTCTAACCCTGGATGAACCCAGCCCGGCGGGAGCTTTTGCTTACAACACAGTGTTATGCAATATACAGAAGACCGATCTGGAACATCGTCCCGGCTGGGATAAACTCGCCACTTCTCGTGCTCACGTTTTCCGACGCGATTATTAAACAGTTTGGAGAGGATTGAAAATGTCAACTAACAAAAAAGATATGAAGAAGATCCGCGAGGCTGTAAAACTCAATAAGCGGGTCAGATATACACCGGTCAAACCGGAAATGCAACTGGGGTTTATTCACAATAACGTAGACTGTATTGGCTGTCGAGCCTGTGAAATTGCCTGTAAGGACAAAAATGGACTGGCACCGGGGCCACGTTTCAGGCGCGTACAATACATTGAGGGGGGGACCTATCCCGATGTTTTTGCCTATAAGGTCAATATGTCCTGTAATCATTGCGAAACACCTGCCTGTCTGCCGACCTGTCCCACGGGTGCCATCTTTAAGCGTGAAGCCGATGGTATTGTAGACATTGATTCAACACTTTGCATCGGATGCCGTCGCTGCGAGGCCGCCTGCCCGTTCGGCGCACCGCAATTTGATCCGCTAGAGAACATTGTCAAGAAATGCAATATGTGCGTAGATGAAATCGAAGCAGGCCGCAAGCCCTATTGTGTCATGGCCTGTATGATGCGGGTGCTGGATATTGGCCCCATTGAAGAGATATGGAATGATACACTGGAGACTACGGCAACAGGACCCAATGACACGGTTGTTCGTCAGGTTAAAAATATGGCTAATATTGAGCTTACCAAGCCCTCCATCGGTTTTGTTGCTCATAGTAAAGGGAAAGTCAAATGAATACTGCCACTGCGATGTTGTCTGACAGCACTGACATTATGCCAACTTTCCGCAAACGCGTCGCTGAAGATCTTCAGTTGCTGGCTGTGCTTCATGATCGTGAACCTGATAAGTCCCTGCTGCAGGAGCTCAGGAAAGTTGAATTTCCCGACTGTCTAACCTTATTGCCGGACACTGAACCTGGTAAAGATGCCATGGCGCAGATGCAGCAGGGGCTCTCGTCATTATCCGTCGAACCTGATCTGGACACTTTGAATGAATTGGCAGCAGATTATGCCAGTATATACCTTAACCATGCCATTTCTGCTTCACCTGCAGAATCTGTATGGATTGATGAAGACAGTCTGATGTGTCAGACCAGCATGTTCCAGGTCCGTTCATGGTATGAGACTTATGGCCTTGGAATACCTGACTGGAGGCTGCGACCTGATGATCATCTGGTTTACCAGCTTCAGTTTCTTAGCAGATTACTGGATAAGGATGATCAGATGGAAACACTGCGGCTAATGGCCAGATTTATGGACGAACACTTACTGCGATGGTTGGGCAATTTTGCAGAAAGGGTAGTTACTCGCTGTGCAACACCCTACTTTGCTGGCGCTGCAGCCGTAACCGCGACATATTGTGAGCAGCTACGTGATATTTTAGCGGAACTACTGGAAGAATCTCGTCCTACTCGGGAAGAAATAGACGAACGCATGCAACCTGTAGGGGTTCAGGCTGAAGAAATGCCTGTCCAGTTTATGCCGGGTATAGGCCCGGCGGTGTGATCTAAAACCATTAATGAGGATTTTTACATGAACATTTTCAAGCATCAACTATTAAAATTAATTCCATCAGCGGCTATATCGCTATTTATTGTCATTACACCGGCCGTTGCCGGAGATGCCGCCGCCGGAAAAGCCGTCTATAATGGCAAAGGCGCCTGTGCCACCTGTCATGGAGCAACGGGTGCTGGCGATGGAGTAGCCGCTGCTGCACTGGATCCTAAACCTGCCAGCTTTGTGACCGCTTCTTTTCGTCTGGATACTGATGGCGACGGCAGCATGGGAACTGATGCTGATTTGGCCAATGTGATAAAAAATGGTGGTGCCCCCTACGGCGGTAACGCTGCCATGCCTGGCAGGGCTGACTTTTCTGACGCAGAAATTGATGATCTTGTCGTATATATCCGTACCCTGCAACAATAAGGTGAGTTTTTTTGAAGCACAGAGTTTAGTCAGGAAAGCGTCTGGAAAGCAAAATGTCTAATCAACGGTTTCATCTCATGGATGTCGTCAGACATGAGTTTCAGCTGCCTGAGATAGACGCTGATATCTGTGTGCACAGTCTCTTTGAATCGGCTGACTGCCAGGCCTGTGTCGATGCCTGTCCATCACAGGCCTGGGTGCTTGATGACAGCGCATTAGGCATTGATACAGAAGCTTGTGATGGCTGCGGCCTGTGTGTGCCCGCTTGTCCCAGCGCTGCTTTGTCTATCCATTTCCCCTGGGTGATACGCCCCTTCGGCGGCAGAATGATCGCCCTGTTCGCCTGCGAGAAAAGCTGCAGCGAAGAAAAATCTGCTATCATTCCCTGCATCCATGCGCTGGGATTGCAGCAGTTATTATTACTGAACAATTCAGGTATCGAATATCTGCTATTTGCCACCGGTGAATGTGAAGCATGCTCTCGGCATCAGCAAACGGGCATCTATGAAAATCTGCAACAGCTTAATAATTTATTACATGAGCGTAAAAAACCACCGCTGAAAATCCTCGAACGTTCATTTCACGTGTGGGAGAAAATATTTGCTACTGAGGAAATGATCCCGAGAGGGACACAGCTGTCGAGACGTAATTTTCTGCGCGGGGGAAGTAAACAGTTACGTCAGCAGATGGTTGTACTTGACCCTTTGAATCTGCGCGAATGCCAGACTATGCCCGCGGGACAACTATTGCCCGCTGCAGCCGATGCTGTGGTTCACTGGCCATGGGTGCCGCGACTGGATGAGACACGCTGCACTGGGTGTGATGCCTGCACAAGACTTTGCCCTACCGAAGCTCTGCAGTTAAAATCAGACAAGGAAAACGCGTCATCACTCGCTTATCAGATAAACGCTGCGAACTGCAATGGCTGTGGCATCTGTACCTCAGTATGCGAATCAGCAGCGATTTCTATTCACCGCTGGTCTCTTGCTGCCACGAATAAAATCAACTTGACAGAAAATCACTGCAGGGGGTGTGGAAACCCTTTCCATTTTCCAGAAAACATTTCACATTCGAAGCAGACGTTCTGTCGTATTTGCAAAAATCACAACCACAGCAGTAAGTTATTTCAGGTACTGGCATAAAATCATCCCGCAAGCCTGATTCTGATTGTTGCCATCAGCGGCATGAACTGTAATCGCCGCTGTGACTGGTTTTAATAATACTGTTGGCTTTTGAAAAAACTTCTTTTAAACGACGAATTTACCTTCCCTAAGTAATTGGGCTTCCATTATTTCAATTTCTCTAGCCCCTGAGTAGACTATCTTGTTGTCCGGAACAAAATTCAAGCCAGGGTCAAGACGTTCATATGGCACGCTATTCAAAATCACTTTCATGGCGTTCAGCCTGGCCAGGTGCTTATCATTGGAGCGAATAATTGTCCAGGGTGTCGTTGCTGTATGTGTTTTTCTCAACATCTCATATTTTACCTTGGTGAATTCATCCCAGCGCTCCTGAGCCTGGACATCAACCTCGGATAATTTCCACTGTCTGAGAGGATCCGTTTTACGACGATCGAAACGCCTCGCCTGTTCATCCTTGGTAACACTGAAATACAACTTGACCAGTATGGTACCCTGGCGTACAAAATCCTTCTCAAAACCCACCACGCCTTTCATGAAGTTATGGTATTCTAAATCACTGCAGAACCCGAACACAGGCTCAACCATGGCGCGATTGTACCAGCTGCGATCAAACAGCACTACTTCGCCACCCCTTGGAAACTGGCCAATATATTTTTGGAAAAACCACTGTGTTTTCTGTTCATTGGTCGGTTTACCCAAAGCAACGATACGATAATGTTTTTCATTCATATAACGGGTAACCCGTCGAATTGTTCCGCCTTTTCCAGCCGCGTCTCGCCCTTCAAAGACAATGATCATTTTCTTACCGGTTGATTCCATGTACTTCTGCATCTGCAGCAGTTCGGCCTGGTAAGGTTTCAGGGATTTTTCCTGGTTGTACTTTTTACTCGCTTTATTGGCATCTTTTTCCAGAATTTTAATTTGTTCCTTCAACTGATGAATTTCTTCAGGAATCTCTTCTTCTGGGTTTGTTATTGTGTCATTCATAGTGATTTCCAATTATTAAATCGTGGCTTATAAAAATATTTTATAACAGTATAGTATAATACCTGAGCATTAAAAAAAATGATTTGACTCATTAAAATTATGGATTTTAGCTCATTTTTCTCTCGCCGAGGGTTAAATGTTAAATACTGTCCATCCGTTTTTAGATGGACACCTGTAGCACAGGGATGTGCTGCCATTTTTAATGATGATAAGTCATTGAAAATGCAGCAAAAGAAAAATCACATTTTTCTTTTGCGTTCCATAATATAGCCAGGATGGCTATTTATGGATGGAAACTAAATAGATAAGCCCTGATTTTCATGGCAACCGGAAAAGTTACATTATTTAAATTGAAATGCTTAAACCTGTTAAAACTGCCCGGCAACAGCCCGTCACTTTTAGCGACTAACGATTTAACTCAGCTGTTCAGGCAGTATTAACTGGCAGCATGGGCTTTTCTGGGTTTTTGCTGGTGAGAGCGGTTATTGGATTTACGTCCCTTCCCTGTCCTGATTTTTAGATCCTTTTCGCCCTCTGTATGGGATGATGAAGCTAACTGTTTAATTTTTAACTGTTGTTGACAAACCCAGGCTCGCTGTAAATCCTGATAGACATCGTTAGGCATACCGGCGGGTAAATCGATCAGAGAATAATCATCGAAAATTTCTATCTGACCGATAAGTTTACTCTCCAAACCGGCTTCATTAGCAATAGCCCCTACGATATTACCAGGTTTGACACCATGATCATGGCCAACTTCGACGCGGTATCGTTGCATTTTAACATCTGGGTGACCTTTTAAAGGTACGGCCACATCAGAAGCCTGCTTTTTAAGTCTTTTTCGGGAAGGATCTTTACGCTCCGGCCTGTCCGTAAAAGGCTTATTATCTTTGAGGTGTTTAAATTCAGCTTCAGACAGCAGTAAAGGTTTTTTATTATTGGCCATGTGCGCCAGCGCCGAAGCAATAGCAACCGCATCAATACCTTCGTCGTTATGAAGTTCATTGACCATTTGAGTAAATACAGCATTATCATTTTTACTGTTCTGATCAGCTATAATATTGCGGAGACTATTTTTAAATCGTCCAACACGCAGTTTATTGATTTCACTGACCGAAGGAATGCTCATCTCTTTAATGGGCTGTTTGGTTGCTTTTTCAATGCTTTTGAGTAAGCGGTTTTCTCGTTTACTGACAAAAAGTATGGCATCGCCTTGCCGGCCTGCACGCCCGGTTCGGCCAATTCGATGGATGTACGCTTCACTGTCATAAGGAATGTCATAATTCACGACATGACTGATGCGTTCGACATCCAGTCCTCTGGCCACCACATCGGTAGCAACCAGTATATCCAGTTTACCTTTTTTAAGACGATCGACAATACGTTCGCGGGAACTTTGCGGTATATCTCCGTTCAGAGCTTCACAGGCAAAGCCGCGCGTAGTCAATTGTTCAGCCAGTTCGGTGGTCGCATTTTTAGTCCTTACAAACACCAGCATCGCATCATGATCTTCGAGTTCCAGTATGCGGCTCAGGGCATCAACTTTATTTAAACCGTAGACACGCCAGAAACGTTGTTTGATAGTCGCAGCTGTGGCTGTTCTGGATTTGATGATTATTTCAGCGGGATCGTTAAGATATTTATTCACCATGCGACGAATCACGGTTGGCATGGTTGCAGAAAATAATGCAATCTGTCTGGATTCGGGTATTTTATCCATAATCCATTCTACATCGTCAATAAAACCCATACGCAGCATTTCATCAGCCTCATCCAGTACCAGGCACTGTAATGCATTAAGCTGCAAAGTTCCTTTACGGATATGATCCATTACACGGCCAGGGGTTCCTACGATGACCTGTGCTCCTTTCTTGAGCTGACGTAGTTGATGGGTATAAGCGGTACCGCCGTATATCGCTAAAACATCAACACCAGAAAGGTATTTCGAATAGGTTTTAAAAGCCTCGGCCACCTGCATGGCTAATTCACGTGTCGGTGTCAGCACCAGTATCTGGGGAAGTTTTTTTGCAACATCCAGGCGTGACAGCAGCGGCAGAGCAAAGGCTGCCGTTTTGCCCGTGCCGGTTTGGGCTTTGCCCAGAATATCCCGGCCTGCCAGCAAATGCGGTATACTTTCAATCTGTATTTCAGTAGGAGTAGTGTAGCCGCTTTCCGCAACGGCCCTGAGTAGAGACTCATTGAGGACTAAAGTATCAAAGGTGGGAGATGGAGATACAGCTGAAGACATTGAGATAAACCTTGAGTGACGAGCTTAATGAGCCCGGAATGGAAAACAGGCTATTATACAAGGTATTGATACAAATAGCAGGTGTTTCTTACAGGAACCTCAAAGATGATTTTAATCAGCCAAGTGACCATCCGCATTTTTGGATGGTCAGTGACACAAGCTGTTTTATACTTTAGATCCGGTTTATACCTGTCCCATAGCATTAAAGCTTTTAATAAATGGACCAGCCATTCTTGGATCTTTGACCATAGATTTGAAGTCGCCTACCAGGAACTTCATTTTTCCGGTAGTTACGGCCATGCCCAGACCCGCCATGCCAACGCCTTTGGCCAGCCATTTTTCCCAGTTTGCATCAGAAGCTCTGATGTCCCAGTTAAGAGCCTGGTCAGTGAAGGCTCCGGCATCTGTAATCTCGCCGTTAACCACATTGATATAACCTCTGGGTTTGTCTTCGCCAGGCATGCCGTAACCGATCGTTGAATTAAAATCGATAGCTGCCAGTGCATCCTTGAGTTCTGGATCTGCATTCCAGATTGCCTGAAAAGATTTCATCCACTCATCGCTAAATAAATCCGCCATTTAAACCTCCTAAATTGGTATTAACTGTTTTTCTAATAATTAAGGAACTGAATACTTACAGATGGGAATATACTATTCAAACGTGATAATTTAAAGTGAAATTTTATAAATTTGCAGATTTATTGCATAAATATAATTATTCAGCTTAGCTGAAATATTTTCCGGGTGATTGATTGCATTTTTTTTTACCATAACAGTTGTGAATTAGATCATTCTGGTCTATGAATCATATTAAACAAGAGTCTTATTAGCTGATGAATTACCTTAATGATTTTACGCTGGATCCTGACCTGATTTATCTAAACCATGCGGCAGTATCACCCTGGCCTGTGCGAACAGCACAGGCCATAAAGGCTTTTGCCGATGAAAATGCATTGCTGGGTTCGAAACATTATTCCCAATGGTTGCAAACAGAACATCTTCTGCGAAGCAATCTTGCTAAATTGATTAATGCCCCTGATGCAGATGATATAGCCCTGGTGAAAAATACCTCGGAAGCCTTATCAATGGTTGCCTATGGCATTAAATGGCAAGCAGATGATAATATCGTCATACTCCAGGCTGAGTTTCCTTCAAACCGCATCATCTGGGAATCACTGAGCGATCAAGGGGTTAGTGTCAAAGAAATAGAAATAACCATGCCCGATCGCCTTACAGGCAAGCAAACCATCTCGCCTGAAAAGGCCTTGATGAATGCCTGTGATCAGCACACACGGCTAATGTCAGTAAGTTCTGTACAATATGCCAGTGGTCTGCGCCTGGATCTCAAATTATTAGGCAGCTTTTGTAAGCAGAAAGGGATCCTGTTTTGTATTGACGCCATTCAGAGTATTGGTGCTCTGGGTTTTGATGTGCAATCAACACATGCAGATTTTGTTATGGCTGATGGACACAAGTGGTTGATGAGTCCGGAAGGCTTAGGGCTTTTTTACTGTAAAGCGGCAAGGAGAAGCCAGTTAAAACTCAGCCAGTTTGGCTGGCACATGATTGAAGATATGGGTAATTTTGATTCACCACACTGGACCCCTGCCCTGTCAGCCCGCCGATTTGAATGCGGCAGTCCTAATATGCTGGGAATTCATGCCCTGAACAGCAGTGTGTCGTTATTATTAGACAGAAACATGGATTTCATTGAGCAGCAAATCATCAATAATAGTCAGTATCTGATGCAAAAACTCACGACTCTTCCCGGGATACACGTTATCAGTAATGCTCAAAAGCATAGGATCAGCGGTATTGTCTCTTTCAAGCATGCATACATTGAATCTGAAATTCTTTATCAGAATTTAATGCATCACAATGTCATGTGTGCCCTGAGAAATCATTGTATTCGCTTTTCACCGCACTACTATATCAGCAGGGATTTACTAAACAGGGCAATAGCTTTAGTTGAATCCGCTATAAAAGCAGCGGGATAAAGATTTGAACATCAGCGAAAACATCATAGCAATTCCATTATTAACGGTATTGCGTTCACACTTGCAGACATTAATCCGTCAAAGTAGGAAATGACCGATTCTTACGATGTTGTGGAAAGACTATAATTTCATTCAGAAATAAGGACGATTGATGGCTAAAGTAATTCATTTCCCGGACAAGAAACAGAACATTTCTCCTGCTGATAAATTACTTGAGCAGTTTGTTGATGTGTGTCTGATAACGGATAAAACAGCCAGGAATAAACAATTTGAAGAGTTGCGTTTAGCCATCTTTAGTTATATTACCAAACGGCGTTCATGATTCAAAGTTGACCTGCAACTCACAAAACTGAACCCAAAGCCCGTCCCGGCGTTGCAAAAAAATCCCCTGCTATAAAGCTAAATTAATCACTCATTTTTTCTCTTAATACGCACCGCATATAAATATTCCCGTACACGTCGAGATGCCTGTATTTCCTATAACTTCAGTTATATTAGAGTTTTTCTATGTCACTATTGGCTCTCAGAATATCGGTATATTTACGTATATTTGAATTTTTACGGCATTAAAGTGCTTTTTCAGTGGTCTGATAAAACAAGAACAGGAAAATATATTTTATTAACTACTTCATAGGGAAGATCTTTAGAAGTTGAAATGAAGCCAATTTGATGATCAAATAGTGATACTCAGGCCATTATTTTTTCAACAAAAAAACTTTAAATGACCATTAGCACAATCCCGAAAAAACTAAAACTGATTTTAAGCAAAAACAAACTGAACAAACTCGTCAAAGTCACAGGGTTTACCAAAAGAGAAAGAAATATCATAACCTTTCAATGGGTTACAGCTATGATTTGTGACATCTCAATAAGTCCATGCAGTTTAAGTTCCTTCACCCTATCAGGGAAAGGCCAGGATGGGGGTAGTGTATATAATCAAGCACTTAACCCCCACCCTAACCCTCCCCCTGACAGGGGGAGGGGATCTTACATGGACTTATTGAGAAGCTTTAATCAACTGAGCAATCAACATGTGAGGTATAAGCCCTTACATAATCAGTTGTCAAAACCAGCCCTGGCAGAGTTGATGAAAGTCATTGCTGACAAGGTTTTTAGCTGCTGGATAAATAATGTACTGGAGTACAAAAAAGGTCATTTTTTAACGTTTAAACTGACCCGTGCAAGGCGCATAGCACTGGATAATGGTGAGCATTATGCCTATACCGGCAATGTTCACGATGAAGACGGGGAAAGTACTTATTGCCATCAATGTAATACGCGCCTTATTGGCAGAGACAGGTACGTCCTTTCAGACTGGAACCTGGATGACAAGGAATGCTGCAAAAATTGCGGTGCCCATTGTCCCGGGGTACTGAAGTGGGGAGCCAGACGTTTACCGGTGCAGCTGAGCTCTTTTGCATAATCCTAAAATAATCAGTTCAATCGTAGCGAGAGCGATTAAGGTGCTGAAGATTCAATAATTTACAGGTTATTTTGGACTTATTCGTAGCCACCCTACGGGTGAGTTCAAAATGTTCTGGAAAGTCTTGAAGATTCAGTGTATTAGACGCTCGCAGTAGGTTTAACTGATTTTTTTAGGATAATGTAAAACCTGGGCTCCATAGGCTGTTATTTGTGAGGTTAAAAATAACACATGATTAAAACACTGACTATTACTCAACTGGTTGAAAATACTGCAGTTGGCCCCGGGCTACTGGGTGAGCATGGAAACGCCTTCCTCATTGAGGCTGACAACTATTGCCTGTTATTTGATACAGGACAAGGTCTTACGCTAAGACACAATGCCAAGCAACTGGATCTGCCGATAAAATCCATTGAGTCTATTGTCTTAAGCCACGGACACTACGATCATATGGGCGGTCTGGCAGAAGCACTTGACATGACGGGCCCGGTCGATCTCTATCTGCATCCGGAAGCATTGGGCAGTAAATTCAACCAAAATGGCCGTAATATTGGGGCACCCATGAGTGATCTCACAAAAATCCGTTCTTTGACCAGGCAAATTATTCAAACCCGCAAGCCTACCGAGATCACTAAAGGCATCTATGTCACGGGTGAGATACCGAGAACTCATAAAATCGAAGAGACAGGCGGCCCTTTTTATATTGACCAGGAACTGAATCACTCCGATTCATTAGTTGATGACCAGGCCCTTTATATTGAGACATTTCAAGGTGTTGTGGTACTGCTTGGTTGTGGTCATTCCGGCGTCATTAATACACTGGAGTACATTCTCACACTTAGCAGCAGAAGGCCCATTCATGCAGTAATTGGCGGTATGCATTTGCTCAATGCCACAGCTGAACGTCTGGCCTTCACTGGTGATTCCCTGGAACAGTTTTCTATTCCCTATCTTGCAGGCAATCACTGTACGGGTCTTAATGCCATCTGCGATTTTAAGAAACGTTTTCCGGGTAGTGTTCAGGCATCCAATGTAGGCAGCAGGCATCACTTCTGCATTGAGTTTTAATAGGGGTTATGGTCACTTATTTATAGTGGATATTATTGATAAAATAGGAATTTGCCCGTCACAGGTGATGAAATGAAAGTAGATATCAGTTGCATTGCTGCAGAAAATCATCGCTATGCTATACACCTGGCTACATTTCAAAATATTATAGCCTACAAAAACGGCTCTTATGCTGTCAAAGATATCTCTTCTGAGCTGGATCCTTTTGAAGCTGTTGATTTCTGGCGCAATATTTCGCTTTCAGCGGAGATTTTGCTCAAAGCCTGTCTGTTAAAGCACCATATCCTTTTTTTCAAAAAAAGGGCCCATAGCGAATACGGCGAAAAAGTGACTGCCATCGCAAATAAATGGCTGAATGAAACACTCAGGAAATTAGAGATCGATTATGTCGCACAGATCAATACGGGCAGCGTAAGTACAGCATTAAAACATGCCGAAAAAGAACTCTTCAGCAGAATATCGATTGATGCCGAAAAAAAGAAGCTGATAAGTCAGATGTTTTACATCATCATACGCACCCGCCGCAACCGAAATAGCCATTTTTTCTTTCCCAATCAGGGTGATATAAAGATCACCGAGGTGGAAATGCTATTTCTACCGCTTTTAAACCTGCTCGAAGAGATATATAGACTATAATTGGGTTACAGTAGCATATTCAGGAACCCTCCGACCAGCAAGGTAGAAGCAACCATAATAGCGGTGGCTTTGAACAGCTCCCCAGCCCCGGGCTCTTTGAATAAAACGACAAAAGTTGCAACACAGGGAAAATACATGGTCAGTAGCACTCTGGCCACAATAAGCTGCCCCATATCCAGCCCAAGCGTTAGCTGCATAACCACAGCCACATCTTTTCTCAGAAAACCGACAATTAAAGAAGCAACCGCTTCCTTTGGAAGTCCTAATATACCAACGATCACAGGAGCAGCCGCCTCGCTGATCCGTTCTATCATTCCAAAAACATACAAAATAAAGGATAAGAGTCCATTATGGTTATTTCTGACCCTGGAGACATTAAAAATCAATTTGAAGCGTTTCAACTAAACTAACCAGCTAAAATTCAGCCTCTAAATGATGTTGAAATTTCATTTGACGGTGCAAAATTGCAGAAAATTCAATTCGGTTTTCAGCCTTTCAGTAAAAACAATATGGTTTTCTTCTGGAAAACATAAGGCCTAGAAATATAAGGAATATTTCTTTGAATACATCGAGACACTGATGGAAAAACTCACGGCCGCAGAAGCACGCGACCCAATGGTTGACCAAACTTTACCCGCATTGCGGGCAAAAGTCCGGTCTCCCACTTCACGCAGTCCTGCCCGAACAGGACAATAATCGTCGACCCACCCATGTTGAAACGCCCTATCTCTTCACCTCGTTCCAACTGGATAACATTATCGCCAATAACATCGTAAGTCGTCACATTGACCGCTTTACCCCTTGGCGGTGTAATTTCACCCGCCCACACAGTTTCAATAGAACCGACGAAAATAGCACCCACCAAGATTACGGCCATCGGACCGGACTCTGTCTGGAAAATACAAGCCACACGTTCATTTCGTGTAAACAGGTGAGGTATAGATTCGGTGTAGTCGGGTGATACGCTGAATAACCGCCCAGGGATATATACTGTTTTCAGCAAACGACCAGACAAAGGCATATGCAGTCGATGATAGTCACCGGGGGAAAGATACATGGTCGCAAACCGTCCACCCATGTATGGTTGTGCCCGCTCTTCAGAACCGCCAAGCAGTTCTATTAGAGAGTAGCTATGTCCCTTAGCTTGAAAAATCTGAGCCTTTTGGATATCACCCAATTGGCTTATGGATCCATCGGCCGGGCAGCAAATTTGTCCTGCTTCTTGAGCAATAGGACGTACTTCGGAACGTAATGCGCGAGTAAAAAAACTATTGAAGTCTGGATAGGCGAAGGGATCCGATTCCAGGGCTTCTGACATATCGACATTGTAGTGGCGAACAAACCAACGCGTAATGGATTTACGCAATGGAAAGTGCCGACAACGCGTGGTCCACTGCACTATTCTTGACAGTAGGTGATGTGGTAGTAAATATAGTAGTATCGCTTTGAACCAATGAGTGATTGTCATCCTCCTCATGCAAATTCGATACTCATTGTCTTGCTCCTTCTTGTGTTCTTTTCGGGTTGGTTGAATCAGGCATTTTGATGGCGCGTGCCATTTGACCATGGTATTGGCCGATGTTCCAGGTAAGCTCCCCCCTTAAATGACCTTCTAGTATCACTATAATGAGAATCAATCTTATTTGCATTGATAAATATCACAGTAAACTATCATTGAGACACAATTCTTCTTCATGCAAATGACATGAGTTATTAATATTCGTTTAATCGAAAAAAACGATTATAACGGATAGATTATTTCATTGTACAATATTAGCACTTGCTGATATTAAAGATTCCAGTTAAAGGCATTATTCAAATTGCCTTCCACATTGATAATGAATTTATTTAAAGGTAGAAAATAATGGCAAATACTAACGAAACTATCATCACATTCCCTCGTTTGAATGAAACTGCTCCCGCATTTAACGCAGTAACCACTTGTAGTGGTCTGATAGCAGCGGACAGTTTAAAAAATAGAGCCAATTCAGTGCAGACTGTATTGGCTTTGTTTAATCACTAAACTTGACTGAGTATGCTATTCTTGATGTTGTCTTAGTAAAAACACAATTTGTTAAACGAATACCGGAGCAGGTTTATGACTTATGTCGTCACTGAAAATTGTATACGTTGTAAGTACACAGACTGTGTGGATGTGTGTCCAGTGGATTGCTTTCATGGGGGACCTAATTTTCTGGTGATTGATCCAGAAGAGTGTATTGACTGTGATGTTTGTGTCGCTGAATGCCCTGCTGAAGCTATTTTTTCTGAAGAGGATGTGCCGGAAGGACAAAAGCAGTTTATAGAAATTAATGCACGTCTGGCTAAACAATGGCCCGTGATTAATGTAACCACTGATCCGCTTCCAGAGGCAGAGAAATGGGATGGTGTTAAAGGAAAAATAAAATACCTGGAAGAATAAAGCCTGCCTGATTTATAAACCGACTGTATTGATATAAACGAGGTTTTTCATGTTAACTTTTGGTCCAGTACCCTCTCGCCGTCTTGGACGCAGTCTGGGTATTAATAATATTCCACCCAAGGCCTGTAGCTATTCCTGTGTTTATTGTCAGGTAGGACCGACCAAAACCACAGAAATTGTGCCGCGAATGTTTTATACACCGGAGCAGATATTTCTGGAAGTTGAAAAACATCTATTACAAGTTCAGAGAAAAGGTGAACAGGTTGATTATCTGACGTTTGTTCCAGATGGTGAACCAAGCTTGGATATTTACTTATCTGAAACCATTGAGCGTTTGCGCCCATTGGGTATTCCTATCGCAATTATTTCCAATGCCTCACTGATCTGGCGGGAAGAAATTCGTGAAACTTTTGCAAAAGCAGATTGGGTATCCCTCAAAGTGGATGCCATTGATGAAACTCTGTGGCAACAGGTAAATCGTCCCCACCCATCTTTAGATCATCAGTCTATATTGGAAGGTATGTTGATCTTTACAAAAAATTTCAGCGGCACGTTGACGACTGAATCTATGTTTATTAGAACGCTCAATAGTCACGATAAAGCAGTCAATGCCCTGGCTGATTTTTTGGCGAAACTTGATCCTGATATGGCCTATCTTGCCATTCCCACTCGACCGCCTGCTGAAAAAAGTGTCCATGCACCGGATGAGACGGCCCTGAATCGCATCTTTCAGATCATCAGCCAGCAAGTTAATCATCTTGAGCTGCTTTCCGGCTATGAAGGCAATGCTTTTGCATCCACAGGGAATATTGCAAAAGATTTATTGTCGATTACATCGGTACATCCGATGCGAGAAGAAGCAGTTAAAGCACTATTGACTAAATCAGGCGCGGATTGGCAGCAGATCACCCAATTAATTAATGAGGGGCAACTGATTCAAACGGAATATGAAGGACGAATATTTTATGTTCGCCGTATTTGAAGATAAGAGTCTGGTTGATGGCAATACAGAGAAATATCTTCATGTCATCTGTTTTTAACTCGCACCTGCTCAAAGGAATACAATCATGATTATTGGCGTTTTTAAGCATGCATTAATGATCACCAGCTTTGTGCTGATCATGATGCTGCTAATAGAATACATTCATAGGGAAGATCTTTAGAAGTTGAAATGAAGCCAATTTGATGATCAAATAATTGTTACTCAGGCAATTATTTTTTCAACAAAAAGACTTCAAAATGAACAAACTCGGCAAAGTCACAGGGTTTACCAAAAGAGAAAGAAATATAACATTATTTCAATGGGTTACGGCAATATTTTGTGCCCTGGCTGAGTTGATGAAAGTGGTTGCTGACAAGGTTTTTACATACTGGATAAATATGGGTTAAGAGCTAAGGGCTTAAAACGAGTACTAATCTCAAGTGCGGTTCGTGCGGATCGAAAACGGCGGGTAAAGAAAATGCATTAGAACCGGCATTTTATGCCGAAATACAATAAAAACAGGAAGGTATTTATATGAAATTTAACGATAATTTCCTTAAGTACCTACGTATGTATTCAGACTATTTAATGAATCTCTCGCCTGTCTGGAAAACAAAGTCGTTGAGAATGCTGATCTGCTGGATGCAGGCCTCATATTTGGCGCCGGATTTGCGCCATTTCTGGGAGGTCCGCTGCATTATATAGAACAACAGGGTATACAGTTAATGAATAATAGACTTGTTACGTTATCACGAAATTTTGGTGAACGATTTAAACCAGTGCACGGCTGGCAACAGCTGTCACTTTTATTACATTAAATAACTGTTCCCAATCAGATGTCCATGAGGTACAAGAGCATGCAATGCTGTATTTTATGGATGGAGACAATTTAGTCCACATAGGTATGTACTTAAGCAAAATTGTGTAAGGATAAGCATGTGCATGTGGAAGGCAGATAATTGCTCCTGCGTGATCTGCATTCCCTACATGACCACCATGGATGGTGGAAATGCATGCGAGAGGCAGGAGCCGAAGTCGTCCTTGTAGGTCAAGTTTATCTAGCCAGGGATGGCTACATAAAGCCTACAGGGACGTATTTACGGCGTCTTCTGCAACAAACGCATGATTATTCATAAGTAAATAAGTAAGATGTAAGTCCATGCATCAATAAGCTTCTGCCAATAGCAAGGAATATTGTTATGAACAATCCACTTATAACGCCTATCTCTCCTGAACATGCACAAAGTTTAAGTGGACTTTTTTATCAGCGGGTCAAGCGTACGCCGGATAAAACCGCTTATCACTGTTATGATCCTGAGACTAATGGATGGATGACATTTAGCTGGAAAGCTTCCCTGCATGAAGTGGTAAAATGGCAAAAGTTACTCATGCATTTCCAGCTAAAGCAGGGTGACAGTGTAGCGATAATGCTAAAAAATTGTCCGCAATGGATTTTTATGGAACAGGCTGCGCTTGCCTTAGGGCTGATAGTAGTGCCACTATATAGTAATGACAGACTGGAAAACACTGTTTATATTCTAAATGAAGCCAGGGTCAGGTTAATACTTCTTGAAAACCCGCAGCAGTTACAGGAACTAACGAACTTCAGCACGCAATTAGAACACCTTGCAAGCATTGTAAGCATTGCAAATACCGCTGCAAATAGTTTACCAACGGATTTATCGCTGAACCTTGTTTCTGTTAACGACGTTTTTAATGATCTTGCCGGAACAGAACCACTTAGCAGTGAAGATTATGTACACTTTAAAGGTCATGGTGATGAGCTGGCCACCATTGTTTATACATCAGGGACAACGGGTAAACCCAAGGGGGTAATGCTCAGCCACAATAATATTCTGTACAATACCTGGTTTGCCATTTCTGCCGTTCCCTGCAGAAATGATGATTTGTTTTTATCTTTTTTACCCTTATCGCATATGTTTGAACGCACTGCAGGCTATTATATTCCCATGATGTCTGGCGCAGAAGTTGCTTATGCCCGCTCCATTGAGGAACTGGGGGAGGATCTGCAAACGGTTAAACCTACCGTACTGGTAACCGTGCCAAGGATATTTGAACGTGTGTACTATAAAATCAAGTCACAGCTTGAACAAAAATCAGGCCTGGCTCGGACATTATTTACCTTAACCGTTAATATCGGCTGGAAACGTTTTCAATATTCACAGCACCGTCAGAAGTGGACCGCTGACTTGCTGTTATGGCCGCTCTTAAACCATCTGGTTGCCAGCAAGGTAACTGCAAAACTGGGAGGCAGAATACGCGTAGCCATTAGCGGTGGTGCAGCTTTATCCCATGACATTGCACGTGTTTTCATCGGCTTGGGTGTGACCATCACACAAGGCTATGGTCTCACTGAAACAGCCCCGGTGATCAGTACCAATAAACTGGAAGACAATGATCCTTTCAGTGTCGGACAGATTTTACCCGGAATCAAGACCCGTTTCAGCAACCAGGGGGAATTACTGGTCAGCTCGCCCTGCGTCATGCTTGGATACTGGAAACAAAAACAGGCCAGCGAGGATATTTTCGATGAACAGCACTGGCTGCATACCGGAGATCTGGCAGAAATGCGCGATGATCATTTATACATCACCGGCAGAATAAAGGATATTCTGGTTTTAAGTAATGGGGAAAAAGTATCCCCTGCGGATCTGGAAATGGCCATTTGCAGTGATCCATTGTTTGAACAGGTGATGCTCATTGGTGAAGCCAGGCCCTATCTTAGTGCCATTATCGTACTTAACTCAGAGCAATACGCTGAGCTCAATAAATCAACCCCAGGCAATGATTCAGACCTAGAAAAGTCCTTGAATAGTAAGGCATTGCATGATAACGTTATTGAAAAAATTGCCGCACGACTGGATGCATTTCCAGGCTACGAACAAATACGCAAGGTTAAACTGGTAACGCAGCCATGGACAACACAAAACGGCTTTTTGACACCTACAATGAAGTTGAAAAGAAATAAACTACACGAATATTTTCAAGCCGATATCGAACAATTGTATGCAGGGCACCCATAAACAGGGAATCTTCCTTACATATGTTTTCAGGGATACACATGCGTTTGTTGACTTCAATGGATGGCTTTAAGCTCCGGCCTCTCGTCATGGCATTGCAACCATTTCTGCTGATCCTGTGGAAATACAGCTGCAATTAACTGCCCGGAAGACGCTGTAAATACGTCCCTCATCCTTTCAGCCATCCTGCCTCCCACGACACCAGCAATTCTCTCTACGTCGCCAGGCTGGATAAAGTTGTAAAGCAGTAATGAATTACCTATAATTTTGATCTATGTTATTACCATATACAGCTCGATTAAATATAGCGTTGATCCTGACTTCATGCTTGTTTTTGTCAAGCTGTTCGACGCTTATTTCTTCTTCCACCAGTAAGCTGTCAGATAATTTGTCACGCGCTATTCTTGACTCAGATGATCCTCAGACTGTAGCTGACGGTGCTCCCTCCTATCTGTTGCTGCTGGACAGTTTTATACTTGATTCCCCCGAGAATAGCCGATTGTTAGCATCTGCGGCAAATTTATACAGTGCTTATGCCGGGGTTTTTGTCGATGATCCAGAACGGGCTGCGAGGATGTCCTCAAAAGCCCTGGATTATGCAGAGCAGGCTCTTTGCCTGGAAAAGTCCTCCTGGTGTGCAGTGAGAACATTACCCTTTGATGAATTCAGCACTAGCGTGCAAAATCTGCATAAGCAGGATGTCGGTCTATGGTATACTTTCGCGACCACATGGGCGGGATGGATCCAGGCCAATAGCACCAAAATGACTGCTGTGGCGCAATTACCCCAGGTTGAATTAATCATGCAGCGAATCATCGAACTGGATGAAACCTGGCAGCACGGGGGGCCTCACCTTTATATGGGCGTATTATCCACTCTGCTGCCTCCTTCACTGGGAGGAAAACCCGAACAGGGCCGTGAGCATTTTGAACGCGCCATTGACATTTCACAGGGTGAAAATTTGATGGCAAAAGTATTATATGCAGAAAAATATGCCCGGCTGGTTTTTGATCAGTCATTGCATGATCAATTATTAAATGAAGTCTTATCCGCTGATCCCCATGCCGATAATCTCACTTTAATGAATACTCTGGCACAGCAGCGTGCTGATGAATTACTCAAATCATCCGTCGACTACTTTTAATGGTTTATTTTTCATAATGATTGTGGAAAAACAAGGCAGAATATGCGTAATATTTTCATCCTGATATGTATTGTCTCAGCAGTTTTATTGATAACACCTGCCCAGGCAAAAACATTTAAAATTGCCACTATCTCACCGGAAGGTTCAGCCTGGATGCAGGCTATACGAGCCGGAAGTAATGAAATAGAAAAGCAAACCCAGGGCAGAGTCAAATTTAAATTCTACCCAGGCGGTGTCATGGGAGATGATCAATCTGTGTTGCGTAAAATACGCATTGGCCAGTTACATGGAGGTCTCGTCTCAGGTTCTGTTTTAATAAAAAAAAATACAGACTATCAGATTTTCGGCCTGTTATTAAAATACCGTTCTCAGGATGAAATTGCGCATATCAGAAAAGTGTATGATCCCATTGTACAAAAAGGATTTGAAAAAGACGGATTTATAGCTCTTGGACTGGCTGAAGCTGGTTTTGCTTATATCATGTCGACCAATGAACCGATCACCAGTATCACTCAACTTCGCCGGCAAAAAGTCTGGGTACCAGCCAATGATCCCTCGTCACTGGAAGCAATTACTGCTTTTGGGATTAGCCCCATACCTTTACCATTTGGCGATGTTCTGGCTGGTTTACAAACAGGCATGATCAATACCGTAGCGATGTCACCTATCGGAGCTCTTGCCCTGCAATGGCATACTCAGATTAAATATCTTACTGATTTACCTCTAATGTATTCCATGGGTGTTTTTGCTTTTGATGCCAGGGTATTTAAAAAAATTAAATCAGCTGATCAACAAATTGTACGAGAGGTCATGGGGAGTATCTTCACAAAAATTGATGCTCAGAATAAAGACAATAATCAGGAATCACTGGCTGTGTTAAAGCAGCAGGGAATCAAGTTTGTTGTTCCTGATGCAGAAGAAAAAAAGGAATGGAAAGAATATGCAGATGCTGCCATTGAACGTATGCAAAAAGCAAAGCTTGTTGATAAAAAGACCATTTCCAGAGTTGATAAACTACTTCAACAATATCGATCAAAATAGTATCCCTTGAACACTTATGCCGCTGTTGAAAGCTCTACATAGATATTTACTCAAACTGGAAGATGTGGTACTTGTTGCGGCCCTGTTGGTCACACTTTTTATTGCTGTATTACAAATCACCTTACGCAATTTTTTTGATTCCGGAATTTTCTGGGGTGACAGTTTTTTAAGCATCTCGGTACTATGGCTTGGCATGGCGGGGGCAATGTTTGCCAGTCGAGATGACCGTCATATCAGTATTGATCTGGGCATTAAATTTCTCTCAGAAAAAAATAAATTGATTGCTCAGGCAGTAGTTTATCTGTTTACAGCGTTCATTTGTTTTATCGTCGCCTGGTATGGTGTAAATCTGGTATTGCTGGAATACCAGGAACAGACCCTTGCATTTGCAAACATCCCTGTCTGGTTGACTGTCTCCATTATTCCTCTTGGATTTGCCACCATAGCCATACGCTATTTGATTTCAAGCTTACTGATCCTGTTTAAATCTTTCTTCAAAACTGAGCCGCAGCAAAGGAACAAAGCTTGATTCTGTTCCTGAGCATATCAGCCCTGCTGCTTTTTGCCTGGTTCGGCGCACCTTTATTTACGCTTATATTGTCAGTGGCCATACTGGGTTTTCTTCAGCAGGAGATCGATCTGACGGTTATCCCCATCGAAATTTATCGACTCACCAACACTCCCATGTTGCTCGCATTACCTCTGTTTACATTCGCCGGATATGTGATGAGCGAGAGTCAAACCTCGCAACGCATCGTTCGACTTTCTCTGGCTCTGCTGGGCTGGTTACCTGGAGAACTTGCATTAGTGACATTAATCTCCAGTGCTTTTTTTACTGCATTTACCGGCGCAACAGGTGTCACTATCGTAGCTATAGGCGCCTTACTCTATCCGGCATTAAAAAGTTCAGGCTTTCCAGAACGCTTCAGTCTGGGCCTGGTCACCACCTCGGGCAGTCTGGGTCTGTTATTGCCGCCATCATTACCCCTGATATTATATGTAGTGATCGTACAGCAAATGAATATGGAACAAAGCATTTCTATTGAACAGGCTTTTGTTGCTGGTATATTGCCGACACTGCTAATGATCATTGTATTGTTTATCTGGGGACTCTGGTTCACCAGAAAAGAGCCTATTCCGAGGACAACCTTCAATTTGCGGGATCTTGCTGCTGCCATTCGTGAATCTATCTGGGAAATTCCCCTGCCGTTCATTGTCCTGGGCGGGATTTTCGGCGGTTATTTTGCTGTTTCCGAAGCAGCCGCAGTGACTGCTTTCTATATTATTATTGTAGAGGTGTTTATCTACAGGGAAGTCAGCATCAGACAGCTGCCGCAGATCATCAGAGAATCCATGACCATGATTGGCGGTATTTTGCTCATTCTTTGCTGTGCATTAGCCATGACTAACTACCTGATAGATGCTGAAATACCCCTCAAATTATTTGCATGGATTAAATCACACGTCAGTAGCCCGCTAACGTTTCTCATATTGCTGAATATTTTCCTGCTGCTACTGGGCGCAATTCTGGATATTTTTTCTGCCATCGTCATTATGGCTCCCCTGATTGTACCTGTTGCCATCGGTTTTGGTATACACCCGGTACATCTGGGAATTATTTTCCTTGCTAATATGCAGCTTGGCTATCTTACTCCGCCCGTTGGCATGAACCTGTTTATTGCCAGTTACCGTTTTAACAAACCCATCACTGAAATTTATCTGTCTACCATTGTTATGATGCTCCTGTTGCTGGGCTGTGTATTACTTATCACCTACTGGCCCTTTTTAAGCCTGATGTTTATTGCTGAATGATCTCTGAGCTGCTGAATTATTCAGATTAAAACTTTATTTTTCAGTAACAGGTGTTGTATTTTCCTGAGATTGTTTTGTGGATTTTTTTAAAGAGTCCTTGTCTTTTGCTGTGATTGTATCGGATTCAGTTGTTTCCAGCGCTTTGTTTTCCTGTTCAATGACAGGCGCCGTAAGGTTATTTTCATCAGTTTTATCCCAATGCAGGACATTATTCATAATAGACCAGCGCGGCTCTTTAGGAGTCTCAAATTTACCCAGAATCCAATGGTTATATATTCTGCTGAGGGTATCATTTCTTTGCTGCAGATCCAGCCAGTTATTCAGCACAAAAGTGAAACCCAGCTGATTTTGCGGTAACACAAAACCAAGCGGCGTTTTTAAATGTAGTTCCTTTGGAACAGCCACGGTATAGTCAGGATAGACCATGGTCCATGCAGCACTTCCTTCTGCAAGAGACACTATTGCGTCTACATCTTTCATACCGCCTTTCAGAGACTCACGAATTGAAGTGATTGCAATAAACTCGGCATTGGGCAGGCGTGTTTGCATAATTTCTCTAAAATAGTGGTTAGGCGGTATAGCCAGCTTAAGAGAAGGCATTTTGCGGATCATCTGCAGATCCTTGAATTCATCACGACGATGATCAGGCACAATAAAACCCACAGTTCCGTCAAGATAACTATGAGTAAAATTATATTTTAAAATTCTGGGCGGAGTCGTACCAATACCTCCCACTAAAATATCGATACTTCCGTTATCCAGTAATTTGATTAAATCCTCAGTTTTGTCAGGAAACTTCAATTTAACAACTTCCAGTGTGCAGTCCATATCCGAGGCCAGAGTATGCATCAACTCCATATCGAAGCCTACAACCTGTCCCAGTTCATTACGGTGTGCAAAGGGCAGTCTATCGGGTAAATAGCCGATGCGTAAGCTGCCTCTTGCTTTGATGATATCCAGACGTTCACGCTTTTGCTCATCCATTGATAAAGGGGTTGGGTTAGAAATTTGCTTAACCCTGGCTCTGGGGAATAAAGGTTCAATAGAGACAAAGTTATCATAGCCTGAATAATGGAATTGTATGACGCCCTTGAGAACATAACTTAATGAGGTTAATAATATAAAGGTAATGCCCAGACTTATTGCCGCAATTTGCAGCATACGCACCCAATTGAGTTTTTTACTGACCGCATAGGCTCCCATTAAACTGATCACGACTGCATGCATTGCAGCAAGTCCGGTAGCCAGCCGCCCGGTGACAGGACTGGTCAATAGAAACAGTTCAAACAGATCAGTCGGCAGACGGAAATGGTCCAGTAAAAAGGGTAAGGCCACATTCATACTGCCAAATGCAGTCATTAAACCGGTAATAATGAATTCCGGATACTGGGTTAAAGATAATGGAGAACCGGCAAACCATGCAGCAAACAATAAAAAACCCAGTCCGAGTAAGGTTCCTGCACTGGGAAAACTATAAGCCGTAGGGATCAGAACATCTACGGTAGCATCCGTTTCATCGCTAAAGTTATGATGTTCTTTCAGCAGGTCCTTGCATCGTTCGGCAATCATGGGTAATACCACTAAAACACTTCCAACGGCCAAGGCTGTAATCACTGGTAACCGGCTTTGGCGTAAGACTTCCCTATAAGAAAGTGATGTTGAACCGGACAGCATGACCGGGAGAGTCCAAAGAATCAGAATAGCCCAACCTGCGATATAAACCCATAAATAGACCTGCAGGCGATTCAGTTGAGCAAATTCAAGTGTGCCGAATGCAACCGCAGTGATGGCAAACACCCCAATGGGGGCCAGTTTAACCACTGCGGAAGTAATGCGGCTAAGGGCTTTGCTGATATTATCAAATGCCAGTATCAGGCCGCCTGTTTTAGGCATGCCTATTAAAGCGACTCCCATTGCCAGACTAAACACTACCACAGCAGGAACAACCGTTTCCGCAAGGGCATTAAACGGATTGGCCGGCAGATACAGGCTAACCGGATCAAATGTCACATTTTCACTAATGACATCCCGGCTGAAAAAACTGGAAGCTTGCCAGTCAGGATAGGCCAGCGGCAGCATAACCACGGTCAACATACCGATCAGCCAGAGAAGCAGAATCAACAAGCCGCCTGCCTTGCCGATCTGGCCTGCCCGTTCCACGGATAGTCGACCGATGCCGCTGATCAGCGAAGCCACAATATAGGGCAGTACACTCATCTGCAATAGACTAATATAGGCAGTGCCTATATCTTCAATAAGCCTGATGTCTTCTCCGAAAAACAGACCAAAGCACATACCAAGAACTAACCCGATGATGACCTGGGAAAAAGAACCCGGCATACGTAATTTCATGTAAAGTTAACCTTGCAACTGTTTCTATAATTATACATAGATATTTTCTAACTACTCAGCGTATCTATAAGATCGTGCTTGCTGTCAGGTATTTATTGACCCACATGGACGACTTCGGCTCCTGCCTCTCGCATGCATTTCCACCATCCATGGTGGTCAAGTGGGAAATGCAGGTTATGCATGGAAGTATTTACCGGCGTCTTAAGAGACAAATACATGTAAATTGTTAATGCTGTTACTTATGAACATGGTGTTTTGCATAATAGGCTGAATTGTCCAGCATCGACTGTTCAAATACTGATTTCAGCGCGGGTAATATAGTGGCATCAACCTGCCCTGTCAATTCATCCATAAAGACTTTTTTTACTTCTGTAGGCAGAGCCAGCACGTTGTTAAAGTTTTCAGCAACGAAGGTTGCCAGATAACCGCGGCCGTAAAAGACTTCATCAGCAGCAGCCCTTACATCAAGTCCGGGGATGGATATGCTATTTAGAACGTTGACCCAGTGATGAATGATATCTTGCCATTTCTTCTTATCAAGCTGTTCAGTACCAATATTGAATACGGGTACCTCTTTAGCAATGCGTTGGTAATTATAAGAGTGTATATCATACACCAGACAACTGCCGTAACGGGCCTGAATTTTTTCCAGCAAGACTCCCAAAACACGATAAAAAGATTGATGTTTATGCAGACTTAGAGACTTTTCTTCTTCACTTAGGGGGGACTTCCATACAGGTTTACCCCAGGCTTCTTCATAAACGCAGGTATCAGGCTCCCGGTTTAAATCGTATTCATAACGTGAATCCCTGGCAATAATAGTCACGGGCATGGATGATATGAGTGTTCCAGTAAAAGGATCTTCCTCGTAGAGTCTTTCATCTTCATTTAACGCACACAGGTCAGTAATTTCCTGACGTATCTGGTGGCCGTCATGTATAGCCGCACAAACAAAATAACTGTATTTCTTTATTTTAATTTCAAATGCACCATTAGCAACTTCGGCATGAAAATGTTTATCGTTTTTAATTGCATCGATACATTCTGTTTCGGTAAGCTTTTCAATTTTCATAAAGACTTCCTGGATCTGCAGAATTTGTAACGACTCAGCGTATCTATAAGACCGTGCTTGCTGTCAGGCATTCAGTGGAATATTTTAAATATGCTGAGTAGTGACCAGAATTTTAGTGTACTTGTTTCCCCTTTGCTAGGAAAGTATATTTGAATATGCTCAATAATCAACCGGTAGCTGATATAGAACCGTTAACGCAATGCCATCGGTTGGTACTAAATAAAGGTTCTTAAAAAGTGTCCATTTAGCACGAGACCCTGTGATGTATCATTTCGGGACTTGATGTTAATATGAGCGAAATCATAGGTAGGTACTTAAGCAAAATCAGGTGCGGATAATCGAGTATTTGTTCCAGAAGACGCCGTAAATACTTCCATGTAGGCTTTTTATAGCCGTCCATGGCTATAAAAACTTGACCTGCAAGGACGACTTCGGCTCCTGCCTCTCGCATGCATTTCCACCATCCATGGTGGTCATGTAGGGAATGCAGATCACGCAGGAGCAATTATCTGCCTTCCACAAACACTCAATTATCCTTAAGTACCTACGTATGCGAGCGAAATAATGTATTACAGGGTCTTGTGTGATGCCTCAATACTATGGTCACTATTTCCGAGCAGCTGTTTAGAGCAAAATGTGCAAGTACATACAAATAAACGGAATCTTACCCTGCATTTTTAAAAAATCGTAAACGATTTGCATTGGCCACAACGGTTACCGATGACAAGGCCATGGCAGCGCTCGCAAAAGCCGGTGCCAGCAACCAGCCGGTAAAAGGATAAAATACACCCGCAGCCAGCGGTATGCCGATTATGTTATAGATAAAAGCGCCGAACAGATTCTGCCTGATATTGCTGATAGTTGCAGCCGAAACTGCAATGGCAGTACTGACACTCATGAGTGAATTCCCGGCCAGCGTTATATCCGCGTTTTCGATAGCCACATCGGTTCCGCTGCCAATGGCAAATCCAGTATCCGCCTGAGCCAGTGCCGGAGCATCATTTACCCCGTCACCGACCATCCCAACACGATAACCTCTGGTTTGCAGGGTCCTGACAATTTCCAATTTTTGTTCCGGCAGGACTTCACTATGAACAGCTTTGATCCCCAGTGAGTGTGCTACGGCATTGGCTGTATGCTGGTTATCCCCGGTACACATGACAATAGTGATGCCACGTGAAATCAGTTCTGATATGGCTGTGGGTGTATCTTCTCTGACAGGATCCTGCATCACAATGAGCCCTGAAAATACACCATCTCTGGCCAGCCAGACAGGAGTTGCGGCAGCACGGGCCAATTTATCAGCCTGTGTCTGTAACTGTGTTGAAATCTGGATACCATTTTCCTGCATAAATCGGATGTTGCCCATAAGGACCTGTTGTGCATTAATTTCTCCCTGAACTCCCTTCCCTTTGACCGCCTGAAAATGAGTGACCGGCAAGAGTTCGATGGCATGATCTTTAGCATAATTCACAATGGCTTGCGCCAGCACATGTTCGGATGCATTTTCCAGTGATGCAGCGAACTGCAATAGTTTGTGCTTATTATCTGTTGCTGCAGCAAGGGTATGATTAATGGTTTCAATAAAAATATCAGTAACTACCGGTTTGCCGAGTGTTAATGTACCCGTTTTATCCACAACAAGATGGGTTAATGTGCTAGCTGTTTGCAGGGCATCGCTGTTTTTGATCAATATATTAAATTCTGCGGCTTTGGCTGTACCCATCATAATGGCAATGGGTGTTGCAAGGCCTAATGCACAGGGACAGGCAATCACCAGCACAGCAATACCTGTCGTCAGTGCGTAGGCCAACTGGGGTGCAGGTCCAAAAAAGTACCAGACCAGTGCTGCAGTCAACGCAATAACAATAACTACAGGCACGAAAACCGCGGCAATTTTGTCTACCAGGCGTCCGATTTGCGGTTTACTCATCTGCGCCTGTTTTACCATGGAAATAATCTGCGCCAAAGTAGTAGCATTACCCAGACGGCTGACTTTCAGGCTGAAGCTGCCTGAGGTATTATTGGTACCCCCCGTTACCTGACTGCCCACTGATTTGTTCACCGCCAAAGGTTCGCCGGATAACATTGATTCATCAACTGCAGAAGCTCCGCTACATACAATACCATCAATGGGTATTCGCTCTCCGGGACGCACGATTATTTCATCATCGATCTGCAGTAGAGAAACGGGCAATTCAACTTCCACACCTGCATGGATGACATGAGCAGTTTTAGGCGCCAGTTCAAGAAGGCTCGCAATTGATTCCCGGGTGGTTCGTTTGGCGTGAATTTCCAGAGCATGGCCAAATTGTAAAAATGCCAGGATAAATACAGCCGCATCCAGATACAAATGAGCACCGCCAGGAATAAAATCAGGCTTAAAAATAATCATCACCGAAGAGATCCAGGCAGCAGATGTTCCCAATGCCACCAGCGTATCCATATTTGCGGAACGATGCCGAGCCTGTTTGATTGCAGCAATATAATAATGACGGCCGCTATACCACATGGTAAAGAGGCAAAGCATAGCGATTGCAAACCAGAGAAGTTGCGTATTTATGCCATAAAATTCAGTCTGTCGACCCAGTTCCGGCAACTTACCTGAATGCTGTAATAACATCAGACCGATACCGACCGAGCCTGCCAGAAGTGCACGCTTCCAGGCTTGCCTGATTTCAAGCTGGCTCTGCCGGGCCTGTTCGGTATAAGGATCAATAAATTGTTCTTCAATTCTGACCGCATAACCGGCCTGCTGTAACAGCACCAGTAAGCCGGCAGGATGCATGGAAGTATGGACCGACAACTTGAGAGGAAGTGAGTGGTCCTCACCCGCATTGCGGTAGACTTCTTTAACTTCAGTGATTGAATCGAAACTCTGCAACCATTCAATCAGCTGCGTTTTTTGCACTGGTTCAAAGTGAGTTTGTATTACCAGCTGGTAAGTATTACTGCTCCTCTGCTGTTTAATGATTCGAGCATCATAGCCCTGATCAATAATTGCATTTACAACTTGCAGGGGGGCTCCGCCTGTGACATGAGCAGATTTTTCGATCAGGTTAACCACACCTTCAGTCACCCCCTCGACAGATAAAATGGCTTTTTCAACATTCGCCACACAACTTGAACAGGTCATGTCATTAATAGCAATAAAATAGGCAGACTCATCCGGCAGGTCAAAAATTGAGCTTTCTGAGAGCTTTTTTTTATCCGTTATTTGTTCACTTTTTTCGCCGCTTTTTTCGTCACTATTGTTTTCAAGTTTGATATGAACCTGGGTAAATTCAATCGGGCTGTTTTCAGATTCATCTGGCATGAGTTTAGCCGGATAGCCGGCATCGGTAACGGCCTGGATGACTGTATGAGGTTTACCGCCGCTGAACAGGGCCTGTCCGGCCGCTAAATCTACCTCAACATCAATGACCCCTTCAATGTTTCGTATTGCCTGTTCCACTCGTTCGACACAATGTGGACAAGTCATCTCAGAAACCTGGATTCGACAGGATTGATTTTCAGCCGGGGGTGAATCTTGCATCAATATTTTCCAAAGTGACTTTCTAATCTATACTAGAAAGTGCCCATGCGTTTTTAGATGGCCACCTGTGGCACAGTGATGTCAGCATTATTAATGATGACAAATCATTGCAAATAGAGCAAAAGAAAATCACACTTTTTCTTTTACGCCCATAATAAAACAAGCATGGGGCTTTATGCATGAAAATTAAAGAGTAACTCAATACATTAAATTTAAATGTCCAGCTTTGGATGAGCAAAGTTACACTCAAAGAGATTTAACGGTGCAGCAGATCTTCCGGAAACTTTCATGATATCAGTTACCTGCTGCAGAAAATGCCCTGGAATACCTGTATACATGCTGTATATAACCATCCAGGCGCTAGACACTGATTTTACCAGTAACTGATATCATGGATCTGTGATTTACACAAAATTAGGCTGAGTCATTACACTCTATGTTAGATGCTCTATTTTTATTACTTGTTGCCAATGGCTCTCCCGTGCTTGTCCATTTCTTTTTGGGTCAGCGCTTTGCCTACCCGCTTGATGGTCATGGTATTGCACCGGACGGTTTTCCCTGGCTGGGTCATTCAAAAACATTTCGCGGGATTTTTGTATCCATTATATCGACAATAATGGCATCCATCATCCTTGGAGTCCCATGGGACTTCGGCGCGTTATTCGGAGCTTGTGCAATGCTGGGTGATGTTTTTTCAAGCTTTATCAAACGCAGAGCCGGGATGGTCGCAAGCAGTAAAGCCAGTGGCTTAGATCAAATCCCCGAGTCGCTGTTTCCTCTCATCATCTGTTCCGGAGCACTTGGGCTTATATGGCAGGAGGTGATAATATTGGTATTGATTTTCTGGCTGCTGGAAGTACTGCTTTCAAAACTATTATATCGTCTGCATATTCGCGATCGGCCTTACTAGCCGTCACTATATGTTGCTTAAATGATGCAATGTCACTTCCGGCTGACAATTTAAACGAACATTGACTATTGAAGTTCCCGCACCCACAGAGGTATACCCCTGCATATTATGGTATTGCCAGGCTCCTGCCCCCATATATCGCGGTAACTTGGCATCCAGGATAATTGCTGTTCTGCCCGGTAAACAAATTTGTCCTCCATGAGTATGACCGCAAAATAATACGTCAAATCCTGCATAAGCTGCCTGCCGGTAAATTTCCGGAGTATGGGAAAGCAGCAAAGAGACGGATTTAGGAGGAATATTCTGGATGCTTTTTTCAATATTGTCGACCCGGTAATAATGTGCGTCATCAATACCGGCTAGATAGATTGAATTATCCCTACCCGTTAATTCTATTGATTCATTCAGCAGCATTTTTATGCCCATAGCTTCAAGCTCAGGAACCATGCGGATACTGTCATGGTTTCCCAGCACGGCATAAACAGGCTTATTCAATACCTTGGTTAATGAACACATCCCCTGCATGGAATTTTCAATAGGGCCATAAGTTCTGGTACGATAATCACCGGTTATTACACAGATATCATATTCAAGTGGACGCACACATTCAATCAGTGCGGCAGCAGCTTCTTCATCCATGTCAATATGCAGATCACTGAGATGTAAAATGGAAAAGCCTGCAAAATCTGCAGGAAGATTGACTAATGGGATATTATTATCCTGTACCCTAATATCCAGTGTATTTCGACGTCCATACCAATAAATACCGCTTAGTTTCAGCAGGTATCGTAAAAAGGCATGCGCTGAATACCAGTTTTCCGGGTGAAAAAAATTAAAACCACTGCCAAAAACTTTAAGATTTGCTTCATCCTCTATGCCCATGCGCTGCCGGGCATGAGCATATCCCATCCGCTGAGATAAATAATCAGTAATTTCTTTTTCATCCATAGCTATGGTTCTTGGCTAAATAGCTGTTCGAAAATAGTGACCATAGTATTGAGGCATCGCACAAGACCCAGTAATACATCATTTCGCTCATATTAGCATCAAATCCCGAAATGATACATCACAGGTTCTGGTGCTAAATGGACACCTTTTAAGAACAATTATTTAGCATTCAATAAGTTTTCATACAGAAAACAGCAGCAACGCTTTGTACTGCGCTTATGACCTTTTATATGCATGGAACTATATAGTGTCCCCCCATAAATCATCATCCAGATTTTTTATGGAAAAAATAATTTTATTTTTCTTAAATTCTTAATAACTTGTAATTATTAAAAATGGCGGCACATCTCTGTTGCGCATTTATGACCAGCATAAACGGATGGGCACTAATTAGTTTCAATCCATAAATAGCCATCCTGGCTATATTATGGAACGCGAAAGAAAAAAAGTGATTTTTCTTATGCTGCATTTACAATGATTTATCATCATTAAAAATGGTAGCACATCCCTGCGCCACAAGTGTCCATCTAAAAACGGATGGACACTAATTAACATTACCTGCATTTTTATTTTCTTTAATAGCCTGCCAGAAAGTTCTGATATCCACCACTTTTTCCTGTTGCGTCACCATGGTGATCATTATTTGCTCTATTGCCGCATAAGTACAACAGAAAGCTGCCAGACGGAACAGCCATGGAGTAAGCCCTGAAAACAGTAAAAGATAACCTGTTACGGTAAAAACCACGGCTATTTTTACACTCCAGGTATGATAACTGGTGATGGTTTTGAACTTGATCAGTCCTGACTAAAACCGGCAGAGTAAAACTGGCTATAATCACCAGCGCATAAATGAGTTCCTGCCTGACTAAATCTGGCCAAAGAATCCATGCTGATATTGCCAGGCATGAGTAAACGGCAAAATCACCCCAACTGTCAAGTCGAGCACCCAATTCTGTTATTTGATTTAACAAACGTGCCAGAAAACCATCCAGCACATCAGTAAAGGTAGTAAAAACAACTGCCGCAAGAAATAATCCAGGCAGCTGTTTAATAGCCAGATAAAGCAATACCGGGGCCATTAATATGCGTATAAAACTAACCAGGTTGGGTAAATTGCGTACCAGGGCTGAACCCATAATATAATTCTTTACGGTAAAATATACTATTATGTAGAACGGATACAACGCATTTGAGTAGACCCCGCCTGGAGGTAAAGATTGTTTGCGCCTATTCGTATAATAGCACATTATATCAACACTAAAGCTGGTATCGCCGCTTAGAAGCTATTTATGTGACACACGGATAACTATTAATAATTGACCACTGATAGCTGTCTGGTGCCGTATAGTTGCAAACAACCCACTGATCCTGGCTGCCGGTGACTCGTTAAAGTTAAAACCATCATGTTGAAACTAATGACTTGGGTATAGATTTGCTCAATGAATGGGAAAATCACATTCGCAACAATGGACTTGTTGTATTTATTTCCCGCTAAAAAAAAGAATACCTGATAAGCTGATATTCATGATTGTCCACTTCATAGAAGCTGCAATGAACTAAATCATTGCTTGTATTCAGGATAATTAAATATTCAATTCTTTCAATTTATTTTTATAATGAACTGACTCTAAATATTTATGCCGAAGTTGATGTGGAGTAAGCGTTGATTCGTGAAGTTCTTTAGAAATGGTATTCAGTTTATTTTTATATTTTAATATATGCTGTTGTTTTTCTTTAGTTGACATAATGAATGTTCTCCTTCGATGCAATGAAAAATCTTCATGCTGTGGAACTCTCAATATAAAGGCTTTTATTAATTGGAATTGTGATGTAATTCACGTATGGGTGTGTTGCTCCGTGATATAAGCAAAATAGGTATATCTCAGGGATGATTTTAGAAATCGATTAGTATTCAGGGCGGAATCAGTGTTCGGATAATCCCGGTCCCTGCGGCGGAGTTTTGGGGTACTAACATTGTAAAATTTTAGATGTGCTGAAGTCGTTAGCAGGATCTCTAAATACACTGTTTTAAATTCGCTGTAAAGTTAAGCTGAATTTTATGCATCATAAAAAGGCCTGAATGGGGAAGATTATTTCACCTTGCGAGGACTTGAACCTGATGGACATGATATCGTGCTAAAATATAAACTCTGAGAATTATAAGGTTATTTAAATGTTTACAGGCATCGTTCAGGGAACAGCTGAAATCATTGAAATTATAGAAAAAGAAAATTTTCGGACTCACAAGGTCAGGTTTGATGACTCTTTTGCAACAGAATTTTCACTCGGAGCTTCCGTTGCTCATAATGGGTGCTGTTTAACTATCCACAACATAGAAAATAAACTGATTTCGTTTGATTTAATGCAGGAAACACTTAAAGTGACTAACCTGGGGGCATTAAAGCCTGGAGACAGAGTCAATGTTGAACGTGCAGCCCGATTGGGTGATGAAATTGGCGGTCACCAAATGTCCGGTCATATTATTACAACTGCTACTGTAGAGAAGATACTGCGTTCTGAAAATAATTGTCAAATCTGCTACAAACTTCCAGAGATGTTTTCCAAATATCTTTTCAGCAAAGGTTATATTGGTATTGATGGGGTCAGTTTAACGATTGGTGAAGTCAACAAAAATCAGTTTAATGTTAATTTGATACCAGAGACACTGCAGCGGACCAATATTGGAAGCTGCCGAATTGGAGATAGAGTAAACATTGAGATTGACCCGCAAACTCAGGCTATAGTGGATACTGTTGAGAGAATCCTTGCTAAAAAAGACCCTGTCCGGTAAGAAAATTGGTTTTATCAGAACTTAACCAGCTTTCATCCTTAAAATAAAGATGTCATAAGCGGTAGAAGCCGAAGTCTTCCATGTGGGTCAACAAATGAAAGATAATCAGTAACTATTCAGCGTAATTTTGAAAACGTCCTTGACACCAGGAATTTGCTCCAGAAGACGCCGTAAATACGTCCATGTAGGGAATGCAGATTATACAGGAGCAATTATCTGCCTTACGCAAACAGCTGATATCAAGAACTTACGTATAAATCTAAAATACGCTGAATAGTTACGATAATCAGAATATAGTGCTGAATATAAGCGATTTTATTCCGAGTTCAGGATAACTATTAAGCAGTTCCTGTTTCGCAAAACTTTTTACGCTGAAAGATTGATAAACTCTCAAATTTTTGCTATTTCTTATATGAAAAATAAACTACCGTTTCACTAAACTGGAATTTTTATGAAATACACCTTTCGCCATACGGCTATCATTGAACATGAAATTGATGCTGAAAATGTACATGAAGCTAAAAAGAAATTTTTTGAAGAGGTCGTCGAGAGTCCGGATTTTTTTGCTGCAGCATCCCAGGTGGTCACAGATGAGCGGATAAAAGTACTTAACGATAAAGGCCATCATATTGATACCTTCAACATTTATGACAATATTGACTGAGGTTGGCGTAAAAAAGAGCGTGATCATAAAATCAGTTACAAACTGATTTTATGATCACAAATTTCTTATTTGCAGCAATCACTTTATAATTTCCAAACAGCTTGTTGAGTTTGGCATGATACCCCAGGTGCCTGTTACCGACGACCCATAGTTCTCCCCCCCGTCTCAGTACCATTTTAGACTCTCTGAACATAGACCATGCAATTGCATCACCCACCACGCTCTGCTGGTGAAACGGTGGATTGCAAAGGATCAAATCTGCACTGTTATGCGGCATATTTTGCAAGCCGTTACCCGCTTCACAGTTATAATTTTCCCGCCCAGGAAGATTTCTGTTGAGAGTAAGTCTGGCAGATTCCACAGCCATATATGATTCATCGATACAGCTTATATAAGCAGCTGGATATAGTTGAGCCGCTTTTAATGCCAGAACACCATTACCGCAACCCAGATCAATAATATCCTGATAGGCACCGTTTTGTGGAAGATGATGCAGAAAAAAACGACTGCCTATATCCAGTTTGTGTTTTGAAAACACATTTGCCAGGTTGAAAATGACTGATTGATTATCATCCAGTTTGAATGTAATGGGATATAATGAGTCAGGATGAGGTAATTCAGGATCCACAGCCACATGGATCAGTCGAGCTTTTTTCCATGCCAGTGTGGCGGCAGCAGGACCTATTATTCGATTGAAAAATTCCAGTGCAGAACCTTGCAGGTTCTTTGCCATGCTTGCTGCAATCACTATTGCATCCCTTTTGAGTCGAGGTCTGATAGCAATTAATTCATCTTCAAGCAGGGCCAGAGTTTTAACATTTTTTATCAATACCAGATCATAGTCTCTCACCAGCGGCTCGGTACTTTTAATAAAATGCTCCTCGGCCAGAAAAACATCATTTCGCTGCAAATTATCCCGGGCCGACTGATGAGCAATATATGAATCACTATAGAGGTCACAGCGATAATCCGACAGTGTCGTTGTCAAAGCGCCAAAGCTGTCATTAACAACAAGTATATTGCTGTTTTTCAGCGGCAGTTGATTATCCGCCAGATAATTTAATAGATACTGATCTGCATTGTCCCAGGCACGTAGATTCCTGTCTGCGTCCGGTATACGTTTTAGTATAAATTGGCCGAACGGCGTATCAAAGTGTTTATCCATTAGAGATGGAACCGAGAGGTTTTTGGGGCTTAATTCCCAGTTCCTGGATGGCCTGAGCACGCTGAATCAGGTTACCATTACCGCTGACCAGCCGGTTATGTGCAAGGTTATAACTGCTTTTGGCTTTATCCAGCTGCAGTCCTATGTTCTCCAGCTCCTCGACAAACAGCGCAAACTTATCCAGCATGTCTCCTGCTCGCCGGGCAATTTCATCTGCATTGGATTGCTGTCTGTCATGCCGCCAAAAATTTTCAATTGTTCTTAATGTCGCGAGTAAAGTAGTAGCACTGACCAGAATGACTTTTTTATTAAAGGCGTCATACAAAATGTTTTGATCTTCATTAATCGCCAGCAGCAGGGCCTGCTCTATTGGCACAAATAACAACACAAAATCCAGAGTATGTAATTCGTCAATGGCACTATAATCTTTTTCTGACAGTCCCTTGATATGATTTTTGATCGATTGAATATGCAACTTGACAGCCTGCTGCCTACTGCTCTCATCCACAGCGCTGACCAGTTGTTCGTAATGCTTCAGTGACACCTTGGAATCAACGATGACAATTTTATTGTCGGGCAGATGAATGATAACATCCGGTCTTTGCAATTGATTGTTAACATTTCTAAAACATTGCTGGGTTTTGTATTCTATACCTTCACGCAGCCCACTGTTTTGCAATAGACTTTCGAGAATCATTTCACCCCAGTCCCCCTGAACCTTGACATCTCCTTTTAAAGCTTTGGTAAGATTGGCAGCATCTTCACTAAGTTTTTGATTTAAAGTAGATAGTTGATTGACCCTGGTCGCAAGGGAAACACGATCTCTGGAATCAATCTGGTGGATTTCTTCTACTTTACGCTTAAACTCAATAAATTGTTCTTTAAACGGATTCAGCAAGGCATTGATATCCTGCTGGTTTGATTGTTTCAAATGCCTGGAATTTTCATTGAAGATGCGATTAGCCAGATTTTCAAACTGAACAACCAGCTCCTCTCTGGATTGTTGCAGGTTTTCAATAATCAGCTCAGCCGATTTATACTGTTCTTCTGACTTTATTGAAATTTCAGCTATTTGTGTTCGTAAAGATGCATTTTCATCTTTGAGGGCTGAAATTTTAAGATTGGCTTTTTCTATCAGGTGCTTATATTCTTCAATCCCTGAAGCTCTGGTCGCGTAGATGGCTTTGAGTTCATTTAATTTGGAAATGTCTTCAATTTTTTTAAATAAAAGGTGTTCTTTTTCAGCTAATAATTCCCGACTGACATCAAGCTCGTTTTCAAGATTTTCAAGATCCACTTCGAGTACATGTTTATCCGCCCGATGTTCCGCCTCAAAAAGTAACTGCTTTTGTAATAGCAACGCCCTGGTTCTGGAACGAAAATAAAACCATTGCAAAATAAAACTCAGAAGGAAGCCACCGCATGCAGCAATCAGAATATAAGCAAGCTGATTATCATCAAACATCAATGTATTACGGTCCTTTTCTAACAAACTACAGGAACATAATATATCTTAACAGAGAATTTAATACTTGTCCTTATATTTTTGTACATAATTCAAATAATAACACATCAGCCGCCTGAATTGCTGTATGCCACAAAAAACAAGTTTCCTTGACGGAATGGAATATTAATAAGCGTAATTAATACGCAGGTACTTAAGAAATAATCTATGCAGCGGAATTAAATGTTTGTTTTATAAATTGCTATAAACGGCCTTAAGATGCTGGAAAGCAGGTAGAACCCGCCCGCGACGAGAATAATCGTCGAACCGGAGGGTAAATCCGGCTCATATGACAAAAACAGCCCTGTAGAAGTAAAAACCGTTCCTAATAAAACCGCAACCAGCATCATCATGCCAATGGATTGTACGTATTGCCGGGCAATAGCAGCAGGCAGGCTCAGCAATGCAATAACCAGAATCAGACCCACCACCTGTATCAGCAAGACAACAGTGATTGCTATCAGGCACAACAGCAGCAGGTAAAATAAGTTGACATGCACACCTCGTACTGAAGAAAATTCCATATCAAATGAAGTCGCTACCAGTTGCTTATAAAAAATGACCACAAAAGCAATGGTAATAAAATCCAGTATCAGCATTAACAACAGTTGTCGATCAGATATAATCAAAATATTACCAAATAGAAGTGACATTAAGTTTGCATTATATCCAGGTGTTTTACTAATAAAAATAACACCGACAGCCATACCAATAGCCCACACGGCTCCAATAGTAGTATCTTCCTGCTGTTTCCATTTTAATTTAATAAAACCTATCAACAGCGCTGATATCAAAGCTGCTATCAGAGCTCCCATAAAAGGATCATGATTTAAATAATAAGCAATTCCCATTCCGCCTAAAACAGAATGAGCAATTCCTCCTGCCAGATAACCAATACGATTCACAACAACAAACGTGCCTGTTAATCCACAGCCAATGCTGGCCAGAAATCCTCCTAACAGGGCATTTTGCAAAAAATGTTGCGACAGCAGAGTGTCAAAAAATTCAAGCATAAACGGTTTATTCAGTTATGTATTATTAATGGTTATGATGAACTTCACTGACATGATGCCCATACATTTCCTGGATGGTATGGCTGGTAACCGGAGTTGCATCATGGCATACCAAAGTTTTATTAAGACAGAATACCGTATTAATATAATCAGAAACAAAAGCAATGTCATGAGAAATAATCAGAATACTCATGCGTTCGTTGAGCTCTTTAAAAAGATCAAAAATATCTTTTTCTGCACGGTGATCAATATTCGCAGTCGGTTCATCCAGGAGAAGAATTTTCGGTTGAGAAGCCAATGCTCTCGCTACCAGTACCCGTTGCAACTGACCACCGGAAAGAGTATTGATAGGACGTTGCGCTAAACCCTGAATCTCTGTTTCCCGCATAACTTTATATGCAGTTTTTTTATCATACTGACTGTAACCGCCCCACCACCTGCAATTCCCCAGACATCCCTGGAGCACGGTATCTTCTACAGAGATTGGAAAATCACTACTAAAATTAGCATATTGCGGCACATAGCCAATGAGTTTTCGATTTTTATTTACCGCCTTACCATAGATTGAAATATTTCCGGCAGCAGGTTTATACAGGCCCAGGATCAGTTTCAGTAATGTCGTTTTTCCACCGCCATTCGGTCCGACCAGCCCAGCAAAATCTCCATCTTTGAGAGACATATTGATATTTTCAAGTACGCTCAAACCATCAAAGGAAAAATTAAGATTTTTAATATGAATTGCTGCGGCAGACATGATTTTTTAAATCCCCTTGTAGATTTACAGGCAGCAAATCAGCATAACAGACTTTAACATAAATCCCTAAGCAACTGTTAAATAAGTATTATTAAAATAATGCAATCTTAATCTGCTGTGTGATAAATTGCATGTTTTGGATGTAATCCTCAGCCAGTGGATCGAGACTCATAAGTTTTGCATTAATTGATTTTGCTATTGTTCTGGCCGTTGATTGATCAAATTGTTGTTCAACAATGATCCATTTTACCTGTTTTTCCTTAACCCGGTTAATAGTCTCCGCTAACTGTCTGCCTGAAGGTTCTTTGCCATCTACTTCAATAGCCCACTGTTCTAGTCCATATTGCCGTGCATAATAAGAAAAAGCCGGGTGAAAAACCATGAAATGCTTGCCGTTTTTATCATCAATATCTTTCAATTCAGCAGATATTAATTGATCAAGTTCTGTCAAATCCTGCTGCAATACTAAGAGATTACTTTTAAAAACATCTCTAAGTTCAGGTTTTAAGGAACTTAAATATTCAAATATAAGTTCTGACTGTTTCATGGCCAGCAAGGGTGACAGCCAGGTATGAGGGTCATAATCACTCACATGATGTCTGTGAGATTTGAGCAGAAAATTTTTCTCGGGTTGCGTATCTGCAATGATCAGCTGCGGATTAATTGCAGCAACGCGTTGTATCCAGACTTTTTCAAAAGGCATGCCAATGGTAAAAAACATCCTCGCATGAGCCAGCTTATTCATTAATTTAGGTGAGGGTTCGAAGGTTTCTGGTGATTGTCCAGGTTTGACCATAACATCCACATTAACATATTCTCCGGCAATCCTTTCAAGAAAATATTTTTGCGGCAAAATGGAAACAAACACCTGGATATTCTCTGCGCCTCTGGCCATATTCATACAGCCCAGAAGTATAATGAAATACATCGTTATAGCTGTTTTAATTTTCTTATTAATCATGGGCATACAGTGCTTATTTGTACTAATGCTAAAGTTTTATTGGAAGTTATTATAGAGCTATTCTGCAATCGCTCACAGCTTGCACAGGCGTTTTTATCCGCTGCTTGTTATAAGGCGGCCAGGCAATTACTGCTGGTATCTTCTAGCTGGCCATCCTGGATGCCAGGAGTGCATGCCATAGCGGCCAGAAAAAAAGTCACAGCTAAAATAGCTTTTGTTACTTAATCTGTTCAATCACTGGGCACTGCTGTGCTTGGCGGAAGGCATTTCAGGGACTAATAATTGCGGATCAACTCTGCGTTTAAATAAATTCATACGCCAGTCCAGGTGTGCCCCCGTAACCCGGCCGGTTTTGCCAACTTCTGCAATCAGATCGCCCTGATTTACATAAGTCCCCTCTTTGACCAGAATTTTGTTGAGATGCAGGAAGGTGGAGGATAAGCCGTGGCCATGATCCAGTATCAGAGTCCCACCGGAAAAAAACATGTCGGAATTTGTCAGCGTTACCATACCGGATGCCGGGGCAACGACTTTGGTACCCACAGGTGCCGCAATATCAACACCAAAATGTGGTCGCCGCGGCTCACCGTTCAAGATCCTCTGGCTGCCATAGACTCCGCTGATAGGCCCGGTCGTCGGCCAGATAAATTGCTGTAAAAAATCCAGCCGATCATCATCTCTGGTTCTTGCTGTTGCCGCAGCCGCTCCCTCACGACGTATTCTTTCCAGGACTTCAGGCTTTCTGGGCGTAACTTTCGAGGGTGGTAAGCCATCGATACGTTGTATGTTGTACTCCCTTTTAGAAACGTTGAGTTGCCTTGATTCAACTTTACCATCAGGTAATTTGATTTTAAATAGGACCGTTGCGGGCTCATCCCGGTTAAATCCAATAATAAAATCACCTTCCGCAGAAAGATTGATTAATTTATTATCAAAGTAAACCCTACTCCCAGGTTGAGTCTTCCCGGTCACCAGCCCGCCCTGTATAAAATCACCTTCAAATGTGACACTTTCATCTGGCGAAAAAGTATCCTCGGCTGAAACATCAAAACTTTTAAATAATATCAATAATAAATAAAAAATAAATAACGCGTGTAATTTCATTCTTTTTGCTTGCCTGATGGGTAAATTTAGTCAGATGAAAGGATTTGCAAGATTATATTACATTGTAGTTCTAATAAAAATTAAATCCTGGTACAGGCCAGAAAAGCCCATTTTAAAGCATGCTGATTCAGATTATATAATGAAAATACAAATTTCTGTAATTACTTCAGCATCATTGAAAATTTGCACTAAGTGCTTGATATCCTGTACCTATGGGAGACAGATGAATGTTCCTGCTTAATCTGCATTTTCCCCATGTCCAGCAGGAACGGTGGAAAGGCATGTCATAGACAGGGAGCGGCGTCGATGTGGGTCACTCAATACCTGAAAGCAGAATCTTGTAGGCACGCTGCAGTTAAAATTTTTGTACAGATACTAGCAGTTAATTTTAACACAGTTCATGCAGGTAATTAGCCCGCATATGGCAGCATCATTTATCGCTGAAAAACCCATCCGCGTTTATGGCTTAATATTCTGATTCATATGCAGTATATTTTCAGACATTGCAGAGATCACAATACTGAATTTAGCTAAAGCAGTTTTTGTTAAGACTGGATCGTTTCCGAAAAAACCTTAATTATTTTGTCGGATATGAAAAAAGTATAGAAGAGTTTGTGCAGCTTTGCCTGATTTGTGGTAAACAATCATACCTTGAGCCTGAAATAAGCTGCGTGGGATCAGAATACGTTGAATTTTCGCTTATATACTCAGTTTTTAGATTTAGTTCCTTCTAAAATTATTACGCAACAGCTAATATCTGGGAAAATCACTGAATATAATCAACGCTCAGACAACTCGGAGTTCAAAACTTGAAAAATACTGTAACCGCTCTCTCAATGGGGATACTGCTGGGTCTTTCTATAAATGTATATTGTGTACCCAGTCAGTCACAGGCTTTCACTATTTGTAAACAAAAGGTGCAGCAGCGTTATGGAACATATTCAGGTTCTGATGCAGGTTTACGGCAACATTTGAACAAGCATATTGAACGGTGTATGGCTAAATTTGGTTACTATTCAGAATGAAAATGATCGTCAATTTGAGTGATTAACTCAGGTTGAATGTCAGAGCGATTTCGCTAGAAAAGATTTCTTTGCCTGAATCAATAGCTGAAAAGTCCTGCAATGGCGCATCAATGGTCACTGCTCAGCGTATCTGCAAGATCGTGCAACATTCAGATACGCTGAGTAGTAATCAGAAATTTATCCTGCCATTCACTGGTTCATTAAGGCCAGCGGTGAAATTATCGAGTCTCTGGTTATCGTACGATACATATAGACACCGTACTCGCTTTCCTGTTTCATTGTGCCGCCATCCCTGGATACACCCTGAGTGTCTACACCGCCATAATAATTATTCGCAGTCTCATCATCAACACCTACCCAGACAGTCATTGCGATGACTCTGTCCTGACTGGCACCGTCTCGCCCTATTCCCGAAGCCGCGCCGGTCTCAATTTCAGGGCGTTCGGTAAAATCAAACAGGTTTTTGAAAAAGTCCAATAACCAGACTGGATTTTCTTCATAATAATAATCATAGGATTCCAATGTCCTGCCCACAATTATCGAATACATGGCGTAAACATCCTGTGCCGTCGCCCATGTCCAGCCAGTGAAATCAACGTCGCCAATCTTGTGATTCGCTTCATCTAATAAGCGGCCTGTTGACACATCATAGATACTGGTGAGCTGGTTGTAGGTGATCCCTACCGTATCGGTTAATTGACGCCAATCCCTGTCACCTATTTCAACGGCATGTGCTGAGCAGCAGAAGCCGTAAAAGATAAATACAAGTGTTAAAATAAAACGGGACATTTATTATGTATCCTGTTTAGTTAGTGCTGTAACTGTAACATCAACTGTGGATATGTATATTACTTACAGCTTTACTTCAAGATGGTGCTGGCGGTCAGGTATTTGTTGACCTGCATGGACAACTTCGGCTAATGCCTCAAATATGCATTTTCACCCTTTATGCTGGTCCATATGAGATATTCAGATGGTGCGGGAGTAATCATCAGTCTTTCACAGACACCTGATTTCAATCACTCAGGGCAGTTTTTTTAGCGCTGTTGAATAATTAAATGCAAATTACATACCATAAACATTAAGGCACTGTTATATCCATACATTCATACCTAATTCAGATTTAATATCTGTCAGTTTGTAAATTGTTCTGACATTTTTCCAGTTCGCTTTGTTTCCTGTAACTATTCAGCGTATTTTAGATTTATACGTAAGTTCTTGATATCAGGTGTTTGCGTAAGGCAGATAATTGCTCCTGTATAATCTGCATTCCCACATCCATGCGGGTCAATAAATTCCTGATGTCAAGGACGTTTTCAAAATTACGCTGAATAGTTACCGTTTCCTTATATCAACACGACACCAGTATTTGTGCAGGAGTAAAATATTGACATAGTTTAAGATTGTTCATATATTACGGCATTCTCCTTATATTTCAGTTTAGTACGCTTACATGACTGCCTGGATGATTTTGATGAGAAATTTCTGCACGACGTAGCGGAATTTGAACGGCCAATAGTTAATCTAACCATCTAACTATTCGTTTGCGACCGCTATTTTTTAATTAAATGGTATCCACCATTATGTCTTTCTTTTCACTGCATGTTGCTTTTCATCCGGGCTCTACAAAAGGCAGCTATTTGATGAAATCAGGATTCGTTGCTAAGTTTGCCCTGCTATACATCTTATTGTCTGCTGCCGGACAGTTAAGAGCGGATGAAATTCGTGTGGCAGTGGCCAGTAATTTTACTCCAGCCCTGCAAGCCATAATTGAACGTTTTGAAGCAAGTACTGACCATCAAGTGCTGCTAAGCTTCGGTTCAACCGGGAAACACTATACACAGATCAAGCATGGCGCTCCCTTCGATATTTTTTTTGCCGCCGACACAAAACGCCCTCAACTACTTGAAAAAGAAGGTATGATCGTTCCGGGAAGCCGCTACACTTACGCCATAGGAAAGATTGTTTTATGGAGCCCAAAAACTGATTTGGTAGATACTGAAGGTCTGGTACTGCAGCAATCCGGGAAATTTCGTTACCTGGCTATCGCTAATCCAGACCTTGCACCCTATGGCAGAGCTGCCCGGGATGTTCTGCAGGCACGGAACTTATGGGATAAAATGCAGGGGCACATGGTACGCGGAGAGAATATCGGCCAGGCCTTTCAGTATGTTAAAAGTGGTAATGCTGAACTGGGATTTGTCGCTTTTTCGCAGATCATCAAGCCCGACAATTCCATTCAAGGTTCTTATTGGGAAGTACCTCAGTCACTCTATACAGCTATACATCAACAGGCTGTATTACTGCACAACAGCGACGCGGTTCAAACTTTCTGGTCCTTTGTGAAAAGCCCTGAAGCACAGCATATCATCCGCCAATATGGTTACGACATAAATTAATGTTAACTGATTCAGATCTTACCGCACTTGTAATTACCCTCAAACTGGCGGGAATAACCACATTGATCCTGTTGCTGCTGGGAACGCCGCTTGCCTGGTGGATGGCGCGTACCCATTGGCGGTATAAATTCGTACTTGAAGCAGTGATTGCTCTGCCGCTGGTATTGCCGCCTACTGTACTGGGCTTTTATCTCTTAGTGTCGCTTGGCCCCAATGGCCCGTTAGGAGGGCTAATGGAGTGGCTGGGCGGGAAATCTCTGGCATTTACATTTACCGGACTGGTCATAGGTTCCGTGTTTTATTCCCTGCCTTTTGTCGTTCAACCGCTGCAAGCTGCTTTTACCGCTATTGGTCCCCGCCCTCTTGAAGTGGCGGCTACACTTCGCGCTTCACCACTGGACCGTTTTTTTACTATAGCCGTCCCTTTAGCGCGTCCCGGTTTTCTAACTGCTGCCGTTTTGGGGTTTGCTCATACAGTGGGTGAATTTGGCGTGGTACTGATGATCGGCGGCAATATCCCAGGTCAGACTCAGGTTTTATCAATTGCCATCTATGATCATGTGGAAATGCTCGAGTACACCCATGCTCATTGGCTGTCTGGAGGCTTGTTGCTGCTTGCATTCATAATGTTGATGAGCGTATATGCAATAAATCGACGTTTCACCATGCTACAGCCATGAGCATAGAAGCTCGATTCTGCATTGACCGGGGTGATTTTGTTCTGGATGTTGAGTTATCTATTCCCTCCAGAGGTATTACCGCATTGTTCGGCCCATCCGGCTGCGGTAAAACAACCGTGCTGCGAACCATCGCAGGACTTGAGCCTTGTCGTGATGGCTTTTTAAAAGTGGATGAAATGTTATGGCAAGATGCCGATCACTTCACCCCTGCACACAAACGCCCCGTTGGTCATGTGTTCCAGGAGTCGAGTCTGTTTGCACATCTAACTGTGCGGCAAAATCTGCAGTATGGTTTAAAACGAGTCCCGCAATCAGAACGCAGGGTCTCGCTGGACACGGCAATTGAATTATTAGCTATCGGACATCTGCTCGAACGTAGCAGCACTCAGCTTTCAGGCGGTGAAATCCAACGGGTCGCAATCGCCCGGGCATTGGCGGTCAGTCCCAGAATTCTGTTAATGGATGAACCGCTATCGGCAATGGATCTGAGTCGAAAACAGGAGATCATGCCCTATCTGGAAAACCTCCACGATGAACTGGAGATCCCCGTTATTTATGTCAGCCATTCACCGGATGAAGTGGCACGACTGGCTGATCAACTGGTTCTGCTTGAAGCCGGTCGGGTAAAGGCATCGGGTGCAATTGCACAGATGTTAACCCGCCTGGATCTCCCGCTTGCTCATGGAGATAATGCAGCGGCACTGATCCAGGCCGTTGTTGCGGGACATGATGAGGAGTTTGATCTCACCTGTCTCAAATTCCCTGGAGGTCAATTTACCGTGACACATAAAGCGCTGCCAATCGGTCATCCTACACGGTTAAGCATTGCAGCACGCGATGTCAGTCTGACTCTGGAACATCAAACCGACACGAGTATACTTAACATTTTTCCGGTCAAGGTTGAAGAAGTGACTCCGCAAGGCAATGCACAGATGATGGTGAAATTGACAGCAAAAGGCATACCCCTGCTTTCACGCGTCACACGCAAGTCAGCGGCCTTGCTGGATTTAAAGCCAGGCAAATCAGTTTATGCGCAGGTCAAGAGTGTGGCTTTATTGTCCTGAATCTATGTGCCCAAACTGAATCAACTGAGTCGTTTAAAACCATTTTTGTGCCATAAGCGAATGCTTAAAGGCCATGTTACTGAATATGTTTTATCTGCCTGGCCCCAGTTCCCGCTAATTTCTCCCTGTATATTTTTTACGGGATTTGTCCCGAATTCTTTCTGATATGATTTAACTGCAGACCATGTATGTAAATAACCCAACAATTGAGCCAAATTCCATTCCGCTGTCAGACTAAATTCAGGCGCATCGATTTCAGCAAAAGGGAGTCGAATATTTCGATAATTATTTTCAACCATTTTCCGCTCCGCTGGCCAAAACTCCCCGAGTATGGAGTAATATAAGTCGTTTATGATTTCATCTATTTCCTTTTGCACGGATAATAAATTGTATGTCCAGATGGCCATAATGCCATCAGCTTTTAACACTCGATTCGCTTCCTTAGAAAACGCGTCAATATTGAACCAGTGAAAAGCCTGAGCTACGGTGATTAAATCAATGGAATTAGATTCAATGCCGCTATTTTCTGCACTGGCGACCTGGTAAGTAACGCCCATTTTTTTTCGGGCATGTTTAATTTGTGTCTGACTTGCGTCAGTAGCGATAATTTCTGAAAAATAATCTGCCAGGCCTACAGCCGACTGACCAGTGCCCGTTGCACAATCCCATGCTTTTTCATGATGGTTAGAAATAGCAGCCAGAAAAGAAAATAGCTCTGGCGGATATTCAGGCCGGAACTGCAGGTAGCCTTCTGAATCATTAGAAAAATAATCTTTGAATATCATCTGTATCAAACACCGAAGAACTATTGCATAAAATTATAACGAAACTATTTTATATTTATCAATGTTTATAGTGCCGCTTGTATGATGCCAGTAGAAATGATTTACTGCTGCCCACTCATGGTCCTAATATTGAGGCATCGCACAAGACCCAGTAATACAGCATTTCGCTCATATTAACATCAAATCCCGAAATGATACATCACAGGGTCTTGTGCTAAATGGACACCTTTTAAGAACATTTATTTAGCCTCGGCGATAATACTCATCTTCTTTGTTATTGCCGGAGAAGCTATCTTCACCGCCATAGCTATTTCACTTTCTGCTTTCAAAATAGCTTGAGGGATCGTGCTATTTCTATTCGCGCTGTCTATGATCTTCGGTGAAAGCAAACCGGAAGAAGAAGTTAAAATGGCAACCAGTGGGAATGAAAAAGCCATTTTCCACTCGTCGTTCCTTCTATCGCCAGCCCGGGAGCTATGCCCGGCACGGTACTGCTAACCGAGAACACTCAATTCAACCTCTGGGAGCAGGCTCAAACCACAGCCATCATGCCTTGCATGTTAATAATCGTTATGTTAATGATGCTTGTGGCAAGCTGGATACATCGTTGGATCGGTAATAGCGGAGCGAGCATTATCAGCCGCGTAATGGGTTTGATACTTGCCTCCGTTGCAGTTGCTAATGTCCTGCAAGGTATCAAGGAATATTTTATGCTCTAAAAATTTTCAGCTGACTATAGATTGAAAAGTGTCAATGCATTGCCTATCCTTTAGTCATCCTTAATAACAAGAGAATATATAATGGGCGCCGGAGTTATACCGTTTACCGTACACAGGCAGCAGGTTCATTTTTTATTTCAGAAAGTGTTTACTGGTCGCAAAGCAGGATATCTGATTGACTTTGGAGGCGGAGTCAATAAAGGTGAAACATACCAGCAAGCGGCAGCAAGGGAATTTATAGAAGAAACCGAAACCATGTTTTTTGCTGAAGGTATTGAAGATATTAAAGCAGCAGCAAAAACACCCTTGCGCATCGCTCGTCAATTGAGTGTGATGATAGAACTGTTTGATCGCACTTTACAGCAATACCCGCATTGGTGGTGTCGCAGAGAACCTGGAAATAAAGTCCCCCCTAAAGACTGGAAAACGTTTTTTATCGAAGTTGAATATCAGGACCTGAGCATCATAAATCAGCAATGGCTAATGGATAATGGGCAGAGGACTCTTTTTTCCAAACGCAGGGAGTTACAGTGGATTGATGCAGAACGTCTGTTATTTATTTACCAGCATCAACCTGAAAAATTATGGAAGAGAGTAAGAGAACTAATCAATGCCCCATTACTAATTCAGAATATCAAACAGAAAAAAGCGATATCTTCAGCCTCATAACATTCACTACGATTTTGATAAAGCTGCCTCCGCCTGCGATTGAATTAAGTACACCCCCCTGAAAATCCAGCAGTAAAAAGTAATAGTAATTCAATTGACATGACTACCCGGCAGACACTTTCTACATTCAGGGCTGGGGGAACTGTCTTAACCAGCAGTCATTCTGGATGACTATAAATTAATTCCTGACAGGTATTTGCTAGCTGTCTTCATTCGTATGTACTTAAGGATAATGATGTGTTTGTGGAAGAAGTTTATGTAGCCAGGGATGGCTACATAAAGCCTACATGGACGTATTTACGGCGTCTTCTGGAATAAACACATGATTATCCTTACTCATTTTTGCTTAAGTACATACCTATGAGCTGTCTTAGTTTCTGTCAAGAGGCCATATCAGGCCTAGACTTGTCTAAGACAGCATATCGTTAACCTGGCCTGAAGGCTATGAATTCTATCTTCATGCCATCAATCAGCTGGAAACAGCGTATCCCGGAAGTCCTGCAGCAAAGCTGCAGCTTTCTTTCTTGAACCCCAGGCTTTAACTGTTTTCCTGAATTCATCACCAAATTCACCCACGAATTCTTCCAATTGGGTTTTGAGATGTTCCTGGGTTCCAGTCAGTTCTGCCTTTTCTTCTTCAAGTATCTTGATCTGCAGGTTTAATTTTTGTTCCAGGTCTTGCATATTTTCCTGCAAATCATCTTTTGTCCTGTTCAGGCTTTGCAATTCTTCATCAAGCTGAATAATTTTGGCTTTTTTATCTTCCAGATCATCAATCAAATCCGATTTTTCTGCCTGCAGACTCTTCTGACTGGTATGGGATTGTTTCAGGGTATCTTCGGTATTTTGTAAAACTTTGGTTAACTCTGCAAATTCATTACTCTTGCTTTCAAAGTCTTTCTCCATCTTTTCCAATTCTTCTTTGGTCGCACCGACTTCTTTGAAAATTTCACTGCGATCGGCATTATTACCAAAAACATTTTTGTATTGATCCAGTTGCTGAGATAGCGCCACCAGTTTATGTTCCAGCACATTATTAACCTTGAGCGCAGAATACTGGCTCATTATCTGGGAATAGTCCTGCAGCAGACAAACTGTCGCAGAAGCCGTGTTATCTGAATGACTGGCACAATAATAACCCAGCGATTTATCACCGCGAAGGACACATTTCATCACCAGTGCAAACATGTCCGCCAGACCCAGATCTCTGAATGCTGCATATATTTCCTGAAAATCACGTTCATCCATAAGTTCCTGAGGAGTTCTATTACCTACAATCATGCGCTTGCAGCGATTGGAAAACGCACGCAGACCAGAAGCCTTGAGCTTATCACCAATCAAAGTTTCTGCGATTACAATACCAATGGCGAAAATATCAGCGGGTATGCCCTGCTGAAAATTGACATACAGAATATCATCAAATTCCCATGTTTCATCCTGGCTATGGTGTAAAAAGTCATCCATGGAAATTTTCATCAGAGTATAGTGTTCAGCGTCAGGCTTATAAATATCATCAACACTAAGAATGACACGATTATCCTCTACAGCTTTAACCACAAAGCCCCAGGCCGAATTGTACAGGATATCACCCGGGGAGAAATAATTATCCAGGCGATACATGGATTTGGCATCTTTATGAGCTTGCTCGCCCTGCTCATGATTTAATTCACCCAGCCAGTTATCTTCATCCGTGTAATTGTCAAATTCCCATATCGGTTCTAGTACCAGCTGATCATCTATGTGTGATACCCTGTAACGTTCAAAGGGCAGCCTCTCTGACATGAACATGGTTTCGGGTGCTGCATAAACGACGCGATTATTGGCTTCCTTGATCGGCAAACCATAGGGGATCTGATCCTGTCCCTGCATATCACCCTTAACGACCCTGCCCAGATCAATTAATACAGACTGCAATTCGTAAAGATAACGGGTAGACACACCCTGCTGACGGAGCTCCTGCATTAAATCCTTGTCCTGTTTTGATGAGAGTCTGAACATTATATTGTCCGGACAAATATCTCCATGCACAATGCCCGAGAGATGAATTTGTTTTAATGCTTTAAGTAATTCAAGGACCAGATCCAGTTTTTCATCGACCGTCAGATCCTGCTGTATTAATAAACGGCTTAAAGTAGTCTGATATTTTTTCATGATCATCAGACGATGACCATTTAACACCTGTACATTAGTAAATTGTTCCCCAACCTGATTGCGTATGGCTTGACGCAGTGCATAACGCAGACGGTAGAGTTCACGATTCCATTGAAAATCCTCCAGATCATTCACTGGTTTGTTTTCAATATACTGATTTAATGCCTGTAAAGCTTTTGCTGCCGTTTCACCTGCGGCATCTGGCTGCAGTAATTGAACATCGTAGGCATTGGTGCCAGCAGATGAACTCAAAACGACCAGCTGATCATGATTTAACAGCTCATCATCAAGGTACTCCAGCAAATAGGGGTCATTGGCCAAAGACTTGGTTTTGAGGATCTCACGGTCAAAAAATTGTTCCCGCGTTTCAGTTTCCGTAACCGGGGCTGTACCTTTGTAGGTATGCACAAACTTTATGGCTACTTTACCACCGGTTTTCCTATCAACGCCATCCAGCACGATAGCGCTGGCACCAATGCCAAGGCGTGGTATGCTATGATTTTCCGGATCAATAGGAAAATAATAACGATTAGTCGGTATAGTGACATCCTGATACGGATGGTAATCCCTGGAAGCATCTGTTGCTTGAGTCGTTGATGACTCAGTCTCTAGATTAGTTTCCTGTTGTTCCAGCTCATCATTTTCACGATTCATTCTTATCCTCCGCAAGACAAATTATAATCAGCAACAAATTGGATTAACTTATTTAAATATTAATCTCTAACATACCATGATGTCTCTTAAAGCTAGCACAATAACGATAAAACTGAAAGGAAAACGATTTTCATTTATCGACAATTCCTGTAAATCAAAACTATAAATCAAGGTGTTTGCATTCAATCATCGCAAAGGCAATTTTGGGGGTCTTAAAAGCAATGATTCTTCGATGGGAATAAATCTGGAAGCTGCCTGCATTAAGGACGTAGATGTCAGGCCCGGGACACCATAGACTTCCGTTTCGACATGATACCTTTGCTTTGCTCTATCCAGCAGCATATCAAAATCGCCATCCCCTGAAGCAAGTACAATCACATCAGATTGCGCCGCATACTCCATAACGTCAAGAGTGATCCCAACATCCCAGTCACCTTTTGCGGTTCCGTCACTGCGCTGGATATAGGGCTTGAGTTTAACTTCAAAGCCTATTCCGCGGAGAATATTTTGAAACTGAACCTGCTTTTCACTGCCGCGATGAATCGCATAAGCAAAAGCATGAATAACTTTTCGTCCCCGAGTGGCACACGCCCAGAATGCATTGTAATTAAAATGACATTGATAACTGTCTCTGGTGGTGTAATAAATGTTTTGAACGTCAACAAAAAGAGAAACTCTATGCAAGTCTTTTGCCTGGTTGTGGTACTTTTAATTAAATAATAACAGCACACCCTGTTGAGCTTTAATCAAGCTGGTATAGATAGCTCAAAAGTCTAGCTTAAAAAAATAGCTGGAAATGGCGGCTGCTGTTTAATTAGCCGGTAGTTGGATGTGTTTGAAATAATTTTAACATGGCTTCCTCATCCAGTACTTCTATACCCAGTTGGGCAGCTTTTTTCAGTTTTGAACCGGCTTTTTCTCCGGCAATCACCATGTCAGTGTTTTTTGATACACTGACAGTGACTTTGACACCCAGTTCAGTCAAACGGGCTTTTGCTTCATCTCGTGACATCCGGGTCAGGGTTCCCGTCAGTACAGCAGTTTTTCCCGCCAGCGGTAACTGTTGTTCATCTCGCATTTCCATTTTTGGCCAGTGTATACCAGAATCAAGCAGTTTTTGTATTACTTCCTGATTATGCGGCTGCTGTAAAAAGGTGATAATATTATGTGCCACCACTGGTCCTACATCCGGCACAGACTGCAGATCTTCCTCAGGGGCATGCTGGATGGCTTCAAGGACTTTAAAATGATTTGCCAGGGCATTTGCCGTAGCTTCGCCCACTTCACGGATCCCGAGGGCATAGAGGAAGCGCGGCAAGGTGGTCTGTTTACTGTGGTTAATGGCTTGAATGAGATTAGCCGCAGATTTCTGCCCCATCCGCTCCATGGCTGTTATTTGTTCGGCCTTAAGCTCAAAAATATCAGCAACACTGTGGATCATTTCCTGATCCACCATCTGTTCCACCAGTTTGTCACCCAGACCGTCAATATCAAGCGCCTTACGCGAAGCAAAATGTTTGATGGCTTCTTTACGCTGCGCTGGGCAATAAAGCCCTCCGGTACAGCGTGATTTAGCCTCTCCTGGAGGACGTTCAGCCCTGGAACCGCAGACCGGACAATGATCAGGCATCATATAGGGTTTGGCCGTTGGTGAGCGTTTAGATAACACCGCCTGTACCACTTCCGGGATCACATCTCCGGCGCGCCGGACAATAACCTGATCGCCAATCCTGACATCTTTACGCTTAATTTCATCCTGATTATGCAAGGTTGCATTAGTTACCGTGACGCCGCCCACAAACACAGGCTCAAGTCGTGCCACCGGAGTCAGGGCACCAGTGCGCCCTACCTGAACATCGATATCCAGCAGTGTCGTTACAGCCTCTTCTGCGGGAAATTTGTAGGCAATAGCCCAGCGTGGAGCGCGCGAAATGAAACCGGCCTGTTGTTGCTGCGCAATACTGTCAATCTTGTAGACCACCCCGTCAATTTCATAGGGTAAATCGGCGCGCTTTTGCTGCATGGCCTGATAATATCCGATACAATCCTGCACGCTGTCGAGAACTTTACCCTGCGAATTCACTGTCAGCCCCCAGTAGGCAAATTGCTGCATGATTTCATGATGGGTGGGCTTGAGGGGAAAGTGAGAGTTTTCACCAGAAACAGCACCATGACTATAGCAATACATGAACAGCGGTCTACGGGCGGTCACTTTTGAGTCCAGTTGCCGCAAGCTGCCGGCGGCCGCATTCCTGGGATTAACAAAAAGTTTTTCACCCTTTTTAAGCTGCTGCTGGTTTAATTTTTCAAAGCCGGCTTTGGGCATAATAATTTCGCCGCGCACCTCAAGCAGTTGTGGAAAATCATCATGTTGTAAGGTTAACGGAACTGAGGGAATGGTTCTGACATTTTGCGTCACATCTTCTCCCGTTTGTCCATCGCCTCGGGTTGCTGCCTGAACCAGTAAGCCGTTTTCATAGCGCAGATTGATGGCCAGACCATCCAGTTTAGGCTCGGCAACTATTTGAAAACGCGAGTGCTGCAGTAAGTCTGAAATGCGGCGAAAAAATTCATTAAGCTCTGCACTACTGAATGCATTCGACAGAGAAAGCATCGGTATCTGATGCCTGACCTGATGAAAACCCTGCAGAACTTCTCCGCCTACTCGTTGACTTGGTGAATCCGCGGTGATAAGTTCAGGATGCCTGTTTTCCAGTTCCTCTAACTGTCGGAACAGAGCATCATATTCTGCATCAGAAATTTCGGGGTCATCATATACATAATAACGTTGTGCATGATGATTGATGGTTTCACGTAATTTCCGGATCTGCTGCTCTGGTTTTGCAACCTCGGAAGTAGTCACATTATTTACTCAATTCAGCTATTTTTCTGGCTTTGGTCAGCTCAAACTGAAGTTTTTTAATTTGTTCTTTTTTGTGGCTAATCGATTGTTGTGTGAGTTGATTACGAGCTTCATCACAAAGCTCTCCGGATAGTTTCTGCGCCAGCTGTCTGGAAGTATGCAGAAATTCGTCAAACGCATCAAAAGCTGATTTGCGGGTGGGTAAGCGCATAAATAAGGAAATGCCCGGACTGCTAAAGCTTTCCAGTTCATGCATATTGAAAGTACCAGGTTCAACCAGATTGGCGGCGCTGAACAAGGCATAAGTCTGCGGTTTATTATCACCTGGATAATGAAAAATATTCATTTCGCCAAAGCGCAAACCCGACTCTTCAAAAGCTTTTACTAAATTTAGTCCGGTAAACTTTTCTCCACGGGAAACAATGGTAAAAGACAGAATCAGATCATTAACATCCTTTGGCAGCGGTTCATAAATTAGTTCTATAGTCTGTGGTGTCTTATGCTGCGCAGAAATTGTTGCCGGCGGCTTTTCAGGTTCGCCTGTGTCGGCGCTGGTAATTGACGCCGAACGGCTATTTACGGACTGTTTTTCAGTAACCTGCGTTTCATTGACTATTTGCGGGGGGTTAGTCTCAGGGGGCTGCTTGTCAGTTCCCGGCGGAGTTATCTCAGATGTCCTCTGTGCACCTGACAGGGGCTGTGCATCAGATACAGCCTCGGCAACGCTTGCCCGTCGGTTAGGAATAACCGGCGCTGCTGTTGTTACCTGTGAAGAGTCATTATTATCTGCCCTGCTGTTCTGACTCTTATTGAAGATTTTATCAAAGTCAATATTATCATATTCACCGCTGTTAAAAGATGACGGCAGCTCTTCATCCTTTAACGGTGCGTGAAAAGGATTCGCTTTGGAGTGATCATCCAGAAGCACATCATCCATGTCGTGATGACGATTAAAATCCTGTATTTCATCATGAATTTTTTTGTGGTGTCGGTAATAGGTAAACATTGCCACCAGCAACACGATACCAATCCCGGCCAAAATCAGTAAAAAAGTTAATTCATCCATTTTTTTAGCTTTCCACCATTTCTACAGCTTCATGAATATCCACATCGACGATACGTGATACACCTGGTTCTTTCATTGTAACACCACACAGATGATCGGACATCTCCATTGTGGTTTTATTATGTGTAATATAAATAAATTGCACTTTGTCTGACATTTCTTTAACCATGGCACAAAAACGGCCTACATTGGCTTCATCCAGGGGGGCATCAACTTCATCGAGCATACAGAATGGCGCCGGATTCAGTTCAAAAATGGCAAAGACCAGAGCCACTGCGGTCATGGCTTTTTCACCCCCGGATAACAGATGGATAGTACTGTTTCTCTTGCCGGGAGGCCGTGCCATAATAGTTACCCCGGTATTCAGCAAATCATCCCCGGTTAAATCCAGATAAGCATGCCCTCCGCCAAACAGTTTGGGAAAGAGACGCTGTACGCCCGAATTAATTTTATCAAAAGTTTCTCTGAAACGGGTACGTGTTTCACGATCGATTTTGGCAATAGCACCCTCCAGTGTATCCAGGGCTTTGAGCAAATCTTCATTCTGAGAATCCAGATATTCCTTACGCGCTGATTGTTCCTTATATTCATCGATGGCCGCCAGATTAATAGAACCCAGGCGCTGAATACGCAATCCTATCTGATCCAGTTGTTCCTTCCATACTCGATCATTTGCCTGCTCAGGCATATTTTCAAGTAATTCTGTTAATGTATATCCAGATTCATTGACCTGTTCCAGTAAAGTCTCACGACGCACTATGAGTTCCTGGGAGGCCAGTCTGATTTCTTCCAGCTGATTGCGCGTGTTCTGCAGCTCATTTTCGACCTGGCTGCGTTGTTGATCGAACTCTCTCAACTGATGCTCCAGTTCATCTACCTGTGTGCGAGCTGCAGTCAGTTTTTCTTCAACCTGAAGCCTGTCTTCGAGCAGGATTTCAAGCTCCTGATTGAAACGCTCAACCGGATCATCATCTGCATGAATCAAGCCGAGCAATTGTTCACGTCTTGATGCTAAATCTTCAAGATGGCCCTGTAAACGTGAAATTGCCAGTTCTGTGGAATTGAGCTCACTTTTTATGCCGCGAAGTTTTATTTCCAGGGCATGACTGTTTTCCCGGTCTTCCCTGGCTTTAACTCGAATCTCTGCCAGTTTGTGCTGAAAATCTTCTCTTTCAAGGGTTAACTCTTCACGTTGAGCAGAATAGGTTTCAATCATTTCCAGAGCGGTATGCAGACGTTCAGTAGATTCTTCAATGGAAATTTTTTCTGCTTCAATCTGTTCAAGAATATCATTGACATCACTTTCAATGCGCTGTTTACGGCTGTTCATCTGTTCAAGGCGGGCCTGTTTGGCACTTAATTGTGAACGCAGTTCTGACAATTTTCGGTTTTGCTGATTAAATTCTGTCTGGATATTGTCCCGCAGATGTTCTTTATCCTGGAGCTCAATACGTCCCTGTTCAACCTGTTCACTCAGATGGGATACATTATCTTCAGCCTCGGATAACTGCTGCTGGAGAACTTTTAATTCCTGTTCTCTGAGCAGAATCCCGCCCTTATGATCACTTTCCTGAATTATCCGCAGCCAGTTGGAACCTATCCAGATTCCCTGTTTGGTAATAATAGACTGTTTAGCACTCAATCGTTTTCGTTGTGCCAATGCAGCAGACAGATCTTCAGCAGCAAACACATTTGCAACCAGAGGCTGCACCAGTTCAGCAGGCATGATAAATTGACTCAATAATGGCAGTGCTATAGCTGGAGTTGGCTGTGTGTCGCTATCATTTAACACCGAGGAAGCTGTTTCGAGCAGATTGACGCCATTATCCTGGATATCTGTGAGAGAGCTGATGAATGGATCCAGTTGTTCTACGCAGGTCGCTTCGAGAAAACTTCCAAGCACACACTCAACGGCATTGTCCCAGCCATCGTGTACAGAAATTTTTTCTGCCAAACGGGGGTTATCATTGAGGTGATGTATTTCCAGCCACTCGTTCAGAGATTTGTCGGTTTTACCAAGTGCTGCCTGCTGCAAAGCTTCCAGTGAAGATTTACGGCCTTTGAGAGATTGCAGTTCGCTGCGAAAGGAATCCAATTGCTGGTTATTCTCATGATTCATATCACGAATAGACTGGATAGCTTCTCTTTCTGTATCAAGCTGTTGCTGTATATCTGCAGTTAAATCTTCAGTTGCTGCTGTTTCAGATTCCAGTTGCGCAATGGATTCATTCAGGTGTTCAAAAGAAAAATGCTGCAGTTCTTCTGCCAGTTTTTCGGCACGGCGCTCCTGGTTGCTGATATTCAGTTCCAGCTGGTTGATTCTGGCCCTCTCAACCTGCGCTGTTTGAGAGGGTTCCTGTGAGTCCTGATTGAACTCATCCCAGCGCATTTGCCATTCCTGCATGGAAGACTCATATTCGGCCAGCAATTCGCCTGATTGATGTTCAACTTCCTGAGCCTGTTCAAATTCAGGCTCTAGCTCTTCAACTTGTGCTGCCAGATGAATGTTTTTTTGCTGATCTTCCTGTAAATCCACATGGGCACTTTCATAGGATTTTTCAGCCTGCAGCAGATCTTCATGATGCTGCAGAGATTTTTCCCTGGCATGAGTGATGGCCTGTTCTACCCGGGCAATTTCTGCACCGACACGATAAAATTCGCCCTGGATCTCATTAAATGTTTCATTGGCCTCTATATGTTCTTCCCTGGACGTTTCAATACCCGCTTCTGTAGCCCGAAGTTGAGCCATATATTGTTCAAGTAACGTTTCTTTGGCAGTAATTTTTGCATTTTGAAGCTGCACCTGTTTGTCATTAGTATCCCAGCGTAAAGCCTGCAATTGAGCTCTGGTCAGTCGTTCTTCTTTTTTGTATTCAGTATATTTCTCAGCAGTTCTGGCCTGGCGCTGCAAGTGGGCTATCTGTTTTTCCAGTTCGGCTCGCAAATCATCCAGTCGTTCCAGATTTTCACGTGTATGTCGAATCCTGGTTTCTGTTTCCTTTCGCCGTTCCTTGTATTTTGAAATACCTGCTGCTTCTTCAATATAAACCCGCAATTCTTCCGGCCTGGATTCAATCAGCCGGGAAATCATGCCCTGTTCTATAATCGAATAACTACGCGGCCCCAGACCTGTACCCAAAAATAAATCTGTAACATCACGACGTCGGCAACGGGCATTGTTCAGATAATATTGTGATTGAGCCTCACGATTAACGCTACGTTTAACAGAAATTTCATTATATTTGGCATATTCCCCCATGATGGTACCGTCTGAATTGTCAAACACCAGTTCGACCGAAGCCTGGCCAATGGGCTTACGCCCAGACGAACCGTTAAAAATAACATCAGTCATGGAATTACCACGCAAATTTTTTGCTGAACTTTCCCCCATAACCCAGCGCACAGCATCAATGGTATTGGATTTACCACAGCCATTAGGCCCCAGAATACTGACCAGATCACTGGGAAAAGACAATACAGTGGGATCGACGAATGATTTAAAACCCGCAAGTTTGATTTTGCTTAGACGCATTAAATAATTGTTTTGATGATTAGGTGAGATTTTATAAAACATCCAATAATAATCTTAAACCAGGTAAAAATCCACTAGCCTGATCAATCAATTCCGGTTTCATCTGTTTTAACTTTAACTGATGGTGTAGAATTGCTGATTTTATTAGCTATTTTCGCCCCTGGCCTGTTAAAAATCAGAGATATTATATGCCAAGTCAACCCAGTAAAGATTTAGAAACCTTTGATAATCCTACCCCTGAACGGGACTTTACCATACGCATCAAAGTCCCTGAATTTACCTGCCTGTGTCCTAAAACCGGACAGCCCGATTTTGCAACCATCAATATCGAATATATTGCGGATAAAAAATGTGTAGAGCTCAAGTCGCTGAAAATGTATATGTGGTCGTTCCGGGATGAGGGTGCATTTCATGAAAAAGTCACCAATGAGATGCTTTCAGATCTGGTGGCCGTAACACAGCCGCGTTTTATGCGTATCACTGCCGAATTCTACGTTCGTGGCGGTATTTACACCACCGTCATCGCTGAACATCGGGCTGAACACTGGATACCACCACAGCCAGTACATTTACCTTAATCCTTTATACTCGGTATTCATTGAACCGCATCCAATGTATATATGCTGGATTAGCGGGGCCTTCCTGCACTGACAATCGTTTATGAAAAAGCGCTGCAGCTTTCAGTGACTATTTGGGAAACATCAATTGCCCCTGCGCGCGGGGCTGCAAGTCAGCACCGTTATCCGGGGTGATCACCTATTTGTAGGCAGACAGCAAGCCTGTAGTACTTCATGTGACGATGCTGACGAAGTCCCTGCATCAACATACAAATAGTCTGTCGCGCTCTCGCCATGTAAGCGCGACAGGTACGTTAGTGTATCGCTACTGAGGTCTGACCCTCGCGTTCTCACCATTGCCCTGGATATAGACCTTTTCACCAGTGCGCAAACCGGGGTCCGGCGGCTGTGTTACCGAGACCAATATGCCATTGGAGGTGCGGACAATGATTTTCTGCCCAGGCTTCGGTGCGTCGTATTTCTTCTGCACCTCGTTCCCTGCCACAGCACCCCCAACGGCTCCGAGCACCATCGCAACATCGCGGCCAGTACCACCACCGATCAAGCTGCCAATACCCAGACCTGAAAGACCGCCGACAACGGCGCCGACGCCGCGATGATGATTACTGGCGATTTGTACGTTTTCGTTCGATTCGATCACTCCGCTACGAATATCCATTTCGCCGGCCTGGTTGCCGCCGCTGGCGGCACAGCCTGTTAGCAATACCAGAATCCCCATCAATCCAGATGACAATATTTGTTTTAAATTCAACATCGTTTATTCCTCTTAATATTACTAAATAATCTCCATCTGTTTTTAGCTGGACACTTGTAGCACAGGGATGTGTTAGCATTTTTAATGATCACAAATCATTGCAAATGCAGCAAAAGAAAAATCATACTTTTTCTTTTGCTTTCCATAACAAGATCCGCTATGGCAATTTTTTGGAAACCTGTCCAGGGCTGCGCTACCAACACATAGACCAGGCTTGTTACTCTGAAAAGTAGCCCGGATAATACCCGCCGTTAAAGTTGCTATAGGCAATCCCCAGAGAAGAAACCGATACACAACCTGACGGTAGATTTGACACTATGCTTCCAGACGACTGCGCACCTTCTGGCTGAGCAGATTATATGTACCACCCGCCGAAGGGTAAACTCTTAACTCTACTACGTAATTAATAGCACATATTGCCAACATTAAATTACCATTGTCAGACAAATAATTACCCGTTTCAGACGTAACTTCTCAATAAGTCCGTGCAAAATCCCCTCCCTCTATCAGGGGGAGGGTTAGGGTGGGGGTTAAGTTATTGATTAAACACATTACCCCCATCCTGGCCTTCCCCCTTAAAAGGGGAAGGAACTTGAACTGCACGGACTTATTGAGAAGTTGCTTTCAGACATGTTGAACTAATATTTTTAAATACTGAGAGATATCAAATAAAAGGGCATTTTAAATGCGTTATGAACCTTACTATACAGACAGAATAGACAATCGCTATGAAGAGAGAATACAAGTTAAAGTCATCGCAACATGATGCGCTCGTCAGAGTCTGACCTCTGACGAACATAGCATTGGTCCTGCGTTTTTAGCTGCGTTCAAGAACCTGTTTTTGCGAACGTCGGTTTCAAGATGGCCCAGTTTCAATATCCTGATACCTGGATTGCTTTCCTGGCGGCTGGCAAACTTCTGGCATAGTGCGTCACTGCTACGGGATGCGAGCAATTTCCAAGTGGCGAGCTCAGGTTTCTGACGCTTCAAAGAAAAAAAGCAGACTGCCGCTTCCATGATTTGGATATGTCATATCCTGAAACGCATTTATACAAATGGTTTCAGCCCGGTGCGGTTAGTCTGTTAGCCATTCTGTTGCACATTTAGGCATTTCCCTGCGGTGATTGCTGCCCCGTGTGTACAATTCCGGTCATTTAGCCCTGTACCATGCGGCCAGGCATTTAACACTTCAGAATCGTGCGTCTCTGCGCCAATACTGCCTCTGCCAGTGCGACTAATAACAATTTTCTCATTGTTTAATTCTTAGTTTGATTTCACCCGGTGTACTGCCGTCCTGCTCATCCACCCGAACGGTTGAACTTTGCCACTGTTGCGGTACCGATTCAGGGTATTGATGGGTTTCAGGCTGGCTGAGACATACATCAGGCGGGAATACGACAACACAGACACGACAAAATAAACGACTCGTTCCAGGCCGTCTATCAGGACATGGCGACATTCACCGCCATCAACCTGGCATTGTTCACCAGGGATCATATCCAGCACCGGTTCATAGTAACGTTTCTGGCTCAGCATATGCGTCGCTTTAAGCGTTTCCACATAGCGTCTGACACTACGAGAGCACGTCACCATGTCGGGCTGATGTTGCAACAGTTTCTGGTAAATCTTCCGGGCACTTAAATCTGGCCAGGTATTGAGCAGATGAAGCAGATAATCTTTACAGGGATCGAGCTGTTTCTCTCGACTGCGATCAGCGAGATAAGCGGCGATCTCATCTTCGTTCATCGATAGATATTTGTTGACCGTACGGCGTGAGATATCTAATTATTCAGCGATTTTACGGCAGCTCAGGCCGATACCATTATCAAACAGGCTTTTTATTTTATGGATCATGTTCCAGTCCTTCATTGAACTCCCGTACCTTGTTGTTAGCAAGGCGTGGAGTGTACATGTTTTAACCAATAACCTTAATCCTGGGTGGATCATTTTTATTGGCCTAGACTGGATCAGTTTAACTGGCCATTAACAAAGGGCAACTTGCAGCAAAAATGGACATTGCCCGCAGATAAATACGGCCCCGAAAGGCCGTCAGTAAAACGGTTAAGCCGCTCGCTTTCTTCTGACTATCCCGATCAGTCCCAGCAGGCCGGAGCCGAACAGCCACACGGGGCGGGTACGGGAACGGCGCCAACCGTATGCGGGCTGCTGAACTACTTTACCCTGTAGGGGTTAACGGTTCGGTTCGGTTCGGTTCAGCGGCAGCGCGCAGCGCCGTCCTCTGCGACCGGTAGTTGGACAGCTTTCTCGGTCTGAGGAGCAACTTGCCCAACCGGGTCTTGAATTCAAGACAAAATGACTGAAAAGCCATGGGGTAACACAAACTGTCGCAGGCGGCAGATTGCGCATCAGTACTCGGGGTCCTGAAAGTCCGGCTCCCGGTCTTCGGTGAAGGCGCGGATACCCTCGAGACGATCCGGATGAACCACCGAACGCCAATGCGCTTCCATCATGATCGCGCTGGCCTGCTCTATGGGCTCACCCTCTCCCATGAGAACAGCACGCTTGACGGCCTGTACCGCGGTCGGTGAGTTGTCCGCAATTTTCTCCGCAATGCCCATCACCGCCTCCATCAGCGCGGCCTTCGGGTAGACTTTATTGACCATGCCGAGCCGGTGTGCCTCTTGTGCAGTAATCGGTTCTCCTGTCATCAGCATCTGGATGGCCTTGCCCGGCGGGAGTACCCGGGGAAGCAGAACCGGCGAACCGCCGCCGGCAGACAAGCCGACCATCGCTTCGGGCTGGCCGAAGGCGGCATCATCGGATGCGATGATGAAGTCGGTGCTGATGGCGATTTCGCAGCCACCGCCATATGCCATTCCATGGACGGCGGCTATGATCGGCCGGCGCAATTGGCGCAGTGTGTAGAGCACGCGATCGAAGACCTGGCGCTGGCGCAGCCACTGTTCCTGCGTCATCTCCTTGCGCTGGTACAGGTCGCCACCGACGGAGAAAGCTCGGTCACCGGACCCGGTAATGATGGCGACACGCACGGAGGATTGGGCTGCAATGGTCTCGAGGACCTCGATGAGCTGCGCCGCCAGTTCCGTCGTGATAGCGTTGTCGGCATGCGGCCGGTTGAGGGTAATGATGACGATGCGCCGGTCAGAGACGTACTCGACAAGCACGAGCTGATCGGGCTCCGTCGCATCGGTCGGCGTACGGTAGCCCATTCGCTGCATGCGTGTCTGGGGCTTGGTTTCGCTCATGGTGTTCTCCTTGTACTCAAAGCCAGCTCACATCTACGGGCTTTCGCACCGGAATCTGCAGGAATGTCTCGGCGGGGTACCCGAGCAGGATCGTTCCGAAGGACACAGAGCCTTCCGGCAGCCCCAGGAGTTCTACCAAGGGAGGGTACGCCTGTGCGGCGGTGTTGATGCCGCCGCTCCAGCTACTACCCAGGCCAAGGGCGTGCGCGGCAAGTTGCGCATAGGCCAAGGCGATCGTAGCCGCCTGGGGTGCCGTGCGCTCGTCTTTGGGCGCCCATGCCTGGATGAAGCAAGGCGCCCCTCGGGAAATCTGATCGTGACCTGCATCCCACGCGCTGGTGAAAAGTTCGAGTTTCGCCTCTTTGTACATCGCCGGGTTCGACTCCTGGACGCTCTTCATCCAGTCGACGGACATCTGGGCGATACGACGAACTTGCTCAGGGTCACTGATCACAACCCAGCGCACGATCTGCCGGTTTGCTCCGTTCGGGGCAAAGCGGGCGACATCCAGGCACTGCAGGATCTTTTCCTTCTCGACAGGCTTGTTTACGTAGACACGCACCGAGCGCCTCGAGACCAGGAACTGTCTCGCCTCGTCCCATGTCGGGACCAAGTGAATGTTGAGGAGTTCGCCGTCCTCGGAGCCCATCGCGCGCTGATGTATCGCTCCGGTCGGACAGACGGCCACACAATGGCCACAGTCTATGCAGAGTTCCCACGAGTTCTCAGTTGGAACAGGGACACGCTCCCCCTGGTGATCAACCCGCCGGGACAGGTCCGGATGCAAGCGTCGCAGGTAATACATAAACTCTCATCTACCTTGATGATCGTGTCTAATTTGTAGGAACTGTTCATCTTTTGCTCCAATGATTTTAAGTCGGGTGCCCATTTCAACTTAAGGCTGTCCTCCTGCTACCCGATCCGTCCTCCTGATTGCAGCGTACCAGCTTCTTGAGGAAGTTTTGAAGTAGTTCTTTTCTTCCTTTCATCTTCCAACAATACCAGCCGCATCACACAGATGTATAACCACCTTGAATATTTACACGACATAATTCAATCCAGTGAACTCCCCTCGCAATAAAGCGACCTCCACCCTAATCCTGCCGCTCATGTCCAGAGAATAGTACCCCCATAACACCTAGCCCCACATCCATCCCTGTTAAAAACCAGGTCCTTTACAATCAAGCAGTTTCTGCAGTGGATTGGTCAGGAATAAGAAAACCGGTACAACGGGGCTTTCTGCCTCATGCCGTACCGGGTTTCGGATACAGGGGATTTCTTGCGCCTTGCCTACCTTGTCTTTAAGTGTTCTTTCGTCTCTTGGATGCTCATGTCGATCCAGTGATCAATCAGAGGTTTGACCGTATCCAGTGTGACTACTTTTTCTCCTCCAGCAGCCTTTTTTAATCTTTCCCCGGTTCCCTCGCGCACCGTCACCATCAGCCGTCCGCCGTTGACGCTGTCGGTCACCTCGCCTTCAATGTTCAGGGTAGCATCATGCGGCGTGCCGGAAGTGGCGCGTGAAGCCGTCGTCAGTACCAGGGCCACAGGAACGAATTGATAGGGCTTTAGACCTTCGGCTTCCGCACCTACGCCCGTGATCGCTATACGTAGCCGGGCCACGCCGGCTCCGGCAGTGTCTGTCACCTGAATCGACTGGGCCAATTGCCTTTTCAGCTCGCTGTTGATGTACTGGACAAGATCATCGAGCGTTGCCTGGCTGACCCTCTCACTCGGTTGAGGTTCCGGATACAGCTGGACCGGTTCGATGATCAGGGCATGATAGTTAGCGCTGGTAAAATTCGGACTAACCATGCGCAACACGGGTTCACCCAGAGCGTCCTTGGTTTCCTCCATTCCGGAATAATCGCTGATAAAGCCCGAATGCTGTTGCTCACCGGCATCCGCCATTCCATAGCCAGCCAGCAACAGACTGGCACCAATAACTACACACCGACTTTTCATACTGAGTTTCATCACATGTACTCCTTGTTAACAATGAACGTGAATACTGCAGGCATAAGTTCTGTAATATTTTACTTGCGGCTGCATTGTTTACCTTACGGTTTTGTTTTGCATCTTCAACAGTGCAGCACCCGAAGGTTACAAGCTGTCTATAATGGCCTGCTTCTTTTTCTTGTACTCTTCCGGCGTGATGTAACCGCCGGCCGCCAGCTTGTCGAGTTCTGCGAGACGCTGCTCCGCCGTCTGTTTTGCAGGAGCCGGTTGCACAGGTGCGGCCTGTTTTACAGGTTGAGCCTGGGCGGCGGCCGCCTGCTGTTCCTCGGCTGCGGTACGGCGACTCATGTTATCAACTACCTTCGCTGCGAAAACCCCGCCGATGAAGGCGCCGGCATTATCGGCATACAGCGGCAAACTCGCACCCACAGCGACCGTGCCAAGCACACAAGCCAAAACAATCTTGTTTCGAATTCCCATATCTATCTCTCCTTAAGGCGCCGTACAGGTGCCATGCACCAGAAAACTCACGTCGTCACCAACCCCTGACCCGTTCATATTGCCCGTCTTGGTGTTGATGACAGCTGTCCAGCCACGACCGTTCTCGACGCCTTGCAAAACCAGTTGTTCACTCATGAGTTCCTTGTTTTTTATCGGTGAAACGGCCTTGTGACCACTCTCGTAGGTGCCTCGCAAGACGTTGTTTTCGGCATCCACAATCATGAGTGCGGGCAGATCAAAGGTCTTGGCCTGCCCCTCGAGACAATCTCCATCTTTTATGCAGGCAACGACATGCAGTACCGCACAAACAATGTCTTTGGAACCATCCAGCTCCTCGGCGGAGACGGGCGTCGAAACAAACAAGGTCACTGCAACGGCACAGGCCGCAATCAGTTGCGAGCATTTTCTAATTAGCATCATGGTTATCCTCTTACTTGCGTTGATAATTAAAATAACCTGCATTTTATATGGCCGGTGTCCTACCTGCCTGACACCTGGGCTCCCCCGAGATCAGCCAGCAGGCGCTGATAAACCGGATTGTTTCGCAGCAGCTCGTGGCCGGCTTCGATTAGCCTGTCCACCTGCTCCTCGCTCAGATTGAAGCTGGTTGGGATTGCATTGAAGAAGGCCTGCTGTTCTGGCTGCTGGATGTCTGTAAAGGCGAGTTTGACGAAATATGGCGTGGACGGTCGGTCCGGTGTTGACATCTCCTGCGTCCATTTATCCAGGCTCCGCCGCATGATTTCCAGGGTCGCGTCGTTGTAGCGGTGAAGCTGTACACTGCTCATCGAACCGATGGTTTCCCCTAACGATGGTTTCTTGTTCGTTTGGTTCATCTCCGGTTCCGGTTCCGTGGAGGCGTCAACGGAGATGACAACCGCGTAGCGCGGGTACTGGATCCCATTTTTCCTGTAAAACGTCTGTGGGCCGCCCGCGAGTCCTAACACCTCATAGACTGCACGCAGGCCCAGGTTATCGGTGATGCCTCCGTCCACAAAGTGAGCGTATTTGCGATTCTGGTCGTAGTAAGTTTCCAGGCCCCGAATAATCTGCCCCATCGCCGGGTTGTTGGCTGTGAGTTCTGCGGACCTTTCCAGCCAATCAGGTTGCCCCACTAGCGGGCAGTCCTGGTAGTCCTTGAGCACGACAGGCGGAAACACGATAGGTACGGCGGATGAGGCAGTGACGGCCCGCGCCACCGGGAACGTGTTGATGTCCGAGCAGAGCAGGTCGAAATACTCCTGAACGAAGGAAAAACGCACCCCGTAGGCCAAATCCGATGCATTAATGAGGATCAGTGGGCCGCCCGCGCGCTGCATGTCGGCAAAGGTTGCACCGTGGAATATCTTCTCGTCGTAGAGATCCACCGCCATTTCGGTGCGCCCCTCCGAGCCGAACCATCGCAGCGGATTAAACAGTCCCAGGACCAACTCGTGCTCTATATCCTGCGTCAGGAAAACCTCTTTGAAATCCTCGAAGGTGCGTTCCCCGTACAGCCCATAGTAGGCGGATGTGAAGCTGCCGCCGGAGACGGAACTGAGGGTGTCGATCTCGTCGAGCAGCCTGCGTGGCTGTCCATCGATTATCACTGTGGTGTCGCGCAGCTCTTCCAGCACCCCGTAGGCCAGCGCAGCGGCTCGTGTCCCCCCACCCGAGAAAGCGAGCACCAGTCCAATATCCTCCGTATTTCCTCTGCCATGAATTCCCTTCATCGAATAGGGCTGGGTTGATTCCTGTTCGGTCGTGAGTACAGTGTTGTCGATCACCCCGTAGGAGGCGCAGCCGGAAAGCAGCAGCAAGCCGGTGCCGGCAGCATACAGTTTCAACATAGAACACCTCATTGCATTATTGCAGTCATGATGTGTCGCCCTTCAGGTTGCAATACCTGTGGATATCATCAGCCTTTAAACGGGCCTATTTCTTGTCGGTAATGCCGTGCGCCGCATCGAGACGCAGGCGCAGCAGGTGTGCCCAGCTGTCCATGGCCTGCTTGGTATAGTCCCACTTGGAATAGGACTTAAGGTAGCTCTTTACGCCCTTCGTGACGCCGGATGTCCAGTTGTATTTCTTGCCGGGTTCCGTTTCGATGAAAGCAACAAGCTGTTCACTACTGTCGCTGTCAAGGGCCTCGACTTCGATACTGGCATGGCCGGTGAACACGGTACTGCCGGTTTCACCTGTTGCGACACCGCTACCGGCATCGGCAACCCACAAGAAGGGGACGACCAGCGTTGCAACAGAGGCCTCGGGTTTGTTCGGCACCAGATCAGTAACGGCCACGCGCAGGCGCAGCACGTCAGGCCCCGGTTCCGTTACCATCGGGTAGGCATCACCCACCTCTTTCTGGATAGCCTCATAAAAGTAGTCGGTCAACACCTTCAGCTCGTCGGGATCGATCCCCTTGTAGTCGCTGTCGTCCTTGAAAAAGATCTTGATGCGGTCGACGAGCAGCTTGTTGTACTTTCCATAGTCGACCGTGGTGTCCTTATACTCGTAGGAACCGTCAGGGTTCTTTGTCTTTGAGATCCTGGAATAATCAGTCAGGAATCCCACGGCTTCGTAGTCGCCAAACATCAGCTCTGGATTCGCCGATGCAACCGGTGCCTCAGTTGTTGGTTCTGCCGGTGATGCAGGGGCTGTTTCTGCTGTCGCCACAAAGGGCAATGCGAACAGTACACATAACAGTAGCGAGGCGCCTGGTTTTTCTGATTTCACTTGGATTTCTCCTTAGGTTGGTTTAACTAGGATGTAATTAATGTGTTTCATAGCCGTAAGGTGTCTGCAGTCCCCGGATTCCCTCTAGGAAACCAACGCCGGGGACATCTCCCTTATCAACGCTGTCATTGAAAGCGCGCACGCGCTGACCTACACCGACAATCAGTGAAGGCCAGGAACGCAGCATAAATTGCCGTTCTCTATTGT